>OY970250.1:0-2787458 GCA_963715575.1 uncultured Actinomycetes bacterium
GGCCGCGGCGGCGAACGGCTGCGGCTCGAGCACGACGCCGGTCGAGGTCTCGGAGTGCGTGAAGAAGACCGCGGCCGCCTCGCGCTCGCGCAGCCGCGCGGCGACCTCGTCGGCAGTCGGGATCTCGCCCCACGAGTAGCGGAGGTGGTCGAGCTCAACGCGGTACGCCTTGGCCAGCGCGGCCCAGCGCTCCCCGAAGTAGCCGGCGGAGACCACGAGCACCGGATCGCCCGGCGAGCAGAGGTTCGCGACCGCAGACTCCATCGCGCCGCTGCCGGAGCCCCCGAAGAGCAACACCTCCTGCTCGGTGCGAAAGACCTCGCGCAGGCGAGCGAGCACGCGCGCGTAGAGCTCGCGGTAGTCAGGGCCGCGGTGGTGGATGACGGGCTGGGCGATCGCGGCCAGCACCTCGGGCGGCGCGGGCGTCGGCCCGGGTGTCATCAGGTAGCGCTTCTCCGCCACGACCCCGAGCGTAGCGCCACCAGCGGCGGTGCGAGGCGAAGCCGATCACCTGCTGGAAGGTCGGCCGGTTCCTTCAGTGCATCGTCGCCGGCAGGAGGCCGCCGCCGGGAACGAGCCTACAAGGTGGGTGTTACGGCAACGCCGGGCGCGGGTCGACCGCCGCGCCGCGCAGCCGGACCTCGAGATGCAGGTGCGGACCCGTGGCGTCTCCGGTCGTGCCGACGGTGCCGAGGCGCTCGCCAGTGCCGACAAGCGCGCCGAGCTTCACGCCGATCGAAGACAGGTGCGCATACATCGTCCGCACGCCGTCGGCATGGACGACCACGACCAGCTTCCCCCAGCCGCCCGCAAGCCGGCCGGCGTAGGTGACGCGACCGGCGGCCGCGGCCGCGACGGGGGTGCCGGTGGGCGCGAGGATGTCGAGGCCGGCGTGGAAGCGGTTGCCGCGCGGGCCGAACGGGTCGCCGATCGGGCCGGCGAGCGGCCGCGCGAGCGCGAGGGGGCAGCTCGCCGGTACACGCCGCAGGGCCGCGAAGGTCGTCGCACCGGCCACGCCGTCCGGCTCCACGCCGGCCCAGCGCTGAAAGTGGCGCAGCGCCAGCTCGGTGTGCTCTCCGAGCCCGCCGTCGATCGTGGCGGAGGGGAAGCCGTGCCAGGCGAGCAGGAACTGAAGCGCGGCGACGTCCCAGCCGCTGGCGCCGCGGGTCAGCGGCCGGCTGCCGAGCACGTGCCGGCCGTAGCGGCCGAGCGCCTTGCGGGTCTCAGTGCCCGCGATGCCGTTGGGCGTCAGGCCTGCGCGGCGCTGGAAACGCATGATCGCCGTGGTCGTGGCCCGGCCCTTGACGCCGTCGATCGCGCCGAAATAGAGGCCGCGAGCATGCAGTGCCACCTGCAGCGCGGCGAGCCCCGAATCGCGGCTTGCCCCGGCCCTGGGCGCAGCGACAAGCGCAATCAAGACAAGCGGAAGCGCAATGAGCCTGAGGCGGCAGATGCCCATACGGCCCTCTGTGTCGGACGGAGCCGGGATCGGCTTTAGCCGGTTCTAGCGCAGAATCAGCCAGAGCGCCAGCGAAACGATGAGGATCACGGCCACAAGCAGGCCGACCGTGCCGGCGACGCCGAAGTGCAGCAGAAACGGCGTCGAGTCCTCCCGCCCGCGGCCGACTGCGCGCGCGAGCTGGTCCTGCTCGGATCCTCGGCGCTCTTCCATGCGTGACGGTTCCCGCGGCGGGCGCCGGCCTAACCTCGCGTCAGGCGCGCAGCTTCTCGCGCAGGCGCTCGTTGACCACCTTCGGGTTCGCCTTGCCGCCGGTCTCCTTCATCACCTGGCCGACGAAGAAGCCGAGCAGCCCCTCCTTGCCGCCGCGGTAGGCGGCCACCTGCGACTCGTTCGCGCTCAGGATCCGGTCGATCACCGGATCGAGCTCGCCGGCGTCGGCGATCGCGTTCTCGGCCAGATAGCGCTCGGCCGAGAACCCCGGCGAGGCGCTTTCGGCGAGCGCCTCGTCGAACGCGCTGCGCGGAATCACGCCGCGCGCGGCGATCACCTTGCCGAGCTCCTCCGCGTTCACGGCCGACGGCTCGAGCCCGAGCGCGGCGAGCTCGTTCATGACCACGTTCGCCACCGCGGCCCGGTCGCCGGGAATCCGCGAGTAGAGCTCGTCCCGCCCGCTCGTGACCAGGCCTTCGGCGAGCGCGAAGCCGACGTCGGCCTCGAGCCGCCGCATGCGCGCCGACGGCAGCTCCGGCAGCTCCCCGCGCAGGCGCTCGACCAGCTCCTCGGCAGGCTCGAGCGGCACGAGGTCGGGCTCCGGGAAGTAGCGGTAGTCCTGCGCCTCCTCCTTCGAGCGCAGCGGCGGCGCGGACTCGTTGCCCGGGTCGAAGTGCAGCGTCTCCTGCTCGACCTGCCCGCCGGACTCGTAGAGCTCTGCCTGCCGCCGCACCTCGCGCTCGATCCCCTTGGCGGCGAAGTTGAACGAGTTCATGTTCTTCAGCTCGGTCCGCGTCCGCAGCTCGTCCGAGCCCTCCGGCCGCACCGAGACGTTGACGTCGAAGCGCAACGAGCCCTTCTCCATCTCGGCGTCCGAGATCCCCAGCTCCACGACCGTCTGCCGCAGCAGTTGCAGGAACGCCTTCGCCTCCTCGGGCGAGCGGATGTCGGGCCTCGTCACGATCTCGACGAGCGGCGTGCCCGAGCGGTTGAAGTCGACGAGCGAGTGCTCGGCGCCGTGGATGCGCCCCTCGGCGCCGCCGACGTGGATCGTCTTGGCCGCGTCCTCCTCGAGGTGCGCCCGCTCGATCCCGACCACGCGGTCGCCGTCGGCGGCGGGCACCTCGAAGCTGCCGTTCACGCAGAGCGGCTGGTCGTACTGGGAGATCTGGTAGCCCTTCGGGTTGTCCGGGTAGAAGTAGTTCTTGCGGTGGAAGATCGCCCGCTCGGGGATCTGGCAGCCGAGCGCGAGGCCGAGCAGGATCGTCCACTCCACCGCCTGGCGGTTCGGCACCGGCAAGGCGCCCGGGAGCGCAAGGCAGACCGGGCACGTGTGCGTGTTCGGCGGGTCGAAGTAAGCGACCTCGCAGCGGCAGAACATCTTCGTCCGCGTCTTCAGGTGGACGTGGATCTCAAGCCCGATGACGGGTTCCCACCTAACGCTCATCTGATCTGTACCGCTCCGGGACGTAGTCGAAGCCGAGCGCCCGCTCGAGCGCGTGGCCGGCGCGGAAGAGCAGGTTCTCCGAGAACTGGCGGCCAATCAGCTGGAAGCCCACGGGCAGGCCCTCCGAGAGCCCGCAGGGGATCGAGAGCCCGGGCAGGCCGGCCATGTTCGACGGGATCGTGAGCAGGTCGGCCGCGTACATTGCGAGCGGGTTGGCGGTGCGGGCGCCGAGCTCGAAGGCGACGGTCGGCGAGGTCGGGCTGACGAGCACGTCGAACTGCTCGAAGGCCGCCTCGTGCTCGTCGCGGATCACGGTCCGCACCTTCTGCGCCTGGCCGTAGTAGGCCTCGTAGTAGCCGGCCGAGAGCGCGTACGTGCCGAGCATGATCCGGCGCTTCGGCTCGTCGCCGAAGCCGGCGTCGCGGGTGCGCTCGTACATCGCGCGGATGTCGCCGTTGCCGACGCGCAGCCCGTAGCGGACGCCGTCGTAGCGGGCCAGGTTGGACGAGGCCTCAGAGGGAGCGATCAGGTAGTAGCACGGCAGCCCGAACTCGACCGAGCGCGGCAGGCTGCACTCCCCTACCTCGGCGCCCAGCTCGCGCGCGAGCTCGATCGTGCGGTTGACGACCTCGCTCACGCCGGGCTCGATGCCCTCCGCCTCGTTCAGCTCCTTGGGAACGCCGACGCGGAGCCCCTTCAGGTCCTCGACCTCCGGCAGCTCGATCCGCTCGGGCAGCTCGACGGTGGTCGAGTCCATCGGGTCGCGACCGGCGACGATCCGGTACAGCAGCGCGCAGTCGCGCACCGTCTTGGCGATCGGGCCGACCTGGTCGAGGCTGGAGGCGAAGGCGACGATCCCGTAGCGCGAGACGGTGCCGTAGGTCGGGCGCAGGCCGACGACGCCGCAGAGCGAGGCCGGTTGTTTGATCGAGCCGCCCGTGTCGGAGCCGAGCGCCCACGGGGCGAGCCCGGCAGCGACGGCGGCGGTCGAGCCGCCCGACGAGCCGCCCGGCACACGGCTCGGATCCCACGGGTTGCGGGTCGGGCCGTAGGCGGAGTTCTCGGTCGACGAGCCCATCGCGAACTCGTCCAGGTTGGTCTTGCCGAGCAGCGGCAGGCCCGCCTCCTTGCAGCGGGCGGCGACGGTCGCGTCGTAGACCGGCTTGTAGCCTTCGAGGATCTTCGAGGCGGCGGTCGTCTCGACGCCGCGTGTCGAGATCACGTCCTTGAGCGCGATCGGAACGCCTTCACCCTCGGGCTCGTCCACCGTGCAGAGGAACGCGTGCAGCTCGGGATCGCGCTCGGCGATCGCGTCCAGGTAGGCACGGTGCAGCTCGGCACCACTGACCTCGCCGCGCTCGACGAGGCCCGTCGCCTCCTCGGCCGTCAATCGCAGCGTGTCGATCACGCGCGCGGCCCCGTAACCGCCCCCAAGGGATCCCCGGGACCCCTGCAGACACCGTAGCCGTGTCCGGCGCGCGTGTCTGTGACGGATCTGTGCCGTAAGTGGAACATCGTGCTCGCGCCGCTTTCCGTCACCCCGCCGGGACGCGGAAGGCGCCGCCCTCCGGGTCGGGCGCGTTGGCGAGCGTCTCCTCCACCGACAGCGACGACGTCGGCTCGTCCTCGGCCCACACGTTCGAGAGCGCGAGCGGATGCAGCGTCGGCTCGACGCCCGAGAGGTCGAGCTCGTCCACCTTGCCGACCGCCTCGAGGATCGCGTCGAGCTGCCCGGCGAAGCGGTCGAGCTCCTCCTCGGTCAACGCCAGCCGCGCGAGCCGCGCCACGTGCACCACTTCTTCTCTCGAGATCGCCATCCCTCTCCAATCCTGTCAAACCAGCTTGGAGCGCTCCCACCTGCCGCCGGAGCCGGGCTCCGCCCGGCGGGAGGCTAACTGCGACGACTTTGGAGTCTTCGATACAAGAGCCGGCTCCTGGAACCTCTGCCGTGAGCCTCCGCCCGCAAGGAGGGGGCCACCGGGGGAACCAGGGGTTCCCCCGGCTCCAAAAAACGGGGCCCCTTGCGGAGCCCCGTCAACTGTTCGGTTCCGAAAAGGGTCTAGCCTGGCTGCACGTTCGCTGCCTGCAGGCCTTTATCGCCCTGCACGACGTCGAACTCGACCTGCTGACCCTCGGTCAGCGACTTGTAGCCTTCCCCTGCAATCGCCGAGAAATGGACGAACACGTCTTCGCCGCCTTCGCGCTCGATGAAGCCGTAGCCCTTCTCGTTCGAGAACCACTTGACGGTCCCCTTGGGCAAACCTACTCCCTTCGTACAAATACAACGACGGCCCGGGCACCGAGCCGCCGACCTACATTGAAGCGGCGCGAACCTTAGACGCTCTCTCCCGGCTCGGCAAGTGTCTCCGACCAAGAACGCAGACGGGTCGGCGTCGCAAGCGCCGCGTTAGCGCTGAAGCTGCGGAAACGCAACGTGGCCTCTTCGATATCGCGCCGCGCGGACCGTGTTGGCGAGCAGCATCGCGATCGTCATCGGGCCAACGCCGCCGGGAACCGGCGTCAGGAAGTGTGCGACGGCAGCCGCGCCCGGATCGACGTCGCCGACGAGACCCGCCTCGGTGCGGTTGATCCCGACATCCACCACGGCGGCGCCCGACTTGACCATGTCCGGCGAGACGATCCCGGGCACGCCGGCCGCGACGACCAGCACGTCCGCGTCGAGCGTGTGCCGCTCCAGGTCGTCGGTGTGCGAGTGGCAGATCGTGACGGTCGCGTTCGCCTGCAGCAGCAGGTGCGCAATGGGCTTGCCGACAATATCGCTGCGCCCGATCACAACGGCCCGCGCGCCGTCCAGCTGGATGCCGAACTCCGCGAGCAGCGCCATGATCCCGAGCGGCGTCGCGGGCACGTGCGTCGGCCGCCCGAGGTAGAGCTGGCCCGCGTTGAACGGGTGCACGCCGTCCACGTCCTTGACCGGGTCGATCGCGAGCACCGCCTGCGCCTCGTCGAGGTGGCCGGGCAGCGGCAGCTGGACGAGGATCCCGTCGACCTCGTCGTCCGCGTTGAGCAGCTCGACCGCGGCGACGAGCTCGTCCTGCGAGACGTCCTCGGGCAGCTTCACGTCGGTCGAGCTCATCACCGCTTCGCCGGCTGCCTCGTGCTTGCGCCGGATGTAGACGGTCGAGGCGGGGTCCTCGCCAACCTGAACCGTGGCGAGCCCGATCGCGCCGAGCTCCTGCACGTCCCGGCCGACCTGGGCGCGGATCCGCTCGGCAAGCGGCCCGCCTGCCATCAACGTCGCCGTCACCGCTAGGGAATCGGCAGCTGGACGTCCGAGACGTCAAGGCCGAGCGACTGCGCCAGGCGGACGCCGATCTCGATGTCCTCCTTCAGCTTGGCGATGTCGCGGGAGCGCATCGTCTCGCCGATGAAGGCGCGCTCCTTCGGTCGCCAGAGGGCGTGCTGGACGAAGGTCGGCAGCAGCCGGTTCGCGGCCTCGACGAGCGCGCGCTTCGTCTTCGTGTCCGCGTGCTTGAGCAGCACCTTCTCGTACGCCATCCCGGCCCCGTGGTGGATGCCGTCGTCGGTCGTCAGCCGGTTGCAGAGGTCCTCGAGCACGGTCCCGCGGGAGGCCCGGGCGATCAGGCGGAAGCGCGAGATGATTAGGCGCTCGTAGAAGACCTGCATCTGGAAGACCTTCTCCTCGAGCGTGTCGGCCTCGAGCGTCATGTGCGCCAGCTCGTCGAGGTACGGGTCGCGCTCCGCCGTGCCGCCGGCCTCCTCGATCAGCTTCAGCCACGCCTCGGTATGGCGTGACTCGTCCTGCACCATCGTCGAGTAGTAGAGCTTCGCCTCGGGGTCGGGCGCGATGTTCAGGAGCTGCGAGGCCATCTCGCAGGCGAGCATGTCCGCCTGCAGCTGCTGCGTGAGCACCGAGCGCCACATGTCCTTGCGCCGGGCCTGGCGCACCGGCGAGCCCTTGCCCTCGGGGATCGGCGGGAGCTCGCCCCAGGGGAGGTCGCGCACCTGCCACTCCTGCCGCTTCGCGAGCTCGTAGAAGCGGAGGACGCCGGCGAACGCCTCGCGCTCCTCGCGCTCCTGGTCGATGACCTGCTCGGTCTCCACGGGACCAGCTTAAGCTCATGGCGATGGACGTGCAGAAGTGGCCCAGGAAGAACGACCCGGACTCGATCCGCGCGCGGCAGGAGGCGCTCGGGCTCGACGGCGAGGTGACCGGCCTCGACCTCGAGCCATTCTCGCGCGCGCAGGAGATGCTGACCGGCGCGGCCGTGATCCCGGTCTCGGTGGTCGGCCCGCTGGAGCTCGAGCTCGGGGAGTACGAGCTGCGTGAGCCGAACGGCGAGCTCGTCGAGACCGGGCGGGCGCAGGACTCGGTCTTCGTGCCGCTGGCGCACACCGAGGGCGGGCTCTCGGCGTCGCTGCATCGCGGCGCGCGGGCGGTCGCCGAGTCGGGCGGCTTCCGCACCTACGTGCTCGCCGACCGGATCACGCGCGCCTCATGCTTCGTCTGCGGCTCGGCCGCGGAGGCGATCGCGCTCGCGGGCTGGATCGAGGGCGAGCTCGAGGCGATGCGCACCTGGCTCGCCGAGCAGGACGACCCGTCGCTGTCGAAGCACGCGCGCCTGCGCGAGGTGAAGACGCACGTCGTCGGCCCGATGTGCCACGTGCTCTGGCGCTGGACGACCGGCGACGCCGTCGGCGCGAACATGATGACCCGCAACTCCTACGTCCTGAACATGGGCTACGTGATGGAGCGCGCGCCGGTGAAGCCCGAGCGCTCGATCCTCGAGGCGAACATGGGCGGCGACAAGAAACCGTCCTTCGAGTACTTCCAGCGCGGCCACGGCAAGACGGTGCTCGCCGAGGCGACGCTGACCGAGGACGCGGTGCGGCGGGTGCTGCGGACGAAGCTCGACGACCTCGCCGAGCTCGCCTGGGCCGGGACGCACGGGGCGATCGCCTCCGGGATGCAGTCGGTCGCGTTCACGCCCGCCACGGCGATCGCGGCAGTCTTCGCGGCGACCGGCCAGGACCTGGGCATGGTCGGGACGAGCTCGATGACCCACGGAGCCGCCCGCCGCGTCGAGGACGGCCTGCAGGTCTCGATCCGGCTGCCCGGGCTCGAGGTGGCGACGATCGGCGGCGGGACAACGCTGCCTTTCGCGCGCCGCTGGCTCGAGCTGCTCGACTGTGCAGGGGCCGGCAAGGTCTACCGCTTCGCCCAGATCGTGGCCGCAGCGACGCTCGCGCTCGAGATCTCCGCCTCCGCCGCGATGGCCACGGCCGGCTCGGCCGAGTTCTTCCGGGCTCATCATGAGCGGGGCGGCCTTCGCTGATCCGAGGGATGCAGGTTTGACCGCTTACGGTCGATAAAGCCCTGCAACAAGCGACGTATCTGCGGCCAGTAACGAGGTGAGCGAAATGCTTCGAATCTGGCTGATGGCAATGCTCGCGGCCGCCATGCTCGTGGTCGTCAATGACCACGACGTGCTCCACCGTGCCGGCCTGATCGGGTACTGCACCTCCTCCCCGCGCCCCGCCGGAACGACCGGCGCCTGGCGCGCCTGCGAGAAGGGCGTGCTGGACGGGCGCCCCGACCTCTCGCGGAACTCGTGCGAGCGCCGGGGCCAGAACGGCTCGGTCGAGTACTGGAGCTGCCCGGCGAAAGTCGAGGCAGGCCCGGTCGGCTAGCGTCTCGCGCGTGCTGCGAGAAGTCGCCGAATACCCCAACTGCTTCGGCCCGCTCGGACCGGGCGCCGAGCGGATCGAGACGCCGCGCTACACGCTCTGCCTCGGGCCGGGGTCGACCTGGAACACGGTCCAGCGGCAGCGCTTCCCGCTGGAGGAGCTCGACGAGGTGCTCGAGGAGGTCCGCGCCCACCTGCGCGAGCGCGGGCGAACGCAGACGCAGTGGGAGGTCGGCTCATCGGCGCCCACCGGCCTCGTCGAGGCGCTGTTGGCCCGCGGCGTGCGGCCGGACAAGGACCCTTACGCAGTCGCGCTCGTGCTGGTCAACGAACCCCCGCCGCCGCGCGCAGGCCTGGTCGCGCGGCAGATCGAGACCTACGAGGAGTACCTCGATGCGAATGCCGTCCAGTGGGAAGCCTTCGGCGCGTCGCCGCGGGAGATCGAAGAGGCGAAGACGCTCCTCCCCAAGATGTTCCGCGAGGGCGTGAACCTGCGGCACGCGGTCTGGCTCGACGGCGAGGTCGTCTGCACCGGTACGTCGGCGCCGACCGAGCACGGCCTGCTGCTCTACGGCGGTGCGACGGCAGAGCGAGCGCGTGGACAGGGCGCCTATCGAGCGCTGATCGGGCCCGCTGGGACGACGCGGTCGCGCTCGGCACGCCGGCCCTGATCACCCAGGGCGGCTCGATGTCGCGCCCGATCCTGGAGCGGCTCGGCTTCGTACGCTTCGGCGAGGTGCACATGCTGCTGGACGTCTTCGCGGACGTTTGATCGCTCAGGCGAACACCTCGACGCGATACGTGGACATCCCTTGGACCGCGTTGACCACGATTCGAAACGGGCCGGTGATGAGCGGCGTGACCATGCCGTATGCGTCCGCGGCCGGGCTCTCGTCCCAGGCCACGAGGCTCCCGTTCTGGTCGTAGATGTGCAGGTCGAAATCGACGCCTGGTTCGGACGGATGGACGCTGAACGAGTAGGTGCGGCCTCCCTCCAACATCACGTCGAGATACTGGGCTTGGCCGGTCCCGATCACTCCTGCTCCCACGACGGGCATTCGCGATCCCTCCTTGACTTCGTCGGCTCGGACGACGGCCAGCCGTCCGCTAGCTCACGTCTTGGCCTTCGTGACGGAGTCGGAGGAGGCCGCAGAACCCCGGCGGCTTCCGAAGCTCAGGTCGAGGCGCACCTCGACCATCTCACCCATCCCATCGAGAGTCAACGGTCTCGACCCAGCTCAACGGCTTGTGGAGCGGATCACGCGGACCCGTTGGCTCTAGGATCCGCGAAGGTGGTGGCCATGCAACGGATGCAAGCCGCCGGCATCGAGGCATTCGGCGCCGAGGTACGCATGCTCGAGCTCGCCGCACCGGCGTCTCCCGCGTCGGATGAGGTCGTGCTCTCCGTGCGGGCGGCAGGAGTCGGCAACTGGGACGAGTTCGTCCGTATCGGCGACTGGGACGTCGGCCGCCGACCACCACTGGCGCTCGGCGTCGAGGCTGCGGGAATCGTCGCCGCGGTCGGCGAGGACGTGGCGAGCCTCGCCCCGGGCGACGAGGTGCTCACTCACCCACTGCCGCTGCGACACCAGGGCGCGTGGGCCGAGTGGCTCGTCGCTCCGGCCGCAGTCGTTGCAAAGAAGCCGGCCGCCGTTCCGTGGGAAGTAGCGGCCGCCTTCCCAGTGCCCGCGCTCACCGCCGACCAGGCGTTCACCGAAGCCGCATCTGCCTCGGCGGGCGAGTGGGTTCTCGTACATGGCGCCGGCGGCGTCACCGGCGGCCTCGTCGTGCAACTCGCGGTCGCGCGAGGAGCCACCGTCGTCGCGACGGCGGGCCCTTCGAGTGCTGCGCGTGTCCGCGGCTACGGCGCGCAGCTCGTACTCGACTACCACGATCATGACTGGCCGACCCGCGTGCGAGACGAATCTCCAGGCGGACGGGGAGTCGGGGCTGCGGTGAACGCAGCGCGCGCCGGGGCGGCCACCGCGCTCCAGACTGTCGCAGACAATGGCCGCCTCGCGACGATCACCGGCGATCCGCCACCGCCCGAACGGGGAATCACCGTCGCGGACGTCTACGTTCGAGCGGACGGCGCAAGGCTTGCGGAACTGGCCGCGGCACTTGCGGACGGGCAGCTCTCGCTCCACATTGCGGCGACACTTTCGCTAACAGATGCGGCCACCGCGCTCCGGAGCGCCGTCACCGGCCACGCGGGCGCGACGGTCCTCGCGCTCGAGCAAGACCCGGAGCCGTGACACGGCCCCTGCCTGCTGCGTCGAAAAGGAAACCGTCCCCCACGGTCTGACACTGCAGCGAACGCGCGATTGGAAGAAGAGGCGCCGACCAGAATCGAACTGGTGTGCGAGGCTTTGCAGGCCTCTGCCTAACCACTCGGCCACGGCGCCGCGGCGGTCATCGTAGCGTTGCGATTCCCGGCTCCTCGGGTAGCTGGCGTGCATGAAGGGTTTCGACGAGCTTCGCGCGGAAGCGGCGCACTGCACCGCCTGCGACCTCCACAAGACCGGTACGCAGACGGTCTTCGGGGAGGGCCCGGCCAGCGCCGAGGCGTTGTTCGTCGGCGAGCAGCCGGGCGACCAGGAGGACAAGGCCGGCCGCCCGTTCGTCGGGCCGGCGGGGAAGCTGTTCGAGCAAGGGCTCGCCGGCGCGGGGATCGACCGCGACAAGGTCTACGTGACCAACGTCGTCAAGCACTTCAAGTGGGTCGGACGCGGCAAGCGGCGGATCCACCAGAAGCCGAACTGGTCGGAGATCGCCGCCTGCCGGCCCTGGCTGGACGGGGAGCTCGCAGCGGTCGTGCCGCGGGTGCTCGTCTGCCTCGGCGCGACCGCGGCGCAGGCGCTCCTCGGGCGGCAGTTCCGCGTCACGCGCGAGCGGCGCGGCAAGCGCGTCGAGTCGGACCTCGCCGAGCATGTGCTCGCCACCGTCCATCCGAGCGCGATCCTGCGCGGCGACCCTGAGAGCCGCGAGCAGGAGTACGCAGCCTTCGTGCGCGACCTGAAGGCCGTGGCGAAGCTGCTCTAGAGGTCCCAGTCGGGGTCGTCCGCGGCCGGCTCGTCGCGATGACGGCGGCGGTAGAACCAGAAGCCGGCGGCCACGAGCGGAACGACGACCAGGAAGCGGGGGTCGGACCAGGCTGTGGAGAGCCAGAGCGCGGCCGCTGTCGCGGCCACGCTCCACCGAATCGCCCGCTGCTCGCGGGCGCTCAGGCTCGTGTACAGGTCGTGGATCATCCCGGCAGGATTCCGGTGACCTGGTCGATCGCGTTACCGATGCCGCCGGACAACAGTGCGATCGCTGCGACGATGAAAGGCGTGATGACTGCCAGCACGACGCCGTACTCGGCCATCGTCTGACCCTGCTCGCGCCGGAGGAGACCGTCCACCGTCGAAGCGGCAAACGCCTGCGTGAAGGCGAAAGGCTTCGGCACGAGTTCACCTCCCTTCGCGTGGGTCGGGGAGGGTCGGTCTGCTTCTCTGGTTTGGGTGATGCTCGGCTCCACGCCGCGACTCCTCCGAAATGGCGCTAACTCAGCGGGGCCGCACCGCCCTTCTGTGTTCCGACAAGTAATCGGTCGTCGCGGCCGGGGTACCCCATCCCTCGCGGGAGCGATTCGCCGTTTGTGCCCACGGGCACGATTTGGCTTGGACGGACCCGCGAAGCAGATATTCATTCGTGTCCGCCAGCGACCCTGAGCAGGTGCGTCGAGCTGATGTACTGCGCGATCTCGTTCCCGAGCACGATGCCGTCGTCGCACGAGAACCGGAAGTGGAAGCCGGCGAAGATGCGGGCGTCAGCGATCTGCGCGACTGCCGCGGGGAAGCTCGAGAACGAGCGCTCGACGCCTGGGAGGCCGCTCGACGTGATGGTGAACGCGGCATCCTCGCCGTAGAAGGACGCGAGCACCGCGGCCGCAGCGGCGCTGATGCCGGAGTGGGCCGACGGGTACTCCTGGAACTGCGGCGTCGATAGGAGCGGCGACCACGAGGGATCGGGGCTCGTCCCGGGATTGCCGTCCTGGTCGGCCCGGGCGATCGCGGTCACCGGCCGCCAGCTGTCGAATTCGTTCTTGGCATTCCAGACCGCGATCGTCGCGTCCGCGAGGGCGATGTTCGTGAGCGCGAGCACGCGGGCCTCGCGGACGAGCGACCAGGATCGCTGCTCGGCGAGGTCGTCAGCAACGCGGTCCCACATCGCGGCGGGCGTATCGACCTGCCAGAACTTCGCCGTTTCGCTCTCGGTCGCGGTGCGCAGGGAGCTGTTCACGCTCCCCAGCGCCTCAACCTCGTTGAGATCGCCCGCGTAGCGTGCGCTCGTCAGCGGCGGCGGCCCGGGCAGCGGGAACTGGCCCGGCGAGGCGAGCGCGAATGGCGTCATCTGCGCGAACTGGCGAAAGAGCGGCGGCCCGAACCCGGGCGGCGTCGGCTGCCACCTTCCCGGCAGCGTGCTTGCCAGGTAAGGAGGCAGGACGGCGGTGAAACCGTCGTTCGCCCGCCAGGCGAGAATCTCGTCCGCAACGTGCGTTCCCCAGGCGAGGCCACGCTGCACGAACGGCGACGACCCGAGCTCCTCCTGGGAGTCTGCGTAGCGAGCGTCCAGCATTGTCTTCTGGTTCGGGAACAGTGCGACCAGCGACTCATGCGCCGCAGCGACCGCGGCGGCCGCTCGAGACGCTCCATGCGGAGCGGCGGGTGCGACGTGCACCGGCGTGAACCGCCGCGCGACGCCGTTGACGGCATCGAAGACGGAGCTTGCGACGATCGCCGCGCTCCGATGTGCGACGGGTGGCGGCGTTTGCGTCGCCTCGAGCGCATCCACGAACGTGCGGTTCCAGCTGGTGATCACGTCCGCGCTGGCGAGGGCAGGTGAGGCGAGCGCCGCGACTGCGGTTACGGCTGCGATCAGCAATCTCATCGTCGGTCCTTTCGCGTCGAAACCAGTTGAAAAAGGATCCGGCAAGCGGCGGCTCGATGCTATTCGCGTTTCCGCGTATCTTTGAGAGGCCGTGACGCAGCTCCGCGAGCGTGACTCCCGGGCGATGTTCGACTTCCTCGCCGAAGCCGTAGCTGTCGAGGGCCCAGAGCCGTTTCCGGCGCCGCTCGTCGAGTCGCTGCGCCAACTCATCGGCTGCGACCTGGCCGAGTTCGACGAGATGGACAGGGCAGAGCGCCGGTGCGGTTTGACGGCTGCAACCCTGAGCGAGCCGGAGCTCGTCGACGAGCTTCCGAGCTTCTGGGAGATCCGGCACGACCATCCGCTCTGCCGCTTGCACGATGAGGAGCCTGCCCTCCAGACGCCCGTGAAGCTTTCTGACTTCTTCACGCCACGCCAGCTGCGCTCAACCAGGATCTATGCAGAGTGGTACGGGCCGACTGGCGTCAGCGACGAGCTCGAGGTCACGCTATCGCCCTCGAGGCACTTCACGAGAACCTTCGTCTTCCAGCGGAAGGTCGGCAGCTTTGGTGAGCGCGAGCGCGAGATCCTCAGTCTGTTGCGGCCGCACCTTGTTTCGCTCATCGCGCGCACCGTCGAGCGGCGGCAGCTGGACGCTGCCCTCACCGCTGCGGCCAGCTCGGCCACTGCGGTGATCGCGTTCAACCGGGACGGGCACATCGACCTGGCCTCCCCGGATGCCGTGCGGTTTGTCGGCACCTACCTCGGCCAGCCGCTCGGGGACGCGTTGCCGCGGGTCCTCTGGGACTGGGTCGAGCCAGAGCCGCGCGAGCCGCTCTGGCTCGAGTCCGAGCAAGGCCGGCTTCTTGTCGAGGTCGTGGAGCCTTCGACGCTGCTCCTCCGTGAGCATGGACTCGAGAGCGGCGTGGAGGCGCTCACCGCGCGCGAGCGGGAGGTCCTAGGGCACGTTGCTCAGGGCAGAAGGAACGCCGAGATCGCAGCAGCGCTCTGGGTGACCGAATCGACCGTGCGGAAGCACCTCGAGCATGTCTTCGAGAAACTCGGCGTCAGGAATCGCACGGAGGCCGCCGCACTGGTCAGGCGGCGGCTACCAAGAGCGGATGATGGGACTCGAACCCACGACCTTCTGCATGGCAAGCAGACGCTCTAGCCAACTGAGCTACATCCGCGGGACGCGAAAGTATAGCCGCGGGTCTAGGCAGCCGAATCGAGCGCGTCGTTGACGAGCCGGTCGGCGAGCTCGTTGTGCTCGCGGCGGACGGCGGTGTAGCTGACCCGCTTCAACTTGTCGGCCAGCGCGTGCGCATCGTCGACCAGTTCGCGCAGGGTCGCGTTCTTGACCTTGTACTCGCCGCGCATCTGCTTGACGAGCAGCTCCGAGTCCGAGACGACCTCGACCTCCTCGACGCCACGCTCGAGCGCCGACGCCAGGCCCGCGATCAGGCCGCTGTACTCGGCGACGTTGTTGGTGGCCGTGCCGATCGCCTCGCCGCGCGCGTCGAGCACGGTGCCGTCCTCGGCCTCGAGCACGTAGCCGTACGCCGCGGGCCCAGGGTTCCCGCGCGAGCCGCCGTCGGTCGAGAGCCGCGCCTTCACGCGAGCGGGTAGAGGTCGAACGCGGGCTCCTCGTACGGGTGCGCCTCGCGCAGTGCCGCGACGACTTCGGCCTCGCGCTCCTCGGGATAGACCGTCTCCAGCCGCAGCTCGGCGACCCGCTGCTCGCGCCCAGGCTGGCCGACGCTCGGCGACGAGCCCGCGCCGCCGAGGAACGTGCCCGTTCCCTCCGTGTACCAGGAGCAGCGCTCGTAGTCGCCGATCCGGCCGGCGCCGGCCGCGAACAGCGCCTCGCGCAGCGGGTCGAGCGCCTCGCGCGGAACGAAGACGACGAGTTTCCGGTTCACGACGCGGCGCTACTCGGCCGTGTCGATCTGGGCGCGCTGCAGCTTGCCCGAGTAGTCGACGTAGATCGACTTCCACTCGGTGAAGACGTCGAGCGCAGCCTGGCCCGCCTCGCGGTGGCCGTTGCCGGTGCCCTTGACGCCGCCGAAGGGCAGGTGCACCTCGGCGCCGATCGTGCCGGCGTTGATGTACGTGATCCCGGCCTCGAGGTCGCGCATCGCGCGGAACGCGGTGTTCACGTCGCGCGTGAAGATCGAGGACGAGAGGCCGAACTCGATTCCGTTCGAGACGCGGATCGCCTCGTCCACGTCCTTCACCCGGATCAGCGCTGTCGTCGGGCCGAAGATCTCCTCCTGCGCCACGCGCATCTGCGGGTCGACCTCGCCGAAGATGGTCGGGCGGTAGAAGCTCCCGTCGCCGAGGCCGTTGCCGCTCGCGACCTCGCCGCCGGTGAGCAGCTTGGCGCCCTCGTCCACGCCGATCTCGGTGTACGAGTGGATCTTCTCGAGCGCGCGCTTGTTGATCACCGGGCCGACGTCGACGCCTTCCTCCCAGCCGGGGCCCAGGCGCAGCTTCTCGGCGGAGGCGACGAGCCGCTTCTGCAGCTCCTCGTAGACACCCTCCTGCACGATCACGCGCGAGGCCGCCGTGCAGCGCTGGCCGGAGGTGCCGAACGCCGACCAGACGATGCCCTCGACGGCCAGGTCGAGGTCGGCGTCGTCGAGCACGATGATCGCGTTCTTGCCGCCGAGCTCGAGGTGGACGTGCTTCAGGTTCTGCGCCGCGGCCTCGAGCACCGCGACACCGGTCTCGCGCGATCCGGTGAGCGTGATCACCGGCACGTCGGGGTGGCGGACGAGGCGGTCGCCGACCTCGCCGCCGCCGCCGTGCACGGCGTTGATCACGCCCGCCGGGACGCCGGCCTCGACGAGCAGCTCGACGAAGCGCTCGCCCAGCAGCGGCGTGTCTGTGGCCGGCTTGAAGACGATCGTGTTCCCGCAGACGAGCGCGGGCGCGATCTTCCAGGACGGGATTGCGATCGGGAAGTTCCAGGGCGTGATCACGCCGACCACGCCGATCGGCTGGCGCACGCTCATGTTGAACTTGTCACGCAGCTCGCTGGGCGTGGTCTGGCCGAAGAGGCGCCGGCCCTCGCCGCCCATGTAGTAGCTCATGTCGATCGCTTCCTGGACGTCGCCGGCGGCCTCGGGCAGCACCTTGCCCATCTCGCGCGCCATCAGCTCGGCGACCTCGTCCTTGCGCTCGGCGAGCAGCGCGCCGAAGCGGAAGAGAATCTCGCCGCGCCGCGGAGCCGGGACGAGCCGCCACTCCTCGAAGGCCGCCTTCGCCGCCGCGACCGCGCGGTCGACGTCCTCGGCGCCCGACTTCGGGAAGACGCCGAGCACCTCGCCGGTCGCGGGACTGGTCGTCTCGAAGGTCTCGCCGGAGGCGGCGTCGACCCACTCGCCGCCGATGAAGTTCTTGAACGTCTTGGTCGCCGTCGCCACGGCGGCGATCTTAGCGGGGCTGCAGTGCCTTGAAGACGAACTTGACGCGGCCCTCGAAGCTCTCGGTGCAGCCGTCACCGCAGCTGCGCGGCGCGACGGCGTGCGGGCCAGTGTCCACGGTGAAGCCCTGGTGCGCGAGGATCCGGGTGATCGGGAAGCGGTTCCGTCCGTTGCGGGCGAAGCGCGCGTCGTCCGGGCCGATGCCCACCGCGGCGGGTCGACGCTGACGCCGATGGAGGTGACCGGGTCGGGCGCCTCCAGCCAGACCGGGAAGTCGGCCGAGCCGCAGTTGTTCCGCGCCTGCTCCATCAAGCCGTCGAGCGCCGTCCTGCCCGAACCGGTCGTGCCGGTGTCGAAGGCCACGAATGTCGCGTCGCCGCGCAGCGGACCCTCGGCCCGCAACGGCGGGTACTCGACCTTCCCGGAGCAGGCCGGCGTGCGGCTCGTTCCGACCTTGCCGGCGGCGTGACGAAGCGATGCCGTGTTCGCGATCCAGACGTACCGCACTCGCTGGAGCCAGGTGCCGACCCAGCTCATGCTCGAGTCGACCGTGCCGTTGATGTTCGGCGCGGTCGTCGTCCACACCTGCTTCGAGTGGATCGAGACCTCGACCCTGATCGAGTACCGCACGCCCTCGTCGACGTGCGCCGTGCGCGGGCCTGGCGTGTAGCCGCGGATCACTCGGCCGGCGATGATCGCGCCCTTCCTGCGACCGTCCACCTTGTACTTTTAGTCCCGGCGGCGTAGAGCTTGACCGACGCCCGTGGCATGCGGCTGCAGCGTGATCAGCGGCCAGGCGTTGCGCACACCGCACACTCTTGATCGTGTGCTTGCGCCGGTCCTTGTTGACGAACTCGACCTTCGCGCCGACGGCGACGTGCAGCTCCATCGGCTGCGGCGCCGAGGCCACGAGCTTGATCTGCCGGGGCGAGCGGTTGCACTCCCGCCCTGCGAGCCGAGCGTGAGCCCCAGTTTCACGAGGCCGAGCAGAGCAAGCGCGCGCCGCATCCAGGCGCGCGATACAACCCCGCACGAGGCTGCACCAGACCGCGCGCGCTTGCTACAACCGTTCGGATAAGTCTGCGCCGGTCCTCGCCCGGCACTCGCACGCCAGCTGCCGTTTGCCGGTCAACGCGAAAATCGGCCGTTGAGGTAGAGCTCGAGTGGATGGGGGTCCCCGAAGAAGCCGTGGGGACCGGCGAGGATGTCGACATCACCGTCGCCGTCCGCATCGCCGAGTGCGACGTTGTGCGAAGCGCCCGTCGAGAGGATTTGTCGTGTGAAGCTTCCGGTGCCGTCGTTGTAATACACGGCCAGGCGTTTCTGGGCGGACTGGTCTTGCTCGCCCGCGATCACATCCGGCGCGCCGTTGCCGTCCAGATCGGCAACCCTGACGTTGTGGGCGAGCTGAAAGGTCGGATCGATAGCGTGCTTCGTCCACGTCGTTGTGCGGTCGCCCGGTGCCTCGAACCACCACAGGCCGCCCGGCGGAGCGTTGTCGCCTTCAGCCTGGCCGATCACGACGTCCATGCGACCGTCGCCGTTGAAGTCGCCAGTCCAGGAAGTGGCGAACGGAGCGTCGCTGTCACAGACGCCTCCGTCGCACGGATAGCCGGTTCCCAGAATGTAGACCGTCCATGGATCGCTGCGCGCATTTCCCCCGGTCTCGCGTGGATTTTCGAACCATGCGATCTGCGAGTTCGGGCGGTTGCTCACCAGGTTGACGGCTCCCGTGCCGGAACCGATGTCCAACAGGGCCACCGAGTTGTAGCTGCTGTTGTAGGTCCTGGCCGTCCAGCTGGTTGGAGTGTTCTTGAAGTAGATCGTCGTATTTGTCGCCACATCGGTTAGACCGTCTCCGTCGAAGTCGCCGAGCACAATCGTGTTCTCGCCTTCGCCGGGTCCACCAATCAGATGTTGCTGCCAAGCGCCGTTGAGCGTCCCGGGATTCTCGAACCAGTAGACATTCCGGCTTCCGTTGACGATGACGGAAGCGATGATGTCGACATGACCATCGTGGTCCACATCGTCAGACGTCATGTCCTCATAGGCAACGCCACTCGAAAGAATCGTTCGTTTGATCCACAGGTCGGCTGGGTTTCCCGATGCCGGGAACTGATACCAATAGATCCCGCCCGGCCCGCCTTGAGACCCGCTCGGTTGCGTACCGATGACCGCATCGAGCCTGCCGTCGCCGTCGATGTCCGCCAAAGCCTTCTCGATAATCGAGCCGATGAAGTTCGGCTCCACCGTGAGCTTGGTGAACGACATCGGGACTGCCTCCGTTACAACACTCGTTTCTGCGGACGAAGCCTGAGCTGATCCTTCGGTATTCGCAGCCGTTACGACAACTCGTATCGTCTTGCCCAAGTCGCTCTCTGCGATCATGTAGGAAACGCCGGTTTGTCCGGCCACGTCGCTGCAAACTCCACTGTCGCACGATTGCCACTGCTGAGACAGCGTCGGCGCAGGGTTGCCAGACCAGCTACCCCGATCGACGACGAGCGTTTGGCCGACTTGGGCGCCGCCGCTGATCGTCGGAGCCGCCGTGTTGGCAGGGGCACTTGGCGGATACACGACGATTGCGGTTACCGCCGAGGTGCTTGTTGCAGAGCCACCAGCATTCGTAGCCGTGACCGTCACCCGCAGCGTCCTACCCTCATCAGCCGGCACCAGGCCGTACGTCTTGTCCGTAGCGCCGGGAATGTCATTGCAGCTCGCGCCGTTCGAGTCACATCGCTGCCACTGGTAGGCGTAGCTCGTCGGGCTATTGCTCCAACTGCCGTCGGACGTGGTGAGCGACTGGCCCACTTGAGCGGTCCCCGAGATGGAAGGCGGGCTCGTATTCAGCGGCGCGGCGACACCGCTGGGCTGAACTTCTACGTAGAACGACCATCTCTCAGCCGAGGCGTTGAGCGCACCCCACGTCGCCGAAGGCGACTGCGAGCCGTTGTTGTTCCAGTAGCTCGAGTTGGCACCGCCCGGCTCGTAGTAATTGAACGCGCTTGCACTTGAAGAACCGGCCAGCAGTCCCAGAAGGTAATTTCCGGGCTGTAGAGTGATTCCCACCGGTAACACAGACGTGACCCATCCAGCAGGCTGATTTCTTGCAATCGTTACTTTGGTCCCTTCGGTCACCTTCGTCGTCGGCCGGCCGGACCCGTCGGTGTTGTAGATAACCGGGGTAAAGGCCTGACTCGCATTAGGGCCGCCTCTGACATACCACTTGAAGTTCTTCAGAGTCGCAGCCGCATCGAGCGTATACACCGAGCCGAATTTATAACCCGCACCTGCGGTGTCCGTTTGCGTCCCTGGAGTAGTGCTCCCGAACGAAGACACAGTCGGGGCCGCTTCCACGGTTGGTGTCGGCGCCGAAGTAGCGGTTGCGGTGCCGCTCGAGTTGGTTGCCGAAACGGCAACCTGAATTCTCTTTCCAACATCGGCAGCCCGAACCACATACGTTGTTCCGGTGGCGCCCGAGATATCGCTACAGGCATTGCCAGCGCATGATTGCCACTGCCTGGTAAAGGTCGGGGGCGGGCTGCCGGTCCACGTGCCGTCGGTCGATGTGAGGGTCTGACCTGCCTGCGCGGTTCCGCTGATTGTCGGCGGCGAGCCATTACTCGGGGGCGCAGGCGGCCGTGTCACGACTGCGGTTCGACCTGAGGACGCGGAGGTCGTCCCGCCGGCGTTCGTCGCCAAGACGATCGCCGCCAGGGCAAAGCCTTCGTCGGTGCTCGTCACGGTGTAGGAACGACTGGTGGCGGAGGAGATGTCAGTGCACGTAATGCCCGCGCACCGTTGCCACTGGTACGCGTAGCTCGTCGGGCTGTTCGACCACGTCCCGTCCGTCGTCGTCAGCTCCTCTCCCACAACCGGGGAACCGCTGACCGTCGGCACTGACGTGTTGGCCGGCGGCTGCGGTACCACCGTCGCGGTCGGCTGGGAGGCTGCCTCGCCCGAGCCCTCGCTGTTCGAAGCCGTCACGACGACCTTGAGAGTCTTCCCTTCGTCGCCGGCAGCCACCACATACTGCAAACCGGTCGCTCCTGCGATATCGCTGCAAGTGCCGCTCGCACACGACTGCCACCTCTGAGTGAGCGTAGGTACCGGGTTCCCGCTCCACGCGCCTTGCGTAGCGGTCAGCGTCCGGCCGACCTGTGGGGTGCCGCTGATCGTGGGCGGGCTCGAGTTCGCCGGCGGAGCCAGAGGATCGGTCACCGTTGCGGTGGGGCCCGACGTGGCCGAGGCCGAGCCGCCATCGTTCGTCGCGACCACGAGCACGCGCATGGTGCTGCCGCGGTCGCCGCTCACGAGGGTGTACGTGGAGCTCGTGGCGCCTGCTATGTCAGCGCAACCACCGCCACTCGTGTTGCACCGCCGCCATTGATAGGCGTAGTCGGTCGGGTTGTTCGTCCAGTCACCGGTCGACGCTGAGAGGGCTCGGCCGACTTGCGCCGTGCCGGAGATCGCCGGGAGGCTGCTGTTGGCGGGTGGCGGAGTTGCATTTGCGGCGACGTACGCGACGTAGATGCTCCAGGTGGCGCTGTCGCGGTTGAGCTGACCCCAACTGGTCGTCGGGTTCGGATAGGCGTTGGCATTCCAGATGCCACTATTCGTCGCCGGGCTGTAGTAGATACCGGCTTGCTGACCCTGCGGCCCCGAGAGCAGGCCGAGGAGGTAATTGCCTTTGGTGAGGGCGACTTGGGGCAGTGCAGAGGTGACCCAGCCCGCGGGTTTGTTGGCACCGATCTGGACCTCCGCTCCCTTGGCAACGAGCGTCGAGGGGTTGCCGGTGGAATCGGTCCTGTAGACGACCGGCGTGAATCTCTGAGCGACGCGACCACCGCGCGCGTACCAGCTGATGGACATCGTCGTGCCGTCCTGCGGCAGTGCGTAGACCGAGCCGAACTTGTAGCCGCTGCCGGGAGTGTCGGAGCTCGTTCCCACGGACGGATTCCCGAACGTGGCTGTCGCCGCGGCGGCGTTGCGGCTGCTTGCGACGAGTAGCGGCGACAGAAGCACCAACGCGGCGAGGCATACGGCGGCCCGTTGGTGTTTCCGCACGTCGCAGTTTATATCCGATCGAGACCGATCGTGAAACGAACCCCACGCGACCTCGGCCGACGGGTGCCGGCGTTACTCCGTGCCGGGCACGTCCGTGTCTGGGAAGCGCCCGGGATGAGCACGCCGTCGGTCGCGGATCATGCGCTTGCCCCCGAAGACGCGGCCCTTGCGCCGGTCCTCGCCCTCGCGCCGGTCGACGATGACGGTCACGTTCGGGTTGTCCTTGTAGTACTCGACCATCTTGTCGTAGAGCTCGTCCTCGAGCTCGCGCGGGATCACGCAGTAGATCATCCTGCCTCGGATTGTAGGGACGGCCTGGGCTGGCGCTAGACCGGGGAGATGTCCGGCGCGATCCGGCCATCTTGCGTCAGCTTCGCGTTCCAGCTCGTGAACATCGACTCCAGCTCGCGCGGGTCGTGGCCGCGCTCGGCCAGGCGCACCGGCTGGGCCGAGTCCGGAGTGATGCGGTACTGGTACCAGGAGATGTCCCAGGCGACGCTGAGGACGACCTCGTTGCTCGTCCCCGAGAGCGGCACGATCGACGCCTTCGGCTGGCCGAGGCTCTTGGCGATCCCGGCGATCGTGCGGCGGTAGGCGCTCTCGTTGAAGAGGTCGGCCGCCTCGACCATGGCCAGCTCGGGCTCGGACAGCCGGCGCAGGATCGGCTCCTCTACTACCGGCTCGACGGTCGCCTTGCGGGTCTCTCCCAGCAGCGCTGCGACCAGGCCGCGCCGTTTGCGGCGCCGGTCGTTGACGACGGGCGTGGTCGGGCTGCCCTCCTTCACCCAGCCGTGCTCGAGCGCGACGTCCTCGCAGAGCGGGCAGACGTCGACGAAGTTCTCGCCGTCGGCCGAGTAGCGCACCGAGCGCTCGCCGACGAGCAAGGACCGCTCGCAGATCGCACATGTGCGCAGGGCGGTGACGGCCTGCCGCGTGATGCGCATGTCACCGAGGACCCTAGCCAAGATCACTCAGACCTTGGCTTCTTCCAGCTCCTTCTTCGTCTCGTCGATGATCTTCTCCGCGATGTGCGTCGGGACTTCCTCGTAGCGCAGGAAGTGCATGTGGTAGTCGCCGCGCCCGCCGGTCAGCGAGGTCAGCGCCTGCGCGTAGGTGAGGATCTCCGCCATCGGCACCTCGGCCTTGATCGAGGTCATCCCGCCGACCGGCTCCATCCCCTGCAGCCGGCCGCGCCGTGAGTTGAGGTCGCCGTTGACCGCGCCGACGGCGTCGTCGGGCACGCTCACCTCCAGCTCCATGATCGGCTCGAGCAGCACCGGGTCGGCCTTCGCGTAGGCGTCCTTGAACGCCATCGAGCCGGCGATCTTGAACGCCATCTCGGAGGAGTCGACGTTGTGCTGCTGGCCGTCGACGAGCCGGACCCGGACACCCTGTACCGGCGCGCCGGCGAGCTCGCCGTGCTGCATCGCCTCCTGGATGCCCTTGTCCACCGCGGGCCGGAAGCCCTGCTGGATCACCCCGCCGACGATCTCGTCCACGAACTCGTAGCCTTCGCGCTCGGGCAGCGGCTCGAGCACGATCTCGCAGTCGCCGAACTGGCCGCGGCCGCCGGTCTGCTTCTTGTAGCGGTGCCGCGCGCGCGACTCCTTGCGGATCGTCTCGAGGTACGGGACGTGCGGCTGGTGCAGCTCGACGTCAACGCTGAAGCGGTTGCGCAGGCGGTCGACGGCGACCTCGACGTGGATCTGGCTCATCCCGGAGAGCAGCTGGTCGCCGGTCTGCGGGTCGCGGCGCAGGACGAGCGTCGGGTCCTCCTCGGCGAGGCGGCGCAGCGAGGAGGCGACCTTCTCCTCGTCGCCCTTGGCCTTCGGCGTCACCGCGAAGCTCATCACCGGCTCGGGGAAGTCGAGCTTCGGCGGCTCGACCTGGCGCTCCGCGTCCAGCAACAGGTCGCCGGTGGTCGTCTCCTTCAGCTTGGCGACCGCGCCGATGTCGCCGGTGCCGAACTCCTTGGCCGGCTCGTGGTCCTTGCCCTGCAGCGTGAGCAGCGCGCCGACGCGCTCCTTCGCGTGCGAGCGGGTGTTCACGACCGTCGCGTCGGCGCCGAGCGTGCCGGAGAGGACGCGGAAGAGATTGATCCGGCCCGCAAACGGGTCGGCCACCGTCTTGAAGACGAAGGCCGCGGTCCCCGCGCCGTCGACGTCGATCGAGGGAGGGCGCTTCGCCGGCGAGGGGACGCCCTCGACGAGCAGGTCGAGCACCGCCGTCGTGCCGAGGTTCTTCGTCGCCACCCCGCAGGCGACCGGGAACAGCTCGCCGCGCGTGACCGCGTCCTTCAGCGCGTGCGCGACCTCCTCGACGGAGAGCTCCTCGCCCTCGAGGTAGCGCTCCATCAGCCCTTCGTCCGTCTCGACGACCGAGTCGAGCAGCTGCGTCCGGTACTGCTGCACCGTGTCGTGCAGGTCCTCCGGGATCTCCATCGGCCCGCTCTCGCGCTCGCCCTCAGGGCTGCCGTAGGCGGTCATATGCAGCAGGTCGACGATCCCCGTCAGCTCGTGCTCGGCGCCGATCGGCAGGTGCACGGCGACGCAGCGCTCGGAGAGCTGGGAGCGGAACTGCTCGAGCGCGCGGTAGAAGTCGGCCCGCTCGCGGTCGAGCATGTTCACGAAGACGACGCGGGGCAGGTCGAGCGACTCGGCGCGGTTCCAGACGCGGCTCGTCTGCACCTCGACGCCCATCACCGCGCTCGCCACGAGCAGCGTCCCCTCGACGACGCGCAGCGCGGCCACGGTGTCGCCCGCGAAGCCCGCGTCGCCGGGCGCGTCGATCAGGTTGATCTTGCGGCCCTGCCACTCGAGGTGGCAGATCGACGAGGCGAGCGACATCTGGCGGCGCTGCTCGTCCTCGTCCCAGTCCGAGGTGGTCGTGCCTGCCTCGACCGTGCCCAGCCGGTTGATCGCGCCGGCCTGGAAGAGCATCGCCTCCACCAGTGAGGTCTTTCCGGTCCCCCGGTGTCCGGTGACGGCGACGTTGCGAATCTTTCCGGGCTCGGTTGGCATCGCGGGCGACTCCTCCTCGGGACGCGGGAACGAGTCCCGATCTTACCCCTGGGCGGCATCTATCCTCGACCGGCGATGTGGTGGCAGGACGCGGTCGTCTACCAGGTCTACCCGCGCTCGTTCCAGGACTCGGACGGCGACGGAGTCGGCGACCTGCGCGGGATCACGCAGCGGCTCGAGCACCTCTCCTACCTCGGCGTGGACGCGCTCTGGCTCTCGCCGATCTACCCCTCCCCGCTCGCGGACTTCGGCTACGACGTCTCCGACTACACGGGGATCGACCCGCAGTTCGGGACGCTGGAGGACTTCGACCAGCTGGTCGCGGCCGCGCACGAGCGCGGGCTGCGCGTGCTGCTCGACCTCGTTGCGTGCCACACCTCGATCGAGCACCCGTGGTTCCGCGAGCATCCCGACCGGTACATCTGGTCGCCGGTCGACGGGCCGCCGAACAACTGGGTCTCGGCCTTCGGCGGCAGCGCATGGAGCCGCGACGAGGCGAGCGGCCGCTGGTATCCGCACTCGTTCTATCCGGAGCAGCCGGACCTCGACTGGCGCAACCCCGAGGTCGTGTCGGCCATGCAGGACGTCGTCAGCTTCTGGCTCGGCCGTGGCGTCGACGGCTTCCGCCTGGACGCGATCGACCGGCTCGTCAAGGACGAGCAGCTGCGCGACGACCCGCCCGCGAGCGCGCCTTTTCCGCTGCCGTTGGATCCGGAGGCCGAGCGGCTGGAGATCCGCTACTCCGGCAACCGGCCCGAGGCGATCGAGGCGCTGCGGGCGCTGCGCGAGGCAGCGGGCGACGCGCTGCTGGTGGGGGAGGTCTACCGGCCGGTCGGCGAGTACGAACGCTGGCTCGAGGTACTCGACCTCGTCTTCGCGTTCGAGTTCCTCTTCTCCCCCTGGGACGCGGAGCGGCTGCGGGCCGCGATCGAGCCCGCCGCCGAGCTCCGACGAGCGGCCTGGGTGATGTCGAACCACGACTTCGACCGGCTCGCGACCCGCGTCGGCCCGGAGAACCTGCGCGCCGCGGCCGTGCTGCTGCTGACGCTGCCGGGCGCGGCCTTCGTCTACCAGGGGGACGAGCTCGGCCTCGCGAACGGTCCCGGCCACGAGCCGCCGTTCGACCGTGCCGGCCGCGACCGCTTGCGCCACCCGATGCAGTGGGAAACCGGGCCGAAGGCGGGATTTACGAGCGGGAGACCCTGGTTGCCGCTCGTCGACCCCGATGAGAAGAACGTCGCCGACCAGCGCACCGATCCCGAGTCGTTGTTGAACTTCTACCGGCAGTTGCTCGAGCTGCGGCGTGGGCTCGGCCCGGGCTTCCGGCTGCTCGACGCCGAGCCCGGGGTCGTGGCCTACGAGCGGGACGGCCACGTCGTCGCCGTCAACACGACCGCCGAGCCGCGCACAGCACCCGAGGGTGACCCCCTGCTCGCCACGGACGACGGCGACGGCCTCCCGCCGCACGCCGCGTTGATCGTGCGAAACTAGTACCACGCATGGCCGAGATCGAGTACGACTCCGTCTCGAAGGTCTACGAGGACGGCACCCGGGCCGTCAACGACCTCGACCTGGCAATCGCCGACGGCGAGCTGATGGTGCTCGTCGGCCCGTCCGGCTGCGGCAAGACGACCGCGCTGCGGATGCTGGCCGGGCTGGAGGAGATCTCCGACGGCGAGATCCGCATCGGCGACACGATCGTCAACGACCTCACGCCGAAGGACCGCGACATCGCGATGGTCTTCCAGAGCTACGCGCTCTACCCGCACATGACGGTCGAGCAGAACCTCGCCTTCGGGCTCAAGCTGCGCAAGCTGCCGAAGCAGGAGATCAAGGAGCGCGTCCAGCGCGCCGCGCAGGTGCTGCAGATCGAGGAGTTCCTCAAGCGCAAGCCTCGCGCGCTCTCGGGCGGCCAGCGCCAGCGCGTGGCCATGGGCCGCGCGATCGTCCGCGAGCCGCAGGCCTATCTGATGGACGAGCCGCTCTCGAACCTCGACGCCAAGCTGCGCGTCCAGATGCGCGCCGAGATCCACCAGCTGCAGCGCCGCCTCGGCGTGACGACGATCTACGTCACGCACGACCAGGTCGAGGCGATGACCATGGGCGACCGCGTTGCGGTCATGAACGCGGGCCACCTGCTGCAGGTGGACACGCCGCAGACGCTCTACGACAACCCCGTGAACGAGTTCGTGGCCGGATTCATCGGCTCGCCCTCGATCAACCTCGTCGAAGCCAAGCTCGAGCAGGCGAACGGCGCGCTGGCGGTCAGCTTCGGCGAGCACCGGCTGACCGTCGACGAGCAGGCCGTGCGCAACCGCTCCGGCCTTGCCGAGTTCGTCGGCAAGAACGTGATCCTCGGCATCCGGCCGGAGGACTTCCAGGACGCGAGCCTCGCCCCGGACGCGCCGCCCGACCGGCGCATCAGGGTGACCTGCGACCTGACCGAGCCGCTGGGCTCCGAGATCCTCGTCCACTTCAGCACGGGCGCGACGAAGATCGTCTCGAGCGCGGCCGCGGCGGATGCGGGCGAGGACGCCGAGGTCTCGTTCTCGGCAAACGGCGACGAGGAGGCTTCGACGAGGCTCGTGGCGCGGGTCGACCCCCGCTCGCGGATCGCCGAGGACAGCGAGATCGAGCTCGCCGTCGACACGAAGCGCCTCTACTTCTTCGACCCGGAAACCCGGGCGACGATCTAGATGAAGCGGCCGCGCCGGCCAAGCCGGCACGGCCTCTTACGGTCGGCGTCGCAAGCGCCGCCTTAGCCCTTGACCGCGCCGGCGGTGAGGCCCGCCAGGATGCGCTTCTGCAGGATCAGGGTGATCGCGATCAGCGGCAGCGTCACGATCACGGTCGCCGCCATGATCTGCCCCCAGGGAATGTTGAACGCCGCGCCCGACTTCCCCACGAAGGACGTGATCGCCAGCGGCACCGTGTATTTCTGCGGCGTCTGGATGAACGAGAGCGCGTAGAGGTACTCGTTCCAGGCCGCGATGAAGGCGAGCAGACCCGTCGTCACGAGCCCGGGCGCGATCAGCGGCAGCAGCACCTTGTAGAAGACCTGCAGCGGCGTCGCGCCGTCGACGTAGGCCGCCTCCTCGAGCTCACCGGGCAAGGCGCGCATGAAGCTCGTCAGCACCCAGACCGTGAACGGGAGCGTGAAGATCAGGTACGTCAGGATCAGCGCGCCGAGCTTGTCGTAGAGATGGAAGTTCGTGATCATCGTGTACAGGGCGCCGAGAATCGCGATCTGCGGGAAGATCGTCATCGAGAGCATCAGGTAGAGCACGAACGAGCGGCCACGGAAGCGGAAGCGGCCGAGCGCGTAGGCCGCGAGCGCGCCGATCGCGAGCGAGATCAGCGTCACCGAGCCGGCGACGATGAACGAGTTGAGCAGCGCCTTGCGGAAGAAGTCGGTGCTGAGCGCCTGCCGGTAGTTCTCCAGCGTCGGATGCGACGGGAAGTACTGCAGCGGCGTGCTGAACAGGTCCCCCTCGGGCGTGAACGAGGAGCGGACGGCCCAGTAGAACGGGAACAGCGCATAGGCGAAGATCAGCGCGATCAGCAGGTAGAACGGCAGCCTGAGCAGGAAGCGCCCGTACCAGGTCTTGCGCAGGCGGCGCATACCGGTCGCCGGCCGGGCGTACGTGCGGGCCGAGGTCTCCGCGGTGGCGCTCATTCCTCTCCTGTCAGCCGCATGAAGGTGACGTAGATGACGACGAACAGCGCGATGATCAGGAAGATGCAGACGCTGAGCGCCGCGCCGTAGCCGACGTAGCCGTCACCGACGATCGTGCTCTGGTTGTAGATGGCCATCGTCTGGGTGTCGGGACGTGCGCCGAAGAAGACGTAGAAGACGTCGAAGACGCGCAGCGCGTCGAGCGTCCGGAAGATCAGCGTGACGAGAATCGCCGGCCGCAGCAGCGGGAAGGTGATGCGCCAGAACTGCTGCCAGATGTTCGCCCCGTCCACGGCCGCCGCCTCGTAGAGGTCGTTCGGAATCACCTGCAGTCCCGCGAGCAGGAGCAATGCGACGAACGGCGTCGTCTTCCAGACGTCGACCGCGGAGACGGAAGCCAGTGGGTGCTGGGTGAGCCATGACGTCGGCTCGACGAACGGCAGCTTCGCCGCCAGGTCGTTGATCACCCCGAAGACGTCGTCGAGCATCCACTTCCACATCTGCGCGGCGACGACCGTCGGGATCGCCCACGGCACGAGCATCACCGCGCGCATCAGGCCGCGCCCCTTGAAGCTCGAGTTGACGACCAGCGCGATCACCAGGCCGAGCGCGAACTCGAACGCGACGGTGATGAGCGTGAACTTGATCGTCAGGATGATCGCGTCCTTGAAGATCGCGTCGTGGATCACCCCGAGCTCGCCGAAGTAGTTGTCGAGCCCGACCCACTTGGAGCCGGGCGTCAGGAACTCTTCGTCCGTGAAGCTCTGGTAGACGGTCTTGGCGAGCGGGTAGATCGCGACGAAGGTGACCGCGGCGAGCGCGGGTAGCAGCAACAGCCAGGCGAGACGCGTCTGACGACGCTGGAGCTTCGTCGTCCGGCGACGGCGGCGGCGAGGCGGGGTTGCGGGCGTGGCGACCGTGCTCATCGGAAAACATGAGGGAGGATGACAGGTGCCATCCTCCCTCGTTCGCGCTAGGTGTGAAGCGTTAGCGGAGGAGCCGCTTCAGCTTCGACTCGATCCCCGGCAGCACGTTCTTCGCCGGGGTGCCGTTCAGGATCTGGTTGATTCCCTGGTAGATCGCCTTCGAGCCCTCGTTGTAGTGGGTCTTGAGGTACTTCGCCGGCCGCGTGACGCGGGCGACCGTGGCGATGTTCGGCTTCAGGTACGGGTTGGCCTTGACGACAGCCTTGTTCTTCGCGACCGACGGGATCGTCGGCACGTTGGTGTTGAAGATCGCGTCGAAGCGCTCGACGGCCGGGCTCGTCATGTAGCGGACGAACTCGATCGCGGCGTTCTTGTGCTTCGAGTACTTCGAGACCGCGAGCTGCCAGCCCCCGACCGTGCCGACGGGCTTCCCGGAAGCCCCGTGCGGCAGCGTCGTGACGCTGAACTTGCCGATCACCTTCGAGCCGGTTCCGGCCGCGATCGAGTACGCGTACGGCCAGTTGCGCATGAAGGCGGCGTCGCCGTTCACGAACGCCGTGTGCGCCTCGCCCTCCTGGTACGTAGTCACACCACGGGGCGTGATCTTGCCGATCTGGGCGCGCATCGCGTCCAGGATCGTCGCGGCCTTCGCGTTGTTGATCGTGACCTTGCCGTTGTCGATGTAGTGGCCGCCGCCCGCCGACGCGATCCACTCGAGCGCGTCGCAGGTGAGACCCTCGTAGGAGTTGCCCTGGAAGACGAAGCCGTAGAAGTTCGAGTTCGTCTTCTGCTCGCCGTCCTGGATCTTCTTCGCCATCGCGAAGAGCTCGCTCCAGGTCTTCGGCGGGCCGCTGTAGCCGTACTTCTTCAGCAGGTCGGTGCGGTAGTAGAGGATCCCGAAGTCGCCGAACCACGGCATCGCGACGAGCTTCCCGCCGACGGTGTCGTTGGCGACGATCCCGGCCGCGTGCAGCTTGGACTGCTTGCCGAGCTTCGGCTTCAGGTTGACCAGGTACGGCGCGAACGCGCCCGGCCAGACGACGTCGATCATCGCCACGTCGATCGAGGACGAGTGCGACCGGAACGCGCGCGCGAGCTGCGAGTACGACGCGTCCGAGGCCGCCGGGTGCGGCACGACGTTGATCTTGATTCCGGTGTCCTTCGTGAACCGCTTGGCGAGCATCAGGTCGCGCTTGTGCGAGTTTCCGACCGAGTCGCCGACGAACGTGATCTTCTGTCCCTTGTACTTCTTCTTGAGCGCGGCGGCGTTCGGAACCTTAGGGGCTGCGATCGCCGCTGCCTGGTGCGTGCGAGCGGGGTTGTCGCTGCTCGCAGCGGCAACGCTCAGCGAGGTGACGAGCGCGACCGCGCCCACCACGCCCGCGAGAACGAGCAGTCTGCGGTGTTTCACTCTCCCACGTCCTTTCCAGTTAGACCCCAGTTGGACACACGAAGGCAACGTTGCAGGTAGCCAGGAGCAGTGTCAAGGGAAAGTACCGAGCGTGCAGGTCGTTTCAGCGACCCAGCGGCTCGCGTGCGGGTGAGCCCGCCAGCCGTGCCTTCAGGCGCAGGATCGCCTTCGTGTGCAGCTGCGAGACGCGCGACTCGGTCACGCCGAGCACCTCGCCGATCTCGCGCAGGGTCAGCTCCTCGTAGTAATAGAGCGTGACGACCAGCTTCTCGCGCTCGGGCAGGCGCGCGATCGCCTCGCCGAGCGCCTCCTTCAGCTCCGTCTGCGCCAGCTCGGTCTGCGGCTCTGGCCCCTGCGTGTCCTCGATCGTGTCGATCAGGGCGACCTGGTCACCGCCGGTCGACGAGATCGTCCAGAGCTCGTCGAGCGCGGCGATCGAGGAGCGGCCGATCTCGGAGAGGCTCTCGTCCAGCTCGTCGGTTGAGATGCCGAGCTTCTCGGAGATCTCCTCGTCGGTCGGCGCGCGGTGGAGCTTGCGCTCGAGCTCGCCGATCGCGCGCTCGATGTCGCGGGCCCGGGAGCGGACCGAGCGCGGCACCCAGTCGAGGGCGCGCAGCTCGTCGATGATCGAGCCCTTGATCCGCGCGATCGCGTAGGTCTCGAACTTGATGTCGCGCTCCGGGTCGAAGCGCTCGATCGCCCCGATGAGGCCGAGCAGCCCGTACGAGACGAGGTCGTTCTCGTCCACGTGCGCGGGCAGCCCGCTGCCGAGCCGGCCGGCGACGTACTTGACCAGCGGCGCGTAGGTGAGGATCAGCCGGTCGCGGGCGGCCTGGTCCTTCGACTTCGCATACTCGCGCCAGAGGGCCTGCGTCTCGTCCTGCGCCACGGTCAGAGAATACGGACTAGGGCGGGGGTTTCCTCAGATTCCGGATCGAGAGGCTGAAAAGCCAGAGCGCGATTACGCCCGCGGCGATCACCACCACGACGAGCCCGGCGTTCGTGTCGACGGCTTCCGCGGCGGCTGCGGCGATACCCACGAAGGCAATCGCGAGGACGAGGAACAGCGCGCCGAGCGCAGGCCTTGGAGGCGGCGGAGCCATGCCGGGATGCTAGAGCGCCCGCGGCTACAATCGGGCCGCAACCCTAGGGGCGTAGCTCAACTGGCAGAGCACCGGTCTCCAAAACCGGGGGTTGCAGGTTCGAGTCCTGCCGCCCCTGCCTCTCGTCTAGCGGAGTGTGTGCGCCTGCGGGCACACGTTCCGCTCCGCTCTTGTCAGCTCTTGTCAGCATTGGCGACTCGCCGCTGTCGTAGTCAAGTCACCTCGCCAAGTCAAACACGCTGGCGCCGTCTTCGAAGCAGCGGAAGGGCGGTCTTGCGCCCCTTACTCTGCTCGGCGCATCGCTCTGTACACCGAGTCCCAATGCGAGGAGACCTCCTCCAAGGCGCGGGCCGTGGTCAGAGCGGCTACCTCCAGCCCTTTGATGATCCTCTCGACTTCAGCCAAGCGCGTCTCGAGGGCGTGGACCTTTTGCCCAAGGCTGTCCAGCTCCTGGGCAAGGACTTCGCTCTCACTGCTTGCGGAAGCCATAGGTGCTACCCGTCCTCGATGTCTTCGACGCGGTTCGCGACCAGATGGAATGAACGCTGTACGGCGATGACCAGCCCCATCAGCAGGTGATTCATCTCTTCCACCGGCGGTGCTACTCCTGACCCATCCGCAGCCTGTGCCTTCTCGTACGCGGGCAAGGACTTCACCTCGCGCCGAAAGATCTCATCGATCTCGTCCCTTAAAGCCATTGCCGTCTCCCGTTCGATTGCGGCCAACACTAGAGCAGGCGACTGAACGGCTGAAGAGCGGCTGGGGCGGCGAGCCGAGCGACTAGGACGCTCCCCCACGTGTACATTGCTTCCAGCAGCGAGTAGTCGATTTCCTCGCGGAGCTGCACGAGCCCGCGCCTCCTCTCCTCTTTGTCGTGAAGGCCCGCTTTCCGGGCTGTCGCATTCGGCCCACGGATTGCCTCGCGGGTGTAAGTGCCGAGGAACGGAGCGCGCGAGTGCCCTCGAGCGCAAACCAAGCCCGAATCCACAGTCCCCTGGCGGGTCCTGCAGCAGCGGGAGAAGACCCGCCCCAGGTCACGACCGACTCGCTCCAGCTCTTCCTGAAGGACATCGGCAAGGTCGACCTGCTCACCGCCGCGCAGGAGGTCGAGCTGGCGAAGCGGATCGAGCGCGGCGAGCACCGCGCCAAGCAGGCGATGGTGGAGGCCAACCTGCGCCTCGTCGTCTCGATCGCCAAGAAGTACCGCAACCAGGGCCTGCCCTTCCTCGATCTGATCCAGGAGGGCACGATCGGGCTGGTGCGCGCGGCCGAGAAGTTCGACCACCGCAAGGGCTTCAAGTTCTCGACCTACGCCACGTGGTGGATCCGCCAGGCCGTCGCCCGCGCGCTGGCAGACAAGGCGCGGACGATCCGGATGCCGGTCCACATCGTCGAGAAGCTGAACAAGATCGTCCGCTCGGAGCGGAAGCTGCGCGCGGAGCTCGGGCGCGAGCCGACCTCGTTCGAGATCGGGCTCGACGTCGAGCTAACCGCGGACGAGGTCGAGTCGATCCGCCGCAGCTCGCAGGCGCCGGTCTCGCTGGAGAAGCCGGTCGGCGACGAGGAGGAGTCGGAGTTCGGCCACTTCCTCACCGACGAGAGCGAGCCGCTGCCGGAGGAGGTCGCCGAGGTCGAGCTGCGCAAGGCCACGCTCGGCCGCGTGCTGCAGACGCTCAGCGCCCGCGAGCGCCGCGTGCTCGAGCTGCGCTACGGGCTCAACGGCGAGCACCCGCGCACGCTGGACGAGGTCGGCAAGATCTTCAACGTCTCGCGCGAGCGGATCCGGCAGATCGAGAGTGACGGTTTGAACCAGCTGAAGGCGCACCCAAGCACGGCCAAGCTCGATCACGACCTCTAACCGCCAGCGCCGGAGTGCCGGCGAGAGCGGCGACTGCGCCGCCGATCCGACGACGCAGCAGGATCGCGGCTATGGTGGAACCAGCGCGTTGGCTCTGTTGTTGAAGCCGTCGAGGCTCTGCACGTTCCTCTCCGACTGTGACCCCTGGCCTGACCGCCGCAGTGTGCCCATTCGAGTGCTCTGCCCTGTAAGACCCACAGAAGGAGCATCAGATGCATGCGACCATTCGTCGTTACGAAGGTGTTGACGCGACCCGGATGAACGAGGTCGTCGGCAAGGTCAACGAGGCGCTCGTCCCGCAGCTCCGCGAGCTCTCCGGTTTCGCCGGCTACTACCTCATCGAGGCAGACAACGGCATCGTCACCTCGCTCAGTCTCTTCGAGGAGCCCAAGCAGACCGAGGAGTCCACGAAGCTCGTCTCGAAGTGGATCAGCGACCAGAACCTCACCTCGGTGATTCCGAACGCGCCGAAGATCACCAGCGGCAAGGTCGTCGCTCAGAGCGACCGCGTCCTCGCCGTCGCCTAGCACGACCGTCTTCCGCATTACCGAGAGGCCCGGCGCAGCCGGGCCTCTCGTGCACTCTGGCCTGTTACGTAGTGGCCCACGCATGCGCCAGCGAGAGGCCGCCGCGCCACGCCACGGCGAAGAGCAGGATCGCCGCGCCGCACAAGATCCCGAGGGCGGCGACGGAGAGGGCCACGGCGAGCGCCTGCGAGGGCTCGACACCGGCGGCGATCAGGGCTGCGCCACTGGCGCCGACCTGCACGGCCGCGCCCGCGGGACCGACCGGTAGCGCCGCCCCCGCCGCACCGGCGCAGAGGAAGAGGAGCGCGAGCGGGAAGGAGAAACCGACCCCAAGCGTGCCCAGAAGCAAGAAGAGCGCGCTCGCCCGGACAAGCCAGCAGGCGGACACGAGCGCCCACGCTTCCGATGCTGCCCGCCGGGAGGTCGTTCGCGGGTTCAGCCAGCGTCCGAGCCGGAAGCGCAAGGCCCGCGTGCTTGCGGCCAGGTGCGGCAGGGCGAGGATCACGGCGGCGGCCGCAGCTCCGGCGGCAGCGACCACGGCGAGCCCGGCGCGGACGCCCATCCCCGCGCCAGGGAACGCAGCTGCGGCAACGGCGAGCGGTGCCAGCGCGACGCTGTCGATTAGGCCGAGCATCACGAGCGATAGGCAGAGCGCACGAATGCCGGCGGGACAGCCCGGGTAGCGGCGGACGACGGCGACCCGCATCGCATCGTCGAAGCGGCCGGGAAGGACGACTCCGATCAGCGCGGCGCTGCCGTTGCCGGCCGCGAGCGCAAGCACTTTTGGCCGCTCGTCCACCATGAACAGACGCCCCCACCCGTAGGCCTTGAGGATCTGAGCAAGGAGAAGGAGCAGCCCGGCCGCCGCAAGCAGAGCGGGGTTTCCGCTCGCGAGCGGCCAGGAGGTCGTCGCGAAATGACGAGCGGCCAGCAGCGGCCAGCAGCGCCAGGGCGAGCACAAGGGCTCCCGACCCGGCGGCGAGCAGCCACTGGCCTCTCTGCGATCGACCGAGGCGCCAGAGCGCTCCGACCAGCAGCCGGTACCTGCCTTCGAGCACGATCGGCGCAAGCGGAACGGCGATTACCGCCAGCTGGTCGCGCTGGAGGCGAGTGCCCGGTGGCACAGGGCTCGGGGCTACCTTCATGGCCCTCTCCCTTCGGATCACGCGCCAGTCAACGGAACGGTCTCGAGTCTACGCTGGATCCGGCCCCACATCATTTCGCCCGCCTGATCACGCGCATCGGCGACTTCAAGCGGCGAGGCAGATTCCGAGTGAATCAGCACGAGAACAGGGGTCTTCGTAACTGTTGACACAATTTAGTGTATGCTTATCGGGCGCATAGACCTAGCGCGGAAGCCGTCGAGGCTCCCAAAGTTTCCTCTCCGACTGCCAGACCGGGCCTGAGTGCCGAGAGTGCCCGCCCGGGTGCTCTTGACTCGATCGCGAGAGGGGCAACAGATGAGTCCGAGCTCAGGATCCTATGAGAGTGACGGCGTCGCCGAGCGGCGCGCGCAGAGAGTTCTGAACGAGAAAGTCGGCGAGCGTCTGCTGCCTCGGCGCAAATGGTACAGAGTGAAGTGGCACCCTCGGACGGTCGAGGGCCGCAAGGCATCGGCGGAGGCGTGAGCGGCAGCGTCGAAGCGTCGCGAAGGCACGGGCGCTTCGATCTGCGGGAACGCTGAGTGAAGCACGGCGGGTCAGAGGAGTAGACTCGTTGGACTGGCCCTGCGGCCAGGATTCCGGCTGAAAGCCCGAAGTCCGTCGATCGAGCCCTCCGGGCGCGGGAGATGACACGAGCTTAGGCAAACAGAGTTCGAGTTGCAGGGCCAGCACTCTTTGTAGCGGCCTCTCTGTCCGCAGCCGCGGAAGTCGGCCCCGGTTCTTGGGCATGCCACCGCTTGGTGCGAAGGAGCGAGCAGAGCTTCCCGATAGTGGTCCGGAACGCCGTAATCGCTCGCACTGTCGGCACTCGCGATGGACCTGTTTCATAACTCTTGGTATGACGACTTCGAACAGCATCACCTCGCCCGACTGCGTTCGTTAGCCGCGCCCGCCATGTCGGTCGCGGCGAAGAGCCGGTATCGGACTGTGTCGACGAACTCGACCGGCCGCTCCTTCGCTTCGAGCAGCCGGCGCCTGACCGCGGGCGGTAGTCGCAGGTTCGTCCAGCCGTCTGCCTCCTCGAGTGCTTCGGCTGCGTCGTCGAAGCGCTCGACGACCGTGCGTCGGAGGACGCGCACCTCCTCGAGCAGGCCTTCGGAGACCACCTGCTCGACGGCCTCGTTCATCGCCTCGACCACGAGTGCGAACCGGCTCGCGTCGACGAAGCCGAGGCCGCGCGCGCCGGCGCGCACGGGCATGTCGATGCCGAGTGGATGGATGTCGAGCAGGCTCCCGCCGGAACGAACCGCCTGGTGGACGTGACGCAGGACGTGCACGACGTCCTCCGTCTCCACTCATCAGAGCGACCAGCTGAAGAGCGCGAGATCGAACTCGCCCTTCGGCAGTTCCATCTCCCCCGCGTGCGCGACCTCGAAGCGCAGGCGCTTCCGCAGCTCGCGTGGGGTCTCGGCTCGGGCGATCGCGACGGCCTCCTCGTCCGCGTCGAAGCCCAGGACGTTCGCACCCTCGCGTGCGCAGGCGAAGCTCAGGCGCCCGTCCCCGCAGCCGACGTCCAGGACGCGCAAGCCGTTCAGGTCGACCAGCTCGCGGAGGGTCGCGGGCTCGACGCCGTCGGGGTCGACCGTGGCCGGCACGAGGACGACGCTAACGAACGACGGCGCTCAGCGCAGCCAGGGCGCGAGCAGCTGCTCGATGTCCCGGCAGCCGCGTGGGCTCTCGAGGCGGCCCTGGACGCGCTTCGCGTCGACCACGACGATCGTCGGCACCTCTTCGATCGCGAAGCGCTCGGCGAGGTCGGCGTTCTCGTCGACGTCGATGTTGAGCAGATCGAACGACTCGTGGTTGCGTCGGCGCTGTAGCACTTGGGCGAGGTCGCCCTCGGCCCGCCGCGAGCGGCCGCACGCCTTCGAGCAGAAGAAGACAAGGCGCGGCCGCCCGTTCGCCCCGCCGTTGCCGTTCGCTGACTCCATCGCGCCTCCCCGTTGCCGACCTGGCCGACGAGGGGCGCCTGCGGCCTCGGCGGACCGCCACCGCTCCCGCGTGTTGCTGCGGATCGAAGCCGGGGCTACCCAAGAGGCGCTCCGGTTCCTGAGAACAGCGTAGCGGGAGTATGCTGGTGGGGTACGAACGCCCGCCGGGTCGCTCAACCGTTCCTCCTTCCTCCCGGGCGCATAGAGGGGAGGAGCGGGCGGAAGGGCCGCATGGACGAGCGCGTGAACGGCGCGGGTGACCGTGGCAAGCTGGCGTCCTCGATCTCGAACGCGGTGGTGGGAATCCACCGGCAGTACTTCGGCAGGGGCGCGAGTCGTGCCCGCACGGTCATGGGCGCCGACTACGTGATCTGCTTTCTCGAGGACATCTACACGCCGGTCGAGCGGACGCTGATCGAGGCCGGCCGCTTCCCGGCGGTGCAGGAGACCCGCACGGCGTTCCAGGACACGATGCGCGACCGGTTCTCCGCGGAGGTCGAACGGCTGGTCGGGCGCAAAGTGATCGGCTTCCTCTCGCAGGTGCACGTCGACCCGGACCTCGCGGTCGAGACGTTCATCCTCGAGCCGGTCAACGGCGACTAGGCGGCGCCGAGCATGTAGCGGTGCTCGTCGATCTCGACGCTGGTCGGGGGGTGACCACCCGCGCCCAGCCAGCCCTCGAGCAGGTTGAGCACCTCGACGAGCGTCTCGTCCGGATTCCTCCCAACTTCGATCCGCACCTGCTGCCGCGCCAGTTCGAAGTTGACGTCCTCAACGTCAACCTCCTGTAGGAGTCGTTGCATCAACTCCACCGCATCATCGCCGTCGACGACGCTCACCCTGACGACCATCCCAGCCTGCCTCCCCGATCGATTTGCCCTTGGTTCGATCGTGGGGCGCTTCGGGCTGCTTCGAGCCGGAACTGCTCCCGCGTCGTCTGGCGGCCGGCTCCGGAGCTACCGATGGCGCTCCGAGGCCGTGGGGCATTGTAGCTCGGTAGGCGCCGGGGTACGACCCCGGCTTTAGAGTTCACTCGATGACGGTGCTGAGCTCGCAGGTGGAGGCGTCGGACGCATTCGACGAGCGCCGCGCGCGGATGGAAGCGCTGGTCGAAGAGCTCCGCGAGCGCAGCGCGCAGGTCACGCGCGGCGGCGGCGAGAAGGCGCTCGAGAAGAACCGCTCGCGCGGCAAGCTGACCGCCCGCGAGCGGGTCGACCGCCTGCTCGATCCGGACACGGCTTTCCTCGAGCTCGCGGCGCTGGCCGCCTGGGACGTGTACGAGGGACAGGCCCCGGGCGCGGGGATCGTCACCGGAATCGGGACGATCGAGGGCCGCGAGTGCGTGCTCGTCGCCAACGACGCCACCGTCAAGGGCGGCACCTACTTCCCGCTGACCGTGAAGAAGCACCTGCGGGCGCAGGAGATCGCCGAGCAGAATGGGCTCCCGTGCATCTACCTGGTCGACTCGGGCGGCGCCTTCCTGCCGCTGCAGGCCGAGGTCTTTCCCGACCGCGAGCACTTCGGGCGGATCTTCTACAACCAGGCGCGCCTCTCGGCGGCCGGGATCCCGCAGATCGCCGCGGTGATGGGCTCGTGCACCGCCGGCGGCGCCTACGTGCCGGCGATGAGCGACGAGACGATCATCGTCAAGGGCACGGGCACGATCTTCATCGGCGGCCCGCCGCTCGTGAAGGCGGCGACCGGCCAGGAGGTGAGCGCCGAGGAGCTCGGCGGCGCCGACGTGCACGCTCGGCTCTCGGGCGTGGCCGACCACTACGCCACCTCAGACGAGCACGCGCTCGCACTCGTGCGCGAAATCGTCCGCAACCTCAGCCCCGCGCCGAAGGACCCGCCCTGGGACGTCGCGCCCGCCCAGGAGCCCGCGGCCGACCCGAGCGAGCTCTACGGCCTGATCCCGACCGACTTCCGCCACCAGGTCGACCCGCGCGAGCTGATCGCGCGGATCGTGGACGGCTCGCGCTTCCACGAGTTCAAGGCGCTCTACGGCGAGACGCTCGTCTGCGGCTTCGCGCGGATCGAGGGCTACCCGGTGGGGATCCTCGCCAACAACGGCGTCCTCTTCGGCGAGTCCGCCGCCAAGGGCGCGCACTTCGTCGAGCTCGCCTGCAAGCGGCGCGTGCCGCTCGTCTTCCTGCAGAACATCACCGGCTTCATGGTCGGCAAGGAGTACGAGGCCGGCGGGATCGCCCGTGACGGCGCCAAGCTCGTGACCGCGGTCGCCTGCGCGGAGGTGCCGAAGTTCACCGTCGTCACCGGCGGCTCGTTCGGGGCCGGCAACTACGGCATGTGCGGGCGCGCCTACTCGCCGCGGCAGCTCTGGATGTGGCCGAACGCACGCATCTCGGTGATGGGCGGCGAGCAGGCGGCGACCGTGCTGACGATGGTCGGCGACGCCGACCCGGACGAGATCCGCGCCAAGTACGAGGCCGAGGGGAATCCGTACTACTCGACCGCGCGTCTGTGGGACGACGGGATCATCGACCCGCTCGACACCCGTCGCGTGCTGGCGCTCGGGATCTCCGCCGCGCTGAACGCGCCGATCCCCGAGACCACCTTCGGCGTCTTCAGGATGTAGCGATGGGCTATTCGATCGTGCGCGTGGACGAGATCGAGGGCTCCGGGCCGGGCGGCGCGGCGCGGTTCGTGCGCCGCGAGCTCGGCGTCGAGGCCTTCGGGATCAACTGGTTCGAGCTGCCGCCGAACGCCGAGGGCCACGAGCACGACGAGTCCGAGACGCAGCAGGAAGAGGTCAACGTCATCATCCGCGGCTCGGGCGTCTACAGGATCGAGGGACAGGAGATCCCGGTCGGGGTCGGCACGTTCCTCCGCTTCGATCCCGGGACGACCCGGGTGCCGGTCGCCGGGCCCGACGGGATGACGATGATCGCCGTCGGCGCGCGGCGGGGAAGCTACGAACCAAGGGGACCGTTTTGATCCACACGCTGATCCTGACCGACGACGAGCTGCCGCTGCTGCGGGCGGCGCTGCACTCCTACCTGGACGACTTCGGGCACGAGGAAGCCGACGTGCTGCGGGCGATCAAGGAGCTGCTCGAGAAGCTGCCCACGCCGGGCGTGCCTGACGAGTGACCGTCCGTCTGCTGCTCTGGAACGTCGGAGACTCGAAGACGACGCTGGACGAGTTGCGCGCGAAGCTGCCGGCCCTGCCCGAGGGCGATGTCTGGATCTCCGACCCCGCCGGTGAGCGCTTCGGCCTGATCTCGTTCTCCGAGGACGACGAGCCGGTCGCGAAGACCCGTGAGCTGATCGGCAAGGACCCCGAGGTCGGCGAGGAGTTCGAGCTAGAGGACTAGCGTCTCGGGGAAGTCGACGCCTTCCTCGAAGCGCGAGAGCCGGTACGGGCTCAGGTCGAGGCTCGGGCTCTCGCCGAGGATCTCCTCCGCCAGCGCGCGGCCGACCGCGGGGGACTGCATGAAGCCGTGGCCGCTGAAGCCGCACGCCGCGTGGACGCCCTCGGCGACCTCGCCCAGGATCGGGTGCGCGTCGGGAGTCATGTCGTAGAGGCCGGCCCACGCATCCTCGATCGTGGCCTCGGCCACGGCCGGGTAACGGTGGCGTAACCGCTCGAGGCGGTCGTCGAAGAGCGTCTCGTCCACGACCTCGTCGAAGCCCCAGCGCGGCTCGGGGTCGGTCATCGCCAGCACGAGCCGGCTGCCGCGGCGGCGGAAGTGGAAGCCGGTCTCGGCCTCGAGCACCATCGGCAGGTCGTCGGGGAGGTCGAGCCCGCCGGTCGCCAGCAGCTGGCGGCAGAGCGGCCGCACCGGCAGCTCGACCCCGCGGGTCGCTCCCAGCTCGGCCGACCACGGCCCGCAGGCGATCACCAGCGTGTCGGCCTCGAGCGTCGCGGCGTCGCAGCCCTCGTGCACCTCGACCCCGAGCTTGATCGCGCGCCGCACGAACTCGCGGGTGACCGCGGGCGGATCGGCGGTGCCGTCGGTCGAGCAGAAGACGGCGCCGAGCACGTCGTCGGTGCGCAGGCCGCGCACGAACGAGGCGTCGACCCGCTCGACCGGCACGCCGAGCTCCTCCTGCAGCGCGCGCCGCTCCTCCAGCGCGGCCAGGCCCTCCTCGGTCGTGGCCAGGAACAGGTAGCCGACCTGGTCGAAGAGCGGCGGCCCGAGCTCCTCGAAGAAGCGGATGCTGGCCTGGGCGAGCCGCACCTCCGCGGCCGTCGAGAACTGCTGCCGCACGCCGCCCATCGCCTTCGCGGTCGCGCCGCCCGCGACGCGACCCTTGTCGGCCAGTACGACCTCGCGAGCGCCGAGCGAGGCCAAATGGAACGCGACCGAGGCGCCGGTCGCGCCGGCACCGGCGACGACGATGCGCGGCATCAAACCCACCCCCAACTGCCGGTGCGTGGAGGGGGCTGGGGGGAACCGGGAGGTTCCCCCGCATGTACTCCGCCGTGACCTCGGCGACCTCGGCGCCGTGGTCTCGGCGGCGTGCTTGGAGAAGAAGGGGGCACGCGGGGGAAACCTGGTTTCCCCCGCGCGACCGATCCGTAGGCGAGGGAGGCGCCGGCTACGACGATTCGAGCCACGCGTCCAGCTCGCGCTTCTCGGTCGCGTTCAGCGTGCGCAGCGGGGCGCGCACGTCCTCGCGCACGGGCACTCCGCGCCGGCCCAGCACGTACTTGGCCGCCGCCTGGAACGGAAAGCGGTCGAGCTCGCCCCGAAGCGCGTCCGAGTCGCCCCCGCCGTCGCGGACGAGCGCGACCACGTGCTCGGGATAGACCGCCGCGAGCCCCGAGACCGCGCCGGCTGCCCCGCGTTCCAGCCCGGCGCGGACGAGCGCCTCTGCGCCGACGAAGACGTCCAGCCCGTCGAGCAGGTACGGCTCCACGGCCTCCAACGGCTTGTCCGACACCTTCAGCCCGGCGAAGTTGGAGGCGCGCTCGCGCAGCCGCTCGAGCACGCGCACCGGCACCGCGTAGCCGCTGCGCGCCTTGAACTCGTAGACGTAGAACGGCACCGGCTCGGCGGCGCGGGCGGCGGCGGCGAGGTGCTCGAGCAGGGCCCCGTCGTCGAGCGGGTAATACGGCGGCGAGATCACAGCCACGCCGGCAGCGCCCGCGGCGGCGGCGTGCTCGGCGAGCGCGCACGTCTCGGCGGACGTCTGCGCGCCGCAATGGACGATCACGGGCAGCGGGCCGTCGAGGAAGAGCTCGGCCGCGCGCCGCCGCTCGACCGCCGAGAGCAGGATCCCCTCGCCGGTCGTGCCCAGCGCGAGGATGCCGTCGAGCCCGGCCTCGGCCAGGAACTCCAGATACGGCCGGAAGGCCTCCTCGTCGAGGGCGGCTCCATCGTCGCGGAGCGGCGTGAGGGCGGCGGCGAGCGCTCCACGCAACATGCCGTCAACTCTACGATGCACGCCGATGCAGGCGCTCAGGGTCGAACAGGACGGCGATCTCCTCCGCGTCACGATGGCGCGGCCCGCGCGGCGGAACGCCTTCGACGCCGAGCTGATCGCGGAGCTGACCGACGCCTTCGGGGCGATCGGCGACGACGTGCGCGCCGTGCTCCTGGCGGGTGAGGGTCAGAGCTTCTCCGCAGGCGCTGACGTCGACTGGATGCGCAGCTCGATCGAGCTCAGCTACGAGGAGAACGTCGCCGACGCACGGCGGCTGCGGATGATGCTGGAGGCGATCGACTCCTGTCCGGCGCCCGTCGTGGCGCGCGTGCACGGCCATGCGCTCGGCGGCGGCTGCGGCCTGGTCGCGTGCTCGGACATCGTGATCGCGGCGCCCGATGCGGTGTTCGCCTTCTCGGAGGTGAAGCTCGGGATCATCCCGGCGGTGATCTCGCCGTACGCGCTGGCGAAGATCGGACCGAGCGCGGCGCGACGGTACTTCGTCACCGGCGAGCGCTTCGACGCCGCCACCGCGCTGCGGATCGGGCTGTTGCACGAGGTGGCGGCCGACCTCGACGCGGCCGTCGAGGCGGTCGTCGCCGAGCTGCGCAGCGCAGGGCCCGAGGCAGTGCGGCACGCGAAGAAGCTCGTGCTCGAGCGGCCCGACGGCCTGGCCACCGAGCGGCGGATCGCCCAGCGGCGGACGAGCGAAGAGGGCCAGGAGGGCCTGCGGGCCTTCCTCGAGAAGCGCGACCCGTCGTGGGCATCCAAAAGCTCCTCGTAGCGAACCGGGGCGAGATCGCGCTGCGGGTCTTCCGGGCCTGCCGCGGGCTCGGGATCGCGACCGTGGCCGTGGCGCCCGAGGACGACTCCGGCTCGCTGCACGCGCACTCGGCCGACGAGACGGTCCGCATTTCCTCGTACCTCGACGCCGGCGAGCACGTGCGCGCCGCCCGGGAGGCCGGCGCCGACGCGATCCATCCCGGTTACGGCTTCCTCGCCGAGAACGCCGACTTCGCCGGGGCGGTCGAGGCGGCGGGCCTGACCTGGGTCGGGCCTCCACCGGCCGCGTTGCGCGCGGGCGGGGACAAGCTCGAGGCGAAGCGGATCGCGCGCGAGGCCGGCGTGCAGGTCGTGCCCGAGGGCGAGCCGGAGGAGATCGGCTTCCCGCTCGTGGTCAAGGCCGCGGCGGGCGGCGGCGGTCGCGGGATGCGGGTCGTGCGCCAGCAGGACGAGCTGGACGAGGCGCTTGCGGCCGCGCAACGCGAGGCGAAGGCGGCCTTCGGTGACGACCGCGTCTTCTGCGAGCGCTACGTCGAGCGGCCGCGACACGTCGAGATCCAGCTGCTCGGCGACTCGCAGGGCACGATCGTCGCGCTCGGCGAGCGCGAGTGCTCGGTACAGCGCCGCCACCAGAAGGTGCTCGAGGAGGCGCCCTCCCCCGCGCTCGACCCGCAGCTGCGCGCGCGGATGAGCGACGCCGCGGTCGCGTTCGCGCGGGCGATCGGCTACCGCTCGGCGGGCACGGCCGAGTTCATGCTCGACGGGCGCGACTTCTGGTTCCTGGAGCTGAACGGCCGCATCCAGGTCGAGCATCCGGTCACCGAGCTCGTCAGCGGCGCCGACCTGGTCGCGGAGCAGCTCCGAATCGCACAGGGCGAGCCGCTCTCGGCCGAGCCCCGCCTGGTCGGGCACGCCGTCGAGGTTCGCCTCTACGCGGAGGACCCGAAGACGTTCCTGCCGCAGACCGGGAAGCTCGAGCGGCTACGGCTACCCGGCGGGATCCGCGTGGACGCCGGCGTCGAGGAGGGCGATGAGATCGGCACCGCCTACGACCCGCTGATCGCCAAGCTGATCGCGCACGGCTCGACGCGCGAGGACGCCCTCGACCGGCTGGCGGCGGCGCTCGCCGAGACCGAGGTCGGCGGCGTGGTCACGAACCTGCCCTTCCTGCGCTGGCTGGTCGCGCACCCGGCCCTCCGCGCAGGCGAGACGACGACCGCCTTCCTGACCGAGCACCCGCCGCTCTCGGCCCCGCCGCTACGCCTGCCGGACCGACCGTGGCGCGGCGGCTTCCGGCTCAACCTGCCCGTGCCGCCGCCTGCACCGCCGCCGGATCCGGAGACGTCGGTCGAGCACGGCGCCCACGAGCAGAGCTCGCTCAGCGCGCCGATGCCCGGCACGGTGATCAAGGTGCTGGTCGGCGAGGGCGACCGCGTCCAGCCGCGCCAGCCGCTGGTCGTGCTCGAGGCGATGAAGATGGAGACGCCGGTCGTCTCGCCGTACGAGGCGGTCGTGCGCGCCGTGCATGTGGCCGAGGGCGACCGCGTCGCCGGCGGCACGGTGCTCGTCGAGCTCGAGGAATGACTAGAAGAGCTTCTGGAGCTTCATCGCCTGGCCCATGTCGCCGCTCACCTTGAGCTTGCCGGACATGTAGGCCGCGGTCGGGTTCTGCTCGCCCCTGGCGATCCTCATGAACGTCTCGTCCGAGGTCGAGATGGTCGTGTCGGCCTCACCGCCGTCCTCGGTGACGGTCACCTTGCCGTCGTCCACGTCGACGTGCCACGATCCGGCGCCGTCGATGTCGAACTTGTAGCTCGCGGTCATCCCCTTCGCCTTGGCGGGGTCGACACGCGTCTCGAGCGACTCGAAGAACTCTCTCGGGCTGTCCATCGGCGCGAGCCTACAGAACAGGCTCGGGCTCGAGGCGACGCTGCGGACGCGTCGAGGGCAGGAGCGCGGCGAGCGCGAGCGCGACGAGGGGCGCCGCAGCCGCTGCGTACATTGCCGCCTGCAGGTCGACCGAGTCCGCGAGCGCGCCGAGCCCGACCGCGGCGATCCCGCCCAGCCCGATCGAGAGGCCGATCGACAGGCCCGAAGCCATGCCAATCCGCCGCGGTAGGTACTCCTGCGCCATCACCATCGTCACCCCGAAGGTCGAGATCACGCAGACCCCGACGAGCTCCAGCGCGATCGCGCCGGGGATGCCGCCGACGAGCACGTAGGCGAGGATCAACGGCGCCGTCGCTGCCAGGCTCGCGATCAGCACCGGTCGTCTCCCGAGCCGGTCGGCCAGCGGCCCGGCAGCCAGCGTGCCGAGCCCACCCGCCAACAGCATCAGCGAGAGCAGGTGGGAACCGTGCGCCTTCGAGTGGCCGAGCGAGACCTCCCAGAGCGGTACGAACGTGATCAGCCCGAACCAGGCGACGCTGCGGAAGGCGATCACGCCGAGCAGCAGGGCGAGCGCGCCCGGCCGGTCCTCCCCGCTCGCGGCGGCGCCCGTGCCGGGCTTGGGCACGAAGCTCGACAGGAATGGCAGCACGACCAGCAGCGCCAGCGCGACGCCGAGCACGGGCAACGCCAGCAGGAGGCCGCCGGTCAGGCCGAGCGCCAGCACGAGCGGCGTCGTCGCGGTCGGGCCCAGCGCGTAGCCGATGTTCCCGCCGATCGAGAAAAGGCTCATCCCGCTCGCCCGCTTGGCGCCGCTGGCGTAGGCGGCGAACTTCGAGCCCTCCGGGTGGTACGCGGCGACGCCGAGCCCGGAGACCACCACGAGCAGCAGCACGAGCCAGTACGCCGGGGCGGCCGCGGCGAGCGCGATCCCGATCCCGGCGAGCGCGACTCCGCCCGGCAGCAGCCAGAGGGCGCCGCGGCGGTCCGACCAGGCGCCGAAGAGCGGCTGCACGAGCGACGACGAAGCCGTCGAGGCGAGCATCACGACCGCGGCGAGCGTGTACGAGAGCCGGAAGCGGTCGACCATGAACGGCAGCAGCGCCGGCAGCGCGCCGTTGGCGAAGTCCGTGGCGCAGTGCCCCGCCGAGAGCACCGCCATCGCCCGCCTGTCGAGCTCGGCCCGCACGACTCGAGCCTAGCTGCGGAAAACCCGTAGCCCGATCAGGGGTCGCGCCGATGTCGGGGCGGCGTCGCACGGCAACCATGGCGCGTAATGACCAAGGTCCTGATCGTCGGCGGAGGCGTCGCAGCCCTCGAGGCCGCGCTGGCCCTGCACGAGCTGGCGCCGGAGCTCGCGCAGGTCGAGCTCGTGGCGCCGGACACCCACTTCGTCTACCGCCCATTGTTCGTCACCGGCGAACGCCGGTCGTTTCCGCTGGAGCGCCTGACGGAAGCCGCCGGCGCGACGCTGCGCAAGGGGATCGTGACGGCCGTCGATGCGGAGGAGCACCTGGTCTTCACCTCCGAAGGCGAGGAGCTGACGTTCGACCTCCTGCTGCTCGCGCCCGGCGCGATTCCGACTGCCGCTCTCCCCGGCGCCCTCTGCTTCCGGGGCGCGGACGAAGCGGCGGTCCTGGCGCAGATGATCGAGGACGCCCTGGCGGGCAACGTCGACCGTTTCGTCTTCGCGATTCCGAGCGGCGCCCGCTGGGCGCTGCCGCTCTACGAGCTCGCCCTCCTCACGCGGGCGCACCTCGTCGACGACTTCGCGGCGGGTGTCAGCGTCACGATCGTCACGCCCGAAGACGCGCCGCTCGAGCTGTTCGGCGCGGCGGCGAGCTCGGCGATCGGGGAGCTGCTCGAGGATCGCAGCATCGAGCTCGTGCCAGGCACGACGCCGCTCTCGTTTGCCGCAGGCGCGCTGCAGATCGCACCGGGAGGCTCGATCCCGGCAGACCGGGTCGTGGCGCTGCCACGCCTCGAAGGCCCGCGCCTCAACGGTGTCTTCTCCGACCAGCAAGGCTTCTTCCCGACCGACCCCTTCGGACAGGTCCACGGCGAGGTGGACATCTGGGCCGCCGGCGATGCGACCAGCTTCCCGCTCAAGCAGGGCGGGATCGCCGCCCAGCAGGCCGACGCCGCAGCCGAGTCGATCGCCGCGCGCGCCGGTGCGACGCTCGAGCCGAGCCCCTTCCGGCCGGTGCTCCGCGGGCTGCTGCTGACCGGGATGAGCCCGCGCTTCCTGCGGGCCGAGGGGAGCCCCGCCGTCTCGCTCGTCGACACCGAGCCACTCTGGTGGCCGCCGGCCAAGATCGTCGGCCGCCATCTCGCGCCCTTCCTGGCCCAGTACCTCGGGCTCTCCGAGCTGCTGCCGGACGCGGCGCGCGAGTCGGCCGTGCAGGTCGAGATCGAGCTCGATCCCGCGGCGCACGGAATCTGGTCGGAGGTTTAGCTGGCCAGGCCCGCCGGCTGCTCGGCCGGCAGGTGCTCGTCGATCAGCGCGTGCCCGAGCTCCCACTGGGCACGGGCGATCTGGATCCGATTCTTCTCGAGCACAGCCTCGCTCGCGCCGGATTCGCGCAGCGCCTGGCGCTCGGAGACGAGCTCCGCCACGCGCAGGGTCAGGGCCTCCACGCTCGCGGCGGCACGACGCCGTCGAAAACGGGCCGTCCGCAGGTGCCGCAGTGACATGCCGCGTGCCACGCGCGGCTTATCGGCAGCCCCGCACACGAGGTAAAGCCCCCTCATGAGGCGGCAGGCTACGAAGGCAGTCGGCTAGCATCGCGCGGCCATGCGAGTCGAGGTCAAGGCGGTCGCGCCGGAGCAGGTGGAAGCGGACGTCGTCGCGGTACCCCTGGCCGGTGACGACAAGCTGGCCGGCGCCGCCGCGGAGCTGGATTCGAAGCTCGACGGACTGCTCGGGCGACTCGCCGCCGACGGCGAGCTGAAGGGCGAGGCCGGCCGCGTCTCGATCGTGCACGTCGACGGCAAGCTCGGCGCGCGCCGCGTGGCGGTCGCCGGGCTCGGGCCGCGGGAGGAGATCGACGCCGACGCCCTGCGTACCGCCGCGGCCGCTGTCGCCCGCGAGACCGGCGGCTACGCCGAGATCGTCGCGTGGGCGGTCGACGGCGGGCTGGAGCTTCCCGCCGAAGAGCAGGCGCGGGCGCTCGTGGAAGGCACGGCCATCGGCAGCTACGAGCCCGCGCGCTGGAAGCAGGACGAGGCGAAGCCGAAGCTCTCGTCGCTCGTCCTCCTCGGCTCAGCGGACGGCCTGGAAGCTGCAGCCGAGCGCGTGGCGACCGTGGCGGAGTGGACGAACCGCGCTCGCGACCTCGTCAACAGCCCGCCGAACGAGACCACCCCGGAGCGGCTCGCCGAGCGCGCGCAGGAGATCGCGTCATCGGTCGAGCACGTCAGCGCCGAGGCGCTCGAGCCCGACGAGATCACGAAGCTCGGGATGGGCGCGCTGGCCGCGGTCGCGCAGGGCAGCGACAACCCCGCCCGGCTCGTGGTGCTGCGCTACGACCCGCCCGAGCCGGCCCGCGGCGACCTCGTGCTCGGCCTGGTCGGCAAGGCGATCACCTTCGACACCGGAGGCATCTCGCTCAAGCCCTCGCTGCACATGGAGGACATGAAGGGCGACATGGCCGGCGGCGCGGCCGTGATCGAGGCCACGGGCGCGATCGCCGAGCTCGGCTTGCCCGTGCGCGTGCTGACCGTCGCGGCCGCCACGGAGAACATGCCGAGCGGCCACGCCTACCGGCCCGGCGACATCATCACGGCCGCCAACGGCAAGACGATCGAGATCACGAACACCGACGCCGAGGGCCGCCTCGTGCTCGCCGACGCGCTCTGGTACGCGCGGGAGCAGGGCGCCACGCACGTGCTCGACCTCGCGACGCTGACCGGAGCGATGGAGGTCGCGCTCGGCGACCTCTACGCGGGTGTCTTCGCCAACGACGAGGCCTGGCGCGACGAGATCCTGGCCGCAGCCGAGGCGAGCGGCGACCACATCTGGCCCTTCCCGATGCACCCGCGCTACCGCCGCTACGTCGACTCCGTCTTCGCCGACCTGAAGAACTCGTCCGACCTGCGTCAGGCCGGCGCCGTGCTCGCGGCCAAGTTCCTGGAGGAGTTCGCCGGCGAGGGCCCGTGGGCGCACGCCGACATCGCCGGCCCGGCCTTCCTCGAGCGCTCGCGCGGCGACTACCTCAGCCAGCGCGGCGGCACGGGCTACGGCGTGCGGCTGATCGTCGAGCTCGCCACGCGCCTCTCCGAGTGAACTTCGACCTGACGCCCGAGCACGAGCTCGTCCGCTCGACCGTCCGGGAGTTCGCGGAGCAGCGTGTCGCGCCCGTCGCCGCCGAGCTCGACCGCGAGCACCGTTTCCCGTACGAGCTCGTGGCCGAGCTGGCCGAGCTCGGGCTGATGGGGATGCCGATCCCCGAGGAGTACGGCGGCGCGGGCACCGACACGCTCTCGTATGCGATCGCGGTCGAGGAGTTGACGCGGATCGACTCGTCGGTGGCGATCACGATGGCGGCGCACACCTCGCTCGGGACGATGCCGATCCTGCTCTTCGGCTCCGAGGCGCAGAAGCAGCACTGGCTGCCCGACCTCGCCTCGGGCCGCAAGCTGGCGGCGTTCGGGCTGACCGAGCCGGGCGCGGGCTCCGACGCGGCCGCCTCGCGCACGACCGCGGAGTTACGCGACGGGCAGTGGGTCGTGAACGGCTCGAAGGTCTTCATCACCAACGCGGGCACCGACATCACGGCCTGTGTGACGATCACCGCGCGCACCGGCGAGGACGAGATCTCGAACCTGATCGTCCCGAACGGCACGCCCGGCTACGAGATCTCCGCGCAGATGGACAAGCTCGGCTGGCGGGCCTCCGACACGCGCGAGCTCTCGTTCCGCGACTGCGCCGTCCCCGAAGGGAACCTGCTCGGGGAGCGCGGCAAGGGGTTCACGCAGTTCCTCGAGATCCTAGACGGCGGCCGGATCTCCGTCGCCGCGATGGGCGTGGGTCTCGCGCAGGGCGCCTACGACCTCGCTTTCGCCTACGCGCAGGAGCGTCGGCAGTTCGGCAAGCCGATCGCGAAGTTCCAGGCGATCCAGTTCCAGCTCGCCGACATGGCGGTCGAGCTCGAGGCCGGCCGCGCGCTGACCTACAAGGCCGCGTGGCTGAAGGACCAGGGACGCCCGTTCGCCAAGGAGGCGGCGATGGCGAAGCTCTACACCGGCGAGCTCTCGCACCGCGCGGCGAACGCGGCGCTGCAGATCCACGGCGGCTACGGGTTCATGGAGGAGTCCGCGATCGCGCGGCTCTACCGCGACCAGAAGATCCTGGAGATCGGCGAGGGCACCAACGAAGTCCAGCGCATGGTCATCGCGCGGCACCTCGGGCTCTGAGCCACCGGCCGGGGACGAGGATGATCAGCAGGATGACCAGACCCGCGGCGACGATGATCAGGCGGTCGCGAGCCGCCGTGCTCTTCGTCTTGGTGGAGGGCAGCGTGATCCCGTCGGCGGCGGCGAGCGCACGCACGGCCGCGGTCGCGGACTGCGTGAGCTCGCCGGGCGTCTTCCCGATCGGGACCTTCGCGAGCACCCGCTGCTCCTTCGCGACCGGCTTGCCGTGGTTGTAGATGCCAAAGCCCGACGGCTGCACGATCAGCACCCGCTTGGCGTAGACGAAGGCGAGCTCGCTGCCGAGGAACTTCGCGTAGTCCTGCGGGTGCCGCCAGAGGCTGAGGGCGGTGCCCAGGTCGCTCGTGAACGGGATCAGCGCGACTCGGATCTTGTAGCCGCGCTCGTTCGCGGTGTTGACGGTCTTCAGTAGCGCCTCGCGGTCCGAGTCGGACAGCGTCGCGTCGAGCGGGAAGTAGACGGGCTGCGTGAGTAGGACGTCGCTCGCCGGGTCGCCGTTGGCGCGTGCGACGGGAGCCGCGAGCAGCGCGGCGGCCACCACCACGAGCAGCGCCCGCCGCCTCAACTCTCGAGCGCCCTCTGCGCCTCCTCTTCCTCGGACAGCAGCCGCAGCAGGAAGTACGACAGCGCCGCGAAGAAGACGATCATCTGCTCGCCGTTCATCAGGATCCCGCCGAGGTTCTGGTCCTTCTCGGGCGAGAGCCCCCAGAGGCGGGGCGCCGCCTCGTAGAAGCCGTAGAACGCGTTCCCGGAGAAGATCAGCGCCAGCGAGAGGAACGCCGAGCCGACGTAGGCCGCGCCGAGGTAGACGAGCCGCACCGCGCTCGAGAGCTGTTGCGGCAGCTCGGAGAAGACCGGCCACCAGAAGAGCAGCCCCGCCCCGAGCAGGAGCGCATGCTCGACGTTCAGCAGCCACGGGTGGCGCAGGGCGTAGTCGTAGAAGGCCGGCAGGTGGACGCCGTACCAGACGACCAGCCAGAAGGGCAGCACGAAGCGCGGCCTGGTCAGCGCGGCCAGCGGCCGTCCTCCGCTCCGCGCGACCGCGGCGCGCATCGCCGGGGTCAGGCCGAGCACCAGCAGCGGCGGCGCCCAGTCGGCGATCATCACGTTCTGCAGCAGGTGGACGAGCAGCAGGTAGTGGATCGCGATCGTCTCGAGCGGTGAGTTGAGCGAGACCGCGACGAGGGCGACCCCGAGGCCGAAGAGCGCCGCCCGCCAGCCCGACGGCCGCTCGACCGTCCGCGCCAGCCGCACGTAGCCGTAGACCGCCGCCGCCGAGAGCACGAGGAACAGCGGCTCGAAGCTGAACGACGTCGAGGCGGGCGTGCTCACGTGAAGGCGGGCTTCCGCTGCCGCTCGCGGACGTACGGCCGCAGCAGCAGCGCGACGCAGATCCCGAGCGTCAGCAGCTGCTCAGTCATCATCACGACGCCCGCGAGGCGCTGGTCGGTCAGGGCCGAGATCCCGTGCGCCCCGACGTACCGCGGGTAGGCCGAGCTCGTCGAGAAGAGCAGCGCGGCGACGAGCGGCTGCGAGAGCGCAAGCATCCCGAGCGCGAAGAAGACGCGCTGCGGCCGCCGCAGGCGCCCGTGGCGCGCCGGGTCGACGAGCTGCGTCCACGCAAGCAGGCCGGCGACGAAGAAGCTCAGGTGCTCGAGGTCGTGCACGGCCTGGTGCGCCGCCGCGTAGTCGTAGACCGACGGGATGTGCCAGGCGTAGACGATCACCGCCCAGAGGCCGAGGCTGACGAGCGGGATCAGCAGCAGCGAGAGGAAGGCGCGCAGCGGGCGGAACGAGGCGAGCCGCCGCAGCAGGACCGGCGGCAGCAGGAAGAAGAGCAGCGGCCCGCGGACGGCGACGAGCAGCAGCGCCGGCGCCGCGTCGCCGATCAGGACGTGCTGCAACATGTGCGCCGAGAGGAGCTCCTCGTCGCCGAGGTGGTCGAGCGGCGAGACGAGCGGCAGCACGAGCAGCGCGATCCCCGCGGCGAACAGCGCTGCGCGGCTCCAGGGCGCGTGATCGGGCCGGCGGCGGCGCAGGCGGACGAAGGCCTGAACGAAGAGCACGAGCGCCAGCGTCGTGCCGATCAGGATCGCCGGCGGCATCTCCCAGTAGCTGGACGAATGGGCAAGCGGCACCGCGCGGTCAGGGTAACGGTTTGACAGCCGGCCCTACCCGTCGTGATCCTGCCTGCAGATGGGGCGCTTTCTCCTTGCGTGCTGCGCCGTCGTGCTCGTGGCCGGCTGCTCGTCCTCGTCGCGGCCGAGCATCGGACCGATCGGCGCTGCGCGGACGTACGAGCTGTCCGGGTTCCAACCGAAACGCGTGCTCTCGCCCGGGCAGACGTCACTCTCGTTCACGATCCGCCAGCCCTCAGGCGCGGCGCTGACCGCCTACAAGCGCGGCGCGGGCCCGCACACGGGCATCCACCTGATCATCGTCCGCCGCGACCTGGGCGTGATCATCCACCGCCACCCGCCCGTCGCCGCGGACGGCCGCGTGTCGGAGACCGTCGACTTCCCCGCTGCGGGCCCGTACCGCGTGCTGGTGGACGCCTACCCGGCAGCGAAGGGCGCGCCCACGAACTTCCAGCTTCACACCGACCTCCGGGTGGACGGCGCCTATCGCCCACGGTCGCTGCCCGCCTTTTCCGCTCGCCAGCGGGTCGCCGGCTACACGGTCTCGCTGAAGGCGCCCAAGCAGATCCACCCGATCCAGGCGACCACGCTGACGGCGAAGGTGACCGACCCGAGCGGCAAGCCGGTGGTCTTCCACCCGTGGTACGGCGCGCTCGCCCACGCGATCTTCTTCCGGCAGGGCTCGCTCGACTACTTCCACACGCACATCTGCGGGCCCTCGACGCCCGGGTGCGCGAGCGTGCTCGGCGGCGCCAAGGTGGTCGGCCGACCCGCCGGGCCCGGACAGCTGAACGTCGGGGTGCTGTTGCCGGTCGCGGGGACCTGGCGGCTCTTCCTTCAGTTCCGTGACCGGGGCCGCATCATCACTTCGCCGTTTACGCTCTCGGTGCGATGAAAGCGCGCCTTCTGGTGTGGCCGGCCGTCGTGGCCCTGCTCGTGCTGACCGCGCGCTGGCTGGCCTACGAGCTCGCGCCGAGCCCGCTGGCCCGCGTGCTGGAACACTCGGCCGGGGGCCCGAGCCTCGTGATCGTGACGCTCGTCTCGCTCGGGCTGGCCGTGCTCGCCTCCGTGCTCGTCGTCTGGCTCGCCGCGCTCGGCGTGCGCGAGCGTGCGCGCCTGCAGCCCGAGCGCGTCGCGCCGAGGCTACGGCTGCGGCGGCTCGCCGTTCGCGCGATCGCGCTCTGCCTCGCGAGCTCCCTGGCCTTCGCGCTGTTCGAGTCGTACCTGCACTGGCGGGCCGGGATCGGCTTCCACGGCCTCTCGTGCCTCGCCGGGCCGGTGCACCGGAACGCGATCCCGCTGCTCGCGGCGCTCGCCCTCGCCGCGTCCGCGCTGGCCGAGGCGGTCGAGCACCTCGTCGCCTGGATGCGCGCCGTCGTGCGCGAGCTCCGCCGCACCCGGCTCCTCGCGCAGCCCTTCGCCTCCTTCACGCCACTTGCCTCGCTCGCGCCGTCGCTCGTCACAGTGCAGCGGCGTTCGCGGGGACCGCCGCTCGCGGTCTGACCCCGATCTCGCGAACAAACGAACAAAGGGAGAACGATGAGATTCGTCCTGGCCGCCGCAGGCGCGGCCACACTCACGCTCGTGCTCGCAAGCGTCGCCTCGGCGCACGCGATCATGAGCCCACCTGTCGCCAAGTCGAAGGTGGCCCAGCAGTTCACGCTCTCGGTGCCCACCGAGGAGGAAGGCGCAACCACGACCGAGATCGAGCTGACCGTCCCCGACGGCTTCTCGATCGACTCGTTCGAGCCCGCACCCGGCTGGACGCGCGAGGAGGCCGCAACCGGCTCCGGCGAGGAGCGGGTGATCCAGAAGGTGACCTGGAGCGGCGGCAAGGTGCCGACCGACGAGGACGCCGTCTTCCGCTTCAACGGCAGCATGGACTCGGACAAGACCTACCCTTTCCAGGTACGGCAGACCTACTCGAACGGCAAGCTCGTCGACTGGAGCGGGCCGGAAAGCTCCGACACGCCGGCGCCGACGATCGAGGCGGTCTCCGACCTCGGCGGCGGCTCCAGCTCGACGCTGACGATCGTCGCGCTGATCGTTGGCGGGATCGGCGTCGTGCTCGGGATCATCGGGCTCGCGACGAGAGGCCGGCCCTTGACGTGAGGCGCGCCGCGGCGCTCACGGCGGTCGCGGCCGCAGCCCTCGCGCTGCCCGCGGCCGCCTGGGCGCACGCGGCCCTGCTGCGCACCGTGCCGGAGGCGAGCCGGACGGTCAACGCGGCACCGCCCGAAGTGCGGCTCACCTACAGCGAGCCGATCGAGTCGCGCTTCGCGATCGTCTCGGTCACCGACGCGGCCGGGCGGCAGGTGACGAACGGCCGGCCGGCGAGCGCTCCCGGCTCGCCGCAGACGCTCGTCGTGCCGCTGCAGGGCGTGCCCGAGGGCTGGTACCTGGTCTTCTGGCGCGTGATCTCGGCGGACGGCCACCCGGTGCGAGGCGCGTTCACCTTCGCCGTCGGCCCGAACCCGGGGCCCCCGCCGCAGTTCCGCGTGCCCTCGCTGAGCGAGACCGCGACCACGACCCGGCTGCTCGTCTCGCGCTGGCTCGTCTTCATCTCGGCGCTGGCCGCGCTCGGCCTGTTCGTGCTGCGGGCGCTGATCGCGCGGCCCGTGGCGCGAGTCGTTCGCGGCACCTCGCTGCGGGCGCTGAACGTCGCCTTCGCGGTCACCGTCGGAATCGCGCTGGTGCTGATCCCGGTCTACGTGGTGCTCACGACCGCGCAGTTCACGCTGCGCTCGGCTTTCGACCTCGGCGCGATCGTGCCCGTCGCTCGGGACTCGGGCTTCGGGCGGGACTGGCTCGACCTCGAGCTGGTGCTGGCGCTGTTCGCGGTGGCCGCGGCCGGAGCGCTGATCGTCGACCGCCCGGAACGCGAGCACCGCTCCGTGGTCGAGCTGCTGGCGCTGCCGGCCGCGCTCGCCGCCGGCGTGGCCGCGCTCCTCCTCCCCGCGCTCGCCGGCCACGCGGGCCAGAAGTCGCCCCGCGGCCTGGCTCTGCCGCTGGACGTCGCCCACCTCGGCGCGGTGGCGGTCTGGCTCGGCGGCCTGATCGGGCTCGTCGTGCTCTGGCTCTCGGCCGGCCGTGCCGGCCGTTCCGCCGTGCTCGCCTACGTCGTGCCGCGCTTCTCCGCCGTCGCCTTCTGCTCGGTGTTGCTGCTGATCGGGACCGGGATCGGTCAGTCGCTGCTCGAGCTGCCGACGCTCGCGTCGCTCTGGCAGACCTCGTACGGCCAGGCGCTGCTCTGGAAGATCGGCCTGCTCGCGGCGACCCTCGTGCTCGCGGGCGTGAACCTCGCGCGGACGAAGCCACGCCTCCAGGCCGGCGACGCCTCGGCGCCGCTGCTCCTACGGCGGCTGGTGCAGGGCGAGATCGTCCTCGTCGCCGCCGCCCTCTTCGCCGCCGCCGTGCTCTCCAGCCTGGCCCCGCCCTCGAGCGCCCTCGCCAGGGTGCAGGACATCGCCGCCCGCGTCGGGCCCGGCCCCGTCGCGACGACCGTGTCGAAGTCGCCGTACAAGGTGCACGTCCAGGTGACGCCGAACCGCGCCGCCGTGCCGAACGCCTTCCAGCTCTCGGTCACGAGGGACGGCAAGCCGGTCCGCGGCGCCGAGGTGGTCACGCGGTTCGACATGCTGGACATGGAGATGGGCGAGCAGAGTTACCGCTTCCGCGAGCAGCGGCCGGGCATCTTCTCGAAGTCGGCGCCCGCGCTGGTGATGGTCGGCCACTGGGCGCTCCAGTTCGAGGTCACCCCGCCGGGCGGGAAGCCGTTCGTGGTCACGCTGCTGGACAAGGCGAACGGATGAGGGCGCGGCTGCTGATCGCGCTCGTGGCGCTGGCGGCCGCCGCCACGGCGTGGGTGATCGCGATCGACGCACTCCGCCGGACGATCTAGTGCGCCGGGCCGTGCTGCTTGCGTGGGCGATAGCGCTCGCCGTCCCCGGGACGGCGGCCGCGCACCAACGCACGGGACGGGTCGCGGTGGACTACACGGCGAGCGTCGCGCCGCTTCTCCCGCCGCTCAGTGGCGCCGTCACCGCGCGCGTCTACCGGGCCGACCTCGCATTCGGGCTGACCGTGCTCGGGCGCCACCGGGTGGTCGTGCTCGGGTACTCGGGGGAGCCGTTCCTCCGCTTCGGCGCCGACGGCGTGTACGCGAGCCGAAGCTCGCTCACCGCCGCCGGGCTCGGGCTGGCGAAACCCGGCACCGGCTGGCGCTTGCTCTCGCACGATCCGCGGCTCGTGTGGCACGACGCGCGCCTGCGCGGGCTCCCGGCCGGAGCCAGTCGAGGACGGTGGACCATCCCCGTGCGGGTCGACGAAACGCCTGCGGTGCTTCACGGCGAGCTCACACGCGTGGAGCGGCCTTCAGCATGGCCGTGGCTCGCGATCGGCGCGTTCTTCGTCGCCGTGAGCGCCCTGGTCCTCGTCCGGCGGCGACCGGGCACGCTGAGAACCGCGGCTGTCGCGCTCGGCTGGGTCGCGGCGCTGGCAACGCTCCTCGTGGCGAGTGGCTTCGCAGGTGGGTCCACCGCGACCGAGGGCATCTGGGTGGAGGTCGGCAACGAGATCTTGTTCGTCCTGATCGGCGTCGGGTTCCTGATCGCCGGCTCGCGTGACGTGCGCGCGATCGCCGGGGGCGCGCTCGGCCTGCTGGCACTCGCGGTCGGCCTGACGAGCCTGCCGGTGCTCCTGCACGGAGTCGTGCTCTCGGCCTTGCCGGCGAACCTGACGCGCACGGCGGTCGTGCTGGCGATCTCGGCCGGAGCTGCGGCGGCCGCGATCGGCCTCGTGGTCTTCTTCGACGTCCTCGAGCACTACGAGGAGCCGGACTCGGTCGAGCGCTATCTCTGAAGCCGGATCGTCCAGGCGTCGATCGAGTCGACCACCAGGTGCGAGCCGCTCCACGGGTCGCGGGCGAAGCGCTCGCGGATCTCGTCCTCGGAGGCCGCCTCGACCGCGTGGGCCGTACGCAGCTCGTCGCCGAGCACGCCGCCGAGCACGATGAACCCGTCGTCGACGAGCCCGTCCATGAAGGCCGCGTGCACCGGCCAGCCGGACTGCTCCTCGAGCGGCTTCGAGTGGTCGTACTCGGGGCCCGAGCGGCGGAGGACGACGAGGAACATCATCGCGGCGGCGTGATCCTAAGCGGCCGGTCGAAGGAGAGGTAGCGGTGATCCATGAAGTGGGACGCGGCCGTCATGTGCAGGCGCAGCGGGCGACTCGTGCCGCGGTCGATCCAGACCGTGAACCAGGCGGGCGTGGTCGGGTTCGCGAAGGAGACCACCCAGACCGGCCGGCCGCCGACGCGCCCTTCACGCAGGAGATAGGCGTTGGTGGCCGTCGAGCCCCAGGCCGGCTGCGGCACGCGCAGCGCCGGGAGCTGCTGCGAGCGCCGCCACGGCGTGCCCGGCCGGTCGCGGTCCCAGCGCCGCGTGCCGAGCACGACCGCCTCGGCGCCGCCGCGGATCCGGTACTCGACCTGATCCGGGGCCTGCAAGCTCCAGGTCGTCAGCAGGCCGCCGGTCGGGCCGGAGCGCAGTGCTTCCTTGTAGACAAGGCTCTTCAGCTTCCGCGTGGCCAGCGAGGCCCGGGCGACGATCGCGGCGGCAGGTCGCGCTCGCGCCGGGATGTCGAAGACGACCGGCTTGCTCCCGCTCAGCCGCACCTCGACCCGATGAGGGCGCGCAGCCACGGCCGAATAGCAGCCGGGACCGCACGGCTTCGCGGGAATCAGCCGCGAGCCGGCGCGGAACGCGACCGTCAGGCCCGAGAGCGGCCCGCCGCCCGGCGACAGCACGGTCGCCGTCAGCCGCCGCTTGCCGACGGCGAGGGCGACCGCTCGGCTGCCCGACTCCCCACCGAGCACGAGCGCGCCGCGCGGAGGCGGCGGCGGGCTCTCGACGCCGACCGCCAGCGACCGCTGCGAGACCGGCGAGCCGCTCGAGCAGCCCGCCGCGAGCACCAGCAGCGCGAGCGCAGGCACCAGCCGCTTGTTCACGGAGCAAACCTAGCTAGACGTGCGTAGAAGCCACCGCTGTGGGAATCGAGGCAGCGTGCAACGACAACCGCAGCTGTCCGGCTCCGCCCGGATCGGCCGAGAGCCGGAGGACGGGTCGTGAGCTCCGTCGTCGCGTGGCTCGTCATCCGCTTGCGCCTACTCGTCGTCCTGGCCTGGATCGCCGGCGCCCTGCTGGCGATCGTGTACCTCCCGGCGTTCACCGGCCGGCCGGCGTCGGCGACCGGGGGTCTCGTTCCGGTCCACTCGCCGGCGCTGAAGGCCGAGCAAGCAGGCGTCGCCGCCTTCGGGACGCCCCTGCTCTCCCGGGTGGCGATCGTGCAGCGCGACCCGGACGGGCTCTCCGTGGACGAGCAGAAGCGGGCGCTCGCCCGCGCGGTCCGCATCGACCTCGGCAAGGACGAGGCGCTGCGCAGCGTCGCGTTCGCGCTCCCGATCTCGAATGCCGGCCGGCTCTTCCCGTCGTCGCGTGAGCGCGGAACGACGGTGATCACCTACCTGTACTTCCGGGAGAACGTGAGCGTCGGCGCGCGGCTGGCGCTCGCCCACACGTACGCGCAGCGGATCCGCGCCGCCGGCGACCAGGTGACGGGCGTGACCGGGACGATCGCCGCGCGCGAGGCCGAGTTCGACGAGATCAACCACGCCCTACCCTTCGTCGAGGGGGCCACGATCGGATTGATCGCGCTGCTCCTGCTGATCGTCTTTCGCGGGCTCGGGGCTCCCCTGGTCGTTCTCGGCGCAGCAGGCATCTCGTACCTGATCTCGATCCGCGTGCTGACGCTGGTCTCCGACCGGCTGGGGACCGACGTTCCACGTGAGGTCGAGCCGGTGCTCGTCGCGCTCCTGCTCGGCCTGACCACCGACTACGCCGTCTTCTTCCTCAACGGAGCGCGTGGCCGGCTGTCGGAGGGAGCGCAACGCGTCGACGCAGCGCAGCGGTCGGCGCGGTCGGTGCTGCCGATCACGATCACCGCCGGGCTGATCGTCGCCGTCGGCTCCGGGTCACTCGTGATCGGCAACCTCGGCTTCTTCCGTGCCTTCGGCCCGGGCATGGCGGTGACGGTGCTCGTCACGCTGGCCGTGACCGTCACCCTCGTGCCCGCCGTGATCGGGATCTTCGGCCGCGCGCTCTTCTGGCCGGGCCTGCGGGAGCGGGAGCCGCGGGAGCCGTCGCGGGTGCGACGAGCGCTGGGGAGGTTCTTGACGGCGCGGCCGATCGCCGCGCTGCTGGTCATCGCGACGGCAGCGGCGCTCCTCGTCGCCGCGCTCGAGACGCGTTCGACGGCGCTCGGGCTGTCGTTGTTCCAGGGAGTCCCGGCCACGACCGAGGTGCGCAGCGCCGCCGCCGCGGCGGGAGAGGGCTTCGCCCCCGGCATCGTGGCGCCGACCGAGCTCCTCCTCCGCGGGCCGGGCGTCGACCGGCGCGACCGGCTGGCAGCGTTGCAGGCGTTGCTCGAGCGCCAGCCCGGCGTGGCAGGGGTGGTGGGAATCGGCGATCAGCCGAAGCAGATCGAGCGCTCGCCGTTCGTGAACGACAGCGGCGACGCCGCCCGCTTCGCGGTGATCTTCGACGACGACCCGTTGAGCACGCACGCCATCCATGCGCTGCGCCGGATCGAAGACGACCTGCCCTCGCTCTTGCAAAGCGCCGGCCTGAGCGGTGTCGACGCAGGCGTCGCAGGCGACACCGCGCTGGCCAAGGACTCGGTGGACACGATCCATCGAGACATCGCGAGAGTCGCGCTCGCGCTCCTGCTGGCGAACTTCGTGCTGCTCGCGCTCTTCTTGCGGGCCTTGCTCGCCCCGCTCTACCTGCTGGCCGCGAGCGTCCTGGCGCTGGCGGCGGCGCTCGGCCTGACGACGTGGCTCTTCCAGGACATCCTCGGGCACCAGGACCTCACCTACTACGTCCCCTTCGCCGCAGCTGTGCTCCTCCTCTCGCTCGGCTCCGACTACAACATCTTCATCGCGGGCCGGATCTGGCAGGAGGCGGAACGCAGGCCGCTCCGCGAGGCGATCCGGCATGCGACCCCGCGGGCCTCGGGGACGATCGCAATCGCGGGCCTGACGCTCGCCGGATCCTTCGCCCTCCTCGCGCTGATCCCGGTCAGGCCGATGCGCGAGCTCGCGTTCGTGATGGCCGCGGGCATCCTGATCGACTCGTTCCTGGTGCGCTCGATGTTGGTGCCGTCGCTGATGGCCGCGTTCGGCCGCGCGTCCTGGTGGCCGAACTCGCCTCCGCGGGCCGAGACGTCGTCTGACGCCCCGGCCCGGCGAGACGAGCCCCACGGCGGCCGCCCGCGCCGAGCAGGAGCGTCGACGAGCCCCAGCGGCACCGGTCTGAAGACGGAGGCCCGAAGCTGATGCCGGCGCTGCGATCCGTGAATTCCCTGACCGGGCAGCGCGGATTCCCCCGATGGCGGCGACCAGCCCCGCTGGCATCATCGGTGGTGCGCTAAGTCCGGATCGCAAGTAGGACGAAGCTCCGACGCGAAGGGCTAGGAAGAACCCCCGAATCCTCCCCGGCGAAGTGGACGAAAGCGACACCGACTCAACGAAGGTCAGAGAGGGCTCCGGGAAACCGGGCCCTCTCTCTTCTTGCACAGCCGACCGTGCGAGAACGCCGGAACTACGGACGAACGACGCAGCGAAAGCCGATATGGCCCGTCGACGTATCGACGGCTTCGCCCTGTCGGGCCGCCGGGCGGTAGCGGAGGCAGTAGTTCGGAGCGCAGAGGTGAGAGCCGCCCTTGATCACGCGGCGCGGGATCGTCTCGCCGGCGGCATAGCTCCCCCGGTCGCTCACGATGCGAGGATTCCTCGGCGCACAACACGGTTTCTCGACCTCGTCGGGGTGACGTTGGCTGAAGAAGTCGGTCGTCCACTCCCACACGTTCCCGGTCATGTCGTACAGGCCGTAGCCGTTCGGCGGAAACGAGCCGACGGGCGAGGTTCCCTCGAACCCGTCCAGCTTCAGGTTCTGCCACGGGAACTCGCCCTGCCAGGTGTTCGCCAGCGGCTTCCCGTCGGGGAACTGCTCGTCGCCCCAGGCGAAGGCTGTGCCCTCGAGGCCGCCCCGGGCCGCGTACTCCCACTCGGCCTCGGTGGGCAGCTCCTTGCCGGCCCAGCCGGCATAGGCACCCGCGTCGTCGTAGGCCACCTGGACCACCGGATGCCGGTCGCGGCCGTTGATCGTGCTCCCCGGCCCGGCCGGGCGCTTCCAGAACGCGCCCGGGACGTAGCTCCACCAGTTGCGGAAGTCCCGCAGGTCGACGGGCCCCGCCGTCTTCCGGAACACCAATGCCCCCGGAACGAGCGAATCCGGCTCGGCGCCCGGGAAGTCGGCCGGATCGAGCGGGCGCTCGCAGAAGGTGACGTAGCCGGTCTCACGCACGAAGCGGCGGAAGTCGGCGGCGCTGACCGGATGCTCGTCCATCCAGAAGCCGTCGAGCGCGACGCGGTGAACCGGCCGCTCCTCGGGGTAGAAGTCTTCCGAGCCCATCAGGAACGTGCCGCCGGGGATCCAGCGCATGTTCTCGGTCAAACCGCGCGTCACGCTGTGAACTCTCACGACGGTCCGTACCGGGCGTCATCACCCGGACCGGACGATGACCGTCACCGCCCGCCGGGGAACGATGACGTCCTGGTCGTTCGACGCGAAGGAGAGCTACGCATGGCTGAAGGAAGCTCGAGGAGCGTTCTGCCCATTCCGGACCGGCCCTACCTCGGGCTGACGATGTACGACGCCAAGCACCCCGACTCGGCGTTTCCGCCGATCGAACCGCTCCGTCCTCCAGCAGGCGCGCCGAACGTGCTCGTCGTTCTCCTCGACGACGCCGGCTTCGGCTCGTCTTCGGCGTTCGGCGGGCCGTGCGAGACGCCGACCTTCGAGCGTCTGGCCGAGAACGGCCTCCGTTACAACCGGTTTCACACGACCGCGCTCTGCTCACCGACGCGCCAGGCACTCCTGACCGGTCGCAACCACCACGCCGTCGGGATGGGCGGGATCACCGAGATCGCCACCTCGGCACCCGGCTACAACTCGCTCCGCCCGAACACGGCGGCCCCGCTCGCGGAGACCCTGAAGCTGAACGGCTACTCGACCGCGCAGTTCGGCAAATGCCATGAGGTTCCGGTCTGGCAGACGAGCCCGCTGGGGCCGTTCGAGAACTGGCCCACCGGCGGCGGCGGGTTCGAGCACTTCTACGGTTTCGTCGCAGGCGAGACCAACCAGTACGCGCCCGCGCTCTATCACGACACCGTCCCGATCGAGCCGGACCGGACACCGGAAGAGGGCTACCACCTCACCGAGGACATGACCGACCAGGCGATCGACTGGGTCCGCCAGCAGAAAGCGCTGATGGCCGACAAGCCGTTCTTCGTCTACTACGCGCCCGGCGCGACGCACGCGCCGCACCACGTTCCGACTGAGTGGTCGGACAAGTACAAGGGAAAGTTCGACCAGGGCTGGGACAAGCTGCGGGAGGAGACCTTCGAGCGGCAGAAGCAGCTCGGCGTGGTCCCGGAAGACGCGGAGCTGACCGTCCGGCCGGCCGAGATTCTCGCCTGGGACGAAACGCCCGACGAGATGAAGCCGATCTTCGCGCGACAGATGGAGGTGTACGCAGGCTTCATGGAGCACACCGACCACCATGTTGGACGGCTGATCGACGCGCTCGAGGAGCTCGAGATCCTCGACGACACGCTGATCTACGTGATCGTCGGCGACAACGGTGCCTCCGCGGAAGGCACGCCGAACGGGTGCTTCAACGAATTGGTCGTGCTGAACGGCGCCGGCGGGATCGAGACGGCCGAGTTCATGGCGGCGCGCATCGACGATTTCGGAACGCCCCGGGCGTACAACCATTACGCCGTCGGGTGGGCTCACGCGATGGACACGCCGTACCAGTGGACGAAGCAGGTTGCGTCGCACTGGGGCGGCACGAGGAACGGCACGATCGTGCATTGGCCGAAGGGCATCACGGCAACCGGGGAGCTGCGGCAGCAGTTCCACCACGTGATCGACGTCGCCGCGACCGTGCTCGATGCCGCGGGCCTGCCCGAGCCGACGTTCGTCCACGGCGTGCAGCAGATGCCCCTCCACGGCGTCTCGATGGTCCCGTCATTCGACGACGAGGCTGCGCCGGAGCTGCGGGAGACGCAGTACTTCGAGATGTTCTGCAACCGTGGCATCTACCACCAGGGGTGGACTGCGGTGACCAGGCACAGCGTCCCGTGGGTGATGAGCGAGCTGCCGCCGTTCGAGGACGACACCTGGGAGCTGTACAGCCCGGACGACTGGACGCAGGCTCACAACCTGGCCGAGGCCCAGCCGGAGAAGCTGCACGAGCTCCAGACCCTGTTCTTGATCGAGGCGGCCAAGTACAACGTGCTCCCGCTCGACGACCGGCGAGTAGAGCGCTTCAACCCCGACCTTGCCGGCCGGCCCCAGCTCGTCCGGGGCAACCGCCAGCTCCTGTTCGGCGGCATGCGGCGCCTGACGGAGAACTCGATCATCGTCACGAAGAACAAGTCATTCGCGCTGACCGCCGAGCTCGAGGTCCCCGAGGACGGCGCCAGGGGCGTGATCCTTGCCCAGGGTGGCGCCTTCGGCGGCATGAGCCTGTACGCAATGGGCGGCAAGCCGGCCTTCTGTTACAACCTCTTCGGGCTCCAGCGGTTCAAGGTCTACGGCGACCAGTCGCTGGCGCCCGGCCGGCATCAGGTGCGGCTGGAGTTCGCCTACGACGGCGGTGGCCTCGGCAAGGGCGGCGAGGCCCGCCTCTACCTGGACGGAGACCAGGTCGGCGAGGGTCGAGTCGAGGCGACGGTGCCGATGCTCTTCTCCGCTGACGAGACCACAGACCTCGGGTCCGACAGCGGCACCCCGGTGAGCGACGACCTGGCGAACGACGAGCTCGAGTTCAACGGCCGGGTGCACTGGGTGCAGATCGACCTGGCAGAGGATGCCGAGGACGCCGACCACCTGATCACACCGGAGGAGCGGTACCGGATCGCCATGACCCGACAGTGAGCTAGTCCGGCCTCACTTCAAGAAAGCTAGCGGCGCCCGTTGGTACGGTCACGGCGACGTGCTCTTCCAGCAGCTCGCAGACGACGATCTCGGCTGCGCGTCCTACCTGATCGGTGACGAGGCGGCCGACGAGGCGGTGGTGATCGACCCCTCCTACGCGATCGAGCCCTACCTCGAGGCGGCCGAGCGGGCAGGCGTGCGGATCGTGCGCGTGCTCGAGACGCACAACCACGCCGACCACGTCTCCGGGCACGGCCGCTTCGCGCTCGAGCACGGCGTGCCGGTCTCGATCCACACCCTCGCCGAGGCCGAGTACGAGCACGAGGCGCTCGAGGACGGCGCGGAGGTCACGGTCGGCTCACTGGCGATCCAGGTGATGCACACGCCCGGCCACCGGCCCGAGCACTGCTGCTTCCTCGTCGAAGGCCACCTGCTGACCGGCGACTCGCTGCTGATCGGCGACGCGGCACGGCCCGACCTCGCGGTCGAGGCCCGCGAGGGCGCCGAGGGGCTGTTCGCCTCACTGCAGCGGCTGGCCGAGCTGCCCGACGAGACCGAGGTCGACCCCGGCCACACCGGCGGCTCGCTCTGCGGCGCGGGGCTCGCCCGCGAGAAGACCTCGACGATCGGCATGGAGCGTCTGAGCAACGAGGCGCTGAAGATCGGCGACCTGGATGAGTTCGTGGCGCACTCGGCTGCGATCTCGGCGCCGCGGCCGCCGACCGTCGAGCGCGTCGTCGCGCTGAACCGCGGGCCCTTCCTGGCCGCACAGCCGCCGCTCGAGCAGCTCGACGCGCCGCGGGGGCAGCTGCTCGACGTCCGCACCGCCGACGCCCATGCCGCCGGCCACGCCGCCGGCGCGGTGAACGTGCCGCTCGACGGCTCCTCGGTCGGCACGAAGGCCGGCTTCGTGCTCGACCACGACAAGCCGATCACGATCCATGCCTCGTCTGCGGAGGAAGCGGCCCACGCCGCCCGTCGCCTCTACGCGGTCGGGCTGCTCGTTGTCGCCGGCTACGTGCTCGAGCTCGAGACGCCGGAGCGGATCGAGCCGGTCGGCCTGGACGAGCTCGAGGCGCTGCTCGCCGACGACGCAGCCGAGGTGCTCGACGTGCGCGAGAAGGACGAGCGCGACGAGGGCTACATCCCCGGCAGCCGGCACATCCCGTACCGACTCGTGCGCGCCTTCCGCGACGAGCTCGACAACGGCCGGCCGGTGGTCACGATCTGCTCCAGCGGCGCGCGCGCCGGCGTGGCCGCAAGCGTGCTGGCCGCCGAGGGCATCCGAGCACGGCCGGTGCTCCACGGCGGCGTCGACGACTGGCAGGAGCGCGGCCACCAACTCACCGCTTTCCGGCGCTGCGGCTCTACCTGAGTCGCTCGACCTGGTAGCCGAGGCTGCGCAGGGTCTCGAGCAGCACCGAGCAGTGGTGCTCGTCCCGCATCGCCAGCGTCAGCTCGATCTCGCTCTGGTAGACGGGCACGGCCATGCCCTCGCGGTGGTGGTCGACCGAGATCACGTTCGCCCGCTCCTGCGCCACGAGCTTGAGCAGCTTGATCAGCTCGCCCGGCCGGTCGTCCAGCCGGCTGCGCACGACCAGGTAGCGGCCGGCCGTGGTCAGCCCGTGCCGCATGACCGAGATCAGCACGGTGGGGTCGATGTTGCCGCCGGAGAGGATTGCGACCGCCGGGCCCACGCCGCCGGCCTTGCCGGTGAGCAGCGCGGCGACACCTACCGCGCCCGCACCCTCGACGACGAGCTTCGTGCGCTCGAGCAGCAGCACGATCGCGCGGCAGATCTCGTCGTCGCCGACCGAGATCAGGTCGTCGAGCACGTCCTCGAGGATCGCGCTCGTCTTGACACCGACCTGCTTGACCGCGATCCCGTCCGCGATCGTCGGCCCGCTCAGCCCCGCCTGGACGCCGACGATGCGCACGTCGGGACGAACCGACCGCAACGCGAGCCCGATTCCCGACGAGAGGCCGCCGCCACCGACCGGGATCACGACCGTCCCCGCCTGCGGCACCTGCTCCGCGAGCTCGAGCCCGATCGTCCCCTGCCCGGCGATCACGCGCTCGTCCTCGTAGGGGTGGACGAACGTCGCCCCCGTCTCCTCGGCGTGCTTGAGCGCCGCTGCGAGCGCCTCCTCAAAGGTCGCGCCCACGAGCTCGACGTGCCCGCCGTAGTTCTTGGCCGGCTCGACCTTCGCCATCGGCGCGTCCTGCGGCACGAAGACGGTCGCCCTGACGCCCGCCTCGCGAGCGGCCCAGGCCACCGCCTGCCCGTGGTTGCCCGCGCTGGCCGCGACGACGCCCGCGCGCCTCTCGGCGTCGGTGAGCGTCGCGATCTTGTTGACCGCGCCGCGGATCTTGAACGACCCGGTGCGCTGCAGGTTCTCGGCCTTCAGCGAGACCTCGCGGCCGATGACTCGCGAGAGCGTCTCGCTGCCGTAGACCGTCGTCATGCGCGCGTGACCCTCGAGCCGCGCCCGCGCCTCCTGGATCTCCTTAAGCCCTGGTGCCGTCTTCGTCTTCAAGGTGGAACACCTTCTCCATGATCTCTCGGACCGCCGTCAACGGGTCCAGCTTGCGGCTTTGCACCTCGTCGAGCAAGCGCCGCAGCTCGTCGTCGCCGGCGACCGCCCGCTGCAGATGGGCCTTCGCCCGCGACGAGGCGACGGCGAACACCTCGCCCGCGAGGTTCTCCCGCCGGCGCTGCTCGAGCAGGCCCTCGGACTCGAGGTAGGCGCGGTGTTCCTCGATCTTCTCCCACAGCTCCGGCACGTTCTCTCCGCGCATCGCCTCGGTCAGGACGACCGGCGGCTTCCAGCCGCTCTCGGTGTCGAGCGCGAGCACCGAGCGCACCTCGTTCAGCATCGTCTTCGCGGCCGGATGGTCGGACTTGTTGATCGCGATCACGTCGGGGATCTCCATGATCCCGGCCTTCAGCGCCTGGATCGAGTCGCCCGAGCCGGGCATCAGCACGAGCACGACCGTGTCGGCGATCCCGATCACCTCGACCTCGCCCTGTCCAGTGCCGACCGTCTCGAGGAAGACGAGCTCCTTGCCGGCTGCGTCCAGCACGAGCAGCGCCTGCAGCGTGGCCTCGGCGAGCCCGCCGAGGTGGCCGCGGCTGCCCATCGAGCGGATGAAGACCTCGGGGTCGAGGAAGTGATCGGCCAGGCGGATGCGGTCGCCGAGCAGCGCGCCCTGCGAGAACGGGCTGGACGGGTCGACGGAGATGACTCCCACCGAGCGACCGTCGCCGCGAACGTGGCGCACGAGCGCGCTGATCAGGCTCGACTTGCCGACGCCCGGAGGGCCGGTCACGCCGATCGCGTAGGCCCCGCCGGTCTCGGGATAGAGGTCGCGGACGACCTCGTAGGCGAGCGCGTCGCGGTTCTCGACCAGCGTGATCGCGCGGGCGAGCGCGCGCCGGTCGCCGGCGCGCACGCCGGCGGCGAGCGACTCTCGCGTGAAGTCGCGGCGCGCTGCCACGCCCCGATGCTAAAGGGACGCCTGCTGCCCCGGCTCGTTGCTGTGCGCGGTCATCGCGAGCGGCTGGCCCTCGGCGCGGCTGTCGGCGCCCGCTGCCCGCGCGAGCAGGAAGCCGACGACGGCCGAGAACGCGGAGGCGACGGCCGCGGCGCCCCAGACCCAGCGCGGCCCGTAGACGTCGGTCAGCCGCCCGGCGACGAGGATTCCCAAGGTCAGCATCGCCACGTTCGAGCTCATCAGCACCGCGAACGCGCGGCCGCGCAGCGCGTCGGGCGCGCCGCGCTGGACGAGCAACGCGTTGCAGACGACCGCCGCCCCGTTGCCGGCGCCCGAGATGACGACGCACGCAGCGGCGATCCAAACGTTCGGCGAGACGGCGGCGAGCCCGATCCCGATCGCCATCAGCCCGAGCGAGATCCCGTAGACGTTCGCGAGGCCGCGTTGCTCGATCCACTGGCCGGCGAGGTACGCGCCGAACGCCAGCCCGATGCCGGCGCTCCCCATCATCAGGCCGAGCCCGAACGTGCCCGCGTCGAAAGCGCGGAAGGTGAGCCGCGGCTCGGCCACGTTCACGGCCGCGTTCGAGAACATCGCCACATTCCAGGCGATCAGCACGGTCAGTAGCGCCTTCGAGCGGACGGTCAGCGAGAAGCCGTCCTTCAGGTCGGCCCAGTGCCCGCGGCTCGCGGCGAGGCTGGCCTGCAGCAGGCGCTGCGGGATGCCGTAGAGGAAGACGGCCGAGATCAGGAACGTGCAGGCGTTGATCCAGTAGGCCACGTCGACGCCCGAGGCCGCGACGAGCGCGCCGCCGGCCAGCGAGCCGAGCGCCCACGTGAGGTTGTCCACCGTCTGCAGGAGCGAGTTGGCGTGCGTGAGGTCTTCTTCCCGGACCAGGTTCGGCAGCCCGGCGTAGACGGCCGGGCGGAAGAAGCCGGTCGCGATCCCGGCGACGGCCGCCAGCGCGACCACCTGCGTCGCGCTCGTCGCGAACGGCAGCGCCGCGAAGACGACGAAGCGGACGAGGTCGGCGCCGACCATCAGCCTGCGCCGCGAGAGCCGGTCGACGAGCGGCCCCACGAGGAGCCCGATCGCGAAGGTCGGCAGCAGGTCGGCGATCAGCAGCGCGGCGATCCAGCCCGACGACTCCGTGCGGATCCAGACGTCGGCCTCGAGCGCCACGAGGGCCAGCCAGGTGCCCGCCCCCGACCCGAGCGTGGCGAGAAACAGGCGGCGGTACGCGGGCTCTCGGCTAAGGAGTGCGAACGGGGTTCCGGCTACCTGGGGGCGGCCCATCGCCTCTCATACGGTAACACCGGGACCGGCACTCGAACGAGGGGTTTTTCGGCCTGGTCCCTAAGGGTCAGGCCCGTGCGAGCACTCGTGTGAGCGCGCGGGCCAGCAGCTCCTGCTCCTCGGCCGTACCGACCGTCACCCGCACCGCGCCGGGCGCTCCGAAGCCGTGCGTCGGGCGCACGATCACGCCCTCGTGGAGCAGCTGCTCGAAGAACGGCCGCGAGTCTTCGCCGACCTCGACGAACAGGAAGTTGCCGACCGCGGGGCCGACCGGGTCGAGGCCGTGCTCGCGCAGGATCCGCTCGAGCTCGGCGCGGCCGTGCGCGTTCTCGGCCCGGCGGCGCTCCAGCTCGGCCGGCGAGTCGAGGCTCGCAAGCGCGGCCTCCTGCGCGGGCGTGGTGATGTCGAAGGCGCGCCGCACCTTGCCGATCCCGGTGACGATCTCCGCGGGCGCGAGCCCGTAGCCGACGCGCAGCCCGGCCAGGCCGTAGATCTTCGAGAAGGTGCGCAGGACGACGACCCGGCGGCCTTGCTTGAGGTACTCCTCGACGCCGTCCGGGTAGTCAGGGTCGTCGATGTACTCGGCGTAGGCCTGGTCGAGCACGGTGACGACGTGCTCGGGCACCCGCTCGAACCAGTCGTCGAGCTCGGCGCTCGTGTTGGTCGTGCCGGTCGGGTTGTTCGGCAGGCAGAGGTAGGCGATCTTCGTCCGCGGCCCGATTGCCTCGAGCAGCGCCTCGAGGTCGTAGCGCCCGTCGCGCAGCGGCACCGTGCGCGGTACCGCGCCCACCTTGCGGGCGTCGATCACGTAGCTCGGGAACGAGGGCCAGCCGCAGACGATCTCGTCGCCTGGCTCGAGCGCGGCCTGCGTGAGGCAATCGACCAGCCCGTCGGAGCCGGCGCCGACCGCGACCTCTTCGAAGCGCAGGTCGAAGCGCTCGGCGAGCGCGGCCCGCAGCCGGTAGGCGCCGCCGTCCGGGTAGCGGTTGAGGTCGGCGGTCGCGCGGTCGATCGCCTCGCGCGCCTCCGGGAACGGCCCGTACGGGCCTTCGTTGGACGCGAGCTTGACGACCCGCTCGAGCCCGAGCTCCCGCTGCACCTCTTCGACCGGCTTCCCCGGCTCGTAGGGAACGAGGTCGTTCACGGCCGGCCTGAAGAAGCTGTCGGCGATCTCGGCGAGGGGCCTGGACACGGCCTGATGCTACTCGGGCAGCCAGCCCGGGCGGTACCGGCAGCGGGTGCGGCCCAGAAGCCCTGCGTAGGCCTCCTGCGGCTTCGTCGTCTCCCGTCGTACGCCGACGCCGTGCTCGAGCGCCAGCGGGTCGACCGGATAGACGATCCCGCTCCGACCGCGGCCGCGGGCGCCGGCCGCGAGCACCACGGCCGGGCCGCTGCCGGCGCCGACGATCATGTGGTTCGTCCCGGGCGGGCAGTGCACGAAGTCCCAGGCGCGCAGCCGCCGCTCCCGGCCCTCGACGAGCAGCAGGCACTCGCCGGCGAGGACGAGGAAGTCCTCCTGCGCCCGCTCGCGGTGGTAGTACCCGAGCGACTGGCCCGGCTCGAGCACGCTCACGTTCAGCCCGAGCTGCCTGAAGCGGCGCTTGCCCTCGAAGTTGCAGTAGAAGCCGAAGGGGCCGGTGTCGTTCCACCGGCTCTCGGTCGCGTTCACGACGAACCAGCCGTCGCCGTCGGCGACCAGCCCGTGCTTCGACTCCCGCGGGACGATCTCGGGGACGCCCATGCCGGTGGAGGATATTCGTGCCCGCTCGACGCACTAGCATCCCCCCGGCATGCGGATCGGGGTCCCGAGAGAGACGGCGGCCGGCGAGCGGCGCGTGGCGCTCGTGCCGGAGGTCGTCGGCAAGCTCGTGCCGGCCGGCTTCGAGGTGCTCGTGCAACGCGGCGCGGGCGAGGCGGCGTCGTTCCCGGACCCGGCGTACGAGGAGGCGGGCGCGCAACTCGTGGACGACTGGGCCGACGCGGAGGCCGTGGTGAAGGTGCAGAAGCCGAGCGAGGAGGAGGTTGGCCGGCTGCGGGAGGGGCAGGTGCTGATCGGCTTCCTGCAGCCGCTGACCGATCCCGAGGGAATCGAGCGGCTCGCACAGCGCGGCGTGATCGCGTTCGCGATGGAGTCGATCCCGCGGATCACGCGCGCCCAGCCGATGGACGCGCTCTCGTCGCAGGCGACCGTCTCCGGCTACAAGGCGACGCTGCTCGCGGCCGAGCGGCTGCCGAAGTTCTTCCCGATGCTGATGACCGCCGCCGGCACGGTCGCGCCCGCCAAGGTGCTCGTCCTCGGCGCGGGGGTCGCGGGGCTGCAGGCCGTGGCGACCGCGCGGCGGCTGGGCGCGGTCGTGACCGGCTTCGACGTCCGGCCGGTGGTGCGCGAGCAGATCGAGAGCCTTGGCGCCAACTGGCTCGACCTCGGCGTCGTCGGCGAGGAGACCGCCGGCGGTTATGCCGTAGAGCTGAGCGAGGAGCAGCAGCGGCAGCAGCAGGCCGAGCTCGAGGCGCGGCTGCCGGAGTTCGACGTCGTGGTCACGACGGCGCTGATCTCCGGCCGGCCGGCACCGAAGCTGATCCCGGCGAGCGCCGTCGCGGCGATGCGCCCGGGTTCGGTCGTGGTCGACCTGGCCGCCGAGGCGGGTGGCAACTGCGAGCTCACCGAGCCCGGCGAGGAAGTCGTGCGCGAGGGCGTGACGATCGTCGGCTTCACCAACCTGCCGAGCACGATGCCGTTCCACGCGAGCCAGCTCTACGCGCGCAACGTCGCCGCCCTGCTGCACCAGCTCGCGCCGGAGGGGACGCTGGCGCTCGACTGGGACGACGAGATCACGGCCGGCGCCTGCGTGACCCGCAAGCAGGAGGTACCCGCGTGAACCGGCGCGGCGCGCCCAGCCGGCCCGCGCGGCCGAGCCCGTGGAGAGATCGGCGCAAAGTCGGCACACTCCTGTCACAGACACGTGCGCCCAATCCCGCTAGCGTCTCCGCCGAGGGCGGTGGGATCGTCACCCCCACCCTGGGTGGGGGATTCGGGTTCTCGCGTGAACAGGAAGCGGCCGCGGCTCGGCGCGAGGGGCGGCGCGCGTGAGTCACAACACGCTGCTCGTCTTCGAGCTGACCATCCTCGTGCTCGCGATCTTTCTCGGCTTCGAGGTGATCTCGAAGGTGCCGACGCTGCTGCACACGCCGCTGATGTCCGGCACGAACGCGATCCACGGCATCGTCGTCGTGGGAGCCATGGTCGTGCTCGGCGCGCCGCACAAGGACACGTTCGACTGGATCGTCGGTTTCCTCGCCGTCGTGCTCGGCTCCGCGAACGTCGTCGGCGGCTTCGTCGTCACCGACCGCATGCTCGAGATGTTCAAGCGGCGCGAGCCCGCGAAAGAGGTTGACGCCTCCCGCGACGGCCAGCACCGCCCATGAGCACGAACCTCGCGAACCTGCTCTACCTGATCCCGATCGTCTCGTTCATCCTCGCGCTGCACTTTCTCTCCAACCCCGCCCACGCACGGCGCGGCAACCAGATCGGCGCGGTCGGGATGCTCGTCGCCGTCGTCGTCACCTGGATCAGGATCGGCACCACGAGCTGGTGGGCCATCGCGGTCGGAATGCTGATCGGCGGCGCGTTCGGGGCGGTCGCGGCGCGTCGCGTGAAGATGACCGCGATGCCGCAGATGGTGGCGCTGTTCAACGGCGTCGGTGGTGGAGCGGCCGCGCTGATCGCCCTCGCGGAGGTGCACCGGATCCTGCCCGAGCCCGGCGCGCCGAAAGTCGATATCTCGCTCGCGATCGTGCTCTCTGCGCTGATCGGCGCGATCTCGTTCTCCGGCTCGATGGTGGCGTTCGCGAAGCTGCAGGAGCTGATCGGCGGCCGGCCGATCACGTACCCGGGTCAGCAGTTCGTGAACGGCGTGGTGCTGTTGATCGCGGTCGCCTCGGGGATTGCCCTCGTCAGCGGCGTCCAGGAGGAGTGGCTGCTCTGGGTGCTCGTCGGCGCCGCGCTGCTGTTCGGCGTCCTCTTCGTGCTCCCGATCGGCGGCGCCGACATGCCGGTCGTGATCTCGCTGCTGAACGCCTTCACCGGCCTGGCGGTGGCAGCGAGCGGCTTCGAGCTCGAGAACAACGTCCTGATCGTGGCCGGCATGCTCGTCGGCGCCTCGGGGACGCTGCTGACGCTGTTGATGGGACGCGCGATGAACCGGTCGATCGCGAACGTCCTCTTCGGCGCGTTCGGACAGGTGAGCGAGTCGGCGGCGGCGGTCGCGTCGGGCGATGGCGGGTCTGTGCGCAGCGCGAGCGCCGAGGACGTCGCGGTGATGCTCGCCTACGCGCACAAGGTGGTCTTCGTGCCGGGTTACGGCCTGGCGGTCGCGCAGGCCCAGCACGACGTGCGCCAGCTCGCCGACCTGCTCGAGGAGAAGGGCGTCGAGGTCTCGTACGCGATCCATCCGGTCGCGGGCCGCATGCCCGGCCACATGAACGTGCTGCTCGCCGAAGCGAACGTCCCCTACCCGCAGCTGAAGGAGATGGACGAGGCGAACCCGGAGTTCGGCCGCACGGACGTGGCGCTCGTCGTCGGCGCGAACGACGTCGTCAACCCCGACGCGCGCACCAACGAGGGCAGCCCGATCTACGGCATGCCGATCCTGAACGTCGACCAGGCGCAGGCGGTGGTCGTGCTCAAGCGGAGCATGAACCCCGGTTTCGCCGGCATCGAGAACCCGCTCTTCTACAACCCGAAGACGGTGATGCTGTTCGGCGACGCGAAGGAGTCGATCGACAAGCTGATCGAGGACGTCAAGGGCCTCTAGTCGGTGCGGCGCCGAAGGGTGAGCGCCCCGAGCAGCAGCGCGAGCACTGTTGCGCCGAGCACGGCGCAGACATCCAGGGCGAAACGCGGGTCGAAGTCCCCGGCGATCGCCCGTGCGAGCGCGTCGTAGGCATAAGTCAACGGCAAGAGCGCTGAGACGACCCGCAGCCAGTCCGCCATCTCCGAGCGCGCGACGAAGAGGCCGCAGAGCAGCATCTGGGGGAGCACGATCGCAGGCATGAACTGCACGGCCTGGAACTCCGTCGAGGCGAACGCGCTGGCGAAGAGCCCGAGCGCCATCCCGAGCACGGCGTTCCCGATCGCCAGCGCGACCACCGCCGGGATCGGGCCGTCCGTGTGCAGGCCGAGCCAGGCGAATGCGATCGCCGAGACGACCGATGCCTGGACTGCCGCCATCGCGGCGAACGCGACGGCGTAGCCGCCGAGCAGGTCGAGCTTCGCGAGCGGCAGCGTCATCAGCCGCTCGAGCGTGCCGGTCGTGCGCTCCCGCAGCATCGTCACCGACGTGACGACGAACATCGAGACGAACGGGAAGAGCCCGAGGAGCGGCCCGCCGACGTGCTGGAAGACCTCCTCACGTCCGGCGAAGAGCTCGTGCAGCAGCACGATCAGCAGCGACGGCACACCCACGAGCAACCCGACCGTGCGCGGGTCACGCCGCAACTGGGTCAGCACGCGGAGGGCGACGGCCGCGGTGACACGCGGGCTCACGAGCGCTCCTCCTCGATCAGGCGCAGGAACGCGCTGTCCAGGTCGGGCGCGGACGTTTGGCGCAGGAGCTCGCCCGGCTCGGCGCTTGCGAGCAGCCGGCCTTCGCGCAGTAGCAGCAGCCGGTCGCAGCGCTCGGCCTCATCCATCACATGGCTCGAGACGAGCACCGTCCGGCCCTCCGACGCCAGGCGGTGGAAGGCGTTCCAGAGGTCTCGACGGAGCAACGGGTCGAGCCCGACCGTCGGCTCGTCCAGCACGAGCAGCTCGGGCTCGCCAAGCAGCGCGCTGGCGAGGGAGACGCGTGCCCGCTGGCCGCCCGAGAGGCGGTTCACGACGCGGTCGGCGAGGTCGGCCAGCTCCACCGTCTCGAGCACATCCGGGATGCGGGCGGGCGAGACGGCGAGTACCCGGGCGAAGAAGCGCAGGTTCTCTCGAACCGTGAGGTCCCCGTAGACCGACGGCGCCTGCGTCACGTACGCGACCGTCTGGCGGAGCTCGCGGGAGCCCGCGGGGCGGCCGAGGACGGTGATCGTGCCGGCGCGGACGCGCTGAACGCCGACGATCGCACGCATCAGCGTCGACTTGCCGGCCCCGTTTGGCCCGAGCAGGCCCGTCACCACGCCACGGTCGACCGTGAGCGAGAGGTCGTCGAGGGCATCGGTGCCGTTGCGAACGACGAGCAGCCGCTCGACGACGATTCCGGCCCCGGCCTCCATCGGCTCCGAGTATCCCGCGATTAGGCTTGACGGTTCGATGGTGCCGCTGTTCACAGCCCGCCACCTCGAGGAGGCCGTTTCGCCGCAGCGGGCTGTGGAGGCCGTCCGCGACGCCTTCGTGGCTTACGCACGCGGCGAGTGGACGATGCCGCCCAAGGTGTACGTGCCTGCCTATCCGGCCGGCGACTTCCGGGCGATGCCGGCTCTCGGCGGCGGCTTCGCGGCGCTCAAGTGGGTGACGTCGTTTCCGGGCAACCCGGAACGGGGCCTGCCGACAGTCACGGGCCTGGTGCTGCTCTCGGATGCGACGAACGGGTCGCTGGTCGCCGTCTTCGACGCGGGCGCCGTGACGGCGCTGCGCACCGGCGCGGCGGCCGTGCTGGCGGCGCAGACGCTCGGCCGTCCCGGAACTGCGGCCGTGGTCGGCGCCGGCGTGAACGGCCGGGCCGCGGCGCGGACGTTCGTCGCGACGGGAGCGCCGGTGCTGCTGTGGGACGTCGACGAGCCGCGTGCCCGCGCCGCCGCCGAGGAGCTCGGCGCGGCGGTCGCCGGCTCCCTCGGCGAGGCGCTGGCGGCAGACGTGGTGGTCACGGTGACACCCGGCCACGAGGTGCTCTTCGGCCAGGGGTCGCTGCGCCCGGGGCAACACGTGAGCCTGATGGGGGCCGACGGCCCGGGCAAGGCGGAGATCGCGGTCGAGGAGCTCGTCCGGACGCACGTCTTCTGCGACGACTGGGAGCAGGCGAGCCACAACGGAGAGTTGGCGCATTCGGTGGAGTCGGGGGCGCTCGAGCGTGACCAGGTGACCGAGCTCGGCGCCGTGCTCGCAGGCAAGGCCGAGGGGCGGCGCTCCGAGGACGAGATCAGCACCTTCGACTCGACCGGCTTGGCGATCCAGGACCTCGCGATCGCACTTGCCGCGCTCGAGCGGCGCGACGAGCTCGACCTGCCGACGATCGAGCTGTAACCGCCGGTTAGGCTGCCGCTAACGACCGAAGGAGGCGGGAATGGACGGGCAGCTGGTGCATTTCGAGATCCCTGCGCAGGACGGCGCACGGGCGATGGAGTTCTGGAAGTCGCTCTTCGGCTGGAAGTTCCAAGCCTGGGAGGGGCCGGTCGAGTACCACATGCTGGACGGGAACGAACCAGGCGGGGCCATCTACCCGGATCCCGACTCAGCCGGCTCCGGGCCGATCGTCTACTTCGGCACCTCCGACATCGATGCCTCGATCGCAAAGGCGCGCGAGCTCGGTGGGTCGGCGGACGACAAGCAGCCGATCCCGACCATCGGCTGGTTCGCGCGCTGCGTCGACACCGAGGGCAACCGCTTCTCGCTCTTCCAGGCCGACGATTCGGTGCCCGCGCCCGGCGAGGGCTAGCCGAGCAGCCGCGCCGGGTCGAACAGCTCCAGATCCGGCGCAGGGTCGCCGAGAATCGCCCCTGCCACGAGCTCGCCGCAAGCGAGGCCCAGCACGTTGCCGTGGCCGGAGTAGCCGGCTGAGACCCAGACGCGGTCGCTCCCGGGGATCCTCCCGACCATCGGCAGCCGGTCGGCGGTCGTGCCGAAGATCCCGGCCCAGCGGTGGTCGACCCGCGGCTCGCCGCCGAGCAGCTCGGCGACGAACTGCTCCAGCTGGCCCTGGATCAGCGGTGTCGTCTCCTCTTCCGAGATGTACTCGTGGTCGGCGGCCTTGTCGCGGAAGCCTCCGGCCACGAGCCGCCCGTCCTCCGTCTGCTGCCAGTAGTCGTAGCCGTGCCTGGCGTAGTGCGGGCACACGAACAGGCGCCGCTCGAGCGGCTCGGTGACGAGCACCTGGCCGCGGGTCGGCTTGATCGCGGCATCGAGCTCGGGCACCAGTCCCTGCGTGTAGCCGTCGGTCGCGATCACGACCTGGTCGGCGTCGAGCGCGTCGAGCGACTCGACGCGCTCGTGCTCCCGCAGCTCGGCGCCCGCCTCCACGGCGCGCGCGGCCAGACGCCGGACCCAGCGGGCAGGCTGAAGCGATCCATCCGGCGGATGGAAGATCGCGCCGTCGAACCGCCTGGACAGAGGCTCCGGAAGCTCGGCGCGCCACTCGACCGCGAAGCCGTCTTCCCGCAGGGCCTCGTACTCGGCCTCGAGCTCGCCCCGTTCGCCGGGGTCCGCGGCCAGCCTGAGGCTGCCCGTCCGGTGGAACGCGTCGCCTGCCAGCTGCTCGAACCGGTCGAGGTAGCGCTCGGTCAGCACCCAGAGGACACGCGCCCGCTCGGGACCGAGCTCCCGCCGTGCCACGTCGTACGCGGGAGCGCCGCCGCGCAGGGCGAAGCCGCCGTTGCGCCCGCTCGCTCCTCCGGCGATCTCGCGCGCCTCGAACAGGCGCACGCGTTTGCCAGCCTCCGCGAGCCTGAGCGCGCAGGCGCAGCCCGTGACGCCGCCCCCGACGATCGCCACGTCGACCGGTCCCGCCGACCGGTCGGCCGGCGCTGCCAGGGGCGAGCGCCGCTCCGCAAGCCAGTACGAGCTCGTCTCGATGTCGGCGATCCTAGCCCTGCGGCCTCACCCCCCTGTAGAGACCGTGGGCCTCCGCAACCGCCCCGACGAGCTCGAGCTCGGCCAGCGCCGTCGCCACGGCCGCGGCGTCGAGGCCCGTCTCGCGAATGAGCCCGTCGATTCCACTCGGCTCGCGCACGAGCGCCTCGAGCACGCGGGCGGGCGTCTCGCCGAGCTCCGGTGCCGGGGCAGACACAGCGTCGACGCCCAGCGCTTCGAGCACGTCCTCCGGCGAGGTGAGCGGCGTCGCGCCCAAACGCAGCAGCGCGTTGGTTCCGGCCGAGAGCGCCGAGGTGATTTCGCCGGGCACGGCGAAGACCTCGCGGCCGACCTCGAGCGCGAAGTCGGCGGTGATCAGGGCGCCGCTGCGCTCGCGAGCCTCGACCACGACCGTGGCGGCGGCGAGCCCGGCGATGATCCGGTTGCGAGCCGGGAACCTCCAGGGCGCGGGCTCGACGCCGGGCGCGTACTCCGAGACGACGAGGCCCTGCTCGGCGATGCGACCCGCAAGCTCGGCGTGGGCGGCCGGGTAGTCGCGATCGACGCCGCAGCCGAGCACCGCCACCGTGCGACCGCGTGACTCGAGCGCACCGCGGTGCGCCTCGCCGTCGATTCCCCGCGCGAGGCCGCTGACGACGACGAGGCCGGCCGCCGCCAGCTCCCGCCCCAGCAGGCGCGCGACCTGCGACCCGTATGACGAGCAGGCTCGCGCGCCGACGATCGCGACTCCACGCTGCCCGAGCAGCTCAACCACTCCGGAGCCACGCAGGAACAAGCCCGGGGGCGGGTCGTGCAGCTCGCGCAGCGCGGACGGATAGAGCACCTCGCCGCGTCCGACGAACCGCAGGCCCCGAGCCGCGAGCGAGGAGCGAAAGGCCGCCTCGTCGAAGCTCCGGCGGAAGCGCTCGAACCGTCGCTCGCGCGGGTCCTCGACCACATGGCCGCCCGTCTCCGCCGCGAAGGCCGCGAGGACGAGGTCGCTCACGGCGTCCCGAGCTCCGTCGGCGAGCGGTACGAGAGCGCTTCCGCGACCTGGGCCTTGCCGACTTCCTCCGCGCCCGCGAGCAGCGCGATCGTCCGCGCCACCCGCGCGACTCTCGCGCGCCCGCGGGCGGACAAGGGCAGCCGCTCGACCGCGCGGCTCAACAGCTCGTTTGCCTCGCGCGACCGCCACAGTGGCTCTCCCCGCGCGCGTTCGCGCGCGACCGTGACCCGCTCGCGCACCGCCTCCGAGCGTTCTCCTGGAGCAGCTTCGAGCTCGCGGGCCCGCGGGCGGGCACCGTCACCACCAGGTCGAAGCGATCGAGCAGCGCTCGCGACAACTTGTCCCGGTACGCGGCGAGGCGGGCCGCGGAGCAGGAGCACTCGGCCGCGGGGTCGCCGCGCGCGCCGCAGGGGCAAAGGTTCATCGTCGCGACGAGCTGGAAGCGAGCCGGGAAGACGATCTTGCCGCCGACCCGTGCGATCGAGATCGACCCGTCCTCCAGCGGCTGGCGTAGGGCCTCGAGCGCGTTGCGCGGGAACTCGGCCAGCTCGTCGAGGAAGAGCATCCCGCGATGCGCGAGGCTCGCCTCGCCGGGCCGTGGCGACGAGCCGCCGCCGACGATCGAGGCAACCGACGCCGTATGGTGCGGCGCCCGAAAGGGCGGCACGGACACGAGCGGCCTGCCCGGCGGGAGGAGCCCCGCGACGGAATGGATCCGCGTCACCTCCAACGCCTCGTCGGGCGGAAGGCGCGGCAGGATTCCCGGCAGCCGCCGCGCGAGCATCGTCTTGCCCGTGCCCGGCGGCCCGCCGAGCAGCAGGTTATGGCCGCCCGCCGCCGCGAGCTCGAGCGCCCGCCGCGCTCGCTCTTGCCCGCGCACCTCGGCGAGATCGGGCCCGGCGGGCTCGGAGCCGTTCAGCGGCGACGGCGCGAGCTCGTCGGGCGGAGGCGGCTGCCACTCGCCGCGTAAGTAGGCCACCGCCTCCGCCAGGTGGTGCAACGGCACCGGCTCGATGCCGGCCAGCGCCGCCTCGGCCGCGCACTCCGCGGCGCACAGGAGCCGAGAGAGCCCAGCCTGCCGCGCGCCCTCGGCAGCCGCGAGCACTCCGCCGACCGGCCGCAGCCGCCCGTCCAGCGCGAGCTCGCCGACCGCCGCGTGCCCGCCCAGCGCCTCGGAGGGTACCTGCCGGGAGGCCGCCAGCACGGCGAGCGCGATCGGCAGGTCGAACCCCGAACCCTCCTTCCGCAGCTCGGCAGGCGCGAGGTTGACCGTGATCCGCCGCACGGGCCACTCGAGCTCGGCCGACGCGATTCCCGAGCGGACGCGTTCCTTCGCTTCCTGGCAGGCACGGTCGGCGAGACCGACGATCGCGAACGCCGGCACGCCGAGCTGCAGGTGCGCCTCGACCTCGACGCGGCGGGCGTCGAGCCCTACGAGCGCGTGCGTCACGGTGCGGGCGAGCACAGGTCCAAGCTAGGCCCGAACCTCACGCGTGTCTGTGACGGCTTTGTGCAGAAAGTGAAACGTCTAGGCCCGCGCGACAAGCACGTCTTCGAAGAACTCGCCCGCGCGCCGGCCCGTGCGGCGGTTCACGTGCCGCCGGTAGCGCTCCTCGAGCCGCAGCCCGGCCCGCTCCAAGATCTCCGGGTAGAGCTCGCGGCGGTCGTTGATCACGATCACGACCGGCGCGCCAGGCCGCAACGAGCCACGCACGTTCGCCAGCACCGCCGCCACACCTTCGACGTACGCGGCCAGCGCCGCGCGAGATGACCCCTTCCCCAGCTCGAGTTCGCGGAACTCCTCCAGCCCGAGCAGCTCGTACGCGTAGCGGTGCTGCTCGTGGTAGTCGATCAGGCCCGGATAAGGCGGCGAGGTGACGACGCCCTCGAAGCCGGAGCCGAAGTCGAGCTCGCGCGCGTCGCCGTGCAGCACGACCGCCTCGCGCCCGCGCGTACGCACGCGCGCGAACTCCTTCACGCGGGTGAGCGTGTCGAGCGCGTAGCGGCGCAGGAAGCGGCGAGCCTCGCCGACCGGCCTGCACTCGCGCCGGTGCTTGTGGCACCAATACGGCGTCTTCTGCGGCTTCCGCGGGAAGTCGAGGTCGAAGTGGGTCGTCCGCCGCGCCGATCGCGCCGCGCGCGCCAGCACGACTTTCAGCACGTCGGCATGCTCGTAGTCGTCGACGAGGGCGCGGAAGAAGAGCAGCTCCGCGGCCGCCTGCGGCGCGTACCAGTCCCGGACGAAGGTCGAGACCTGGCCACTCGGCCGCGCGAGCTCGAAGCGGTCGAGCCGGGCGAGCGCGTCCCGCAACTCGTGCTCGAGCACGAACGGATTGTACTCCCGCGTCTTCACGCGCATCAGCAGGCAGTTGAACGGCGCCACGTCCGCGCCGGTCGCGTCGTAGCCGGACTCGAGCGCCTGCACGAGCGTCGTCCCCGAGCCCGCAAACGGGTCGAGCACGCGGCCGCCACCCGCAAGATGGCGCGAAAGCAGCGCCTCGACCAGCTGCGGGATGAACTTGCCGAGGTACGGGTGCAGCCGGTTGACGTGCTTCGTCCGCTCCCGCTCGGGGAGGTCGGACTCGGACCACGAGAGATCGAGGTCGATGCGCCGGTAGAGCGCGTCCTGGGTCGAGGCCACCCGCCGCAGTTCGCCGGAGACGGAAACCTTCCTCGTGCCGCCCGCCGTTCGCGGTAGCGTTTTCGGCAATGGCGAAGCAGAACGTTGAGGAGATGTGGCGGCGGATGCTGACCGGCGACTACCCGGGTCTCCAGCGGATGCGCCGCATGTGGGGAGCTCTGCCCTCGGACCCGCGCTGCAAGCTCTGCAACGCGCCGTTCCGCGGCCCTGGCGGCGTGCTGACGCGAGTGCTCGCGTTCGGGCCGTCGCCGCTGAACCGGCGCCTCTGCAGATGGTGCATCCGCTCGATCCACAAGCATCCGGGCGGAGCCGAGATCGAGCTCTCGGTGCTCTTCGTGGACGTGCGCGGCTCGACCTCGATCGCCGAGGAGCTGCCGCCCGGCGAGTACTCTAAGCTGCTGGCCCGCTTCTACGGCGTGGCTGCCGAGGCGATCGACGACCACAACGGGATCGTCGACAAGTTCGTCGGCGACGGCGCCCTCGCGCTCTTCATCCCGGGCTTCGCCGGCAGCGAGCACGCCGCAGCCGCGATCGCCGCCGCCCGCGACCTGATGGATCGCACCGGGAACGACGGAGCCGACGCCTGGGTTCCGATCGGAGTCGGCATTCACACCGGGCCGTCGTTCGTCGGCAGCATCGGCGAGGGCGACGCGCTGGACTTCACGGCACTCGGCGACACGGTCAACGTGGCGTCACGGCTGACTGGGCTTGCCGCCGCGGGCGAAACGCTCGTCAGCACCGAGGCTGCCGAGGCAGGCCACCTCGAGACGGCAATCCTCGAGCGACGGACGTTGGAGCTCCGAGGACGCGACCGCCCGCTCGACGCGTGGGTCGCGAGCGCACGCGTCGGCGCGCCCTCCTAGAAGGCGCCTGCCACCCGTTCGAGGCGGCCGTCGCGAACGGCGACGACGTCGAAGCGCGCCTCGAGCCCGGACGCCTCGGGATGCGCGGCGAGCCACGCCTCGGCGGCTCGGCGCAGGCGGCGCTGCTTCTCCTCGGTGACCATCTCCAGCGGGTCGCCCCTCCCCGCTCCGCCCTTCGCCTTCACCTCGACGAACGCGAGCCGCCGCCCGCGGCGAACGACCAGGTCGAGCTCGTTGCCGCCGGTCCAGACGTTGCGCTCGAGGATCCGGTAGCCGCGCAGGCGGTAGAACCACCACGCGCGCCGCTCGGCCGTGCGGCCGGCAGCGACAGTACTAGGCGTAACAGAGCGCGTTGAAGCTGCGACGGTGGATCTCCGACGGGCCGATCTCGCGCACCACCGCCGAGTGGCCAGGCGTGATGTAGCCGACGTGCGAGCGGAAGCCGTACGCCGGGTAGAGCGCGTCCATCCGCCGCATCATCCGGTCGCGCGTCACCTTCGCCACGATCGACGCCGCCGCGATCGCCGCGCTCTTCTCGTCGCCGTCGACGACCGCGCGGTGCTCGGGCGCAAGCGGCCCGAGCCGGAAGCCGTCGACCAGGCAGACCTCGGCCGGCGGCGTCAGCTCGGCCAGCACCGAACGCAGGCCGGCGAGGTTCGAGCGGTGCAGGCCGGCGCGGTCGATCTGCGAGGACGGGACCGCGCGCACGACCACCCGCTCGGCGCAGCCGATCACGGCGCGGTAGAGCTCCTCGCGCTCGGACTCGCTGCACTGCTTCGAGTCGTTCAGGCAGGCGAGCGGGCGAACCTTGTGGTCGCGCAGCTTTGCGTAGTCGAGCAGCACGCCCGCCACGAGCAGCGGCCCGGCGAGCGGCCCGCGCCCCGCCTCGTCGGCGCCGGCCACGAAGCGCGCACCGAGCTTGCGGTCGAACTGGAGGAGCTTGCGTCCGGTGCGACGGGCCACGGGCGCGAGGATAGCGCCGCGCTCAGCCGGTGCCCAGCACTCGTGACGCTTTCGTTACTCCTCGGTGACCAGCTCGGCCGGCTCGGGCTCGGGCTCGACCGCGGACTCGGGCTCGGGGCCCGGCTCCTCCGCCGTCGGCTCCTCGACGGCCGGCTCCTCGGCGGCCGGCTCTTCCGCGGGAGCCTCCTCCACCTCGGCGGCTTCCGCGGCCTCGGCGACCAGCTCCTCGTCCACCTCTTCACCCTCGGCGGGCATCGCGCCGGCCGACACGAGCAGCTCCGACTCCGGCAGGGCAACGCCGCGCCGTGCGCGCACGCGTGCCCGCTTGCCGACCTTGCCGCGCAGGTAGTAGAGCTTCGCGCGGTTGACGTCGCCGATCGCGGTCACCTCGATGCGCTCGATTTTCGGCGAGTGCACCGGGAAGGTCCGCTCGACGCCGACGCCGAACGACTGCTTGCGCACGGTGAACGTCTCCCGCACGCCGGCGCCTTGGCGCTTGAGGACGACTCCCTCGAAGACCTGCACACGTCGGCGCTGGCCCTCGATCACCTGGAAATGCACGCGGACCGTGTCCCCGGCCTTGAACGGCGGCAGGTTCGTCCGCAGCTGCTGTTGCTCGAGGCTGTCGATCACTTTGCTCATAGAAAGAGGCCCGTCGGGCCGACGCGGAATGCTAGCGGAGGCTGATTCGGTTCGGAGGCCAGTAGGTCGCGAAGACGGGGCCGATCAGGTTCTTGCGCGGCACCGAGCCCCAGCGCCGCGAGTCGCACGAGTCGCCGCGGTTGTCGCCCATGAAGAAGTACTGCCCGAACGGCACGCGCCAGGTCTCCTCCCGGTTGAGGACGTCGCGGTCGCGGCGCTTCCGCTCGATGTACGGCTCGTCCAGCTTCTTGTGGTCGATCCAGATGAAGCCCTTCTCGTCCTCCTGGACGAGCTCGCCCGGGAGGCCGATCAGCCGCTTGACGAAGATGCCGCCCTCGCCGCACTCCTCCTTCGCCGCGGGGGGCGTCTCGAAGACGACGATCTCGCCGCGGTGCGGGTCCCGGAAGCGGTAGATGAAGCGGTTGGCGAGCACGCGGTCGGAGAAGCGCGACTCGCAGCCCTGGCCGGGCCGCGCGCAGTGCAGCGTCGGCTCCATCGACGCCGACGGGATCTTGTACGGGTTGACGACCCACGTCTTGATCGCGAGCACGAGCCCGATCGCGGCGGCGATCGTCACGATCCAGTCGATCGCGATCTGCCAAGACCTCGGCAGGCCCGCGGTCAGCCGGTCGAGCGGGTTTCTCAGTGGAGCGCGATGCGGTTCGGCGGCCAGTACGTGGCGAACACCTTGCCGATCAGGTTCTTGCGCGGCACGGAGCCCCAACGGCGGGAGTCGCACGACTCGCCACGGTTGTCGCCCATGAAGAAGTAGCTCCCCTTGGGCACGTGCCAGGTGCCGGTGGTGGAGTCGCGGGCCCGCCGGTCGGGCTTGATGTAGGACTCCTTCAGCCGCTCGCCGTTGATGTAGACGAAGCCCCCGTCCCGCTCGGTGACCGTGTCGCCGGGCAGGCCGATCAGCCGCTTGACGAACGTGCCGCTGGCGCCGCACATCTCCTGCGCGGCGTGCGGGGTGTTGAAGACCACGATCTCGCCCCGGCGCGGATCCCGGAAGTGGTAGATGAACCGGTTCGCGAGCACGCGGTCGGAGAGGCGAGCCTCGCAGCCCTGCCCCGGGCGCGCGCAGTGCAGCGTCGGCTCCATCGAGGACGACGGGATCCGGTACGGGTTGACCACCCACGCCTTGATCGCGAGCACGATCGCGATCGCGCCGGCGATGGTCACGATCCAGTCGATCGCGATCCGCCACGGGCGCGGCAGCCCTGCCGTCAGCCGGTCGAGCGGGTTGTGCGAGTGGTGGTGCTCCTGCTGCGAGGGCTGGAGCAGCGGCGGGTAGTTCGGCGGCGGGTACTGCGAGCGGTAGTCGTCGACCGGGCTCTCGTCGGTCGGGCGGTCGTCGCCGGTCACGGCGCGCTCCTCAGTCGGCTCTGTTCCATCCGCCACTCGTCGATTCTCCTGTGGTCCCCCGACAGCAAGACATCCGGCACCCGCCAGCCTCGGAACTCGGACGGGCGCGTGTAGTGAGGGTACTCGAGCCCGCCGTCGAGCTCGGCGGAGAAGCTCTCGACCAGGCCGGACTCCGCGCTGCCGAGCGCCCCCGGCAGCCGCCTTGCGATCGCATCGAGGACGACCATCGCCGGCAGCTCGCCGCCCGAGAGCACGTACGGGCCGATCGAGATCGCGTCCGAGGCGAGGTGGATGCCGACGCGCTCGTCGAAGCCCTCGAAGCGGGCCGAGAGCAGCGTCAGCCGTTCCTCCTGCGCCAGCTCCTCGACCACGTCCTGGGTCAGCTGACGGCCCTGCGGGGTCAGTGCGACCACGCGATGCCCGGGCGCGCCGCCGTAGACCGCATCGAGCGCGGCCGCGACCACGTCCACGCGCAGCACCATCCCCGCGCCGCCGCCGTAGGGCTCGTCGTCGACCTGGCCGTTGGCGAGCGGCGTGTAGTCACGGTAGTTGAGCAGGCGCAGCTTGAGCTCCTCACCGAGCACGGCAGCGACAGGACGCTGCTCCGTGAGCCAGGCGAACGCATGTGGAAGGAGTGTGAAGACGTCGAGCTGCACAGGAAGAGCCGGGAACGCAGGTTAGCTACGAAGGTCGGTAGAGGGGCAATTGGTGCGGATCCAAGGCAGTGCGTTGAACGGCCGCGCCGGCAAAGCCGACACGGCCTCTAGGCGGCATCGCAAGCGAACGCCTTAGCTGTGGTCGGCGAAGCCTCGCGCCACCTGGATTCGGCCCGCCTGGAGGTCCACCTGCTGCACACAGGCGGCCACGAGCGGCAGCAGCAGGCCTGTGTCGAGCTCGAGCGCGTCGTTCGCCGGGCCGGGATGGAGCGCGGTGACGCGGCCGAGCGGCCGGCCGTCTTCCTCCTCGACGATCAGGCCGAGCAGCTGGAACTCGTAGTACTCGTCCTCACCGGGCGGCGGCAGCTCTTCGCGGGGGACGGCGAGCTCGGCCCCGCGCGGCGGCTCGCGGTCGAGCCGGATCACCGGGCGGCCCCGGGAGCGCTTCGTGGCCACGACCTTGGCCGGCTCGCCGTCGACGTGCAGCGTCGCGCCTTTGGCGAAGCGCGCCTCGTCCTCGCTCGCATGCTCGACGAAGAACGAGCCGTCGAGCCCGTGCGGCTTGCCGACGCGTCCCACCTTGACCAGGTCCGTCATCCGCCGAAGACCTCGAGCGCCTCGGCTCGCGGCGCCGAGACGAGGATGTTCTCGGCCGCGATCTCCTCGGCCCGCGGGTGTCCCGACTTGCGCACGAGCTCGGCCGCGCGCTCGAGGTCGTACTCGGTGTGCCGCAGCTCGACGCCGTCGTCGAGGATCGCCCAGTAGGCGCCGGCGCGCCCCTCGTACGGCCAGCCGATGCTCCCGACGTTGACGAACAGCTTGTCGCCAAGGCGCCGCTCGAGCTGCATGTGCGTGTGGCCGGCGACCACGCGGTGCTGCTCGACGTCGCGCAGCAGTCCCGCGAGCTTCTCGTCCGTCGTCCGCTCGGTGACGATCGTCCGGTCGTCGTCCGGCGCGGCGTGCACGTAGAGCGTGTCGTCGAGGACGACCGAGAACGGCAGGCCGGCGAGCCAGCTCGCCTGCTCGTCGTCGAGCCGCTCGAGCAGCCAGTCCAGGCCGTCGTCTCCGGTGTACTCGGCGGCGAAGAGGCGGTCGGCGTTACCGCGGATCACATGGGCATTCGGCAGCGAGCGGACGAGCTCGACCACCTCTCGCGGCTGCGGCGGCCCGGCCGCGATGTCGCCGCCGACCACGATCGCGTCCACGCCCTCGCGCTCGACCTCGGCGAGGACCGCCTCGAGCGCGGGGTAGTTCCCGTGAATGTCGTAGAGAGCCGCTACGCGCAACTATTCGACGATCTCGAGCAGCGTGCGCCCGCTGCGCCGCGCGGCCGAGGCGCGGACGACCGTGCGCAGCGCCCGCGCGATCCGGCCCTGGCGCCCGATCACCTTGCCCACGTCGTCCTTGGCGACGTGGAGCTCGATCACCAGGTCGCCGTCCCGCTCGAGCTCCTCGACCCGGACCGCGTCCGGCTCGTCCACCAGGCGGCGTGCCAGGTACTCGACGAGCTCAGCCGAGCTGGACACCCTTGGCCTTCAGCAGGCGCTGGACGGTCGACGAGGGCTGCGCGCCCTTCGAGATCCAGTCCTTGATCCGGTCCTCGTCCAGCTCGATCGTGGACGGGTCGGTCTGCGGGTTGTAGCGGCCCACGATCTCCAGGAACTTGCCGTCGCGTGGTGAGCGCGAGTCCGCCGCGACGATGCGGTAGACGGGGTTCTTCTTCGACCCGACTCGGGTCAGCCTCAGCTTGACTGCCAAACGGTTACCTCCGTGATCTCGACTTCTTGCGCTTGCTCTTCTTCTTCTTCTTAGTCGCGGAGCGCGTGGGGCCATTCTGCCCCTGCGGCGCTCCGGGCAGCGCGGGCATCTTGCCCTTTCCGAGCTGCTTCATCATCTTCGCCATCTGCTTTCGGGCCTCGAGCAGTGAGTTGACCTGCTCGACTGTCGTGCCACTCCCGGCCGCGATCCGCTTGCGCCGCGAGCCGTCGATCACGTGCGGGATCCGCCGCTCCTGCGGCGTCATCGAGAGCACGATCCCCTCCACCCGCGCGAGCTGGCGCTCGTCGACGTCGTCGAGGCCCTCGAGCTGCTTGCCCATCCCGGGGATCATCTTCAGCACGCCCTGCAGCGGGCCCATCCGGCGGAGCATCTTGTAGCTGCGCAGGAAGTCGTCGAAAGTGAATTCGCCCTGCATCATGCGGCGCTCCATCTCGGCGCGCTCGTCGTCCTCGACCGCGGCCTCGGCCTTCTCGATCAGGCTCAGCACGTCGCCCATGCCGAGGATCCGCTGGGCCATCCGGTCGGGATGGAAGTACTCGAGCTGGTCGAGCTGCTCGCCGACCGAGACCAGCTTGATCGGTTTGCCGGTGACCGCCTTGACCGAGAGCGCCGCGCCGCCGCGGGCATCGCCGTCGAGCTTCGTCAGCACAACCCCGTCGAAGGCGACCCGCTCGGCGAAGGCCTCGGCCACGCGCACCGCGTCCTGGCCGGTCATCGAGTCGAGCACGAGCAGCACGTTCGTCGGCCGCGTCGCGTCGCGCACCGCGGCGAGCTCGTCCATGAGCGCCTCGTCCACGTGCAGGCGCCCCGCCGTGTCGAGGATCACCGTGTCGAGACCCTCGGCGCGAGCGCCTTCGAGACCCTGCTCCACCGCCTTGACCGGGTCGGAGCGCTCCTCGCTGAAGACCGGCACCTGAATCTGGCGGCCGAGCTGCTCGAGCTGGTCGATCGCGGCAGGGCGTTGCAGGTCGGCGGCGACGAGGCCCGGCTTGCGGCCCTCCTTGCGCAGCAGCAGCGCCAGCTTGGCCGCGGCCGTCGTCTTGCCCGAGCCCTGCAGGCCGGCAAGCAGGATCACGGTCGGCGGCCGACCGACGAAGGCGAGCCTGGAGTCGCCGGAGCCCATGAGCGCCGTCAGCTCCTCCTGGACGATCTTCACCACCTGCTGGCCAGGCGTCAGGCTCTTGGCCACGTCCGCGCCCAGCGCCCGCTCGCGCACGCGCGCGACGAAGCCCTTCACCACCTCGAAGTTGACGTCTGCCTCGAGCAGCGCGAGCCGGACCTCGCGCATCGCGCGCGAGATCGACTCCTCGTCCAGGCGGCCCTGCTTGCGCAGGTCGCCGAGGGCGCTCTGCAGGCGGTCTGACAGCGTGTCGAACACGGCCCGCCAGTCTAGCCGTGCGGGTTTTTGGGTACGCGAGGCGCATGGCCGCCCGCCTCAAGCGCTTCGTCAAGCTCTGGGTCGACCTCTTCAACGAGCACGAGCTACTCGACCACGCCAGCGCGATCTCCTTCGCCGTGCTGAAGGCGCTCGTGCCGCTGACGCTGCTCGGCCTGGCCGTGCTCGGCGCGGTCGGCCAGCGCCACGTCTGGCAGGAGACGCTGCTCCCCGGCCTCAGGCCGCACGTCCAGCCGCCGACCGCCCGCGCGCTCGACGTGGCGGTCGAGAAGATCTTCTCGACCAACTCCGTCGGCTTGATCGTCTTCGCCTCGATCGTGGCGCTCTGGTACATCTCGGGCTCGGTGCGCGGCGTCATGACCGCGACGAACTGCATCTACGAGCGAGACGAGACGCGCTCGTGGAAGGTGCGCTACCCGCTCTCGCTCGGGCTCGCCGCGGCGATCGCGGTCTGCGTGGTCGGCGCCGCGCTCGCCGTCCTCGCCGCGCCGGCTCTCGCCTCGCACGGGGCGCTGGAGGTGGTGGTCGCGATCGGCCGCTGGCTGGTGGCGGTCGTGCTGCTCGGGGTCGCGGTTGCCCTGCTCGTTCGCTACGCGCCGGTCGAGCACCGCTCAACGGGGTGGGTCAGCGGCGGCTCGGTGCTCGTGATCCTCGCCTGGGTCGCCGCCTCGATGATCTTCAAGCTGCTCGTCACCGAGGTGCTGAACTTCAAGACCGCGACCGGCAGCCTCGGGATCTTCCTCGTCCTGACCGGCTACGTGTACACCTCCTCGATCATCTTCCTGCTCGGCGTCGAGGTGGACGAGCTGCTGCGCGAGGACGCGACCGAAGGAGAGAAGGGACTGCTCGAGACGCTGGGCCTCGCCCGCTAACGACCCGCTGCGACCTGCCGCCGGCGCGCCACCGTGTCGAGCGTGACCGCGGCGAGCAGGATCGTCCCGGTCGTGACGTACTTGATCCAGTCGGCCGAGCCGACCAGATCGGTGCCGTTCGAGATCATCCCGATGATCAGGCCGCCGAAGAGCGCGCCGCTCACCCGGCCGCGCCCGCCGAAGAGGCTGACGCCGCCGATCACGGCCGCCGAGATCGCGTCGAGCAGCAGGGTGCCCCCGCCGAAGGTCAGGTCGACCGAGTTCAGGCGCGAGGCGAGGATCACGCCGCCGAGGCCGGCGCAGGCACCGGAGATGGTGAAGCAGAGGATCCGGATCAGCTTCACGTTGATCCCGGCGCGCCGTGCCGCCTCCGCGCTGCCGCCGACCGCGTAGACGTGCCTGCCGAAGGTCGTGCGCCCGGCCAGGTACGAGAAGAGCACGACCACGAAGACGACGACCAGCCCGACGAGCGGCACGCCGCGCGAGTGGTTGCACACCGCCACCACGGCGAAGGTGAGCCCGCCGTAGAAGACGACGCGCCCGATCGTCAGGATCAGGTTCCCCGTCGGCAAGCCCGCACGTCTCCGGCTCACGTACGAGCCGAAGGACGCGATCGCCAGCAGCGCAGTGAAGACGATCGCGACGATCCAGCCCGTGTTCTTGCTCAGGACGTAGTTGGCGACGTCGATGATCTGGTGGTCCTGGATCCCGATCACGCCCTCGTTGCCGAGCAGGTAGATGATCATCCCCTGGGCGATCAGCAAGCCGGCGAGCGTGACAACGAACGAGGGCACGCCGAGAAAGGCGATGATCGACCCCTGCGCCGCTCCGATCGCCGCGCAGATCCCGACCGCGAGCCCGATCGCGACGAGCCCGGGGTAGTCGTGGCTCGAGCCGGCCTTTTGGAACTCGGCGACCGCCACGCTGCCGATGCCGCTGACATAGCCGACCGACAGGTCGATCTCGCCGATCAGGAGCACGAAGACGATCCCGACCGCGATCACGGTCACGCCGGCCATCTGGCCGATCAGGTTCGAGAAGTTGACGGCGGTGAAGAAGATGTTGGTCTTCGCCGTGAAGAAGATCGTGATCGCGATGATTCCGACGATCACCGGGACGCTGCCGACGTCCCCGCCCTTGAAGGCCTCCCAGCGGGCGCGCGCGAGCTCGGCGATGCCCGCCTGGCCGGCGGCGGCCGCCGTTACCTCTGGCGGCGCGGCCGTGCTCACGCGGACGCCTCGGCGTCCTGCGCGCCGAAGGTGATCGCCTGCACGATCTCCTGCTCGTTCGTGGCCGACTTCTCGTAGACGCCGACGTTGCGGCCGAGGCGCAGCACGGTGATGCGGTCGGCGACCTCGAAGACGTCCCTCAGGTTGTGCGAGACGATCACGACCGCCAGCCCCTGGTCACCGAGCCGCTTGACGAGCTCGAGCACCTGCTCCGTCTGCGCGACGCCCAGAGCGGCGGTCGGCTCGTCGAGGAAGACGACGCGGTTGTTCCACAACACGGCGCGCGCGACCGCGACCGACTGGCGCTGACCGCCGGAGAGCGTCGCCACCGGCTGGCGCACCGAGCGAATCGTCGTGACCGAGAGCGACTTCAGCGTCTCGGCCGTCTGCTGCTCCATCGGCGCCTCACGCAGCCGGTGGAGCACGTCGTGCTCCTCGCGGCCGAGGTACATGTTCTGGACGACGTCGAGGTTGTCGCAGAGCGCGAGATCCTGGTAGACGACCTCGATCCCGAGCTTGGCCGCGTCCTTCGGCCCGTTGATCGAGACCGGCTTGCCGTCGAACAGGACCTGGCCGCTGTCGATCGAGTAGATCCCGGCGACGCACTTGATCAGCGTGGACTTGCCGGCTCCGTTGTCGCCGACGAGCGCCATCACTTCGCCGTCGCGAACCTCGAAGTCGACCTCGCTGAGCGCCCGCACCGATCCGAAGCTCTTGGAGACCTCTCGCAGCTCGAGCGTCGCGGTCGCAGGCGTCGTCGCCATAGGGCGCGGTTTGTATCACGGCCGGGGCGCCACGCGAGGGCGCCCCGGCCGTGGAGAGACGGCTAGCTGCAGTACTGGGCGTACTGCCCGCTGCAGACTTCGCCCTTCTTCAAGAAGCCCTCGTCGAAGAGCAGCTTGTAGTTCTTCTTCGTGATCCAGACCGGCGTCAGGAGGATCGACTTGGTGCCGGAGACGGTCCCGTTCACGCCTTCGACCGGCTCGCCCTTGACGATCGCGATCGCGGCCTTCGCGGCGGTGTCGGCCTCCTGCTTGACGGACTTGTAGACCGTGCCCGACTGCCAGCCGGCGAGGATGAACTGGACGCCGGTCGGCGTCGCGTCCTGGCCGGTCAGCGGGATCGGCTTGAGGCCGTGCGCCTTCAGCGAGGCGATCACGGCGCCCGCGAGCCCGTCGTTCGCGGCGATCGAGCCCTTGATGTTGTTGTTGTTCCGGGCCAGCATCTGGTCGAAGATCTGGCGGCCCTTGACCGGGTCCCAGTCGGTGAACTGGTCGCCGGCCTTCGCCTTCACGAGCGTGCCGTTCGCGTAGAGCGGATTCAGCACCGAGTCGTAGCCCTGCTTGAACAGCTTGGCGTTGTTGTCCGTGATGCCGCCGTTCAGCTCCGAGATGACCGGCTTCTGCGTGTAGGCACCGTTGGCCTTGAGCGCGTCGACGAGGCCCTTGCCCTGCAGCTTCCCGACCCCCACGTTGTCGAAGGAGACGTAGTAGGCGGCCTTGCTGCCGACGACGAGCCGGTCGTAGTCGATTACCTTCGCGCCCTGCTGGACCGCGAGGTTCGTGATCGCGTTGCCCGAGGCCGCGTTGATCTGGTCGAGCAGGATCACCTTCGCGCCCTTGGCGAGGCACTGCTGCGCCTGCGACTTCTGCTTCTGCGAGTCGTTCAACGCGTTCAGCACCTGGGCCGGGACGTTCGCGTTCGCAAACGCCTCCTTCAGGTACGGCGCGTCGAACAGCGTGTAGCGCGTCGAGGACTTGGTGTCCGGGAGCAGCGCGCAGGCCTGGATCTTGCCGCCACCACCGCCTCCACCAGCGGCAGTCGTCGTGCTGCTCGAGCTCTTCTTGCTGCTGCCACACCCGGCCGCAACGACCACTGCGAGTGCGCAGACGGCGAGCGCGACCGGCAATGGTCGTCGCATCAACTTCTTCACGAATCCTCCTTCGGGGGTTGGGGAGACGGCAGCTACGTTAGGCGCGCCGCCCACCCTTTTCAACCGGCTACCAACGCCCTGGCGAAGTCTTCAGGATCGAATGGCCTGAGGTCGTCAAGGCCCTCGCCGATCCCGATCAGCTTCACAGGCAGCCCGAGCTCCTGGGCGATCGCGATCGCGATGCCGCCCTTGGCCGAGCCATCCAGCTTGGTCAGGGCGATTCCGGTCACCTCGACCGCCTGGCCGAAGAGGCGCGCCTGCTGCAGGCCGTTCTGCCCGGTGGTCGCGTCGACGACGAGCAGGGTCTCGTGCGGGGCGCCTTCGAGGCGCTGGCCGATCACCCGTCGGACCTTGGCGAGCTCCTCCATCAGGTTCGCCTGCGTGTGCAGCCGGCCGGCCGTGTCGACCACGACCACGTCGCGCCCGCGGGACTCGGCCGCCGCGATTGCGTCGAAGGCGACCGCCGCCGGATCGCCGCCGCGCTCGGAGCCGACGAAGTCGGCCTCGGCACGCTGCGCCCAGATCTCGAGCTGCTCCTCGGCGGCCGCGCGGAACGTGTCCGCGGCCGCGACCAGCACCGAGCGGTCATGCTCCGAGAGCTTGGCCGCGAGCTTGCCGATCGTGGTCGTCTTGCCGGTGCCGTTGACGCCGACCACGAGGATCACGCTCGGGCGTGCGTCGAGCTCGAGCCGGGCGGGCTCGCCGAGCATGCGCGCGATCTCCTCGGTGAGCGCCTCGGTCAGGCCGGCGCCGGCGTCGGGCCGCGCCTCGAGCCGCTGCACCAGCTCGGCCGTCGCCGGAACGCCCACGTCGGCGGCGATCAGGGCCTCCTCGAGCCGCTCCCAGGACGCCTCGTCGCCCGCGTCGAAGGTTGTCGCGCCGATCTGCTCGGTCAGCGCGCGCCGGCTGCGCCCGAGCGAGTCGCGCAGCCGCGCGAACATCCCGCCGCCCTCCTCCGGCTCCGGGCGAGCGTCCTCCTCGCCGAGCAGCTCTCCCCACGACCGTGCCATCCGCGGGAGGTTAGTCCCAGCCGTCGAGCACGGGAAAGCGCGCGTCGGCGTCGAGGCACGAAGCCGCGAACAGCGCCGCGCCGACGCCGCCGGTGAAGAGCGAGTGGCGGCCGGGTGAGGCCTGCGCCTGGGCGAGCGCGTGGACGGCGAAGCGTCGCGCTCGCTCGAGCCACCGCTCGTCGCCGGTGCGCTCGAATGCCTTCAGCAGCGCGAAGCCGTTGCCGGCCGTGCCGTGGCAGAGGCCGACGCCCTTCTCGTCCCTGTGCGCACCGGCCTGCCAGGTCAGCTCCGCGCCGGCGAGCAGCAGCTCCTCGTCGAGGTAATCCGCCGCGGTCGCCACGACCCCCGGCGAGCCGTGACACCACTGCAGCCGGATCTCACCGTCGCGGGAAGTGAGGTTGCCGCCGACGAGCGCCGGCCAGTTCGCGAGGCCGTCCTCGAGCACGGCCTCGCGGGCCAGCACGGCCGCGGCGGTCGGAACGGCATCCTCGTCGCCGCCGGCCCGCAGCGCGTGGACGTTGCCGAGCAGGCCGTGCACCGGCCCGAGGTAGCGGCTCGCCTTGCCGCTCTCGATCCGCTGCGTCCAGAGGCCGTCGGCGTCACGGGCGGCGCGCAGCGCATCGGCGCTCTCCTGCCAGGCCTCCAGCCAGCGCTGCTCGCTGGTCCAGCCGTGCAGCGCGAGCGCGGCGAGCATGGTGCCCGGCGAGCCCCACATCAGCTCCTGGGCGGGGTTACTCACATTCTCGCGCACCCTGGCGAAGAGCCGGTCGGCGAGCTCTTCGCTCGGCGCGACCCGGTAGGCGACGACGAGCAGGCCGCCCTCGCCCCCGAGCAGTGACGGCTGGCGCGGCTCGGGCAGCCAGTCGAGCTCGGAGAGGTCCGGCTCCTCCTGCCAGAGCTCGAGCGTCCTTGCGATCGCCGCCGTGAGGTCGACGCTTGTCTCCGCGTAGCCCCGCCGGCGCAGCGCGTCGAGCGCCCAGACGACGCCGCCGGCACCGCAGTAGAGATCCTTCAAGGGCGGCGTCGACATCCAGGCGTCCCATTGGTTCGCCGGCCAGAGCTTCTCGTGGTCGAACGCCTCGTCGGTGCCGGCCACGATCGCGGCGATCGCCGTGCGCACGCGACCTTCGTCCCACCGCTCGCCGGTCAGCGGCTCGAACGACTCTGGCCGGTAGAGCACTAGGCGGCAGAGACGGCGGGCTCGTCGCGCGGCAGTCGCCGCGAGACGATCTGCGAGACGCCGTCGCCGCCCATCGTCACGCCGTAGAGCACGTCGGCGGCCTCCATCGTCTTCTTCTGGTGCGTGACGACGATGAACTGCGCGCTGTCGGAGTAGCCGCGCAGCAACTCGACGAAGCGGCCGATGTTGGCGTCGTCGAGCGCGGCCTCGACTTCGTCGAGCAGGTAGAACGGGCACGGCCGCGCGAGGAAGAGGGCGAACAGGAACGAGATCGCTCCGAGCGCCTTCTCGCCGCCCGAGAGCAGCGACAGCCTGGTCACGCGCTTGCCGCGCGGCCTGAGCTCGACCTCGACGCCCGGCTCTTCGGCGTCCTCCTCCGGCTCGGTCAACCGCAGCCGGCCCTCGCCGCCCGGGAAGAGCGTCGCGGCGACCTCGGCGAAGTGCTCGCTGACGGACGCGAAGGTCTCGTCGAAGCGGCGCTCGACCGTCTCGGCCAGCTCGGTGCGCAGCTGCTCGAGCTCCTTCAGGCTCGCCTCGAGGTCGGCGCGCTGCTCGGCCAGCTCGGTCAGGCGCTCCTTCTCGCGCTCGTACTCCTCCTTGGCCAGCGGGTTGACCTGCCCAAGCGTCTCGCGGCGGCGCTCGAGCCGCTCGATCCGCTCGGCGAGCTCGTCGCCGTCGTCGCCCTCGGCGGGCTCGGCTCCGGCCTCCTCCAGCCGCCGCTTCGCCTCGTCAGCCTCGGCTTCGAGGCGCGCGCGCTCGACGTCGATCCCGCCTGCCCGCTCGCCCGCCTCCGCGGCGACGCGCCTGACCCCGGCCTCCTCGCCGCCGAGCCTGCGCAGCTCCGCGGCCAGCTCGCCGGCGCGCGTGGCGCCCGCGTCGACGCGCGCCCGCAGCGGCGCCTCGAAATGCTCGGCCTCGCTCGCCGCCTCCTGCAGGACGGCCGCGAGCCGCTCGCCGAGCGCGACCAGCGGGCCGGTCGGCACGGGCGGCATCTCGGCGGGCAGCTCCTCGGCGCGGCGCTCGAGGTCCTCGGCCTCGGCGGCCAGCGCTCGGCGCCGTGCGTCGAGCTGCAGCAGCACCGCTTCCGCCGTCTCGCCGGCGAACCAGAGCTCACCGCGCTCGGCGTCGAAGCAGTGGCCCTCGCGCGTGACGAGCACGCCGCTCTCGGCCCGCTCGAGCTCGGCGGGCCCGGCCAGCCAGACATCCTCCAGCAGCTCGGCGACGCGCTCGCCCCCGGGCCGCGCGCGCACGCGGCTCGAAAGGGGTTCCGCGCCGACGAGCGGCGGCCGCGACGGACGCTTCTCCCCGCGTGGCGGCACGAGCACGGCGAGGTCGCCGAGCCCGGCCTTGCGCGCCCGCTCGACGAGTCCCAGCGCAGCGCCGGCGTCGGAGGCGACCAGCGCTGCGGCCCGCCGGGCCAGCGCGGCGGCCACCGCCCGCTCGTAGCCGGCGTCGACCTCGAGCAGCGACAACGCCAGCCGCTCGCCCTCCTCCGCGAGGGCCCTGGCTGCCGGCGGCAGCCCCTCGCGCTCGGCGAGAGAATGCTCGAGAGCGGCCAGTCGCTCGCGCGCCAGCCGGGCCTGCTCCTGCACAGCCTCTCGCTCGGGATTCGCGCGCGTGCGCGGGAGCAGCGGCTCCGCGCGCAGCCGGTCGCAGAGCTCGCGCGCGGCATCGCGCCGCAGCTCGAGCCGCTCGACGGCGCTGCGCAGCCGGTAGAGCGCGGACGTCGCCCCATCCCCGCGGCCCGCCGCCGCCGCGAGCTCTTCCTCGACCCGGTTGCGCTCGGCGAGCAGCGCCTCGAGCCGCTCGCCGGTGTGCTTGCGCTCCAGCCCGGCCGCCGCGCGCCGCTCCTCGACCTCCGCCAGCCGCTCGTCGATCCCGGCCAGGTCGAGCTGGGCCAGGCGCGCCCGCAGGCCCGCGATCTCGCCGCGCAGCTTCTCGGCCCGCTCGGCAGCGGTGGCCTGCAGCGCGAGCGGCCGGAGCCGCGCCTTGACCTCCGCCTCGAGGTCGCGGGCGCGCTCGACCTGGATCCCGACTCGCGCGAGCTTCAGCTCGGCCCGGTGCCTGCGGCGCTTGAACTTGCCGAGACCGGCCGCGTCCTCGATCAGCGCGCGCCGCTCCTCGGGCTTCGAGGCGAGGATCTCCTCGACCTTGCCCTGGCTGATCACCGAGCCGTGACTACCGCCGAGGCCGACGTCGGCAAGCAGCTCGACGAGATCGGTGCGCCTGACCGCCGCACGGTTGATCAGGTACTGCCCCTCACCGCCGCGGTGCAGCCTGCGCGTGACCGAGACCTCGCTGAAGTCGAGCTCCGGCAGCGCGCCGTCCTCGTTGTCGAACAGCAGCTCGACCTCGCAGAAATCGGCCGGGGCGTGGCCGGGCGAGCCGGCGAAGAGCACGTCGTCGGGCTTCTCCGCGCGCAGCTCGTGCGGGCTCAGCGAGCCCGAAGCCCAGAGCAGCGCGTCGGCAACGTTCGACTTGCCGGACCCGTTCGGGCCGACGACGACGGCGACGCCCGGCTCGAGGCGAACCTCGACCGCCTCCGGGAACGACTTGAAGCCGCGCATCCGGATCGATCTCAGATGCATCGAATGGCCTCGGCCCGTGCTTCGGCGGCTCCTGAAACGCCACTCGTCGCGGTGCCGCCCGCAAGGAGGGGGCTCACGGGGGAACCAGTGGTTCCCCCGTGCTCCAACGACTTGAAGCCGCGCAGCTTGATCGCTCGCAGGTGCACGCGCGCGGGAGGCTAAAGGGCGCGGCGGATGCCGCCGCGCCCCTCGCCCTCACTCGGCCTGGGCCATCCCCAGGATCTGCTCACGCGACATCGTCCCGACCAGGTCGGGATGCTTGTCCTGCATGTGCTGCTCGACGTTCGAGACCAGCTCGTCGTCCGTCTCGCCGCGCACGGTCTCGCCGCACGTGCAGTCGACTTTCTGGGCCATCGGTCCTCCTCGTCGCGGTCCCGGGATCCTACGCGCCGGCGAGACGGTCGAGCGCCTGCTTGGCCGCGGCCTGCTCGGCGGCCTTCTTCGAGCGGCCGGTGCCGACGCCAACGTCGTCGCCGTCGATCACCGCCGCACACCTGAACGTGCGGTCGTGCGGCGGCCCCTGGACGTCGAGCACGTTGTAGACGACCTGCTTCCCCTGGCGCGCGAGCTCCTCCTGGAGCTCGGTCTTGTGGTCGACATGGGTCGTCAGCGCGTAGGTGATGCGGCCGTCGAAGGCGGCCACGACCGCCTCGCGGATGGGCTCGAACCCGTGCTGCAGGTAGAGCGCCGCCAGCGAGGCCTCGAGCAGCGCGGCGAGCACGTTGCGGTTCCGTGAGAGGCGTTGCAGCTCGTCCGCCGGCGCCACCTCCCCCCCGCGCTCGGCGAGCCGCCGGCCCAGGCCGAGCTCACGCGCCACCACGGCGCAGCTCGCGCGCGAGACCACGTGCGAGCGGATCTTCGCCATCCGGCCCTCGGAGAAGTCCGGGTAGCGCTCGTACAGCGCGCGGGCGACCGCCAGCTCGAGCACGCTGTCGCCGAGGAACTCGAGACGTTCGTAGGACGACGCCCGGTCGGGCGCCCAGGAGCTGTGCGTGAAGACGGTCTCCAGCAGCTCGCCCGGCAGGTCGTCGATGAGCTCCATGAGCTCCTCGGGACGGCCCCCCGGGGCTCGGCTACTGGTGCGTGGAGACGTAGTCGACGGCTTGCCCGACGGTCTGGATCTTCTGGGCGTCCTCGTCCGAGATCTTGATCCCGAACTGGTCTTCCAGCTCCATGATCAGCTCCACGAGATCGAGCGAGTCGGCATCGAGGTCCTCCTGGAAGGAAGCTTCCTCGGTGATCTGGTCCTCTTCGACGCCGAGCTGCTCCGTCAGGACTTCCTTGACCCGCTCGAACACTTCCTCTCGCGATGCTGCCATCTCACCTCACTTGCCGGGGGCTTCAGAGCGCGCGGATGCTAACACTCTTTCCGGCACGCGCTGCGCAAGCCTGCCGACGACATCGTGCTCGACCCCCCGCGCCGCCAGGCGAATCGCGTTGGCGATCGCGCGGCGCGAGGAGTTTCCGTGGGCGATCACGGCGAGGCCGCGCAGGCCGAGGAGGTAGGCGCCGCCGTAGGTATCGGGGTCGAGGCGGCTCCGCATCCCGCGGGCCGCGGGGCGGATCAGCAGCCCGCCGACCTTGCCCCGGCGGCTGGCCGTGATCTCCTCCCGGAGCGCTTCGAGGACGGTCGCGATCGTGCCCTCGAGCAGCTTGAGGACGACGTTGCCGGTGAACCCGTCGCACACGACCACGTCAGCGGCACCGGCGAGCAGGTCGCGGCTCTCGGTGTTGCCGCGGAAGTTGAGTCCCTTGGCGCTCTCGAGCAGGGCGTGTGCCTCGAGCGTCAGCTGGTTGCCCTTCTCCGGCTCCTCGCCGATCGAGAGCAGGCGCACCTCGGGCTCGGGCACGTCGAGCACGTCCTGCGCGAAGACGGAGCCCATGTGCGCGAACTGGAGCAGGTGCTCCGCCCGTGCATCCGCGTTCGCGCCCGAGTCGATCAGTACCGTGGGCCCCTTCTTGGACGGGATCACGACCGCGATCGCCGGCCGCGCAACTCCCGGCAGCCGCCGCAGCTCGAGGAAACAGGCGGCGAGCATGGCGCCCGTGTTCCCGGCGGAGACGACCGCCTCCGCCTCGCCCTCGCCGACCGCGCGGCAGGCGGCGACGAGCGAGCTGTCCGGCTTGGCCTTGACGGCCTCCGCCGGCTTCTCCTCCATCGTGATCTCCTGCGTCGTCACGACGAGCGGCAGGCCCCCGGTGTCGAGGCCCACCGGGCCGTACAGGATCGGCTCGATCCCGTCGGTCGCCGCCTCGACCGCGCCCGCGACGACTTCCTCGGGCTCGCGGTCCCCGCCCAGCGCGTCGACTGCGACGCGGGTCACCGTTCTATTGAGCGGGGGTCCGGAGCGGCTCGATCTCGCGGCCGTTGTACGTCTTGCAGTTCCGGCACATCCGGTGCGGCTGCTTCGGCCGTCCGCACTGCGGGCACGTGTTCACGCGCGGCGCCTCGAGCTTGTGCGTCGCGCGCCGCTTGTCGCGGCGTGACTTGGACGTTTTTTTCTTGGGGACGGCCATCGGGCGGCGAGTATAGCCACAGCCGTTTTGCCAAGGCTTAACCGAAGCCTTTCCCACTCTTCGCCCCGCGTTGCCCGCCCCGAACCGGCCGGCGGCGAGCCTGTCGAGACGACAACGAGCGAAGGAGGAACGGCATGTACAAGATCGCAGCGATCATCGGAGGCGTCCTGCTGATGGCCGGCGTGGCGCTCGCGGGAACCGTGTCGAGCCTCGGCTCGCCGAGCAGCCCGACGATCGGCCAGACGATTCCGACCGCGGGCACGATCGTGCGGCAGGGCGACCGCGGCCAAGAGGCAGAGGCCCGCGGGCGGGCGAACGAGGCCGGCGAGGACCTGCGCGGCCCGTGCGACGAGGCCGAGCACGCCGGGGACCCGCGCTGCACCGGTACGGCGACGGCCCCGATGGCCGGTGACGACCGCGGCGCCGACAACAGCGGCCCCGGTTCGTCCAACTCCGGCCGCGACGGCGGCGAGGACGACGGCGGCCACTCCGGCCACGGCCACGGCAGCGACGACTGATTCCCCCGAACAGACGAGACGGCAACGTCCCCTCTCTGGGGCCGTCTCGTCGTCACAATCCGTCAGATGAGCAGACCGAAGCGCACCATCCTTCTTGTCGAGGACGAGACCTCGATCCGCGAGCCGCTGGCCGAGGCGCTCCGCAGCGAGGGCTTCGAGACGCTGGTCGCCGGCACGGTGGCCGAGGCGCTCGAGCAGGCGCGGCGCGAGCCCGACCTGGTGCTGCTGGACGTGATGCTCCCCGACGGCTCCGGGTTCGACGTCTGCCGGGAGCTGCGTCGCGACTCCCAGGTGCCGATCATCATGCTCACGGCCCGCGGCGAGGAGGCCGACCGCGTCGTCGGGCTGGAGCTCGGCGCCGACGACTACGTGGTCAAGCCGTTCAGCGGCCGGGAGGTGGTCGCGAGGATCCGCGCCGTCCTGCGGCGGGCGGCCGCGCCCGAAGCCGGCGACGACGGCCGGCCGCTCGAGGTGGCGGACGTGCGGCTCGACCCGGCCAGGCGCGAAGTGACGCTGCGCGGCAAGGCGCTCGAGCTGAGCCGCAAGGAGTTCGAGCTGCTGCAGCTGCTGATGCGCAATGCCGGCTCGGTCGTCACGCGCGAGCGGCTGATCGACGAGGTCTGGGACCCGAACTGGTTCGGCTCGACGAAGACGCTCGACGTCCACGTCAGCGCGATCCGGCGCAAGCTCGGCGACGACCCGGGCAAGCCGCGCTACCTGCACACGGTGCGCGGCGTCGGCTTCCGCTTCTCGTCGCCCGACGAGGTCGAATGAGCGTCCCTCGCCTCCGGCTCGCTCCCGCGGGGGAAACCAGGTTTCCCCCGCGTGCCCCCTTCTTCTTCCATAGTCGCCTCGGCTCCGCCGAGGACTCAGGGTGGGGAAACCTCCCGGTTCCCCCCGAGCCCGCTCCACCCACTCATCGGCCGGTGGCCGGCCGATGAGCCTTCGCCTCCAGCTGCTCGCCGCGTTCGCCTATGTGCTGCTGCTGATCATCGTCGCGCTCGAGGTGCCGCTCGCCCTCAACCTGGCGCGGCGGATCGACGCCGAGGTCAAGAACGAGGCCGCCGGGCAGGCCTTCGTCGTCGCGGCCAGCGCCTCGGGCCAGATGAAGCACCCGAAACGTCTCGCGCAGGTCGTCCGCACGGCGGGGAGCGACCTCGGCGGCCGCGTGATCGTCGTCAATGCCCCGCGCGGGCTCCTGCTGGCCGACTCGACCGTGGGCGTCACGCAGCGGCTCCCCTACGCGACGGCCGCCCGGCCCGAGCTGCGCATCGCACTTAGCGGCGTCCGCGCCCAGGGCGAGCGGCACAGCGACACGCTCGGCCAGGACTTGCTCTACACGGCGGTGCCGGTGACGAACAACGGCCAGGTCGTCGGCGCGGTGCGCGTGACGCAGGACCTCGCCGCCGTTCACCACCGAGTGCGCCGCGCCGTGCTCGCGCTGGTCGCGATCGGGGCCTTCGCGCTCGTTCTCGGGCTCACCCTGGCCTGGTTCTTGGCGGGCTCGCTCTCGCGGCCGCTGCGCAAGCTCGCGTCCACGGCGCGGCGCGTGGAGGCCGGCGACCTCGAGGCGCGGGCCGAGGTGTCGGGAGCCAAGGAGCAGCGCGAGGTCTCGGCGGCCTTCAACGACATGGCCGCGCGGCTCGGGACCGTGCTCGCCGCGCAGCGCGAGTTCGTCGCCAACGCCTCGCACCAGCTGCGCACACCGCTCACCGGGCTGCGGCTGCGGCTGGAGGCGGCGCGCGCAAGGGCCGGTCGCGATGCCGAGCCGGAGCTCGAGGCGGCCGAGCTCGAGGTCGAGCGGCTCGCTCGGCTGCTCACCTCGTTACTGACCCTCGCGCGCGAGGGCGACAAGCCGGCCTCGGCGCGGCCGGTCTCCCTCGCCCGGTCGGCGGAGCGGGCCGACGAGCGCTGGGCCGCGGCGGCCGGGCAGGACGGCCGGGAGCTCGAGCTCGTCGGCCGCGGCGACGCGACGATCATGGCGTCGGAGGAGGACCTGGCGATCCTGCTCGACAACCTGATCGAGAACGCGCTGCGCTACTCGCCCACCCGGGTCACGGTCGACTGGGGCAGCGACGGCAAGGAGGCCTGGCTCGCTGTCCTCGACGAAGGCCCCGGGCTCGCTCCCGGCGAAGAGACGAGCCTGTTCGACCGCTTCGCCCGCGGCAGCGCCGGCAGCTCGCGGCCCGGCACCGGCCTCGGGCTCGCGATCGTCCAGACGCTGGCCCACCGCTGGCGCGGCAGCGCCTCGCTGGCCAACCGAATCGAGGGCGGGACGCGCGCCGAGGTGCGCTTCCCGGTCGCGGCTACAGTGGCCGAGGAGTCATGGGTCGAAGCCTCGTCGTAGCCGCTCTCGCCCTCGTCGGCCTGCTCTGCGCCGCCGGGATGGGCTATGCCGCGTACGTCGTCTCGCGCGGCTCGGTCGCCGTGCCGGTGACGCAGCTCGAGCCCGCGCCGCAGGAGCTGACGCCGGCCGGGGTGAAGCCGCGCGTGCGAACTCACGTGCGGCCGATCGAGACCACGCCGACCACCACCGTCGACGACCACGGTGACCGCGGCTCAGGGAACAGCGGTCACGGCGGTGGCGGCCACGGCGGCGGCGACGACGACTAGAGCTTCTCTTTGAGCTCCGCCAAGGCGCTCCAGCGGGAGTCGGGCTCGGGCTCGCCGTGGTCGTGGGCCTCGTCCTTCAGGTTCTTGCCGCAGACCGGGCAGAGGCCGGCGCAATCGGGCCTGCAGAGGATCTTGTCCGGCAGCTCGAGCGCGATCGCGTCGCGCGCCCAGGCCGAGAGGTCGAGCTTGTCGTTCTCGAGGTAGATCGTGCGCAGCTCCTCGTCGTCGCCCGGGTTCGCGGCCTGGTACTCGCGGGCCGAGACGGGCACGTCGAGCACGGCGTCCTCGAGACAGCGGAAGCACGGACCGTGCAGCCGCGCGTCGAAGCGCAGCTCGAAGACGGTGCCGGTCGACGCGCGGGTTACCGTCAGCTCGGCCGGCACCGTGCCCGGCACCGGCAGGTAGCGCTGCCCGCCGAGCTCGAACGGCTCGAGTTCGATCTCCTGCCCGTCGCGGTACTGCTCGCCCGAGCGGAGCTTGAGCCTGCGGAGGTCGAGCGTGGTCATTCGACCACGGTAGCAACCTCTAAATGCGCCGAATCAGCTCGTCCAGCGGCTTGCGGTTCGCCTCCGCGCTCCACTCCTCGGCGCTCTTCGACTCCGGGTCGAGCGGGCGCTTCGGATAGCCGAAGCTCGGGATGTTCACCGGCAGCCAGCCCTCCTCGAGGCCCAGAGCGCCGGCCCCGGCCTCCGGGCTCTTGATCCCGTTCGGACACGAGACGACGCCCTCGTTCCAGGCGACCAGGAACATGTTCTGCAGCGCGCGGCCTACGTCCAGGGCATAGCGGCCGCCTTCGGTCGCGATCGCGACAGCGAAGGCGCACGACTCGACGTTGGCCGCGGCATAGACGAGCTGCCCGACGCGCTGCTTCGCCTCGTCGCTCTCGACGACCACGAACCGCCACGGCTGGACGTTCTTCGAGCTCCCGCTCACGCGGCCGCCGTCGAGGATCCGGCGCTGCACGTCCTCTGGCACCGGGCGGTCGGCGTAGCTGCGCCAGTCGCGCTTGCTCGCGACGGCCAGGTACGTGTCCATCAGAGGCCCGCTAGTGCGGGTAGTCGTCGTTCGTGCTCTCGACGCCGGCCGCCACGCCGGCGACGACCGACTCCTGCGAGCGCTCATGCAGCCGCTCGCGGCCGCGCCTGACGGCGACCAGGAACTTGTCGAGGTTGACCTCGAGCGTCGAGAGGATCGAGTCGGCCCAGTCCTCCATCTCCAGCCGCGTCTCGCGGGCCTGGCGCCGGGCGTCGTCGATGATGTCGCCGGCCTGCCGCTCGGCGAGTTTGACGATCTCCGTCTGCGAGGCCTCGCGCACCGCCTGCTCACGCGCTTCGCCGAGGATCCGGTCGCACTCCCGCTTGGCCTCGGCCAGCATCTCCTGGCGCTCCTTGACGATCCAGCGGGCCTGCTTGATCTCCTCGGGAATGGTGGCGCGCATCTGGTCGAGGATGTCGTAGATCTCCTCGCGGTCGATCCGCACCTGGTCGGTGAGCGGAACGGCCTTCGCGTTGTGCACGAGGTCGTCGAGCTTGTCGATCAGAACGAGTACGTCCATCGGTTCTGCGGAGTTTACAGGCGTTCCAGACGGACACACGGGCGCAGCCCGTATGTCCTCAGCGGCATCGCAAGCGATGCCTCAGCGGCCGAACAGCCGGCCAAGCCATCCCCGCTGTTCGGGCTCGGGCTCGGGTTCGGGCTCCGGCGGCGTGGCGCGTGGGGGCTCGTGCTCGCGCGGCTCATCGTCGCCGAAGACCCAACGGCGCCCGCTCGCGCGCAGCTCCTCGAGCAGTTCGGCGGCGTCGCCGGGAACGAGCTCGACCTCGTCCGACTGCGCCAGCTGTGCCTCGATCCGGTCGGCGGCGTCGCTCTTGCCGCCGCGCGCGCGGAGCTTCTGCAACACGTCCTGGGCCTGCCGGCGCGGGAGGCGAACGTGGTCGCCGCTCGCGAGCAGTGCCTCGAGCTGGTCGAACTCGGTCATTCCTGCGGGTTCTCCGGCGTGCCGGGCCGACCGTTCGGGAACAGCTCCTTGAACCGGCGCGCGACGGGCTCCGGCACGAGCTCGTCAACGTTGCCGCCAAAGCTGGCGATCTCCTTGACGCCGCTCGAGGAGACGAAGCTGACCTGCGGGCTCGCCATCACGTAGACCGTCTCGACGTCCGGCGCGAGCGTGCGGTTGAGCTGGTTCATCTGGAACTCCCACTCGAAGTCCGAGATCACGCGCAGGCCCTTGACGATCACCTTCGCGTCCCACTTGTGCGCGAAGTCGACGACGAGCTCGGAGAAGACGTCCACCTCGACGTTCTCGAGCCCGCCGACGGTGTCGCGCAGGAAGCCGACCCGCTCGTCCAAGGTGAACATCGGCGCCTTGTGCTGCGGGTTGCCGACCACGCCGACGACGACGCGGTCGAAGATCTCGGCGGCGCGCGTGATCACGTCGACATGGCCGTTGGTGACCGGGTCGTAGGTGCCTGGGTAGATGGCGGTGATCACTCGGCGTCGAAGAGGGTCAGGCGGGCCGCTCCGTAGCGGCGAGTCGTCCGCTTCGGCAGCGGCAGCTCGGGTTCCTCGTCGGCGCTGGTCTCGACGAGCAGGGTGCCGCCGGGAGCGAGAATGTCTGGCAGGTGGGAAATCATGGCGTTTTGCAGGGAAGAAAAGCGTCTGTAAGGCGGATCGAGCAGCACGAGATCGTAGCGGGTGCCGGCCCGCGCGTCGTTGCGGAGGGCGGTCAGGGCGTCCTGGCAGAGGACGGTGGCGTTGTCGAGAGCGAGCTTGTCGAGGTTGCGGTTGATCGTGCGGCAAGCTTCGCGGTCGTTCTCGACGAAGGTCGCGTGGGCGGCTCCTCGGCTGAGCGCTTCCAGCCCCATCGCGCCCGAGCCGGCGAACAGGTCGAGCACGGTCGCGTCCTCGGCCGCGCCGGGGTCGAGCAGGTTGAAGGCGGCCTCCCGCACCCGGTCGGCGGTCGGGCGGGTGTCGCGGCTTTTCGGCGCGAAGATGCGGGCGCCTTTCTTCGAGCCGGCGATGATCCGCACGGCTAGGCCGCGAGCTCGCGCTCGCCGAAGACCCGCTCGACCTCCTCGGCCAGCGGGCCTTCGTAGTCGACCAGGCCCTCCGCTGCCTCGCGGGCTCGCTCGAGCAGCGGCCGGTCGGCTCGCCAGTGGACGAAGTGCAGGTCGGAGACGCCCGCCTGCCGCGTGCCGAGCAGCTGGCCCTCGCCGCGGAGCTCGAGGTCTTTCTCGGCCAGCTCGAAGCCGTCGCTCGAGTCGACCAGCGCCTGCAGCCGCTCCTGCGCGTTGTCGGTCAGCTCCTCGCGCTGGCGCGAGATCAGCAGGCAGTACGACTGCTCGGAGCCACGACCCACTCGTCCCCGCAACTGGTGCAGCTGAGCGAGCCCGAAGCGGTCGGCTTCTTGGACGATCATGATCGTCGCGTTCGGGACGTCGACGCCGACCTCGATCACGGTCGTCGCCACGAGCACGTCCAGCTCGCGCGCCTTGAACTGCGCCATCAGCTCGCGCCGCTCTGCCGGTCGCAGCCGACCGTGCAGGAGGCCGACGCGGTAGTCGCGCAGCTCGGCCCGCCGCAGCCGCTCGGCCTCGGCCTCGGCCGCGCGCGACTGCGAGGTCTCGGACTCCTCGATCAGCGGGCAGACGACGTACGCCTGGCGTCCGGCGTCGAGGTGCGCTCGCAGCCGCTTGTACGCATCCGACGAGCGCTCGGCCGTGACCCACGCGGTGACGATCGGCTTGCGCGAGGCCGGCGGCTTGGCGATCTCGGTCACGGACAGGTCGCCGTAGAGCGTCAGCGCGAGCGTGCGCGGGATCGGCGTCGCCGTCATGTGCAGCACGTGCGGGGCGCGGCCCTCGGTCAGCGCTCGCCGCTGCTCCACGCCGAAGCGGTGCTGCTCGTCCACGACAGCGACCGCGAGCTCCGGCAGGTGGACGCCTTCCTGGATAAGGGCATGCGTGCCGACCACGATCTGCGCGCCTGCGAGCTCGGACTTGACCGACCCGGTGAGGAGCACGACGCGCACGCCGAGCTGCGCGCAGAGCGGCTCGATCGTCAAAAAGTGCTGCTCAGCAAGGGTTTCTGTCGGCGCCATCAACGCGCCCAGCCGCTCGAACTCGACCGCGCGCAGCAACGCGTAGAGGGCAACGACCGTCTTGCCGGAGCCGACGTCACCCTGCAGTAGCCGTTGCATCGGCGCCTCGCGGGCGAGGTCGCGGTCGACCTCGACGATCGCCGAGTCCTGGTCGGCAGTGAGCTCGAACGGCAGCAGCTCGCGGTAGCGCGCGACAAGCTCGCCCGGTTCGCCGAGCGCCGGCGCGACCGCCGCCTCACGGCCGGCCCTGGCGCGGGCGAGCCCGACCTGGAGCACGAGCAGCTCGTCGAACGCCAGCCGCTTTCTCCCCGTCTCGCCCTCCTCGAGCGAGCGTGGCCGATGGAGCGCCCAGAGCGCGTCGGCTCGCAGCGGCAACCCCTCGGCCGCCTTCAGCTCCGCGGGCAGCGGATCGGGCAGATCGCGCGCGGCCGGCAGCGCCCGCTCGACGAGCCCGCGCAGCCGCTGCGGCGTCACCTCCTCACTCGCCGGATAGACGGGCGCGAAATCCGCGGTCGCGGCGACGCCGTTCAGGTCGTACGAGCGAACCTGGAAGCCGTTGCGCTTCAGCTGCCCCCGCAGGCGCACGCGCGTTCCCGGCTGCAGCCTCTCCTCGAGCCAGGCCTGGTTGAACCAGACCGCGACGATCTCGCCGCTCTCGTCGCCGACCCGCGCGTTGACGATCGCCAGGTTGCGGCGCGGACGGCGCACCGAGACCGAGCGCACCTCGCCGGCGATCGCGGCCTCTTCCTCGGCCAGCAGGTCGGCGATCCGCCGTTCGGGTACGGCCGTCTCGTAGCGGTGCGGCCGGTGCTCGAGCAGGTCGCGGATGGTGCGCAGGCCGAGCTTGGCCAGCTTCTTCTCCAGCGCCTGACCGACGCCCTGTAGCGACGAGACCGTCTGCTCGGCGCGCTCGGGCCGCGCCATCCCGCGCAGGCGCGGCCAGGCCGCGGGCGGCTCCACTCCGGCAAAGCCTCTCGCCACGGTGGCCAGTCTAGGAACCGCCGCAGACATCCGGCCACGCGGGCTCGCTAACCGAACCCGAACCGCGACCTGCCGAAGCTTTACGCGGACTTGGCCTGGGCTTGGACGACGTGCTCGTACGGTGAAAGTCGACTACCCAGGAGGAACCACATGGCCCGCAAACACGCATTCGTGATCGCCATCTTCCTCGGCCTCGCAGCCGCCGTCGGCGCCGTCGCCGCGATCAACACGGCACGGCTCGGGGGACCGCAGGCGAAGGCCGTGAGCACACAATCGCAGTCGGCGCAGCTGCAGCGGCGCAGCCGTCTGCTGAACAGTCAGGCGGCGGCACTCCGGCGCACCCTCGCGAAGCGCCCGCCGAAGCTCCCGAAGGTCCCGGCGTTCGGTCCGGCCGGTACGCCCGCGTCGGCGCCGGCGCCGGCGCGGGCGCCCGCGCCACGCGTGCAGTACGTCCGCCCCGCTCCGGTGATCGTCGTCAAGCACCGCTCCCACGAAGGTGAGGACCACGAGGGCGGAGACGACGGTGGGACCAGTGATGACTAACCATGTCGTCCGCCTGTACGCCTTCGCAGGCGCGCTGCTCGTCCTCTTCCTGACCTGGGCGGCGATCGCTGCGGCTCCGTGGGCGCCGCACGGCGGCGCGAAGGCCGACCCCCGCTGGGCGGCGCTGGTCGCGCGAGAGCAGAAGCTCCGCCACGAGTCCACCATCGTGCAGCGCGTCGTGGCACAGCGCTGGCGCGTTTACCGCGTCCGGCTGGCATCCCGTCGCCGCGCGATCTCCGCGGCCGTCAGCCGGCACCAGCGGCAACTGGCGGCCGCTCACGCGTCAGCGAGCCTCGCAGCGCCGTACTCGACGCCCTCCTCCGGGTACTCGGCGGCCCCCTCGGTGCGAGTCGTGACCCTGCCGCCCGTGACGATCACGAGGACCTCGTGATCCAGCGCCGCAGCTTCCGCGCGATGGGCACCGATGTCGTCCTCTTCCTCGCCGCCGGACCCGGGCCCGCAGCCGAGGCGGCTCTCGAGTCTGCCGAGCGCGAGTTCGAGCGGGTCGAGGCGCTCCTCTCGCGCTTTCGTCCCGAGTCCGAGCTCTCGGCGCTTAACCGCGCGGGACGACTCGAGGCCGGCGACGACCTGCTCGCCGTGGTCGACCTCGCGCTCGACGCGCGGGCATGGACCGGGGGACGGTTCGACCCGACCGTCCACGACGCGCTTGTCGCGGCCGGCTACGACCGGACGTTCGAGGAGGTCGCGCCGGACGGCGCTTCGGAGCACGCCGCCGGCCGCTGCGGAGGCGCCGTCCGGATCGCCGGGCGAACGATCGAGCTCGAGCCCGGCACACACCTCGATCTCGGTGGGATCGGCAAGGGCTACACCGTCGACCGCGCGGCGGCGATCCTCGCCGCGGCCGGCCCTGCGCTCGTCGACGCCGGCGGCGACATCGCAGCGCGGGGCCGGCCGGACGCGCTCGGCTGGCGTGTCGGGATCGAGACTCCCGGTGACACACTGACGCTCGCCCTCGAGGACGCCGCGATCGCCACCTCCGGCCGGGACCGGCGCCGCTGGCGCCGCGACGGAGAGGAGCGCCACCATCTGATCGACCCCACCACCGGCCGCTCCGCCGACGGCGACCTGCTCCGCGTGACCGTCGTGGCGCCGACCGCCGTCGAGGCGGAGGTGCATGCGAAGTCGCTCTTCCTCGCGGGCGAGCAACTCGCAACGGCCGAGGGCATCCCGGCAGTGCTCGTCACGACCGACCGCCGAACCGTGATCGCCGGGTGCCTCGCGTGAAGGACCCGACCTTCTGGATCCTCGCCCGCGCGTCCGGGCTGACCGCCTACGTGCTGCTGATGCTCTCTGTGCTCGCGGGCCTGGTCGTCAAGTCGAAGCCATTCGCGAAGGCCGTCCGCCAGCCCACGGTCACCGACCTGCACCGGTTCCTCGCGCTCCTCGGCCTCGGGGCCGTCGCGCTCCACGGCATCACGCTCGTGCTCGACACGACGGTGAAGATCACCCCGACGGCGCTTTTCGTGCCTGGCCTGGTCACGTACCGGCCGCTCTGGACGGCGCTGGGCGTGCTCGGCGGCGAGCTGATGGTGCTGATCTACGCCTCCTTCGGCCTGCGCAAGCGGATCGGCGTCAAGAACTGGCGGCGCCTGCACTACGCGACCTACCTCGTCTTCGCGCTGGCGACCGTCCACGGACTCGCCGCCGGCACCGACTCGGCGCGGCCGTGGGCGATCTGGCTCTACATCGGAGGGGTCGGCACGGTCAGCGCCGCAACGGCGTGGCGCGTGCTGACCGCCGCGGCCGCCCGGCCCGCACCGTCGCCCGCTCCCCGGCCTTCACGCGTCCCCGTCACCGACTCGCCAACTGGAGGTACTTAGAGATGACCACCTATCGAATCACGATCGACCGCAGCCTCTGCAGCGGCTTCGGATCCTGCGTCGAGCTCGCGCCTGAGGGTTACGAGCTCGGGCCAGACGGCATTGCCAACGCCCTCGTCCACGAGACCGACGACCCAAACGTGGTCGAGGCCGCAGGCACCTGCCCGATGGGCGCCATCACGGTCGAGGCCGTCGAGGACGAGGCGGCGGCGTGAGCACCCCTCGGCGCGTGCTGATCGTCGGCGCCGGGCTCGCCGGCGCCCGTTGCGCGGAGACGCTGCGCGCCAACGGCTTCGACGGCGAGCTCCGGCTCGTGGGCGCCGAAGAGGTTCCTCCGTACGAGCGGCCGGCGCTCTCGAAAGAGCACCTCGCGGGCTCACGCGATGCCGCGTCGCTCGAGCTGCGACCGCGGTCGTTCTGGGACGAGCGCAATATCGAGCTGTCGCTCGGGCGGCGCGTCGTCAGCGTCGATCCCGAGCGCCGTACGGCCTTGACCGACCGCGGCGAGGAGCTCCTCTGGGATGCGCTCGTGCTCGCCACCGGCGCCACCCCACGGATGCTCCCGGGCTGGAGCGGCTCCGGCGTGCATGCGCTGCGAACGCTCGCAGACGCGGCCGCGCTGCGCGACGAGCTGCTCCCAGGCACGCGCGTGGCGATCGTCGGCGCCGGCTTCGTCGGCACAGAGGTAGCGTCCACCGCCCTCTCACTCGGCGCCTCGGTGACGCTCGTCGACCTCGCACAGGCCCCGCTCGAGCGCGTGCTCGGCGCCGAGGTCGGCTCGCTGCTGGCGGGGCGCTACGCCGAGGCCGGCATCGAGCTTCGTCTCGGCGCTCCCGTCGAACGCAGGGAGCTCGACGCCGACGTGGTCGTCGTGGCGGTCGGAGTCGTACCCGAGACGGTCGCGGCCGCCGGAGCCAACGGGATCCCGACCGACGCCTGCGGCCGCACCGCGATTCCGGGCATCTTCGCCGCGGGGGACGTCGCCGAGGCCTGGCATCCGCTGCTCGGCAGGCGGTTGCGCGTCGAGCACTGGACGAGCGCCGCCGGCCAGGGCGCCGCGGTCGCGTACGCAATCCTCGGCGAGGAGCGCCCGCACGCTGTGCTGCCGTACTTCTGGTCGGACCAGTTCGGGCTTCGGCTTCAGTACGTAGGTCACGCCGAGTCGTGGGCGGCCGTGGAGCTCGAGGGCGAGCCCGGCGCGTTCGTCGCGCGCTACCGGGATGAGCACGGCGCGAGCGTCGCTGCGCTAGCCGTCAACCGGCCGGCTGAGGTCGGGCGGCTGCGGAACGAGCTGGCTGCGCCGTTGCCGGCGATCGCCGCCTAGTCGGCACCTTGGTCGTCGAACCAGAAGAAGCCGACCGTCCCCGGGCCGGCGTGGGCGCCCACGACCGGGCCGAGAGTCGTGACGACCTCGATCTCCGCGGCGGGCCGCCTGTCACTCACGAGCTTGCGCAGCGCCTCGGCCTTCTCCGGCGCCTCGGCGTGGGCGATACCAACGCGCAGGCTCGGTCGGTCAAAGGTGCTCGACTCGAAGCTCGAGGCAAACTCGAGAAACGCCTTGCGGTTCCCGCGCACGCGCTTGACGGGCAGCACCTCGCCGTCCTCGATCGAGAGGATCGGCTTGATGTTCAGCACCTCGCCCGCCCAGGCGCGAGCGCGGCCGATCCGCCCGCCGCGGGCGAGGTACTCGAGCGTGTCGACGGTGAAGAGCAGGCCGGCCTCGCGGCGGTAGCGCTCGACGAGGGCGTCGACCTGTTCGTCGCTGGTGCCGTGCTCGAGCCGTCGTTGGATCGCCAGCCCGAGCATCGCGATCGCGGCCGAGGCGCTATCCGAGTCGATCGTCCGCACCCGGTCACCGCCGAGCTCGCGGGCCGCGGCGCGCGCGCTCTCGATCGTCCCCGACAGCTTCCCCGCGATATGGATCGAGAGGATCCGCTGGTAGTCGGCAAGCTCCTCGTAGGCCGCGAGGAAGTCGCCCGGCGTCGGCTGCGAGGTCGACGGCGTCTCGGAAACCGTGCGCAGCCGCGCGTAGAACTGCTCGGGCGAAAGCTCGACATAGTCGCGGAAGCTCTCGTCGCCGAAGCGCACATAGAGCGGCACCACCCGCCAGTTCGGGAACCGCTCTGGCGCCTCGGGGAAGTCGGCCGTCGAGTCGACGACGATCGCCGTGTTCTCGCCGGTCAGCTCCATCTCACGCCGCCTGCGGCTGCGCGGCGTCCCGAATCGCGGCGACGATCGCGTCGAGGCCGTCGTCCTTGCGCAGGCACCCGACCGCGCCGGCCTCGACCAGCGCGTCGCGCTCGCGCAGGTTGGCGGAGGCGGTCAGGCAGACGACAGCCGTCTCGGGGCACGCCGCCTTGACCGCGCGTGTGGCCTGGACGCCGTCGAGACCTGGGAGCCGGTAGTCCATCAGCACGACGTCCGGCTTCACCCTCGCGGCGACTTCGGCGGCGTCGCTGCCGTCCTGGACCGAGGCGACGACCTCCATGTCCGAGCGCAGCCCGAGCAGCAGCTCGAGCGCCTCGCGGAAGACCTTGTTGTCCTCGACGAGGACGACCCGGATCGGCTTGCTCACGAATCGAGACTACTCGGCGGACAGGAGCAGCGGGTAGTGCGGCTGGCCGCCCTCGTGCACGTCCAGCTCAAGTTCGGGGTGCTGCTCGGCGAGCTCGACGAGCAGGCCGTTCAGCGGCGGCGCGCCTTCGCCGTGCAGCAGCGTGAGCACGTCTCGCGGCTCGGCCAGCAGGCGGTCGATCAGCGCGCGAGCCACCTCGTCGAAGCCGGCGCCGGCGGCGACCGCGTCGCCGTCCAGCAGCGCGAGGAACTCGCCCTCGCGGACCGCCACGCCGTCGGCCGAGGCGTCACGCGAGGCGACCGTGATCTCGCCGGTGACGACGCCGACCAGCGCCTCGCCCATGGCCGCCGCATTCTCCTCAGCAGAGCGCTCGCCGTGGAAGGCGACCAGCGCCGCGAGGCCTGCGGGGATCGAGGTCGTCGCCACGACCTGCACCGGCTTGCCGGCCACGCGCGCCGACTGCTCCGCCGCCATCACGACGTTCGAGTTGTTCGGCAGCAGCACGACCTCGTCCGCGCTGCTCGCGTCGACGGCTTCGAGCAGGTCGGCGGTCGACGGGTTCATCGACTGGCCTCCCTCGACGATGCGCTCCGCGCCGAGATCCTCGAACAACCGACGGTTGCCCTCGCCGACGACGACGGCGACGACGACCGATCGGGACGCGCCGCCGGGCAGCGCCGCCAGCAGCCGCTCCTCGCGCTCTTCGGTCTGGCGATGCATGTCGTTGATCTCGACTGCCTCGATCGTGCCCGCGCGCGTCCCGAGTGAGAGCGCCGCGCCCGGGTCGTCGGTGTGGACGTGCACCTTCAGCGCCGAGGGATCGCCGACGACGAGCAGGGAGTCGCCGAGCCGGTCGAGCTCGGGCTCGAGCGTCGCCGCATCGAGGCCCTCGCCCTCGACCACGAAGGTCGTGCAGTAGCGGTAGCGCGAGTGCTCCTGATGCACGGCCTCGAGCGAGAGCCTGGCCGGCCCCGCGGACCGGGGAACGGGCTCCTCGCCCGCAGCCGCCGCGGCAAGACCGCGGACGAGCTCGACCAGGCCGGCTCCGCCGGCGTCCACGACGCCCGCCTCGCGCAGCACGTCCAGCTGCTCCTGTGTCCGCGCGACCGCCTCGTCGCCCCGTTCGACCAGCAGCGCGAGCAGCTCGGCGGGCTCGAGGTCCGGTGCCGCCTCCGCTGCCTCGGCGAGCGCGCGGATCACGGTCAGCATCGTCCCCTCGACCGGCTTGCGCACCGCCGCGTACGCCGCGTCGCTGCCGCCACGAAAGGCGCGCGCGAGATCGCTCGAATCGGCCAGCGACTCGGCAGCCCCGCGGACGATCTGCGACAGGATCACGCCCGAGTTGCCGCGCGCGGACATCAGCGCTGCCCGCGTCGCCTCGCGCGCGAGCGCCTCTCGGTCGGCCGCGGTCGAAGCGTCGAGCGCCTCCACCACCCCGCGCGCCGTCAACGTCAGGTTCGTGCCCGTGTCCCCGTCCGGAACGGGATAGACGTTCAGGTCGTCGATCCGCTCCCGGCTCTGCTCGAGTGCCTCGAGCGCCCCATGGGCCAAGCCGCGAACGGTCTCGAGCTCGCTCACGCCGTCCGCTTAACGTTCTGGATGTGCACGTCGACCGACGCGACCCGCAGGCCGGTCAGCCGCTCGACCTCGTAGCCGACCTGCGACCGCACCGTTGCCGCCACCTCGGCCAGGTTCAGCCCGTAGGCGACCACGACGTGGAGCTCGAGCGCGACCGCGCCTTCGACGTTGCGGACGACGATCCCGCGCGCCGGCTTACCCTTCGGCAGGAGCCGCGTGACCCGCTCGCGCGCGGGCACCGGCGCGCGCAGCGACATCCCGACCACGCCGTAGCACTCGGCGGCGACGCGGCCGACGATCTGCGCGATCGCCTCGGGCGCGATCGTGATCCGCCCGAGCTCGGAGGGAATCGTCAGGCCCCGCTCGTCCACGATCCGTTAGACGGAGCCAGCCCGCGTCCCGGTTGCTTCTGGAAAGTTTCGGCACGCTTTCGTCACGAAGCGTCACAGACACGTGCGTGTTTCCGGCATATGCTCGCCTCGGGGAGGAGGCTGGGCGAACCGTAGTAAGGGAAGGAGCGGCGAAACGCGGCCGGAAGCCGCTCAGACGGCCTTCTGGACCTTGTTGCCCTTGAGACAGCGCGTGCAGACGTAGGCGCGCGTTGCCTTGCCGTCGAGCAACACGCGCACACGCTGGAGGTTGGGATTGAAGCGCCGCTTGGTGGCCACCATCGAGTGGCTCCGGTTGTTGCCGAAGCCGGGCTTCTTCCCGCAGATCGCGCAGACCTTGGACATCGGCGGAGGAGTGTAGCTACTGCTGCCCGGCGCCCGCGGCCACGGCGCCGCTTGCGGCGCCGACGGGAAGGCTTTGCCGGTGCAGCCGACTTACGGCGATGCGGCGCCGGCCGCAGCGCGCAGCTGGGAGAAGACGTCGGCCATCTCGAGCGCCGTGCGGACGGCTTCCGAGGCCTTGTCCAGCCGGGCCCTGGCCTGCTCCTCGTTCTCGGTCGTCAGCACGCCGAAGGCGACCGGCACGCCGGTCTCGAGGCCGGCCAGCTGGAGGCCGCTCGCCGCCTCGCTCGCGACGTACTCGAAGTGCGGCGTCTCGCCGCGGATCACCGCGCCCAGCGCCACGATGCAGGAGTAGCGGCGCGTCTTCGCGAGCGCCATCGCCGCCAGCGGCAGCTCGAAGGCGCCCGGGACGGGGATCACCGTGACGGCCTCGCGGCCGACGCCGAGCCGCTCGAGCTCGTCGAGTGCCCGCCGCAGCAGCTCGCCGGTGAGCTCGCCGTTGAAACGCGCGACCACGATCCCGACCGCACGCCGGTTGCCGGTCGGCTCGCCCTCGATCACGCCGTAGCCGTCGGGAATCTGCAGTTCGCCGCCCGCATGCTCGGGCGAGCGCAGGCGCGGAAGCTCGTCCTCCTCGGCCGGGAGGTCCTCCTCTTCCTCAGGCTCCGGCGCTACCTCGGCCTCGGGCTGCGGTTCGGGCTCGGGCTCGGCGTCCGGGTCCGCCCAGACGTCCTCGCGCCGCTCCTCCTCCGGCTCCTCGTTCACGCCGAGCCGCGGCTGGTCGAGACCGTCGCTCACGAGTCCCCCGAGTCGAAGCGCAGGTCCTGGTGGTGGAGCCGGTGCCCGAGCTTGTCCCGCTTCGCGGTGAGGTAGCGGCGGTTCTCGGCGTTCGGCGGCACCTCGATCGGCACCTGCTCGACGACCGTCAGCCCGTAGCCCTCGAGCCCGCTGATCTTCTTCGGGTTGTTGGTCAGGATCCGGATCGTCGAGAGCCCGAGGTCGGCGAGGATCTGGTTGCCGATCCCCCACTCCCGCGCGTCTGCGGGGAAGCCGAGCTCGAGGTTCGCCTCGACCGTGTCGAGCCCCTGCTCCTGCAGCTCGTAGGCGCGGAGCTTGCTGAGCAGGCCGATCCCGCGACCCTCCTGCGCCATGTAGAGCAGCACGCCGCGGTCCTCGCCCGCGATCTGCCGCAGCGCGTGGTCGAGCTGCTCGCCGCAGTCGCAGCGCAGCGAGTGGAAGACGTCGCCGGTCAGGCACTCGGAATGAACTCGCACGAGCACGTCGGCCGCGCCGTCCACGTCGCCCTTGACGAGCGCCAGATGGTGCTTGCCGGTCAGCTTCTCGCGGAACGCGACGGCGCTGAACTCGCCGTAGGCCGTCGGCAGCCGCACCGCGGTCGTCCGCTCGACGAGCTTCTCGTGGCGGCGGCGGTACTCGATCAGGTCGGCGACCGTGACGAGCTTGAGGCCGTGCTCCTCGCAGTACGGGATCAGGTCGCGCACGCGCGCCATCGTCCCGTCGTCGTTCATCACCTCGCAGACCACCCCGGCCGGGTTGAGGCCGGCGAGCCGGGCGAGGTCGACCGCGGCCTCTGTCTGGCCTCCGCGCCGCAGCACGCCCCCCGCCCGCGCTCGCAGCGGGAAGACGTGACCGGGCTGGACCAGGTCCCCGGGGCCCTTGCTCGGGTCGATCGCGACCTGGATCGTCCGTGAGCGGTCCTGCGCCGAGATGCCGGTCGAGATCCCGTCGCGCGCCTCGATGGAGATCGTGAACGCGGTCCCGAAGGGCGTCTCGTTGCGGTCGGTCATCGGGCGCAGCTGCAGCTCGTCGCAGCGCTCCTCGGTCAGGCAGAGGCAGATCAGGCCGCGGCCGTGCGTGGCCATGAAGTTGATCGCCTCCGGCGTCGCGAACTGCGCCGCGATCGTGAGGTCGCCCTCGTTCTCGCGGTCGGCCGCGTCGACGACGACCACGAACCTGCCGTGGCGGATGTCCTCGATCGCCTCCTCGACGCTGGCGAAGGCGGTGGAGCGCTCGGTCGTATCCATCTCGCGGTGGATCGTAACCCTCAGGCGGAGGCCAGCCGCTCGGCGTACTTCGCGAGCAGGTCGACCTCGACGTTGACCTCGTCGCCGGGGCCGAGCGCGCCGAGAGTGGTGTGCTCGAGCGTGAACGGGACGAGCGCGATCTCGACGCGGTCGTCGTGGAGCGCGGCGATCGTCAGCGAGACGCCGTCGACGGCGATCGAGCCCTTGTCGACGGAATAGCGGCGGAGCTCGGCGGGCAGCTGGACATGGAGGCGGGCGCCGTCGCCCTCGCGCTCGAACGCGGTCACGCGCGCGCGGCCGTCGACGTGGCCCTGGACGAAGTGACCGCCGAGGGGCTCGCCCGCGCGGAGCGCCGGCTCGAGGTTCACCTCCGCGCCCGGCTCGAGCGCGCCGAGCGTGGTGCGCGCGATCGTCTCCGGGACGGCGTCGAACTCGAGCGCCTCGCCGTCGGCGGCAGTGACGGTCAGGCAGCAGCCGCTGACGGCGATCGAGTCCCCGGGAGCCGCCTGCGCGGCCTCGGCGGCCGCTATCCGCAGGTGAACGCCGGCGCCGTTCCGATCGGCGGAGACGACGCGGCCGCGCTCGCGGACGATCCCGGTGAACATGCTCGAAGCCTAGCCACGCTCCTGTGGACGCCTCGTCACGCTCTCGGCGCGAAGCGTCACAGACACGTGCGCCCGCCCCGGATACGCTCGCCTCGGGGAGGAGGCCGGGCGAACCGTCGTACGGGCGGCCGTGGGTTCAGGGCTCGTGGACGTAGGCCGTGAGGAGCACGTCGCCGCCCACGAGCTCGAACGTCAGCCGGCTCAGCGCTCGCGGTTCCGGGAGCCCCGCGACCGGCCCCGCGCCCTCACCCGCGAGGGTGGGCGCGACGAACACGAGCAGCTTGTCCACCAGGTCGGCCGCGAGAAACGAGGCCGCGAGGGTCGGCCCGCCTTCGAGCAGCAGCGAGCGCACGCCGTCCGCCGCCAGCGCGCGCATTTCTTCCTCGAGCGGCCCGCTGCGCAGCTCGAGCTCCGATCCCCAGGGCAGCGGCCCGCGGCCGAAGGCGAGCCGGCGCGGCTGCGAGGCGGCGCCGACGTCACGCGCCGTGAGCGCGGGATCGTCCGCCCGCACGGTGCCCATCCCGACCGCGACTGCCTCCACGGAGGCCCGCAGCTCGTGCACCCGACGGCGGCTCGCCTCACTCGAGACCCAGCGCGAGCCGGGCACGGTCACTCGCCCGTCGAGCGTCATCGCCACCTTGTAGGTCACGAACGGCCGCCGCTGTGCGATCCAGACGCGCCACGCTTCGTTCTGTACGCGCGCCGCCCAGAGATCGGCGACCTCGACCTCCACGCCCGCCGCGCGGAGTCGTTCGAAGCCCCGCCCGTCGACCTTCGGGTTCGGGTCGCCGACCGCGGCCACCACGCGCGCCACACCGGCCTTCACCACCGTCTCCACGCACGGCGGGGTCGTCCCATGGTGCGAGCACGGCTCGAGCGAGACGTACAGCGTCGCCCCGCGGGCGCGCTCGGCGGCCGCCGCCAGCGCCGCCACCTCCGCGTGCGGCGAGCCGCGGCCGGCATACCAGCCCTCGCCGACTACCTCGCCGTCGCGCACGAGCACGGCCCCGACCAGCGGGTGGGTCGGCTCGACCGACCCTCGCCCCCGCTCCGCGAGCCCAAGCGCCCGCTCGAGGCTCATGCGAGTGCGTGAACGAGCCGCCGGTACGCGCGCGGCAGGTCCTCGCGCCCGAAGATCGCCGTCGCCGCCACGAACAGGTCCGCCCCGGCGTCGCGCAGCTCGGCGATGTTCGTCGGCCCGACCCCACCGTCGACCTGCACGTGCATTGAGCCCGGCAGCAGCGAGCGCAGCTTCGCGACCCGCTCGAGCGACTCCGGGATGAACGCCTGGCCCGAGTAGCCCGGGTGGACGCTCATGCAGAGGGCCAGGTCGACTTCCGCCTCGCGCGCGGCGTGCGCGGCGTCGTCCACGTCGGTCTCCGGGTTGAATGCCAGCCCGACCCGCAGCCCGTGCTCTCGCGCCAGCGCGACCACGTCCGGCAGGTTCGAGCAGGCCTCGTAGTGAACGGTGACGCTGTCGGCGCCGGCCTCGGCGAACCCCGGGATCTGGCGCTCCGGGGCCTCGACCATCAGGTGGCAGTCGAGCACGCCGCCGTCGCGGTGGACGATCGGCGCGATCCACTTGAGCACGATCGGCCCCATCGTCACGGGCGGGATGAAATGCCCATCGCCGACGTCCCAGTGGAAGACGCGGCACTCGGCGCGCAAGAGCACCTCGACCTGCTCGCCGAGGCGCGAGAAGTCGGCCGCGTAGAGCGACGGCTCGACCTCGACCGTGCGGATCCAGTCGTCCCAGCTCATGCGGCGGATGATCGCAGCCGGGCGATGAAGAACCCGGAGGTGTGGTCGCGGTGCGGCAGCGTGAGCAGGAACTCGGGTCGGCCGGCGTGGGCGAACTGCGGCCACTCCTCGCCGAGCTGGTCGGGCTCGAGACCGCTCCCGTCGACAACCGCCTCGTTCTCGTCGCCGTTGATCGTGCAGACCGAGTAGACGACCGTGCCGCCCGGCCGAACACGCTCGGCGGCGACGCGCAGCAGGTCCCGTTGCAGCTCGGGCAGCGGCTTGCCGCGCCAGCGCAGGTCCGGTCGCGCGGCGAGCACGCCCAGGCCCGAGCAGGGCGCGTCGACGAGCACGCGGTCGAATCCGCCGAGGTCGTCCGGGAGCGAGAGCGCGTCCGCGTTGACCACGTGCACGTTGGTCGCGCCAAGGCGCTTGCAGTTCGCCTCCAGCTCGCTCGCGCGGCCGGGGTGCTTCTCGACCGCGACGACCTCCTCGGCGCTCTCGGCGAGCTGGGTCGCCTTTCCTCCGGGCGCCGCACAGAGGTCGAGTACGCGCTCGCCGGCCTGCGCTCCGACGGCCAGCCCGGCCAGCTGCGAGCCGCGGCTCTGCGGCCAGACGAAACCGGCCGCGAGGTCGCAGTCCTCCATGCGCTCGACCCGCAGCGCGCCCGGGATCGCGGGATCCGGCTCGCCGCCGCCGACCGGCCCCCGCCGGCGGGCGTTCAGCCGCACGGCCCGCTCCGGCGCTTCGTTCTGCGCCCGCATCAACTCACGCGCCTGGTCGGCGCCGAGGTCGCGCCACCAGACCTGCGCAACCCAGTCCGGGTACGAGTGGCGCAGGGCCGCCTGCTCCGGCGTCTCCTCCGGCAGCGCCTCGACGAGCTCGCGGAGGCCGAGCGTCAGCCGCCGCAAAACCGCGTTCGCGAACTTGACCGCGCGCTCGAGCCCAGCGGCCCGCACGAGCTCGACCGACTCGTTCACGGCCGCGTGCACCGCCACTTCCGAGTAGGCGAGCTGGTAGGCACCGAGCCGCAGCGCCGCCCGAACCGGCGGGTCGAGCTTCGCGACCGGACGGCCGCCAAGCTCCTCGATCCCATGGTCGAGCGTGCGGACGCGCTGGATCGTCCCGTAGGCAAGCCGCTGGGCGAGCGCGCGCTCGCGCGGGTCGACGCCCTCGACCGAGCCACGGAAGGCGCGGTCGGCGTAGGCGTCGTCCTCGAACACGCGCCGGATCGTGTCGTAGGCCGCACGACGTGCCGACGAGACGCTCATCGCAGCCCGCGCAGGAACGCGTCGTAGTCCATCCGCCTCCCGCCGTCGGGTTGCACCTCCACCGGCACGAGCTCGTCGGCTTCGACCCGCGCCCGCCAGATCGTCACCGGCCGGCCGTGCAGCTCGCCGCGCGCGCCGATGTGCGGCGAGAGCGCGCGAATCCGGTTGAGCAGCTCCTGCGGCGGTCGGCTCCAGTCGAGCTCGCGATCCTCGGGGCGGATCTTCTCCGCGTACGTGACGCCCTCCACGGGCTGAGGCCGCAGCGTCGGCTCGGGCAGCGCCTCCTCCAGCAGCACCGCGGCCAGCTCGCCGGCGCGCGCCGAGACGGTGCCGAAGTCGTCCTCGGGCGTGAGCGGGAACGACCGCTGCGCAGCAATCGGCCCGGCGTCGAGCTCCGGCACGAGCTCGATGATCGTCACGCCCGTCTCCTCGTCGCCGGCCATCAGCGCGCGCTCGATCGGCGCTGCGCCCCGCCAGCGCGGGAGCAGCGACGGATGGACGTTCAGCCAGAGGGCCCGGTCGAGCGCCGCCTCCGGGATCAGCACGCCGTACGCGGCCACGACCACCGCGTCGACCTCCGGCTCGAAGCCGTCGAGCCGCTCGGGCTGGCGCACCTCGATCCCGAGCCGATCCGCGACGTCCTTCGCCGGCGGCGGTGCCAGCTTGCGGCCGCGTCCCTGTGGCCGGTCGGGCCGGGTGAGCAGGTACGCGATGTCGTGCTTCGCCGCGAGCCGCTCGAGCACGTCGGCGCCGAGCGGGGCGGTCGCCGCGACCGCCAGCCTCACTAGCGAACCAGGATCGGCTGCGGGCGCAGCAGGCCGAGCGCGTCGCGCCTCGCCTCGGGCGTCGTCCGGTCGAGGATCAGCACGCCGTCGAGATGGTCGAGCTCATGCTGCGCGATCCGCGCCGGCAGGCCTTCGAGCTCGAGCCGCAGGTCGTTGCCCTCGACGTCCTGGCCCTCGAGCGTGAGCGAGACGTGCCGCTCCACCGGGATCACGACGCCCTGCAGCGAGAGGCAGCCTTCGGTGTCGCTCTCGCGCTCCTCGGAGGTGGCGGTGAAGCTCGGGTTGACGACGATCACCGGCTCCTGCTCGAGGTCGGGCAGGAAGGCGAAGACCCGGCGCAGGACGCCGATCTGCGTGGCCGCAAGGCCCAGCCCGTTGGCGTCCTTGAGCAGATGCGACAGCCGCTCGGCGAGCCTGCCGACGTCGGCGTCGGCGTCCTCGACCTCGCGGGCCCGCATCCGCAGGACGGGGTCTGGGTACTGCCGAACCTGTGCGAGCGCGAGCTGTCGCCGCGCCTCGGCCTCGGGGTCGAGCTTCTGGTTCCGGACCTCGCCGGTTTCTTCGTCCGCCACGGCGCTGATTCTATGGAGCGTCAGAGGCTCTGCGGGTCGACGTCGACGACGGCCGTGACGCCGGCCTTCGACATCGCGGGCGCGGCCGCTGCGAGCAGCTGCGCCACCCGCGCGGCGACACGCCGCGGTTCGTCCGTCTTCGAGACGAGCTGCGCCCGGTGCTTGCCGCGCAGACGCAGGAGCGGCGCCGGCCCGAGCGCCTCGGCGCCGAGGCCCGCCTTCAGCTCCTCCAGCAGCGCCGCCGGCCCGCGCTCGTCCGGCCCCGTCGCGACCACGCGGACGAGGTGACGGAAGGGCGGGTAGCCGAGCTCGCGCCGCCGCCCCAGCTCGTCGGCCAGGAAGCGCGGCACGTCGTGGTTGGCGGCGAGCGCGAGCGGCCGCGCGTCGGGCTGGAACGTCTGGACGAGCACCCGCCCGGGAGCGTCGCGGCCGCTGCGGCCGGCGAGCTGGGTGACGAGCTGGAACGTCCGCTCCTCGGCGCGGAAGTCGGGCAGGCCGAGCCCGGTGTCGGCGTCCACAACCGCTGCCAGCTCGACCCCGGCGAAGTGGTGGCCCTTGGCGACCATCTGCGTCCCGAGCAGCACGGCACGGTCGGTCTCGCGAAAGCGTCGCAGTGCGCCGGCCAGCTCCTCGGAATTCGCGGCGGTGTCCGCATCGAGGCGGATCAGCTCGAGCTCGGGAACCCTGGCGGCAAGCTCGCGCTCCAACCGCTGAGTGCCCGCCCCGATCCTGGCGATCTCCGTCGAGCGGCAGACCGGGCACTCGTCCGGCTCGGGCTCGACGTGGCCGCAGTGGTGGCAGTGCAGACGCTCGTCGCGATGCAGCACGAGCGCCACGTCGCAGAGCGGACAACGGAAGGTCGTCCCGCAGGCGCGGCAGTGCAGCGCGGGAGCGACGCCACGCCGATTGAGAAGCAGGATCGCCTTGCCGCCGTTCTCTGCGATCCGCCCGAGCTCGGCGAGCAGCGGCCCCGAAAGCGGGTACCCGGCCTCACGGCGCAGGTCGACGACACGCACCGGCGGCAGCTTCGCGCCGAGCCGCTCGCGCAGCTCGAGTCGCTCCAGCCGCTCCCAGCTTTCGGGCCGCGGCGTTGCGCTTCCGTACAGCGCCACGGCACGCTCGAGCGCGGCGCGCTTCGCCGCGACCGTGCGCGCGTCGTAGCGCGGGTCGGACTCCTGCTTGTACGACGGGTCGTGCTCCTCGTCGACGCAGATCAGCCCGACGTCGTTCATCGGCGCGAAGATCGCGGAGCGCGCGCCGACCACGACGCGGGCGTCGCCGCTCGCGATCCGCTCGCGCTCGTCGCGGCGCTCGGCATCGGTCAGGCCCGAGTGCAGGATCGCGACCGAATCGCCGAAGCGGGCACGGAAGCGGCCGACCGTCTGCGGCGCCAGCGCGATCTCCGGCACGAGCACGATCGTCCCGAGCCCGCGCTCGAGCGCGGCCGCCGCCGCCTGGAGGTAGACCTCGGTCTTGCCGCTGCCGGTCGGCCCGTAGAGCAGGAAGTGGCCGCCGCCCGCATCCAGCGCCCCGACGACCGCCTCTACAGCCGCGACCTGGTCGTCGCTCAGCCGCTCCGGCGCGGCCTCGCCCTCGAGCGACTGCCGCTCGCCCGGCGGCGCCTGCTCCTTGCGCCTGGCCGGCCGCACCGGCGCGACCAGCTCGAGCGCGCGGGCCGGGGTTGAGCCGTAGTACTCGGCGAGCCAGAGCGCGAGATCCACGAGCACCGGCGGCAGCTCGTGCACCACCTTCTCCACCGGCCGAGCGTCGACGCCATCGGGCGGCGCCTCGACGACGTCCACCACCACCCCACGCTTGCGGCCGCGCCCGAACGGAACCGAGACGACTGCCCCCTTGCCGGCGCCGTCCGGTAGCTCGTAGGTGAACTCGCGCCCGCCGAGGGCGCGCGTGGTGACGAGCGGGACTACGGTGCCGTAGGTCAGGCCGCCGAGACTAGACGCCCGCCGCGACGAGGACGAAGTCCGTCGCGAACCCGAGCGTCAGCCCGAGCAGCAGGCCCCACGCGGTGATCGTCTTGCTCGAGAAGAGCCGGCACACGTTCAGCAGTTCCATCACGACGTAAAGGATCGAGCCCGCCGCGAGCGAGAGGAAGACGATCGAGACGGCCGTCGACGTCCACGCCTGCCCGACGATCGTGCCGAAGAAGGTCGGGAAGCCGCCGATCACGCCCAGCAGCGCGAGGAAGCGCCAGCTCGGCCGCTCGGCGTCGCCGGACAGCGGGGCGACGATCCCGAAGCCCTCGGTCGCGTTGTGCAGGCCGAAGCCGATCACGAGCACGTAGGCGAGGCTGAGGTTGTCGAGGGCGGCCGCCTGCCCGATCGCCAGGCCCTCGGAGAAGTTGTGCAGGCCGATCCCGGTGGCGATGAAGAGCGCGAGCCAGCGCGCAGGCGTCAGGCCCGTGAAGTGCGAGCGCTCGAGCTCCGTGGCCGAGGCGGCACCCGGGCCGAGAAAGCTCTTTCGGCGGCGCGCCTTCATCCACGAGTCGTAGTAGACGAGGCTGAGCAGGCCGAGCGCGAAGCCGCCGAACGAGAGGGCCGCGTAGCCGCTGAACTGCCCCCAGTCGCGGGCGTTGAGCGCATCCTCGACCGGCTCGATCGCCTCCGTGAGCACGTCCCAGAGCAGGAAGAGCAGGATCCCGGTGGCCGTCGCGCTGAGGAAGGCCTTGAAGCTCTGCCCGACATCGTGCAGCCGGCCCATGGGCAGGCCGATGAAGATCGTCGCCCCCGCGACCAGGCCGAGCAGCAGGATGTGTCCGGTGGACATGCGACGGCGACCGTAGCAGTTTTCTGTAAGGGTGCCCTTACAACTAGCCGGGAGTAGAGTTCCCGCCGTGGCGCAGGGACATTCGGTCGACGAGTACTTGGAGACGATCTACTTCCTCGCCTTCCCGATCGGCGAGTACCGGCCGCAGACCCAGGGCTCGCCGACGCTGGCCTCCCGCGTGGCCGAGATGCTCGGCGTCTCTCGCGCCTCGGCCGGGGAGATGCTGAAGCGCCTCGAGGCGGAGGGGCTCGTCGAGCGGGGCGAGCAGAAGGAGGCGATCCTGACCGCGGCCGGCCGCGAGCGGGCCGAGCAGGTCGTCCGCAAGCACCGGATCGTCGAGCGGCTGCTGACCGACTTCATGGGCTACACGCCCGCCGAGGCCCACGTGCACGCCGACGAGATCGGCGAGAGCTTCAGCGACGAGATGATCGAGCGCGTCAGCGAGAAGCTGGGGAACCCCGACCGCTGCCCGCACGGCTGGCCGGTCGACACCGACTTCGAACAGGCCGAGAACCGCGAGCTCGCCCCGCTCGCCGACCTCGAGGCCGGGACGCGTGCCGAGATCGTCCGCCTCGCCGAGCACGACGGCAAGCTGCTGCACTGGTTCTACGACCAGGGCTTCGTCCCGGGGGCCTCCGTCGAGGTGCGCGAGACGCAGCCGGCGGCCGAGCAGCTCACAGTGCGCCTCAACGGGGACGAGCAGACGATCGCCGAGAAGGCCGCCGCCGGCCTGTTCGTGCGACCCGCTTGACGCGCGTCGCGCTGACCTTCGACGACGGGCCCTCGGAGTGGACTCCGGCCGTGCTCGACGTCCTGCGCGAGCACGACGCCCTCGCGACCTTCTTCCTGATCGGCGAGCGCGTCCGCGAGCGGCCGGAGACGTCGCGCCGCATCGCCGCCGACGGGCACGAGCTCGGCAGCCACACGCTCACGCACGCTCGCCTGACGGAGCTCGACCCGGCCGCGGTCCGCGCAGAGATCGAGGGCGGCGTGGACGCGGTCGAGCAGGCGACCGGCCGGCGGCCGCGGCTCTTCCGTCCACCGCGCTTCCAGCTCGACGCCCAGGTGCTCGAGGCTGTCGCAGAGCTGGGCCTGGACCCGGTGCTTGCCAACGTCGATCCCGAAGACTGGCTACCGGGCAGGGACTCGCACGCGATCTTCCGGCTCGTCCTGGCGGGTCTGCGCCCGGACGCGATCGTCGACCTCCACGACGGGGTGCCCCCACCGCCCACGAGCGCGCGAGACGACTGCGCGCCGACGGTTGAGGCGCTCGAGCACCTGCTCCTCTGCCTCCGGGCGGAAGGCTACGAGCCGGTCACGGTCTCCGCGCTGAGCTAGACGGCCGCGGCGTCGTTGACGCCCGCTGCCGCCCGAAGCGCGCCGGCCTTGTCGGTCCGCTCCCACGTGAAGTCGTGCTCGTCGCGGCCGAAGTGGCCGTACGCGGCGGTCTTCGCGTAGATCGGGCGGCGCAGGTCGAGGTCGCGCAGGATCGCGGCCGGGCGCAGGTCGAAGTGCTCCTTGATCAGCTCCTCGATCCGCGGCACGGGCACGTGCTCGGTGCCGAACGTCCGCACCGCGATCGAGACCGGGTGCGCGACGCCGATCGCGTAGGCGACGTTGACCTCGCAGCGGTCGGCGAGCTCCGCGGCGACGAGGTTCTTCGCCACGTAGCGCGCGGCGTAGGCGGCCGAGCGGTCGACCTTGGTCGGGTCCTTGCCCGAGAAGGCGCCGCCGCCGTGACGGGCCGCGCCGCCATAGGTGTCGACGATGATCTTGCGCCCGGTCAGGCCGGTGTCGCCCATCGGCCCGCCGATCACGAACTTGCCGGTCGGGTTGACGTAGACGAAGTCGCGATCGCCGAGGCGTTTCTCCTCGTAGAGCTCGCGTGGCAGGATCGGGTGCAGGACGCGCTCGATCAGATCGGGCTTGATCAGCGTCTCCGCGTCACAGCCCTCGGCGTGCTGCGTCGAGATCAGGATCCGCTCGATCTCGACCGGCCGCTGGCGTCCGGCCTCGTCGACCTCGTACCGAACGGTCACCTGCGCCTTGCCGTCGGGCCGCAGGTAGGGCAGCTCGCCGACCTTGCGCACCTCGGCGAGCCGCTTGGCGATCTTGTGCGCGAGCATGATCGGCAGCGGCATCAGCTCGGGCGTCTCGTTGGAGGCGTAGCCGAACATCATCCCCTGGTCGCCGGCGCCCTCGCGATCGAGCGGGTCGTCGTCGGCCGGGTCGTGCTGGGCCTCGTAGGAGTTGTCCACGCCCTGCGCGATGTCGGGCGACTGCTCGTCGAGCGCGACGACCACGCCGCAGGTGTGCGCGTCGAAGCCCCACTCGGAGTGCGTGTAACCGATCTCGGCGATCTTCTTGCGCACGAGCGCCGGGATGTCGACGTAGGTCTCGGTCGTGATCTCTCCGGCCACGACGACGAGGCCGGTGGTGATCAGCGTCTCGCAGGCGACGCGGCCGGTCGGGTCGTCCTTGAGCACGGCGTCGAGCACCGTGTCCGAGACCTGGTCCGCGACCTTGTCCGGGTGGCCCTCGGTGACCGACTCCGAGGTGAAGAGGAATTCGCGTGGTGCAGCCATTTCGGCGGGCAAGGCTACTTGATCTCGAGGAAGGCGTCGAAGGTGCGCGTTTCGCCCGAGACGTTCGTCCAGGCGAGGAAAGAGCGCAGCGGCCGGAGGTTCTCGGTCGTCGAGCTCGGCAGGCTCTGGCCTGCAAGGCCGGCGAAGCCCTCGAGCAGCGGCAGCGCGTCCTTCAGGTCGATGTAGATCACCCCGCCGGACGAGTCGGGCATCCCGGCCGCGTCCTGCGCCTGCTTGAAGTCGTCGCTGTCCGGAAGGTGGTCGCCCTCGCCGTAGTCGGCGATCCCGCTGACGCCGCTCGTGATCAGCACCTTGCCGTCGACGCTGCCGTAGTGGATTGCGAACTGGCCGAGGTTGACGGTCTTGACCGGGTGGCCGCCCTGGGTGCCGGGCTCGACCTGGCCGCCGGATTCCTCGGCGAGCTTGGCGGCGAGCTTGTCGAGCGTGGCGAGCGCCGCACTGTGGTTTTTCGGATCGAGTGCGAGCGTCAGCTCCGGAATCCCCGCGCCCGGCCGCGCGTAGAAGGCGACCTCGCCGCCCAGCAGGGTGAGCACCTGGTCGAGCGTCACGCCGTACTCCTGCTCGAACTTGGCGATCGCTGCGGCCGCCTGCGGGTTCGACTTCAGCTTGCCAAGCTGGTCGGTCGTGCCCTGCCCGGTGAAGTCGAGCAAGGCGAAGGCATCGCCGGGGACGCCGGCGATCAGCGCCGAGGCGAAGTCACCGCCGCCGGGACCGCCGTTCGAGGCGCCGCGGATGCGCACGCCGTCGTCCTCGGCGCTCGCCGAGGCGGCGATGTACTTCAGCTTGTCGAGCCCGAGCGCCTCGGTGCCCGAGGCCGATGACTGGGGCACGATCGCGTTCAGCCGCTGTCCGTCGAGGTAGACCTTGGCGAGCGCGTCGCCCGGAAGCTTGTCCATCGCCTCCTTGAAGTCGGCGTCTTCCGCGAGCGGCGCGTTGCCCTCGAGCGCCCGGCCGATCGAGGCCTGGCTGTCGGACAGCGCGTACCAGCCGTTCACCTCGCGGTAGACCGCTCGGTCGCTCGAGGAATCCTTCGCGTTCAGCTTCGCCACCAGCGCCTTGAACTTGCCTGGGTCGTCGGGCTTCGTCAGCGCGACGGCCCTCGTCGACGACTCGCTGCCGGCGCTCACGACCGCGATGTCGAGCTCGGGGCCAAGGGCCGGCTTCACGTCCGTGTCGTAGTCGACTCCCTGTGCAGAGATCTTCTGCTTGAGCTGATCCACCAGGTTGTCGCGGCCCGGGAACTTCTGCGCGAGCTCGTCGAGCTGCCGCCACTGGCTCGATCCCGTGTCGCTGTCGATCGAGACAAACGCGACCAATCCGGCCCGCACGACGCTCGCACCCGCGGGGATGGAGCCACCGGTGCTGCTGGTCTTCGAGGCACTGCCACAGCCCGCGAGGAGCGCGGCGAGGGCGAGCAACGGCAGAAGGCGGCGCATGGTCACTCCCGGGTTGGCTGGCGGCCCATCAGTCTTGCAGCTAAGTCGTTCAGATCCTGCCCGTCAAGAACGTGGCAGACGCCCTCGGTGATCGGCAGCTCGATGCCGACGCGGTGCGAGAGCGCACGCAGCACGGGCGCGGTCGTCAGCCCTTCAACCGTGCCGATCTGCGCCGCGGCCTCCTCGGGCGAGGCGCCCTGGGCGATCAGCTCGCCGGCGCGGCGGTTGCGGCCCTGGCGGCTCCAGCAGGTGACCATCAGGTCGCCCATCCCGGCGAGGCCCGAGAAGGTCTCGGCTCGGGCGCCGCACGCTTCGCCGAGGCGAGCCATCTCCGCGACACCGCGGGTGATCAGCGCGGCCTTGGCGTTGTCGCCCACCCCGAGCCCGTCGACGCCTCCCGCCGCGAGCGCGATCACGTTCTTCGCCGCGGCACAGAGCTCGACGCCGACCAGGTCGTCGTTCACGTAGACCCGGAAGGCCATCGAGTTGACCGCCTGCTGCAACTCCTCGGCGAGGTTCGCGTCCGTGCTCGCGATCACCGCCGCCGCCGGGAGGCCGTCCGCGATCTCCTCGGCGAAGTTCGGCCCGGACAGGACGGCGAAGCCGCGGCGCTCGACGCGCTCGGAGAGCCAGCCGCCGCTCTCCGGGTCGAGCCCTTTGGTCAGGCTCAGCACCGGCGCCGCGCCGGGCAGGCTGCGCACGACCTCGGCGAAGGCCCGGCTCGGCACCGCAACCACGTGCAGGTCGGCCCCGGCCAGAGCCGGGTCGTCGACGGTCGTCGCCGCAATCCCGCTGAGGTCGGCGTTCGGCAGGTAGCGCGGGTTGCGACCGGTTTCCTCGATCGCACGCGCCTGCTCCGGGTCGCGCGCCGCGAGCATGACGTCATGTCCACGCGACGCCAGCACGCAAGCGAACGCCGTCCCCCAGGCTCCCGCACCGACGACGGCTGCGTTCATCCGCGCAGACCCTCCCGGCAAGCGCGTCGACCGGTCGTTTCAGACGGCTGAGCGAGCAAAGCCCGCTCAGCCTGAAGTCGACAACGCCAGCGTTGTCTCACGAGCGCCGCACGAAGTCGATGGACACGGGCACGCCCTGCAACGCGAAGCGGTCGCGCAGCTGGTTCTCGACCCAGTAGCCGTAGTCCCGTGTGATCAGGCCGGGATCGTTGACGAAGAAGCGGAAGCGCGGCGGGCGCGCCTGCACCTGCGTCCCGTAGAGCAGGTTCAGGCGCTTGCCGTTTCGCGACGGCGGCTCGCGCGCCTCGCGCAGCTCGGCGAGGAAGCGGTTCAGCTCGCCGGTGCCGATCCGGGCGGCGTGCTTCTCGTAGAGCTGCTCGATCCGGTCGAGCAGCCGCGAGATGCCGCGGCCGGTCTTGGCCGAGATCGTGACGACGGGCGGGCGCTGGCGCAGGCGCGACGCGAGCCGCGGGCGGATGTCCTCGAGCTCGGTCTCGGTGATGTCCCACTTCGAGAGCACGACCAGCGTCGAGTCTTGCGCCTTGCGCGCGATGTCGGCGACGGTCAGGTCCTGGTCGACGAGACCCTCGCTGGCATCGACGAGCACGAGCGCAACGTCGGCGCGCTCCGCGGCCGCCAGCGCTCGCAGCTCCGAGTAGTACTCGATTCCTTGCCGCTGCTTGCGCTTGCGGCGGATCCCGGCCGTGTCGACGAGCACGAAGGTGCGGTCGCCGCGCTGAAGCACGGTGTCGATCGCGTCACGCGTCGTGCCCGGGACTTCCGAGACGATCACGCGCTCCTCGCCGAGCAGGGCGTTCACGAGGCTCGACTTGCCGACGTTCGGCCGGCCGAGGATGGCGACCCTGATCGCCTCCTCGCCCACCTCCTGCGGGCCGCTGCCGGGGAGCATCGTCACGACCGCGTCGAGCAGGTCGCCCGTGCCGTGGCCGTGCTGGGCCGAGAGCGGCACCGGGTCGCCGAGGCCGAGCCGGTGGAACTCGAACGCGAGCGCGTCCTGGTTCGGGTCGTCGATCTTGTTCGCGAGCACCAGCACCGGCTTGTGGGCCCGCCGCAGGATCGCCGCCAGCTCCTCGTCGCCGGGCGTGATCCCTGCCCGGGCGTCGACGACGAAGAGGATCAGGTCGGCCTCCGCGATCGCGGCGTGCGCCTGGTCGACGATCGAGCGCGTGATGGGCGTCTGGTCGACGATGTCCACGCCGCCGGTGTCGATCAGCCGGAAGCGCTGCCCGTTCCAGTCGGCGACGACCTCCTTGCGATCGCGCGTGACACCGGGCGTCTCGTGCACGACGGCCGCCCGCGACTCGCTCAGCCGGTTCACGAGCGTCGACTTGCCGACGTTCGGAAAGCCGACCACCGCCACGGTTCCGACCATGGGGGAACCCAGGGTTCCCCCATGAGCCCCCTCCTTCTGCTCTGTCTCTGACGACTTCATCGTGAGGCTCCCGCCGGGCAAAGCCCGGCTCCGCCGGCTACCGGAAGTTGACCTTGAACGCGACGCCGATCGTACTCGGGCCCGCCTCAGCGCCGTCAGTCATTCGCACACGAACGAGCCATCGGGCGCTGGGCCTGCTCCTGCTCGCGAGTTGAGCCCACTAGCCCTACGCCGGCTGGCGGGCCTTCACCAGCTCTTCGATCTGCGCGACCACGTCCTCGACGTCGAGGTCGGTGGTGTCGATCTGGTGCGCGTCCTCGGCGGGCCGCATCCGGGCGGCGTCGCTCTCGTCGCGCAGGCGCAGGTCGGTGGCGAGCACGTCGGCGCCGATCTCGGGGCGCTCGGCCAGGCGGCGGTTGGCGCGGACCGAGCGGTCGGCGTTCAGGTAGACCTTCACGGCCGCCTGCGGCGCGACGACGGTGCCGATGTCCCGGCCCTCGATCACGACGCTGCCGTCGTCGGCGAGCTCCTGCTGGCGCGCGCGCATCACCTTGCGCACGGCCGGATGGCGCGCGACGACCGGGACGAGGCTGTCGATGTCGGCCTTGCGGATCGAGGAGGTGACGTCGGTGTCGGCGATCCAGACCCGGCCCTGCTCGTCGAAGGAGACCGGCTGCTCGGCGGCGAGGTCGCCGAGCTGGTCGCCGTTCCCGAGCGGCACCCCGCGCTGGCGAGCCAGCCAGGTCAGCGCCCGGTACATCGCGCCGGTGTCGAGATAGCGAAAGCCCAGCCGCTCGGCCAAGCGCCGGGCGACCGTGCTCTTGCCGGCCCCCGCCGGCCCGTCGATGGCGACGATCATCGTTGTGTAACCGAGTCCAGCAGCTCGAAGAATCCGGGGAAGCTTACAGCGACCGCCTGCGCGTCCTGGAGCTCGACGCCCTCGCGTGAAGCAAGCCCCGCCACCGCGCCGAGCATTGCAATCCGATGATCACCGTGAGAGCTCATGCCCCCACCCTTGGGGCGGGAAGGCACCCCTCTTACCCCGAGGCCATCGTCGCTCGCCGTGATGCGGATGCCAAGGGCTCGGAGCGAAGTTGTCACGGTTTCGATGCGATCCGTTTCCTTGACGCGCAGCTCGTGCGCGCCTTCGACCCTGCTCTCGCCGTGCGCACTTCCCGCGGCGAGCGCGAACAGCGGCAGCTCGTCGACCATCCGCGGCACCTCCTCGGCCGTCACGGTCGTCGCGGTCAGCTCGGCGGCACGGACGTCGATGTCGCCGACCGGCTCACCCGCGCTCTTGTGCCGGTTGAAGACCGTGATCCGGGCCCCCATGCGCGCGAGCACGTCGAGCAATCCGGTGCGTCGGGGGTTGAGGCCGACGTCGTGGATCGTCAGCTCCGAGCCGGGCAGCAGCGTCGCAGCGACGATGAACGGCGCCGCCGCGGAGAAGTCGCCGGGCACGTCGACCTCGCCGAGTCGCAGGTGCTCGGCCGGGCCGACGGAGACGCGCTGCTGCTTGCGGGTGACCCGCACGCCCGCGGCCTCGAGCATCAGCTCGGTGTGGTCGCGGGTCGGCAGCGGCTCGACGACGGTCGTCCGGCCGGCCGCGTACAGGCCCGCGAGCAAGACGCAGGACTTGACCTGGGCGCTCGCGACCGGAAGCTCGTAGCGGATGCCGCGCAGCTCCCCGCCCGCGACGGCGAGCGGCGGCGTCCCGTCGTCGCTCTCGACTGTCGCGCCCATCTGGGCCAGCGGCTCGGCGATCCGGTCGACGGGCCGGCGTCGCAGCGACTCGTCGCCCGTCAGCTCGAACCGTCCCTGCTGGCCCGCGAGGATCCCCGCCAGCAGGCGCAGCGTTGTGCCCGAGTTGCCGCAGTCGATCGGAGCGCTCGGCTCGCGCAAGCCGCGCAGGCCGGCGCCCTGTACGCGCAACGTGTCGACGTCGTCCTCGTCCACGGTCACGCCGAGGGACCGGACGGCCGCGATCGTCGCCTCCGTGTCGCCCGAGCGGCCGAACCCGCGCACCGAGGTCTCGCCGTCGCCGATCGCCCCGAGCAGCACGGCGCGGTGCGAGATCGACTTGTCCCCCGGAACCGCGATGTGGCCGCGCAGCGAGGCGGCCGGCTCGATCTTCATTCCGCCAGCACCGGCGAGACGACGACGCCGTAGCCCTGGGACTCGAGCACCGCTGCCGCTCGTTCCGCCTCGCCCTCGCCCGTGACGAGCAGGGTCAGGGTGCCGCCGCGCTCGGGCGAGACGTGGTGGAGCTCGAAGTCCTCGATGTTGATCCGCCGGGCGCCGAGCGCCTGTGTGATCCCGGCCAGCACGCCCGGCCGGTCGGGCACGTGGACTCGCAGCTGGTGCAGGTCGCCCGGGTCCGGGAACGCGACCGCGAGCATGCGCCGGCGATTGTCGGCGGCCTCGCCGATCCATCGTGCGAGGAAGCCGCCGTCTCCGGTGTTCAGCGCGGCCTCGAGCTGCTCGATCCGCCGGCGGTGCTCGGCCAGCGACTCGCGGATCTCGGCGCTGTTCTCGAGGAAGATGTCGATCCAGATGCGCGGGTTCGCGCCGGCCACGCGGGTCATGTCGCGCAGCGAGCCGCCGGCCGCGGCGAGCGGCTCGTGCCCCTCGACCCGCGTCGCGCCGGCCTGGTTGACGAGCAGGTTGGCGAGCGCGTGCGGCAGGTGGCTCGTGAGCGCGACGAGCCGGTCGTGCGCCTGCGGGTCGATCGCGACGGGGGTGGCGCCGAGTGACGAGACGAAGCCGTGCACGAGCCGGTAGCGCTGCGGCTCGGTCGCGCTCGAGGGTGTCAGGAACCAGGTCGCGCCGTCGAACAGGTCGGCGGTCGCGTGCGCGGGGCCGTGGGCCTCGGAGCCTGTCACCGGGTGGCCGCCGACGAAGCGCGGGTCGCCGATCGCGCCCGACACGTTGGACTTCGTCGAGCCGACGTCGGTGACGGTCGCCTGTGCGTCGCGGTCGAGCAGGTCGCGCACGACGGTATGAAGGGCGGTCACCGGGACGGCGACGACGATCAGGTCGGCGTCCATGGGCTCGCCCGGAGCGCCGCGTGCGTCGTCGATCGCTCCGCGCTCGCGCGCGACCTCGAGCGTCTCGTCGGAGAAGTCGTACCCGGTTACCTGCGCGACGCCGGCTCGCTTCGCCGCGAGCCCCACGGAGGCGCCGATCAACCCCGTGCCGATGATCCCGAGCCGCTTGACGTCCACGGATCCAGGCTAACCGCGCCGGCGCGCGCGGGCAGTGGCTCACAGGCGAATCCCATCCCTAACCCCCACCCACCCGGGGATTGGCCCAGGCTAGCTGGGGAGGTGTGACGTGTCTGTGACGGCTTTGGGCCGAAGGTGTGGCGGTTTGTCCACAGGCGGCCGTGGCGTGCAGTGCGGCCCGGCTCAGCCGATGCGCTTGCCGAGCAGCTCGACCACCGACCGCACCTCGCGGGCGAAGTCGCCGAACTCCGCGGTCGGGATCTGCTGCGGCCCGTCGCAGAGCGCCTCCTCGGGCGCCGGATGCGACTCGACGATGATCCCGTCCGCCCCGACCGCGGCTGCGGCCCGCGCGAGCGGCAGCACGAGATCGCGCCGCCCGGCCGCGTGTGAGGGGTCGACGATCACCGGCAGGTGCGTCTCGTGCTTCAAAACCGCGACCGAGCCGAGATCGAGGGTGTACCGCGTCGTCCGCTCGAAGGTCTTGATCCCGCGCTCGCAGAGCACGATTCGCTCGTTTCCCTCGCGCGCGACGTACTCGGCCGCCATCAGCAGCTCCTCGACCGACGCCGACGGCCCGCGCTTCAGCAGCACCGGCTTGTCGGCCCGCCCCACCTCCGCCAGCAGCATGAAGTTCTGCATGTTGCGCGCACCGATCTGGATCACGTCGGCCGCGTCCAGCACCGCCTCGACGTGCCGCGGGTCCATCAGCTCGGTCACGACCGGCAGCCCGGTCTCCTCGCGCGCCTCGCGCAGGATCACGAGCGCGTCCTCGCCGAGCCCCTGGAACGTGTACGGCGACGTCCGCGGCTTGAACGCGCCGCCGCGCAGCCACGTCGCGCCGGCCTCGTTCACCGCGCGCGCCGTCTCGAGCGTCTGCTCGCGGTACTCGACCGTGCACGGCCCCGCGATCAGGCCGAAGAACTCGTCCCCGACCTTCCGCCCGTCCACGTCGATCACCGTCGGGTCGGGCGAGACCTCGCGCGAGACCAGCTTGTACGGCTTCAGGATCGGCAGCACCTGCTCGACCCCGGGGTAGCCCTCGAGCGGCAGCGTCGCCAACAGCTCGCGTTCGCCGATCGCGCCGATCACGGTCGACTCACGGCCGTGCGTGACGCGCGCGTCCACGCCCGCCTCCTGCAGGCGCGCGAGCACGTGCTCGGTCTGATCCGGCGTCGCGCTCGCACCCATCACGATCAGCAGTTCCGGTGAGCCGTTCGTCGCCATGAGCATCTAAAGGTAGTTGCGATACTGAAGCGCATGCGGATCTTCAGCGGAATCCAGCCGACGGGCGCCAAGCACCTCGGCAACTACATTGGCGCGATCCGAAACTACGTCGCGACCCAGGAGCAGGGGGAGGCCTTCTTCTGCATCGTCGACCTGCACTCGATCACGACCGACTACGAGCCGGAGGAGCTGCGCGAGGCAACCCTCTCGCTCGCGGCGCTGCTGTTTGCCGCCGGGCTCGACCCGGACCGCTGCACGCTCTTCGTGCAGAGCCACGTGCACGCTCATCCGGAAGCCGCTTGGCTGCTGGGCTCGGTCACGAGCTTCGGCGAGCTCCGCCGGATGACACAGTTCAAGGACAAGGGCGAGCAGCAGGAATTCATCTCGGCCGGCCTGTTCAGCTACCCGGTGCTGCAGGCGGCGGACATCTTGCTCTACCAGACCGATCTCGTCCCGGTCGGCGAGGACCAGCGCCAACATCTCGAGCTGGCGCGCAACGTCGCCGAGCGCTTCAACTCCCGTTATGGCGAGACGTTTCAGCTGCCCGAGGCGATGATCCCGCGAGTCGGCGGGCGAGTGATGGACTTGCAGGAGCCCACCAAGAAGATGTCCACCACGGGCGGAACCGCGCAGGGCACCGTCGGCGTGCTCGATCCTCCCGAGACGATCCTGAAGAAATTCAGAAGCGCCGTCACCGACTCGGGAACCGACGTACGGCACGATCCCGACGAGAAGGCCGGCATCTCGAACCTGATCGAGATTCTCTCGATCATGTCCGGCGAGGAGATCCCCGAGATTGAGACGCGCTACGACGGTGGCGGCTACGGCACGTTCAAGGCCGACGTCGGTGAGGCGGTCGTCGACGTGCTCGACCCGATCCGCCGTCGGTACGAGGAGCTGCGGGCCGACGAGTCCCAGCTGTCGGCGCTGCTGTCACGCGGCGCCGAGCGCGCCCGCGCGGTCGCCGAGCCCACGCTCGAGCAGATGTACGAGCGGATGGGCTTCGTCCGGCCCTAGAGACGCGCGACGCCTGGTGGTTTCGAGGCGGTGACCGGTTGGACGGCGCTGCTCTGGTCGTTTAGGGTCGCCCCCGCAGAGGCGCAACCACCAGGGAGAGGGAGGAATCGATGAAGGGGAGACTACGATTGCTTGCGGTCGCGCTCGTCCTGGCTGTAGTGGCCGCGGCCGCCGCGCTAAGTCTGTCGTCCCAGACGGCCGGCGCCACGCCGAAGACCGAATCGGCGAGCGGCTGCACGTTCGCCAACGGCATCAAGCACGTGATCCAGCTCCAGTTCGACAACACGCATTTCCTGCGGGACCACGGCAATGTCCCGTCGGACCTCGAGCAGATGCCGCACCTGCTCAACTTCATCCGCGGCAACGGCACGCTGCTCACCAACGACCACACGGTCCTGATCTCGCACACCGCGACCGGGATCCTGTCCACCCTGACCGGCGTCTATCCGGACCGGATGGGACAGCCGATCTCGAACAGCTTCCGCTACTTCACCCCGTCGGGGACGACGAACCTCGGGGTGTCCTTCGCTTACTGGACGGCACCGCTGTACGACCCGGGCCCGTTCGGAAACACGACCTTCCCGCCGCCGACACAGACCGACTTCACGCCCGAGATGATCAACGAGAACGGAAAGATCGCCCCAGCTCCATGGGTTCCGTTCACGCGTGCGGGCTGTGACGTCGGCCAGGTCTCGACTGCGAACACGATCCTCGAGAACACGGGCATCGACATTCCGACGTTCTTCGGGCCCACTTCGCCCGAGGCGATTCAGGCCCAGGCCGACAGCCCCGGCTCGTCCGCGACACAGACGTTCGCCGACTATGTCGGCCTCGGCGTCCACTGCGCACAGGCCTCGTCCATCTGCGGCAGCTCGCCAAACGCTCACGCTGACCTGCTGCCGGACGAGCCAGGTGGCTACGCGGGGTTCAACGCCCTGATGGGGGCCAAGTACGTGAATCCGGTGATCAACCCGGGCGGCCCGATGCTGGACCTCGGCGGCAACGTGATCAAGGACCAGAACAACCACATCGGCTTCCCGGGCTTCGACGGGATGACCGCCACGGTCTCCCTCTCCTGGATCGCACGGATGCAGGAGGCCGGGATCCCGGTGACGTTCGGGTACATCTCCGACGCCCATGACGGGCATGGCACCTCCGGCAACATCCACTTCGCCTACGCCCCCGGCGAGGCGGGCTACGTCCAGCAGCTGCACGACTACGACGTGGCCTTCCAGCAGTTCTTCGACCGCCTCGCGGCCGACGGGATCAACAAGTCGAACACGCTGTTCCTGTTCACGGTCGACGAGGGCGACCACTTCGCCGGGTCGCAGCCGAACAACCCGAGCTGTGACGGCGTCACCGTCGCCTGCGACTACACCGGCAAGCCGGTCGGCGAGATCAACGGCGACCTGCGCCGGATGATCAAGACGCAGTACGGCGATAACACGCTGTTCACCGTTCATTCCGACGACGCCCCAAACGTCTACATCAACGGGAACCCGTCGCGGACGGACGCCGTCACGCGGAACCTCGAGCGGGAGATGGCCGGCCTCAGCTGGCTGAACCCGTACACGGGCGCCGTGCAGAACGACATCATGGTTGCGCTCGCCGACCCGGTGGAGATGAAGACGCTCCACATGGTCACAGCCGATCCGTACCGCACGCCGACCTTCACCCCGTTCGCCGATCCGGACTGGTTCTTCTTCGCCACAGGCGGCGCCACGCCGGCCGTCTGTGCCACGCCGGCTGCGTGCGCGTCGATCCCCGCCCGGACGTCCAGCAGCTTCGCGTGGAACCACGGCTCTGTCCAGGACGAGATCGCCAGCACGTGGGCCGGCTACGTCGGGCCGGGCATCAAGAAGCTCGGCGACGAGCACAACGTCTGGACCGACCACACCGACCACCGGCCGACCTTGCTGACGCTGCTCGGCCTGAAGGACGACTATGAGACCGACGGTCGCGCGGTCACGGAGATCGCCAATGAGAACGCGCTGCCAGTCAGCCTGCGCGTGCACCATCCGAGCGTCGAGAAGCTCGCCGCCTCGTACAAGCAGCTGATGGCGTCGTTCGGCTCGTTCTCGATGTACACGCTGGTCGCCTCGACGCACGCCCTGTCGAGCAACTCGGCCGGCGACGTGACCTACAACAACATCGAAAACCAGATCGCGACGCTCACGAACGAGCGCAACGCACTGGCCGCCGACATCCGGGCGGGGCTCAACTCGGCGCAGTTCGACGGCGTCAAGCTGAGCGAGAGCCAGATCAAGGCATGGACGCGGGCCGCTGACGACCTGCTCGCTCAGGCGCAGGCCCTGGCTGCCTCGTCCTGAGCCGTTCCACCTCGGAGGGCTCGAGCTCGCGCCACTGGCCGGGCTCGAGCCCTTCGAGCGTCAGCCCCGCGTAGCGGCTGCGATGCAGGCGCGTGACGGGGTGCCCGACGGCCGCGAGCATCCGCTTCACCTGGTGCTTGCGGCCTTCGTGGATGCCGAGCTCGATGCGGCCGGGGGCGAGGCGGCGAGCCTGCGCGGGACTGGTCGGGCCGTCGTCGAGCTCGATGCCGGTGCGCAGTTGCTTGAGCGCGTCGTCGCTCGGGTCGCCCTCGACCTCGGCCTCGTAGACCTTCTCGACCTCGTAGCGCGGGTGTGCAAGCCGGTGCGCCAGCTCGCCGTCGTTGGTGAGCAGGAGCGCGCCTGTCGTGTCGGCGTCGAGGCGGCCGACGGGCACGACCCGGGCTCCGAGCTCAACGAGCTCGACCACCGTGCGCCTGCCCTGCGGGTCGCGCGCCGTCGTGACCGCTCCGGCCGGCTTGTGGAGCAGGACGTAGGTCAGTGGCTGCAGCTCCACGCGCTCGCGGTCGAGCTCGACCCGGTCGCGGCTCTGGACGAACGTGTTCAGCTGTCCCGGCTCGCCGTTGACGGTCACACGGCCGGCCTTGATCAGCTCGTCGGCGCCGCGACGCGAGGCGACTCCGGCGCGGGCGAGGTAGGCGTTCAGCCGCATGGACATGAAGGTATCTCGGCCGTACGATCGGCAGATGGCTCGCGACGGCTGGCACGTGTTCGACTGGGACTACGGAGACTTTGACCCGCGCTTCGCGAGGAAGCCGGTCACGGTCGGCCTGGCAGCGGGCGGCCCATCCTTCCGAGAGACGGTCGCCTCGCTCGAGCTGCCGGCGAAGAGCGTGCTGGCCGGGAGCATGGCCGCGGCGCTCTACGTGACCCCGGTCCTGTTCGTGGCGAAGCTCTTCTTGGGTTTCGGAGCGCGTTTGTTCGCGGCGGTGCTCGGGTCGGTGGCGCTCTGCTCGCTCGTGAGCTGGGGGCTGACGGCCTGGGAGCGGGGGCACTGGCAGCGCCGGCGGAGCGGCCTCTCTGACCACGCCGACCCACCGCACTGGAAGTAGTGCCGCACTACGTCTCGTTGATGCGCTGGACATCCAAGGGCGTCGCCGGCCTGCCAGCCTGGCGGGAGCGGGTCGAGGGGCGAGCGGATCGTCGAGGAGGCCGGGGGCTCGCTCGTCGGCGTCTACGTCACGCTCGGCCGCTACGACGTGGTCGAGATCTTCGAGGCGCCCGACGACGACACCGCGGCCGAGATCCTGATGAAGCTCCAGCGCCACGGCGCCGAGCACACCGAGACGCTGCGCGCGTTCACGCGGGACGAAGCCGAAGCGATCGTCCGCCGGCTCTAGCCGTCACGCTTCCGGCACACCGTCGACACACTTCCGCCGAACAGCGAACAGTGTCCGTCCCTGCCTCTGTCCCTGTGTCTGTCCCTGTTGGAGCTGCGCTCAGGCGCCGCGACGTTCGGCGACCGATTCGAGCCGCTCGCGGATCTCGTCCCTGCTCTCGCCGAGGTCGTCCAGGCGCGGCAGAGCCGAGAGCGAGTCGAGCCCGAAGACGCGCTCGAACAGCGGCGTCGCCTTGTAGCGCACCCCGCCGCCGACGCCTTCCTCACGGCCGGACTCCGCGATCAGCCCCCGCTCGACCAACCCGGCCACGACCGAGTCGGCCGCGACGCCGCGGATGTGCGCGATCTCCGGCCGGCTGACCGGCCCGAGGTACGCGACGATCGCCAGCGTCTCCAACGCGGCCGCCGAGAGCCCGCGCTCGACCGGCCGCTCGAACAGGCGCCCGCACGCCTCGGCCGCCTCGCGGGCAGCGCGAAACGCCCAGCCGCCGGCGACGTGCTCGAGCACGATCCCGCTGCGGCCCTCGGCGTAGCGCTCACCGAGCAGCCCCAACGCGGTCTCGATGCGTTCAGCGTCGTCGTTCGCGGCCTCGGCGAGCTCCTCGACCGACAGCGGCTGCGAGGCGACGACCAGCAGCGCCTCGACCGTTCTCGCCAGCCGGTCGACCGGGCTCGTGGTGATCAGGCGGAGCGGGCGGTCCATTCCTCTCTCCTCTCCTCGGCGGAACGGCGGACGCGAATCGGCGCGAACGGCGCGGCCTGCTCCAGCGCGACCTCTCCCCCGCGCCGCAGCTCCAGCAGCGCGAGGAAGGCGACGGCCTGCTCGATCCTCGACATGCCCTCCACTTCCGCGTCGAGGTCGAAGACCCTGCGGCGGCGCAGCACGGCCCGAAAGCGCTCCAGGAACTGCGCGACCGGCGGGAAGCGCAGCTCGAGGTGCGCCAGCGAGACCGCCGGCGGCTCCTCGGCCAGCGCCCGCAACGCGACGACCAGCGCCTCCGGCTCCTGCGGCGCAAGGCGACGCTCGACACGCGGCGCGAGCGGCGCCGGTCCTAACCGGAAGAAGCGGTCGCTCTCGGCCTCCAGCCGCTCGGCCAGCCAGGCCGCGGCCTCCTTCGCCCGCCGGTACTCGGCGAGCCGTCGCGCCAGCTCCTCGGCCGCCTCCTCGGGCTCGAGCTCCGACAGCTCGGCCTCCTCGTCCGGGAAGAGCCCGCGCGCCTTCAGCTCCAGCAGCGCGGCCACGAGCACGAGGAACTCGCCGCAGGCCTCCAGGTCGAGCTCGCCGCGCTCGGCCAGGCGCTCGACGAAGGTGAGCACGATCCCCGCCACGTCCACCTCGGCGAGGTCGAGCTCCTCCTTCAAGACCAGTGTCAGAAGCAGGTCGAACGGGCCTTCGAAGGCGTCGAGGTCCAGCTCGAGCTCGCGCACGACCACGGGCGGCACGCTAACGGGGCTACCGGACGCGGCCGCGCGGGATGGCCATCGTCGGCCCCTCGGGCTCGCGGCGCTCACGCCGGCGCCCGATCCGCCCGGGGCCGGCCTCGCTGCCGCGGATGAACTGCCACCAGATGAAGAACGCGGTCGAGAGCACGAAGACGGCGATCGAGACCCAGGCGTTCAGGCGCAGCCCCGCGAAGTGGTGCGCGGGGTCGATCCGCAGCAGCTCCTCGACGAAGCGGCCGGCCGTGTAGTACGAGACGTAGAGCGCGAACAGCGCCGGCGGCTTGAAGCGGAAGCGCCGGTCGAGCAGCAGCAGGATCCCGACGCCGACGAGGTCATAGACGAGCTCGTAGAGGAAGGTCGGGTGGAAGGTCGCGTTGTTCTCGTAGCCGGGGACGCGGTGCTCGAAGTCGATCTTCAGGCCCCACGGCAGGTCGGTCGGCTTGCCGTACAGCTCCTGGTTCCACCAGTTGCCGAGGCGCCCGATGCCCTGCGCGAGCAGCAGGCCCGGCGCGACCGCGTCCATGAACTTGAACACGGAGACACCCTCGCGGTGGACGATGTAGGCCCCGACGAGCGAGCCGAGCAGGATCCCGCCCCAGACACCGAGGCCGCCCTCCCAGACGGCGAAGACGCCCTTCCACTTCGGGCTCGAGACCTCGTTCCAGCTCGTGATGTCGTGGTAGAGGCGCGCGCCGACGATCCCGGCGGCGACGCCCCAGACGGCGACCTTGAGCACGAGGTCCCAGTCGCCGCCGCGCCGCACCCAGCGCACGCCGGTCAGCCAGATACAGGCCGCGATCGCGAGCAGCAGCATCAGCCCGTACATGTGGATCGTCAGCGGGCCGAGGTCGATCGTGCCGCTGTGCGGCGAGGAGATGAAGGCGAGGCTCACGCGGGCCACATTCTGCCCGGCGGCCTGGACGCCTGCGTCAGGCCTCCGTTAGATCAAAATGTCGATTGCCGTCTCGTAGGGGCAGCCCTGCTCGATCAGCTCGACCGCGAAGTGCAGGTCGATGTCGTGCCTGGCCGCCAGCGCCACCGCGTCGCTCGGGTCGAAGCCCGCGCGGATCAGCTCTTCGGCGCGCCAGTGCTCGACGCGCTCGATCTCCGTCTCCGAGACGACGTGTGCCTCAGCCGCAGTCATGTACCTCGTATTCGGTGCTGAGCGGCCCGCGGATCTCCCCCTGAGGGGGGATCTCTCAGCGGATTTGACGGGCGACGCGCACCGCCTGCGCCTTGGAGATCTTGCCTTCGAGCCGCACGGTCACCGGGCCGTGCGTCCAGAGCAGGACGTTGCCGTGGATCTTCACCGTCCGCTGCCGGAACTCGCCGCTCGCGCTGAAGTAGGTGAGCGTGTGCGGCGGGCCCTCGACCCACAAGCCGGGCTCGCCGGCGACGCGAACCGGCTCGACCGACGTCTTCTCGCCGACCGACTTCTTCAGCAGGCTGTAGTCCCTGGCGGCGTACTCGGAGAGCAAGACCGGGCGGTCCTCGACGCGCAAGAGCACCGTGGCCAGCACGCCGTCGAGCAGGTACGTCGGCGGCTCGCCGTCGAGCGGCGGCAGCAGCAGACGGAAGCCGAGGAACCGCTCGGCCTCTTGGAGCGAGACGCGCCGGCCGAGCCCGCCGGCGCTCGAGCGCTCCTGCGCCGGGGGCAGCGTCTCGACTCGCTCGACCGTCGCGCCCTCGATGTGGAAGAAGCGCAGGATCGACGTGCGCGCCGAGGGCACGGCGAAGGCTGCGGCGAGCGCGACGAGCGCCGCCGCGAGCGCGACCCACCGCCACGGGAAGGGCCTTGCGGCCGGGCGCGCCCTCGCGGCAAGCTCAGGCTCCGGCGGAAAGGCCAGCTCCCGGCCCAGCGCCTGCAGCCGCTGCTCGAGCGAGCTCACGCGTCCTCCTCCAGGCTCTCGCGCAGGCGCGCGAGGGCACGCGCGAGGCGCGACTTGACCGTCCCGCGCCGAACGCCGAGCGCGGCGGCGGTCTCCTCCTCGGAAAGCTCGAGGAGGTAGCGGCACGCGATCGCGTCGCGGTGGCCGTCGGGCAGCCGCTCGACCGCCGCGAGCAGCCGCTCGTGGTCCTCGCGCGCGACCAGAGCCGCTTCGGGGGACGGGACCGCGCCCCCCTCGCGGCTCTCGGCGGCCGCGCGCAGGACGAGCCGCTCCCGGCGGCCCGCCGAGCGGCGACGGTTGCGAGCCTCGTTGGCGACGATCCGCAGCAGCCACGGCCGCAGCGCCGCGCCGCGTCGGAAGCGCCCGAGCGCCCGATGCGCCTTGACGAGGCCGTCCTGCGCGGCCTCTTCGGCGTCGGCGGCGTTCCCCGCCAGCAGGTACGCGGTGCGGAAGGCGATGCCCTGATATGTGCGCACGAGCGTCTCCCAGGCCTCGAGGTCGCCGTGCCGGGCTCGCTCGACGAGCTCGGCTTCGTCCAGTGGCCGGTCCACCACCGCACGTCATACACCGCCAGGCCGGTTATGGTTCCGAAACATGCTGGCACGAGTTGCACGCTATGAGTTCGCGGCAGGACGGATCGACGCGGCGGTGCAGGCGTTTGCCGAGGCGGCCACGAAGGTCGAGGAGCTCGACGGTTTCGCAGGCGGGTACGTCCTCGTCGACCCGGAGGACGGGCGCACGATGACGGTCACCCTCTGGGAGAACGCGGCTGTGCTCGAGAACAGCGAGCGAGTCGCCCGGAACGCACGGCAGGAGGCGGCGGCCGCCGTCGACGGCGAGGTGCTGTCGGTCGAGAAGTTCGAGGTCGCGCGGGAGATGAACCCCGCGGCCGGCGGCTGAGGGAACCTCAGGCGCCGGGGCGGTGTATCCGCGGCACACGCCGAAGGGAGCACCCATGCGCCTCAGCCTGATCGCCACAGCCCTCGCAGCTCTGCTGCTGCCCGCGCTCGCGGCCGCCAAGGAGCCGACTCGAGCCTCGATCGCCGGGCCGGGCTTCCACAAGACGCTCACGATGCGCGAAGGGCCCGACTTCAGCTCTTCGCCGATCGGCCGGCTGACCGAGACCAGCGGCTTCTTCCCCTCGGCCGTCGGCCAATCTCCGGACCCGATGCTCCATGCCCGGCCCGCCGGCCCGCTCGGGCCGCGCTACCGGATCCGCTGGACGGTTCCGGCCTCGACGACGCACGTGATCACGCAGCACGTCTACCCGTACGCGAAGGGCGGCGCCGTCGCCTACACGCGGCCGGGGCAGCCCATCTTCGACTCGCGGACGATCGGCGGCTGGTACCGCAACCAGGAGCTGAAGCGGACGCTCGTCTCGCTCGGACTGCCGACGAAGGCGCCCAGCGAGGGCTCGCGACTGAGCTCGGCACTCGTCCTCGGGCTAGTCACGGCGGGCCTGCTCGCAGCCGCGGCGCTCGTGCTCGTGCGCCGTCAGCGCGGCCAGAGGTCGCCCTCGACCAGCTCGACCGAGTTGCCGGCCGGGTCGCGGACGTAGAGCGAGCGGGCGCCGCCCCGCTGCCAGTCATGGTCCCGCTCGAGCTCGACGCCGTGCTCGGCCAGCCGCTCGCGCCAGGCCTCGAGCTCGCCCTTGCCGACCGAGAAGGCGACGTGCACCGCGCCCGTCGGGCCGTGTGAGGGCACCACGCGTCCCGGTTGCGACGAGAGCCTCGGGTCGAACAGCAGCAGGACACCGTCGTCATCGAGCCGGAAGACGCCCTCCTCGACCTCGCGCAAGCCGAGCGTGTCGCGGTAGAAGGCGCGCGCTGACTCGAGCTCGGTCGCGTAGACGACGGTCTCGTAGACCCGCCGCGGCCGCATCAGTCGCGCGGCGTGCCGAAGGCGAGGATGTAGCCGTCCGGGTCACGGACACGCAGCTCGCGGAGGCCGTACGCCTGGTCGACCGGCCCGTGCAACAGGTCCGCACCGCAGCTGCTCAGCTCCTCATGAAGCTCGTCGACGTCATCCACCCAGACGTACGCGTCGAACATGTCCGGCGGCGCCTCGGCGTGGTTCGGCCGCGCCTGCGCACCCTCGAAGCGGGCGAAGTGGAAGTGGCAGCCGTCCCGGCTCGCGTAGCCGTAGTGGTCGGGGTTGTGCTCGAAGCGGCTGATCTCGAAGCCGAGCGCGTCGCGGTAGTACACCGTCGAGCGCGCTACGTCGGCGACGAGCAGCACCGTCGCGTGCCCCGTGAAGCTCACGCCACCGCGGCCTCGCCGAGGAGGGCCTTCACCTCGGCGAAGAAGTCCGGCTCCGGCTTCACGCGGTAGTCGCTGCCGAACTGGAGCGTGCGCGGCCCGTCTGAGGTCTCCAGGTCGACGACGACCGGCGCCTCGCCGGGGAAGTCCCGCACGACCGCCGCCAGCTCGCGGATGATCCCGGCCCGGGCCTGGCGGGCGTCGAGCTTGAGCCGCACCTCGCGCCGCTCGGGCGTCGCCTCGAAGGCCGTCACCTCGAGCGCGATCAGCTTCGTCTCGCCCTCCTTGTGGTCGACTCGCGACTTCACGACGAGCACGGCGTCGGGAACGAGCAGCTCACGCGAGGCCGCGTAGACCGAGTTGAAGACGACGACCTCGGCGCTGCCGACGACGTCGTCGAGCCGCAGGAAGACCATCGGGTCGCCCTTTTTCGTCGTCAGCTGCTTCATGGCCGAGACGATCCCGGCGACGGTCACGATCTCGCCGTCGCGCCGGCGCTCGAGCTCGGCGAGGGTCGCGTCGGTCTTACGCCTCAGCTGTCCGCGGATCGCCTCGAGCGGATGCTCGGAGACGTAGAGGCCCAGCGTTTCCTTCTCCAGCCGCAAGAGCTCGTTCTTCTCGAACTCCTCGCTGCCGATCGGCGGGTGCTCGAGCTTCTCCTCGACCTCGGCGAAGAGTGAGCTCTGGCCGCGCAGTCGCTCGTCCGAGGCGCGCTGGCCATGGGAGAGCGCGTGCTCGAGCGCCTCGAGCATCCCGCGACGCGAGGCGCCGGTCGAGTCGAGCGCGCCGCACTTGACCAGCGACTCGAGGGCACGCTTGTTCACGACCTGCGGGTCGACGCGCTCGGTGAAGTCCCAGAGCGAGACAAACTCGCCGCCGTCGCCGCGCGCCGCGACGATCGCCCGCGCGGCCGAGTCGCCGACGTTCTTGACCGCGTTCAGGCCGAAGCGGATCTTGCCCTCGACGACGGCGAAGTCCCACGCCGAGCCGTTCACGTCCGGCGGCAAGACCTCGATCCCGATCTCGCGACAGGCGTTCACGTAGAAGGGCACGCGGTCCTTGGTGTTCATCACCGACGAGATCAGCGCCGCCATGTACTCGTGCGGGTGGTTCGCCTTCAGCCAGGCCGTCCGGTAGGCGGTCAGCGCGTAGCAAGCCGAGTGCGCCTTGTTGAACGAGTAGTCCTGCGACTGCTCCATGTCCTTCCAGAGCTGGTTCGCGACGGAGGGCGTCGTATCGGTCTGCGCGCAGCCCTCGAGGAACTTCTCCTTGAGTGACGCCATCAGCTCGTGGAGCTTCTTGCCGATCGCCTTGCGGAGGTCGTCGGCCTCGGCCGGCGTGAAGCCGGCGATTCGCTTCGCGATCTCCAGGTACTGCTCCTGGTAGATGCAGATGCCGTGCGACGAGCCGGTGATCGCCTCGAGGCGCGGGTCGATGTACGTGACCGGGACCTCGCCCTTCTTGCGCCGCGCGTACTCGGGGATGTACTGCATCGGGCCCGGCCGGTAGAGGGCCACGAGCGCGATCAGGTCGTCGAACTCCGTGGGCTTCACCTGCCGCAGCGCATCGCGCATCCCGGACGACTCGAACTGGAAGACGCCGACGGAGTCCGCCTGCGCGAGCATCTCGTAGGTCTTCGAGTCGTCCAGCGGGATCTGGCGGATGTCGAGCCCGCCGATCAGCTCGACCGCCTTGTCGATCACGTCGAGGTTGCGCAGGCCGAGGAAGTCCATCTTCAGCAGGCCGAGCGCCTCGACGTCCCACATCCCGAACTGGGTGACGACTTCCTGGTCGGGGCCCTTCTGCTGCAGGGGGACGAGGTCGGTGAGCGGGCGGTCGGCGATCACGACGCCGGCTGCGTGGATCGAGTCCTGGCGGATCAGCCCCTCCAACGGCTTCGCCAGGTCGACGATCTCCTTCACGAGCGGGTCCGAGTCGTAGGCCTGCTTCAGCTCGGCGCCCGGCTTGAGGCAGTCGTCGAGGTAGACCTTCGGGCCCTCCGGGATCAGCTTCGCGACCTTGTCGACGCTGCCGTAGGGGATCTCGAGCACGCGGCCGGCGTCCCGGACGGCGGCGCGGGCCATCATCGTCCCGAAGGTGATGATCTGCGCGACGCGGTCGCGGCCGTACTTCTCGGCGACGTAGTTGATCACCGTGTCGCGCCCGGCGACGGCGAAGTCGATGTCCATGTCCGGCATCGACTTGCGGCCCGGGTTGAGGAAGCGCTCGAAGAGCAGGTCGTAGCGGATCGGGTCGACGTCGGTGATCTCGAGGCAGTAGGCGGCGAGTGAGCCGGCCGCCGAGCCGCGGCCCGGGCCGACCGAGATGCCGTTGCGCTTGGCGAAGGCGATGAAGTCCCAGACGATCAGGAAGTAGTCGGCGAAACCCATCTCCTTGATCGTCTTGAGCTCGAAGCGCAGGCGCTCCTGCAGCTCCGGCGTGACCCGGTCGTAGCGCTTCTGCAAGCCTTGATCGCAGAGCTCGACCAGGTACTCGAAGGCGTCCTTGCCCTCCGGGAGCGGGAACTTCGGCAGCAGGATGTTCTCGAGCTCGAGCGTCACGTTGCAGCGCTCGGCGATCTCGAGCGTGCGCCGCATCGCCTCGTCGTGGCCCGGGAAGTCGAGCGCCATCTCGGCCGGCGACTTGAAGAAGAACTGGTCGGTGTCGAACTTCCAATGGTTCGGGTTCTTCAGCGAGTCGCCCGACTGGATGCAGAGCAGCGCCTCGTGCGCCTTCGCGTCTTCGTGGCGGAGGTAATGGACGTCGCCCGTCGCGACCAGCGGCAGCCCGGCCTCGCCCGCGAGCGAGGCCAGCGCCGGGTTGATCCGCTGCTGGATCTCGAGGCCGGCGTTCTGCATCTCGACGTAGGTCGAGTCGCGCCCGAACACCTGCGCCAGGCGGTCGAGATCGGCGCGCGCGTCGCCGGGCCGGTTCTCCTCGAGCGCCTTGCAGACGCGGCCGGAGAGGCAGCCGGAGAGCGCGACCAGACCCTGCGAGTGCCGCTCGAGCAGCTCCCAGTCGACCCGGGGCTTGTAGTAGTAGCCCTCGAGGTAGCCGGCCGAGGCGAGCTTGATCAGGTTCGAGTAGCCCGTGTTGTCCTCGGCGAGCAGCGTCAGGTGCGCGTAGCCCTTCCGCTGCGCCCGGCGATCCTCGGCAACGTAGACCTCGCAGCCGATCAGCGGCTTGACGCCGACCTTGCCCGTCTCGCGCACCAGCTCGACCGCGCCCGCGAGCGAGCCGTGGTCGGTCAGCGCCACCGCCGGCATCTCGAGCTCGGCCGCGCGCGCCGCCAGCGCGGGGATGCGACACGCTCCGTCGAGGATCGAGTACTCGGAGTGGACGTGCAGGTGTACGAAGCCGGCCTCAGCCACGGAAGGACGAGTCTAGCTCCGCCTTCGGCGAGCACCCTGCTCGGTTTTCGGAGGGCTCAGCGCATCTCTCTCGCGAGCTCCGCCGCCACCTCGCTCGCCCTCCAGTAATGGGCTCCCAGGCCGGTCCGCCCGACCCCGCTCCGCCGTCGCCGTCGCCGGCGCAGCGGCACGTCCGCGAGTCGCGGCGCGGGGTGCCCGATCTCCAGCCGCACGCGCTCGATCAGCTCGCTCGCAGCCTCGCGCGTCTCCGGGAACGCAAGGCCGGCACGGGAGCAGAGCGCCGCCGCCAGCGCGTAGACCTGCCTGACCGTCGGGCCCTCGTCCATGCGGAACATGGCAGCAGAGAAGACCGCGCGGATGTGTGACGGCTCTGTGCCGAAACTGCACCGAACTGTCCACGGCTAGGGTGGCTTGGTGCCCAACCTCGCCCACCGAGACGATCTCCGGAACGTCGCCATCGTCGCGCACGTCGACCATGGCAAGACCACGCTCGTCGACGCGCTGCTCTGGCAGTCCGGCTCCTTCCGCGACAACCAGGACGTCGCCGAGCGCGTGCTCGACTCGCTGGACCTCGAGCGCGAGAAGGGCATCACGATCCTGGCCAAGAACACCGCCGTGCAGATCGGCGAGACGAAGGTGAACATCGTCGACACGCCGGGCCACGCCGACTTCGGCGGCGAGGTCGAGCGCGGCCTGACGATGGTCGACGGCGTCCTGCTCCTGGTCGACGCTTCCGAGGGGCCGCTCCCACAGACGCGGTTCGTCCTGCGCAAGGCGCTCGAGGCGCGCCTCCCGGTCGTGCTCGTCGTAAACAAGGTCGACCGGCCCGACGCGCGCACCGAGGCGGTCGTCAACGAGGTCTACGAGCTGTTCCTCGACCTCGACGCCGACGAGTCGCAGATCGAGTTCCCGATCGTCTACGCCGACGCGCGAGCCGGGCGAGCCGGCTTCGCACCCGGCGAGCTCGCCGAGGATCTCGGCCCGCTGACCGAAACCATGCTCGCGACCGTACCGCCGCCCACGTACGACCCCGACCACCCGCTGCAGGCGCTCGTCACGAACCTCGACGCCTCTCCCTACGTCGGGCGCCTGGCTCTGCTGCGCGTCCAGCACGGCACGATCCGCAAGGGCGAGCAGGTCGCGTGGTGCCGGGCAGACGGCTCGATCGAGCCCGCGCGAGTGACCGAGCTGTACGTGACCGAAGCGCTCGACCGCGTCCCCGCCGACGAGGCCGGCCCCGGCGAGATCGTCGCGCTCGCGGGCCTGCCGGAGGTGACGATCGGCGAGACGATCGCCGACCCGGACGACCCGCGGCCGCTGCCGGTGAGCGTCGTCGACGAGCCGTCGCTGGCGGTGACGCTCGGGATCAACACCTCGCCGCTCGCCGGCACCGAAGGGGACAAGGTCACCGCCAGCGCCCTCATCGCTCGGCTCGAGCAGGAGCTCGTCGGCAACGTCTCGCTCCGGGTCCGCCCCACCCCCAAGCCCGAGGTCTGGGAGGTGCAGGGCCGCGGCGAGCTCCAGCTCGCGGTGCTGGTCGAGATCATCCGCCGCGAAGGCTTCGAGCTGACGGTTGGCAAGCCCGAGGTGCTCACGCGCGAGCTCGAGGGCAAGCGCCACGAGCCGGTCGAGCGGGTCGCGATCGACGTCCCGGAGGAGTACATCGGCGTCGTCACCCAGCTGCTCTCGCTGCGAAAGGGCCGGCTGCAGGAGATGGTCAACCACGGCACCGGCTGGGCCCGGATGGAGTACCTCGCGCCCGCGCGCGGGCTGATCGGCTTCCGCACCGAGTTCCTGACCGAGACCCGCGGGACGGGGATCATGCACCACGTCTTCGAGCGCTGGGAGCCGTGGCAGGGCGAGCTGCGCACCCGCCCGACGGGCAGCCTCGTCGCCGACCGCCGCGGCCAGGCGACGGCCTTCGCGATCGCCGGCCTGCAGGAGCGCGGCTCGCTCTTCATCGCGCCGCGGACCGACCTCTACGAAGGAATGATCGTCGGCGAGAACTCACGCGAGAACGACCTCGACGTCAACGCCTCCAAGGAGAAGAAGCTGACGAACATGCGCTCTGCGACCGCGGACGAGCTGGTGCGGCTGATCCCGCCGCGGCCGCTCTCGCTCGAGCAGGCGCTCGAGTTCATCCGCGAGGACGAGTGCGTCGAGGTGACGCCCAAGAGCATCCGCCTGCGTAAGGTCGAGCTCTCGGCGAGCAAGCGGCAAACCCTCTCCTCACGCCGGAAACGTGAGCGCGAAACCGCGCCCGCCTAGCAAGCGTGCCGGCTGTTACCAGCCGACAACACGATTCGCGCCAAGAGCGTCTACCGTGCACCCCACGCGCCGGACACAGGGGATCCGCCGCGAACGGGGAACGCCTGCCGCCCTAGGAAGTTCCTACCAACAAGAACCAAGAGGGAGGAAAGCCTCTATGCGGCGCACAGTTCTCTTGGCGGGTCTGGTTCTCGGGCTCGTCGCATTTGGCACGGCGTTTGCGTCGTCCGCCAGGGCCGACACGGTCGGCCCGATCAACTTCGATCCACCGCAGTACCACGTCGGCGACATCAACGGCCAGATGGGCTGGACGAAGACCGGCCCGTACGACGTGAAGATCGCCGCCAACGACCACTACCCAGACGCCGAGACGTATAGGTTCGGCGAGTTCGCGCTCCGCCTGTCCGACGCCGTCACCAGCGGCAGCTTCGGCGACCAGACGTTCTCGCCCGGGCTGGCCGAGCCCGCCGGCGAGGCGCCGCTGAGGACGCGGTTCAGCGCGACGTTCTGGATCGGCACGACCCAGGCCACCCTGCAGCCCGGCCTGCACACGTCGGTCAGCCCGGACAACGGCAGCGGTGCCCGGATGAGCTACCTGCGCTTCGAGGACCAAGCCGACGGCGTGCACGTGTTCTTCGAAGACGTCATCAACCCCGGCCCGGTCGGCACCGTGTCGACCTTCACCGACACCGACATCGGGACCCTCAGCCGGACGAGGGCCCATTCGATTCGCTTCTCGATCACGTTCAAGACCGGTCCCGGCAACGACGTCGTCCGGATCTACGTGGACGGCGAAGAGGTGATCAGGGGCACGTCGTGGGAGAACTACTACCGCTACGACCCCGAGGCCGCCGGCAACGGCAACATGATCTCGCCGGTCAGCAAGCTGCTCTTCCGCGAGAGCGGCGACGCGCACCCGGCCAACAACAACAAGGGCTTCCTGGTCGACCGGTTCTCGCTCGAGTCGGACTTCTAGGGCACGCGCTTACCGCAAGGCCCCGCCTGGCGCGGGGCCTCGCGATTCCCTGAGACGGGGCGCTGAACGCGGCTCCGGGCGCCGATTCCAAGGCGAACCCGAACAAGGAGCCGACATGCATCGCAACCCGACGGGCACTTCCGCGCGGTGGGCACCGACGGCTCGCTCGCCGGCTTCGCCGACGGGAACGCCGCCAAGGGTGCGCCGCACGCGAAGCTGCTCGCCGTCCAGCTCGGCGGCGGCAGCGCCCCGACACCGCGGTCTTCGTCTCCGGCAAGTGCCCGGAGTCGAAGCCGAAGCCGCCCGGCAAGGGCCCGAGCGGCCCGAAGGGCAAGACCGGCAAGCCCAAGCACTAAACCTCCACCGGGCCCGGCGGTCACTCCGTCGGGCCGGGCTCTCTTGACCAGCCCTTGACTGGGCGGCGAGAGAGCCCCATTATCCATCGTGCCCCGATGAAGTGTTGCCGCCAAGCCGGTACTTGGCTCGAGCGGCCGGCTTCGCCCTCACCCCTAGGCCCGCCGGGTCACCCCGGCGGGCCTCGCCCCTCTTCCAGCTCGGCCGCGTAGAGCTCGTACGGGAGCCGCTCGAGCACGCGCTGCCGCGGGTCGGGCACGTCGAAGAAGCGCGGGAGCGTCTTCTCGGCCAGCCACGGCAGCCGCCCGGCGACCCTTGCCGCCGCCGAGCGGTCGCCGCCCAGCGCGACGTGCTCGATCCGCTCACGGTACGGCCCGAGGACCCGCGCTGCCGTCTCGGCGGCCTCGTCGAGCAGCGCGCGCTCCTGCTCCTCACGCCTGCGCCGGAAGCGGTTCGCGGATGAGCCGCCTTTCTTGTGCCGGCCCTTGACGAACCGCGCGCCGACCTTGGACGCGACCAGCCGCTCGCCCTCGAAGACGCCGACCGCGTAGCCGCCGAGGCGCACGAGCAGCGCGGCGACGACGTGGTCTGCGAAGAGCGCCTCGAACAGCGGCCCAAGCTCGACCTTCTCGTACGCGCGCGCGTGCGCGAGGCCGAACGGCGGCCTGACGGTGATCGTCTCGTCCGCGGTCTCGATCCGGGCAGCGCCGTCCGCGTAGGTCGTGCGACCCGGTAGGCCAGCCAACGGCTCGAGCCGCTTGCGCACGTTCTCACGTCCCACGTAACGCGCCATGAGCGCACACTAGGCTCCCGCGCGTGAAGCAGGGCGACGCGCGGCGCGGTCGGCTCTTCGTCGCGCTCGCCGCGATCGCCTGGTCGACGGCCGGCCTGTTCCAGCGCGAGCTGACCGTCAACCTCGGCACGCAGCTCGCGGGGCGTGCGCTGTTCGCGATGCTCGGGATCGGCGTCTTCGTCGCGGCAACCGAGCGCGGCCGCGCGCTCACCGCGTTCCGCGCAATCGGCCGGCCCGGCCTCGCGATCGCCGCGCTGATGGCGGTCTCGTCGGGCTCGTTCATCGCCGCGCTGAACTACACCTCGGTCGCGAACGTGCTCTTCCTGCAGGGCCTCGCGCCGGTGCTGGCGGCGGTGCTCGGCATGGCGATCGGCGAGCGCGTGGAGCGGCGCACGTGGATCGCGATGGCGGTCGCGGTCACCGGCGTCGCGGTGATGGTCGGCGGCCCGAGCCGCCCGAGCGCGGCCGGCTTCGCCCTCTCGCTGCTGATGTCGATCTCGTTCGCCGGCACGATCGTGATCACCCGCCACCAGCGCCAGGTCTCGATGGCGCCGGCGACCTGGCTCTCGCAGGCGCTCGTCTTCGTGTGCGCGGCACCGTTCGCGTTGGCCTCGGAGGTCGGGGCGAAAGACCTGGCCTTGCTCGCCGGCCTCGGCGTGACCCAGATCGGCCTCGGCCTGATCTTCCTGATGATCGGCGCACGCCTGATCCCGGCCGCCGAGGTGGCGCTGATCACCCTGCTCGAGATCGTGCTCGGCCCGCTGTGGGTCTGGATCGCCCTGGGCGAGCAGCCGAGCGCGACGACCCTCGCCGGCGGCGCAATCGTCCTGGCCGCGGTCGTGATCCAGACGGTCGGCGAGCCGGAAGAGCCGGCCGTGCCGCCGCCCTGATGCTATGATGCGCTGATGCCGAAGCATCGCACTACCGTCACGATCGACGAACAGGTGATGCGGGCCGTTCGCGTCAAGGCAGCGCGTACCGGCCGTCGTGACAGCGACGTGATCGAAGAGGCGCTTCGTCGCGACCTGGGCTTCGATCTCCTCGAACGCATCTGGCAGCGGGCCGACCTCGGCGAGGACGAGGCGGCGCAACTTGCCGCCGAGGCCCAGCACGAGGCGCGGCGCGCCTAGCTGTTGCGGCTCGTCCTCGACGTCAACGTCTTCGTCTCCGGTCTCATCTCCCGAGCAGGCGCGCCGGCACGCCTGCTCGAGCGCTGGCTCGAAGGAGAGTTCGAGCTCGTCGTCTGCGAGGAGCTCCTGAGCGAGCTCGCTCGCACGCTGCGCTCTCCCAAGCTCGCTCAGCGAGTCTCTGAGCAAGAGGCGACCGAGTTCCTAGACCTCGTGCGCGCCGTCGGCAACCTCGTGCCCGACCCCGAGGACCCACCGCCGGTCCGATCCTCGGACCCCGGCGACGACTACCTCGTCGCACTCGCGGCGCGAGAGCGTGCGCGGATCGTCTCGGGCGATGCCCATCTGCTGGCTCTTCGCGACCGGCTACCGGTGCTCCCACCCCGCGAGCTGCTCGATCTGCTCGATTAGTTCCACTCGGCCGGCGGCCGGCTACCCTGTGAAGCTGCTGCCGCGCTTCTTCGCGCGCTTCTCGGCGCGCTTTTCCTTGAGCGACTTCTGCGCGACCTTCTTGCCGAGCTTCTTGGGCTTCTCCTGTCCCTTCATGGCACCACCCTACGCCACGGGCGCGACGGCAAAGAAAAGGGCGGCCCGTCGGCCGCCCTGTAGTTTGCGCTTCCCGTCCGTCTCTGCGGCCCAGGCGGCCGGTCAAGCGCAAACGCATCGTGTGCGATCTCCGGCGTTCGCGCTCTCCCCATGAAGGGGGTTATCTCCAGACAACAGGAAACGAGGCCGCCGCCCGGCCCCGCTTCCAGTCTCCTCCGGAGAGGAAAGCCGCAGAGTAAGTCGCAAGGCCTCGCCGCATTGAGGCCCGTTGTGTCTCCGAGATCGCACCCGCCGCATGGGGCGCGCTCGGTTGATGCCCTCACTATCGGGGACGGCGGGCTGGTTGATCTATCACCCTTCTACGGTTGACTGCCGTGGTTCACTCGTCGGGTTCAAGCGAAGCCCCGCAGACGGCGATAAGCCGTGCGTGGGCATTGCGGACCGCGATTACATGCGAGGGCACAAGCCGCCTGATACACCAGCGGGCCAGACCGTCCGCCCAGCGTTCGTCGTGGCACTCTGCATCCTCGCGATGTTGAGCTTCCTGTTCAGAGGTCACATTGGCGTGGTGCATCGCGATGACCCGCTTGCGGTCGGTGGAACGATCAGTTCCCCGATTCGCCTGTACCCGGACAACGACGCGTGGGCGGCGTATCTGCCCACACCGAACGCGTGCGCCGAGAGCACGAACGCTTCGGCACCGCCGACCAACGCCGAGGGCGCGATGATCTGCGTCCTCAACTACGCGCGCATCCGCGCAGGCCTCCCGCCCTTGGCGGTCTCGCCGCTCTTGAACCGTTCGGCGGGCTTGAAGGCCGCCGACATCATTCGCTGCAACGAATTCGCTCACGCGGCCTGCGGCAAGGATCCTCATGCCGTTGCCGACGAAGTCGGTTATCCGCAGGTCTTGTGGGGCGAAAACCTGGCCTTGAGCCCCGGCCCGTTCGCGGCAGCGCGCGTGGCCGCCGACGGCTGGCTGAACTCCGAGCACCATCGCGAGAACCTGTTCGACCCGCGCTGGACCGAGCAAGGCATCGCAGAGGTCGTCGTGCCGGAGTTCCAGGGCCAGCGCGACGTTGCGATCTGGGTCTCGGAGTTCGGCGAGCGCCGCTGGTAGCTACCGGCACTCAGGCGTGCGAGACACCGCGCTGCGAACCGCCGGGTGCGCCACCCACTCGATTTCGAGTAAGCCGGCTACGCCGAGAGCTCTACGTAGATGGCGAACCTGGACTCGAGGCGCTCAGGGTCCGGCCGCTCCTTCAAACGCTGCGGAAGCAGTAGCGGCACATCGTGAAAACCCTTCAAGAGCTCGAGCATCGGTCCGTCCTCGTCGTCGCGAAGCCGGCGCGAAACGTGCACCACGTAGTCCGGCGACACCCCGACCAAGTTCTGGTCGAAGGCTCGGTGATGGATCGCGCAGAGGCTCAAGCCGTTCGTGACGGCCGGTGCGCCGCCCGTCTCGAGGTCGCCGACGATGTGTGCGGCGTCCAGCAAGCGCAGCTCCTTTAGACGGCAAATTGCGCACTGGCTGCGGTACGCCGGGACGACCCGTCCCCGGAATCGGGCCTGATGGAGGCGAACCCGCGTCTGTCGCACGGCGTACCGACGCTCGAGCGGGTCCGTCAGTGGAGCCGGCTCTTGATCGTCGAGTGGACCCTGCATCGCGCCGGGCGTGATCGTGACCATCCGTACCGCTGGATCGTCGGCGCTCACGTAAACGGGGAAAACCGGCTTGTACCAACCCGGCCTGGTCCCGATGAAGTAAACAAGCGGCACCTGCAGCTGATGCGCCGCGCGCAAGGCGCGATTGTCGGGTTGGTCGATCGGCCCAGCGCGGTACGCGTAGAGGAAGCCTTCCTCGAGGACTGCGTCCTCATACGGCGACCTCGCTGACGTCTGGACTGCAAGGGCTGCGGGACCAGTCTGTGCGCGCGAGCGATAAATCCCGCTGTATCGATTGAGGAACGGCACCCGCGCCTGGCGGAAGGGAAACCCGCGGTCGAGTCCACCGACGTAGGGAATGTCTTCGCCGAACTCGGCGGCGAGGATCCGCAGGTGTCCCATGCACGAAGTGCGGAGGGTTTCGTCTCGCACCAAGCGATTCTAGGTAGGCGCAAAGGCGCAAGTACGATCGCGCGATGGGCGCACGTCCTTCTCGAATCGAGCGACTCCCCGAACAGTACTTTGGGGGATTGCTCCGGCGCGTCGCCACCGCCGGCGCTGGTGGTACCGAGACCATCATCGATCTTGGGCGCGGGAACCCGGAAACGGGCCCGCCTCCCCACGTCCTCAAAGCGCTTATCGAGAGCGGTGAGCGAGGGGACGTCCACGGGTACGCGCCGTTTCGCGGACTGTCCGAGCTGCGGGTCGCACTCGCGGCCCGGTACTGCAACGCCTATCAGGTGGACCTGGAGCCAGACAGCCAAGTGGCGATGGTCCCCGGAACGAAGACCGCGATCGTCGAGCTTTCCCTCGCGCTTGCCGAGGAAGGCCAAACGGTGGCGCTCCCTGACCCGTACTACCCGGACTACCCGTCCGGGCCGGCGCTTGCGGGCGCTGACATCGCCTACGTCCCGCTCGATCCGGGGAACGGGTGGCCGCCCGACTTCTCGCAGGCTCCCGCCGAGAACGTCGCGGCCGTCTACCTCAACTACCCGTCCAACCCGGCTGCGGTCGCTGCGCCGCCGGAAGCGTTCGAGGAGGCGGTCGCCTACGCGCAGACCACCGGCGCGGCGATCGTGCACGACTTTGCCTACGGCGACCTCGTCTTCGACGGGCGCGAGCCCAAGAGCTTCCTCGCCACCCCGGGCGCGAAGGAGGTCGGGGTCGAGCTGTTCTCGATGTCCAAGTCCTACGGCATGGCCGGCTGGCGGGTCGGGTTCGTCGTCGGCAACGCGGAGATCGTCGAGCGGATCAACCTGCTCAACGACCACTGCCGCGTCGGGATCTTCCGGCCGATTCAGGAGGCCTGCATCGCGGCGCTGACCGGGCCGCAGGACTCCGTCGCCGAGCGGCGCGACACCTACCAGCGCCGCCGCGACCGCGTGCGCGAGGTGCTCGAGCCGTTCCTCGGGCCGCTCACCTGCGAGGGAACCTTCTACATCTGGCTCGAGCTCCCGGAGGGCATCTCCGCCGAGAGCCTGCTTACGGAGCACCGCGTCGTGCTCGCGCCCGGCGAGGGGTTCGGGCCGAGCGGCGTCGGCCACGCGCGGCTCAGCCTCGCGGTCGACGACGAGACGCTCGAGCTCGGGCTCGAGCGCCTCGCCACGGCGTTCGGGGCTGCGAGCTAGACCCGCGCGCCTGCGAGCTCGACGACCGTCGCCTCGTAGAGGTCGACGGACTCGATCGTCAGGCCGACCTGGTCGACCATCTTCCGGCGTCGTTCTTCGAGCGTCTCCTCAGCGGCGTCGGCCGCGTCTCTGCTCTCCCAGAGGATGATCGCCTTCGCCTGCCGCGTATCCTCGTCGTAGAGGGCGATGTACCCGGCGTACCCGTCGTAGCTCTGCAACATCGGGATCACCGTGCCGCGGATCATCTCGATCGCGGACTCGCGCTTCTCGGGATCGGCGCCCGAGAACGAGATCAGCCGTGCGTACATGGCTGCTCCTTCCGGTGGGGGTGCGCCGATCCTACGCTTCAGCCGCCGCGCTGACGACTCGCGGCGAGCTCTTCGAGCGCCGACTCGCTCACGGCATCCCGAGGCACGACCACCGCGCGTACCGGCGTCGTCGCGTACACCGAAGCCGTTCGCTTCCCGCCCTCGAGCAGCGCCATCTCCCCGATCAGCGTTCCCGGCCCGAGCTCGGCGACCTCCTCGCCGTCGACCTCCACGTCGACCACGCCATCGAGGATCAGGAACAGGTCCTGCCCCTCCTCGCCCTGCGTGATCAGCGCTTCGCCCGCGTCCAGGGAGCGCCGCTCGAGCTTCGCGCCCTCGCGCATGATCGACGCTGACAGCTCCCGCTCGAGCTCCGACTCGACCGCCGCCGCGATCGCCGCGGAGTCCTCTCCGCCCCACGGCGTGTGCTTGCCGTGCGACTCGCGGTACCAGCGCTCGAAGTCGACGGACGCGGACTTCTCGACGAGCACGCCGTCGGCGTCGTAGACCCAGTGGCGCGGGAACGGGCTCGCGCCGATCATCTTTCCCTCGGACGAGCCGTCGGCCCGGATCACGAGCTCCAGCGTCGTCCACGCGGAGGCCGACTGGATGCGCAGGAACGGCTTGCCGCTCACGCGGCGCGGCGCGGGCAGGCCCATGTGGCCGCCGGCGGACTGGACGAAGCGCGCCTCGCCGTCGCGCACCTCGGGCTCGGCCTGGATCACCGGGTACTTGACCGCCGGGAAGGCTATCTCGCGGCGGCCGAGCTTCAGACGGGTGACGCCGATGCGGCCGCCGCCCGAGTAGCTGCACTCGCCGATCGCGCCGTCGTCGTCGACCTCGATCCAGGCCTTCAGCTCGTTGGCCTCGCGGAAGAGGTCGTTCTCCTCCAGCGCGTCGAGGTCGAGCAGCCGGTCGTGCGGCGGCTCGTCGTAGTGGGCGACGCCCCACTCGAACGGCAGCTTCGGCATGCCCTCGATCGCCTCGGACGGGATCCAGGTGAGCGACGTGACCGACGACTCGATTCGCACCGCGGCGACGCTACTACAAAAGCGTGAAAGGATCCGGCCCGCGTCAGCCGACAACGAAGGAGGACACGATGGCCGGAGTCGAGGTCAAGAGCGTCAACTCGCCGGACGAGACGCGCGACTTCTCGGGGAAGGGCGAAGGTGCGGTGATCACCGTCGCCGGCCGCCCGGCGCTGTACTCGATCTTTCAGCCGGGGTGGCGCTGGTCCGAGCACGTGAAGCCGATCGTCGGGACGGACAACTGCGAGGCGACCCACTTCATGTACGTCCTCTCGGGCCGGATGGGGATCGCCCACGACGACGGGACCGAGGTCGAGGTCGGCACCGGCGACGTGGTGGTGATCGAGCCGGGGCACGACGCCTGGGTCGTCGGCGACGACACCTTCAAGGCGATCGACTTCGGCGGCTACGCGAAGTACGGGCTGCCGGAGGGCTAGCTCTCGCTGTCGCGGTTGCGGCGCCAGAAGGTCAGGGCGCCGACCGCGCCGGCGATCGCCAGGGCCCAAAACGGCTTGTTCGGACGGCCGCCTTCGACCGAGGGCTTCGCCTTGCGCTTGGCGATGCGCTTGCCGATCGTCCAGACGCTCCAGCCGAGGACGGCGTTCCTACGGTTGACGATGCTCACGGCAGGGTTCTAACAGCTAGTGCCCGGACTTGCCGTGCTCGTCGCCGGCGCCGTTGCCGTTCCCGTTGCGTCCGCCGTTGCCATTCTCATGCGAGACGCCCTGGCCGTGGTTGCCCTGCTTCTCGTGCTTCGGCTTGGCGTGCTCCGGCTTCAGGTCGTGGCCGCGGACGAGTGAGGGCGGCAGCACGCTGATCTCCTTGCGCTCCTGCTTCGCCATGCCGAGCGCACGGCCCTGACGGACATGCACGCGATGCTTGCGCCGCGCGGCGACTGCCGCGCGGCGGAACGGCTGCTGGTCGTGCGCCGGCTCCTGGGCGGCCGGGAGGACCGCCGCGACGACGCCGGCCTGCGGCCTGGCCGGCGGGCGGTGCGCCTTCGCCGCAACCGGGGTCGCGACTGCGTCGTGCGGGAACGCTCCCTGCCTGACGCCCTCGTAGCCGACGCCGGTTGCGAGCACGGCACCCCCGGCGAGGAGCGCTGCCTTGATCGCGACGCCTCCGCCGACGGCCGTGCCGCCACCTCCGAAGAGCCCGGCGAGCGAGGAGGGCAGCGGGATCGCGGCCAGCGCCTTCAATGCACCGCGCTGGGCCCGCTGGCTGCGGGCGAAGCCGGCGCACTCCTCGCACTCGCGCAGGTGCGCGCGCAGTGCGCCCTTGTTCTTGCGTGGCAGCCGCCCGTCGAGCTGGCGCGAGATCGCGAACTCGGCCTCGTGGCAGGTGATCCCTTCCTCGAGCTGCTCGCGCAGGGCGCGGCGGGCGCGGAAGATCAGCGTCTCGACCGCGCTCAGGCTCAGGCCGAGGATCTCGGAGATCTCCTGGTAGCTGCGGCCCTCGAGCTCGCGCATCACGAGCGCCGAGCGCTGGTTGAAGGCGAGGTGGCCGAGCGCGCGGCGGATGTCCTCGGCGCTGATCGCCTCCTGCTCGACGATGGTCTCGGCGAGCTCGTCCTCGTAGACGACCTCGGTCGGGCGGCGCTGCGCCTGGCGGAAGCGCTGGCGGCAGACGTTGTGCGCGATCGCGATCAGCCAGTTCTGCGGTGAGCGCGGGCGCTCGCCCTGCTCCATCGCGCGGTAGGCGTTGAGGAAGGTCGTCTGGGTGACGTCCTCGGCGTCGGCCTGGTTGCGCAGGACGACGAGCGCGTAGCGATAGACGTCGCCGGCATGCTTGCGGTAGAGGCGCTCGAACGTCCGGTCCGCGCCCAGATGCCTTGCCAGGACTGGGGCCATTACCTAAAAGATGCCCCAAATGCGGCGATCTTGCACCCCGCCGGCGGTTATTTGAGCGGCGGCGGCAGCGGCGGTACCGGCGGCAGCGGCGGGATCGGCACGGTGACCGGGAGGGGCGGGACCGGCGGGACCGGTGGGACGGCGACGGGAAGCGGCGGGAGCTCCGGCGTCGGCAGCGGCGCCGGCGGCGGGGAGACCGGAGGCTGCGGCGGGGCGGCTTTCGGCGCGGGCGCGGTCGTGGGCGCGGGCAGCGATCCCGACGAGCCGCCGGTCGGGCGGGAGACGCGGCTGCTGCTCGGAGCGGCCACGGCGCGGTTGGCCGGTCGGCGCACCGGGACTGCGATCGCCCGGCGGAGCGGGCTCCGGGTCGCAGCGGTAGTTCGGTGCGGCTTCGGCTTCGCCGCGGGCTTGGGCGCGACTGCCGCCGCGCGGACTGCGGCCTGCGGCGCCGTCATCGCCTGGACGCTCCTGTAGCCGGTGCCCACGGTGGCCGCACCGACGGCCACCACGGCGGCGGCCTTGAGCACGAGATCGGCGCCGACCGCCCCGCTGCCGGCGACGACGGCCCCTCCCCCGCCGCCGATGAACGACGCGAGCGGGCCGGGCAGCGGCACCGTCGTGAGCACGCCGAGCGCGCGGCGGCGAACCTGCAGGTTGCGGCGGGCGCGGAAGAGCAGCGCCTCGACGGCGCTCACCGAGAGGCCGAGCACGCCGGCGATCTCCCGGTAGCTGCGGCCCTCGAGCTCGCGCATCACGATCGCCGCCCGCTGGTTGAACGAGAGGGCGGCGAGCGCGGTCAGCACCTCGTCGAGGTTCTGCTGCTCGTCGGCGCGGGCCACGGGCTCGGGCGCCTCGTCGAGCGCGACCTCGCGCGGCCGCGAGCCGTCCGAACGCCAGCGCATCCGGCAGACGTTGTGCGCGATCGCGATCAGCCAGTTGTGCGGCTTGTGCGGCCGCTCGCCCTTCTGGAAGGCACGGTAGGCGTTGAGGAACGTCGTCTGGGTGACGTCCTCGGCGTCCGCCGCGTTCGCGGTCAGTGCGAGCGCGTACTGGTAGACCTCGCGCGCGTGCCGCTGGTAGAGCTGTTCGAAAGCGCGGTCGGTCGGGCGCCTGAGGAGCGCCAGCTGCCGCAGAGACGTCCTGGCTCGCGGCTGACGGGCCGCGCGGGATGCCTCCATGTTGCTCAAACGGCGAACGGCCGTTTTCGGATACGACTACGCGCGGGTCGCTGCGCGCTTGCGATTCGGCATGTGAATCGCGCGCCCGAGCGCCAGCAGGCCTGCTTCCTTGATCCCCTCGGAGAGCGTCGGGTGCGCGGTCATTCCGTCCGCGACGGTCTCGACGGTCGCCTCGGCGTCGAGGGCGACCGTGCCGGCCTCGATCAGATCGGTCACGTGCGGGCCGACCATGACCAGGCCGAGCAGCTCGCCGTAGCGGGTCTCGTGGATCGACTTGACCCAGCCGACGGTCTCGTTCTGCATCACCGCGCGGGCGTTGGCGACCCACGGGAAGACGCCGACCGCGACGTCGTCGCCGTGCTGCTCGCGCGCCTCGGCCTCGGTCAGGCCGACGCCGGCGATCTCCGGGTCGGTGTAGATCGGGCGGGGGATGCCGCGGTTGTCGACGACTGCCTCGTGGCCCATCGCGTTCTCGGCCGCGACCTCGCCCTCGCGGAAGGCGGTGTGCGCGAGCTGCCAGTAGCCGGCGCAGTCGCCGACCGCGTAGACGTGCGGCTGCGTCGTGCGGCGGTGCTCGTCGGCGGCGATGCCCTTGCGCTTGTCGAACTCGACCCCGATCTCCTCGAGGCCGAGGTTCTCGACGAGCGGGCCGCGGCCGGTGGCGACGAGCATCAGGTCGCACTCGACCGCCTGGTCGCCGTTGTACTGGACGCGCAGGCCGCTGCCGGTGTCCTCGACGCGGTCGCAGCGGGAGTCGAGGTGGACGTCGATGCCGCGCTTGCCGAACTGCTTGGCGAGCTCCTTGGCCGCATCCTCGTCCTCCTGCGGGATCAGGCTCGGGAGCAGCTCGATGATCGTCACCTCGGCGCCGAAGCGGCGCATGATCGAGGCGAACTCGCAGCCGATGATGCCGCCGCCGAGCACGACCAGGCGCTTGGGCACCTCGGTCTGGGCGAGCAGGCCGGTGGAGTCGACGCAGCGCGCCGAGTCGATGCCCTCGATCGGCGGGCGCAGCGGGAACGAGCCCGTCGCGATGATCGCCTGCTGGAACGAGACGTCCTCCCCGCCCTCGACCGCGATCGTCTTCGCATCCTTGAAGCGGCCGCTGCCCTTGACCCACTCGACACCGTTCGTCTTGAAGAGGCTCGCGACGCCGGAGGTCATCTGCTTGGAGACGCCGTCCTTCCACGCGTTCGCGGCCGCGAAGTCGAGGGTCGGCGCGCCGACCTGGACGCCGAACTTCGCGAAGCTCTCCTCGGCCTCCTTGATCGCGAATGCCGTCTGCACCCAAGCCTTGGTCGGGACGCAGCCGACGCGCAGGCACGTACCGCCCAGCTCGGGCTCCTGCTCGATGCAGACCGTCTTGGCGCCCAGCTGGGCCGCGCGGATCGCTGCGGTGTAGCCACCTGGGCCGCCTCCGAGGACGGCGACGTCACATTCCATTCCTGCTCTCCTCGCCTCGCTTCGGTGGCGATCCTAGCGGGGGTGCCTGGGGTGCCGCGCCGCTCGGGGTGTGGACGGTTCGGCACGATTCCGGCACGAAGCCGTCACACACTCGTGACGATTTCGCCGCTAGTCTCAAAGGCGGGGGCTTGGGGCCGAAGGCCCCCGGGGAAAATGGTTTCTCGCGCGCGCGTGATGCTTGTGCGGGGCGGCCGGTCAGGTCAGGTCGGCCTTCATCGTCACGCCGCCGTCATCGTCGCCGACACGGGTGAAGCCGTGCCGCTCGTACAGGCCGATCGCCGGGCTCTCGGCTTCGACGCTGAGGCTGATCGCGTCGTGCCCCTCCGCGCGGGCCTTGGCGAGCAGCGCGTCCAGCAGCTCCGAGCCGAGGCCGCTGCCGCGCCGGCTCGGGACGATCGCGATCGACAGCTCGGGCGTCTCCTCGTCGACGAAGCCGTAGCCGGGGTTGTTCTCCGAGAACAGCCGGTACCACGCGGCCCCGACGGGCTGGAAGTCCTGGATCGCGATCAGCGCCGTGTCGCCCGGGCGCCCCCAACGCTCGACGTAGCGGCGCACCGGCGGCTCGCCCGACTCGGAGACGCGATCCACCCGCCAGTAGTACGCATGACGAAGCATGTCGCGCATGAACGGCACGTCCTGGGGGCCAGCGGGCCGGATCACGGCAGCTCCTGGGCGAGCTGGAGCCGGTTTCCGTCCGGGTCGAAGACGTCGACCAGCCGCATTGCCCCGTGCAGCTCGAGCACGGTGCCGACCTCGACGCCCGCTTCGGCCAGCCGCTCGCGCTCGGCCTTGACGTCCTCGACGTCGATCGTCGCGACCGGCCCCTCCTCCTCCGGGTCGCCGGTGCCCTCCCCGAGGGCGATCTCGGTCACGCCGCGGTCGAGGCTTGCCCAGCGCTCATGCTCGTCCACGAACGTCTCGGTGAAGCCGAGCATCTCTCGATAGAACGCCCGCGCGGTATCCAGATCCGCGACGCGGTACCAGATTCTCACAGCATGAGGGCGGGCTCTTCCAGCAGCTCCTTGAGCGTCTGGAGGAACTCCGCTGCCGGTGCGCCGTCGACCGCGCGGTGGTCGAAGGTGCCGGTGATGGTCATCGTCGGCCGCACGACGACTTCGCCGTCGACCGCGACCGCCCGCTCCTCGGTCGCGCCGACCGCGACGATCGCGGCCTGCGGCGGGTTCAGCACGGCCGTGAAGCGCTCCACGCGGAACATGCCGAGGTTGGAGATCGTGAACGTGCCGTTCTCGAGATCGTCGCGGGCGAGCTTGCCTTCGCGGGCCCGGGAGACGATGTCCGCGCGGGCGGCGGCGATCTCGGTCAAGCGCAGCCGCTCGGCGCCGTGGATCACCGGGACGACGAGCCCCTGCGGCGCGGCCACGGCGATGCCGATGTTGGCGGTCGGGAAGAGCAGGATCGCGTCGTCGGTGTACTGCGCGTTCACCTCGCGGTGGCGCAGCAGCGCGGCGGCGCAGACCCTCGTCAGCACGTCGGTGAGCGTCGCCTTCGGACCCTCCTCGTGCTCGCGCAGACGGGCGACCAGCTCGTTCGCGCGGGTCATGTCGACCGAGACCTGGAGCTGGAAGACGGGGATCTCCCACGCCTCGGTCAGGCGGCGGGCGATCGTCTTACGGATGCTCGTCAGCTCGCGCCGCTCGACTTCGCCGGGCGCGGCGGCCGGTGCCGCCGGCGCCACAGCGGGGGCGGCAGCCACGCCGGCGCGCTCGACGTCCTCGGCGACGATCCGGCCCTCGGGGCCAGTGCCCGTCAGCGACGAGAGCTCGATCCCGCGCTCGCGCGCGATCCGGCGGGCGAGCGGCGAGGCCTTGACCCGGCCGCCGTCCTGCGCCGGTCGCTGCCTCGCTTCGGCGATCTGCCCGGCGGCGCCTCGGCCTTGCTCGCGCTCCGCCTCGCGTGCCGGGCCCGGCGAGCCCTCCTCCTGCGGCTCCTGGTCGACCTTCTGCGCGGCGCTCGCGCCGTTGCCGCTCGGCTCGGGAGCCTGCTCGCCCTCCTCGCCGATGAACGCGATCGTCTCGCCGACCGGCACCTCGCCCTCGGCGACCGCGATCCGCAGCAGCACGCCCGAAGCCTCGGCCTCGACCTCCTGGGTGACCTTGTCGGTGTCGAGCTCGTAGAGCGGCTCGCCCTTCTCGACCTTGTCGCCTTCGGACTTGAGCCACTTGACGATCGTGCCCGCCTCCATGCCTTGGCCGAGGCGCGGGAGCTTGACCTCGCTAGCCACGCCCGACCGTCCGCTTGATCGCCGCCAGCACGTCGGCCGAGTGCGGCACCACGTACTCCTCCATAACCGGCGCGAACGGCAGCGGCGCGAACTTCGCGCCCACGCGTTCGACCGGGGCGTCGAGCCAGTCGAAGGCCTGCTCGCCGACGACGGCCGCGATCTCGGCGCCGAAGCCCATCCGCGTGACCGCCTCGTGAGCGACCACGACACGGTTCGTCTTCTTCACCGACGCGACCAGCGCGTCGAGGTCCAACGGCTGCAGCGTGCGCGGGTCCCAGACCTCGACCGAGATCCCCTCCGACTCCGCCTCCTCGGCCGCCGCCAGCGCCTCGTGCACCAGCCGACCGGTGGCGACCACGGTCACGTCGGAGCCCTCGCGGTGCACGCGGGCCTGCCCGATCGGGATCGGCTCGAGCTCGTCCGGCACCTCCTCCTTCAGCCCGTAGAGCGTGCGGTGCTCGAAGAAGATCACTGGGTTGTCGTCGTAGATCGCCGACCACAGCAGCCCCCGCACGTCGGTCGGCGTCGAGGCGAAGACGACCTTCAGGCCGGGCACGTGCACGAACCACGCCTCGACCTGCTGGGCGTGCTGCGCGCCCGGCGACCAACCCGCGCCGCCCTGCGTGCGAATCGTCAGCGGCACCTTCAGCTGGCCGCCCGACATATAGCGGTGCTTGGCCGCCTGGTTGACGATCTGCTCCATCGAGACCGTCAGAAAGTCCTCGTACATCACCTCGACGACCGGCCGCATGCCCTGCATCGCCGCGCCGATGCCGGCGCCGACGATCGCAATCTCGGAGATCGGCGTGTTGCGGATCCGCTCGGGCCCGAACTCGTCGAGCATCCCGGCGGTGACGCCCATCGAGCCGCCCATCTCGGCGATGTCCTCGCCCATCACGAACACGCCCTCGTCGTCCCGCATCGCCTGCGAGAGCGCGTCGCGCACCGCCTCGCGGTAGGAGAGCTCAGGCATAGATGTTCTTGAGAGCGTCCTCTGGCTTCGGATCGGTTCCGTTCTTGGCGAACTCGACCGACGCCTCGACGAGCTCGTGGACCTCGCGGTCGTCGGCCTCGAACTCCTCGTCCGAGACGCCGAGCTTCTCGCGCAGGAGCGTGATCGGGTCGCGCGTCTCCTGCAGCCGGTGCAGCTCCTCCTTGTCGCGGTAGACCTGCGGGTCGCCGATGTAGTGGCCGACGAGGCGTTCGGTCGAGACGTGGAGGAAGACCGGCCCCTTGCCGTCGCGTGCGTGCTTGAGCGCGCGCGAGGCGACCTTGTGCACCTCCTCGACGTCCTGGCCGTCGACCTTCATCACCTTCATCCCGAACGCCTTCGCGCGCTCGCTGAGGTCGCGGATCGGCGAGTGCTGCGACTCGGGCGTGGACTCGGCCCAGCGGTTGTCCTCGAGCACGAACACGGCCGGAACCTGCCAGAGCTGCGCGAGGTTCAGCGCCTCGTGGAAGGTGCCGATGTTCGTCGCCCCGTCGCCGAAGAACGCGACTGCAACGCGCGCTTCGCCGCGGAGCTTGAACGCGAGCGCGGCGCCGGTGATCGCCGGCAGGCCGCCGCCGACGACGGCGTTCGCGCCCAGGTTGCCGCGCTCCACGTCGTAGAGGTGCATCGAGCCGCCGTAGCCGTGCGAACAGCCCTCGAGCTTCCCGTACAGCTCGGCCATCACCGCGTTCGGCTGCGTCCCGCGAGCGAGCGTGTGCCCGTGCGCGCGGTGGGTCGAGGCGAAGACGTCGCCGTCGTCCATCGCCTGGCAGACGCCGACCGCGACCGCCTCCTGGCCGATCGCCACGTGCAGGAACCCGGGCAGGTCGCCGGCTCGGAACTGCTCCTCGACCTTCTCCTCGAAGCGCCTGATCAGGAGCAGCTCGCGCAGAAACTCGCGCAGGCGCTCTTCGGACAGGCCCCGTTTCGTCTCCAACTTGGCCATGGAGCTGAGTCTAGTCAGCGTCGACTACCCTCTGGCCGTGTCCACGCTCGTCGGGCGGGAGCCCGAGCTCGCCGAGGTCGCGGAGTTCCTTCGGGCCCACGAAGCCGAGGCCGCGCTCGCGATTGTCGGGGACCCCGGCATCGGCAAGACGGCCGTCTGGGAAGCGGTCGTCGGGCTGGCACGCGAGCTCGGAGCGATCGTCCTCGCGGCGCGTCCGGCCGAGTCTGAGGCGACGCTCTCGTTCGCCGGGCTACCGATCTTCTGGCGGAGCTCGACCCCAGTCTCTTCGATGACCTGCCGCCCCCGCAGGAGCATGCGCTCGAGGTCGCGGTTCTCCGCGCGGCGAGCGAGCGGCCGGCCGAGCGGCGGCTGGTCGGGACGGCGCTGTTGTCGCTGCTCCAGATGCTGGCAAACGAGCAGCGGGTCGTGCTCGCGGTCGACGACGCTCACTGGCTCGACGCGCCCTCGGCTGCCGCGCTTGCGTTCGCCACGCGCCGGCTCGCCGGCGGCCCGGTTCGCGTGATCGTCTCGCTGAGGTCCGAGGCGGAGCGCTCGTGGCTCGACACCGCGGGCCTCGGCCGCGAGGTCCGCCGGCTGGAGCTCGGGCCGCTCTCGGTCGCGTCGCTCCATCGCGTAATCGCCGACCGGACCGGCAAGAGCTTCCCGAGGCCGACGCTCGTGCGGATCGCCCAGGTCTCGGGCGGCAACCCGCTCTACGCGCTCGAGATCGCGCAGCTGCTGACGAAGGACGGTGAACAGGACTACGGCGCGGCGCTGCCCGTCCCCGCCGACCTGCAGGATCTGGTCCTACGGCGGCTGGCGGCGCTGCCGCCGGCGACGCGGGCGGCGCTCCTCCGGGTGGCGGCCCTTGCCCGCCCAACCGTGGAGCTGGTCGACGTCGAGGCGCTCGCGCCGGCCGAGGAGGCCGGCCTGGTGCGGGTCGGACTGCAGGGGCGGATCGAATTCACCCATCCGCTGTTCGCCTCGGCCGTCTACACGTCGGCTCCGAGGGCGCAGCGGCGCGAGGCCCACGCGGTGCTCGGGGAGACCGTCGGCGATCCCGAGCAGCGGGCGCACCACCTCGCACTGGCCGCCGACGGCCCGGACGAACAAGTGGCGCAGGCGCTCGAGGAGGCCGGCCGGTCGGCACGCCGGCGCGGGGCTCCGGATGTGGCGGCCCACCTGACCGAGCTGGCGCTGAAACTCGCACCCGAGGACGATCCGCGGGCGGCGGAGCGGCGGCTGGAGCTGGCGGAGCACCTCCACCTGGCAGGTGACTTTCAGCGCTCCGCCGAGCTGCTCGGGGCGCTGGAGCGCGAACTCCCGCCCGGCGACCTCCGTGCCCGCGCCCTCCTGCTGCTGGCAGAGATCGACTACTGGCGGGCGGGCGAGTCCGCAGCGATCCGCCTGGCCGAGGAAGCGGCCGCCGAGGCGACCGAGCCCTCGCTGCGTGCGCGCAGTCTCGCCTTCGTCGCCATCTGGGCCGGCACGGCCGACGTGCCCAGGGCGGCCGAGGCGGCACGCGCCTCGCTCGAGCTGCTGGGGGCCGAAGCCTCGGATCCGGCCCTGCTCTCGTTGGCGCTCGGCGCGCGTGTGCGAGCCGATCTTTTCCTCGGCAACGGCCTGGACGTCGAGGCGGCCGAGCTGGCGCTGGAGGCCGAGCTCGCCGGCCCTCCGCCACCGGCGGTCGACACCAGAATGGTGTTCAAGCTCGGGCAGTGGCTGCGCTACGTGGACGACCTCGACGGGGCGAGGCTGCGGCTCGAGCAGGCCGAGCGGCAGGCGCGCGAGGAGGGCGACGAGTCGTCGTTCGCCAACATCCTCCTGAACCGGACGCTGCTCGAGTGCTGGGCCGGCGACTGGGCGGCGGCGCTCGAGCTGGCCGACCGGACGCACGAGACGTTCCAGCTGACCGGCGTGGAGGTGGAGTCGAGGCTCTGGCGCGCCTACGTCGAGGCGCACCTGGGGCAGGTCGACTCGGTGCGCGCGGCGGCCGCGGCGCAACCGGAGGCTGCCGAGCCAGTCGTGCGGATGCTCTGGGAGCGGTCGCTCGGGCTCGCCGCGCTCGCGGCCGGCGAGCCCACGCCGGCCGACGAGCACTTCCGCACCGCCATGGAGCTGCTCGAGCAGATGGGCTGGCGTGAGCCTGCGGTCTGGCGTATCGAGGGCGACGCGGTCGAGGCCGCGCTCGGAGTCGGCGACCAGGATCGCGCGGAAGCGCTCATTGGCCGTTTCGAGCAGCAGGCGCAGCGCTCGGAGATCCCGTGGGCCCTGGCGGTGAGCGCGCGCTGCCGTGGCCTGCTGCTGGCCGCCCAGGGTCAGCTCGATGCCTCAGCGGAAGCCCTCGAGCGTGCGCTCGGCGAGCACGAGCGCAGCCCGGTTCCCTTCGAGCGGGCAAGGACGCTGCTCGCCTACGGCCAGGTGCTACGCCGAGCCAAGCAGAAACGGAAGGCCCGGGAGGCGCTCGAGGAGGCGGCTGCGCTATTCGAACAGCTGGGCGCCGCGTCGTGGGCCGCGCGCACGCAGGACGAGCTGAGGCGAACCGCCGCCCGAGCGGCACCGACAGGCCTGAGCGAGACCGAGCTGAAGATCGCGAGACTCGCCGCCGACGGCCTCACCAACCGGGCGATCGCCGCAGAGGTGTTCGTCAGCCCGAAGACGGTCGAGGCAAACCTCGGACGTGTCTACCGCAAGCTGGGGATCCGCTCCCGCGCCCAGCTCGCGCGCGCGCTCGAAGCGAGGGAGCAACAGCCGATTTCGTAGGGGTTTCCCCCTTTCGTCGCGTGTCACCGGCTCCTAGCGTCGAAGCCATGGTGGAAGCACCGACCGTCGGCCTCGTGGGCGAGTGCTACTGGCCCGGCGTCGTCGAGAGCGATCTCGAGGCCCTCGACGAGCGCCTCCGCGCCTCGACCGCCGTCCTGCAGAGCCGCGGTGAGCCCGTTCGCTACCTGGGCTCGATCCTGCTGCGGGCCGACGAGGTCGTCCTCTGCCAGTTCGAAGGAACCCCGGCCGGCGTCCGCGAGGTCGCGGAGCGGGCGCAGGTGCCCTTCGAACGCATCCTCGAAAGCACGATCGCCCCGGCCGCCGCGCCGGATGAAAGGGGAACCGATGCCTAGGAAGCTGATCGCAATCGCCGTCGTCGTCACGACCGCCGTCGCGGTCACCGTCGCCGCGCAGGCCGTGCCACGGCGGGCGCACGGGTTCGTGCCGCGCGTTGCCTTCAAACGACTCGCCACGGTGAACGGGACGACCGCGCAAGCCGTCGCCTTCACCCGGACGCCGGACGGCCACCTGCATCTCGTCTACCAGACGGTCGTGGGCAGGTCCGTGAACGGGCTGTCGGCGATGGAGATCAGCGCCAAGGGCCAGCCGGGGTCCCCGGTCACTGTCCTCAGCGGCTGGCAGCCAGGCCAGCCGGGACTCGTCCGGCAGCCGAACGGGAGCCTGGAGGCCATCTTCGGCGGCATCTCCCCCGGGAACGTCAGCAGCGTGTGGGGAGTCACGTCGAGCGACGGCGGCGCCAGCTGGTCGGCTCCGACCGACGTCAGGGGCGGGGGCCCGCTCGAGTCGCTCGCCTACGGCTCCGACGTCACGGCCGCCCCCTCGAGCGGGAACGTCGTGGTCACGCTGCCGCAGGCCGGCCGACTGATCATCCAGCGAGGCCTGGGCCCGGGATCACCGAGCTTCGAGCTCACGAATCCGGCGGACGCCGCGACCGCCGACGCCGACGTCGCCACGGATGCGGCCACCGGCGAGGTCGTCACTGCCTGGGATTCGATCGCCGGCAACCCCACCCTCTACGTGCAGGGCGCTTCGCCGTCGGTCCAGGCACTGCAGAAGGTGCCCGGCCAGAGCCACAACGAGATGGAGCTCGCCGGCCGCGACGCCGGCCCCGGCGTCTTCGGCGCCTACTCGCCGGACGGACAGCACGTGCTCCTGCTGCGCTACGGTGCCAAAGCGGTCCGGGTCGGCTCGGTGGCCAAGACCAAGGCACACAACCTCGGCGTCGCCACCGGCCCCGGCGGGCGCATCTGGGTGATGTGGGGCGACGACTCGGGTGGCGGCGTCAACGTCACCCGCTCGAACAGGGCAGTCAACGCCTTCGAGCCGATCCAGCACCTCAACCCCAAGTCGGCTGTCCTCTACCGCATCTCCGGCGACGGCCGTCTCGGGCCGCTCGACCTGCTCGTCGACCAGATTCCGGACACGGGCACGCTCGAGCCTCCGAGCCTGTTCTACGCCCGCGTGCTCGCCGAGCTGTCGGCGCGCCTCCGCGTCCTCCCGATCAAGAACTTCAAGCAGGTCGTTGTCGGACACGTGCTCTTCGTCAACGTGACCGACGCCGGCGACCCGGTCGCGGGAGCGCTCGTCACCGTGCACGGGCTGCAAAAGACGACCGGCTCGACAGGGGCGGTCAAGTTCAAGTTCGGCCCCAAGGTCAAAGGGACGTTCACGGTCGGAATCACGCGCCCGGGCTACTGGCGGCTGACGAAGACGGCGGGGTTCTGAGCCGCCGGGTTATCCTCGCTCCCGATGAGCCTGGTCGAACAGTGGAAGGTGGTCCAGAGCAACCTGGCCGAGGGCTGGACGGGCGCGCAGCTGCGGCTGACGGTGGAGGAACAGCCGGAGCGCGCCGCCGCGATGCTCGCGCCCGCGGGAGCCGGCCGGCATGGGAACGTCGTTATGTTCGGCGTCGGCCGCGGAGGCGTCGGCTCGTCGCCGGATCTGGTCACCCGACTACTCGCGCGACTGGACGCCGAGCGGATCCACGGCGTGCTCGCGCCGGTCAAGGTCGAGGAAGCTGCAGCGGCCGGGGCTCGTGCGCGCACGGTTCCGCTCGGCGAGCAGTGGGAGCAGGCTCAGGCGTCCCTGCCGGCGGACTGGAGCGACCTCTACGCCGAGCTCGAGCTCGACTCCAGCGACTACCTCGAGCGCGCCGCGCTGCTGCTCGCGCCGGTCAACCCGGCGCGCGTGAAGGGGCGGCTCGCGTACCGGTTCCGCGTCGCGCGGCGCTTCGGCTATGGCGCCTCGGCCGAGATGACCGAGCGCTGCCTCCAACGCCTGGACGGCGAGGGGATCACCGGCAGCTTCCGCGTCCTGTGGGCGCTTTCCGACACCAAGCCGGTCTACACGCAGGGCCCGGTCTGGTACGCCGGCGGCCGGGCGGTGTAGTGGCAGACCCCGTCTCCTGGTACCTGATCGAGCAGGGCTGGGAGGTCGTCGGCAGCGACGGCGAGGCGATCGGCAAGATCGAGGAGACCGTCGGCGACTCGTCGCACGACATCTTCGACGGGCTCACCGTCGCCACCGGCCTGCTGGGCAAGGCGCGCTACGTCCCGGCCGAGCTCGTGGACGAGATCGTCGAGGGTCGGGTCACGCTGACGATCGACAAGGAACGCTTCGAGCGGCTCGACGAGTACCGGGAGCCGCCGCCGACCGAAGAGGTCGAACCCTCCTAGCCGATCGCGGCGGCGAGCTCGCGGGCGACCTTCTTCGCGTCCGCGGGGCCCGCCGTGATCACCAGGCACGTGTCGTCGCCGGCGAGCGTGCCGACGATCTTCGGATGCTCGAGCCGGTCGAGAGCGCGAGCGATCGCCGGCGCCGAGCCGAGCTCGGACTGGACGACGACGATGTTCTGCGCCGCGCTCGCCCGTACGCCGAACTGCTCGAGCACGGCGTTCAGCGACTCCCGCGGGTCGCGCCGCGAGCCGCGCTCGGGCACCACGTAGCGCGGCCTTCCGAGTGCGTCGCTCGTCTTCTCCAGCCGCAGCTCGCGGATGTCGCGCGAGACGGTCGCCTGGGTGACGGGACAGCCCGCTTTCGCAAGCGCCTCGGCCAGCTCGAGTTGGCTCCCGATCCGCTTGCGCGAGACGACGCTGGCGATCAAGCGTTGCCGCTCCGACTTGCTAAGCGGCCGCCTCTCCACCGGAGTACAGTAACCCGAGGTTTGGCCGAGTCACCGTCAGGCAACCACCCGGGCATGCTGCGGAAGCTGCTCTGGGCCGGTCTCTACGCGGGCCTCGCCGCGGGCGCCACCATGGCCGCACGGCGCGCCGCGTCCGGGATCTGGCGCGTCGCCACGGGCGAGGCACCGCCGGTGAAGAAATGAACAAGGGCGACGTGCTGGTCGAGCGCGGGGCCGACCGCCTGCAGAAGCTTGCCGACCGCGCCGCCGCGCGCGGTGACGGCGTCGGCGAGTGGCTCTCCGAGGAGCTGCGCAACGACGCGGCCTTCCTGCGCAAGCTGAAGCCGAGCCTGGTCCGGGCGCGCGCCAAGGGCGACGCGCCGACCAACCAGGAACCGCCGCCGGCGCCCTCGGGGCCGCAGCTCGGCTCGCGGCCCAAGCCGAAGAAGAAGCGCAAGAAGGGCGGCAAGGGGTCGGCGCCGCTGTTCGTCGTCGGCGCGGCGCTCGTCGCCGGGATCGTGCTCGCCAAGGTCGTCGAGTGGAGGGGCCATGCAAACCTCAGAGACTGAGCACGAGACCCCCGGCCTCGGCGCGACCGTGAAGAGCGTCTCGGAGCGCGCCAGCTCGCTGGTGCGGCTCGAGCTCGAGCTCGCTGCGCTCGAGCTGAAGCGCAAGGTCGTCTCGCTCGCGGTCGGGATCGGCCTCGCGCTGACGGCCGCCGTGCTGATGGTCTTTGCGCTCGGCTTCGGGCTGGCCACGATCGCCGCCGGGATCGCCACCGCCCTGCCGTGGTGGGCGGCGCTCCTGATCGTGACCGCCGGCATCGTCCTGGTCGCCGGGCTACTGGGGCTGCTGGGCGTGCGCTCGATCAAGAAGGGCACCCCGCCCGTCCCCGAGCTTGCGCTGATGGAGGCCAAGCTCACGAGCGAGGCGCTAAAGGGCAATGGCCGGCACTAACGGACGCACACCGGAGCAGGTCCGCCGCGACATCGAGGCCGAGCGCGAGCGCCTGGCCGACGCGGTCGACGACCTGCGCTCGGAGATGGACGTCAACGCGAAGCTACGGGGCAAGCTGCCGCTCGCGGCAGCCGCCGCCCTCGGGGCAGGCTTCGTGGTGTCAGGGGGGATCGGAGCGACGATGCGGCTCTTGATGCGCCGCAGCCGGGAGGGCAAGACGAAGGCACGCTTCGGCCCGTTCTCCCTTGTCGACCGCGACTGAGAAAGGTCGCGCTCCCTCGAGCCCGCTGGGGCTCTCGTGGCGCGAGTGGCTGGCCGTGTTCAAGCGCACGGGCAAGCAGTTCATGGCCGACGACTGCATGGGCCTCGGCCAGCAGGTCGCCTTCAGCTCGCTGCTCGCCTTCCTGCCGACGGTGATCCTGCTGATCGGCCTACTCGGGCTGTTCGGCGACCGCGCCTTCGACTCGCTCGAGCACTTCGTCGGCTCGGTCGCGCCGCACGGCGTGGTCTCGATGATCGACCTCGCCAAGCAGGACGCGGCCGAGAACAAGGGCGGCTCCGCGATCGCGTTCGTGGCCGGCCTGTTCCTCGCGGTCTGGGCGGCGACGGGCGCGATGAGCGCGCTGATCAAGGCGGTCAACCGCGCCTACGACCGGGTCGAGACGCGGCCCTTCTGGAAGCAGCGGCTGATCGCGCTGGCGCTCGTGATCGCGACCGGCCTCGTGCTCGCGGGGATGTTCCTGCTGATCGTCTTCGGCGGCGACCTCGGCGACGCGATCGTGCGTCGCTCCGGCCTCGGGGACGGGTTCAAGGTGTTCTGGAACATCGCCCGCTGGCCGATCGCGTTCGGGGCGGTGTTGCTCTTCAACGCGCTCGTCTACCACCTCGCGCCGAACCTGCAGCAACGCAGCTGGCGCTGGCTGACGCCGGGCTCACTCGTGGCCGCGCTCATGTGGCTCGCGCTCTCGGGCCTGTTCGCGCTCTACACCTCGTACTCGAGCTCGTACTCGAAGACCTACGGCTCGATCGCCGGCGCGATCATCCTGCTGCTCTGGCTCAACTACAGCTCCTGGGCGGTCCTCTTCGGCGCGGAGCTGAACGCCGAGCTCGACCGCCAGGCCGACATCCACGCCGCCGGAGGTCCGAACGCGGGGCTGACGAGACCGGCCCGCCGCTAGCGGACGGAGAACGTGCGCCTGAGCTTCTTGGTCGCGTCCGAGCGGAACATGTACTTGCCGGGCTTGAGTGTCAGCGTCCAGGAGATGCTGCCCTTGGTCTTGACGCCGGTCTTCTTGTTCACGCCCTTGCCGGTGAGGTGGAAGTTGTCCTTCTTCGTCAGATCCGAGACGACGACCCTGTAGCGGCCCGCGACGAGCGCCTTGACCGCCGACGCGCCCTTCTTCAGCGTGATCGTCTTCTTCGGCCCGACCTTGCCGGTCAGCTTGACGGGGGCGGGCGGCAGCGGGCCGACGTGGAGAGAGCCCTTCATCAGCGTCGGGTGCGCGTCGCACTTCCACTTGTAGGTGCCGTTCACGAAGCTCACGTCCCAGGTGACGGTGTTGTTGTCGAAGGCCGTGAACATGTCGATGCCCGGGCCGGTCAGGTGGAAGTTGTGCTCCTGCGCGGGCGAGAGGTTCTTGATCGTGATCGAGTAGTCGCCCGCGTCGAGCTGGCTGACGGCATGGCCGGTCGCGTCGGCGACCTTGATCGAGAAGCCCGGGCCGACGGTGACGTTCAGCTGGGTCGCGGTGGCGGCAGAGTGAGCGGCGCCGGGCAGCAGCACGGCGGCCAGCACGAGCGGAAGCAGCAGTAGTGGACGAAGCAATGGCACGAAGCGACCCTCCTCGATCGTAACCCTGGACACGCTAGCTCATACGGTTCGAAATCACGATTCGGTTTGCCGAGCTTCGCCGGAGGCTTAGACTCACGCCGTGGCGCCCCGCAACCAAAAGGTCGAGCTGCTCAAGGGCGTACCGCTCTTCGCGGACTGCTCTCGTGGCGAGCTCGAGCAGATCGCGCAGATCGCCGACGAGATCGACCTCGCGGAAGGCAAGGAGCTGACGCGTCTGGGCGGGCCCGGCCGGGAGTTCTTCGTCCTGCTCGAGGGCCAGGCCGACGTCAGCCGGGACGGCCAGACCATCAACAAGCTCGGGCCGGGCGACTTCTTCGGCGAAATCGCGCTGGTGGAGGACACGCCTCGCACCGCCACTGTGACCGCGACCACACCCGTGCGGGTCCTCGTCATCACCGATCGGGCCTTCAGGCGCCTGCTCGAGGAACAGCCGGAGATCCAGCGCAAAGTGCTCGTCGCGCTGGCCCAGCGCATCAAGCCGGCTCTAGGCTCGTAGCTCGGCGCCGAAGCGCTCGCGCAGCGCGTTCACGATCCGCTCGCGCAGCTTGGCCGCGTCCTCGTCGGTGAGCGTCTGCTCGGCCGACTGGAACGTCGCCGCGAAGGCGATCGACTTGCGGCCCTCGCCCACCTGCTCGCCGCGGTAGACGTCGAACGGCCGTAGCTCGCGCAGCTCCTCGCCAGCGGCCTCGCGCGCGGCGGCGACCAGCTCGGCGGCGCTGACCTCCTCCGGCACGGTGAAGGCGAGATCCTGGTGGACCGGCGGGAACGAGACGACATCGGTGTAGCGCACCTCTGCGCGCGCGACCTCGAGCAGCTCGGCCAGGTCGAGCTCGAACGCGCCCCACACGCCGTCAAGCACGCCCGGGTGGAGCTCCCCGACCACGCCGGCCGAGGTCGCCGCCGACTTGCCGGGGTGCAGCAGCTCGTGCTCGGCCCGCTCGAAGCTCGGCTCGGCCTTGAGCGCGGCGTAGAGCGTGTCGACGATCCCCTTCGCTCGCGACCAGCCGCCCTCGACGATCGCGGCGACGTGCGTCTCTTCGTCGGGCAGGCTCTGTGCCGGGAGGTACACGCGAGCGACCTCGAACAGCGCGACGTGCTCGGCGCCGAGCTCGACGTTGCGGTGCGCAGCCTCGATCAGGCTGGGCAGGAGGCTCGTCCGCAGCACGGCGAGCTCGGCCGAGATCGGCTCGGGCAGGCGGAGCGCCTGCGGGTTCGCGTCGTCGGGCCGCAGCGACGGCGTGTAGGTCTCCGTCAGGCCAAGCCCGGCGAGCAGGTTCTCGATCCGGCGGCGCAGGCGCTGCGCAGGTGTGAGCGCGCCGAACATCGCGCGGCGGGACGGCAGCGTGAAGGGAACGTCGTCGAGTCGCGCCCGTGCGACCTCTTCGACCACGTCCACCTCGCGCGTGACGTCGCGGGCCCGCCAGGTGGGTGCCACGACCTCGCCGTCGCGGGCGTCGAACCCGATCCGCGCGAGCCACCCGAGCTGGTCTCCCGGCGGTGTCTCGATGCCGACCACCTCGTCCGTTCGCTCTGGTCGGAACCGGATCACGGGCCGCTCGGGCAGGCCCTCGTGCACGTCGGCGTTGCCGGCCCAGACCGCACCGGCGGTGTCGGCCAGCAGCTGCGTGGCGAGATCGGCGGCCGGCTCCGCGAGGTAGGGGTCGACGCCCTTCTCCCAGCGGTTCGATCCCTCCGTGCGCAGGCGCAGCCGCTCGGAGGTACGGAAGATCCCGGTGGGCTCGAAGTTCGCGGCCTCGAGCAGCACCTCGGTCGTCTCCTCGGAGATCTCGGTCTCCTCGCCGCCCATGATCCCGGCGAGGGCGACCGAGCGCTCGGCGTCGGCGATCATCAAGTCTTCGGGCTCGAGCTTGCGGTCGACGCCGTCGAGCGTGCGGATCGTCTCGCCGGGCAGGGCGCGCCGGACGACGATCCGTTGGCCCGCGAGCTTCGCCAGGTCGAACGCGTGCAGAGGGTTCCCGAGCGCGAGCATCACGTAGTTGGTCACGTCGACGACGTTCGAGATCGGCCGCATGCCGGCGTTCGTCAGCCGGGCCCGCAGCCAGACCGGGGACTGTCCCTGGGACACGTCCCGAAACACCCGTCCGATGTAGCGCGGACAGCCTGCGAAGTCGTCGACCTGCACCTCGACCTGTCCGTTCGGGACCGGTCCGAGGGACTGTCCCCCTGGCATGGCCGCAAGGGACAGGTCGTAGAGCGCGGCGATCTCCCGCGCGAGGCCGTAGATCGAGAGCAGGTCGGGCCGGTTGCCGGTCGACTCGACGAGCAGCACCTCTTCGACGAGCGGCAGCACGTCGCCGAGCGGCGTCCCCGGCTCCAGCTCCGGCAGCACCATGATCCCGGAGTGGTCGGTGCCGAGCTCGACCTCGTCCTCGGCGAGAATCATCCCGTCCGAGAGCTCGCCGCGCACCTTGCGCTGCTCGAGCTGTAGCCCACCGGGAAGCCGCGCACCCGGGAGCGCGACCGCCACCGTCGCCCCGGCGCCGAAGTTCCAGGCACCGCAGACGATCTGCCGCGGCTCGCCCTCCCCCACGTCGACGCGCGTCAGCTGGAGCCGGTCGGCGTTCGGGTGCTTCTCGGCCTCGAGCACGCGGCCAACGCGGAAGAGGCCGAGGTTGCCGTCCTCGTCGGGCACGCCGCGGCGCTCGATGCCCTCGACCTCCGCGGTCGAGATCGAGAGCCGCTCCGCCAGCTCGGGCAGCGGCATCTCCAGCGGGACGTACTCCCGCAGCCAGGAGACCGGAACACGCATCAGAACTGCGTCAGGACCCTCAGGTCCCCCTCCCACAGCGCGCGGATGTCGGGAAAGTCGTATTTCAGCTGCGCCACGCGCTCGATCCCGCAGCCGAACGCGAAGCCGCTCCACTCCTCCGGGTCGACACCGACGTTCTCGAACACGCGCGGGTCGACCATGCCGGAGCCGCCCATCTCGAGCCAACCCGAGTAGCGGCAGGTCCGGCAGCCCGAGCCACCGCAGATCCCGCAGGAGACGTCCGGCTCCATCGAAGGCTCGGTGAACGGGAAGTAGTGCGTGCGGAAGCGGACGCGCCGGTCGGGCCCGAAGATCGCGCGCATCACATGCAGGAGCGTCCCCTTCAGGTCGGCGAGCGTCAGCCCGCGGTCGACGGCGAGCCCCTCGAACTGGTGGAAGATCGGGTAGTGCGTGGCGTCGATGTCGTCACGCCGGTAGGTGCGCCCGATCGAGACCATGTAGATCGGCGGCTCGCGCTCCTGGAGCGCGAAGATCTGGCTCGGCGAGGTCTCGGTGCGCAGCAGCCGGTCGTCGTCGAAGAAGAAGGTCGCACGATGCGAGCGTGCCGGGTGCCACGGGGGGAAGGCGAGCTTGTCGAAGTTGTATTCGACCGTCTCGACTTCGCGGTCGTCGCGGATCTCGTAGCCGAGCCCGAGGAAGGCATCCTCGATCTGCCGCCGCGCCTGGGTGATCGGGTGCAGATGCCCGAGCGGCAGCTCGTCGCCGGGCAGCGTGACGTCGACGATCTCCTCGGCCAGCGCCCGGTCGAGCTCGGCGCGCTCGAGCTCTTCCCGGCGCGAGGCGAGCAAGGCCTCGAGCCGGTCGCGCAGCGAGTTGAGCGTCATCCCGGTCTCGCGGTCGCGCACGGCGCGGAGGGCCTGCGCGAGCTCGCTCTTGCGGCCGAGGTAGCGGACGCGCGCCGCCTCGAGCTCAGCCGGCGTCGTCGCGCCCGAGATCGCGCTCTGCGCCTCGGTTTCCAGGGCCTGCGCGTCCATCGGGCGACTGTACCATCGGCCTTCGTGAGCGCCTGGGACGCCTTCGCCGTCGACTATGAGAAGTGGGCCGCCGAGATGACGGAGGACATTCCGTTCTACGTCGAGCTGGCGCGTGAGGCCGACGGGCCCGTGGTCGAGCTCGCGGTCGGCAACGGACGCGTCGCGATCCCGGTCGTGGAGGCGACGGGCAAGCCGGTGCTCGGTATCGACATCTCGCCCGCGATGCTGGCGCAGGCCCGCGAGAACGCCGAGGCGGCAGGCGTCGAGCTCGAGCTGCGCGAGGGCGACATGCGGGACCTCGCGCTCGACGAGCCGGCGGCGCTGATCTACTGCCCCTTCCGTGCGCTGATGCACCTGCCGACCTGGGCCGACCGCCGGCAGACGTTCGAGCGGATCGCGGCGGCGCTGCGGCCAGGCGGGCGCTTCGCCTGGAACGCGTTCGTCTTCGACCCGCACATCGCCGGCAAGCTCGATGGGCACTGGCAGGACGACGCGCCAGTCCGGCATCGCGTCGACTACGTCCCGGCCGACGCGCGCATCGACCTGACCCTCGAAGCCGGCTCGACGATCCCGCTCTACTGGTCGACGCGCGCCGAGTGGGAAGGGCTGCTCGACGTCGCCGGCCTGGAGACCGAAGCGCTCTACGGCTGGTTCGACCGCCGGCCGTTCGACGAGGAGAGCAAGGAGTTCGTCTGGGTCGCACGGCGCCGGGCGTGAGCCTCTACGACTCGATCGCCGAGCTCTACGACCCGTGGAGCGTGAGCGTCACCGAGGACGTCGGCTTCTACGTCGAGGAGGCGGTGACCAGGGCGGATGCCCGTGCGGTCGTCGAGCTGGCGGTCGGCACGGGCCGGATCGCGGTGCCAACGGCGGCGGCCGGCGTGCGCGTGATCGGGATCGACTCCTCGCCGGGGATGCTCGAGGTCTGTCGCCGGCGCGCGGAGCTCGCGGGCGTGAGCGAGCTGCTCGACCTGCGGCTAGGCGAGCTCGAATCGCCGCCGGTCGAGGAGCGGGTCGCGCTCGTCACCTGTCCCTTCCGCTCGTTCCTCCATCTGCTCGACGACGACTCGCGCCTCCGCGCACTGGGCGCTGCCCGCGAGCTGCTTCTCCCCGGCGGACGGCTCGTGTTCGACGTCTTCGCCCCGAGCGCGGGCGACATCGCCGACACGAACGGCCGCTGGCTCGAGCGCGAGCCGGGGATCTTCGAACGCGCCGAGTGGGACTCGCAGGAGCGGACGCTGACCCTGTCGGTGCGCGGCGAATCCGGCGAGACGAGCTTCGTGCTCGGGTGGCTCTCCAACGATGAGTGGCGCGCGCTGCTCGAGCGCTCAGGGTTCCAGGTCGTCGCCTGCTACGGGTGGTTCGACCGACGGCCGTACGCGGGCGGCGAAGACACGGTCTGGGTCGCGCGCCGATCCGGCTGACGTGTCCGGATCGGCCACTGTCCGGGTCAGACCCCGGCCGTGGCCGAAACGGGCGGCTAGATCAGCTCGACCGGGTCGCCGAGGGCGACCTCGCCCGGCTCGACCACACGCGCGAGCATGCCGCGCTTGCCCTGCAGCTCGGTGCGCAGGCCCTCGCGGATGGCTTCCATGCGCTCGCATGGGTCGCAGACCATCGTGATCTCGAAGACCGCCGCATCCCCGACGCGGACGCGCTGGCCGATCGGCCACTGCTCGACGTCGGTGCCACCGACGGTCAGGTTCTCGCGGACCACGCCGGGCTCGACCCCGACGGAGTCGAGATGCTCGGCCGAGACGAACAGCACTTCGCGCTTGGGCGGGTTCGCATGGGCGCAACCCTCCAGGCCCTCGCCGGGAATCGCGCGCCGGCTCTCGTGCGGGACCGACTGGCCGCTGTTACGGCCGGGCGAGGTCCAGACTCCGGTGATCGTTGCCATGGGCGCGATCCTATCCGCGGCGCCAGCTGCCCCAACCGTCGTACGGCCCGACCGTGCCGTCTTCCACGTTCCAGTACTCGCGCAGGTCGAACAGCGGCCGTCGGGCGCGAACTGCAGCAGCAGGCAGCCTGGCAGCGTGATCGTCCTCCGGTCGGCGTCGTCGAACGTCGCCCACCACTCGACCGCGACGACGTTGCCGTCGGCCACCGGCTCGCCCATCCGCACCTCGACGCTGCTTTGGGCGCCGGCAGCCTGTGCCCAGTACGCGCGGATGCCGTCGTGCCCGCGGTTCGGCTCGCGGAACGGGGACGAGCGGTAGCAGGCGTCCTTCGTGAAGAGCGTCAGGAGCAGGTCGGCGTCGTTCTGCTCCCAGGCGCGGCGGTAGCCCTCGATCCAGTCAGCGAGCTCCATGGCTCCGCTCCCAATCGTAGAGGGCGATCGTCCCGGCCATCGCGACGTTGAGCGACTCGGCCCGGCCGGCGAGCGGGATCGTCGCGCTCGCCGCGCAGGCCGCGACCACCTCGTCCGGAAGCCCCTCGCGCTCTGAGCCGAGCACGAAGCGCGAGAGCGACGGGTCGAGCTCTGAGAGGGGCGCTGCGTCGTGCGCGACCAGTGCCACCGCTCCCTGCGGCGCGAAGTCGGCGAGCGGCACGCGGAAGATCGATCCGGTCGACGCTCGCAGCGCCTTCGGCCCGAACGGGTCGGCGCAACCCGGCGAGAGCGCGAGGTAGGCGCCGAACGCGTCGCAGGCACGGGCCAGGGTGCCGACGTTGCCGGGATCGCCCACGCGCCAGAGCTCGAGCCCGAGCAGCGGCAGCTCCCGCTCCGGCGACGCCGCGCGGAAGACGCCGATCACCCGCGGCGCGTGCCCGAGCGTCGAGACCTCCGCGAGCAGGTGCGACGAGACCTGCTCCCCGCGCACCGGCAACTCCGCCGGGCGCGCGGCGTCCACGAGCGCGAAGTCGAGCTCCCAGCCGCCCTCGAGCGCGGCCGCGACCAGATCCTCACCCTCGGCCACGAACTGGCCGAGCTTGTCGCGCTGCCGCCGCGTCTCCAGCTTGCGGACGAGCTTCAGCTTCGGGTTGTCGCGCGACGTGATCACTGGCGCCAGCGGATCCAGTTGCCGTGAAAGTCGCAGCGCAGCAGAAAACGGCGCTCGCCGCCAGGCCAGAGGCCGATCTCGAGCTCGTAGCTGTCGTGCCGGTCCTCCTCGAGCTCCTCGACGGCGCGCGTCGAGATCCAGCCGAGCGGGCCGTCGCGCCCGGCCTCCTCGAGCAGTGCGCGCAGCTCGGCGCGCTTCTCGCGACCGATATAGCCGGTCGAGGCGGTCTGGAAGACGACCGTCAAAGCCTCCTCGTCACGCTCGGCGAGCACGGCCGGGAGCAGCTCGACGTAGTCGCCCCGCACGAGCGTCGGCGGCTCGCGCCGCAGGATCGCAATCGCGCGCCGTAGCCGCTGTGCCCGCTCGACGCGGCCCGGCCAGATGAACGCGTGCAGCAGCCGCGCCCCATGCTCGCTCGTGACGTCGACGGGATTGAGGTCGATCCCCAGCCGCCGCCGCACCGCCGGCCGCCGGGCGAGCGCCTCCTGCGGCACGGGCACGTACTCGACCCCGCGCAGCAGCAGCTCGGACGAGCCCCACCGCCCCGCGCGGTAGGCGTAGGCGTAGCGGTCCCAGAGCAGGTTCAACCCGGCCGAGGGCCCGAGCTCGACGAGATCGAGCGTCTCCGCTCCGGACTCGGCCGCGAGCACGAGGAACGCCGGCAGGAGCGCGAAGCAGCGCTGCACCTCGTTCGTCTGCACCGCCTGCTCGCGGACGAAGCGGGCGAGGAAGTCGCGCCGCGCCTCGAGCGCCGAGCGGAAGTCGTCCCAGTCCCCCGAGAGCGCGTACGGCTCGATCCCGGCGAGCTCGAGGTAGTGGACGCCGCCGAAGAGGCGCAGCGGCACGTCCCAGCTCAGCTCGTCGACCAGCTCGTCCACGAGCGGCTCGCTCGCACAGCGGCGCGCCAGGCGCGCGTACACGGGCGAGCCCTGCGCCTCGAACTGGGTGGCCTGCCGGCGGAAGATCCCGGCGCGATCGCCTGAAGAGCTCAGGCCTCGAGCGCGGCCTTGGCCTGCGCCGCGATCTTGCCGAAGGCGTCCGGATCGCTCACGGCGAGGTCGGCGAGCACCTTGCGGTCGAGCGGGATCTCGGCCTTGCGCAGGCCGGAGACGAACTGGTTGTAGGAGAGCCCCTCGCGCCGCGCGGCCGCGTTGATGCGCATGATCCAGAGCCGCCGGAAGGTGCGCTTCTTGTTCTTGCGGTCGCGGTACGCGTAGACCAGCGAGTGGTCGACCTGCTCCTTGGCGCGCTTGTAGCTGGAGTGCTTGAGGCCCCAGTAGCCGCGCGCCTGCTCGAGCACCTTGCGGCGCTTCTTGCGCGCGTGGACGGATCGCTTGACTCGCGGCATCGCTCAGCCCCGTCCCAGCAGCTTCTTGACGGCCTTCTGATTGCTTGGCGCAACCGACCTAGCTTGCCGGACGCGCCTCCGCTTCCCTGACTTGCTCTTCACCAGGTGGCCCGGAGGGGTCGTCCGCATCCTTCGGCGACGCAGCAGCTTGCCCGTTCCCGTCACCCGGAACCGCTTCTTGGCTGCGCTGTGTGTCTTCTGCTTTGGCATCTCTGTTGGTCGCTCCTGCGTTCTTCGTCGGGCCGAGCATCATCACCATGTTGCGGCCGTCCTGGAGAGGCGGGGACTCTATCTGCCCGATCTCCTTCACGTCCTCGGCCAGCCGCATCAGCAGGTCACGCCCGCGTTCCGGATGGCTCTGCTCGCGGCCGCGGAACATGATCGTCACCTTGACCTTCGCGCGCTGGTTGAGGAAACGCTCGACGTGGCCTTTCTTGGTGTTGTAGTCGTGGATCCCGATCTTGGGCCTGAGCTTGATCTCCTTGACGTTGACCGAAACCTGGTGCTTGCGCGCGAGCTTGGCCTTCTGCTCCTGCTCGTAGCGGTACTTGCCGTAATCCATCACCTTTGCGACGGGCGGGTCGGCCTGCGCGGCGACCTCGACCAGATCGAGGTTCTTGCCCCACGCGTACTCTCGCGCTTCGTCCGTGTCCTTGACACCGATCTGTGAGCCGTCGTCGTCCACCAGCCGCACCTTCGGCGCGCGGATCATCTCGTTGATGCGCGCCTGCGGTACCGGGGCGCGATCGGGCTCCACGTTTCGGCGTGGTCTCAAAGGCGTGTCACCAAGCTCTCGTTTCCTCCTTCTCTACGACAAAAACCGCTGCAAGCAGCGGCCCGAATTCCTCGTCCTGCGACTCGGTTGAACCTCCGCGGAGCGCGTGCTCTGGAGGTGAGGGTGGGCCCCTGCTTGTGCAGGGTCACAGGGTAGCAAGGTATGAGAGCAATTCGTCCAGCGTCCTGGTGGATTGCTCTCCACCCCGTTCGCGGACGGCCAGCGAGTCGTCCGACTCCTTGTCGCCGTAGACGATCGTGACCGGGATCTTCTCGACCTCGGCGTCGCGGATCCGCTTGCCCACGGTCTCGTCGCGCTCGTCCACCTCGACGCGGAACTCGTCGAGCTTCCGCGCCAGCTCGTGGGCGGCCCCGCGGTGGGCTTCGCCGACCGGCAGGATCCGGAGCTGGACCGGCGCGAGCCAGAACGGGAAGGCGCCGCCGTAGTGCTCGATCAGGATCCCGATGAAGCGCTCGAGCGAGCCGAACAGTGCGCGGTGCACGACGTACGGCGTGTGCTCCTCGTTGTCGGCGCCCATGTAGGTGAGCCCGAAACGGGCCGGCATCTGCGAGTCGAGCTGGATCGTCCCCATCTGCCACGAGCGGCCGAGCACGTCGGTCATGTGCAGGTCGATCTTCGGGCCGTAGAAGGCGCCGTCGCCCGCGTTGATCGTGTACGGGATCCCGCGCCGGTCGAGCGCGGCCTGCAGCGCGCCCTCGGTGAAATCCCACTCCTCGTCCGTGCCGAGCTTGTTGTCCGGGCGCGTCGAGAGCTCGAACCGGGCCTCGACGCCGAACAGCTCGTAGAGGTAAGCGGCGAAGTCGAGCGCGGCGAAGATCTCGTCCTCGATCTGCTCCGCCGTCACGAACAGGTGCGCGTCGTCCTGGGTCACGTGCTGGACGCGCAGCAGGCCGTGCAGCGTTCCGCCGCGCTCGTTGCGGTGAAGCGTCGACGCCTCGGCGTAGCGCAGTGGCAGGTCGCGGTAGCTGCGGAGCGTCGAGCCGAAGAGCAGCATGTGCCCGGGGCAGTTCATCGGCTTCAGGCCGAGCGTCCGGTCCTCGCCGTAGGGAACGAGGAACATCTCGTCCTTGAACTTCTCCCAGTGACCCGAGGTCTTCCAGGTCTCGACGTCGTACATCAGCGGCGTCTTCACCTCGACGTAGCCGCGCCTCGCGTTCTCGCGCCGGCGCAGGTCCTCGAGCGCGTTCCAGATCACCATGCCCTTCGGGTGCCAGAACGGCATCCCGGGCGCGTGGTCGGAGAGGTGGAAGAGGTCGAGCTGCGCGCCAAGCCGGCGGTGGTCGCGCGCGCGGGCCTGCTCGAGGTTCTCGAGGTACGCGTCGAGGTCGGCCTGATCGTAGAAGGCCGTCCCGTAGATCCGGGTCAGCTGCTTGTTGTGCTCGTCCCCGCGCCAGTACGCGCCGGCGAGGCCGGTCAGCTTGACCGCCTTGATCGGCTTGGAGTCCTGCAGGTGCGGGCCACGGCAGAGGTCGCGGAAGTCGCCCTGCGTGTACATCGTGATCGGGCCCTCCGCAGTGTCGACGAGCTCGACCTTGTATTCCTCGCCCTGCTCGGCGAAGTAGCGCTTGGCCTCCTCTGCGGCCACCTCCTCGCGGTTCCAGGAGCGGCCCTCGGCGAGCTCCTTGCGCATCTCCTCCTCGATCCGCTCGAGCGCCTCCTCGCCGATCGGCTCCGGGAACTCGAAGTCGTAGTAGAAGCCGTTCTCGATCGGCGGCCCGATCGCGATCTTCGTGCCCGGGTAGAGGCGGCGCACGGCCTCGGCCAGCAGGTGCGCGGTCGAGTGCCGCAGCACGTAGAGCGCGTCGGGGTCGTCCGTGTCGCGCGTGGTCAGGATCTGGATCGGCTGGCCGTCCTCGAGCGGCGCGCGCAGGTCCTGGACGTTGCCGTTCGAGCGCACCAGCACGGCCTGCTCGGCCAGCTTCGGGCCGATCGCGCGGGCGGCGTCGAGACCCGTCGCGCCGTCCGGAAGTTCGAGTTCCGAGTTGTCGGGAAGGACGACTCTCACGAGGAAACCACCTGGTTCCCCCGTGGGCCCCCTCCTCGCGAACGAAGGCGCGATCCCAACGCGTCAGGAGCCGGCCGAACGAAAGGAATGTCGAGCGTGTGCAGTGAGCCTCCCGCCGGGCAAAGCCCGCCTCCGGCGGCGACTGGAGCGCTGAGCTCGTGCGACAACTTGCCGTATAGACACTCTTCGAGCAGGAGGACACTCATGTCAGAGCAGGATACTTCGCACCCCCGGGACGACGACCGCAACGAGGAGCTCGACGAGTCACCCGCTCCCGACCCCGCAGAGCACGACCCGAACGTCGCGGACGACCCCCAGGCCGACTAGACCTGTCCCTTTCGGCCACGGCCGGGGTCTGACCCCGGACGTGGCCGTTTCGGACTAGTCCTCGCCTTCGACCGCGGTTTTCAGCTCAGCCGGGCACTTGAGCCAGTAGCTCTCGCGCAGCCATTCGCGCGCGGCCTCGAGCGACTCCTCGTCGGTCACGTTGGCGGTGATCCAGCCGTAGCGGCCGACGTGGCTGGCGATGCGCACGTACGGGAGCAGGTGCGCGATCTCGCGCTCTTCCAGGGTCAGCTTGACCGTCACGTCCACGGCGCCCTCCCGCGTCACGGCCCAGCCGAAGACCTTGTTCTGGCCGACCTTGAAGACGGGAAAGTCGCCCCACGGACGGTCCTCGTAGGCCTCCGGGAACGAGAGCGCCAGCTCGGTGATCCTCCGCTCGATCGTCGCCGCCCGCACGGCCGCATTCTGTCCGTTTCGGCCCGTGCCGTGCGGGGAACCCGCATACGACTTGCAAGCGAGAAAAGGAGGCTCAGGATGGGCAAGAGCATCCGTGACGTGATGAGCTCGAACCCGTGTGCGATCGACACCGACCAGCCGGTCGCCTACGCCGCGAAGATGATGAAGGAGGAGGACGTCGGACTCGCCCCGATCGTCGAGGGCGACCGCCTCGTCGGGACGCTCACCGACCGCGACATCGTCGTCCGCGTCGTGGCCGAGGGCAAGGACCCGCAGACCGTGACCGCGCGCGAGGTCGCCTCCACCGACCTCGTCACGATCGATCCGCAGCAGGACCTCGACGAGGCGCTGCGGCTGATGGCGAGCAACCAGGTCCGGCGCCTGCCGGTGGTCGAGGAGGGCCGTCTCGTTGGCGTCCTCGCCCAGGCCGACGTCGCGCGCGAGGCCAAGGAGAAGCAGACCGGCCAGTTCGTCGAGGACATCTCAGAACCCTGAGAGGAGGCACCGATGCCAAGCAAGAAGGCGAACGTCAAGAACGAGAAGCAGTACGAGGCCCTGAAGGACAAGGGCATGTCGAAGCAGCGCGCGGCGAAGATCGCCAACTCACCGGGCGCGTCGAGCCGTGGCGGCAAGCAGTCCGGCTCCGGCGGCAACTCCCGGCAGGGCGGCACGACCGCACAGAAGAAGGCTGCCGGCCGCAAGGGCGGCAAGGCGGCCGCCAGGAAGAGCTGAGAGCCACCGAGCGAGGCGTACACTCCGCCCCATGAGGCCCGAGACGCTCACGTGCCGGGTCGGGGCGGGGTTGTCCGTCTCACCCGAGGCGGCGGAAGCTGCCGGTGAGGCTGCGCGCGAAGCCGCCGCGGCGCTCGGCGGCGCTCCCGTCGACCTCGCCTTCCTCTTCCTCTCGGCCGACCACTTTGGCGATGCCGCGGCGGCGCTCGAGGCCGTCGAGGAGGAACTGCTGCCCGCGCACGTCCTCGGCTGTGTGGCCGAAGGCGTAGTCGCGCGCGACCGCGAGCTCGAGGACGGCCCGGCCGCGGCGGTGTGGGCCGCGTCGTTGCCCGATGCGCGGATCGAGACCTTCCAGAGCGTCGCCCTCGACACCGACGAGGGCGTTGCGGTAACCGGGATCCCGAACCTGGACGACGCCGACCTCGTCACCTTGCTGGTCGACCCGTTCACGTACCCCGCTGCCGGGTTCCTCTCGAAGCTGAACGAGGAGGAGGACGCCGTCCCGCTCGTCGGCGGCCTCGCCGCGGGCGACGGCGAGCCGGACACACAGGCGCTGTTCCGCGACAGCGAGGTGCTGTACGAGGGCGCGGTCGGCGCCGTGATTCGAGGCGTGCCCGTGCGCACCGTCGTCTCGCAGGGCTGCGAGCCGGTCGGGCGCGACTCGGTGATCACCAACGCCGAGGACAACGTCGTTTTCGAGCTCGCGGGCGAGCCGGCACTCGAGCGCCTGAAGGGCGACCTCGGCACGCTCACGCCCGAGCAGGAGCGCAGCGCGGCGCGCGGCGGCGTGCTCGCCGGCCTCGTGATCGACGAGAACCGTGCCGACTACCGGCGCGGTGACTACCTGATGCGCGGGCTCGTCGGCGTCGACGAGGAGACCGGCGCGCTCGCGGTCGGCGAGGCGGTGCGCGTCGGCCAGACACTGCGCTTCCACGTTCGCGACGCGGCCTCGGCCGACGCGGACCTGCGCGAGAACCTCACGGCGACGCTCAACGGCGAGCGGGCCGCCGGGACGCTGCTCTTCACCTGCAACGGAAGGGGCACGAACCTCTTCTCGTCCCCGGACCACGACGCGCGCGTCGTCTCGGAGGTGCTCGGCGACGCCCTGGCCGGATTCTTCTGCGCAGGCGAGATCGGCCCGGTCGGCGGCAAGCCGTTCCTGCACGGCTTCACCGCGACCGCCGCAATCTTCCTCGAGAGCTAGGCGCTCTCGGCGAGCGCCGGCGTGCAGCTCGAGCGGCCGCGCTTCTCGAGGTACTGCTGGTGGTAGTCCTCCGCGACGTAGAACGTCTGCGCGGGCTCGATCACGGTCACGACCGGCTTGCGGTAGCGGCCGGAGGCGTCGAGCTCGGCCTTCGAGCGCTCGGCGGCCGCGCGCTGCTCCTCGTCCTCGTAGAAGACGACTGAGCGGTACTGGTCGCCGACGTCCCAGCCCTGCCGGTTCAGCTGTGTCGGGTCGTGCTTGCCCCAGAAGACCTCGAGCAGCTGCTCGTACGACACCCGCTCGGGGTCGTAGGTCACCTGGACGACCTCGGCGTGGCCCGTCGTGTGCGAGCAGACGTCCTCGTAGGTCGGATTGTCCAGTGTGCCGCCCTCGTAGCCGACCTCCGTCTTGGTGACGCCGTCGACCTGGCGGAACGCGGCCTCGACGCCCCAGAAGCAGCCGGCGCCGAACGTTGCCTTCTTCTCCACTACTCCTCCTCCAACTTGAGTGCTGCCGAATTGATGCAGTAACGCAGCCCGGTCGGGTGCGGCCCGTCCGGGAAGACGTGGCCGAGGTGGCCGCCGCAGTTGGCGCACATCACCTCGGTGCGGGTCATGCCGAAGCTCGTGTCGGTCTCCTCGTCGATCGCCTCCGCCTCGGCGGGCGCAGAGAACGCGGGCCAGCCGCAGCCCGAGTCGTACTTCGCGTCCGAGACGAAGAGCTCGCTCCCGCAGCCGGCACACCGGTAGGTGCCCGGCTCGAACGTGTGGTCGTACTCGCCGGTGAACGGGCGCTCGGTGCCCTTCTCCCGCAGAACGCGGTACTGCTCGGGCGACATCTCGGCCCGCCACTGCTGGTCGGTTTTCTGGATCTTGGTCACGTTGAACAGTCTTGCAAGAACCGCATTCGTTACGGCGTACCTCAAGCCCTCGGACTGCTGAGCCGATCTCTCGAATGTGGGAGTGACGCCTGTCAACGCGTGGAAGCTCGGCGTGGGCGCGGTCGTGGCGCTCCTGGTCGCCTACGTGCCGTTGCGGGACACCCCGTTCGGCCCCTCCGTGTACGCGCTCGCGAGCCTGCTCGCATGCATCGCCTTCTTCGCCGGCCCGGCCTTGCAGCGTTCCCGGGCGCCGCAGTGGAAGCTGTTCGGCGCCGAGATGTTCTTCTACTGGGTCGCCGATGCGATCTGGGCCGTTACCTGGCTGCTCGGTGAGACGCTCCCCTATCCGTCGGTCGCCGACGCGTTCTACCTCGTCGCCTACGCCCTCTTCACCGCCGGCGCGCTCGTCCTGCTGCGCGGGACCCGGGCGAGCGCGGGCAACATCCTCGACGGACTGCTCGTCGCGACCATCGCGCGCAGAACCTGCGCCTGCAGGAGCTCGATCGGATGAAGGACTCGTTCGTCTCGCTCGTCTCCCACGAGCTGCGCACGCCGCTGACGTCGATCCACGGGTACGTCGAGCTGCTCGCCGACGAGGAAGTGAGCGCGGACGAGGCGACACGGCAGCGGCATCTGGAAATCGTGCAGCGGAACTCGGAGCGCCTGCTCGTCCTCGTCAACGACCTGCTCTTCATGTCGCGGGTGCAGACCGACCGGCAGCTGCTCGAGCTCGCCGAGACGCGGCTGCGGCCGCTCGCGGAAGAGTGCCTCGAGGCGGCGCAGCCGGCCGCCGACGCGCACGGCGTCTCCCTCGAGCTGCCCGCGGTGGACGATCCGACGGTCGCCGTCGACCCGTTCCGGTTCGCCCAGGGTGCTGGACAACCTGCTCTCGAACGCGATCAAGTTCTCGCCACCGGGCGGGCGAGTCGAGCTGCGGCTGCGCCGTGAAGGCGACCGGGTGCTGATCGAGGTCGCCGACGAGGGCCTCGGCATCCCCGGCGCCGACGTCAACTACCTGTTCACCGCGTTCTTCCGCACCGAGTCGGCCACGGCGGCGGCAATCCCTGGCACGGGCCTCGGCCTCGCGGTCTCGAAGGCAATCGTCGAGGCACACGGCGGCACCATCTCCGTGGCCAGCGACGAAGGCGCCGGCACGATCTTCACCGTAGCCCTGCGGTCAGCCGTCGAAGCAACCGACCGCAAGCCGATCGCCGCCTAACGCCGCCGGAACCGACTGGGTGCCGCCGTGGAGGGTCGCCCGGATGGCGCGGCTCACGGCTCAGGCCCGTCCAGATTGACGACGAGCGGGCCCTCGCCGATGAAGGCGATCATCATGTCCTGCGGCTCGTCGTCGGGGTTGACGTCGCGATGGACGAGCCCGACCGGGACGTGGAAGTAGCCGCCCTCCTCGACGTCGGTGTGCTCGCGGCCGCCGGGGCCGAACTCGAAGCGGATGCGTCCGCGTAAGACATGGCCGAGCACCTCGCGCCGGCCGTGGTGGTGCCAGCCGGAGGCGATGCCAGGGCCCCCGCGCGCGCGGATCAGCATCGCCCGCTCGGTGGCGAATGCAAGGAGACGCTCGATCCCGGGCGTTCCCTCGACCGGCCGCGGCCCGTCGGCCGCGACCGCGGAGACCGCGGAGGATGTGGCGATGTGGCTGCTCATCGGTCCTCCTCAGCCCGCGACCGGCGCGGGCGCGATGTTCTGGTTGTGGTGGAAGACGTTGTCGGAGTCGTAGCGGCGCTTGAGCTCCGCGAGCCGTTTCCCGTTCCCGCGGTAGGCCGCCGCAAGCGCGTCCTCGTCCTCGTCGGCGTCGTAGTAGTTGAGCCAGCGGCCGTCGGCGCGGTGAGGCGTGATCGCGTCGAAGATCTCGCGCGTCCAGGCAATGCTCTCCTCGGTCGCCCCCGGATCGAGCCACTGCGTCGGCAGCACAAGGTTGTAGCCCGGCCGGCGGTGCGGCACCGCCGTCGCGGCGGGATCGACGCGAGTGACGGCGCCGTGAAAGTGCTCGATCAGGATCTGGCCGAGCGGCGCCGGGCACGCCGGGAAGCGCTCGACGAGCGTGTCGATCAGCTCGTCGGAGAGTTCGCGGATGAAGCTCGACTTCCAGTAGTTGAGCGCACCCTCGGGGGCCGTCTCGTCGAGCAGCCGCCCCATGACCGGGTAGGGGATCGGCGCGATCTCGACCATCGCCGGCGTCCCCCACTCCTTCAGCGGCTGCAGGTCGCGCTGCGCCGCTTCCCGCTCGCCCGCGTGGCAGACGGCGAGCGCGCCGAGCGGCACGCCGGAGCCGTCGGGTGCGTGCACGAGCGCAGCGAAGATCGTGAGCTCGTCCGGCACCTCGGCGGTGAACTCGCGGTAGAAGCGCAGCAGCTCCGGAGCCGCCTCGAGCGGGTGTGCGATCAGGCCGCCGACCACCTCGCCGTGCGGGTGGAGCCGGAACACGAACGAGGTGACCACCCCGAAATTGCCACCGCCGCTGCGGATCGCCCAGAACAGATCCGGATGCTCGTCCTCGCCCGCCCGCACGACCTCCCCGCTCGCGAGAACGACCTCCGCCTCGACGAGATTGTCCGCCGCCAGACCGTGTAGTCCCATCAGCCAGCCGAGCCCGCCGCCGAGCGTGTAGCCACCCACGCCCGTCGAGGAGATCAAGCCGCCCGTGACCGCGAGTCCGTGCAGACCCGCCTCCCGGTTCACGTCCCGCCAACGCGCACCACCCTGGACCCGCGCGAGCCGCGCCTGCGGGTCGACGTCGACCGCGTGCATCGGCCCGAGGTCGACCACCAGCCCGCCGTCGCAGACTGCGCGCCCCGCGGGGCTATGGCCGCCGCCCCGAACGGCCACCTCCAGTCCTTCATCGACCGCGAAGCGCACGGCCGCTGCGACATCCGCCGTGCCGCGGCACTCCGCAATCAGCAGCGGATGCTTGTCGACCATCCCGTTGAAGCAGCGCCTCAACGTCTCGTACGACGGGTCATCGGGCCCGGTCAGCACCCCGTCGAAGCGCTCCGCCAGCTGCTCCCGCCGCTCGGGCGCCAAAGCCACCACCTAAGTCTCCTTTCCTCGACGCTTCAACGAGGAGAGGATGTGCACCGAGGCCGCTGCTCCGGCAGCTTTCCCACGTCGCGGCGCGGACACCGACTCCCCGCCAGGATCGACGCTGCACCCGCCGTCGCCGCGCAGAGACGCACCGGCGACCACAACATCGCATTCCGAACTAAGCGTGAGTATGGCAAATTCGGACAGCCGCACGCAAGTCGCGCCTGTCTGCAGGGCCGAACCGGGAACCAACGGTTTCGCTTGACAGGCTCCGGCGTCCGACACGTGTGCCAAGAGGTGCCGAGCCGCCGCCGCGACCGACATGGCGGGCGCGGCTACCTACCGCCGGGATCGCCGACCTCTAGTTCATTCGCGGGCAGCGCGTGATCCTGACGAGGGGGCGCACGGGGGAAACCGGGTTTCCCCCGTGAAGCAAGGAGCGGCGAAGCCGCTCCGACGCGAGGTGGGCGGTACTGGGCTCGAACCAGTGACCCCCAGCTTGTCGAGCTGGTGCTCTCCCAACTGAGCTAACCGCCCTGGGATGTCCGATTGTAGCCGGGCAGGACCGTGCGCGCCGAAGCCGAACCTATGCTTCGTGGCTGTGAACCAGCGCACCCGTTCAGCCTGGGCGCGCAGGCCTGACGTCCGGATCGGCGCGGTGCTCGCGATTGCTGCGCTGGTGGCGTTGGTGGTCTGGCTGCTCGTTCGCGGAGGTGGCTCCGGATCGTCCGGTGAGCCCTCGGCCACGCCGATCGCGCCGGTTTCGGCGACACCCGCGCACATTCGTGACCTGTCGGTCGAGATCGGCCGGCCGATCTACTGGCTCGGGCCCGAGGAGGACAAGGTCTACGAGCTCCAGCGCACCGCGCAAGACCGGATCTACGTGCGCTACCTGCCGCCGGACGTGAGCGTGGGGACGAGCTCGGCCGGCTACCGGCTCGTCGGCACCTACCCCGTCCAGGACGCCTACGACGTCCTGAAGAGCCTGGCGAAGACGTCCGGCGAGGCGTCGTTCAAGGCTCCGCGGGGCGCGCTCGCCGTCTACAGCAAGTCGCGGCCCACCAACATCTACCTCGCGTATCCGGGCTCCGACGTGCAGATCGAGGTCTACGACCCCTCCTCGGCGCAGGCCCGTTCGCTCGTCGCCTCGGGGCGGGTCGTCCCGGTCGGTAGCTGACGGCACTGCTCGTCTCCTGGCTCGCGTTCCCGCTCGTGCTGGCGGGGCTTTCGTTCGGCTGCAGCCAGCTGCTCGAGCTCGCGGCCGGGGCGCAGCTGCCGCGGCCGCTGCGCGTGCCGGCCGGCTTCACCGTCGTGATCCTCGCGGCGCAGTTCGCGACGCTGACCGACGCGACCGCCGAGCTCGCGGGGCCGCTCGTCGTGGCGCTCGCCATTGCCGGTTTCATGGTCTCGCCACCGTGGCGTACGCGCCTGGAGGGCTGGGCCTGGGCCGCGGCCGCGGGCGTCTTCACCGTCTTCGCCGCGCCGATCGTGCTCTCGGGGCGGGCGACCTTCGCGGGCTACATCAAGCTCGACGACACCGCCACCTACCTGGCGATGACCGACAGGGTGATGCAGCACGGCCGCAGCCTCTCGGGGCTTGCGCCCTCCACCTACGAGGCGACGCTCGCCACCACGCTTGCGATCGGCTACCCGACCGGGAGCCTGATGCCGCTCGGGCTCGGCCACCAGCTGCTCGCCTACGACAGCGCCTGGCTCTACCAGCCCTACCTTGCCTTCCTCGCGGCCCTGCTGGCGCTGACGCTCTACGTCGTCCTGGAGGTGATCCCATCGCGGCCGGCGCGGGCCGGCGCGGCCTTCCTCGCGGCCCAGCCGGCGATCCTCTACGGCTACGCGCTCTGGGGCGGGATCAAGGAGCTAGCGGGCGCGCTCCTGCTCGCGCTGATCGCGGCGCTCCTGCCCTGGACTCTCGCGCCCAAGCGCGGGGCGCGCGGCGTGCTCCCGCTCGCTGCGGCGTGCGCGACCCTCGTCTGCGTCCTCAGCCTGCCGGGAGCCGTGTGGCTCGTGGCGCCCCTGCTCGCGGCCGGGGGCTTCGTGCTCCGGCAGCGGACGCGCTCGCTCCTGGTGCGCACCGGCTGGTTCGCCGCCGCGCTCGCCGTGCTCGCGATCCCGGCCTTCGTCGCGGCAGTCGACTGGCTGCCGAAGATCGGCGCCTTCGACAAGGAGACGAACCTCGGCAACCTGATCGGACCGCTGAGCGGGTGGCAGCTGTTCGGCATCTGGCCGGTCGGCGACTTTCGCGTCGACCCACACGACCTCACGCCTGTCTACGTGCTGATCGCGATCGTGATCGCCGCCGGGGTGGTCGGTCTCTGGTGGGCCTGGCGCCAGCGCGCTTGGACGCTGCTCGTCTACGCGCTGACGGCGCTGGTCGGCTGCCTCGTCTTCGTCGGGATCAGTTCGCCGTGGGTCGCCGGGAAGACGCTGGCGATGGCCTCGCCGGCGGTGCTAGCGTCCGCGTTCGCCGGGGCCGGCGCACTGCTCGCGAGCCGGCGGGTGATCGAGGCCGCGGCGCTGGCGCTCGTGATCGCCGGCGGCGTGCTCTGGTCGAACGTCGACCAGTATCACGACGTCTGGCTCGCTCCGCGCGGCCAGCTCCACGAGCTCGAGACGATCGGTCACGAGTTCGCCGGCGACGGCCCGGCGCTGATGACGAACTACGAGCCCTACGGCGCTCGCCACTTCCTGCGCCTGCTCGATCCCGAGGGCGCTTCGGAGCTGCGGCGCCGGTACGACTACCTCGTCGACGGGACGACGCTCGACAAGGGCGCCTCGGCCGACATCGACCGGATCCGGCTCGACCAGGTACTGGTCTACCGGACGCTCGTGCTGCGGCGCGGCCCGGCCGCGAGCCGGCCGCCCTCGGTCTACCGGCTCGCCTGGAGCGGCCGCTGGTACGAGGTCTGGCAGCGGCCGGTGCACCCGAAGAGGACGATCGTCACGCACGTACCGCTCGGCAACGCGAGCCAGGCTGCCGCGGAGCCGTCCTGCGCGCGCGTGAAGGCGCTACGCGGCACGCGACTGGTCGCCGCGACCCAGCCGCAGGTGATCGGCCTCGGCGCCCCGCCGCTCGACGGAACGCAGCTGCTGCGGGTGAACGTGCCGGTCGACGGCGTCTACACCGCCTGGCTGGTCGGCGACTGGTTCGGGAACGCTTCGATCTCGATCGACGGGCACAAGGTCGGCTCGCTGCGTGAGGAGCTGAACTGGCCCGGCCTCTCCACCGACCTCGGCTCCGTGCCGCTGACGGCCGGCAGCCACCTCGTCGCAGTGCGGTACCAGCCGGGCGGCTGGCACCCGGGCAGCGGCGGGACGCCCTTTGCCTTCGGGCCCGCGGCGCTGCGCCTGGTGGACGCGCGAGAGCCCGTGCTCCACGTCGCTCCCGCACAGGCCGACTCGCTGTGCGGGCGCCAGCTCGACTGGGTGGAAGCGCTCCGCTAGAAGATCTCCGGGCACCAGGGCTGGCGCGCGGTGCCGAAGATCGCGTCGGCGCGGGCGATCGCGCCGGGCTTCAGCTCTTCGACCCGCGCGGCCAGTGCAAGCCCCGTGAAAGTGAAGCCGCCCAGGTAGGCAGCGCCGAGCGCGGAAGCGTCGAGCAACAGATCAGCCGGCGCGGTCGTGCGCGAGACCGAGCCGGACTCGACCTGCCAGCGCGCCTGGTTCCAGGGACAGAGCTCGTCGCGAAGCTCGAGCACGAGCGAGCCTTCGCCAAGGCTGCGAGCGGCGAGCGCGGCCTCGACGTCGACGAGGCGCACCCAGAGGCCCTCGATCACGTGGAAGCCCATCCGGCGCGGCTCGCGGATCCAGTGGAAGAGCGGGTGGTCGAGCGGCAGCCAGAAGGCGTCGATCCGGGCGACCCAGTCGATCGCGAGCAGGTAGCGCCAGACGGCGTCGAGCGCCTGAGGAGAGGTGCCGAGCGCCTCGCCGACCTCGAGCTTCGTCTCGGTGACCATGTGGTGCATCCCGAAGTCGTGGCGGTAGAGGGCGTAGGCCTGCGCGCCGTCGTCGAGCTCGATCACGACCGCGTTGCCGGGCGGCTTCCCCGGCCGCTGGCGCAGGCGCCGCACCTGCCACCAGTCACGGCTGCGCGTGAACATGCCCGCCGTCTCGGCCTGGACGCGGTCGTAGATACCCGGCAGCACCTCGAGCATTTCGTCCGGCTCGAGCAGCCGCGCCCGGCCGAGCGGCTCGTCGTGCCAGGGACGCGCGTGCTCCTTCGACAGCTCGATGTCGCCGGCCAGCGCGGCGAGGCCGTACCCATAGCGGCCGTAGATGCCGCCTTCGGCGGCGTACAGCGTCGCGATCGGCTCGCCCCGCTCGTGCGTATCCGCGAGCTGGCGCTGCATCAGCGCCGTCAGCACGCTGCGGCGCCGGTGCGTCGGCAGCACGCCGACGGCCATCACGCCGGCGGTCGCAACCTGGGCGCCGCCGGGCACCGTCGTGTCGAAGAGGTAAGCGCCCGCGCCGCCGACGATCGCTCCGCCGTCGAACGCCGCCAACACGCGCTCCGTGGGCAGGATCGTGCCCAGCCGCTCGACCTCCTCGGCCTCGGGCCGGGCGCCGAAGTAGTTCCAGATCGGCGCCAGCGCGGCGCCGACATCCTCCGCGTCGATTTGGCGAACCTCGATCACGAGATCCGCTCGAGCGGCGCGTAGTCGAGCATCAGCCGCCGCTCGCTGCCGTCGCTCGCGAAGCGCACCGTGACCAGGCCGCCGCGCTCGATCGCGGTCACGACGCCCTCGCCGAGCGTCTCGTGCCGGACCGAGTCGCCGGTCGAGAGCGAGGGCGCATCGGCGCGAGGCGCGACGCCGGTCGGCGAGCCGTAGCCCGACCACGAGGCCGGCTGCAGGCGGCTGCGCTCGACGTGGGTCTCCGGCAGCTCGTCGAGGAAGCGCGAGGGCAGGTTGTACGAGCGGCTGCCGTAGAGCGAGCGCGCGCTGGCGTGGGTGAGCACGAGCCGCTCCTGGGCCCGCGTCATGCCGACGTAGGCGAGCCGGCGCTCCTCCTCGAGCCCCTGCTCCTCGATCGAGCGGGCGTGCGGGAAGATCCCCTCCTCCATCCCGATCATGAAGACGGCCCGGAACTCGAGCCCTTTCGCGTTGTGCAGCGTCATCAGCGTGACGAGGCTCTGCTCGCCGCGGATCGCATCCTGGTCGGAGTAGAGCGAGATCTCCTGCAGGAAGCCCGAGAGCGACGGCTCCTCGGCCGTGTGCTGGTACTCCTGGGCGACGCCGACGAGCTCCTGCAGGTTCTCCAGCCGGCCCTGGGCCTCGATCGTCCGCTCCGCGCGCAGCGAGTCGAGGTAGCCGCTCCGCTCGAGCACGCGCTCGAGCACGTCCGGCACCTCCATGTCGAGCGCGCCGGCCATCAGCGACTGGAGCAGCCCGTGGAACTGCTGCACCGCGCGCAACGGCGCGGCCGAGATGCCCGCCTCTTCCCCCTGGCCGAGCGCTTCCCAGAGCGAGAGCCCGTACGCGTCGGCGTGGGCCTGCAGGCGCGCGAGCGAAGCGTCGCCGATCCCGCGCCGGGGCCGGTTCGCGATCCGCTGCAGCGAGACGGCGTCGTAGGGGTTGTCGATCGCCTGCAGGTAGGCGATCACGTCCTTCACCTCGGCGCGCTCGTAGAAGCGCGGGCCCCCGATCACCTGGTACGCGACGCCCTGGCGGACGAGCACGTCCTCCAGCACCCGCGACTGCGCGTTCGTCCGGTAGAAGACGGCGATCTCGCTGCCGCCGAAGCCCTCCTCCACCAGCGCGGCGATCTCGGCGGCGACGAAGCGCGCCTCGGCGTGCTCGTCCTCGACCTCGAGCGCGCGCACCGGCTCGCCTTCGCCCAGCTCCGACCAGAGGTTCTTCGGCTTCCGCTCGCGGTTGTGCGCGATCAGCGCGTTGGCCGCTTGAAGGATGGTATTGGTGCTCCGGTAGTTCTGTTCAAGAGCGATCGAGCGGGCCTCACCGAACTCCTTTTCGAACTCGAGGATGTTCCGAATGTCGGCCATCCGGAAGCTGTAGATCGACTGATCTGGGTCTCCGACGACGCACAAATTGCGGTGATTTGCAGCCAAAATCTCGAGCAGCCGGTACTGCGCGTGGTTCGTGTCCTGGTACTCGTCGACGAGCACGTAGCGGAAGGCCCTCTGCCAGCGCTCACGGGCTTCGGGGAAGCGCTCGAGCACCTGCACGGTCAGCATCAGCAGGTCGTCGAAGTCGACCGCGTTCGAGGCGAACAGGCGCCGCTGGTAGAGGTCGTAGGCCTCGGCGACGGTCTGGTCGTAGAACGACGCCACCCGCTCGCTGTACTCGGCGGGCGTCATGAGCTGGTTCTTGGCAGCCGAGATCTGCGCGTGGATCCCGCGCGGGACGAAGCGCTTCGGGTCCTTCTCCAGCTCCTCCAGGCAGGCCTTGGTCAGGCGCACCTGGTCGGCCTGGTCGTAGATCGTGAAGTTGCTCCGGTAGCCGAGGTGCTTCGCCTCGCGGCGCAGGATCCGGCCGCAGGCGGCGTGGAAGGTGAGGATCCAGATCGTGCGCGCGACCGGGCCGAGCAGGTTTTCGAGCCGCTCGCGCATCTCGCCGGCGGCCTTGTTCGTGAAGGTGATCGCCAGGATCTCGTTCGGTTTCACGCCGCAGGCGTTGATCAGGTGCGCGACGCGGTAGGTGAGCACGCGGGTCTTGCCCGAGCCCGCGCCGGCCACCACGAGCAGCGGACCTTCGGTGGTCACCACGGCCTCGCGCTGCGCAGCGTTGAGGTCGCCGAGGTACTGCTCGGGAGAAGCTACGGCCACTCGTCGATGCTAGCGGCCGGGGCGCTGAGCTACGCCCCGGTGAAGAGCGTCAGCTGCATCCCGTCGGGCGCGCGCAGGCGGGCGTTGCGATCGCCCCAGGGCGTCGTCACCGGCTCTGCGACCTGCGACGCGCCGGCCTCGATCAGCCGGCCCGCGGACGCCTCGCTGTCGGGCACCTCGACCGCAAGCCGGACCGAGCCGGCCACGCGCCGGCCCGCCTCGATCCGATCGACGTACTCCGCCTGAGCCTCGTCGAACAGCTCGAGCGTCGCGCGCCCCGCCTCGAGCAGGACGACCCGTCCGTCGTCGGAGCTCCAGTCGGCGACCTGCTCGAGCCCGAGCGCATCGCGGTAGAAGCTTAGCGCCCGGTCGAAGTCCTCGACCGTCAGCACGACGCGGAACTCGGTGGCGTCAGGCATCGCCTTCCTCGACGAGCAGCAGGTTGTTGCCGTCCGGGTCCCGGAGGAAGAACATCCGCGGCACCGGGCCTTCGCCGCCCATCGGCTCGTCGACGTCGGCGCCCTTCTCCTTCAGCGCCTGATAGTCGCCCTCCACGTCGGTGGTCGTCAGCGCGACGCACGACTGGTCGTGCCCGGGCTCCGCGCCCGCCCGCGGGGGCATGATCGCAATCGCCGCACCGCCTCCGGCCGGCCCGACCTCGAGCCAGCGGTCGCCCTCGCCGAAGGGGATGTCGGCGCGAACCTCGAAGCCGAGGGTCCCGGTGTAGAAGTCGAGCGCCTTGTCCTGGTCCGAGACCGGGATGATGACGCGGCCGAGCTGGGTGATGTGGGTTGCCGTCTGCTGCACGGGGTCCCTCCTTGTCGTGGTGGATTGTAAGACCGCCCAACTGCTAGAAACTCATCGGATGGGCTACGCGTTCGGGACGATCCACGAGCTGGGCGACGGCGTCTTCCGCAAGGTGCGCCGGGAGCTCGGCGTCACGGCGTTCGGCGTCAACGTGCTCGTGATCCCGTCCGGCGTCGAGGCCCGGCCGCACTTCCACGAGGAGCAGGATGAGCTCTACTTCGTGCACGCAGGCCGTGCGAAGTTCGCGCTCCCCGGCGAGTCGCGCGAGCTCGGGCCCGGCGGTCTCTGCCACGTCGAGTCGACGACGCCGCGCCAGATCACCAGCGTCGGCGACGAAGATCTCGTGATGCTCGTGGTCGGGGCGAAGGACGGCTACGTCGGCCGCGACGGCCGGCCGGCCGACCCGACGAAGCTCGGCTGACGCTTCATGAAGGTCGGTCCTGTCGACGGCATCCGTATCCGCGGGGCGCGGCTGCTGCTCCGGCCGCTGGAGCCCGAGGAGATCGAGGCCGCCTGGCAGGACCTGCGAGACAGCGACCCGATCGCGGTCGCAGCGCCACCGGACGAGGCCGCCTTTCGCCGACGACTGCGGCGGTCGGGCTTCCTGGAGGGAGGCTCACTCGACCTCGCGATCGATCTTGGCGGTGAGTACATCGGCCGGATCCAGACGTTCGTTGTGCCGCACCGGCGGCTCGCACCTGGCGTGTTCGAGCTCGGGATCGGGTTACGCGAACACGCGCGCGGCTCGGGCTACGGGCGGGAGGCGGTCGCGCTACTGACCGATTGGTTGTTCCGAGAAGTCGAAGCGAGGCGTGTCCAGGCGCCCACCGATCCTGAGAACCTCGCGATGCAGGCGGTCTTCGGCCGCGTCGGCTGGCGCGAGCGCGGGTTCCCCGTCGAGTACGGTCGCGAGTGGGTGCTCTACGCGATCGAGCGACGCGAGTGGGAGGCCGCAGCCGGCTAGAAGCGGACTGCGGCGCGGCGGAACTCGCCGAGGCGGCGGCCGTAGAAGGCCAGGCCCACCATCGCGGCAACCGCGGTCGCGAGGCTGCCCGCCGCGGGCGTGAAGACCGAGGCTGCGGCGGCGGAGGTGCCGCCGTGGCCGGCCATCGCCAGCGCGCCGAGCGCGGCGCCCTGGTAGAGGCCGACGTTGCCGGGCAGGAACGGCATCGTGTTCGCGAGCCCGGTCACGACCATGTAGAGCAGCGCCGTGCCCACGCCGACGTGGACGCCGACCGCGTGCAATAGGAAGAGCACGCCGAACCAGCGGGCGACCCAGGTCAGGACGAGGATCAGGCCCGCTCGCAGCATCACGCGCTTCGGCGCGGCCGCGCCGGCCAGGAACGAGTCGAGGCCGGTCGGCAGCCGGTGGCCAAGCCGGTGGTGAAGCACCGACACGAGCACGAGACCGCCGGCCGCGAGGGGCAGCCCGACGAGCATGGTGATCTTGGCCCAGGTCGGAACCGGCAGGAAGAATGCGGAGGCGGCGCCGACGAGCACGAAGGCGACCATCTCGAGCAGGTGCGCGCAGAGCAGGCTCCCGCCCGCGCGCGAGAACCCGGGCCAGCGCGGCCCGGCCGCGACCTTCAGCACCGCGACCTTCGAGGCCTCGCCCATGCGTCCGGGCAGGACGGTGTCGAGGAACGAGCCGACAGAGCTGGCCGCGTACATCGCGCGGAAGCCGACCGGCGAGCGCACCGTCGACGTCCAGGCGAGCGCGCGCAGCGGCTGCACCGCCGCGCAGATCGCGAGCCCGGCGAGCAGGTAGCGCCAGTCCGGCGTCGCCGCGGCCTGGAAGACCTTCGTGCCGGAGCGCGCGAGCAGCAGCGCCATCCCGGCCGTCGAGACCAGGATGAGAGCGATCGCCAGCTTCTTCGACCCCACCTTCACCTTCACGGCATCGGCAATTCGCCGCCGCAAGGCCAACCCCTGGAAGGGTGAGACGCGCAAACGCGTGAGCGAGGAGGTTGGCCGCATCGCGAGGTCACACGACGCGTGCCCCAATCGGGCGACCGCCCACCACGGTATCAGCGATCCGCGACGGGCGACAATGACCCGGATGGGCCTGGCCGAGCTTCAGCAGCGACGAGCCTTCGAGTGCCGGCTGACGCCCGACCGGGCGCTCGGCTCGCTCGACGAGGCTGAGGCGTTCCTGCTCGACCGCGGCCTGCTGACGCGAACCGCCGACGGCGCGCTGCCGAGCCTCTTCGGCGCCTGTCACGAGGAGCCATACGCGCCGGACAAGCCCGGCTTCGGTCAGTGGCCGCGCACGAAGTACCCGTGGTTCGGCGAGCTCGGCGTCCGGGGCTACGCGATCCTGGCGATCCACCGGGGCAAGAGCCTGCTGATCGCGCCCGAGACGGCGCGGCTGCTCGACCCGCTCTGCCGGGCCGAGCTCGCGAGCCGCGAGGACGACCCGCTCCTGCGCCATCTCGCCGACGCCGGACCGTCCGAGCTCGACGACCTGCAGCTCGAGCTCGGGCTCGCGCCGAAGGAGCTGAAGCAGCTGCGCACGCCGCTCGAGCGCTGCGGCGCCGTCGTCTCGCGCAGCGTCGTCTACGAGGACCCGCACCGGCACACGAGCGAGCTGGCGCGCTGGGACCAGCGCTTCCCGGAGCCGGCCGAGGGCGGCGGGCTCGTCGAGCTGGTGGTCGCCGGGGTGCGCGCGGCCGTGCTCGCGCCCGAGCCGGAGCTGTCGCGTTGGCTCCCGTGGTGGCAGGACGGGCTCGTCGAGCGGCTGGTCTCCGACGGACGGTTGGTGCGCCCGGAGGACGGCTGGGTGGCGGCGCCGTGATCCGCGAGCTGCGGCGGGAGGACGCGCCGGCGGTGGCGCGGCTCGAGCTGGCGATCAATCCGCACCAGATCGTGACGGCGGAGGTTGTCTGGCACCAGGCGACCCGGCCGATCGAGCGCGAGCAGCGCCGCTCCTGGGTGGCCGAGGTCGACGGGGAGGTCGCCGGCTTTGCCTGGGCGAACTTCGAGTGGTCGGTGCCGACGCCCGGCAAGGGCCGCTTCTGGATCGGCGTCGACCCGTGCTCACGCGGGCGCGGGATCGGCAGCGAGCTCTACGCGCGCGTGACCGAGTACCTGCGCGAGCGCGGTGCCTGGCGCCTGCGGACGCACGTCGACGTGGACGAGGGCGGCACCCGCTTCCTCGAGCGGCTCGGCTTCTTGCGGCGCGGCGCCGACCGGGTCTCCGCGCTCGAGCTCGCCGGCGCCGAGCTACCGGAACCGGCGGCCGCCGTCGTCCCGCTGAGCGAGGCCCGCGACCGCGAGCACGACCTGTACGAGATCTGCGCGGCCGGTGAGATCGACATGCCGGGCGACGAGCCGGAGACCGAGCTCTCGCTCGAGGACTGGCGCCAGGACGACTACGGCTCGCCCGCGCTCTCGGACGACGGCAGCTTCGTCGCGCTCGACGGCGAACGGACGGTCGCGGTCGCCTTCCTGACCGTCGACCCGGAGCGGCGCCTCGCCTACAACCAGATGACCGCGACGCTGCCGTCCCACCGCCGCCGCGGCCTCGCCCTGGCCGTGAAGTCCGCCTCCGCGCGCTGGGCCCGCGAGCACGGCTTCGTACGGATCGTGACCGAGAACGACACCGAGAACGCCGGCATGCTCGCGGTCAACGAGCGGCTCGGCTACCGCGTCCTCTACGAGCAGGTCTCATGGCTGCTGGAGTGGGAACGCGCGCCGGTGTAGCGCCGGCAGCACCTCGGCCGTGACCCAGACCGGCGTGGTCGCGTAGCGCTGCGAGTAGCGGAAGCTGCCGTCGGGCCGGCGCAGGCGCGACAAGTAGGCGAGGGAGCCCTTCGGCACGGCGCGGCCGGCGGCGACGAAGGCCTGCACCGCCCACGCCGTCGACTGCGCATCCGAGCCGCGCCCGGGGGTCAGCTCGAAGCCGCCGTCGCGGTTCCGCAGGCGCAGCAGGTACGCGAGGCCGCGGCGGATCGGCTTGCCCTTGACGCCCGCCGAGCGCAGCGCCTCGATCGCGGCCGCGGTGTCGTTCGAGTCCGGTTGGGCGTTCGGGTACCACGCCCACCCGCCGCTCCGGGCCTGCCGACGCAACACGTAGCGCACGGCCGCCCGTGGAGCCGGTTGGCGCGCCTGGCGCAGGGCGAGGATCCCCCAGATCGTCGAGTTGACGTTCGGGCCGATCCGGCCGTTCGCGTGCTGGGCCGAGCGAATCCTTTCGAGCAGCTTCGCCGGCCGGGCGCCGAGCGCGCTCTCGGCGAGCGCGACCAGCTCGAGGTCGGTCGTCTCCGTCAGTCCGGCCTCGTGGTCCTGGAGGTAGTCGAGCGCCTTGCCGGTCCGGGCGCCGGAGGCCTGCAGCCCGAGCGCGGCCCAGGCCGTCAGCAGCGGGCCGCCGGCGCCGCCGCGCTCCGAGAAGCCGCCGTTGGGTCCCTGGTGGGCCTGGAGGAAGCCGGCCGGTGTCGCCGCGACCGCGACCGCGAGCGTCGCGAGCCTCACGCCCACACGACCTCGGCCTTCAGCCGCCGCGCGTAGCGCTCGAGCAGCCGTCGCAGCTCCGGCCCGGCGACGAGGGCGAGCGCGAAGTTCCCGCCCGCGTGCGCCGTGTCGAACCAGATCCCGCGGACGTACAGCGCCGTGAACGCCTGCCAGGTGTGCGGGTAGAAGCTGAGCCATTGCCAGACGTCCATGAAGGCGTCGAACGCGAAGCCGAGCGCGAAGCAGGTCAGCGCAAGCGGCACGCGGCGGCGAAGCAACGGCGCGGCGAGGCCGCCGATCAGCCCGCAGGCTCCCCATGCCAGCATCTGCCACGGCGTGTACGCGCCCTGGCCGAGGTAGAAGTTCGAGACGAGCGCGGCGAGGGCGCCGACGCTGGCCCCTGCGCGCGGGCCGAGCGCGACGCCGGCGACGACCGCCATCACCGTCACCGGCTGCACGTTCGGCACGGCCGCGAACAGGACACGCCCCGCGGCGGCGGCGGCGGCAAGGGTCGCGATCAGGACGAGCTCCTTGCTCGAGCCGGGGCCGCTCTCGAGCCAGGAGACGCCGACCGCGATCAGTGCGCCCGCGACGAGCAGCAGCGCCAGCGCGGCGTCGGCGGGCACGAGCGCCGTCCACGTGGCCGCTGCAACCGCGGCGGCGAGCGCGCCGAGGGCCGCGACTCTAGGCAACTGCACGCTCCCGCTCGGGCGCGGTCGAGACGACGCGGTCGGCGACCTCGGCCGCGAAGACCAGGTCGTTGGTGACGACAAGCGTGGCGCGGCGGGGCGCCTGGGCCCGCAGCAGCGCGGCAAGCTCGTCCTTGCGAGGTGGATCGACGCCGCGGGTCGGTTCGTCGAGGACGAGCAGGTCCGGCTCGGCGACCAGCACCGCGGCCAGGGCCAGCCGCTCGCGCTCGCCGCTCGAGAGGTCTCGTGGGTGGCGGCCCTCGAAGCCGGCCAGCCCGACCTGCGCCAGCGTGGCGCGGGCGCGGGTGAGATCGTCGCCGACCGCCAGCCCGACCTCCTCGTCCGCCCGCTCCTTGACGAGATAGCGGCCCGGGTCCTGCGACAGGTAGCAGGCCCGACCGTCGCGCACAACACGGCCGGCTTGTGGCTCCAGCAACCCGCAGGCGACCTTCGCCAGCGTCGTCTTGCCGGAGCCGTTCGGGCCGACGAGAGCGACGATCTCGCCGCGGCCGGCCCGCAGGCTCGCCCGCTCCACGACCGGCGCCGTGTCGTAGGCGAACGAGACGTCGTCAAGCCGGCAGACCGCCGGCCCCGACGGCTCGGCGTCGGGCAGCAGCGCCTCGCGCGGCAGCCACGCGCCGGGCGTTTCGCCCTCCTGGATGCGGCCGTCCGCGACGAACAGCACGCGGTCGCAGGCGTCGAGCACCCGCTCGGGCCGCTGCTCCGAGACGACGACGGCCGCGCCGCTCTCGCGCGCGAGCTCGATCGCGGCCGCGGCGCCTTCCGGGTCGAGCTGCGAGGTCGGCTCGTCGAGCAGCAGCAGCCGCGGCTCGAGCGCGAGCACCGAGGCGAGGCAGACGCGTTGCAGCTCACCGCCGGAGAGCTCGGCAACCAGGCGCTCGGCGAGGTGCGCGGCGCCGACCGCGGCCAGCGCCTGGGCGACGCGCGGCAGGATCTGCGCCGGCGGGGTGCCCAGGTTCTCGAGCCCGAACGCGACCTCATTGTTCACGCGCGTGAACACGACCTGGTCCTCCGGATCCTGGAAGAGCGTCGCCACCGTGCCGGCGAGGTCGGACGGGTGGACCCGGCGCGTGTCCAGCCCGGCCACCTCGACCGAGCCGGAGAAGCGGCCGCCGTGGAAGTGCGGCACGAGCCCGGCGAGCGCCCGCAGCAGCGTCGACTTGCCGCCCCCAGAAGGGCCGAGCAGCGCGACCACCTCGCCCGGCTCGAGCTCGAGCGAGACGCCGCGCAGTGCTTCGTGCTCGCCCGGGTAGGTGAACGCGAGCTCGCGGACGGTCGCTAGAGCCACAGCACTCCCATCGCCACGGCCAGAGCACTCACCGCGAGCGCCGCCCGGTCGAGCAGGCCCCAGCCGGGCCGCGGCGTCCTCGTCCCGCCTGGACGGCCGTAGCCGCGAGCCTCCATCGCCTCGGCGAGGTTGAGCGCGCGCTCGAGCGAGCCGGCCAGCAGCGGCGCGAGCAGCCGTGCCCGCCCGCGCGCGCCCGAGACCTCCACCCCGCGCCCGCGCAGCGCCTCGACGAGCCCGGCGGCATCCCGCTCGAGCGTCGGCACGAGCCTCGTCGCCAACGCCATCGCCAGCACCGAGCGCCGGGCAAACCGCACCGACTGGACGAGGCGGTCGTGGTCGAGCAGCAGCGCGTAGGCCGCGAACGCGAGCGCGACCGCGGTCAGCCGCAGGCCCTGGAAGAGCCCGAGGCGCAGCTCCTCGCGCGTGATGTCGAGCTGCCCGAGCACGGGCACGGACGGGCCGCTCGAGATCACGTGCCAGCCGATCGACGAGACGAACGGCGTCAGCACGAAGACCGCGAGGCCCGAGCCGAGGGCGCCCACGAGGTACATCCGCCGCCGACCGGCCGGTGCGCGCAGGCAGACGAGCAGCAGCACAACCGCGATCGCGGCTACCGAGACGATCCGGTCGGCGAGCAGCGCCGCGGCAGCGACGGCCGCCAGGAGCAGAGCCGCGGGCGCCGGGCTCACCCGCTCACCTCGTAGCGGTACCGGAACGGCCACTTCCGGAGGAGCAGCTTCGCGTCGCCGGCGAAGACGAGCCGCACCGGCGAGCCGGGCGAGGATCCGCGCAGCGCGATCGTCGTCGCCTTCCCGCCGAGCACGAGCACGTTGGCATCCGCCGGCGCCTGCCGAACGACGTGGGCGTGGAGCCGCTTCGCCACCGCCCGTGCCCGCGGGTCAGTGGACACGACCACGGCAGGACGGCGCTTGCCGTCGTAGCCGCTCAGGAACGGCTGCGGGAACGCGCCGACGACGACCGGGTCCTGCGCCGGGTTCTGCCAGGCGCGGTAGTCCCACCAGGCGAGGTCGCCTTTCCGCAGCCGGTAGTCAGCCGCGCTGCGGTCGGCCAGGTAGCCGTTGACGTAGTAGAACCAGGACCGGTTGCCGCGCTCCTCCACCCCGTCCACACCGCGCACGTAGCGGCCGCCGAAGCGCGTCTTCACCTTCGCCACGCGGTCGAGCGCCTGCAGCACCGACTCGCCGGCGGGCACGCGGGTCGAGTAGAGGACCTGCACGCCGCGGTCGCGCGTCACCCAGAGCGTCGCGCCGCCGGCCGGGCTCGTCGAGGACGACGAGCCACAGCCGGCCAGCGCGACGACGAGCACCGCCGCGAGAGCGGCCCATCTCACCGGATCGCGTTCGAGCGGACGGCGCCCTTGAGCGTCGCCGTCACGAGCCCGCGATGGCGGCCGAGGCAGGCCGAGCCCTTGCGAGCGACGACGCTACGGCCGTTCACGTGCAGCCGCGCCCCGCGCGCGGGCGTCGTCTTGCCCGTGTCGTCCTGAGCCAGCACGCGGTAGCAGTTGCGCTTCGGCCCGGCGCGCAACCAGAGCGTTTTCGGCCCGCCCTTCGGGCCGAAGTCCGCCCAGTACCAGAGCACGCGGTCGCCGTCCTTGAGCGTGACCGCGTCGGCGCCGACGGCCGGAGAGACACCGTTCACCTTGAAGACCCAGCCGCTCGAGCCGCCGGCCGGGTAGCGGCCGATCTGATCGACGTAACGGCCGAATCCCGCGATCGCGACGTGGTAGTAGAACTCGCCGGCCACGCTGGCCGAGTCGAGCGCGTCGAGCGCATTGGATTTGACCGACAACCTCGGCTCGGCCGAGCCGAAGATCGTGTGCGTCTTGCCCTCCACGCGCACGTGCACGCGCAGGGCGAAGGCCGCGGGGACGACGAGCAGCGCCGTCGCGAGGACGGCGAGGAGAACAACGAGACGCCTTGACACGAATCCTCCTTCCGCGAGGGGTTCGGGTGTGGAGGCGAGAGGCAGGTGTTCTGACTCGGGGCTCCCTCCGGCGCCGCCTTCCCGGCTCGTGAGCCAGTGGCAGTTCGGCGCGGGAGCGTCTCCCCTCACAGCGGCGGGACCGTCCCGGACTCGCACCGGGTTCCCTCACCGCTCGCCTGACGCGCGGAGCCTACCATTGGCAGTCGATGAACCGACTCTCGCAGTGGGGCCCCGTCGTCTTCTGGGCCGCCGTGATCTTCGCTTTCTCCTCGGTGCCGAGCCTCGGGACCGATCTCGGCGTCTGGGACACCGTGCTGCGCAAGTGCGCCCACGCGACCGAGTACGCGATCCTCGCGCTGCTGCTCTACCGCGCCCTGGCACGAGAGCTGCCGGCGTTCCTGATCGGCTTCGCGTACGCGGTCACCGACGAGCTGCACCAGGCCTTCGTCCGCGGGCGGCACGCCTCGCCGTTCGACGTCGCGATGGACGCGGCCGGCCTCGCGCTCGGCCTGCTGCTGCTGCACGCGACGAGGCTAACCGTACAATCGCAGCGTGGCTGACGGGAAGACGCTCGACGACCGGCAGCTGGACGCGGTGCTCGAGCGGCTCGACGGGCTCCGCGCCGAGCTGCAGCAGCTGAACCAGCGGCTCGACCACACCGAGGGCTACCTGGCCCTCGCCCACGAGCTGCGCTCGCTGAACGAATCCCTCCAAGCACTCGCGTACGCCGCCTTGGGCCAGCAAGGCCCGCAGGTCCGCCGGCGTCGTTCTACGGGTTGAGCTTGTAGACCGTGCCGTCGAGCGAGGTGGCGTAGAGCTCGCCGGCCGCGTCCGCGCCGAACGAGGACAGGCTCGCGACCGTGAACGATTCGCGCCGCGGCCCCGAGAGCAGCTTGCCGCGCGAGGTGAGCAGGCTCCAGATCGTGCCGCTGCAGAAGTCCCCGTAGAAGTACCGCCCCCGTGCCGAGGCGACGGCCTTGCCGCGGTAGACGTAGCCGCCGGTGATCGAGCAGCCCTGCGAGTGGCTGTAGACGGCGAGCGGGGAGACGAGCACGCCGCGTCGGTTCACCTGCTGGCCGGCCGTGTAGCGCGCGCGCCCCTCCCAGACGCGCCAGCCGTAGTTGTTCAGCGCCCGCTGCTGCCTGGGCGTGCGGAGGTCGACCTCCTCCCAGGCGTTCTGGCCGACGTCGCCGATGTAGAGGTCGTGCGTCAGCCGGTCCCAGGTGAAGCGCCAGGGGTTGCGCAGGCCGTAGCCCGCGATCTGCCAGCGCGCGCCGCGCTTGTCCACGTTCAGGCGCAGCAGCTTGCCCAGGCGGACGTTCAGGTTCTGTGCACGGTTCCCCGGATCGCCGCCGGAGCCGCCGTCGCCCATGCCGACGTAGAGCCGCCCGTCCGGGCCGAACTGCAGCTGGCCGCCGTTGTGGTTCGCGAACGGCTGGTCGACGAACAGCAGCCGGTGCGCGGTCTTCGGCAGCGCCGCAGTCCCGTTCGAGCGGTACTCGACCACGCGGGTGTCGCCGTTCCGGTCCGTGTAGTCGACGAAGAAGCGGTGGTTGCTCGCGTAGCGCGGGTGGAACGCGACCGACAGCAACCCTTGCTCGCCGCCCGAGCGGACGAGGCTGTGGATGTCGAGGAACGGCGTCGCGCGGAGCCGGCCGTTCACGAGCACGCGGATCACGCCCGGCTGCTCGACCACGTACAGCTTCCCCGGCTCGCTCTTCGGCGCGGTCAGGTAGACCGGGGAGTCGAAGCCGCGCGCGAAGGGGCGCATCCTCAACTCGGCCGAGCCGCTCTGGCCGCACGCAGCGCCCGGCAGCGCGGCCGCGAACAGCACGAGCAAGACCCCGGCGACCCGCATCACGTCTTGAGCAGCACCCTCCGCAACTCGTCCTCCTTGCCCGGCTGGAGGATCGCCAACACCTGGTCGCCGGGCTGGAGCTCCGTCGAGCCGACCGCGATCTCGGAGCGGCCGTTACGCATGATCGAGATCAGGCGCGAGCCTTCGGGCAGCTTGAGCCGCTCGACGCGCTGCCCGGCGGCGGGCGCCCCGTCGGGGATCTGCACCTCGACGATCTCGAGGTTCTCCTTGCGCAGCTCGAGCAGGTGGACGAGGTCGTGCTCGGGCACCTCGTGCTCGATCAGCGCCATCAGCCCACGCGTCGCCGAGACGGTCGGAGCGATTCCGAGCAGGTCGAAGTGCGCCTGGTTGCGCGGGTCGTTGACGCGCGCGATCACCTTCTCGACGCCGTACTTCTCCCGCGAGAGCTGGCAGATGATCAGGTTGTCCTCGTCGTCGCCGGTCAGCGCCGCCACGATGTCCGGCGGGCGCGCGATCCCGGCGCGCTCGAGGATGTAGATCTCGGTCGCGTCGCCGAGCAGGACCTGGTGCTCGAACTCCTGCTCGAGCCGCTCGAAGCGGTCGCGCCGCTGCTCGATCAGCGTCACCTCGTGCTTGTGGTCCTTGAGGAGCGTGCGGGCCAGGTTCGCTCCGACCTTGCCGCCGCCGGCGATCAGGATGTACATCAGGTCGCGGCGGGCTCGGCGGGCCGCACCTCACAGGCCCGGACGGACTCGAGCAGCACGTCGATTGCGACCGAGGTCGGGCAGATCGTGCGCAGGCCGCGCTCGCGGTAGAACTGGGCGCGGGCCGGGTCGAGCACGCGCACGACCACGCACTGGTTGTCGAAACGCTGCTGGGCGACCTGGCCGATGACGATGTTCGTGTTGTCGCCGTCGGTCGAGACCACGACGGCGTCGGCCTCCTCGATCCCGGCGCGCCGCAGGACCTCGATGTCCATCCCGTGCCCGAGCACGAAGCCGCCGGCCCAGTGGTCGCCGAGGCGGCCGAGGGCCTCTTCCTTCTCGTCCACGGCGGTCACCTCCCAGCCCTCGCGGTCGAGCTGGAGCGCGATGTTGGAGCCGACGCGACCGCAGCCGATTACCAACGCCTTCATATCGCTCACGATAGCTCAGCACCGTCCTCTTCCATCACGCCCTCCGGGAAGGCCACGACAAGCACCTCGCAAGGCGCCTTGCGCAGGACGTATTCGACCGTCGGCGAGAAGAAGCGCGACTGCCGCCGCCAGCGCGGCGCCGAGCCGACGACGATCAGGTCGTTGCCGCGCCGCTTGGCCTCGCCGACGATCGCGTCGCCGATCGAGCGGGCGCGGACCGTCTCGACCTGCACCTCTACGCCGTTGTCGGCGCCAAGCAGCCGCGCCTCGGCCAGGGAGGCCGCCGCGGCCTCTTCCTGCTCGTCGAGCTCGGCCTCGAGCGGCTGGTCGAGCGGCACACGGATCACGAACAGGGCCTCGACGTGCGCGTCGCGGTCGCGGGCGAGCTTGACTGCGGTCGCGATCATCTCCTCGCCGATCGCGCCGAGCTTCATCGGCACCAGGATGCTCGTGAACTCGCTCTCCGGGAACACGGTGGGCGGCGCCTGCACGTGCTGGAGCAAGCCCTCGCCACGAACCCTGCGGACGAGCCAGTACACGATCAGCCCCAGCGGCCAGCCAGGCGGGCCCGCCGTAGCGCGCGCCCGGATGTGTGGCCATCGCCGCGATCCAGATCGCGAAGGTGGCGACCGAGCCCACGACCGAGGGCACGGGCACGTCCACCCCGCGCACCTTCACGTTCCAGGGCACGCGGTAGGGGCGCGGCAGGTCGGGCTCGCTGAAGCGCAGCTTGATCACGGCCAGCTGGGCGGCGGTGAAGGCGGCGAGCACGCCGAAGCTGAACAGGCTCGCGAGGAAGGCGATGTCGTCGTGCACGAACGAGGTCCCGATCATCAGCGCGGTCGAGATCAGCGCGGCCGCGACGATCGCCTGCGGAGAGACGAGCGTGCGCCGGTTCAGCCGCCCGAAGGCGCGCGGCAGCTGCCCGTGCTCGCCGAGCGAGTGCGCGAGCCGCGTGAAGCCCGAGATCGAGGTCGTGACGGCGACGAGCAAGATCACGGCACCGGTCAGGCCGACGTAGACGCGCAGCGCCGTCGCCAGGCCGTTGGGCAGCGGGTCGCGGAGGGCGTCCACGATCCCCATCAGCGGCGAGCCGAGCCAGTCGGTGCCGAGCGCGGTGGTGCCGTTCTCGGCCGGGAACGCACTCAGCGCCACGCACGCGATCGCGACGTAGATCAGCACGACGAGCCCGATCCCCGAGAAGAGGCTGCGCGGCAGATCGCGACCTGGCTCGCGCGTCTCCTCCGCCAGGTTCGCGACCGTCTCCAGGCCGGTGTAGGCGAGCATCGCCAGCGGCAGCGCGAAGGCGATCTGGTGCCAGCTCGGATGCGTGCCGATCGAGACGCCCTGCGTGAGCGCGTCGCCCGAGAAGAGGAACGCGAAGCCGAGCACGACGAGCAGCAGCTGCGTCATCAGGTCGAGCACCGCGACGAAGATCCCGTAGCTGTAGAAAGCCGAGCGCCGCACGAGGCGGAGGGCGGCGACCCCGAGCACGACGCAGACGCCGACCACCACGTCCCACGGGTTGTGCTCGAGCGAGCCCCACTGCATCGCGGCACCGAGGTAGTGCGGCAGGAAGAGCCCCGACAGCGCGATCACGATCAGGTAGTCGAGGAAGATCGCCCAGCCCGTCAGGAAGCCGACCAGGTCGTTGAAGGCGCGGCGGACGAAGGTGGCGGCTCCGCCGGTCTCAGGGATCGAGGTCGTGCCCTCGGCGTACGAGAGCGTGACGACCAGGAAGAGCGCGCCGACGATCGCCAGCACCTCTGGTGTCAGGCCCAGCGCGTGCAGGGCGATGATTCCGAGCGCGACGTAGATCGAGGAGGCGATCTCGCCGTAGGCGACCGAGAACAGCGCCGGCGCGTCTAGGACGCGCTGCAACCCCGTGATCTTCCGCGCCACGGCCGGAGGTTACTCCCGAACAGGGACAGTCCCTGTGTCTGTCCCTGTGTCTGTCACCGACGCCTGAGCAGGTAGAGCCGGCCGGCGCCGAGGGCGACGAAGAGGACGCCGATCAGATAGCCGAGGCCGCCGCCGTGGCGGGCGGTCTGGACGAGGATCGCGATGCCGATCCCGATCGCGCCGAACCCGAAGAGCGCGGTCATCCCGCGGTACATGTCTCTCATGCCGCTCGAGGCGCGGCGGCGACCATGACCCGGCAAGGCGCGTTCTTGAGGACGAAGTCGACCGTGCCGCCGAAGATCCGGTCGCGGCGGCGATGCTCGACAGGGCGCGGCGCGCCCATCACCACGATCTCGGTTTGGCGCCGCTCGGCCTCCTCGACGATCGCGCCGCCGGCCCGCCGGGCCCGCACGAGCCTGCCGATCACGTCCACGCCGTAGGCATCGCCGATCGCGCGCGCCTCGTCGAGCAGGTCGTTCGCCTTCTGCTCGGCATTGCCCGGAAGCTCCGCGTCGAGCGGAAGCTCGAGCGGGACCTCGAGTACGGTCAGGGCGACGATCAAGCCGCGCCGCTCACTCGCCAGGCGGCAGGCGAGGTCGACGGCCGCTTCCGACTCGCGCCGCCACACGACCGGCACGAGCACGTTCCGGTACTCGAGCGCGTCCGCCGGTCCGATCACCACCGGCGCGCGTACCGTTTCCCGCAACGGCGCGTGCACGACCCGCCGCCGGTAGACCGCGTAGCCGGCGAAGCCGACCAGCAGCCAGGCGAGCCCCGCGTAGCGCGTGCTCGGGCTCTGCACGACGACGACCAGCCACGCGAGCGCCGTGGCCGTGCCACCGAAGATCGCGAACACCGGCCAGTCCACCCCGCCGACCCGCAGGTTGGGACGGGCGCGGAAGGCGAGCTCCTCGTCCGGGTAGCGCCGCCGCAGTTGCACGATCGCTGCGTGTGCGACCGTGAACGAGAGCATTGCGCCGAACGAGTACATCGTCCCGAGGAAGCTCGTCTTGCCTGGCAGCAACACGAGGATCGAGACGAAGCCGGCGAACACGATCAGCGAGAGCCAGGGCGTCTTGTACTTCGGGTGGAGGCGCCGGAAGACCTCCGGCAGCTGCCGGTAGCTCGCCATCGAGTACGTGATCCGCGACGCGCCGATGATCCCGGCGTTCGTGGCGATGAAGAGGATCGTCGCGGCCAGGATCCCGACGTAGACCTTGAGCACGCTCAGCGCCGTGCCGGTGATACCCAGGTTCTCGACGAGGCCGAGCACGGGGTCGTTCTGAAAGCCGCCTTCCTCGGGCGGCACCGCCAGCAACGTCGTCAGGTGCCCGTTGATGTGCTCGACCGGCAGCGCCGAGAGCGCGATCAGCGGCAGCGTGAAGTAGATCGCGAAGACCGCGATCGCCACGAGGCCGATCGAGCGCGGGATGCTCTTGACCGGATCACGGGTCTCCTCCGCCAGGTTCGAGACCGTCTCGATCCCCGTGTAGGCGATCATCCCGACCGGGATCGCGAGGAAGAACTGTGACCATGTCGGCGCCGTACCCCAGTGGACGTTCGCCTTCAGGGCTTCCGGGCTGAAGATCAGGGCGAAGCCGAGCAGCACGAGCAGCAGCTGCGTGGCGAAGTCGATCAGGGCGAGCACGATGTTCAGCCGCGCGGACTCCTGGATTCCGACAACGTTCAGCCAGACGAGCACCACGATCACGGCCGTGCCGCCGATGATGTCCCAGGGGTTCTGCTTCAGCGGACCCCAGAAGATCGAGAGGTAGTGCGGCACGAAGAACGCCGAGATGGCGATCGTGATGATGTAGTTGAGCATCTGCGCCCACGCGGCTCCGAAAGACGTGAGCTCGTCGAACGCGTGGCGCGCGAAGCTGGACGACCCGCCCGCCTCGGGGAAGCGGACGGTGCCCTCGGCGTACGTCAGCGCAGTCAGGGCGAAGAAGACCCCGGCGATCAGGAAGACCAGCGGCGTCAGCCCGAGCGCGAAGACGGCCGTGACGCCGAGCGCGTAGTAGATCGACGAGCCGACGTTGCCGTAGGCGGTCGAGAAGAGCGCCGGCGTCCCGAGGACGCGCTCCAGCCGCTGCTGCCGCCGCCGTCGTGACATCGCGCGGGACTCTAGAGGGCGCCGCGGCTCGTGCCTAAGGACCGAGCGCCGACTCGACCGCGCCCATCAGCTCGTCGGCCGTGAACGGCTTCTCGACGTAGCGACGGCCCCGAGCTCGCGCGCGGGCCTCGTTCGGGTCCCGGGCCCGGGCGCTGACGGCGACCACCGGCACGTGGGCGAGCCTGGCCAGGTGCTTCATTCGCTCGAGGATCATGAAGCCGTCGCCGCCCGGCAGCGTCAGGTCGAGCAGCACGAGATCGGGCTCGGCCTTCCGTGCCAGGGTCAGCGCCGTGGCGGCGTCGGCCGCGAACGCGATCTCGTAGCCGGCCGGCTCTAGCCGCATCTTGATCAGCTCGCGGATGTCCGCGTCGTCGTCGATCACGAGGATCTTCTTCTGCTCGGTCACTCCGGTCCTCCTTTCGCGCCGCCGCCGGCGCGCGAACGGAGTGTCCATGTGGGCTACCCGTGGATCGAGACGATCAGTGGGATGATCAGGATCGCGACGAGATTCGTGATCTTGATCATCGGGTTGATCGCCGGCCCGGCGGTGTCCTTGTACGGATCGCCGACCGTGTCGCCCGTGACCGCGGCGGCGTGGGCCTCGGAGCCCTTGCCGCCGAAGGCGCCGTCCTCGATCAGCTTCTTCGCGTTGTCCCAGGCACCGCCGCCCGAGGTCATCGAGATCGCCAGGAAGAGCCCCGTCACGATCGTCCCGATCAGCAGGCCGCCGAGCAGCTTCGCGCTGATCAACCCGGCCACGATCGGGAAGACGATCGGGATCAGGGCCGGCAGCAGCATGCTCTTGATCGCCGAGCCCGTGACGATGTCGATCGCCTTGCCGTACTCGGGCCGCGCCGTCCCCTCCATGATCCCGGGGATCTCGCGGAACTGGCGCCGGACCTCGGTCACGACCTGGCCGCCCACGCGGCCGACCGCCTCCATCGCAGCCGACGCGAACAGGAACGGCATCAGGCCGCCGATGAAGAGCCCGGCGATCACCCAGGCGTCGTTGAGCGAGAAGGTCACCTGGAAGTTCCGCACCGCGAGGCCGTTGGTGTAGCTGTCGAAGAGGATCAGCGCCGCCAGCGCGGCCGAGCCGATCGCGTACCCCTTCGTGACCGCCTTCGTGGTGTTCCCGACCGCGTCGAGCGGATCCGTGATCGCGCGCACGGACTCGTCGAGGTCGGCCATCTCGGCGATCCCGCCGGCGTTGTCGGTGACCGGGCCGTAGGCGTCGAGCGCCACGATCAGGCCGGTCATCGAGAGCTGCGCCATCACGGCGACGCCGATCCCGTACAGGCCGGCGTAGTGGTGCGCGACCAGGATCCCGGCCGCGATCACGACCACGGGCGCGGCTGTCGCCTGCATGCCCACGGCGAGCCCCTCGATGATGTTTGTCGCGTGGCCGGTTCGCGAGGCCGAGGCGATCTGCTTGACCGGGCGCCAGCGGGTGCCCGTGTAGAACTCGGTGATCGCCACCAAAAGGAAGGTCACGATCAGGCCCACCAGCGCCGAGAGATAGAGGTCCCAGAAGCTGAACCGGTTCGAGTCGTAGGCGAGCGTGACCGGGATGAAGCCGATCGCCGAGAGCACGGTCGCGACCAGCACGGCCTTGTACAGCGCGTTCATGATCGAGCCTCCTCGCCCCACGCGGGCGAAGAAGGTGCCGATCACGGAGGCGAGGATCGAGATGCCCCCGATCGCCAGCGGGAAGAGCTCGAGGTGGAGGCCGGGGAAGGTCTGCGAGGCGAGCAGCATCACGGCCACCGCCGTGACGGCGTACGTCTCGAACAGGTCGGCCGCCATGCCGGCGCAGTCGCCGACGTTGTCGCCGACGTTGTCGGCGATCACTGCCGGGTTGCGCGGGTCGTCCTCGGGGATCCCGGCCTCGATCTTGCCGACCAGGTCGGCGCCGACGTCCGCGGCCTTCGTGTAGATGCCGCCGCCGAGTCGCGCGAAGACGGAGATCAGCGAGCCACCGAAGGCGAGGCCGACGAGGTCGTCGATCGCCGAGCTCGACGAGTTGTCGAGCCAGCCGGTCAGCACCCAGTAGTAGCCGGCGACGCCCAGGAGGCCGAGGCCGACGACGAGCATGCCGGTGACCGTGCCGGCGCGGAAGGCGACGTTCAGTGCGGGCTTGAGCCCATGCTTGGCGGCCTCCGCGGTGCGCACGTTCGAGCGCACGGCCACGTTCATCCCGATGAAGCCGGCTGCGGCGGAGAGCACCGCGCCGATCAGGAAGCCGACGGCTGTCCCCCAGCCGAGCTTGTCGTAGAAGCCGAGGAGCAGGAACGGGACGATCGCGACGATCGCGATGGTCGTGTACTGGCGCCGGAGGTAGGCGGCCGCGCCCTCCTGGATGGCGCGCGCGATCTCCTGCATGCGCGAGTCGCCCGCAGGCTGCCGGAGCAGCCAGAGCGTCAGGCCGATGCCGTAGGCAATCGCCACGAAGGAGCAGAGCAGCGCGAACAGCACCGCGTGGTCACTGAAGAAATCGATCAAGAAGCCTCCCTACAAGACAAGCGCCGAGACTCCCCGGCGCCGCGGTTTTCTATCAGATCCGGGCGCCGCGAAGCGGCGAGGGCGACCTACTTGCGCTTCGCCGGCCCTTTGCCGAGCCAGAGGTTCACCTTGGCGTTATTGCCAAGGCGCTTGCGCGCCTTCGGGGTCTCCTTGAGGACCTTGCCCTTCTTCCTCTTGGTCGACTTGAGGTAGCGCACCTTGCCGGTGCGGCAGTGCCGCGCCTTGATCCGTGCCTTCGCGGTCGCCAGCTTCACGCCGATCACGTTCGGCACCACGCACGGCGGCTTGAAGGGCGGCGGGGGTGGCGGTGGCGGGGCCGTCGCGCTGCAGCTGCCGACCGCCTTGCAGGCGTTCAGGCGGCCGCCCGTCGCGACCTTGCCGCTCAGCCCCGGGACCGGATCGGTGTTGCCGAGAATCGCAGCGACGATCTGCGCGACCGTGAAGGCCGGGTGCGCGGCCTTCACGAGTGCCGCCACCCCGGCGACGTGCGGGGTCGCCATCGAGGTGCCGCTGATCGTGTTGTAGTCCTCGCCACCGGCCTTCAGGCAGCGAACGGCGAGGTCGTCGAGGTAGCCGCCGTCGTCGACGACGCCGTCGGAGTTCGACTGGAAGTAGACGCCCACCGAGAACGCAGGCGCGCCGTCGAATACCGACAGGTCGGTCGAGAAGCCGGAGAAGGCGCCGTTCGTGAAGCCCGACCACCCCGAGCCGGTGTACGTGGACCAGTTGTTGGCCGATCCGATCACGCCCATGAAGTCGCCACCCGGCTGGGTGGCCAGGCGGAGGTTGTAGAACGCCTTGCAGCCGATCCGGCCGGCGAGGCTCGCGACCGCGGTGTTCGAGGTCTCGTAGGTGAACGAGCTCGGGCCGTAGTTCCCGCTCGGCGTGTCAGCGACGCTGAAGGCGCCGGTCGCGTGCGTGGCGGAACGGCCGAACGAGCCCGACGCCGTGAAGCCGCTGAACGGGTCCTCCCAGCCCTGGCTGTAGAGCGTGTCGTAGGCCGGCCAGGTGCTCGGGATGTCAACGCCGGGAGCCGCCAGGTCGACGCTCGCGCCGTAGTTCGAGAAGCTCGCGAGGTTGTCGCTCGAGTCGGTCGCGGCGACGCAGATGACGTTCGGCAGGTCGTCCGGGGGCGCGCCGTAGTTGCAGGGGTAATGCGGGATCGCGTCGTTGTTGGAGCCGTCGTTCCCGGCCGCGACGACGAAGAGGGTGTTCGGGCAGGCGGCGATCGCGTCGCGCATCGCGGTCGAGTACCCGGTTCCGCCGAGGCTCGCGTTGACGATGCTCGCGCCGTGCGTGCAGGCGTACGTGAAGCCGGCGCTCACGTTGGCGTTCGAGCCGCTGCCGCTCCCATCGAGGACGCGGACAGGCATCAGGCTGACCTGCCAGTTGACACCGATGACGCCGATGGCGTTGTTGCCGCGGGCGCCGATCGTGCCGGCCACGTGGGTGCCGTGACCGTTGAAGTCGCGCGGGTCGGTGTCGCCCTGGACGTAGTCGTAGCCCGGGACGACGTTGGCCGCGAGATCGAGGTGGTCGGTGGCGATGCCCGTGTCCACGACGCCGACGGTCACGCCGCTGCTACCGGTGGTGGTGTCCCACGCGAGCGGAGCATTGATCTTCGCCAGGCCCCAGAGCTGGGAGTAGCGCGGGTCGTTCGGGGTGGCCTGGGCGTGGTAGATCCAGTTCGGCTCGGCGTAGGCGACCACCGGGTTGGACCTCAGCTCGGCAATTGCGGCCGGCACGGAGCTCTCGACCTTGACGAGCTTCACGTTCGGCGAGCCGACCGACTTGAGGGTTGACGCAGACGCGTCGGAGAGCGCTTCGACGCGGGAGACCGGATCGACGTTCGTCCGGAAGCCGACGACGACCTGGCCCGGGACATACTGCTGGTTCGCGCCACTCGGGGCGACCTTGACGCTTCGCTTGGCGTCGCCCGCCCCGCCGGCCGACCCGGCCAGGACGGCCGCGAGCAGCACAACGTCCAGCGCGGCGCAGAGCCTTCCCCTACCCAATGGTGCTCCCCTCTCTTGTAACGACCCGTTCTAACTAGGTCTTATATGTCGCTACCGAGACGCTTTCAAGGCTTCGGCGCTTCCGCAGCAGCCGACGCATAGGCGAGCTGGAGGTTCGCGAGCACCTGGTTGAAGTCACGCAGGGCCTCCTCGGGCGCCGTGCCCTCGAGCACGGGCACGAGCGCGCGTAGCGCCTCGATCGCCAGGCGGGCCTGTTCGAGGTCGCGGCCCTCGCCGCTCAGGCGGTGGTAGCCGAGCAGCGAGACCGAGTGCAGCGTCTGCAGCAGGAGATCGGAGACCGTCAGCTTCGCAAGCTCGGCCTGGAGCTCCGCGATCAGCCGCTGCTCGTCTTCACCCACGACGCGTCTCGCTGTTCCGCGTAGATCTCGTGCAGGCTCGCACCCTCGGCGTGGCGTGCGATCTGGCGCTCGGCCGCATTCGCCGCGGGGATGGCGAGGGAGTCGGCGCAACCGAGCTCCTCCGCTGACGGCAGCACCCACTCGACGAGCCGCTCGAGGTGCGCGCGTGCGGGCCTGACCTCGCCGCTCGCAAGGTCGATCAGCTCGCCCGAGAGCCCGTAGCGAATCGCGCGCCAGAAGTTCTCCTCGATCAGCCGGTGCGGGAAGTCGGGCAACGGCTCGCCTTCGTCGAGCGCCCGGGCGATCCGCGCGGTCAGCGCGTAGCAGAGCGCGGCCAGCGCGCGCGACTCGGCGAGGTCGGGTTGCCCGTCGCAGATGCGGATCTCGACGGTCGGGAAGGCGAGGTGCGGCCGGACGCTCCACCACAGCTGCGTGTGCTCGTCGATCGAGCGGGTCTCGTAGAGGAAGCGGACGTAGCGCTCGAAGGCGTCCCAGCCGTCGTAGGCGTCCGGGATGCCGCAGCGCGGAAACGGGCGGGTGAAGATCTGCGAGCGAGCGGAGTGCAGCCCGCTGTTGACGTTCTCGACGAAGGGCGAGCTGGCGCTCACGGCCAGCAGCTCGGGCAGGAAGTTGCGCAACCCGTTGCAGACGGCGACGGCGCGGTCGGCCCCGTTGATGGCGACGTGCACGTGCAGGCCGAAGCTGTTGTTGCGCCAGACGACGTAGCGCAGGATCTCGTCGTTGCGGCGGTAGTGCGGGGTGTCGATGATCCGCTGCTCCTGCCACGGGCTCCACGGGTGCGTGCCGGTGGCGCCGAGGGCGACCCCGACCGCGTCGACGAGCTCGTGGAGCTGCTCGCGCCGCTCCCCGATCAGGGCGCTTGCCTGTTCGAAGGTGTCGCAGCGGCCGGTGCGGACCTCGACCTCCGAGGCGATCAGCTCGCCGACGAGATGCTGCTCGAGCGCCGTGCCCTGCGCCGCGGCCTGCAGCTCCTCGAAGCGGTTGGTCAGGTCGAGCGTCTCCGGATCGAGGATCGCGAACTCCTCCTCGACGGCGAGCGTCAGGTCCTGTGCGTTCTCGAACTGCTCGCGGGCGAAGCGGAGCTGCTCCTCCGGAGTCAGGCGCTGGGAGTCTCCCAAGGTCGCACTACATTAGTTGAAGCGTTGCAGCAGCCTTTGGGCGACGCTCGACCAGCTCCAGCGCTGCTCGACGGCCTTGCGGGCGGCCTGTGCGATCCGGTCGTGCTCCTTCCGCGGGAGATGCAGGAGCTCTCGAAGCTTCGCAGTGAGATTGGCCACGTCGCCCGTTGTGAAGCTCGTCAGGTGCCGGTACTCGGGCGGGTACTCCGCCTCGAGCCCCTCGGCGATCTCCTGCAGACCGGAATGGCGGGCGACGAGCGGCGGCGAGCCGGCCGCGGCGGCCTCGGCGGCGACCATCCCGAACGCCTCGGGGAAGATCGACGGCACGACCGTCACGTCCGCGAGCGGAAGCAGGTGGACGAGGTGGCGGTGCTCGAGCGGCCCGGTGAAGAGCGTTCGCCGGGGGGCCACGCGCTCCAGCTCCTCGCGGTAGTCGCCGAAGCCGACGATCACCGCGCGGGCGTCGAGCTCGCGCAGGGCCTCGAGCAGCAGGTGGACGCCCTTGTTGTAGAGCAGCTTCCCGAAGTAGACGACGGTCGGCTGGTCGCCATCGAGGAACTCGGCCAGGCGCTCGGCGTTGCCCTGGTCCGGGAGCCGCTCGTTGCCGTCGTTGGGTGGGTCGCGGCGGGACTCCTCGAGCAGCGCCGCTAGGGCCTGGGCGCGCGACTCGGGGCGGAACTCGTCGACGTTTACGCCGGGCGGGACCTCGCGGACGTTGTCGACGTGGCCGACGACCTCCTCCAGCACCTGGCGGATGTGCTGCGAGCCGACGAAGACGGCCTCGGCTCCGGCGAGCGACGCTCTCCCCCACGCCTGCAGCTCGGGGCTCCCGCGCATCGCGTACTCGAGCTCGGAACCGTGCGCCTTGACTGCGTAGCACGCGCCGCCGGCGGCGCCGACCGGGCCGCCGAGCAGGACGTGGTTGGCGAAGACGAGGTCGGCCGGGAGCTCGGCTCGGACGGCGGCCGCGTTCAGCTCGACGTAGCGGTCGCGCTCCTCGTGCGTCAGCTCGGGCAGCAGCTTGGCCTCGAGCCCTTCGTAGCGGTCGAGCACGAACACGGGCAGGATGCCGCCGATCTCCGGGCGCACGTGGCGCGCGCCGCCGAGGTCGTACAGCTCGGGGTGCGGCTCCTGGGAGAGCACGACCACCTCGTGCCCCGCGCGGCTCCACTCGCGCGCGAGCGCGCGCGTGTAGACGTTCGACCCGGTCCCGCCGAGCAGGTACCCGTGCCAGAGGAGGATCCGCACGAAGCGGACGCTACGTCAGGTGGAAGTACAGGGCGTGCAGCAGGTCGACGGCCGGGTTCGACGTGTGAACGGTCACGTCGTGCGGCACGTCGAGCAGCGCTTCCGAGTAGTTGAAGATGATCCGCACGCCGGAGTCGATCAGCTCCTGGGCCACCTGCTGCGCGTGGTCGGCCGGCACCGCAACCACGCCGACGATGATGTTCTTCTCCCGCACGACGTCCGCGAGGCGGCGAGAGTCGTCGATCTCCATCGAGCCGATGCTCCGCCCGATCTTCTCCGGGTCGTTGTCGAACACGGCCGCGATGTTGATCCCGTGCTCGGCGAAGATCGGCGAGCTGGCGATCGCCTCGCCGAGCCGGCCGGCTCCGATCAACGCGATGTTGTGCTGCCCCTGCGTCCGCAGGATCTTGCGGATCTCGCCCAGCAGCGAGTCGATGTTGTAGCCGACCCCGCGCTTGCCGAACTTGCCGAAGGCGGACAGGTCGCGGCGGATCTGCGTCGCGTTGATGTTGGTGTAGTCGGAGATCTCCTGGGAGGAGATCCGGTCCTTGCCCATCTTCTTGGCCTGGGTCAGAACCTGGAGGTAACGGCTCAGCCGGGCCGCCACTCCGACCGTCAGCCGCTCCGAGCCCGCCGCACTGTGAACGGTCGTTTGCAACACGCACGATCATTGTGCCAGCACCGCGCGGCTCGGTGCGTCAGACCGTCACAAACTCGCCTCTCAGCGGGGACTTTGTGCGGCCGCCAGCCGCCGGCGCAAGGCAGCTTCGTGCACGTGGTAGGTGAAGAGCCGTTCGCCGTCGAGCTCGACCACCGGCAGCCATTCGCGGTAGCGCGCCTCCAGCTCCGGAGAGCCGTCGATCGCCACCTCCTCCAGCTCGAATCCGAGCTCGTCCCGCAGCGCGCGCACCTGCGAAAGCGCCCGCTCGCAGAGGTGACAGCCCGCCGCGTGGTAGACGACGAGCCTAGGGATAGAGGCCACGAGTCACCGTGGCTTCCGAGACGCGGCCGACCGAGACGCCGTAGGCCGCCACGCGCATGCTCGTCTGCTTCTCCTCGTACACGTGCCAGGTCTCGTTGAAGGCTCGCGTGACGATGTCGCGCAGCTTCGAGTTCACCTCGGGCTCCTTCCAGAAGTACTCCTGGAGACCCTGAACCCACTCGAAGTACGAGACGACGACGCCGCCCGCGTTGGCGAGGATGTCCGGCAGGACGAGTACGCCCTTGTCCTCGAGGATCTCGTCCGCCGCCGGCGTGACCGGCCCGTTCGCGCCCTCGCAGACGATGCGCGCCTTCACCTGCGCCGCGTTGTCGGCGGTGATCACCTGCTCGAGCGCGCACGGCGCGAGCACGTCGCAGTCGAGCAGCAGCAGCTCCTCGTTGGTGATCTGCTCGGCGCCCTTGAAGCCGGCCAGCGAACCCGTCTCCTGCTTGTGCGCGATCGCGGCCGCAACGTCGATCCCGTTCGGGTTGTGCAGCCCGACTTGCGAGTCGGAGACGGCGATCACCGTCGCGCCCTCCTCGGCGAGGAACTTGGCGAGGAAGCTGCCGACGTTGCCGAAGCCCTGCACGGCGACGGTCAAGTCCTGCAGCTGCAGCTCCTTCTTCCGCACCGCTTCCTGGATGCAGTAGAGCGAGCCGCGCGCGGTCGCCTCGAGCCGCCCGAGCGAGCCGCCGACGTTCAGCGGTTTGCCGGTCACGACGCCGAGCACCGAGTGGCCCTTGTTCATCGAGTAGGTGTCGAAGATCCAGGCCATCACCGAGCCGTCGGTGCCGACGTCCGGAGCAGGGATGTCCTTCTCGGGCCCGATCTCGTTGATGATCTCGGTCGTGAAGCGGCGGGTCAGGCGCTCGAGCTCGCCGCGCGAGAGCTTCTTCGGGTCGCAGACGACGCCGCCCTTCGCGCCGCCGAATGGGATGTTCATCAGCGCGCACTTCCAGGTCATCCACATCGACAGAGCCTTGACCTCGTCCAGCGTGACGTCCGGGTGGTAGCGGATGCCCCCCTTGGACGGGCCGCGCGCGATGTTGTGAGTGACGCGGTAGCCCTCGAACGCCTGGATCGTCCCGTCGTCCATCGTCACCGGGATCGAGACGACGACGGCCTTCTTGCACTCCTGCAGCACGTTCACGAGGCGCTGGTCGATCTCGAAGATGTCGGCCACGCGGCGCAGCTGCGCGCGGGCGATCTGGAACGGGTTCTCGCGAAGGTGGGACTCGGGCGCTTCGACGGTCGTCACAACTGAATGAGTATAGGCCCCTATCTGATGCGGAATGCGATCGTGCGGACCGTCGGCGGGGCCTTGCTCGTCGGGACCCCGACCAGGCGCACGGCGTAGCGCCCGGGGTCGAGCGGAGCGCCGGCCGGGCTCCGTCCGGTGAGGCCGATCGCGACGCGTCCTGGGAGCAGGTCGCGCAGCCGCGCGAGCAGGCCGAGCCGCTTACCGCCACGCCAGAGCTCGACGTCGAGCCTGCCGACCGGGTGCACCTCGGCGCCGACCGCGCTCGGTACGACGAGGCCGGCCTGCAGCGAGAGCACCGCCGGGGTCGTGTCGGAGGGCCTGAACGAGGTCGCCGAGAGCGCGACGGCGGAGATCAGGTCTTGCCGCTGCGGGCCGAAGGTGATCGCCCACGGGATCTTCAGCGGGCCGGCGCCGCGGGCGACGAGCAGCACCGCACCCTCGGCCGAGCCGCCTTCGGGAGGCACGCCGTTCAGCTTCGCGCGCAGCGTCACCGGCGCGTGGCCGCCCGGCTTCAAGCGCACCCAGTGCGGCTTCGGCTCCAGCTCGAGGCCGCCACTACCGACGCTGCGGACGCGGACGAGCAGCGTGCGCGTCGAGACGTTCCGGACCTGCAGCCGCTGCGAGGCGTGCCAGCCGTCGCCCTCCGCGTGGCCGAACGCGAAGGCGACCGGGTCGGCGGTGATCTCGCCCGCCGCGCTCTGGCCGAGATCGACGAGCCCGGCGCCCTGGGCGGTGACGCTCTCGTCCTGGATCGAGCGCGCCTTGCCGGCCAGCAGGCTCCGCAGGTCGAGCGCCCGCAGGCCGGGGCGCACCTGGGCCAGGACCGCCGCGGCCCCGGCGACCACCGCAGCCGCCGGGCTCGAGCCGTTGACCGTGCCGTAGCTCGGCGTGCCGTCCTCGTTCGCGCCCGGCTCGGAGGTCGTGAGCGCCACGCCTGGCGCGGCGAGCTCAGGTTTGACGCGGCCGTCGAAGGCGAGGCCGCGCGAGGAGAACGGTGCGATCCCGCCCTCGCTGGCGTTGTGCACGACCCGCGGCAGGCCGATCGAGACGGCCGGGTGCTGGTCCTCCCTGATCGCGGCGAGTGCGGCCTGCGCGACACGCAGTGGAACGCTGACGACGGGGATGTTCACCGCTTCGTCGACGCCGAGCCCGCCGGCGGGGAGCTCCGTCCCGTAGACGACCACGGCGGTCGCTCCCGCTCGCGCCGCGTACTCGATCACGAGCTGCGGGTCGGAGCCGCCGTCCACCAGCGCGGCGCGGTTGGCGACGAGACTGCGGCCATGGTCGTCGAAGAACGCGCGCAGGCTCGGGCCACCGGCCTGCGGCGCGGCTAGTTCCCGTTCGAGCGGGCGGTCGGAGACGACGGCGCCGGCAAGCGGCAAGGGCCGGTCGAGCACGAGGTCGAGCCCGACGCGAACTGCGACCGGGACCTCCTCGGCGTCGGGGCGCAGGTCGACCGCGGCGACGGTGAGCGCTGCCGGCGCCCCACCTGGGCTCGAGATGCTGCCGAAGGCCGGCCCCGCGGGACCGTCGTTGCCGGCCGGCGCGACGACGAGCGTGTCGAGCTGCAGCGCGCCCTGGATCCCCCGCGCCTCGGGCGAGTCGCTGAAGGCGGCGTACGAGACGGCCTCGCCGATCAGCGCGATCCGCGCCGCGTCGTGCGCGTCGCCGTCGAGGTTCGGGTCGACCGCACGCTCGAGGCCCGCGATCAGCTGGTCGGTGCGCGCGTAGACGGCCGAGCCGCCGGTGACCGCCGGCTGCCAGCCCGCGACGCGGATCGGCAGCACCGAGGCACCCGGCGCGACCCCGGTCACGCCGCCGGGGCCGCCCGCCCCGACGAGGATCCCGGCCATCTCGGTGCCGTGCCGCTCGAGCCGGTTCGAGCCGTCCGGGTTGGGCGCGGCGGTCGTGTCGGCGTCGTCGCCGACGAGGTCGATCCCGGGCAGGATGCGGCCGTTCAGGTACGGGTGGGCGCGGTCGACGCCGGTGTCGAGCAGCGCGATCGTCACGCCGCGCCCGTCGTAGCCGGGCAGCCGCAGCGCCGGCAGGCTGCTCGCCCCGCGCGCGACGCCCTTGCCGCCGAGCAGGGTCGAGGAGACGGAGGCCGGATAGGCCGGCCGCACCGGGTAGACCCCGGCCACCTCGGGCCGGCGCTCCAGCACGGCAACCGCGCGGGCGTCGAGCGGCGCCGAGAAACCGTTCAGCACGCGCGAGTAGCTGAACTGGACCCGTGGCCGGATCCCGCGCGTGCTCAGCTCCGAAAGCAGCTGCCGCTGGGCGGCGAGAGCGATGCGCGTCCACGTCCGCTCCTTGCGCTCGCTGGCGACGCCGCCGTTCAGCGCGACCCGCTGCGCCATCGAGGGCGAGCGGAGCACGACCAGCACGCGCTCGCCGACCGAGACCGCCGGGTGGGCGCCGCCGACGAGCCCGTGCCACGACGACGCCTCCGAGGCGAGCGAGCGCTGCTTGGTGTCGCTGACGCCGAAGCCGACGACGAGCCCGGTCACCGCGAGCGCGAGGATCGCGAGGGCGACCTCAGAGAGCCGACGCGTAGGCATCCAGCGCAAGATAACCGGGCGGCGGGATTGCCTCGGCGTAGCGGGCGGCCGAGGCGATCATCGCGGCGTTGTCGGTGCAGAGCGCGAGCGGTGGCGCGTTTGCGTCCGGAAGCGCGGCGCGGAGCTCCGAGTTCGCGGCCACACCGCCCACGACGGCTACCCGCTCGGCCCCGGTCCGCTCGGCGGCCTCGAGCGTCCGGGCGACGAGCGCTCGCACGATCGCCCGCTGGTAGCTGGCGGCGAGATCGGCCCGCCGCGTCTCGGCCTGGTCGCCGAGCCCGCGCACCTCGTAGAGCAGCGCGGTCTTCACGCCAGAGAACGAGAAGTCGAGGCCCGGCACTCGTGCGACCGGGAAGTCGAACGCCTCGGGATCGCCCTCGCGCGCGAGCCGGTCGATCTCGGCGCCGCCGGGATAGCCGAGGCCGAGCAGCCGGGCGCCCTTGTCGAAGGCCTCGCCGGCCGCGTCGTCGAGCGTCGTCCCGAGCGGATGGAAGGCGCCGCGCTCGGGCACGTCCACGAGCAGCGTGTGCCCGCCGCTCGCGAGCAGGCAGAGAAACGGCGGCTCGAGCGGCTCCGGCTCGAGGTAGAGCGAGGCCACGTGCCCGTGCAGGTGGTTCACCGGGACGAGCGGCAGGCCGCGGGCCCAGGCGAGCGCCTTCGCCGCGGAAAGCCCGACGAGCAGCGCCCCGATCAGCCCCGGGCCCTGTGTGACGGCGACCGCGTCCACGTCGTCGAGTGAGTGGTCGCCGAGGGCCTCCTCGATGACCGGCATCACGAGCTCAAGGTGCCGGCGAGACGCGACCTCGGGCACGACCCCGCCGAACCGCGCATGGAGGTCCGCTTGCGACGCGACGACGTTCGAGACGATGCGACCATCGTCGACGAGCGCGGCGGCCGTCTCATCGCAACTCGTTTCGAGCCCGAAGATCAGGAGTGCGTCGCCGGCTCGGAGACGGGGTCCTTCCACATGATCAGCGCGTCCTCGCGGTTGTCGGTGTAGTAGCCGCGCCGCACGCCGCGGGCCCGGAAGCCGAGCTCCTCGTAGAGCTTGATCGCCCCCGCGTTGGAGACGCGCACCTCGAGCGTGTAGCCGCGGCGCGAGCGGCCGGCGGTCAGCTCGAACAGGCGGGTCAGCAGCAGCGAGGCGATGCCCTGGCGGCGATGGCCGGGCGCGACCGCGACGTTCATCACGTGCCAGGCGTCGACGTAGCGGGAGATGATCAGGTAGCCGATCAGCTTGCCGCTGTCGGGCTCGAAGGCGCCGAGGCAGAGCGAGGACGGCTTGGCCAGCTCGCTCGCGAACATCGAGCGCGACCAGGGGGTCGGGTAGGAGCTGCGCTCGATCTCCTCGATCGAGTTCAGGTCGCGCAGCTCGAGCCGGCGGAGCTCGATCTCGGTCATGCCTTCCGCTCCGCGTCGGGGATCCGCAGGTAGAGCGGCTCGACCTCGCCGGCCGGGCGGAAGTCGCGGGCCAGCTGGGCGTGGAAGCGGGCGTGCGGGAGATGGCGCACGTCGTCGTCAGGCGGCACCTCGGCGCCGTTGGCCTCGAGGATCCTCCGGTAGCGAACAGCGCCGCTGCCGACGCAGAGCGCCGCCCGGACCTCTCCCGGCGCGCACACCGTGGGCTCGCCGCCGACCAAAGTGAAGACCTCACGGCGGCCGCCGTCCACGACCGGCAGCGCTCCCGGAGCGCCTGCGGCGAGCGCGGCGAGCGTCGAAACGCCCGCGACCGGCAGCTCGAGCGCCAGCGCCAGCCCGCGCGCCGTCGCCAGGCCGAGCCGCAGGCCCGTGAAGCTCCCCGGCCCCGTGCCGACCACGATCCCTGTCAGCTCCGAGCGCTCCGCGCCGCTTGCGCGGAGCAGCTCGTCGGCGTCCTCGAGCACGGCGACCGCCCGGGAGACTCGCTCTCCCAGCACCTCCCCGTCCCGGACGAGCGCGGCGGTCGCAGCGCTCGTCGCGGTGTCAAACGCGAGTGTCAGCACCCCCGGAAAAACGGTCGAGCAGTGACGGGTCCGGACTCGCCAGCGTGATCAGCCTATGCGCGCGATCCATATGCGACAAACGTACCTCCACTCGCGCCGCGGGGAGGGCATCGGCCGCCGCCTCGGGCCACTCGACGAAGCAGATCGCGTCCTCGAAGTAGGGCTCGAGGTCGCCCCACTCGGCCGCGGAGAAGCCCTCGAAGCGATAGAGGTCGAGGTGCGAGACGTCCACGGGCTCGGCCGGGTAGCGGTGGCCGATCGTGAACGTCGGGCTCGTGACGGGAACCGCCACCCCGAGCGCGCGGCACGCGCCGCGGACGAAGGTCGTCTTGCCGCTGCCGAGCTCGCCCGAGACCGTCACCACGTCGCCGCCCCGCAGGTCGCGCGCCAGCGCCGCCGCGACCGACTCCGTCTCCGCCGGCGAGGCGGAGATCGTCTCCATGCCTAGAACAGTCCGAGCTGGACCGCGGCGGGCTCCGCGGCGACCGGCGCGAGCAGCGGCTCGACCGTTGCGGGCTCGGCCGGCGGGCGGCCGAGCAGCTCCGGCAACCGGGCGAAGTCCTGCTCCAACACCTGCAGCATCCTCGGCGTGTACAGCGCAGCGGCCGGGTGGTAGAGCGGGTAGAGCAGCACGCGGCTGCCGCCGAGCGTGACCTCCTGCTCGGCGCCGTGCACGCGCGTGATCCCGGCCGGCTTGCCCGAGAGCAGCTTGGTCGCGAAGTTGCCGAGCGTCGCCACGACCCGCGGCTGGATCAGCTCGATCTGGCGGAAGAGGTGGCTCTCGCAGGCCTGGATCTCGTCCGGGGCCGGGTCGCGGTTGCCCGGCGGGCGGCACTTGAGCACGTTGGCGATGTAGACGTTCCCGCGCTCGAGCCCGATCCCGGCCAGCAGCTTGTCGAGCAGCTTGCCGGCCTGGCCGACGAAGGGGTAGCCCTGCTTGTCCTCGTGGAACCCCGGCGCCTCGCCGACGAACATCAGGTCGGCCTGCGGGTCGCCGACGCCGAAGACGACCTGCGTGCGGCCCTGCGCGAGCCGGCAGCGCGTGCAGCCCGCGACCTGGCGCTCGAACGCCTCGAGCTCGGTCAGCTGTTGCTCAGCCGCAGCCACACGAACCGCCGCAACAGCCGCCGGAAGACCCGAAGCTGGGCTGCTCGGCGGTGCCGTGCGTCGCGAAGACCGAGAACTGCTTGCGCACCTTCGCGGAGGCGCAGTCCGGGCAGTCGGGCTCCTCGCCGTTCCGGACGAGCTCCTCGAAGTGCGACTCGCACTCCATGCAGACGTATTCGTAGATCGGCACCGTGTCAGACCCTAGCAAGGGGTCCGCATCTTCGACCTCGAGTCGGACGTCAGGCACGCGGCAGCTGGAACCAGAAGGTCGAGCCCTCGCCGGGGCGCGAGCGGACGCCGATCGTGCCGCCCATCCGCTGCACCAGCTCGCGGCAGATGTAGAGCCCGAGGCCGGTGCCGCCGGGCACGGCGCGATGCTGCGGGTCGGCGCGATAGAACTTCTCGAAGACGGCCTCCTGCTCGCCCGGCGGGATCCCGATTCCCTGGTCGGCCACTTCGACGCGCACGCTCGCGGCGGCCGGCACGGTGCTGACGACGACCTCGCCGCCGTCGGGTGAGTACTTGAGGGCGTTGTCGATCAGGTTGACAAGCACCTGCTCGATCCGGTCGCGGTCGCCGATCGCATCCGCCGATCCGTTCGTCGCGACGCTGAGCGAGATCGTCTCCGGCGCGTCGTGGCGCATCGTCTCGACCGCGTGGCTGACGAGCTGTGAGAGGTCGACGCGCTCGCTGTCGATGCGCAGGTCGCCGCGGTCGAGGCGGTTGGCGAGCAGCACCTCCTCGGTGATCTGCGTCAGCCGCGTGCCCTGGGCGCCGATCATCTCCAGCAGTTGGTGGCGCCGCTCGGGGCTCAGTGCGATGTCGTCTCGGAGGAGCGTCTTCGCCGCCCCGAGCACGGCCGTCATCGGCGTGCGCAGCTCGTGGGAGAGCGTCGCGATGAAGTCGCTCTTCGCCGCCTCGAGGCCGCGGTCGACGGTCAGGTCGCGGAAGGTGTAGACGACGCCGTTCGGGCTCCGGACGGCCACGAGCGAGAGCCAGAGCTCACTGCCGTCCACCTCGACCGGCAGCGTCACCGGGCGAGCGAGCTCGGGCTCCTCGGAGATCGGGATCTCGGCGGCGATCGCCTGCCAGTCGGCGAGCACCTCGCCCGCCTGCCGGCCGACCACGTCGTCGCGCGAGCACCCGGTGACGAGCTCCGCGGCCCGGTTCCAGAAGCGCAGCACGCCGTCGGGGTCGACCATCATCACGCCGTCGCCCACCGCCTCGAGCACACGCGCCGCCTGCTCGCGCGCGGCCGCCATCGCCTCGGCCCGCGCCCTGGCTGCGGCCTCGGCCTGCGCCTGCTCGTGGAGGCGCGCGTTGCGCACGGCCGCCGCCATCAGGCCGACGAGACCCTCGGCCAGGTCCAGCTGCTCCTCGTCGTAGCGGACGGTCTCGTGCATCAGCTGAACGACGCCGACGACCTCGCCCTCGTGCTTGACGGGGAGCATCAGCGCCGACTGCACGCCCGGCGGCCCCTCCTCCGGCAGCTTGCGCATGTGGCCCTCGCGGTCGACGTCGTAGTAGACCCCGGCCGGATCCTTGACCTGCTCGGGGACGTCGTTCTGGAGCAGCGGCTCGCCGGTCACGATCACGCGGCTCTGCATGCCCCCGCCCTCGCGGTTCAGCGGCAGCGGCGGCAGGATCGCGGGGTCGAGCTTGCCGCCGTCGACCCAGGCGTAGTCGCAGCTGATCAGCTCTTCGGCCGGGTCGAACGAGGAGACGATCACGCCGTTGTGCGGCACCGCCTCGGCGAGCAGCTCGTGGAAGCGGTCGTAGACGCGCTCCAGCTCGAGCGTCTCGTTCAGGTAGCTCGCGGCCGCGAGCAATAGCTCTGCCTTTTCAGCCCCCCGGTGACGGCCCACGTCGTGTTCATCATGCCAGCAATGTTCGGCAATCTCGCGACGTGGCTCGAAGGGCGGCTGGTCGTCCTAGAGCCGGTCACGCCCGAGCACGAGGAGGGCCTGCGCGTGGCCGCTGCCGACGAGCGCACCTGGCGGTGGATGTGGACGCGGGACCTCGACGTCTGGATCGCCGACGTGCTGCGGCCTCAACCGGACCGTCGACCCTTCGTGGTGCTGCAGGACGGCGAGGTGATCGGCTCGACCAGCTACCTGGCGCTGGCGCCGGAGCACCGCCGGCTCGAGATCGGCAACACGTGGCTCAACCCCTCGGCCTGGGAAACCGGCGCGAACACCGAGGCGAAGTACCTGCTGCTCCGCCATGCCTTCGAGCAGGCGGGCGCCCTGCGGGTCGAGTTCAAGACGGATGCGCTCAACGAGCGGGCCCGCGCGGCGCTCGCGGCACTCCCGGCCGAGTTCGAGGGGATCCACCGCTGGCACATGGTCGTCCGCGAGGGCGAGCGGCGCGACTCGGCCTGGTACGCGGTCACGGTCGAGACGTGGCCGGAGACCCGGCGGGCGCTCGAGGCCAGGCTCTCGGGCTAGACTTCCCCGCGCCCGGTATCCGCTACGGAACTGGAGCTTTCGATGATCAAGAGCGTCAACGTGATCGGTCGCGGCCGTGCGGGCACGGCCATCGCCGCGCGCCTCGAGGAGCGCGGCGTCGAGCTGCGCTCCGACGACGCCGAGCTGACGCTCCTGTGCGTGCCGGACACGGCCATTCGAGACGTGGCGCAGGGACTGTCCCCCCGGCATGGCTGGATCGGACACGTCTCCGGAGCGACGCCGCTGTCCGCGCTCGACCCGCACGAGCGGCGCTTCTCGCTGCACCCGCTGCAGACGTTCACGCGCGCGCGAGGGCCCGAGCAGCTCGACGGCGCCTGGGCGGCGGTCACGGCCGAAACGGACGCGGCCCGGGGACAGGCCCTGGAGCTCGCGCGGACGCTCGGGCTCGAGCCCTTCGAGCTCGCCGACACCGACCGCCCGCTCTACCACGCCGGCGCGGCGATGGCCTCGACCTTCCTCGTCACGCTGCACGAGGCGGCGGCCTCGCTCGCGGCCGCGGCCGGCGCGCCGCCCGAGGCGCTCGAGCCGCTGATGCGGCGGACGATGGAGAACGGCTTCGAGCCGACCGGCCCGATCCTGCGTGGCGACTGGGCAACGGTCGAAGCGCACCGCGAGGCGATCCGCGAGACTCGACCCGACCTCGAGCAGCTCTACGACGCGCTCGTGGAGGCGACGGTTCGATGAAGGTCGCGCGTTCGGCGGCAGAGCTCCCCCGTCAGGGCGAGATCGGCCTCGTCCCGACGATGGGCGCCTTCCACGACGGCCACCTGGCGCTCTTCCGCGCCGCGCGCGAGGAGAACGAGCTCGTCGTCGCGAGCCTGTTCGTCAACCCGGCGCAGTTCGCCGAAGGCGAGGACCTGGCGACCTACCCGCGGGACGAGGCGCGCGACGCCGAGCTCGCCGAGCAGGCGGGCGTCGACGTGCTCTACCTCCCCGAGGCCGAGGAGATCTACCCGCCGGGCTTCGAGACCTGGGTCGACGTCGAGCGGCTCGGGGCGATGCTCGAGGGCGAGCACCGGCCCGGCCACTTCCGCGGCGTGGCGACCGTCTGCCTGAAGCTGTTCAACCTCGTCCGGCCGCGCCGCGCCTACTTCGGCCAGAAGGACGCGCAGCAGGTGGCCGTCGTGCGGCGCCTGGTGCGCGACCTCGCCGTGCCGGTCGAGATCCGCGTCGTCCCGACCGTGCGCGACGCGGACGGCCTCGCGCTCTCCTCGCGCAACGCCTACCTCTCGCCGGAGGAGCGCGAACGGGCCCTGGCGCTCCCCCGCGCCCTCGCCGCCCGTGACCACCGCCTGCTGGACGGCCTCGAAGTGGACTACTTCGAGGAGGCCGACTTCGAGCCAGGCGTCCTCGCCGCCGCCGTGCGCGTCGGCAACACTCGCCTCATAGACAACGTCGTCCTGGAAGGAGACAAGCAGTGAGCAAGTACGCGTCCTGGACCCACGGCAAGCTGCCGCTGACCGAGCTCGTCGAGCTGAAGCGCCGCGGGCAGAAGCTCGCGATGGTGACCGCCTACGACTTCCCGAGCGGCCGGATCGCCGACGAGGCCGGCGTCGAGCTCGTGCTCGTCGGCGACTCGGCCGGGATGGTCGTGCTCGGGAACGAATCGACCGTGCCGGTGACGATGGACGAGCTGCTGATGCTCACGCGCGCGGTCGTGCGCGGAGCCAAGCGGCCGCTCGTGATCGCGGACATGCCGTTCGGCTCTTTCCAGACCTCCGACGAGGCCGCGATCGAGAACGCCGTCCGGTTCGTCAAGGAGGCGGGCGCCGACGCGGTCAAGCTCGAAGGCGCCGGCCCGACGTTGTCGCGCGTGCAGGCGATCGTCGGCGCGGGCGTGCCCGTGATGGGCCACGTCGGCCTGACACCGCAGTCGGCCACCATGCTCGGCGGCTTCAAGGCGCAGGGCCGCACCGCCGAGAAGGCCGAGCGGCTGTACGAGGACGCCCTCGCGCTCGAGGCCGCGGGCTGCTTCGCGATCGTGCTCGAGGCGGTGCCGGCCCAGGTCGCGGCCCGCGTGACCGAGGCGCTTGAGGTGCCGACGATCGGCATCGGCGCAGGCGCGGACTGCGACGGCCAGGTGCTGGTCTGGCACGACCTGCTCGGCCTTTACGCCGGCAAGGCGCCGCGCTTCGTCAAGCGCTACGCCGATCTCGCCGCAGAGGCCAAGAAAGCGCTCGAGGCATACGTCGACGACGTGCGCGAGGGCCGCTTCCCGGAGGAGCAGCACACCTACGCGATCCCGGAGGACGAGCTAGCGGCGTTCGAGGCCTGGCTGCCCGCGCGCGATGCGCAGGCCCACCACGAGTAACGCCAGCGACCAGGCGACGAACAGCAGCTCGAGCATGACGAAGATCGTGTTCCCGGCCCCGCGGTCGGAGCCGCCGGTCCTGAACAGATCCTCGCCGTAGACCGCCAGCCGCACGGGCCAGAGGACGAGTAGCGACAGCGCCACCGGCGCCGAGGCGAAGGCGAGCACGTGCCGCGCCTGGCGGTAGGTGATCCCGCCGACGACGCGAGTGAGCGCGTAGAGGACGAGGCCGCCGACGAAGTAGAAGACTGCGCCGTAGAGGCTGCCGCCGAGGAACGCCCAGAGCGCCACGTCCAGCCCGTCGCCCGCGTGCGGGCCCTCGACGTCCATCAGCGTGCCCGCGACCGGCGTCCAGAGGACGGTCGAGATGCCGCTCAGGATCACGAGCGCGAGCACGGCTTCGCTGCGCGCGCGGGCCGCGGGATCGGAGTCGTCGCGCATCGCCTGGAACACCTCGCGCGGGCGGACGAGCACGAAGACCGCGCGCCGCAGCCAGATCAGCTCGTCGGCGGGCGGAGCCGTCGCGCTGACGCTCACGCCGCGGCCGTCTCGCGCGTCGGGAGGATCTCGCGCAGGAACTTGCCGGTCGCCGAGTCCTCGGCCGCGGCGATGTCCTCCGGCGTGCCGGTCGCGATCACCTCGCCGCCGCCCTCGCCGCCCTCGGGCCCGAGGTCGACGATCCAGTCGGCCTGCTTGATCACGTCCAGGTTGTGCTCGATCACGAGCACCGTGTTCCCCGCGTCCACCAGCCGCTGCAACACCTCGAGCAGCTTCTCGATGTCGGCGAAGTGGAGGCCGGTCGTGGGCTCGTCGAGGATGTAGAGCGTCCGGCCGGTCGCGATCTTGCCGAGCTCCTTGGCCAGCTTGACGCGCTGCGCCTCGCCGCCCGAGAGCGTCGTCGCGGGCTGGCCGAGCTTGACGTAGTCGAGCCCGACGTCGTGTAGCGTCTGCAGCCGGCGCCGCAGCTTCGGAATCTTGGCGAAGAAGGCCAGCGCCTCCTCGACCGACATCTCGAGCACGTCGGCGATCGACTTGCCCTTGAAGCGCACCTCGAGCGTCTCGCGGTTGTAGCGCTTGCCGCCGCAGGTCTCGCAAGGCACGTAGACGTCCGGCAGGAAGTGCATCTCGATCTTGATCGTGCCGTCGCCCTTGCAGGTCTCGCAGCGTCCCCCGCGGACGTTGAACGAGAAGCGGCCCGGCTTGTAGCCGCGCACCTTCGCCTCGGGCGTGAGCGAGTAGAGCTCGCGAATCGACGTGAAGAGGTCGGCGTAGGTGGCCGGGTTCGAGCGCGGCGTGCGGCCGATCGGCGACTGGTCGATGTCGATCACCTTGTCGAAGCACTCGATCCCGTCGACCGACTCGTGGTCGCCGGGCTTGACCCGCATCCGGTGGAGCCGGTTGGCGAGCGACTTGAAGACGATCTCGTTCACGAGCGTGGACTTGCCCGAGCCGGAGACGCCGGTGACGCAGACGAACTTGCCGACCGGGAAGTCGACGTCGATGTCCTTCAGGTTGTGCATCGACGCGCCGCGGACCGAGAACGCGCCGAGGTCGTCGGTGCGCCGCTCCGGGATCGCGATCTCGCGCTTGCCGGACAGGAACTGGCCGGTGACCGACTCGGCGTTCCGCTCGACCTGCTTCGCGGTGCCTTCGGCGACGACGTGGCCGCCGTGCACGCCGGCACCCGGGCCCATGTCGACGAGGTGATCGGCCGCGCGCATCATCTGCTCGTCGTGCTCGACCACGAGCACGGTGTTGCCGAGGTCGCGCAGCCGCTCGAGCGTGGTGATCAGCTTGCCGTTGTCGCGCTGGTGGAGGCCGATCGACGGCTCGTCGAGGATGTAGAGCACGCCGACGAGCTGTGAGCCGATCTGCGTCGCGAGCCGCAGCCGCTGCGCCTCGCCGCCGCTGAGGGTCGAGGCGGCGCGGTCGAGCTGCAGGTAGCCGACGCCGACGTTCTCGAGGAAGGTCAGGCGCTCGCGGATCTCCTTCAGGATCCGCTCGCCGATCAGCTGCTCGGTTTCGGTCAGCTCGAGCGCGTCGACGAACTCGATCGCCCGCTGCACCGACATACGCGTGAACTCGTGGATGTTGTTGCCGCCGACCGCGACCGCGAGCACCTCGGGCTTGAGCCGCGCGCCGTGGCAGACCGGGCAGGGCCGGAAGCTCATGTACTCCTCGATCCGCTCGCGCTGCTGGCTCGAGTCGGTCTCCTTGTAGCGGCGCTCGAGGCTCGAGACGATTCCCTCGAAGGCGAGCATGTACGAGCGCTTGCGGCCCATCCGGTTGCGGTACTGGACGTAGACCTTGTCGCCCTGGGTGCCGAACAGGAACAGGTTCTGCTGCTCCTCGGAGAGATCCTGCCACGGCAGCTCGAGGTCGAGCTCGTAGCGGTCGGCGATCGCCTGGATGACCGACTCGTAGAAGCTCGAGTTGCCGAGCGACCAGGGCACGAGCGCGCCCTCGCCGATCGAGAGCGTCGGGTCGGGCACGAGCAGGTCGGGGTCGATCTCCTGCTGCGCGCCGAGCCCGGTGCAGCGCGGGCAGGCGCCATGCGGCGAGTTGAAGCTGAAGATGCGCGGCTCGAGCTCCGGCAGGCCGACGCCGTGCTCCGGGCAGGCGAAGTTCTCCGAGAAGGTCAGCTCGTCGCCGTCGAGGACGTCCACGACGACCAGGCCGTCGGCGAGCTGGGCTGCGGTCTCGACCGACTGCGCCAGCCGCTGCCGCAGGTCTTCCTTCATCACCAGGCGGTCGACCACCACCTCGATCGTGTGCTTGAACTTCTTGTCGAGCGCCGGCGGCTCCTCGAGCAGGTGCTGCTCCCCGTCGACCTTCACGCGCGTGAACCCTTCCGCGCGGAGCTCCTCGAAGACGTCCTTGTACTCGCCCTTGCGGTCGCGCACGACCGGCGCGTTGACGGTGAACTTCGTGCCCGCGGGGAGCTGGAGGATCTGGTCGACGATCGCCTCCTGGCTCTGGCCGGCGATCGGGCGGCCGCAGACCGGGCAGTGCGGGCGGCCGATGCGCGCGTAGAGCAGGCGCAGGTAGTCGTAGATCTCGGTCACGGTGCCGACCGTCGAGCGCGGGTTGCGGCTGGTGGTCTTCTGATCGATCGAGATCGCCGGGGAGAGGCCGTCGATCGAGTCGACGTCCGGCTTCTCCATCATCTGCAGGAACTGCCTGGCGTAGGCGCTCAGGCTCTCGACGTAGCGGCGCTGGCCCTCCGCGTAGATCGTGTCGAAGGCGAGGCTGGACTTGCCGGAGCCGCTGAGGCCGGTGACGCAGATCAGCGAATGGCGCGGCAGACGGACGTCGATGTCCTTGAGGTTGTGCTCTCTCGCACCGTGGACGACCAGCTCTTCCTGGGCCATAACCGAGCAAGTTTAGCCGCGCGGGTGGACGCGAACAAGTGTTCGCTTCAGCTCACGTCGGTGCGCTTCATGGCGATCGTCCCGAGCGTCGCCGCGACGACCGCGTAGAGCAGCGCGACCGCGAGCCCGCGGCCGAACCCGAGCAGGTCCGAGCCCTGATCCCCGGCCTCCACGACCGACGCGATGACGTGCCCGGGGCCGTAGCGCTCGGCTCCCGCGATCGCCAGCAGCGGCTCCCCGACCAGCAGCCAGACGAGCGTGAGCACGATCGCCGCCGTCTGCCGCCGCAGCAGCAGGCCGAAGCCGACGCCGAGCGCGCCGGCGATCGCCGCTGCGAGGATCGTGCCGAGCAGCAGGCGCAGCGTGGCGTGGGTGAAGAGGTGCAACGGCACCGATCGCGCCGAGAGCAGCAACGAGGTGAACGCCCACGCGAACGCGACGGAGACGAGCGCCAGGAACGCCCCCGCCAGCGCCGCGGCGGCGAGCTTCGAGGCCGCGATCCGCTCGCGCACGGGCGCGACGAGCAGCGTGTGGTTGATCGTGCCATGCGTGTACTCGCCTGCCGAGGCGACGATCCCGAGGATCAGCGAGATCAGCACCGAGACCGCGGCGATCGAGACCGCGTCGCGCTGGTTGCCCGCCGACGCGAGCGAGTCGAGCGAGTCGTGCCCGACGTGCAGGGCGATCACGAGCACCTCCAAGGCGATCACGAGCAGCCCGAGCCAGAGCAGCAGCCGCGTCGTGAGGAACTTCAAGACCTCGGCGTGCAGCAGCCTCGTCACGGCTGCCCTCCAGCCGTCAGCTCGAGGAAGACCTCCTCGAGGCTCGCGCCTTCCGTCCGCAGCTCGTGCAGCACGACTCCCTCGGCGGCGGCAAGCTCGCCCACCCGCTCGGCGAGGCCGGCCACACGCAGGCCGTCGTCGCCGACCGGCGTGGCTTCGAGGCCTGCGCGAGCGAGAACGTCCCGCAGGCGGGCTGTCTCAGGGCTGCGGACGATCGCGGCGCCGGCGGCCGACCGCGCGGTCAGCGCCTCGAGCGGCTCCTGCGCCACCAGGCGCCCGCGGTGGATGATCACGACCTCGTCCGCGATCTGGGCGACCTCGGCCAGGACATGGCTCGAGATCAGGACCGTGCCGCCCTCGGTGGCGAAGGAGCGCAGGAAGTCGCGCAGCCAGCGAATGCCCTCGGGGTCGAGCCCGTTCGCCGGCTCGTCGAGGACGAGCAGCCGTGGTTGCCCAAGGAGCGCGCCCGCGACGCTCAGACGCTGTCGCATGCCGAGCGAGTAGCCGCCGACCCGACGCCGCGCTGCGTCCGTGAGCTCCACGGTCGCGAGCACGTCGTCCACGCGTCCCGTAGGCAGGCCGGCCGCCGCGGCCAGGATGCGCAGGTGGTTCCGGCCCGAGCGTCCGGGGTGAAAGCTCTCCGACTCGAGCACCGCTCCCACCGTGCCGAGCGGGTCGTCCAGCTTCGCGTAAGGAACGCCGTCGACACACGCCTTTCCCGCGGTCGGCCGGACGAGGCCGAGCAGTGCCCGCAACGTCGTCGACTTGCCCGCGCCGTTGGGGCCGAGGAAGCCGGTGATCGCCCCGCGCCGAATCGTGAAGCTCAGCCCGTCGACGGCGGTCGTCGAGCCGTAACGCTTTGTCAGCTCCCGCACCTCGACGGGAGGCGACTCGGCCATCAGCCGGCGAGCCGCTCGACGAGCCGGTAGAGGCGCCTCGGCTCGGGGACGTGGTCGATCTCCAGCGACCCGGCGACGAGCGTGCCGTAACCGAACAGCCGCCCCGGCAGGCTCTGGTCGAGCTCCAGGTTCTCGACCGACCGCAGGCGCACCGTTGCCGAGCGCCGACGCAGCGTGCCGTCCACGAGGCAGAGCTTGTCCGTCGTCACGACCAGATGCGTCCGCTCCCAGCGCCAGACCGCCCGCAGGCAGACCGCCGCCGCGACCACGATCAGCGCCGCCCCGGGAAGCGGCAGCGGCCACGGCTGGGCGAGCAGCACGCCGCCGATCAGCGCCAGCACTATCGCCTGCGTGAGCGGCCGCGCGAGCACGGCGCCGTGCCGGCGCGCGTCGAAGCAGACCTCCTCGTCGTGCCTGACCATCGCGCGCCCCCGCTTCGGCGGAAACAGTCCCTCTCCTGCGTTTGCTGCATCAGCCGCGCGGCGAAAACACCCGGACGATGGCCGACACCGCTCGGAAGGCGTTCGTCACGACCCTCGTCGCGGTCGCCGTGATCGTGTGCGCGCTCGCGCTCTGGAAGGTGAAGATCGTGGTCGCGCTCGTTTTCCTCGGCCTGATCTACGCCGCCGCGATGCGCCCCGGCGTCGAGCGCCTGGCCGAGCTCCGCGTCCCGCGGCCGATCGGCGTCGCGCTGCACTACCTCGCCGTGCTCGCCGTCCTCGCGCTGCTGCTCTGGCTGGTCGTGCCGCGCGCGATCGACCAGGTCGACCAGGCGATCGGCGGCGTCCCGACCTCACAGCAGGAGCTGAGCCAGAAGGCGAAGCACTCGACCGGGATCAAGCACGAGTTCTTCGTCGGGCTGCAGAAGCGGCTGCAGAAGCTGCCCTCGGCCGGCAGCGTGGTGCACATGTCGGTCACCCTCGGGACGAAGGCGCTCGAGGTGCTGGTCGGGATCTTCTTCGTCTTCGCCACCGCCGCGTACTGGATCTTCGAGCGCGACAAGGCGATCGACTTCGTCTCGTCGATGGTGGCGCGCAAGCACCGCCGCAAGCTCCGTGACACCTGGGAGCTGATCGACGCGAAGCTCGGCGCGTTCGTGCGCGGGCAGCTGCTGCTGATCGCCTTCGTGGCGACGTTGCTCTCGCTGGCCTTCTGGATCATCGGCGTGCCGTTCTGGCTGCTGCTCGGGATCTTCGGCGGGATCGTGGAGATCGTGCCGGTGATCGGGCCGCTCCTGGCCGGAGTGGTCGCGGTCGGCGCGGGGCTGACCGCGTCGTGGCACGTCGGGCTCGCCGCCGGGATCGCCGTGATCGTCATCCGCCAGTTCGAGGACTACGTCGTGATCCCGCGCGTGATGGGCCACGTCACCGGGCTCTCGCCGCTGCTCGTGCTGGTCTCGGTGAGCGCGATCGGACTGCTCTTCGGCGGCTTCTACGTGCTGCTGGCGACGCCGCTGACGGCCGTGCTCGTCACGCTGCTCGACGTGATCGTGCGCGACAAGGACCCCGCTGACGAGGACAAGCCGGCCGTCCTGTTCGCGAAGGAGGCCTAGGCCTTGCCCCAGCGGCCCGCGGCGTCGCTTGCGATGCCGCTTAGAGGTCGTGCCGGCTTTGCCGGTACAACCGTCTGGGTTCTCCTCGCTACGCCTTTCGCCAGCGGCCGAAGATCAGGCCCCCGAGGGTGAAGCCGAGGCCGAACGTGCCGAGCGAGAAGGCGCCGATCGCGACCGCCTTGCGCCAGGACGAGAGCCGTGCCCAGCGGCCGAGCGCCTCCTGGTCCTCGGTCGTCAGCGGCTCGCCGCGACGCTGCTTACGCAGCGCGCCGCCCGCCCTCAACCCGAGGTAGAGGTCGTCGAAGATCTCGGTCGACTCATCGGGCATTCCACTCAGTGTATAGCGTGGGTTCGGCGTTGCCCGTGCGGCTCCTTCACATCTCCGACCTGCACGCCGGAAGCGTGGAGGAGACGGCCGTCGAGCAGCATCTGGAGCCGCTCGTGGAGCAGTCTCGGCCCGAGCTGATCGTCGTCACGGGCGACCTCGCGCACCGCGGCCGGAGGCGCGAGCACGAGCGCGCGGCGGCGTTCCTGCGCAGCCTCGGGAGGCCGCTGCTCGTGATCCCGGGCAACCACGACATCCCCTACACCTTTCCCGCCCGCTTCACCCGGCCGTGGGGGGAATTCGAGCGCCAGTGGGGGACCGTCGAGCCGGTCTTCCGCTCGGACGAGCTCGTCGTCGTCGGCCTCAACTCGGTGCGGCCGTGGCGGCATCAGTCCGGCCGGATCCGCAGCGCGCAGATCGCTCGGACGGCCGAGCTGCTGGCCGATGCGCCGGAGGGCGCGCTGCGAGTCGTCGCGCTCCACCATCACCTGATCGGCGCGCCCTGGCGCTCGCGCAAGCGGCCGGTCGCCCACCGCTCGCAGGTGCTCGCAGGCCTCGTCGACGCGGGCGCGGAGCTGATCCTCGCGGGCCACATCCACCAGGCCGCGGTGAGCGAGCGCCACGAGTTCGAGGTCGACCGCAACGGACTGCGCGGCGTGACCGTCTCGATCGCCCCGGGCCTCGGCCAGCCACGGCCGAACCGGCGCGGCGAGGCACGCGGCCTGCACGTCTACGAGGCGAGCGCCGACTCGCTGCTCGTGGAGACGTACGTCTGGCGCGCCGACGACTGGGGGCTGACCGCGCAGAGACACTTTCCGCGCGGCCGAGACCCCCTGTCCTCAGAACCTGGCTAGGCCGTTCGCGTCCGGCCCTCGCCGAAGAGCCGACCGACGATCGCGACCAGGATCACCGCGACGACGATGCCGACGAGAAACTCGAGCCAACCGCTCGAGAAAATCACGCCGGCGATCACGAGCGAAGCGATGCCGATCAGGATCGTCACGATCCAGCCCATCGGGTCGACCCCGGGGTGGAAGAGCCTGCCGAGAGCGCCCACGAGGGCGCCAACGATGATCAGCCATATCCAATGCATGGCGGCTCTCGTATCCGGCGTTGCCGCCGCTGAAACCTAAGGCGAAGACTTGAGCAGCTCGGCCTTCTTGGCCTCGAACTCCTCGTCGGTGAGCACGCCGTCGCGGTGGAGGTCGGAGAGCTTCCTCAGCTGCTTGCTCACGTCGGGGTTCCGGCCGAACGGGCTGACCGGCGGGCGCTGTGCCTCGGGCCCGGTGATCGGCCGGTGCTGGACGAAGCGGCGGTGGGCGATCACCAGCAGGGTCGCGGCCAGCACCGAGAAGAGCCAGGCCGAGAACGCCGTGCCGGAGTCGAGGTCCGTGCCGAAGAGGGCGAAGGCGAGGCTGTTGCCGATCAGCGCGCCGACCAGGCCGAAGCCGGTCGTCATCCAGATCGGCATCGGGTCGGGGCCGGGGACCGTCCAGCGCGCGAGCACGCCGATCACGAAAGCGAAGATCAGCGTCGAGACGATCGCGCCGAGCACGAGCGCAACCTACCCGCTCGGAACCTCTGCGGCAGCCTGCAGCTCCCGGCGGAGATCCTTGATCTCGTCGCGCAGCTTGGCCGCGTACTCGAAGCGCAGCTCCTCGGCCGCGGCGAACATCTCCTCCTCCAGCTGGATCACGAGCTTCTCCAGCTCGGCCGGTGCCATGCCCTCGACCTCGGCACGGCCCTTGCGCCGGCGGCCCGGGACCGTCGGCGACTCGAGCGCCAGGAACTCGGCGATGTCGGAGACGCCCTTGACGATCGACTCCGGCGTGATCCCGTGCTCCTCGTTGTACGCGAGCTGCTTGGCGCGACGGCGGTCGGTCTCCTCGAGCGCGAACTTGATCGCCTCCGTGTGCTTGTCCGCGTACATCAGCACCTTGCCGTTGACGTTCCGCGCCGCGCGGCCGATCGTCTGGATCAGCGCCGTCTGCCCGCGCAGGAAGCCCTCCTTGTCGGCGTCGAGGATCGCCACCAGCGAGACCTCCGGCAGGTCGAGCCCCTCGCGCAGCAGGTTGACGCCGACGAGCACGTCGTACTCGCCGAGCCGCAGCTCCCGGATGATCTGGATCCGCTCGAGCGTGTCGATCTCGGAGTGCAGGTAGCGCGCCTTCACCCCCGACTCGAGCAGGTAGTCGGTCAGGTCCTCGGCCATCTTCTTGGTCAGCGTCGTGACGAGCACGCGCTCGCCGACCTCCTCACGCCGTCGGATCTCGTTCAGCAGGTCGTCGATCTGGTTCTTCGTCGCGCGCAGCTCGACCTCGGGGTCGACGATCCCGGTCGGGCGGATCAGTTGCTCGGCGATGCGCGTCGAGTGACGCAGCTCGTACGGCCCGGGCGTGGCGGACATGAAGACCAGCTGCGGCACCTTGCCGAGGAACTCGTCGAAGCGCAGCGGCCGGTTGTCGAGCGCAGACGGCAGCCGGAAACCGTGCTCGACGAGCGTCTCCTTGCGCGAGCGGTCGCCCTCGTACATGCCGCCGATCTGGGGCACGGTCTGGTGCGACTCATCCACGAAGACGACGAAGTCGGACGGGAAGAAGTCGAGCAGCGTGTGCGGCGCCGAGCCCGGCGGGCGGCCGTCGAGGTGGCGCGAGTAGTTCTCGATCCCGTTGCAGAAGCCGAGCTCCTGCATCATCTCGAGGTCGTACTCGGTGCGCTGGCGGATGCGGTGCGCCTCGAGCATCTTGCCCTCGGACTCGAACAACTTGACCTGCTCGGCGAGCTCGTGCCGGATCTGCTCCGAGGCGCGCTCGACGGTCGGCTTCGAGGTCACGTACTGCGTCGCCGGGAAGATCGCGAGGTGCTCGAGCTTGGCGTACACCTCGCCGGTGAGCGGGTCGAAGTGCGTGATCTGCTCGACCTCGTCCCCGAAGAACGAGATCCGGTAGGCCGACTCCATGTGCGCGGGCTGCACCTCGACCACGTCGCCCTTGACGCGGAACTTGCCGCGGCCGAGCAGCGTGTCGTTGCGCGCATACTGGATGTCCACGAGCTTGCGCAGGACGAGGTCGCGGTCGTGCTCCTCGCCGGTCGCGAGCAGGACGACGCGCTTCTCGTACTCCTCGGGCGAGCCGAGGCCATAGATGCACGAGACCGAGGCGACGATCACCACGTCCCGGCGCGAAAGCAGCGCGGCCGTCGCCGCGTGGCGCAGCCGGTCGATGTCGTCGTTCCGCGAGCTGTCCTTCTCGATGTAGAGGTCCGCCTGCGGGACGTACGCCTCGGGCTGGTAGTAGTCGTAGTAGGAGACGAAGTACTCGACTGCGTTGTCCGGGAAGAACTCCCGCAGCTCGTTGCAGAGCTGGGCCGCCAAAGTCTTGTTGTGGGCAATCAAGAGGGTCGGCTTCTGGACCTGCTCCACGATCCAGGCCATCGTCGCCGTCTTGCCGGTGCCAGTCGCGCCGAGCAGCGTCTGGTAGCGCTCGCCGGCGCGCAGTCCCTCCGACAGCTCGGCGATCGCCGAAGGCTGGTCACCGGTCGGCTGATATGCCTGCGAGGTTTTGAACTCCGCCATTTGCCCAAGGGTAGCGGGATGGATTCGGTTCAAAGGCATCCGCCCTACGAGGCCTACGCGACGATCATGGGCGTCTTCGCGGGTGGGCTCGTGACCGCCGGCGCGCTCGCCCGGGCGCTCGACCGCGACCCGCAGTGCCACACTGCGCTCGACTTCGCGGTGCTCAGCGCCGCCGCGTTCAAGGCGGCCCGGACGCTCTCGCACGACGAGGTGACGAGCTTCATCCGCCAGCCGTTCGTGCGGGGCGACGCGCACAGCGGCGAGCGCGAGGAACCGGTCGAGGGCGGGCTGGAGCAGGCGATCGGCGAGCTGGTGACCTGCTCGCGCTGCATCGGCACCTGGGTGGCCGCGGGGCTGGCCGCGACACAGATCGTCGCGCCGCGCTTCGGCAGGCTGCTGACCTGGTCGCTCGGCGCCGCGGCCGCGAACGACTTCCTCCAGGCCGGCTTCAACGCACTCTGCGCGAAGGCGAACGAGCTCGATTAGGCCGGCGCGGGCTCGAGCCGCTGCCGGCCGAGCTCCCGTGCCGCGGCCAGCGAGACGATCGCCATCGACACCGTCTGCACCGCCGCGAACCCGATCAGCACCGGCGTCGTCCCGAACGCGTCGAGCACCGGGCCCGTGATGAACAGCCCGAGCGGGTTGACGACCGCCCAGCCGACCATCGCGGTCGACAGGACGTTCGGCCGCAGAGGCGGCGGGATGCGCAGCGTCGTGATCGCGTGCAGGCTCGGGTTGACGAGGCCGTTCGCGATCCCCGAGGCGAAGATCAGCGCCGAGAGCGCGATCGCGGGCAGCGGCAGCCAGAGCAGCCAGAGCGGCGCGGCCTGGCCGAGTGCGCAGGCGGCGACTACGGCCAGGCCCTGGAAGCGCCGGGTGAGAAAGCGGAACGAGATCGCGTTGCCGACGAGCGCGCCGACCCCGAACGAGGCGATCAGCAGGCCGACGATCCCCGGGCGGTGGCCGAAGCGCGTCAGCACCAGCACGGGCACCGCGACGAAGAAGGCCGTCCAGGCCGCATCGCCGACGGCGAAGGTCGGCCACCAGACGCGCAGCAGCCGGTCCTGCTTGATGAAGCGGAGCCCGGCGCGCAGGTTCGTGTCCTCCGCCTCCTGCGGCACCGGCGGCCGGTGCGGCACGAAGACCGCGACGAGCACGACCGCGACCAGGTAGGTGGCGGCGTCGATCAGCAGCACCGAGGTCGCGCCGACGATCCCGATCAGGATCCCGGCGAGCGCCGGCCCGGCCAGCAGCGTCGCGCGCGTGGCGGCCTGGAAGAGCGCCTGCGCCTCGGTGATCTGCTCCTCGTCCTCGCCCAGCAGCTCGGGGACGATCACCTTCTGCGCCGCAAAGTAGGGCGCGGCGAAGGCGCCGAGCGCGAAGGCGACCGCCAGCAGGATCGGGAACGTGAGCCCGCCGGTCCAGTGCAGGATCGGGATCACCGCCATCAGCGGCGCCCGCGCGCCGTCGCAGAGCAGCATCGTGCGGCGGGCCCCGAGCCGTCCGAGCACGCGGCCGCCGGGCAGGCCGAACAGCGCGAGCCCGATCACCTCGGCCGCCACCATGAAGGTCGTCTTGGTCGCCGAGCCGGTCGTCAGCAGCACGAACCAGGGCAGCGCGACCCAGGTCATCTGCGCGCCGGTGGTCGAGATCACCTCGGCCGCGAGCAGCGCGACGATCGAACGGTCGCGGAGCATCTCTGACCGACTCACTCGTCCGCCGCCGGGAGCTCGCGCAGGTGCGGGATCGGCGACGGCAGCAGCCAGAGCACGCCGGCGACGGCGCCGACGGTGGCGATCCAGAGTGTCGGCCGCAGGCCGATCCACGTGCCGAGCGCGCCGCCTGCCAGCGCGCCCAGCGGCCGCACGCCGTAGTTGACGACCATGTAGGCGCCGGAGACGCGTGCCCGCAGCCGTTCCGGCACGAGCGCGACCGTGATCGCGTTGGCCGAGATGTCGAGCAGCATCACGCCGAAGCCGGAGCCGAACTCGGCCGCGAACAGGCACGCGTAGATCGGCCAGTCGCCACCGCCGGCCAGCGGCACGAGCACGAGCGGCAGCGGGAACAGGATCGAGCCGGCGACGAAGACCGGCCCGACGCCGAAGCGGCGGCTCAGACGGCCGGTCACGAGCGAGCCGACCACCCCGCCGATCGCGCCGGCCCCGAGCACGAGGCCGAGCACGCCCGGCCGGACGCCTAGCTCGCGCGTCGCGTAGAGGATGAACAGCGCCCAGAAGACGAAGTTGAAGAAGTTGATCGTCGCCGTCGAGAGCAGCTTCGCGCGGACGATCGGCGAGCCCCAGATGTAGCGCAGCCCGGCCCTCAGGTGGCCGCGCCCGGCCGCCTCGGTCGGCGGCTCCTGCGGGTGGATCGAGCGCATCGTCAGCGCCGAGAAGACGAACGAGAGCGCGTCCATGACCAGCGCTACCGGGGCCGAGAACACCTGCACGAGCGCCCCGCCGATGCTCGGCCCGACGACGAACGAGAAGGCGCGGCTGCCGTTCAACAGCGAGCTCGCCTCGAGATAGCGCTCACGCGGCACGAGCGAGGCGAAGAGCGTGCTGTAGGAAACGTAGAAGAACACGCTCAGCGTCCCGATCAGGAAGCTCGCGACGTAGAGTTGCGTCAGCGTCAGCGCGCCGAACGCGTAGGCGAGCGGGATCGTCGCCAGCACGGCCGCGCGGCCGAGCGCGGTGAAGATCATCGTCTCGCGCCGGCGGCCGCGGCGATCGACCCAGGCGCCGGCGTGGAGCGAGAAGAGCAGGTTCGGAAAGAGCATCGCCGCGCCGAGGTAGCCCATCTGCGCCGCGCTCGCGCTCAGCACGAGCACGCCGACCAGCGGCAGGGCGATCAGCGTCGCCTGGTCGCCGAACAGCGAGACCGTCTCGCCCACCCAGAAGCGGCGGAAATCGCGCTCCTGGAGGGCCCGCGGGAGCCGAATCAGGCGTTGCGGAGCCGGCGCGACGACAGCGCCCGTGGTGGGATCGGAGGGGTTCATGCCCGGGAGACGGTGATGTCGCCGCTCATCGTGTTCGCACGGAGCTCGACGCTCGGGCCGTTGCCGTCGGGCGGCAGGTCGGAGACGGGCAGCTCGGAGCGCACCTCGCCGGAGCGGGAGCGAGCGTCGACCCAGAGGGACGTGCCTTCCCGGATTCCGACCTTGAGGTCACCGGAGGCCGACTTGAGCGTCACCTTGCCGCTGACGACGCTGCCGAGCTCCTGGTCGCCGGAGGCGGTGTTGATCCCGACCGACGAGCCGGCCTCGCGCACGAGCACGTCGCCGGAGGCGGAGTTGACCGAGAGCTCGCCCTGCACCTCGCGGATGATCACGTCGCCCGACGCGGAGTTGATCTTGGCCTCGCCGCCGATCGAGCGGACCTGGATGTCACCCGAGGCGGTGTTCACCTGCGCGTCCCCGCCGACGGAGGAGAGCTGGACGTCCCCGCTCGCAGCGCTGATGCTCGCCTCGCCGGCGATCTCGGTGAACTCGACGTCGCCGGAGCCCGTCTCGACCTCGACCGAGCCGAACCGGCCCCGGCCCTCGATGTCGGCGGAGCCGGACTTCGTCTCGAGGCTCGTGCCCTCGGGGCTCGTGACCGCGACGAGCACCTCCGCGTTGCGGAAGATCCCACGTCCACGGTCGCGGACGTCGATCACGACCTCGTGGCCGTTGCCGCGGTCGCGCAGCTCGACCCGAGCGTTCTCGACGGCGGCCGTGCTCGCGTCGTTGCCGCGGAGCGGCTCGAGCACGACCGTCGTCTCCTGCACCTCCGCCGTCTCGACCCGGATCTCGCCCGCCCCCAGGCGGATGTCGAGGCGGGTCTCGCCGGGAGTCTGGAAGGTCTCGGTCCTCATCGCGGACGCCTGACCGGGGGGCGCGGCGGCAGCTGCGGCCGCTTGTCGACGCGGACTTCGACGTGACCGAACGGGATCGGGAAAAAGGCCATCATTGTTCCTCCCCTCCTAGCCGCGGGCATAGCCCGTCAGCCTGTTGCCGGATTGAGCCGCCGGGGCGGCCGTGGAGCTGCGCGAGAGCGCGCGGACGATCCAGGTGTTCACGGAGACGCCCTCGCGGCTCGCGGCGGTCTCGAGCGCGCTCTTCAGCGCCTCGGGCAGCCGCAGGGTGATGCGAGCGGTGTACGCCTCGTCGGCCGCGGCCGGAGCCTCCTGCTCTTCGCCGATGTACACGAGCTCGGGGTCCTGGCCGGTCAGCCGCACCTCGACGTGACCGCCGGGAAGCTTGTCGTTCAGCTCGAGCGCCACTTCCGAGAGCACGTCGAGCAGGCGCAGGCCGACGGAGGCCTGGAGCGTGAGCACGAGCCGCCCGGCCACCTCGGCCGTCGTCTCGTCCCCCAGCTCCGCGACCGCCGACAGGTCGGCCTTGAGCGCGTCTACGAATCTCTGTAGCTGCATTGTGATGTCACTATGACATCACTAGTGGTGTCTGTCAAGCGTCAGTTTGACGAATAGAGGCTTTTGGCGTAACCACGCCGATAGAGCGTCTTCAGATGCTCGACCCGCTTGACGTAATGGCGCGTCTCCGCGAAGGCGATCCCCTTCCCCTCGCGGCGCCAGGTGTCGACGTTCTCCTGGCCGGCGTTGTAGGCGGCCAGGGCCGTGCGCTCGTCGCCGTACTTGTCCAGCAGGTGGCGCAGGTACCAGGAGCCGTAGCGGACGTTGATCTCGGGGTCGTCCAGGTCGGAGACCCGGAACTTCGAGCCGCCCGTGTGCACTGCGATCCCCTTCGCCGTGTCCGGCAGCAGCTGCATCAACCCGATCGCGCCGGAGCTCGAGCGCGCGTGGGCGTGGAACTTGCTCTCCTGGTAGATCAGGCCCGCGAGCAGCGCCGGGTCGAGGCGGTAGTTGCGCGCGTGGCCGCGGACGATCGCGTCGTAGCGCAGCGGGTAGCGCAGGCGCACGTACCAGGCAGGCTCGGTCGAGTGGACGTAGGCAAAGCCGGCTCCGAGGGCGGCGCCCACGAGGACGAGGGCGAGCAGCTTCCTCACCGCATCAGCTCCCGCAACACCGCCTGGACGAAGTCGTCGAGCTTCTCGAGCGAGCCGTCGTTGACGTAGGCGAAGTCGGCCTGCGCGATCTTGACCGAGTCAGGCAACAGGCGCGGCTCACGCTCCTCGGCGGCGACCTCGCTCCGGGCGCCGCGTACCTCGGGCGGCGCGGTCACGACCACGACGGCGTCGAAGCGGTCCTGGCCGCCGACCTCGTAGAGCAGCGGCACCTCGGTCGCGCTCACCCGCGGCGGGTCGTCAAGCTCGGACAGCTGCTCGCGCCAGCGCAGGTACTCGTCGACGACGAGCGGGTGCAGCAGGCCTTCGAGCCAGTCGAGCGCCTCGCGGTCGGCGAACACGATCTCGGCGATCGCCCCGCGGTCGACCTCGCCGTTCTCGCCGAAGACCGCGTCGCCGAAGCGCTCGCGCAGCGCCTCGCGCACGGCCTCGTCCTCCTGCAGCAGGCGGTGGACGATGTCGTCGCTGGAGATGACCGTAGCGCCGTGGCGCGCAAACGCGGCGAGGGCCTCGCTCTTGCCGGCTCCGATGCCGCCCGTGATGGCGACGGCGATCGGTCTCGCCAAGCTACTCGGGCTCGTCGGCGGGAGCCTCGGCCTCGGCAGCCGGCTCCGGCTCCGGTTCCGGCTCCTCGGCAGGCTCTTCTGCGGGCGCCTCTTCGGCAACGGGCTCGTCCACGAGCGCTCCTTCGGCGGCAGGCTCGAGCTCCGGCGCTGCCTCCTCGAGCGGCGGCGCCTCGGGAGCAAGAGAGCTCTCCGGGAAGACCTCCTCCGAGAGGTCGAGGTTCGGCGTTCCCTCGGCGGGCTCGGCGTCCTCGGCGCGCTCGGTCACGCCCCCGCCCTCGACGCGCTTGAGCGAGAGCGAGAGGCGGCGCCGCTCGGCGTCGACCTCGATGATCTTCGCCTTCACAGAGTCGCCCTGCGAGACGACCTCGCGCGGGTTCTCGACGTGGTGCTGCGCGAGCTCGGAGATGTGCACGAGCCCCTCGACCCCCGGCATGATCTCGACGAAGGCGCCGAAGGTGACGACCTTGGTGACCTTGCCCTCGACCTCGTCGCCTTCGTGGTAGGTCTCGAGCACCTGCTGCCACGGGTCGCTCTGGGTCTGCTTGAGGCCGAGCGAGATGCGCTGCCGCTCGCGGTCGATGTCGAGCACCTTGACCTTCACGTCCTGGCCGATCTCGAGCACCTCGGACGGATGGTTCACGTGCGACCAGGAGAGCTCGGAGATGTGAATCAGGCCGTCCATCCCGTCGAGGTCGACGAAGGCGCCGAAGTCGACGATGTTCGAGATCTGGCCGTCCACGACGTCGCCCGGGTTGAGCCGGTCGAGGATCGCCTGCCGCATCTCCTTGCGCTCGTCCTCGAGCACGGCGCGGCGCGAGAGCACGACGTTGTTGCGCGAGCGGTTGAGCTCGATCACCTTGGCGCGCAGCTCCTGGCCGAGGAACTCGTCGAGGTCCTGCACGCGGCGGATGTCGACCAGCGAGGCGGGCAGGAAGCCGCGCACGCCGAGGTCGAGGATCAGGCCGCCCTTGACGACCTCGATCACCCTGCCGAGCACCGGCTCCTCCGACTCGGCCGCGCGCTCGATCGCCTTCCACGCCATCTCGAAGCGGGCGCGCTTCTTCGACAGGATCAGGCGGCCCTCCGCGTCCTCCTTCGTCAGCACGAGCGCGTCGATCTCGTCGCCGACGCTGACCTCGTCCTCCGGGTTGACCGAGCGCCGGATCGAGAGCTCGGCGACGGGGATCACGCCTTCCGACTTGTAGCCGATGTCGACGAGCACCTCGTCCTTGTCCACGCGCACGACGGTGCCGTGGACGACCTCGCCCTCGTTGATCGTCGGGAAGGTGGCGTCGTAGTTCGGGACGCGCTCGCCGTCCTCCGTCGTCGTCCAGACGGAGTCCTCGTCGAGCTGCGTGCCCTCTCTGTTCACGGTCTCACTGGCCATCGAGAAGCCGCTCAGTATAGCCGCGGAGCGGCTTCCCGCCTGGCTTCGCGCCTACTGCTTGGCGTCGTTCCAGTCCTCGCCGACGCCGACGTCCACCTCGAGCGGCGGGTCGAGCGGGTAGGCGCGGCACATCTCCTCGCGCACGAGCGCCTTGATCGCGCTCACCTCGGCGTCCGGAACCTCGAGCAGGAGCTCGTCGTGCACCTGCAGCACCAGGCGCGCCGCCCGGCCCTCGTCGCGCAGGCGCCGGTGGATCGCCACCATCGCCGCCTTGATCACGTCGGCCGCGGTGCCCTGCATCACCGAGTTGACCGCGAGCCGCTCGCCGAGCGAGCGCGTCTGGCGGTTCGAGGCGCGGATCTCCGGCACCGGCCGGCGGCGCCCGAGCAGCGTCGTCACGTAGCCGTCGCGCGCGGCCTGCTCGATCGTCCGCTGGATGAAGTCCTGCACGTGCGGGAAGCGGGCGAGGTAGGCGTCGATGTAGGCCTGCGCCTCCTCGCGCGGGATCTCCAGGTTCTCGGAGAGGCCGAACGATGAGATGCCGTAGATGATCCCGAAGTTGACCATCTTGGCCACGTTGCGCTCGTCCTTCGTCAGCGCCGAGCGTTCCTTGCCGAGCACCTCGGCCGCGGTCGCCGCGTGGATGTCCTCGCCGGCCTCGAAGGCCTCGCGCAGCTTCGGCTCGCCGGAGACGTGCGCCAGGATCCGCAGCTCGACCTGCGAGTAGTCGGCCGAGAGCAGCTTGTGCCCGGCCTCGGCGACGAAGGCGGAGCGGATCTCGCGGCCGAGCTCGGTGCGGATCGGAATCGCCTGCAGGTTCGGGCTCGTGGTCGAGAGCCGCCCGGTCGCGGCGACGGCCTGGTTGAAGGTCGTGTGCAGCCGGCCGTCCTCGCCGATCAGGGTCGGCAGCGGGCCGAGGTAGGTATTGAGCAGCTTTGAGTACTCGCGCCACTCCTCGATCACGCCGACGAGCTCGTGCTCGCCGCGGATCGAGCGCAGCACGCGCGTGTCGGTCGAGTAGCCGGTCTTGCCCTTGCGGCCGGGGGTGAGCTGCAGCTTGTCGAATAGGATCCGGGCCACCTGCTGCGTCGAGCCGAGCATGAACTCCTCGCCCGCGAGCTCGTACGCCTTCGCCTCGAGCTCCTCGACCCGGTCGGCCAGGCGGGCCGTGATCTCGCCCATCCGGTAGGTGTCGACCTTGACGCCGGCCGACTCCATCGCGGCCAGCACCGCGGTCAGCGGCAGCTCGATCTCGCGGTAGAGCGACTCGGCCCCGCGCTCGCGGACGCGCTCCAGCATCGGCTCGCGCAGCCGCAGCGTCGCGGCCGCGTGGCGGACGAGCGCGGCGGTCTCCTCCTCGGCCTCGGGCACCGGCAGCAGCTCGACGCCGTACTCGGCGGCGAGGTCGTCCAGCGCGTACTCGGCCCGGCCGGGCTCGATCAGGTAGGCGAGGATCATCGTGTCGTCTGTCGCCTGGACTCGCAGCGACTTGGCGTCGTGCGCGACCAGCTCGCCCTCGAGCCGCTCGGGCCTCGGCGAGATGACCACCTCGTCGCCGGCCGCGACGGCGATCCGGTCCGCGTCAGCGGCGATCCCAGCGGCCCGACCAGCAAGTAACAGACTGTTACTTAGTTCTTCGCGCCAGGGGACCTCGACACCCGTTGGTACGACGGTGGCCGCGGCGGGCAGGGCCTCGTCAAGCTCGTCCACGCGGTTGAGCAGGTTGCGGAACTCGAAGCGCCGGAACATCTCCTTCAGCTGCGAGCGGTCGGGCGGCGAGAGCACGACCTCGGCCGGGTCGAAGTCGAGCTCGAGGTCGCGCCGCATCGTCGCCAGCTCCTTCGCCGCGCGGGCCTGGTCGGCGTGCTCGCGGATCGACTTCGAGCGGGCCGGCGTCAGCTCGTCCACGTGCGCGAGCACCTCCTCCAGCGAGCCGTACTGGGCGACCAGCTGGCCGGCGGTCTTGTCGCCGATCCCGGGGACGCCGGGGATGTTGTCGGAGGCGTCGCCCTTCAGGCCGATGAAGTCCGGCACCTGCTCGGGCTTGATTCCCAGCCGCAGCTCGACGCGCTCGGGCGTGTAGACGTGGACGTCGGAGACGCCGCGCGGGGTCATCATCAGCGCGACGTTGTCGCTCACGAGCTGGAAAGCGTCGCGGTCGGTCGAGACGACCGTCGTCTTGATCCCGGCCTCGTCGGCGCGATGGGCGAGCGTGGCGATCACGTCGTCCGCCTCCCAGCCCTCGAACTCGAGGTTGCGGTAGCCGAAGGCCTCGACGATCGGCCGGAAGTACGGGAACTGCTCCCGCAGCAGGTCCGGCATCGGCTTGCGCTCGATCTTGTAGGTCTCGAGCTGCTCGGTCCGGTGCACCGGCCGCGTGTCCCAGGCGACCGCCACGCCCTTCGGCCGGTAGTCGGCGAGCAGCTTGAAGAGCATGTTGGCGAAGCCGAGCAGCGCGTTCGTGGCGAAGCCCTCGCTCGTGGCGAGCTCTTCCGGGAGGGCGTAGAAGGCGCGGTAGGCGAGGTTGTTGCCGTCGACGAGGAAGAGCTCGGAGTCGCGCGCAGGGCCGTCGTCGAGCTGCAGCTCCTCTCCCGTCAGCGTCTTCGGCGACATCTCTGCGAGTCTACGTCCCGTGGCCGGGCTCGAGATCGTCCCCTTTACCGACGCGCATCTGGACGACGCGGCGGCCCTGCTCGCGGCCCGTCACGCACGGCATCGAGAGGCCGAGCCGCTGCTGCCGGAGCTCGGCGACCCGCGTGAAGCGATCGAGCGCGAATGGCGTGCCGAGGGCGCGACCGGCGTCTCCGCGAGCCGCGGCTCGGAGCCGGTCGGCTACCTCGTGGGCGCACCGTTCACGATCGGATCGGCCGCTCCCTGGATGCGCGCGAACGTCGCGGGGCAGGCAATCGAGGGCGACCGGGAGGCGATGCGCGACGTCTACGCAGCGGCGGCTCGGCGCTGGGTCGAGGACGGCCTTACCCACCACGCGGTCTTCGTGCCCTCCCACGATGCCGAGCTGGTCGATGCCTGGTTTCGGCTCTCGTTCGGGGCCAGCGCCTACCTGGCCATGCGCGAGACCGGCCCGGAGGAGCCGTTCGACGCGGACGTCGAGATCAGGAACGGGACGCCCGACGACTACGAGCACGCCGCGCGGCTCGAGCTCGAAATGTCGGCGGCGATGATCCCGTCACCGAGCTTCTCGGACGTCGGGCTGCAGACGTTCGAGGAGGTCCTGGCCGAATGGCGCGAGGACGACAACGGCGAGTTCGAGCTGTTCGTCGCCGAGCGCGACGGGCGGGTCGTGGGGCAGTTCCTGCTCTACCGTCGGCCGCCGGATCTGCGTGTCCCGACGGAGAGCATCGACCTCGCCCAGGCCTCGACCGAGCCGGAGGCGCGCGGGACCGGCGTCGGGCGGGCGCTGACCGCGCACGTGATCCGCTGGGCCTACGAGCACGGCCATCCGGTGATGACGACCGACTGGCGGGCGACGAACCTCTGGGCCTCCCGCTTCTGGCCCCGCCGCGGCTTCCGCCCGTCGTTCATCCGGCTCTATCGCTCGATTCCGTAGTGGCGCAACGCGTCCCGCTGCTCTTCGGCACGCGCCTGACCGTCGTCGACGTTCCCGACGACGCGGTCGTGCTGCGGCCGCCCCCGCCCGGCGAGCCGGTTGCCGACGTGCGCGCGGCGGTGCGCGACGCCTTGCGCTTCCCGCTCGCGGGCGAGCCGCTCGAGGCGCTCGTGACGCGTGGCGGGCGGGCGACGATCGTGGTCGAGCCGCCTGCGCTGCCGCTTCCGGGCGCGCTGAACGACCCGCGGCAGGCTGCGCTCGCGGCCACCTCGGCTGAGCTCGAGCGGGCCGGCATCCCGACCGAGCGGCAGACGCTGCTCGTCTCCACGGGGCTGACGCGCCGGCCCCAGCAGCGCGAGCTCGAGCGGCTGTGCATCGTCTCCCCCGGCTTCGCCCGCCGCTTTCACGGCACCGTCGAGATCCAGGACGCCGAGAGCCCCGACCTCGCCGAGCTCGAGCCGGCCGGGCACACGCCGCTGGCCGTCCACCGCGCGCTCGTTGAGACCGACCTGGTGCTGACAGTCAGCGGCGCCGAGACGGTGCTCGACGGCGGGCCGTCGCTGCTGCTCGGCTGCGGCGGCGCCGAGGCGCTACGCGCCGCGACCGCGTATTCGCTGCTCGAGTCCGGCGCCTCGCAGGGCTGGCGGCTGGCGATGCAGCTCGAGCGCCGGCTCACCGACCGCCTGCCCGTGATCGGCGTCTCGCTCGTGCTCGACCAGCCGCGCCTCGGCGGCGCCGCCCGCGGCTACCCGTACGAGCCGGAGGCAATCGAGCGGATCGCGCGCTCCCCGCGCGTGCGCGGCTTCTCGCTGCTCCCGGGCGTGCTCCGCAACCGGGCGATCCGCTCCGTGCGCCGTGACCTGAGCGCCACTGCCGCATACGCCGGGCCGCCCGCGGTGGCGCACGCCGAGGCGTTGCTGCGCGCTGTCGAGGCGCGCTCGGCGGCGCTCGACGAGCGGCTCGACGCGATCGTGATCGGGATCCCGCGGACGACGCCGCACCTGCCGCGCGAGCGGCCGAACCCGCTGCTGGCCGCCTACCTGGCGCTCGGGCTGGCGCTGCGTCTCTGGCGCGAGGCGTTCCCGCTGGTCGAGGGCGGGACCGTGATCATGCTGCACCGCTTCCACCGCCATTTCGCCCACCCGACCCAGCAGCCCTACCGGACGATCTTCCACGCGCTCAGCACCGGCCCGCGCGAGCCCGAGGAGCTGCTCGGGGCCGAGCGCCAGGCCGTCGCCGACGAGCGCGCGATCGACGAGTATCGCCGGGGCCGCACCTGCCACCCGCTGCTGCCGTTCGCCGACTGGGCCGGCTGCGCGCCGGCGCTCGGCCGGCTCGGCTCGGTGGTCGTGGCCGGCTGCCGCGACGCCGTCGCCGCCCGCCAGCTCGGCTTCGTCCCGGTGCGCAACCTGCAGGCCGGGCTCGAGATGGCCCACGGCCGCGCCGGGGGCCGCGCCCGCGTCGGCTACCTCCTCTCCCCGCCTTACTTTCCCATCAGGGTCCAGAGCTAAGGGCGTCGCTTGCGATGCCCGTTTCAGGACGGCGGGCTTTGCTCGTCGACCGTCTGAAATGACCGATCGATGCGTTAGAAGGCCGCGCTACGGCAACTACGTCTCGCCCAGATAGGCCTTACGCACCTGCTCGTTCTGGCGCAGGCTCTTGGCGTCGTCGGTGAGGGCGACGTGCCCGGTCTCGAGGACGTAGCCGCGATCGGCCGCGTCGAGGGCCATCAGGGCGTTCTGCTCGACGAGCAGGATCGTCGTTCCCTGCTCGTTGATCTCGTGGACGATCTCGAAGATCTTCTCGACGAAGATCGGCGCCAGCCCCATCGACGGCTCATCGAGCATCAGCAGCTGCGGGCGGGCCATCAGCGCCCGGCCGATCGCGCACATCTGCTGCTCGCCGCCGGACATCGTCCCGGCGCGCTGGCTCTTGCGCTCGGCCAGCCGTGGGAAGAGGCCGTAGACGCGGTCGAGGTCCTCGCGGATCTGCTTGCGGTCGCTGCGCTGGAAGGCCCCCATCTCGAGGTTCTCGATCACCGTCATGTGCGGGAACAGCCGGCGGCCCTCAGGCGACTGCGAGATGCCCATGCCGACGATCTCATGCGGCGGCCGGCGGGTGATGTCCTGGCCGCGGAACGTGATCGACCCTTCCCGCGGCTGGTTGAGGCCGTTGATCGAGCGCAGGGTCGTCGACTTGCCCGCCCCGTTTGCGCCGATCAGCGTGACGATCTCGCCCTCGCGCACGTCGATCGAGATGCCCTTCAGCGCCTCGATCGTGCCGTAGAAGGTGTGCATGTTCTCGACCTTCAGCAGGACGTCGCCGGTGGAGCGCTCGCTCACTGGGTCGCCGCCTTCCCGAGATAGGCCTCGATCACGCGCTCGTCCTTCTGGATCTCCTGCGGCGCGCCCTCGGCGATCTTCTCGCCGTAGTCGAGCACGGTCACGCGGTCGGAGATCCCCATCACGACCTTCATGTCGTGCTCGATCAGCAGGATCGAGACCGGCCGCTCCTCACGCAGCTTGGAGACGAAGTCCATGAAGGTGACCGTCTCCTGCGGGTTCATCCCCGCCGTCGGCTCGTCGAGCAGGAGCAGCTTCGGCTCGGTCGCCAGCGCGCGTGCGACCTCGAGCCGCCGCTGGTCGCCGTACGAGAGCGACTCGGCGAGCTCGTCGTCGACCCCGCGCAGGTCGGAATAGCGCAGCAGCTCGCGCGCCTTCTCGGCCGCCTCGCGCTCCTCGCGGCGGACCCGCGGAAGCCCGAAGACCGAGCCGATGATCCCGCCCGACAGCCGGGAGTGCATCCCGACGAGCACGTTCTCGAGCGCCGTCATCTGGGGGAAGAGTCGGATGTTCTGGAAGGTGCGGCCGACGCCGCGCTCGGTGATCGCGTGCGGGGGCTTGTTCGTGACGTCCTCGCCGTCGAAGGTGATCTGGCCGTCGGTGACCTTGTAGAGGCCGGTCAGCGTGTTGAAGAAGGTCGTCTTGCCGGCGCCGTTCGGGCCGATCAGGCTGACGATCGAGCGCATCGGGATGGTGAAGGTCAGGTCGTTGACGGCGACCAGGCCGCCGAACTCCTTGCGCACGTCGGCCGCGACGAGCAGGTCGCCCTTGGTGACGACGGGCGTCGTTGCCGGCGCCGGGGTGGGCTGCTCGCTCATCCTCTCGGCACCCGTCCCGGCGAGCCGCGCTCGCCCGCTCCGGGCTCGTTCGCGCCGCGCATCTCGTACAATCCGTCGTCCAACGGCCCGTGCGTGCCTTCCTCGATCTCGCGCTTCCGCCTCGCCTCCGGGATCAGGCCCTGCGGCCGGAACATCATCATCAGCACGATCAGGATCCCGTAGATCCCGAACTGGTACTTGGCGACCTCGATCTGGTGGCCGGCTGGGAAGATGTTGTCGTTCAGCCAGGTGCCGATGTTGGCGAGGCCCTCGACGTTCAGCCACGAGAGGATCACGCCCGCGACCACCACGCCCCAGATCGAGCCCATCCCGCCGAGGATCACCATGCAGAGCAGGAAGACCGAGATGTTGAAGCTGAACTGGCTCGGGAAGGCGCCGGCGTTGAAGCTGGCGATGAAGGCGCCGGCCGCGCCGCCGAAGAAGGCGCCGATCGCGTAGGCCCAGGTCTTCGTCCGCATCAGCGGGATGCCCATCGCACCGGCGGCGGTCTCGTCCTCGCGGATCGCGATCCAGGCGCGGCCGAGGCGCGAGTCGCGCAGCCGGATGCAGCAGAAGATCGTCACCAGCAGCAGCGCGAGCGCGGTCCAGAAGAAGAGCCGGTCGGCGGTGAACTCCTGTGAATAGGCGCTCGGCAGGCCGACGGCGTCGTGTAACCGGTTGCCGAAGCCGGGCGAGTCGATCGGGCTGATCCCGAACGTGCCGTGGGTCAGGTCGAAGCCGTGCAGGCTGTCGGCGTTGCGCACGAACTGCGGGATGATCTCGCCGAAGCCGAGCGTCACGATCGCGAGGTAGTCCCCGCGCAAGCGGAGCGTCGGTAACCCGATCAGCACGCCGCCGTACGCGGTCAGCAGCGCGGCGATGAGCAGCACCAGCCAGATGGAGATGTGGATCCCTCGTGCGTCGCGGGTGACGCCGACCGAGCCGAAGTGGAACTTCACCTGCTGGAACTGGCCCGAGGCGAGCCACCCCGCGGTGTAGGCGCCGATCGCGTAGAAGGCGACGTAGCCGAGGTCGAGCAGGCCGCAGTAGCCGACCACGACATTCAGGCCGACGGCCATCGTCGTGAAGACGAGGATCGTGACCGCCGAGCGCACGGACGGGAACGAATAGATCAGGGGCACGTTCCCCGAGGGCAGGCTGGAGAGGTAGAACGGATAGGTGATCGCGATCGCGAGCACGATCACGATCGGCAGGAACGTCCGCACCGGGCCGGGCAGCTTGCGCCACTCGGCCCGCAGGTTGTTCAAGCCGCTCTTCTGCGCCGCCTGTCCACGGTACGCCCGGTACGCCCCACGGGCCTGGTCCCTGCGGCGGGCCACTACCCGCCCTCCGGAGTTCGCTCGCCGAGCAAGCCCTCGGGGCGGAAGACGAGGATCGCAATCAGGATCCCGAAGACGATCGAGCGGGTCCAGTCACTGCCCGGCGCCCACAGGAACGGGCCTTCGTTGAAGGCCTGGATCATCCCGATGATGATCGCGCCGAGCACGGCGCCGGAGAGATTGCCGATCCCGCCGAGCACGGCCGCCGTGAACGCGATCAGGCCGAGCTCGAAGCCCGTGTCGTAGCGGATGTTGAACTGGACGAGGAAGAGCACCGCCCCGATCCCCGCGAGCCCGCCGGCCAGCAGGAAGGTGAACGAGATGGTGCGGTTGACGTTGATCCCCATCATCGCCGAGGCCTCGGGGTCCTGAGCCGTGGCGCGCATCGCCTTGCCCTGCCGCGTGTTCTTCACGAGCCAGGTCAGGATGATCAGGACCGGGATCGTGACGGCGACGACGAACAGCGTCTGCCAGCTCAGCGAGACGCCGCCGAGCGTGAAGACGTTGCCGCCCGAGACGAGCGGCGGGACGCTGCGGAAGTTCACGTCGAAGAAGGCGAGCGAGATGTTCTGGACGATGAACGACATCCCCACCGCCGTGATCAGCACGGCGAGCCTCGGCGCATTGCGCAGGCGCCGGTAGGCGACGAACTCGATCGTCGCGTTGACCAGCGCCCCGAAAGCCATCGCGATCAGGAAGACCGCGAGGAGCCCGAACACGATCACGATCGCGCCGTCGGTCTCGTCCAGGTGGAGGTGGTTCGTGATCAGGCTGCTGGCGACCAGCCCGGTCAGCGCGAACACGTCGCCGTGGGCGAAGTTGATCAGCTGCAGGATCCCGTAGACCAGCGTGTAGCCGAGCGCGACCAGGGCGTAGACCGAGCCCTGCTGCAGGCCGATCAGGAAGATGGTGAAGAAGGTGCTCGGGTCGTGGACGAGGTTGTACGCCATCCACACCAGGAAGACCGCGACCAGGCCGAGGCCGATGATCGACAGGACCGCGGGCCGCTGCCGCCTCCTTCGAACCGCAGTGCCTTTCGAGGGCTGTTCGGTGCGAGCTTCTACGGGAATCCTCGGGATATTAGAACGACGAGGGAGGGCGTCCTAGCCCTCCCTCGTCGTTGGTCAACGATTTGCCTCAGGCCCTAGCCCGCGGCCTCCTTCCGCGCGGCGTCGACCAGCTTCGGGTCGGGCGCCGTGGTCAGGATCGTCTTCAGGTGGTTCGTCCCGGTGTAGATCGTGAAGAGCACGGCTGCGCCCTTCGCACCGGAGAGGTCACCGTTCTTGTTGAACTCGAAGGAGCCGATCAGGCCGTCGGTCACCTTGGTCGCGTAGACCTTCGAGATCACGTCCGAGCGGGTGCCGTCCGACTTGGCGATCGCGTCGAGCAGGACCTGAGCAGCCTGCGCGCCGAGGATCGCGTACGGGTCGACCGGCTTGCCGCCGAGCTCGGCCTTGAAGCCGTTGATGAAGTCCAGCGCGGCTCCCTTGTACTGGTCGATGCCGACGCCGGCGACGCTGAAGAACGCGCCCGCTGCCTCTGGCGTGCCACCCTCGGCTCGATCGAAGATCGCGTCCGTGGTGAAGCCGTCCGGCAGCATCAGCTTGACGGCGCTGTTGTCGCCCAGAACCTTGACCTTGTCGTTGATCAGCTGGCCGCTGTTCTCGTCGATCAGGCCGCCGATGAAGACCGCGTCGGGGTTCTGGCCCTTGATGCGCGTGAAGAGGGCCTGGAAGTTGGCCTGCTTCGGGTCGTAGGCGGTGAAGCCCGTGACCGTCATGCCGGCCGCCTTCGCCGCGCCCGAAAAGTTCTTCGCGACGCCGAGGCCGTACGCCTCCTTGTCGTTCAGCACCGAGACGCGCTTGACGCCCTTGCTCTTCAGGAACGCCGCGTCGACCGCGCCCTGGTTCGGATCGCTCGGTGCCACACGGGCGTAGTTGCGCTTGCCGCTCGGGTAGTACTTCTCCGGCTCGTCACCCGCGCACGGCTCGGTCAGACAGCCGTACGTGTTCGCGGGCGAGAGCAGCATCAGGCCGCCGCCCGGAGCCTGGTTCAGCACCGGGATCATGATCGCCGCGGCGCCCGAGTTGAACGTGCCGACCACGCCGAGCAGCTTGCTGTTCGATGCGTAGGAGTGCGCGTTCGCGCTGACCTTGTCCGGGTCCCACTTGCCGAGCTGGGCAGTCGAGTCGTCGCAATCCTGGTAGGCGATCTTGTAGTCGCCGGCCTTCCAGTCCTGCTGTTGGAGGACGTAGGTGATCGCCTTCGCCATCTGCACCGTCTGGGTGCGGGAGCCGCCCTGCTTGGGCAGGTCCGAGGCGATCAGGTAGTCGGGGTCACCTTCGCCCTTGTACTGCAGCGGGGCGCACGACGAAGCCGGAAGCGCCGAGACATTGCCCCCGCCGCCGCCACCGCCGCCGCTACTGCTCTTGTTGCCTCCGCCACCGCAACCGGCCGCAATCAGGGCCAGCGCGCCAACGGCTGCGAGGAGCACTCCAATCGAAACGCGTTTCCTCACTCTTCCTCCTCCGTAGCCCGTGTCCGTATCCGTGTCGCGAAGTGCCCCGGCGAGGGCCGGAGAACGGCTTCGTCCGGGGCAGTATCGAGACAACGGCTGGCGCTTTCAACCTCGAGGGGACTGTTCCTTGCGCCGTTACTCTTCAAGAGGAGCCGAAGTGGCGGAACTGGCAGACGCGCCGGAGGGCACGGAGGAACCCATGGTTCCCGCATGAGCCCCCTCCTTGCTTCTCCGAAAACCGCCCTGAAGCTCGGCAAGAACGCGGTCCTGCCGAGCCGGCGCAACCCCACCGACTCCAAGCGAAGTTACTCTTGGCGAGCGCCGAAGTGGCGGAACTGGCAGACGCGCCGGAGGGCACGGAGGAACCCATGGTTCCCCCGTGAGCCCCCTCCTTGCTTCTCCGAAAACCGACCTGAAGCTCGGCAAGAACGCGGTCTTGCCGAGCCGGCGCAACCCCACCGACTCCAAGCGAAGTTACTCTTGGCGAGCGCCGAAGTGGCGGAACTGGCAGACGCGCCGGACTCAAAATCCGGTGGGGTGAAAGCCCCGTGTGGGTTCGATTCCCACCTTCGGCATTCGTGGCTTCCTGCCTTGTCTGCCGTGAATTGAGCGGCGAGATCGCCGTGGCCGGCGGCTTCGTCTACGCGGATGAGCTGGTCGCCGCCTTCCACGTAGTTTCGGTCGAACGTCCGGAGGAACCGGCGTACCTCGGCCACCTGCTGGTGGTCACCAGGCGTCACGTGCCACGCCTCGGCGACCTGACCGACGACGAGGCCGCGGCCGTCGGCGTCGCGGCAACGCGCGTGGCGGGCAGCCTCGTCGAGAAGGGCGGCGCCGACTGGGTGTTCTCCGCCGTGATCGGGACGGGCGTGCCGCACTTCCACTACCACCTCGTCGCCCGCTACCCAGAGACGCCTCGGGAGCTGCAGTGGCACCAGGTCGACGAATGGGACGGCGCGCGCCGGGGCGGCCCCGAGGAGATCGCGGCGTTCGTCGAGCAGCTGCGTTCGTAGGATGCCCCCATGAAGGTCGGGATCCTCACCGGCGGCGGCGACTGCCCGGGGCTGAACGCGGTCATCCGGGCCGTCGCGCGGCGGTCGTTCACGCGCGGGCACGACGTCGTCGGGGTGCGCGAGGGCTGGCGCGGGCTCGTCGACGGGATCCTCGAGCCGCTCGGCGGCAGCGAGATCTCCGGGCTGCTGCCACGCGGCGGCACGATCCTCGGCACCTCGCGCACCAACCCCTACAAGCTCGACGGCGGGGTCGAGGCGGTGCTCGAGCGCTTCGCGGCCGAGGGCTTCGACGCACTCGTCGCGATCGGCGGCGAGGATACGCTCGGCGTCGCCGTGCGCCTCCACGCCGAGCATGACTTCCCCGTCGTCGGCGTCCCGAAGACGATCGACAACGACCTCTCCGGCACCGACTACACCTTCGGCTTCGACACCGCGGTCTACATCTGCACCGAGGCGATCGACCGCCTGCACACGACGGCCGAGTCGCACAACCGCGTGATGGTGCTCGAGGTGATGGGCCGGCACACGGGCTGGATCGCCGTCGTCAGCGGCATCGCCGGCGGCGCCGACGTGATCCTGATCCCCGAGCACCCGGTCTCGATCGAGGACGCCTGCAAGGAGATCCAGCGGCGCCACCAACGCGGCAAGGACTTCTCGATCGTCGTCGTGTCCGAGGGCTACGAGCTCGAAGAAGGCGGCGACGAAGGCGGAGAGGTCGACCAGTTCGGGCACGTGCGGCTCTCCGAGCGCGGTGTCGGCGCGCGGGTTGCACACGAGATCGAGCAGCGCACCGGCTTCGAGACCCGCGTGACCGTGCTCGGCCACGTCCAGCGCGGCGGCACGCCGACCCCGCGCGACCGCGTGCTCGCGACGCGCTACGGGCTGAAGGCGGCCGACCTCGTCCACGAGGGCCGCTTCGGCCGCATGGCCGCGCTGCAAGGCGACAGCATCGTCGACGTCTCGCTCGAGGAGGCGACCGCCGAGCTGAAGACCGTGCCCGAGGATTGGTACGAGGTCGCCCGCGCCTTCTTCGGCTAGAAGAGCTTGTAGACCGCGACCCAGGGGCCGTTCAGGCCGTCCTGGTTCTCCTTGACGTAGAAGACGCGCTTCAGCCGGCTCAGGCGCTTGTAGAAGCGGGCCTCGAACGGGTAGTCCTCGCGCGCGGCGAGCACGCGGTCGGCGACCGCTCCTGTCGCGACCACGTAGTGGACGTCCTCGAGCCGCAGGCGCCGCAGGTCGCGGTCGCGATCCGGGTGGTCCTCGCTCGGCAGCGGCAGGTCGAGCTTGACCACGTTGAAGCTGTTGCTGAACGGCGGCAGCGACGGGTCGACGGCGATCCGTGCGTCGTGATCGACGTTTCGCTCCAGCCAGTGCAGCGCGACGACGCGCGTGTCCGTGTGTGTGAGGCGCGCGTCGTCGCGGATCGTCCACGTCAGCGGCACCACGAGCAGCAGCAGGGTTACCGGCGCCAGCGCACGCATCCTCCCGGCCAGAGCGCCCAGCGCCGGCACGAGCGGGAGCACGTAGCGGTCGAAGTGGGCGCCGAGCGTGCAGAGGTCGAGGAAGTAGACGATCACGAACGAGGCGAGGATCAGGTCGTTGCGCCGGCGCTGGACGAGTGCCACCGCGAGGCCGAGCACGCACACGAGCAGCGCCGGGCCGAGCCCGTCCCAGAGCCGGTCGAGGAAGGCGATCGGCGCGACGTGGTCGTGCTCGAACCCGAGCCAGCCCTGGCGCGCGAGCCGTTGCACGCGCAGCGCGTCGCCGACCGCGCTCGAGAGGTGGACGACGAAGTACGGGCTCGTCGCGCAGAAGGCCACCGCCGAGGCGACCAGCCCGATCGCGAGCCTCCGCCACTGCCGCCAGCCGGCGACGACGAGCGGCACGAGCAGGAAGGCACCCGGGTACTTGAAGCTCGTGGCAACCCCGGCGGCGAGCCCGGCCAGCTCGATCCGCCCGGAGACCATCAAGGCGAGCGCCACGGCGACGCCGAGGGTCAGCGGCACGTCGGTGACGGCCATGCGGGAGTAGGCAACGTGCGTCGTCTCGACCGCCACCGTCGCCGCCGCTACCCCCCCCGCGGCCCCGCCGTAGGCCCGGCTTCCCAGCCACCACGACGCCGCGACCGCTCCCACCGCGAGCACGATCACGACGATCCGCGCGGACGCATACGACGGCCCTGACTCCCACGCCTGGAAAGGCGCGAGCACGTACATCAGCAGCGTCGGGTAGTCGAACCAGTGCGGGTCGAGCCCGCCGCCGTGGGCCATGTGCCACGCGCGCGGGACGATGCTCTGCTCATCGGGGCTGAAGAGGGCGAAGGGGTGCCCGTAGTTGACACCGACGACCCGCAGCGCCGCGGCGAGGGCGAGGATCGCCGCGAAGGCGACCTTCGGCCCGCCCCAGAGCGCCTCCGCCCGGCGACGCGGCGGCGGGGACTCAGACGTCGAAGTGGTTTCCGCCGACGAGCTCGGCAACGTTCCCGCCGGGCACGATCACGGCGTCCATGCCCGCCCGCTCGAGCTCGGCCACCTCGTCGCGGCCGCTGACCGGCAGCTCGGCGATCGCGAGCTTTCCGGCCGGCACGTCCTGCAGCAGGTCGAGCGCCCGCTGGACAGGCCCCTCGTCACCGCCCTCCCCGGCGACGAGCAGGAAGATCTCCGGGTCGACACGCTCGAGCGCCGCCTCCAGCTCTGCCTCGTCCCGCACCTCGACGGCGCACTCCAGCCCGAGCTCGAGCGCCGCCCGGTACGCGCTCTCGAGCTCACCGTTCTCGTCCGCGAGCTCGGCGAAGGCGAGCACGCAGGCGTCGGCCTCCGCGGCTCGGGCCTGGTCGTGCGCGCCGTGCGGCCGCCAGAGCAGCGGCAGGCCGGTCGCCTCGCGGACCGAGTCGACATGAGTGTGGAGCACAAGCGCCTCGGCTCCCTGCTCCTCGGCTGCTCGGGCCGATCGGGGATCGTCGACCGGGACGACGATCGAGATCCCGTCGCCCTCGGAGATTGCCTGGCTGAAGCGCCGTCTCCCGGTCACGTGCCCGTGATTCTGGCGCAAACGGACCGGAGCGCGCTGGGTCGGGCGAACTAGGCGGCGAGCTCGCCCGCGCTGAACCAGTGCGGGTGGCGGAACGCGTCCAGCGCCTGCTCGCCGTGGACGGCGAAGGCGAAGTCGGGGAAGTCGCCCGAGTGCCAGTAGATGTGGATCGTCACCTGCTGCCCGGCCTCCGGGCCGTGGTAGACGAGCTCGACGCGGTGATCGACGTCCTCGCGCTCCATCAGGGTGACCGGGTAGTCCACGAGCCTCAACTCCTTCTCTGGGGTCACCTATTTGAGACGTCCGGCTCGATACCTCCGGACTGACCCAGGCGGGTCAAATGCTGTTCAGACGCCGATCGGGTGCCAGACGGTCTTGAGCTCGAGGAAGGGCGAGATCTCCCAGGCGCTCTGACCGTCGGCGGCGCCGCGGACGACGCGCTTCACGTTCTCGGCTGCCAGCCGCTCGAGCTCGGCGACGTCGCCGTTCGCGCCCGTGACGTCGATCGCGTTCACGTCCATGTGCCCCGCGAGCCACGGGGCCAGCTCCTCGTGTAGGCCGGTGATGATGTTGACCACGCCGCCGGGGACATCCGCCGTCGCGAGCGCCTCGGCCAGCTCGATCGCGGCGAGTGGGTGCGTCTCGGAGGAGACCGCGACCACCGCGTTGCCGCCGACGAGCGCCGGCGCGACCCGCGAGACCAGGCCTGCGAGCGCGGGCTCCTCGGGCGCCAGGATCGCGACCACGCCCTGCGGCTCCGGCACCGTGAAGTTGAAGTACGGGCCCGCGACCGGGTTCGCGGAGCCGATCACCTGCGCCAGCTTGTCGGCCCAGCCCGCGTACCAGACGAAACGGTCGATCGAGCGCTCGACCTCCTTCGGCCCGGAGCAGAGGTCGGCGAACTCGGAACGGCGAGCCTCGATCATCTCGGCGACCCGGTAGAGCACCTGGCCGCGGTTGTACGCGGTCATCGAGGCCCACTTGGGGAAGGCACCGCGGGCGGCACGCACCGCGTCGCGGGCGTCCTTGCGCGAGCCGCGCGCGACGTTCTGGCCCTCGGCCTCGTAGGTGCGGCCCGACTCGGAGCGCGGGAACTCGCCGCCGATGAAGAGCTTGTAGGTCTTGCGGACGGGCAGCCGGCTCATTCGAAGTCCAGGTAGGGCCCGAGCCCGTGCAGGCCGCCCTCGCGGCCGAAGCCCGACTCCTTGTAGCCGCCGAAGGGCGAGGCCGGATCGAACCTGTTGTACGTGTTCGCCCAGATCACGCCGGCGCGCAGCCGCTGCGCCATCGAGAGGATCCGCGAGCCCTTCTCCGTCCAGACGCCCGCCGAGAGGCCGTACGGCGTGTTGTTCGCCTTCTCGACCGCCTCGTCCGGCGTGCGGAAGGTGAGCACCGAGAGCACCGGCCCGAAGATCTCCTCCTGCGCGATCCGGTAGCTCTGCGCGACGTTGGTGAAGACCGTCGGCACGAACCAGTAGCCCTTCTCCGGCAGCCGGCACGGCGGCTGGTAGATCTCGGCGCCCTCCTCCTCCCCGCTCGCCACGAGCTCCTGGATCTTCTCCAGTTGCTGCTTCGAGTTGATCGCGCCGACGTCGGTGTTCTTGTCCAGCGGGTCGCCCACGCGCAGGGTCGTGAGGCGGCGCTTGAGCTTGTCGATCACGTCCTCGTAGACCGACTCCTGCACCAGCAGGCGCGAGCCCGCGCAGCAGACGTGGCCCTGGTTGAAGTAGATCCCGTTGACGATCCCCTCGACCGCCTGGTCGAGCGCGGCGTCGTCGAAGATCACGTTCGCGGCCTTGCCGCCGAGCTCGAGCGTCAGCTTGGTGCCGGTGCCCGCGAGCTCGCGTTGGATCGCCTTGCCGACCTCGGTCGAGCCGGTGAAGGCGATCTTGTCGACCTCGCTCTTGACGAGCGCGGCGCCCGCGCGGCCGTCGCCGGTGACGATGTTCACCACGCCCGGCGGCAGCTCGGCCTGGCGCAGCACGTCGCAGAAGAGCAGCGCCGAGAGCGGCGTCGTCTCGGCCGGCTTCAGCACGACGGTGTTCCCGGCGGCGAGCGCGGGCGCGATCTTCCAGGCCAGCATCAGCAGCGGGAAGTTCCACGGGATGATCTGGCCGGCGACGCCGAGCGGCTTCGGCTTGCGGTTCGGGAAGACGTACTCGAGCTTGTCGGCCCAGCCCGCGTAGTAGAAGAAATGCGCCGCGGCGAGCGGGAGATCGACGTCTCGCGACTCCTTGATCGGCTTGCCGCCGTTCAGCGACTCCAGCACCGCGAACTCGCGCGAGCGCTCCTGCAGCAGGCGCGCGATCCGGAAGAGGTACTTCGCGCGCTCGGAGCCGGCGAGCGCCGACCAGCCGTTCTCGAACGCGTCGCGCGCGGCCTCGACGGCGGCCGCGACCTCCTGCTCGGTCGCCTGGCCGACCTCGGCCAGCGGCTCCTCGCTCGCGGGGTCGATCGTCTTGTAGGTCTCCTTCGGCTCGACCCACTCGCCGCCGATGAAGAGGCCGTAGCGCTCGCGCAGCCGGACGACGTTGCGCGACTCCGGCGCGGGCGCGTAGGCCCACTCCGCCGGAATCGGCGCGCGATCCTGCTTTCGTTCGAGCTCAGTCAAGGGTGAAGTAGTCCGGGTAGCACGGGGGAACCCAGGGTTCCCCCGTGGGCCCCCTCCTTCTCGTCGCGAAAACCATCCGCCGTAGCGGGCGCCGTCGGGCGAAGCTCGCCGGCACCGGCCAATCGTTGATCTCTCTCTCGTTAGTCAATGGTGAAGTAATCAGGACTTTGGTAACGCCCTGTTTTCTCCTTGCGCAACTGCATCAGGATGTCGTTCAGGAGCGAGGAGGCGCCGAAGCGGTAGAGATCGGGCGTCAGCCAGTCGACGCCGAGGGTCTCGTGCACGAGCACCAGGTGCTGGACGGCCTGCTTGGCGTTGCGGATCCCGCCGGCCGGCTTGAAGCCGACGCGCCTGCCGGTCTCCTCGTAGACGTCGCGGATCGCCTCGATCATCACGAGCGCGACCGGCAGCGTCGCCGCCGAGGAGAGCTTGCCCGTCGAGGTCTTGATGAAGTCCCCGCCCGCAGCGATGGCGAGCAGCGAGGCGCGGCGGACGTTGTCGTAGGTGCCGAGCTCGCCGGTCTCGAGGATCACCTTCAGGTGCGCCTCGCCGCAGGCTTCCTTCACGCGCACGATCTCGTCGTAGACCTTGGCGTAGCGGCCCGCGAGGAAGGCGCCGCGGTCGATCACCATGTCCACCTCGTCGGCGCCGTGCTCGACCACCCAGCGCACCTCGTCGAGCTTTGTCTCGAGCGGCGACTGGCCGGACGGGAACGCGGTCGCGACCGAGGCGACCTTGACGCCGCTGTCGCGCAGACGATCGACCGCGGTCGGGACGAGGTTCGGGTAGACGCAAAGCGCAGCGACGCTCGGCACGCTGGCATCCGAGGGATCGGGACGGATTGCCTTGGAAGCGAGCGCAGCGACCTTGCCGGGCGTGTCGGAGCCTTCGAGCGTCGTCAGATCGGTCATCCGCACCGCGAGCTCGAGCGCGAAGACCTTCGCCTCCTTCTTGATGCTGCGCTTCGCGAGCGAGGCAGCGCGCTCCTCGAGCGCGACCTGGTCGATCGACCCGATCCGGGGCAGCCGCGACTCGAGCGGAAGCTCGAAGCCGGTCGGAAGCGCTGGCGCCTGGGCCATGTGCGGAGTGTAGCCCTGCGGTCCCGGCTAGCCGAGTTGCGCCAGGACGACCGTGAGAACGCTGCCCGGGCCGACGCGCAGCGAGCGGATGCCGGCCTCGCGGGCGCTGCTGACGTCGACGGCGGTGTCGCCGACCTCGACCGTCCGATCGGCAGGCCAATCGCCGGCACGGGCGCGGGCGAGGGCGATCAGCTCGGCGCGCGACTCGGCCTCGCAGCCGAACGCGCCCTGGCCCTCCGGGAAGAACCGCGCGAGGCCGAGCCGCTCGAGCCGCGCGCGGGCGACGGGCTCCGGGTTGCCGGTCAGCAGGGCGAGACGGTGGCCGGCCTGCTGCAGACGCGCGAGCGCTTCCTCTGCGCCGGGGGCGGCGCGCCAGCCGTTCGTCTCGGCGTTGCCCAGGAGCTCGAGGTAGCGGTGCGCGAGCTCCTCGCACCAACGCCCGAGCTCGGGCTCGTCGATTCCGGCGTCGCGGAGGACGAGCCTCGCGATCCGCAACGAGGTCTGTCCCTCGTGGTCGACCCGCTCGAGCGCGTCCTCGGGCAGCTCGACGCCGAAGCGCTCGCTCAGCGTCTCGCGCAGCGCGCGCCCGAGGAGCGGGTCGTGCGTGAGGAAGAGCGTGCCGTCGACGTCGAACAGGACGAGCAGCGGCGTCAAAGGCCCAGCCGCTCGAGCATCGCCTCGTCCCGGCGCCAGCGCGGCCTGGCCTTGACGTTCAGCTCGAGGAAAACCGGGTGGCCGAGCAGCTGCTCGATCTCCGGCCGTGCCCGCGTGCCGATCTTCTTCACGATCGAGCCGCCCTTGCCGACCACGATCTGCTTCTGCGACTCGGTCTCGACGAAGATCGTCGCCCGCACCACCTTCTCGCCGAGCTCGTCGACCTCGACCGAGATCGCGTGCGGCACCTCCTCGCGCGTGAGCTGAAGCGCCTTTTCACGGATCAGCTCGGCGACGTGCAGCTCGGGCGAGACGTCGCTGCGCTGGTCGGCCGGGTAGTAGGCGGGGCCCTCCGGTAGCAGCTCGACCAGGTCGTCGCGGAGCTCGCCCACCCCGTCGCCGGTGAGCGCGCTGACCGGGTGGAGCGAGTGGAACTCGCCGAGCCGCGCCCCGTTCTGCATCTGCTCCGCGATATGCCCGGGCTTGAGCCGGTCGACCTTGTTCAGCGCGATCACGACCGGCACGCCCAGCGCGAACACGCGCTCGGCGATGTAGCGGTCGCCCGCCCCGATCCGCTCCCGTGCCGAGAGCACGAGCAGCACGGCGTCGATCTCCTCGAGCGACTGGTCGACCGTGCGCTGCATCCGCTCGGTGAGCGGGTCGCGCGGCCGCTGGAAGCCCGGCAGGTCGGCGAGCACGAGCTGGTGGTCCGGGCCATTGGCGATCCCCATCACGCGCCGGCGGGTGGTCTGCGGCTTGTCGGAGACGATCGCCACCTTGCCCCCCGCGAGCGCGTTCACGAGCGTGGACTTCCCCACGTTCGGCCGCCCGGCTACCGCGACGAACCCACTCCTCAAGGGTCCACACCCCCGCCCTGGGTGGGGAAGCATGCCCGCCGCCCTCGGCGGTGACGATAGTCGTCGCGGGCGCACGTGTCTGTCACGGCTTCGTGACGATTCTGGAACTTCTCGCGGGGCGGCCGGGCGGCCGCGCCGGGGCTCAGTCCAGCTCCCACGTGTCCGGCAACAGCTCTGCGGGCGTGTAGCTGACGAGCTCGCCCTCGCGGTTGCGGAACGTGACCCGGTCGAGCCGGAACTCGTGCAGCCACTGCCGGCAGCCCCCGCAGGGCGAAGCCGTGATCCCGATCGCCTCGAGATCGCCAGGCCGGCAGCCGGCGGCGACGGCACACGAGATCGCCACCTTCTCGGCGCAGACGCCGAGCGGATAGGCGGCGTTCTCGACGTTCACGCCCTCGAAAACGCGGCCGTCGCGCGCCCGCACGGCAGCGCCGACGAAGTAGTTCGAGTACGGCGCATACGCCCGCTCGGCGATCGCGACCGCGCGCTCATAGAGCTCGTCGCTCATGCCAGCACCTGGAAGACAACGAGCGTGATCAGCGCTCCGAGCAGGCCGCCGTACGTGACCTCGAGCGCCGAGTGCACCCCTGTTTCGACCCGAGTTTGCGCCACCAGGAGCGCCATGATGAACGTCAGCGAGGAGATCAAGAAGCGATGTGGGCCGGTGATCACGTACGTCGCTGCCATCCAGCCCGCGAAGGCGACCGCCGCGTGGCCCGACGGCAGGCCGCCGCGCAGCGGCGTGCCCCGGCCCGTGTAGGCCTTCGTCCCGATCACGACGATGATCGTCAGCACCAGCGCGACCAGCGTCACCTGCGCGGGCGCGTCGCGCAAGCGGTCGAGCAGCCGCGAGCTGCGGTCGGCAACCTCGCCTGAGAAGACCAGGTAGCCGATCGCGACAGCGTTCACGGTCGCGATCAGGACCGCCCCCGCCGCGACGTCCTTGGCGAGTTTTGCGAGCGGGTCGAACGAGGTCGTCGCGACGTCGATCGCCTGCTCGATCGCCGAGTTGATCATCTCGGTGATGAAGACGAAGGCGATCGCGAGCAGCAGCGCGATCAGCTCGAGCTTCGAGACCCCGATCCACACTGCGGCGACCAGCACGACCACGGCGACCAGGAAGTGGATCCGCATGTTCCGCTGCGTGCGAAGCACGTGGATGATCCCCTCGAAGGCGAAGTTGAAGCTCTCGAGGAGGTTCTGGGGACGGCGCTTGGTCACGCGCTCCACTGCGCCTCCTTCGACTCCATCTCGGGCCCGTGGTCGTGGCCGAGCAGGTGCAGCAGCCCGTGGACGAGCGGTGGTCTCCACTCGACGCCGACGACCTGCGGGCAGAGCACCGCGTCGCCGAGCTGCCGTGGCAGGCCGGGCGCGAGCTCGTCGCGCGCGTCGATCGGGAACGAGAGCACGTCCGTCACCTCGTCGGCGCCGAGGTGGTCGCGCTTCAGCGTGCGCATCTCTTCTGGGCCGACGAAGTGCAGCCCGAGCTCGCCGTCCTCGACGCCCTCGCCGGCCAGCACGCTGCGCGCTAGCTCGGCCGCCGCCTCCTCTTCGACCTCCACGCCGCTGCGGTTCGACACCTCGACCGAGATCATCGCGCTACCGGCTGCGCTGCGTGCCCGTCTCCTCAGCATGCAGCTTGTAGGCCTCGACGATCCGCTGGACGAGCTTGTGGCGGACGACGTCCTCGTGCCCGAAGCGGATGAAGGCGATCCCGTCGATCGAGCCGAGGATGTCCTGCACCTGGATCAGGCCCGAAGCCTGCTCGCGGGGGAGGTCGATTTGCGTGACGTCGCCGGTGACGACCACCTTGGAGCCGAAGCCGAGCCGGGTCAGGAACATCTGCATCTGCTCGGGACTCGTGTTCTGGGCCTCGTCGAGAATGATGAACGAGTCGTTCAGGGTGCGGCCGCGCATGAACGCGAGCGGCGCGACCTCGATCGTGCCCTTCTCCATGTAGGCGGCCAGGCGGTCGGGGTCGAGCATGTCGTAGAGGGCGTCGAACAGCGGTCGCAGGTAGGGGTCGACCTTGGCGAGCATGTCGCCGGGGAGAAAGCCGAGCCGCTCGCCGGCCTCGACCGCGGGTCGCGTGAGGATGATCCGGCCGACCTCGCGGTCGGACAGCGCCGCGACGGCCAGCGCCATCGCGAGGTACGTCTTCCCTGTCCCCGCGGGGCCGATCGCGAAGGTGACCGTATGCCTACGGATCGCGTCGACGTAGTGCTTCTGGTTGACCGTCTTCGGTGAGATCTTCTTGCCGCGGTGGCGCCAGACGACGTCCTCGAACACCTCGCGCAGGTCCTCGGCCTGGTCGAGCGCGGCGAGCACCGCGTCGACCGTGCCCGGCCCGATCTCGTGCCCACCCTCGACGAGCTCGGCGAGCTCGTCGACGACCGCGCGGGCCTGGACGACGTTCGGGTCGTCGCCCTCGATCGTCAGCCGGTTGCCCCGCAGCTGGAGGGTGATCCGCAGCCGCTCGCGGAGTGCGTCGAGCACGCCGTCGCCCACGGTTGCAAGCTCGGCGGCAACGTCGTTCGAGACTGAGAGAACTTCCTGCACAGCGCGCTCAGTGTAGGCGCTCGGGAGGCTCACACCGCCGCCCGCGGCCGTGACGGTTTCGGCACGAAATCGGCACAGACACGCGCGCTTTTGCTCGGTAGGCTCGCAGTGGGGAGGAGGTCGGGCGCGCCTTGTTACCGGTAGGTCCGAGTCAGGCGAGCTTCTCGCGCACGAGCTGGCTGACGGCCGAGCCGTCGGCGCGGCCCGCGACCTGCGGCATCACGTCGGCCATCACGCGCCCGATGTCGCGCATGCTCGTGGCGCCGACCTCGGCGATCGCGTCGTCGACGATCTCCTCGAGCTCGTCTTCCGTGAGTGGCTCGGGCATGAACTCCTCGAGCACGGCGAGCTCGCGCTCCTCGCCGTCGGCCTGCTCCTCGCGTCCGCCTTCGCGGAAGGCCTCCGCCGCCTCGGTGCGCTTCTTGCGCTCCCGCTGCAGCACCTGCAGCTCCTCGTCGTCGTGCAGCGGCCGCTGCAGCTCCTTCTCCGCCGAGCGCAGGCTCGAGAGGATCAGCCGCAGGGTGTCGCGCCGCTCGGCGTCGCGGGCGGCCATCGCCTCCTTGAGCTCCTGCTCCAGCCGCGCGATCAGGCTCATGCCGGCATCTCCCGGACACGCCCGCCGAGCACGTGCCAGTGCAGATGGAAGACGGTCTGGCCTGCGCCCTCCCCCACGTTCACGACGACACGATAATCCTCGAGGCCGGCTTCCTTCGCGGTGTCGGCGATGAAGTCGAGCATGCGCTTGGCCTCCTCGGCCGGAAACTCGGAGATCTCGCGGAAGGACGAGACGTGCCGCTCCGGCAGGACGAGCAGGTGCGTGTCGGCTTTCGGCGCGATGTCGTGGATTGCGACGAAGCCGTCGGCGGCATGAACATGGTCGCCCTCGCGAACGAGCGTGCAGAAGAGGCAGTCCTCAGGCAGCGCGGATCCCCTCCTCGGTGACCGCCTCGCCGCGGACGCGCACGAGCTCTCCGACCGGCGCGTCGACCAGCCACGGCGAGTAGTCGTCGCCGTAGCCGCGGCCGGGGCCGGTCGACGAGCACGATGTCCTCGCGCCCGAGCTTCTGACGCCAGCGGGCGAGGCTCGCGGCGCGAGAGGCCTCGCGCAGGCGGGCGCTGCGGTCACGCTTGACCTCGCGCAGGACGGTGTCCGCCGCGGCGGTCGCGGTGCCGGGCCGCGGCGAGTACGGGAAGACGTGAACGCTCGAGACGCCGGCCGCCTCGACCACCTCGAGCGTGCGGCGAAAGGCCCGCTCGTCCTCGGCCGGAAAGCCGACGATCACGTCGGTCGTCAGGTTGAAGTCGTCGAGCGGCTCGAGCCGCCGCAGGTACGTGGCGGCGTCGTAGCGGCGGCCCATCGCTCGAAGCACACCGTCGTCGCCGGACTGGAGCGGCACGTGCAGGTGGCGTGCGACCGTCGGCGTCTCGCGCAGGGCTGCGGCGAGCTCGTCGCCGACGTGGTTGATCTCGATCGAGGAGAGGCGCAGGCGGTCGAGCCCCGGCGTCGACCCGGCCTCGTGCACCAGCCGCGGCAGCGCGTAGCCCGCCTCGCGGTCGCGGTAGCAGCCGAGGTTGATCCCGGTCAGCACGACCTCACGGTGGCCCTGCTCGACGCGGCGCCTGACCTCACGAAGAACCGCCTCCGCGCGGCGGCTGCGTGAGAGACCACGCACCTGCGGGATGACGCAGAAGTTGCACGAGAAGCTGCACCCGTCCTGAACCTTCACGAACGCGCGGATGCGGTCCAGCCGTGCGTCGTCACGGACGCACCCGATCGCTCCGACATCCCTCGCAACGGCCTCCGGCGTCTCCTCGCTGCGCCGGCCGACGACCACGACGTTCTCCGGCAGCCCCGCGAAGCCGTCGGCGTCGAGGCTCGCACCGCAGCCGGTGACGTAGACGCGACGGTGCGTGCGGGCCGCGCGCGCGGCGGCGTGGCGCGATTTGCGCACCGCCTCGTGCGTGACGCAGCAGGTGTTGACGATCGCGACCTCGGCGCCGTCGCAGCGCTCCGAATGTCCGTCCGCGAGCAGGCGCTCGCGGATCTCCTGCGCGTCGACGTGCGAGACCTTGCAGCCGAGAAAGCGGACCGAGAAGCTCGCCACGGCGCGGGACTCTACTCCTCGCGCCGAAACAGGTCGGCCGCCCAGCCTCCTTCCGTGACGCGGCGCTCGCGGCGGAAACCGGCCGGCGCCGGCGCATCGCGCTCGAGGTAGCCGGAAGCGACGATCGTGCCGGCGTCGAGTCGCGGGATCACCAGCGCGACGCTCTCGGCCGAGATGTTGGCGACCGCAGCGTCGGTGGCCGGAAGCGGCTCGTCGAGCGCATCGGCCAGCCGCAGCTCGAGCTGAACGCCGTTCGCGTCGGCGTTCCGCCGCGTCGCCTCGAGCGCAGCCGGGTCGTGGTCGACGGCGAGGACCGGCTTGAACCCAAGCCGCACCGCCGCGATCGCGAGGACGCCGGACCCGCAGCCGACGTCGAGCAGGCTCCCACGCTCGAGCCCGTCGAGCAGCTCCAGGCAGAGGCGCGTGGTCGCGTGCCCGCCAGTGCCGAAGGCGCGCCCGGGGTCGACGACGATCGCCTCGACCCGGTCGGGCGGCGTCTCCCAGGGCGGCCCGATCCAGAGCCGCCCGACGCGCACCGGCCGGTGGAAGTCCCGCCAGCGCTCCTCCCAGTCGGCAGGCACGTCGTCGGCCCGCACCTCGCCGAACGCCGCCCAGAGCCGCTCCTCACCCGCGTCGTCGGTGTACGCGACCAGCTCGAGGCCGTCGGCGTGCTCGATCTCCTCGAAGCCCTGCGGGAAGAGCTCCAGCATCAGGGCCCGCGCGGGCTCGGCACGCTCGATCGGCACTGACGCGGAGACGCGGCGGAGCGGGGTCAGCGGAAGGCGCTCTTCAGCTTCTGGAAGAACCCCTCGTCCGCCTCGTACGTCTCGTCGGACGCGCTGCGCTCGAACTCCTCGAGCAGGCGCTGCTGCTCCTCGGTCAGCCGCCGCGGCACCTGGACGTTGACGAGCACGCGCTGGTCGCCGCGGCCGAAGCCCTGCAGGACCGGCATCCCCTTCCCGCGCAGGACGTGGAGCTTCCCCGGCTGCGTCCCGGGCTCGAGCTCAAGCTCGAGCTCGCCGTCGAGCGTCGGCACCTGCACGGTGGTGCCGAGCGCCGCCTCGGTCATGGTCAGGTCGACCGTGCAGAAGAGGTCGTTCCCCTCGCGCACGAGCCGCGGGTGAGGCTTGACCCGAACCTGGACGTAGACGTCGCCGGCGCGACCGCCGAGGGCGCCCGCATGGCCCTCGCCGGAGATGCGGATCTGCTGCCCGTCGTGGATCCCCGGCGGGACGTCGACGTCGAGCGTCCGCTCCTCGACGGTGCGGCCGGAGCCGTCGCACTCCAGGCAAGGATGCTCCACCACCCGGCCGGCGCCGTTGCAGGCCGGGCAGGCCTGCGAGCGCACGAACTCGCCGAGCATCGTGCGCGTCACCTGCTGCAGCCGCCCGCGGCCGTCGCAGGTCGCGCACGGCACCGGCTCGGTGCCGGGCTTCGCGCCGCTGCCGCCGCAGGTCGCGCACGGAACGGTGACCGGGAACGGAACCTGCCGCGTCGTGCCCGTCGCCGCCTCCGCGAGCTCGATCTCGATCAACGCGGCGACGTCGGCCCCGCGGGCACTGCGTGCGCGGCCGCCCGTCCCGAACAGGTCGTCGCCGAAGAAGGCGCCGAACAGGTCGGCCAGGCTGCCCAGGTCGACGGTGGTCGGCGTGAAGCCGCCGCCGCGCAGGCCGTCGTGGCCGTAACGGTCGTAGAGCTCACGCGTCTCGCGCTTCGAGAGCACCTCGTACGCCTCGACCACCTCGCGGAAGCGCTCCTCCGCGTCCGGCGCCTCGGAGACGTCGGGGTGCAGCATGCGGGCGTGGCGCCGGAACGCCTTCTTGATCTCACCCTCGTCGGCGGACCGCGCAACGCCCAGCAGCTCGTAGTAGTCGCGTCGGCTCGTCGCCATCTTCCGCTGAGCCTAGTTGTCCTCGTAGACGTCTTCGACGAAGCGCGAGAGCTCCGCAGCCGCGGCCCGCACCGAGCGGATCGCCTTGTCGTAGTCCATCCGGACCGGCCCTAGCAGCGTGACCGCGCCGAGGGTGCGGTTGGTCAGCCCGTAGGACGCGCCGACGAGCGAGAGCTCACGCAGCGCCGGGTGCTCGAGCTCGGGGCCGACGCGAATGAACGGCCGCCGCGGATCGAGGGCCTGGCTGAGCACGGCCAGCAGCGCCGCCCTCTTCTCGAGCACCTCGAGCAGCCGCTGGTAGCTCTCGAGCTCACGGCCGTGGAGATCCTCGAGCAGGCCCGCGGTGCCGCCGACGTAGAGGCTCTGCTCCTCCGCGGCGAGCGCCTCCTCGAACAGCGGCCTCAGCGTGGCGACGAAGGCCGACTCGCGCGTGCCGAGCGCGGGCTCGTCGAGCCGGCGGCGCAGCCGGCTGCTCCCGAGCTCGAGGCCGGCGACGCGGTCGTTCAGGTACTGCGTCGCCCAGTTGACGAGACCCGGGTCGACGGGCTCGCCGAAGCGGAAGACCCGCTTCGTGACGCTGCCGGTCGAGGTGATCACGACGACCATCACGACCTGCGGCTGGAGCAGCAGCACCTCGACGTGGCGCACCGTCGCGGTCCCGAGCGGCGGGGCCGAGACGAGCGCGAGTAGGCGCGTCAGCTCGGAAAGCATCTCGGTGGTCGCCTGCAGGGCGGAGTCGACCTCGTTCCGCGCCGAGGTCAGGTCGAGCGGGAAGCCGCCCGGCTGCGGGTCGAGGCGCTCGAGCAGGCGGTCGGCGTAGTAGCGGTAGCCGCGCTCGGTCGGCAGGCGCCCGGCCGACGTGTGCGGGTGCGACAGCAGGCCGAGCCGCTCGAGCTCGTTCAGCTCGCCGCGCACCGTCGAGGGCGAGACGTCGAGGCGGATCCGCTCGAGCAGCGTGCGCGAGCCCACCGGCTGCCGGGTGGCGACGTACTCCTCGACCACCCCGCGCAGGATCCGCCGCTGGCGGCTGCTGAGCTCGATCTCGACGGCATCGCGCATTTGCAGGGATTTTACGCGAGCAGCTCAGCCGTGACGCCGCCACCGAGGAAGCGCCCGCGCTCGGTCAGGGTCAGTTCGCTGCCCGCGCGCGCGACCAATCCGAGCCGCTGCAGCCGCTCGACCGCGGCCGCGTCGACGGCATCGCCGAGGCCGGCGAGCGAGAGCGGCTCGTCCAGTCGCAACCCGAGCAGCACGCGCTCGGAGCGTTGCACCGGCGCCGGCAGCTCCTCCAGCTCGCGCTCCGGCCGGTCGCCCGCCTGCAGCGAGGCGAGATATCGCCCGAGCCGCGGCGTCGTCCGCCAGCGCCGGCCGGCGATCGTCGAGACGGCGCCGATCCCGAGGCCGAGGTATTCGCGGCCGCGCCAGTAGGCGAGGTTGTGGCGCGAACGGAGGTCTCGCCCGCCTGCACGACAGAAGTTGGCCGTCTCGTACCAGCGATAGCCGGCCTCGGTCAGCCGGGCGACGACGCGCTCGAAGTACGACTCCAGCGCGTCGGCCTGGCGCGCGAGCTCCTCGCCGTGGGCGTGGGTGAAGCGCGTCCCGGGCTTGGCCTCGAGCTCGTAGGCGGAGACGTGCTCCGGCTCCAGCGCGAGCGCCTCGCGCAGGTCGGCGTCCAGGTCCGCGGCGCTCTGCCCCGGGATGCCGTAGATCAGGTCGAGCGAGAGGTTGTCGAAGCCGGCCTCGCGCAGAACCGCGAAGGCCCACCGCACGTCCTCGGGACGCGCGCGGCGCTCGAGCACGTCCAGCAGCCGTGGCTGAAAGCTCTGCGCGCCGAGCGAGACGCGCGTCACGCCGCCCTCTCGCAGCAGTGACGCGACCGCGGGCGTGACCGTCTCCGGGTTCGCCTCGACCGTCACCTCCTCGGCCGGCGGCAGCGCGCGCAGCAGCCGTTCCAACGACCGCGGCTCGGTCAGCGTCGGCGTCCCACCGCCGAAAAAGACGCTCTCGAGCCGCGGCGCCAGCGCCTTCCGCTCGAGCTCGAGCTCCGCGAGCAGGGCGTCGACGTACGCCTCGTGCTGCGCCGAGCGCCCGACCACCGTGACGAAGTCGCAGTACCCACAGCGCGAGGCGCAGAACGGCAGGTGCACGTACAGGTGCCGGGCGCTCACTTCTTGCTCCCGTCGAGGTTGAGCACGGCGAGGAACGCCTCCTGCGGCACCTCGACCGAGCCGACCTGCTTCATCCGCTTCTTGCCCTTCTTCTGCTGTTCGAGGAGCTTCCGCTTGCGCGAGATGTCGCCGCCGTAGCACTTGGCGAGCACGTCCTTGCGCTTGGCCTTGATCGTCTCGCGCGCGATCACGCGCGAGCCGATCGCCGCCTGCACCGCCACGTCGAAGAACTGCCGCGGGATCTCCTCACGCAGCCGGTCGACGAGCATCCGGCCGCGCGCGTAGGCGCCGTCGCGATGGACGATCAGCGAGAGCGCGTCCACCGGCTCGCCTGCGATCAGCACGTCCACCCGCTCGAGCTTGCCCTCGCGGAACTCGATCACGTCGTAGTCGAAGCTCGCGTACCCGCGCGTGCGCGACTTGAGTTGGTCGTAGTAGTCGAGCACGATCTCGGCCAGCGGCAGCTCGTAGACCAGGAGCACGCGCTCCTCGGAGAGGTACTCCATGTGGTCGAAGCGGCCACGCCGCTCGGTGTTCAGCTCCATCACCTGGCCGACGTAGTCCTTCGGGACGATGATCGAGGCCTTGATGTACGGCTCCTCGACGCGCTCGACCTCGCGCGGCATCTCGGACGGGTTGTGCACCTCGACCTCCTCGCCGGCCTTGGTCAGCACTCGGTAGGCGACGTTCGGCGCGGTCACGATCAGGTCGAGGTCGAACTCGCGCTCGAGCCGCTCGCGGACGATCTCCATGTGCAGCAGGCCGAGAAAGCCGCAGCGGAAGCCGAAGCCGAGCGCCTGCGAGGTCTCGGGCTCGTAGAACAGCGCCGCGTCGTTCAGCTTCAGCCGTTCGAGCGCGTCGCGCAGGTCGGGGTAGTCGTCGGAGTCCGTCGGGAAGAGCCCGGCGAAGACCATCGGCTTGACCTCCTTGTACCCGGGCAGCGGCTCGCTCGCAGGGTCGCGCTCGGAGGTGAGCGTGTCGCCGACGCGCAGGCGGCTGACGTCCTTCAGGCCCGTGATCACGTAGCCGACCTCGCCGGCGCCGAGCGACTCGGCGGCGCGCATCGTCGGCGAGAAGAAGCCGACCTCCTCCGACTCGAAGCGCGTTCCCTGCGCCATTGCGCGCAGCGGCTCGCGCGCTTCGAAGCTCCCGTCGACGACCCGCACGAACGCGACCACGCCGCGGTACTGGTCGTAGGAGGAGTCGAAGATCAGCGCGCGCGCGGGCGCGTCCGCCTCGCCGGCCGGCGGCGGGATCCGCTCCACGATCGCGTCGAGCACCTCGGCCACGCCGTCGCCGGTCTTGGCCGAGATGCGCAGCACGTGGTCCGGGGTGTCGCCGACGAGGTCGGCGATCTCGGCCGCGGTGCCGTCCGGGTCCGCCTGCGGCAGGTCGATCTTGTTCACCACCGGGACGATCTCGAGGTCGTTCTCGATTGCCAGGTAGGCGTTCGCGACGGTCTGCGCCTCGATCCCCTGCGCGGCGTCGACGACGAGCAGGGCGCCCTCGCAGGCCTGCAGCGAGCGCGAGACCTCGTAGGTGAAGTCGACGTGGCCCGGCGTGTCGATCAGGTTCAGCTCGTGCCCCTTCCAGGGGACGCGCACGGCCTGGGCCTTGATCGTGATCCCGCGCTCGCGCTCCAGCTCCATCGAGTCGAGCACCTGCGCGCGCATCTCGCGGCCGGTGACCGTGTCGGTCAGCTCGAGGATGCGATCGGCCAGCGTCGACTTGCCGTGGTCGATGTGGGCGATGATCGAGAAGTTGCGGATCCGGCTCTGTTCCATGGCTCACTGAGCGTAGCGGCGCTCGAGCCGCATCAGGCGGTGCGGGAGGCCGTCCTCCTCGACGTCACGCACGTGCCGGAAGCCCGCTTTCTCGAAGGCGCGCCAGGAGCGGCGGTTGGCCTCTTCGACGGTCGCAACGGCCGCGGTCGTCTCGGGGCGCGAGAAGACGACCGTGCGCGCGAACTCGCGCAGGATCTGCGGGCCGAGGCCGCGGCCGACCGCATCCGGCTCGCCGACGAACAGATCGACCCCCGCCGCCTCGGGCTCCGCGCCGACGAGCTCGCCCCAGTCGGGGTGGTCGGCGACCCGATAAGTCTGGATCAGTCCGACCGGCCGCCCGTCGTCGAGGATCACGTAGTGATCGACTTCGCGCCGGCCTGCGAGCGCCTCGCGGCGCTTCTCGAGCGCGATCTCGAGCGGGTCGCGCCACCACACGGCCACGTGCTCTGTGCGCAGCCACGCCTCGACCTGCGGCAAGTCGGCTTCCTCGAGCGGCCGGAAGCGGATCACACCGGTCGGCGCCGGAGCGAGAGCAGCGCGCGCAGCTCGCGCACGCCAAGCGCGCGGCAGGCAAGCCCGTAGGCGGCGGTGGCGGCGAGCAGCGCCGTCCCGATCGAGACGATCTGCCCGGCGAGGCCGCGCCCGAGCTCCTCGTCGAGCCCGCGCCAGACGCCGTAGCCGACCGCTCCCGAGACGGCGGAGGCGGCGACGATCCGCACGAACGCCGACGCGCTCTCGCGCAGCTCGATCGACCCGAGCCGCCGCCGCAGCAGCGCGAGCAGCGCGGCGGTGCCGGCGATGTTGACGAAGGTGGTCGAGAGCGGGATCCCCCACGTGCCGAAGCGGTAGAACACGGCGTCGAGCAGCGCGTTCAGGCCGAGGTTGCCGAGCGCGACCGCCGTCGGGATCCAGGGCGACTGCAGGCTGAAGAACGCGCGGTTGAGCAGCAGCATCGTCCCGTTGAAGGTGAGCCCGGCCGCGAACGCAGCAAGCGCCCCGGCGACCACCGGCGTCTGGCCCGGATCGAAGGAGCCGCGCTGGTAGAGCAGGCGCACGATCGGCTCGGCGAGCACCGCCGAGAGCACGCTGGCGGGCACGAGCAGGAACGCGATCTGCCGCAGCCCCAGCCCGACCATGTGGCGGAAGCCGTCCCGGTCGCCGCGCGCAGCGAGCCGCGAGAGCGAGGGAAAGAGGACCGTCGCGACGGCAACCGAGAACATCCCCTGCGGGAGCATGTAGAGCCGGAAGGCCTTGTCGATCGCGGTCGGGGCGAGCTCGGGGTCGATCAACCGCGAGGCGAAGATCGAGTCGATAACGAGGTTGAAGTTGATCAGCCCGATGCCGAGCGTCACCGGCAGCATCAGCACGAAGACCCGGCGCACGGCGGGGTCGCGCCAGTCGAGCACCATGTGCAGGCGCCCGTCGAGCTTGAGCAGCCACGGAACCGGCAGCAGCACCTGGATCACGGTGCCGATCACGATCGAGATCGCGTAGATGTAGAGCTTGGCGTCGATCGTCTCGGCGTGCGGGACGCCGAGCACGAGCCCGAGGATGATCGCCAGGTTCCAGAAGACCGGCGTCAGCGCCGGGACGGTGAATTGGTCGTAGCTGTTGAGGATCCCGACGATCACGCCGGAGACGCCGAGCAGGGCGACGATCGGGAAGAGCACGCGGGAGAGCCCGATCGCCAACTCCTTGTCGCCGCCCGGGTTGCCGAACGGCGCAATCACAAGCGGCGCGAGCACGATCAGAAGTGCGACGAGCGCGCCGAGGCCGAGCAGCATCAGCCAGAAGAGGGTCGATGCGACCCGCCAGGCACGCTTCCTTTCTCCCTTCTCCAGCAGCTCGCTGAACACCGGCACGAACGCGGACGAGAGCGCGGCGTCGGCGACCAGCGAGCGGACGAGGTTCGGCACCTGGAAGGCGACCGTGAAGGCGTTGACCTTGCCCGCCGCGCCGAAGTAGTAGGACGCGACGATCTCGCGGACGAGGCCGAGGATGCGCGAGAGGCCGGTGGCGAGCGCGAAGATCGCCGTCGACCACGCCAGCCGCCGGCCGCGGGCCGCGGGATGCTCGTCCACGGGGGCGAGTATAGGAACGCGCTCCGCCGTCACCGCGCTCCCGGCTCGTCCCTTTCGGACATGTCCATTCGAGCCGGCCGTGCTCGGCCCGCAGAGGCCGGAGGCCACCATCCTCCTCCCCGCTGCGAGCGTAGCCCGGGCCGGCGCACGTGTCTGTCGCTGAGGTCGGTCGAAAGCGTGACTTCGAGGCTGCTGCTACCATCGCCCGGCCCGCGCTGCGGGCATTTTCACGCCATGCCGAACATCAAGCAGCAGAAGAAGCGCGTCCGGATCGCAGCCCAGGAGCGGGTCGAGAACCTCCGCTACCTCTCGACCGTGAAGACCTTCACGCGCCGCCTGCGCGCGGCCGTGGACGAGGGCGACAAGGCACGGATCGCCGAGGAGCACCGCGCGCTCGTTCGCTGGGTGGACAAGGCCGCTGCCCGTGGCGCGCTGCACCGGAACGCCGCCGCCCGTAAGAAGGCGCAGGCCGACCGGCTCGTCTCGGGCTCCTAGGAGGCCGCGCTCTTCGCCGGTTCGGCCGGCCGGGTGATCTCGATCAGCGCGCGGGCGAACTCGAGCTCGCCCGGAAGCTTGCTGCCGCCCTTGAGCGCCAGGTCGAGGTCGGCGAGTCGCACGACTGCACTGCCCAGCTCTTCGGGGGTGTAGTTCCGCGCCTGCTCGTAGAGCTTTTGAACGTAGAAGCGGTTGCGCTTCAGGCGCTCGGCCGCGGCGCCCGGCGGAAAGCCTTGGCTGTCGAGCTCCTGGCACTCGCGCACGCGGCCGACGTGGTTCGTCAGCAGGCCGGCCGTCCGCAGGATGACGTCACGCGCCGCGTCCCCGGAGCGCTCGACGAGCCGCTCGCTCGCCGCGAGCACGCCGGGCACATCGCGCCGTCCCCACGAGTCGGTCAGGTCGAACGGTGGCGTCTCGGCCCTCGCCGGGACCAGCTCGGCGACCTCGTGCTCGCCGATCCGCTCGCCGGCCGCCCAGGTCGTGAGCTTGTCGACCTCCGTCTCGAGCTCCTGCACGTGCTCTCCGACGAGCTCGACGAGGGTCCGGGCGGCCTCGTTGTCGATCTGGACCCCGCGGTCGCGGAACTGCTGCTGAACCCATTTCGGGAGGTCTGCCTTGCTACCGCGGCCACGAGTCGGGAGGTCGTAGCTGAGCACCTCGCCGGCCTTGGCGACGGCCTTGGCGAGAGCCGAGTCCTTCTTAACGTCGTCGCCGACCAGCGCGAGCACGGTCGTCGGCGCCGGCCGCTCGAGGTACTCCTGGACGGCCTTCAGGTCGGCCGCCTTCCAGCTCTCGACGCCCTCGACGACGACGAGTCGCCGCTCCACCGTGAAGAGTCCGAGCGCGTTGCAGGCGGCAGCGACGTCCTCCCCACTCGACTCGTGGGCGCTCAGATGCTCCGTTGCGTCCTCGCCGACGCGGTCCCGGAGCCGTCGCAGCGCGCGCGTCACCTTCGGCTTGTCCGTTCCCCTGATCAGGTATGCGGAGCGGAGCTCAGCCATCGGCGCCAAGCATAGGCGCCCGCCACGGCCGTAACGCACATCAATACGAGTAGGGTGCGGCCCGACCGAATCTGCGCTCCGGGCAGCCCGCCGACGAGTCGCGCGCAAGCGGCGAGGTAGGCAGCGAACCAGCCGTTGAGCCAGGCGATCGCATTCGCCGCCGGTTGCGACACCGGTCCGACGAGCGCCGCTGCGAAGGCAAGCGCGAGGAGCGGCGGAACGGCCGGTGCGGCGAGCGCGTTCGCCGGCACCGTCAGCAGCGGCAGGGCGTGGAACTGCAGCCAGAGAATCGGCGCCGTCGCGAGCCCACAGGCGGTCGAGACGGCGACGATACCCGCGAGCGCGTCTGGCAGCGGGTAACCCTCGAAGGTCCTCAGCAGCCTCGGCACGACCGTGAAGATCGCCGCCACCGCCGCAAACGAGAGCTGGAAGCCGGGATCGAGCAAGGTGTACGGGTTCCAGGCGAGTAGCACGAGCGCGCCCAGGAGGAAGAAGTGCCAGCGGTCGGCCGGACGCGCCGCGAGCCAGGCCAGCGAGACGAGCGCCCCGGAGACACCGGCGCGGATCACGGAAGGCTGGGCTCCGACGGCGAGCACGTAGGCGACGATCGCCGCGAGCGCTCCGATCTGCCCGAGCCAGCGGGGAATGCCGAGCAGCCACGCCAGCGCAAGCGCACCGCCAGCGACCAGCACGACGTTCTGGCCAGAGACCGCCAGCAGGTGATAGAGGCCGGAGGCGCGGAATCGCTGCCGCAGGCCGTCTGGAAGCGACTGCTCGTCGCCGAGCACGACACCTTCGACGATGCCGCGGCGCTCGCCGCGAAGGCCGGGCGCGATCGAGCCGGCGAGCGCTCGGCGCAGCCGGTCGGCGATGCCTCCGAGCCCTCCACGGCGACCGACTTGACGCCAGCGATCTGCCCGCAGCACGACGTGGACTCCGTGACGCTGCAGCCAGCTCGTCTCGTCGAAGCCGTTCTTCGGTGCCTTGGGCCGCCGGACTGTGACAACGGATTCGATCAGGGCGCCCTGGGGCGGTGAGCGGCCGAGCGGCAGTTCGAGCAGGACGGCCTCGCGGAAGCGAAGCCGGCCAAAGCGGCGGATCTGGGCAGGCACGCGCAACTCGAACTTCGAATGGCGTGCCGGGCCGGTGACCGCGAGCACGCTTCGCTCCGACGTGTCCACGTGCGCCAGCAGCACGCTGCGGTCGAGCGCGTCGAGGCGCGCGCTGCCCCACCACCAGCCGAGCAGCGCCAGCGCGGCGAGCAGCAGGATCGGGCGCGCCTCACGGTCCGGCTTTGCCAGCGCGAGGCCGGCGCAGAGGCACAGTGCCACCGGCGTCGAGCCGCGAATCAGGTTCGCCCCGGCCAACCCGAGGCAGAGGGCGGCCGCGTACCTGTGCGGCGAGCGACCGAGGGCCCTCACGGAACGACCAGCTCGCGCAGCTGCTCGAGCCGCTTCGGCCCGATCCCGGGCACGGCGTCGAGCTCGTCGACCGACTGGAAGGCACCGTGCTCGTCGCGGTAATCGAGGATCTTCTGCGCGGTCACGGGGCCGACGCCCGGCAGCGAGTCGAGCTGCTCGAGGGTCGCAGTGCTCAGCTGTACAGAGGCAGCGGGGCCGGCAGGTGAGCCTGAGCCCGCGCCCGGCGACCCGCCGGCGACGCCCCGCCGAGGCACGACGACCTGCTCGCCGTCGGCCAGCGGCGCGGCGAGATTGACCTGCGCGAGCTCGGCCTTGGCCGTGGCCCCGCCCGCGCGGGTGAGGGCGTCCGCGATGCGCGAGCCCTGGGCGAGCCGGTACAGGCCCGGCCGGCGCACGGCTCCGACGACGTCCACCACCACCCGCGAGGACGGCAGCCCGGTCACGCCCGCGCCAGCGGCCGGCGGCAGGGGGAGGGGTGCCGCCGCCGTGGTCGTGCCCGCGCCCAGGACGAAGCGGCCCAGGGGCAGGATCAGTGCGAGCGCGCCTGCGGCGACCAGGAGGAGCCGCCGACGCTGAAGAAGGAACTCCGGCATGCGTCGAGCGTGCCCGAGAAGGCGTCACGCGTGTGTGACGCCTTCGTGCCGAAAGCGTGACGAGAACGGCACACAATCGACACGACTGCGACACGTTTCTGTGCGACCACGGCCGGTACCGTCCCTATCCCCCTCCCACACAGGGGCGCGCGTGAACAAGAACAAGCGCGCGCGGCGCGGGCGGCACTGTCGGACGTGGCGGCGTGCCCCTCCTAAACGACCAGGTTGACGAGCTTCCCCGGCACGACGATCGTCTGCCGGATCTCCTTGCCGTCCAGGTGCGCCTGCACCTTGGGCGAGGCCTTCGCCCGCTCGACCAGCTGCTCCTCGGACTCGCCGATCGACGCCTCGACCCGGTCGCGCACGCGGCCGTTGACCTGCAGCACCAACTCGAAGGTCTCGCGCTCCAGCTGCGACTCGTCTGCCACCGGCCAAGGCTGCTCCCACAGCCGCTCGTGCCCCAGCACCGACCACATCTCCTCGGCGATGTGCGGCGCGTACGGCTGGATCAGCGAGACGGCGGTCTCCGCCGCGAAACGAGCACCCGGCGACGCTGGATCGCGCCCGAGCTCGTTGACCAGCTCCATCACGGCCGCGATCGGCGTGTTGAAGACGAAACGGCGGCCGATGTCGTCGGTCACCCTCGCGATCGTCTCGTGGGCCTTGCGCACCAGTGGCCCCGCGTCGCCGTCCGACCCCGCCTCACCCGACGAGGCCGCCTCGTGCACGATCCGCCACAGCCGGCGCAGGAAGCGGCCGATGCCCTCGATCCCCTCCTCGGTCCAGTCCATGTCCTGGTCGGCGGGGCCGACGAACAGGATGTAGAGGCGCACCGCATCGGCGCCGTACATGTCGGCCAACTCGTCGGGCGCGGTCACGTTTCCCTTCGACTTCGACATCTTCGTCCCGCCCTGGCGCACCCAGCCCTGGTGGAACAGCCGCTGGAACGGCTCCTGGAAGCCGACCATGCCCTGCTCGTTCAGCACCTTGACGAAGAAGCGCGAGTAGAGCAGGTGCCCGGTGGCGTGGTCGATCCCGCCGATGTACTGGTCGACCGGCCCCCAGAAGTCGACCAGCCACCGCGAGAACGGCTCGCGGTCGTTGTGCGGATCGCAGTAGCGCAGGAAGTACCACGCCGAGTCGACGAACGTGTCCATCGTCTCGGCCTCGCGCTGCCCCGGCCCGCCGCACGACGGACAGGGGACGTTCAGCCACTCCTCGTTCGAGGCCAGCGGCGGCTTGCCCTTCGGGCGGTAGTCGTCCACCTCGGGCAGCAGCACGGGCAGCTCGTCGTCCGGCACGGGAACGATCCCGCAGTCGCCGCAGTAGACGACCGGGATCGGCGCGCCCCAGGTAGCGCTGCCGCGAGAAGCCCCAGTCGCGCAGGCGAAAGCTGACCGCGGGCCGGCCGCGCCCGCGCTCGGCCAGCCACTCGACGATCGCCTGCTTGGCCTCCTCGACGGGCATGCCGCTGAACTGCCCCGAATCCACCAGCGTGCCGGCCTCCTCGTCGAGCACCGGCACGACCGGCAGCTCGTGGCGCTCGGCGAAGGCAAGGTCGCGCTCGTCGTGCCCGGGCACGGCCATGATCGCGCCCGTGCCGTACTCCATCAGCACGTAGTCGGCGACCCAGACCGGGATCGGCGCGTCGGTCGCCGGGTTGACGGCGAAGAAGCCGGTGAAGACGCCGGTCTTGTCCTCGGCCGAGGCGCGCTCCTCGACGCGCTTGACCATCGCCTTCGAGACGTACTCGCCCAGCTCGGCGCCGTTCGGCGAGCGGTCGACCATCTCGTCCACCAGAGGGTGCTCGGGCGCCAGCACGAAGAAGGTCGCGCCGAACACCGTGTCCGGCCGCGTCGTGAAGACCGGCACGTCCTCGTCGAGCTCGGCGATCCGGAACAGCAGCTCGGCGCCCTCCGAGCGGCCGATCCAGTTGCGCTGGATCGTCTTCGTCCGCTCGGGCCAGTCGATCAGCGCGTGGTCGCGCAGCAGCGCGTCGGCGTACGCCGTGATGCGGAAGAACCACTGCTGCAGCTTCCGGATCTCAACCTCGGCACCGCAGCGCTCGCAGTGCCCGTTCACGACCTGCTCGTTTGCCAGCACCGTCTGGTCGTGCGGGCACCAGTTGACCGCCGCCTCCTTGCGGTAGGCCAGCCCGCGCTCCAGGAAGCGCAGGAACAGCCACTGCGTCCAGCGGTAGTACGCCGGGTCGTGGGCGGCGATCACGCGGTCCCAGTCGATCGCCCAGCCCAGCCGGTGCATCTGGCGCTCGATGTTCTCGATGTTGCGCTCGACGATCTCGCGCGGGTGGCCGCCCTCGTTGATGGCCGCGTTCTCGGCGGGCAGGCCGAACGAGTCCCAGCCCATCGGGCGCAGCACGTGCTTGCCGTGGCGGCGCTGGAAGTGCGTGACGACATCGCCCAGCGTGTAGTTAAGGACGTGCCCCATGTGCAGGTTCCCCGAGGGGTAGGGCAACATTTCGAGCTGGTAGAACTTGTCGTCCGGCTCGGCGCCCGGCGCGGGATCGTCGACGTAGAAGGCCCGCGCGTCCTCCCAGACCCGCTGCCACTTCGCTTCGATCGCCTGTGGGTCGTACGTGTCCAAACCTGCCTCCAGAAACGAAAAAGCCTCTCGAACGAGAGGCCAAGGGAACCCGACGCGGCGCCGCCGCGTTGTTCCCTGCGCTACTCGAGAAGCTGCTTCATCCCTGCGGACTTTAGCATCGCTCTGTCGAGAACAGGAGGGACGAGTTGGCCGGCTACACGAAGCTCAACCTGAAGGACGACGTCGAGGACCAGGCGCCGAACTTCGGTTTGGAGGGGAAGATCGAGGCGCGGATGGCACGCGTGCCGCTCGAGCTCGAGCAGCAGGGCGTCAGCTACCAACGGATCGCGCCGAACTACCGGCTCCCCTTCGGGCACAAGCACAAGACCCAGGAGGAGGTCTACATCGTGCTCAGCGGGAGCCTGCGCGTGAAGATCGAGGACGAGACGCTCGAGCTGGGCCCGCTCGACGCTCTGCGCGTGCACAAGGACACGATGCGCAGCTTCGAGGGCGGACCGGAAGGCGCCGAGCTGATCGCGGTCGGCGCGCCGCACACCGGGCCGGGCGACGCGGAGATGGAGAACGACTGGTGGAACGACTGACCTGAGCCTTTCGCTCTTCCCACAAACTGCCGCCGTCTCGGATGGCGAGCTCAGCGTCGGCGGCGTGCCCGCCTCGGAGCTTGCGGCCGAGTTCGGCACGCCGCTCGTCGTCTACTGCGAGCGGACGATCCTGGACGCCGCGCGCGCCTACCGCGAGGCGGCGCCCGACGCGCTGCCGCTCTACAGCCTGAAGGCGTTCCCGAACGTGGCGCTCCTGCACCTGCTCGCGGCCGAAGGCTTCGGTGCCGACGTCTCGACGCTCGGCGAGCTCGCCTTCGCCCGTCGCGCCGGGATCGAGGGCGGGCGGATCGTCGTGCACGGCAACAACAAGAGCGACGAGGAGCTGCGGGCCGCGGCCGAGGCCGAGGTGCGCTTCGTCGTGCTCGACGCCCTCGACGAGGCGGAGCGGGCGGCGGCGGCGGGCGTGCGGCGGGCGCTCGTGCGTGTCACGCCCGGCATCGAGGCGGACACGCACGAGAAGATCCGCACCGCCCACCACGGCTCGAAGTTCGGCCTCCCGCCCGACGACGCGCTCAGGGCGGCCGCCGCCGCGCGCGAGGCCGGGCTCGAGGTCGCGGGCGTCCACCTGCATATCGGCTCGCAGCTGCTCGACCCGCGCGCCGGCCTCGAGACGATCGACTGGTTGAAGGACTTCGCGGCGACCGCCTGGACGCCCGAGGTGGTCGACCTCGGCGGCGGCCTCGGCATCCGCTACGTCGAGAGCGAGCGGCCGCCCGAGATCCGCGAGTTCGTCGCCTCGCTGCTCGCCCGGCTCGCCGACGGCTGGCCCGGCGAGCCGCCGCAGGTGATCCTCGAGCCGGGCCGCTCGCTCGTCGGGCCGGCGGGCCTGACGCTCTACCGGGTCGGCGTCGTCAAGCAGGCGAGCGACGAGGTCACGTACGTGGCGGTCGACGGCGGGATGTCCGACAACCCGCGGCCGCAGCTCTACGGAGCGCGCTACAGCGCGCTGCTCGCCAACCGCGCCGGCGAGGAGGCAACACACGCCTACGACGTCTGCGGCAAGCACTGCGAGTCCGGCGACGTCCTGATCGAGGGCGTGCGCCTGCCGGAACCACGACGCGGCGACCTGCTCGCCGTGCCCGCGACCGGCGCCTACACGCTCTCGATGGGCTCGAACTACAACGCCGTCCCGCGGCCGGCCGCGGTGCTGGTCGCCGACGGGCACGCGCGGGTGATCCGCAGCCGCGAGAGCGTCGACGACCTCCTTCGCCAGGAAGAGGCCAGTGGCTAGGCTCGCGCACATGCCAGGCCGCCTCGACCGGATTCCCGGGGTCGTGCTCGTCAGCATCGCCGCGGCGATGTGGGGCCTGGACGGGCTGATCCGCAAGCCGCTCGCCGACTCGACCTCCGCCTACACGATCGTCTTCGGCGAGCACGTCGCGCTCGTCCTGGTGACGCTGCCGCTGCTCGTCCCGGCGATGGTCGCGCTCTGGCGAGCCGGTCCCGCCTACGTCGCAGCCGGGATTGCAGTCGGTGCGGGCGCCTCGGCGATCGCCACGATCCTGTTCACGAAGGCGATCTTCCACGGCGACTTCATCACCGTGGTCGTGCTCCAGCAGGTACAGCCGCTGATCGTCGTCGTCGGCGCCTGGCTCGTGCTCGGCGAACAGCCGCGCCGCGGCTTCATCTGGTTCCTGCTCGCCGCGCTGGTCGGCGTCTGGCTGATCTCGCTGCCGCACCCGCTCGAGCCCCACGTGCACGGCCTGACCCCGGTGGCGGAGACGCTCGCGGCCGCGACGCTCTGGGCGATGGGGACCGTCTTCGGCCGCTTTCTGAGCCGGCGCCTGCACTTCGAGCACGTGATGACCGTTCGCTTTGCCTTCGGGCTGGTCGCCGCAGCCTGCGCCCTGCCGATCGTCGGCGCTCCGGCGTTCGCGGGGCTCCACGACAGCGTCTGGATCGCGGTGCTCGCGTTCGTGACCGGCCTGTTCGCGCTGGGGCTCTACTACTACGGGCTGCAGCGCACGCCCGCGCTGCTCGCGTCACTCGGCGAGCTGGCGTTCCCCGTCACGACGACGCTGCTCGGGATCTACGTCTTCGACTCGTCGCTGCGCTGGACGCAGTGGGTCGGCGTCGCGCTGACGGTGACGGTGATCAGCCTCCTGCCGGTGAGGCGGCGCGAGCTGGTGCGGCTCCCGGCCGGCGAGCCGGCGCTCGCTACCTAGCGAACCCGGCTAAGGCGCCGTCTTGCGGCGCCGACCAAAGAGGCCATGCCGGCTTTGCCGGTGTGGCCGTCTGCTCCCCGGCGTGACGGCGAGCGATTCGGCCTTCGATTACCTAACGCGGAACAACCCGCCGAACGAGACCCAGCGCCCGTTGTGGTAGCGCTGGAGCTTCGCCTGGTCGAGCGGGAAGTGGTCGCCGGGGCCGGTCTTGACCGAGATCCGCGGCAGTAGGAACGGGTCGTTCGTGACCTTCAGGCTCGTCGCCGCCTTCATGATCCCGGCGCGCGTCGGGTTCTTGCCAGCCTTCTTCAAGGCCGCGACGAAGGTGTGCGCGACCGACATCCCGTAGACCGCGTAGACGTCGTTCGGGTTGCCGCCCTTGTACTTCTTCATGATCGACTTGTAGAGCTTCACGCCCGGGTCCTTGGCCCAGTGCGCGTCGGTCGGGTCCTTGAGGAAGACGATCGAGAGCGAGCCCTCGGTCTGCTTCTTGGTCGTGCCCGCGGTGGCGAGGCCCATGATGTTCGCCGCGCTCGAGACCGCGTTCACGTAGACCGTCGGCTTCCAGCCGAGCTTGTGCGCGTAGACGTAGGACTGGATGGCGAACTTCGGCGTCGCGAACAGCATCACGACCTTTACGCGCGCGGCCTTCAGCTTGGCGACCTGCGACTGCACGTCCGGGTCGGCGACGTCATAGCTCTGCTTGGAGACGATCAGCGTCGCCTTCTTGCCGAGGCCGTTGCGTAGCCCCGCAAGCAGGTCCTTGCCGTAGTCGTCGTCCTGGTAGAGGACGCCGATGCGCGCCTTCGGGCTCGTCTTGGCGACGTACCGGCCGTAGATCGTGCCCTCGGCGCGGTAGTTCGGCTGGTAGCCGATCGTGTACGGGTACTGCTTGTAGTCCTTGCCAAAGGTGGTCGCGCCGCTGGCGACGAACAGCTGCGGCACCTTGGCCGCGTTCAGGTAGGCGCGCGTGGCGAGGTTGTGCTCGGTGCCGAGGCTGTTGAAGATCGCGAAGACCTTGTCCTGCTGGACGAGCTCGCGCGTCTCGTCCGCCGTCTTGGCCGGGTCGTAGGCGTCGTCCTTGTAGAGGTACTTGATCTTCCGCTTGTTCACACCGCCCTTGGCGTTGACGTACCGGAAGTAGGCCGCGGCGCCCTTCGCCACCGACTGGTAGGCCGAGGCAGGCCCGCTCAGCGGGGTCGTGCCGCCGATCAGCACCTGCGTCGAGGTGATGCCGGTCTCCGAGGCGGCGCCCGACGCGACGGTCGCGAGCGCCAGCGCTCCGAGCGCGCACAGGATCAGATGAGTCGTCCTCGTCACAGCCCCTCTAGGGACGTAGGTATAGCCGTGTTGTTAGCGGTCTGGCAACTCGGCGCAGCAAGCCCCCGGCGCCGGTCGGGAGCAGGATCATCACGAGGATGATCGCGGCCCCGTAGACGAAGTCCGGCACGCCCGGCTTGCTCGAGACATGGGTCGAGAGCTGGGGCACGTACTGGACGAAGAAGGCGCCCACCACCATCCCCGGCAGGGAGCCGAGACCCCCAACGACCGCGCCGACGAGGAGCAGGATCGAGAGCAGGAAGGTGAACGAGAGCGGGTTCACGATCTCGGCCTGGATCGCGAACAGCGCGCCCGCGACGCCGGCGTAGACGCCGCTGATCGCGAAGGCGAGCGTCTTCGTCCGGGCGAGGTCGATCCCGACCGAGGCGGCGGCGACCTCGCTGTCGCGCACGGCCCGGAAGGTGCGGCCGAGCCGGCCGCGCACGATCAGCCAGGCGATCACGAACCCGACCAGGCCGATCCCCCAGGTCAGGTAGTAGAGGAAGTGGTTCTGCGTGGTCGTCTGGCCGAAGATCGTGACCGTGCCGCTGAGGCCGGTCACCTGCAGCGGCGCCTGCTCGAGCAAGCGCAGGCCCTGCCCGCCGCCGGTCAGCCCGGAGAACTTCTTCAACAGCGAGGGCATCGCGACCGCGAAGGCGAACGTGGCGAGCGCGAGGTAGATGCCCGAGAGCCGCAGGGCCGGCAGGCCGATCAGGAAGCCGACCACGCCGGCCGCGATCCCGGCGAGCGGGATTGTCCAGACGTCGCGCCAGTGCTCGTGGACGCACAGCGCCGCGGTCGTGTAGCCGCCGACCGCCATCAGCGCGCCGTGACCGAGCGAGATCTGGCCGGTGTAGCCCGTGAGGATGTTCAGCCCGACGATCGCGATGAAGAAGACACCGGCCTGGGCGAGGTCGCGCGAGTGGAAGTCGCTCACGAGCTGCGGCGCCCACGCGTAGAGCGCGAGCACGGCCGCTGCCGTCAGCACCCAGACCGCGATCCCGAGCCGGCGCCTCATACGCGCGTCACCTCGGCTTGGCCGAAGAGCCCCGTCGGCTTGACGAGCAGCACGCCCAGGATCACCGCGAGCGCGACCGGCAGCCGCAGGTCGGTGCCGACCCAGTCGACGTAGGTGCCGATCAGGTTGATCAGCACGCCGAGCAGCAGCGAGCCGACGACCGCCCCGAGCGGGCTGCCGAGCCCGCCGAGCACGGCGCCGGCGAACGCGTACAGGAGCACCGGCTGCATCAGGTTCTGGTCGAAGCTGGCGAGCGCGGGCGCCGTCAGCATCCCCGAGACCGCGCCCATCGCCGCGGCCAGCCCCCAGCCCAGCGCGAGCATCCAGCTGACGCGCACGCCGACGAGCCGGGTCGCCTCGGGGTTAACCGCTGCAGCGCGCGAGGCGAGCCCGAGCTTGGTGAAGCGGAAGAAGAGCCAGAGCAGCGCGACCGCGCCGAGCGAGACCGCGATCGTGCCCAGGTCCTGGATCGAGAACGCGACCCCGGCGATTTCGATCGGCCGCGTCGAGAAGGCGTTCGGCAGGCTCCGCACCTCCGGCGACCAGATCCAGCGGGCTGCGCCGTTGACGAGGAAGAAGAGGCCGAGCGTGACGATCACGACCGTCAGCACGGGCGCGCGCTCTGCGGGCTTGATCACGAGGCGCTCGATCGCGATGCCGCCGACGAACGAGATCGCCACGGTGAGGAAGAAGGCGGCCCAGTAGGAGAGGCCGTGGTGCACGAGCGACCAGGCGATGAAGGTCGAGAACATCGCCATCTCGCCCTGGGCGAAATTGACCACGCCCGTCGAGCGGTAGATCAGGACGAGCGCGACGGCGAGCGTCGCCCAGACGCCGCCGGAGGAGAGGCCGATCACGATCTGCTGCGCCAGCTGGGTCCAGTCGAAGGCGAGCAGCATCAGTAGCCCAGGTACGACCGTCGGACCGATTCATCGCGCCGGAGGGCGGCGCTGTCGCCCTCGACCGCGACCTTGCCCACCTCGAGCACATACGCCCGTGCCGAAGCCTCGAGCGCGAGGACGGCGTTCTGCTCGACGACGAGCACGGCCAGGCCCTCGCGCTCGTTCAGCTCGCCGACCATGCGAAAGATCTCCGCGACCACGAGCGGCGCGAGCCCGAGCGACGGCTCGTCGAGCAGCAGCAGGCGCGGCCGCAGCATCAGGGCGCGGGCGAGCGCGAGCATCTGCTGCTCGCCGCCGCTGAGCGTGCCGGCACGCTGGTCGCGCCGCTCCTGCAGGCGCGGGAAGTAGCCGAGCACGCGCTCCTCGTCCTCCCTGATCCCCGCCCGGTCGCGGCGTGTGTAGGCGCCGAGGCGGAGGTTCTCGCGGACGGTCAGCTCCGTCAGCGTGCCCCGGCCCTCCGGCACGTGGGCGATCCCGGCCCGGGTCGTGGCCTCGGGCGAGCTGCGGGCGATGCTCTTGCCGGCGAAGGCGATCCGCCCCCCGCGCTTGACCGACCCCGAGATCGCGCGCAGGGTGGTCGTCTTGCCGGCCCCGTTCGCGCCGAGCACGGCCACCGCCTCGCCCTCGCCGACGCTGAGCGAGATCCCATGCAGCGAGGTCACCGGCCCGTAACGGGCGGTCACGTCCTCCAGTTCGAGCAAGGCCGAGCTCACTCCAGCTCGATCCTTCGTCGCATGGGCGTGATGGACGGTGTGTGGCAAGGACGCAGGGAGTGTTCGTAGCCGGAGGCTACGGGCGCGACTGAGGACGCCGTCCACGTGCCGTTCAGCGCGCTCATGCGGCACAAGGTTTCGGGCTGGCGGGAGCTCTTAGGCAACCGCGGTCGTCCCCAGGTAGGCCTCGATCACCTTCGGGTCGCTCTGCACCTCGCGCGGCGTGCCGCTCGCGATCAGCCGCCCGAAGTCGAGCACGTGCACGCGGTCGGCGACGCCCATCACGAGGCCCATGTGGTGCTCGACCAGCAGCAGCGTCAGCTCGAAGTCCTTGCAGACGTTGCGGATCAGCGCGCCGAGCTCGCCGACCTCCTCGTGGTTGAGCCCGCCGGCCGGCTCGTCCAGCAGCAGCAGCCGCGGCCCGGCAGCGAGGGCGCGGGCCAGCTCGACCCGCTTGCGCGTCCCGTACGAGAGCTCCGCCGCCGGGCGATGGGCGAGCGGCGAGAGGCCGACGTAGGCGAGCAGCTCACGGGCGCTGCGGCCGCGGCGCGCGTGGCGGCCGACGAGCACGTGCTCGAGCACGGTCATCGACTCGAACAGCTCGACGTTCTGGAAGGTGCGCGCGATCCCGCGTCGCACGACGCGGTGGGCCGGCGTGCGCAGCAGGCTCTCGCCGTCGAACGCGATCGCACCGGCATCAGCCCTGTCCACACGCGAAATCAGGTTGAAGAGCGTCGTCTTGCCGGCGCCGTTCGGGCCGATCAGGCCGACGATCTCACCCTCGCCCACGTCGAGCGTGACGTCGTCGACGGCGACGACCCCGCCGAACCGCCGCGTCACGTGCTCGACCGAGAGCAGGGCCACGCGCGGATCGTAAGCGGCTGTGGACTAGAGCGCCGCGGCCTCGGTCACCGGCGCCTGGCAGGCGAACCGCTCGCAGATGTAGACCGCGGGCTTGCCGTCGACGAGGCCTCTGCCCTCGAGCAGCGGCACGCCCTCGGCCGGGCCGAAGGCGACGACCGCGTTCGGCTCAAACGGCGTCAGCGCCGCGCGCGCCACCTCGCTCTCGGGCGGGCCGACGATCGCCAGCTCCCGGGGCGTGGCCAGGTAGAGGTCGAGCGCGTTCAGCGCCCAGGCGAACTCGGTCGGGCCGCGGCCGAGGCTCTCGCCGAAGAGGCGAAGGACGCCGACCGCGCGCCGTTCGAGCTCGTCGTCGCCGTAGATGCGCGCCAGTCGCAGCAGCACGTGGGCGAGCATCGAGTTGCCCGACGGAACCGGGTGGTCGTAGAGCTCCTTGCGCCGCGCGACGAGCTGCTCGCCTTGCGCCGGCGCGAGGAAGAAGCCGCCGTGCTCGTCGTCCGCGAACAGCTCGACCGCGAGCAGCGCCAGGCGCCGCGACTCCTCGAGCCAGCGCAGCTCACCGGTCGCGACGTGGAGCTCGTAGAGCCCGTGCGCGACGTCGGCGTAGTCGTCGAGGAAGCCCGACCCGCTCGTCTTGCCCTCGCGGAGGCTGCGCACGAGCCGCCCGTCCGCCGACATCGGCCCGAGCAGGAACTCGGCCAGCCTGCGCGCCTCATCGATCCAGTCGGCGCGCTCGAGGCGCCGCCCGGCCTCGGCCAGCGCCGCCAGCGCGAGCCCGTTCCAGGCGGCGATCGCCTTGTCGTCGAGGCCCGGCTGCGGGCGGCCGGCGCGGATCTCCAGCAACCGCGCCCGGGTCGCCGGATCGAGTGAGCCGCGCAGGACGAAGCGCCCGTCCTCGAACGGCTCGAGCAGCTCCTCGGGCGCTCCCTCGCCCGGTGCCCAGGTGTAGGTCAGCCCTTCGACGCCCTCGGTGTCGGCGTCCTGCGAGGAGGCGAAGCCCCCACTCGGCAGGCGTAGGTCGCGGAGCAGGTACTCGACCGTCTCCTCGACGACCTGGCGGTAGCGCTCGCGGCCCGTGACGAGCCACCCATGCAGGTACGCGGGCACGAGCAGCGCGTTGTCGTAGAGCATCTTCTCGAAGTGCGGCACGAGCCAGCGCTCGTCGACCGAGTAGCGGTGAAAGCCGCCGCCGACGAGGTCGTACATCCCGCCGGCGGCCATCGCATTGAGCGTCGGCACGGCCAGCTCCGCCTCGCCACGCCGCAAGACCAGCTCGAGCGCGGAGGCCGGCGGGAACTTCGGCGCCCGCGCGCCGAAGCCGCCCCACTCCGGGTCGTGCAGCTCGCCCAGGCGCCGCACCGCGGCGAAGAGCAGCGACTCTGTCAGCGGCTCCGCCGAGGGCGCGGCGGCGCCTGCCTGGCGGAGCGCGTCGACCAGCACCTCGGTCCGCTGCGTCACCTCCGAGCGGCGCTCGCGGTAGAGCTCCGAGACCGCCACCAGCACCTGCGGGAACGACGGGAGCCCGTGCCGAGGCGCGGGCGGGAAGTAGGTGCCGCCGAGGAACGGCTCGCCCTCGGGCGTCAGGAAGACGGTCAGCGGCCAGCCGCCGGAGCCGGTCAGCGCGACCACCGCGTCCATGTAGATCCCGTCCACGTCGGGCCGCTCCTCGCGGTCGACCTTGACGTTGACGAAGCGCTCGTTCATCAGCGCCGCGATCTCCGGGTCCTCGAACGACTCGTGCGCCATCACGTGGCACCAGTGACAGGCCGCGTAGCCGACGGAGAGCAGGATCGGCTTGTCCTCGGCCCGCGCCTTGGCCAGCGCCTCCTCGCCCCACGGGTACCACTCGACCGGGTTCGAAGCGTGCTGCAGGAGATACGGGCTCGTCTCTGACGCGAGCCGATTCACCTTTGTACGGTAACGGCGTGAGTCTGCCCGGCGGCACCGTCACCTTCCTGTTCACCGACATCGAGGGCTCCACGCGCCTGCTGCAGGAGCTCGGTGACGACTACGGGCAGGTCGTGGCCGATCATCGCCGCCTGCTGCGGGAGGTCTTCCAGGCCGCGGGCGGCAACGAGGTCGACACGCAGGGCGACGCGTTCTTCTACTCGTTCCCGCGCGCGCGCGACGCCGTGCGCGCGGCCGTGGAGGGCCAGCGTGCGCTCGCCTCCCACGCGTGGCCGAAGGGCGTCGACGTGCGCGTCCGGATGGGCCTGCACACCGGCGAGCCGACCGTCGGCGACGAGGGCTACGTCGGCCTCGACGTCGTCCGCGCCGCGCGGATCTGCTCGGCCGGGCACGGCGGGCAGATCCTCGTCTCCGAGACGACGCGGGCGCTGCTCGGCAACGACCTCCCCGACGGCGTGCACGTCCGCGACCTGGGACGGCAGCACCTGAAGGACGTCCAGTACGAGCACGTCTACGAGCTCTCGCTGGAGGAGTCCGGCGAGCGGTTCCCGCCGCTGAAGGAGCACGACGCGACCGCGTCGATGGAGCAGCGCTTCGAGGACCGCATCAACCGCTACGTCGAGGACCAGCTCGAAGCGGCGCTTAGCGGCTCGCCCGCCAAGCAGGCCAAGCACGCCGCCGGCGGGCTGCTCACGCTCGTGCTGGTCGTGGCCGCGATCGTGGCGATCGTCTTCCTGGTAAAGCTGGTCGTCTAGATGCTCCAGCTCGAGACCGACCGCCTGCTGCTCCGGGCACCCGTCCTCCCCGAGGACGCCGACGCGCTCGCGCCGATGTACGCCGACCCCGAGGTGATGCGCTACGTCGGCGACGGGCGCACGCTCACGCGGGCCGAGACCGAGCGCTCGGTCAAGCGCATGATCGAGCGCTGGGAGGCCGACGGCTTTGGGCTCTTCACGACCGTGCGCAAGGAGGACGAAGCGGTGATCGGCCGCGTCGGCCTGCTCGTCTGGAACACCGAGACCTGGGAACCGACGACCCGCGCCGCGGCGCCGAACGGGCCGACCGAGGTCGAGGTCGGGTACACGCTCGGCCGTGACTACTGGGGCCAGGGCTTCGCCACCGAGGCGGCCGGCGCGGTGCGCGACTACGCGCTCGGCGAGCTCGGCGCCGACCGGCTGATCGCGCTGATCATCCACGGCAACACCGCCTCCGAGAACGTCGCACGCAAGCTCGGGCTCGAGCACGAGCGGAACATCATGCTCGGTCGCCGCGAGGCGCAGCTGTTCGCGCTCGAGCCATGAGCGAGATTCGCGACCTGCTCGCGCGCACGGCCCACCTCGCGGCCGACTACGTCGAGAGCCTCGGCGAGCGGCCGGTCTTCCCGGACGTCACGCCCGAGCAGCTGCGCGAGGCGCTCGGCGGGCCGCTGCCCGACGACCCGCTGCCGCCGGAGCAGGTGGTCGAGGAGCTCGTCGCCGGTGCCGAGCCGGGTGTGGTCGCCCTTGGCAGCGGCCGTTACTTCGGCTTCGTGATCGGCGGGGCGCTCCCGGCCGCGCTCGCGGCCGACTGGCTCACCTCGACGTGGGACCAGAACGCCGGCCTCTACGTGGGCGGGCCGTCGGCCTCCGTGGTCGAGCAGGTCACGCGCTCGTGGCTCGTCGACCTGCTCGGACTGCCGCCCGAGTCGTCGGTCGGCTTCGTCACCGGCACGCAGATGGCTCACGTGACCGGGCTCGCGGCCGCGCGCTGGCACGTGCTCGACGCGGTCGGCTGGGACGTCGGCGCCAAGGGCCTGACCGGAGCGTCGCGCGTGACCGTGCTCGGCGCCGAGAAGCGGCACGTGACGGTCGACCGCGCGCTGCGGCTGCTCGGCCTCGGCGCGCCCACGGTCGTCGCGAGCGACTCGCAGGGACGGCTCGTGCCCGACGCGCTACGCGAGGCGCTCGGCGAGGGCCCGACGATCGTCTGCGCCCAGGCCGGCGAGGTGAACACCGGCGCCTTCGACCCGCTGCCGGAGATCGCCGACGCCTGCCAGGCCGCGGGCGCCTGGCTCCACGTCGACGGCGCCTTCGGGATCTGGGCAGCGGTCTCGCCGCGGTTGCGACACCTCGTCGAAGGCCTCCATCGCGCCGATTCCTGGACAACCGACGCACACAAATGGCTGAACGTGCCGTACGACTCCGGAATCGTCTTCTGCAAGCATCCCGAGTCCCACCGCGCGGCGATGACGATCGCGGCCTCGTACCTGATCCAAGATGAGACTGCGCTGGTGCGCGACGAGGTCGACTGGGTGCCCGAGTTCTCCCGGCGCGCCCGCGGCTTCGCGATCTACGCGGCGCTGCGCTCGCTCGGCCGCAGCGGCCTGGTCGAGCTGGTGGAGCGCTGTTGCGACGCGGCCACGCGCTTCGCCGAGCGAATCGTCGAGCTCGACGGCGTGGAGGTGCTGAACGAGGTCGTGCTCAACCAGGTGCTCTTCCGCTTCGAGTCCGACGAGCGCACCGACGAGGCGCTCGCGCGCGTGCAGGAGAGCGGGCGGATCTGGCTGAGCGGCACCACCTGGGACGGCCGCAAGGCGATCCGCGTCTCGGTCTCGAACTGGCAGACCGGCGACGAGGAGATCGACCTCGCCGTGGCCGAGTTCGCTCAGGCGGGGAAGTCGCCGGCCCGGTAGAGCTGGCCCTCGAGCTTCCGCCCGAAGATCCCCTCCAGCCAGGTCGAGATCCCGATCAGCGCGTCGAGGTCAACGCCCGTCTCGACGCCCTCGTGCTCGAGCAGGTAGACGAGGTCCTCGGTCGCGACGTTGCCGCTCGCTCGCGGCGCGTATGGACAGCCGCCGAGGCCGCCCACCGAGGCGTCGAGCACCGTCGCCCCCGCCTCCAGCGCGGCAAGCGCGTTCGCGTAGCCGGTGTTGCGCGTGTTGTGGCCGTGGAAGCCGGCTGCGCGGGTGCGCTCGACCAGCGAGCGGACCTCCCGCGGCGCGGCCACGCCGATCGTGTCGGCGAGGACGACCTCCGCCCCGCCGAAGCGGCCGGCGAGCTCCGCCACCCGCCCCGGGTCGACCCGCCCCTCGAACGGGCAGCCGAAGGCGACGCTGATCGTGACCGTCGCCGGCACCCGGGCCGCGGCGAAGATCTGATCGACTCGCGCAATCGCCTCGTCGAGCGAGGCGTTGCCGTTGTGGCGGTTGAACTCCTCCGTCGCGCCGAGGGTCGCGTTCACTCGGTCCAGCCCGGTGGCGGCGAAGCGCTCGTAGCCGCGCTCGTTGAGCACGAGGCCGGAGTACTCGGTACCTCGACGCGATAGCGGCTCGATCCCCGTGACCACCTCCTCGGCCCCTGCCATCTGCGGCACGCGGTCGTCGCGCACGAAGCTGACCGCCTCGACGCGCGGCAGGCCCGCGGCGGCGAGCCGGTTGACGAGCTCGGCCCGCACGACCGGCTCCAGCGCCTCGTTCTCGTTCTGTAGCCCGTCGCGCGGGCCGACGTCGCAGAGGGTCAGAGCCAAGCGCTACTCGTCCAGGCCGTACGAGTCGACGTGCTCCGGGTGGATGCGAACCGTGATCCGCTGCTCCTCCGGGTTGCGCCAGGGATACTCGTCCTGGCCGAGGTACTTCTTGGCGAGCTTGTCGATCTGCGCGTCCGCGCCGTCGGTGGTCAGCTCGGCGCTGCCGCTGACCGACAGCCAGCGGTACTGGTCCTGCGGGTCGAGCACGTTGATCGAGACGCGCGGGTTCTCCCGCAGGTACCGCTCCTTCGCGCGGCCGACCGCGGTGTTGAAGATGACGACCTGGTCGTCGACGTCGACCCAGACCACCGTGGTGTGGGGCGAGCCGTCCGAGCGCAGCGTCGTCACCGCGCCCGCGAAAGGCTGCTCGAGGAACTCGCGCTGCTTCTGGTTGATCGTTGCCATTCGCTCTCCTTTTCTCGATCGCTAGGCTAGTTGCTCGATGGGAGCCGCCGTCCTTGTCGGTACCAGGAAGGGCCTGTTCGTCCTCACAAGTGACGAAACCCGACGCGACTGGTCGGTCGAAGGGCCGCACCTGACCGGCTTCGAGGTCTTCCACGCCATGCGCGATCCGCGCACGGGCACCGTGCACGCGGCGACGAACAACTGGGTCTACGGCGCGACGGCGCACCGCTCGCGCGACCAGGGCAAGACCTGGGAGCGCGCCGAGGGAATCGGGCTGCCCGAAGAGAGCGGCCTCACCTGGGAGAAGTCCTGGCACGTCGAGCCCGGGCACCCCGACGAGCCGGAGACGCTCTGGCTCGGCGGCACGCCGGGTGCGCTCTTCCGCAGCGGCGACGGCGGCGCGAGCTGGGAGCCCGTCAAGGGCGTGATCGAGCACCAGACGCGCGAGCAGTGGAACCCCGGCGCGGGCGGGCTCTGCTGCCACTCGATCCAGATGGATCCGTCCGACCCGCAGCGCGTCTACATCGCGATCTCGGCCGCGGGTGCCTTCCGCAGCGACGACGGCGGCGAGAGCTGGGAGACGAAGAACCAGAACGTCGCCGCGGACTTCTTCCCCGACAACCCGTACCCCGAGGTCGGCCAGTGCGTGCACAAGCTGCTCGTGCATCCCGCGAAGCCGGAGCGGCTTTGGCAGCAGAACCACTGCGGCGTCTACCGCTCCGACGACCGCGGCGAGACCTGGGAGCGGCTCGACGGCAACGGGCTGCCGTCGGACTTCGGCTTCCCGATCGCGCTGAACCACGCCGACCCCGACGTCGCCTACGTCGTCCCGGAGGTCGGCGCCGAGAACCGCGTCACGCCTGAGGGGCGACTCGGGATCTACCGCACGCGCGACGCCGGTGAGTCGTGGGAGCTGCTGACCGACGGACTGCCGCAGGAGGCCTGGGTCTCGGTCATGCGCGAGGGGATGTCGTTCGACCGGCTCGACCCGCACGGGATCTACCTCGGCACCCAGAGCGGCTCGGTCTTCGTCTCGCCCGACGGCGGCGATTCGTGGCTCGAGGCGGCGCGCTTCCTGCCGACGATCCTGTCGGTCGAAGCCTGCGAGTGGTAGTCGTCCTGGTGCCGTCGCTGCTGGCCCGCGAGGCCGGTGGCCAGGGGCGGTTCGAGCTCGAGGCCGCGACCGTGCGTGAGGCGCTGCTGCAGCTGCCGGTGCGGGACCTGATCTTCGACGAGCGCGAGGCGCTGCGGCCGCTCGTGAACGTGTACGTCAACCGCGCGCCGGTCGACGGTGTGGACGGCGCGGTCGAGGACGGCGACGAGATTCGCCTGGTGGCTGCCATCGCCGGGGGCTAGTGCGGCTCTGGCGGCTGACCCGGTCAGGCGAGACCGCGCTCGACGGTGCCGGCACCGCAAGACGCGGCGGCCGTTACTCGCCGCCGGGCGTGCCGGTGGTCAACTTTGCCTCCGAGGCAGGTCTCGCGGTGCTGGTGGCCCTGCGTTACCTGCCGGACGAACCGGCGGACGACTACGTGCTCGGCTGGACCGAGGCCGCCGACGCGACTCCTGAGCGCGTAGAGGTCGAGGGCGACGAGGCGATCCGGGCCTGGGTGGCCGACTGGCTCGAGCAACGCCGCGGCCTGCTCGCGGCGGTGCGCTCGCAGGTCCTCCCGGAGGCGGACGTGGTGCTGATGAACCCGCTCCATCCGGACGCCGCCCGGGTGCCGCCGCTCGTGACGCGGCCCTTCAGCTTCGCCGAGTGCCTGCACACGGCCCCGATGCTGGCGCGCTACGGCAGCTAGGCGAGCGCGCGCCCGCGAGTCTCGCGGCCGAAGATCGCAGCGATGAGGCCACCGGCGGCCATCACGATCGCGACGAAGGTGAGCGACCAGGTCGTCGAGCCGGTCGCGTCGTTCAGGTTGCCGAAGATGTAGGGCCCGGCGATCGCGGCGGCCTTGCCGACGCCCTCCATCACGCCGAAGGCGGTCGAGCGCAGGCGCGTCGGAAACGTCTCGGAGGTGTAGGGGTACACCGCCCCCCACGCGCCGAGGTTGAAGAAGCCGACGAAGAAGAGCGCGGTCACGTAGACGCTCTCGGTGTCGGCAACCGCGAACGCGTAGGCCGAGAGGCCGCCGAGGATCAGGAACATCGCCAGCGTCGGCTTGCGGCCGATCCGCTCGACCAGCCAGATCGCAGCCCCGTAGCCCGGAAACTGCGAGAGCGCGCTCAGGGTCAGCAGCAGGTAGACGTTGATCGAGAAGCTCTTCTCGGCCTGCAGCACGAACGGCAGCCAGAGGAAGAGCCCGTAGTACGAGATGTTGAGCGCGATCCAGATCAGCGCCGTGGTCGTCGTCCGCGAGCGCAGCTTGTCGGCCAGCAGCTCGCGCACCGACGAGCGCGGCTCCTCCGGCGGGGCCGCCAGCTCGCCCGGCTCGATTGGCTTGCCCGTGATCTCGGTCAGCACTTCGGCCGCCTCCTCGGTGCGACCGTGGCGCGCGAGGAAATAGGGGCTCTCCGGCAGCGAGCGCCGCACGACGAAGGCGAGCAGCGCCGGGAAGGACGCCGCGAGGAAGAGCCAGCGCCAGCTGTTCGAGCCGCCGACCGAGTGGCCGATGAAGATCCACGAGAGGAAGGTGGCGAGCAGCAGCCCGACGGGCCACCAGAAGTCGAGGAAGACGAGCAGCCGCCCGCGCCGCTGCGGCGGCAGGTACTCGGTCAGCATCGCCGGGTCGACGACCAGCATCCCGCCCAGGCCGAGGCCGGCCAGGAAGCGGAACGTCATCACCGACCACGGCCCCCAGGCGAGCGCGGTCACGGCGGTGAAGATCGCGTACCAGAGAATCGAGTACTGGAAGATCGTCCGCCGCCCGATCCGGTCGGCCAGCCGGCCGAGCACGAGCGAGCCGCAGAGCGAGCCGGCCAGCGCGGCGCTGTTGACGAGGCCCTGCATACGCCCGTTCAGGCCCCACTCCACCGCGAAGATCGGCGCGACGAAGCCGACGAGCAGGATCTCCATCGCCACGAACGTCCAGGCGGCCCCGGTGACGAGGATCGCCTTCTTGTGGAAGCGTGAGAGCCCGCCCTCGCGGAGGACCTGCTCGACGTCTCGGGCCGGGACTGCGACGTTGGCTGTCGTCATCTTCGGGTAGTTTTCGACTGTGGAGCGAAAACCTCGGCGAGAGTCTACCAGTGCGCGACCGGCCCACGTCACGCTGGCGGTGGTGCTGCAAGTGCGCGAGGGCCGGCTGCAGGGGCTGCTCTGGCAGCGGGCGCGCGAGCCGTTCCTCGGCGCCTGGTCTGCCCCGGGCGGCTTCCTCGCGCCGGGCGAGACGCTGGAGCAGTCGATCCGCAGCCACCTCGCCCAGAAGGTCGACGTCCGCGAGCTGGCCCACCTCGAGCAGCTCGAGACGCTCAGCGACCCGGCCCGCAACCCGCTCGAGTGGGAGCTCGCCACCGCGTACCTCGGCCTCGTCCCGGCCGACGTCGATCCGGTCGTGCCCGACGACACGCGCTGGCACCCGGTCTCGCGCCTCCCGGAGCTTGCCTACGACCACCGCGCGATCGTGCTCGCGGGGCGCGAGCGGCTGCGCGCGAAGCTGTCGTACACGAACATCGCCTTCGCGCTCGCGCCGCCGGTCTTCACGATCTCGGAGCTGCGGGAGGAGTACGTCGCCGCGCTCGGGCACGAGGTCTCGGCGACGAACCTGCAGCGCGTGCTGCTCCGGCGCGGCGTGCTCGAGCCGACCGGCGAGCGCCGCGAGCCGGGCCGCAGCGGCGGCCGGCCGGCGGCGCTCTACCGCTTCCGCTCGCGGCGGCTCGAGATCACGGACCAGTTCGCCGTTCTGCGACCGCCGGAGCGCTAGCCGTCGACCGGGCGCAGCGCCTTGGCCACCGCGAGCGCCGTCGCGCGGTCGAGCCGGAACTTCGGGCCCGTGACCCCGATCAACATCAGGATGCCGTCACGAGCGAACGCGATCCGCGAGTCCGCGATCACGAGCTTGCCGGCAGGCGGATCCTCCAGGAAGAACGGCGGTCGGTCCTGCCCGAACTCTTTGACCGAGAAGCTGCCGTAGTCAAAACGTGCGAAGCGGGTCGGCAGCAGTATCCGCCCGGGCCTCTTCTGGGTCACTTCCCCATCGCGCCCGACCACGACCGAGCGGAGTCGGCGGCCCTGGAACGAGCGGCCGAGCCAGAGCGGGGTCTGGCCGAGAGCTGCCCGAGCCGCAGGAAGTCCGTGGCCCGTGAGGACGGTCGGAGTGCTCGGCGGGTTGCGATCGGCTCCGCCGTTCGGCACCACGAATGCGACGTTCTTCCCGGGGAGGTCGGGCAGGATCTCGAGCGAGTTGTAACTGAACGTCCTCCCCTTGAAGCGCCCGCCGCGTTCGATCGTCCGCAGTGCGACCGGCTCGTGCGTGACCGCGTCGTAGGCAACTTGGTCGCCACCCAGGGAAGGCTTGCTCCCCGGCGGCTGGTACAGCTGCTCGATCCAGTAGACGGCGCGTCCGCGGAAGGTCCCGGTGCCGACGCGCCTGAACTCGGACTTCGGCCGCTGCGCGTCGCTTGGCAGCTGTTGGTAGGGAATGTACGGCCAGGGCGGAGTGCACAAGCGCGTAGGGCCGGACCCTTGGCACTGCTGCTCGACCCAGTCGGCGACGATCCGACCGTCGCGGCGGTACACGGTGCGCGTGAGGCCCGAGTTCTCGTTCCACCACAACTCCTGCGTGCTCGGTGCCCGTTTGGCGGCACCGCTCGAGATGTCGATCGCCGTCCCGCGGTCGAGCAAGTTCTCGAAGCGCAGGTGCTTGACCGGGCCGCGCGCCTGGACGAGGTGGAAGCCCCGCGGCACGGCCGTGCTCGCGCCGCCCCGCAGCACGAGCACCAGGCCGGTCGCGAGGCCTGCAAGCAGAAGTACCCCGACGATCGCGCCTCCGATGAGCAGCCGGCGGCGCCTGGCACGGCGGCGTACCTCCTCGATCAGCGCCTCGAGCTCGTCGTGCGAAGGCTCAGGGAGCGGTCCACCGGCACGCGCGTGAGCTCGTCGAGCTCGCGCGGGAGCACGGCTACCGGCGCGAGGAGCTGCTCGCGCTGGTCGCGGAGCTCGCCTAGCCAGACCCCCCGGCCGAGGGATGCCACCGTCCGGTCACCCGCCTACCGTGCGCGGAACGGGAAGGAAGGGAAGGGTCATGCGGGTTGCTCTCTACGGGGGTATGTTCGTGCTGGCGTCGCTTGCGCTCGCGTTCGTCGCGGTGGCGTTGACGTTGAAGGCCTAGGCTGACGATCGCGGATCAGCTCGACGCCGTCGTAGCGAGTGGCGTGCCGGGCGCGGTCGTGCTGGCGGCCGGCCCCAACCTCCGGGTCGAAGCAGCGGCCGGGCTCGCGGACGTCGGCACGGGCGAGCCCCTCACGGTCGATCACCGCTTCCGCATCGGGAGCGTGACGAAGATCTTCGTCGCGGCGCTCGTGCTGCAGCTCTTCGACGAAGGGCTACTCGAGCTCGACGGCGAAGCAGCGCCGTTCGCCGAGGGCATCACGGTCCGGCAGCTCCTCAACCACACGAGCGGCCTGCCGGACTTCGTCGGCGACGTCGTCGAGTTCTTCGAGCCGTACCGCCGGGATCTCGGCCACCGCTGGGAGCTCGATGCGCGCGAGGAGCTGGGGCTGGTGATGGAGCTGCCGCGCCTGTTCGCGCCGGGCGAGGGCTGGTCGTATCACGGCAGCAACTACATCGCGCTGCGACTGCTCGTCGAGGAGGCGACCGGTACGCCGCTGGGCGAGGCGCTGCGGCAGCGCGTGCTCGGGCCGCTCGGCCTGAGGCAAACGGACCTGGTCGAAGGGCCGCTCCTCGGCGACTGCGCGCGCGGCTACCTCCCCCCGGACAACCCCGTGCTGCCGGGCGGGCCGGGCCTCGTGGACGTGACCGGGATCGACGTGCCGTTCCATCGGGCCGGCGGCGGCATCGTCTCGACCGCCGGCGAGATCGCGACGCTGCTCCGGGATGGCCTGCGCGAGGAGATGTTCCAGGCGGTCGACTCCGACTGGCTCGAGACCGACCGCTACGGGCTCGGCATCGGCGAGATGTCGTCGCTGATGGGGCGGCAGCGTTCCCCGTGCGGGCCCGCCTGGGGTCATCTCGGCTTCTCGGTCGGCTACACGGCGATCGCGCTCTCGAGCCGGGATGGCGAGCGCCAGGTCGTGATCTGCGCCAACGGCAGTCCCACCGAGGAAGAAGCGTTCTGGGACGCCGCCGGCCGGCTGGCGTGGGGTCTCTACTGCGGTGACGTCAGCCGCTGACGGTCACGCGCACCATCTGCACGGCGTTGTTCGCGTAGCCGCCCAGGTTCCAGGGCGGCTCGAGCGGCTGCTCGTTGCCGGCCTCGTCGCGCGCGCGTGAACAGAGGGCGTGCTCGCCCGGCTCGGCGTCCCAGTGGAACGACCAGCCGCGCCAGGCCCACGGCTCGCCCGCCGGCTCGAGCTCTGCAGGCGACCAGGTCGAGCCGCCGTCGTCGCTGACCTCGACCGAGGCGACCGGCGCGAGGCCCGACCAGGCGCGGCCTTCGACCAGCACTTCGCCCGCCGCGACCGTACGGTCGCGGCTCAGAAACTCCGGGATGCCCGGCGGCACCAGCAGCGAGCGCGGCTGCATCCGGTCGAGCGGGACGCCGTCGTCCTCCTCGGTCTGTCGCAGGCGGTAGCCCTGCCGGTTCTGGTACCCGCTGAACGGCTCGTCGATGAACTCGATCCGCGACAGCCACTTCACGTTCGTCATCCCGTACCAGCCCGGGACGACCAGCCGCAGCGGGAAGCCGTGCTGCGGCGGCAGCGGCGCGCCGTTCATCTCGTAGGCGAGCAGGACCTCGCCGCGCCGGGCCTCGTCGAGCGGGAGCGCGCGCTGGAAGGCCTGCTCGTCTCCGCCCTCGATGCCGCGGTCGAGCCCCGTGAAGAGCACCTCGACCGTGCCGTCCGGGACACCGGCCTCCTCCAGCAGCGGCGCGAGCGGCGTGCCGCCCCAGCGCGCGGTGCCGACGGCCTCGAGCAGCCACGGCTGGCTGACCGGCCGCGGCTCGAGCCGGGCGCGGCCGTTGCCCGCGCACTCCATCGTCACCGTGTGCTCGGCCGCGGGTCGCGAGCGCAGCTCGTCCAGCGACAGCTCGAGCCCGCCGACGGTCAGCCGCCAGGCGTCTGGGTCGACAGCCGGGACGTCGTAGTGGATCAGCAGGTAGTGCAGCCCGACCGGCGTGACGGGGTAGCGCAGCGCCTCGAGCGGCATGCCGTGGTTGCGCGCCGCGAGCTGGAGCTCCTCGAGGCTGATCCCTTCCACGTGCTCAGCCTACTGCGACCGGCTCCGCGGCCAGGGCCAGCTCGGTGTCGGCCTGCTCGATCACGACCGGGTCATGTGTCGCGCAGACGACGGCCGCACCCGTCTCGCGCGCGAGCGTGGTCAGCAGCGCCGCCAGGCGCAGCGCGTTCGCCTGGTCGAGCCTCGCGGTCGGCTCGTCGACGAGCAGCAGGGCCGGCCGCGCCGCCAGCGCTCGCGCCACGGCGACGCGAACCTGCTCGCCGGCCGAGAGCCGCGAGACCCGCTGGCCAGCGCGCTCGGCAAGGTCGACGGCAGCGAGCGCCTCGTGCGGGTCGCCTTCGAGCCCGCGGATCTCCTGGCCGAGCTCGACGTTCTCGCGAGCGCTCAGGAACGGGACGAGCCCGCTCTGCTGGGGCACGAGCGCAATGTCGTGACGGCGCAGCTCGGCGCGCGCGGTCCGGTCGAGCGTGTTCAGGGGCCACTCGCCGACGAGCACCTCGCCCGCGTCGGGCAGGTCGAGCCCAGCGAGGAGGTGCAGCAGCGTCGTCTTGCCCGAGCCGGAAGGGCCGGTGACGGCGGTCAGGCGTGCGCCCGGGAACTCGGCGTCGAGGCCGGTGAAGACGCGGGCGGCGGTCGCGCCTTGGCCGTGCGTCTTCACCACGCCCCGCAGCACCGCCACGGGAGCGCCCGCCGGCACCGGCTCCAGCGGCGCGAGCTCCGGCTCGGGCCGCACGCCGTCGCCGCCCGCGGCGCTGACGACGATGCGGCCGTCCTCGAGCGAGGCGGCGGCCCGCGTGCCGATCCCGGCGCGCTCGAGGAACTCCTGCGGCAGCCGCAGCCAGCCGCCGCGCCCGACCACGATCGTCCCCTCCCCCGCCACCGTCTCCTCGCTGACACGCCCGTCGCGGATGTGGACGAAGCGGTCGGCGATCGCGGTCGAGGCGGGGTCGTGGCTGACGATCACGACCGCGCAGCCCAGGGAGGCCGCGAGCTCGGCGATCGCTTCGTACACGAGCCTCGCGCTCGCCTCGTCGAGCTCGCCCGTCGGCTCGTCCGCGAGAAGCAGCCGCGGCCGGTGCGCGAGCGCGGCGCAGAGCGCGACCCGTTGCTGCTCCCCGCCCGAGAGCTGCGCGGGCCGGGAGCCGAGCTTCTCGGCGAGACCGACCCGCCGCAGCAGCTCCTCGGCGCGCGGAGCCCAGTCGCGGCCGTCGGCCCGCAGGCGCAGCCCGACCAGCTCGCGCGCGGTCAGCTCCGGCGCCAGCGCACGCTCGTAGTGCTGGTCGAGGTAGCCGACGACCTCGGAGCGATAGCGTGCGCGGCCGCCTCGCCCGAGCGTTCGCAGGTTCTGGCCGAAGACGCGGATCGTCCCGGCCGAGGGCAGGTCGAGCCCGGCGAGGATCCGCAAGAGCGAGGTCTTGCCCGCGCCGCTCGGGCCGAGCACGGTCAGGATCTCGCCCTCGGCGACGCTCAAGGTCAGTCCCTGGAGCGCGGCGGCGTCGCCCTCGGGCGTCGAGTGGACGCGAAAGAGATCCTGGGCCTCGACGGAGAGCGTCATACGGCGTCTCCGTAGCGCGCCGGCACGCGGCCGCGGAACGCGCGCCGGGTCGCGGCGCCGACGAGCACGACCGCCGCGAGGGCCGACTGCACCCCGGCGAGCGCGAGCGACGGCCAGTCGGGAACGAGCTCGAGCGGCGGCTCGGGCGAGGTGGCGTTCGCGGTCAGCTCGACGAAGCGGACGACGAGCAGCGACAGGACGACGCCGGTCGCGATCCCGCCGAGCGCGCCGGCCACGCCCGCCAGCGAGGCTCGCAGCCGCAGCTGCCGGCGCAGGCTCGCCGGCGCCACTCCCTGCGCTTCGAGGTCGAACAGCTCCGCCGCCTCGTCGCGCCGCTCGCTGAGCGTGCCGAGCACGAGTCCGAGCAGCGCGAGCACGATCGCGGTGAGCGCAGCGGTCTCGAGCATCGCCAGCGCGGCGCGGGCGACCGGCTCGCTGCGCAGCGAGTGCTCGAGCCGGAAGCGCGAGGAGACCGCGAGCGCGGTGAACGGCGGCCGGCGCAGGCGGGCCTCAACCGCCTCGCGCCGATCCGTGTCCAGCCAGAGCTCCGTCGCGAAGCCGGTGCCGGGTGTCGAGGTGTTGAGCGCGCTGTCGAGCGCGGGCCGGTCGGCGACCAGGAAGTCGGAGGTCTCGCCCTGCGAGATGCCGGGGAAACGCCCCGCGACGGCCGCCACGCGGAAGTGGAGCTGCTCGCCGTTGACGGTCACCCCCAGGATGCGGTCGGGCCCGGCGAGCGTGGCCAGGAAGGGCGAGACGACCGCCGGGATCTGCAGGCCGTCGGTCGGCTGGCGCGGGCGCAGGTAGGTGTCGACCTCGTTCGTGAGGGTGACGTCGAAGCGCAGCGCGCGGCCGCGGGTGAGCCGCTCGACGCCGACGGTGCCGAGCCAGTCGCGGTAGTCCGTCAGCGGCCGGCCGTCCACGCCGGGCGGGCCGAGCGCGACGCTCCCGACCGCGGGCGCGCCCGAGTCGGCGCCGCGCTCCTCGAGCTTCGGCGGCGGCTCGAGCCGGAAGGCAACAAGCCTCCCGCCGCGCGCCCGGGCAGGCACCGGCGCGACGAGCACCGGCGGGCGCGGCCCCTCGTTGCGGGCCAGGCGAATCGGGACGAACGAGCCGTCCGCCGCGGCCACGTATGCCACGAGCCCGAGCTGGGTGCGGTGGACGACCATCCGCAGTGACAGCTGCTTCGCGTAGACCGGGATCTTCGGCCCGCGCAGCGCGACCGGCCGCCGAGGGTCGACCTCGCGCGCCAGCTCTCGCGGCCCCGACGAGGCGAAGTCGGAGCGCCACCCGCCGATTCCGGCCAATGTGCTGCGCGGCAGGCCGAGCACGGTGATCCCGGTCACGTCGGCGCCGGCGATGCTGCCGGCGACCCGTGTCACCCGGCTCACGCGTGCATCCAGCGAGCGCTCGACGGCCGGCGTCACAACCGAACGCACAGGGATCAGCTGCGCCAGGTCCTCGCTCACGACCTCGTCTGCCGGCACGGCGAAGGCCGCCTCCTGCCGCTGGGCGACGACGAGCGTCGAGCGGTAGGACGAGGCGAACAGCGCGAAGCCGACGGAAACCACCACGAACGCGACCGCGACCGCCGCGTAGCCCGGCCGCCGCGCGAGCCCGAGCGCCGCCAGCCGCAGCGCGAGGGCGTTCTCCGGCACGACGCGTTCGAGGCCGCGCAGCGCGAGCGGCAGCAGCCGCGCGACCGTGACAGCCGCCGCGAAGCCGACGAGCGCGGGCAAGAGCAGCAGCACGAGGCCGGTCCCGTTCGCAGCCAGCAGCTCCGACGCGTTCGCCGAGCCGCGCGCCAGCGCGATCACGACCGCGAGCGCCGCCCCGATCGCCGCCACGTCGAGCGGCGAGAGCGCGAGGCCGCCCAGCCGCACCGGCTCGATCACGAGCGCGAGCGTCACCACCAGCGCAGCTGCGGCCGCGACCGCCACCGCAATTCCGAGCCCGCGCCCGGAGAGCACCGAGTGCGCCAGCAGCGACCCGACCGGCTCGCCGCTCCGTCCGGCGATCGCGGCGGCGGCCGCCGAGCCGGCAAGCCAGCCGAGCACCGTGCCCGCCGCAGCCGCGAAGAGCGACTCCACGAACACCACGAGGCCGCTCTGCCAGCGGGCGATGCCGGCGGCGCGCAGCCGCGCGAGCAGCGCCTCCGCGTCCGGCCGCTGCCGCGCCGCCACCAGCACCGCGAACGCGAGCAGCAGCGCCACCGCCTCGCCGCCGAGCAGCAGCAGGCGGCGGCCGGCGACGCGTGCCGAATCGGCCGCGGCGAGCAGCTCGTCCGTCGGCGCTGTCAGCTCGAAGCCGAAGCTCGACCCCTGGAAGGCCGTGCGCGCCTGCTCGATCCGCGTCGCCAAAGACTCGGCCGACCAGGAGCGAACCGTGTCGTGCCGTAGCGGCAGGACCCAGCCGTAGCTGCGGTAGGCGTCGTGCAGCACGGGCGAACGGTCGAGCGCGGCGACGCCGTTGGCCAGCACGAGCGGCGGCGGCGCGGGCCGGTGGTAGCGGCGGATCTTCTCCACGAAGGCCGACTCGCCCAGGTCCTGCGACGGGATCGCGTCGCCGAACAGCGTCGCCGTGCGCAGGTCGCCCTCGCCGACCGGCACGAGCCGCAGGCCCGGCACGTTCGTGATCGGCCCCCCGCGCCGGATGACGAGTACCTCGCACCGCTCCGGCCGACAGCTGCGCGGCAGCCGTCCAGAGCGCAGGCGCACCCAGCGGCCGAGATCGTCGACGGCGCCCAGGCTGAGGAGCGCGCCGCCGAACTGGTGCTCCCGGTAGAGCGAGGTGCCGGTGGCGCGCTCCGGCAGCACGCGCCCGAGCCGACTGCGGACGCTCGCGTCCAGCGTCGCGTACGGCGCGGCCTGCCCGCCGACGCTGAACCAGTTCACCCGCACTGCCCGCACCTTCGCCGGCAGTTCCGCGACCTGGCGCCCGACCTCGCGGTCCTGGGCCGCCACCGTCCCGGCGAGCACGGCCGCGAGCATCGCGGTTGCCGCTGCCAGGCCGAGCACGACGAGCACGAGCGGCCCGCCCTGCCGGCGCAGCCGCGCGCCCGCGAGCCAGAAGGGGAAGACGAGCTTGCGCATCACCGCGGCGAACGGTAGCCCCCGTCCACCTGGCCCCGCGAAATGGGCCGAACGGCCCATTGACGCCGCTTCACCGCTGCCGAGAGGGTAGGGACGTGTTCCTCAGTCAGACCCAGATCCTGCTCTGGTGCATCGCACTGATCATCCTGGAGCTGAACCACCTGAAGTGGATCTGGTGGACCTACTGGGAGTGCGCCAAGTGCGGGCGCAAGCACAAGGACTGCAGCTGCAGCTCCAAGTGGATCATGTTCCTCTAGCGTCGCACCGATACATCCTCGGTGAAGCGGCCGTCCAGCAAACGCTTGGATATCCAAGGCCTGCGCGCGGTCGCGGTGCTCCTGGTTGTCGCCTTCCACGCCGGGCTGCCGCTCCACGGAGGGTTCATCGGGGTCGACGTCTTCTTCGCGATCTCGGGCTTCGTGATCACGCGCATGCTCGTCGCCGAGCTGTCCGAGACGGGAGACCTCCGGCTGTCCCGGTTCTACGCACGGCGCCTCGGCCGGCTGCTCCCTGCGCTCGCCGTCCTGCTCCTGGCCGTCGCGGTGCTCGGAACCCTCGCGAGCCCGATCGCCGCGCAGCGGGTCGGCGGCCTGACCGGCATCTGGGCCTCGATCTTCGCCGCCAACGCCTACCTCTACCACCTCGGCACGGGCTACTTCGACGTCAACGCCGGCCTCGACCCGCTCCTGCATACCTGGACGCTCGCCGTCGAGGAGCAGTTCTACCTCGTCTTCCCGGCGCTCCTGCTGCTCGGGTGGCGGCTGCGGCGCCGAGCCGGGGCGGTCATGCTCGTCGCGCTCGCGAGTGGGTGCTCCTTCTATCTCGCTCTGCGCTTCTCGGAGGCGTACGGACTGGCGGGCATCACACACCCGCAGCGCTTTGCCTTCTACGGCTCGCCGACGCGCACCTGGGAATTCGGCGCGGGGTCCCTCCTGGCCCTGGGGGCACCACTGCTCGCCCGTCTGCCCTGGCTGCTCGCGGACGGGCTCGGCGCCGCCGGCCTGGCCTGGATCGGCGTCGGTGTGATCGCGATCGACGGCCAGGCACTCGCGTCCGGCAGCGAGATGCTGCTCCCGGTGCTCGGCGCCTGTGCCTTGATCGCGGCGGGCTTCTCGCGTCGCAGCCTCGTCGCGCGCGGCCTCTCCGTCCGGCCCTTCGTCTGGATCGGCGATCTCTCCTACAGCTGGTACCTCTGGCACTGGCCACTGATCGTCTTCGCCCGAGCCCTGTGGCCAGCGACGTCGGGAGTGGCGCTCGCCGCGGCCGCCGCTTCGCTGGTCCCGGCGTGGCTCTCGTACCGCTACGTGGAGACACCGATCCGGCAGCACGAGCGCTGGCAGGGGAGGCGCGTGCTCGCGTTGGCCGGGGTGTGCGTGGCCGCGCCGCTGCTCGCCTCGGGTGGACTGGCGCTCACGCCAAGCGCGCTCGCTCAGACGGCGCCGATCCAGCGCTGGCGGGACCTCGACCGCCAGCATGCGGATGTCCTCGGCGGCTGCAACGAGGAGACGCCGCTCGGCCGCCGCAGGGCAGGCACGTGCTCGTGGCGCGTCGCCGGCTCCCGCGGGGAGGCCGTCTTGATCGGCGACTCGAACGCAGGCCATTTCACCGAGCCGTTCGTGCGCGCCGTGCGCCGGCTGCACATGAACGCGACAGTCGCGACCCTTGGCAGCTGTCCGTTCGTCGACCTGCTGGTCGTGGGCGGGCACATCGGCGAGCGTGACTGTCGAAGCTTCGACACCGGCTCGCTGGCCGAGCTCGCGCGTCGCCGGCCGCGGCTCGTGGTGATCGCGGCACGCACCGACCGCTACGTCGAGGGCTCCAACTTCGGGCTCGCGCAGCCCGGCGGCGGCCTCAGCTATTCACCGCAGCAGAAGGCCGCGCTCTGGCGGAAGGGGCTCGCAACCGTTCTCCGCAGGCTGACGCGAGCAGGAGTGCCGGTTGTCGTCGTGCACCCCGTCCCCACCTTCGCCATCAATCCCGGCGACTGCGCCGTCGTCCGGGTGCTGATCGGACGTTGCACCGCTGTTCGGCCACGAGCGGCTGTCGACCGGCAACTGCGCCGGTCGGTGGAGGCCGAGACCGCTGCGATCGCATCGGTCAGCGGTGCTTCGGCGGCGAGCTTCGAGCGAGTGTTCTGCAGCACCGAGACCTGCTCGAGCACCCGCGCCGGCCAGGGGCTCTACCGGGACGGGACGCACCTGAGCGTCGTCGGCGCGCTGCTGTTGACCGATCGCTTCACCCGGCTCGTCGCCGCGCACGCCCGCCCGGGCTGAACCTGCGTCGCCGCTACTTGAACGTCTTGATGTAGGTCACGAGCGCTTGCAGGTCGGCGGCCGAGAGGATGCCGCCCCAGTGGGGCATGCTCACGATCGGCGCGCGGCCGATCACGCTGCCGCTGCGGATCATTTCGGTGATCTTCTTGTCCGTGTTGAACTCGCTGCGGAAATCGGCTCCCGCGAGTGGAGGGATCGCCTTGTCCTCCGAGAGCGGGTTCGGCACGCCGCCGAGCCCGTTCGGGCCGTGGCAGTTGATGCAGCCGTCGCGCACGTAGAGCGCGGCTCCCGCCACCTCGGGGCCCTGGTCGCGGGGCACCGGCGGCGGGGTCGCGTCCGCGACGCTCGGCAGGCCGGAGTGGATGTACGCGACGAGCTCGCTGACCTGCCGCTTCGAGATCACCGCGCCCCAGACCGGCATGTACGGCTTGGTCGGGTTGGCCGACTCGCCGAGCCCGTGGTTGATGATGTGCGTCAGCTGCGCGACGGTCAGCGTCTTGCCCACCGACTTCAGCTCTGGCACGTCGGGCGAGACGCCACCCTCGCCGTTCTCGCCGTGGCACTGGGCGCAGGCGAACTGGACGAACACGTGCGCGCCGGCCGCGACGGTCGGGTCGACGCTCGTGGCGCCCGCCACGGCGGCGACCGTGCCCACGGTCTTGGTGCGATTGGTGTAGTGGCCGGCCCCGAACCCGATCAGCGCGGCGAGTGCGACAAGCGCCAGCACAACTCCCGCGACAACCCCCACTAGGCTCGGTCGTCTCATGCGGAACGATCGTCGCACGCCGCCCGGCCGGCGGGCAAGGTCCGGAAGTGCACGCCGGCGAGACCTTCGAGCGAGAAGCCTTCCGCCGGGCCGGGAGCGACGTCGAGCAGCAGGCGAGGCCGCTTCCAGCGCTCGAACTGCTCACGGTCGCAGTAGAAGCGCGCGCCGCCGACGCGGCCGAGCTCGAGGTCGTCCGGCCCGAGCAGCAGCTCGCCCTCACGCAGGCAGATCGGGGAGCTGCCGTCGCAGCAACCCCCCGACTGCACGAGCATCACCGGTCCGAAGGTGGCCGCGAGGTTGTGGAGCACCACCAGTGCGGCGTCCGTCGCGACGACCTGGTCTTGGGCCACCTCCGTGCTCATCAGAAGAATCCCAGCGGCTTGGGGTCGTAGCTGACGAGCATGCACTTCGTCTGCGTGTAGTGGTCGAGCATCATCTTGTGGTTCTCACGCCCGACGCCCGAGACCTTGTAGCCGCCGAAGGCCGCGTGTGCCGGGTAGAGGTGGTAGCAGTTCGTCCAGACCCGCCCGGCCTGGATGCCGCGCGCCATCCGGAACGCCCTGCTCTGGTCGCGGGTCCAGACGCCCGCGCCGAGGCCGTAGAGGGTGTCGTTCGCGATCGCGAGCGCCTCTGCCTCGGTCTTGAAGGTCGTCACCGCGAGCACCGGGCCAAAGATCTCCTCCTGGAAGATCCGCATGTCGTTGGTGCCCTTGAACACGGTCGGCTCGAAGTAGTAGCCCTCCTCGAGCTCGTCTTCGAAGTGGGCCCGGTGGCCGCCGGTCAGCAGCTCCGCGCCCTCGTCGAGGCCGATCTGCACGTAGCTCTCGATCTTCTCGAGCTGCGCGGCCGAGACCTGCGGGCCGAGCATGGTCGAGGGATCGAGCGGGTTGCCCTGGCGGATCTCGGCGATCCGCTTCAGGCAGCGCGCCATGAACTCGTCGTAGATCGACTCCTGGATCAGCGCCCTCGAGGGGCACGTGCAGACCTCGCCCTTGTTGAAGGCGTAGAGCACGAGCCCTTCGACCGCCTTGTCGAGGAACTCGTCGTCCTCGGCCATCACGTCGGCGAAGAAGATGTTCGGCGACTTGCCGCCCAGCTCCGTCGTCGAGGGGATGATGTTCTGGGCGGCGTACTGCATGATCAGCCGCCCGGTGACGGTCTCGCCGGTGAAGGCGATCTTGGCGATCCGCTTGCTCGTCGCGAGCGCCTTGCCGATCTCGGCGCCGGGGCCGTTGACGATGTTGATCACGCCCGGCGGGACGATGTCCTCGATCAGCTCTGCGAACTTGAGGATCGACCACGGGGTCGGGCTGGCCGGCTTGAGCACGACGCAGTTCCCGGCCGCGATCGCCGGCGCGAGCTTCCACGCAGCCATCAGCAGCGGGAAGTTGAACGGGATGATCTGACCGACGACGCCCAGCGGCTCCTTGAAGTGGTACGCGTAGGTGTCGTGGTCGATCTCGTCGATCGTCCCCTCCTCCGCCCGGATCACCGAGCCGAAGTAGCGGAAGTGGTCGACGGCGAGCGGGATGTCGGCGGCGAGCGTCTCGCGGACCGGCTTGCCGTTCTCCCAGCTCTCGGCGACCGCCAGCATCTCGAGGTTCTCCTCGATCGCGTCTGCGATCCGGTTCAGGACCTTCGAGCGCTCGGCGAGCGACGTGGCCGCCCAGTCGTCCTTGGCGGCGTGAGCGGCGTCGAGCGCGAGCTCGACGTCCTCGGTGGTCGAGAGCGGCACCTCGGTGAACGGCTTGCCGGTGACCGGCGAGATGTTCTCCGCGTAGCGGCCCTCGATCGGGGCGACCCAGTGTCCCCCGATGAAGTTCTCGTAGCGGGCCTTCAGCTCCACCGGGCTGCCTTCCAGCCCTGGCGCCTCGTAGGCCAGCGTCTTCTCGATGGTTGCCATCGCATCTCCTTTCGAGAAGAGAGGTCCGGGCGGGAATGCCCGGCTCCAGCCAGCTTCGCGCCTTGCGGGCGCCGGGACATCGGGGCGGCGCCGGACCGCGGTTGCCGGAAAACCCGTACTAGGTCTCGACGTCGATCGACTCGAGCACGACGCCCTGGGCGTCGGGCTCGGTCGGGTCGGTGCCGAGCTCGGCCTCGACCGCGCGCCCTCGGCGACCGTGCCGCGCGAGGCGTCCTCGAAGTGCTCGCGGAAGTGGGCGTCGGTGAAGTGCGAGAGCGCGCCGAGCCGCACGCGGATCCGCGTCACCCGCGCCGCGCCCGCCGAGCTCGCCTCGGCCTCGATCTTGCGCATCAGGTCGTCCATCAGCGCCTTGCTCGTGCACTCGGCCACCTCCTCGCGACATCGCCGCGGCCACGCGCACGGCGCCCTCGCGCACCGCGGGAGCTGAGCGTCTCGCCGGCGTCGAAGCTCGCGCCCTCGATCCCGAAGACGACCGTCGTGCGCCGGCAGCCGGCCGAGCGCGCGGGCGAGCTCGACCGCCTCGGCGAGCCCGAAGTGGTGCGTCGAGGTGCGGAAGAGCTCGCGCGGAAGCGCCTGCTCGCCGCGTCGAGCCGGTGCACCGTCCCGGGCTGGCGCCCCCGAGGAGACGGCGTCGACCAGCCAGACCGCGTCCGGCGCCCTCCCACGGCCTCGATCAGCGCGGTCGGCTCGCCCTCGCGCTCGAGCACCTCGACCTCCTCGGGCAGCGTCCCGGCGAGCAGGCGCGCGACCGCGAGCCCGGCCGCGTCGTCGCGAGCGCCAGCGCGTTGCCGATCCCGATCACCCTCAGCGCGCTCGACCTCGAGCTTGCAGGAAGTGCGTCGCGCACGAGATGCAGGGGTCGTAGTTGCGGATCGTCTGCTCGCAGAGCAGCGCCAGCTCGTCGTCGGGGACGTCGAGGATGCGCTCGACGACGCCGCGCAGGTCCTCCTCGATCGTGCGCTGGTTCTGCGAGGTCGGCGGGACGATCTTCGCGTCGAGGATCGTGCCGTCGTCGTCGAGCTCGTAGCGGTGGTAGAGGATGCCGCGCGGCGCCTCGGTGCAGCCGTAGCCGACGCCCGCGCGCGGCTCGACCTCGACCGCCGGCGCGTCGGGCTCCTCGTACTCGGCGATCAGGCGCAGCGCCTCGTCGGCCGCGTAGACGAGCTCGACCGAGCGGACGACGATGCTGCGGAACGGGTTCCGCTCGTCGGGCGTCGAGGCCGGCGTCCTTGGCGGCCTCGCGCGGCGGCGGGCGAGAGCCGGTCGGCGGAGAGCGCGAACCGCGCGAGCGGCCCGCAGAGGTAGGAGCCGCGCTCGCGACAGCGTGCGAGTGCAGCGCGTTCGACCACTCGACGTGCTCCTCGACGAAGTGGTCGTCGTACTCGGACGACGTCGATGTCGAGCCCGCGCGTTCGAGACGATGCGGCCCGCGGTCGATCGGGTACTCGCCCGGCTCGTCGAGCGCGACGAGCTCGTAGTCCTGCTCGTAGTCCGGGAAGTCGAGCCCGGCGGTCGAGGCGCACGGTCTCGAGCGCGATCTCGCGCGCCCGCTCGAGCTTCTCGACGAGCGGCCGCGAGCTCGCGCTTGCGCGGGCGTGCGGTACCAGCCGCCGACGCGGACGTTGATCGGGTGCACCTCGCGGCCGCCGACGACGCGTCATCACCTCGTTGCCGATCTTCTTCAGCTCGAGCGCCTGCGCGACGGCGGTCGGGATTGTCGCGCGCCAGCTCGATCGCGCTCTCGTAGCCGAGGAAGTCGGGCAGGTGGAGCATGAAGACGTGCAGCGCGTGGCTCTCGATCCACTCGCCGCAGTAGAGGAGCCGCCGCAGCGCGCGCAGCTGGCCGCCGACCTCGACGCCGCAGGCGCTGCTCCATCGCCGCGCACGAGCTCATCTGGTACGCGACGGGGCAGATCCCGCAGATGCGCGCGGTGATGTCGGGCGCCTCGGTGAAGGCGCGGCCGCGCAGGAAGGCCTCGAAGAAGCGCGGCGGCTCGTAGATGTTCAGCTTGACGTCGTCGACCGCGCCGCCGTCGATCTCGACGATCATCGCGCCCTCGCCCTCGACGCGGGCGAGGTAGTCGGTCTTGATCGTCTTCGTCCTGGCCCTGGCCATTCGCCCGCGCACCTCTCGAACGCCGGTCGACGTTGAACGTGCGGAAGACGCCGCTCGACGCCCGCGTCGTCCATGCCGAGCACCCGCAGCTGCCTCGTCAGCGAGACGGTGTTCGGCGTCTCCATCGGCCCGAAGCAGCCGTAGCAGCCGCGGTCGTACGCCGGGCAGAGCGCGCCGCAGCCGGCGTGCGTGACCGGGCCGAGGCACGGGCGTGCCGTGGGCGACCATCACGCAGACGTTGCCGCGCGCGCTTGCACTCGGTGCAGACGCTCGTCGACGGGATGTTCGGCCTGCGGCCGTGCAGGAACGCGGTGAGCACCTCGAGCAGCTGGCGCTTGTCGATCGGGCAGCCGTGCAGCTCGAAGTCGACGGGGACGTGCGCGGAGATCGGCGTCGAGGTCGCGAGGGTCGAGATGTACGCCGGGCGTCGCGTAGACGGTGGAGACGAACTCGTCCACGTCGGCGAAGTTCTTCAGCGCCTGGATCCCGCCCGCGGTCGCGCAGGCGCCGATCGTGACGAGCTTGCTTCGAGACGCGGCGCACCTCCTGGATCCGCTCGGCGTCGTGCGCGGTCGTGACCGAGCCCTCGACGAGCGAGAGGTCGTACGGGCCCTTCGCGGTCGCGCGCCGCGCCTCGAGGAAGTAGGCGATCTCGACCTCGCCGGCGAGCGCGAGCAGCTCGTCCTCGCAGTCGAGCAGCGACAGCTGGCAGCCGTCGCAGGAGGCGAACTTCCAGACCGCGAGCTTCGGCTTCGCTCATAGCTCTCGCACCGCCAGCAGCGGCTCGACCTCGTCCCAGCGGTAGACGGGCCCGTCGCGGCAGATCAGCGTCGGGCCGAGCTGGCAGTGGCCGCAGTAGGCCGACGCCGCAGCTGCATGTTCCGCTCCATCGAGATGTAGATCCGCTCCGGCGCGACGCCGCGCTCGAGCAGCGCCTGCGCGCGTCGAATTCGCATCATGATCTCCGGGCCGCAGACGAAGCGCCGTCGCCGCACGCCGGGTCGAAGCGCGCCGTCGCCGATCAGCTTGGCGACGACGCCGACCTTGCCCGCGCCAGCCCGCGCTCGGCCGCGTCGACGGTGACCTCGACCTGCGAGTCGTGCGCCGCCAGCGCTCGAGCTCGTCGCGGTAGAGCAGCTCGGCGGGCGTGCGGCTGCCGTAGAGCAGCGCCGCCTCGCCGAAGTCGGCGCGCCGGCGCACGAGCTCGTAGACGACCCCGCGCAGCGGCGCGAGGCCGATCCCGCCGGCGACGATCACGAGCCGCATCGCCGCCCTCGCCGAGCGGCCAGGCGTTGCCGAACGGCCCGCGCACGCCGAGCACGGTGCCGGGCTCGGCCGCGCAGATCGCCTCGGTCGACCGCGCCGACCGCCCGCACCGTGTGGACCAGCACGCCCGTCCGGCCGGCCCGAGACCGAGATCGGCACCTCGCCGATCCCGAACGCGTAGAGCATCGTGAACTGCCCGGGCGCGACGGCCGAGCGGCTCGCCCGCGACGGGCTCGAGCTCGAGCGTCCACGTGTCGCCCGTCTCGCGCTTGCGGCGCGTGACGCGGAACGGCCGGGGCGCCATCGGCGCGAGCGTGCTCAGCGAGCCGTCGTCGCCATACAGGTCCAGGAGCCGGAGCCTCGTCCACTGCAGGCGCTCGATCATCACCTGCGCGAAGCGGGACATCAGCTCGTAGCCGAGCGCGGGATCGGCCTCGCACTTGCCGCGCAGGCAGGCGCCGTCGAACGCGGTCGCCCGCAGCGGCGTCAGCGCCCGCGCGTCGAAGTGCCAGCGGTAGGGCGGGAACAGCCACGACCAGCCGACGACCTCGCCGGCCTCGAGCGTCTCGATCATCGCCGGCCCGCGCGCCGGCACGTACGTCTCGAGCGCGACCGTCCCGTGGCGGACGAGGTAGAAGGTGTCGGCCTGGTCGCCCTCGCGGAAGAGGACGGTCGCCCTGGTCGAAGTGGACGTTGCTCCCGCAGCCCGCGATCAGCTCCAGCTGGTCGGGGGCGAGCCCGTGGAAGACGGGCACGTCGCGCAGCAGCTCCTCAATGGCCTCCATCGCTTGCCTCCCAGTCGGTCAGGCGGATCGCGGTCAGCTCCTCGGTCACGTCGATCCCGACCGGGCACCAGGTGATGCAGCGGCCGCAGCCGACGCAGCCGGAGGTGCCGAACTGGTCGTGCCAGGTGCCGAACTTGTGCGTCAGCCACTGGCGGTAGCGCGAGCGGCCGCTGGGGCGGATCGCGCCGCCGTGGATGTACGAGTAGTCGACCGAGAAGCACGAGTCCCAGACGCGGTGGCGCTCGGCGCTCTGGCCGGTCAGGTCGGTCGTGTCCTCGACGCTCGTGCAGAAGCAGGTCGGGCAGACCATCGTGCAGTTGCCGCAGGTGAGGCAGCGCTCGGCGACCTCGTCCCAGCGCGGGTGCTCGAGGTTGCGCCGCGAGCAGGCCGTGCAGGTCGGTGGCGTCGAGCTGCCGGCCCATCTTGTGGCGGGCGCCCGTCGACCGCGGCGCCGGCGGCCTCGAGGTCGGCGCCGGTCGCCTCGCGGCCCGGCAGCTCGGCCAGCACCTCCGCCCCGCGCTCGCTGCCAGCCTCGACCAGGAAGCCGGTGCTCGCCGTCGAGGATCTCCGTCAGCGCGAGGTCGTAGCCGCTCTCGGCCTTCGGGCCGGTTCCCATCGAGACGCAGAAGCAGGTGCCGCCGGGCTCGAAGCAGTTGACGGCGACGACGAAGGCATCCTCGCGCCGCGCGCTGTAGTCGCGGTCGCGGACGCGGCCGCCGAGGAAGACGCTGGTCCTGGATCGCGATCGCGTGCAGCTCGCAGGAGCGCACGCCGAGGAACGCGAACCGGGTCTCCTCGGTCGGCTCGTCCTCCACCTCGAAGCCGCCGTCGCCGTCGCGCTGCGCCCGCCAGAGCCGCAGCCGCGGCGGCAGCAGGAACTGCTTCCAGGAGTGCGGCCCGACCGCGTAGCCGAAACGGGCGTCGTCGTCGCGCCGCTCGAGCCGGTAGCTCCCGGGCTCCTGGACGTCCGTCCAGCCGGCCGGCAGCTCGGACGCGGACTCGAGCTCGTCGTAGACGATCGCGCCCTCGGAAACCGTCGGGCCGAGCACGCGATAGCCCCGCTCGCGCAAGGCGGCGACGAGCGCCTCCAGTGCCCCCGGCTCGATCACGCGGGTCATGTTGTGAGAATCACCCCGAGCGACGGAGGCTACATCCGGGCCTTCCCGGATTGCCAGTGCGGCCAAGCGCGGTTCAATGCACCAATGAGCCGCCGTCGCTTTCGCGTCTCCGGCGTCGTCCAGGGCGTCGGCTTCCGGCCGTTCGTCTACGGGCTCGCGACGCGGCGCGGGCTGGGCGGCTTCGTCCTGAACGACGGCGACGGCGTCGTGGTCGAGGTCGAGGGCGAGGAGGGCGCGCTCGAGCGTTCGCCGAAGGGCTGCGGACGGAGGCGCCGCCGCTCGCGCGCGTCGAGGCAGTTGTCGCGGAGCCGCTGCCGCCGCGGGGCGAGCGGTCCTTCCGCATCGTCGCGAGCCGGCCGCACCGGCGGCGCGGCGCTGATCCCGCCGGACGTCGCCACCTGCGACGACTGCCTGCGCGAGCTGTTCGACCCGGCCGACCGCCGTTACCGCTACCCGTTCGTCAACTGCACCCGGTGCGGCCCGCGCTTCACGATCGTTCGCTCGGCCCCCTACGACCGGGCGAACACGACGATGGCGGGCTTTCGGCTCTGCGCGGACTGCCGCCGCGAGTACGAGGACCCGCTCGACCGGCGCTTCCACGCCGAGCCGACCTGCTGCCCCGCGTGCGGGCCGCGGCTGACGATGCCGCTCGAGGAGGCGGTCGGGCTGCTGCGCGACGGGCGGATCCTGGCCGTCAAGGGCCTGGGCGGCTACCACCTCGCCTGCGACGCGGCCGACGAGGACGCGGTCGCCCGTCTGCGAGCTCGAAAGCACCGCGAGGAGAAGCCGTTCGCGGTGCTGACGGCCGAGCCCGCCTCGCTGGCCGAGCGTCTCGCCGGCCGAGCTCGAGCTGCTGCGCTCGCCGGCGCGGCCGGTCGTGCTCGTTCGCCGGCGCGAGAGCGCCGTGGTCGCCGGTCGGTCGCGCCCGGGACCCCGTGGCTCGGGCTGCTGCTGCCCTACTCGCCGCTCCACCACCTGCTGGCCGCCGACTTCGACGGGCCGCTCGTGCTGACGAGCGGGAACGCTCGCGACGAGCCGATCGCGACGAGGACGACGGAGGCACGCCGGCGGCTCGACGGAATCGCCGACGCCTTCCTCGGCCACGACCGCCCGATCCACCGCCGCTGCGAGGACTCGATCGTCCGGGCCGGCCACCCGCTGCGCCGCTCGCGCGGGTACGTGCCCTCGGCGCTGCCGCTCTCCGACGCCGCTCCCGCCGCTCGTCGCCGCAGGGGCCGAGCTGAAGAGCACGTTCTGCGTCGCTCGCGGACGCGAGGCGTTCCTGTCGCCGCACCTCGGCGACCTCGACTCGGAAGCCGCCTACCGCGCCTTCCGCGCCGACCTCGAGCTCTACCTGGCGATGCTCGCCTCGAGCCCGAGCTCGTCGTTCACGACTTGCATCCCGAGTACCTGGCGACGAAGTGGGCGCGCGAGCAGGACGCCGAGCTCGTCGGCGTGCAGCATCACCACGCGCATGCGGCCGCCTGCCTGGCCGAGCACGGCGAGACCGGCCCCGCGCTCGCACTCGTCTTCGACGGCACCGGCTACGGCACCGACGGGACGCTCTGGGGCGGCGAGCTCCTGCGCTGCGACCTCGCCGGCTTCGAGCGGCTCGCGCACCTGGAGCCGGTCCCGCTGCCGGGCGGCGAGGCGGCGATCCGTGAGCCGTGGCGCATGGCGGCCGTGCACCTGGAACGTGCCGGGCTCGAGGTGCCCTGGCCGGAGTGGGCGCAGGTGCGCGAGAGCCTGAAGCTCGACCCGCCGCTCGCCTCCGGCATCGGCCGCCTGTTCGACGCGGTCGCGGCGGTGCTCGGTCTCCGGGAGCAGGTCAGCTACGAGGGCCAGGCGGCGATCGAGCTCGAGCAGCTGGCCGGCGGGCGGCCCGCCGAGCCGTTCCCGTGGAGCTTCGGCGACCCGACGGAGCTAGTAACAGTCTGTTACTTGGAGCTTCGGCAGGGACGCCCGCGCGAGGAGGTGGCGGCGCGCTTCCACGAGACGGTTGCGGCCGCCGCCGCGGAGGCCTGCGCTGCGATCGGCGAGCCGCGGACGGTCGTGCTCTCGGGCGGCAGCTTCCAGAACCTGCGTCTGCTGGCCTCGACCCGCGAGCGGCTCGAGCAACAAGGCTTCCGCGTCCTCTCGCACCGGCTGGTACCGCCGAACGACGGCGGCATAAGCTATGGCCAGGCGGCAGTCGCCGCGAGGAGGACCGCGTCATGTGCCTAGGGATCCCGGCCCAGATCGTCGAGCTCGTCGATGCCGACGCGGGCATCGCCAAGGCCGAGATCTCCGGCGTGCGCCGCGACGTCTCCGTTGCGCTCTGTCCCGAGGCGCAGGTCGACGACTGGGTGCTCGTGCACGTGGGCTTCGCGCTCTCGCGGATCGACGAGGAACAGGCGCGCGAGACACTCGAGCTGCTCGAGCAGATGGGCGAGGCCTACGAGCAGGAGCTGCGCGAGATCCGCGAGAGCGCGGCCACGTGAAGCCCGAGCACTGCATCACCTGCTCGGACGAGGCGGTCGCCGCGCTCGTCGTCGAGGTGGACGGCTCCAACGCGACCGTCGAGCTCGACGGCAACCGCGAGCGCGTCGGGATCGAGCTCGTCGAGCCGGTCGAGCCCGGCGACACGCTCCTCTGTCACGCGGGCATCGCCCTGGAGAAGCTGGCGTGAAGTACCTCGACGAGTTCCGCGACGGCGAGCTGGCGCAGAAGCTCTCGCATGAGCTCCAGACGCTGGCCGAGCCCGGTCACGAGGTGAAGATCATGGAGGTGTGCGGCGGCCACACGCACTCGATCTACAAGCACGGCATCGAGCAGCTCGTGCCCGACGAGGTCGACTTCGTCCACGGGCCCGGCTGCCCGGTCTGCGTGATCCCGATGGGCCGCGTCGACGACGCGATTGCCCTCGCCGAGCGCCCGGAGGTGATCTTCACGACCTTCGGCGACATGCTGCGCGTGCCCGGCGGGCGCGGCTCGCTGCTCGAGGCGAAGGCGCGCGGCGCCGACGTGCGCATGGTCTACTCGCCGCTCGACGCGCTCGAGCTGGCGCGCCGCAACCCCGAGCGCGAGGTCGTCTTCTTCGCGATCGGCTTCGAGACGACCGCGCCCGCCACCGCGCTGACCCTGCTGCGCGCCCGGGCCGAGGGCGTGCGCAACTTCTCGGCCTTCTGCAACCACGTCACGATCGCGCCGCCGCTGCGCGCGATCCTCGACTCGCCGGGCCTGAAGCTCGAGGCGTTCATCGCGCCCGGCCACGTCTCGACGGTGATCGGGACCCGGCCGTACGACTTCATCGTCGAGGAATACGGCAAGCCGGTGGTCGTCACCGCGTTCGAGCCGCTCGACATCCTGCAGGCGGTCGTGATGCTGCTGCGCCAGCTGCGCGACGGCCGTTGCGAGGTCGAGAACCAGTACACGCGCGTCGTGCGGCGCGACGGCAATCCGCGCGCGCTCGCGGCGCTCGAGGAGACGATGGAGCTGCGCGAGACCTTCGAGTGGCGCGGGCTCGGCTGGATCGAGCAGAGCGCGCTGAAGCTGCGACCCGAGCTCGCCGACTGGGACGCGGAGGCCCGCTTCGAGCTCCCGGGCGACCGCGTCGAGGATCCGAAGGCCTGCCAGTGCGGCGAGGTGCTGATCGGCGCGATCAAGCCGTGGGAGTGCCGGGTCTTCGGCACCGCCTGCACGCCCGAGCGGCCGATCGGCACCTGCATGGTCTCGAGCGAGGGCGCCTGCGCGGCCTACTACAACTACGGCCGCCTGTCCGTGCCCGCGTGACGTCAGCGCAGGCCGCGGCTTCGCGACGAGCTCGTCACGCTCGCGCACGGCGCCGGCGGCAAGGCCTCCCGCGCGCTGGTCGAGGGGCTCTTCCTCGAGGAGCTCGGCAACCCGCTGCTCGACCCGCTCGGCGACTCGGCGCTGCTCGAGCTGAACGGCTCGCGGCTCGCGTTCACGACCGACTCCTACGTCGTCAAGCCGCTCGAGTTCCCGGGCGGCGACATCGGCGAGCTGGCGGTCAACGGGACGGTGAACGACCTGGCCGTCTCGGGCGCGCGGCCGCTCGCGCTCTCGGCCGGGTTCGTGGTCGAGGAGGGCTTCCCGGTGGCGCGAGCTACGGCGCCTCGCCGCCTCGATGGCTCGCGCAGCGCAGGCCGCCGGGGTGGTCGTCGCGACCGGCGACACGAAGGTCGTCGAGCGCGGCAAGGCGGACGGGCTCTACGTCAACACGGCCGGGATCGGCCTCGTCGGCGAGCGCGTGCGGCTCGGTGCCGGCCGCGCCCTGGCCGGGCGACCGGGTGCTCGTCTCGGGCACGCTCGGCGACCACGGCATGGCCGTGATGGTCGCCCGCGGCGAGCTCGCGCTCGAGGTCGAGCTCGAGAGCGACACCGCGCCGGTGCACGAGCTGGCCGCGTCGCTGCTCGAGCTCGGAGACGCGGCTGCGCTGGCTGCGCGACCCGACGCGCGGCGGCCTGGCAACCGCGCTGAACGAGCTCGCGCGCGAGACGTCGCTCGCCGTCTACCTCGAGGAGGCCGCGCTGCCGCTGCGGCGGGAGGTCGTCGGCGCCTGCGAGATCCTCGGCATCGACCCGCTCTACGTCGCGAACGAGGGCAAGCTCGTCGCGGTCGTCGCCCCTGAGGCGGCCGGCGAGGCGCTCGAGCGGCTGCGCTCGCATGCGCTCGGCGCGGAAGCCGCGCTCGTGGGCGAGATCCGCGCCGAGCCCGAGGGCCTCGTCCTGCTGGATACGGCCTTCGGCGGCAGCAGGATCGTCGACATGCTCGTCGGCGACCCGCTGCCCCGCATCTGCTGAGCGCCGGCCATCGGGGAGAGGCCTGATCGTTCCTACGCCCTTTTTCGGATGCCCTCGCGACCCGCGCGCGGAACAGTGGTCACGACAAGGAGGTGACCATGAGCGAGTTGATGCTGGAACGGGGCACGGAGCGGCGCGGCCTGGCCGAGATCGAGGTCTCGGAGGCGATGCACCCGGGCGTGCTCACCTGCCCGCTGGAGACGTCGCTCCGCGACGTCGCCCGGATGATGGCGCTCTACCGGATCCACGCGGTCGTCGCCTACGGCGAGGACACCGACGACGTGGACGGGGCGGGCCTCTGGGGCGTCGTGACCGACCTCGACCTCGTGCAGGCGACGGTCGGGAGCGAGCTCGAGGACCGCACCGCGGGAGGGACCGCCGTCACACCGGCGCTGACGATCGCGGCCGAGGACACGCTGCAGCGCGCCGCGCAGCTGATGAGCGAGCACGAGGTGACGCATCTCATCGTCGTCGCGCCCGGCTCGAAGCGGCCGGTCGGCGTGCTCTCGACGCTCGACATCGCGCGGGCTCTCGCCGCGTGAGAGCCGCAGAGCTCTAGGCGCCGGCGGGCGTGGGCGTCCGCCGGCGCCGGGCCACGCCGCTCTCCTCGGCGGCGCGCGAGACGGCAGCCGCGACGGCGGGCGCGACGCTCCGGTCGAACACGCTCGGCAGCACGTAGTCGGCCGCCAGGTGCTCGGCGTCGACCACGTCCGCGAGCGCGTGCGCGGCGGCGAGCTCCATCTCCCGCGTGATCGCGCTGGCGCGCACGTCGAGCGCCCCACGGAAGACGCCCGGGAAGGCGAGCACGTTGTTGATCTGGTTCGGGTAGTCCGAGCGGCCCGTGCCGACGACGGCGGCGACGTCCTCGATCTCCTCCGGGGCGACCTCCGGGTTCGGGTTCGCCATCGCGAAGACGATCGGGCTCTCCGCCATCGTCCGGATGCCCTCGACCGAGATCGCGCCGGGGCTCGACAGGCCGATGAAGACGTCCGCCCCGGCCAGCGCCTCGTCGGCGGAGCCGCGAACGTCGCGCGGGTTTGTGTCTTCGATCAGCGCGAGCTTCGCCTCGCCGCAGTCGGAGCGTTCGCGGTGGAGCGCGCCGCCGCGGTCGCAGCAGACGATGTCGGTCACACCGGCGGCGAGAAGCATTCGCGCTGTGGCCGTTCCGGCAGCCCCCGCGCCGGTGAACACGACGCGGACGTCCTCGATGCGCTTGCCGACCACGCGCAGCGCGTTCAGCAGCGCGGCTAGGACGACGATCGCCGTCCCGTGCTGGTCGTCGTGGAAGACGGGAATGTCCAGCGTGTCGCGCAGGCGCGCCTCGATCTCGAAGCAGCGCGGGGCGGAGATGTCCTCGAGGTTGATCCCGCCGAAGACCGGGGCGATCGCCGTCACTGCCCCGACGATCTCGTCCGGGTCGGTCGTGTTCAGGCAGATCGGCCAGGCGTCGATCCCGCCGAACTCCTTGAAGAGCACCGCCTTGCCCTCCATCACGGGCAGCGCCGCTTCGGGGCCGATGTCTCCGAGCCCCAGAACCGCGGTGCCGTCGGTGACGACGGCGACGGTGTGCTGCTTGACGGTCAGGTTCCAGACCTTCTCGGGGTCGTCCGCGATCGCGCTGCAGACGCGCGCGACGCCGGGCGTGTAGGCCATCGAGAGATCCTCGCGCGTCTTGAGCGGCGTCCTCGGGACGACCTCGAGCTTGCCGCCAAGGTGCAGCAGGAATGTCCGGTCGGAGACGTGCTCGACCTCGATCCCGTCGAGCGCCCGCACCGCCTCGACGATCTCGGCGATGTGCCGGTCGTCCGCGGCCAGCACGACCACGTCGCGGACCTTCTTGCCGTGCTCGACGCGCACGAGGTCGATGCTGCCGAGCAGGCCGCCGGCCTCGCCGATCGCGCCCGCCAGGGCGGCGAAGGCGCCCGGATGGTTGTCCAGATGGACGCGCAGGGTCGCGCTGAAGGAGGCGGACGGATGCGGTGCCACGGTACTCACGTCTCCAGCCAGTGTCGGCGGCGGGCCGCTCGCCGCCATCCGGCAGCAGCCGAACGCTCGCTGCGGCTTTTCCGCAGCGTTGCTCGGTGCTCCGCCTGATGGCGCGCGCAGCTGGAGAGCCGATGCTGCGGTCATGCAGATCGAGCTCGACGCCGGCGAGTTGCGCCCCATCCTCGGCCTCGCCGAGGACCTCGGGCTCGACCCGGAGGAGCTCCAGCCCTACGGGAGCTATGCGGCCAAGATCGAGCTGACGGCGCTCGACCGGCTCGCCGAAGCGCCCGACGGCCGGCTCGTCTGCATCACGTCGGTCACGCCGACGAAGGCGGGCGAGGGCAAGACGACGACCGCGATCTCCCTCGTCGACGGCCTGGGCCAGATCGGCGAGCGCGCGATGCTCGCGCTGCGCGAGCCGTCGCTCGGCCCGGTCTTCGGGATCAAGGGCGGCGGCACCGGCGGCGGGCGCTCGCAGCTCGCGCCGATGGAGCTGATCAACCTCCACTTCACCGGCGACATCCACGCGATCGGCGCCGCCAACAACCTGCTCGCGGCCGTGGTCGAGTCGCACCTGCTGCACGGCAACGCGCTCGGGCTCGATCCGCACTCGATCACCTGGCGGCGCTGTCTCGACATGGACGACCGGGCGCTGCGGAAGATCGTGGTCGGGCTCGGCGGCCGGATGAACGGCTCCCCGCGGGAAACCGGCTTCGACATCACGGCCGCGTCCGAGGTGATGGCGATCGTCGCCGTCTCGCGCGACCACGCCGACCTGCGCCGGAGGCTCGGCGCGATCACGGTCGGCTCGACTTTCGACGGTGAGCCGGTGACGGCCGAGCAACTCGGCTGCGCGGGCTCGCTGGCGGCCCTGCTCACCGACGCGCTCAAGCCGAATCTCGTCCAGACGCTCGAAGGCCGGCCGGCGCTTGTCCACTGCGGGCCGTTCGCCAACATCGCGCACGGCAACAACTCGCTGCTGGCCGACCGGCTCGCCCTGAAGCTCGGCGACTTCGCGGTCACCGAGAGCGGCTTCGGCGCCGAGATGGGGTTCGAGAAGTTCGTCGACATCGTCTGCCGGACCGGCGGGATCGCGCCGAGCGGCGTCGTCCTCGTGGCGACGGTGCAGGCGCTGAAGCACCACGGCGGCGATCCCGAGGGCGGCGTGCCGGCACTCGAGCGCGGCGCGGCGAACCTGGCCGCGAACCTCGCGATCGTGCGCGAGGTCGGGCTCGAGCCGGTGGTCGCCGTGAACCGGCATCCCGCCGACACGACCGCCGAGCTCCACGCGCTGCGCAGGCTCGCAATCGAGGCCGGCGCGCTCGCGGCGGCGGTCAACGACGGCTACCTCGAAGGCGGCGAGGGCGCGGTCGAGCTGGCGGAAGCCGTCGTCGCGGCGACCGAGCATCCGCAGCCGGTTCGCTTCCTGTACGCCGACGAGGACACGCTTTCGCACAAGCTCGAGCAGGTCGCGACCCGCGCCTACGGCGCGGCCGGGATCGAGCTCTCCGCGACGGCTGCGCGACAGGCCGAGGAGCTCGAGTCCCAGGGCCTCGGCCGGCTGCCGGTCTGCGTCGCCAAGACGCACCTCTCGCTCTCGCACGACCCGGCGCTCCTCAACGCTCCGCGCGGGTTCACCCTCCCCGTGCGCGAGCTCCGCGCCTACACCGGCGCCGGCTGGGTGGTGGCGCTCTGCGGCGAGATGCAGACGATGCCCGGCCTGCCCGCCGACCCGGCCGCCTCGCGGATCGACGTCGACGCGGACGGCCGCGTCCTCGGCCTGCGCTAACTGAGCTCCGCCTCAGCCGCGGCCAGGACGCGGACGACCTCGAGGCCGAAGCGGGCGTCGAACGTCGTCTCGCCCGCGAGCAGGGCGTCGATCGCCGCGCCGTAGGCTGCGACCACGTCGACGTCGCCGGCTTCGGGCCGGCGGACGAGGCCCTCGGCGCCCCAGAAGACGACCTCGTTCACGCCCGCTGGGGCGGTCAGGCTGAGCGCCGCGCTGCTGGCCGCGTCGGACTCGTGCGCGAGCGCCAGGTGCACCTCGTCGCGCGGCCCGCGCACGGCCGCGACCCGCTCCACCCTTCCCAGCGCCGGCAGCAGCGCCGACAGCGCGTGCGGCCCGACATCCCAGAGCCCTCCCCGCTCCCGCCGCCACGGGGAGTCACCGAACGGGTTCCCGGGCTCGAAGATCGAGGCGAGATAGAGCACGCTTCCGCCGTCCCAGCTGCGGCCGTCCACCTCCTCCCGGTACCAGGCCGCGAGGCCGGGATCGAGCCGGAAGGTGAAGAAGACGACCGTCGGCGCCCGCACGGCGGCGACGAGCCGTTCGGCCGCCTCGACGCTCAGCGCCAGCGGCTTCTCGAGCAGCAGCGCCCGGCCGGCCTCGGCCGCCGGCAGGGCGAGCTCCGCCTGCACGTTCGGCGGGACCGAGAACGCAACCGCGTCGACGGCGGCGATCAGCTCACCGAGGTCGTCGAACGCGCGCACGCCGTGCTTCGCGGCCAGCGCCCTCGCCTTCGCCGGGTCGCGTCCCCAGACGCCGGCGAGCTCTGCCTGCGGGTGAGCCGCGATCCCGGCCGCGTGGGCGACATCGGCCCAGTAGCCGGTCCCGACCAGTCCGAAGTGCAGCACGGCGCCGACTCTATGCGGTGGAAGTACGGTGCCGCGATCGGCTTCGTCGCCTCATACAGTGTGATCCTCGTCCGGGCGAACGACAGGTCGAGCCGTCGGCTCGTCTCCGCGCCGTCAGGCCGCCGAGGCGACGTGGTCCAGGATCACCTCGAGCAGACGGCACGAGTGGAGAACGTGCTCGTGCGCCAACGCCCGCGCGCCCTCGGCGCTCCTGGCCTCGATCGCGCCGAGGATCGCGCCGTGCTCGCGGGTGTTCTGCCGGTAGAGGTCGTCGATCTCCGGCCCGCCCGCGCGCCAACGGCTGAGGAACGTGCGCCGCGCGCCCTTCGCGACCGCCTCGACGAACGGGACACCAGCGGCCTCGTAGATCACGTCGTGGAAGCAGTAGTTCGCGCGCACCCAGTCACCGGTTAGTGCATTGCGCTGCTCCGGGTCGCGCCCGCGCTCGAGCAGCCGGTCGGTCAGCTCGGCGAACGCGGCCTCGGCCGCTCGGAGCGCGAGCAGTTGTGCGTTCGTGAACTTCGGCACCGCGAGCTGCGTCACGAGCGCCTCCAGCTCCGCCCGCACGAGAAACGCCTCGCGCAGCTCGTCCCGCGAGATCGTCCGCACCCGCACGCCGCGGTTGGGCTCGAACGAGACGAGCCCGGTCGCGGCAAGCCGGCGCAGCGCCTCGCGGATCGGCGTGCGGCTGACCCCGAAGCGCTCCGAGAGCGTCTCCTGCCGCAGGACCGTTCCCGGAACGAGCTCGCCCGAGACGATCGCATCCTCGAGCGCACGGGCGATCTCGTCGGCCTTCGTCCCCGCAGCCGCTGCGTCTAGCTCCGGAACTGCGCCGCCTCCGTCGAGCCTTCGAGCGCGAGCGTCGAGCTCGTGCCGCCGCTGATCGCCTGCGCGACCGCGTCGAAGTAGCCGGCACCGGCCTCTCGCTGGTGCCGCGTCGCCGAGTAGCCGTGTTCCTCGAGCGCGAACTCCTGCTCCTGCAGCTCGACGTAGGCGCTCATCCCCTTGCGGGCGTAGCCTCGGGCAAGCTCGAACATCCCTGCGTTCAGCGAGTGAAAGCCGGCCAGGGTCACGAACTGGAAGCGATAGCCCATCGCGGCCAGCTCTCGCTGGAAGCCCGCGATCCGGTCGTCGTCGAGATGCGCGCGCCAGTTGAACGACGGCGAGCAGTTGTAGGCGAGCAGCTTGTCGGGGAAGCGTTCGTGCAGCGCTTCGGCGAACTCGGCGGCCTCGTCGAGGTCAGGCGTGGACGTCTCGAACCAGACGAGGTCGGCGTAAGGCGCCGCCGCCAGCCCCCGGGCGATGGCCGGCTCGAGCCCGTCGCGGACGCGGAAGAAGCCCTCAGGCGTGCGCTCGCCGGTCAGAAACCGCTCGTCCGCCGGGTCGGTGTCGCTCGTCACGAGCCTTGCGCTGAGCGCGTCGGTGCGCGCGACGAGCAGCGTCGGCACGCCGCAGACGTCAGCGGCGAGGCGGGCCGCCACCAGCACCCGCACGAAGTGGCTCGTCGGGACGAGCACCTTCCCGCCGAGATGGCCGCACTTCTTCTCGGAGGAGAGCTGGTCCTCGAAGTGGACGCCCGCCGCGCCGGCCTCGATCATCGTCTTCATCACCTCGAAGGCGTTCAGCGGCCCGCCGAAGCCGGCCTCCGCGTCGGCGACGACCGGTGCGAGCCAGTAGGTCTCGGTGTCGCCTTCGGCCGAGTGAATCTGGTCGGCGCGCAGGAGCGCGTTGTTCAACCGCCGCACGAGTGCGGCGCCGCTGTTCGACGGGTAGAGGCTCTGGTCGGGGTACGTGTGACCGGCGAGGTTCGCGTCGGCTGCGACCTGCCAACCGCTCAGGTAGATCGCCTGCAAGCCGGCCTTGACCATCTGGACGGCCTGGCCGCCGGTGAGCGCGCCGAGCGCGGGCACGTACTCCTCGTGGTGGAGCAGCTGCCACAGCCGCTTGGCCCCGAGCCGCGCGAGCGTGTGCTCGACGTGCACTGTCCCGCGCAGCCGCTCGACATCCTCGCTCGTGTACGGACGCTCGATCCCGTCCCAGCGGCCCGACGCCGCGCCGTTTCCGTTACTCCCCATGCTGACCCCTTTCCAGGTAGTCGTAGGCAGGCAGCGTCAGGAACTCGACGAACCGCTCGCCGAGCGCCACCTGCTCGAAGATTTCCCGCGCCTCGTCGACGCGCCAATCCCCCTCGCCCAACTCACTGCGGAACCGCTCGACCTCCTCGTCGATCACCCGCTCGACTTGCGCGCGGTCGAACCGCCCATGGCGGACCCATTGCCACACCTGCGAGCGCGCGATCTCGGCGGTCGCGACGTCTTCCATGAGGTTGAAGATCCCAACCGCGCCGGTGCCGCCGAGCCACGCGGTGAGGTAGCGCAGCCCGACGGCCACGTCGTTGTGCAGCCCTTCCTTGGTGACCTCGCCCGGAGTGGACGAGACGTCGAGCAGCTGCGCCTCCGAGCTGGAGACCTCCTCGCGCAGCCGGTCGAGCTGGTTTGGGCGCTCGAACTGCGCCAGCGCGACCGGGACGAGATCCGGGTGCGCAACCCAGGTCCCGTCGAAGCCGTCGCCGGCCTCGCGCCGCTTGTCCTCGCGCACCTTCGCGAGCGCTCGTTCGTTCAGCTCGGCGTCGCGCCTGCTCGGGATGAAGGCCGCCATCCCGCCCATCGCGTGCGCGCCGCGCCGGTGACAGGTCTGCACGAGCAGCTCGGTGTAGGCCCGCATGAACGGCGCGGTCATCGTGACGGCGTTCCTGTCGGGCAGGACGAAGTCGGGCCGCTCGCGGAAGGTCTTGATGGTGCTGAACATGTAGTCCCAGCGGCCGGCGTTCAGCCCCGCTGCGTGCTCGCGCAGCTCCCAGAGGATCTCGTCCATCTCGAACGCCGCCAGCACGGTCTCGATCAGGACGGTCGCCCGGATCGACCCCCGCGGCAGGCGGAGGGCATCCTCGGTGCAGCTGAAGACCTCGTTCCAGAGGCGCGCCTCGAGGTGGCTCTCGAGCTTGGGCAGGTAGAGCCAGGGCCCCGCGCCCGGGTCGAGCAGGCGTCGCCCGTTGTGGAAGACGAAGACGCCGAAGTCGAACAGGCTGGCCGAAACGGGCTCGCCGGCGACGGCGAGGTGGCGCTCCGGCAGGTGCCAGCCGCGCGGCCGGACGAGCAGCGTCGCCGTCTCGTCTGCCAATCGGTAGGTCTTCTCCGGCGTCTCGAGCTCGATCGTGCGCTCGATCGCGTCGGTGAGATTGGCCTGGCCGTCGACCATGTTTGCCCAGGTCGGCGCATTGGCGTCCTCGAAGTCCGCCATGAACATCTGCGCGCCCGAGTTGAGCGCGTTGATCACCATCTTGCGGTCGGTCGGCCCGGTGATCTCCACACGCCGGTCACGGAGCCCGGGCGACACCGGTTCGATCGTCCAGTCGCCCTCGCGGATCTCACGCGTCGAAGGCAGGAAGCCCGGAAGCTCGCCGGCGGCGATGCGCTCCCGCCGCGCCACCCTCGCTTCGAGCAGCTCCAGCCGCCGCTTCCCGAAGCGCTCCTCGAGCGCCACGACGAAGGCGACCGCCTCCGGGGTCAGCACCTCGGCCGCCCGCCGCGGCAGGGTGCCGTCGACCTCGACTGCGGCCATCGCGGTCACTCGTTGTCGTGATCCCGCTCGCAGAAGTCCGGACACGTGCACGGGGCCGTTTCCGCGGCGGTCAGCACATAGCTCGAGCGTGCGACCGCGGGCCGGCCGCTCACTACCTGTACGTGGCTGACGCCGTCGCCGCCGGAGGTCTGAGGCTTCTGGCCCTGCCGGAGCTTCGAGAGCAGGCGATTCACAATCACGATTGTGCCAGCTTTCGGATCCGAAGTCCAGTTGGACTGGACGTATCTAGCCATTTTGGTAGGCAAATCTCCTATTTTGGATCCAGACTTTGAGTTGCCGCGCCTGCCGGCAGGCCATGGCATAGTCGTCTCGTGATCGACCCTGGGCTCGCCGCCATCCTCGGTGCACTTGCCTTCGGCGCGCTGCTGACCTGGCCGAGCCTCCACCGGGCGGCCCGGCGAGCGGAGAACTTCTGCGCCGGCTGTGGGCGCCGGATCCTCCTCGGCCAGCGCACGTGCGACTGCGACTGAGCTTCGACGTTCCCGCCCGGCGCGACCTGCGCGTCTTCGGGGGCTACTGCCTCGCGGCCGCGGTCTACGTCGCGATCGGCGTGACCTGGGTCGACTTCCTGCTCTCGTTCTGGGTCGGCCTGGCGTACCTGGTCGTGACCGCGTGGGCCGTGCCCACGTTCGTCCGGTGGCTGCTGTGAGCTGGGCGGCGCACGACCTCGAGCCCTACGCGATCCAGAAGCACGTCGGGCTGAAGCTCGCCTTCGTGCCGCTGCTGATCGGCTCGTACTCGCCGGACATGATGACCAAGTGGTTCGTCTACGGGATCCACCTCGGCCCCTGGGACCTGAAGGCGAGCGACCCGGCGCAGTTCCACCGCGGCTGGCCGGGCTTCGGCTTCACGCACTCGTTCGTCTACGGCATCGCGATCGGGCTGATCATCTGGAAGGTCTTCGGCTCGAAGCTGTGGGGAGTCAGCTTCATCGTCGGCCAGTTCGCGCACGCGCTCACCGACGCCGGCGACACGGTCGGGACGATGCTGCTCTTCCCCTGGACGCTCCACTTCCACCTGGACGCCTGGGCCTACGCGGGCCAGACCGGGCGGATGACCGACGCGGCCGCGTACTTCAGCGGGCTGGGCTGCATGTGGGACGCGGTCTGGATCGTCTACGGCTTCTACTCGTGGCGCGTACTCACAAGTGCGTACTTCGACGACTACATCTACCGGGCAGATGCCTTCTGGCCATGGCTGAACCGGGTCGTCCCGCGCGGCGCGCTGCTGACGATCTACCGCGCGGCGTTCTTCTACGGCACCTCACGCTGGATCGCGTGGACGGTCTGGGCGCACGTGATCCACCACTACCCGTACGACCTCAGCTGGGGCGGGCCGCACTGGGTGCCCGCGGCCCACCCCTAACCCCGGCGTGGCGGGCCCGGGCGCCTTAGCGACGTGCGACCAGCGCGACCAGGAAGAACGCGACGAGCACCGCGGCCACCGAGGCGCCGGCGGCCGTGTTCGCGTAGTACGAGAGGTAGAGCCCGACGATTGCGCCTGCGACGGCGATCCCGGCCGCTAGCGCCATCATCGGCGCCATCCGCCTCGACAGCAGCCTGGCCGTGGCGGCAGGCCCGATCACGATCGCCAGCACGAGCAGGTTCCCCAGCGCCTGCACGCCGACGAGCAGCGCGGCCGCGACGAGCACGAGCAGCGCGGCGTCGGCGAAGGCCGCCCTGCCGCCGAAGGCGGGCGCGTTGACGCGGTCGAAGCCGACGACGAGCAGCAGCCGGTGCAGCGCCCCGAGCGCGCCGAGCGCGCCCGCCGAGACGGCCACCGTCAGCACCAGGTCGCCGCGCGTGACCCCGAGCGGGTCGCCGAACAGCAGGTCGGAAAGGCCCGGCGGCGATCTCGGCTCCAGCGCCAGCAGCACTCCGAGCCCGAACAGGGTCGTGGTCACGATCGCGACCGAGGCGTCGCGCCCCAGCCCGGGCACCTGCGCGGCAAGCGCGATCGCCACCGCCGCCGCCGCGAGCCCGGCCGCGGCGCCTGCGACGAGCGGCAGGCCGAGCAGCGCCGCTCCCACCAGCCCGGGCAGCATCGCGTGAGCAAGCGACTCGGCGCTGTACGAGAAGCCGTGGAAGATGACCCAGCAGCCGAGCGCGCCGCCGAGAATGCCGACGAGCGCGAGCTCGACGAACGCCCGCTGAACGAGGCCCTGCTGCCACGGCTCGAGCAGCGCGTGCATCAGTGATGGTGCGCCGGCAGGATCGCCGCCTGCTCGTCGACCGCGACGATCGCATCCCCGTAGGTCGCCTCGAGCACGTGCTTGGTCAGCGTCGAGGCCGGCGGCCCGAGCGCGACCTGGCGCCGGTTGAGGCAGAGCACCCGGTCACACGTTCGCGCCTGGTCGATGTCGTGCGTCGAGACCAGGATCCCCCGCCCCTCGGCCGCGAGCTCCGCGATCAGCCGCTCGAGCAGGTCCTCGCTCGGCCGGTCGACGCCGATGAACGGCTCGTCCAGGAGCAGCACCGGCGCCTCCTGCACGAGCGCCCGCGCGAACAGCACCCGCTGGCGCTGCCCGCCGGAGAGCTCACCGAACGAGCGCTGCGCGAGGCTGCCGAGCCCGACGCGCTCGAGCGCCTGCCGTGCCCGCTTGTGCTCGGAACGGCCGAGCGGCCGCCACCACGGCACCCGTGTCAGCGTTCCCATCAGCGCGACGTCGAGGGCCGTCACGGGGTAGTCGAGGCGCGAGCGCTCGGTCTGCGGGACGAAGCCGCAGCGGCCCTCGACGCGAACGGTCCCGGCAGCCGGTTCGAGCAGTCCGAGCAGCACGCGGAAGAGGGTCGACTTGCCGCCGCCGTTCGGGCCGAGGACGGCAATCCGCTCGCCCGCTTCGAGGGTGAAGGAAACGTCCTCGAGCACCCGCTGCGAGTCGTAGGCCGCCGCGAGGCCTTCGACCTCGACGAGCGTCACCGGCACACGACCTTGCCCCCGGTGAAGCCGTCGGCCATCCGCCGCGCATTCGTTTTCTCCATGCCGAGGTAGGTCGCGCCCGGCGAGCCCGCGGGGCCGAGCGTGTCGCCGTACAGTACGAGGTCGGAGCGCGCGCCCGTCTCGCGCGCGACCGCCTGCGCCAGCCGCCGGTTGATCGAGCTCTCCGGGAAGACCGCATGCACGTGCTCGCCTTCGATCAAGTCGATCAGGCGCGAGGTCTCACCCGCGGACGGCTGCGCCTGGGTGGTCTGCGAGGGGATGATCGCGCCGATCACCTGGATCCCGTAGCGGGCGGCGAAGTAGTTGAAGGCGTCGTGGTCGGTGACCAGCTTGCGCTGGGTCCTCGGCACGCGCGCGAAGCAGGCGGCGATGCCCCGGTCGAGCGCGCGCAGCTGCGCTTCGTACGCGCGCGCCCGCTCGGCGAAGGCGCTGCTCTTCGAGGGCTCGGCCCGCGCCAAGGCCGCCTCGATCTGCCGGACGGCCGCGATCGCGTTGCGCGGGTCGTGCCACCAGTGCGGGTCGTAGCGCGAGGCCTCGGGGCCCGAGGTCTCGCCGGGAAGCTCGACCGGCGCCGTCGTGCCGAGGTTGACCATGGTCGGGTCGCCGCCCGCGCTCGAGACGACCTTGTCCATCCAGCTGTCGAGCCGGTCGCCGTTCTCGAGCACGAGGTCGGCCTTCGCGGTCGCCTCGACGTCGGAGGGGCGCGGCTCGTACTCGTGCGGGTCGGTGTTCGGCTGCAGGAGCTGGTGCACCGAAGCGTCGGGCCCGGCGACGATGCGCGTCCAGTCGCCGATCTGCGTCGTGGTCGCGACGACGTCGAGCCCCTGCGAGCCGCCCGTCCCGTACCCGCAGGCCGCGAGCGAGAGAGCGGCCAGGGCAAGCACGGCGCCGCGCCGGAAGAGCGTCATCCGCGCCGCCGCCACGACCGCGAACACGCCGCCGGCGAGCACCGCGATCCCGGCGCCAGGCGGCACGTTCACCTCGACCGAGAGCCAGAGGCCCGCGACGCCCTCGGCCGCCGCCAGTCCGATCGCGGCGAGCTGGAGCGTCCACATGCGACGCGTCAGCAGCCGGACGGTCGCAGCCGGCACCACGAACAGCGCCGCCACGAGCAGCGCCCCGGTCGCAGCCAGCGCAGCGACCACCGAGAGCGCAACGAGGGCGAGCAGCGCGAGCTCCGGGAGGCGCGAGCGCACGCCGAGCGCGCGGGCGTCCTGCGGCTCGAAGCCCGTCGCCAGCCAGGGCCGCGCGAGCGCGACTCCAAGGACGACCGCGATCAGGCTCGCCACGCCCGCGACCAGCTGATCGCCCGGCCCGATCGCGAGCAGGCTGCCGAACAGCAGCGTCTCGACCGACGAGGACGAGTGGAAGACGTCGCTGGCGAGGATCACCCCGAGCGCGAGCGCCCCGGTGAGGACGAGCCCGGTGACGCTGTCCTCGCCGGTGTCCCGTTCACGGCCGACCCGCTCGACTGCGAACGCGAACACGGCGGCCGCGGCGAGCGCTCCGAGGAGCGCGGGGATGCCCAGGCCGTCGGCGAGAACGAGCCCGGGGAAGGCCGCGGTGGCGACGCCGTGCGAGTAGAACGAGAGGCCCCGGAGGACGATCCACGCGCCGAGCAGCCCGGCGGCGGGCGCCAGCAGCAGGACCTCGAGGACGCCGTTTTGAACGAAGGGGTAGCGGAAGGGCTCGAGCATGCCGGGTCAAATGATAATGAGAATCGCTATCATTACCAATATGAACTGGGTCGAGCACGCGGATGCTGTCCTCAACGAGGCCGGGCACCGCCGCGGCGGTGCGCGGGAGGCCGTCGTCCGGGAGCTCTCATCGCACGACTGCTGCCTGACCGCGCAAGAGCTGCACGACCAGATTCGAGACTCCGGCCGCCAGGTCGGCCTGGCCAGCATCTACCGCGTGCTCGACCTGCTCGTCGAGCAAGGCCTCGTCGAACGAATCGACACCGGCCCCGGTAGCGCGCGCTTCGAGGCCCGTCATGCAAGCGGTGAGCATCACCACCACCTGATCTGCGACGACTGCGGGAGGGTCGAGGCCTTCGAAGACGAGGCGCTCGAGCGGGCGATCCACGAGGTCCAGGAGCGCGCCGGCGCACGGGCGCACCACATCCTGCTCCGGGGCGCCTGCACCGACTGCCGCGCGGCCTGAGCGCACCGCCTACCCCTGTGCAACCATCCCGATGTGACTTTGCGCGCACTGGTGATCGCGCTCTTCGCGCTGGCCTTCGCCCCGGCAGCGCTCGGCGGCGTCGCCGAGATCCGTGACGCCCAGGGCCACCTGACGGCGGACGCCGGTGCGGTCGGCACGTTCGCCTCGGCCCAGGACGGCGGCTGGGCGCTGCGCTTCGACTCGGCCACGCGCACCGCGCGCGGGGTCTCGCTGAGCGGCGTCTCGCTCGCCGGCGGGCTCGTCTACGCCGAGCGCGTCTACGTCCCGGCCCAGGGCCTACGCGGCGCGCGCGTCGTCGGCCTGACGGTGAACGGGAAGCCCGTGGCGGCGACCGCGAACTCGCTCGTCCCGCTCGGGCCGGCGAGCTACCTGGTCGTCCTGCAGGAGGCGGTCGTGCCCGGCGAGGGCAGCGGGATCGTCGGCCTGCGCCTGGTCGCCGGCGACTCGTCGCTCGGCCTCGAGCCTGGCTCGCAGGTGCTCGTCGGGCTGGCGCGCGCGGCGCTGCCGGCCAAGCACCGGTCGCACCGGTCGGCGCGGCTCTCGTGGCTCGCGCTCGGCGTCACCGGCCACGGCGCCGACACCGGCTTCGACGACCTCGCCCTGCCCGCGGCGCAGCTGCTCGGTGTGCCGACGGACGGCTCGGTCGGCTCCCGCGCGGTGCGGATCGCGCTGCAGTACCTGGGCGTGCCCTACGTCTGGGGCGGCGCCGACCCGCTCGGCGGGTTCGACTGCTCGGGCCTGACGATGTACGTCTACGCGCAGCTCGGGATCCAGCTGACCCACTACACGGGCTCGCAGTTCTACGAAGGCGAGCGCATCCCGCCGTGGGCGCTCAGGCCCGGCGACCTGGTCTTCTTCGAGCCGAGCTCCCGCGGCCCGCAGCACGAGGGGATGTACATCGGCGGCGGCCGGTTCATCCAGGCACCGCACACCGGTGACGTGGTCAAGATCTCGTCGCTCTCCGAGCCCGGTTACGCATTCGGCTTCGTCGGCGCCGTGCGGCCGTCGGGCGCCTGAAGACGGCGAGCCAGGCATCGCCTGGCTCGCCGCAGCGCGCGATGATCTCTTGGAGGGGAGAGCATCTGCGCACCCTCGATGCTACCGGCTTTCCGTGTGGCAGTGACGCGCAAATCAGCCTGATTTACGGCAGTTTTACCCAGACGGCCCCGGCTCTGTCACGATGAGCGCATGCGAGCGCGCACCTTCTGGTTCCTGACCCTCCCCGCGCTGTTCGTGGCGGAGACCGCAGGTCACACGCTCGTGGCGCAGGTGCTCGATCCGCAGGACGCGCGGCACCGCCTGCTCTCGAACGTGCTGGAGGACTTCGCGCTGCCGTTCATCGCCCTTGTCGTGCTGCTGGCGGCCGCGATCCTCGGGCGACGCGTGCTCGCATCGTTCCGGGCCGAAAGACCGCAGTCGCTGCCTTCCTGGCGGCTGGGCGTGCTGCCGGCGCTGGGCTTCATCTTCCAGGAGAACGCGGAGCAGCTCGTTCACGAGGGCCGGATCGCCTGGCTGATCCCGCTGGAGCCGCCGGTCCTGCTCGGCGTCGCGCTGCAGCTGATGTTGGGCCTGCTGACGATCTGGCTCGTGCGCACGCTCCTGCGCGCGGCCGAGCAGCTCGGCTGCACCCTCGCCCGCCGCGTCCCGCGCTGGGCACGACGCACGCAACGACTCCGCGTGAGGCCGTTCCGCGCGCCCGAGCCGCGACTCCCCGTTCTGGCCTCGCAGCAGGCCGGGCGCGCCCCTCCCGCCGTCGCCTGACGGGCGGCCACCCGCGCGTGGCCGCGGAGACGGCGAAACGAAGGAGATCTCTGTGGCTCAATCGATCCAAACCAACGCGTCGCACGCGGAGCTCGACGCCCTCGCGGCAGCGCTGGCCGAGCGGCTCCACCTGCACAACGGCTCACCCTGGATGAACACCGCCGAGACCGCCGAGTACCTGCGCGTCTCGGTCCGGTGGCTGCGTCAGCACCTTCATCAGGTGCCGCACAGCAAGGTCGAAGGCCGGTTGTTCTTCAGCCGCACCGAGCTGGATGCCTGGCTGGCCGAGAAGCGGCGCAGCTAGGGCGGTAGGGTCCGGCAGGTGGCCGGGCTCTACGTTGCTGGAACTGGTTCGTTCGCGCTCGAGGTGGTCGAGTACGCGCGCGCGTCCGGCCACGAGGTGGTGGGACTCGTCGAGCTGCTCGACCCGAGCCGGGTCGGCGGCGAGGCGCACGGTCTTCCTGTCGTGGCACCAGGCACGGGGCTCGGGACGGCGGTGCTCGGGCTCGGCGGCGAGCGGCTCACGCTCTGGGCGATCCTCGCCGAGCACGGCTGGCGGGCGGCGACGGTCGTCCACCCCGCGGCCGAGGTGAGCCCGTCCGCGCAGCTCGGGGAGGGCTGCCTCGTCGGGCCCACCGCGGTGATCGGCGCCGCGGCGGAGCGGCCGCACTCGCTGGTCGCCCGCGGCGCGCTCGTCGGCCACCACGCACGCATCGGCGCGGGCGCCGTGCTCAACCCCGGCGCGAACGTCGGCGGCAACGCACGGCTCGGCGACGGCGTCGTCCTCGGGATGGGCGCGATCGTCGTGAACGGCGTCGAGATCGGGAGGCGGAGCGGTCGTCGCCGCGGGCGCGGTCGTCGTCCGGCCGGTTGCTCCGGCGACGCGCGTGCAAGGCGTGCCCGCCCGCGTCTTCTCCTCCGCGTGATGCGCCGCCGGCTCGCACATGCGCTCGACCGGCGCTTCGAGTCGCTGCATCACCGCCTCGAGCAGCTGGAGGCCAATCTCGAGCGTCTCCACGAGCGTGTGGGCGCGCTGGGTCAGCGGCTCGACGAGCAGCTGATGCCGACCCTGCGACTGCTGGCCGGGCGTGACGCCGAGAACCGGGAGCTGCTCGCCGACGCGCGCAGCGATCCCGCCTACGAGCTCGCCTACGAGGAACCGGAGCCACTCGTGACGGTGATCCTGCCGACCCACCGGCGCGCGGAGCTCTTGCGCTCGCGCTCGCTGCCGGACGCACACCTCACAGCGCTACGTGTATCCGGAGCCGCGCCGCCACTGGCTCGCTGCCTCGACGCTCACCCGCAACGAGGGCTACCGGCTCGCGAGCGGGCGCTGGCTGTTCGACCTCGACGACGACGACTCGCTCCCGCCCGACGCAATCGAGCTCCTGCTCGAGGCCGCGCGGGAGCATCGCGCCGAAGCGGTGCAGGGCGTGATCCTCAGTCATGCGGACGACGGCTCGACAAGCGAGATCCGGGCCGTGCTCCCGGACCAGCTGCCGCTCAAGGGCGCGCTCGTCCACGGGCACCTGCGCTTCTTCGGGCGGGAGCACGTCGCCTCGGCGCTCGCCGAGCCCGGCGACTGGTTCCGCGGCGAGCGCATGCTGCGAGCGGGCGTGCGGATCGAATTGCTCGACCGCGTCACCTACGACTACTACCCGTCCTCGCTCTGGCTAGCCGGCGCCGAGGGCGCGCGTCTCGACAGCCTGGCTGTCGACGAGCTGGGGCGTGACGCAGCCGCCGACCGCGTAGAGCCGGCCGCCGAGCGCGAACAGCGATAGGGCGTGTCTCGGAACCCGCGGCGGCGGGCGGGCCCGCCAGCGCCCCGTGCCTGCGTCGTAGACCTGGTAGGTGTGCTCCCAGACCGCGTGGATCTCGTCGCCTGCGGCCGTCGCGCCGAGCAGCTCCATCGGCCTCGGCAGCGTCGGGCCCCGGCGCCAGCGGTTGCGCCTCGGGTCGTAGATCCAGACCTCGCGCAGGATCCGGTCGCCTCGCCGGCCGCCGATCGTCCAGAGCTCCCCGCGGAAGGCCACGGCCCCGAAGGCATGGTTCGGGCGCGGCAGCGGCGCGACCCGCCGCCACCCTGGATCGCCCGGCCGGTAGGCGAAGACATCGCGGCGCTCGCTGCCGTCGAAGCCGCCGAGCACGTAGAGCCTCCCGTCGAGTGCGACCGTCGAATGGTTGAAGACCGGCTTTGGCAGCGCCGGCCCGGCGTGCCAGGCGCCGTCGTAGACCTCGACCTTGCTCGTCACTCCGCCCTCTGCCTGGCCGCCGGTGACGTAGAGCCGCCCGCCGAGCACGGCTGCGCTGGCCGCGCGGAGCGGCTGTGGCAGCGGCTGCAGCGTCTGCCAGCCACGTCGCGGGTCGAAGCTCTGGACGAGCGCGAGTCGCCGGCCGGTGTTGCCGACCATCCCGCCCGCGACGTAGATCCGGCCGCCGAGCTCGGCGGCGGCCGAGTAGCTGCGCCGCTGCGGCATCGACTGGGCGAAGCTCCACGCGGGCTCGGCGCTCGACCTGGCAGAGGCGCCACAGCCGGCGAGCAGGAGCGCGGCGGCGGCGAGTGCCGCCGCACGCATCAGAACCCCTCGGCCAGCGCGTGCTTGAGGCGCCGGCGCTCCGCCTTCCGCTCCCGCTGCCTGCGCGGGTCGGCGACCGGGACGGCCGTCAGGAGCGCCTTCGTGTACTCGTTCTGCGGGCTCGCGTAGATCTGCTCCGCAGGGCCTGCCTCGACGATCTTGCCCTGGTTCATGACGGCGATCGTGTCGCTCATCGCCCGCACCACGGCCAGGTCGTGGGCGATGAACAGGTAGGTCAGCCCGAAGTCGCGCTGCAGGTCGCGGAGCAGGTTCAGGATCTGCGCCTGGATCGAGACGTCGAGCGCCGAGACGGGCTCGTCGCAGACGATCAGCTTCGGGTTGAGCGCGAGCGCGCGCGCGATCCCGATCCGCTGCCGCTGGCCGCCGCTGAACTCGTGCGGGTAGCGGTTGGTGAACGTCGGGTCGAAGCCGACCACGTCGAGCAGCTGCCGGACGCTCTCGCGGCGGCCCTTGCGGGTGCCGATGCCGTGCACCACGAGCGGCTCCGAGACGATGTCGCCGACGGTCATGCGCGGGTTGAGCGACGAGTACGGATCCTGGAAGACGATCTGCATGTCGCGGCGCATCTTGCGCAGCCCCTCGTTGCCGAGCTCGGTGAGCTCCTGGCCGTCGAAGCGGACCGAGCCGCCGGTCGGCTTCATCAGCTGCAGGACGCAGTAGCCGGTCGTCGACTTGCCCGAGCCGGACTCGCCGACGAGGCCGAGCGTCGTCCCTTCCGCGATCTCGAAGTCGATCCCGTCGACGGCCTTGACGTAGTCGACCGTGCGCTCCCAGAGGAAGCCCGCCTTCACCGGGAAGTGCTTCTCGAGCCCGCGGACGACGAGCAGCGGGTCTTTGCCGTTGCCGCTCATGCGGGCACCTCCGCTCGCTCGCTGGCGGGATGCGCGCTCCGCACCCAGTGGCCGGACCGGAGCTCGCGTAGCTCCGGCGGCTCGACCGTGCAGTAGTCGCCGAGGTTCGCGTGCGGGCAGCGCGGCGCGAACCGGCAGGCCGGCGGCGGGTCGAGCAGGTCCGGTGGGCGACCGGGAATCGAGGCCAGGCGCGCCTCGCGGCCGCCTTCGCCCTCGAGGCTCGGCAGCGCGCCGAGCAGTGCCTCGGTGTACGGATGCTCGGGATGGTCGAACAGCTCGAGCGCGCCGGCCTGCTCGACGACCTGGCCGGCGTACATGACGACCACGTCGTCGGCGGCCTCGGCCACCACGCCCATGTCGTGGGTGATCAGGATCATCGCCATCTGATGCTCCTCGCGGAGCTCCTCGAGCAGGTCGAGGATCCCGGCCTGCACCGTCACGTCGAGCGCCGTGGTCGGCTCGTCGGCGATCAGCAGCTTCGGGTTGCAGGAGAGCGCGATCGCGATCATCACGCGCTGGCGCATGCCGCCGGAGTAGCGGTGCGGGTAGTCCTTCAGGCGCGCCTTCGCCTTCGGGATGCGGACCTCCTCGAGCAGCTCGATCGCGCGCCGATTGGCCTCCGAGCGCGACAGGCCGAGGTGGCGGACGAGCGTCTCGGTGATCTGTGTCCCGATCGTCAGCGTCGGGTTGAGCGACGTCATCGGGTCCTGGAAGATCATCGCGATCTCCTTGCCGCGCAGGCCCTCGAGCTCGCTGTCCTTCAGCTTTGTCAGGTCCAGGCCCTCGAACTCGATCGAGCCGGAGACGATCCGTGCCGGCGGCTTCGGGATCAGGCCCATGATCGAGAGCGCGGTCACCGACTTGCCACAGCCGGACTCGCCGACGATGCCGAGCGTCTTCCCGGGCTCGACGTCGAACGAGACGCCGTCGACGGCGCGGACGTCGCCCTCGCGCGTGGAGAAGTAGGTGTGCAGGTCGCGGACCTCGAGCAGGGGCACGACTAGGTCTCCCTGGTGCGCGGGTCGAGGGCGTCGCGCAGCCCGTCGGCGATGAAGAACGCGCTCAGGATCAGCCAGGCGATCGCAAGCGACGGGATCAGGATCAGCGAGGGGTGCGCGAGGTAGACGTCGCGCCCGTCCTGGGCGAGCGAGCCCCACGAGGCCTTCGGCGGGTTGATCCCGAGGCCGATGAACGACAGGAACGCCTCGCCGAGGATCACGCCCGGCAGCTCGAGGAAGACGAACACGATCAGCACGCCGAGCGTGTTCGGCAGCAGGTGGCGGCCGAGGATCCGGTACCAGCGCGCGCCGACGGCGCGGGCCGCCCGCACGTAGTCGTTCTCCTTCAGGCTGATGATCTGGCCGCGGACGACCCGGGCGGCCGTGAACCAGCTCGCGATCGTCAGCGCGATCACCATCACCCAGAAGTTCACGACCTGGAAGAGCTGGGTGACGATGATCGCGAACGGCAGGTAGGGCAGCCCGTAGAGCGCGTCGAGGAAGCGCATCATGCCGTTGTCGACCTTGCCGCCGAGGAAGCCGGAGATCGAGCCGTAGACGATCCCGATCCCCATGATCGCGATCGTGGCGGCGAAGCCGATCCCGATCGAGACGCGGCCGCCGAGCGCGACGCGGGTGAAGAGGTCGCGGCCGTACTGGTCGGTGCCGAGCGGGTGCTTCAGGCTGACGGGCAGGTAGGCCTGCGAGAAGTCGACCGCGTACGGGTCGTACGGGGAGACGAAGGGGACGATGATCACGTAGCCGACGAGCGCGATGAAGAACATCGCCGCGATCACGGCCGCCTTGTTGGCGCGGTAGCGGTACCAGGCGTCGCGCCAGAGGCTGGTCTGCCGGACGGGCGCACCTGCGGTGGACATGCCGGGCGCGCCGGTGTCGGCGACGACAGCGCGCTCGCGGAACTCCTCCTGCTGCGGGTTGGCGGTCACGGTTAGGTGCGCGCCTCGCGGGTGCGCGGGTCGAGGAAGCCGTACAGGATGTCCACGACGAGGTTGCCGAAGATCACGATCACGGCGTAGAGGATGGTCAGGCCCATCGTCACCGAGTAGTCGCGGGCGCTGACCGAGCTGACGTAGTAGCGCCCGATCCCGGGGATGGCGAAGATCGTCTCGATGATGAAGGAGCCGGTGATCACCGCGCCCAGCAGCGGGCCGGCGGCGGTCACCACCGGGATCAGCGAGTTGCGCAGCACGTGGAGCCCGACGACCCGGCGCCAGCGCAGGCCCTTCGCCCTCGCCGTGCGCACGTAGTCCTGCTGCAGCGTCTCGAGCATCGTCCCGCGCACGAGCCGCGCGAAGTAGGCCATCGGGAAGAAGCCGAGCGCGATCGAGGGCAGGATCTTCGACTGCCAGGTCCGCCAGCCGCTCGTCGGCACGCCGACGTCCCATTTGACGGCGAAGTAGTAGATGAGCAGGGTCGCGACCAGGAAGCTCGGAACGGCGAAGCCGGCATTGGCGACGAGCATCGCGATGTAGTCGGTGGGCTTGTTCGCGCGTAAGGCGGCCAGCACTCCCAGCGGGACGCCGACGACGATCGCGAACAGGAAGGCGTAGGCGCCGAGCTCGAGCGAGACCGGGAAGTGCGTCTCGACGATGTCGTTGACCGACTGGTTCCGGAGCACGAGCGACGGGCCGAGGTCGAAGGAGAAGACGCCCTTGACGTAGTTGGCGTACTGCACGTACCAGGGATCGTCGAGGTGGAACTTGCGGTCGAGGTTGGCCTGGATCGCGGCCGGCACCGCCCGCTCCGTCTTGCGGAAGGGGTTGCCCTTGATCTGCCGCATCATCAGGAACGTGAACAGGATCACGAGCAGCAGCACCGGAATCGTCCAGAGCAGCCGCCGGATGATGAATTTCGTCATGGCTTCGTCCCCCGCCGGGTCGCGGGAGCGGCGGCACGAGGCCGCCGCTCCCTAGAACCGAGTACCTAGCTGACTACCCGAACCTTGCTCAGGTCGAACTGGTCGAGCAGGTTGATGTTGAAGCTGTCCTGCACGGACGTCGCTTCCTGGGTCACGTACGTGTACCAGTAGATCGGGATGATCGGGAAGTCGCCGTTCGGGCCGGTGAGCATGTTCTCGGCCTGCCCGTAGATCTTGTAGCGCTCCGCGTTGTCCTGGGTGTGGCGCGCCTTGTCGATCAGGGCGTCGTACTTCGGATTGCAGTAGTTGGTGTTGTTGTTCCCCGAGTGGCACGTCCAGAGCTCGAGGAAGTTAATGTCGTCGACGTAGTCGCCGATCCAGCCGAGGCGGTAGGAGTCGACAGCCTTGTTCGGCGGGGGCCCGAGGAACTGCAGGAACTGGGCCCACTCCATCTGCTTGATGGTCGTGTTGATGCCGATCTTCTTCCAGGCCGCCTGGACCGCGATCGCGATCTCCTTGTGGCCCGGCGAGTCGTTGACGAACAGGTTGACGTTCTTCTTCGCGTTCGCCGTCTTGCCGAGCAGCGACTTCGCCTTCGCCACGTCGGCCTTCGGCTCGAGGTAGTTCGTCTTGATGCCGCTGAAGCCCGGGATGCCCTTCGGCGAGAAGGAGACCGCCGGCACCTGATCGGCCTGGGCGATGTTGTCGATGATCGACTTGCGGTCGATCGCGAACGCCATCGCCTTCCGCTGGCTGAGCGGGACGTTCTTGACGTTCAGGCCGTAGTAGTACGTGCCGAGCGCCGGGTAGTTCTGGTAGGTGTCCTCGCCCTTCAGGCGGGGCAGGTCGGCCGGCGGGATGCCGGTCGTGTTGACGTCCACCTCACCGGCCGAGAAGGCCTGCACGGCGGTCGTGCCGTCCGTGATGATCCGGCCGTTGGCGCGCTTCAGCTTGACGTCGCTCGCGTTGCGCCAGCCGTTCCACTTGGCCAGGTCGATCTCGGCGTCGTGCCTCCAGACGGCGAGCTTGAACGGGCCGTCGGTGACGATGTGGCCCGGCTCGGTCCACTTCTCGCCCCACTTGTCGACGGCCTTCTGGTTCACGGCCAGGAATGAGTGGTGGGCGACCTGCTGGATGAACCAGGGCTGAGGCGTGACGAGCTGCACCTTCAGCGTGTACTTGTCCGGCGCGGAGACGCCGACCTTCGCCTTCAGCGCATTGCAGTCGTCCTTCTTGGAGTCGCAGCCGTTGTACTCCTGCGCGCCCTTGATCCCGTAGAACTGGTACGCGTAGTCCGCGCCCAGCTCGGGCGAGAGCGTCCGCAGCCAGGAGTAGACGAAGTCCTGAGCGGTGACGGGGTCGCCGTTCGTCCACTTGCCGTCGTGCCGCAGGTGGAAGGTGACGTTGGCGCCCTTCACGTCCCAGCTCTCTGCGAGGTTCGGGACGGGCTTGAGGGTCTTCGAATCCAGCTTGACCAGGGGATCCATGATGTTCAGGAGCACGTTCGACGACGTCGTGTCGGTCGCGAGCCCCGGGTCGAGCGACGGTGGCTCCGCGCCCCAGGCGATCGTGATCGTCTGGTTGGCGGCTTCGCCGCCGCCGGAACCGCCGCTGGAGCTGCTGCTGCTCCCGCCACCGCAACCGGCAGCGACGAGCGCGGCCACGGCGACGAGAAGGGCAGCGAGCGCAAGTGAAGTGCGTGTTCGCATCGGGTTGGTGATCCCTCCTCGTGTTGGCCGGACTCGGTGCCCGGCCGGGTTGTCAAGGCACTGCTACCCGAACGGCTCAGCGCCGCGACCTGGGAGAAACCCCCATTCGGGCCGGGAAAGACCTGCATTTCGACTTTCTTTACAAGGCGTAGCGCGACGGCGATTGGGCACCATGGGGGCATGACCCTCTTCTGGCGTGTGTTCGCAACGAACGTCGCGGTGATCCTGGCGGCCGCGGGGGTGCTCGCTGCCACACCCGGCCAGATCGACTTTCCCAGCTCGTTACCGGAGGCGATCATGGCGCTCGTCGTGGTCGTCGCCGTGCTCGGCCTGAACCTCGTCCTGCTGCGACCGCTCTTCGAGCCGCTGCAGCGGCTGACCGGGCTGATGCGCGAGATCGACCTCTTGCGGCCCGGCCATCGGCTGTCGGTCGAGGGCAAGGGCGAGATCGCGGTGCTCGGCTCGACCTTCAACGAGATGCTCACCCGGCTCGAGACCCAACGACTGGAGTCGATGACGCTGGCGCTGACCGCGCAGGAGCAGGAGCGGCGCCGGATCGCGCGCAACCTGCACGACGAGATCGGCCAGAACCTGACTGCCGTCCTGCTGCAGCTCGACCGGCTCGGCAAGCGGGCCGGCGGAGAGCTGCGCGGCGAGCTGGAGGAGACGATCGAGTTCGTCCGCACGAGCCTCGAGGAGGTCCGGGTCGTGGCTCGCGAGCTGCGCCCGGGCGTGCTGGAGGACCTCGGCCTCGCCAATGCCCTGCGCGAGCTCTGCACGATCTTTTCTGCAGGCGGCCTGCGGGTCGAGCGCCTGATCGCGCCGGCCCTGCCACGGCTGAGCGCCGACGCCGAGCTGGTGATCTACCGCGTCGCCCAGGAGAGCCTGACCAACGCCGCCCGGCACTCGGGGGCGACACGCGTGGAGCTACGGCTGGACCGGGTTCCCGGCGGGGTCGTGCTGCGAGTGACCGACAACGGCCGCGGCCTCCCCCCGGGCGCCGGCGCCGAGAGCGTCGGCGGACTGCGCGGGATGCGCGAGTGGGCCCTCCTAGTCGGCGGCGAGCTCGACGTCAGCTCCCGCGAGCCGAGCGGCGTACAGGTGCGGCTGCGCGTCCGGGCCCTGGACGACGCCGAGGGGCAGGCGGCGTGACCAGGATCCTGCTCGCCGACGACCACGCGATGGTGCGCCGCGGCCTGCGGCTGGTGCTCGATTCCGAGCCCGACCTCGAGGTGGTCGCCGAGGCCGGCGACGGCGCCGAAGCCGTCGACCGCGCCCTCGGCGAGTCGGTCGACCTGGCCGTGCTCGACGTGTCGATGCCGCGCCTCACGGGGATCCAGGCCGCAGGCGAGCTGAATCGCCGCAAGCCCGAGCTGCGGACGTTGATCCTCTCGATGCACGACAACGAGCAGTACTTCTTCGAGGCGCTGAAGGCAGGCGCGGCCGGCTACGTGCTCAAGTCGTCGGCCGACCGTGACCTGGTCGAGGCGTGCCGGGCCGCGATGCGCGGCGAGCCGTTCCTCTACCCGGGCGCGGTCACCGCCCTGATCCGCGACTTCCTCGCCCGCGACGACTCGAACGGCGAGCTCGAGCCGCTGACGCCGCGTGAGCTCGAGATCCTGAAGCTGATCGCGGAGGCGCACTCGACCCGCGAGATCGCGGAGATCCTGGTGATCAGCCCGAAGACGGTCGAGCGCCACCGCGCGAACATCCTCGGCAAGCTCGGCATGCGCGACCGGGTCGAGCTGACCCGCTACGCGATCAGGCGCGGCCTGATCGAGCCCTAGGCGATCACCTGCCCTCGCGGAGCAGCGCCGCCCGCAGCAAGGCGCGCGTCACCCGCACGTGGTAGATGGTGGAGACCGTCCGGGTGTTCCCGGCACGGTCGGTGGCCGTCACGGCGAACGTGTGGTCGCCCACGCTCGAGGTGTCGATCGGCGAGCCCTTCGGCACCGTCCCGACGCACGAGGCGAGGCCCGACTGCTTGTCGGCGCACTTGAAGTTGGCCTTCACCGGCTTGCCGAGCTTGTAGCTGGCCCCGTCGGCCGGCCGCGTGATCGTCGCGGTCGGCTTGTCGCCGTCGACCTTGAAGGCGATCAGCTTCGTCGCCTCGACGTTTCCGGCGTTGTCGACCGAGTGGTACTGCACGAAGTAGGACTCCTCTATCAATCGTCGAGCTCGATGCCCTCGTGCGTGAGCTCCAATGCCTCGATCGACACCTCGTTGCCGAGGCCGCGGAGAACCGGGCCGGTCCATTTGCTCGGCCAGGCGCGCCGGATCAGCCAGCGCGCCACTTCCTGGCGCTGCTCGTCGAGGAGCACGATTCCGACGTTGCGCCGCGCCACGTTGCCCTGCACGACCTCGTTCCACCACTGGAAGAGCGCCGGATCGCCCGCGAAGCCGCGCCGCAGGACGACCGGCCCGAGCTCCACGCGTCCCGGCAGCAGGCGCGCGGCCGAGCTCTTGTCGGTGCCCTCGCGGTAGGCGACCGCCTCGATCCGGCCCTCGGGCAGCCGCACCTCGCTGAAGCCGGCCACCTCGAGGCCGTCGATCTCGACGCGGAAGTTGAAGTTGAGATACGGGTCGTCACGGCGCTGGGGCATCGCGGGGCACCTCCAGGTAGGGGAAGTCGCGGTAGGCGTCGAGGTCGTGGCGGAGCGTGCGGGAGCGGCGCTTGCCGTCGTCGTTCCGCCAGGCGATCCGAGCCTCGAACGCAGTTGGTTCGTCGCGGGCGAAGAACAGCGCGGCCCGGTCGAGAAAGATCCGAATCCGCCGCCGCGGCCCGAGCAGCTCGAGCCGCTGGAAGATCCTCAGCCGGTCGATCCGCTTCTCGCCGCCGAGCCCGCGCAGCGGCCCGGCGAAGCGCACCCGCACCGAGTGCGCCGGGCGGGAGCCGATGTTCTCCAGCACGAGGAAGAACAGGCCGTCCTCGAACTCGACGTCGAGGATCACGTCGGCCTCGGGGTGCTCCGCGGCGGCTTCGGGCACTCGCTGAGTCTCGACCTTCAGCGGCGAGGGCGCAACCCGGCCTTCAGCAGCAAGATCCGGCGATACGAGCGCTCGAGCCCCGCGCGACCGAGCCGACCTGCCTGGGCGGCCCGCAGCAGCGAGGTGTAGTCGCTGCGCGTGGCCTCCTCGCCGCCGGTCAGCAGGAGCAGGTCGGTGCCCGCCTTCGTCGCGGCGAGCGCGAGGACGTTCGAGGTGATCCGGCGTGTGTGGGCCGCGCCGTCGAGCGAGTCGGTCATCGTCACCCCGCCGAAGCCGAGCTCGCCGCGCAGGAGGCCCGTCGAGATCGCGCGTGACCAGCCGGCCGCGTTCGTCCGGTCGTAGGCGTCGTAGACCGCGTTCGAGAGCATGATCACCGGCACGTGGGCCGCGATCGCGCTGCGGTAGGCGTCGAGGCCCGGCTCGAGGCGGCTGCGCGGCGCGATGATGCGGACGACGGCCCGGTCGGTGTCCGCGGTCGCCAGCCCGAGGCCGGGGAAGTGCTTCATCGTCGCCAGCGCGTGGCCGTCGGCGAGGCCGGCCGCGAAGGCGGTCGCCAGGCGCGCGGTGGTGTGGGCGTCGAACGACCAGGTTCTTCCCTGGCGGTAGACGGCCGAGGCCCGCGAGCCGGGCACGTCGGCAACGGGGGTGAGGTCGGTGTTGACGCCGACGCCGAGCAGCGCGACGCCGGTCACACGGCCGTCGGCGCGCGCATCGGCGCTCGAGCGGACGTGCCCTGGGGCTCGCGCCGGCGGCAGCCAGGGAATCGTCTTCACCGAGCCGCCCTCCTGGTCGACCGCGATCAGCAGCCGCGCCCGCCCGCCCGCCGCGGCCGCCTGCTGCAGCTTCCGCGCGATCGCCCGCAGCTGCGCCGACGAAGAGAAATTCCAGCGGTGGACGATCACCCCGCCGATCTCGCCGCGTCTGGCCCGCCCGAGCGGCGAGGCCGACGGCGTCGTCCCGGTCATCGAGACGACCAGCTTCTCCCCGACCAGCTGCGCGAGCGTGGGCGCGGCCGCCGGCGCGCTCGCCGAGGGTGCGCACGCGGCGGCGATCAGCACGAACCAGAGAGCGAAGACACGAGAGGCCCCGTTGCCGGGGCCTCTCGCAAGCAAGCGCATGGCCGGGGTTTTACCCGATCTTGATCCGGTAGACGCCGCGACCGTGGGTCGCCGCGTACAGGAGGCGCGCGCCGAGCTTCTTGCCGGCGAGCGTCAGCCCGGAGACCGCCGCCTTCGGCAGCCCGTTCGCGAGCGGCACCCACGTGGTGGTGCCGAACGCGCGCTTCACGACCGTGAAGTCGGTGGACGCGTAAACGTCACCGGTGGCCGCGTCGTAGACGACGTCGTTCGCCGGCTGGTCACCGAAGTCGTTCGAGATGTCCGTCCACGTGGCCGTCCCGGCAACCGGGTCGAACACCACGTCGAAGACATGCCCCTGCGTCGTCGGAGTCGACACGTTGAAGCCCGAGTACGCGACCACGGCGTGGTTCGGGTTCGTCGAGTCGACCGAGATCGCGACCGGCACGCGCGACGGCTGCAAGGTCGTGTCGATCCGGGTGAACGCGACCGTCGCGGGGTCGGCGGCGTTGGCGTTCTTCGAGACGAACACACGGCCGGTCGAAGTGGAGGTCCACAGCGTGTCGTGGTCCTTGGCGCGGGTGACCGCCACCAGGTTGCCGCCGCTGCGAGTCGTCCCGAAGGAGGTGCTCGTCAGCGTCGGCCCGCCGAGCGGGAACCAGTCGTTGAGGGTTCCGCAGTTCCCGGTGTAGAGCTGGTCGCTCGTCCCGAACTCGCCGGCGGCCGTGTTGCAGTGAGCCTCGAGATACGCCCGGTCACCGCCGAGGTTGGTCGTCCGCCAGACGTGCTGGCCGCCGATGTAGATCGTCTTCGTCACGACAGGATCGGCGATTGCCGGAGCGTAGAACCGGAACGACTCGGTGGTGAAGATCCCGGTCGCGTCACCGACCCAGAGCCAGGTCGCCGGATCGTTGCCGTGGTAGTTGATGTCGATCTGTCCACCGGTGTACATGTGGAAGTGGATGTCCGGGTCGACGGCGTCGAACCCGGAGTCGCCACCGTCGCCGGTGAGCGGGAGGTACCAGGTGCGGCCGCCGCTGAAGACCTGCGTGCCGTTGTCCTGGGTGCCCGCGAGGGCGTCGGTGGACGGGGAGAACGGGCTGACCGAGACCGCATTCATCTGCATGGTCGCAAGGCCCGAGTTGAGCACCTTGAGCTCGGTCGGGATCTTGCTCAGCCAAATGTGGCAGTCGGCGATGAACACCGGGTCGGTGAGGCCGCGGCTGTCGCACTGCGACGACGCGTCGGCCCACTGCCCGCTGGTGCGGATCACGCCGCCGTCCGAGCCGACGAAGAACTTGCTCGGGTCGCCCGGCACGAACGCGAGCGCGTGCTGGTCGGGGTGCATCGACTCGCCGCCGACGTCACCGGTCATGTCCGTCCAGGTCGCGCCGGCGTCCATCGACATCAGCACCGCGCGGCCGTTGCCGCGCATGCCGCCCGGAGCCGCGTACGGCTTGAGCTCCTCGTAGTGCATCAGGCCGCCGACGACCACCATGTCGGGGTTGTCCGCCGGCGACATGACGAACATGTCGTAGAAGCACTGCGAGCCGACGAGCGGCGTGTTGCAGTAGTTGTAGACGGCGAAGCCCGGCGTGCCGTCGGTCGAGTTCGACAGCCGCGTCCAGGCGGCGTTGCTCGACGCAATCAGCGTCGCAGCCGGCTGGCTCGCATCGTCGACCCGGTAGACCTGCGCGCCGCTCGGCGTGCCGCTGCCGCTGGAGTCACCGAGGTAGACCCGCGTCTTGCCGGCCTTCACGACCGGGGCGAACGTGTAGCGGTTCCGGTTGCCGCTGAAGATCAGCGTCCAGGAGCCGGCAGTGCCGCCCGTAGTGGAGCGGAGCAGCCCGCCCGGCGTGGCGCCGGCCGCCGACATCGCCGCGTAGATCGTGCTCGGGCTCAACGGGTCGAACTTGACCTCGTTGATCGAGCCGGCCTGCACGAGCGCGAAGCTCGTCCCGCCGTCGGTCGAGTTGTAGATGCCGACCGCCGGGGGCGTCGGGAAGATCGTCGAGCTCCCGCCGCCGTTCGAGCTGATTCCGTGCGTGCCCGAGCGGGTTCCGATCAGGATGTGGCCCGCATTGCCCGGCTCGACCGCGACCCACGCAATCGACCGGTTGTTGGCCGCCGCGAACGAGCCCGGGACCAGCGACCAGTGGTCGCCGCCGTCGGTCGTCTTGTACAGACCGAGCCCGGCCTCGCTGTCGCCGCTGCCGTTGGCCTCACCCGTGCCGACGTAGATCGTCTTGCCCGTCGAGTCGTTCGGGTCGACGGTGATCGAGCCGATCGCGTTCGTCGGGATGCCTTCGGAGATGTTGGTCCAGATCGGCGAGTCGCCGAGCGCGTTGGTCGAGCGCCAGACGCCGCCGCCGGCTGCTGCCACGTAGAGCCGGCACTGCGTCGGCCGGCACTTCGGGTCGACGGCCAGCGCCGTGACGCGGCCCGACCACTGCGTGGGCTTGATGAAGGACTGCGTCCCGAGCCGGTCGACGTTCAGCGTGTTCGGCCCGAGGAAATCCCACGTGTCGGTGCTCAGCGCGTTCGTGCGCTGCGAGATCGCGTTGTTCGCGTCGATGGCTCCCTGGATCTGGTCGATCGAGACGCCGTCGGCGGGATACGCCCGATCGGTGTAGGCCTCGGCCGCAGCCTCGCCGGCCTCACCCTGGTTGCTCCGGTCGCTCTCGTGCACCGCGGTCAGGCGCGGCAACGTGAAGTTCGACCTCGAGGACGTGCTGCTCGAGCCCGTAGCCAGAAGCACCGCAACGGCGGCCGCCACTGCCATGAGCACGAGGACAGCACCGGTCCGGCGCCAACTCATGTGGATCCCCCTTGTTCGGTCCTGCTCGTTAATTAGAGAGACCTATATCTCGCAGGCTGTGCCGGGAAAGTCAAGGGAACTTCGCGAGGCGATGGAGCTAGCCGGGCTCGAACCGGCGACCTCCTGGGTGCGATCCAGGCGCTCTCCCAACTGAGCTATAGCCCCGAGCGGGGCACAGTGTAGCTAGGGCTTTCGGCGGATCAGGGTGACGCCGTCGCGCACCGTCAGCTGCACCGCGATTGCCCGCTCGTCGGCGGCGATGCGGTCGTTGAGCTCCCGGATCGCGCGCGTCGTCTTCTCGTTGTCGCTCTCGTCGAGCACGCGGCCGCTCCAGAGCGTGTTGTCGATCGCCATCAGGCCGGTGGTCGCAAGCCGGGGCAGCAGCGCCTCGTAGTAGTTCGCGTAGTTCTCCTTGTCGGCGTCGATGAAGACGAAGTCCCACTCGCCGCCGAGCCGCTCGATCGTCTCGAGCGCCGAGCCCAGGTGGATCGTGATCCGGTCGCGGTAGGGGCTGCGATCGATGTAGCGCTGGGCCACGTCGGCGTGCTCCTGCGAGACCTCGCAGGTGTCAATGTGCCCGCCCTCCGGCAGCCCCGCCGCCATCGAGAGCGAGGAGTAGCCGCTGTAGGTGCCGAGCTCAAGCACCCGCTTCGCCTGAAGGGCATGGACGAGCTGCTCGAGCAGCCGACCCTCGATCTTCCCTGTCAGCATCTGCGGCGAGTTGAGCGTCGCCTTCGTCTCCTCGGCGAGCTCGGCGAGCAACTCGGTGGGCCGCGTCGTGTGGGCCTCGGCGTAGCCCTCGATCTCCTCCGGGACGACGAAGCTCACGGCGCGGCCTGCAGTCGTGGTGCTTCGTTCAGCTTGCCGTGCTTGATGCGCTGCGCCATCTCCTTCGATTCCTCGCGGTAGATCGAGCCGTCCTCGAACTCGATCCACGGGTACTTCTTCTGGTGCGTGCGCTGCTCGGTCTCGTCGCGCTTCCAGGGTGCGGACGGCAGCTTGTCGAGCTCGTACTCGATCCCGGCCTCGTCGAGCGCCTTCTGCACCCGCCAGCACGGGTGGCCGCCGACCTTGACCCACAAGTTGTTGCAGCGGTGGAGCGTGATCGCCATCGTCCCTCCTCTTCGGGTCCGGGCGAGCTTACCGCCGGTTAGCGTCCCTTGGCCTTGTCTGAGCGAGTTCTCACGGAGCGGGAGCTCAACCGCGCGCTGCTTGCGCGGCAGCTGCTGCTCGAGCGGCCGCGCGGCGCCTGCCCCTGCCGCGCGCGGTGGAGCGGATGGGCGGCGTGCAGTCGCAGTACGCGCCCTCGACGTACGTCGGCCTCTGGTCGCGGGTCGCCGGGCTCGAGCGAGACGCCCTCACCGGCGCGCTCGAACGGCGCACGCTCGTCCAGGGGACGCTGATGCGCAACACGATCCACGTCGTCTCGCGGCGTGACTACTGGCCGCTCGTGATCGCGATCCGCGAAGAGCGGCGTGCATGGTCGCGGCGGGTGCAGAAACCGGACGAGCGCGAGCTGCGGCGAGCCGCCGGCCGGCTGCGCCGGTTCCTCGCCGACGGGCCGCGGCGCCAGCGTGAGATCGAGGCGGCCGGCCTCTGGCTCCCCGGCATCGGGCTCTGGACGAACCTCGTCCGCGTGCCGCCGTCCGGGACCTGGGAACGCCGCCGCGCGGACCTGTTCGGGCTCGCCGAGGAATGGGTCGGGCCAGAGCCGGTGCTTTCGGAGCTCGAGGCCCGGAACCACCTCGTCCGTCGGTACCTAGCCGCGTTCGGGCCCGCGCCGCGCACGGACATCGCCGACTGGGCCGGGATGCGCGTGGGCGCGCTCGAGGAGACGCTCGAACATGTGGGGCTCCGCCGCTTCCGCGACGAGCAGGGCCGCGAGCTGCTCGACCTCGCCAGCGCGCCGCTGCCGCCCGCCGACACGCCGGCGCCGGTGCGCTTCCTCCCCACCTTCGACGCCACGCTGCTGGTGCACGCGAGGCGCACCGGGATCCTGGCCGAGGAGCACCGCAAGCGGATCTTCCACATCAGGAACCCGCAGTCGGACCCGACGTTCCTCGTCGACGGCAGCGTCGCGGGCATTTGGCGGCACGAGGACGGCCGGATCGTGCTCGAGCCGTTCGGCCGGCTCGCCCGTGACGCGCGTCGAGAGCTCGAGACGGAAGCCGAGCGGCTAGCCGCGTTCTACGCGTGAGCCGCCGATGATCGCATCGCGGCCGTCGGCGAAGCGGACCCACGCCTTGCCCTTGCCGTCGTAGTCCGGTGACCAGACGACGAGGGTCGCCTCCTCGCCGCCGACCCGCACTGGCTCGGTGCCCTCGGGCTCGGCGCCTCGCCAGACGCGCACGAACGGGTTCTCCTCCCATTCGCGGCCGATCGTCGTGTCCTCGGTGTGGCCCGGGAGCACGCGGGTCTCGGGCGGCAGCTTCATTAGCACCTCCATCACCGAATGGCGGATCTGCTCGAAGTCGCCGCCGCCGACCGCGTCCTTGAAGAGCACGTCGCCGCTGCAGCAGGCCTCGCCGTTGACCACGAACGCGAGGTGGTCGTCCTTGTGCCCCGGCGTCGGCAGGGCGCGGATCGAGAGGCCGCCGGTCTCGAGGTCGCCCTTCACGATCGGGCAGCCGTAGCGCGCCGTGATCTCGCCGTCGCCGGCGATGTGGTCCGCGTCGGCGTGGGTGGTGAGTAGATGCGTGACCGTCAGACCGTGGCGCTCGACCGCCTCGAACAGCGGCTCGAGCGGCGCGCCCGAGTCGACGAAGACGGCGGTCCCGCCCGGCTCGTCGCCGATCAGGTACGCGTTCGAGAGCCAGCTCGGGTGCATGCTCCGCTCGACGATCACCGGGCGCTAGGCTAGACGCTCCGCTCCGGAGGAGGACGAATGGCCGGCCTGATGTCACGCGCGTCGCTGGTGGTGAAGTCGAAGTTCTCGAAGCTGCTCGACCACGCCGAGGATCCCGGCGAGACCCTGGACTACTCGTACGAGAAGCAGCTCGAGCTGCTGCAGAACGTCAAGCGCGGGATCGCCGACGTCGTCACCGCCAAGAAGCGGCTCCAGCTGCAGGAGACGCAGCTGCAGCAGAGCCTGGTCAAGCTCGATGCGCAGGCACGCGAGGCGCTGGCGGCCGGGCGCGAAGACCTGGCGCGCCAGGCGCTGGAGCGGAAGTCCGGCCTGCAGCAGCAGCTGCAGTCGCTCGACGAGCAGACGAAGCAGCTCGAGCAGCAACAGGAGAAGCTGATCGCCAGTGAGAAGACGCTCTCGGCGAAGGTCGAGGCCTTCCGCTCGCAGAAGGAGACGATCAAGGCGCAGTACTCGGCCGCCGAGGCGCAGGTGCGAATCGGTGAGGCGGCGACCGGCATCGGCGAGCAGATGGCCGACACGGGCCTCGCGATCCAGCGGGCGAAGGACAAGACCGAGCAGATGCAGGCGCGCGCCTCGGCGATCGACGAGCTGACCACGTCGGGCGCGCTCGAGGACTTCACCTCCGACCAGACGCAGCTCGACCGCGAGCTCGGCGCGATCGCGTCGAAGTCGCAGGTCGACCAGGAGCTCGAGCAGATGAAGGCCGAGCTGGGCTCCGGCGAGGAAAAGAAGGAGCTGGGCTCATGATCGTGCGGATCATGGGCGAGGGCCAGTTCGAGATCGACGACGAGGTCGCGAAGGGGCTCAACGACCTCGACGAGCAGGCCGAGCAGGCGCTGGATGCCGGCGACGCGGACCGGCTCGGGGAGCTGTTGACGCGGATGGCCGAGGCGGTCCGGACGAACGGCACGCGCCTGCCCGACGACAACCTGTCGCCGTCGGAGGCGATCGTCCCGCCGCCCGACCTGTCGCTCGAGGAAGCCCGCGAGCTGTTCGAGGGCGAAGGCCTGATCCCGGACCTTCCCGCCGCCTAGCGACCGTTATTAGGTTCACACGCGCGCGCCCCCCACCCACTGGGTGGGGAGTGAGGTTCCACCCGCCGCCCGCTGCGAGCGTATCGGGCAAATGCGCGCGTGTCTGTGACGGGTTCGGGCCGGAAGCGTGCCGGTTCGGCCACAGGCACGGCCGCTCTTGAGCTAGACCGGCGCGTCGAAAACCGCGAACCAGCGCGAGAGGTCCTGCTCGACGGGCAGCTCGCGCTCGAGCTTCGCCTTCAGCTCCAGCTCCTCGGCGTTGTCGCGCTCCTTGTTCTCGCCCTTCGGCACGAACGGCCAGAACGCACCCCGCTTGAAGCCATAGATCCAGTACACGCGCCCGCCGTCGAAGCCCTTGCGCTCGAACGGGAAGACCGCGGCCAAGAGCTGCGGCCCGAAGCCGCGCGACTGGAGCTCGGACGCGATCAGGTGAACGGTCGTGACGAGGTCCTCGAAGTCGCCGTCACGCACGACGAGCCACTCGAAGCCGAACTCGTCCGTGTGCCGCTCCACCTTCGAGCCCGACTCGACGGCGACCGCGTCCAGCAGCTGCTGCAGCTCGTTCTCGGCACGCACGAACTCGCCGGCCGACAGCGACTTGAAGCAGACGCCCGCCGCCCCGGCCGGCTTCAGGTCGAGCTCGGTCTCGAGCGTGATGCGCGCGGTCGAGATCGCGAAGAGCCGGTCGCCCGCCGCGTCCTTGAGCTGCTTGCGCCCGAAGAGGACGTCGCGCAGACCCACGCGGGCTAGGCGACCGGCCGGCCCATCTCGCGCGAGATCTCGGCGAGCGCGGCCAGCCGCTTCTCGAGCGGCGGGTGCGTCATGAACAGCTCGCCGCCCCGCTTGCGCCAGTTGGTCGGGATGATGAAGAAGGCGTTCATGCCCTCGACCTGCCGCAGGTCCTGCTGCGGGATCTGCGTGATCCCGCTGGCGATCTTCTGCAGCGCGCTCATCAGGTTCTCGGGGGCGCCGGTGATCAGCGCCGAGCCGCGGTCGGCGGCGAACTCGCGGTAGCGCGAGATGGCGAGGATCAGGATCTGGCTGAGGAAGTAGGTCACGACCGAGACGACGAGCACGACCAGCCAGACCGGGATCTGGTTGTTGTTGTCGCGGTTGCCGCCCATGCCGCCGAACATGCCGCTGTAGAGGCCGACCCGCGTCAGCACGGCGGCGATCATCGCGAAGAAGCTGGCCACGGTCATCACGAGCACGTCGCGGTTGGCGATGTGCGAGAGCTCATGCGCGAGCACGCCCTCGACCTCCTTCGGCTCGAGCCGGTTCCAGAGGCCGGTCGTGACGGCGACGGCCGCGTGCTTCTGGTTGCGGCCGGTGGCGAAGGCGTTCGGGACGTCGCTCTCGATCACGGCGACCCGCGGCTTGCGCAGGTCGGCCATCGCGCAGAGGCGCTCGATCATCTCGTGCAGCTCGGGCGCCTGGTCGGGCTCGACGACCTTTGCGCCGGCGGCCTTCAAGGCGAGCTTGTCGGAGGTGAAGTACTGGACGAAGGCCAGCGCTCCGACGATCACCACCATCACGACAATGCCGGCGTCGAGCACGAAGAACAGCGCGACCGCGAACAGCACGTAGAGCAGCCCCAGCAGCGAGGTCGTCAGCAGCATGCGCAGCGTCAACCCGGCGTCGCGACCGTAAGCCTTGCGTTTCATCGAGAATCGGCCCCCTTGAAGGCGAGAAGTTTCCCGTTGATTGTAGCCCTGGGGGTCGTGCTGACCGCTGCGGCCGCCCCTGCGACGGCGGCGCCCTCCGAGCGGGTCGCCGTGATCGTCACGCCCGCGTCGGCGTCCGTCTTCGGCTCGCCTCGCGCCGCGCACGGGCTGCTCGTCGTGGGCGAGGGCGCGACGGTCAGCCGGCGCGGCGCGCTCGCCTCGTTGCTGCGCGGTGAGATGGGGAACGCGATCGTCGGCGGCGGCGTCCCCGGCGGGAAACCACTGATCCAGCTCTCGCGCGCGCCCGCGCAGGTCACCTTCTACGTCGCGCTGCCGCCGCCGGGGAAGCACCACAACGTGCGCCGGTATCCGATCGCGGTCACCGGGCCCGGCTACCGCGGCGTGCTGACCGACTCCTCGACCCGGCTAACCGGGTTGATCTCGATCGCGGACGTCGCGCCCTCGGTGCGTGCACTCGAGCGGGGCGAGCGGCCCTCCATCCGCGCCAAACCCTCTCGCGACCCCCTCGCCCAGCTCGCGCGCTTCGACCGCCGCCTCCAGCGGGCGCACGACTCACGCGTTGCAGCAACGCTCGTGCTGGTCGGGCTGATGCTCCTGCTCTCGCTGGCCGCACTGCTCACCCGCGCGCCGGCGCTTTGCCGCGCCGCCTTCCTCGTGCCCTCGGTGTGTATCGCCTCGGCCGTCGCGCTGAGCGCGCTGGGCGTCTCGCCGCGGGCGGCCGTCGTCGGCGTCGCGCTGCTGGGCGGGAGCAGCGCGCTGCTTGGCGGCGCGCTGCTCCCGCCGCGGCTGCCGCTCGCCGTTGTGCTGGCCGCGCTGTTCGTGTTCCTGTTCGCGGTGATGTGGGCCAGGCCCGAGTGGAACGCGCTCGCGGTGATCGGCCCGCACCCGGACGGCGGCGGGCGCTTCTACGGCGTCACGAACCAGGTCGAGACGCTGCTGCTTCCAGCCGCGCTCGTGCTCGGCGCGCTCGCCGGCGGCTGGCTGCTGCCGGTGGTCGGGCTGGTGCTGGCCGCCGGGATCGCGGCAAGCCGTATCGGCGCGGACGGCGGCGGCCTCGTCGTCTACCTCGCCGGCTTCCTCGTCCTCTGGCTGCGCCTGCGCAACGTCCCCGCGCTGCGCGCCGCCGCGGCCACGGCGGTGGCGGCGGGAGCGGCGCTGCTGCTGGTCGGGATCGACGCCGCGACGGGCGGCTCGAGCCACGTCACGAAGGCGGTCGGCGGCGGGCCCGGCTCGGTGCTCGGCGATCTCGGCCACCGCCTGCACCTCTCCGGAGCCTCGATCGCCTCGACCTGGAACAACGCGCTGCTGTTCGCGCTCGGGATCGTCGGGCTGGTCGTGCTCGCGCTCCAGCGGCCGCGCTCGGCGCTCCTCGACGCCTATCTCGTCGCGCTCGCCGTCTCGTTCCTGGTCAACGACACCCCCACGGACGTGGCGGGCTACGGCGGCCTCGCAGCTCTCGGCCTCTGGCTGCTGGCGAGAAGCGAAGGGGCCCGCGGACGGCTTGAGTAGACTCGCGCCGATGCGCCGCCTCGCCCCGCTTCTCCTGCTCGCCTTCGTCCTCGCCGGCTGCGGCGGAGAGCAGACCGTGAGCCCGACCGCGGAGACCGTGGTCGGAACGGTGGCCACGACGACGCAGGCAGCGAAAGGCGACGCCAAAGCAGGTGCCACGCTCTTCACGAGCCAGGGCTGTGGCGGCTGCCACACCTTCAAGGCGGCCGGCACGAACGGCACCGTCGGGCCCGACCTCGACAAGCTCGCGCAGTACGCGAAGACGGCCAACCAGGGCTCGCTCGAAGAGTTCACCCAGGAGTCGATCGCCAACCCGAGCGCCTACATCGAGCCGGGCTATCCGAACGCGATGCCCAACTTCGGCTCGACGCTCTCGGGCAAGCAGATCGCCGACCTCGTCGCGTACGTGACCCAGAACCTGGGTTGATCGACCTCAAAGCCGCGCGGGCAGATCCCGACCGCGTGCGGCCCGGGATCGCGCGCAAGGGTGGCGCCGAGGCATTCGACGAGTTGCTGGCCGCTGACGAGCGCTGGCGCGAGCTCGTGCCGCAGGTCGACGAGCTGCGAGGGCGCCAAAAGCTGAAGGGCAAGCCGACGCCCGAGCAGGTCGAGGAGCTGAAGACGGTCAAGGAGGATCTGCGCCGGCTCGAGGAGGAGCTGTCGGCGGCCGAGGCCGCGCGCGACGAGCTGCTCGAGAAGGTGCCGAACCCCGCGCACGAGTCGGTGCCCGACGAGACGCAGGACGACTCCGAGGGCGAGATCGTGCGCGAGGTCGGCGAGCGGCCGCAGCTGGACGAGCCCAAGGAGCACCTGGAGCTCGGCCGCTTCGAGATGGAGCGCGGCGCGCGGCTCTCCGGCTCGCGCTTCGGCTACATCGTCGGCGACACCGCGCGCCTCGCGCTGGCGCTCTACCGCTGGGCGCTCGACCGCGCGGTGGCAGCCGGGTTCTCGCCGGTGATCCCGCCGGTGCTCGTGCGCGAGGAGGCGATGTACGGCACCGGCTTCTTCCCGGCCGAGCGCTTCGAGATCTACGAGGTGGTCGACGAGGGCCTCTATCTGACGGGCACCTCCGAGGTCGCGCTCGCCGGGCTGCACATGGGCGAGATCCTCGAGCGCAACCAGCTGCCGCTTCGCTACACCGCCTTCTCGACCAACTTCCGCCGCGAGGCGGGCGCGGCCGGGCGCGACACGCGCGGGATGTTCCGCGTCCACCAGTTCAACAAGGTCGAGCTGTTCGCCTACGTGCTGCCGGAGGAGTCGTGGGACGAGCACGAGCGGCTGCTGGGGATCGAGGAGTCTCTGGCGCAGGAGCTCGGCCTGCCGTACCGCGTCGTCAACATCGAGGCGAGCGAGCTGAGCGCGGCCGCAGCGAAGCGCTACGACCTCGAGGCGTGGTTCCCCTCGCAGCAGCGCTACCGCGAGCTGACCTCGGCCTCGAACACGACCGACTACCAGTCGCGCCGCCTGGGCATCCGCTACCGCGCGAACGGCCACACCGAGTACGTGCACACGCTGAACGGCACCGCCGTGACCGACCGCTGGGCGCTGGCGGTGCTGGAGAACTTCCAGGGCGAGGTGCCCGAGGTGCTGCAGGAGTTCGGCGCCCCGGCGAGGATCGAGTCGTGAGCAGGCTGCGACGCTCGCTCTATCGCTCGGCCCGCGTGCTCGGGGATGCCGAGGCGCTCGGGTCCGGCAATCCCAAGCGCATCGCCCGGCGCGCGAAGAACAAGCTGCTAGGCCGAGCGCTCGGCCGCTCGGGCTTCTGGCGTTCACTCTGGAGATAGGCTCACCACCCGGCGGGGTGCCGGAGCGGTCGAACGGGGCGGTCTTGAAAACCGCTAGCGCCGTAACAGGCGCTCGTGGGTTCGAATCCCACCCCCGCCGTTTGGTTGAGCCGAAACCCGCTTCGTTATGCGGGTTTCGGCGTCTCCGCGACCAAGCTCAGCCGCCTATCGTCATACCGCCTGAAACCGCTAAAGACCGCTCGGCGCTGGCCCTCACTGGCCCAAGACTGGCCCGCGCTACCCGCGGAACAGAACGACCAGAAGGGTGACGAGCGAGACGAGCAGACTGGCAAGCGCGATCCATCTTGTCCACCGCGCCTCGTTCAGCAAAGCCCACAGGGCGTTCTTTGCTTCGACCGGCGCTAGGTCCTTCTTAGCCCCCACCGGAGCGCCTCGGGACTCAGCCGCAACGGATGCGCCGGTGCCGCGTCCTTGGGTGGTTGTTTCGCCAAGGCTTCCTCGAGTTGGCGAAGCGTAGGCATGTGCGAGAGCCTAGCCACTGCGTCGGCTCTATCTGGGCAGCGGGTCTCAGTCGGGCGGTACGCGGCGGCCAAGCTCGGCCTGGGCTAGATGAAGCCGGTCGAGGAGATCTCGTAGCTCCTGAAGCTCACGCTCTTGGTCCGGGTCCTGGACACCAACGCGTTCGTCGGGCTCCATCAGCGCCTTGATCGCGTCCTCAAGCGGCCCGATGAGGAGCCAGAGGTCGCGCTGGTTGAGATCCACGCTGACGACCTGATCGCTCACTCGACCATCCTAGAACGGGGCCGGGCGGCGAGCCGAACGCCCGGGCGCTGCAACGCGACCTTCCAGCTGTGCGCGGCCGGCGCGAGCGCTTCGCGGGACCGGACGAAGCAGCCAAGCTGATCGAGGCCGTACCGGAAGACGACCGAGCGATCTGGGCAACCGCGGCTTATGCGGGCCTCCGGCTCGGCGAGCTCCGTGCGCTCGAGCATGGCGACGTCGACCTCGAGGCAGGCTTGATCCGCGTGCGGCGCTCCTGGGACCCGAGGGAGGGCGCGATCGCGCCGAAGAGCCGCGCCGGTACCCGCTCTGTCCCGATTGTTGCCGCGCTCCGCGCCCACCTGGCGGCACACCTACTCCGCCAGCGGTGTCGTAGCGGGCTCATCTTCGGCCGTACCGAGACCCGGCCGTTCGACGACCGGGCGCTCGCGATCCGCGCCACGAGGGCGTGGACGGCAGCCAAGCTCACGCCGATCACGCCACACGAGCTCCGTCACTCGTGCGCCAGCATCTTCATCGCGGCCGGCGTGAACGCGAAAGCGCTCTCGAGCTACCTCGGGCACGCGAGCGTAACGATCACATACGACCGATACGGCCACCTGATGCCGGCTCAGAAGACGAGGCCGTCAAGCTCGTCGACGACTACATCGAGCGTGCGACAGTGGCCCACGAACTGGCCCGCAGGGCAGCCAAGCCGCAGGGTTGAGCCAAATCCCGCTGGTCTTGAAAACCGCTAGCGCCGTAACAGGCGCTCGTGGGTTCGAATCCCACCCCCGCCGCTAAGCCGCTGCCGGGGCCGGCCTCTCTTCCCGTTGGGCGCGGATGCGCTTCCACACCACGTCGAGGACGACGGCAAGCACGACGAGCCCGATCATGGCGGTGAACGTCTGCGGCGCGTTCCGGGCCGTGTCGATCCCGAAGAGCACGAGCACCACGGCGGTGGCGGTCATGGTGAGCAGGATCACCCAGGCCTTCGAGCCCGTCTCGTTTCGGAGCCGCAGGCCGGACAGCCCGACGACGAGGAAGACCACCAGCGAGACGGCGCTGCCGAGTGACGCGATCGCGCTCAGGTCGACCAGGTTCGAGACCAAGAGCACCAGCGCGACCGTGATCGTCACGCCGCGCGTGCCGCGAAAGCGGCCCGGCCGGCCGAAGATCGGCGGGAACTGCGTCAACTCGGAGAGCGTCAGCGTCAGGTTGCCGCCAGCGAAGATGTTCGAGTTGACCGACGAAGCTGTGGCCAGCAGCGCGGCGATCGCCATGATCGTGAAGCCGGCGTCGCCCAGCACCGGGCGGGCCGCCTCCGCCAGCGCCGTGTCGCCGTGCTTGATCACCTCGTCGACGGTCAGCGTCCCGAAGACGCCGAGGCTGACGAGGACGTAGAGCACGACGGTGATCCCCATCGCGAGGGTCATCGCCTTCGGAAGCGTGCGCGCCGGGTCGCGCATGTCGCCGGCGGTGAACGTGATCACCGAGAAGCCGAGATAGGCGAAGAACGTGAGCGCGACGCTCGCGATGATCTTGTCCCAGGACGGCCAGCCGGACGGCGCGAGCAGGCTCGGGTCGAGCTGCACGAGCGTGACGGCCGCGAAGAAGACGAAGACCGCCAGGAGCACCCAGACGATCATCGACTGCGCCCTGGCGACGATGCCCGGGCCGAGCAGGTTGATCACCGCCATCCCGACGACCACGATCGAGGTCAGTACGTTGTCCCAGTACCACGCCGCGTTGTCGCCGAAGAAGAGCGAGCTGCCGTAGGCCCCGAACGAGACCGCGACCATCGAGGTCACGATCAGCAGCACGAAGTAGAGAAGCCAGGACGTGATCCCGACGAGCCGCCCGTTGCCGAAGGCCTCGACCAGGTACGAGACGAAACCGCCGCGCGACGGGTAGCGGACCCCGAGCTTCACGACCATGTAGCCGAGCAGCGACGCGATCAGCCCGGCGAGGAGGAACGAGATCCAGACCGCGGAGCCGGCGACCGCGCCCGCCTGCCCCAGCAGCGCGAAGATCCCCGCGCCGACCATCGCGCCGACGCCGAGGAACGCGGCGCCGACGACCGTCAGCCCGTGGCCCTGGCCCCCTTCGGGTGGGCTGGCGGGCTCGCTCACGGGTGGAAGATCGCCACGATCGCGATCCCTGCGAAGGCGGTCACGATCCACGCCACTTGCAGCGGCAGCTGGAAGGAGTGGTCGATCACGCGCTTGCCGAGCGTGGTCGTCCCGGTCGTGTCGGCCTCCGCCGCGGCGATCTGGGTGCCGTTAGCCGGGAGGAAGAGGACGCCCGAGACCGCGGTCCACATCGCGATCATGTAGCCGGCTCCGATTCCCAGCGCCAGGCCGAGCGGGACCATGGTTCTCGTCGCCGCCGACTGGCTCGTCGTCAACGCCGCCACACCGAAGATGGCGACCGCGATCATGAAGGGCCACCTGCCAGCCAGGTCGCCGAGCGCGGAGACGATCGCATCCTCGTTGCTCGCGATGAAGGTGTCTGCCATCCAGGCGATCCCGAAGAGCGCGATCATCGCGACCATCCCGGAGCGGAAGATCGACATGCCCGGGATGTCGGCGGCCTTGACCTTGGCGAAGAGCAGGATCAGCGCCGCAGCGGTCAGCATCACCATCTGGATGATCGGCGTCACCGCGAGCGGCTCGACGCCTCCGCCCTCCTCGGCGGCAACCGTCGGCCGGATGCCTTCGAAGAGGCCGAAGATGCAGATCACGAGCACCGCGCCGAGGAAGATCGCCACGCTGCGCTTGGCGTAGGGCATCAGCTGGATGTCGGTCGACGCCTTCGGTGGGGTCACCAGGCCCGCCTGGAGCCGGCGCTGGTATTCCGCGTCCTGTTCGAGGTCGGTGCCGTGACGGCTCATCACGAGCGACATCACGAAGATCCCGACGATGCTCGCGGGGATCGTGATCAGCAGGACGTCGACGAGGTTGTAGTGGTAGACCTCTACGAGCGGCAGGATCGTCGCCATCGCGGCCGCTACCGGGCTCGACGTGATCCCGATCGCCGACGCCACCGTCGAGCCGGCGAGCGTTCGCTCGGGCCGAATCTTGTTCGCATACGTGACCTCGTTGATCACCGGGACGATCGAGTAGAAGGTGTTGCTCGTCCCGGTGAGGATGCAGAGTAGGTAGGAGACGTACGGCGCGACGAAGTTGATCGACTGCGGCCGCGCGCGCAGCGCCTTGCTGGCGATCATCACCATGTAGTCGATCCCGCCGGCGGCCTCCATCGCGGCCGCCGCCGAGATCACGGCGATGATGATCAGCATCGCGTCGAAGGCGGTTCTCCCGGGTCCAGGCCGAAGCCGAAGACCAGGATCAGCGTGCCGACGCCGCCCCAGAGGCCGAGCCCGATCCCGCCCGAGCGCACGCCGAGTGCGATGAAGCCGATCACGAGCAGGCCCTCGATCCCGATCAGGATCCAGTCGCTGGTGCTGGTCGAGGTGTCGGCGGGCTCCGGCTCGGGCGCCGTCGGTACGGCACCGGTGGCTCCCGTGGCGCCGGTTGCCCCGGTCGTGGCCGTCGTCGTGGTCGCTGCCCCGGAGCTGTGCGGGCTGAACGTCGAGGTCGCGAGGAAGCCCGCGACCCCGAGCAGGGCACAGGCGACGGTGATCGTCAGCAGGCGCCTCATGCCTGCTTCTCCAGCAGGCGCCGGCAGGTGCCGCTGCGCTCGAACTCATTCGCGAGCTCAGAATCGAGCGCCTTCACCTTGGCGATCGCGGCGCGGCCGTCGACCGCCGAGCGGGCAAGGGCGGTGAGCGGCGGCACGAGCGAGGCGAACGCCTCGGCGACCGAGGTCGGCCGCTGCCTGATCTGTGCCTTGGCGACGCGGAGGTTCAACTCGGTTCGCTCCGCCCACCGGCGGACGCATGTCGAGCCCTTCGACCTTGTCGCCGATCACCGCCGTCTCCAGCCCCGCGTGGACGGCCGTCACGATCGGCGGCTCGCCGAACAGGTTCTCGTAGACGCGCCGGGCGACGGCGAGCGCGGGCGAGTCGAGGTTCGGCCGCCAACCGCCGTAGTTGTGCTTCACCTCGAGCATCCCGCCGGTGAGGCGAGCGATCGCGTCGAGCCCGTCGATCACGTCGGGCAGCGCCGCGTCGTTGGAGGAGCGCGAGAGGCTGTGCAGCGTCAGCGTGTCGCCCTCGGTGACGGCCTCGCCGAGCGAGGTGCTCGTCTCGATCAGGTCGTCGAAGTCGGGGCTCAGCGCGAGCGGCCCGGTCGGGACGAGCGCCACGGCGTCGAGCAGCGAGGCCGTGCTCTCGCCGGTCCACGCGTCGGCGGCGTCGGGCGCGGCCGCGATCTCGACCGTGAGGGGATGCCCGCGCGCTTCAGGCCTTCCTGCAGCGTCTCCTGCGTGGCGCGCATCGCCCGGTTGACGGCGTCGTGGACGGTGACGACCTGCTCCTGCGAGTCGCCGGTCGAGCCGTCGCTGCGCCGGGCGGCCCAGTTGTTGTGCCGCAGCTCCTCGCGAATGCCCTTCAGCTGGCCCTCCCACGCGCCGACCGTGCCGCAGACGTCGTCGGCCCAGCGTTCGGCGCGGACGGTCTCGCCGGTGTTGTCGCGGCCGTTGCTCGCCAGGCCGGCCACCGCCGACAGGACGATCAGCCCAGCGACGACCAAGCCGACGATCAGCAGCGCACGCCTCACTTCGAGATCTCGTCCACGAAGCCGACCGTGAGCCGGAAGAAGCGCTCGGCGGTCGGGATGCTCACCCGCTCGTCAGGGGAGTGCGGCGCCTCGATCTGGGGCCCGAACGAGATCTTGTCCGTCTTCGCATAGGCGTCGCGGATCGTCGCGGTCGCGGCTTCGACGGCGTGGCGGACGTCGCCCTCGGTGTCGCGCGCGACCGAGATCACCGCCTCGGCGTCGCGGGGGATCGCGTTGCGGCTCTTTCCGCCGTTCAGCGAGACAAGCCGGAAGGGCACGGTCGCGAAGGCCTCGCGCAGCGCGCGTCCGAGCACCTTGACCGCGTTCGAGCGGCCGAGCTGGATGTTGGTGCCGGAGTGGCCACCGAGGCCGCCGCTCGCAGTGACCGCGAGCGTGACGGCACCGTCCTCGACCGGCGCGCGCTCCTCGGCGATCCGCACCCAGGTGTCGGTGCTGCCGGCGCAGCCGACTGTCAGCTTCCCGTCCTCCTCGCTGTCGAGGTTGACGAGAATCGAGCCGCTCACGAGCGACCCGTCGAGCCCGTTCGCCCCTTCCAGGCCGACCTCCTCGGCAACCGTCATCAGCAGCTCGAGCGGCCCGTGCGGCAGGGACTCGTCCTCGACCAGGGCCATCATCGCGGCGATCGCCACGCCGTCGTCGGCGCCGAGCGTCGTGCCGTTCGCGGTCAGCCAGTCGCCGTCGCGGACGAGCTCGATCCGCCCTTCGCTCGGGTCGTTCGGGCTGTCCGGCTGCCGCTCGCAGACCATGTCCAGGTGCCCCTGCACGGTGACCTTCGGCGCGGACTCGCGCCCCGGAGTGGCGGGCACGTCGATCACGAGGTTGCGCGCCTCGTCCTGGCGCAGCTCGAACCCGTGCCTGTCGGCCCACGCGCGCACGTGCTCGATCACCGGCTCCTCCTTGCGCGAGGGCCGGGCGATCCTGGTCAGCGTCTCGAAGTGCTCCCAGAAGCTGCGCGGCTCGACCCCCGCGAGCACCGATGTCTGCGTTGCCATCCCGATCCTCCAATGCCCTGGACGCGGAGAGCGTTCCATCGGCTCCGAAAGTCGCCATCCCGCATCGGGTGATTGGCTGCTCGCGTAGCGTTCGAGCGTGTCGTCGCCGCCACGGCCAGGGCCGCTTCGTCGCGGGCGCGATTGGCTCGAGCGCCGCCCGCTGCTCGTGCTCGTGGTGCCGGCGGTGCTTGCGCTCGGCGCAGTCGCGGGGCTCGCCGACATCGCCGGCAGCGAGCGGATCGACCGCGCGGCGCGGCACCTCCACCCAGCCTGGCTCCTGCTCTGCCTCGGCGGCGAGCTGCTCGCCTACGCGGGCTACGTCCTGATGGTGCGCGACACCTCCAAGGTCGACGACGGCCCGAGCCTGAGCTTCGGGCGCTCACTGCAGACGGTGATCGGCGGCTTCGGGGTCTTCGCGGCCACGCGGACGAGCGGCGGCTTCGCGGTCGACTACTGGGCGCTGCGCAGCGCGGGTGAGGACCGCGACGGCGCGGTCGCTCGCGTCCTCGCCCTCGGCGCGCTCGAGTACGCCGTGCTCGCCCCGGCCGCGCTCTGCTCCGCGATCGCGCTCCTGGTCAGCGGCGAGGACGTGCCGTTGACCCTCACGCTGCCCTGGCTGCTCGTGATCCCCGGTGCGTTCGCCGCGGTCTGGGTCACCTCGCCGAGGCGCGCGCCGCGCTACTCGAACGCCAGGGGCGGCGGACGGATCCGCCAGGCCTTCGCGCACGCCGTTGCCGGGCTCTCGATCCTGCGCTCGATGTTCGTCGCGCCGCCGCGCGAGCATGGGCTCGGGCTGCTGGGCACGGCGGCCTACTGGGCCGGCGACATCGCCTGCCTCTGGGGCGCGCTGCAGCTCTTCGGCAACCCGAAGCTGTCGGTGCCGGCGCTGATCATCGGCTACGCGACCGGCTACGTGCTGACGCGGCGCTCGCTGCCCGCAGGCGGAGCCGGGATCGTCGAGATCGCGCTCACCTTCGCGCTCACCTGGGTCGGCTTCCCGTTCGTCCGGGCCCTGCTCGGCGTGGTCGTCTACCGGCTCTTCAACCTCTGGCTGCCGATCCTGCCCGCGCTGGCGGTGCTCCCCAACGTGGAGGCGCTCAAGCGCGAGCTGGAGGAGGCGGAGGCGGCCTAGGCGGCTTCGCGGCGAGCCTGCCAGCGCATCGCGGCGCTGGCACGGGCGAAGCTGCGGGCGGCGGTCTCGTCGACCGCAAGCACGATCGGCCCGTGCACGATCAGGCCAGGCTCAGCCTTCTCCTTCAGCAGGTCGGAGAAGAAGCTCTCGACGAGCCACTCGCGTCCCGGCGCCATGGTGGCGCGCAGCGCGACCCGGACGAGGGACGGCGAGAGCTCCTCGACGGCGTCGATCCACGGCTTGCGCACGAAGGTGGTCGGGCCTTCGGGCAGCAGGGTCGTCACGAAGGCGATCAGCTCCTCGCCGCGCTCGCGGTCGGCCACGAACAGCTCGATCGCAAGCTCCTTGACGCCGCGTGGCAGCACCTTGACCGCGGGGATCTGCGAGTTGTGGATGTGGATCGACTCGCCGTCGAGCGTGTGCAGCTTCGTCCGCCGCAGCGAGACGTCCTCGACGACCCCCTGCAGCTCGAGCCCGGGGACGGCGATCGTGTCGCCGACCGCGAACCAGCGCTCGGAGAACATCGCGAAGCCGGCGATGATGTCGGTCAGCACGCGCTGGACGGCGAAGCCGACCAGGATCAGCAGGAAGGATGCGCCCGCGAGCGCGGCCAGCCGGTCGACGCCTCCGATCAGCTCGGCGAATGTGAGCACCGCGGCCGCCGCGAAGCCGGCGTAGGCGATCCCGGTCCGGATCAGCGCCACGAGCGTCTCGTGCCGCTTGACCTCGGTCAGCTTGGCGGTCTCGCCGGGGTCGGTGCCGGCGTGCCGCTGCTCGTGCCAATGCAGGATCCGGCCGGCCATCACGCCGCTGAGGCGCGAGACCAGCCAGGCGGCGGCGAAGGCGGCCACCACGATCGCCGCGCGGTTGTCGAGCAGGGTGAGCGAGGTTGCGGTCATCGACGGCCAAGCTAGCGAGAACCACACGGCTTGGCGCGCCTCGCACAAGCTTCTTACACGGGCTTAACCGGCGAGCAAGAAGACGAGGAAGCCGAGCGCCGCCACGAGCCCCAGCGCGGCCGCCACCCGCGGCGTGGCGGGATCGCGTGGTTGCGGCCGGACGCGGACCACAACGTGCTCTCCGTCGTCGCCGAGCGGGACGCGCGCACCGTCCTCGACGCCCGAGGGGACGGTGACCTCGAATCGTCGGCAAGGCGGCCCGTGCCGCCGGAGTCCTCGCAGGTCACGAGCTGGAGCACGCGCACGCCGCCCTCGTCGAGGCTCTCGCGGCGGTTGCCGCGACCACCGCAGCCGGTGCACTCGCGCGTGGTGCAGGACGGGCAATCGGAACGGGCCTAGAACCGCACCGACCGCCTCCCGCCGCGCGCGGCCTCGTAGAAGCCCAGCTCGACCTCTGCGACGTCGCCTGCGCCGCGGCGCTTCGAGCGCTCCCCGAGGTCGAACAGGCCCTGCGCGGGCGAGGCCGTCCAGGCCCCACGGCCGCGGTAGCCGAAGTGGTCGTACAGGAGCCGGCTCGCCGGCTTCGAGAGCGCCGCATAGGCGTCGGCCAGCTCGCGGAAGCGCCCCTCGGCGTCGGGGTCGTCCGAGACGTCCGGATGCAGCAGGCGCGCCCTGGCTCGGAAGGCGCGCTTGATCTCCGCCGCGTCCGCCCCGCGAGCCACGCCGAGCACGTCGTAGTAGTCGGGGCTCACCCGAGGGTTCTTCCACGAGAGCCGGGCGAGCGAAACCGAAACGGCGGCTGCGCGGTTGTCTCAATGTGCGGCGCCTGCGCGGATTCGTGCTCCTGGCCTGCGGGCTCGGCGGCCTCTGGGCCGGCGCGTCGATCGGCGGAGCCGGCGTCGGGCTGCCGACGATCACGCTGCCGACGCTGCCTGTGACCGTGCCGACGGTTCCGACGGTGCCGACGCTGCCGATCCCGCCGCCGGCTCCACCACCCGCGCCGCCGGCACCGCAACCGCCGCCACCTCCTCCACCTCCCCCACCGCCGCCCGCGGCGACGCCTCCACCGCCGCCGATCGCCACGACTCCCTCGCGCGCGCGCGTGCGCAAGAGGAGCACGACGGCCCCACACACGCGCACAAGATCACCGGCACGGGCGCGCTCGGAGGGGCGGAAGCGTGCCGTTCCCCAGCCCGTGCCGAAGACCCCGCAGCGGACGAGCTCGCCGGCCACCAGCTTGAAACCGCCCGCTCCAGCGAGGGTCTCGCCGCCGCTCCCGCATGGCTTGGCCGCCGGCGCCACGCTGGCCCCGAGCGTGCGCAAGCTCCCGTTCGCCGCGCTGGGCCTCGTCTCGTTCGCGATCGCGCTGCTCGCCCTGGGCGCCGTGCCCGCGAGCGCCGTGCCGCATCCGGCCGCCGCAAGCCTGCTCGCCTCACGCCGCACCGAGCTCGCAATCGGCGGCCTGGCCCTGCTGGCGGCCTCGATCGCCGCGTACCTGCTGGTCTGAAAGTTCCCCTTTCCGGGGGATCTCGCGCGCCCTCGCTGGCGAGAAACTGTGGCGGTGCGGCATCACCTTGCGGCTGTTGCGCCTGCGCATGCACCGGACGGCGAACCCCCCGTCTCCGAAGCCCCGCGCCCGGACTCGCTCGTCCAGTCGTACCGCCAGCTGGCGGACGTCTTCCACGACATCCTCTCCGAGCACAGCCTCGACAACCTGCTCGAGCGCATCGCCGACACGCTCGCCGAGCTCGTGCCGCACGACACGCTTTCGATCTACCAGGCCGACGAGGCCCAGACGCAGCTGATCCCGGTGCTCGCCCGCGACAAGTGGGCCGAGAAGATCATGGACAGCCGCTCCGAGTTCGGCGAGGGCATCACCGGCTGGGCCGCCCTCCACCGCGAGCCGGTGCGCACCAACCAGGCGCACCTCGACCCGCGCACGAAGACCGTGCCGGGCACGCCGCCGGACGAGGCGGAGGCGCTGATCACGGTTCCGCTGATCGCGCGCGACCTGGTCAAGGGCGTGCTCAACATCTACCGGCTCGGCGAGGAAGCGACCTTCAGCGATGAGGAGTTCGAGCTGACCACGCGCTTCGCGGACGCGGCGGCGCTGGCGCTCGACAACGCCCAGATCCGCGCGCGGCTCGAGTACCAGGCGCAGACCGACTCGCTGACCGGCCTCTACAACCACCGCTACTTCCACGAGCGGCTGCGGGCCGAGCTCACGCGCGCGAACCGCTCACGGGACAGCGTCGCCGTGCTGATGCTCGACATCGACGACTTCAAGCGGGTCAACGACGTCTACGGCCACGGCTCCGGCGACCAGGTGCTGACCGAGCTCGCCGAGCTGCTGCGCGCGGCGCTGCGCGGCTCGGACGTCGTCTGCCGGCTCGGCGGCGAGGAGTTCGGCGTGATCATGCCGAGCGGCGGCGCGGACGAGGCGTTCGCGCTGGCGAGGCGCCTGACCGGCACGCTCGACGAGGTCGAGTTCGGGCCGGCCGGCAAGATCACGATCTCGGTCGGCGTCTCGCAGGGCCCCGAGCACGCGATGAACCCGCGCGAGCTGGTGGCCTGCGCGGAGGCGGCGATGATGACCGCCAAGGCTCGTGGCAAGAACCAGATCGTGCTCTTCCACGAGCACTCGACCGAGCGGCCGGAGGCGAAGCCTGCGAGCGGCCGCGACGTGCGCTCGATCGCGCACCTGAAGATGCTGCAGAGCCTGGCCGGGAAGCTGAACCGGCTGAACGACGTGCGTCAGATCGGCGTGGTGATCGCCGACGAGCTGCGGCTCCTGATCGACTACCACAACTGCCGCGTCTCGGTGATCGAGGGCGACGAGGTCGTCCCGATCGCCTTCCGCGGCGAGCTGCTCTCGCGCAGCGGCGAGCGCGTCGACTTCCCGCGCACCCGCATCGGCGAGGGCATCACCGGCCACGTCGCCGAGACCTCTGAGCCGCTGCTCGTCAAGAACACGCTCGAGTGCGAGTTCGCGGTGATGATCCCGGGGACGCACATGATCGAGGAGTCGCAGATCGCCGTCCCGCTCTGCTACGGGGCGCGCGTGATCGGCGTGATCGCGATCTCGAAGCTCGGCGTCGACCAGTTCGACGAGGACGACGTGCGCCTGCTCGAGGTGCTGGCCGGCCAGGCGTCGGTCGCGCTCGAGAACGCGCGCCTCTACGAGGCACAGCGGCGCGAGGCCGACCACCTGAAGGCGCTGCTCGAGTTCACGGGCGCGATCTCCGAGGCGGCGACGCCCGGCGCGATCGGCACCGAGACCGTGCGCGCGGCGGCGCGAATCCTCGGCGGCAAGCGGTGCGCGCTCTGGCTCCCGGACGAGAACGGCGACTTCAGGATCAGCGCGCACTCGGACTACGACACCGAGCCCGCGCTGCAGCCGATGCTCGACATCGTGCTGCCCGCCGACTCGCTGCGAGTCGCGATCGGTGACCGCACCGAGCCGTTCCTGGTGCCGGCCGAAGAGGCCACGAAGTGCTCGGAGCCTCCGGCGGGCCTCGCCTGGCCCGATCTCGCGCTGGCGCCCCTGCGCAACGACGGGGCGCTGGAGGGCTTCATCTCCGTCCGCGAGCCCACCACTGACAGCGAGCACACCGTGGAGGAGATCCTGCGGCTGCTCGGAGGCATCTCGTACCAGGCAGCCGTCGCGCTGGAGCGCGCCCGCAGCTACGAGAGCCTCGAGGAGACCTTCGTCTCGACCGTCGAGGCCTTGGCGAACGCGCTCGAGGCAAACGACGAGTACACCTCGTCGCACACGCGCTGGATCACCGACATGGCGCTGCGCGTGGGTGAGGCGATGGGCTTCGAGGAGCCCGAGCTGAAGCGGCTGGAGCTCGGCGCGCTCTTCCACGACATCGGCAAGATCGGGATTCCGACCAGCATCCTGCTCAAGCCGGGCCCGCTTTCGCCCGAAGAGCGCGCGATCATCGAGATGCACCCGGAGCTGGGCGAGCGGATCCTGAAGCCGATCGAGCGGCTCGCGGAGGTGCGCACGATCGTCCGCAGCTGCCACGAGCGCTGGGACGGCGCGGGCTATCCCGACCGCAAGGCCGGCGAGGAGATCCCGCTCGAGGCGCGGATCATCCTCGTCTGCGACGCGTTCCACGCGATGACGACCGACCGGCCCTACCGCAAGCGGCTGAGCTGCGACGAGGCGTGCCGCCGGCTCCGCGAGGCCGCGGGCACGCAGTTCGACCCGAACGTGGTCGACATCTTCCTCGGGCTGCCGCTCGAGGTGCCGGTGGCGCACGACGCCGCCGAGCGGCTGGCGTCCTAGCTTCCCTCGAATGGGGCAGAGGTCCCGGCCGCCGGCGTCCGATGAACGGAGTGCGATGCGGCGGTTGAGATTCCTCGTGCTCGTGTGCGTCCTCGGCGCGGCGCTGGCCGCTGCCGGCTCGGCGAGCGCCTCGCAGCTCGTCGCACGCAACGCCTCGCACATCAAGCTCGCCGTCAACGCCAAGGGCACGGCGCTGGTCACCTACTCCGTCCGCGGCCAGGTCACGCACCTGCTCGCGTGGGGCGCGGTGAACGCCCGGCAGCGCCCGTCGAGCCCGAAGATCAAGCAGGTCGAGTTCAAGCTCGACTACTCCGGGGGCTGGAAGCATCACCGGCTCACCTGGAAGCACTTCAAGAACACGTGCGGCGCCTACGACGGCCCCGATCTCCCGTGGCTCGTGACCGCCTGCAAGGCGCCGAACGGGTCGTACTGGGCGCTGCAGAGCTGGCAGACGGCGCTGCCTGACCTCGGTCTCGCACCCTGGCTCGGCCAGCAGAAGACCTGGTGGCTGCACCTCTCGCACTGGACGGGCGACCTCGCGAAGCTCGACGTCTACACGGACTGGATCTACGGCGGCCGCTTCCAGGAGGTCTTCGGCCAGTACACGTACCAGGGCAAGGGGATCCGCGGCTTCGGCACGACGCGCGTGGGCGCGCCGACCGACGGCTACGGCCGGCTGCTCTTCCTCGACACATACAACTCGTCCTACGGGCCGGGCTGGCTGCGCGAGAACTCGTTCGTCTCGCACGGGCCGCCCGGGATGTTCTGCTACGGCTTCTACGCCCGGAACCCGTGGGTCGGCGGCTACGCGCATCCTCGCTCGACCCCGAACCGCAAGCGCGGGCCTGGGACCGGCGACCAGTACCGGATCACGGCGCCGGGGCCCGGCGTGACGCCCGACGTGATGTGGCAGGGGCCGGGGCTGCACCCGTACGACCGGCACAACCCGTCCGACGTGTCGCTCGAGGCCGAGATGAACGCCGAGCGCGACCAGATCCGCGCCGGCTACGGCAAGTGCGCGCACACCTAGCGCGCGCCTAGCTCTCCGTATCATCGCCCGCGTGGTCAGCGGCGACGAGCTGCGCGCCGTGATGCGGCGCGTCCCTGCCGGAGTGGCGGTCGTGACGGTCGACGCCGGCGGGAAGGCAGCCGGGCTGACCGTCGCCTCGCTCGTCTCGCTCTCGCTCGAGCCGCCACTCGTCGGCTTCGCGATCCGCCGGGACGCCGCGCTGCACGAGCTGCTGCGCGAGACCGGCGAGCTCGCAGTCAGCATCCTGGCCGCGGGCCAGGAGCACCTCGCCCAGCACTTCGCACGGGGCGTGCCGCCGATCGCGCTCTGGGAGCGAATCCCACTTCGAGAGGATGCCGAGGGCCCGCCGCAGCTCGACGGCGCCGCCGGTTGGCTGCGCTGCCGCGTCTCCCACGAGCTCGAGACGGGCGACCACACCTTCTTCGTCGCGGCAGTCGAGGCGGCCACGCCCGGCGCCGCAGGGACACGCCCGCTCGTCCTCCACGACCAGGTCTACGCCGCGCTGTGATCGAAGCGGTCGTCTTCGACCTCGACGGCGTGCTGCTCGACTCGGAGCAGGTCTGGGACGAGGCCCGCGAGCGGCTCGCCAAGGAGCGCGGCGGCCGCTGGCACGAACAGGCGCAGAAGGACATGATGGGCATGAGCTCGACCGAGTGGTCGCGCTACATGCACGAGCGAATCGGCTTGCCCGAGCCGCCCGAGGAGATCAACCGCGAGGTGGTCGAGCGCCTCGTCGAGACCTACCGCGAGCACCTGCCCGCGATCGACGGCGCCAATGAGGCCGTCGAGCGACTGGCCGCCCGCTGGCCGCTCGGGCTCGCCTCGTCCTCGAACCGCGAGCTGATCGACCTCGCGCTCGAGCTCATGGGCGTGAAGCACCTGTTCGCCGCGACCGTCTCCTCCGAGGAGGTCGCCCGCGGCAAACCCGCTCCGGACGTCTACCTCGAGGCGGCGCGCCGGCTCGGCGTCGACCCGACCCATGCCGCCGCCGTCGAGGACTCGCACAACGGCATCCTTGCCGCCAAGGCCGCGGGCATGCGCGTGGTCGCAATCCCCAACCGCCACTTCCCGCCCGGGGAGGAGGCGCTCGCCCAGGCCGACGTCGTGCTCGACTCGCTGGCGGAGCTGACCGCCGAAGCGATCGAGCCCCGCTAGCGAGTCGCGAGCCTTACCGGCGCAGCAGCCGCAGGAAGGCGGCCGAGCGCAGCGACCTGGCCGGGTGGGCCGGTGCCTGCCGCAGGAAGTCGAGCGTCGCGGACGAGCTGGAGACGCCGGCAGTCGAGAACAGGTAGTGAATCGTCGTCGGGGCCGGGGTGGACTGACCGTTGACGGCGTTTGCGTGGTACCGCACGGCAACCCAGTATCTGCCGGCCGCCGTCGCGTTGAAGCCGACCGTCACCGAGCCGTCGGGCCCGCTCGCGAATGTCGGCTGCTTCACCTTGCCGCACGCAGCGGAGTAGACCTTGCCGCCGTTTGCCAGGGTCAGCTTCTGCGTGAAGTTGCCCGACGTGATCGCCTGGTTGACCTCGACCGTCTGCGGCCCTGCCGGCACGGTGACCTTGACCCAGTAGACGGCCAGGTTGGGCACGGCCTTCTTGATCACGCCGTTCTTGTCGGTGTAGTCGACGATCGAGAGCGCGGTCGCGGCGCCGGCCGCCACCTGCGCGCAGGTCGCGTCCTTGCCGGTGATCTCCGCGAGGCTCTCGGCGGGAGCGTTGATCTGGAAGGTGCGCGGCACATCGGTCGCGGCGGCGTAGTTCGAGTCGCCGCCCTGCGAGGCCGTGATCGTGCAGCTGCCGGGCCCCGTCAGGTGGACGGTCGTCCCCGTGACGGTGCACTGGCCCGTGGCGCCGAAGGACACCGGGAGGCCGGAGCTCGCCGTCGCGCTGACGTTGAAGTCCGGGTCGCCGTAGGTGCGGTCGGGCAGCGGCGGGAAGGTGATCGTCTGGCCCGCCTTCTGCGCGGTCACCGACTCGGTCACCTGCGGCGCGTCGTTGTAGTTCCCGTTGCCCGCCTCGTCGTACTTGACGGTGCAGGTGCCGGTGCCGCTCGTCATCGTGAAGCTGGCGCCCGTGTTCGAGCAGGCGCCGCTGCTGGAGAAGGTGACCGGGTTGCCCGAGCCGCCGCCGTCGGCCGCGACCGAGAAGCCCGTGTTGTAGACGGCACTCGGGGGCGCGTGGAGCGTGACGAGGATCGTCTGGTTCGCCTTCTGCGCCGTGACCGACTCGGTCACCTGCGGGGCGGCGTTGTAGTTCCCGTCGCCTCCCTGGTCGTAATTGACCGTGCAGCTGCCGATGGCGCTGGTGACCGTGAAGTGGGCGCCGGCGTTGCTGCACGAGCCGCTGCTCGAGAAGGTCACCGCTCCGCCCGGCGCAGTCGCGGCAACGTCGAAGCTCGAGTTGTAGGCCGCGTTCGCCGGAGCGTGCATGGTCACGTTGATCGTCTGGTTCGCCTTCTGCGCCGTGACCGACTCGGTCACCTGTGGGGCGGCGTTGTAGTTGCCGTTGCCGGCCTGGTCGTACTTGACGCTGCACGTGCCGGTGCCGCTCGTCATCGTGAAGCTCGTGCCCGTGTTCGAGCAGGCCCCGCTGCTGGAGTAGCTGACCGGGTTGCCGGAGGCACCGCCGGTCGCGGCGACCAAGAAGCCCGTGTTGTAGACGGCCGTCGCCGGCGCGTGCGTGGTCACGTTGATCGCCTGAGCGGCCTTCTGCGCGGTCACGGTCTCCGTCACCTGCGGCGCGTCGTTGTAGTCGCCGTTGCCGGCCTGGTCGAACTTGACCGTGCAAGTGCCGGTGCCGCTCGTCATCGTGAAGCTGGCGCCCGTGTTCGAGCAGGCGCCGCTGCTCGAGAACGTCACCGGGTTGCCCGAGCCGCCGCCGCTCGCCGCGACCGAGAAGCTGGTGCCGAAGACGGCGCTGGCCGGCGCGTGCAGCGTGACGATGATCGTCTGGTTCGCCTTGCCGACGGTGACGGTCTCCGTCACCTGGGGCGCGGCGTTGTAGTTCGCGCTGCCGGCCTGGTCGTACTTGACGCTGCAGGTGCCGGTCCCGCTCATGATCGTGAACGTCTGGCCGGTGTTGCTGCAGGCGCCGGCGCTCGAGAACGTGACGACGCCGCCTGGCGCGTTCGCTGCGACGTCGAAACTCTCGTTGAGGGCGGCTGAAGGCGGCGCGTGGGTGGTGACGGTGATCGTCTGGTCGGCCTTCTGCGCGGTCACCGACTCGGTCACTTGCGGCGCGGCGTTGTAGTTGCCGTTGCCCGCCTGGTCGTACTTGACCGAGCAGGTGCCGGTGCCGCTCGTAATCGTGAAGCTCGAGCCGACATTGCTGCAGGCGCCCGAGCTGGAGAAGCTGACGGTTCCGCCCGGCGCGGTGGCCGACACTCCGAAGCTGTCGTTGTAGACCGCGTTCGCCGGTGCGTGCACGCCCACGGTGATCGTCTGGTCGGCCTTCTGCGCGGTCACCGACTCGGTCACCTGCGGAGCGGCGTTGTAGTTGCCGTTGCCCGCCTGGTCGTACTTGACCGTGCAGGTGCCGGAGCCGCTCGTGATCGTGAAGCTGGCGCCGGTGTTCGTGCAGGCGCCGCTGCTCGAGAACGTGACCGCGTTGCCGGAGCCGCCGCCGGTCGCGGCGACGGAGAAGCCCGTCCCGAAGACTGCGGTCGCAGGCGCGTGCGTGGTCACGTTGATCGTCTGGTCGGCCTTGTTCACCGTCAGCGAGCTCGAGCCGCCGCTGGGGTCGAACGAGCCGTCGCCCGCGAACGAGGCGCCGACGCCGGTCGGGTAGGAGTCTGCGTTGATCCCGGCGAGGCTGACGCCGCTCTCGGTCGCGATCCCGCTGCCGTTGGTCACCGCGCTGCCGGCCGGTGAGCCGTTGAGCGTGAAGGAGACGGTCTTGCCGGTGACCGGACTGCCACCCGACGTGAGCGTCGCCGAGAGGGTGGTCGTGCCGCCGAACGTCCCCGTCGCCGGGTTCGCCGCGAGACTCGTCGCGCTCGCCGCCGCGGCGTCGTTGAAGCAGACCTGAACGCTCGACACGGTCGGCGTGACCGCGCCGTTCGTCGTCGTGAGGATCGCCTTGTACCTCAGGTAGCGGAAGCCGTTGAACTGGCTCAGGCTTGCGCCGCTCGTGGTGAAGAACGTCGCCGCCGTGCCGTCAGGCCCGACGAAATCGAAGGGCCCGTAGCTGTTGTTGCTCGCCGCGACCTGGAACTTCACGGCCGTGCCCGCCGGGGTCGTCGCGCTCCACGTGAGCGTCGTCCAGCTCGGCGTGCTACCGGAGGCCGGGTTCGCGTCCTTCAGCGAGGAGACGAGCATGCCGGAGGGGGCGTACCCCGGGTTGATGTACGTGATGAAGTTGAGGTCTCGCCCGCCGACGGTCGTGTCCGCGGCCCAGCTGGCACCGCTCGTCGAGGAGGTGACGAACTGACCGTTCGCGTACGGGTTCGAGTTCGAGAAGCCGGTCGTCGCGCAGCTGCACGTGTAGGCATAGGAGCCGGTGCGAGCGGCGACCGCTCGGAAGATGAATGCGTACCGAGTCCCGGCGGTCAACGTGATCGGGCTGGCGAAGGTGACAGTCTTCAGGCCCCCTGCTGCGCCGTCGTTGAAGCCGGCCAACGTGGTCGTCGCGAGATCCGCGCCGGTCGGCACCGCCGGCGATCCCGTGGTGGCCCGAATCGAGACGGTGATGTTCGGGTTCGTGCCGCTGCACCCGGAGCAGAACAACTCGACGTCGACGCGCTTGAGCTGGCCGGTGACGGTCGGCGTGAAGGTCTGGCCGGCCCAGGCCGTGTTGTTGAAGCCGAAGCCGGTGGGGCTGACGGTCGCGTTCTTGGTCTCCGTGTTGTCAGGGTTCGCGAGCTGGACGTTGCCCGGGTTAGTGACGAGATCGCAGTTCGACGGCACGCCGCGCTGGAACGTGCTCTGTGTGTTGTCCGTGAAGCAGCCGCTCTGCGCAGCCGCGTTGAGCGTGAAGTTCCGCGTCGCGGTGCCACCGTCGGGGACGGCGATCGTCGACGCCGAGCCCGGGTCGAAGCCCGGCTTGCTCGCGGTCAGCGACGCATACGTCCCCGCGGGGACGCTGACCGAGTACTGGCCGCTGCCGTTCGTGGTCGTCGTCCGGCTGCCGAGCGTCAGCGTCGCCCCCGAGATCGGGTTGGAGCCGTCGGTGACCGTGCCGGAGAGCGTGCCGTTGCCGATGTTCGTGCAGCCCGGGTAGTGGAACGCGCCGATGCGGGTCTGGTGGTTCAGCCCGGTGGTCGCGTAGTACTCGCCGGACATCCAGAACTCGCAGCCGTTCGGGTCGAGCGCCATGCCCGAGTAGTCGCCCCAGCGCGTGCAGGCGGAGCCACCGCAGTTGCCGCTCTGCGAGCCGGTGCCGTCGATCAGCGTCTGCTCAGTCTGCGCGAGCGTGTTGGCCGCGTCGCCGGCGAGACGGCCGGCGTACTTGATCTGCGGGTTCGTCGCCGAGTTCGACTTGGTGTAGGTAATCGCCAGGTCATTGAGGCGGTCGACCGCGAGCGCCGGCATGAAGCGGAAGAACGTGTTCGCGCCTTCCGGGTCGAAGGTCCCCCCCTGGACGACGTTGGCGGCGACGGTGCCGCCGGTCACGTTCGCCTGGTACCAGCGGACGCTCGCGTTGCCGCCGGTCGTGGCGTTGCAGGTCGTGTTCGTGGCGCTGACGTTGCGCTGGACGGTGTGCGTCACCCAGAGCGACTCGGCGCCTGCGAGGTTCGAGTACTGGGCCTGGGCCATCGCGCGGATGGCGAGCACGTCCGCCGCGTTCGCCGTCGTCGAGGCGTTGGCCGGCGTCGCGTTCGGCCAGCAGTTCGGCTGGAGCTGCGTCAGGGGGCCGGTGAAGGTCGAGGTCGAGACCTTGTCCCAGTCGACGTGGAACTTGTAGATCGAGAGCGCGTTCAAGAACTGCTCGGTCGAGACGAAGTACTCGGATGCGCCGGCGGCGGGCGTCCCGGTCTGGAGCCGGGCGTTGGCCGGCAGCAGCGAGAAGTCGGCTGTGTCGCCCGAGAAGTCGACCACCTGCGGGCTCGGAGCGCCCGCGTACATCTGCTGCTTGTTCAGCGCCCAGACGTGGTAGCCGAAGTACGAGCCGGCGGCGGAGTAGCCGAACATGTTGGCGGACATGTAGATGCCGTCCGGCCAGACGCCGAACTTCGGGTAGTCGCCGAGGCCGCCGGGAGTTTCGATCGAGTAGAAGTTCCAGCCGCCGTTGACCGGGTCGCCGGTCTTCGAGACGGCGAAGCACTCGAAGACATGCTGGGGATTGACGTTCCCCGAGCCGTCGAGCCTGAAGGCGAAGTCGGTGATCACCCAGCGGTCCTCGAAGCTGTCGTAGAGGACGACCGGGTCGCCGAAGTTGTCGGTGTCGCAGAGGTTGCCGAAGTTGCCCTGGCTCATGAACGAGTTGAAGGTGAACCCTGCGACGCGGTTGCCGTTCGACTTGTCGTAAATGCCGATCGAGACGTTGATCGTCTCGATGTAGTACGTCGGCCCCACGTCGCCGTTCGTGTCAGGCGGGTGGCCTTGGCCCCAGTTGGCGAAGTCGAGGCCGTCGAAGCTGGCGTCGGGGGCGGGTGCCGCCGCGGCGACCATCTGGCTCTTCTTGATCATCTTCGGCAGCTGCGGGGCGGTGCGGGCGAGGTTTTCGAGCCTCTCGGCAGCGCGGCTGCCGGCCGGGGCGAAGCCGGGAGCCGTGCGCTCGGGGCGCTCCTTCTTGGCGACCGTGCTCTTCAGCTTGCGGACGTCGAAGACCTTGCCGTGGGCCGCTTTCAGGTGCAGCTCACGCGGGTGGGAGCGCTTGACCGACTTGGGCAGATGCCCTCGCACGGCCGTGCGGTGCTTGAACGACGAGGCGCGCTTCGGGCCGCCGGCCATCGAGGGCTGCAGCGATCCCGTGCGCGCGTCTACCGCCTGCGCGGCGGACGTGGCATGCGTGGTCGCGCTCGCCGCGACGACCGTCGCGACCGCGGCGGCCGCCAGGATCGTGGCAACCACGACCCAGCGCCTCGTGAACGTCTTCAGAGCCTTCTCCGCGAGCCTGCGCCCGCGGCCACGCTCATGCCGCATCGTCATCGACGTGCTCCCCTCTGTCCCTCGACCGGTCCTGGTCCCCGTGTCGGGGTATAACACAGCCCCCGGCGAGCCTCAAGCCTTCGAGCCTACCGCCTGGTTTTCGGGCCCTTCCCCAAGGTCAGGTTCACCTTGCCGCGGTTCTTGAGCTTCGTGCCCGGCCTGGGCTGCTGGGCGACGACCTTGCCCTTCTGCTTCGGCGTCGAGGCCTTGCGCGTCAGCTTCGACCGTGCTGACCGTCACGGAGGTGCTGCTCGGGAACACCGCCGTGCACTCGGCGCCGCAGTCGAGGCCGGCCGGAGAGCTGACCACGGTGCCCGCGCCCCGTGCCGGCTTTCGTCACCGTAAGCGTGTGCCCAGGTGGCGGAGCGGCGACGGCCACGCTCAGCGTCGCCGCGGCTGCCAGAGCGGCGAGCGCCGCGCCCAGCACGCGGCGCACCGTCACGTCTCTCCGCGGCCGATCAGCACGCAGGCGTTGTGACCGCCGAGGCCCATCGCGTTCGAGAGCGCGACGTCGATGTCGGCCTCACGCGACTCGTTCGGCACGTAGTCGAGGTCGCAGGTCGGGTCCGGGTTCTCGTAGTTGATCGTCGGCGGCAGCACGCCGTCGCGGACCGCGAGCACGCACATCATCGCCTCGATCGCGCCGGCGGCCCCGAAGCAGTGGCCCATCACGGACTTGGTCGACGAGACCGCGAGCTCGTAGGCATGGTCGCCGAAGACGTCCTTGATCGCCTTCGTCTCGGCCGCGTCGCCGAGCGGCGTCGAGGTGCCGTGCGCGTTGATGTAGCCGACGCGCTCCGGCTCGACCCCGGCCCGCTCGAGTGCTGCGCGCATCATCTCGGCGACGCCGACCGCCTCAGGCTCGGGCGCGGCCATGTGGTAGCCGTCGTTGGAGGCGCCGTAGCCGAGCACCTCGGCGTAGATCGTCGCGCCGCGCGCGCGGGCCGACTCGAGCTCCTCGAGCACCAGCACGCAAGCGCCCTCGCCCATCACGAAGCCGGCGCGCGTCGCGTCGAACGGCCGCGAGGCGCGCGGCGGGTGCTCGTCCTCGGCGGCCAGGCCGCGCATCGCGGTGAAGCCGGCCAGGATCAGCGGGTGGATGCAGGCCTCCGTGCCGCCGGCGAGGATCGCGTCGGCGTCGCCCCGCCGGATCGTCTCGGCGCCCTCCCCCACCGCGTGCGAGCCGGTGGCGCAGGCCGAGACCGGCGCGTAGTTCGGGCCGCGGATGCCGAGCGAGATCGCCAGCTGGCCGCTCGCCGAGTCGACGAGCACGTTCGGGATGAAGTACGGCGAGATGCGGTCGGGCCCGCGGTCGCGAAGCGTGTCGGCCTGCTCGACGATCCCGATCAACCCGCCGATCGCCGAGCCGAAGACGATCCCGACGCGATGCGGGTCGAAGCCGTTCAGGCCCGAGTCGGCGAGCGCTTCCTTGGCCGCGCCGAGCGCGAGCACGACGTTCCGGTCGAGCCGCCGCAGCTCCTTCGGGTGCGCGAGCCCGGCCGGGTCGAAGTCCTTCACCTCTGCGGCGACCCGCACCGGCAGCCCGTCCGCGTCGAAGGCGCGGATCCAGTCGATTCCGCTCTCGCCCGCGACGGCCGCGCGCCAGGTATCGGGCGCGGTGTTCCCTACCGGCGTGACCGCCCCCAGGCCAGTGACGACGACTCGCCTCACGGTGGGAGCTTATGTTTCCGAGGTGCCGCCGAAGAAGCTTCCGTTCCCGCCGATGGAGGCCGAGCTCGTCGAGGAGCTCCCGACCGGCGACTGGCAGTACGAGCCGAAGTGGGACGGCTTCCGCGGGGTGCTCGAGAACCTCGGCGGCGGGCTGCGGCTCTGGTCGCGAAACGGGCGGCCGCTGCTGCGCTACTTCCCGGAGCTCGAGGAGGTCGGGGCGTTCCTGCCGGCCGAGTCGGCGCTCGACGGCGAGATCATCATCTCGCGTGAGGGGCGGCTCGAGTTCGACCAGCTGCAGCTGCGGCTCCATCCCGCGGAGAGCCGGATCAAGCGGCTGTCCGCCGAGATCCCGGCGAACTACGTCGCTTTCGACCTGCTCCTGTGGAAGGGCAAGCCGATCCACGAGCTGCCGCTGGAGAAGCGGCGGCGCGAGCTCGAGCGAAAGGCGTCGAAGTTCCGGCTCTCGCCCGCGACGCGAGACCGCAAGCAGGCCGAGCGCTGGCTGGACCGGCTCGAGCACGCGGGCCTCGACGGAGTGATCGCGAAGCGGCTCGGAGAGCCGTATCGACCGGGCTCACGCGAGGCTGTCGTCAAGGTCAAACCGTACCGGACGGCCGACTGCGTGATCGTCGGCTTCCGCTGGAGCGACAAGGCCGACGGGCGGATCTCGACGCTGCTGCTCGGCCTCTACGCAGACGACGGCTCGCTCGACTTCGTCGGGCATTGCTCGGGGTTCCCGGCGCCCGTGCGGCGCGAGCTCGAGGCGGAGCTGCCGAAGATGGTCGCGCCCGGGAAGCTGAGCGACAAGCGGATCCCCGGCGGCCAGAGCCGCTGGTCGCGCGGCAAGGAGCTCGACTGGAACCCCGTACGGCCGGAGCTCGTCTGCGAGGTGCGCTTCGACAAGCTCGAGGGCAACCGCTTCCGGCACGGGACGAAGTTCATCCGTTTCCGGCCGGACAAGGATGCGAAGGACTGCACCTGGGACCAAGTGCGGCCGCAGCGCAAGCGCAACGATCCGACCGTCGAGAAGCTGTTAGCGACCTGAGCTCTGCCAGCGGCGTGAGCGACTGCTGCGCCGCTCGACGAGCGTCGTGTCGCCGGGCGGGATCCCGAGCTGCTCGAAGCGCGGCAGCAGGCTCGCCTTGCGCCGCCACATCCCGGCGGTCAGGTCGCCGACCTTCGTGATCCGCTTGTGCATCGTCTTGACCGTGAACCGCGCGGGATCCGAGCGGGCGACCTCCTTCCAATCCAGCGGAGCCGAGACCCGCGCGTCCCGCGTCGGGCGCACGGAATAGGCCGACGCGATCGTCCGGTCGCGGGCGTTCTGGCCGAAGTCGACGAAGACCCCGCGCCGGTCGGCCACGCGCCACGTCGTCGTCGCGACGTCCTGGTCGCCGACGCGCCGCTCGACCTCCTCGGCGAGCGCCTTCGCAAACCTGCGCACCTCGGGGAACGGCAGCTCCGGCCTGATCGGCGCGAGGATGTGCAGTCCGGTCGCGCCCGAGGTCTTCGGATACGACGCGAGCCCGAGCTCGTCCATCACCTCCTTCACCACGAGCGCGATCTCGCGGACGAACTCCCACGGGTTGCCCTCGCTGGGGTCGAGGTCGATCAGCAGGTAGTCCGGCCGCTCGATGTCGCTCACGCGCGAGTGCCAGGTATGGAGCTCGATGCAGCCGAGATTGACAACCCAGGCGAGCGCCGCCGCGTTGTCGACCACCGCGAACACCGTCGAGTGGCCGCTCGGGAACTGCACGAACTGCTCGCCGACGAAGTCCGGGTGCGGCGGCACGCGCTTCTGGTGGAAGAAGTCGCCGTCGATCCCGTTCGGATAGCGCTTCATGTGGAACGGCCGCCGGCGGATGTGGTGGAGCGCACAGGGCGCGACGTCGAGGTAGTACGCGACCAAGTCGCCCTTGGTCAGCCCGGCCTCGGGGAAGAAGACCTTGTCGGGATTGCTGATCGCCACGTCGTGCCGCCCGATCCGCATTCGCGCAGTTTGCCCGCCTCGGGCAGACCCCACCTGCCGCCGGAGGCCGGCTTTGCCGGCCGGGAGGCTCACAACGCGCGTGCGAGCTCCTCAAAGAAGAGGCGGCTCCTGAAACGACGGCCGGCAGGGACCGCAGGCAAGGAGGGGGCTCACGGGGGAACCAGGGGTTCCCCCGTGTTTACGGAGAGGGCGGGATTTGAACCCGCGATGGACGTTTCCGCCCATACGCGATTTCCAGTCGCGCTCCTTAGACCGCTCGGACACCTCTCCGGGCAGCGAGCAAGGGTAACTTGACTCCGCGAAAGCGGAGGAGTAGAAGGGCCGCGCGGGGTCTTACGAGGGGAGAGCACAAATGACGCGCAAGCTGGTGGTCGCGATTTTCGCGGGCCTCACGGTGCTCACGGGGGCGTCCGCCGCCCGCGGGACGCTGCAGGAGCAGGAGTCGTCGAGCGCAGCCTCGCCAACGACGCTCACCGTCGGAAAGCAGAGCGCGAGCTGCCCGGATCCGGGATACCTGCGGATTCGCGATGCGATTCGCGACGCGCTGGACGGCGACACGATCGCGATCTGCCCGGGGACGTACGCCGAGGGACCCGGCACGCCGGGCACGTCGGTCCTGACGATCAACAAGAACTTGACCTTGCGCGGCGCGGGCGCCGACCAGGTGACGATCGAGCCACGGCACGTCGACGAGAACCGGATCGCCGCCGACGACCAGGATCTCCGTGACGGCAGGGGCGTGATCATCGCGGTGGTCGGCAACAAAACCGACCCGGTCACCGTCGACATCACCGGTGTGACCGTCGACACGAACGGTGTCGACGCGACCGCCGGCATCGTCTACATCGACGGCCAGGGCTCGATCACACGCTCGCACGTCACCGGCCTCGCGATCGACGAGAGCAAGAACGGCTACCAGGTTCCAGGCGGATTCCGCAACAACAACTACGGAATCGGCGTCGCGATGGTGACGCGGGTCACGCCGCCGAAGAACAAGCCGACGGCACGGCCCCCGCGAACCCTGACGATCAACACCACCCGGATCGACCACTACAACGCGGTCGGCGTGCTCGTCGACAGCTCGACGGGCTACTACCTGCCGACGCAGACGAGCCCGCTCGTCGCCTCCGGGATCGAAAACCACGCCGTGATCGTCAACTCGCAGGTCACCGGCCGCAACTCGTGCCAGGCCTACAACGACTTCACCGCAGGCGGCCAGACCGACCCGGACCTCGGCAGGCTCATCGCCGGCGACTGCCAGCCTTCGGGCAGCGGCGCGACCGGCGTCCGCCCGCCCCTGCCGCTCTACGTCGGGCCGACGTTCGGCCAGGACGGCGTGCGGGTGACCGCAGGCGCCTCGGTGCAGGTCTCCGGCAGCACGATCTCCTCGAACTTCGTGCACGGCACCGGCGCGCCCATCGGCAGCATCTTCTCGCCGACGCCGAACAACGACCCGTTCCCGACCGGCAACCACGCCGAGAACAACCAGAACCTGCGGCTCGGCTCGGGCGTCCGTCTCGTCGGCGCCGCTGCCTCGTCCGTGACGCGGAGCAACGTCACCGACAACGCCTTCGGCGTCCTCAACACGACGCTCGACGGGCTGGGCAACAACACTGCGCACCCGGTCTCCGCGACCGACAACTGGTGGGGCCTGCGCACCGGCACGGTGACGTTGCCCACGCCGGGACCGGCCGTCTGGGCCAACACGACCGCCCCTTCGGCGACGACCTTCAACCCGCCGATCCCGGAGAACCCGGTCAACGGCAGCCCGGTCGTCGACCCGAATTGCCCCGCCGGAATTGCGGGCTCCGACTCCGTCACGTTCTGCCCGTACCGGTCGAGCACCCAGTCCGACCAGGTCGGCGGAGAGTGGCCGATCGCGCAGGCACCGATCGCGCTCGAAGACCCCCCGCTCTGCACGACGAACGGCGTCAGCCTCGACCCGAACATCCCGACCTACGACTCGTTCTTCGGCACCGTGCTGGGCGGGCCGGCGACCGGTGACGGCCTCTCCGGCGCGACGCCCTCGGCGAAGAAGACCGCGGAGCTGATGTCGTACCTGCAGGCTGTCAAGGACGCGATCGCCTCCAACCCGGGCACGACCGGAACGCGAGTCGCGGTCAAGACCTACTCGGCCGGTACGAGCGTGCTCGGCGTCCCGATGTCGATCATCGTGGTCGGCACCCCCGACAACATCGCCAACCTCGACGCGGGCCGAAACGACGGCGCCTTCTGGCGCGGCGTGATCAGCGGCGCGACGCCGGCGTCGGTGGCGCTCTCGCAGGTCGGGGCCCGGCCGGCCTTCGGCTGGATCACCGGCACGCCACACGGCAACGAGCCGGCGGGCGGAGAGGCGTCGGTTAAGGAGCTGTACGACCTGGCCGCGCGCACCGACTGCGCCAACGCGCAGCGCCTCGCCAACATGGACGTGTTCATCCAGCCGGTGAGCGCGCCCGACGACCGCGACCACAACACGCGCACGACGGCGTGGAGCTTCGACCCGAACCGCGACCGCGGCACGATCCAGATGCCCGAGAACGCGCAGCTCTTCGACAACGCCGTCCAGTACCCGGGCCTGTTCTTCATCGACGCGCACCAGCAGTCGTCCGGCTACTTCTTCCCGCCGAACGAGGACGCGGCCCTGCACGAGATCTCGCACTTCGCCCTCGACCTGATCGACGACGTGATCGGGCCGAGCATCCAGCGCCGCTTCAACGACCAGTCGGCGCAGTACCGCAACTACAACACCTACGACCTGTTCGTCCCCGAGTACGGCGACACCGTGCCCGCGCTGCTGATGGGCGGCGCCGGCATGACGTACGAGAAGGGCACGAACGAGAACTACGGCAAGCAGGTCTACGACCACTACCTCGCGATGGACGAGACCGTGAACTCCGTCGCGGCCGACAAGACCCCGCTGATGACGGACTGGGTCAAGCAGTGGGCGGAGGCGATCGACCAGGGCTCGGCCTGCAAGCTCCAGGACAACACGCAGGTGGCCCCGGAGGCGATCGACCTGCTCGACATCGGTCAGGCCACGGGCGACCAGGATCCGAACACGAACGTCTGCGGCTACTACTTCCTGCCGAACTCGCACTCCGGCGACCTGGCTACCACGATCAAGGACCTCCAGCGCGCCGGCGTGAACGTCTACCGGCTGACCTCGCCGCTGACCATCGCCGGGGCGCACCGCTTCGGCAACAACAACGTCACCGCTGTCCAGGGTGGCCCGTCCCCGGCGCTGACCGAGGTGGCGACACTGCCGGCCGGGACCCTCTACATCCCGCTGAACCAGCCGACGAAGCACTGGATCCAGGCGGTGCTGGGCGAGAACCCGTACCTGCCGTTCCACTACTTCTACGACAAGGTGACCTGGTCGTACTCGTTGCTCCGCGGCCTCGCGGGCTCCGGGTACCTGACGCAGAAGCCGCCGGCCGGGACACCGATGACGCCGATCGGCGACCCGGCGCAGGGGCAGTCGCCGGCGAGCGCGCAGCCGATCTACGTGTTCAACACGGACTCGATGCCGGCCCTGGCGATGGTCAACCAGCTGCTCGGCCAAGGAGCGACGGTCTCGCGCGGCGCGGCCGCGTTCGACTCCGGCGGCGTGCACTTCGCCACCGGCGCGGCGCTCGTCGACGGTGCATCGGTCAGCCTCGCGACCATCGCGGCCGACGCCGTGCAGTGGCAGACGCCGGTGTACGGGCTCTCGAGCTACCCGGTCTCCCGCTACGCGTTGACCCTGCCGAAGATCGGCGTCTACACGGGCGGCACGACCGCGCCGACCAACCCGGCCTTCCACGGCACGACCGACGGCTTCTGCACCTCGACGGCCTACTGCGAGGTGATGTTCGACCTCACGGCCAGGGAGGGCATTCCGACCTCGCAGATCGGCCAGATCACCTCGACCGACCTCGCGGCCGGCGTGCTCGTCAGCCAGGGCTACACGGCGTTCATCAACCCGAGCTCGACGATCGCTGCGGGCGCGGGCGCCACCGCGCTGCAGGCCTTCGTGAACGCCGGCGGCAGGTACATCGGGGCGCTCGCGGGCGGCGCGACCAGCCTGCGCAATGCCGGCGTCTCGACGCTGAACACGAACACGATCACCGGGATCAGCACGCCGGGCTCGGTTCACGACGCCACGTGGAACACGGCCAACCCGGTCGCCTGGGGCTTCGACGCCGGCGGCTGGATCTACCGCGAGACCACCGGCGACCCGAACTTCGACGCGGCCACCCTGGCCGGCAACGGCGGGACGATCCCGGCCGCGACCGCGGTGGCGAGCTACGCACCGGCGGGCGACTGCGGCGGCCCGGCGGGCTGGGGCAACTGCTACGGCTACGTCGTCAACGCCAACTCGCAGCTGAACGGTCGCCCCGCAGTGGTCGACCAGCCGTTCGGCGCCGGCCACGCGATCGTACTCGGCTTCGACGCCTGGTTCCGCGCCTGGACGACGCAGGAGGAGCGCCTCGTGCTGAACGGCGTCCTCTACCCGGCCGGCCCGGCGATCCCGGCCTCGTAACGCGAACGAGGGGCGCCTCCCCGCGTGGGGAGGCGCCCTCTCTCTACATCGTCTGGCGCATGGCGACTTCGTAGCGCGCGACCGACGTCCGCTGGCCGGGCGTGTCGCCGGCCGGCATCGCGCTCAGGATCTCGTCGCCGCGACGGTACGAGTCCTCGTCCTCGAAGAAGACGAGCACGAGCGACCGCTGTGCGTCGGGATCGTGGAGGACGATCAGCTCCTTCGCGTCCAGGCCCTCCGGCGGCTCGCCGGACTCCATCTCCTGCTGCATCTGGTCCATCCGCTCCTTGCTGACTCCATCGAACGTCACCGCGCGCGCGAGCATCGCAAGCCTCCTGGGTCGGTTGCGAAAACCCTACGTCGAATCCCGCCCGTCAGCGACGGGACGCACGCAGTGACCCGTCGCGACGCCTAGACTTCCTGATTACGCCCGGTGCTGCGGAGGCGAGGGGCACGCCCTCAAGTCCCAGCATGCCGCCACGGGCCGACCCTGAATCCCCCTCCGGCCCTGGCGTGCTGCCTCCGCCACCGGGCGCACACGTTGTCGCCCGGCGCCTGCACGGCGCAGGCTTTGGGGACTGAGCGCATCTATCGGAGAGGGAGCCGAGCAAGCTCCTTTTCCGGGGAGGCTGGGCGGCAGCTCTCCCCAAGGGGACGAGGGGACGCTCGGCTCTCTTCTCTCGTTGTGAGAGCCCCGAGTCGACCTGTCCGGCAAACGAGGAAGCCCCGGGACTGGCCGGGGCTTCCCTTCTCTAAGCGGAAAGAGCGGAGGGGGAGGGATTTGAACCCTCGTCGGACCTAACGGCCCGAAACGGTTTTCGAGACCGCCGCATTCGACCGCTCTGCCACCCCTCCGAGGTGCGCGGCACAGGGTAGCGCTCGGAAGGCTCGGCTATCCTGTGCGCCTTCGCGGAGAAGTGGCCGAGTGGCTGAAGGCGGCGCCCTGCTAAGGCGTTAGGTGGGGAGAATCCCTGCCTCGAGGGTTCGAATCCCTCCTTCTCCGTCCTGACCGCGGCACCGGCGCCCGGCTAAGCCGGCCCCCGGTGCCGCTCGCGTCGCTGGCCCGCCTCCGGCGAACAGGGCGTGCTCGAGCACTGCCCTCCTCGCCTACGGCGACCCAGCAACGCGTCAGAAAAAGAACGAGCTCCGTCTTAGAAGACCGACTTCCCCGCCGCCGCGAGTTGGCGGCGGGCGGCGAGCAGGTCGCCTTTCGCGCCGAGGAAGTCCTTCTGGAAGTCCGTCAGCTCGTGCGGCACCGCCATGCCCTCGTCTGGCTGGGGTACACCGTCCAGGACCATCTCCTCGTGCCAGTTCGCCGAGTCGTCGACCAGCGGCTGGTACTCCGAGCGCTTGATCTTGCGCGGCGTCGAGCGGGTCAGCAGCTCGCCGAGGTGGCTGGCGGCCGCGACGCGCTTGCCCATGTTCGGGATCTTCCCGTTCGGCTTGGCCGCGAAGCGGGTCAGGATCGTCTTGATGATCGACGTGTGGTCGAAGACCGTCTTCGACACCGATCCGGCCGCGACGTACGGCGAGACGACGAGCGCGGGCACGCGCGGCCCGTAGCGCCGCATCGCCGGCCGGTCGTCGGCGGCCGCGGGCGGCTGCACGTGATCGAAGAAGCCGCCGTGCTCGTCGTAGGTGATCACGAGCAGCGTCTTGCTCCAGGCCGGGCTCTGCATGACTGCGTCCACGAGCTGGAGGACCAGCTTCTGGCCCGCCCGCAGATCCGAAGGCGGATGGTCGTCGTTCGACCCCGCCGGCCCGAACGTCAGGTCGTAGAAGTTCGGGTCGATCCAGGAGACGGCCGGCAGGTCGCCCTTGGCGGCGCGCTCGACGAAGCTGCGGTGCCCGAAGACGTCGCGCCTGTCGAAGAACGCCGGGACGTTCTCGAGCGACAGGCCGATCTCAGGGTCGAGCAGCCAGATCGTGGGCACGTAGTCGTGCGAGTACCAGCGCCACTGGTCGGGCTTCAGGTGGCGCAGGAACGAGGGGACGTTGTACGGCCGGCTCGGCTTGATGTTGTCGCGCAGACCGTTGGAGGTGCCGGCGGCCGCGTAGCAGCGGTTGGGCATCGTCGCGCCGGGGACCGAGCAGAACCAGTGGTCGCAGACACAGAACTGGCGCGCGAGGAAGTCGTAGACGGGCAGGTGCGCGGCCGGGTGGTAGGCCATCACGACGCCGGGGTTGGCGCCGCCGCCCTTTCGGGTCTTCATGAAGTTCGAGACGAAGCCGCCGCGGTCGTGCGCGAGCTGCTCGTCCACGCACCAGCCCGAGTGGCACGGGTCCTGGGCCTTGGTCATCGTCGTCCGGGCCGCCGGGTGGACGTGGAACGACTCGCCGCGATACTCGTTCTTCATCGCCGGCGTCGGCCCCTCGATGTCGTCGCGGCCCTGCTCGATCGTGAGGAAGCCGAGCATGTGGTCGAACGACCGGTTCTCCATCATCAGGACGACGATGTGGTCGATCTTGCGGAGGTTGTCGTCGACCTCGGTCATGCCCTCACCCGAGGAGCCGACTGTGCCGCAGTCCGAATCCGCCGCGGAGCCATAACGCTCCCCCCTTGTCGACCGAGTCCGTCGAAGCTAGCTGGCGGAGCCCGGGCCGTCAACCGCGGGCCGGACACGTCTCCGCCTTGCTCGTGCGATCCCGTCTTGACGTAGGGCTCCCCCGTTTGGGGGTCGGGCGGCACCCTTTTTGTGACGACGGCGTAGGTGGCCCTGCGGCACTTACGGCCATCTCCCCCTGCGGCGAAAGGAATCACGTTGATCACCATCAAGGTCCCTCGCAAGCTCTTCTTCGTGCTGGCTGCGATCGCGGCCCTCACGGTCACCAGCATCATCTTCGCGGCCTGGAGCACGAGCGGCAGCGGCACCGGCTTCGCCAAGGCCGGCTCCGCCTCTGCGCTCACGATCGGCGACGCGACCGCGTCGACCACCGCGGACCTGTATCCCGGCGCGACCGGCTCCGTGAAGCTCAAGGTGACGAACCCGAACTCGTTCCCGATTCGCGTCACGGCCGTCACCAAGCAGGCGAGCAGCTCGATCACGTCCGACAAGGGCGGGGCCTGCAACGCGGCGACCGGCGTGACCTTCACCGACCAGAGCGGCCTGACGCTCGACGTCGCCGCCGGTGCGACCTCGACGTTCACCCTTACCGGCGCGGTGGCGATGACCAACGCGTCCGACAACACGTGCCAGGGTGCCGTCTTCACGATCCCGGTCGACGTCACTGGCATCAGCAACGCTTCGTAGCGCCGTCGCGGTAACTCCAGATGCGGCGCCTTGCGCTAGCTCTCGCCGTCGCCGCCGTCGTCGCCTTCCCGGGCGGCGCGGCGGCCGGCTGGAGCCTGCTGAAGTCGGGATCGAGCGTGGCGAAAGCGAAGACGCTCGGAGCCGGCAACGTGCCGACGGGATCGAAGGGAACCGGCCACAAGGTCAACCTTTCGTGGGCGGCAAGCTCCTACGTCGGCGGGGGTAGCCCCCAAGGTTACGTCGTCACCCGCTACGACGCCGCGACCGGGGCGTTCGCGGCAGTAGGCAGCGGCACGTGCGCCGGCATCGTGGCGGCGCTGAATTGCACCGACAACGCCGTGAATGGAAGCTGGAGATACACCATCACTCCGGCGACCTCGAATTGGCGTGGAGCGGAAAGCGCCATGAGCGCAGCAGTGGCAGCGTGAACGCTTCGCGCCGCCTGGTCGCAGCCGTCGTCATCGCAACGCTGGCGACGCTCTCCGCGGCCGCTGCGATCGCGGCCTCGGGCTCGCAGGCACACGCGGCGCGGCGGACCCTCAGTCTCTCGGGACATGTGGTCGGCCTCTACCCGGGTGCCTCCCATCGAATGACCATCCTCGTCCGCAACCGCGGGCGGCGGCCCGTGCGGCTGCGGTGGATCACGACTCACGTCGGCGCGGCGAACGCCCGCTGTAGTGGCGAGAACGTGAAGGTGGCGCCCTATCACGGCAGGCGCCGGATCGCGGCCGGCCGCTCCATCCACGTCAATGTCGCGGTGCTGATGAAGCGCGGCAGTCCCTCGGGCTGCCAAGGCGGGACTTTCCCGCTCTCCTTCGCGGTTTCGCAACCGCGGGCTGACGTTCAGGAGACCGTCAGCTTGAGGTCCATCCCAGCCTGCTTGTGGCCCGGGATCGAGCAGTAGACGTCGTAGGTGCCCGCCTTCAGGTCGACCTTCAGCGTCGCCGTCTTGCCCGGCTCGATCGTCGGCGTCTTCTCGTCCACCCCGTTGCCCTCGATCACCAGGTCGTGCTCGATCTTGCCCTCGTTTGCGACCGCGAAGCTGTAGGAGCCGGCGGCGAGCGTGCTCTTCGGCAGCGTGATCTTGAACTCGGTCTCGCTGACCGGGACCGAGGCCGATGCGCTCGTGGTCGTGGTCGTCGCGGTCGTCGCGGTCGCCTCGGTGGTGGTCTCGGGGCTCTTCGCCTCGGCCTCGCTGGTCTCGCGGGCGATGAAGATCACGGCAGAGATCATTCCGACGAACAGCAGCACGCACGTGACGACGAAGACCCGCAGCCCGCGCCCCGGGAACTGCGGGTACCAGCGCGGCACCAGCATCGAGACGATCAGCGAGAAGCCGGCGAAGCCTAGGACGCAGAGCCCGAGCCCGATCTTCTGCCCCGTCGAGAGCCCCAGCAACAGCACCGCGGGAACCTAGCATGGCTCTCGGCGCAGCCCGGCGGCCTCTGTCAGGTCTGCGCGGGCGCCGGCTTCCGCGATTCCAAGATGTAACCGACGATCCAGACGATCGGGAAGATGAACCCGATCAAGAACAGCGCCCAGCGACCCTTATAGGCCAGCCCCAGCCCGAAGATGACCAACAGGACCATGTACAGGAAGACCCCGATTCCGATTCCCCACCACATTGCTTCTCCTTTGCTCGACGCGCGCAGGATCGAGCCTCGGACCAGACGGCGCATCGCCCGATCCGGGTGACGCTTAGCGCGCGGCCGCTTCGCCCGGGCGCGGCTCGTCGAGCCCGGTTTCCGGCGGCCCGACGGGCTCAGGCGAGGGCGGATGCAGGTAGAGCCGGTCGTAGGCCAGCGCGGCGAGGGCGGCTCCGATCAGCGGGCCGATCCAGTAGACCCAGGCATCGCTCCAGAAGTTCTGCACGAGCTCCGGGCCGAGCGCACGGGCCGGGTTCATGGCCGCGCCCGTGTAGGGGCCGCCCATGAAGACGTCGAGCGAGATCGTGAAGCCGATCGCCAGACCGGCGATCGAGGCGAACGCGCCGCGCGGGTCGGCCGCGGTGGCGAAGATCACCCAGACCAGGAAGAAGGTCAGGACGGCCTCGATCACGACCCCCCCGCCCGCGCCGATCCCAGGGGCGAGCGCCGGTGCGCCCAGGTTGACGAGGTCGACCTGCTGCTGCGGAAGCACCGCGTCCAGCAGGAAGGCCGCCAGGATCGCACCGACGAGTTGCGCGAACCAGTAGGCGGCCGCGAGATGCATCTCGATCCTGCGCGTGACGAGGAAGCCGAAGGTCACGGCGGGGTTGAAGTGGCCGCCCGAGATGTGCCCGACCGCCGACGCCATCACGCCGATCGCGAGCCCGTGGGCCAGCGCGATCGCGGTCAGGTTGCCGCCGTGGGTGGCGATGATCGAGCCGGCGCCGACGAAGATGAGGGTGAACGTCCCGACGAACTCCGCGAAACCGCGCTGCAGAAGGGCCGATCGCACGCGAAAAACCCTAGAACGAGGGTCGGATGGCGCTACTTCGAGGGATTCCCACGCCCCCGCTGGGAGCCGAAGCTTTCCTCGGCGTATCAACTGCGGAACGAAAGGCGGCCCATGTCTACGGACATCCTCAAGCGCAAGCTCCGGAACTTCCCCGTTGCGGGTCTGAGCGTGCGCATCGCCGCCGCAAGCTAGGCGCTTGCGGCCACGGCCCGGCTTGCCGGGCCCCGGGCGGATCGAGTAGCTTCCCGACTCGCCCATGCAGGAAGAAAGCGGAACCGCCGACCACAAGTCCTACGCCGCGCTCGGCGATCGCGTCACCGGGATCCTCGAAGCCGCCGAGCAGGCCGCGGAGGAGATCCGCGAGGAGGCGCGCGAGCTGGCGGCCGACCTCGCGCGCGAGGCTCGCGCCGAGGCGGAGCAGCTCAAGCAGCAGCTGACGGCCGAGGCTCGCGAGCTGCGCGAGGAGGCCGAGGGCTACGCTCGCGACATGCGTCTCGCAGTCGAGGCCTACGCGAAGCAGCACCGGCGCCAGGCCGAAGAGGAGGCTCGAGCCGTCGTAGCCGAGGCCGAGAAGCAGTCGACCACGATGCGCGAGAGCGCCGAGCAGATGGTCCGCCAGGTCGAGGCCGACGTCCGGCGGCGCCAGGACGAGCTGCGTGGCGCGGTACGGATGCTCGAGCACCGCAAGCGTGAGGCACTCGAGCGGCTACGGGAGATCGCGGCTGCCGTGCAGGACGTACTGCCGGCGGACGAGTCGCTCGCCCGCGACCTCCAGCCGCAGGCGCGCCGCTAGCAGCCGGTGAGCAGGCCCGCGCGGGCCTCGATGTTCTTGACGTAGCGCAGGGTCGCCATCGTCGGCGCACCTCCGGCCTGCTCGACGGCACTCGGACCGGCGTTGTAAGCCGCCAGCGCGAGGTCGACTGAGCCGAAGCGGTCGATCATCTGCCGCAGGTAGCGCGCGCCGGCGAGCACGTTCGTGGCCGGGTCGTCGCCGTCCAGCCTCAGGTCACTCGCGGTCGCGGGCATCAGCTGCAGGAGGCCCGTCGCCCCCGCTCCCGAGTGGGCGTTCGGGTTCATGCGAGACTCCTCGTACGCGGTCGCGACGAGCAGTGAGAGCGGCACGCCCGTGGTGGTAGAGGCCGTCGCGAACGCGCTGCGGAAGGGTCGCGGCACCGGGCAGGTCGCGCTCACCGTCTGCGCGGCTGCAGCGCGGCGCGCGGGCGGCTTCGCGTTCGAGCTCTCCAGCCTCGTCGACTCGGCCACCACCGTCAGGAGCACCAGCGCGAGCACGACGGCGCGCACGCTGCGCCAGGCGGCGGGGCTGCGCTTCGGCGGGAGCCGGCGCCGGGTGGTCGCGCGCCTGCGCGAGCGCGCGAACTGGAGATCCATCTCGGAGAGGTTGTGCCAGGCCACGGGGGCCGGATCCTACCCCGGATCGGCTTGGCCAAACGGTCCTGGACGGGAGATCGAGCCTCCTATACCTTCCCGCGAGGTTGGTCGTCAAGGGAAGGGGAGATCGATGACGAAGACCCGATTCACGCTGCTGCTCGCGGGTGCTGCCCTGACGGGCCTGTTCCTGGCGGCGGGCGTCCGCGCGGAGCCACCGGGTGGCGAGGGCGAGGGCGGCGAGAAAGTGCCGTTCGTGCGTGCTCCTGCTCCGGGGGCCAAGCACAACTGGTCGCTCGACTGCACGGTGGCCTCGGGCGGCCTGAACACGAAGCTCGACTGCGACGACCCGTTCCCGAACAACGAGCCGAACATCGTCGTCGACGCTTCCGACCCGCTGCACATGATCGCGAGCTCGAACGACTACGGCTCCTGCTGCGACCAGTACTACACGTCGTTCAACGGCGGCGCGACCTGGTCGACGGGGAACATGTCGACGGAGGACGACAGCCGTACCGGCAGCGATCCGGTGACGACGATCGACGTCAAGCACCACGTCGCGCTGCACTCCTCGCTGAACTACCGGTTCAACAAGGGCGGCGAGACCTGCGACGGCGACGTCGTCGTGTCGCCCTCGAAGGACGGGGGACTGAGCTGGGACAAGCCTGTGGTCGTCGGGCCCGGCAGGGGCTGCGACCTCGACAAGTTCCAGAACTTCGGCGACAAGGAGTGGATCACCACCGACAACAACCGCCACTCGCACTTCTACGGGCGCACGTACCTGACGTGGACGGCGTTCATCGGCAACTCCGGCGAGTACGTCGAGTCGCCGATCGTGGAGAGCCACAGCGACGACGGCGGCAAGCACTGGACCAAGCCGCAGGAGATCTCGGGCTCCGACCGGAGCCTCTGCACCTTCCAGACGGAGGGCAAGCGGGACGAGTGCGACGAGGATCAGGCGTCGGTGCCGACGATCGGCCCGGACGGGACGGTCTACGTCGCGTTCCTGAACAGCCAGAACGAGGCGCTCTGGGAATCGGACGAGGAGTTCGACGACCAGTACCTCGTGGTCAGCTCCAAGGACGGCGGCGAGCACTGGTCGAAGCCGAGCTTCGTGGTCGGGATGGAGGACGGCGCACGCGACTACCCGATCAACGTCGACGGCCGCCAGACGCTGACCGGCTACCAGGTGCGCGTCTGGGGCGCGGGCAACGTCGTCGCCGACCCGACCCACAACGGCCGGCTCTACCTGACGTTCTCGGACAACCGGAACGGCCTCCACGACAGCGACGATCCGGTCACCAACTCGGACGTGTTCGTCGTGCAGTCGAACGACGACGGGCAGCACTGGACGCCGCCGACGCCGGTTGACCCCGGCGCAGGCGACCAGTGGTTCCCCTGGGCGGACGTCAACCCGGTCACCGGCCAGCTCGGCGTCCTCTACCACGATCGCGGAAGCTCGAACGGCCCGACCTACACGACGGCGCTCGCCGAGGGCCAGCCGGGCTCATTCGCGAAGACGACGGTCAGCACCGAGCCGTCGAACCCGACGATGTCGGAGTACTTCCAGGCAGAAGACCCGGCCTGCGAGTTCTGCGCCGTCTTCCACGGCGACTACATCGGGCTGGCCTACGGCAGTGACGGCCACGCCAACGCGACCTGGACGGACATGCGCGATCCGTCCACGTTCACGCCGGGGCTGTTCTTCCAGTTCATCTACTACGCGCGCAAGTAACGGGATCCGGCCGGGGCCGCGGCGACGCTGTCCCGGCCCCTACCAAGGCTTAACCCAATCGCGGGAAAGGCCTTGCCCACGTTTGCCCGGCCTTGACGGGCGCCCTCGTAGCTTCCTGATCGAGAGAATCAACGACCCAGGGAGGTTCGAGATGAAGCGCATCACCATGGTTCTCGCGGCCGCCGCGCTCGCGCTGGCCGTATCGGTCCCGGCGGTGCTGGCCTCGGGCGGCGGCGGGACGCGGATCGTGCTCAAGCCCGCGAAGGCGTTTCCGGCGGCAAAGGGCACCGCGACGTTCAAGGCGAAGGCCGGCGAGCGGCAGCTCGAGGCCGAGGTCGAGCACATCCGGCGCCTCGCGGGCCGGACAGTGAACTTCTACGTCGGCGGCAAGCGACTCGGCAGCGCAAAGGTCGGAGCGCTCGGAGCCGCCCACATCGAGCGCCGGAACAGCGCCGTGCCCGCGGTCGGGCCCGGCACGGTGGTCACGGTCAAGACAACCCGCGGCGCACTGATCGTCAGGGGCTCCTTCTAGGCGATAGCTTCCGCCGCGATGCCGCTCCACCTCGGCCTGATCCTTCCGAACTACGGCGACGGTCTCGAGGCGGAGCGGCTTGCGGCGTGCGCGGTCGCCGCCGAGGAGTCGGGCTTCGACTCCGGCTGGGTGACCGACCACCTCGTCGTGCCGGACGAGCACGCGGCCGTCTACGGCTCGATCGCCGAGGCACTCGTCTCGCTCGGCTTCCTCGCCGGCCGGACCGAGCGCCTGCACCTCGGCGTCTCGGCCCTGATCGTCCCGGTGCGTAACCCGCTGATCGCCCTGAAGCAGCTGACGACCCTCGACTTCCTCTCGGGCGGCCGCGTCGTGACCGCCGCCGCGGCCGGCTGGCTGGAGGGCGAGTTCGAGACGCTCGGCGCGCCGTTCGCCCAGCGGGGGAAGCTCCTCGACGAGTGGCTCGACCTCGCCGCGGCCGCGTTCGAACAGATGCCCGGGCGCGTGCGCTACCAAGGCGAGCTGCTCTCGCTCGACGGCTGGCTGGCCCCCGCGCTCGTGGGCACGCCCGAGCTCTGGGTGGCCGGCACCTCGCGCGCAACCGTGCGCCGGGCGGCCAAGACCGGTGTCTGGCACCCGGTCGCCCTCTCGCCGGACGACCTCCGCGAGCTCGGCCGGGGCTTCGAGGGCCGCATCGTGCTCCGCATCAGCACGCACTTCGCCGATGAGCCGACGGCCGGCGAAGACGAACGCGGGCGTCACGCGATCGAAGGCCCGCCCGAGTGGATTGCCGAGCGGCTGGGCAAGTACGTCGAGGCCGGCTGCGATGGCTTCGTCGTCAACCTCGGGCACGAGGCACCGGAGCTGGAAGACCTCGTGCGCCGCTTCGGCGCCGAGGTCGCGCCGCTGCTCACCTGAACAGCTCGCCCCGGAACGCGTTCCGGAACGGCGTCGACAGCTCGAGCCCGTAGGTCTCGGAGATATGGCCGAGGTCGATCCAGCTGATCGTCCGGTTCACCACCAGCGGACACAGCACGGCGATGCTCGAGGCCCGCGCGCAGAACCAGCCCGTGACCTTGATGAAGCCGACGCCGTGCTTCGTCGCGGCGTTGGCGACCGAGGCGTCCGTCTGCAGCTCGGTGAGCGAAGCCCTCGCGGAGCAGGTACGCATCGTCGCGGACGAGGCGAGCAGACAGTCGGCCGGGTTGCGGTGCTGGTGCGGCGAGTCGCCAATCACGATCGTCGTCGCGGAGGAGGGTTTCACGCGTCCGATCAGCGCCGAGACCGCGCGAACCGCGGTCGTCGGGTGCGGGTCGTCGGCCCAGCTCGCCGCGATGAGCGCGACCTGCGGGTGGAGCCTGGCCACGCGGCCGAGAGCCCAGCGGTACCAGACGGTGCAGCCCCAGTCGCTCGTGTGCAGCCACTTGGTCGGGACGCAGCCGACCTTTACGAACGGCACTACCTCCCAGCCGTCACGCCGGGCCATGCGCAGGATCGTAGGCATCCACATCTGAGCGTGCGAATCGCCGATCACGACGATCGTCTTGGCGGCTCCCGACGCGCCGAGATGACAGACCGTGCTCGAGGTCTGACCGCGACCGGCGGCGCATCCGGCGGGAAAGGCATAGAAGTCGTGGCGCAGGTCGGTCACCGCGGGCGTCAGCGGCCACGGCAGTTCCGCGTTCCGCTTCGCCGCACTGACCGCCTGAGCGACCGCCGGCAGCGGCTGCCAGGAGCTGCGCGAGACGGTCGTCTGCGCGACCAGCCCGGCGGGGCGGACGGCGGCGGCCGCGTTCGAGATCCGCGTCGCCTGCGCGTTCAGCGAGACGAGGATCGGCACCGCGACCGCGAGGATCACGGCCGCCGAGGCGGGCCAGAGCAGCGCGCCGGTCTGCGGGCGCCACCTCATCTGCCTGATCGGGTTCTCGTAGAGGCCATAGCTCAGTATCGACAGTCCGAAGGCCCCAGCCAACAATCCGAGTCGGACGACGGTCGACAGCTCGTGGCCCGCGTAATCCGCCGCGATCACGAGCACGGGCCAGTGCCAGAGGTAGAAGGCGTAGGAGCGGTCGCCGACGTAGCGGAACGGCGCCAGGGAGAGCAGCCGCGAAGCGCTCCCGGGCGAAGCGGCGATCACGAGCGCGGCGCCGACCGTCGGCAGCAGGGCTGCGTAGCCGGGGAAGGGCGTCGAGCTCGAGAACGCGACCGCGGCGGTGCCGATGCACGCCAGGCCGAGCCAGGCGGCCGCCCCGCGCAGCCGCGGCGCCGCGATCGCCAGCGCCGCGCCGAGCGCGAGCTCCCAGGCGCGAGTGGCCGTCGAGAAGTACGCGTAACTCGCGTCGGTCGTCGTGCTGTGGATCGACCAGGCGAGCGAGGCGCCGGCCGCGGCGAGCACGATCCAGAGCAGCCGCCGCCGCAGGAAGGGGACCGCCAGCACGCCCGCGAGCACGACCGGCCAGACGAGGTAGAACTGCTCCTCGACCGCCAGCGTCCAGTAGTGCTGCACCGGCGAGGGCGGCTGCAGCTGCGCGAAGTAGTCGCTGCCCTCGCGCGCGAAGTGCACGTTGGCCATGAAGAACGCCGCCCAGACGCTGTCGCTGACCGCTTCACGCGCGCGCACGAGGTTGAGCAGCTGGTGCGCGGCGAGATCGGTGACCACGAGCGTCAGCACCGCCGCCGGCAGGATGCGCCGGGCGCGGCGGACGTAGAAGTCGGAGAGCCGGACGCGCCCGTCGCGCTCGGCCTGGCGGAGCAGCAGCCCGGTGATCAGGTAGCCGGAGAGGACGAAGAAGACATCGACCCCGACGTAGCCGCCCTGCAGGAATGGCAGCCCGGCGTGGTCGAGCACCACGAGCAGGACCGCGACCGCTCGCAGCCCTTGCAGTTCACGGCGATGCGGCACCCCTGCATCGTCCCACCGAACGGGGCCGCTGCCAACCCGAGGGGCCCGGGCCGGCCAGGCCCCTCGTGCGCGATGAAAGACCTAGAAGCCCGTGGCGCCGTTCGGCGTGCCGAGCCCCGTCGGGCCGTCGTAGCCGGCCCCACCGGTGCAGAGGTACGCGGGCGAGCATGTGCCGTTGCTGCCGCTCACGACGTCGAACAGGCCGGTCGTGTGCGAGTACGGATACGAGCCGTAGTGACGCTCGAGGCGTTGCCGGCGAGCGCGTAGACGCCGGCGACGATCGGCGAGGACGCGCTCGTGCCGCCGACCGTGAACCAGAGCCCGCCGTAGAGCACGGCGACGCCGGTGTTCGGGTCGGCGACTGCCGAGACGTCGGAGACGGTGCGCCTGCTGCAGCCCGGGTCGGCCTGCCAGGCCGGCTTGGCCTCGTAGGCGCTGCAGCCGCTGCCGGCACCGCTCCAGGCGGACTCGGTCCAGCCACGGGTGCTGCCGCCACCGCGGGTCAGCGAGGTGCCGCCGACCGCGGTCACGTAGCGCGAGGCCGCGGGGTACGAGACGCCGTAGCCGTCGTCACCCGAGCTCGCCGTGATCGCGACGCCCGGATGGTTGAAGTGGGCGTCGCCGCTGGTCGTCTCGGAGCTCGACTCACCGCCGCCGTAGCTGTTGCTGATCGCGTTGGCGCCCAGGCGGGCGGCCGTGTCGACCGCGGTGTAGAGGTCGGTGTTCAGGTTCGTGTTCGCCTCGACGAGCAGGATGTGGCAGTTCGGGCAGACCGCGCTGACCATGTCGAGGTCGAGTGAGATCTCGAGTCCCCAGTCGGCGCCGGGAGGCGGCATCGGCAACGTCCCGCCGGTCTGGTTCACCTTGCGGAAGCAGCCGTTGGCGGTCGTGCACGGCGGCAGGCCGTAGTACGACCGGTAGGTGGCGAGGTCCTGCTCGGCGGTCGGGTCGTCGAACGCGTCGACGATCGCGACCGTCTGGCCGCTGCCGGCGGTTGCCGACGGCAGCGCGTACGCCGACTGCAGGTCGGCCGGCCCGTAGCCGGTCGGCGTCTGCGCCAGCGGCGAGGCGTTGCCCTTCATCCACGAGAGGCAGCGGGAGTGGCCCAGCGAGACGGCACCGCAGGCGGGCCGGATCGCCGGCGCCGCCGCATGCGCCCGCGACGTGCCGCCGAAGACGGCCAGCAGTGCGAGCGCGATCAGAGCGAGCGCGGCGCAGCTCGGCATCCTGCGGCGGCGCTCAACATGGTTCGGGTTCATCACTCTCCCTTCGGGTGAGTACCTCTTACAAGTGATAAGAGGCACTCGAACCCGGTGCCCTTCGGCCCCGGTGCCAAACGGGCGCGACCGGTCGCCTAGCGAACGACGAACTTCGAGATACCGAGCAGCCGCCCGTACGCCGCCTTCGAGCGGGCCCCGAAGCCGGGCCACACGTACCACTCGTACGCCCCTCTCTGCAGCCGGAAGCTCCGGTCGTCGTACACCCAGCGCCTCGTCATTCTCAGCCGGGCCTTCGCCGGCCAGGCACTGAGGAGCTTGTGCCCGCCTCGGTAGAGCTGGATGTTGTAGTAGGTCGCCCGCGGGACCCCCGCCCAACGGAGGAGCGGCGGTCTCCGCACGACGACGCCGTCGTGCGGAGACTGCAACAGGGCACTGGGCTGCACCAAGACCGGCACGGGGCGTGAGGCGTTGCCGGATCGGTCGTAGCTGCGGACCCTGTAGCCGTAGTACGTCCCGTTCCGGAAGCGCTTGTCCACGTACTGGCGCCCTCTGCCCTCGTACACCACCTTTTGACGCCTGCCCTTCCGGTCGCCCGACCTGAGCACCCGGATGTGGTCGAAATCAGCATCGTTCGGAAGCGACCAACCAAGCTTCAGGCGGCCATAGCTGACCCTGCGCTTCAGGCCGCGCACGGTGCCCGGTGGCGTCGTGTCGGGAGGCAAGAGAATGCTGATGTTCCAGGAGTACGTAGGCGGCGCCGACTCGGCGTTGCCGGCCGAATCGGTCGCCAGCACGTGGAACGTGTGGGCTCCGTCTCCGAGCCCGTCGTAGGTCCGCGGAGAGACGCACGCCCCAAAGGAGCTGCCATCGAGGCTGCAGGCGAAGCTCGAGAGCGCCTCGCTGCTCGTGAACTGGAAGGTCGCCGACGTGCTGCGGCTCACTGCATCGGGCTTGCCGGTGATCGTCGTCTTGGGCGGAAGCGTGTCGACGACCCAGCTGCGGGAGGCGGCCGGCCCGGTGTTCCCGGCGGGATCGGTCGCCTGCACGGCGAAGACGTGCGCCCCGTCGGTGACCCCGGTGTAGCTCACCGGGCTGGTGCAGGCCGCGAGGCCGCCGTCGTCGAGGCGGCAGGCGAAACTGAGACCGGGCTCGCCGCCGGAAAAGGAAAAGCCGGCTGTGCGAACGTTCGTCGCAGCGCCTGGGCCGGTAGCGATTTCGGGCTGCGTGGGAGGCACGGTGTCGACCGTCCATTCCCAGACAGTCGCGAGCCCGGTATTGCCGGCTGCATCCGTGGCCTTGACGGCGAAGCTGTGCTTCCCGTCGGCGAGCCCCGAATAGCTCTGCGGGCTGGCGCACGCCGAGAAGCCGCCCCCGTCGAACTGGCAGGTGAACGTGCTTCCGGACTTGGTGGACATGAACACGAAGCTCGCGCTCGTCTGATGAGTCGGGTCCGGCGGCTCGGTCGCGGGGTCGATCGTCACGACCGGATTCGTCACGTCGATCGTCCAGCCGTAGGACACCGCCGCGCTCTCGTTGCCGGCGGGATCGCGCGCCTTCAGCTGGAACGTGTGCGGACCGGCCGCGAGCGGGCCGGCGTATGGCTCGGGGCTCGTGCACGAGGAGAACGCCGCACCGTCGAGCCTACAGAAGAACGTCGCGGTCGCATCGCCGTCAGTGAACGAAAAGCTTGCGCTCGTCGACGCGCTGATAGTCGGGGGCTTCGAGGTGATCGTCGGCGGCGGAGGCGGCGTGAGGTCGATCGTCCAGCTGAACGGCGTCACGGGGCTTTCGTTCCCTGCGGCGTCGACCGCCTTGACCGCGAACGTGTGCAGGTCTTCGCCGAGGCCCGCGTAGGACTTCGGGCTCGTGCACGTTGAGAACGAGCCTCCGTCGAGCTGGCAGCGGAAGGTCGCGGCCACGTCGGCGTCGGCGAAGGCAAAGGACGCATTCGGGCTGTTCGACGGATTGGCCGGCATCGCGGAGACGGTGGCAGCCGGCGGCGCCGTCCCGTCGACCGTGACTGCGGGTTGGCCGCCCTGGAGCGGGAAAGCCGTCGTGTCACGAAAGAGCGACGACGTCCACTCGTACGGACCTTCGGAGGAGGGCGCGGCCGCGCTGAAAGTGATCCCCAACGTCCCATCGGGGCAGAGCTCGCTTTCGGCGGCCGGCGGCGCTACGACGTCGATCGTCGACGTTTCAGCACTCAGTGTGACCGTCCAGGTCGCCGCCGAGCAGCTCCCCGAAGCCGACGTCCCGGCGGACAGGGTCGCGCTGTCGACGACGAACCCGCCGGGCACCCTGACGTGAGCGTTGTTGGCCGAGGTCGTCGAGCTGTGCCGGTTGGCGATCGCGATGGTGTAGACCCCGCTCGTCCCCGGCTGCACTGCGAACGGCGAGATCGTGGCCCCAAACCGATCCTCCGGCGCGGCGGACGCGGTCGCGACGAACGGAAGGGTGAGAGCCAGCCCGACCAGTACGCCGAGGACGAACCGGCTCGTAGACTCGCTGCGAGGAGGCGTGGCTCTCACGAGCTGAGGAGGAGCGTGACGAGGCCCACGAAGAGGCCGAGGCAGAGGACGCACAGCCCGCCGAACGCGAGGAGCTCTCGGCGTCCGTCAACGACCTCCAGGACCGGGCCGGGCAGCGTGCGCACCGGAATGACCGCGAGGACGAACAGGACCAGCGAAAGACCGAGCGCCATTGCTAAGAGAACCTGAAGCGGCGCCGGGAACCGGACGCTTTGCTGTGCCTCGAGTGGAGCGGCAATCACGAAGCCGGGCCGAACGGCGGCCAGTTTGTCCGGACCCCGGAGGACCGCCTGGGCTCGAGAACTCCGAGGGCTTGATCGGCGCAGACGCGTTCGGTGCTTTGGTGGATGGGGTCGAGGTCGCGGGCTCTTGTGTGCGTGCGCGCGCGACGTCGGCGGCGGAGGAGGAGGCGGGGGAACGTGGGCGCGCGCCGGAGGAGGCGGCGGTGGTGGAGGTGGAGGTGGAGGCTGGGGCCTCGGGGACGGGTCCGGCTTCGGAACCGTCGTCAGGCCGGCGGTCGCAGCCTGTGAACCCGTGGTGAGCGCGAACGCCGTCGCGAATCCGCACAGCACCAGCGCGACGAGCAGCGCAAGGCGAATTTCGCATGGTGCCCGCCGCAGGCGGGTCTTCAACCGGGCACGGATCGACTTCAGGGCGGCGGCCCTCCCCTTCTTGCAGGGCACGAACCTAGCACTGGCCCGCGCATTTCTCTCCCGGCCGAATGGGGGGGTTTCAGTGGGCGCGGCTGGGATCGAACCAGCGACCTCCCGCGTGTGAAGCGGGCGCTCTCCCGCTGAGCTACGCGCCCGGAGAGGGCCTCAGAATAGCCGTTGGGTACGCTTCGTCTCCTCGGGCCGGGCCCCGGGCGGTGGGAGCGTGCGAACCGCGTCAGATCCGGAAGGAAGCAGCGCTAAGTACTGCCTCTCAGGCGCGCGGTGTGCCCGGCCTGAGGTTCGGTAGAGTCGTCGCGTGGCCGCCCTCTACCGCAAGTACCGCCCGCAGGACTTCGACGAGGTCGTCGGCCAGGAAGCGGTCACGCGGACGCTGAAGAACGCGATCGCGCACGGGCAGATCCGGCAGGCGTACCTGTTCGCGGGCCCGCGCGGAACCGGCAAGACCTCGCTCGCGCGCATCCTCGCCAAGGCGCTCAACTGCGAGCACGGCCCGACGCCGACACCGGACAAGACCTGCCACGCCTGCCGCGCGATCGCCGACGGCACCTCGCTCGACGTGATCGAGATGGACGCTGCTTCGCAGCGCGGCATCGACGACATCCGTGAGATCCGCGAGCGCGTCGTGCTGCAGCCGGTCGAGGGCCGCTACAAGGTCTACATCCTCGACGAGGCGCACCAGCTCACCGACGCCGCCTTCAACGCGCTGCTGAAGCTGATCGAGGAGCCGCCGCCGCACCTCGTCTTCGTCTTCTGCACGACCGACCTCGGGAAGATGCTGCCGACCGTCCGCTCGCGCTGCCAGACGTTTGTGTTCTCGCGGCCGCGGCTGCCGGAGCTCGTGCAGGTCCTGCGGCGCGTAGCCGACGGCGAAGGGATGGAAGCGCCCGACGCGGCGTTGTCGCTGATCGCTCGCTCGGCGCGCGGGGCCTACCGCGACGCGGTCTCGACGCTGGATCAGCTCGCGGCGGCGACGGAGAACGAGGTCACGGTGCAGTCGGTGCTGCAGCTGCTCGGCGCGGTCGAGGAGGAGGCGCTCTTCCGGCTCTGCGACCTGATCGTCGACCGCGACACGGCAGGCACGCTCACGTTCATCGAGGAGCTCTCCGAGCAGGGCCAGGATCTCGGACGGCTCGTGACCGACCTGCTCGAGCACCTGCGGCACTTGCTGCTCGTCCAGCACCTGGGCGAGGTGCCGGAGTCGCTGCCGGTCACGCAGGAGACGCGCGAGCGCCTGCGCGAGCAGGCGAACCAGGTGGGCGAGGCGACCGTGCTGCGGCTCTGCGACCTGCTCGCGGTGGCGGTCGAGGACATGCGCCAGGGCGGCGACCCGCGCCTGCCTCTGGAGCTTGCGCTGGTCAAGGTGACGCGCCCGGCGGCGGATCTCTCTCGCGAATCGACCGCGCATCGGCTCGAGCTCCTGGAGCGCGCCGCCCATTCAGGGCAACCCCCGGTGCCAGACCCAGGGACAGACACAGGGACAGAGGCAGGGACAGTCTCAGGGAAAGACCCTGGGGTTTTGGAGCCGGCGGGCTCGCTCGAGCTCGAGCAGCTCCAGGAAGCCTGGCAGCGGACGATCCTGCCGGCGGTCGAGGAGAAGTCGATCCCGACCGCGTCGGTGCTGCGCGAGGCACACCCGAAGGGCCTCGCCGACGACACGCTGACGGTCGAGTTCCCGCGTGAGGCCTCGTTCCACCGCCAGCTCGCCGAGGAGCCGAAGAACGCGACCCTGCTCGCCGAGGCGCTCTACGAGGTCACGGGCCGCCATCTCGCGCTGGCGTTCGAGGTCGGCGAGAACGGCGGGGAGAGCGACAAGCCCACTCCCGACGAGCCCGCGAGCGAGGAGGAGATCATCGAGCTGATGAAGGGGACCTTCGACGCGCGCGAGGTGGATGACCAATGAGCATGGACTTCAACAAGATGATGGAGCAGGTCCAGCAGATGCAGGCCCAGATGCAGCAGGCCCAGGAGGAGCTCAAGAACGAGACCGTCCAGGCAACCGCCGGGGGCGGGATGGTGACCGTCACGGCAACCGGTGGGGGCGAGATCAAGGAGATCAAGATCGACCCGAAGGCGATCGACCCGGACGACCCGGAGATGCTCGAAGACATGGTGCTGGCCGCCGTCAACGAAGCGCTGCGCTCATCACAGAGCCTGATGGAATCGAAGCTCGGCCCCGCCCTCGGCGGGCTGCACGGGCTCGGCCTGCCGGGGCTCTAGTGGACGGCCGGATCGAAGCGCTGCGCCGCGTGCCGCTGTTCGCGGATCTCGGCGACGACGACCTGCGCTGTGTGGCGGAGGCGGTGAGCGAGGTCGAGGTGCCCGCCGGACAGCTGCTCGTCCAGCCGGGCACTGCCGGGAGCGGGATGTTCTTCATCGCCGAGGGCACGGCGATCGTCGAGACGAAGCGCGACGAGATCGAGCTCGGCCCCGGCCAGTTCTTCGGCGAGCTCGCGCTGATGAGCGAGGACGCGACCCGTACGGCGCGCGTGCAGGCGAAGACCGACCTCCGCTGCCTCGCGCTCGACCGTGCCAGCTTCCGGACGCTGGTCGCCGAGCACCCGGAGGTCGCGGCCTCGCTGCTCGAGGTCGCGCTGGGCCGCCTGGCGGAGAACGCCGGCGTTTACGACGGGTGACATAGGCACAATGGCCCGGTGTTCAGCCCGTCGGTCGAGAATCTCGTCGCGCAGCTGACCCGCCTGCCGAGCGTGGGCCAGCGCACCGCGCAGCGGCTCGCGTTCCACCTGCTGAGCGTGCCCAAGGAGGAGGCGCTCGCCCTGGCCCGTGCGCTCGAGGAGGTGAAGGAGCGCGTCCGCTTCTGCAACGAGTGCGGGAACCTGACCGAGGACGAGACCTGCGAGATCTGCCGCGACGAGCGGCGCGACCACACGATCGTCTGCGTCGTCGAGCAGCCCGCCGACCTGATCTCGGTCGAGCGCACGCACGAATACCGCGGCCTCTACCACGTGCTCGGCGGCTCGCTCTCGCCGCTCGACGGCGTCGAGCCGGAGCACCTGCGCATCGACCAGCTGCTCGGCCGCGTCGAGCGCAACGGCGTCGAGGAGGTCGTGCTCGCGACGAACCCGAACATGACCGGTGAGGCGACCGCCGCCTTCCTCGCCGACCGCCTTCGCGGCCGCGTGCGCGTCACCCGTTTGGCGAGCGGACTGCCCGTCGGCGCCGATCTCGAGTACGCCGACGAGGTCACGCTCGGCAGGGCGCTGTCGGGCCGCCGCGAAATGTGAACCTAGACTTCCCGTCGTGACCACCACTGAGTTCGAGCCGCTTCCCGATCTCGCGGCCGCCGAGCCGAGTGCGGGCACGCTCGTAATGAAGTTCGGCGGCTCCTCGGTCGCCGACCCCGGGAAGATCAAGGACGTCGCCCGCCGGCTCGTCGAGATGCAAGCGGCCGGCAACCGCGTCGTGGCCGTGCTCTCGGCGATGGGCGACTCGACCGACGACCTCGTCCGCCTCGCCTACGAGGTCTCGGCGAGACCGAAGCCGCGCGAGCTGGACATGCTGATCTCGGTCGGTGAGCGGATCTCCTGCGCGCTCGCCGCGATGGCGATCCACGACCTCGGCGCCGAGGCGATCAGCCTCACGGGCTCGCAGGCCGGGATCGTGACCGACACCGTCCACGGCCGCGCCAAGATCGTCGACGTCCGGGCGCGCCGCATCCACGAGGCGCTCGACCAGGACAGGATCGTGCTCGTCGCCGGCTTCCAGGGCGTCTCCACCGACTTCGACATCACCACGCTCGGCCGCGGCGGCTCCGACACGACCGCCGTCGCGCTGGCGGCCGCGCTCGGCGCCGAGGTCTGCGAGATCTACACGGACGTCGAGGGCGTCTTCACGGCCGACCCGCGGCTCGTGCCCGAGGCGCGCAAGCTGCACGCGGTCAGCTTCGAGGAGATGCTCGAGCTGGCCGCCTCGGGCGCGAAGGTGCTGCAGGTACGCTCGGTCGAGATCGCGCGCAGCCACCATGTCAAGCTGCACGTCCGCCCCTCCTACTCGCCGGCGGACGGCACCTGGATTCGCGAGGAGGACGATCGGATGCTCGAGAAGGCGCTCATCTCCGGAGTCACGCACACGCGCGAGGAGACGCTCTACCGCGTCGAGGGCACGACCGCCGCGCAGCTGTTCGCGGCGCTCGCGGACGCGAGCGTGAACGTGGACACGATCGTCCAGACGGGACCGGAGATCGTCTTCTCGGCGCCTGCCGACGACCGCGACGCGGCCGTTGAGGTGCTCGACGGGCTCGGCGTGCAGTGGAGCGCGCGCGACGACCTCGGCAAGGTGAGCGTGATCGGCGCGGGCATGAAGAGCCACCCGGGCGTGGCGGCGAAGGCGTTCGCGACGCTCGCCGAGGCCGGGATCGAGCCCGAGGTCGTGACGACCTCGCCGATCAAGATCGCCTGCCACGTGCGCACCGACGAGGTCGACACGGCCGTCGCGGTGCTGCACCGGGCCTTCGAGCTCGACGCGCCCGAAGCGGAGCGCCAGCATGCCTAGGGTCGCGGTTGTCGGGGCAACCGGTGCGGTCGGCCGCGTCGTGGTCGAGCTCCTGCCCGAGCGCGGCTTCGACGACGTGCGCCTGTTCGCGTCGGCTCGCTCGGCCGGGAGCGAGGTCGACGGCCGGGTGATCGAGGAGGCCACGCCCGAGGCGCTCGCCGCGGGCGACCTCGACCTCTGCCTCTTCTCGGTCGGCTCCCGCGCGAGCCGCGAGCTCGTCCCGCACGCGGTGCGCGGCGGCGCGGTCTGCGTCGACAAGTCCGAGGCCTTCCGCCTGCAGGACGGCGTGCCCCTCGTCGTGCCCGAGGTGAACGGCGAGCGGGCGGTCGAGCACGACGGCGTCGTGGCCAACCCGAACTGCTGCACGATCCCGCTGACGCTCGTGCTGAAGCCGCTGCACGACGCGGTCGGCCTGCGCGCCGTGCGCGTCGCCACCTACCAGTCGGCCTCGGGCAAGGGCGCCCAGCGGCTGCAGCAGCTGCTCGACGAGCCGCAGGCCGAGCACGACCTGTCCGCCGACTGGGACTTCGACGGCGAGGAGTTCGACGAGGAGGTCAAGCTGCGCGAGGAGACGCGCAAGATCCTCGAGCTGCCCGCGCTGCCGGTGAGCGCGACCTGTGTTCGCGTGCCGGTGCCGGTCGGGCACGCCGAGTCGGTGTGGCTCGAGACGGAGGAGCCGCTCGACCCTTCGCGCGCGCGTGAGCTACTCGCCGCGGCGCCTGCCGTGCGGGTCGAGGACGTCCCGACCCCAGGCCTGGCGGCCGGCGGTGACGAGGCGCTCGTCGGCCGCATCCGCCGCGACCCGGCCGCAGAGAACAGCCTCGCGCTGTTCATCGCCTGCGACAACCTGCGCAAAGGCGCGGCCCTGAACGGGATCCAGATCGCCGAGCTCGTGCTCTCGCAGCAGCCGGCTGCGGCCCGATAGGCCGTACTCCGGTCGAACGCTCAAGCCGCGCGCGGAAAATCCCGATACCTGCCGAGATATGCGGCCGGCACGACTCGACCACACCTTTTTCGACAACGAGCCCCGCTCGCACCTGGGCGCCTTGCTGTTGCGCAAGGGCCTGGTCACGAACGAGGAGCTCGACCAGGCGCTCGAGCAGCGCCGGCAGGGCGAGTTCCTCGGCGAGGCGCTCGTGCGGCTGCGCTTCTGCTTCGAGAACGACATCGCCCGCGTGCTCGCCGAGCAGGCCGGCGTCGAGTTCATCGACATCGGCATCACCTCGGTCGACCACCGGGCCGTCGGCCTCCTTCAATGGGAGCAGGCGCAAATGCTGCGGGCGATCCCCGTCCGCCTCCATCCCGACGGTGACGTCTCGGTGGCCGTCGCCGACCCCACCGACGACACCCTGCTGCCGACGCTCAGGCTCGCGACGGGACATCCCGTCCGGCTGCTCGTGACGACGCCCACGGCCCTCCGGGCCGCCTGGGCGACTGCGTACCCGCAGCGCTAGGGGCGACGCGGCTCGAGCACCGGCTCAGGCAGCAGCGCGTCCTTCAGCGCCCGCAGTACCTTGGCGCGCTTGCCTTCCAGGACCGGCACGAGCCCGCCGAGCTCCAGCCGCGCCAGCTCGACGGGGCCCGAGGAGCGGATCGGCCGGAAGCCGAAGTCGGCCAGGAAGTCATGTGGAAAGACCGTGCGGTGGACGAGGAAGCGCTCGTAGTCGGACTCGCCCTCGGGGTAGCGGTACGCGAACGTCTCGAGCGCTGCAGCGCCCTTGTCCTTCGCCTCGCCGATCGCGGCGAGGAAGAGTGACTGCAGCACCCACGGGCTCGAGCGGTCGACCAGGTAGGCGCACGTGACGAGCACGGCGTCGTCCGACGGCGGGCCCGCGGGCAGCTCGGCGGCGCGCGGGAAGAGCCGCGCCGCGCCGTACTGCATCGAGCCGAGCGCGTGACCGTCGTCGTCGTAGTAGATCGTCCCCCAGGCGCCGAACTCGGTCTCGGCCTTCTCGATCCAGCGGTGCTTGTCGCGCTCGCGGCCGCCGGTGCGCGACTGCCACCACATGCAGCTGTGGCAGACGGTCGGCGCGTGCTCGAGCGTCGCGCCGGTCAGACCGGCGATGCGGACGCTCATGCAACCTCGTCGATCACGACGTCCACGGCCCTCGGCCGCGAGCCCGCCATCCGCTCGAGGTAATCGGCCACCCGGCGCTGCACCTCCGCGCCGACCTCCTGCGCCGCCGCTCCGGGCGCGAGCTCGAGGTGGAGCTCCACGCGCACGCCGTCCTCCACGCTGATGCGGACGGCGCCCTGCCGCGGCAGCCTGCCCTCGACCAGCCCGGCGACACCTTCGACCTCCCGCGCGGCGTCGGCCGCGTACCTGGCGAGCACGTCGTCGGCAATGCTCGCAATCCCTTCCATCAGCCGGATTCTAGGATCAGCTCGGTCGCCTCCGGGCGCGCGAGGAAGCGGAAGGGGACGAAGGTCGTGCCCAGGCCGGCGGAGAGGTGCAGCGTGGCCGCCGGCCGCCGGTAGAGGCCGCGGATGTAGCTCCAGCGGATATGCGCGAGCCGCAGCCGCCCACCGGGCCAGGGGAGACAGATCTGGCCCGCGTGCAGGTGGCCCGAGAGGACGAGGTGGAACGCGCCCTCCGGCAGCCGGTCGATCACGTCCGGGAAGTGGCAGAGCAGGATCCGCAAGTCGGCACTCTCGTCCACCAGCCGCTCCGGCTGCGACAGGCGGCGCCGGAAGGTCCGCGGGTCGACGCCGGCGATCTGGACGCGGCGGCCGCGCAGCTCGATCGTGCGCGAGTCGTCCGCGAGCAGCGTGGCCGGCTCGAGGTCGGCGACGGCGGCGGGATGCGAGAACGGGTCGCGCGTCGAGGCGAAGTCGTGGTTGCCGAGCACCGCGAAGCAGCGCGGCAGTCGCGCCAGCAGCGCCCGCAGCCATGGCTCGCCGCCGGGGCGCGAAAGCAGGTCGCCGCTGATCAGCGTCAGGTCGGGCTGTCGTTGTTCGACCCAATCGACCGCGCGCTCGACGGCCGTCACGCCGCGCGACGGGACGCCCAGGTGGAAGTCGGAGAGGTGCGCGATCCGCAGCCCTTCGAGCTCGGGCGGCAGGCCCGGCAGCGCGCACGGCAGCGTCTCGAGCCGTACCCAGCCGGCCTCGAAATGCCCCCACGCCAGGCCGGCCGCCGCCGCGGCGCCGCCGAGCCTGATCAGACGCAACTACGCCTCGAGCTTCTCGACGACCGGCTCCACCGAGACGACGTGACGCTTGAATCGCAGCTCGGACTCCTCGAGCCCGGCCGCCACCCCGATCAGCTGCGAGAGGTGCAGGATCGGCATCGCGAAGTCCTTGCCCGTCGACTTCTTCAGCTTCGACTGCCACGCGTCGAGCGAGAGGTGGCAGAGCGGGCAGGGCGTCACGATCGCGTCGGCGCCCGCCTCGCTGGCCTGCTCGATCGGCTGGATCAGCTCGCCGAGCGCGGTCTCCTCGCGCGCCTGAATAATCGGGAAGCCGCAGCACTTGATCTTGGCGGGGTAGTCGACCGGCTCACCGCCGCAGGCCTCGATGATCGCCTCCAGCGACCACGGCTTGTCCGAGTCCTCGAAGCCGAGCACCTTCGACGGCCGCAGGATCTGACAGCCGTAGAAGGGCGCGATCTTGAGGCCCTTCAAGCCCTTGTGCGCGACAGTCTTCAGCTGCTCGTAGCCGTCACCCTCGGCGATCAGCCAGAGCAGGTGCTTGACCTCGACAGTGCCCGCGTACGGCGGGGCGCCGACGGTCTCGAGGTTCGCGCTCACGCGCGCGCGCAGCTCGTCGTCGTTCTTGAGCTGCCAGTTCGCCTGCCGCAGGTTGAGCGTGCAGACGTTGCAGATCGTCATCAGCGTGTCGCACCCCGTCGCCTCGGCATAGGCCAGGATGCGCGCGTTCAGGTGCAGGTAGTAGTCGGGCTCGGCCTCGTGGATGTCGCCGGCGCCGCAGCAGGTGACCGACTCGAGCTCGTCCAGCTCGAATCCGAGCTGCGGCGCGAGCGCCTGCGTCGAGATGTCGAGCTCCTTCGCCGAGAGCGAGGCGAGGCAGCCCTTGTAGTACGCGACGCGCTTGGGCTCAGTCGCCGCCACTCTTGCCTCCTGACTGCTCGGGCGAGATCCGGCTCGCCGGTGCGTGATCGGGGTCGGCCTCGAGCACGTGCTCGATCATCGCGAGGCCCTTTTCGCCCTGGACGATCCCGGCCGCGCCCTCGCGGCCCTGCATGCGCACGAGGTCGTGCAGCGCCCGCGCCTCCTTGACGTCCTTCGCCACGTGCGGCGGGAACGGCGCCGGCACCTTGCCGTGCTTCGCGAGCTTGAGGGCGAAGCCGATCTGCTTGACCGCTTCGACCGTCCCCTGGGTCTTCGGCACCAGCTCGGTCTCGCGCAGCCAGCCGGTCGTCTCGGCCGACTTGACGAACCACTTCGCGTGCTTGGCGCCCATGTCGTGGTCGACCTTCTGCTTGATCGACTCGGCGCCGAGCTTGGCGATCGCGTCGCGCGGGTCGACGCCCTTCGGGCAGCGCTCATTGCAGAAGTAGCAGCGCGTGCAGTCCCAGATCCCGTGCTCCTGGTTGTACTCGTTCAGCCGCGCGATGTCGGCCGCGTCGCGAACGTCGCCGACGAAGCGGAAGCCCTTGGCGAGCGCGGCGGGCCCGAGGAACTCCGGGTCGGACTCCATCGAGTTGCACTCCGAGACGCAGCAGCCGCACATGATGCAGAGCGCCTCCTTGTGAATCGCGTTCACCTGCTGCTGCGAGACGATGCGCTCCTTCTCCGCGACCTCGTCGTAGCCGGGGTCGAGCCACGGCTTCATCGCGCGGATCTTGTTCCAGAACGGCGCCATGTCCACGACCAGGTCCTTGAGCACGGGCATGTTCCCCATCGGCGCGATCGTCGGGACGTGGCCGGCTTCCACGATCGGCCGCATCGGCTCCTTGCAGGCAAGGATGGCGCGGCCGTCCATGCGCATTCCGCACGAGCCGCAGATCATCATGCGGCAGCTCTTGCGGTACGCGAGCGTGCCGTCGTGCTTGTCCTTGATCAGGTCGAGCACGTCGAGCAGGCAGGCCCACTCGGGCGCGTCGACCTCGTACTCGCGCAGCTCGCGCTCCCCGCGCTGCGGGTTGTAGCGCCAGATTTTCAGCGCGACGTCCATCAACCCACCGTTTTCGTCAGGTCGACGACCGAGTCAGAGGGCGGGGCGCTGATCGCGACGGGCTTGCCGAAGTCGTGGAGCTCCATCGTCACCTTCGCGGCCTGCCGCCGGCCCGCGTGCTCGTCGTAGCGCACCTTGCGAATGTAGCCGTTCCCGTCGACCCAGACGTCCAGGGGCAGCGTCTTCACGCCGCTCTGCGAGATCACGCCCTGGACGGCCGTCCGGGTGGCTCCGCTCGCGCGCTGCGCGGCACGGTCGAGGTTCGCGGAGACGCTGTAGTGGGTCGTGTCCACCCCGCCGACCGACTCCGAGCCGATCTTGTCCACCGTCGAGGAGCCCTGCAGGTAGGCGAGCGCGTTCGCCGGCGTCGGGCTGGCGTCGAGGATCCCGCTCACGTCGGTGCTCCCCTGCGCGCTGCCGAGCGTCGTGAGGTTGAGCTTGATCCACTGCTTGTCCTGGGTGGTGGCCTGGGCGAAGGCCGGCGAGCGCAGGTAGAGGATGTCGCCGTCGACGAACGAGTCGACCGGGATCTCCCGCCCGCTCGCGTTCAGCTTCATCTTCAGCTCCCCGGTGCGCTGCTTGCTGTTGAAGATGCCGCTGCCGCTCCCGGACAGGCCCTGGGCCGACACCGCGAAGTCGGCTTCGAGGCTGCCGGTGCTCGCGGTCTTGGAGGCCGCTCGGGCGATGTCGTCGGGTGTGGCCGAAGAGCCGCCGCCACCGCCACACCCGGCCGCGACGAGCGCGACCGCTCCCAGCGCGAGGCGGCGCATCAGTACGTCCGCTCCATCGGCTGCCACTTCGTGACCGTGACCGGCTTCCAGCCGAGCCTCGGCGCGCCGTTCTCGATCGTCACGAGCGTGTGCCGCATGTAGTTCTCGTCGTCGCGCTCCGGGTAGTCGTAGGGCCTTGCGTGTGCGCCGCGGCTTTCCTTGCGCTCGATGCCCGCGACGACCATGCAGGAGGCGAGGTCGAGCAGGAAGCCGAGCTCGAGCGCCTGGGTCAGGTCGTTGTTGAAGACGTCGCCCTTGTCCTCGACGACCACCTGCTCGTAGCGCTCGCGCAGGCCGTCGACGATCTGCTCCTGCTTGCGCATCTGCTCCTCGCGCCGGAAGACGCCGAAGTTCTCGTGCATCGTCTCGGCCAGCTCGTTGCGGATCGACCAGGGCCGCTCGCCCTCGGTTCGGTCGAGCAGCTCCTGCAGCTCCTGCTTCGCGTCGGCCTCCGCGCTCGCCGGGACCTCGACGGTCGTGTGCGTCAGCGCCCAGTCGGCAGCGTGGGCGCCCGCGCGCTTGCCGTAGGTGATCGTCTCCATCAGCGCGTTACCGCCGAGCCGGTTGGCGCCGTGCACGGAGACGCAGGCGCACTCGCCGGCGGCGTAGAGCCCCTCGAGCGAGGTGCGGCCCCAGACATCCGTGTCGACGCCGCCCATGTGGTAGTGGGCTCCCGGCCGCACCGGGATCGGCTCGTGGATCGGGTCGACGCCCGCGAAGACCATCGCCAGCTCGCGGGTGCCGTGCAGCCGCTCGAGGATCTTCTCCGCGCCCAGGTGGCGCATGTCGAGCAGCACGTTGCCGTCCACGCCGCGGCCCTCGTCGATCTCGGTCTGCTCCGCCCGCGAGATGACGTCGCGCGAGGCGAGCTCCATCGCGTTCGGCGCATAGCGCTTGAGAAAGCGGTCGCCTTCCGAGTTGAGCAGGTAGGCGCCCTCGCCGCGCGTTCCCTCGGTGATCAGGACGCCGGTCGGCGCGAGGGTCGTCGGGTGGAACTGCATCATCTCCATGTCCTCGAGCGCGACCCCGAGCCGGAGCGCCTGCGCCATCCCGTCGCCGGTGCAGGCGTAGGCGTTGGTCGTGCCGGTGTAGAGCCGGCCCGCGCCGCCGGTGGTGAGGATCACGGTCTTCGCCCCGATCGCGGCGAGGCCGCCGTCGAGCAGGTTCCAGGCGATCACACCCTGGCAGCGGCCTTCGTGCTCGACCAGCTTCCAGACGAAGAACTCCTCGTAGACCTTGAGGTCGCGCTTCATCACCTGCTCGTAGAGGACGTGCACGAGCACGTGCCCGGTGATGTCGGCCGCGTAGGCGGTTCGCGGCTCGCCGGCCGCCCCGAACGGGCGCTGCGCGATGCGGCCGTCGTCGGTGCGCGAGAAGACCGCGCCCCAGTGCTCGAGCTGGTAGACGTCGTCCGGCGCCTCGTCGCAGAGGATCTCGATCGCGTCCTGGTCGCCGAGGTAGTCGGAGCCCTTGACCGTGTCGAAGGCGTGCTTCTCGGGGTCGTCCTCGGACGCGTTCCCGAGTGCCGCGTTGATCCCGCCCTCGGCCGCGCCCGAGTGGCTGCGGGTGGGATGGATCTTCGAGACAAGCGCGACGTCGGCGCCCGCGTCATACGCCTCGATGGCCGCACGCATGCCCGCGCAGCCGGCCCCGACAACGAGCACGTCGTGCTTCGCTTCCACCGGATCGGACGCTATCGGAACCGACATCGCTCGCGGCCCTGGAACGCGCTCCCCGGCGTCTGAAAAACAGCTCGTGGGTATGCTCCCCGCCGTGGCGAAGATGCTCTTCCGGCTGCCGGACGCGGCGGCCGTGACCGACAACCCGGACCCCGACGAGCTGCAGACGCTCGCCGCGCGCATGCCGAATGCGCGGCCGACGCGCTACGGCAACCTCAACGTCCAGACCAAGGTCGTGAACCGCTCGAAGGGCTCGACCTTCATCGTCACCGACGAGCCCGACGGCCAGAACCAGGCGATCAGCCGTGAGGAAGGCGAGCGCTGGGCCGAGCGGCAGGACGCATACATCGCCGACCAGGAGATGGTCGTGGTCGACGGCTACATCGGCAACGACCCCGAGTTCCGCACGCCCGCCCGGCTCTACATCGAGGCCGCGAACGCGAACATCGCCGGCATGCAGCAGCAGCTCTACTTCTCACCCGCCGAGGGCGAGGAGCTGGAGCCCGAGCTCACCGTCATCTACACGCCCAACCTGAAGGCCGAGGGCTACCCGGACGACCGCCTGATCGCCGTCGACCTCGAGCAGGGCGTCACCCGCGTCTTCAACTCCGACTACTTCGGCGAGTCGAAGAAGGGCGGCCTGCGGATGTGGAACAAGCTCGTCTACGACCGCGGCGGGATCCCCCTGCACGCGGGCTGCAAGATCATCCCGACCGAGCACGGCAAGCGCGTCGGACTGATCGTCGGCCTCTCGGGGACCGGCAAGACGACGACCACCTTCACGCGCCAGAACGGCTCGCTGCCGGTGCAGGACGACTTCGTCGCCTGGATGCCGAACGGCCGCGTCTACGCGACCGAGAACGGCTGCTTCGCCAAGACCTTCGGCCTCAACCCCGAGGACGAGCCGACGATCTACGGCGCCGTCACGCAGCCGCGCTCGTACCTCGAGAACGTCTCGCAGCACGGCGACGAGGTCGACTTCTACGACACCGACTACACCTCGAACGGGCGCGCGACCTTCCCGTTCGACGTGATCGAGGCCGCCTCGGCCGACGAGATCGAAGAGGCGCACTTCCTGCTGATCCTGAACAAGAACGAGAACATCGTCCCCGCAGTCGCGAAGCTCGAAGGGCCGCAGGCAGCGGCCTTCTTCATGCTCGGCGAGACCACCGGCACGAGCGCCGGCGGCGCGGACGAGGCCGGCAAGTTCCTGCGCGTGCCCGGGACGAACCCGTTCTTCCCGATGCTCCACGACCTGCAAGGCAACCGCTTCCTCGAGCTGCTCGCCCAGCACCCGCTCGAGGTCTACGTGCTGAACACCGGGCGCGTCGGCGGCCCCGACGGTGAAGAGCGCTCGCGCAAGGTGCGGATCAAGCACTCGTCCGCGATCGTCAAGGGCATCGCCGAGGGCACGATCGAGTGGGAGCGCGATCCTGACTTCGGCTACCTCGTCGCCGCCTCGGTGCCGGGGATCGACGAGCTCGAGATCCTGCAGCCGCGACGGCTCTACGAGGAGCAGGGCCGCGGCGACGAGTACCGCTCGCTGGTCGAGCGCTTCAAGGCGGAGAGGGCCGAGTTCCTGCGGGGGTTCTCGAGCCTCTCGGACGAGATCGTCGCGGCCGTTTCGTAGGGGGCTTGTCGGAATTGCGCTCGTCGACGGGGCGCGATGGTCGTTCCGAGGCAAGGACGCAGGGAGCGTTCGTACCTGGAAGGTACGGGCGCGACTGAGGACGCGGCCTCGGCGCGAGCAGCGCGTTCCGTCGACTCAGCGGTAAGGGAGTCCGCGCCGCGGCGGCGAAAGCGTCGCCGATGCAGGATCAGGTCGAGCGGTTTCTCGAGAGCCCGGCGCTCGCCGAGCGGACGCGACGCGCGTACCGCTACGACGTGGAGGAGTTCTGCGCGTGGCTGGAGCGCCGCGGCACGCGGCTCGAGGCTGTCGACGTACGTGCCCTGTCGGAGTACGCGGCCGAGCTCGGGCGCGCGCGGCCGCGGAAGCTCGCGCCGGCCACGATCGGCCGCAAGCTGGCGGCGGTGCGGGCCTTCCTGCGGCACTCGCTCGGCGCTGAGCGCGTGCCGGACGCGTCGTTCGCGCCGCGACGGCCCCGGCGGCTGCCCGAGGCGCCGCGCCCGCACGAGGTCGACGGCGAGCTCGATGCGTTCGAGGGCGACGAGCCGCTCGCGCTGCGGAACCGCGCGCTGGTCGAGCTCGTCTACTCGGCGGGGCTGCGCTCGCAAGAGGCGGTCGACCTCGACCTGGCCGACGTCGACTTCGAGCAGGAGCTGGTGCACGTGTGCGGCAAGGGCGGCAAGGAGCGAGTCGTGCCGCTCGGCGAGGAGGCCTCGCATGCGGTCGCGCTCTACCTGCGCGAGTCGCGGCCGCAGCTCGCACGCGGAGCCGAGAACGCGCTCTTCCTCTCGGCGCGCGGCCGCCGGCTCGACACGAGCACGCTGCGCCGCCTGCTTCCCCACCCGCACCGGCTGCGGCATGCCTTCGCCACGCACCTGCTCGAGGGCGGCGCCGACCTGCGAACGATCCAGGAGCTGCTCGGCCACAGCTCGCTCTCGACCACGCAGATGTACAGCCACGTGGACGCGCGCCGACTGCGCAAGGTCTACGACCGCTCGCATCCACGCTCCTGACCTATGTCCCGCCGCCGGGGATCTGAGCGGTCCTTTGATGTTCACGCCCGACAAACGGGTCCCCACCCACCCCCGCCCTCCGACACGCTATGCGGGAAGTCGTCACGTGTCTGTGACCCCTTCGCGACGAATCGGTGCCGACCGCCGCGCCGGGCCGCCCACGCGGGCTAGGCGACGGTCAAGGGTTCGACTTGCGGGCGTGCATGCGGGCCTGCTCCTCGAGCAGCGCGTCTGCCGCGCGGACGTGGCCGTCGGCGGCCCAGGCATGCGCGGCGCCGCGCGGAACCTCGCGCGCCCGCAGGTGCGAGGCCGCAGTCCGGCAGTGTCGGGCCGCCTGCTCGAGCTCCTCCGCAGCGCCGTCGAAGAGGCGGGCCGCCGCTTCGAGATCGTCGTTCGCACCCAAGGGAGCGGAACTCTACGGCAGGCATACAGATGCGCGGGCCGAAAGAGGAACGTCCGATGGCCAAGCCGCGGCCCGATCCGGCTGCTTCCGATCCTGAGGTCGAGGGCTTCCTCGCCCTGCTAGCCGCGCGGCGGGCGCCGAAGACCGTCGAGGCCTACCGCCGCGACCTGCGCGCGCTGGGCGACTGGCTCGGCGGACCGCCGTCGAAGGCGACCCACGACGACCTCGAGCGCTGGCTGGCGGAACTTCGCGCGGCTGGGCTGTCCCCCGCCACGATCGCGCGTCGTGTGGCGGCGGTGCGCTCGTTCTTCAGGCACCTCGTCCTGCTCGGCGCGCGCACCGACAGCCCGGCCGCCGCGCTCGAGCTTCCCCGCCGGCGCCGCAAGCTCCCGCGCACGCTCTCGCCCGCGGAGGCCCAGCGGCTGATCGAGGCCGCCGCGGGCTCGACGCCCCGGATGATGCGCGACCGGGCGCTGGTCGAGCTGCTCTACGGCGCGGGCCTGCGTGTGAGCGAGGCCGTCGGCCTCGACCGCACCGGCGTCGACCTCGAGCAGCGGCTCGTCCGCTGCATAGGCAAGGGCGACAAGGAGCGCGTCGTCCCCGTGGGCCGGCATGCCGTCGAGGCGCTCCGGCGCTACCTCGCCCACGGGCGGCCGTACCTCGACAAGCGGCACCGGCCGGAGCTCTTCCTCAACGCCCAGGGCGGTGCCCTCACCCGCGCGGGCGCCTTCCTGATCCTGCGCCGCCTCGCGGGCCGCGCGGGCCTCGAGCCCGAGCGCGTGCACCCGCACCTGCTGCGCCATTCCTTCGCGACGCACCTGCTCGAAGGCGGCGCCGATCTGCGCAGCGTCCAGGAGATGCTCGGCCACGCCGATCTCGGGACGACCGAGCTGTACACGCACGTCTCCGACCGCCGCCGGCGCGACGTCTACTTCCGCAGCCACCCCCACGCGCGCCGCCGAAACGTTTCGGGCTCGTGACGACCAGGAATGACCCGTTCACGATGACCCCCGATCCACACTTCGCGGTGCTGGTCAGCTCGATCGCCGGCGTCGGCGTGCTGATGTCCTGGGCGGGAATCCAGAAGAGCGCGCTCGAGTGGAAGCGCCGCCGCCGAATCTGCCCGTCCTGCGGCCACGAGCTCCGCGGCCGCGCCTGCGGTCGCCACTAGGCCCGCCTAGCGAGTCTTCGCTCGCTTGTCGAGCCCCGCGGCGACCTTTGCCGCGGTCTGCCGTGTCTGCTGGGAAATCCCTTCTTCCTCCGCGATTCCCTGCAGCAGGACGATCGTGTCGCGCTGGGGAGAGCCGTTCCGCAGCCCGAGGATCGCGAGCCGCCGGACCGCCTCGTTGTCGTCGGCGTTGGCGAGGTTGTGGAGCAACGGCCTGACCGAGTTGACCGAGCGCGGGTGCTCGCGCGAGAGCAGCTCGAGCGAGAGCAGCGCCGAGCCGCGGCAGGCAGGGCTGACGTCCTCGAGACCGCGCCGCAAGAGCTCCTCCTTCTGCCGGAAGCGAAACTGGCCGACGGCACGGTAGGCGGCCGCCCGCTCGAGGTGGTTCTCCGACCTGGCGGCGGCCTCGAGCTCGTCCGCCCAGGCCGCGCGCAACTTCGCGAGGTCGCGCTCGTTCCCGCTCTCGGCGAGCGCGTTTGCCTCGACCCCGGCCTCGGCGAGACTCAAGCCGACGCGAGCGATCGCTCGGCGGGACCGATGTAGCGCGCCGAGGGCCTGAAGAGCCGGCCGGTCCGCTTCTGCTCGAGGATGTGCGCCGACCAGCCGGCCACCCGCGAACAGGCGAACATGGCGGGCGCGAGCGGCGGCGGGATCTCGGCGACGTCGAGCACGACCGCGGAGTAGTACTCGACGTTCGTTGCGAGCACGCGCTCCGGATGGCGCTCTTGGAGCGCCTTCAGCGCGACCCGCTCGAGCTGCTCGGCGATCTCGACCTGTGGAGAATCGAGCTCCTTCGCGGTGCGCTTGAGGATCCGCGAGCGCGGGTCCTCGGCTCGGTACACGCGGTGGCCGAAGCCCATGATCCGCTTCCCCGACTCGAGCGCTTCTCGCACCCAGCGCTCTGGATCGCCGAGCTCCTGGGCCTCGTCGAGCATCGGCTTCACGTAGGCGGGCGCGCCGCCGTGCAGCGGGCCCGAGAGCGCGCCGACCGCGGACGAGAGCGCGGCGCCGCAGTCGGCCCCGGTGGAGGCGACGACACGCGCGGTGAAGGTCGAGGCGTTGAGGCCGTGCTCGGCGGTGCAGATCCAGTAGGTGTCGATCGCCTTGACGTGCCGCGGATCGGCCTCGCCGCGCCAGCGGAGCAGGAACCGCTCGGCCGCGGTGTCGCCCTGCGCGACGACGTCGTCCGGCGCCGGCTCGCGGCCGTCCGCCTTGGCCGCCGAGCGCGCGACGATCTCCATCATCTCCGCCGAGAGGCAGCCGAGATCCTCGCGGGCCTGCTCGTCGGAGATCTCGTTCAGCTTGCCGAGCTTCCAGACACCGGAGAGGCGCGCGGTCTCGGCCTGCAGGTCGGACGGCGCGTTGCCGCTCAGCGCCGCAGGCTCGTACGGGTCGGGGTCGGGCATCTTCGAGTTGAGGTCGTCGTCGACCAGCAGGCCCCAGACCGCCTCGTACGGGTAATGCCCGACGAGCTCCTCGATGTCGATCCCGCGATAGCGGAGCGAACCCCCTTCGCGGTCGGGCTCGGCGATCTCCGTCTCGACCGCGACGACGCCCTCGAGACCCGGCTTGAAGTCGTTCACGGCCCGAAGTGTAGTGCTCCGTTAGAGTCCGCCGCCGTGGCGCACGAGGTGACACTCATCCCCGGCGACGGCACCGGGCCGGAGCTGGCGGAGGCGACGAGGCGCGTGCTCGAGGCGACCGGCGTCGGCTTCGAATGGGACGTCCAGGAGGCCGGCGCGGACGTGATGGACCAGCACGGCGGCAACCCGCTACCGGAGCCCACACTGGACTCGATCCGCCGCACGGGCGTCGCCCTCAAGGGCCCGATCACGACTCCGGTCGGCGGCGGCTTCCGCTCGGTCAACGTCGGCCTGCGCAAGGCGCTCGACCTCTACGCGCAGGCGCGCCCCTGCAAGACCTACGAAGGCGTGCGGACGCGGTTCGACGAGGTCGACCTAATCATCGTCCGCGAGAACACCGAGGACCTCTACGCCGGCATCGAGTACGAGGAAGGCACGGCGCACGCCGAGGAGCTGATCGACTGGATCGAGCAGCGTGGCGGCAAGCTGCGCCACCATGATGCGGGCATCTCGATCAAGCCGCTCTCGATCTCCGGGACCCGCCGGATCGTCCAGTTCGCCTTCGACTACGCGCGCCGCAACGGCCGCCGCAAGGTGACGGCCGTGCACAAGGCGAACATCATGAAGTTCACCGACGGCCTCTACCTGCGCGTCGCGCGCGAGGTCGCCGAGGAGAACTCCGACATCGAGTTCGACGACCGGATCGTGGACAACATGTGCATGCAGCTCGTCCAGCGGCCGGAGGAGTACGACGTGCTCGTGCTGCCGAACCTCTACGGGGACATCGTCTCGGACCTGGCCGCCGGGATGATCGGCGGGCTCGGCATGGCGCCCGGCGCGAACTTCGGCGAGGAGGTCGCGATCTTCGAGCCCACGCACGGCTCGGCGCCCAAGTACGCGGGCCAGAACAAGGTCAACCCGATCGCGATGATGCTCTCCGGGATGCTGATGCTGCGCCACCTCGACGAAAGCGAGGCCGCCGGCCGGCTGGAGGCAGCGATCGCCGAGGTGATCCGCTCGGGCGAGCGCGTCACCTACGACATGAAGCCGTCACGCGACGACCCGACCGCCGTCGGCACCTCCGAGGTCGCCGACGCGATCATCGACGCGCTCGGAGCGCCGGTCTCGTGAGCTCGCGCCGCAAGGTGACGGTGGTCGGCGCCGGGAACGTCGGCGCGACCTGCGCGAAGGTGCTGGCGCAGCGCGACTACGCGGACGTCGTCCTCGTCGACATCAAGGAAGGCCTCCCGCAGGGCAAGGCGCTCGACATCAACCAGATGGGCGCCGTGCTCGGCTACGAGCCCTACGTCGTCGGCTCGAACAGCTACGATGAGACTGCCGGCTCCGAGGTGGTCGTGATCACGGCCGGCCTGCCGCGCTCGCCCGGGATGAGCCGCGACGACCTCGTCACCACGAACGAGAAGATCGTCGGCTCGGTCACCGAGCAGGTGGTCGCCGCCTCGCCCGACGCGATCCTGATCGTCGTCTCGAACCCGCTGGATGCGATGTGCCACGTGGCGAAGGGCTCCTCGGGCTGGCCCAAGGAGCGCGTCTTCGGCATGGCGGGGATCCTCGACACGGCGCGCTTCTCGACCTTCATCGCGTGGGAGACCGGCTCGTCGGTCAAGGACGTGACCGCGATGGTGCTCGGCGGCCACGGTGACCAGATGGTGCCGGTCGTCTCGGCGACGACGGTCGGCGGCGTGCCGCTGACGAAGCTCGTCCCTGACGACCGGATCGCCGCCATGGTCGAGCGGACCGCGAAGGGCGGCGGCGAGCTGGTCGAGCTGCTCGGCACCTCTGCGTGGTACGCGCCCGGCGCGGCGGCGGCGCAGATGGTCGACTCGATCATGCTCGACGAGCACCGCGTCCTCCCCTGCACCGCGTATCTCGAAGGCGAGTACGGGATCGACGGGCTGTACATGGGGGTGCCGGTGAAGCTCGGCGCGGGCGGGATCGAGGAGATCGTCGAGCTCGAGCTGACCGACGACGAGCGCCAGGCGCTGAACACCTCGGCGGACGCGGTCCGCGACGTCGTCGGCGTGCTCGGCTCCTCTGGGTAGCCGATGGAGCTCGGGCTCAGCGGCCGTACGGCGATCGTCTGCGGGGCCTCGTCGGGGATGGGCCTGGCGATCGCGGAGGCGTTTGCCGCCGAGGGCGCCAACGTGGCGATGTTCGCGCGCGGGCGCGAGTTGCTCCAGCGCGAGGCGGAGCGCCTGGGCGCGCTCGCCGTGCGCGGCGACGTCACCAACCCCGCCGACCTCAAGCGCCTCGTCGACCGAACGCTCGAGGCCTTTGGCGGGATCGACATCCTGGTCAACAACAGCGGCGGCCCGCCGCGCACGCCGGCGGTCGGCCTCACCGACGAGCAGGTCGAGGATGCCGTCGAGCTGCTGTTGCTCTCAGCGATCCGGCTGACCGCGCTCTGCCTCCCGCAGCTTGAGCGCAGCGGCCGAGGCCGCGTGATCAACATCGAGTCGAGCTCGGTGCGCGAGCCGATCGACAACCTCGCGCTGTCGAACGCCGTGCGCCCCGGCGTCGTCGGCTGGGCCAAGACCCTCGCGCGCGAGGTCGGCGAGAAGAAGATCACCGTCAACACGATCGCGCCGGGGCGGATCGAGACCGAGCGCCTGGCCGAAGCCTTCCAGGGCAAGCCGCGCGCCGAGGACTTCGAGTCGATCCCACTGCGGCGCTTCGGCCAGCCGAAAGAGGTGGCGCAGGTCGCGTGTTTCCTCGCCTCGGATGCCGCTTCGTACATGACCGGCACGTTGATCCCGGTCGATGGCGGCCTGACGCGCGGCCTGCTCTGACGCGCATATCCTCGGGCCGATGCGGTGGTTCACACCGGCGCGGCTCGCCGCGGGCGGCCTCTTCCTCCTCGGCGCGGCGGCGTTCGTGCTCTGGCTGCTGCCCGACAGCGGCACCGACATCCTTCTCGTCGACCCCGCCCATCCCGTCGATCAACTCGTCACCGTCCCCAACGACGCGCGCACGCCTCAGCCGGGCCCGATCTACTTCGTCGACGTCCGCGAGCGTGAGGCACGCCTGCTGGAGCGGCTCGTGCCGTTCCTGCGTCCGAACGGGTCGACGCTCACACCGGCGCCCCCGGTCAGCTCGGCGGTGGAGCGCCAGATCGGCGTCCAGGACATGACCCAGTCGCAGAAGGTCGCCGCCGTCGTCGCGCTCGACCACCTCGGCTACAAGGTCAAGGCGACCACCGGCGGCGTGACGATCGTGCTCGTCGAGAAGAGCGCGCCGGCCGCGAGGGTCCTGCGCACGAGCGACGTGATCGTGGCCGCGGACGGCCGCAAGGTCAACTCGGTGGCCGACCTACGCGCGGTGCTCGCCAAGCACCGGCCCGGCGACGTGGTACGGATCACGTTCGTGCGCGACGGCAAGCGGACGACGGCGCCGATCAAGACCGTTTCCGACCCGCAGGACTCGAAGCGCGCGCTCGTCGGAGTCTCGGCTCGTGACAATCTGAAGGTGACGCTGCCGGTGCAGATCAAGATCGACGCGGGCGGCGTCGGCGGCCCCTCGGCCGGGCTCGCCTTCGCGCTCGACATCCTGCAAGAGCTCGGCCGCGACGTCGCGCACGGGCACAAGATCGCGGCGACCGGAGAGATCGCTCTCGACGGAACCGTGGGCCCAATCGGTGGTGTCAAGCAAAAGACGCTCGGCGCGCGCAAGGCGGGTGTGGACGCCTTCCTCGTCCCGGCAGGCGAGAACGCCCGCGAGGCCCGGCGCTATGCCGACGGGCTCCGGATCATCCCTGTGAAGAACTTTCCACAGGCGTTGCGGGCGCTGGCAACGTTGCGCTAGATCCGGAAAGAAGCGGCAGATTTCGACATGTTCGAAAGCGCCGGAAATTGCACTGTTTTCTCCACAGGCAAGCCTTGATTCGCCGGTCCCACACCCTATGATCCCGCGGTGTTCGGGCAGGCGACGAAGAGGAGCAAACTGGGGCATGAGCAAGGCGGCTAAACCAACTTGCGCGGACTGCTACTTCCATCGGGCGTCGCTCTGCGCGCTCGTCCTCGCCGAGCCGTGCCCGACCTTCCGGCTGCACAGCCGCGGCACGCTCGTCCCGCCGCGACAGCCGCGGCTGGTGCCGCGACCACTGGCACCGCTCGGCGATCGCTCCGCCGCCTAGACTGCCGCGGCGTGCAGGACGAGCCGGAACAGACCGAAGCGCCGCCCGCAGCCGAGGAGGAGCGGGCCGCCGAGCCGGAGGAGGGATTCGGCCGCCAGTGGCAGCCACGCCTCTACCTGCGGCTCCTCGTCCTCGGCCTGTTGATCGCCTACGGAATCGGCTTCGTGCTCGAGAACAACAAGCACGTCCACGTGCACTTCGTGCTCGGCACCGCGCACGTCTCGCTGATCTGGGTGATCCTGCTCAGCGTCGCGCTCGGGCTGCTGCTCGGCGTGCTGATCTCGCAGCTATACCGGCGCCGCCGCCGACGCCACTAGCGCAGCCAGCCGCCGCGCGCCCTCGTCGATCTCGGCCGGCGAGACGAAGCTGAAGGCGAGCCGCGCGGAGGACGGCCGGCCGCCGAAGTCGGCGCCGGGAACGAAGGTCACCCCCGCCTCGCTCGCTCGCGCGAGCAGCTCGGACGCGTCCGTCTCCTCCGGCAGCTCGAGCCAGAGGAAGTAGCCGCCTTCGGGCCGGTTCCAGCGCGCCCGGCCCGAGAGCTCCCGCTCCAGCGCGTCGAGCATCGCGTCGCGCCGGACCTTGAGCAGCCCGCAGACTCGCTCGAGATTGGACTGGAACAGGCCGCGGCGCAGGAACTCGTACACGGTGGCCTGCGCGAGCAAGGCGGGCGTGATGTAGGTCGAGGCGACGAGCTCTTCGAGCCTTCCCGTCAGCGAGGCGGGGACGATCGCGTAGCCGACCCGCAGCCCGGGCGCGATCGTCTTCGAGAAGGAGGACGAGTACATGACGCGCTCCCCGCCTTCGAGCTCGAACAGCGACAGCAGCGGCTCGCCTTCGAAGCGCACGAGGCCGTACGGATCGTCCTCGAGCACGGGCAGCTCCCGTTCGTGCACGAGCTCCGCGAGCCGCCGGCGGCGATCCTCGGAGAGGGTCGAGCCGGTCGGGTTCTGGAAGGTCGGGATCGTGTAGAGGAACGAGGCCGGGGGCCCGTCGAGCTCGCGTTCCAGCTCGTCCACGTCGAGGCCGTGCTCGTCGACCGGAACCTCGCCGAGCTCGATCTCCGCCGCGGCCAGGATCTTGCGCGGCCGGTCGTAGGTCGGCCGCTCGACGAGCACGCGCCCGCGGCCGCTGAACGCGTCCAGCACGAAGTGGAACGCCTGCAGCGAGCCGTTGGTCACCAGCACGCGCCCGGGCTCGACCGAGTGCCGCTCCGCCAGCCACTCACGCAGCGGTCCGTACCCGAGCGTGCTGCCGTACGAGAGCACCACCTCGCCGTCGCGCTCGATCACGCTCTTGGCGCAGTCGGCGAGCTCCCCCACGGGGAGGCACTCCGGCGCCGGAATCCCTCGAGCGAACGAGATCGCGTCCACGGCGCCAGTGTAGGGGCAGCCCCGGCCGCGTCGCCTCCTGACAAATTGGGGGTGAAGGGCGAGGCCCCTCTTGCCGAGGAAAGAATCGTGATCCGGCGATTCGCGCTCCTCGTCGCCTTCGCTGCGCTTGCCTGCGCTGCGCCTGCAGCCGCGCTCGCCGACGGCACGATTCTCGTCAAGTTCGCCTCGACGACCGGCTCCGCCAAGAAGGTCGCGGCGCTCGGCGACGACGTCACCGGCTCGTCCGTCGGCGGCGTCAAGGTCGTCGACCCGCAGCCCGGCGAGACCGTCTCCGATGCGCTCGCGCGCTACCGCGCACGCCCCGACGTGCTCTACGCCGAGCCGAACCGCGTCCTGCACCTGCTCGACCTCAGCCCGCCGAACGACCCCGACTACAGCTCACAGTGGGCGCTCGATGCGATCTCGGCGCTCGGCGGCTGGTCGATCTTCCCCGGCACCTTCACCCCGAGCCCGTCGGTGCCCGTCGGAATCGTCGACACCGGCGTCGACGCGACACACCCGGACCTCGGGAACGTCTCGGGCCTGAGCGCGACCTGTCTCAACGGCACTTGCACCCAGGGCGTGCCGACCGACGACGACGGCCACGGGACACACGTCTCGGGCATCGCCGCCGCGACGACCGACAACGGGGTCGGCATCTCAGGCCTCTCGTACGCCTCGCCGCTGATCGTCGTACGTGTCTTCTCGGTCGACGCGAGCCAGGGCGCCTACGACTCCGACATCGCGAACGGGATCGCCTGGGCGGCCTCGCATGGCGCGAAGGTGATCAACCTCTCGCTCGGCGCGACCGGCCCCTACCCGATCACGCTCTGCAACGCGGTCGAGCTGGCGATGAACTCCTACGGCACGTCGATCGTGGCCGCCGCGGGCAACGGGAACCCGCCCGGCACGCCCGTTGCGACGCCGACCTATCCGGCCGCCTGCCCGGGCGCGATCGGCGTCGCGGCGACCGACTCGAGCGACCAGCCGGCGAGCTTCTCGAACTACGGCAACCCGGACGTCTTCGTCTCCGCTCCCGGCGTCAGCGTCCTCTCCACCTGGCCCGGCAACTCGTACGCGCTCGACCAGGGAACGTCGATGGCGTCCCCGTACGTGACCGGGCTTGTCGGCCTGATCCGGAGCCTCCATCCCGAGGCCTCGGTCGCCCAGGTGCGCCAGATCCTCGCTCTCGGCTCCGACAAGGTCGGCTCGGGCGCGTACGGCGCCGACCCGTACGGCACGTGCGCGGGCTGCACCTGGGAGGCCCACTACGGCTACGGCCGGATCAACGTCCAGAAGGCGCTCTCGACGGCGGTCCCCCCGGCCCCGCCGCCGCCTCCTCCTCCTCCTCCCCCTCCGCCCCCACCCCCCGAGTCGACGCCGGCAACGAAGGACACGAAGGTGCCGGTGGTCCATGTCTACAAGGCGAACGGCCGCCACCGGAAGTCGCTCCACCTGCGCTATCGCGTGCGGGACGACAGCGGCCACACCTCGGAGCGAGTGCTCGTCTACCGGAAGACGAAGCTGCTGAAGAGGTTCACGCAGAAGCTGCGCACGACCAACGACGCGGTCGCCTACTGGGTGACCTTCAAGTTCGCGAAGCGCGGCACGTACCGGTACTGCGTCCGCGCGAGCGACAGAGCGGGCAACCAGAGCCGCCTGGCCTGCGCGGCGATCCGCGTTCGCTAGAGGACCCCGGCCGACTGCGGGCTGCCCGCTACGCTCGGGCGCCGGCGATCTCGGCCGCGAGCTCGGCGACCTCGGTCGGCGTCGTCCCCACCCGCACGCCGCGAGCCTCGAGCGCGTCCTTCTTCGCCTGGGCCGTCCCTGAGGAGCCGGAGATGATCGCCCCCGCGTGGCCCATCGTCTTGCCGGGCGGCGCGGTGAAGCCGGCGATGTACGCGACGACCGGCTTCGTAACCTCGGCCTCGATGAACGCGGCCGCCTTCTCCTCCTCGTCGCCGCCGATCTCGCCGACCATCACGATCACCTCGGTCTCGACGTCGGCCTGGAAGCGTGCGAGCACGTCGATGAAGGACGAGCCGACGACCGGGTCGCCGCCGATCCCGACGATCGTCGAGTTGCCGAGCCCGCGCTGGGTCAGCTCGTGGCCGATCTGGTAGGTGAGCGTGCCAGAGCGCGAGACGACGCCGATCGGGCCCTCCCGAAAGATCTCGGCCGGGATGATCCCGACGTTCGCCTTGCCCGGGGAGAGCGCGCCCGGGCAGTTCGGGCCGAGCATCGTGATCTCCCTCGGCCGGATGTAGTTGTAGACCCGCAGCATCTCGTGGGCGGGCAGGCCTTCGGCGATGCAGATCACGGTGCCGATCCCGGCGTCGACGGCCTCGTAGATCGCATCCGCGGCGAAGCGGGCCGGCACGAAGACCATCGTCGTGTTCGCGCCGGTCTCGTCCACCGCCTGCGCGACCGTGTCGAAGATCGGAATCCCCTCGAGGTCGGTGCCGCCCTTGCCGGGCGTCACTCCGGCGACGACGTTCGTGCCGTAGGAGCGGTTCCGCAGCGTGTGGAACGAGCCCTCGCGCCCCGTCGCGCCCTGCACGACCAGCCGCGTGCCGTTGTCGACGATGATCGCCACTAGCTCTGCGACTTCCTCGCGCGGATGACGATCTTCGTGTCCGTCCAGGCTGTGCCGTCGTCGGTCATCCGGTCGGCCAGCAGCTCGCGCACGCGCTCGGCCGGCGCGCCCTCGCAGCCCGTGCGGGCGAGCCAGTCGTAGAGTGGGTGCTCCTTCTCGAAGCACTCGACCTGCTCGACCTCGAGCCCGGCCTCGGCGAGGAGCTCGCGCCACTCGTCCTCGGTGTAGCTGCGCACGTGGGTCGGGTCGCGGAGCTTCTCGGCCTGCTCGTGCCGCTCGCTCGAGTAGAGCGTGTCCTCGATCACGACGAGCCGGCTGCTCACCCGTTCGAGCTCGGCGACTGCCGCGCGGATGTCCTCGAAGTGGTGCGGCGCGATCCGCGTGACGACGACGTCGAAGGCACCGCCGTCGAACGGGATGTGCTCGGCAGGCGCGAGCACATCCGCCTGCATCCCGGGCGACGGGTCGAGCGTGACCACCTCGCAGCCGGCCTCGCGCAGCCGCCGGGCGACATGGCCGCCGCCGGTGGCGACGTCGAGCGCCTTCACCCCTTCGGCCGGCTCGCACCACTCGACCACGAGGTCGAGGTCGGCGCCCTCGCGATGGCCCGGGCTCCGACGGTAGGCCTCGGCGCGCTCCGACCAGGCGCTCATGCCGCCAGCTCCACCGCGCGCCTGGCCGCGTCCAGCATCGTCGCCTCGACGTGCAGGTTCGGCGGCGCGGCCTCGGCCAGGATCTCGCGACCCTCCTCCGCGTTCGTCCCGTCGAAGCGCACCACGATCGGGAGCGCGATCTCGATCTGCGAGAGCGCCTGCAGGATCCCGCGCGCCACCACGTCGCAGCGGGTAATGCCGGCGAAGATGTTGAACAGGATCGCTTTCACCTGCGGGTCGGCCGTGATCACCTCGAGCGCGTCGACCACCCCCTGCGCGTCGCCGCCGCCGCCGAGGTCGCAGAAGTTCGCCGGCCGGCCGCCGGCGAGCGCGATCACGTCGAGGGTGGACATCACGAGCCCGGCACCGTTGCCGAGAATGCCGACCTCGCCGTCGAGCTTCACGTAGGTGACGCCCTTCTCGCGGGCGGCCCGCTCCTCGGGCGGGTAGGCCTCGAGATCGCGCATCTCCGCGATGTCCGGGTGCTTGTAGAGCGCGTTGTCGTCGACCGTGAACTTCGAGTCGAGCGCGCGGATCTCGCCCTCGGGCGTGACGATCAGGGGGTTGATCTCGCAGAGCATCGCGTCGCTCTCGACGAAGCAGCGGTAGAGCTTGCCGATGATGTCGAGCAGCTGGGCCTGCTCCTTCGGATCGTCGATCCCGGCGCCGTAGATCAGGCGCCGCGCTTGGTAGGGCTGGTAGCCCTCGAGCGGGTCGACGTGCAGGCGCGCGAGCGCATCGGGGTTCTTCTCTGCGACCTCCTCGATCTCGACTCCGCCCTCGGTCGTGAGCATGAACAGCGACTGCTTTGTGCCGCGGTCGAAGGTGACCGAGAGGTAGTACTCCTTGGCGATCTCCGAGGCCTGCTCGATCCAGAGCTTGCGCACGACGTGGCCGTTGATGTCGAGGCCGAGGATCTCCTCGGCCTTGCGCTCGGCGTCCTCGGGGTCGTCCGCGAGCTTGATTCCGCCGGCCTTGCCGCGGCCGCCGGTCAGCACCTGCGCCTTGACGACGACGTGGCCGCCGATCTCCTCCGCGGCCGCGCGCGCCTCCGGCGGGTTCGTCGCCAGCCGCCCCTCGGAAGTCGGGATGCCGAAGCGGCGGAAGAGCTCCTTGCCCTGGTACTCGTAGAGGTCCACCGGCGCGGGACTCTAGCTGGCGTCGACCACCACGCAGACCGCCTGTCCGTTGCTCACGGCCTGGCCGGGCTCGACCGAGAGCTCGGTGACGATGCCGGCGCGGTGGGCCGTGATCTCGTTCTCCATCTTCATCGCCTCGACGATGCAGATCACCTGGCCCGCTGCGACCTCGTCGCCCTCGGCGACCTCGACGGCGAGCACCGTGCCCTGCATCGGCGTGACGAGGGCGTCTTTCCCGCCGCCGTGGGCGCGGCCTGCCACCCGCTCGTGGCGTCGCCTCGCGAGCTCGGTGTGCGGCGGCTCCGGGACGAGCGCCTCGACCTCGTAGCGGCGGCCGTCGAGCTCGAGCGTCAGCCGGCGGGCTCGGGTTGGAGCACCGTCCAGGGGCGCCGAAACCGTCGTCTGCGACAGCTCCTCCGCGCGCTCCGCCAGCTCTGCGGACTCGACCACCCCATGACACGTCTCGCCCGCGACGAAGCACGGGTGCTCGAGCAGCGCCTGGTGGAAGCCGAGCAGCGTCGTGATCCCGCCGATCTCGTACTCGCCGAGCGCGCGCAGCATCCGCCGGCGCGCGTGCTCGCGGTCGACGCCGTGGACGATCAGCTTGGCGACCAGCGGGTCGTATAGCTCAGGCACGACGGAGCCGGCGACGACGCCCGAGTCGACCCGCACTCCAGGCCCGCCCGGCTCCCGGTAGCTCGTGATCCGCCCGGGGCTCGGCAGGAAGCCGTTCGACGGATCCTCGGCGTTGATCCGGCACTCGAGCGCGTGCCCGGTCAGCCGCACGTCCTCCTGTCGCAGCCACAGCGGCTCCCCGGCCGCGATCAGCACCTGCTCGCGCACCAGGTCGAGGCCGGTCGCCAGCTCGGTCACGGTGTGCTCGACCTGAATGCGAGTGTTCATCTCGAGGAAGAAGTACTCGCCTTCCTGCGAGAGCAGGCCTTCGATGGTCCCGGCGCTGCGGTAGCCGACCGCCCGGGCGGCGTCGACGGCGATTCCGCCGATCCGCTCGCGCAGCTCCTCGTCCACCGCCGGCGAGGGCGTCTCCTCGACCAGCTTCTGGTGGCGGCGCTGGATCGTGCAGTCGCGCTCGCCGAGGTGGATCACGTTCCCGTGGCCGTCGGCGAGCACCTGCACCTCGACGTGGCGCGGGTCCACGAGGTAGCGCTCGACGTAGACGGTCGAATCGGAGAAATACGCCTGCCCCTCGCGCTGCGCCGACTCGAAGGCGCGCTCGGCTTCGTCCGGGCCCTGCACGACCTTGAGGCCCTTGCCGCCGCCGCCGGCCGCCGCCTTGATCGCGAGCGGCCAGCCGAGCTCGTCGCCGAGCCGCAGCACCTCCTCGGCGGAGGTGACCGCGTCGGTCGTTCCCGGAACGACCGGAACGCCTGCCGCGGCCATGCGCTCTCGGGCCGCGGTCTTCGAGCCCATCACGTCGATCGCCTCCGCCGGCGGGCCGATCCAGACGAGCCCCGCGCGGGCGACCGCACGCGCAAAGCCGGCGTTCTCTGCGAGGAAGCCGTAGCCCGGATGGACGGCCTCGGCCCCCGCGCGCCGCGCGACCTCGAGCAGGCGCTCCTGGTCGAGGTAGCTCTGCGCAGCCGGCCCCGGGCCGACGAGATACGCCTCGTCCGCGACCTGGACGTGCAGCGAGCCGCGGTCGACCTCGGAGTAGACGGCCACGGTTTCGATCCCGAGCTCGCGCAGGGTCCGGAAGATGCGGACGGCGATCTCGCCGCGGTTCGCCACCAGGACTTTCGAGAAGACGGACATCGCGCGCGTATTCTCCCTGCGCATGACGTTCGCGGATCAGTTGACGCTCGTGCGCATCCTGGCAGTGCCGGTCGTGATCGTCCTGTTCGTCGCGGACTTCGACGGCCACTACTGGTGGGCGACCGGCGTCTTCATCGCGGCGATGACGACCGACTGGTTCGACGGGCGCGTCGCGCGCAAGTACGGCTACTCCTCGGCACTGGGCTCGCTGCTCGACCCGGTCGCGGACAAGGTCCTCGTGCTGACGTTCCTGATCCTGCTCGTCGACGACGGGGTCTTCCCCGGCTGGATGGTCGCCTTGATCGTCGCGAGGGAGTTCCTCGTCTCCGGCCTGCGCCTGGCCGCGCTCGAGCGGGGCGTCGTCATGCAGGCGCGCGACCTGGGCAAGCTGAAGACGTGGTCGCAGGCGACCGCGGCCGCGATCGGCGGGTTCGCGGCGGCCGGCGCGTGGGACGACCAGGTGGCGTGGTGGGCGCTGCTCGTGGCCCTCGCGCTGACGTGGCTCTCGGGGCTGGACTACGCCCGCGTCGCGCCGGGGCTGCTGCGCGGCCGGACCGCGTCCCCGTAGCGCTCCGAGAACTCGACGCTCTCACGGATCCCACGTTGGCGCCAGCCGCTCCGGTAGGCGGGCGGCAGCGAATCGCGCGCGAGCACCGCCTCGACCGCCGCCAGCACGGCGTCGCGCTCCTCGGGCTCGGGCGTGATCCGCACGTCCACGCCGGCAGCCTAAAGCTGCGGCGCCGCCCGGACGATACGAGCCGTGGATGAGCCGCGTCCTCACCATCCTCGGCTGCTGCGCGCTCCTCGCCACTCCCTCGGCGCTCGCCGGGCGAATCGGCGACGGCGACGGGCACTCCGCGAAGAAAAGCCGCGCGACGGTCTCCTGGGCCCAGCCCGAGATCCGCTACGTCGTCCAGCACGGCCTGATGGCCAAGACGGTCGCTGCCTTCCGCGCCGATGACACCCTGACGCAGGGCGAGCTGGCCGCGGTCGTCGCGGGATTGACCAAGCAGCCGGCCGGCACAGTCGCCGCGCCCTCCGCCGCGGTCACCGTCACCCAGCTGGACGCGCGCCTCGTCCGCGCACTCGACCTCTCCGACGCGGCCGCCGCCTTCACCGCCGGCGCCCAGGCGGCGGGCCTCGCGACGCCCTTCCGCTTCGGCACCGAGACGGTGGCGCGGCTGCTCGGGCTGCGCACGAACCACCCCGCAGCCCACGACGACCTCGAGCTGCTGCCCACCGAGCCCGTCACCCGTGCCGAGACCGCCTACTCCGTCGCCCGCATCCTGCGCTTCAAGGGCTGGGAGACGCAGTTCGTCGAGGACGCGGCCGCCACCTTCGAGCTCCCGCAGCTCGGCGCCTGGCAGACGCGCGTGCTGAACACGGCCGTCCGCTTCGTCGGCTTCCCCTACGTCTGGGGCGGCACGAGCGAGAAGGCGGAGACGCCGTTCGGCGTCCAGGCGCACGGCGGCTTCGACTGCTCCGGCTTCGTCTGGCGCGTCTACAAGCTGCAGGCCTATCCGGGCGGCGCCGCGCTCGCCTCGACGCTCAAGGGACGCACGACCTACCAGATGAGCGGCGAGGCCGGGCCTGCGAAGCGGATCGGCTTCGCCAAGCTCGCTCCCGGCGACGTCCTCTTCTTCGGCCCGTCCGGCCCGCGCTCGAAGCCGGCCTCGATCGGCCACACCGGCATCTACCTCGGCGGCGGCTGGATGATCCATTCCTCGGGCCAGGGCGTGGCCGTGACACCGCTGACCGGCTGGTACCGCCAGCAGTTCGCCTGGGGCCGCAGGCCGCTCGCCGAAGCCGGCCTGATCGCCACTCGCTAGCCGACCTGACCCAAATGGAGGTTCACCCTTCCGGGGGATGTGACGGCGGGCACGAGGATCGAGACTTGTCGGCGTCCTACTAGCACCCTGGGGAGGTTGACGTTGCTGCACTGGAGCCCGCGAATCGTTGCTTTGGTCGCCGTCCTTGCGCTGGTCTTGATCGCGCTCGGTGGCCTCGGCGAAGAGCTCACAAGAAACCTCTACTGGTAGGCGTGTAATGACCCACCGCGTCCTGCCGCCGACGCGCGTCCTTACGGTCATCGTCCCGGTCTGCGCTGCCGGCTTCGCCGTCGCGTGTGCCGCAGCGGCCTCATTCGCCGTCACACCGCACAAGGCCTCGACGATTCTCGGGCTCGCAGCACTGTTGAGTGCCTCGACGCTGGCCGACCGTTTCCCCGTCCCGGTCGAGGGGATCGACACTGGTGGGGTCTCGCTCTCGTTCGTCTTCGGCGTCGCTTCGATCGTGCTCTTCGGCTGGGCCGCGGGCCTGCTCGTCGTCTGCCTCGCGCCGGCGATCACGCAGGTGCTCGAGCAGCGGCCGGCGATGCGGGTCGCCTACAACGTCTCGGTCGTGGCACTCGCCGCCACCGCCGCGGGTCTGGTCTCGGCGCCCCTGAACGGTGAGGGCGCGAGCGGCGTGCTCGCTCGTGTCGGCGCGGCCGCCTCCGCCCAGTACGCGGTGAACCTGCTGCTGATCACCGCGGTCGTCGCCGTCAGCGCGCGCCGCTCGGTCTTCTCGCTGACGAAGACCAACATCCGCGTCACGATCGTCCCCTTCTCGCTGATGGCCTCCGCGGCGCTGATGCTGGTCGTGCTCTGGGAGCGCTCGCCGTTCCTCTCGGTCGCCCTCGTGGGGCCGCTGCTCGCGATCCAGCTCTACCAGCGCGCGATCGTCGGGGCGCTGCGCGCGATGCGCCTCGCCCTCACCGATCCGCTCACGGGCCTCGGCAATCACCGCCACTTCCATGAACGGCTCGAGCGGGAGCTACGGAACGCTCACGAGAAAAGTCTGCCGCTCACCCTCTGCCTGGTCGACGTCGACGACTTCAAGCGGATCAACGACCGTTTCGGTCATCCCGCCGGCGACCGGGTGCTGTCGCGGCTCGCCTCCCGCCTGCGGCAGACGGGCGAGGCGTTCCGGCTCGGCGGCGACGAGTTCGCGCTGCTCCTCCCCGGCTACGACGAGAACAGCGCGCTCACCGCGGCGACGTCGGTCGTCGAGCGCATCGCGGCGCTGGAGCTCGAGCAGATCGGCTCCGTCACCGTCAGCGTGGGCGTCGCGACCTCGCCGGCGCACGCAGGCGACCGCGATGACCTCATCCGCCTGGCCGACAGCGCGCTCTACTGGGCGAAGGAGTACGGCAAGAACCGCGTCCGCGCCTACCGGCCCGACGTGATCGAGCTCGCCGAGCTGAAGCGGCTCGCGAGCGGGCCCGACCGGGCCGCGCGCTTTCGGGCCGCGGCCAGCCTCGCCCGCGCCGTCGACGCCCGCGACGTCTACACCGGCAGCCACTCGCAGCGCGTCGCCGAGCTCGCCGCGCGGATGGCACGCCGCCTCGGGCTTCCGGACGAGGACGTCGAGCTGACGCGCCTCGCGGCCAGCCTGCACGACCTCGGCAAGCTCGCCATTCCGGAGGAGATTTTGCGCAAGCCCGGCCCGCTGACGGAGCCCGAGCGGATGGTGCTGGAACGCCACCCGCAGATCGGGTTCCGGATGCTGGAGAGCCTGGGCGTGGATCCGGTCGCCGAGTGGGTACTTCACCACCACGAGCGCTGGGACGGGAGCGGCTACCCGGACGGGCTGCCCGGCGACCGGATCCCGCTCGGGGCACGGATCATCTTCGTCGCGGACGCCTACGACGCGATGACGTCGGAGCGGGTCTACCGCCGGCGGGTGCTCGCGGAGCAGGCGGTCGCCGAGCTGCGGCGTTGCGCCGGGACGCAGTTCGACCCGGAGATCGTCGACGCCCTGGCCGACGAGCTCGCCGCAAGCGAAGAGCCTCGCCGGGTGGCCGCGGTCGCCTCGTAGGCGTCACACATTCGTCACGGCCCGGCACAGACACGCGCAGGGTTCGCCGATACGCTCGCCTCGGGGAGGAGGCCGGGCGAACCGTAGTTAGGGACGAATCCGACTAGAGCGGAATGTTCCCGTGCTTCCGCGGTGGGCGGCGTTCGCGCTTGGTCAGTGCGGTCTCGAGCGCGTCCGCGAGCACGGGCCGTGTGCGGCGCGGCTCGATCACCTCGTCCACGTAGCCGCGCTCGGCCGCGACGTACGGGCTCGCGAAGCGCTCGCGGTAATCCGTGATCAGCTCGTCACGCCGCGTCTCGGCGTCGTCGACGCCCTCGAGCTCGTGCCGGAAGATGATGTTGACCGCCCCCTCCGGGCCCATCACGGCAACCTCGGCGGTCGGCCAGGCGAAGTTGAAGTCGGCGCCGATGTGCTTGGAGCTCATCACGTCGTACGCGCCGCCGTAGGCCTTGCGCGTGATCACGGTGAGCTTCGGCACGGTCGCCTCGGCGTAGGCGTAGAGCAGCTTCGCGCCGTGGCGGATGATCCCGCCCCACTCCTGCGCGGTCCCCGGCAGGAACCCGGGCACGTCGACGAACGTGACGAGTGGGATGTTGAAGGCGTCGCAGGTCCGGACGAAGCGCGCCCCCTTCGTGGACGAGTCGATGTCGAGCACCCCGGCGAGTGCCTTGGGCTGGTTGCCGACCACGCCGACGACATGCCCGTTCAGCCGGGCGAAGCCGCAGATCAGGTTCTCGGCCCAGCGCTCGTGCACCTCCATGAACTCACCGTCGTCGACCACCCGCTGCACGACGTCTTTCATGTCGTACGGCTTCGCGGGGTCGTCCGGGATCAGCGTGTCGAGCTCCACATCTTCGCGGCCGGCCGGGTCGGAAGGCTCGTTGTAAGGCGGCGGGTCGACGTTGTTCTGCGGCAGGAACGAGAGCAGGTAGCGCGCGTCCTCGAGCGCCGCCCCCTCGTCCGGTGAGATGAACTGCGCGACTCCCGACTTCGCGGCGTGCGTGGCCGCCCCGCCGAGCTCTTCGAAGCTGACCTCCTCGCCCGTCACCGTCTTCACCACGTCGGGGCCGGTGATGAACATGTACGAGCTGCCCTCGACCATCAGCACGAAGTCGGTGATCGCGGGCGAGTAGACGGCGCCGCCGGCGCATGGCCCCATGATCAGGCTGATCTGCGGGATCACACCGGAGCACTGGACGTTGCGCCAGAAGATGTCCGCGTAGCCGGCGAGCGAGACGACGCCCTCCTGGATGCGCGCGCCGCCCGAGTCGTTGATCCCGATCACCGGGCAGCCGAACTTCGCCGCGAGGTCCATCACCTTGCAGATCTTCTCGGCGAAGACCTCGCTGAGCGAGCCGCCGAAGACGGTGAAGTCCTGCGAGAAGACGAACACGCGCCGGCCGAAGATCGTTCCGTAGCCGGTGACGACCGCGTCGCCGTAGGGCCGCCGCTCCCGCATCCCGAACTCGGCTTCACGGTGGCGGACGTAGCGGTCGAGCTCGACGAACGAGCCCCGGTCGAGCAGCTTCACCGCCCGCTCGCGTGCCAGCAGCTTGCCCTGCGAGCGCTGCCGCTCGACGGCCTTCTCGCTCCCTGCGTGCAGCGCCTGCTCGCGCAGCTCCTGCAGCCGGCGAAGCTTCGCCTCGGTCGAGTCGGCCTCGGTCGCCACGGCGGCGAATGTACCGCCTCCCTCGAACGGGTGCCGCCAAGATCCCCTCGCCGGGGGACTCGGATCCCCCTCGAAGCGCCTTTAGTACGTGGGCGGAACTGCGGCTTATGAGCAACGAGATGCGGCGAACACCCCCTGATCGGACCAATCGGCTACCGGCGCCTCGCGCCGTGCTCGTGCCGCGGTCCCGGCTCGCCCCGCTCGCGATCGCGCTGCCACTCGTGCTGGGCCTCTGGCTGACGATCGGGCTGCCGATCCTTGCCGAAGTCTCAGGCACCGCGGGGGGCGGCGGCTCGATGCGCGACTTCCTCTTCGGGGCGGCGGCCGCGAGCGGGTCCCCCGGCTCGGGAGGAGACACGCGCGACCCGGGAGCTGGCACCGTCGCTGCCGCGGTCGTCGATCCGAGGATCGTGCGCGAAGTACGCCTGGAGCGGATCCGCGAGCGGGCCATCCTCTACGTCACCCAGCGTCGGCGAAACGGAGAGCACAAGCCCAGCCCGGGTCGCAACGTCCACAACCCGCTGCCGCAGCACGACCGCAACTTCGATCCCTCGACCTCTCCGTTGAGCGCTCCGCCTCCCGCACCGCCGCCTCCCCGTCCCCCGGTCCCACTTCCGTCGCCGGCGCCCGTCCCGCCGCCGCCTCCCGTCCCCGATCTGCCTCCGCCTCCGCCTGCGCCGGTTCCTCCGCCGCCGCCTCCTCCGCCCCCGCCCCCGGTCTCGCCTCCTCCGCCACCGCCGCCGCCTCCTCCTCCGCCGGTTCCTCCGCCTCCGCCTCCGCCGGTTTCTCCGCCTCCTCCGCCACCGCCGCCGCCGCCTCCTCCGCCTCCTCCGCCACCGCCGCCGCTTCCTCCGTCCCCTCCGACCTTCCCGCCGACTACGCTGCCGGCGCCCGCCGACGTGCAGACGGTCGACGCCGGGCTGAGCGGCAAGCCGGAGGCAGGTGACGTGGTCGTCCTCACGTACGGCGGTGCGGTGAACCCCGACTTGATCCTCTCGGGCTGGGACGGCTCGACGACCACCGTGACCGCCCACATCGACACGTACAACTCCGACGACTGGCTCTACTTCATGGACGCTGCCGACAGCACGTGGTTGTCCGGCCTCGGCGGCGTCGACCTGGTCGGCGACTACGCGAACCCAGCCGGGGCGACCTTCACGAACTCGCTAATGACCCTCGCGGGGAGCACGGTCACGATCGTGCTCGGCACCGCCTCCAACCACATCTTCCGCGATACGTCCGCTCAGGACATGGTCTGGTGGACGTACCACGGCAACGTCGGCGAGTCGGGCCTCTCGGACCAGAACTTCTGACCCTCGTTCTCGGCTCAAGTAAGCCGGTTTCGAGGCCGATAAGAGACCGATGAGCTCTGCGGCCACACCTACGGCCGCCGAACAGCAGCATGCGGCTCCGCGCCGCCGGCGGCAGACGAAGCCTCCGGTCACGCGGCGCTCCGCGATCCAGCTCTTGATCGGCGTCCTGATCGTCGGCGCGATCCCGATCTTCTCGACCGTCCGGATCCTGCAGGCAAACGCGCTGCGCAACGAGCAGGCCCGGGCGGATTCCGTGCTCGGCGACCAGCTTCAGAACGGGCTGCGCGAGCTGGGCCGCCTTGGCGACAACGCTTCCACGACGGCGCACGACCTCGCGGGTTCGCCGGTCGTCCAGCGGGCCGTCATCACCCACGACCGCGCGACTCTGCGCCGGGTGGCCGGGCGCGCTCCTGGACTGGCGATCTACCTCGGCTCGAAGCGGGTCGCGAGCGGCAATCCCGGACCGGGCGTCCAGCGCGCGATCTGGCTCACGGTCAACGGTGTCCGCGCGGCGAAGATCGTCGCGAGCGTCCCGCTCGGCCCCGGCATGTCAGCGCGCCTCACCCAGGACGCGCCGCACGGGCGCGGAGACAGGCTCGTCCTGACGAAGCGAGGCCGCGTGCTAGGCGGAGGCGTCTTCACGACGAAGGGCAGAATCGTGCGGCTGGGCGGCGTCGACTACCGCGGGCTGCCGGCGCTGGTGCCCGACGCGAACGGCATCCGCCTGATCGCTCTCCGGCCCAAGCACGTGATCGACGCGAACGTCGCTCCCTACCAGGCCCGGGTGCGCTACGCGGCGCTCGGATCGTTCTCGCTGCTGATCCTGGTCGCGCTCCTGTTCGCCGGCCCGATCATGCGCCTCCTCGGCGATTTCCGGCGAGTAGCCTCTCAGGCCACGACCGACAGCCTCACCGGCCTTGCAAACCGGCGCACGCTCGACGAGGAGCTCGTGCTCGAGTGGCGCCGCGCGGACCGCGTCGGCGACTCGCTCGCGTTCGTCCTGCTCGACCTCGACGACTTCAAGCAGGTCAACGACACCCATGGCCATCAAGCCGGCGACGCAGTCCTGCGCGCGGTCGGCGAGGTGCTGCTCGGCGGTGTCCGCCAGGTCGACCTCGCCTGCCGATACGGCGGCGAGGAGTTCGCGCTGATCCTCCCTGAGACCGACCTCCCCGGCGCGCTCAAGCTCGCGCAGCGCTTGAGGGTCGCGCTCGAGAAGACCCCGATCGAGGTTGCAGCAGGCAAGACGCTGCAGGTGACGGCGAGCTTCGGGGTCGCGCTGAAGGACGAGCTGCCCTCCGCGGACGAGCTCGTCGCCGTCGCCGACGAGGCGCTGTACGCGGCCAAGCGAGCCGGCAAGAACCGCGTCATGCCGGACCCCGCGAACGGGTGCGAAGAGCCCACGAAGCCGGAGCGCCGCAAGCCCAAGAAGGCTGTCGCTCCGCGGACGCGCACAACACGGGCCAAGGGCGAGATCTAACCCAGCTGAATCCGGCCGGACTAGACTCGTCGCCGTGGAGCCGCTCGACCGCGCGACGATCTGGCCCTACCGGGAGGGCGAGCCGGGCGAGCTGTACTACCAGCGCTACGCCCACCCGAACGCGCTCGCGGCCGAGGCCAAGCTCGGGGAGCTCGAGGGCGGCGAGGCGCTCGTCTTCCCCTCCGGCGCCGGTGCGACGACGGGGCTCGTGCTGGCCCTGCTGGAGCCGGGGCAGACGATAGCGCTCGCCGAGGGCGGCTACTACGGCACCGGCGTGCTCTTCGATGCGCTCGAGCGCTGGGGCGTGCGCAACGTGGAGTTCGACCAGACCGGCCCGCCGCCCGAGGGCGTCGATCTCGTCTGGCTCGAGGCGCCCTCAAACCCGTTCCTGACCATGCCGGATCTCGAGGCCGCCGCGGCCTCGCCGGCGCGGGTGGTGGTCGACTCGACCGCCGCGACGCCCGTCTACCTCCGCCCGCTCGAGCACGGAGCCGACTTCGCGCTCCACAGCGCGACGAAGTACCTCGGCGGCCATGACGACGTACTGCTGGGCGCGGTCGCCTGCGGCTCGGCCGAGGATGCCGAACGCCTGCGCCAGTTCCGCGGCCGCACCGGGATCGTCGCCGCGCCCGACCCCTGTTGGCTGCTCTCGCGCTCGCTGAAGACCCTCCGGGTGCGGATGGAGCGCCACACCGCCACCGCCACGGCGATCGCCGATCGGCTGAGCGACCACCCGGCGGTCGAGGTCGTCCGCTATCCCGGCTTCGGCGGCCTGCTCTCGTTCGACGTCGCCGACGGAGAGGCCGCTCGCAAGGTCGAGACCTCGCTCCGAACGATCGAGAACGCCACCAGCCTCGGAGGCGTCGAGTCGGTGCTGGAGTCGCGCACGCGCTGGGAAGGCGACCGCGTGCCGCCGGGGCTGCTGCGGCTGAGCGTCGGCCTCGAAGACGTGGACGAGCTCTGGGCCGACCTCGCGCAAGCCTTGGGTTGAGCACCTACGTCTTCTTTCCCGAGGCGCCTTCGGCCCGACGAACAACTGCGTCGGGATCGGCCGCGTCCTGCTCGAGCGCGGCGAGCGGATCGTGTTCGTGATCGAGGAATCGTTCGCCGGCACGCTCGAGGTGCAGGGCTTCGAGGAGGCGCTGATGCGCCTCAAGCCCGCACCCGAGGTCGAGGAGGCTCCGGGCCAGTTCTGGAAGGACTTCGTCCGCGACACGGCGCCCGAGTTCCGCAAGCCGACGATCGACCAGCTCGAGAGCTTCGTGCTCCCCGTGTGGCAGGAGCTCGTCGACGGCGCTCGCTACGTGGACGAGCGGCTCGCCGAGATCTTCGGCGAGCTCGAGCCGGACGTGATCGTCCAGGACAACGTGGTCGGCTTCCCGGCCGTGCTCGCCTCGGGCCGGCCATGGGTGCGAATCGTCTCCTGCAATCCGCTCGAGCTGAAGGACCCGGCGCTGCCGCCGGTCTTCTCCGGCTACCGCACCGGCGACCGGGTAGGCTGGGACGAGTTCCGCGAGCGCTACCGCCAGCTGCACGAACCCCTGCAGCGCGACTTCTCGGCGTTCTGCGAGGAGCGCGGTGCGCCGCCGCTGCCGGAGCTCGAGTTCGTTCACGAGTCGCCGTGGCTGAACCTCTACCTCTACCCCGCCGAGGCCGACTACGAGCGCTCCCGGCCGCTCGGGGAGCGCTGGCACCGGCTCGACTCCTGCGTGCGCTCGGTGAACGAGCCGTTCGAGCCGCCTCCCGGCGACGATGCGCTTGCGTACGTCAGCCTCGGCAGCCTGGGTTCGGCCGACGTCGAGCTGATGAACCGCCTTGTCGCCGCGCTCGCCGAGACGCCGCACCGCTACGTCGTCAGCAAGGGCCCGCAGCACGAGTCGATCGAGCTCGCGCCGAATATGACCGGCGCCGAGTTCCTGCCGCAGCCGGCGATCCTGCCGCAGGTCGACCTCGTGATCACGCACGGCGGCAACAACACGGTCACCGAGTCGATCCACTTCGGCAAGCCGATGGTCGTGCTGCCGCTCTTCTGGGACCAGCACGACAACGCGCAGCGCATGACCGAGCGCGGCTTTGGCGTGCGGCTGCCGACCTACGAGTTCGAGGACGCGCAGCTGCATGAGGCGATCGACCGCCTGCTCTCGACGCCGAACGCTGGGCTGGCGGAGGGGTCACTGCGGCTCCAGTCGCAACCCGGCACGGTTCGCGCCGCCGGCCTGATCGAAGAGGTGGGCGGCGCGCACCCGTAGCGCGCGCCGCCCGTTGCGCGCCGTCAGCCCACTTGAATCCGGCCGAAGAGGCCGTCCGCCTCGTCGTTCGGGCCGGCAGTGAAGAAGAGCGTCCCCGCAGTGCCGTTGCTGCCGCCCTGCGCGAACTGGAGTGCCCAGAGGCCGTCGATCTCGAGCGGCCTGTTGTCGGCGCCGCGCAGCTTGCCGTCGTGCACGAACGTGTTCGGCGACGCCTCGCGGTACGCGTTGATGTGACCGTCACCGAAGTTCCCGACGAGCAGGTCACCGGCGAACGTGCCGAAGGACGCCGACGCCATCGCCAGGCCCCACGGCGCGTTCAGCTGGCCGTGACCGTCGATCCCGCCGAGCAGGTTCCCTGACAGGTCGTAGACGTCGACGAGCCCGCGGCCCTGGCCCGCCTCCTCGTCCTCCGCGTCCTGGTCCTGCCTGGCGTAGGCGACGAAGACGCGGTTCCCGATCACCTGCACGTTGAACGGTGCGAAGTGCTTGTGCAGTGACGGGTCGACGAAGCCGGTGTTCTTGAGGAGCTTGAAGTTGCTGTCGAACACGTCGATCTTGTTGTTGTGGAAGTCGGCCGCGAAGACCTCCGGCCCGCTAGGCGCGGTCGCGATCGCCAGGCCCTTGTAGATCGCGCCGGTGGCGGACTGGTCGCCGTCACCGACAATGATCGCGGTGGTGCCCTGCGAACCGTTCCAGGCGCGGACGATTCCGTCCTCGCCGTCGAATAGGAACAGCGCCTTTCCGCCGGTCGGCAGGTTGAAGCCGGCGGTGGTGTTGAACACTGTCCCGGTCGGTCCGCCGGCCACCGAGACGATCAGGCCCTGCTTCACCCCGGCGGAGTTGTACAGCGTCGACTTGTTGGTGCCGTTGTCGGAGACCCACCACGGCGACGTCGCGCTTGAGGTCAGGCCCCACGCGTTTTGCAGATCCGGGTCGGTCAACGGTGCCAGAGTCGGCTGGTTCGAGACCAGCGGCACGACCGTGTACGTGGTCGGCTTCGCGGCACCGAGCGGCGCGGCGAGTACTAGCGCCGCGCCCAGCACGAGCAGCCCAAGGATGGCCCTCGTGCGCGTGGTCAGACGAGCAATTCTCATCCCCGCTCCTTTCACTCGAACCCTTCAAGTGCGTACCGAGGGAGCGGCGGATCGGTTTTCTGCGAGAGCCGGAGGTGGGATTCGAACCCACGACCTACGCCTTACAAGGGCGTTGCTCTGACCAGCTGAGCTACTCCGGCACTGCGCTCAGCCTAGCGCCGGCCGGCCCTGGAGGACCTCGTCGATCAGGCCGTACTCGACCGCCTCCGACGCGGTCATGAAGTGGTCGCGGTCGGTGTCGGCGGCGACGCGATCGAGTGGCTGACCGCTGTGGTCGGCCAGGATCTGCTCGACGCGCTTCTTCAGGTCGAGCACCTCGCGGGCGCGGATCTCGACGTCGGAGGCCTGGCCGCCGAACTGGCCGGTCCAGACCTGGTGGATCAGGATCTTCGCGTTCGGCAGCGCGCTGCGCTTGCCCTTCGTGCCCGCGGCGAGCAGGACCGAGCCCATCGACATCGCCGTGCCCACGCAGATCGTGCGGATGTCCGGCTTGACGAAGGTCATCGTGTCGTAGATCGCGAGGCCCGCGTAGACGTCGCCGCCGGGCGAGTTCACGTACACGGAGATGTCCTTGTCAGGGTCCTCTGACTCCAGGTGGAGAAGCTGCGCGACGACGAGGTTCGCCACCTCATCGTCGATCGCGCTCCCGACCATCACGATCCGGTCCTTGAGCAGGCGCGAGTAGATGTCGAACGAGCGCTCGCCGCGCGAGGTCTGCTCGACCACCATCGGCACGAGCGGGGTCACGCCGGCACCGCCGTCTCGACCGGCTCGAGCACATGCACCGGGACGCCGTAGGTCTCGAGCCCCTCGGTTGGCTCGGTGACGGCGGCGGGCACAAAGATCTCGACCGGCCGCGCGCACGCGGCACGCCAGCCGTGCGTGCCCTCGACCGTCGCGCCCCAGAGCAGCACGCGCCCGAAGACACGCGACTCGGCGCCGACATCCAGGTAGTGCTCCCACGCGGCGAGCTCGCGGCCGGCGTGGATGCCGCACTCGCAGGACGGGCTCGGCGCCTCGTGCTCGTGCCGGAAGCAGCTCGCCCGGATCGGCTCGTCCACCGGCCAGCGGTCGCCGTAGAGCACGCTCACGAGCAGGCCGTCCTCGACGCGCCAGACCTTCCAGCCGACCGCCGGTCGCAGCGCGTCCGCGGCCCACGCCCGCTCGAGCCGGCCGATCCTCATTCCTCTTCGGCGAGCCACGCGAGGATCGCCTCGCGCGAGAACCGCCACTCCTCTCCCACCTTGCGCCCGGGCAGCTCGCGCCGCTCGGCCAGCTCGACGACGAGCTCCTCCTCCACCTGCAGCAGGCCCGCGAGCTGGGCGGGCGTCAGGATCTCGAGCTCCTCTGCCGGCCGGAACGAATGCTGGCCCACGCCCCACTCGGCCCGCGCGCCGCCGAGGGCGCTGAGCATCGTGGGGTTGTCCGGATCGACGTACTGCGCGACCAGCCGTGTGATCAGCTCCCGCTTCGGCGCCCCGAGCGCGTCGGCGGCCCGGTTCAGCTTCGCCGCGTGCTCCGAAGGAATGCGGACGAACAGCGCCGTCTCGTCGGTCTGCTTCCGCGGCCTCGCCATCGCGGATATCAAGATATCAGATTGATATCTAGTGCAGCACTTGCCGGGACTGCTGGTGCGCGAGCACCTTGCGCTTCACGCGCTGGAGCGCGTTGTCGATCGTCTTCGTGTCGCAGCCGAGTCGCTCGGCCATGTCCTCGTAGGACTCGCCTTCGAGGTAGAGCTTGAGCGCGTCGGCTTCGAGCTTCGAGAGCCCGCTGCCGAGCGTGAAGACGAGGCTCTGCAGCTCCTCGGTCGAGATCACGCACACCGACGGGTCGTCCACCGACGGCCCGGGCAGGGCGTCGCCGAGGGTGCAGTCGCCGTCCGACTCCTGGCCGGCGGGCGTGTGGCTGAACGAGACGTACGAGTTGAGCGGCGAGTGCTTGAAGCGCGTCGCGGTCTTGATCGCGGTGATGATCTGCCGCGTCACGCAGAGCTCGGCGAAGCTGCGGAACGACGAGAGCTCCGGGCTGAAGTCACGCACGGCCTTGTAGAGCCCGATCAGGCCCTCCTGGATCAGATCCTCCGAGTCGCCGCCGGCGAGGAAGTACGAGCTCGCCTTCAGCCGGACGAAGCCGGTGTAGCGGCGGATCAGCTCGTCGAGTGCCTTCTGGTCGCCGTTGCGGGCTCGCATGACGAGCTGGAGATCGGCGAGCTCTCGCTGGAGCTTCTGCGGCGTTTGGATCGTCTGGGCGGTCCGAGCGGGCACGGCTCCCCCTCGTTCGAGGACGGTGAGCTGCGAAGCCTCACCCTGAGGTTGAGGATCAAGATAGCAAGGTCCCAACACGTTTACAAGACTTTGCTGTTTTTCGGACTTAACCGGACCCTTGCCCTCGGCGGAGCTTCTCTAGTCGTTTTCGCGTCTCTTCGTCCACGCGATCCCGAAGCTGCGATCTTCCCGGGTCCTGGTGACTCGGCTCGTCGAGGTCTTCCAGGAACGTTCGCGAGCTGCGCTTCTGCACCTCCTGCCCGGAGGTGCCGCGAATCGCCGAGTCGGAGGAGACCAGGCACACGGTCTCGCGCCCGCGGTGCTCGGCCGCCAGCCGCTCGAGGAGCGCGTCCGCGTGCTCGGCGTACCGCACCTCGAGCGGGCCGTGCACGCGCTCCTCGCCCACGCCGTCGAAGACGAGCACGCCGCGAGCGCCGTTCAGCGCGACGAAGCTGGCGAGCCGGTCGACGAGCTCGCGCGGATCCTCGAACGGCCCCGCGTGCAGGAGGTTGTAGCCGTCGAACAGGTAGAGCGTCGGCTCAGCCACCGCGTTGCCGCCTCGCCTCGTACAGCAGCAAAGCCGCCGCGACGCTGACGTTCAGCGACTCGACCTTGCCATGCAGCGGGATCGAGACGGCGTCGTCGCAGGTTCGCCGCACGAGCGGCCGCAGGCCCTTGCCCTCGGCGCCGAGCACGAAGACCGAGCCGCCCGAGAGGTCGGCCTCCCACATCGACGTCTCGGCGTCGCCGGCCGCTGCCCAGATCCAGAGCCGCGGGCTCTTGATCTCGGCGAGGTAGCGGGCCAGGTTCTTCACGACCGCGACCGGCAGGTGCTCGACCGCGCCCGCCGAGGCACGCGCGACCGCGGGCGTGACCCGCGCCGAGTTGTGGGCCGGGAGCACGACGCAGTCCGCGCCCGCGCCGTCCGCGCTGCGGATCACGGCGCCGAGGTTGCGCGGGTCGGTGACCTAGTCGAGCACGGCGAGCAGCGGCGACTCGCCGGCCGCGAGCTCGTGCGCGTCCGCGTAGCGGTACGGCTCGACTCGCGCGAGCACGCCCTGGTGGTCCTGGGTGCCGGCCTCGGCGGTCAGCTCGCGCTCCGGCTTCGTGTGGAGGCGAACGCCGGCCTCCCCCAGCCACGGCTCGGCCTTCTGCGCCCGCTCGGTCGCCCACAGCTCGAGCACCTCGCGGGGCCCGCGCAGCGCCTCGCGCACGGGGCGACGCCCGTAGACGAGCTCGCTGGTCACCGCTTGGGAACGAGCTGAAAGCCGGGCTCGGCGTCCACGTCCCGCACGATCCACCCCGCCGCCTCGATCTCGTCGCGCAGGCGGTCGCTCGTCTCGAAGTCCTTCTGCGCGCGGGCCTCGAGGCGCGCTCGCGCGAGCTCCTCCAGCTCGGCCGGCGCCGTCGCCACCTCGGCCAGCGACTCGAGCCCGAAGATCTCCAGCCCGCGCCGCAGCAGGTCGTGGTCGCGCCAGCCGTGCAGCACCGCCAGCGCTTCGGGCGTGTTGAAGTCGTCGTCCAGGGCGGCCGCGAAGGCGTCCCAGTCGCCACCCTCGAGCGAGTCGCCGCGGAACACGTTGCGGAAGCTCTCGGCCTGCGCGGCCGCCTGCTCCAGCACCTCGTCCGAGTAGTCGATCGGCTTGCGCCAGTGGCCGCCGAGGAAGTAGACGAGCAGCGTCTCCCGCCCCCACTCGTCCAGCGCTTCCCGCAGCGACACGAGGTTGCCGAGCGACTTCGACATCTTCTCGCCTGACAGCCGCAGCATGCCGTTGTGCATCCAGAGCTGCGCGAACCCGTGCCCGAGCGAGCGCGACTGCGCGACCTCGTTCTCGTGGTGCGGGAAGATCAGGTCGAGCCCGCCGCCGTGGATCTCGAACACCGGCCCGAGGTGCTCCTCCGCCATCGCCGAGCACTCGATGTGCCAGCCTGGCCGGCCGCGGCCCCAGGGCGAGTCCCACCACGTGTCCTCGCCCTCCTTGTGGCCCTTCCAGAGCGCGAAGTCGCGCGGGTCGTCCTTGCGCTCGGTCTCCTCGGCTCCTCGACGGGTTACGCGTCGCCTCCTCGTCGCCGTGGCGGCCCGAGAGCCTGCCGTAGTCCGGGAAGCTCGAGACGCGGAAGTAGACGTCGCCCTCGGCCGGGTAGGCGTGGCCGCTATCGACGAGCTGCTCGATCATCGCGACGATCTCCGGGATCGACTCGGTCGCCTTCGGCTCGACGTCGGGGCGGCCAAGGCCCAGGTCGCCGGTGTCCTCGACGTACCAGCCGCTCGCGTCGGCGGCGAGCTTCGCGCTCGCGCCCGGTGCGGCCGCGTAGATCTTGTCGTTGATGTCGGTGATGTTCTCGGCGAGCTTCACCTCGTAGCCGCTGCCCTCGAGCCAGCGCTTGAGCCACAGCGAGATCACGAACGGGCGCGCGTTGCCGATGTGGATCCGCTGGTAGACGGTCGGCCCGCAGAAGTACATCCGGATCGGGCCGGGCGGCGGCGGCAGCTCCTGCAGCTGCCTGGTGGCGGTGTCATAGAGCCGCATCGATCCTCCTCAAAGCCTCCTCGCGCGGGAGCGCCGCGACGACCGTCCAGAGCTCCGGGCCGCGGTCGCGTCCGGTGAGCGCGAGCCGCAGCGCGCGCAGGTTGCCACCGACGGCCTTCAGCTCGCGAATCGTCTCACGTGGCTCGCCGCCGGCGAGCTCCTTGAAGCGCTCGATCGTCGGGCGCGCGTCCTCGGGGAGCGTGACCGGCTCGGGCTCGAGAATCTGGCGCGCGAACTCACGCGCCTCGTTCAGGTCCCGGGCGCCGCGCAGCGCAGGCGCGAGCTCGAGCGGCGCGCCGACGCGGGCCGTCAGCTCCTCGTCGGAGAGCGCGCCGATCGCATCGGTGGCCAGGCGCCGGATCCGCGGCAGGTCGTAGTGGACGTCGTGCTTCGGCAGGCCGAGCTCCTCGAGATACGCGCGGACCGCTTCAGCCGGGATCCCCGCCTCGCGCAGCTGCGCGACCGTCGCCCCCTCGGCGCGCTTGGAGAGCTTCTTGCCGTCCTCGCCGAGGATCAGGCCGTGGTGGACGAACTCGGGCGGGGTCGCGCCGAGCGCCTCGAACAGCCGCCGGTGCAGCGCCTCGTTCGGGCGGTGGTCGTTGCCGCGCACGACGTGCGTGATGCCGAAGTCGATGTCGTCCACCACGCTCGCCAGGTGGTAGGTCGGCGAGCCGTCCTCGCGCACGAGCGTGATCCCGTCGAAGCGCTCGCCGAGCTGCACCGCGGCCTCGAGGTGCCGCTCGCGCCGCTCGCTCTGGCGCACCGGGCCTTCGTCCCACGCGAGCCCGAGCCACTCGAGGTCGCGCAGCAGCTCCTCCTCGCCGCCGGGCACGTTGCGAGCCGGGTCGGTGTCGTCGATCCGCAGCAGCGACCAGTCGCCCAGCGAACGGTTCGCAACCGCGCTGAGCGCGTTGCCGACGTGGAGCGAGCCCGTCGGGCTGGGAGCGAAGCGTGTGCGCCTCATGGCGCGGAATCTAGCGCCCGGCTCGATACGCGAGCGCCGCGGAGAGCACCGGGTCGCCGTTGCGGAAGAAGGCCGTCGAGCTGAGCGACACGTGGACCCTGGGCTCGATCCCGGCTCGGGTGTCCGCCGCGAAGCTCTTCTGCCAGTACACGGTGGCGATGTTGACGTTGACGCCGGCGACCGGCAGGTCGACCCCGGTCGCGTCGCCGTACAGGTTCGGCGCGCCGCCCGAGGTCTCGCCCACGAAGACGGCGCGCGTGCGCCGCTCGAGCTCGGTGATGAAATTCGCTGCCGCTGAGAAGGTGCTGCGCGAGATCAGCACGACGAGCCGCCCAGGCCGGTTCACCACCTTCGAGCGGAGCGCGCCGAGCAGCGGTGTGTAGGTGTGGTTGTCGCCGCCGGGATTGAGGCGGACGTCGACGACGACCCGTCGTACCTTTCGCTGCCGCGCGAGTCGCAAGACCTTCCGTGCCTCCGCATAGGTCGAGCCGGCGACCATGTTGTAGCCGACGAACACGACGCGCCCCCGGTCGACCGTCGTGACGTAGTGATCCTCGCCGCGGCGGCGCAGGTAGAGCGGCTTCGGGCGCTTCGGCAAGGCGTAGACGAACGAGGGGAAGAGCGGGTGCATCAGGCGCAGGTAGGCGGCTGCCGTGAAGGGCGCGAGCGTCACCTGCTGCGGCGCGGCGCCCGGCCGCTGGAGCGTGAACGCCGCCTGGCCGGTGCCCGCGCGCAGGCCGAGGCCGTGCAGCACCTCGGCCGTCAAGAGGAAGCTCATGAAGCGGTCGTCGCGCGTCGCGTCGTTGTCGCGCGGCACGAGCGGGCGAACCTGCCGCTCGAGCTCGCCCGCCGGGATGCCGTCGAGCGCCAGCACCTTCGAGCCGACCAGCGACTCCCGCCCCGGCGCGGCGACGACGAACAGGCCGTCGCTGAACTTGTAGAGGTAGAGCGGAAACAGGTGAAGCACGCGCTGGTGCGCCGAGTCGAGCGGAAAGATGCCCGAGTGGCCGTCACGCTCGCCGAGCAGGCAGCTGAAGCGCATCAGCTCGACGAGCAGCTGGTCGGGCGAGAGGCCGTCGGCGCGGGCCGCCAGCTCCTCCGCCGCGGCCTGGAACGCGGGCTCCGGCGTCGCGTGGAAGGGATCGGGGTGAGCGGTCCGGATTCGCTCCATCAGCAGGCGCACGTCGTCCGCTGCGGTCGGCGACGCGGGATGCGCCGGGCCGCTCGCCCCGGCGGCGACGACCACTGCCCCGGCGAGAATCGTGAGCAGGATCCGTCGCAACATACGGCTGACTTTAGCACCACTAAAACCAATGTGCCTACACTTAAGCCATGAGCACCGTCGACGCAGGTGAGATCCGGGTCGGCGCTCGGCTCCGGGCCCGCCGGCTCGAGCTCGGGCTGACGATGAGCGAGGTCGCCGAGCGCAGCGGCCTGACCGCCGGCTTCATCAGCCAGCTCGAGCGCGACCTGACCTCCGCGTCCCTGTCCTCGCTCTACCGCATCTGCGCCGTGCTCGGGCTGCGCGTCGGCAGCCTGATCGACGACGTGCCCGCAGGCAGGCTGATCCGCCGGGACGAGCAGGCGCGCCGCTCGCTGGCGCTGGGCAACGCCGAGCACCTGCTGCTCAGCTCGGGCGAAGAACGTCGCTTTCACGTCACCGAGTCGCACATCCCGCCGGGCGGCAGCGCCGGTGACGAGCTCTACACCCTGCCCGCCGACGTCGAGCTCGTCTACGTGCTCCGTGGCTCCCTCGAGCTACGGGTCGGCCACGAGCTGCACGAGCTCGAGGAGGGAGACACGCTCAGCTACTCGCCACGCGAGCCGCACACCTGGCGGAACCCTTCCGAGACGGACGAGGCGGTCGTGCTCTGGACGGCCCTGCCGAACCCGTACGTCGTCTAGAAACTGATCGAGTAGCCGACGTCGAACGGCTTCGGCGGGAACGGGACCACCCGCGAGCTGCCGTTCTCCGCCCAGCCGAGCCGCTCGTAGAAGCGACGCGCGCGGTCGTTGTGCTCGAGCACCCAGAGGTGGCAGCGCTCGCAGCCGTTCGCGCGCTGGCGCGCGAGCACGTCGTCGTGCAGCGCCCGACCGACGCCGCGGTTCCACCACTGCGGCAGCACGTAGAGGCTGTCGAGCCACTCGGTGCGATAGGCGGCGACGCCCGCGGCGGCACCGTCCTCCTCGGCGACCAGCACGGTCACCTTGTCATCGGCGAGGAAGCCTTCCCAGACCCGCGCGACCTCGGCGGTCGGGTACGGGTAGAGCTCCGGCGGGAAGACGTGCGCGTACGCCGCGATCGACGCGTCGCGCTGAATCGCCGCCAGCGCCCGGGCCTCGTCCGGGCGCGCCTCCCTGATCACGTGCCGCGGCGCTCGATGAACTCGAGCGTCCGGTTCCAGGCGTCCTCGGAGGCGCCCGCGAACTCGTCCTGCTTGCGGTCGAAGAAGCTGTGCGGCGCGCCTTCGTAGACGACGAGCTCGTGCTCGACGCCCGCATCCGAGAGCGCCTGCTCGAAGGCCTCGTTGTCGGCGGCCGTGATGTTCTGGTCGGCCCCGGCCTGCAGGGCGAGGATCGGCGCGTCCAGCTTCGAGACGAGCTGCTCGGGGCCGGGCGAGCCGTCGGCAGCAGCGCCCGGCCTGCCGTAGAAGCCGACCGCACCGGCGAGCCCGTTCTCGGCCGCGGCGGCCAGCCAGGAATGACGGCCGCCCAGGCAGAAGCCGACGGTGAAGACGGATTCGACGCCGAGCGAGCGCAGGTGCTCGACGGCCGCGGCGACGTCGGCCTGGATCTGCTCCGGCGTGACCGCCTCGACGTGCGGCCTGTACTCGAAGTCCTCGCCGCGCTTCTCCGTTCCGGCCGTGCGGCCGAAGTAGTCGAACGCGAGCGCCGGGTAGCCGCGCTCGGCGAAGCGCAGGGCCAGCTCCTCGTAGAAGCGGTAGAGCCCGCGCACGTCGGGCAGGATCACGACGCCCTTGCCGGACGGCTCGTCAGGCGTGGCCAGGAAGGCGGCGAAGCGGTTCCCGTCGCGCGCCTCGAGTACGAGGTCGTCGTGCGACACGGCCGCGCCCGAGATGGCCGGGACGGGCGGCGAGCTGTCGCGCTCGAAGCACATGGCTAGGTCGGCTGCGGCTTCGCGCGCCGCTCAGCCAACGGCGTGCGCTCCAGCCGGCGCGGGAAGATGACCAGGACGCTCAGGCCCTCGTAGCCGGTGAACCGGTGGTCGGCGCCCGCGGGCACGAACGCGGCTTGCCCCTCGTTCAGCGCGACCGCCTCGCCCTCGACGGTCAGCGTCCCCCGTCCCTCCAGGACGACGTACAGCTCGTCGTCGGCGTGGGCGCTCTGGTGGTCCGGCTCGGGCGCGACGAGCACGTAGACGCCGACCTCCAGCCCGGGCGACTCGTGAATGATCTCGTAGCCGCCGCCCGCCGCTGCGAGCCGCTGCCTCGTCCTCTCGACTTCGAGCGCGTTCACTGCAGGCGAGCCTACCGCCTTAGCCGCGCGGGACCAGCTGCTCGTTCTCCCGGCCGGCGCGCCACTCGACCCTCGTCTGCTGCTCGCGGATGCGCTCGTCGCCGTGCCGCACCCAGCCGTAGTAGTGAGTGGCGAGCACGACTGCCCACAGCGAGACGACGAAGTAGGCGAGCCACGGGACGTTGCCTGTCGGTACGCCCAGGATCACCACGACGACGGCGAGCGCGAAGACTGCGGCGTGCCGGCGCCACGCCCTGCGCGCATCGGCCACGTACAGCTCGCGTTCGGCCGCCTCGTAGTCGTGCACTGTGATTGGAGCTCTCATGGGTTCTCCTCCTTTTGTTCCCGCGGGACTTCCGCCGCGAGATCGGCCACTTCGGCATCGGCGAGCGACAGCAGGTCGCCCGTGCGCAGCCGGATGGACTCGCCGTGAGTCCCGGCATCGAGCAGGATGAACGTATTGTCGAACACGCGCTGGTCGACGAGGACGCGGTCGTAGGAACCTCCGACGGGCGGAACCGCCCCGAGCTCGAACTCGGGGTATGCCCCGACGAGGTCTGCTTCGCTCGCCAGCCTCGTCTCGCTGCCGAGCACGATCCGTGCCTTCTCGAGATCGAGCCGGTCGGCGGCTTCGAGCACGACGCGGACGTACCCGGCCGGCGTCCGGAGGATCAGCGTCTTGACGACCTCGTGCGGATCCGCGTGCAGCGCCTCCGCTTCGGCGAGCGCCGACTCCGTGTGCCGGTGGGGGAAGAGCTCGTACGACACGTGCTCTCGCCTGAGTGCCTTGAGCAACGCGTCTGCCGGTTGGTGTGTGCCGAGCATGTGCCCTCCTTTGTTGAGCGCCCACATGGTCACCCGCCCCGATCGCGGGCACATCGGGGCGAAGCCCTGATCGAGGTTCGGTGAACTACCTAGCGCAGCCGGCCTACGAGGACGTCACGCTGCGGCCGCTGAGCGGCGTCAGGCGCCCGGGGGGCCCGCAGCTCGAGGATGTCCTGGAAGAGTCCGGCCTGCAGCCGGTCGGCATCGGCGCCCGCCGGCAGCGGCACCTCATGCCTGAAGCCGTCCGGGCCGAGCACGCGAACCACGCCTGCGCCGACGCTCACCGCGAGCTCCGCGGCGTCCGTCGTCGGCACCGTCATCGTCACGACGAGCATGTGGTCGGTCTCCAGTGGCCCGTTCATGCGGGGACACCTGCTTCGCAGCGATCGGAGAGCGCGTGCCAGTCGGCCTCGACGCGCTGCTGGATCTCCTCCAGGAGCGCCTCGTTCCCGGGCCGGAACAGGTGCGCGAAGCGTGCCTGCGGCCGCAGCCACTCCTCGATCGGCAGCATCTGCTCGGGCTCGTACGTCAGCCGGTAGCGGCCGTCCACGACCTCGTACAGCGGCCAGAAGCAGGTCTCGACCGCGGTGTCGAGCAGGCGGATGCCGATTCGCGGCTCGTGCCCCCAGCCGAGCGGGCAGTTCGTCAGCACGTTCAGGAAGGCCGGACCGTCGGCGGCTGCGGCGCGCTCGACCTTTTCGCTCAGGTCCTGCCAGTGCGAGCCGGCCGCCTGCCCCACGTAGGGGATGTGATGAGCGATCGCGATCGCCGTCATGTCCTTGCGCTGCTGCGCCTTGCCGAGGCTCTCGACGCCCGAGGGGCTGGTCGTGGTTGAAGCTCCGAACGGCGTCGCGCCCGACCGCTGGATGCCCGTGTTCATGTAGGCCTCGTTGTCGTAGCAGACGAACAGGAAGCGGTGACCGCGCTCGAGGGCGCCGGACAGTGCCTGCAGGCCGATGTCGTAGGTGCCGCCGTCGCCGGCGAACACGACCACCGCCGGCTCCTCCCCCGGCGGCAAGGCGTTGCGCCGCCGCAGCGCCCGCTGCGCGGCCTCGACCCCGCCGGCCACCGCGGCCGCGTTCTCGAAGGCGACGTGCATCCAGGGGACGTTCCAGGCCGTCGTCGGGAACCGGGTGGTCGCGACCTCCAGGCAGCCGGTCGCGTTGACGACCACCACCGGCCGGTCGAACGAGTCCAGCACCGTGCGGACGACGGAGGGGATCCCGCAGCCCTGGCAGAGCGAGTGGCCGCCCGCCAGCGGCGGCAGGCCGTGCTCACGGCGGGCGAGGTTCTTCAGGCGGGACACGGCTCACCTCGCAGGCCGACGTAGGCACCGGCGCGTCCGGCGAAGATGTCGCGCACGTCCTGCGGATGCAGGTCGCGCCCGCCGAGGCCGTAGACGTGGCCGCCGACGCAGGCCCCGGCGCCGCTCAGCGCCGTCGCCACCTCCGCCAGCAGCGGTGCCGCTCCTCCAGGCGAGGCCGCGCGGTCGAGGACGACCACCGACTCGACGTCTTGCAGGAGCGCACGCACGACGTCCTCGGGGAAGGGCCGGAACGAGACGAGCTTCAGCAGCCCGACACGCTCGCCCTGGCCGCGCAGCTCGTCGACCACTTCCTTGATCGTCCCCGCCGAGGAGCCGAGCGCGACGAGCACCCGCTCCGCGCCGTCGAGCCGGTAGCCCTCGACCGGCCCGTAGCGGCGGCCTGAAAGGCCTTCGAGCTCCAGCGCGAGCTCCGGCAGCACGTCCAGCGCAGCCTCGAGCGCGGCGATCTGCTGGCGGCGCAGCTCGAAGTAGTAGTCCGGCATCGCGAACGGCCCCTGCGTCGTCGGCCGGCTGGTGTCCAGCAGCGGATGCGGGATCTCGTAGGCGCCGGTGAACCGCGTCACGTCTGCGTCGGCGAGCAGCTCGACCGGCTCCGCGGAGTGAGTGATCGTGAACCCGTCCAGGCAGACGAGCACCGGCAGCAGCACGTCCGGATGCTCGGCCAGCCGCGTCGCGAGCACGGTCAGGTCGTAGGCCTCCTGGGCGTTCTCGGCGAAGAGCTGGACGACCCCCGAGTCGCGGATCAGCATCGAGTCGGAGTGGTCGCAGTGGATGTTGATCGGCCCCGAGAGCGCGCGATTTCCCACCGCCATCACGATCGGGGCGCGCATCGCCGCGGCGATGTAGACGACCTCCGCCATCAAGGCGAGGCCCTGCGACGAGGTGGCGGTCATCGTGCGGGCGCCCGCGAGCGCCGAGCCGATCGCAGCGCTCATCGCGGAGTGCTCCGACTCGACGTCGACGAGCTCGCCGTGCGCCCTTCCGTCCGCCGCGAACTTGGCGAAGCCCTGGATGATCGGCGTCTGCGGCGTGATCGGGTAGACGGGGACGACGTCCGGGTCGATCTGCCGCATCGCGTGCGCGACCGCCTCTCCACCCGTCAGCAGCTCGAGGGCGCGGGTGCTCACGGCGTCCGCTCCTCAGGGACCATCTCGATCGCGTTGACCGGGCAGACCTCGGCGCAGATCTCGCAGCCCTTGCAGTGCGCGAGATCGAAGCCGTCGAAGGTCGTCCCGTCGAGGCGGACAGCCGAATCCGGGCAGTAGATCCAGCAGAGCAGGCAGTTGACGCAGCTCGCCAGCTCGACCTGCGGCTTCAGGCCCGTGCGCCAGCCGCCGGTCTCCGGCCGCTCGACGGTGAGCGCGTCGGCGACGCCGGCATGAGGCAGCTCGCGCCAGGGCCTCAGCTCAGGCACCGGTAGCCCTCCTCGACCGCGTCGCGGACGGCGGCCTCGTCCACCTTCGCGCCCAGCACCTCGACGGCCGCGTCCTGGATGGCCTCCAGGGACGGCTCGCCGAGTGCGGCACCGACCGCGCCGAGCATCGTCACGTTCACGAAGCCGGAGCCTCGCTCGCTCGCCAATTGCGACGCCGGGACGCAGACGACGTTGTCGCCTGCGAGCGCCGACGGCTGCTGCCCGGCGTTGACCAGCACGACGCCGTCCGCGGCGAGGCCTTCGGTCACGGCGGCCTCCGCGGCCAGCGACGGCTCGAGCACGACGACCACGTCCGGGTGCTCGACGGCATCGTGACGGCGGATCGGCCGGTCGGCGCTGCGCGTGTAGGCGCGCAGCGGGGCGCCGCGTCGCTCGGGCCCGTACTCGGGGAACGCCTGGACGAACCGTCCGGAGCGCAGCAGCGCCAGGGCCAGGATCTGCGAGGCCGTCTTCGCACCCTGTCCGGCGCGGGCGTGCCAGCGGATCTCGGTCAGGCCGTTCATCGCAGCCACTCGTCGATCGCGCGGGCCGCTCGTTTTGCGTCGCGCACTGCTTCCACGACGCTGACGCCGCCGTTGATCACGTCGCCGCCGGCAAAGAACTTCGGGCTCGACGTGCGGCCCGTCGCCGGGTCGACGTGAACCGTGCCGCGCTGCTCGAGCTCGAGCGCCGAGATCCAGTCGGCGAGCTCGCGCCGGGAGCGCTGGCCGATCGCCTTGACGACCGTGTCGGCCTGGAGCGTGAACTCGGTGCCCGGTAGCGGCTCGGGGCGGCGCCGCCCGCTCGCGTCGGGCTCGCCGAGCCGCATCCGGCGGCACTCGACCGCCTCGACGCGCCCGGAGCCGAGGATGCGCACCGGGTCGGCGAGAAACTCGAAGCGAATCCCCTCGGCCCGGGCCTCGGCCACCTCGTGCGGGTAGGCGGGCATCTCGGCCTCGCTGCGGCGGTAGACGAGCGTCGTCGAGCTCGCGCCGAGACGCAGCGCCTCGCGCGCGACGTCGATCGCGGTGTTGCCGCCACCGACCACCACGGCGTGCCGTCCGACCGCCGGCGGCGCGGCGGTCTTGATCCGCTCGATGAAGGGCAGCGACTCCCAGACCCCGGGGAGGTCGTCGCCGGGATACGAAACCTGCGTGTCCGGCCCCATCCCGACGCCGAGGAAGACGGCGTCCGCCTCCTCGACGATCGCTTCCAGCTCGCCGGGGCCGACATGTGAGCCGAGCCGGAACTCGACGCCGATCGCTGCGAGCGCCGCAGCCTCGTCCGGCAGTGGCTCCTGCAGCTGCCGATAGGGCGCAATCGCGTACCGGACGAGGCCACCGACCTCGTCCCGTTCGTCGAAGACCGTCACGGCATAGCCGAGCGCCGCGAGCTCGCCGGCGCAGGCGAGCCCGGCCGGCCCGGCGCCGATCACCGCGACCTTCCGGCCGTTCCACGCCGAGGGCCGGCGAATCGTGGCGCCGGCCGCGAAGGCGTGGTCCATCGCGTAGCGCTGCAGCGCCGCGATCGCGATCGGCTTGCGGCCGGCCTCTGCCAGCACGCAGGCGCCCTCGCAGAGCACCTCCGCCGGACACACCCGCGCGCAAGTCGCGCCGAGCAGGTTCTCGGCGAAGATCGTGTCCGCCGCAGCGCCGGGGTCGTCGTCCGCGATTGCAGTCACGAAGCGCGCGACGTCGACGCCCGCAGGACAGGCGACCATGCACGGCGCTGGGGCATACGGGCCGCCGCACTCGAGACAGCGATCGGCTTCGATCAGCGCATCCTCACGCCCGAGCGGAGGATGCAGCTCCTCGAAGACGGGCTCCGTCGCGGAAACGCTCATGGCACCTCAACCTTTGCCCCGGTCGGGTCCGTCGGCATCCGCGCCGAGGCTGAACCGGCATGCGGCTTTTCCGCAGCCGATCTGGCGCTTACGCTGGGCGGCGTGCAGAGGTTGCTCCTGGCGTGGTTCGACCGGAACCGGCGGCCGCTTCCCTGGCGGGAGACGCGCGACCCGTACGCGATCCTCGTCTCCGAGGTGATGCTGCAGCAGACGCAGGCCGCGCGAGTGGTGCCGCGCTGGCTCGCCTGGCTCGAGCGCTGGCCTGCGGCCGAGGCGCTCGCGGCGGCGACCACGGCGGAGGTGATCCGCGAGTGGCAGGGACTCGGCTACAACCGCCGTGCGGTCACCCTCCAGCGGGCGGCCCGGGTCGTGGCCGAGCGAGGCTGGCCCGCCGACCTGACCGAGCTGCCCGGCGTCGGGCCCTACATGGCGGCCGCGGTCGCCTGCTTCGCCTTCCGCCGGCCCGTGCTGCCGGTGGACGTGAACGTGCGCCGGGTTCAGGAGCGAACGGGTCACGAGTTCGACCACACCTGCGCGCAGGCGCTGATGGACCTCGGCGCGACGGTCTGCATCGCCCGCGTCCCACGCTGCGGCAAGTGCCCGCTCGCCGCGGCCTGCCCGTCGCGCGGCCGCAGGTTCGAGGCGCAGCGCAAGCAAGGCCCGTTCGAAGGCTCCTTCCGGCAGCTGCGGGCTCGCACGCTGCGGCTCGTCGCCGAGTCGCCGCGTCCCCTCGCCTCGCTGGATGCCGAGGCAGTCCGCGCGCTGGAGCGGGACGAGCTCGTCCTGGTCGAGGACGAGCTCGTCCGCTTGCCTGCGTGATCTAGCCGGCGAAACCGGTGGCCATGATGTAGGCGCCGCCGCCACCGTTCGGATGCACGAGCACGACCGGTGCCAGACACCGTGACGGGACCGTCACGTGCTGCCGGATCCGCGCGTCGCCGTGCGAGGACAGCGGTTCCGACGCGGTCGTGAAGACCGGCCCGCTCGAGTCGGGCGCGCGGTAGAGCGAGGCCGTGACGGTCATCACCGGCCCCGTGTTGTTCGTGCCCGCGACCAGCAGCCCACGGATGCGAACCTCGAAGCGTCCGTGACGATCGAGCGTGGCCGTGCCCGTACCCACCCACGGCACGCCGCCACGGGCGGTGTTGTGAATCGGCTGGTCGCTCAGGATGCTGCCGATCAGCCGCTGCTGAAGCAGCGGTCCGTGGTGCTCCCGTCCCCGTCCGCCGTGATCTGCAGCCGCGGCGGCGACGAACACGACGGCCGCGACGAGCACCGCGGCCAGGAACGACCTCTTCGTGAGGCTCATGCTGCTCCTCTCCTCGGGATCGGTCCCTGGTACGGAGCAACGCCCGCTTCGGTTCGCTCAGGCGCGCGGGTGCCGCATCCAGACGTTCGGCTCGCGGTAGGCACCACGGTCGCGCTCGCGGTCGATCTCGACCGGCACCAGCGCGCCCTCGACCACGTAGCTCCCGCTCTCGGGGAACGCGAGCCCGCACCACTCCTCCAGCTCGGCCACCGTGCCCTCGGAGAAGAGCGAGTCGGGCGCGATCCCGACGACCGTCGCGCCGAGCCGCTCGTGCGCGCGCAGCCACGGGTCGAAGAGCAGGCCGTCCTCGCGCCGCCACCCCGCATAGCGCTCGATCGGGGTCAGCGGGTAGCGGTGCTTGAGCGTCGGGCGAACGGGCGCGACCAGCTCCCAGCCGCGGGCGTGCGCGAGGCCGCGCATGTGCTCGAGCATCGTCTTGGAGAGCCCGCGGCCGTGGAAGTCCGGGTCGATCAGGATCGCGATCGCGCAGAGCCGGTCCGGCTTCTCGGCCTCGAACCCGACGCGCAGCGCGTCACGCCAGCCCGCCGGCATGCCCGCGACCGGGACCGAGTTGCCCTCGGCCAGCACGCGGCCTTCGTCGACCAGCGCGAACTGGAACTCCGGCCGCTCCTCGTAGAGCCGGCCCCAGTTGGCGTTCGAGACGGCGTCGTGGAAGACGATCTCCGGCCAAGCGCGGCGGAGCCGCTGGAACGACTCGCTGCCGCGAACGTCGTCGTCGACCGCGACGATCTTCACGAGAGCAGCGCGACGGCGACGGCGGCCAGCCCCTCGCCGCCGCCGGTGAAGCCGAGCTTGTCGGTGGTCGTCGCGCGAACGTTCACTCGCTCGGGCTCGACGCCCATCGCCTCGGCGAGCTTGGCCCGCATCGCCTCGCGCAGCGGCGCAATCCTGGGCTCCTCGCCGACGAGCACGCAATCCGCGTTCTCGAGCTCGAAGCCGGCCTCGCGTACCTGCGCGTAGGCGCGCGAGAGCAGGTCGAGCGACGAAGCGCCCTTCCACTCCGTCGCGCCCGACGGGAAGAGCGAGCCGATGTCGCCCTGCCCCGCCGCGCCGAGCACGGCGTCGATCAACGCGTGAGCGATCACGTCACCGTCGGAGTGGCCGGCCAGCCCGCGCGGCGAGTCGAGCGCGACCCCGCCGAGCACGAGCGGCACGCCCTCTACCAGCGCGTGCGCGTCCACGCCGACGCCGACCCTCATCCGAGCGGCTCCTGTCGCGCGCTGCGCTGGTCGAACACGGTCACCGTGTCGTAGCCTGCCGCACGCGCCAACTCGAGGGCGTGCGCGCCTGGGCCGAATGGTCCGTGGACGAGGTGTGGCGGCGCTACTTCGACGCGCTTGCTGAGCTCGCTGGCTCGGGTCATGTCGACGTGCTCGCTCACCCGGACCTGGCGAAGATCTTCGGCTTGCGGCCGGAGCGGATCGAGTATCCGGACCTCGCGGGCGTGGCGCTCGAGATCTCGACGGCCGGCCGCTACAAGCTCGTCGGCGAGCTCTATCCCGACCTCGAGCTGCTGCAGCGCGCCGGCTTGCCGATCACGCTTGCCTCCGACGCCCACGCCCCGCAGAACGTCGGCCGCGACTTTGCGCCCGAGCTTGACCGGCAGGCCGCGCCGCTTGGCCTCGAGCACCGCGTCCACGTGTAGGCATCGAGGTCGTACACGCAGCGCTCGGTCTGGTACGGCCGATCCCACACGCGCCCTGTCTGCCGGAAGTAATAGACGTGCTCTGTAAAGCCGATCTCGTCGACTCCACGCGCAGCGGCGGTTTCGACGAACGGCTCGATCGCATCAACTGAATGCGCGATCCGTTCTTCGGAATCGCGCAGGTGCAGGTGGTAGTCGACGATCAATCGCCGAGCCAGGACTCGACGAGGGCCAGGTCGTCGGCGTCGGTCACCTTCAGCAGCCGCCGGTCGCCCTCGACCACCTTGATTCGGCCGCCCTGGGCCTCGACCAGCGAGGCGCAGTCCGTAGCCGACGAGACGTCGCCGCTCACCGCGCGGCGCAGCGTGTCGGCCAGGAAGGCCTGCGGCGTCTGTACGGCGACCAGGTCGTCGCGTGGCAAGGTCTCGACCACGCGGTCGCCGTCGACCCGCTTGACCGTGTCGGCGAGCGGCACGGCCGGGACGACGCCGTCCCAGCCCTCGGACAGCGGCGCCAGCACGCGCTCGATCACCTCCTCGGGCAGCAGCGGGCGCGCGGCGTCATGCACCAAGACGACCGCGGCCTCCTGGGGCACCTCTTCGAGCGCAAGCCGTACCGACTCGGAGCGCGACTCACCGCCGGTAACGGCGGCGTTCACCTTCGTCGCGGCGATCTCCTCGGCGACGAGGATCGACGGCTCCTCCCAGTCGGGAGGCGCCGCGATCACGATCGCGTCGATCCAGCCGGACTCCTCGAGCCGCTCGAGCGACTCTGCGAGCAACGGACGGCCGCCGAGGCGCGCAAACGCCTTCGGCCGGTCGGAGCCGAGCCGCTCGCCGCGACCTGCCGCAGCGAGGACCGCCCAGACCGACACGAACTGAGCCTAGGCGGTGGCGGCGACCTTAGCGGTCGGCTTCTTTTTCTTGCCGCCGCGCGCGAGGACGCCGTCGAGCCACTCGGCCGCTTCGTCCTCGTCCATCTCCTTGGCGTACATCAGCTCGGAGGCGAGGATCTTCTTCGCCTTCACGAACATCTGCTTCTCGCCGGTGGAGAGACCCTTCTCGTGGTCGCGGAGCGAGAGGTTCCGAACCACCTCGGCGAGCTCGAAGATGTCGCCGGTCTTCATCTTGTCGCGGTTGTGCTTGAAGCGGCGGTTCCAGTTCTTCGGCATCGTCGTGCCGCTGCCCGTCAGCGCCTTCAGCACCTTCGAGACCATCTGTTCGTCGATCACCTTCCGCAGCCCGACCCGGTCGGCATTATCGGCTGGGACGTTCACCGTCATGTCGTTGTGAAGAATCTTGATCGTCAGGTACTCGCGCTTCTCTCCCAGCACCTCGCGCGTCTCCTTCTTGACGACCGTTCCTGCCCCGTGGTGTGGGTACACCACCTTGTCGCCGACCTTGTACAACGCCGTGCCTCCCCGTTCGAAGTTGGCTTATCCGCAACGAAGCCGGCGGGTGACGCTTCCGCCGGCAAGCCCAGGAAGTCTAGCAAAAATCGCTGGAAACGGCGCCTTTTTCGGGAAAAGCCCTGCTCAGGGCTAGATCTGGAGGTAGCGGTCGACCAGGTTGTGCTCCTGGAGCCGGCGGAGGCCCTCCCTGATCTCGCGGGCGCGAACCGTGCCGACGCCTTCGACCGCCTCCAGCTCGCGCTGTGACGCGCGCACGATCCCGTCCAGCCCGTCCAGGCTCGCGACGACGCGCTTGACCACACCGTCGGGGAGCCGCGGGATGTGCGAGAGGACGCGGTAGCCGCGCGGCGAGACCGCGTGGTCGAGCGGGTTGACGCTCGCCGGGTAGCCGATCACGGCGAGCAGCTCGAACTCGAGCAGCTGGTTGTACGGCAGCCCCGCGAGCGCCTCGAGGCCTTCCTGCGTCCGGGCGGCGCCGCCCTCGGCGTGGTAGTCGTAGACGAGCGCCGCCTTCTCGTCGGGCACGTCGGCCACGAGCTCCTCGAGCTGCATCCGGATCAGCCGCCCCTCCTCGCCGAGCTCGACGCAGGCGCGCTCGACCTCCTCGGCCATGCGGGTCGTCAGCTCGGCGCGCTGCAGGACGACGAGCACGTCGTCGAGCATGACCGCGTTCTGGAACTCGAGCGCGGTCAGCCGGGTCAGCACCTGCTCGAGCCGGGCGCGGTAGGTCTCTAGCGTCGCGAGCGCCTGGTTCGTCTTGGCGAGCACGTCGGCGATCGGCTCGAGCTGGTACCGGCTCTGGCCGACGAATACGGTCACCGTCTCGCGCTGCTGCGAGATCGAGATCACGAGCGCCTCGGTCTGCTTGGCCACGCGCTCGGCGGTGCGGTGCCGCGTGCCCGTCTCGTTCGAGGCGATCGTCGGGTCGGGCATCAGCTGCACGTTCGCGTAGGCGAGCTTCGTGCAGCCTGCGTTGACGATGATCGCGCCGTCCATTTTCGCCAGCTCGTAGAGCAGCTGCGGGGTGAACGGAACCTCGAGCTTGATCCCGCCGCTGAACAGGAACGCCAGCTCGTTCGGCTCGCCGATCACGATCAGGGCGCCCTCGCGCGAGCGGATGATGTCGTCGATCGCCGAGCGCAGCTCGGTGCCGGGCGCGATCCGCGCGACGGCGGCGAGGATCTTCGAGTCGAGGCGCGGGTCGTGCTGGGTGGGCTGCCGGATGATGCCCAGCGGGGGCGGGATCCGCGGGTCGGTCCTATCCTGCCTCGGCTCGCTCTGCATCGATCCCCGCCTTTGCAGCCTGGCTCAGTGTCTCGGCCTCGAGTACGCGTAGTTTGCCACGAGTCGGCGTGCCGGCCGGGGCGACCGCGGCGGCGAGGCCGAGCTTGGCGCACTCCTCGAGCCTGCGCTCGGACTGCGTCGCGGGGCGCAGGCGGCCGGTGAGGCCCACCTCGCCGAAGGCGGCGACCTTCGGCTTGACCGGCGCGCCCTTGGCCGCAGAGACGATCGCGAGCGCGATCGCCAGGTCGGCGCCGGGCTCGTCGATGCGGACGCCGCCCGCCACGTTGACGAACACGTCGGCCTGGCCGAGCGCGATCCGCGCGTGCCGCGAGAGGACGGCGACGATCATCGCCAGGCGCTTCGGGTCGACGCCGGTGGCGACGCGGCGCGGCATCGCCAGGTCGGTCGGCGCGACGAGCGCCTGGATCTCGAGCAGCAGCGGCCGCGAGCCTTCGAGCACACAGCCGACGGCGGCGCCGATCTCGCCTTCGACCGTGCGGCCGAAGAGCTCCGACGGCTCCGGCACGCCGACGAGGCCGGTGCCGGTCATCTCGAACACCGCGAGCTCGTTCGTCGAGCCGAAGCGGTTCTTCGAGGCGCGCAGGACGCGGTGCTCGTGGTAGCGGTCGCCCTCGAACTGCAGCACGCAGTCGACGAGGTGCTCGAGCACGCGCGGGCCAGCCACGGCGCCGTCCTTGGTCACGTGCCCGACGAGGATCGTGGCGACGCCGTTCTCCTTGGCCACGCGCAGGAGCCGTCCCGCGGCCTCGCGCACCTGGGCGACCGAGCCGGGCGCGGAGCCGAGCTCCGACGAGTAGAGCGTCTGCACCGAGTCGATCACGCAGACGTCGGGCCGCTCCTGCTCCAGAGTCGCGCAGATGACGTCGAGCTCGGTCGCGGCGAGGATCTCGAGGTTCTCGGCGCCGCCCAGCCGCGCGGCGCGGAGCTTCACCTGCGCCGACGACTCCTCGCCCGTGACGAGCACTGCGCGCCGCTCCTTCGAGATCGTCGCGAGCGCGCTCAGGAGCAGCGTTGACTTGCCGACGCCGGGCTCGCCGCCGACGAGCACGAGCGACGCCGGCACGAGCCCGCCGCCGAGCACACGGTCGAGCTCCGGCACGCCGGTCGGGATCCGCTCGGCCTCTTCGGCCTTGACGTCGACGAGGCGCAGCGTCGCCTCCGGCCCGGCCGCGCGCGTGTCGGCCGGAACGTCCTCGACGAGCGTGCCGAACTCGCCGCACTGCGGGCACTTGCCGAACCAGCGGCCGGCCGAGTAGCCGCAGTCGGTGCACGCGAACTTGGTCGCAGGCTTCGCCACCCGGCCAGACTACGGACGCGCGCGGACGCCGATCGTCAAGAAACCGTGACGATGCACGCGTCGTGCGAGGAGCGCGCGACCGTCCGCTGCCACCTGACGCGGCCGTTGCGGTCGAGAGCGCAGAGCGTGCCCGTGCCGAGGCCGGGCGTCACCACCCAGCCGTGCGCCTGCTGCACGTTGTACGAGTCCTCCGGGATGGCCGTCTTGCGGAGCTGCCCTCCGCCGACGCTGTGCACGCGCAGCGTGCCGCTCTCGCCGCTCGCGACGTAGACGAGCTCGCCGCGGAAGCTGAAGTGCTGCGGCGGCCGGTCGGCGGCGAGCCGCCGCAGCAGCCGGCCGCCGCGCGCGGCGTAAAGCGCGAGCTCGTTCCGGTCGCCCGAGCTGACCCAGACGCGGTTGCCGCCCGGCGCCCAGCCGACGTCGTGTGCGAGGAACGGCGGCGCGAAGCGACGCACGAGTCGTGGGCGGGCGCGCCTCGACACGTCCACCACCGCGATCTCCTCCGCCTTCGCCCCGAGGGCGACCCAGAGCGTGCGGCCACGCGGATCGATCGTGATGTGCCGGGCGAGGGCACCGACCCGCACCCGCGCGAGCACGACTCCACGAAGCACGTCGAGCGCCACCACTTCGCCGCGCTTCGCATCGCTGACGTAGGCGTGGCGGCCGTCGGGATGGCCGGCGGTGTACCGCGGCTCGCCGAAGCCGCGCAGCACGTGCTCGACCCGCAACGTGCCCGCGCGGACGAGCGAGACGGCACCGAGCTCCGAGTGTGCGACCACTGCCATCGCGCCGACGGCCTCGATGCTGCGCGGCTTCGCGAGCGTGCGGACGTAGCCGCGCACCCGGCCGCTGGCCAGGTCGACCGCCACAAGCCGTGCCTCCTCGTCGGCCGTGACGAGAGCGACCTCGGTGCCGGCGGCCAGCGACGACGCGAGCGCGCGAGGCGTCGCGACGAGCATTGCCGCTCCGGCGATGAAGGCCCGGCGGTCCATCTGCGGAGAACTACGAGCCGAGCGACTCCTGAGGTCCGGCAGGGACGTAGCCCGGCTCGGCTGCCACCCGCCGCGGCCGGTTCCCCAAGGTGACGATCAGGAGGCCGCAGACGACGAGCGCGACACCGCCCAGCTGAAGCGCCGACGGCGTCTCGTCGAGGATCGCCCACGCGAAGAGCACCGACAGCACCGGCTGGAAGGTCAGCAGCACCGAGGTCAGTGCCGCCGGCAGGCGTGGGAGGCTGATCGAGATCAGCAGCCAGCCGAGGGCCTGCGAGCTCCAGGCCAGCAGCAGCAGGTAGCCCCACGCGGGCCAGCCCGGAGTCCAATCGAGGTCGCCGATCGCGAGACCGATCGGGACGGTGGCGAGCGCGGAGACGAGCGTGGCGTCGAAGAGCGGGCCCGCCGGGCGCCGCCAGTCGGCGTTGCCGGCACGGAGCACGAGCAGGAAGCCCGAGTAGGCGAGCGCCGTCAGGATCCCGTAGGCGACGCCGAGCCCGGGGTTCTTGCCGTAGGCGCCGCTCTCGAACACCCCCGAGATCAAGAGGACCCCGAACAGGGCGACCGGGATCGCGGCCAGCGAACGGTTCGAGGGCCGCTCGCCGAGGATCATCCAGGCGAGCAGGCCGACGAACACGACCTGCAGGTTGCCGAGCACGGTCGCCAACCCGGCGCCGACCTGCTCGATCCCCTCGTGCCAAGCGACCAGGTCGATCGCGAAGAAGACGCCGGCCAGGGCCGCCAGCGCGCGCTGCCTGAGCGGCCGCGGCCCGAAGCGCCGGTCCTCGAGCCACGAGAGCGGCCAGAGCAGCGGCAGCGCAAGCGCACAGCGGTAGAACGCGCCGGTCGAGGGCGAGACGTGGGCGGCGCGGAAGAGGATCCCCGAGAACGAGATCGCCAGCGCGCCTGCCAGCGCGGCCCCGATCGGCCGGTCGTAGAGCCGCTGCGGCACCAGGCGAGGCTAGCGGCGCGCGGCCAGCTCCCGCACGCTCTGCAGCACGTAGCGCACCGAGAGCGCGAGGAAGAGCAGGCCGAGCGCGGTCCGGACGTACTCGTCCCGGACCGGCGCGCGGCGCGCGACCGAGTCGGCGAGCTTCTCCTTCCAGCCGTGGAGGCCGGCGTGCCCGACGTCCTGAACCTTCATGGCGCTCTTCTACCCGTCCGGCGCAGTCGGTAACGCGGGCTCGTCGAGTCGGCCGCCGCGCGCGGCCTGGTCGAGGATCATCCGGTCGGTCAGCCACTCGACTGGCGCGCGATCGTCGGTCAGCGGCGTTCCCTGCGGCCGGACCGGCCCGAGGCGCTCGCGCAGCAGCGGGAGCAGGCTCGCGAGCTCGGAGGGCGCGCGGCCGGCCCGGCGCAGGAGCTCGTCGCGGGCGACTCCCTCGCGCAGGGCGAAGAGCACGTCGTTGAAGCGCAGCGCGCGCCAGCGCCAGGCCTGGGGGAAGGCCGTCAGCAGTGTCGTCCCGATCGCGCGCGAGAGCTGCCGGTCGTGCGGCGTGGTTGCGACGTTCAGCGCGATCGCGCCGCCCGGCAGCAGGTGCTCGCGCGCCAGCCGGAAGAACTCCGCCGTCGCGAGGTAGAACGGCACGTAGGGCTGGCGGTAGGCGTCGACCACGATCAGGTCGTAGCGCTTGCCGGTGCGCTGGAGGAACGGCCGCCCGTCGGCGGCGATCAGGCGCGGGTTGTCGCCGGCCCCGAAGAAGCGGCGCGCGACCCAATTCAGCTTCGGATCGATCTCGATCCCGTCGATGGCTACCCGCGGGTAGAAGCGGCCGTACGCCCGGCCGATCGTGCCGCCCGCGTTCCCGATCACAAGCATGCTCCGGGGCGGCTCGCGCAGGAAGGGCGGCAGCAGCAGGAACAGGTCCCAGTACCGGCCTGTCAGCACCGTGTCCGGGCGCCAGACGGAATGGCTGACGACACCCTCGTTCAGCTCGAGCTCGCGGCCGCCCTGGCCGTCGGCGACCACGCGGATGTACTGGTACTCGGATTCGGTCTGGTAGAGCGCGTGCTTGATCGCGGGCGGCGGCACCGCGAGCAGCGCGGCGACCGCGACCGGAGCGGCCATCCAGGCGCGACCCGCGAGCAGTGCGGCACCGAGGGCGACGCACGCGGCCGTCGCGACGAGCGTCCGCTGCGTGCCGACCCAGGGAATCGCGACCAACGCGGCGAGGAAGGTGCCGGCCAGGCTGCCGGCCGTCGAGAGCGCGTACAGCCGGCCCGCGACGCGGCCCGCCTCGTCGACGCGGTCGAGCGAGAGCCGGATGAGGAAAGGCGCCGCCGCGCCGAGCGCCGTGATCGGGACCGCGAACAGCGCCAGTGCGGCGAAGAAGGAGCCCACGACCACGCCCGCCGAGAGCGCGTCGAGCCCGTCCACCGCCCAGCGCAGCGCCGGACGCGCGGCGAACGGCGTCACCGCCAGCGAGACGGCCGCAACCAGCAGGACGACCGCCAGCACCCCCGGCTCCGGCCTCCGGTCGGCGAGCCGGCCACCGAGCCAGTAGCCGACCGCGAGGTACGCCAGCGTCAGCCCGATGATGTTCGCCCAGACGACTGTCGAGGCGCCGAAGTACGGCGCGAGCAACCGGGAGGCGGAAATCTCGGTCGCGAGCGTGGCGCCCCCGACCAGAAACGCGACGACCCCCAGGCGGAGGCCGCCACGAGCCAAGAGCTAGCCCTCGCCCTCCGGGTCGTCCTCGCCCTCCGCCGAGTCCAGCGGCACCTCAGGCGGGACGGTCACCTTCTCGGGCGTGATCTCGGCCGGGATGACCGTGATGTCGACCTCGTCTTCGTTCTTGCGGTCGACCAGGATCGTCGCGCCCGGGCCGAGCTCGCGGCCGAGCACGAAGTCGGCGAGCGGGTCCTCGATGAAGCGCTGGATCGCGCGGCGCAGCGGCCTCGCGCCCATCGTCGGGTCGTAGCCCTTCTCGACGAGCAGCTCCTTCGCGCCGTCGGTCAGCTCGATCACGGCGTCGTGCTCGCCCATCTGGTCGCGCAGCCGCTTCATCATCAGCTCGACGATGGTCATGATCTCGTCCTTCGTCAGCTTGTGGAAGACGATCACCTCGTCGATCCGGTTCAGCAGCTCGGGCCGGAAAACCTTCCTCAGCTCGCTCATGACGCGGTCCTTCATGTCGTCGTAGGAGAGGCCGGAGTCGTCGCCGATCGAGAAGCCGAGCGACTGGTTCTTGGAGATGGAAGCAGCACCGATGTTCGAGGTCATGATCACGATCGTGTTGCGGAAGTCGACCTTGCGCCCCTGGGCGTCGGTCAGCTTCCCGTCCTCCAGGATCTGGAGGAGGATGTTGAAGACGTCCGGGTGGGCCTTCTCGATCTCGTCGAGCAGGACGACCGAGTACGGCTTGCGGCGCACGGCCTCGGTCAGCTGGCCGCCCTCGTCGTAGCCGATGTAGCCCGGGGGCGAGCCGACGAGCCGGGACACGGAGTGCTTCTCCATGTACTCCGACATGTCGACCTGGATCATCGCGTCCTCGTCGCCGAACAGGAACTCGGCGAGCGTGCGCGCCAGCTCGGTCTTGCCGACGCCTGACGGCCCGAGGAAGATGAACGAGCCGGTCGGGCGCTTCGGGTCCTTGATGCCCGCGCGCGCGCGCCGGATCGACTTGGAGACGGCGACGATCGCCTCCTCCTGGCCGATCACGCGCTTGTGCAGCTCGTCCTCCATCCGGATCAGCTTCTGCGACTCGGCCTCGGTCAGCTTGAAGACCGGGATGCCCGTCCACATCGAGACGATGTCGGCGATCTCCTCCTCGCCGATCTCGGGCTGCTCGGCGGTGCCTTCCTCGGCGCGCCAGTTCTCCTCGAGCTCGCGCTTCTTCTGCGTCAGCTTGCGCTCCTTGTCGCGCAGCGAGGCGGCCTTCTCGAACTCCTGGGCCTCGATCGAGGCCTCCTTGTCCTTGCGCACCTTCTCGATCTCGTCCTCGAGCTCGCGGTAGCGCGGCGGTGCGCTCATCGTCTTGATGCGCATGCGCGAGGCGGCCTCGTCGATCAGGTCGATCGCCTTGTCGGGCAGGTGACGGTCCTGGATGTAGCGATCGGCCAGCACCGCCGAGGCCGAGAGCGCCTCGTCGGAGATCTTGCAGCGGTGGTGCGCCTCGTAGCGATCGCGCAGGCCGCGCAGGATCTGGACGGTGTCGTCCACCGACGGCTCGTCGACGCGGATCTGCTGGAAGCGCCGCTCCAGCGCCGCGTCGCGCTCCAGGTACTTGCGGTACTCGTCGAGCGTGGTCGCGCCGATCGTCTGCAGCTCGCCGCGCGCGAGAGCCGGCTTGAGGATCGAGGCCGCGTCGATCGCGCCCTCGGCCGCGCCCGCGCCGACGAGGTTGTGCAGCTCGTCGATGAACAGGATGATGTCGCCGCGCTGGGTGATCTCCTTCATCACCTTCTTCAGGCGCTCCTCGAACTCACCGCGGTACTTCGACCCGGCGACCAGCGCCGCGAGGTCGAGCGTGTAGATCTGCTTGCCCTTCAGGAGCTCGGGCACCGCGTTCGAGGAGATGCGCGCGGCGAGGCCCTCGACGACTGCGGTCTTGCCGACGCCGGGCTCGCCGATCAGCACGGGGTTGTTCTTCGTGCGCCGCGAGAGGATCTGCATCACGCGCTCGATCTCGGTCTGGCGCCCGACCACGGGGTCGAGCTTGCCCTCCGCGGCGAGCTTGGTCAGGTTGCGGCCGAACTGGTCGAGCAGCTTGGAGCTCTTCGACTTCTCGCCCGGCGCGCCCCCGCCTGCGCCCTGCTGCCGTCGGCCGGGGCCGGAGAGCATGCGGATGATCTCGTTCCGAATCTTCTCGGCGTCGGCGTCGAAGTCGAGCAGGATGCGAGCCGCGACGCCCTCGTTCTCGCGCACGAGGCCGAGCAGGATGTGCTCGGTGCCGATGTAGTTGTGGCCCAGCGAGAGCGCCTCGCGCAGCGCGAGCTCGAGCACCTTCTTCGCACGCGGGGTGAACGGGATCTGGCCGGTCGTGACCTCGTCGCCCTGGCCGACGATGCGGGCGACCTGCGCGCGCACCTCCTCCACCGTGATGTCGAGCGACTCCAGCACGCGGGCGGCGAGCCCCTCTTCCTCGCGAAGCAGGCCGAGCAGAATGTGCTCCGTGCCGATGTAGTTGTGCTTGAGCGCTCGAGCCTCGTCCTGGGCCAGGACGACGACCTGGCGGGCTCGTTCGGTGAAGCGTTCGAACAAGGTCGCTTCTTCCTTCCTCCGCGGACCCCACGGAATGGCTGAGTCGCCCATCGTAGCGAACAGGTCGGGGGGTGGCGCATCCCCCGACGGGGCGTTCGACAGCCGTATCTTTTTGCCTCCAAATCGCGTTAAATGGGCCTATGGGGATGGGTCGAAGGATGCTGTCACTGCTGCTGTTCGTCGCGGGCTACCTGATCCTGGGCACGCTCGAGCCGCTGGTCGCGGCCGGGCCGGCGCTGACCAGCTTCGTCGCGGCGACGCTCCTGCTCGCGCGGGAACCGGCGGCCGCTCGCATCTGACTAAGCGAGGCGGCCGCCCCGGGCGGCGGGGCGGCGCCTCGACTCAGACGGGCTAGCCGTTCAGCTCGTAGTGCGCGGTGGCCGACTCGAGCAGCTTGAGCTTGAAGTCCTCGCCGATCAGCTTGCACTTCATCGTCACCGCGTCGCCGACGTGGAAGGCGGTCAGGTCGGCGCCCGCGACGACCGCGCAGGTGACCGGATCGTCGCGGTCTGCGACGTCGACGCTGATCTGCTCGCTGCCGAGCTCGGCGATCGTGCCCTCGACGATGAACCACGACCCGTCGGGCGAGATCGACGCATGGTCGGACACGAGGACCTTGACCGTGTAGTCGCCGTCCCCGTTCTGGACGCAGTACATCTTGACCACGTCGCCCTCGACGAAGCCGACCAGGTCCATGCCGTCGGGCACGTCACACGTGACGGGCTCGTCGCGGCCCTCGACGTCGACGCTCACCTGGGCCGCGTCGAGCGAGTCGATCGTGCCGGTCACGGTCAGCCCGTCGCCCGGCGGGAGCGCTGCGTCCTTGTGCTTGATCGCGACGAGCACGAAGCGGCCCTCGGCGTACTTGCAGGTCACGTAGACCCGCTGGCCGACCGCGTAGCCACCCAGGTCGACGCTGCCGGGCTTGAAGGTGCAGCGCACCGGCTCGGCGCGTCCCTGAACCTTGACCGAGAGGCCGTCGACGCCGATCGCGCTCAGGACTCCCGGGACCGAGAACTGCTCCTTGCCGATGTCGACCTCGCCGTCGTCGTCGCCGTCACCGGGGTCGTTCTCGCTCTGGCCCTTGACGAGGGTGAAGGAGCCGTCGTTCTCGACGGTCACGACCAGCGCGATCTCGTCGCCGGCCTCGAAATCGGGCACCTCGACGTCGTCGGTCACGTTCACGAAGACGCGGCCCTGATGGATCACCGCGAGCTCGATCGTGCCGTCCTCGTCCGTCGAGAGGTAGATCCCCTCCAGCACGAGCTGGCCGTCGTGGCCGATCTTGTTGACGCCGTCCCTGCGGGTCTCCGGCGAGCCGCCCTTGAAGTGGACGTTGCAGTCGACCTTGTCGCCCGGCTTGAAGCCTCCTTTGGATGCGCTCTGCTTGCCGGCGAGGCGCAGCGCGAACACACTGCCGCCGGCCGACATCACGAGCCGCGCGGCGAGCTGGCGGACGACCGTGCCGCGGACGGGGGTGCCCCGGGCCTTGCCGAGCCCGCGGACGGCGGCCGCGGAGAACGTCCCGTCGGGGAGCTTGACGCCACGCACGGCGACGGTGCTGCCGACGCGGAAGCGGTTGAAGTTCGTGTGCAGTCGAACCGTGCGGACGGTGCCGTCCTTCGACGCCGTCACGAGCGCCTTGCGGGCCGAGTCCTTGGCGACCACCGCGCCGCGAAATGTCGCTGCCCCTGCGGTGGCGGGGAGCACGACTGCAAGCGCTGCGATGGATGCGGCCAGAAGCAGCAGATACCGCTTCATTCGGTTGCCTCCTCTCAACCGCCGAGCCGGCCGAGGGATCTCCCCCGGCCGGCTCGTCGGTGCGTTTCTTTCGGCGGACGGTCGGGCGGCAACCGCACTCCTGCTCGAGGCATCCATCGGCGGCGTGGGGCCGCTGCTCGCGCGGAATCCCTCTGGCGAGCCACCACAATCGAGGGATGTGAGCGGGGTTACTCCGCCAGCGCGAAGTAGCTGAGCACGGCCCAGAGCGTCATCAGCAGGATCTTGACGTCGAGCCAGAGCGACCAGTTCTCGATGTAGTAGTTGTCCCACTCGACCCGGTCGCTGAGCGAGGTCTTGCCGCGCAGGCCGTGCACCTGCGCCCAGCCGGTGATCCCCGACTTGACGCGGTGACGGTCGCCGTAGCGGTAGACGTTGTCCTCGAACAGCCGGGCGAAGTCGGGCCGCTCGGGGCGCGGGCCGATCAGGCTCATGTCGCCCTTGAGCACGGTGAGCAGCTGGGGCAGCTCGTCCAGCGAGGTGCGCCGGAGGAAGGTGCCGAAGCGAGTACGCCGGTCGTCGCCCTCGACGCCACCAGGCGCGGTGTCGTGCGGCAGCGGCGGCGCCGCCTCCGGTTCCGCCGGCACCCGCATCGAGCGGAACTTGAGCATCTCGAACTCGTTGCCGTCGCGGCCGACCCGCGGCTGCCGGAAGAGCACCGGCCGCCCGACCGAGACCAGTGTCCCGAGCGCGAGCAGCAGGAGGAGAGGAGCCGTGAGCAGCAACAGGACGGCCGCCACGATCCGGTCGGAGATGTACTTGAGGGCGAATTGCCAGCCCTTCGGGTCGGCGCGATGGGTCGAGAGCAGCGGCAGGCCGCCCACGTGCTCGACCTCGAGCCGGCCGTTGACGCGCTCGAACAGCCGCGGAACGAGCGAGACCGACACGCCTACCTCCTCGCAGCGCTGGACCTCGCGGAGCAGCACCTCACTCGGGGCGGTCGAGAAGGTGACGATCACGTGCTCGACGCCGTGCTGTTCGATCAGCCGCTCCAGGTCCCAGCTGGCGCCGAGGACCGGAACCGGCAGCCCGGCCTCGTCGAGAGGCTCCTTGTCGATGAAGCCGACGGGCGTCAGGCCGAGCTCGGGTCGCTGGGCGAGACGCTCGGCGGTCAGCCGCCCGACGCGCCCCGCGCCGACGATCAGCGTCGGCTTCGTCTGCTCGCCGTGCCGCCGTGCCTTGAGCTGCGACCAGTCGAGCGCCACCCTGCCTGCCGCGAGGTACACGGCGCTGAACGCGAACAACCGCAGTGACTGCGGCGCCAGATCGGACACTTCTCCGGGAAGGAGGATCCGGAGGCTGAGAACGCCCATCGACGCGAACACCGTCGTCGCGACCACCATTCGGACGTCGTCGAGCGCCGAGATCCGAAGACGCCACGCATATCCCTTGCGAAGGTAGAGAAACAGCACCACCAGGAGGCCGTACGCCACCAGCCAGGCAGACGGCACGGGCACGATCCCCGCGCCCGCCGCCGTCAACTGCGAGAGGAGCGCCGCCGCGACCAGCATCGCGGAGTCGAGCGCCAGCGCCCCTCGGTTCCACGAAGCCGCCGGGCGGGCACGGCCAAGCCGCGCTGCCGACTCGAGCGTCAGAGGCTCGAGCGGCGGGAGCGCGTCAGCGTGCAGCGTTCTAGACGCCATACCGCAGGCCTCCGTTGTCCGCTACCCGGCTGCTACTTCCGGGTGGTCCCGAGCTTGCGCATCGACGCACCCGCGACGAGCAAGACCGCGCCGCCGGCTGCCATCAGGCCGAGATCGAGGCCCGTGAACGGCAAACCGCCGTTCGTCTTCACGGCCTGTGCACCCAGAGCCTGCTGAACCGCGCCTTGCACCCCGACCTTCGAGTAGCCCTGCAGCGCGGCGTACTTCAGCGCACGCTGGAGATCAGCCTTCGAGTACTGGTGATCGAGCCGCCCGTTGTCGGCGTAATCGCGGTAGACCTGTTGCGCACTTGCCGCAAACGCCGGGGCGGCTGCGAACATGCCCACCGCGCAGGCGAGTACCCCCAGAACGATAAATCGACGCCACATCTTTGTTCTCCCTCCTCCACTGGCCTTCCGACCAGAACCGTCATGCCGCATGCTTATGTGCCCGCGCGCGACGAATTTCATGCTTTTGTCATGTCCAACGTGGGCGATCACAAAGTAGTCGCGTTCCTATGCCGCCGCAAGTAGCAGACTCCAGAACCTCGGGTTCGTTAGCGGCGGCGTCGAGACGGGTCCAATTTGACTAGGTCTCTCCCTCCCACGTCGAGCTACTAGACGTGGTCGGAGCGCGTTCTCTTCCCGCAGTCGTAGTCGTCGCAGGCGCGTGTCTGCTTGCCTGGGCCGAGACGGGCAGCATCGACGCGGCCGACTGGCTGCTGTACGCCGTGCTAGCCGCGCTGCTGCTGGCGGTCGTCGCGCTCGCCGGCTCACCGCCGAGGCCGCCGGCGGCGGCACTCGCCGGGCTGGCGCTGCTAGCCGCCTACGCCGGCTGGCAGGCGATCTCGATCGCCTGGTCCGCCTTGCCGTCGCTCGCCCGGGACGATGCGCTGCTGACCCTCTTCTACGCGGTGGTACTCGCGATCGGCCTCTCGCTGCGCGGCGCGGCAGACCGGGGAATCGTCGTCGCGGCGGTTGCGGCCGGAAGCGGCGCGCTGGCCGTGGCGACGGGCGCGGCACTGCGGTTCGGCTCGGCGCCCGAGGCCGATTTCGGCGATGGCCGGCTGGCGTTTCCGGTGACCTACACGAATGGCGCCGCAGCAATGTTCCTGGTCGGGTTCTGGCCCGCGCTCGTGCTGGCCGCGCGGCGGGAAGTGCCGCTCCCGGCACGCGCCGGCGCGCTGGCGGCGGCGGCGGCAACACTCGCGGGCTGGCTGCTGACGCAGAGCAAGGGCGGCGGGATCGCGCTCTGTCTATCGGCGATCGCCGTGCTGGCCGCTTCGCGGGACCGGCTGCGCCTGCTCATCCCCGGCGCGATCGCCGGCGCCCTCGTCGGCTCGCAGTTCGACCGGCTCACCGCGGCGTACACCAGCGCGGACATCCGTGCCGCGGCACGCGACGCCGGCCTGACGCTGCTCTGGTTGACTGCCGCGGCGGCGGTAGCCGGCGTGATCTACGCACTCGTCGACCGGCGGGTGCGGCTATCAGCGCGCTGGGGCCGAATCGTCACGCGGGTCGCCTTCGTCGCCCTGGTGCTGGCCGTAATCGCGGTGCCGCTTGCCTTCCTCGCGACGGTCGACCATCCCGGGCGCTGGGCCCGCGACGAGTGGCGCACCTTCAAGCACAGCCCCTCGCGCGAGACCTCGGCGACCCACTTCGGGAGCCTCGGCTCGAACCGCTACGACTTCTGGCGGGTCGCGCTGAACGAGTTCCGAGACCACCCACTCGCCGGGATCGGCGACCGCGGGTTCGGGCCCGCGTATCTCGTCGAGCGCCGAAGCGGCGAGACGCCGGTGCGCGCGCACTCGTTCGAGCTCGATGCCCTGAGCGAGCTCGGCGTCGTCGGGTTCCTCCTGCTGCTCGGCGCCCTGGCTCCCCTGATCACGCTTGCGGCAGGCGGAGCGTGGCGCGGCGACCTTGCCGCGACGGCCGGTTTCGCGACGGCCGCGTACTTCCTGATCCACGCCTCTGCGGACTGGATCTGGACGATCCCCGCAGTCGGCCTGCCGGTCTTCGTGCTGCTGGGTACGGCCTGCGCTCGAGACGACGCCGAGCCGCTGCCGCGCTACGCCGCGACCGGCGTGGGAGTCGCGGCAGTCGCGGCTGCCATCCTGGCGTTCGCGCCGCCCTGGCTCTCTTCGCGGCTCTCGAACCACGCCCTGGAGAGCTCGTCCTCGCCGGCGAGCGACCTGCAGTGGGCTCGCCGCCTCGATCCGCTCTCGGTGGAGCCGTACCTCGTTCAGTCGAAGATCGCCCCAACACCGGCCGCGGCGCTCGAGCCGCTGCTCAAAGCAGTGGCCAAGGAGCCACGCTCGGTAGACGTCCACTTCGAGCTCGCGCTCGGCTACGTCCGGGCACACCGCCTACGCGCTGCACGGCGAGAGCTGCGGCGGGCGCTGCGGCTGGAGCCCGGTGCGCCGGCGATCGAGCAGGCGCTGAGCCGCCTCACGCGCCGTTAGTAGGCTAGGGCGATGGGCGGCAAGGCACTCGTTACCGGCGGCGCGGGCTTCATCGGCTCCCACCTCTCGGAGCTCCTGCTCGCGAATGGCTGGGAAGTCTTCGTGCTCGATGACGTCTCTACCGGGCAGCTGGAGAACATCGCGCACCTCCGCGACCGAACGGACTTCCACCTCGTGGTCGACTCGATCCTTTCGCCCGCGGTCGTGAGTGAGGTCGTGCACAAGTGCGACGTCGTGTTCCATCTGGCCGCAGCCGTCGGGGTGCGGCTGATCGTCGAGCAGCCGGTGCACACGATGGTGACCAACGTCCAGGGCACAGAGACGGTGCTGGAGTACTGCAGCAAGTTCAGCAAGCGGGTCCTGATCGCCTCGAGCTCGGAGGTCTACGGCGACCATCGCGAGGAGCGGCCGCTCGCGGAAGAGGACCGGCGCGTCTACGGCCCGACCACGGAGAAGCGCTGGCTCTACGCGGACTCGAAAGCGATGGACGAGCACCTCGCGCTCTCGTACCACCTGGAGCGCGGCCTCGACTCGGTCATCGTCAGGCTCTTCAACACCGTCGGCCCACGACAGAGCGGCCGTTACGGGATGGTGATCCCGCGCTTCGTCGGGCAGGCGCTCGCCGGTGACCCGATCGAGGTTCACGGCGACGGCACCCAGACGCGCTCGTTCTGCCACGTCGCCGACACGATCCGCGCGCTGGCGACGCTGATGGAGACACGCGAGATCTCCGGCCAGATCTTCAACGTCGGCTCCTCGGAGCGCGTCCGGATCGTCGACCTCGCGGAGCGGGTGAAGACGGCCACGGGCAGCGACTCCGAGATCGTCTACATCCCGTACGACCGGGTCTATGAGCAGGGGATCGAGGACACGCTCCATCGCGAGCCCGCGATCGGGAAGATCCGCGAGGCGATCGGCTGGGCGCCGGAGCGCAACCTCGACGGGATTCTCGCCGACGTGATCGCCGAGCACCGGTCTTCGGTCACGGCCTAGACCTATAACTAAAGGATGCGCGTCGCCATCTTCGGCCTGGGGTATGTCGGCACGGTCTGCGCTGCCTGCCTCGCGCGCTTCGGCCACGAGGTCGTGGGCGTCGACGTCAACGACGAGAAGAACGCGCAGATCTCCGCCGGCCGCAGCCCGATCGTCGAGCCCGGCCTCGAGGAGTTGATCCGCGAGGCGGTCGAGGCCGGACGGCTCGAGGCTACCCCCGACCACACGCGTGCAATCGAGACCACCGAGCTGTCGCTGATCTGTGTCGGGACACCCAGCAGGCGCAACGGCAGCCTCGACACGAGCCACGTCGAGGAGGTCGCGCGTGAAATCGGCGGTGCGCTGAAGGGCCGCGACGAGCCGCACACGGTCGTCGTCCGCAGCACGCTCCTGCCGGGGACCACGCTCTCGCTCGTGCAGCCCGCGCTCGAGCAGGCGTCGAGCCGGCGCTGCGGCAAGGATCTGGGGCTGGCCTACAACCCGGAGTTTCTGCGCGAGGGCTCCGCGGTCGCCGACTTCCACGATCCGCCGTACACGCTCGTCGGGGGGATCGACGAGGCGAGCGCTCGCGCTGCGGCCGAGCTCTACGCCGGCCTGAACGCACCGCTGCATCTGGTGACGATTCCCGAGGCGGAGATGGCGAAATACGCGGCCAACGCCTTCCATGCGGCGAAGATCGTCTTCGCCAACGAGATCGCCGCCTTCAGCCACGCGGCCGGCGTCGACGGTCGCCGCGTGATGGATTTGCTCGTCCAGGACGCACGGCTGAACATCTCGCCCGCCTACCTCCGCCCCGGCTTCGCCTTCGGCGGCTCGTGCCTGCCGAAGGATGTTCGCGCACTGCTCCACGCGGCCCGGCAGCGCGACGTGGAGCTGCCGCTGCTGCAGAGCGTGCCCGAGAGCAACGAGGTTCATCTGCGCCGCGGGATCGAGCTCGTGCTGGCGCAGCCCGGCAAGCGCGTCGGCGTGCTCGGCCTCAGCTTCAAGGCCGGCACGGACGACCTGCGCGAGAGTCCTGTCGTGCAGCTCGTCGAGGCGCTCGTCGGCAAGGGCTATGACGTCGGGATCTACGACGGCAACGTCAATCTCGCGCGGGTGCTCGGCACGAACCGCGCCTACATCGAGGCGGTTGTGCCACATCTCGCCGACCTGATGGCGGACGACGCGGCGCAGCTCCTGGCTTCCTGCGACACGGTCGTGATCGGCAATGACAGCCCCGAGTTCGTCGGGCTCGTTGCCGGCGTCGACTCGCAGCCGGTGGTCGACCTGGTCGGCCTCACGCTGTCCGAGAGCCAGCGCGAGGCCATGGGCGAGCGCTACCTCGGCATCGCCTGGTGAAGCCTGTGCGCGTGCTCGTGATCAGCCAGCTGTTCTCGCCGGAGATGGGCGCGCTGCCGAACCGACTCTCACCGCTCACGCGCCACCTGGGGTCGCACGGGCACTACGTCTACGTGGCCACGGGCATGCCGAACTACCCGCGCGGCGAGGTCTTCCCCGCCTACCAGGGCCGGCGGTTCATGCGCGAGCAGCTCGAGGGGGCGACCGTCCTGCGCACTGCCTACTTCACGACCCCGCGCAACGTCTCGAAAGGGTCCCAGTTGCTGAGCTATCTGAGCTTCCTGCCGGCCGTGCTGCACAGCGGCTGGCGCGCTGGAAAGGTCGACGCCGTCTTCGTCACGTCGCCGCCGATCTTCCCGGCGCTGCCGGCCATCGTGCTGGCCAAGCTGCGGCGGGCGAAGCTGCTGGTTGACCTGCGTGACCTCTGGCCCGACGAGGTGATCGCGGTGGGGGCGGCGCGCGAGGGCTCGCTTCCGGTTCGTGTGCTCCGAGTGATCGAGCGCCTGATGTACCGCTCCGCCGACGTCGTCACCTGCACGACGCCGGCGTTCGCGGACACCGTCGCTGAGCGCGGCGTCGGCGAGGAGAAGCGCCGGTTGCTCCCCAACGGCGCCGACCTCGAGCTGTTCCGGCCGCTGCCACGCGAGAACGAGGTCGCGGCGCAGTACGACTTCGGCGACCGGCTGGTCGTCATGTACTCCGGCCTGCTCGGGATCAAGCACGGGCTCGAGACGCTGGTGGACACCGCCGCGCTGCTGCGCGACCGCGACGACGTCGTCTTTTTCATCCGGGGCGAGGGGCCGCGGCGAGACGCGCTCGAGGCCCAGGCGCGCGAGCTCGGCCTGACGAACGTGACGTTCGGCGGCGAGCGCCCGATCGAGGACGTGCCCTTCCTCCTCGCCCGCGCCGACGTCTGCGTGACGAACCTGCTCAGCGACGCCTACCTGGAGAAGATCGTCTCGGTGAAGCTGTTCGAGTACCTCGCGTGCGAAAAGCCGGTCGTGGGCGGCCTGCGTGGAGAGGGCGCGCGGGTGCTCGAGGAATCCGGGGGCGGGATTGCCGTCGAGCCCGGCAACGCGCGGGCGATGGCGGACGCGGTGCGCGAGCTGCTCGACTCGCCCGAGCGCCGCGCGGCGATGGGCGCGGCGGGCCGGCGCTACATCGAGAAGCACCATTCGCGGGCGGCGATCGCCGCGCGTCTCGAAGAGCTGCTGGTCGAAGTCACGGCGCGACGCAACGGCACCGCGTGAAGCTCGTCTACGTGACCTCGAGCCTGCCGCACGGGCCGCTCGAGGCGTTCGTGCTCCCGGAGGTGGCGGCTCTCGAGCGGCTCGGCCACGAAGTCTGGATCGTGCCGATGTGGCCTCGCGGAGAGCGCGTGCACCAAGATGCGGAGGCGTTCCGGGAGCGCACGCTGAGCGAGCCGCTGCTCTCGTCCGCGGTTCTCGCCTCCGCCGCCCGGGAGGTGCGGCCGGCGCCACTCGCCCGCATGCTGCGCTCGCACCCTCGGACGGCCGCCAAGAACCTGGTCGTCCATCCGAAGGCGCTCTGGCTCGCGCGACGGCTCCGCGAGCTCCGGCCGGACCACGTCCACGCCCACTGGATCTCGACGAGCGCCACGTTCGCGATGGTCGCGGCCGAGCGAACCGGGATCGCCTGGAGCCTGACCGCGCACCGCTGGGACATCCGCGAGGCGAACCTCCTGCAGTCCAAGGCGCGGTCGGCCTGTTTCGTGCGGACGATCAGCGAAGCCGGCGCAGCGGAGTTGCGCGCGCGTGTCGGGCTGCCGGGCTGGAGCCCGGTCGTGCTGCGCATGGGCGTGCAGCTGCCGGCGGCGACCACCAAGCCGCGCGACGGGCAAAAGCTGCGCCTGCTGACGCCGGCCAACCTGCTGCCCGTGAAGGGCCACCGCTACCTGTTCGAGGCGCTGGCGGGGCTCGACGGCGTCTCGCTCGATGTCGCCGGTGAGGGACCATTGCGAGCAGGGCTCGAGGAGCGCGCCCGACGCCTGCCGGTCCGTTTCCTCGGCGCGGTCTCGCACACCGACCTGCTGACGGGCCTGGAGAGTGGCCGGTGGGACGCGGTCGTCCTGCCGAGCGCTCCGACCCCTGAGGGCGACCAGGAGGGCGTTCCGGTGTCGCTGATCGAGGCGATGGCCGCCGGCGTGCCGGTGCTCTCGACCGATTGCGGTGCGATCCCAGAGCTCATCACCGAGAAGAGTGGCCTGCTGGTCCCGGCCGCCGATCCTGTCGCGCTGCGCGGCGCACTCGAACAGCTGCGCGACCCCGGGCTTCGCCGCGCACTGTCCGTTGCCGGAAGACGCCGCGTCGAAAGGGATTTCGACATCGAACGGATCGCGGGGCAGCTGGCCGAGCGTTTCGCAGCGTGCTAGTCGTCCGCCCAGCCGCGCACGATCCGGCCGGGCCGCAGGACGCGCTTCGCGGCGCGGCGCGGCCGGTCGAGGGCATGGAACGCCGGGCTCGCCTGCAGAGCGCGTATCGGGCTCGCGATCTTGAGGCGGAAGCTCCAGGGGCCGTCGCTGTGCCAGACACCTATGCGGGGCCAGGCCAGAGCCGACGTCCGCGCGAAGCTCGTCGGCAGGCCGCAGGCAGCCTCATATCCGGCGGCGCGCGCGGCTGCGATCACGCGCTCGTCACCCTCGCCGAACGGGTACGCGAGCGTGCGGCACGGCTGCCCAAGCTCGGACGAGATCCGCTCCCGCGAGCCCGAGAGCTCCTCGGCAAGCCGCTCGTCGTCGAGTTCGAGCAACCGCGCGTGCGTGCGTGTGTGCGACCCGATCTCCCAACCTTGGTCGTGCAGCCCGCGCAGCTCGTCCCAGCCCAGCGGAACGAGCTCACGTGCGTGCGGCCCGTCGACCCAACGCTCGACCCCTGGCCACGACATCGGCCCGCCGAGCCCCACGAGCTCGGTCGCCACGAAGACCGTCGCGGGCAGGCCCAGCTCCTGCAGCACCGGCGCCGCCCGCTCGAGCACCGAGCACAGGCCGTCGTCGAAGGTGACGGCCAGGGTCCTGCGATGCGGCGGCGCCGTCACGGCTGCGGCGAATGTCGTGCCCCGGTAGCCACGGCCGACGAGCAGCCGCAGCTGCTGCTCGAACCGCTCGGGCGTGACGGACATCTGGGCCGGCCAGGCGGGGCTGACGGCGTGGTAGCAGAGGACGACGACGTCGCTCATGCGGCGAAACTAGCGGTGTGAGGAAGCTGCGAGTCGTCACGCTGGTCGACCGGCCGACCGTCACGGGGGGTGCCGAGCGCCTCGCCGTCCAGGTCGCAGCGCGACTCGACCGCGAGCGGTTCGAGAGCGTCCTCTGCGCATCGCGCCGGACCGACGAGCCGTTGCTGGACGCCGAGCTCGCCGAAGCTGGAGTCGAGGTGCTGAACCTGGGCCGCAGCGCGAAGCTCGACCTCCGAGCCTGGCGCCCGCTCGTGCGGCGGCTGCGGCGCGGCGTCGACGTCCTCCACGCGCACATGTTCGGCTCGAACGTCTGGGGCACCGTTCTCGGCAGGCTGACCAGCGTCCCGGTGATCGTCGCCCACGAGCACACCTGGTCGTTCCAGGGCCGGCCCGTGCGCCGCTTCCTCGATCGCGAGCTGGTGGGCCGCTACGCCGACGCCTTCGTCGCGGTCGCGGCCGAGGATCGCCGCAAGATGATCGAGGTGGAAGGGGTCGATGCCCAGAAGATACGGCTGATCCCGAACGGAATCCCCGATCCCGTCCCCGCAGACGGCGCCGCCGTCCGGCGCGAGCTGGGGATCGACGCGGATGCCCCGGTGATCGGCATTGTCTGCGAGCTGCGCGCCCAGAAGGCGCTCGAGGTGCTGTTCGAAGCGGCGGCGCGGCTGCGGAGCGAGCTGCCGGCGCTCAGGGTGCTGGTCGCCGGCGACGGCCCCGAGCGAGAGCGCCTGGAGGCCGAGGTGGCGCGTCTGGGACTCGAGGGGACGGTCCTGCTGCTAGGGATCCGGCGCGACGTGCCGGCGCTGCTCGACACGCTGGACGTGGCGACGCTCAGCTCCGACTACGAGGGCAGCCCGCTCTCGGTGATGGAGTACATGGCCGCCGCCAAGCCGATCGTCTCGACCCGCGTCGGCGGAGTGCCCGAGCTCCTGGAGGACGGTCGAGAAGCCCTGCTCGTCGAGCCGCGCGATCCAGTCGCGCTCGCCGAGGCGGTCGGCCGCCTACTGCGCAACCCCGCCGAGGCCAAGCGGCTCGGCGAGGCAGCACGCGACCGCCAGCGGCGAGAGTACTCCCTCGACGCGATGGTTCGCCGAATCGAGAGCCTGTACGAGGAGCTCTGGCTCACAAGCCCGCGGAGGAAGCAGTGAGCCGACCGCGCCTGATCGCGGCATCGCTCGAGCCGCTGCTCAACTTCAAGGACGAGCCGACTCGCACGTCCGGCCTCTTCGTCGAGCTCGAGCGACTCTTTCCGCTCGCCGGGTTCGTGCGGCCGACCATCCACGGTCCGGGCGACTGGACGGCCAAGGCGATCGCGATCCACGCGAACCGCGACGCCTGGCGAGGTCGCGCCTGGCTTTCCCCGCTCGCGTTCCGGCTCCGAACCGAGGCTGCCGAGCAGCAGCTCGCCCGGCGGGAGGGCGAGTACGACCTGATCGTCCAGCTCCAGACCCTGTTCGCGCCGGGGACCCAGCCCCGGCCCTACGTCATCTACACCGACAACACCTACACGCAGACGCGGCGCTTCTACCGCGCGTGGGCCCCGCTGAGCGGGCGGGCGGAGCGGCAATGGCGGGACCTCGAGAAAAGCACCTTCCGAAACGCACAAGCCATCTTCGGCATGAGCCGGTGGGTTTGCCGGGCGATCATCGACGATTACGGTTGCGACCCGTCGGTAGTGATCCCGGTCGGAGCCGGGGCAAACTCCCTGTCGGCGACGAACGAAGGCAAGTCCTACGCGCGCCGGATCGCGCTCTTCGTCGGCAACAAGTACGAGCTCAAGGGCATGCCGACGCTGCTCGAGGCGTGGGAGATCGTGCGTGAGCGGCTGCCCGAAGCGCTGCTTTGGATCGCCGGCGTCGACGCGCCGCGAGGCGTGGCGAAGCGCTTCCCCTCGGTCCAATGGTTCGGCTACGTCTCCGACCGCCGGCAGCTCGACGAGCTCTATGCGGATGCGTCGGTGTTCGTGCTGCCGACCCAGTTCGAGGCCTACGGCCATGTGGTCGTCGAGGCGATGGGCAGCGGGCTGCCCTGCGTGACGACGAACGTTGGCGCGTTGCCGGAGCTCGTCGAGGATGGCGTCACAGGCCTGCTGGTCCCGCCGCGTGAGCCGGCCGCGCTCGCCGAGGCGCTGATCGGGCTGCTGTCGGACCCGGCTCGCGCGGAGCGATTGGGCCGGGCGGGTCAGCAGAAGGTCGTGAGACAGCTGACCTGGCGCGCGGTCGCCGAGCGGATGGCCCCGTATCTCGAGGCGGCGGTTGACCGGCACTGAGCGCCCTCGCGTCGTCGTCGCGACGCCCGGCGATCCCCTCGACACGGGCACGTGGTCCGGCTCGGCGGGCTTCCTCGTCCGGGCGCTCGAGCGGGCGGGTGTGCTCGCGGGGGCGATCGACGCGAGCTCGCGGACGCTCGACCGCGTCGAGCAGCTCGCTTCGTTCTCGCCGGAGCGCGCGCGCTGGCGGCAGCGCTTCCACTCGCGCAGCTCGCTTGTCAGCCCGCTGCTGCGCACGGCTCGAAGCCGGGCCGCGCGGCGGCGGCTCGCGGGCGGGGCGGACGTCGTGCTGCACGTCGGCGCCTGGGCGGAGCTGCCAGGTCGCGTGCGCGGCTCCTACCACGACGGCAACCTGGCGGTCTCGCTCGCCCGGGAAGAGCCGCTGCTCGACCCGCGCAGCCGCTCGGTGCGCCGCGCGCTCGAGGCCGACCGCCGCTTCTACGACCGGATGGACGTGCTACTGCCGATGAGCGACTGGCTGCGCCGCTCGTTCGTCGCCGACTTCGGCCAGGACCCGGACAAGGTCGTCACGGTCGGTGCAGGCGCCAACCTGCACGAGCTGCCCGAGCCGCTGCAGCGCGACTTCGACTCGCCGCGCTTTCTCTTCGTCGGCAAGCAGTGGGAACGCAAGGGCGGACCGCAGCTGCTGGAGGCGTTCCGGCTGGTGCGTGCCGAGCGGCCCGACGCCGAGCTATGGGTGGTCGGGCTCGAGCACGCGCCGGCGGCGGAGGCCGGTGTGCGGTTCCTCGGCCGCATCTCACGCGCGACGGCGGATGGCGAGCGGCGCCTGGGCGAGATCTATGCAGGCGCGACCGCGTTCGCGATGCCGTCGCTGTACGAGCCATTCGGGATTGTCTTCCTCGAGGCGATGGCCCACGGGCTCGCCTGCGTCGCGAGCGACCGCTGCGCGATGCCCGAGATCGTCGACGACGGCGCTACGGGCTTCATCGTCCCTGCCCGGGATGTCGAGCAACTGGCCGAGCGGCTGCTCGAGCTCGCCGACCCTGAGCGTGCCCGCGCCTTCGGTGACGCCGGCCGGCGCCGCTTCCTCGAGCGGTTCACGTGGGATGCCGTCGCCGCACGGATCGTCAAAGCGCTCGTCACCCGAAGCGCGCGGTGACCCAGGCCGTGGCGGCCCGGAGCTCGCCGACGGTCAGCTCGCGCAGCACGAACAAGACGGCGACGTAAGCCAGCACCGACGCGGCGCCGCCGAGCAGCCAGTCGAGCACGGAGAGGTCCGACGTTCCGAACGCGAGCAGCACGCCGGCCATCGCTCCCGCGGCGGCGAGCGAACGAGCGAGCGCCAGGGCGAGCGGGCGCAGGTCGAGGCCGGTCGCGCTCGCGCAGATCCAGAGGTGCGCCGGCACGTAGACGAGGAGCGCGAGGTCGGTCCCGATCGCCCCCGCGACGATCCCGATCCGCGGGATCAGGACGATGTCGACGACCAGGTTGATCGCCACGGCCGCCAGGGCGATCGGCAGACGCTGCCGGGCGCGCCCGAGATAGTTCGCCGCCGGTGAGAGCAACGTGCCAACGGCCGCGAGGAACACGTAGGGCGCGAAGGCGCGCAGCACGCTGGCCGAGCGCTCGTAGTTGGAGCCGAGCAGCAGGTCGACGATCGGCGTCGCCCACACCACCAGCGGCGCGAGCAGGGCCGCGTAGCCGACGATCAGGAGGCGGATCGCCTGCGCGAAGACGCCGACGTCCGAGCCGTGCTCCTGGTGCACGGCCACGCGCGGCGCGACGCTCGTGGAGACGACGCCGGCCGGGTAGTGCATGAAGACCGTCAGCCCGAACGGCGCCTGGAAAAGACCGACCGCGGCCGAGCTCAGGTACGCGCCGATCAACAGCGCGTCGAGCTGATCGAAGAGCAGGTACGCCCCCTCGACGACTGCCAGCGCGCCGGCGTAGGCGGCGATCTGGCGGGTGTTGCCCTTGGCCGAGCCGATCGCGAGCGCCGAGCGCCCGAACAGCCTAACGATCAACACGGTCCCGACAGCGAGGCCGAGGCCGTAGCCGATCGCGCGCCCGAACGCAGCACCGGTTGCGCCCGCGCCAAGGGAGACGAGCACAACACCGAAGATGAGAAAGCCGCCGCTCTGCGCGAGCGTCATCAGGAATCCGACCGGCAGTCGCGCCTGGGCGATGAGCGCCGCTCCGTACAGCTGGAGCAGGCTGCTCCCGACGAGCGCTAGGGCGACGCCGCGTAGCGGCCAGGTCAGGCCGGGCTTGCCGTAGAGCGCGGCGATCTCGCCGGCGGCCGCGAACAGCACGAGGCCGACGCCACCGGCGATAGCGATCTTCAGCCGCAGCGCATCGGCGATATACGCGGCTATCGCGCGCCGGTCTCCCCTGCGCTCCGCGATGAACCGGGCGGCCGAGGAGCTGATGCCGAAGTCCATCACGAGGGCGAACAGCGCGCCCACGGCGAGTGCGAGCGTATAGAGCCCGTAACCGCGCGGGTCGAGCGCGCGAACGAGGTAGAGCGTCAGGAAGGCGGCGAAGCCCGCGAGGAGGATCGTGTTGGCCGTTGCGAAGAGCGTGTTGCGGGCGAGGCTGTCGCTCGCGACGATGTCTTCAGGGGCGGGCGGGACCGGAGTGGCGGCCTCGTCGACCCTCGTCAGCGCAACCGCCTCCGCACGCCGACCCATCGTAACCGTGAACAGCGACGGCCTCACCGCGGCCTAGAGTCCGGACATGAGCGAGACGGCGGCCTTCTACACGGTGACGACAGCCGATTACTTCACCGGTCTCGTCGCGCTCTTGAACTCGCTGCGCCTCACAGGCCACGAGCAAGAGCTCGTCGTTCTCGACGACGGCCTGACGCCGGCCCAGAGGGAACGCCTCGAGCCTTACGTGACGCTCGTCGAGCTCCCAGGCTTCGAGCCCGGGCTCCCCGTGCTCAAGAAGACCTTCCCGGACTTGCTCTCGCGGGCCGGCGTCGTCGCGCAGATCGACACCGACATGATCGTGACGAGCTCGCTCGAGCCCCAGCTCGACCAGGCCGCGTCGGGGCGCATCGTTCTCTTTCCCGACCACGAGTCCAATCACGACCGCTGGTTCGCCGAGTGGGAGGAGTCGTTCCGACTCGCCGGACCGCCTCGACGCCAGACGTACTTGAACACCGGCTTCGTGGCCTTCTCCATCGAACGATGGCCAGATCTGCTCCCACGCTGGCGCGAGGCGTGCGCGACGATCCCGCCGGAGCGAGTCGCGGTCGCTCCGGGACTCTTGCCGCGCAGCACCGTGATGTCGCGGGAGCCGTTCTGGGCCGCCGACCAGGATGCGCTGAACGCGATCCTGATGGCGGAGCTGCCCGAGAGTGCCGTTGCGGTTCAGCCCGTGGGCGCCGAGCCTGACTGGCTCTCCGAAGTCGAGGTCGTCGACCGCGGCACGCTCGAGTGCCGCTATCGAGGCGGCGAGGTAGCGATCCTCCATTTCTCGCTCGCACCGAAGCCTTGGCAGCGGAACGGCTGGCGACGCGCCACCCGAAACGCGTACCTTGAGTTGCTCCCGCGAGTCGTGCTCGAGGACGACGTCGTGCTGCGCCTCGAGCCGCGCGAGCTGCCGCGCTGGCTGCGTGGCGATGCGCGGGCAAGCGTGACGCTGACCGCGCTCGACGGCGCCTGGCGTGGGCGCGAAGGCCTCGTGCGCACCGCCCACGCAGGCGTCCAGCGGCTGCCGGGCAGCGTCCGGGCGCCGTTGCTCGGCCTGCGCGACCGGATCGCCGCGCGAAGGCTGCCGTGAGCTCAGCGCAAGCCGACTACGTCACTGCGCTGATAGAACCCCGCGCGTGACCAAGGCACACCCACTCGTCGACGTCGGCATGCCGACCCGTGGAGAGGCTCCGTACATCGGCGAGGCGATCGGCTCGGTCAGCGCCCAGACGTACGCCGACTGGACGTTGCTCGTCTCGGAGAACGGGCCTGGCGGCGGCGAGCTGCAGGAGCGACTCGCGCCGTACTTCGTCGACGAGCGCGTGCGCTACTCGGCGACCGGCAGCGACCTGGGCGCGGCCCAGAACCACACGCGCCTGCTCCGAGCCGGCGACGCTCCCTACGTGGCCATCCTCCACGACGACGACCGCTGGGACCCCGGCTTTCTCGAACGGCGCGTCGCCTTCCTCGAGCGCCACCCGGAGTGCGGTTTCGTCTTCTCCGGCAACCGCGAGATCGACGAGGCTTCGCAGGAGACCGGGCGTTCCGAGCTCGTCCTCACGGAAGGCGTGCACGAGCCGCGCGAGTTCGTGTCGTTGATGCTCGGCCACAACCTCGTGGGCATCCCGACGGTGCTCGCGCGGCGAAGCGCGTACGAGGCGGTCGGGGCGGAGTTCAGCGAGGAGACGATCGCCTTCGACTACGAGATGTGGCTGCGTCTGGCAATCCGCTTCCCGGTCGGCTACCTGGCGGTCCGCGACGCCGACTACCGGGTGCACCGGCAGCAGGTGACGATGACGGTGCGCCGACGGGGCGAGGAGCAGGTCCGCCTCTTCGAGCATGTCGGCGCGCTGCTCGACGCCTCGCCCGGGATCGTCTCCGACCGCAAGCCGCTTCGCCGCCGGCTCGCGGGAGCGCACCTCTCGGCGGCGCTCGACGCGCTGCAAGACGAGGACCGAAGCCCCGTCCGCCGTCACCTCTCGAGCGCGCTGCGGATCTCGCCGACCGCGGCACTCGACCCCCGCACGCCCACCGCGCTCGTCGGCCTCGCCGTCGGCCGCCGCGGCAGCCGGGCCGTCGACCGTCTGCGCTTCTTCGTCCTGCGCAAAGGCCTCCGCGTCCATCTGCGCCGTTGACTTGACCGGGGCGGTCGTGAAACTTGGACGAACGGTGGTGAGGTGAAGGTTGTGATCCTGGCGGGCGGCTACGGGACTCGGATCTCCGAGGAGAGCGCCGTGCGCCCGAAGCCGATGGTCGAGATCGGCGGCATGCCGATTCTCTGGCACATCATGAAGATCTACTCCGCCCAGGGCCTGAACGAGTTCGTGATCTGCCTCGGCTACAAGGGCCACGTGGTCAAGGAGTTCTTCTCGAGCTACTTCTTGCGCGTCAGCGACGTCACCTACGACATGGGCGAGAACACGATGGCCGCGCTTTCGAGCGAGGTCGAGCCGTGGAAGGTGACGCTCGTCGACACCGGCGACCAGACGATGACCGGCGGGCGGATCAAGCGCGTCGGCGAGCTCGTCGGCGGCGAGACGTTCTGCATGACCTACGGCGACTGCCTGGCCGCACTGGACGTGCAGGCGCTGCTCGACTTCCACCGTGAGCAGGAGGTGCTGGCCACGCTCACGGCCGTCCAGCCGCCGGGCCGGTTCGGCGCGATCGCGATCGGCGAGGACGAGACCAAGATCTCGACCTTCGAAGAGAAGCCTGAGGGCGACGGCGCCTGGATCAACGGCGGCTTCTTCGTGCTCGAGCCGCAGGTGCTCGACTACATCGCCGGCGATGAGACGGTCTGGGAGCGCGAGCCGATGGAGACCCTCGCGCGCGAGGGCAGGCTGGCCGCCTACAAGCACCGCGCCTACTGGCAGAACATGGACAGCCTGCGCGACAAGATCGTGCTGGAGTCGCAGTGGGAATCCGGCAAGCCCGCGTGGAAGATCTGGTAGGCCGGTGCGGATCCTGGTCACCGGGAACATGGGCTACGTCGGCCCGGTCGTGGTCGAGCATCTGCGCGAGACCCGGCCCGCCGGTACCGAGTTGACCGGGCTCGACACCGGCTTCTTCGCGCACTGCCTGACGGGCACCTCGCAGCTGCCCGAGCGGCGCCTGGACTGCCAGTGGTTCGGGGACGTGCGCCACCCGCCTACCGGGTCGCTCGAGCGCGTCGACTCGGTCGTCCACCTGGCGGGCGTCTCGAACGACCCGATCGGGACGACCTACGAGGAGGCGACCTTCGACGTCAACCACCGCGCCACGGTCGAGCTTGCCCGCGCCGCCAAGGACGCAGGCGCGTGCAGCTTCGTGTTCGCCTCCTCCTGCAGCGTGTACGGCCTGGCCGAAGAAGGCCTCCGTACCGAACAGTCCGAGACCGGGCCGCTGACCGCCTACGCCAAGTCAAAGCTGCGCGCCGAGGAAGGACTTGCCGAGCTGGCGGACGACGTTTTCGCAGTCACGAGCCTGCGCTTCGCCACCGCCTGCGGGATGAGCGAACGGTTGCGGCTCGACCTCGTCCTGAACGACTTCGTCGCCGGCGCGCACGCCTTCCGCAAGATCACGCTGCTGAGCGACGGCACGCCCTGGCGTCCGCTGATCCACGTACGCGACATGGCGCGGGCGATCGACTGGGCGGTTGACCGGGCTGCCGTCAACGGCGGAGCGTTCCTCGCGCTCAACACCGGCTCGGACGAATGGAACTACCAGATCCGGCAGCTGGCCGAGGCGGTGGCCGAGATCGTGCCAGGGGTCGAGGTCAGCGTCCAGGAGGACGCCGCTCCGGATGCGCGTTCCTACAAGGTCGGCTTCGGCCGCTTCCGCGAGCTCGCCCCGGAGCACCAGCCGCAGGTCAGCCTCCCCGAGGCGATCGAGGACCTCTCCGCCGGCCTCGAGCGGATGAGCTTCGCCGATCCGGACTTCCGCAACTCGGAGCTCGTTCGCCTGCGCGTGCTCGACGACCTGCGCGAGGCGGCGCTCGTCAACAACGCCCTCGAGTGGGCTCCGTCGGGAGAGCCGGTCGCGCGTGGCTGACTGCCGCTTCTGCGCCGCCCCGCTGCGGCTGACGTTCGCCGACCTGGCCACCTCGCCGCTCGCGAACTCGTTCCTCAGCGAGGAGCAGCTGCAGCAAGGCGAGACCTTCTACCCCTTGCACGCCTTCGTCTGCGAGCAGTGCTTTCTCGTCCAGCTCGAGGAGTTCGAGACGCCCGACGGGATCTTCTCCGACTACGTCTACTTCTCGTCCGTCTCCACCAGCTGGGTCGAGCACGCGCGCGCGTACGTGGAGGCGGCGATCCCGCGCTTCGGGCTCGGCCCCGAGAGCTCGGTTGTCGAGATCGCGAGCAACGACGGCTACCTGTTGCAGTGGTTCGTGCAGGCCGGCGTGCCGGTGCTCGGAATAGAGCCGGCCGCGAACGTGGCCGAGGTCGCGGAGGAGCAAGGCATCCCCTCGCTGGTCGAGTTCTTCGGCAGCGAGCTCGCCACGCGGCTGGCCGACGAGCGCCCCCGGCCGGATCTGATCATCGGCAACAACGTCCTCGCCCACGTGCCGAACATCAACGACTTCGTCGAGGGACTGCGCATCCTGCTCGCGTCGGCCGGGACGATCACGATGGAGTTCCCCCATCTGCTGCGCCTGATCCAGGAGACGCAGTTCGACACGATCTACCACGAGCACTTCTCGTACCTCTCGCTGGTGGCGGTCGACCAGGTCTTCGGCGCGCACGGCCTGCGGCTCTACGACGTCGAGGAGCTGCGTTCGCACGGCGGCTCGCTCCGGATCTACGCCTGCCACGAGGATGCGCCGCACGAGACGAGCGAGCGACTGGCCGAGCTCCGCGAACGCGAGGCCGCCTCGCGATTGCGCGAGCTCGAGACATATACGTCGTTCGGCGACCGCGTGCGCGCGCTCAAGCTCGAGTTGCTCGGCTTCCTCCTCGAGGCGAAGCGCGAGGGCAAGAGCGTGGCCGCGTACGGCGCCGCCGCCAAGGGCGTGACGATGGTGAACTACTGCGGCATCCGCTCCGACCTCGTCGAGTACGTCGCCGATCGCAGCGAGCACAAGCAGGGGCTCTTCATGCCCGGCAGCCGGATCCCGGTACACCCGCCGGAGCGGCTCGACGAGACGACGCCGGACTACGTCCTGATCCTGGCGTGGAACCTGAAGGACGAGATCATGAGCCAGCTGGCCCATCTGCGCGAGAGCGGGACGCGCTTTGTGACGCCGGTGCCCCACGTCGAGATCCACGCATGAAGGCGGCGCTCGTGACCGGGGCCTCCAGCGGGATTGGGCAGGCCGTTGCCCGTGCGCTGGCGGAGGACGGTTACGGCGTTGCTTTGGTCGCGCGCAGCGCCGACCGGTTGGAGGAGCTCGCCGCGGAGGTCGACGGGCTGGCGCTACCCGCAGACGTCTCGAACCGAGGTCAGGTACAGACGGCGGTCGACCGGGCGGTCGAGCGCTTCGGCCGGCTCGACACGGTCGTCACCGCAGCCGGCGTCTACCTCAACGCCCCACTCGGCGAGCTCGAGGAGGCGGCGTGGGACGAGGTCCTGGACATCAACGTCAAGGGCACGTACCTCGTCGCTCAGGCCGCGCTGCCGCACCTGCGCGCGAGCAGGGGTTATCTGATCACGTTCTCGTCGGTCTCCGGGACGATGGGCCAACGCGGCGGCGGCGCCTACAACGCCTCCAAGTGGGCCGTGCGCGGCTTCACGCAGTCGGTGCTGCAGGAGGTGCGCGGCGAGGGAGTGCGCGCGACGGCGATCGCGCCAGGTCTGACCGCGACGCCGATGCTCGACTACCACGAGCCCGACCCTGACCTGCTCGAGCCGCAGGACGTCGCCGACGCGGTGCGCTGGCTGCTCTCGCTGCGACCGATCGTCCAGATCAAGGACCTGATCCTGGAGCGCACGACCGCGTGAGCGATGATGCGCGCATGGATGGCGTGACGATCCTCGAGGGCAAGCGGATGATCGAGGGCGTCGCGTTCGTGCCGCTGAGGCGGATCCCGGACGAGCGCGGCACGATCATGCACATGCTCCGCCGAGACGACCCGCACTTCGTCGGGTTCGGCGAGATCTACTTCACGACCATCTACCAGGACGCGGTCAAGGGCTGGCACCGGCATCGCGAGCTGACCCTCAACTACGCCTGCCCGGTCGGCCGGATCAAGCTCGTGCTCTTCGACGACCGCGACGGCTCTCCGACGCGCGGCACGCTCGTCGAGGCGTACCTCGGCCCCGACAACCACGCGTTGGCCGTGATCCCACCCGAGGTCTGGAACGGGATGAAGGGCCTCAGCGCGCCGTTCGCGCTCGTGGCCAACTGCGCGACGCACACGCACGACCCGTCGCGCTCGGAGCGGCTCGACCCGTACGGCGACGAGATCCCGTACGACTGGTCACGTCGCGACTTCTAGGAGGTCGTGCTCGACCAGATTGCGGGCCGCGTCGCGCACCTGCGCGTACGGGAGCCCGGACTGCTCGGCGACGTCGACCAGCGTGTGCTCGCCGTCCGAGAGGTTCAGCACCCAGAGCAGCGAGAGCTCGTCCACGTTCGCGCCGTGGCCGGCGCCGATTGCCCGGTAGAGGCCGCGCCGCCCGAGCTGGGGCTCGCCCTTCGGGCTGAGGTTGACGTAAGCCGCGTTCGTCTCGAGCACGTCGAAGACCGCCATGTAGGCGTGGAAGCTGCTCCCGAGCGCGTGAGGTCGTACGAAGTCCAGGTCATCCGCGGAGGTGTGGTACTCGGGATAACTGCCGGGCTCGGAGCGCGTCAGCGTCCCGACGGGCAGGTTGAACCCCGGCGAGTTGAACTGGCGCTCGTCGCCGCCCCACGGCTCCCAGTCGCGAACCTTGGACGGCTCTCCTGAGTCGCGCAGCACGAGCTGCGCTGCGCGGTCGATCTCGGCGTCGCCGCGGCGGCTCCTCTTGTAGGTCAGCGGGCCCGGGTCGCCGACGCAGAGGCAGACGAGCCCATGCTTGATCCGGTCGAGCCGCTCCTCGTTGCGGGCGAGCCATGTGATCGGGCCGATCGTCCCCGGGCTGAAGAGGAAGCGGTAGGAGTAGCGGAGCCGGCGACCGGCGAGCTCGCGGGCCAGCAGCGCCATCAGCGCCAAGCCGGAAAGGTTGTCGTTCGCCATCGCCGGATGGTCGGCGTAGCCGGAGACGAGCACCTCATCCTCGCTCTCGCCTTGCACAAAGGCCTCGGCGTATGTCAGCGACCCGTCATCGAGCGTCGAGTCGACGCGGACCTCGTACTCGCCTTCCGGCAGCGATTCGAGCAGCCGATGCTGGAGGCAGAAGCCCCAGTTTGGGTTGTAGTACGAGTTGCGGAAGGGGATCCAGTCCGGGTGCTCCGGCAGCGAGAAGAGGTGCTGTTTGAGCTCGTCGAGCGGGAGCCGCTCCTGCAGCGGGACGCTGTAACCGAGCACGTGAAGCGGCGAGTCGGCGTAATCGACCACGCGCTCGCCGTCCGGGCCGTCGATCCAGGCGCCGGCGATATTCCACTCCTTGGGCACCGTCCAGTCCAGCACCGGCGTCCCGCTCGGCACTTCGGTCACCTCGAGCGGAACGCGCGTTCCAATCAGCTCGAGCGTCCGGCGCAGACCGTTGCCGGTGATGCTGCGCGGGATCGGGAACAGCTCGCGGATCAGCTCGTGCAGCTCGCTGCCGATCTGCTCGACGACGGGCAGCTCGTTTGGATCGGTGGCCGCCATCTGCGCGCGCCAACTCTAGCCCTGAACCCTGGCGAGCTCGGGATCTCACTGCTCGAGCGGCCGGGATCCCTCGTTCTAGGGAGTCGCCACGCGCTGGTTGGCCGATTCCCACTTCGTGACTCGAACGCTGGTTGCCGCAGCCGCGTCTCTGATCAGCGCAGCGACACTTGGGGTCGGTGCTGAGCCGACCTCGGCGACGGCAACCTGCAGCCGTTTCGCTGCCACGAACGGAAGCGACTCGGCTGCCGGCACCAGCGGCGCCCCCTACCGGACGGCGCAGAAGCTGATGGACGGCCTCGCCGCCGGTGAGACCGGCTGCCTCGAGCCCGGCACCTACAACGAGAGCCTCCGCGTCAACCACGGCGGCCAGCCCGGCTCGCCCATTCGGCTCGTGAGCGCTCCGGGCGGACAGGCGACGATCGTCGGGCGCCTGTACGTCCCGCAAGGCTCGAACGACGTGGTCGTCTCCGACCTCGCGCTCGACGGGCGCAACGCGAGCAACCTGCCGAGCCCGACAGTGAACGCGGACCGCGTCATCTTCACGCGTGACAACGTCACCGACGGCCACACTGGCATCTGCTTTTCGATCGGCTCGCTGGGCTGGGGCACCGCGCACGGCGTCGTGCTCGACGGCAACCGCATCCACGACTGCGGGCGACTGCCATACGGCTCGACCAACCACGACCACGGCATCTACGTCGAGTCCGCCCGCGGCACGGTGATCACGAACAACTTCGTCTACGACAACGCCGACCGCGGCATCCAGCTCTACCCGGACGCGCAGGGGTCGACGATCACCAACAACGTGATCGACGGCAACGGCGAGGGGATCATCTTCTCGGGCGACAGCGGCTTGGCCTCGAGCAACAACGTCGTCCGGCGCAACGTGATCAGCAACTCGCGGGTGCGTTACAACGTCGAGTCCTGGTGGCCGACCGGGAACCCCGTCGGCACCGGCAACCTTGCCTCCGAGAACTGCCTCTGGAACGGGACGCAGGGCAACGTCGCCGACCAGGTCGGGTTCACCGCCTCGAGCAACATGGTGGCGAACCCCGGCTACGACGATCGCGCCGCCGAGAACTTCGCCCTTTCGCCGGCCGGCGGGTGCGGCGGGTTCGGCCCCGGTGGAAGCATCTCGCCGCCGCCGGTCCCCCCGCCGCCTGCCGCAACGGCTCCCCAGCGCACGGCGCTGCCCACCGTCTCCGGCACGACCCGTGTCGGCTCCAGGCTGATCGCGGCGACCGGAGGCTGGAGCGGCGCCGCGCCGCTGACCTACAGCTACACCTGGCAGCGCTGTGACGCCGGCGGCGCGAACTGCGCGACCACAGGCGTCACGAGCTCCAGCTACTCGCTCAGCAACGGTGACGCCGGCGCAACGCTGCGGGCCGTCGTGCGGGCACAGAACGCCGCGGGTGCCGCCTCCGCCACCAGCGCCGCGACTGCGATCGTGCGGGCGAAGAAGGGCCGAAAGATCGCAAGGTCGCAGAGCCTCCGCGCCCGCCCGCAGAAGCTCGGCGTGTCGCTGCGGCCGGTCTACAGGCTCGCCCGCCGCTAAAGCCGCGCCGGCCGTTCCCGAGAGCGCCGCGCTTGCAGGTGTTCTCTAAACTCGGTGGAAAGCTGCACGCCTAAGGAATCGTGGCAGGGACCGGCCCATGACAGAACCCACACTCTCGTTCGGGAACCAGCGCGAAGGCGCCTCCCGCTACCTCGCCGCGCTGCGCGAGCACTGGGTCTTGATCTTGACGCTCGTGGTCGTCGCAGTCGGCAGCGCCGCCGTGTACTCGTACACGGCGACGAAGAAATACAAGGCGGAAGCTGACCTGCTCGTCAGCCCCCAGAGCGACTCCGCATTCGACGGTCTGCCCGTGATCCGCGAGTCGAACGGTCTGACCAGCGGCGTGCTTACGGCGGCTCGGCTGATCAAGACGCCACAGGTGGCCGAGGAGGTGCGGACGCGGCAGCCTCTCGGCCTGAGCCGCGACGCGCTGCTCAACTCGATCGACGTCCAGCCGATCAGCCAGAGCAACATCATCGCGATCGTCGCCACCGCTGGCAGCCCCACGCGCGCCGCCAGGATCGCCAACGCCTTCGCGCTCGGCTTCATCCGCCTTCGCTCCAACGAGTTCGACACCGCGCTGGGGCAGACGATGACCCGCCTGCGGGCACGGATCGCGAGCATCCCACCCTCTCAGCTGAGCACGCCGGCGGCCTCCGACCTGCGGGCGCAGCTCGCGCAGCTGCAGACGCTCGCCGGCGCGCCGGACCCGTCCGTGACGCTCGCTTCGCCTGCCGTCCCGCCGAGCAGCCCGTCCTGGCCGCGACCGAAGCTGAGCATGGCGATCGCGCTACTCGTCGCGCTGCTGCTCGGCGTCGGCGCCGCGCTTGCGCTGGAGCACTTCAACCCCCGCATCAACCGCGAGGACGAGCTCCTGCTCGGGCACCGCCTACCGATCCTGGCTCGAGTGCCGCGCGTCAACGGCAACGCTGCGTCGCGATACCTCACGCACCGGGGACGCCTCCCGGCCCACGTGTGGGAGGCCTACCGGACGCTGCGCGCATCGCTGACCGGCGCCGGCCCGAACGGCGGGTATCCGCGCACGATCCTGGTCACGAGCGCCATCCCCGGCGAGGGCAAGACGATGACGTCGGTGAACCTCGCGATCACCATGGCTCTTACCGGCGTCAAGGTGATCCTGATCGACGCCGACCTGCGCCGGCCGATGATCGCGACCGTCTTCGGCGCCGCGGCCCGCTCCAACGGCTTCGGCCTACTGCTCCTCGGCAACGCCTCACCCGAGCTCGCGCTGCTCGAGGCGCCGGGAACGCCGAACCTTCAGCTGCTGCTTTCGAATCCCGAGCACGCCCACCTGGTCGACCTGCTGCAGCGCGAGCGCCTGGACACGGTGCTCGAGCAGCTGCGCGAGTACGCCGACGTGATCATCATCGACTCGCCGCCGCTGACCGAGGTCGGTGACGCGTTGCCGCTCGCGGACGTGGCCGACATGGTGCTCGTCGCCGTCCGTCTGGGGCGCAGCCGTCGCGACAAGCTCGACGAGTTGCGCCGGGCGCTCGCCCAGCGCGGCGTCTCCCCGGCGGGCTTCGTCGTGACCACTCGCCGGCGCAACCGCAAGCCCACGTACGGCTACGGCTACCAGAGCGTCGACCGGCGGCCGTCCGTGGACGAGCTGGCCGAGCCGACGCGCGTCGAAGCCGGTCGCGGCAAGTAGCGACTCGATGGACGCCCGTGGCGCCACGGCAGTCCTCCCGCCTGCGAGAGACGCCGCCCGCAGCCTCGGCCTGGTCGTCGGCGCGGTCCTCAGCGGCGCCGCGATCGGCGCCTTGGCCACGCAGTCGCCCACGCTCGCGATCGCGGCTGTCCTCGGAGTCGCTTTCGTCTGGGTCGCGTTCCGCAACCTCGCCGCCGGCCTTGCCTTCTTCGTCGTGCTGACCTTCTTCGAGCGCCTCCCGGGCTCACCGGCGACCGGCTTGACGCTGCTCAAGGCGGCCGGCTTCGTGCTCGCGCTCGCCTGGCTCGCGACACTGGCGAGCGGTCGCGGCGGCGCCCCGCTCCTCTTCCGCGACCACCCCTGGCTCGCCTACGCCGCGGTCTTCTTCATCACGTGGTCGCTCGCCTCGATGCTGTGGGCCGAAGACCCGATCTCCGCACGGTTCGAGACCGGGAGGCTGGCGCAGAACGCGCTCTTCTTTCTCATCGTCTTCACCGCGATCTCACGGTCGCAGCACCTGATCTGGGTGCTCGGGGCGTACCTCGGAGGCGCGTTCATGACGGCTGTGGTCGGGCTCGCCGGCGCCTCGTCGTCGGAGCAGTTCGGTCCCTACGCCGACACGTCGCGGCTGAGCGGCGGGATCAGCGACCCGAACGAGCTCGCGGCGCTGCTGGTCCCGGCGATCGTGATCGGTGCCTTCCTGTTGGCCGTGACCACGTCGCCGCTCTGGCGCTGGCTACTCGTCACGGTCGTGCTCGTGAACTCGCTCGCGCTCTTCCTGACGCAGTCGCGAGGGGGCCTGCTCTCACTGGCGGTCGTGGTGCTCGTGACACCGTTCCTGGCCGGACCGGTGCGCCTCCGCGCGCTCGTCGTGATCCTCTGCATCGCGGCGATCGGCATCGGCTACTACGCGCTCGTGGCACCGCCGCAGGCGTTGAGCCACGTGACGAAGTTCTCGGTCGGCTCCGGCACGGGTCGCGAGGATCTCTGGCGGGTCTCGCTCCAGATGTTCAAGAACCATCCGCTCGACGGCGTGGGCACCGGGAACTTCCAGGTGGTCGAGCCGCGCTACGCGCTGCGCAACATCAACCTGCCGCGGGTCGACCTCGTGGTCAATACGCCGAAGGTGGCCCACAACACCTACCTGCACGTGCTGACCGAGCTCGGGATCGTCGGAATCGTGGCCTTCGGCGGCATGCTACTCGGCGCCCTCGCGATCGCGTGGCGCGCGATCCAGGAGCTGGCGAGACGAGGCGAGCGGCGACTGGAGATCCTCGGCCGCGGAGTCCTGATCGGGACAATCGGGATGCTCGCCGCCTACGTGTTCATCACGGCTCAGTACGAGAAGCAGCTCTGGCTGCTGCTCGGGATCTGCGCCGCCCTCTCGACACTCGCCCGCGCGGGCGAGACGGCCGAGGCCTAGCCCCGGCGAGCCTCCCAGCGGTCGAGCGTCTCAGCCGCCGAGCCGGCCCGGCCACGGTGCTCGTCGATCCAGTCGAGCAGTCGCCGGTAGAGACGGTCGTAGCCGTTCGCGAGGCGCGGGTGGTGCGAGTGCGGGTGCCAGAGGATCGCGACCGCGCCGCCCTGCTCGGCGACCGGCTCCAGCGCCGCGACGGCGACCTCGTACGCCTCGTCGGCGCCGAGCCCGAGGTAGCGCTCCTCGGCGAGTGTGGCGTCCATCAGGACGAGCGGCAGCTCCCAGGCGCCGGGCTCCCGCCGCTCCGCGTCCCAGAGCCGGTAGGGGTACGGCGTCCCGGCGCGCAGGCCCGGCAGCGAGGGCCAGCCGATGCTCGAGTCATAGCGCAGCCCCGCCTCCCGCAGCTCCGCCGCCAGCCGGGCCGGATCGCTACGTAGGTAATGGTGCCGCAGGCCTTGGACCTCGCCGAGCGGCCACGCCTCCTCGGCGATCGCGCCGGGCTGTTCGCGCGCTCGGTAGGACGCGTGCAGCCCGACCTCGACGCCGGCCTCCCGCGTTCGCTCGAGCGCTTCGCGCAGCGCCGGCCGGTAGCGCTCGGCGTAGCCGTCCTGCGGCACCTCCTGGCGCGTGAGGAAGAAGCAGGTCGAGCCGCGCGTGCCCTCGGCCGCGAGCATCGCCTCGAGCGGGTAGTCGGGATCGCGCCCGCGCAGCGCGTCCGCGGCGAACGTGGTCGACTCGCGCAGCCGCCGCCGCGAGCGGTGCGCGACCGAGCCGGCCAGCTTGCGAGCCGCGGTCGGCAGGCCGCCGCCGCCGAGCAGGTCGACGTCGTGCGTGAGCGCGACCAGGAAGCGCTCGCCGCCGGGATAGCCGTGCCGCTCGAGCCCGAGCCCCGCTGCGAGCTCCGCGACCCGAGGCCCGGGCGGTTCGGCCGGCGGCAGGGGACGTCCGTGCTGATCGAGCTCGGCGTCGCGCTCGTGCGCGAGCGTCAGCAGCCCGAACACCTCGTCGAGCACGGCCGGCTCGACCGGCACCGACTCGTCGAAGGGCAGCGCGAGCGCGTCGAGCAGCGCGTCGAGGGCGTACCGCTGCTCGGGGTTCACCGAGACCGCAGCGCGGGGAAAAGGATCACGTCACGGATCGCGTCGCTGCCGGTCAGCACCATCGTCAGCCGGTCGATCCCGATCCCGCAGCCGCCGGTCGGCGGCATCCCGTACGAAAGCGCCTCGACGTAGTCCGGGTCGCCCGGCTCCGACTCCTCCGCGCCGGCCTCGCGCTCGGCCTCCTGCATCGCGAAGCGCTGCGCCTGCTCCTCGGAGTCGTTCAGCTCGCTGAAGGCGTTCGCGAACTCCATCCCGGCGACGACGGCCTCGAAGCGCTCGACCAGCGTCTCGTCCTCGTCGGTCGTGCGCGCGAACGGCGAGAGCTCGATCGGCCAGTCGTGGACGATCGTCGGCCGGATCAGCTCGGGCTCGACGAAGTGCGAGTACGCGTGGTCGGCCAGCTGCGACCAGGAGCGGTCGCGCTCGGTCTCCACGCCTCTCTCCTCGAGCTTCGCCCGCAGCTCGGCCTCGTCGCGTGACCAGACGCCCTTCGCCTCCAGCGCCTCGACGAACCTCACCCGCTCCCAGGGGGGCGAAAGGTCGACTTCGTGCCCGCGGAAAGTCACCTTCGTCGATCCGGTCGCGTCGGCGGCTGCGGCTACGAGCGCCTCCGTCCGCTCCATCGTGTCGCGGTAGTCGGCGTAGGCCTCGTACCACTCGACCTGCGTGAACTCGGGCGAGTGCTTGTAGGAGATCGACTCGTTGCGGAAGTCCTTCGAGAGCTCGTAGACCTTCTCCAGGCCGCCGACGATCAGGCGCTTGAGGTAGAGCTCGTCGGCGATCCGGAGGTAGAGGTCGGCGTCGAGCTCGTTCGAGTGCGTCACGAACGGCTCCGCGAAGCCGCCGCCGTAGCGGGGCTGCAGGATCGGCGTCTCGACCTCGAGGAAGCCCTCGCCGTCGAGGTAGGCGCGCACGGCGGCGACGATCTTCGTCCGCGTCGCGGCCAGCTCGCGCGACTCGTCATTCATCAGCAGGTCGAGGTAGCGCTGCCGGTAGCGCGTCTCGCGGTCGGTGACGCCGTGGAAAGTGTCCGGCAGCGGCTTGCGGATCTTCGCCAGCAGCTCGACCTGCGACGTGACGAGCGACGGCTCCCCGCGGCGCGAGCGCCCCGGCCTGCCGGTGGCGCCGACGATGTCGCCGAGCGAGAGCTCGAGCTCCTGCTCGACGATCAGCTGGATCCGTCCCGAGCGGTCGACCAGGTCGAGAAAGATCAGCTTCCCCATCTCGCGGCGGGCCATCACGCGCCCGGCGACGCGCAGCTCGTCGTCGAGCGTCTCGCCGTTCTCGGCCCGCTCCGCCACGACCCGGACCGTGGCGATCTCCGCCCGGTCTGGGAACCGCTTCGGCAACATCCGCGCGAGTCTAGTCGCGCCGGAAGCCGAGCCTACGGCGGCGGCGCCCGCGGTGCGGCGGGCGCGGCGGAAGCGGCAGGTCATTTGCGATCGCGCACGGAACGTCGTGCGTCAGCCAACGCGGGAGCGCACCGCCGCCCAGAGCCTCGGCGGCCGCGTCCAAACCCGAGCGCGACTCCGGCGCGTGGAGGTCGCTCGCCACCAGGTGGGCCAGCTCGCGCTCGAGCAACGAGTCCGCCGCTTGCCGTGCCCTCCGCCCGCCGGCGCCAGTGAGCGAGCTCGCCGTCAGCTGCACGAGCGCACCTTCCGCCACCGCGGGAAGCAGTTGCAGCGGCGACACCTGAACGGACTCGCTGCGCTCGGGGTGTGCCAGCACCACGGTGATCCCCTCCTCTCGCAGTGACCCGACGACGGTCTCCAGGCCCAGCGGCCAGCCCTCGTAAGGGAACTCGAGCAGAACGTAGCGCGGATTGCCGGCCAGCCCGAACCGGCGAAGCTCGTCGGGCCCGAGCCGCGACAGGAAGCCCAGCGAGATCTCACCTCCGCTGCGGAGGTCCAGCTCGATGCCCGCGGCGCGCAGCGCGGTCTGGGTCTCCTGGACCAGGCGCTCCATCGTCTCCGGCGTGGTTGGGAAATCGTCGCGAACGTGGGGTGTCGCCGCCATCAGCTCGACGCCGGAGTCGACGGCGGCACGCGCGATTGCGAGGCTCTCGCCGATCGTGCGCGCTCCGTCGTCGACTCCGGCGAGGATGTGCGAGTGGAGGTCGATCACGCGCGCCGAGTCTACGGCGGCTGCAGCTCACGCCGGGACAGCGGCCGAGGAGGTTACGCGGCTTTGATCTCGAGGATCTTGAACTTCATCGACCCGCGCGGGGCCGCGACCTCAACGGTCTCGCCCTTCTTCTTGCCGATGATCGCCTTGCCGACCGGCGACTCGTTCGAGAGCTTGTTCTCGGCCGGGTTCGCCTCGGCGGAGCCGACGATCCGGTACTCGACCGTCTGCTTCGCGTCGATGTCGCGCAGCTTGACCTTCGAGCCGATCGAGACGACGTCCTTGGCAACGTCCTTCTTGCTGATCACGCGCGCGTTGCGCAGCCGCTCCTCGAGCGTGGCGATGCGGTGCTCGAGCAGCGCCTGCTCGTTCTTCGCGTCGTCGTACTCGGCGTTCTCCGCGATGTCACCGAACTCGCGGGCGACGCGGATGCGGTCGGCCACCTCGCGGCGCTTGTCGTTCGACAGGTACTCGATCTCCTGCTTCAGCTTCTCGTAGCCTTCTGGAGTGAGGATGACGTCCTTCAACGGGCCTCCTGAAAGAAAAACGCGCGGCGCAGGGGCGCCATCGCGGGCGGGGATGTTACCTACCGATGTGGATGGACGTCAACTGCCTGCGGGTACCATTTCCCGCTCTGTGCAGGTAGATCTTCGCAGCCCCTGGGCGATTCGCGACGTCGAGATCCCGACGCGCCTCGTGCTCGCGCCGATGGCAGGCGTGTCGGTGCAGGCCTTTCGCCGCCAGGGACGCCGTTACGGCGCGGGATTGGTGTGCTCGGAGATGGTCAGCTGCGCCGGCCTGCACCACGGGAACGAGCGCACGTTGGGCTATCTGCGGATCTCGGCCGACGAGCGGCCGCTGGCGGTGCAGATCTTCGGCTCCGAGCCCGAGGTGATGGCCGAGGCGGCGCGGATGGTCGAGGACGCCGGCGCCGATCTCGTCGACGTCAACTTCGGCTGCCCGGTGAAGAAGGTCACGAAGACGGGCGCCGGCGCGACGCTGCTCGAGGACGCGGGGCGCGCCTGCCAGGTGATCTCGGCGGTTGCGGACGCGGTCTCGGTGCCCGTCACGGTCAAGATGCGCCGCGGGATCGAGAACGGCTCGCGCTCGTGCCTCGAGCTCGGGCCGCGGCTGGTCGACGCGGGCGCTTCCTCGCTGACGCTGCACCCGCGCTCGGCGCGGCAGATGTACACGGGCGAGGCCGACCACTCGCTGACCGCGGAGCTCGTCTCCTTGGTGGACGTGCCGGTGGTCGCGTCGGGCGACGTCACCTCGCGCGCGCGGGCGCAGGCGATCCTGGCGACGACGGGCGCGGCCGCCGTGATGGTCGGCCGCGCGGCGCAGGGGAACCCGTGGGCGCTGCGCGAGATCCTCGACGGCGACGCGGGCGAGCCGGCGCGCGAGGAGGTCGTCGCCGAGCTGATCCTGTTCATGCGGGAGACCGTCCGCGAGCTCGGCGAGCGGCGCGCGACCGGCTTCCTGAAGAAGTTCTACGGCTGGTACCTCGGCCGCGGCCGCTTCCCGCGCCCGTTCAAGGCCGAGCTGGTGCAGCTCGAGACGCTCGAGGAGGTCGAGACGAGGCTGCTCGCCGCCGCGCCCGGCGCCGCTGAAGTGCTGCAGGGATTGCTGGACGAGCTCCCCGACGCCGAAGACGACGTTGTGCTCGACCTGCCGATCTCGATCTACGGCGGCGGTTAGCGGTTCCGCTCCCAGACGAGCCGGACACCTTCGAGCGTCAGAAACGGATCGATTGTCTCCAGCGTCCGCGCGTGCGGGACGATCAGGTCGGCCAGGCCGCCCGTCGCCACCGTCTGGGCCTCGGCGCCGAGCTCCTCGCGGATGCGCTCGACGATCCCGTCCACCTGGCCCGCGAACCCGTACACGAGCCCGGACTGCAGGCTCGAAGCGGTGTTCTTCGCGATCACCGTCTCCGGCTCGGCGAAGTCGACCTTGAACAGGCGCGCCGCGCCCGAGAAGAGCGCTTCCATCGACACTTCGATCCCCGGCGCGAGCACGCCGCCGACGTACTCGCCCTCCGGCGAGACGACGTCGAAGTTCGTCGAGGTGCCGAAGTCGACCACGATCGCCGGCGGCCCGTAGCGCTCGACCGCCGCGACCGCGTTCGCGATCCGGTCGGGCCCGACCTCGCGCGGGTCGTCGTAGCGGACCGGGACGCCGGTCTTCACTCCCGGCCCGAGCTCGAGCAGCTCCGCCTTGGCGTACTCCTTGGCGAAGTCCTCGTACGAGCGGTGCAGCTGCGGCACGGTCGAGGCGAGCGCGATCCCCTCGAGCCCCGAGAGGTCCAGGAAGCTCCCGTACAGCACGCCGAGCTCGTCGCCGCTGCGGTTACGCTCGGTCGCCACGCGCCAGTGCTCGCGCAGCTCCTCGCCCTCGAAGAGCCCGAAGACCGTCTGCGTGTTCCCGACGTCGATCGCCAGGAGTGCCATGCGCGAGAGGCTACTTCAGCGCCAGCGCGGGGATGCTCCAGTCCTGGTAGACGCCGGAGTAGACGAGGCTCTTCGGTTCCACGCGCCGCGAGAAATAGAAGCGGCTGTTGTAGGTGCGGGTGACCACGACCGGCGCGAGTGTGTTGATCAGGTCGAGGTCGAGCCGGCCGAGCGCACGCGAGCGTGCTGCGCCGTGCAGCTTCGACGCGGCCTCGAGCCTGGCCTGGAACTTCGTTCCCGCCGCGCCGAACCCGTTCAGCCCCACGGAAAGCAGCCCCAGCGGCTCCGGGTACTCGGAGCACCAGCCGAGACCGACGCCGAGATCGAGGTCGCTGTTCTGCCTGCCCAGCACGTCGTAGAGATCGGCGCCCGGGAACGCCTTCAGCTTGATCCGCTTCGCCTTGACGCCGAGCTTGACGAGCACGCCGCGGACGTACTGCGCCTGCGCCAGGCCGCCGGGGGCCGTGCTGCGGTAGCCGATGCTCACGGGCCCCGAGCGCAGGTGGCCGGCGGCAAGACGCCTGGCCTTGCGCGCGTTCGGCGCGCCGCTGTACGGCTGCAGCTGCTTCGCGGTGACCGAGCCGGGAGCGGTCGGCGGCAGCAGGTGGGTCCACGGCGAGCCCGAGTACGGCGGGAGCGGCGCGAGGAGGGCACGGCGGTCGATCATCCAGCTGATCGCCTGGCGCAGCGCGACGTTGTTCCGGAACAGCGGCCGCCGACCGTTGAGGCCCACGTAGCCGACGCAGTTGATCGGCTCGACCCAGAAGCGGCTCTTGTTGACCCCGACCTTGCGCGCGACACCCCGAACCTCGGCGTCCGGCAGCGGGCCCTCGTCGAGGCTGCCGGCCTCGACCTCCCGGTAGCCCGCCTGCTGGTCGAGGTTCCACCAGACCTCGACGCCCGTCAGGTTGCGAGGGCGGAGGCCCCGGTAGTACGGGTTGCGGTGGAGCTCGGTCAGCACGTTGGGCGTATTTCGCGTGAAGGTGTACGGCCCGGCGGACGGGTAGCCGCCCACCACTTCCTTCGCCAGCGGCAGCCTGAGCGAGGTGGCCTGGAAGAACGGCATCGCGAGCTTCGTCAGCAGCGTCGGGTCGCGCCTTGTCAGCCGGATCACGAGGCGGTAGCCCTTCGCGGTCACGCCGCTGACATGCGTCGCCTTGCCGGCGTTGACGGCGCGCGCCCCGACGATGTCCGTGCCGCCCGGGTCGGTGATGAAGGGCGCGCCCGGCGAGGCCAGGTCGTAGTTCGCCACGCGGTCGATCGCGTAGGCGAAGCTCCTCGCCGTCACCGGCGTGCCGTCGCTGAAGCGGAAGCCCCGCCGGATCGTGAACGTGTAGGTGCGGCCGTCGCGGGAGACCTTGTAGCCCGCCGCGAGCTCGGGCCGCAGCACGCCGCCCGCCGCGCCCGCGCGGTCGGGGTAGTTGAAGAGCTTCGCCGCCGTCGCGTACTCGAGCGACCACGACGTCGAGATGTACGCGAGCTGCGGGTCGATCTGCACCGAGGCACCCGCGTAGCCGACCCGGAAGATCCCGCCGTGCGCGAACCCGCGCACGCTCCCCGCCGGCCCGGCTGCGACCAGGAACGCCGCGCCGAGCACGAGCGCTCCGACCCCCTGCCAGAGACTCCGTGACATGTGCTACTTACGACGCGGGGCCGGTGCTTGAGTTAGAGCTCGTCGTCCGAGCCGAGCGACTCGCCGATGCGCTCGGCCAGCGCTTCCGCGGTCAGGCTGGGCTCGTCGCCCTCGCCGCGCAGCTCCTCGACGGTCACGTCGCTCGAGGTGTAGACCTCGGCCCGCGGGATGATGCGGGTCGGGCGGTTCTTGTCCCAGACCCAGACGTCCTCCATCTTCAGCTGGAAGAACGGGTAGCTCGGCTGCGGCACGTACTGCAGGTCGAGCTTGTTGCAGAGGTACGTCGCGTCCTGGGTCAGCACGCAGTAGCGGAAGAGCGCGAAGACCGCGGAGTACTCCTTCTTGAGCGCGAGCTCGAGCTCTGCCTCGAACTCGTCGAGCTCGTCGAGATGCGACATGCGCATCATCATAGCCCTGCCAACAAGGCCTGGACCGGCCCGCGCCCGGGGATCTCGAGCGCCGGGTCGAGCTCGGCCAGCGGCTCCAGGGCGAAGCGCCGCTCGTGCAGGCGTGGATGCGGAATCTGGAGGCCTGGCTCGTCGATCCGCTCGTCGCCGTGGAGGAGCAGATCGAGGTCGATCGTGCGCGGCCCGAACCGCGGTCCCTCGCCCCTGACGCGGCCCAGGCGACGCTCGATCGCGAGCAGCCGCATGAGCAGCTCGCGCGCGCCGAGCGAGGTGCGCAGCTCGGCCGCGCCGTTGAGGAAGCGCGGCTGGTCCTCGTAGCCGACCGGGTCGGTCTCGCGCAGGCTCGAGACGGCGACCAGCTCGACGCCGTCCTCGGCCGCGAGCAGCTCGAGCGCTTGCTCGATCTGCGCCCGCGGGTGATCAAGGTTCGCGCCCAGCCCGACGAAGCTTCTGGTCATGGCCGCGATTGTCCGTCATTCCGCGCGCGTCGCAGCTACCGTGTCACGCGCCGTGGGCCGCATCGCGCTGACCGGGGTCGTCGCCCTTTGCTGCTGCTCGGCCGCCCAGGCGGCCGTCCTCGCACATCCCGGGAGACCCGTCACCTCGGGCCCGCGTGCTTTCGCAGGCCTGCAGGCCTACCCGCGCACGCTGGTCGAGCTCGACCGCGTCCGCGGCGCGGCGGCCATGCCCGCATTGCGCCGGGCCGGCGGCCGCCTGATCGAGCCTTCGCTCGCGCTCTGGCGCCTGCCGAGTTGGACCGCACAGCGCCTGCTGCCGGGCCTCCAGCGCCGCGGGCTCGTCCGCAGCGTGACGCCCGACGTGCCGATCGGCAACGACCCGCGCGGCTCGAGCGGCTTCTTCGGCCAGTACACCGACCCGCTCTCGCCGAGCCAGTGGTGGCCGTCGCACATCGGCGTCAGCGAGTGGATCCCGCCCGGGCCCGGAATCCCCGTGACGATGATCGATTCCGGCGTCGACCTCTCGCACGAGGAGTTCGCCGGCCGGCCGGACACGATTCCGCTGAACACGCAGACGGTCAACCCGAACCTGGAAGAGGAGGAGCACGGCACCGCGACCGCCTCGGTCGTCGGCGCGCCCGTCAACGGCAAGGGGATCGTCGGCATCTACCCGCAGGCGAAGCTCCAGCTCTGGGACGCGAGCCCGGCCGGGCAGCTCACCGTCGGCGACGAGATCGCCGGCCTCGCCGCCGCGCGGCGCCACGGGCAGGGCGTGATCAACCTCAGCCTCGGCGGCTCCGACCGCCTCCCGATCGAGGAGCACGCGATCCTGAACGCGTTCGGCGCCGGCCAGCTGATCGTCGCCTCCGCCGGGAACAGCCGCGAAGAGGGCAGCGACCTGTCGTACCCGGCGAGCTTCGCGCACGTGCTGACGGTCGGCGCCACCGACGAGATCGACCGCGTGGCCACGTTCTCCAGCGCCTCGCCGGCGATGGACCTCGCGGCGCCGGGACAGGACATCGAGACCGCGGTCCCGATCCCCTTCGACCCGACCGGCTACGACTTACTCGACGGCACGAGCTTCTCGGCCCCGCTCGTCTCCGGCGCCGCGGCGGCCGTCTGGACGCTGCGGCCGACCCTGACCAAGACGCAGCTGTTCGAGGTGATGCGACGCTCGGCACGCGACGTCGGCAAGGCCGGCTGGGACGCCGACACGGGCTACGGCATCCTCGACGTCCCCGCCGCGCTGACCCGCAAGCCGCCGGCGGTCGACCCGCAGGAGCCGAACGAGGACGTCTACCTGGTGAAGCCGAACGGGCTCACTCGCACCGGCAAGACGCCGCTCACCGCGCAGCACCGGCGGCGCGCGACGGTCAGCGCCCAGCTCGAGCGGCGCGAGGACCCGGAGGACGTCTACCGCTTCTATCTGCCGGCGAAGGGCAAGGTCGTCGTCACCGTGCGGCCGAACGCGAACGTCACGCTCGAGCTCTGGGGCAAGAAGACGACGAGCGTCTTCGAGCGGGGCAAGACCGCGAAACGCGACCTGCTCGCGGTCTCGGCTCACGCCGGCAAGCGGTTCGAGCGCATCACCCTGAAGGGCCGCGGCTCGGGCCAGTTCGTCTACGCGGACGTGTTCCTGCCGAAGAACGGCGTGCAGGCCTCGTACTCGCTCAGCGTCGTTCCCGCCGCACGCTAGCGGCGGCGTAGTCGACCGGCGCGCCCAGCTCGACCTCCGGCTTGCGCACGCGCACGCTGACGCGCTCGGCGGGGAAGCGCGCGAGCATCGCGTCGGCCACGGTCGCGGCGAGCGATTCCAGCAGATGGAACTGCCGGTGGTCGGAGACCTCGCGGATCAGCGCCACGACCTCGCGGTAGTCGACCGTCTGCTCGAGCTCGTCCGAGGCCGGTTCCTCCAGCTCCAGCTCGACGTCGTAGAGGAACGGCTGCTCCCGCTCGCGCTCCCGCTCGAGCGCGCCGTGGCGGCCGGGAAGCTCGAGCCCGGCGATCTCGACCACGACCGTCATGCGAGCGCGGCCCGCGCCGCTGCCAGCGCCTCGACGTGCTCGCGGACGTCGTGGACGCGGAGGATCGTCGCGCCACGCTCGTAGGCCGCGACCGCCGCGCCGACGCTCGCGGCAACCGAGCCCGTCGTCGCCTGCGGGTCGCCGAGCAGCCTGCCGAGCGAGCTCTTGCGCGAGAAGCCGATCACCACCGGCCGCCCGAGCGCGGTCAGCTCGTCCAGTCGGCGGACGAGCTCGAAGTTGTGCTCGACCGTCTTCCCGAAGCCGATCCCGGGGTCGAGGCAGATGCGCTCCTCGGCGATCCCGGCCGCGACCGCGGCCCCGAGCCGCTCCTCGAGGAAGGCGGCGACCTCCGAGACGACGTCGTCGTAGCGCGGGTCGGCCTGCATCGTCCGCGGCTCGCCCTGCATGTGCATCAGGCAGAGGTAGGCGCCCGACTCCGCGACCACGTCGGCCAGTGCGGGATCTGCGCGCAGCGCCGTGACGTCGTTGACGAGCTCCGCGCCCAGCTCGAGCGCCTGCCGGGCGACCTCGGCCTTCGAGGTGTCGATCGAGACCGGCGCGCCGGAGAGCTGCTCGAGCACCGGCCCGACGCGGCGCAGTTCCTCGTCCACGGAGACGCCCTCGGCTCCCGGCCGCGTCGACTCGCCGCCGACGTCGACGATCGCCGCGCCCTCGTCCAGCATCCGCCGCGCGCTCGCGACCGCGTCGTCAGGGTCGAAGTTGACGCCCGCGTCCGAGAACGAGTCCGGCGTGACGTTGACGACGCCCATCACGGACGGCCGCGGGAAACGCTGCTCGATGGGCTGCCTCATCGGTGGGTAGGTTAGGGCCATGGGCGATCTCGAGGCACGCCGCCCCGCGGCGTGGAGATTCGTGCGCGCGGTCGTCCGCGCGCAGCGGCACGGCGTCACCGGCGCCGTGCTCTCCGGCCTGCTCTGGCAGACGGGCGCCGTCGCCGCGCCGCTCGTCGTCAAGTACGCGATCGACCACGGGATCGTCCCGCGCGACCACCACGCGCTGCGCGTCTGGCTGCTGGTGCTGCTCGTGGTCGGGCTGCTCGAGGTCTGCGCAGGCGCCTTCCGCCACCTCTACGCGATCCGTAACCGCTCCTATTCGGACGCGGGCGTCCGCGACGCGCTCTTTGCCCATGCGCTGCGGCTCGACGCCACCTATCACGACCGCGTGGGCCCCGGCGAGCTGCTGAGCCGCGCCTCGTCGGACTCGCAGCACATCGCGCGGATGATGGACGCGATCGGGCACACGATCGGCTACGTGCTGACCGTGATCGCGGTCGCGATCGTGATGCTGATCCTCGACTGGCGGCTCGCCCTCGTGGTGCTGATCCCGGTGCCCTTCGTGACGGTCGGCGCCTGGCTCTACTCGCGCAAGTACGACCGTGGGACCCGCGAGCTGCAGGCCAGCTGGGCGGAGGCCTCGACGCTCGTCGAGGAAACCGTCAGCGGGATCCGCGTCGTCAAGGGGCTCGGCGCCGGCGACGCCCTGTCCGCGCGCTTCCGCAGCCGCAGCGTCGAGATCATGGACCGCGCGCTGGCGCTCGCCCGACTCGACGCGGTCTTCATCCCGGTGCTCGAGATGCTGCCGCTGCTCGGGATCGCGGCCGTGCTCTGGCTCGGCGGCCGCAGCGTGATCAACGGCGACCTGACCGTCGGCTCGTTCGTCGCCTTCAACGCCTACGTGGTGATGCTCGTCTGGCCGCTGCGCGTGCTCGGCCAGCGCGTGACGACGCTGCAGAAAGCGCTCGCCGCGAGCAGCCGGATCACCGAGGTGCTCGAGGCCGAGCCGCAGCTGCGCGAGCCGCGCCATCCGGTCGAGCTCGAGGCTCACGGCGACATCCGGCTCGACGGGGTTCGCTTCGGGCACGAGGGCGACCGCTTCGTGCTCGACGGGCTCGACCTCCATGTTGGCGCGGGGGAATCGCTGGCGCTCGTGGGCGCAACCGGCTCGGGCAAGAGCACGGTCGCCGGGCTCTTGGCGCGGCTCTACGACCCCGAGGAGGGCCAGGTGCTGCTCGACGGCCACGACCTGCGCGAGCTGCGGATCGCCGACGTCCGTCGCGCGGTCGCGCTCGTCTTCGAGGAGACGTTCCTGTTCAGCGAGAGCGTGCGCGAGAACATCCGCCTCGGGCGACCGGACGCGAGCAATGCGGATGTCGTGCGCGCCGCCGAGCTGGCCGGTGCCGCCGCGTTCGTGGACGACCTGCCCGACGGCTATGAGACGGTGCTCGGCGAGCGCGGCTTCTCACTCTCGGGCGGCCAGCGGCAGCGGATCGCGATCGCCCGCGCGATCCTTGCCAACCCGGCCGTGCTCGTCCTCGACGACGCGACCTCGGCGGTCGACGCGACCAAGGAGCACGAGATCCGCGCTGCCCTGGCCGAGGTGATGGAGGGCCGCACGACGCTCGTGATCGCCCACCGGCCCGCGACGATCGCCTTGGCCGACCGCGTCGCGGTGCTCGAGGGCGGCCGCATCGTCGAGGAGGGCACGCACGAGGAGCTGCTGCGCGGTTCGCCCCGCTACCGCGAGCTGCTCGCGATGGAGCAGGCCGCATGATGGAGAGGGCAACTACGGGCGAGGTCTGGCGCGAGACGCGCGCGCTGACGCGGCAGGTGCAGAAGCTCTACTTCGGCGCCGCGGCCGCGGTGATCGTCTCGACGCTGATCACGCTCGCCGGGCCGGCGCTCGTCCGCTACGCGGTCGACAACGGGATCGTCAAGGACGACCTGCACCCGCTCAACGTCGCCGCGCTGGCGATCCTCGGGCTCGCGCTGCTGAAGCCGCTGGTCGTGCGCGCGCAGACGCTGCTGGCCGCGACCGCGAGCGAGCGTTTCCTCAACCGCCTGCGCGCGGCTGCGTTCGAGAAGCTGCAGGCGCTGCCGCTCGGGTTCTTCGAGCAGGAGCGGACGGGCGTGCTCGTCTCGCGGCTGACCTCGGACGTGCAGGCGCTCGACGAGTTTCTGCGCGAGGCGCTGGTCGAGGTCGTCGGCAGCGGCCTGCAGATCGCGCTGACGGTGGTCGTGCTCGTGATCCTCTCGCCCACGCTGGCGCTCGTCTCGCTGGTCGCGCTGCCGGTGCTGATCGCGTCGAGCTGGGCCTTCCACCACGGTGCCGGGCGCGCCTACCACGCGATCCGCGACCGGGTGGCGGAGACGCTGACGACGCTCCAGGAAGGGCTGACAGGCATCCGCGTGATCCAGGCGTTCCGGCGCGAGCGGCACACGATCGACGCCTACGAGCCGCGCAGCCAGGCGCAGGTCGGGGCCTGGCGCCGGGCGTCGTACGTGAACATCCGGCTCTTCACGATGATCCCGCTGGCGCAGACGGTCGCGCTCGTCGCGGTGCTGCTGACCGCCTCGTACCTCTATCGCGACGGCAAGATCACCGAGGGCACGATCGCCGCCTACGTGCTCTACCTGGTGCAGCTGTTCGACCCGATCGCGCGCTTCAGCGAGTGGCTGGGCGAGTTCCGCCAGGGCCTCGCGGCACTCGGCAAGGTCGTCGGCCTGCTGCAGGCGCCGAACGCGGTCACCGAACGCGCAGGGGCGGTCGACCTGCCAGCCGACGGGGCGCTCGAGCTGCTCGGCGTCTCGTTCGGCTACGAGGCCGGCGGGCGCGTGGTCAAGGACGTCTCGCTGCGGCTCGACGCGGGCGAGCACGTCGCGCTCGTCGGCGTCACCGGCGCCGGCAAGTCGACCCTCGCCAAGCTGCTGACGCGCCAGTACGACCCGCAGGAGGGCTCGATCTCGCTCAGCGGCGTCGACCTTCGCGACGCCCGGCTCGAGTCGCTGCGCCACCGGATCGTGATGCTGCCGCAGGAGGGCCACCTGTTCAGCGGCTCGATCGCCGACAACGTGCGCCTGGCCGACCCCGAGGCTTCTGACGAAGCCGTGCTCCGGGCGCTCGAGCAGATCGGCGCGCGCGAGCGCTTCGAGTCGCTGCCGGATGGGATCGCGACCGACGTCCAGACCCGCGGCGTCCGGCTCTCGGCAGGCGAGCGGCAGCTGGTCGGGATCGCGCGCGTCGCGCTCGCTGACCCGGCCGTGATCGTGCTCGACGAGGCCACCTCGAGCCTGGACCCGGCCACCGAGGCAGCGGTCGAGCAGGCCCTGGCCGCGGTGGTCGAGGGCCGGACGGTGATCATCATCGCCCACCGCCTCTCGACCGCCGAGCGCGCCGACCGCGTGGTCGTGATGGACAAGGGCCGCGTCGTCGAGGTCGCCTCACACGACGAGCTGGTCGCCCAGGGCGAGCGCTACGCCCGCCTGTGGGCCAGCTGGCAGGCAGGCGTCGCCGCGGGGACCGCATGAGCCCGGAAGACTGGGACTGGTCGCTCAGGGTCTTCGACCACGTCGACGTCCGTGCAAGCGACTACGCCGAGAGCGTGCGCTTCTACGAGACCGTCCTCGCCGCGCTCGGCATCCCCAGGCTGGCCGAGGGCGAGGGCTGGACGTGCTTCGCGAACCTGAACGTCGCCGACCGGCAACCGGCGACGGAGAACCTCCATCTGTGCTTCTTCACGCGTGAGAAGGAACAGGTGGATGCCTTTCACCGCGCGGGGGTCGAGGCCGGTTTCCGCTCGAACGGCGAGCCGGGCTACCGCGACTACGCCGAGGGGTACTACGCGGCGTACCTGCTCGACCCGGACGGGAACAACGTCGAGGCGCTCTACCGCGACGCCGGCAACATCGGCCACGGGATAGGCGCCGCGCTGCGCTGAGACGGCCTCAGGGCTTCCTCGCCGAGAGGTACGCGGTGGCCATGCGCGAAGTGCCCGCACCCTGCTCAACCAGCGGACGGAGGTGCCTCGTGACGCGTTCCCGCTCCTCCGGTGTCAGCACTTGATCCATCGCCTCGCCGAAGGTCGGGATCTTTGGGTTTCCGGAGCTGTTCAGGAATGCCTCCCACGGCCTCGGCTCCATCGTGCGGACCTCCGCCTGGAACTCGAGCTCGATCGGGAAGAAGCCCGACTCCTGGGCGAGGCGGATCAGGTCGCGCTCGTCGAAGTCGAGCATCGGATCGCTCGGCGGCTGGATCTCGGTGTAGACCCGTTCGACCCGTCTAGCCAGATCCGAGAGCCCGTCGGCCGGATACCCCCAGAAGCACGCCCTCCGCTCCTCCATCGCGAAGCGGTTAATCGGCTCGAAGCAGGAGAAGCGGCCGCCCGGCTTGAGGACGCGGAAGATCTCGCTGAAGGCCCGTGCCTTCTCGGGCACGTAGATCAGCACCGAGCGCGTGGTCGCGACGTCGACGGACGCGTCACTGATGCCGACAAGGTCGGCCGCGCCCGCGTTGACGAAACTGCAGCGCTCCGAGACGTCGAGCGCCTCGGCCGCCCCACGGCAGAAGTCGAGCAGGTCGTCCGAGATGTCCGAGAACACGACGTACCCGGCCCCGCGCTCCAGCGCTCCAAAGCCGATCAGTCCCTCGCCGCAGCCGACGTCGAGCAGCGTCTCACCCTCGATCAGCCCTGAACGGTCGAGCACCGTGTCCCGAACATGAGCGAGCCCCTCAAGCATCTGGCGCCGAACTTCGGCGTCTCCACCTGAGCGGCGCTCCCCGAGCCACTCCGCCCAGATGTCGCGCTCCTTCGCCGTAGGTCGCTAGCTCTTGGCGGGATCGGGCGGGGGCTGCATGGTCGCGCCCGGGAACGGCCGCGGGACCGGCTTCGGCTGCGGGCGCTTGCGGCGCTCCTCGGCCGGCGCCGCCGGCTCCTCGGGCTTCGGCTCGTCCGGGAAGATGCTCGCCTCGTCCTCGCCGGCGAGCAGCCGCTCGAACTGGTCCTTGTCGATCGTCTCGCGCTCGATCAAGAGACCCGAGATCCGGTGCAGCTCGTCCATGTGCGTCTTCAGCGTCATCACGGCGAGCTCGTGCGCCTCCTCGATCACGCGGCGGATCTCGTCGTCGATCTCGCGCGCGATCTCCTCGGAGTAGTCGGGCTCGGCGCCCATCTCGCGGCCGAGGAACGGCATGTCGTGGTTGCGGCCGAGCACGCGCGGGCCGAGCTTCTCGCTCATGCCGTAGCGCATGATCATCTGCTTGGCGATCGAGGTGACCTTCTCGAGGTCGTTCGCGGCCCCGGTGGTGACCTCGTGGAAAACGAGCTCCTCGGCGGCGCGGCCGCCGAGCGTCATCGCCAGCTGCTCCATCAGCGCGGTCTTCGTCGTCAGGTAGCGGTCCTCGCGCGGCAGCGAGATCGTGTAGCCGAGCGCCTGGCCGCGGCTGATGATCGAGATCTTGTGCACCTCGTCGGTGTGCTCGAGGTAGTGGCCGACGATCGCGTGGCCGAGCTCGTGGTAGGCGGTGATCTTGCGCTCCTCCTCGGAGAGCAGCCGCGTCTTCTTCTCGGGGCCGGCGATCACGCGCATGATCCCCTCCTCGAGCTCCTCCTGCTCGATCGTCTTCTTGCCGCGGCGGGCGGCGAGCAGCGCGGCCTCGTTGACGAGGTTCGCGAGGTCGGCGCCGGTGAAGCCGGGCGTGCCGGCGGCGAGGGTGTCGAGATCGATCTCGGGCGCGATCGGCTTGCCCTTCGCGTGCACCTCGAGGATCTTGCGGCGGCCGATGCGGTCGGGCCGGTCGACCACGATCTGGCGGTCGAAGCGGCCGGGGCGCAGCAGCGCCGGGTCGAGGATGTCGGGCCGGTTGGTGGCCGCGATCAGGATGATGTTGTCCTTCAGCTCGAAGCCGTCCATCTCGACGAGCAGCTGGTTGAGCGTCTGCTCGCGCTCGTCGTGGCCGCCGCCGAGGCCCGCGCCGCGGTGCCGGCCGACGGCGTCGATCTCGTCCATGAAGACGATGCACGGCGCCGCCTGCTTGGCCTGCTCGAACAGGTCGCGCACGCGCGAGGCGCCGACGCCGACGAACATCTCGACGAAGTCGGAGCCGGAGATCGAGAAGAACGGCACCCCGGCCTCGCCCGCGACCGCGCGCGCAAGCAGCGTCTTACCGGTGCCGGGCGGCCCGTAGAGGAGAACGCCTTTCGGGATGCGCGCGCCGAGGGCCTGGAACTTCTTCGGGTTCTCCAGGAACTCCTTGATCTCCTGGAGCTCCTCGACCGCCTCGTCCACGCCGGCGACGTCCTTGAAGCCGATCTTCGGCGAGTCGGGCGCCATCCGCTTCGCGCGCGACTTGCCGAAGCTCATCACCTTCGAGCCGCCGCCCTGCACCTGGTTCATCAGGAAGATCCAGAAGGCGATCAGGATGATGAAGGGGAGCAGCGAGAAGAACGCGCTCACCCACGAGAAGCCGCCCGTGCCCTTGGAGTCGAAGTTGATGTTCTTGTCCTCCAGGACGCGCGTGATCTGCGGCACCGACTGGTCGGCCGGGTAGTGCACGGTGATCTTCTTGTCGCCCTGGCTGGTGACGACCGCACTGATCGAGTGCTTGCTCGGGCTGAAGACGACGTTGTCGACGTTGCCCTGCTTCGCATACGCGATGAACTGCGAGAGGGTGGCCTTCTTCTCGCTCTTCGAATGCGGGATCAGCGTCTGGCTCGCCACCCACACGAGGAGGACGATCACGACGAGCGGGAACAGCGCTGAGCGGAAGAATCGGTTCACGGGCCCTCTATCGGCACAGGGTACCAGTGAGTATGAGCCTCACCGTTCCCCGGATTGGGTCTACGAAAGTGTTTCGGGCAGTAGGTGCTCGTCCAATACGCCGACGTAGGGCAGGTTCCTGTACCGCTCGGCGAAGTCGAGGCCGTAGCCGACGACGAACTTGTTCGGGATCTCGAAGCCGACATACCGCACGGGAACGTCGATTTCCCGGCGGGAGGGCTTGGTCAGGAGGGCGCAGACCTCGAGGGTCGCCGGCTCGCGCGATTCCAGGTTGCGGATCAGGTAGGAGAGCGTCAGGCCGGAGTCGATGATGTCCTCGACCACGAGCACGTGGCGGCCCTCGATGTTGATGTCGAGGTCCTTGAGGATGCGCACGATCCCGGAGGAGTCGGTCGCGTCGCCGTAGCTCGAGATGGCCATGAAGTCGACCTCGCAGGGGACGGTCAGGTGCCGCATCAGGTCGGCCATGAAGAAGACCGCTCCCTTGAGCACGCCGATCAGCAGCAGGTCGCGGCCCTCGTAGTCGGCCGAGATCTCGGCGCCGAGCTCGGCCACGCGCGAGGCGAGCGTCTCCCGGTCGATCAGGATCTCGCCGACGGCCGCCTCGAGCTCGGTCTGGCTCACGCGCGCTCCGCCTTCACGCCGGGCGCCTCGACCAGGCCTGGCACGGCGACGACTTCGCGCCCGCGTACGACGAGGGGCCATCCCTCGCGCTCGGATCGCGGGATCTTGGCGTCGACGAACACGTCCTGCACTTTCTTGCGGCGCCCGGCGAGTCTGTCGCCCGGTCGCCAGCTTCGTACCTTAAGGCCTGCGAGCTCGGACTCGATCGTCCACGGGCCCCAGCGCACACGGCCCTCGAGCGCGACCGGGGTCTGCTCGAGCCAGACGCGGTCGTACTCGCGCACGGCGGTCAGGCCCTGGCCGAGGTCGACGCGGCCCGAGCCCTCGGCCGAGGCGAGCAGCAGGTCGAGCCTGGACGGCCGCTGCTCGGCGAGCCGCAGCAGGTTTCGCTCGGCGCCCGGGTGGAGGCGGCGCAGCAGCGGCAGCAGCTCCTCGCGGATCAGGCCGCGGCGCGTGTCGGCGTTCGTGCTGTCATGCCGGAACTCGAGCCCCTCGGCGCAGCAATAGGCCTCGGTCTCCTCGCGCCAGAGCGTCAGCAGCGGGCGCACGACGCCGTCCTCGCGCTTCGGCTTGATGCCCTTCACGTTGCAGCTCGCCACGAGCCGGTAGAGCACCGTCTCGACCTGGTCGGAGGCGGTGTGGCCGGTTGCGCGCAGGCGGTCGCTGGCGAACGAGTAGCGGATCTGCCGCAACTCGTTCTCCGTCGTGCCGCCGCGCCCGTCCACGACCTCGGCGTCGAGCACGTCGCGGCAGAAGCGCGCGTCCTCGGTCGACTCCTCGCCGCGCAGGCCGTGTTGCACGTGCAGCGCCGAGACGCGGTAGCCGAGCGCGCCGAGGGCGTGCCAGAGGCAGGTCGAGTCGGCGCCGCCGGAGACGAGCGCGACCACCTCCCCGCCGGGCTCGATCAGCTCGTGCGCGCGAATGTGCTCCTCGATCCGCGCTCGCAGCTCCTCGCTCACCGCCACAGTCTTGCAGCGGCGCGAGGCGTCAGAGCAGCGGCCGGACGTCGCAGCCGAGCTTGGCGAGCGGCTCGTGCGCCCGCAGCAGCACGGTGTGCGCGAAGTTCGCCAGGCCGTATGCGCGGTACATCGTCGGCCCCGCATCGCGGTGCCGCTCGTGGATCTGCACGCCCTTCGCGTACTCGTTCAGCATCCCGATCACGAGACGCCGCGTCTGCCGCAGCGAGAAGTCGGTCGGGCCGGTGCCCCGCATGATCTTCGCGGCCGCGTGCGCCTGGCCGACCACGTCCTCGGCCGAGGCGTCGCCGCTCTGGTACTGCTCGCTCCAGAGCTCGAGCGCGGTCATGTTCGTGCGCGCGTCCTGGAGGAACTGCCGGTCGGTGGCCGAGCAGGTGTGAACCAGATTTGGCTTTGCGCGTCCGTTCGTCACGAGCGCAAGCGCAACCGTGACGATGACGAGCAGGCCAGCCGCAGTAAGGCCGAGTCGCCGCACGCCCTTACCTTCGGCAGTTGCTGCCTTCCGTACCTCCCCCATTCGGGCCTTTTGCTTGCTCAAACAAACACAAGGCTGCGGTACGAGATCGTGTGACGCATGCCGACGTTCTCGTACACGCGGATCGCCGGCGCGTTCTCGGCGCGGACGAACAGGCAGACGGCCGGGACCCGCTCGAGCAGCAGGCGGCAGAGGTCGCGCATCCCCCGCTGGGCGTAGCCGCGGCCGCGGACGATCGGGTCGACCCAGACCTGCTGCAGCTGCACCGCGGAGGGCGTCCAAGCCGACGCCTCCGCCTTGAACAGGATCCTGCCGTCCTCGACCCAGAGCCACGAGCGGCCATCCTGGATCTGCATCCGCGTCCGCCAGCGGAAGCTCTCGGGGTCGCGCGCGAGCGGATCGATGCCGAGCTCCTCGCGGTGGGCCTCGGCGCAGGCGGGGACCAGCCGCTCGAAGTCGTCCTGGGTGGCGGCGCGCAGCTCGGTCTCGCCGGGCTCTGGCGGCTCCTCGAGCACGTAGACGGGCTGGCCCGGGCGGTCCTCGCGCGGCGTTCCGAGCCGGTGCTGCGCCTCGGCCCAGAAGTCGCCGACCGCGTTCTCCTCGCCGATCACGAGTCTGGCCCGCCGCGCGCCGTCGACGCCTGCGAACGCGCCGCAGCCGCTGCCCGAGGGCACGAGATTCGTGCCGACGTGGCAGAGCGCGCGCAGGCCCCCGTCCTCCGCCAGCCCGGTGAAGCGGCCGAGCCCGCGCCGGGCGACGTCCTCCAGGAACACGCGCTCGATCGGGTCCTCGGCGCAGAAGGCCAGGATCTCGTCCAGCGCCGGTTCGATCAGCGCGGCCACGGCCTCAACTTTAGGCTCCCGGGCATGCCGATTCACGTTCGCGCTGAGCCGGGCGAGTACGGGGAGGCTTGTCTCCTTCCCGGCGACCCGCTGCGCGCCCAGTACATCGCCGAGACCTACTTCGACAACCCCGTGCAACGGAACGGCGAGCGCGGGATGCTCGGCTACTCCGGCGAGTGGGAAGGAAAGCCGGTCTCGGTGCAGGCGACCGGGATGGGCTGCCCCTCGGCCGCGATCGTGATGGAGGAGCTCGTGCAGCTCGGCGTCAAGCGCTTCCTGCGCGTCGGCACCTGCGGCGGTCTCCAGCAGGACCTCGTGCTCGGCGACCTGATCGTCGCGGTCTCGGCCGTCCCCGCCGACGGGACGGCGCGGCACTACGTCGGCGGCGAGCCGCACGTGCCGACCGCCGACTGGGAGCTCGTCCACGCGGCCGTCCACGCGGCCAAGGAGCTCGGGCAGCCGCTGCGGGTAGGCGCGATCGCCTCGAGCGACACCTTCTACGACCCCGATCCGGAGCGGCACAAGCGCTGGTCGGCCCGCGGCGTGCTCGGCGTCGAGATGGAGGCGGCCGTGCTGTTCACGATCGGCGCCCTGCGCGGGGTCAAGGCCGGCTGCCTGCTGACGGTGAGCGACATCGTGATCGGCGAGGAGTTCACGCGCATCTCGGACGACGAGCTGCGCGCCGCGGTCGACCGCATGACGCGTGTCGCGCTGGCCACGGTCACGGGCCACCGTTGAGCGTCTGGCTTGGTATCCAGCAGGTTCGACCGGTCATTTCAGACGGGCGAGCGGGCAGAGCCCGCACGCCCTGACAGCGGCACCGCAAGCGGTGCCTAGCGACACCGTCTTCCTCGTCAACCCGGCGGCCGAGGCCGGCGCGGCCGGGCGGCGCTGGCCCGAGCTGGCGCACCAAGCGGCCGCGCTCGGGCTGCAGGGCGACGCGCTCTTCTCCGAGCGGCCGGGCCACCTGACCGAGCTCGCGCGCGAGGCCGCGGCCGGCGCCTCGCTGCTCGTGGCCGTCGGCGGCGACGGGACGGTAAACGAGGTCGTCAACGGGATCGCCGGCCTGGACGTCGAGCTGGCGGTGATCCCGCGCGGGACCGGCTGGGACTTCGCCCGCACCTTCGGCATCCCGCGCAAGCTCGAGGGCGCGGTCGAGGTCGCGCTGCACGGGCGCACGCGCGAGATCGACCTCGGGCGCGCGCGCTACCTCGGCTGGGACGGTGCCGAGGGCGAGTCGCTGTTCGGGAACGTGGGCAGCGCCGGCATGAGCGGCGCGATCGCCAAGCGCGCCAACGAGACGTCGAAGACGCTCGGCGGCAAGGTCTCGTATGCGTGGGCCACGTTCGCCGTCTTCTCGCGCTGGCGCAGCGGCGAGGTCACGGTTCGCGTGGACGGCGACGAGCACCGCGGCCGCATGCACGACGTGATCGTCGCCAACGGCCGCTACCTCGGCGGCGGGATGAAGATGCTCCCCGACGCCGAGCCCGACGACGGCCTCTTCGACGTGCTCCTGATCGGCGACCTGACCAAGCGCGACCTGCTGCTGACCTTGCCGAAGACCTACCGCGGCCGGCACCTGCCGCACCCGAAGGCGACGCTGCTCCGGGGGGCGACTGTCGAGATCGAGGCGGCCGAGCCGCTGCCGGTCGAGCTCGACGGCGAGCAGCCTGGAACGACCCCCGTGCGCTTCGAGATCGTGCCGCGCGCCTTGCGGCTGCGCGTCCCGGTCTAGCTCTTCGGCTTCGGCTTGGTGTTCGGCTTCGCGGCGGTCTTCCGCGCGGCCGGCTTGGCCGTCTTCGAGAGCTGGTCGACCTTCTTCTCGAGCGAGGTCACGCGCCGCTCGAGCGCGTCGAGGCCGCGAACCTTCTTCGAGAGGTCGTCCACGCGCTCCTTGAGCTGGTTCGCGTTCTCGACGAGCTTCTGCGCGCCAGGCATCTCGGAGATCCGGCCGATCACGTCCTGGCCGCGCTCGGCGAGCTGGGCGAAGAGGTCCTGTCCACTCTGTTGAGCCATGTGCGCTTTATACCCGACCGGCGCCTCGTTAGCCCCGAACGCGCTCGACGCGAAAGGCCAGCTCGTAGCAACCGAGCCGGTTGACCACCGGGCACGTGGAGCCGTGGTGCTGCGGGCGCAGGCGGTGGAGCCCGAGCGCGGCGGCGGGCGAGCGGAAGCGCACGACCGAGCTCCCTGGCACGTCGTCGCCGTCGAAGGTGCCGAACTCGGACGAGCGCGGGCACGGGGTCATCGCGTGCGTGGCGCCGTCGGCGTTCCCGAGCGAGCCGAAGTCGCATTCGCGCGTGAACACGAACACGCGCCACGGGCGGCCACGGGCGAGGTGGAGGTCGAGCGTCGGGCCGCCGCGGAAGACCTGCCCGTCGCGGGCGCGCAGGAGGCCGTTGCCCCACATCTTCCAGACGCCCGCCGCGTCGACGTAGACGTTCCACTCGCCGGGCGGCGCCGTCGACTGCTCGCCGTGCGTCGTCTGCTTCGAGCCGCAGGTGCTACGGCCGCTGGGGCAGCCCGGGTCCATCGCGCGCCGGACGAGCAGCCGGACGAAGCGGACGCGGACGTGCTCGGTCGGCGCGCCGCGGGTCCAGCGAGCGAGCACCCGCTGCGCGATCACGAGCCGTTGGCCCGTCACGGCGTGCACGTCGAGCGAGACGTCGACGCCGTTCCCGCGCAGCCGCGCCCGCGCGCGAGGAGCTCCGGCGCTGCTGCCGGCATCCACCACCCGCAGCTGCAGCCGCGCGCCGCGCGGGCGCTTCGGCAGCTGCAGGCGGAAGCGGTACGAGCCGGTCAGGTCCTGCCACGAGGGCTCGGCCGCCAGGCAGGCCCGGAAGGCGGTGACGACGCCCTTCGCCAGGTGCGCGCAGTCGGCCTCGACGCCGGCGAAGGTCTTGTCGCTGGAGAGGAACAGGTCGCCCTCGGCCTCCCGCTCGACCCAGAACGCTCGGAAGGGATGGAGCTCGGTGCGCTCGCCGCCGCCCGCCCAGTGCCCGCAGTCCCAGACCCAGGAGCCGATCATGGCCACCCGGTCGCCGGCCTCGGGCCAGGCGAAGAACGGCAGCGAGCCCTGCTCGCGCTCGACGTGCACGCGTCCGGTCGACTCGTTCCGGCCGGCGAAGTTGCCGGTGTGCACGGCAGCGGAGCCGCCGAGCAACCCGCGGTAGGCGCGATCCGGCAGCACGTTCAGGTTCAGGTCGTAGCTGCGGTGGATGGTCGGCAGGTCCTCGGGCGTCGGATGCACCGCGAGCTCGCGCTCGTACCGCGAGACGACCAGGCCCTCGAGCCGCCGCTGCGGCGGCGCCGGCCCGGTGGCCGGAGCGTCGCGGTCACCGACGTAGGCCCAGGTCGGAATCGTCTGCTGCGCCTGCGCGAGGTAGTCGCGGCCGCAGCCGTCCGGCCGCGCGTCGACCTCGGGATCCACCGCCACCCGCTGCTGCGCGGTCGCCGCCAGCGTCGCCGCGAGCCCCGCGCAGAGGACGGCGAGCGCGAGGACGACCATGCGGCGCCTCACCGGCGGATCACGACCGGCGTGCCCGCGGGCGTCACCTTGAACAGGCGCCGCAGCACCGGGTTGTGGACGCGGATGCAGCCGTTCGAGACCGCATGTCCGATCGACCACGGCTCATTTGTGCCGTGGATCGCGATCGGCCCGCCCTGCGTCCAGCCGGTGAGCACCGTCGAGTAGGCCGAGATGCCGATCGCCGCCGGGCCGAACGGCCCGCCGGGGTGCTGCGGGATCAGGCGCTGGTTGACGTAGTAGCGGCCGGTCGGCGTCGGCGTTGCGGACGACCCCACCGCAACCGTCGTCGAGAGGACGCGCCGGCCGCTCCGGAAGAGCGTCAGGCGCTTCGCGGAGAGGTCGACGACCACACGCGAGCGCACGCTGCCGGTCTCGACCGCCTTCGCACTGATGTAGCCCGTGACGCCGTTCGGCTTGATCGGCAGCTGGACGCGGAACCAGCGCGGCGCGCAGTCGGGGCCACGCACCGTTCCGAGCACGCCGAAGAAGGTCGGGAAGCCGTTCACGTTCAACCGGCCGAAGCGGGCGAAGGGCTTCGCGCCCGGACGCCGGTAGGCCCGTGCGCTCGAGCGCACGACGGCCGCGACCGCGACATTCGCGCTGCCCGCCCGCACGACGCCTGCGCGGCAGCTCGGGGCGTCGCTCGGTGGACGCGTGCTCGAGGCCACGTGGGCGGCCGCGCCACAACCGGCCAGCAAGAGCAGCAGCGGAGACCAGAACAGCGCTCGTCTCACGGTTACGAGCCTAGCCGCCGGGCGCCGTTTCCGAAACGTCACAACTTCATCACCCGATTGGGCGTCGTAGCTTCCGATGACGACGTTACGGTGTGACGAGGACATGGGTCAGCTGTCCATACATCGCAAGCGGCTTCACCGGCACTCGGGCGTGCGGTCCTACGTGCTGCTCCAGCGGCTCGGAGTCCCGTACGAGGTCGAGCGCACGGTCTGCTCGGAATGCAGGCGCGTGCTCGACGAGCGGCCCCTGAAGCGCGCGGCGGCCTAACACTTCCCGGCCGCGCCGGGCGACAATGGCCCCGTGCCGCCGCATTCTCCCGTCGAGCTCGCCGAGGGAGCCTCCTCGCCGCTCGCACTCGCCTTGTACGAAGCGCTCGAGCGCAACGCCGCGCAGCTCGGCAACCTCGATGGCCGCGTGCTGGTGCGGGCGGAGGACACCGGCAGCGCGGTGACGCTCGACTTCGCGGGCGGCCGCGTGCTCGTCTCCGAGGGCGAGCCCGAGAGCGCGCGCATCCGGATCCTCGGCGGCGAGCTGAGGATCCGCGGGCTCGTGCTCCGCTCACGAGGTGTGCTGCGGCTGCTGCGGCTGCTCTCCGTGTAGCGCCTCGGCCGCCCGGTCGAGCACCTCGCCGGCGCTGCCGTCGATCTTCAGCGCCGCCCGTGCGTCGTACGGCGTCGGGCTCTTGTTTACGATCGCAAGCCGGCCGCCGGCAGCGAGCGTCTCCTCCGGCAGCCCGGCAACCGGGTAGACCTCGAGCGCCGAGCCGACCACGAGCAGCAGCCCCGCCCTCCGCGCGAGCTCCGAGGCGCGCTCGATCGCCGCGGCCGGCAGCAGCTCGCCGAAGAAGACGACGTCCGGCTTGAGGATCTCGCCACACGCCGGGCACGCAGGTGCGTCGGCCTCGGCCAGCAGCTCGAGCACGCGCTCGAGCGGCTCGCGCTCCCGGCAGCCTGGGCAGGTGGCGCTGCGGATCGAGCCGTGCACCTCGACCACCTCGCGGCTCCCGGCTCGCTCGTGCAACAGGTCGATGTTCTGCGTCACCACCGCCTGCACGAAGCCGCGCCGCTCGAGCTCGGCGAGCGCGAGGTGCGCCGCGTTCGGCTCGGCCTCGGTCAGCATCGCCACGCGCGGCTTGTAGAAGCTCCAGACCTTGAGCGGATCGGCGCGGAAGGCGTCGATCGAGCCGTACTCGAACGGATCGAGCTGCGCCCAGAGCCCGGTCGGCGAGCGGAAATCCGGGATCCCGCTCTCGGTGCTCACGCCGGCCCCGGTCAGCACGACGCACGGCTGCCGCGCCCTGATCAGATCGGCTAACTCCACGGCGATCGATCGTAGAGACTGCGCGCCCGTGGACTTCCACTTCGAGACCGAGGTGCGCGTGCGCTTCGCCGAGACCGACGCGCAGGGGATCGCGCACAACGCCGTCTATCTCGTCTGGTTCGAGGTCGCCCGCATCGACTACCTGGCGCGCTTCCGCGGCGGCTACCCGGGCCTGCGGGCCGAGGGGATCGAGGCGCTGACGATCGAGGCCGACGTCCGCTACCTCGCACCGGCGCGCTTCGACGACCGGCTCACGATTCGTGCCCGCTGCGGCGAGCTGCGCGGCGCGCGCTTCCGCTTCGACTACGCGGTCGAGCGGGAAGGCGAGCAGGTCGCGTACGGCTGGACGCGCCACGCCTGCGTCGACGCGGCCACGCACCGGCCGACGCGCGTGCCGGGCTGGCTCGCGGACGAGATTAGCGCTGCGGAACGCTGACGCCCGCCGGACCGGTCGGGCCGCTCGGCCCGCTCGGGCCCTTCTTCTTCGGCGGGAGCTTCGGCCTCGGCTTCGTCCCCACGTGGACGATGCGCGGCTCGCCGCGGTACGACGAGTACCAGTTGTTGTCGTAGAGCAGTGCGCCGGACGCGGTGTAGACCTTGCGCTCGACACTCGTCGACTGCGGCGCGGTGCCGCTCTCCTCGACGGAGGTCTGGCCGACGAAGAGCGCCGGGTCGGACACCTTCTCGAGCGGCGCGTGCCCGGTCGTGACGAGTGGCCGGGTCTCGCTCTCGACGCGCCGGTTCAGCGGCGAGCCGTAGAGCTCGACGTCGAGCGAGTACGAGCCGACGTACGTACGCAGCAGCAGCCAGTGCGCCGTGTCGTTGACGAACTTCAGGTCGACGTCCGGGTAGTTGACCGTCGCGTCGCGGCCCTGCGGGTAGTGGCTGATGTAGAGCGCGTGGTTCGTCCGCTCGGTGATCTTCAGGCCGGCCTCGTAGGCGGCGTTGAAGACCGTCGTCGAGACCTGGCAGACGCCGCCGCCGAGACCCGTCGTCAGCTCACCGTTGATGATCACCGGTGCCTCGCGGAAGCCCTTGTCGGCCGTGCGCGCGCCGGTGGCCGCGTTGAACGAGAAGGTCGCGCCGGGCGCGATCAGCTTCCCGTCGATCAGCTGCGCGACGAGTTGGACGTTGTGGATCCGGTTCGGGTCGCCGCCGTAGAATGTCTCGTAGCGGCCGACGCGCGTGGTGATGCCCATCGCCTTCGCCTGCGCGGTCGAGCGGTGCGGCTGCGCGTAGGTGACGACGACGCGGGCCGTGCGGGCCCGCGGCGCGAGCGCGGCGGCGAGGATGTGGCGGCGGGTCGGGCCGGTGGCGACGACGCGCCCGGGTCGCGCGGGCACGACGACGACACGGCCGGACGAGAGCACGCTGAAAGTGGCGTCGCGTGCGGGCTTGTCGATCCCGCGGCCGAGCCTGGCGAAGTAGCGGGTCGCGCCGCGCCCGCCGACGGCCAGCGTCTTCGTGCCGCCGTGCGGAAGCTGCAGGATCGCCGCGAGCTGCCGCGCCGGCAGCCACCACGAGGCGGCCCCGAGCTGCATCCGCACCGGCCGGGCGAGCGCGGTCCGCACCTGCGCGGCGACCGGGGTCAGGTCGGTAGCCCGCACCTTGGGGGAGTCGACCCGCACGGGCAGGGCGACGCGGTGGCCACGCTGGAAGCTTGCGAGCGAGCGCACGATCGTGTCGCCGGCCGCTTCCCGGTCGAGGCTCACGCCGCTGCGCGCGGGCAGGACGACGGGCTTCCGGCCGCGCAGGACGATCGCCGCATCGTTGTGCGGGCGGTTGACGGCCCTCGCGATCTTGCCGACCTCGTAGACGAGCGCCCGCTCGAGCACTCGGGTCGGCGGCGAGACGTCCGCGCCGAAGACGCGCACGCCGATCCGGCGGAAGCCTCGAATCGGACCGAGGCCGTCGCCCTGGTCGAGCGCCAGCTTGACGGCGGCGTCCCAGTTGGTCTCGACGCCGAGGCTGACCGGCCGCAGGCGCCATTTGTGACCGCCGGCGCTGAAGGTCACGGGCACCTCCGCGAGCGCGCTTGCGCGGCGCTCGAGCTTCGCGCGCGCCTCGCCGGCGGTCAGGCCGCCGACGTTGACCCCGTCGATCCTGACACCCGCCGCAATCCGGTCCGGCGAGCCGGCGAAGACGAATCCGAGCACGGCACCGCCGACCGCGGCGACGATCGCCAGCACCACCAGTCGCTGCACGAGCAGCCCCCTGGAACGGCCGCGACGCCGGTTGCGGACCCGGACCGCACCGGTCCCTGCCTCGACGCGCAAGTCACGGAGTGTAGCGGCCTCGTCAGAACGTGAAGAGGTCGATTCCACCGGTTACCGGCATGGCTGCGCCGGTGACGTACGAGGCCAGGTCCGAGCAGAGGAACGCGACCACGTTCGCGATCTCCTCGGGCGCCCCCGCGCGCCTCATCGCGGTGCGCTTGACCATCCGCTGGTTCATCTCCGCGTTGCCGAAGCCGAACGCCTCGGTGCCGATGATCCCGGCCACGATCGCGTTCGCCGTGATGCCGTGGCGGGCGCCCTCGAGCGCGAGCGTCTTGGTCAGCCCGAGCACGCCGGCCTTGGTCGCCGCGTAGCTCGCCTGGCCGAAGCCGCCGAGCTCGCCGACCACCGAGGACATGGTCACGATCCGCCCCCAGCCTCGCTCGACCATTGCGGGCCAGACGGCCTGCGCACAGTTGAAGACGCCGGTCAGGTTGACCCGCAGGTCGCGCTCCCAGAGCTCGGGCGACTGATCTTCGAGGCGAGCGACGTGGTCGAGCAGGCCCGCGTTGGCGACGAGGATGTCGGCCGGGCCCAGCTCGCTGTTCGCGGCGGCCTCGACCTGCGCGCGGTCGGTCACGTTGCAGCGGACCGCCAGCGCGCGGCGGCCGAGGCCGCGGATCTCCTCGGCGGTCTGCTCGGTGTAGACGAGCCCTTGCCGGCGCGCCGCCTGGGCCAGTGGCCCGTACTCGGACTCCGCCCCGGAATCGTCGGACTCGAGCTGGATGTCCGCGAGCACCACGTCGGCGCCCGCTCGCGCGAGCGCCAGCGCATCGGCCCGGCCGAGCCCGCGCGAGCTGCCGGTGACGAGCGCTACCCGCCCGGAGAGGTCGATCTCAATCGCCACGTGGGAGAAATATCTCCCTGGCGATCACGAGGCGTTGGATCTGCGACGTCCCTTCGTAGATCTGGAACAGCTTCGCGTCGCGCATCAGCTTCTCGACCGGGTACTCCTTGATGTAGCCGTAGCCGCCGAAGATCTGAACGGCGTCGGTGGTCACCTTCATCGCCGTGTCGGCGGCGAAGCGCTTCGCGTACGACGACTGCAGCGTCGCCCGCACACCCTGGTCGAGCAGCCACGCGGCCTGCCAGGTGAGCAGCCGCGCCGCCTCGATCTCGGCCGCCATGTCGGCGACGAGGAAGTTGACGCCCTGGTTCATCGCGATCGGCTGGCCGAACTGGACGCGCTCGCGCGCGTAGGCGACCGAGTGCTCGAAGGCCGCCCGCGCCACGCCGACCGCGCCCGCTGCCGTCCCCGGGCGCGTGTTGTCGAGCGTCTGCATCGCGATCTTGAAGCCCTGGCCCTCGTCGCCGAGCCGGTTGGCCGCGGGCACCACGGCGTCCTGGAAGGCGAGCGCGGAGGTGTCGGTCGCGCGCTGGCCCATCTTGTCGAGGTGTTTCTCGACGACCACGCCGTCGAGCTCGGTCGGGACGATGAAGGCGCTGAGGCCGCGGTGCCCGGCGTTCTTGTCGGTCGAGGCGAAGACGATCACCCACGAGGCCTGGCCGGCGTTGGTGATGAACATCTTCGAGCCGTTGACGACGTACTCGTCGCCGCGGCGCACGGCGGTCGTCTGGATCCCGGAGACGTCCGAGCCGGCGTTCGGCTCGGTCAGCGCGAACGAGCAGAGGATCGGCTCCTCCAGCAGCGGCGGCAGCCACTCGCGCTGCTGCTCCTCCGTGCCGGCGATCAGCATCGGCAGCGCGCCGAGGATGTTGGCGACGATCGCGGTCCCGATCCCGGAGCAGCCCCAGCAGAGCTCCTCGCCGAGGATCGCGCCGTCCATCGAGCCGAGACCGGCGCCGCCGAGCTCCTCGGGGATGTGCGGGTTCATCAGGCCGACCTCGTGCGCCTTCGCGATCACGTCGGCCGGATGGGTCTGGTGCTCGTCGTGCTCGGCCGCCACCGGTCTGATCTCCTTGGCCGCAAACTCGTGCGCAAGCTCGCGCAGCGCCTTCTGCTCGTCCGTCAGCGCAAATGAGATACCGGTGCCGATTGCCTCGGCCGTAGCCATTTCTACGTCACCCGTCAGATTGATTGACTGATCAGTCAAAGAGTAGCGCCGGGCTCACGCCACCGAAAGCCCACGTCTTCCGGGGCCGCGCGAAGCGGGCTCGACGGCAGGCCGGGCCGCGGCTCCGGATCGTTGTAGGCGCGCGGCGCGACGTCGTTCGGCCCGTCCGGGTGGAACAGCGAGGCCAGGTACTGGATCTGCCCGCGGCCGGGGCCGAGCTCGAACATGCCGCCGCCGTAGAGGGCGATCCCGTTGGCGGCGCAATGCTCGTAGAAGGCGAGCACCTCGCTCAGGCGGCCGAAGCGCGAGGGCTTCGAGTTGAGCACGCGCGGTGGCCAGGCGAGGGCCTCGACGTCGGCGACCGAGTGGATCGGCGCGTCCCAGGTGACGCGGTCGCGGTGCGGCGCGAGCACGGCCTCGGTCTCGTCGGTCAGGGCCGGGTCCTCGAGGTAGGCCTCGGGGAAGCCGTCCGCCACGCGGCGGTAGAGCCCGGGATCGGGCGGCGGGTCGTTCTCTGTGCGGTAGTAGGCCTTGTAATCGGCGGTCACGACGGCGCCGGTGTTGGCGAGGGCCTCGATCAGCTGGTCGGTCCAGTCGCCGGCCGGGTCGAGCTTGAAGCGGTGGCTCGCGTCGAGCTCGAGCCAGCGCAGGACGACCCGGCTCGTCGGCGGGTTGCCGAGGCCCGGTGAGACCACGAACGTGACCGCGCGCGGCTCGCGGCCGACGAGCTCCGCGAAGCTCTGCTCTGTCTGCCGCAGCGCGAGGTCGAGCGCGGCGCTCTCATAGGCCCAGCGGCGGTGCGGGTCCGGCATGTCGAGCGCGCCGGAGAACGAGTCCAGCGTCCAGCTACCGGCGATCGGCAGGCCGGCGCCGGCCTGCTGCTCGCGATCGTGGTGCTCTGGGTACCAGGTGACGTCCTCGCCGAGCCCCTCCTGGCCGCCGCCGCGCAGGTGCACCACGGTGGTCACGCGCGTGAAGCCGCGGGTGACCGGCTGCTCGAGGCGCTCGAGCTCGTAGCTCTCGACCTCGAGCGGGGCCGGGCCGAGGCGCTTCCATAGACTCTCTGCCATGGACTTCGACCTTACCCCGGAACAGCGGCTGATTCAGGACACGGTGCGGTCGTTCGTCGACGAGCGCGTGCTCCCGAACGCAATCGAGAACGACATCAACCACCACCTGGACCTGGATGTGATCGCGGCGATGGCCGACCTGGGGCTGCTCGGGATCGTGATCCCGGAGGAGTACGGCGGGGCCGGGCTCGACTTCGTCGCCGAGGCGCTGGCCTGCGAGGAGATCGAGCGCGGCGAGGCCGCCTTCCGGACGCTGATCTCCGTGCACGTGGGGCTGAACTCGCTCTCGCTGCTGCGGTACGGCTCGGAGGAGCAGAAGCAGCGCTACCTCGTCCCGCAGGCGAAGGGCGAGAAGCTCGCCTGCTTCGGCCTGACCGAGCCGGCGGCGGGGTCGGACGTGGCCGCGATGCGCACGACAGCCAGGCGCGAGGGCGATTCCTACGTCCTGAACGGCCAGAAGAACTGGATCTCGTATGCAACCGTCGCCGACCACCAGCTCGTCTTCGCCAAGACGGACCCGAAGGCGAAGCACAATGGCATCTCGGCGTTCATCGTCGAGCGCGAGTGGCCGGGCGTCTCGACGCGCGAGACCGAGCACAAGCTCGGGGTCTGGGCGGGCTCGACGGGGGAGCTCTTCTTTGAGAACGCCGAGGTGCCGGACGAGAACCTCGTCGGCGAGGAGGGGCAGGGCTTCGAGATCGCGATGTACGGGCTCGACCAGGGGCGGTTCACGGTCGCGGCCGGCGCGTGCGGCGTCGTGCGGGCGTGCCTGGAGCGGTCGGTCGAGTACGCGCGCGAGCGGGAGACGTTTGGCCAGCCGATCGGCAAGTACCAGTTCGTGCAGGACATGATCGCGGAGATGGTGCTCGGCTACGAGACGTCGAAGCTGCTCGTGATGCAGGCGGCGTGGCTGAAGAACCAGGGCGTGCGGAACACGCGGGAGACGTCGCTGGCGAAGTGGCACGCGACCGAGTCGGCGTTCCGGGCGGCGCACCTCGCGATCCAGGTGCACGGCGCCTACGGGTACTCGGCGGAGTACGGGATCGAGCGCTACTTCCGCAACGCGCGGGCGCCGATCATCTACGAGGGCACAACGCAGATCCACAAGCTGATGCAGGCCGAGCACGCTTTGGGGTATCGGCGGCTGAACGGCGACGGCGACGTCTCGCCGATGGCCGCGTGGGCGCCCGCGCTGGCTCAGTCTCGCTAGGCCGCCGCGGACCACTCCCAGCCGCGCGCGTCATCGCAGAGCCCGGCCTTGACGGGGTTCTGGAGGACGTACTCGACGGCCGCCTCGAGATGCCGGTCATCGCGGAGGACGTACGAGGAGTAGCGCTCGGCGAAGAGATGGCCCTTGCGCGCGTGGCGACGGTTGAAGCGGAGCGCGTAGACGCCGTTCAAGCGCTGCATCCTGGCGGACAGCGACTCCCTAGTCGCCTCGAGAATCAGGTGATAGTGCGTGCCCAGCAGGCAATGCGCGTGTGGTCGCCAGCCGACGCGGCTCGTCGTCGACTCGAGAAGGTGCAGAAAGTCGAGCCGGTCGAGATCGACGACGAAGATCAGCGCACCGCCTGCGCCACGAGACGTGACGTGAAAATAGCCATCGTCAAGGTGGCTGCGGGGAAAGTGGCATCGGCACCGACGCTAGCGCCGACAACGCCGGCGCCACACCCGTCCGCGCGCGTTTCGACACAGTTCGGACACCGAACAGGGACAGTCCCTCAGTCTGTCCCTGGGTCTGTCCCTCGGTCTGTCCCGGCTGGCTCGCCGCTAGGCAGCGGAGGCTTCGGCGGCCGTCTTCGGCTCCACTTCCATCAGTCGCACGAGCAGCGGGATCGCAGCCAGGATCGGGATGCCGCAGATCGGCCAGAGGACCTGGTAGCCGCTCGTCTCGGTGAGATATGGCTTCGCCAGGTCGATCGCCAGCCCGGCGACCGGCGCGCCGATCAGGAGGCCGATCCCCTTGGTGGTCGTGGCCAGGCCGGATGCCGCGCCGCGGTGCTCGACCGGGACGATCTTGTACATCAGCCCCCACGCGAGAGTCATCACGGTTCCGCCGGCGATCGAGACGGCGACGATCGGGCCGAAGTACCAGTCGTGCCACTCCTGCGCCAACCCGGCGACCAGGAATCCGGCGCCGTAGATGAACGACGCGAAGAAGATCACCCGCGCCAGCCCGAAGCGATCGCCCAGCCGCCCGGCGAAGACCGCCGCGATCACGTAGCCGACGGCCACCGCCCCGAGCACGGCCGAGGACATCACCTTGGACTGGTGCAGCCCGTCGATGATGTAGAGCACGACGAACGTGCGCGCCGCCGCAAAGGTCCCCTCCCACGCGGAGTTCGCGATCAGGAAGCGCCGCATGTCCCCGTTCTCCCAGAAGATGTGCCAGCTTCGCCGGATGTAGGCGACGAAGCCCTCGAACACGCGCCCGTGCCCCCCGTCCTCGCGCACCAGCAGGATCGTCGCGCCGCACGCCGCCGTCGTCAGGAGCGCCGCAAGCACGAACGGCGCCGGCCGCCAGACCTTGAACAGCAGCCCGCCGCCGACGAGCGCGATCCCGATCGCAATCCCCCGCTGGATGTGTTGAACACTCTGCGAGCGGCCGAACGTCTGCGGCGGCAGCACGTCCGGATAGAGCCCGCGATAGGGCGTCTCGTACATGTAGTAGGCGAAGAAGAACGACATCACGATCACGACGGTCGTCCAGAGGTTGGGCATGAAGGGCATCAGCAGCAGGCAGAAGCCCATCGGGAAGACGGCCACCAGCATGAACGGCCGCCGGCGCCCGAGCGGCGTGTGGAAGCCGTCGCTCCAGGGGCCGATCACGGGTGAGATCGTCAGCGCGAAGATCCCCTCGGCGCCGAGGATGAGGCCGATCAGGCCGCCGGAGCTCGTGAACCGGTGCAACACCGGCGGCAGGTAAGCCGCGGTCGTCGTCAGCGAGAAGGCGAGCCCGAAGGCCCCGAGGCCGAGCGCCCAGAAGACGCGCTTGCGAACCCCCGGCAGGCCGACGAGGGCCTCGGACGCCGATGTCGTCGCCACTAGCGGCCGGCCGTCGCGAGCTCGGGGGCGAGCCCGCCCGTGACGATCTCGACCAGCGTGCGCTCGGCGCGGGCGACGTCTTCCTCGGAGTCGGGCAGCCGTCCGAGCACCCAGCCTGTCAGCAGCTCTTCGACCGCGCCGTAGAAGATGTAGCTCGCGAGCCGCGCATCGAGGTCGGCCCTGATCGAGCCGTCGCCCTGACCGCGCTCGACGATCTCCTGGATCGCGGCAAAGGACTCGACGATCTCGTCCATCTCGCCGGGCAGGTGCTGGCTGCGCGTCACCTCGAGCACGAGCACGCGCACGAGATCGGGGTCACGCCGCCAGGAGCGCAGCAGGATCTCCGCCACCTTGCGCAGCTGCTCACGCGGCGGGTCACCGGCCTGCTCCACGCTCCTGATCGTCTCGATCAGCGCGCGCCAGGTCTCGCGGAAGACGGTCAGGAGCACGTCCTCCTTCGACTGGAAGTAGTGGTAGAGCAGCCCGTACGCGACGCCCGCCTCCTCGGCGATGTCGCCGACCCGGCTCGCGTGGTAGCCCTTGCGCGCGAAGACCCGCACTGCCGCGTCGAGCAGCAGCCGGCGCTTCTCCTCCTGCGCAGTCGTGCGGTTCGGCACCTCGCCGAAGTCTAGACCTTGCCCGGGCGAGCGAGCCCGAGCGCGGCTGGCAGCGCGTAGAGGTCGGGCAGCCGTTCGGCGACGTCGTGATGCCGGTCTTCGCGGTCGAGCAGGAAGGCGCGCTCGATCCCCGCCGCATGAGCGCCCTCGACGTCGTCCTCGATCGAGTCGCCGACCATCGCCGCGGCCTCCGGCTCGACTTCGAGCCGCTCGAGCACCGCGCGGAAGATCGTCGGGTGCGGCTTCGTCCGCCCGAACGCGCCGGAGCCGAGGGCCGCGTCGACCTGGAGCCGGTGGTGCGCGACGAACGCGTCGAGGTCGCGGCCGGTGTTCGAGACGAGCCCGAGCTTCAGCCCCTGCGCGCGCAGCTCCTGCAGCACCGGCGGCGCGTCCTCGAAGAGCTCGAAGTGCTCCGCGTGCTCCCACGCCCGCGTCATCGCGACCGCGCACTCGTAGGCGCTGTCGGCGTCGCCGCCCATGCCGCGGATGATCCGCTCGGTGAAGGCGACCCAGATCTCCTCGTCGTGCTCGAGCTCCGGATGCCGCTTGATCCCCTCGACCGCCCGCTCGCGCGCCTCGCCGTAGCGCGAGGGATCGAGCTCGAGCCCGAAGCGCGCGCCCAGGCGCTGGTAGCCCTCGGGGCCGAGCTCCGGGCCAGGTCGGGCGATGGTGAAGTCGACGTCGAAGAGGACTGCGAGCAGCATCAGCGGGCTTCTAGCAGCCAGCGGGCAGTCTCGACGTGGGTCTGGTGGTACTCGCCGTCGAAGGCCCACGCGATCGTCTGGGCGATCGTCCAGCCGCGCGCCCTCTCGCGGTCGAGCTCGAGCTCGGCGGTCAGGCGGTCAAAACGGGTCAGCACGTCGCGCCTTGAATGGCCGAGCTCACGCGAGCGCACGATCGGCGCGATCCCGAACTCGGACTCGCCGACCAGCGGCTTCGGGTCGATCGCCAGCCACGGCTCCCGCTCTGCAGCGAGGACGTTGTCGCCGTGCAGATCCTGGTGCAAGAGGACCTGACGCCGCTGGGTGGGCGGCAGCTGCAGCAGCGCCTCGAGCGCGGCGTCCAGCAGCCGCCGCTCGAACGGGTGCGCGAAGCGCTCCCACGTCTCCTCGAGCGACTCGGCCCACCACGCGGCCTCGGCCGCCAGCGTCCGGAACGGCGCGCCCGCCGGCTTCCAGAGCCGCGGCAGCAGCTCGACGAAGACGTCCAGCGCGGCCTTCCCGCCCAGCGACGAGAGCGGCGTCCCCGGCACGCAGCGCTCGAGCAGGAGCGCGTGCTCCCTGGGCTCGGCGTCGAGCAGCCGGATCGCGCCGTCGCCATCCCAGAGCCGGAGCGCCGCCGCCTCGTGCTCGCTCTCGCGGTGCGGTTGCTGCACCTTCAGCACGGCCTGCTCGCCCTCAGCCGTCGTCACGGGCGCGACGAGCTCCGACGCGAACCCGCCCGAGAACGGCTCGCCGAGGGTCAGCCCCCGGCGCTGGATCAGACGCTCGCCGGCCAGCGGTACGCGTCGGCCTGGCGGTTCTTCAGCGAGGGCAGCTGCTCGCGTACCGAGCGCAGCAGCGCGCGGTCGAGCTCGGCCGTGATCACCGTCTCCTCGTCGGGCGCCTGCGCGAGCACGATCCCCCACGGGTCGACGATCAGCGAGCGCCCGTAGGCGGGCTTGCCCGGCAGCGTCTCCCCCACCTGCGCCGGCGCGGCGACGAAGTACTGGTTCTCGATCGCCCGGGCGCGCAGCAGGACGTGCCAGTGGTCCTTGCCGGTCGGCGTCGTGAAGTGCGCGGGAACGGTCACGAGCTCAGCGCCCTCGAGGGCGAGGATGCGATAGAGCTCGGGAAAGCGGACGTCGTAGCAGACCGTCAGCCCGACCGGCCAGCCCTCGCCGCGCACGACGACCGGCTCCACGCCCGGCTCCTCGGCCTCGGACTCGCGGTAGGTGAAGCCGCCGACCTCGACGTCGAAGAGGTGGATCTTGCGGTAGAGGCCGAGCAGCTCGCCGTCCGGTCCGAAGGCGAGCGAGGTGTTCGAGAGCTTCTCGCGGCCTTCGCGCTGCTCGGAGATCGAGCCGCCGACGAGCGTGATCCCGTGGCGTCGCGCCCAGTCGGCCATCGCTTCCACCGACTCGCCGCCCTCGAGCGGCTCGGCGGCCGCGTGCAGCTGTTCGGTCGTCCCGATCGCGTTCCACTTCTCCGGCAGCGCGACAAGGTCGGCGCCGGTCGCTGCGGCCCGCGCCACGAGCCGCTCCGCCGTCTCGAGATTCGCCGCCTTGTCCGGGCCGCTCGTCATCTGCACGCAGGCCACGCGAAGAAGGTCGGTCACGCACGGAGGATAGCTTTCGAGCATGGAGGCAACCGCCGCCGTTCCGTCGCGCGCCCGCGTGCTGCAGGCCTTCCGCAGCCGCAACTTCCGGCTGCTCTGGACCGGCCAGGCGATCTCGCTGCTCGGCGACTCGGCCTTCGTCGTCGCGCTCGGCTGGCGCACGTTCACGCTGACCGGCTCGGCGCGCTCGCTCGGGCTCGTGCTCACCTTCCAGGGAGTCGGCGTGCTGACGACCGTGCTCGTCGGCGGCGCGCTCGCCGACCGCTACGACCGCCGCACGCTGATGCTGGTCTCCGACCTCGCGCGCTTCGCCGTGATCGGCGGGCTCGCGGTCCTCGACGGGAGCGGGCACCTGACGATCCACTCCCTCGCCGCGATCGCCTTCGTCGAGGGCCTCGCGACCGGCTTCTTCACGCCCGCGCTCGGCGGCCTGATCCCGCTTGTGGTCGAGGACGCGCGGCTCGGCTCCGCGAATGCGCTGATCGGGATCGCGCGCCAGACGAGCTTCCTGATCGGGCCGGCCTTCGCGTCAGTGCTCTACGGACTCGCCGGGGCGACCTTCGTCTTCGGCTTCAACGCCTGCTCCTACCTCGTCTCGTTCGCCTTCGTCTACGCGACGCGCCCGCGCGAGGCGGAGAAGGCGGCCGAGGACGGCACGTTCCGCGCGATCCGCGAGGGCTTCCGCTACATCGCGGGCGTGCCGTGGCTCTGGATCACGATCTGCCTGTTCGCCTTCGTGCTGATGCTGCAGTGGGCCTCGATCCAGGTGCTGACGCCAAAGCTGGTGCGCGAGCACTTCGACCTCGGCGTCGGTGCCTACGGGCTCCTCTTCTCGCTGATCGGCGGCGGGATGATCGTCGGCACGTTCATCTTCGGCCAGGTCAACCCGAGGCGGCGGCGAGGGCTGATCTCGTACCTGATCTGGATCGTGAACAGCCTGCTCGTGATCGTCTTCGCGCTCTCACCGTGGTTCCCGCTCGCAGCGGCGGCAGCGTTCGTGCGCGGGATCTGCATCGGCTTCGGCGTGACGGTCTGGGAGACGATGCTGATGGAGCTCGTGCCCCGGCACATGCTCTCGCGCGTGGTCAGCCTGGACTGGTTCGGCTCGCTCGGCCTGACGCCGTTCGGGCTCCTCTTCGTCGGCGCGATCTCGGACCTGGCCGAGCCCGGCACGATCATCGCCCTCGCGGCGGCGGCGTCGATCTGCATCATCTCGCTCGGCCTGACGTCCAAGCAGATCCGCACCATCGACTGATGCCCGTCTACTGGAAGCCGAAGTACGGCACGCGCTCCTCGCGCCATCGCGCCTGGTCGAAGCAGCAGGCCAAGCGCGAGGCGGCGCTCCGGCGCGGGCCCTCGCCGACGCTGCGCCAGTGGCTCCGCGGGCTCTTCCGGCGCTGATGCACCAGCTGACGAAGGCGCAGGCCCGGCGGATCGCGGTGCGCGCGCAGTTGCTCGACGCGCCTCGGCCGACCGACCTGCTCGAGGTCGTCCAGCGGCTGACGCTGCTGCAGATCGACCCGACCGCGGCGATCGCGCCGAGCGCCGACCTCGTCCTCTGGAGCCGCCTCGGCTCGGCCTACCGCCCTGAGGAGCTGAAGCGAGCGCTGGAGGAGGAGCGCACGCTGTTCGAGCTCGACGCCTTGATCCGGCCGACCGGCGATCTCGGCCTCTACCTCGCCGGCGCGGACGAGCGGCCGAGCTACGAGCGCACGCGCGCCTGGCTGCGCGACAACGACGGCTTTCGGCGCGACATCCTGAAGCAGCTGCGCAGCTCGGGGCCGCTGAGCTCGCGCGAGCTGCCGGACACCGCCGCCGTCCCCTGGGCCTCGAGCGGCTGGACGCACAACCGCAGCGTGACGCAGATGCTCGAGATCCTGATGAACCGCGGTGAGGTCGCCATCTCGGGCCGCGTCGGGCGCGAGCGCCTCTGGGACCTGCCCGAGCGGGTCTACCCGGCCGGCGTGGCCGTCCCCACCGTCGAGGAGGCCGAGCGCGCCAAGGACGAGCGGCGGCTCGGCTCGCTCGGGATCGCCCGCGCGAAGGCGAGAGCGATGCCGATGGAGCCGATCCACGTCGGCGACGCCGGCGAGGCGGCCGTGGTCGAGGGCGCCAAGGGCGAGTGGCGCGTCGACCCGGCCCGGCTGGGCGAGGGCTTCAAGGGCCGAACCGCGCTGCTCTCGCCCTTCGACCGCCTGATCCACGACCGGACGCGCACCGAGGAGCTGTTCGACTTCGAGTACACGCTGGAGATGTACAAGCCGGCCGCCAAGCGCCGCTGGGGCTACTTCGCGCTGCCGATCCTCCACGGCGACCGCCTGGTCGGAAAACTCGACGCGACCGCCGACCGCAAGGCCTCCACCCTGCGAGTGAACGCGATCCACGAAGACGTCAAGGTCACGCGCGCGATCGCCAAGGGCGTGCAAGCCGAGCTGGAAGACCTGGCCCGCTGGCTCGGCCTCGAGAACATCTCCACCTGAGCCCTCCCGCCGTCGAGGCGGGCTTGGCCCGGCTCGACCGCTACGGCTGTGGGGAAAGTGGCCCGAAAGGCGACTGCAGCCGGCGGCTCCGGGCACGAGCGTAGAACCGATTCGCTCGCGAGGAGGGGCTCGTGGGGGAACCAGGGGTTCCCCCACGCTTAATCGGGGTGCCGAGATTTGAACTCGGGACCTCTCCGACCCGAACGGAGCGCGCTACCAGGCTGCGCCACACCCCGAGCAGGCCACAGGTTAGCGGCTGAGGAACGCCGTGATCGCGTCGGCGCACGCCGCCGGCCGCTCGGCGATCAGGAGGTGGCCGCAGTCGGCGATCACGCGCAGCGGCGCCTGCAGCCGGCGCGCGTAGTCGAAGGCGTCGTCGACCGGGAGCTGGTTGTCCCGCGCGCCCCAGAGCACGAGCACGGGACAGCGCACGCGGTCGAGATCGAAGCGCACGTCGTCGCGCACGAGGGCCTTCGCCGCGCTGACGGTGTCGGTGTGGCGAGCCGGGCCGGCGAGCAGCGCCTCGACCAGCTCGGGCGGCAGCGCGGGCGGGTCGGAGGCGCCCCAGCGGCCGAAGACGAGCCGCTTGAGCAAGGCCGAGCGCGCCACGCGCCGCCGGTGGGGTGCGATCTTGCGACCCGGCTTGAGGATCCCGGTGATCGTCAGCGCGTAGTGCGCGCTGCGCGCGGTCGACGAGATCCCAGCGGCGGCGGCCAGCACGAGCGCGCGCACCGTCTCCCGCCGGCGAATCGCGAGCCGCAGGGCGATCGCGCCGCCCAGGGAATGTCCGACGACGGCGGCCGGAGTGGCGGCCTCGTGCTCGAGCAGCACGCCCAGCCGGTCGGCGTAGGGGTCGAGGGAGGGGGCGGCCGGGAGCGGCGAGGAACCGCCGTGGCCGGGCAGCTCTGGCACGATCAGCCGCCTCCCCGGCAGCAGCAGCGGCGCGAGCGCGAGCCAGTTCGCCGCCGCGCCTCCGAGCCCGTGCACGAGCACGAGCGCGTCGCCTTCGCCCGCGACCAGGTAGCGCAGGCGGCAGCCGCGGGCCTCCAGGAACCGCTCGTCGAAGCAGGAGAGCTTTGCGTCCGTCACGAAGGCCGATTATTCTTCGAGGCGATGGATCGTTCGGGGAGGCAGGACCCCTGATTCCTGCCGGACACCAGAGAGGTTTGGTCGGCTAGCCCGTCTGCGCTGAGAGCGCGGCGGGCTTTTTAGTACTCACACGGAGGGGAGCACGATGGCAAATCACCTGACGCCCGAGGAGTTGTCGAAAGAGCTTGGGATCGACCGCACCGAAGTGATCCGCGTGTGCATGGAGGAAGGCGTGCCGATCTACCAGGGCAAGATCGACAAGACGCTCTTCCAGGCGCAACTGCAGGCGCTCGGCGCCGTCCCGCAGCCGCACTAGTCGCCGAGGGGCGAGCGTCCGCCGACGCCGTTCCGCCTTCGGAACTCGGTCAGGAGCCGGGCCACGGTTTCGTTGTGGGCCGCACTCCCGTAGGAGCCGAGCAACGAGACCTCGACCGCGGTTTCGCCGACCTGGATCGCCACGCAGTCGCTCTCACGTTCGAAGTAATCGAGCAAGGCCGCCACGAGCTCCGGGTCGCCGACGTAGACGCGCAACGCTTCCTCCTCCCTGCCGCTGGTACCGACGGTTCCAGCCTGGTCGAGTGGGAAGCCGAATGAACCAGCCGAACGTCCGGTCGGTCCGAGCCGACCGTCGAGAGTCAAGCCACGTACGAGAGCGGGCGTTCGAGGAGACCGTTTGCATAGGCGCAGTGCACCGCCTCGGTGCGGCTCGATACGCCCAGCTTGCGGTAGATGTTGGTCAGGTGGAATTTCACCGTCTGCTCGGCGACGAAGAGCCGCTCGGCGATCTCGCGGTTGGAGCCACCCGACTCCAGCGCCCCGAGGATCGACAGCTCGCGCGGGCTCAGGCCGGCCTCTTCCAGGGCGCTCAGCGCGCCCACGGGGGGTCGATCGAGCGCACGGAAGATCGTCCCCCGCATCACTTGGCGCACGGCCCCGGCGAGGTCGCGAGGGTCGATGCCCTTGAGCACGAAGGCCGCCGCGCCGCGCTCGAGCGCGGCGCGAACGAGCGCCGGATCTTCGATTCCGGAGAGCATCACCACGGCGATGCTCGGGTACCGAGCCTGTAGCTGCTCGAGAACCGTTAGCCCGTCCATCCCCGGCATCCGCACGTCGAGCAGCACGACGTCCGGTCCGGTCTGACCGACGAGCGCGACGACCGTCTCACCCGAGTCGACACACCCAACGACGCTGATGTCGTTCTCTCGCTCCAGCTGGACCCGAACCGCCTCCAGCATCAGTCGATGATCGTCGACCACGAGTACCTTCAGGCGCCGCATCGCCGCACTCTCCCCTGACCGATTCGGGCTCCCCCGAGCCCTTCGCCACCTCGCACCGTAGGGAGTCCCAGGGCCGGCGCAAGTCGGCGGGATGCCAACTAGACCTTCCGGTGGGACCGCCCGTCCTGGCGTCTCGCGAGTGGTTTACCGCTTTCGAGGGATGTCCTTCGGCGGTGAACTCCACCACAGTTCGAGCCAAACGGCGAAGGGATGAGGTTGCGGCGGCTCAAGGTGGTTGTTGCGGACGACCACGGCCTGATGATCGAGGCAGTAGGGATTGCGCTCGCGCGGCCCGAGTTCGAGATCGTCGGCGTGGCCGAGTCGGGGAGCCAGGTGCTACCGGTCGTACAGCGGACGGACCCGGACCTGGTCGTGCTCGATCTGCGGATGCCGGGGATGGACGGACTGAAGTGCATCCGGCTGCTGCGCGAGCGAATGCCGTCGGTCAAGATCGCCGTCCTCTCGGCCGTCGACTCCGACGACACGGCTCGCGAGGCGCTCAGCCTCGGCGCCTGCGCATTCATCTCGAAGCGCATCGATCCGGATCAGCTGCCGGACGCCTTGCTGGCCGCCTTCGAGGAGAGCGTGCCCGAGCCGATCGGGCTCATCGACGACGGCGACATCCCGGCTGTGCGCGAGGCCGGGCTGACCGAGCGCGAGCTGGAGATCCTCCGCGCCCTTGCGGAGGGTCTGGCCAACGGCCAGATCGCGAAGCGGCTCTGGCTCGCCGAGCAAACCGTGAAGTTCCACCTCACGAACATCTACAGGAAGCTCGGCGTGAGCAGCAGGACGGAGGCCGTTCACTGGGCATACAGTCACGGGCTACTCGAAGCCTCACTCGACGCCGCCGCGCCGGCACTGCTGTGAAGGCCACCGGCGGGCCGCCCACACCCGAGCCGGACCGGTCGACCGCGACCCTTCCTGCGGGCAGCGGCCTGGCGCTCCTCGGCGCGGCGATGATGGTCATCGGAGCGTTCGGCCCGTGGATAGGCGGAAGGTTCTTCAGCGCGACGAGTGGAGTCGAGCTGGGGGGCGACGGCTGGCTCGTGCTGGCCGCGGCAGACACTTGCGCTCGTTCCGGTGGTCCTGCCCGTGGCTGGCTCAACCGTGAAGGGGGGCTGGGTTGCCGCCCTCGCGCTCGTGGCCGGCTACGTCTGCTGGACGCACTACGCGGAAGCACGCGCGGATGGCTCAGAGGTGGTCTGGGGGCTCGAGCTCGCGGGAATCGGTTGCGGTCTGCTCGCGCTCTCCAGCGTCCGCTTCCTGTACGACCGTTCTTGAACGTCGCCCTGACAAACGGCTAGCTCCATCCGGACCTTCGCTGGTGGGTCGGAGGCCGCGAACGACGCTGAATGTCTCTCGTACCTGTCAACGCAGGCGGCGTCGCGGAGACCTCGCCTGCAGGAACTTACCGGGGAGGTAAGGGACATGCAGAAGCTCTACGAGCAGCTCGCTCTGGGGCTCACCCGCGGTCTGACGCTCTCGCGCGAGGATCTGAAGCGCGAGGACGGTCAGGGCGCGGTCGAGTACGCCCTCGTGGTTTTGGGCATCGCGGCGATCATCTCTGTGGCGGTCGCCGGTTTCGCAACCGAGATCACGAACTTCATGTCGGCGGCAGGCGCGGCCCTCATCGCGCTCGTCCCGTAACCAGGGCCGAGCGGATCGGGATGCAGGGGCAGATGCAATGAACGCACGGTCTTCCTCTGCGCACCCGGCCGACAAGGGGCACGGGTGGACGCCGCCCTCCAGGGCGGCGTCCATCACGGCTCACACGGTCGATAGAGAGCGCCCGCCCGCCCGTTCACGCAACGAGCGTGGCCAGGCGGCGGTCGAGCTCGCGCTCGTCGTTCCGATTCTCTGTCTGCTCGTGCTCGCGCTGATCGACTTCGCTAAGGCGCTGAACTACTGGCTGGACGCGAATCACCTCGCGAACGAGGGCGCGCGCCAGGCTGCGGTGATCGGCAGCTCACCCCAGCCGGCCGGGGGGCTGGCGCACTGGATCCAGCAGCAGGCTGAGACCACCGAGTTGCGCAATGGCACAGGGTCGGTCGCTTCGCCGGCACAGGTGTGCATCACGTTCCTGGCGAATCCATCGACGGGGACCACGGGCCGCGTCGGCGACCCGATCAAGGTCACCGTCACTGCCCCGTACAAATGGCTTCCCTTCGTCGGCGGTGCGACGGCCACGATTCGAGCGGAGTCGACGATGCGACTCGAGCGGCCGGCGGATCCCTCGCTCAACGGAGAATGCTCATGAGGCCGCTCGAGGCATCCGCGCGCGACCTGGTGCGGAACGAGCGCGGCGCGATCGCCGTCCTCTTCGCGGTGCTCACACCGGCCCTCATCTTCCTCTTCCTGCTCGTGATCGACGTCGGCAACTGGTACGTCCACAAGCGACATCTCCAGATGGAGGTGGACGCGGCAGCTCTCGCGGGCGGCGCCTACTTCGGCGACTGCTTCTCGTCCGACCCGTCGATCGCCGGCGTCGCTAACGACACGATCAGGAACGCGGCGACGAGGTACGGGGGCGGCGCCGGAAGCACCTACAACGTGCCGGGCGGAGGCGCCAGCGGTCGCATCACGACGCTCTTCAACAGCACGACTTTTCCCGTCGGCGGCCCAGGGGCCGACGACACCGAGACGAACGGGCCGTGCGAGACGCCGCACCTGATGCTCGACGTCAAGCAGACGGAAGCCGACGTCCCGTTCATCCTCGGAGGTCTCATCAGCGCCTTCGTTCCGAGCGCGAAGACGACGATCGATGCGATAAATGCGCGCGCTCGCGTGGAGCTAAAGAAGGCGACCATCGTTCAGGGGTCTCTCCCGCTGGCCGTGCCGGACGTCGATCCGCGGCACGTGACGGTGACGTTCATCGATGAAGCGACCGGCTCGGCGATCGCGCCGGCACTCTCGCTGACTAAGGGCTCGAGTGTGGGCGGCCTCAATTACTGGACCGGGTCCGCGTCCCTTGCGGTCCCGGGCGACAAGAAGATCGGCGCGAGGATCGGCATCGGCGGGCAGGCGGGCACGTGCAACGCAGCGGCGGGAACCGGAGGCTCCGGGTTCGTCTGCTACGACTACGAGAGCTCAGGCATCGGGCTGGCCGTCGTCCAGGGAGTCGGCTCCGGCGGAACGGTCGACGTTCCCAAGCCGCGCGTCTGGGCGACGACGTCCTGCACGGGATCGCCGTTCTTCTCGGACGTCTCCGTCGTCGCGCCCGCCACCACCTGCGCCGCCTCTGTCCAGGCGGTGCTGCAGACGAGCTCGGGCACCGTCGGGGCGGCCTCGAAGAAGACGTTCGACGCCACGCTCACCGGCGCCGGGACGAAGCCGATGACGTTCGACAGTACGGCCGGCTACTGGACGACCGGTTACGTCTACGCCCTTCCGCCGCAGGGCGGCCCGGTCGACGTCTCGCTCACGTGGCAGTCGACGACGGGCCCCAAGCAGTCGTATTCGAAGATTCAGCGCGTCTACAGCGGCAGCGACGACGCGTCCGGGCCCGTGAAGGACCTCGCGCTCTCGACTGCGACGACGACGCTCGGCGCCCCGTACACGCTGTCGGCCGGCACGCACACGATCACCGCCCGCGTCGGCCTCGAGGGCAGCCTCGACCTGACGAACACCGCGCAGACCACGATGCTCCGGCTCACCGGCGGCAGCCAGACGAGCGCCATCGCATGCGACGGGCCTGGCGCTGCGGAGTTCAGAAGCGCGATCGTCAACGGTTGCCAGACGCCGTACCAGCTCAACTCGGCCGGGGTCTGCCCCGACCCGGCGCCGCCTTCGGGGCCCGCGGACTGTGTCCCGATCAAGACCGGGACGACGGCCGGGCCGACGCTGCAGGGCCTCGACGGACGCTTCTCCGCGTGCCCTGCAAATAACTGGCCCGGCTACGACGCCGCGAACGACCCGAGGGTGGTGCGGCTGCTGATCACGGACTTTTCCGCGCTGGGCGGGAGCGGCGCGACCGACGTGCCCGTCACGAACTTCGCGGCCTTTTACATCACCGGCTGGACGGACTCGAAGTGCGCCAACAACGAGCCGGCGCCCGGAGACGTCAAGAAGGGCGCGATCTGGGGCCACTTCATCAAGTACATCGAGCCGGATCCGAACAGCACGGGCGACGAGACCTGCGACCCGATCGTCGTCACGCCCTGCGTCCCAATTCTCGTCAAGTAGTCGATCGGAGGTAGCAACTCATGGAATTCGCACAGAAGCTCATCTCTTCCAGGCGGGGGGCGCTGTACGTGTCGCTCGTCGCGGCCGTCCTCGCCGGCGTCGTGATCGTCGCCTACGTGAACGGCTACCGGAAGAACCTGAAGGCAACTTCGACTCCGGTGACTGTGCTCGTCGCCCGCCACACGATCGAGAAGGGCACCGCCGGCAGCGTGATCGCGGCGAAGGGCCTCTTCACGGTCACCACGATCCGCGAAAGCCAATTGCGAGAGGGCGCATTCAGCGACCCGTCGAGCCTGAGCGGGGAAGTGGCGACGAAGCCCATCTACAAGGGCGCGCAGCTCACCGCGGCCGACTTCTCCGCGAGCTCCGACTCGCTCGCCAGCACCCTCAGCGACCGACAGCGGATCATCGCGATTCCGTTGGACGGCGCACACGGCCTCAGCGGTCAGGTCCAGGAGGGAGACCACGTCGACGTCTACGCCGGTTTCAACGTCATCGGCGTCAGCCCGAACGGCACCCCCACCGACGGCGGCCAGTCCCGCCCGGTCCTGCGTCTCATCGTCCAGGACGTAGAAGTCGTCCGGATCGGCAGCAGCGCCGGCGTCGCCTCGTCCTCGAGGACCAGCGACGTGAGCCTTCGCGTCAACGACGTGGACGCATCGAAGATCGCCTTCGCGTCGGACAACGGCAAGGTCTGGCTCTCGCTGCGGCCAGCAGCGGGAGCGAAGCCCTCGGGTAGCCGCATCGTGAGCCCCGAGACGCTCCTGCTGGGAGTCCCGCCGGTGGTCGTGCTGCGCGCGCTCGGAGGACGTCGGTGAGCTCCCTCGCGCACAACGCCGTCCTCGTGCTCGAGGACAACATCGACTCGGGGCCGATCGAGCAGGCGCTCCCTCCGGGCTCCCGTGTCACCAAAACCGCACTGCCGGACGCGGCCCACCTGTGGTCGTCGCTCACGGCCACAGTGGCCGACGTCGACCTGGTGGTCTTCGCGTGCGACCGCGAGCACGACCGGGTCCTCGAGGGGATCACAAATCTGACCCGGCAGCTCGCGAGCCGCCCGGCGCTCGTCGTGCTCCACACCGGCAGCTCCAACGGCTTCATGGAGCAGGCCTTCGGAGCGGGGGCCGACGACCTGATCACGCTACCCCAGCCGACGCACGAGCTTGCGTTTGCGCTAGAGAAGGCCATTGCGCGCAGGCGTGGCGCGACGACTCCGGCCCAGGAGGGCGTGATGATCACCGTGCTCGGGCCAAAAGGCGGCACCGGGAAGACACTCACCGCCTGCAACGTCGCGGTCGCGCTCGCGGAGTCGGGGCACTCACCCGTGATCGTCGACCTGGACCTCCAGTTTGGAGACGTGGGGCTCGCCCTTGGATTGCGCCCGGACCGGACGATTTACGACCTCGCGGTCGCCGGGAGCTCGCTTGACGCCGAGAAGGTTGCGGGCTTCCTCGCCGGCCATTCATCGGGCGCGCATGCGTTGCTCGCGCCGGTACGGCCGGACCAGGCGGCGGCGATCACGATCCCGTTCTTGCGGGCAGTCTTCGAGGCCCTGCGGTCACGCCACGACGTCGTGATCGTCGACACGCCTCCTGCCTTCACGCCCGAGGTGATTGCTGCCGTCGACCTCTCGTCGGACATCTGCCTCGTCGGCATGCTGGACGCACTGTCGCTGAAGGACACGAAGATCGGGCTCGAGACCTTGGCGCAGATGGGCTACGACATGGCAGGCGTCAGGCTCGTGTTGAACCGCGCCGACTCGCACGTCGGCATCAGTCACTCTGACGTCGCACGGCTCCTCGGCCGCCGTCCCGACGTGCTGGTGCCGAGCGATCGGTCTATTCCGCGGGCTATCACCGACGGCCAGACGATCGTCACAGCCGATCCGCGGTCGGGCGCGGCGAGGTCCTTCGTCGCCCTCGCGGCGAGCTATGCGAACGGGAAGGACGCTGGCAACGGGATGGAGCCGGAGCCTGCCGTGGCAAAGCGTCGGCGGACATTGCGGAGAAGGGAAGGGCGGTAATGGAGCTCCACGAGCGCCTTACGCAGTCGGGCACCACCATGAGCCACATCGACGGCGGAGCGACGGACCCATTCGCCGACCTGAAGAACCGCATCCATCTCGGGCTGGTGAGCGAGCTCGGCCCCGGGCTCTTCGATGTCTCGGACACCGACGCCGTCCGTGCGCGCGTTGAGGCAGAGATCCGGACGCAGCTCCAGCAGGAAGCAGGCCTCTCGCGGGACGACCGCGAACGGCTGGCTTCCGAGATCGCGGACGACGTCTTCGGCTACGGGCCGCTCGAGCGGCTGCTGCCGGATTCGACCATCTCGGAGATCATGGTCAACGGAGCACACGAGATCTGGATCGAGCGGCGCGGTCTCCTATCACGTACGTCGCTCCGCTTCAGCGACGAATCACACCTGAGGCGGATCATCACCAAGATGGTCGGGCAGGTGGGCCGCCGCATCGACGAGTCGTCGCCGATGGTCGACGCGCGCCTGCCCGACGGTTCACGGATCAATGCGATCATCGCGCCGCTGTCGCTCTCAGGGGCGCTCCTGACGATCCGGAAGTTCGACCAGGGTCGTTTCGCGCTCGACGAGCTGATCCAGATCGGAACGCTCACCGCCGAGGCGGCCGACTTCCTGGATCGCTGCATCAGGGCCGACCTGAACATCCTGATCTCGGGAGGCACGGGCTCCGGCAAGACGACCCTCCTGAACGCGCTGTCCGCCGCCGTCCCGGACACCGACCGCATCGTCACCATCGAGGAGGCGGCCGAGCTACAGCTGTCGCAGCACCACGTGCTTCGCCTCGAGTCCCGCCCGAAGAACATCGAGGGCGAAGGCGAAGTGACGATCCGCGAGCTTGTCCGCAACTCCCTGCGCATGCGACCCGACCGGATCATCGTCGGCGAGGTTCGCGGGGCGGAGACGCTCGACATGCTCCAGGCGATGAACACCGGCCACGAAGGCTCGCTCTCAACGATCCACGCGAACTCGCCACGCGATTCGCTCAGTCGCCTCGAGACGATGGTGCTGATGGCCGGCTTCGAGCTGCCGGTGAAGGCGATCCGCCAGCAGATCTCCTCTGCGCTCGACCTGATCATTCAGCTCGACCGGTTGGACGACGGCACGCGCCATGTGACCGAGATCACTGAAGTGCAGAGGATGGAAGGGGACGCCATCACGCTTCAGAAGCTGTTCGAGTACCACGTCGAGCGGGTGGAGGCGGACCGCACGGTCGTGGGTCGGCTTCTCCCGACCGGGCTGCGGCCGACCTTTCTGGCGAAGTTCACGCGGCACGGCATCGAGATTCCGAGCGACGCCTTCGGAACATCGCTCGACGCCGCCTACGGCGCGAGCCCCTACCACAACGGGCCGCGTGGGCCTGGAGACGGGCAGTGAAGACCCTCCTCGTCACCATTCTGATCACGCTGGTCGCAACCCTGGCCGCCACTGCCGCGGCGGCAGCTCCCAGCCAGCTGCAGACCACGCCGATCGGCCGGCTGCCGTTCCCCGAACGCGGGTTCGTGATCGATCTGCCCGACGGGGTCACCGCCGCGCGCGGCGCATTCCGCGTCACCGAGAACGGCCGTCGAGTTGAGAACGTAGACGTCGCCGCTCTGGGCACGGCGGGGATCAGCTACGGCACCGTCCTGGCGATCGACACGAGCCTGAGCATGAAAGGCGCACCGCTGATCGCCGCACTGGCCGCGGGCCGATCCTTCGTCGCCCATCGAGCGGCCGGTCAGCAGATCGGCGTGGTGGCATTCGACGGACGAGTTCGCGTGCTCCGACGCCCCGGGCCGGACGACGGCCAGCTGACTCGCTTATTCTCGGGCGCTCCGGGGGTGGCATTCGGGACGCGCATCTACGACGCGCTGGAGCGATCGCTCGCGCTTCTCGACCGCGCGCGACTGTCGACCGGTTCGATCGCGCTGCTGTCAGACGGCGCCGACCTCGGGAGCCGGAGCGAGGTTGACAGCGTGATCGCAAGAGCGCGCGCACAGCACGTCCGGATCTTCACGGTGGGACTACGTTCGAAGGCGTTCGCCCCGTCCGCGCTCCGGAAACTGGCAGCGGAGAGCGGTGGCAGCTTCGCGGAGGCGTCGGCGGCGGACGAGCTGGCATCGATCTACGACGCGCTCGGTCAACGTCTGGCCGGCGAATATGTCGTCCGTTACCGCTCGACGGCACCGCCGGAGTCGAACGTCGACGTGAAGGTGGAGATTCACGGCGTCGGCGTGGCGACAACCGGCTACAGGGCTCCCACGCCATCGGGTCTTGCGCCCTTCCATCGCTCACTGCTCTCGCGCTTCCTGCTGTCGGGCTTCGCCGTTGCGCTGCTGGCGCTCTTCGTCGCGGGCCTAGCCGCGTTTGCGCTGCTCGTTGTCCTCAGGTCGCGCGAGAGCAAGGTCGTCGATCGCGTGCAGCAGTTCGCCGGAGACACGCCCGAGGCTGCGACGAGCGACGAATACTCGTGGCATCGGATCGCCATGCGTCGCGCGCGCGTCGAGGGCCAGGGCGGCCTCGCGCGCATCGAGCGCCAGCTGGAGATCGCACGAATCGAGATGTCGGCCTCCAGGGTCGTGCTCCTCACGCTCGGCGCCACCGTGCTCGCGATGTTTCTGCTGGGGCTCATCGCGCCGATCTTCATGATCCTCGCGCTGCTGACGCCGCTCGGGACGAAGGCGCTGATCGAGCGCAAGCTTAGGCACGTTCGCGGCGAGTTCGCCGACCAGCTCCCGCCGAATCTCCAGGTGCTCGCGTCGGCGCTTCGGGTGGGACAAAGCTTCATCGGCGCACTGACGGTCGTCGTCGAGAACGCTCATGAGCCGTCGAAGAGCGAGCTTCAGCGAGTCCTGACGGACGAGCAGTTGGGTGTTCCAATCGAAGAGGCGATCCGCCGGGTTGCCGCCCGCATGGCGAGCCGCGACCTCGAGCAGGTCGCGCTCCTGGCCGAGCTGCAGCGGACGGCCGGTGGCAACGCGGCCGAGGTCCTCGACACCGTCGTCGAGACGCTTCGCGAACGCGCCGACCTGCGCCGGCTGGTGCAGACGCTCACTGCGCAAGGTCGGCTCGCGCGGTGGATCCTCTCGGCGCTGCCGATTGTGGCCGGGCTCGCTCTCGCGGCGATTCAGCCGACGGCGATCCTCCCGATGGTCCAGAGCGGTGTCGGCCAGATCGGCCTCGTGGCTGCCGCGCTGCTCGTGGTCACGGGGTCCCTCGTCATCCAGAAGATCGTCGACATCAAGGTCTAGGAGCCACATGATCATTCTTCTGCTCTTCGGAATCGCACTCATCGCAGTCTCCGCGGGCTTGGCCGTGCGCGCGGTCACCATCGGCGGGCTGCGCCGCCGCGACACCCTCGCCCAGATCGCGAGCTACGGGTTCGCGGGAACCGTCGCGGCGGAGGCACGCGAACGGCGCGGTCCACGCACGGTGCTCGACTCGCTCGCCACGATGCTCGGAACGATCGCAGTGCGCCGCTTCGCCAGCATCCGCGAGCAGGAGACGCGAAAACTGCTGCGGAGCGCGGGTCTGTACCAGATGCAAGCCGAGACGTTCGTCGGATACCGGTTGCTCGCTGCTGGCGGAATCCCCGCTCTCTGGCTGCTGCTGTCGCTCGGCTCGGGCGGGGTCTCGCCGCGAGGCCTCCTGATCCTGTGTTTCGTCGCGGCGCAAGGATGGATCCTGCCCTCGTTCTTCGTCAAGCGGCGGGGGACGAAGCGCCTCCACGAGATCGACCTCGAGATGCCGGAGCTCGTCGACCTGCTCGTGACGACGGTGGAGGCCGGCGTCGGCTTCGCGGCCGCGCTGCAGCTCGTTGCGCGCCGGGTCGAAGGGCCGCTGGGCCATGAGCTCCGGATCACGCTCCAGGAGCAGAACATGGGCCTGACCATCGAGAACGCTCTGCAGAACATGCTCGAGCGCGTCGAGAGCGCCTCCGTTCGAGCGTTCGTGCAAGCGATGATCCAAGGGCAGAATCTCGGCGTCTCGATCGGCAAGATCCTGCGCGACCTCGCGGTCGACATGCGAAAGCGCCGGCGACAGATGGCGGAGGAACGGGCACAAAAAGCGCCGACGAAGATCCTCTTCCCGCTCGTCTTCCTCATTCTTCCGGCGCTCTTCATCATCGTGCTCGGCGGCCCGATGATCGGGCTGGCGCAGACGCTCGGCTCCCTGGCGTAGGGTCGACGCCGGATCTAGCGCAGGAGCCGGGAAAGGTCGGCCAGTGCTCGCAGGAGGCAGCCCGAGACCCAGAACGCGAGCGTGAGGCAGGGAAGGACGATCCCGAGGAGGGCGAGCGGCACCGCCAGCCCGCCGGCGTCGACGAGCGCCGTGAAGATCGGGCTCGACACCCTGAGCAAGAGGCCGACGGCCAGCAAGGCGGCGATCATGGTCGCCGGGCGCCGCGGGCCGATACTTGGAAAGCGGATCAGCAGCCACAGTGCGAGCGCCGCGCCGCCCAAGCAGAACCCCAGCAAGATCTCGTATCCGTCCACGTGCGCCCCTTCGAAAGGTTGCCGGGCGAGATCGAGCATATCCGGAACGATCTCGTGGGGCTAGACCGGAGCGTGGAACGCGCCGGACCTTCCGGGGGCGGCGCCCGGCCGGCGATGCGTGATCGTGCAGAAGAGATGGCTGGAAACGTGCAGTCGCTGCTTGGCGAGGACGGTCGTGTCGTCTGCGAGCGCTGCGCGGTCGCCGACGGGTTCGCGTCGCGGCTGCTGGGTCTGCAGGGCCGTCGGGAGCTTCTGCGCGACGAGGGACTCCTCCTCAGTCCCAGCTCCTCGGTGCACACCGCGTTCATGCGGTTCGCCATCGACGTCGTCTTCCTCGACCACACGCTGCGGGTCGTCGGGATCTCCCCATGCGTTCCGCCGTGGCGGCTTGCTGGACGGCGGGGCGCCCGCCACGCACTCGAGCTGCCCGCCGGCGAGGCCGAGGCGAGGGCGCTTCGAGTCGGGGAGGCCTTCACGTTTCGGGAGATCGAGACGAACGGCTTGTTCGACCTAGCCCTGCGGGCCTGATCTCGCAGCGCGGCCCGCGCCACGCTGCGAGGAAACGATCAGCGTCGAAATTGCGCGGAGCGTGCTCCGTCTCCTCGGCGCCCCTGGGGAGGGAATTTGGGATGAAGTCGAAGCGAACGTTGTGGGCGATCGCAGCGGGTGCCATGCTCCTGCTCGTGAGCTCGACCGCACTCGCAGGCTCGACGGCCTCGAGCAAGCGGTTTCAGCGCACATTCCTGTGCGTGAACATGCATAACGGCCTGATCAAGGTCATCTCCCGCCGGCAGCACAATCACTGCACGGCCGGCTGGAAGCGCTACCGCGTCTCCGACCTCTTCGGCAAGGGGATGCGCGGCGCCCGGGGCATCCCTGGCGCCGCTGGCCCCGCCGGTCCGGCTGGGCTTGCCGGGCCCGCCGGGGCGTCCGGCGATCGCGGCCTGACAGGGCTTACCGGCCCCGCGGGGGCGATGGGCCCGATCGGGCCTGCAGGCCCCATCGGCGATACCGGCCCTGCCGGCGCGGACGGTTCGGATGGTGCAGACGGTGCCACCGGTCCGATGGGACCGATGGGCTTGGCCGGCCTGGTCGGAGCGACCGGGGCCACCGGCGCACAGGGCCTGCAGGGCGAGCCCGGGCAGAGCGGCACGAACGGCGCGGCCGGGGCAACCGGACCGGCCGGACCTACGGGCCCCGCCGGTCCGCAAGGCTCTCAGGGCCTCACCGGACCCAAGGGCGACACGGGCTCGGCAGGCCCGGCCGGTCCCCCCGGCCCGGCCGGCGCGGCAGGCCTGGACGGCTCGGCGGTTGTGACCGCGACCGGCACCTCGACGGTGGTCGACGCGAATGCGATCGTCACCGCGACGGCGACCTGCCCGGCTGATCACATCGCGCTCTCCGGCGGGTTCCTCGAGGCTGGCGCGACCTCTCCGAGCGTGATCGAAAGCCATGCCACCCCCGGGTTCGCCGGCTGGGTGTCAAAGGCGAAGACGCAGGGCAACTCGCAGCAGAGCGTGAGCCTTACCGTCTACGCCTACTGCGTGCCCTCCGCCTAGGGCCGAGGATTCAGGGGGGCCGGCTCCTGGCCGGCCCTCCTGGGACCAGCCGGCGCCGCCGACCGCTACTTCGCCGCCGCCCGCTTTCGCGTCTTCCCGCGCGCAGCCGGCTTCGCACCGTCGCCCGAGGACGGTCGGCTCCTGGAGGCAGCAACGCTCTTCTTGAGCGCCTCCATCAGGTCGACCACGGGCGCGTCGGCGACCGGCTCCGGCTTGGCGATCTCCTCACCGGCGAGCTTCGCCTCCAGCAGCTTGCGCAGGTCCTGCCGGTACTCGCTCTGCAGCTCCTCGGGCTGCCACTCGCCGACGAGGCTGTCGATCAGCTGGCGTGCGAGCTCGAGCTCCGGATCCTTGACGTCGACGGCCTCGACCGCCTCGTCGATCTCGGCCTGCGAGCGCACGTCCTCGGCGAGAAAGAGCGTCTCGAGCACCAGGGCCTCGCCCTTGGGGCGGATCAGGACGAAGTTCTCGTTGCCCCGGATCACCATGCGGCCGATCGCGGCCATGCCGGTCTCCTTCATCGCGTTCAGCAGCAGCACGTAGGGCCGGCGCTGCGCCTCCGCGCTCGAGGGCGCGAGGAAATAGGTGCGGTCGAAGAACAGCGGGTCGACCTCGGCGAGCGGGACGAAGCGCGAGATCTCGATCGCGCGCGAGGTGTCGCGCTGCTCGATCGCCTCGAGGTCGGAGTCCTCGACGATCACGAACTGGCCCTTCGAGACCTCCCAGCCCTTGACGAGCTCGTCGTTGGAGACCTCGCGCTCGTGCACCGGGCACCAGCGCTTCTGCTTGATCGGCGTCTTGCACTCGCGGTGCAGCGTCCGGAAGGTGACGTCGGAGGCACGGGCCTTCGGCGCCGTCGCGGGCGCAAGGCCGACCGGGATGGTGACCAGGCCGAAGCTGAGTGATCCGTTCCAGGTAGTTCGCATCTGAGGCCGCTTTCGCTGTGGATAAGTGTAGTGGGACCGCGCAAATTCGCCGCTGCGCTGCGCTTCCCTTCCGGCGTAAGCTGAGCGACATGCGCACGATCGGAGAGCTCTGGCGCGGGGCGACCAGCGCAGGCCGCACCCGGCCCGCCTATCTCGTCGAGCGCGAGGACGGCTGGCAGGAGGTCTCGTGGGAGGAGGCGGGCAGCGCCGTGGAAGAGCTCGCCAACGGCCTGCTCGCGCTGGGCGTGCGCAAGGGCGACGCCTTTGGAATCCTGGGCCCGACGAGCCTCGAGTGGGCGTTGTTCGACTACGCCCTCGCGCGGGTCGGCGCCGTCGGGGCGGCGATCTACGCGAACAGCTCGCCGAAGGACTGCCGCTACGTGCTCGAGCATTCGGACGCGGTGGGCGTGCTGGCCGAGGACGAGGCGCAGCGCGCGAAGGTCGCCGACGTCGGCCTCGCCCACGTGCTCACCTTCGCCGACTTGGACGAGCTGCGGGCGCGCGGCCGCGAGTTCGTGGCGGCCAACCCGGATGCGCTCGCGCAAGCGGAGGCGCAGGTCGGCGAGGAGGACCTCTTCACCTTCATCTACACGTCCGGCACGACCGGGCCGCCGAAGGCCTGCATGATCCGCCACCGCAACTACTACGAGATGGCCTCGTACGTCGACCGCGTGCCGGAGTTCGCGTTCGCGGAGGACGTGATGCTGCTCTACCTGCCGCTGGCGCACAACTTCGGGCGGCTGATGCACCTGCTCGGCGCGCGCAAGGGCTTCACGACCGCCTTCTGCCCGGATCCGCTGCGCGTCGCCGAGGCGATGCCGGCCGTGCGCCCGACGCTGCTGCCGAGCGTGCCGCGGGTCTACGAGAAGGTGCACACGGCCGTGCTGGCGCAGTTCGAGCAGGTGCACGGGCCGCGGCGGCGGCTGCTCGGCTGGGCGCTCGGGGTCGGGCGTCGCGTGAGCGAGCTGCGCCAGCATTGCGAGCCCGTCCCCCGCGGGCTGGCGCTCCAGCACCGCCTGGCCGACCGGCTCGTCTACTCGAAGGTCAAGAAGCGCCTCGGCGGCCGGCTGCGGCTGGGAATCTCCGGCGGCGCGCCGCTCGCCAAGGAGATCGCGGAGTTCTTCCACTCGATCGACATCCTGATCGTCGAGGGCTGGGGCCTGACCGAGTGCACGACCGCCGCCTCGGTCAACCGGCCGGGGCGCTTTCGCTTCGGCACCGTCGGGCCCGCGCTGCCGAACTTCGAGGTGCGCGTGGACGAGGACGGCGAGCTCCTGATCCGCAGCCAGACGGTCTTCGCCGGCTACTACAAGGACGAGCAGGCGACGCGTGAGGTGCTGGGAGAGGACGGCTGGCTGCGCTCGGGCGACGTGGGCTCGATCGACGAGGACGGCTTCATCACGATCACCGACCGCAAGAAGGACATCCTGATCACCGCCGGCGGCAAGAACGTGGCGCCCGCGAACCTGGAGAACGCGCTCAAGACCGCGCCGCTCGTCTCACAGGCGCTCGTGCTCGGCGACCGGCGGCCCTACGTGGCGGCGCTGATCACCGTCGACCCCGCGGTCGCGGATGGTCTCCCGCCGGAGGAGGTCGAGCGCCGCGTGCAGGCGGTCGTCGACGAGGTCAACGGCGAGCTCTCGCGGTTTGAGCAGATCAAGCGCTTCCGGGTACTCCCGCGCGACTTCACCGCCGACGAGGACGAGGTGACGCCGACGCTGAAGCTGAAGCGCCGCGTGGTCGCCGACCACTTCGCCCGCGAGATCCAGGAGCTCTACTCGGCGAGCTAGAGCCTGCGGCCGCCGACGAAGGTCGACGCGTACCAGCCGCTGATCGAGGAGATCTTGACCACGTCGCCGGTGTGCGGCGCGTGGATGAAGGTGCCCCCGCCGACGTAGATGCCGACGTGGCCCAATCCGTCGAAGAAGACGAGGTCGCCGGCCTGGAGCTGGCTCAGCGAGACCGGGCTGCCGTAGCCGTACTGCGCGTAGGAGCTGTGCGGGAGCGAGATGCCGACCTGTGAATAGACGTACATCACGAAGCCGGAGCAGTCGAAGCCCCCAGGTGAGGCACCGCCCCAGACGTACGGCGTGCCGAGATAGCCCATCGCGATCCCGACAACACCGCCGTGTGTGGCGGGGGGCGCGACCGGCGGCTCGACCGAGCTGCCGGAGCCGATGGAAACCGTCGGCGCCAGCGCGACCTGCCGCTGCGACTCCTGCTGCGCCGCGAGCTGCGCCTGGCGCTGGAGCTCCGCCTGCCTGGCGGCCTCGACGGCCTTCAGGTGCACGATCTCACCCTGGATCGACCCGAGCAGCTGCTTGCGCTCGCCGAGCTGCTGCTGGACCGAGGCGCGCGCGGCATCGCGCTCCGCCACCACCTGCACCTGCTCGGCGTGGGCGTGCTGCAGGAACCGCTGCCGGTGCTGCACCTCCCGGCGGAAGCGCGCCACCTGCTTGACCACGAGCGCGTCCTGCTCGGAGACGCGGTCGCTCGCGTCCATCCGGCCGAGCATGTCGTCGAGGCTCGATGCCCCGAGCAGCACCGCCAGCCCGGCGTTCTGGTCGCCGGAGGTGTAGATCTCCACCAGGCGGGCCGAGAGCTGGGTCTGCGCGTGCGCGAGGCTCTTCTTCGCCACGGTGAGCGCATGGGTGTTGTCGCTGAGGTCGTGCCTGATCCGGGCGAGCTTGACGTTGGCGAGGTTGTAGGCCTCGATCGCGCGCTCCAGGCTCGAGTCGAGCTGCTGGATCTGCGCCATCACGCTCTGCGCTTCGGCCTGCTTGGAGGCGACGCTCGGATCGGCGGTCGCTGACGCAGCAGTCAGTGCAGAGGCCGCAGCCAATGCGATGACCAGTGCCGGCGCCTTTCGTCTGGTCGAGCGGAGGGGGGGCTGGAATCGGCTCGACAGGCGCCCTCGAACGAGGGGCCGGTACGTCACAAGCACGGCACCCTAACAACCTTGTCGGACGACCGCAAACGGCTTCCTTGACACAAAAGGGCCAAATGCCGCAGCCTGCGCGGATCCGCACAAACCGGTGTGCTACGGTGCCGCGTCGTGCCGGGGGAGATGCGCACGCTCCGCTATTGGCCGCTCGTCCTCGGAGCCCTGCTCGCTCTCGGACTGGTTCCCGCGGCGACCGTCGCCGCGGACTCGAGCACCAGTCTGCGCGACCATGCCTCGCGGCTCTCCCAGCAGAACGCCGACCTTGTCGCCCGCTCGCGCGGTGTGGTGCTGGAGCTCTACTCGCTCGACGCACGGCTCGCGCGCGAGCGCGCGCGCCTCGTGACGCTGCGGATCCGGACAGCCGAGGTGAAGGGCGAGCTCGCCGCCGCGCGCCAGCGGCTCAGCGTCGCACACCGCACGCTGAAGGTCTCGGAGCGGTCGCTTGCCAGCAGGCTGGCGCTGCTCTACGAGCAGGGTGACACCGACCCGCTGGCGGTCGTGTTCGGCGCCTCCTCGGTCGCGGACGCACTCGGGAACCTCGACTCGCTCGACCGGATCGCCGACCAGGACCGCGTCGTGATCGAGCAGACGCGGCAGGCGAAGCACAAGGCCGCCGCCCTCTCGCACGACCTCGCGGCGAAGGAGCGCAACCTGCTCGGCCTCGCGCAGGAGGCCTCGCAGTCGACGCTGGTGCTCGAGCAGGCGCGCTCCCAGCGAGCCTCGTACCTGTCGACGCTGGCGAGCAGGCAGCAGCTGAACGCGGCCGCGATCGCGGCGTACCAGCAGCAGGCGCTCGCGGTCGAGGCGAAGGCGCGCGAGGTCGCGGCCGTCTCCCCCTCGCAGCCCGCCACGCCGGTCCCGATCGCCCCCGGCGGCCGCTCGCTGACGGTCGTCGCCACCGGCTACTCGATCCAAGGCCACACCGCCACCGGCGCACCGACCGGCTGGGGCGTCGTCGCCGTCGACCCGAGCGTGATCCCGCTCGGCACGCGCCTGACGATCCCGGGCTACGGCTCGGGCGTGGCCGCCGACACGGGCTCGGCGATCCGAGGCGCGACGATCGACCTCTGGTTCCCGACGGTCGCGCAGGCGCGCGCCTGGGGCCGGCGCACCGTCACGATCTCGCTGCGCTGACTAGACTTCTCCTCGCTCTAAGGGGGTGGTGGTGAGCGAAACCGTGCAACTCGAGGACGAGCGCACAGCGAGCAACGTTCGCGTGCTGCTCGTCGACGACCACGACCTCTTCCGGACCGGCCTCCGCAACCTGCTCGAGGAGCGCGGCGTGCAGATCGCCGGCGAGGCGGGCCAGGGCGCCGACGCCATCCGCCTGGTGCGCGAGCTCGCCCCGGACGTGGTCGTGATGGACCTGCACATGCCGGGAATGACCGGCATCGAGGCGATCCGGCAGATCCACAGCTTCGCGCCGCTCACGCGCGTGCTCGTGTTGACGATCTCCGACCAGGACGACGACGTGCTCCACGCGATCCTGGCCGGGGCCTGCGGCTACCTGCTCAAGGACGCGTCCGTGGAGGAGCTGATCCGCGGGATCGTCGCGGCGGCGGTCGGCGAGTCGCTCGTCTCGCCCGCGATCGCCGGCAAGGTGCTGCAGCAGGTGCGGGCGACCGCGATCTCGCCCGAGGCCGCGGACACGATCCGCGCCGAGCTCTCGGACCGCGAGCTGGACGTGCTCAAGCTGATCGCGGCCGGCAACGACAACGCGATGATCGCGGCGCAGCTGCACATCAGCCCGAAGACGGTGAAGAACCACATCTCGAACATCCTGATGAAGCTGCAGATCGAGAACCGCATCCAGGCAGCGGTCTACGCGGTCCGCAGCGGCTTGGTCTAGATCCCGCTGCGAGTAGCGCTGGTGCGGGCGCGCAGGCGCGTGAGCGTGCCGCGCAGGCCCGAGAGGGTGCTGGCGTTCGTCACCAGCCGGCCGGAGAGCAGCGCCAGCTCCTTGGCCTTCAGCTCCTGGTTGCCTTCGTCCAGCTCGCCTGCGAGCTCGGACATGCGTTGCTCGAGCCGCCAGCGCTCCGACTCGAGCTCCAGCGCGTAGGCGTAGCCGTCGGTCAGCGTCCGCTCGAGGCGCGCCAGGCTGGCCGGCTCTTCGGCCGGCTCTGCCAGCAGCTCGTCGATCTGCTCGAGCAGCGCGGGAATCGCCTCTGGCGACATTTGCCGATTATCCGGGGGCCGCAGCTTCCCGAACAAGGGCCGCGCGACCTATCTCCGTGACCGCCGAGGCCCAGACTTGACGGCGGTAACGGCACTCCGAACAATGCCTCGGATGACCCGCCGCCGTCTGCCGGTCGTCGCCATCGTGCTGGCGCTCGTCCTCGCCGCTCCCGCCGGCGCGGGCGACTCGCCCCTGGCCAAACGCCTGGCGCGCGCGCTCGCCGTGCCCCACGTCTCGCAGGCTCGCACCGGGGCGGTCGCGATCGACCTCCAGACCGGCGAGACGGTCTTCTCCGAGCACGACGCGCTCCCGCTCGCTCCCGCCTCCAACGAGAAGCTCGCGATCGCGTACGGCGCGCTGGTCGCGCTCGGGCCGGAGTTCCGGATCTCGACGGACGTCCTTGGCCGCGGCGAGCAGGACGGCACCACCTGGAGCGGGAGCCTGCTGCTCGTCGGGCACGGCGACCCGACGCTTTCGGTCGCGAGCCTCACCGCCCTGGCCCGGCAAGTGCGTGCGGCCGGGATTCGGAAGGTGACGCGTGGCGTCTTCGCCGACGAGTCGTTCTTCGACACGCGCCGCACCGGGGCCGGCTGGAAGTCCTGGTTCTACGTCAACGAGTGCCCGCCGCTCTCGGCGCTGACCGTCGACCGGGGCCGCTACCTCGGCCGCACCTCGCGCGACCCGGCGCTGGCGGCCGCGCTGCTCTTCGGAGACGCGCTGCGCCGGGCCGGAGTGGCGGTGACAGGCGCGGGCCACGGCTCGCAGCGGGACGACGACGTGCCGCTCGCGTCGGTCGATTCGCCTCCACTCTCGCAGATCGTCGGCTGGATGGGCCGCGTCAGCGACAACTTCACCGCGGAGCTGCTGCTCAAGCAGCTCGGCGCCGCCGGCGGCGAGGCCGGCACGAGCGCCGGCGGCGCCGAGATCGTCCGCGGGGCGCTCGCCGACGCGGGCGTGCCGCTCGGCGGCGTGCGGCTGGTGGACGGCTCCGGGCTCTCCTCGCTCGACCGGCTGACGGCACGGGCGCTGTCAGGCCTGCTGCGCGCCGCCTGGGCCGATCCCGACGTCCGCCCGTACCTGCTCGCCGCGCTGCCGGTCGCCGGCAGGAGTGGCACGCTCTCCGACCGCATGCGCCGGCCCCCGGCGCGCGGCAACGTGCACGCGAAGACCGGCACGACAAGCCTCGCCTCCGCGCTCTCGGGCTACGTCAAGCGCCGGTACGTCTTCTCGGTGCTGCAGAACGGCAGCCCGGTCTCGTCCTACCTGGGCGCGCAGGGCCCAGGACCGCTTCGCGACCGCGTTAGCTTCCCAGTAGCTTCTTCAGCGCCGTCTCGTCCAGCACCGGCACGCCCAGCTGCTGGGCCTTCGCGGCCTTCGACCCGGGGCTCTCGCCGACGACCACGCCCGTCGTCTTCTTCGAGACCGAGTCGGCCACCTTGGCGCCCTTGGCCTCGAGCGCCTTACGCGCCTCGTCGCGGCTGAAGCCCTCGAGCGTGCCCGTGATCACGTAGGTCGAGCCCGTCAGCGGGCCTTCGACCGGCCGCTCCTCGGGCCCGGCCTCGAAACGCAGTCCGAGCTGCCGCAGGTCCTCGACCAGCGCACGGTTCTCGTCCTCGGCGAACCACTCGACGATCCGCTCGGCACGCTCGGGCCCGATCCCCTCGACCTCGATCACGTCCTCCTGCGCGGCCTCCGCGAGCTTGTCGACCGAGCCGAAATGCCGGGCGAGGCTCTGCGCGGTGACCCACCCCACGTCCGGGATGTTGAGCCCGAGCAGCACGCGCGAGAACGGCGTCCGCTTCGAGAGCTCGATCGCCTCGACCGCGTTCGAGGCGCTCTTGTCGGCGAAGCCGTCCAGCTCGAGCAGCTGCTCCTTGGTCAGCCGGTAGAGGTCCGGCAGCGAACGGACGAGGCCGAGCTCCCAGAGCCGCCGCATCAGCTGCTCGCCGACACCCTCGATGTCGGCCGGTCCCTGCACCCAGTTGATCAGCGTCTCGAGGCCGCGGGACGGGCACGCCCGGTTGGGGCAGCGGTGCATCGCCTCGCCTTCGGGCTTGACGATGTTTACCGCGCAAAGCGGGCACTTTTTCGGCATCTTGAACGGCTTCGTACCCTGGACATGCTCGCCCGCCGGACCGACGATCTGCGGGATCACGTCGCCGGCGCGCTGGACGATCACGCGGTCGCCTTCGCGGATGTCCTTGCGGTTGATGTCCTCCTCGTTGTGCAGCGTCGCCCGCGAGACCGTGACTCCGCCGACCTGCACCGGCTCGAGCATCGCCCAGGGATTGAGCGCGCCCGTACGGCCGACGCGGATCGCGATCTTGTTCAGCGTCGTCTCCGCGGTCATCGGCGCCCACTTGAACGCGCGCGACCAGCGCGGCCGTGAGTGCAGCGCGCCGAGCACCGCCTGCTGCTCGAGCGAGTCGACCTTGATCACGATGCCGTCGATCTCGTAGTCGAGCTCGGTGCGCCTGCGCTCCCAGTCGGCGCAGCGCTGCGCCACCTCCTCGATCGTCTCGAGCCGCTCGACGAACGGGTTGGTGCGGAAGCCGTGCTCGCGCAGCCACTCGAGCTCTTCCCAGTGCGACGCGAGCTGCACGCCCTCGACCGCGCCGAGGCCGTAGACCCACACGGCCAGCGGCCGCGAGGCGGTGATCGAAGAGTCCTTCTGGCGCAACGAGCCGGCGGCCGCGTTGCGCGGGTTCGGCGCGAGCTTCTGGCCGAGCTCGGCGACGCGCTCGTTCAGCTCGCGGAAGCCCGACAGCGGCATGTAGACCTCGCCGCGCACCTCGGCGATCACGGGTAGGCCGTCGCCGCGCATCTTCAGCGGCACAGACGGGATCGTGCGCAGGTTGACGGTCACGTCCTCTCCCTGCACGCCGTCGCCGCGCGTTGCACCGCGCACCAGACGGCCCTCCTCGTAGGTGAGGTTGACCGCCAGGCCGTCGATCTTCGGCTCGATCACGTAGGCGACCGGCTCGTCCGAGTCGAGGCGCTTCCGCACGTCGTCGGCCCACTTGAACAGGCCCTCGTTGTCGGTCACCTTCTCGAGCGAGCCCATCGGGGTCAGGTGCTGCACCTTCTGGAAGCGCTCGCTCGGCGGAGCGCCCACGCGCTGGGTCGGCGAGTCGGGCGTGATCAGGTCGGGGTGCTCCTCCTCGAGCGCTTTCAGCTCGTCGTAGAGCCGGTCGTACTCGGCGTCCGAGATCTCCGGCTCGTCGAGCACGTGATAGCGGTGGAGGTGGTGGTCGACCTGCTCGCGCAGCTCGTCGAGCCGCCGCTGAACGTCCTTCTGCGTCCTCGTCGCCACCGCTTCGATCCTAGCGAGCTAGTAGCGGACGGAAACCAGATAGAGGCCCCACGGCGGGGCAGTCGTGCCCGCCTCGCTGCGGTCGCGGCCCTCGAGTAGCCGCGCCAGCTCCTGCGGCTGGTGTTCGAGCATGGTGCCGACCAGGGTGCGCACCATGTGCCGGAGGAACGAGTCGGCCGTCAGCTCCAGCTCGAGCGCGTCGCCGCGCCGGTGCCAGACCGCGGACTCGACGTTCCGGACGAAGACGCGGTGCTGCGTCTCGGTGGGCGTGAAGGCGCGGAAGTCGTGCCGGCCTAGGATGAGCTCGGCCGACTCGGCCAGCTGCTCCTCGTGGAGCGGATACGGGTACCACCAGGAGCGGCGCGCCTCGAACGGCGAGCGCTCCGCCCGCCGGTAGACCCGGTAGCGATAACTGCGCGCGAGCGCCGAGCGGCGTGCGTCGAAGCCGGCAGTGGCCTCCTCGGCGGCGATCACGGCAACGTCGTCGGGCAGGCTCGCATTCAGCGCCGCGGCGGCACGCTCGACGGGGGCACCGCCCTCGACCTCGACCGAGGCCACCTGACCGAGCGCGTGCACGCCGGTGTCGGTGCGGCCGGCCACTCGGAACTCCGACCAGCGCGTGTAGACGTCGGCCAGGGCCGCCTGCACCACGCTCTCCACCGTGCGCTCCCCGGGCTGCGGGGCCCAGCCGCGGAAGCCGGTGCCGTCGTACTCCAGCGTTAGCCTCAGCCGCACGTCAGGCCGCCCTCATCGTACTTGTAAGGCGCGCCTTATGATCTATTTTATTGCGATTTGGTTGATATACTCTACTCATGACCGACCACCAGTTCCTCCTGCAGCGCGTCCAGCCGGCGATGATCGGCTTGATCGACGGCTCGCTCTCCACGCTCGCCCCGATCTTCGCGATCGCGCTCCACACGCACGACACGACAAGCGCCTTCATCGCCGGCGTGGCGACGGCGATCGGCGCCGGCATCAGCATGGCCTTCTCGGAGGGGCTGTCCGACACCGGCGAGCTGACAGGCCGCGGCAATCCCCTCGTGCGTGGGACGATCACCGGCGTCGGAACGTTCATCGGCGGAATCCTGCACACGCTGCCGTTCCTGATCCCGACCTACCACGTGGCGATCATCGCGGCGATCGTGGTCGTCGCGATCGAGCTGGTCGCGCTTGCCTGGCTGCGCTGGCGCTTCTTCGACACGAGCTTCGCCCGCTCGTTCGCCTCGATCACACTCGGAGGCGTCGTGATCGCGGGCGTCAGCGCCGCACTCGGAACCGCTTGAGCAGAAGGGCTCGGCGAAACACCGCCGAGGCCCTCGGGGCACCGTTCCGCCGAGCCCTCAGGAGACGGCTTCGGCCTCGACCGGCTCTTCTTCGCGCTCGGCGCGGGCCGGCCGCTCACGCGGAGGCTCCGGGAGGAAGTCGACGAGCTCGAGGTAGACCATCTCGGCCGCATCTCCGGGCCGCGGGCCGATGCGGATGATCCGCGAGTAGCCGCCCGGCCGGTCGGCGAAGCGCGGGCCGACATCGCTGAAGAGCTTGTGCACCACGTCCTGCGAGCGCAGGTAGGCGAGCGCCTGCCGCCGCGCGTGGACGCCGCCCCGCTTGCCGAGCGTGATCATCTGCTCCGCGATCGGCTTGACCTCCTTGGCCTTCGCCGCGGTGGTCTTGATCCGGCCGTGCTCGATCAGCGCGCTGGCGAGGTTCGCGTAGAGCGCCTTGCGGTGCGAGGCGTCGCGGCCCAGCTTCCTGCCGGAACGCCGGTGCCTCACGCCGCGGAACCGTCCTCGCCGCGGAGGTTGAGGCCGTGCGTCGCGAGCGTCTCCTTGACCTCTTCGATCGACTTCTTGCCGAAGTTCGGAATCGCGGCGAGCTCGTTCTCGCTCTTCGTGACCAGGTCGCCGATCGTCTCGATGCCGACGCGCTTGAGGCAGTTGTAGGAGCGCACGCCCAGCTCGAGCTCCTCGATCGGGAAGTTCTCCATCCCGTGCGCGAGGGCCGGCTCGGCCTGCGCCTCGGCGGCTGCCTGCTCGCCGAACCCTTCGATCCGGTCGAGGTCGGTGAAGATCGCGAGCTGCCGGATCAGGATCTCCGCGGCCTGGCCGATCGAGTCGCGCGGGTCGATCGAGCCGTCGGTGGTGATGTCGATCCGCAGCTTGTCGTAGTCGGTGCGCTGGCCGACGCGGGCGGCCTCGACGTCGTACGAGACACGCCGGACCGGCGAGAAGATCGAGTCGATCGGGATCACGCCGATCGTGTGCTCGGGCCCGCGGTTCAGCTCGGCCGGGACGTAGCCGCGGCCGCGGCCGATCGTGAGCGTCACCTCGAGCTTGCCCTTGTCGGAGAGGTTGGCGAGCTCGAGGTCCGGGTTGAGGATCTCGAGCTCGGCGGGGGCCTCGATGTCGGAGGCCTTGACCGCGCCGGCGCCCTTCTTGGTCAGGCGCACCTCGATCTCCGGCGACTCGCCGTGCAGCCGGCAGATCAGGTTCTTGAAGTTGAGCAGGATGTCGGTCACGTCCTCGCGGACGCCCGGCAGGGTGGTGAACTCGTGCGCGACGCCCTCGATCTTGACCGAGGTGACGGCGGCGCCCTCGAGCGAGGAGAGCAGCACGCGGCGCAGCGAGTTGCCGAAGGTGTAGCCGAAGCCGCGGTCTAGCGGCTCGATCACGAAGACACCGCGGTTGTCCTCGACCTCCTCGTGGACGATCCGCGGGATCTGGAACTCCATCAAGCTGGTTCTGACTGCCATTCGTTCCTTTCTACTTCGAGTAAAGCTCGACGATGAGCGATTCCTGGACCGGCGTGTCGATCTCCTCGCGCTCCGGCCACTTGAGCACCTTGCCGGTGAGGCCGTCGTGGTCGGCCTGGAGCCACGGCGTCACGGAGGCGGTCAGGTCGGTGGCGTCGCGAACGACCTGCTCGGCCGGGCTGCCCGACTTGAGCGAGACGATGTCGTCGGGGCGCACCTGGTAGCTGGGGATGTTCACGCGGCGGCCGTTGACCTGGAAGTGGCCGTGGCGGACGAGCTGGCGGGCCTGCGCACGCGAGGCGGCGAAGCCGAGCCGGTAGACGACGTTGTCGAGGCGCGTCTCGAGCATCCGCAGCAGCGTCTCGCCGGTGATGCCCGAGCCCTTAGCGGCCTTCGAGTAGTAGGTGCGGAACTGCTTCTCGAGCAGGCCGTAGTAGCGGCGGGCCTTCTGCTTCTCGCGCAGCTGCAGCAGGTACTCGGACTGCTTGATCCGGCCGCGGCCGTGCTCGCCCGGCGGGTAGCTGCGGCGCTCGACGGAGCACTTCTCCGTCAGGCAGCGCTCGCCCTTGAGGAACAGCTTCATCCCCTCGCGGCGGCAGTTGCGGCACTTCGGTGTTAGCGAACGCGCCATTAGACCCTCCGCCGCTTCTTCGGACGCACGCCGTTGTGGGCCTGTGGCGTGACGTCCTTGACGCCGAGGATCTCGAGCCCGGCGGCCTGGAGGGAGCGGATCGCGGTCTCCCGGCCCGAGCCCGGGCCCTTGACGAAGACCTCGACCTTCTGCAGCCCGTGCTCCATGCCCTTGCGCGCGCACGCGTCGGCGGTCACCTGCGCGGCGAACGGGGTCGACTTGCGCGAGCCCTTGAACCCGGCCGAGCCGGCGGACTCCCACGCGATCACGTTCCCCTCGCCGTCGGTGAGGGAGACGATCGTGTTGTTGAAGGAGGTCTTGATGTGCGCCTGGCCGATCGCGATGTTCTTCTTCACGCGGCGGCGCGCACGACCTCTCGTCGCTTGTCGTCTCGGAGGTGCCATCTCAGGTCTTGGTCGGAGCCTTCTTGCCGCGGCCGACGGTCTTCTTCGGGCCCTTGCGGGTTCGGGCGTTGGTCTTCGTGCGCTGGCCGCGAACGGGCAGGCCGCGCCGGTGCCGGATCCCGCGGTAGGCGCCGATCTCTCCTAGGCGCTTGATCGCGTTCGTGCGCTCCCGCCGCAGGTCGCCCTCGACCTGGAGGTTGCCGTCGATGTACTCGCGGAGCTTGGTGATCTCCTCGTCGGTCAGGTCCTTGATCTTCTCCTCCGTCGAGAGACCCGTCTCGACGCAGATCTTCTGCGCGGTCGAACGGCCGATCCCGTAGATGTACGTCAGCCCGATCTCGAGCCGCTTCTGGTTCGGCAGGTTGACGCCGGCGATCCTGGCCATGCCTTAGCCCTGCCTCTGCTTGTGGCGGGGGTTGGTGCAGATGACCATGGTCTTGCCGTGCCGCTTGATCACGCGGCAGCGCTCGCACATGGGCTTGACTGAAGCTCGGACTTTCATCGGTGTCGGTACGTGATCCTTCCTCGGGTGAGGTCGTAGGGAGAGAGCTCGACCTTCACGCGGTCGCCCGGGAGGATGCGGATGTAGTGCTTGCGCATCTTGCCGGCGATCGTCGCGAGAACCGTGCCGTCCATGCCGTCCACCTGCACCCTGAACATGGTGCTGGGGAGCGACTCGACGACCTCGCCCTCCACCTCGATCTTCTCTTCCTTCTGAGCCAAGCGACCTCACTCGTAGACACGAAAAAACACGGCTTCCGCCGCGGCCGACAATGGTAGCAAACGGGACTAGCCCAGCCAGCGGCCGTTTTCCTGCACCGTTTCGCCGTCCAGTTCGATGCGCGTGCCCTCGGCGCGCATCTCCTTGACGATGTCCCAGTGGAGCTGGCTGACGTTCTGGCCGCCCACGTCGGGGAGGCCGTTGCCGAGCGCCAGGTGGACGGTGCCGTCGATCTTCTCGTCGAAGAGCGTGTTCTTCATGTGCCGCGTGATGCCGGGGTTGCAGCCGATCCCGAGCTCGCCGAGGCGGCGTGCGCCCTCGTCGAGCTCGAGCTGCTCGAGCAGGAACTCCTCGTTCGCCTCCGCCGAGGCGTCGACGACCTTCCCGCCCTCGAACCGGAGCCGGATGCCGCGCACCTCACGGCCGCCGTACACGGCCGGGAACTCCCCGAACACGATCTCGCCCTCGGCCGAGTCCTCCACCGGTGAGGTGAAGAACTCGCCGCCGGGCATGTTCGCGCCGCCGGCGTCGACGCACATCGAGCGACCGGCGATCGAGAGGCGGACGTCGGTGTCCCCGGAGACCAGGCGCACCTCGTCGGCCCGGTCGAAGCGCTCGGCGTAGCGCTGCATCCGCTCGCGCTCGGCATCCCAGTCGAGCAGGCAGGCGCCGTAGAGGAAGTCGGTGAAGGCCTCGAGCGACATCTCCGCTTCCTGTGCGAGAGCCGGCGTCGGGTACTGGCAGCCGACCCATTTGAGGTCCATCGAGAGCACACGGTCGAGATGCGGCCGCAGAGCCGCCTGGATCGTCGTCAGCCGCTCGACCGGCAGGCCCGTGAGCTCGCGCGTGTTCTCGGGCGCCTCGATCGAGATCAGCGCATCGGCGTGCTTCCACATGTGCGCGTCGATCTCGGGCGGCGTCGCGAGCAGCTCGACGGGTGCCTCGGCCGCCCACGGCAGGTTGATCCCGCTGCCCGCGAGATTCACGCGTAGCAGCGCATAGGCGCCGCGGCGCGCGACTGCTCGGCTGACCTCTTCCAGCAGCGGTCGCGCGAGCAGGCCCCCGCCGACGAGCACCTGCCAACCCGGCTGGACGTCGACGCAGGTCTCGACCAGGAGCTTCGCGTACTGCTCGACTCTTGGGTCGCTCATGTGCGAACGGCGCTGGTGGCGGCGGTCAGGATGCGTGGGCCGTCCGCGGTGATCGCGACGGTGTGCTCGAAGTGCGCGGCGAGCGAGCCGTCCGCGCTCGAGATCGACCACTCGTCGTCGTGCAGCACGACGTCCGGGCCACCGGCGGTGATCATCGGCTCGATCGCGAAGGTCATCCCCTCGGCGAGCAGCGGGCCGCGGCCGGGCTCACCGTAGTTCGGGATCTGCGGCTCCTCGTGCATCGAGCGGCCGACGCCGTGGCCGACCAGGCTGCGCACGACGGAGAAGCCCTGCTCCTCGGTGGCGACCTGGATCGCGTGCGAGATGTCCGAGAGGCGGTTCCCGACGCGGCACTGCTCGATCCCCGCGGCGAGCGCGGCCTGGCAGCCCTCGAGCAGGCGCTCGGCCTCCTCGGAGACCTCGCCGATCGCGAACGTGTAGGCCGAGTCGGCGACGAAGCCGTCGAGCGTCACGCCGACGTCCACCGAGAGGATGTCGCCTTCCTGCAGCGAGTAGAGCCCCGGGATCCCGTGGACGACCATCCCGTTCGGCGAGGCGCAGATCGAGGCGGGGTAGCCGCGGTAGCCCTTGAAGGTCGGTGTGCCGCCGCGCGAGCGGATGAACTCGTCGGCGAGCTCGTCGAGCTCCTGCGTGGTCACGCCCGGCCGTGCGTGCTCGCCCAGCAAGGCGAGCGTGTCGGCGACCACCTCGCCCGCGCGGGCCATGCGCTCGATCTCGGCCGGCGCCTTGCGGATGATCACCGGACGGCCACCTGCTCGAGCGCCTGCTGGATCTCGCGAAAGACCTCCTGCACGGGCCGGTCGGCGTGGATGCCGACGAGGTTCCCGCGAGTGCGGAAGTACTCGATCAACGGTTCCGTCTCCGAATGGTAGAGCCGCAGCCGCTCGTCGATCGCCTCCGGCGTGTCGTCGGTGCGATTCTCCTCGGCCGCGCGCCTGAGCATCCGCTCGCGGCCGACCTGGTCGGCGAGCTGGAACTCGAAGACCACGTCGAGGTCGCGGCCGATCTCGCGCAGCATCTCCTCGAGCGCCTCGGCCTGGGGCATCGTGCGCGGGAAGCCGTCGAGCACGAAGCCCTCCCGCGCGTCGGCGGCGGCGAGCCGCTCGCGGATCAGCGCGATCATCAGGTCGTCGGGAACCAGGCGGCCCGCGTCGTAGATCGGCTTCACCTGCCGGCCAAGCTTCGTGTCGGCGTAGATCGCGGCACGCAGCATGTCGCCGGTCGCAACGTGCGGAATGTCGTACTCCGCGGCGATCAGCCGCCCCTGGGTTCCCTTGCCGGCTCCCTGCGGGCCGAGCAGCAGGATGTCCGCCACTACTTCAGGAAGCCTTCGTAGGAGCGCATCATCATCTGCGACTCCATCTGGCGCATCGTGTCCAGGGCGACGCCGACGACAATCAGCACCGAGGTGCCGCCGAGGGCGCGCGAGGTGGCCTGCGAGAAGCCGCCGTACTTGATGAAGATGCTCGGCAGGACTGCGACGGCCGCGAGGAAGATCGAGCCGGGCAGCGTCAGCCGGGTCAGCACGCGGTCGAGGTACTGCGCGGTCGGCGGTCCGGGCCGGATGCCCGGGATGTAGCCGCCGTGCTTGCGCAGGTTGTCGGCCTGGTCGACCGGGTTGAACTGCACCGCCGTGTAGAAGAACGTGAAGAGGATGATCAGCGTCGCCTCGGCGGCGATGTACGCCCAGGAAGCCGGTGCGAAGTGCTGGTTGATGAAGGTCTGCGTGTTCGGCGCGAACGACCCGAGCGTCTGCGGCAGCGCGAGCAGCGCGGCGGCGAAGATGATCGGGATCACGCCCGCCATGTTCACGCGCAGGGGCAGATACGTCGATTCGCCCGAGGTCATCTTGCGTCCGATCATGCGCTTCGCGTACTGGATCGGGATCCGGCGCTGCCCCTCCTGGATGAAGACGACGGAGACGATGATCGCGAGCGCGATCAGCGGGAAGAACAGCTTCTCCATCGGGCCGCCGTTGTACCAGGCGGTCACGCCCGCGGGAGCCGAGACGAGGATCGAGGCGAAGATCAGCAGCGAGATCCCGTTGCCGATCCCGCGCTTCGTGATCAGCTCGCCCATGTACATCAGCAGCGTCGTGCCTGCCGTGAGCGTGATGATGATCAGCACCAGGCGGCCGGAGTTCGAGGTCAGCGCGCCCTGGCGCTTGAACAGGTACGCGTAGCCGGTGGCCTGTGCGGCGGCGAGCGCCACGGTCAGGTAGCGGGTGTACTGGTTGATCTTGGCGTAGCCGGCCTCGCCTTCCTTCTGCAGCTCCTCCAGCTTCGGGATCACGACGGTCAGGAGCTGCAGGATGATCGAGGCGGTGACGTAGGGCATGATCCCGAGCGCGAACAGCGAGAACTGGGACAGCGCGCCGCCCGAGAAGACGTTCAGGAAGCCCAATAGCGTCCCGCCCTGGCCGCTGAAGAACTGCTTGATCCGGTCGGAGTCGACCCCGGGGGCCGGGATCCACGAGCCCAGCCGGTAGAGCGCCAGGATCAGGGCCGTGAAGAGGACACGCTTGCGCAGCTCGGGGACGCGCCACGCGTTGGCGACCCAGGAGAACACCTAGCCCTCCTCCCCCTCGGGCTCAGGCTCGGGCTCCGGCTCGCCTTCCGCCTCCGGCCCGGTTTCCTCGGCCTCCGCCTGCGGCTCGGTCTCCTCCTGCTCCGGCTTCTCGGCGGCGGGGGCCGGGCGCGCGCTCTCCGGCTTGCGCTTGGGGCGGCGCTCCTTCGGCTCGCGCAGCAGAGTCAGCTCACCGCCGGCGGCCTCGACCTTCTCGCGCGCGCTCGCCGAGGCTGCGTGCACGGTGATGCTGAGCTTCTTCTTCAAGTCGCCCTGGCCGAGCAGCTTGACGTCGATCTTGGTGTTCTTGATCAGGCCCTTCTCGACGAGCGCCTCGACGGTGACCTCGGCGCCCGCGTCGAAGCGCTCCTCGAGCGCGGCGACGTTGACCGGCTGTGTGTGCGTCCGGTGCGGGCCCATCGGCATCGCGTCCTTGGAATACGGGCCGCGCTGCTTGCCGAGGCGCATGTAGAGCGGGTTCTGGCCGCCCTCGAAGCCCGGCCGCATCTTGTGCGAGCCCGAGCGCGACTTCTGGCCCTTCAGCCCGCGCCCCGAGTAGCGCCCCTTGCCCGAGCCCAGGCCGCGGCCGACGCGCTTGCGGTCCTTGCGCGCCTGGGCCGGCTTGAGGTTCGAGAGGTTCAGGTCGTCAGGCATCGGAGTCCACCCTCACGAGGTGACGGACCTTCCTGAGCATACCGGCGAGCTGCGGGCTCTCCGCGTGCTCGGCGGTCTTGCCGATCCTGCCCAGCCCGAGCGCCCGCAGTGTGCCGCGGTTGCGCGGGTTCTGGCCGATCGCGCTACGCGTCTGGGTGATCTTCAGCTTCGCCATCCGTCGTCTCCGGCATGGGCGCGGCGGGCGCCTCCGGTGCCTCCTCTTCGAGTTGCTTCGCTGCCACCGGAAGCACCTGGCTGATCGTCAGCCCGCGCGTCGCGGCGACCTCGTCCGGGCGGCGCAGGCTCTGCAGGCCCTGCACCGTCGCCTTGAGCATGTTGATCGGGTTCGTCGTGCCGAGGCTCTTCGCGAGGATGTCGCGGATCCCGGCCAGCTCGAGCACCGCGCGGACACCGCCGCCGGCGATCACGCCCGTTCCCTCGCTCGCCGGCCGCAGCAGCACGCGCGCCGCGCCGAACCGGCCGAGGATCTCGTGCGTGATCGTCGTGCCGTGGCGCGGCACGGTGAAGAGGTTCTTCTTCGCGTCGTCGACGGCCTTCGAGATCGCCAGCGGGACCTCGCGGGCCTTGCCGTACCCGAGGCCGACGCGGTCAACCTCGTCGCCGATCACGACGAGCGCGGTGAACGAGAACCGCCGGCCGCCCTTGACCACCTTGGCGACGCGGTTGATCTCGACCACGCGCTCCTTCAGCTCTCTCGATTCCTGGACGTCTATACCCACTTAGAACTTCAGTCCTCCCTCTCTGGCTGCATCGGCCAGCGCCTTCACGCGGCCGTGGTAGAGGTAGCCGCCGCGGTCGAAGACGACCGCCTCGACCTTCGCCTGCTTCGCGTTGGCAGCCAGCAGTTTGCCGACCTCCGCCGCCTGCTCGCTCTTGGAGCCCTTGAACGACTTCAGGTGCAGCCAGCTCGCGGCGGCGAGGGTCTTGCCCTCGACGTCGTCCACCAGCTGGGCCTCGATGCCGCGGTTCGAGCGGAACACGACCAGCCGCGGCCGCTCGGCGGTGCCGACGATCTTGCCGCGCACGCGCTGGTGCCGGCGCTCTCGCGCCTTGCGGACGGTCAATGCGCTCATGCGCGCTTCCCGACCTTCCGGCGGACGTACTCGCCCTCGTAGCGGATCCCCTTGCCCTTGTACGGCTCGGGCGGGCGCACCTTGCGCACCTCGGCTGCGGCCTGGCCGACCTGCTGCTTGTCGATGCCCTTGACGATCACCTCGGTCGGCGTCGGCACCTCGAAGGTGATGCCCATCGGCGCCTTCAGCACGACCGGGTGCGAGAAGCCGACGTTCAGCTCGAGGTCGGTCCCGCGCAGCGCGGCGCGGTAGCCGACGCCCTGGATCTCGAGCCTCTTGGAGAAGCCGCTCGTGACGCCTTCGACCATGTTCGCGATCAGCGTCCGCGTCAGGCCGTGCAGCGCGCGGTCGTCGCCGCGCTCGGTCGGGCGCTTGACGACGATCGTCGAGTCCTCCTGGTCGACCTGCATGCGCACCGGCACCTGCTGGGTCAGCTCGCCGAGCGGGCCGTTGACCATCACGCGGCCAGGGGCGATCGAGACCGAGACGCCGGCCGGAAGCTCGATTGGCTGTTTACCGATTCGACTCATGGCTCACCAGACGAAGCAGACGACCTCGCCGCCCACGCCCTGCTCCTCGGCAGCGCGGCTCGTGATCAGGCCGTTGGAAGTGGACAGGATCGCGGTCCCCATCCCGCCGAGCACGCGCGGCAGGCGGTCCTTGCGCGCGTAGACCCGGCGGCCGGGCTTCGAGACGCGCTTCAGGTCGGTGATCACACGCTCGCGGCTGCGGCTGTATTTGAGGTCGATCACCAGCGTGTCGTAGGCGCGGTGCTTCTTCTTGTCGGCCTCGCCCTCGTTGTGCTCCTCCGCCGTGACGATGCGATAGTCGCGGATGTAGCCCTCCTCCTTGAGCAAGCGAGCAATGTCGCCCTTCAAGCGGGAACTGGGCATTTCCGCGTGCTCGTGCAACGCCTTGTTCGCGTTGCGGATCCTCGTGAGCATGTCGGCGATCGGGTCGGTCTGCATGCTCGCCTCCTACCAGCTCGACTTGGTCATGCCCGGGATGACGCCCTGGTGGGCGAGGTCCCGCAGGCAGATTCGACAGAGACCGAACTTGCGGTAGGTCGCGCGGGCGCGGCCGCAGCGGTTGCAGCGGTTGTACGCGCGCGTCTTGTAGCGCTGCGGCTTGTGCGACTTCTCGATCAAGGCCTTGCGTGCCATCTACTCAGTGTCTCCTTCGTCGGTCTCGGTCTCGGGCCGGGTGAACGGCATGCCGAGCGCGCGCAGGAGCGCGAGCCCCTGCTCGTCGTCCGGGGCGGTGGTGGTGATCGCCACGTCGAGGCCGCGGATCGCGCCGATCTCGTCGTAGTCGATCTCCGGGAAGATGATCTGCTCGCGGATTCCGAGCGAGAAGTTGCCGCGGCCGTCCATGGAGCGCGGGTTCAGGCCGCGGAAGTCGCGGATGCGCGGCAGCGCGATCGAGACGAGCCGGTCGAGGAACTCCCACATGCGGGCGCCGCGCAGCGTCACGCGCGCGCCGACGGGCATGCCCTCGCGGAGCTTGAAGCTCGCGATCGACTTGCGAGCCAGGCGCACCTGCGCGCGTTGGCCGGCGATCGTGGTCAGCTCCTCGACCGCGCTGTCGAGCTGTTTCGCGTCGGTCTTCGCCTCGCCGACGCCCATGTTGAGCGTGATCTTCTGGAGGCGCGGCACCTGCATCATCGAGCTCAGGCCGAGCTCGTCCTTCAGGCGCGGGCGGATCTCCTCCTCGTACGAGGTCTTGAGGCGGGGCTCGTAGCCGTTCATCTCACTCATTACTTGTCGATCTCCTGGCCGCAGTCGGCGCGCTTGCAGACGCGCACGTGCACGTCGCGGCCCTTCACTTCCTTGGTCGTCATCCCGATCCGCGTCGGGCGGCCGCACGTCGGGCAGACGAGCATCACCTTCGCGACCGGCACGGGCGCCGCCTTCTCGATCACGCCGCCAGGCGTCATCTGGGTGCCGCCCATGCGGTTGGCGTCGCGCATCGGCCGCGGCCGCGTGTGCCGCTTCTGGATGTTCAGGTTCTCGACCACGATCCGCTGCTCGCGCGGACGGGCCTCGATCACGCGCCCCTGCTTGCCGCGGTCCTTGCCCGAGAGCATGTGGACGGTGTCGCCCTTGCGGATGCGCATCTTGTGGGTCACAGGACCTCCGGTGCCAAGGAAACAATTTTCATGAAGTTCTTCTCGCGCAATTCGCGGGCCACCGGACCAAAAATGCGGGTGCCGCGTGGGTTGCGGGCGGCGTCGATCAGCACGGCCGCGTTCTCGTCGAACGCGATCGAGGTGCCGTCGTTGCGCCCGAACGGCTTGCGCGTGCGGACGACGACGGCCTGCACGACCTCGCCCTTCTTGACGGCGCCCTGCGGGCTCGCCGTCTTGACGGTGGCGGTGATCACGTCACCCACGCGGGCGTAGCGGCGCTTCGAGCCGCCCTTGACGCGGATGCAGAGGATCTCGCGCGCGCCGGTGTTGTCGGCCACGCGCAAACGGCTTTCCTGCTGGATCACTTCGCCACCTCGAGCACCTCGGCGAGGCGCCAGTTCTTCTGCTTCGAGATCGGCCGCGTCTCGACGATGCGCACCACGTCGCCGACCTTGGCGGCGTTCTGCTCGTCGTGGGCGTGGAACTTCGCCGAGCGGCGGATCACCTTCTTGTAGCGCGGGTGCGCCTTCACCGTGTCGACCTTGACCACGATCGTCTTGTCCATCGCGTCCGAGACGACCACGCCGCGGCGCTCCTGGCGCCGGCCGCGCTCGTGCTCGGGCTTGGGCTGTCGCACGATCGGGCGCCGCTCGTCGGGACGCTCGCGCTTCGGCTTGGAGTGCTTGTGGCGCTCCGACCGCGGCAGCCGCTTGCGCTTCGGCTTGTGCGTCGGCGACTGCGGAGCCGGCTCTTCGGCGGCCGGCTCGTCCTCGGCAGGGGCCACTTCGGCCGCGGGCTCCGCGGCCGGTGCCTCCTCCTCGGCAGGGGCTTCTTCCTCGGCAGGGGCTTCTTCGGCCGCGGGCTCCGCGGCCCGTGCCTCCTCGACCTCAGCCTCGGGCTCGGTCGGCTCCGTCGGCTCTTCGGTTGTCCCGTTCTGCTCTTCGTCAGGCATTGGTCTCTCTCGTCAGGCTCGATTCACGTTCGATGCGGATGGTCAGGATGCGGGCGATCTCGCGCTTGGCGTGCTTCAGCCTCGCCGGGTTCTCGAGGGCTCCGGTCGCGGACTGGAAGCGCAGGTTGAACAGCTCCTGGCGCGTGTCGGCCAAGCGGTTCTCCAGCTCCTCGTCGGTCAGGTCGCGCAGCTCTCTAGCTCGCAAAGAGATCCGCCTCCCTCGTCACGACCTTGGTCTTGATCGGCAGCTTGCGGCCGGCCAGGCGCAGCGCCTCCTTGGCGAGCTGGTCGTCCACGCCGGCGAGCTCGAACATCACGCGGCCGGGCTTGACGACGGCGACCCAGTGCTCGGGCGCGCCCTTGCCGGAGCCCATGCGCGTCTCGGCGGGCTTCTGGGTGACCGGCTTGTCCGGGAAGACGTTGATCCAGACCTTGCCGCCGCGGCGGATCTTGCGCGTCATCGCGATTCGGGCGGCCTCGATCTGGCGGTTGGTCACCCAGCCGGCCTCGAGCGCCTTCAGGCCGTAGTCGCCGGCCTGCACGGTCGTCTGGCCCTTCGAGTAGCCGCGCCTGCGGCCTCGCTGGTACTTGCGGTACTTGGTCTTCTTCGGGAGCAGCATCTAGCTCTCGTCCTTCTGCTCGGTCTGCTCGGGCTGCTCGGCCTGCGGGGCCTCAGCAGGAGCCTCGGTCTCGGCCGCGGCCTGCGGCTGCTCCTCGACCGGCGGCTTCTCCTGGGCCGGGGCCCGCTCGGTGCTCTCCTGGCTGCGCGGACGACCGCGGCCACCGCCGGGCCGCCGCGAGCCGCCCGGTCCGCTGCCCTTGCGCCGGCCGGGGCGCACCGGGCCGAGGCCTTCGCGGTCGGGACCGCGGCCGCGGCCGCCCTCGCGTGACGCGCCGAGGCCCTCGGCCGTGCCGCCGCGGCGGCGGGCCTGATCCTGATCGCCGAGCCGCGAGTCGCGCTGGGTGACCCCCTCGTAGCCCTCGGGCATGATCTCGCCCTTGTTGATCCAGACCTTGACGCCGATGCGGCCGTACGTCGTCTTGGCCTCGGCGAAGCCGTAGTCGATGTCGGCGCGGATCGTGTGCAGCGGCACGCGGCCCTCGGAGTAGCTCTCCGAGCGGCTCATCTCCGTGCCGGCGAGCCGGCCGCCGCACTGCACCTTCACGCCCTGCGCCCCGGAGCGGATCGCGGAGGCAAGCGAGCGCTTCATCGCGCGCCGGAAGCTGACGCGGTTCTGGAGCTGCTCGGCGATCGACTGCGCGACGAGCTTGGCGTCGAGTTCGGGCCGCTTGATCTCGTTGATGTTGATGTGGACGGCCTTGTTGGTCATCCCGTGGATCTCCTTGCGCAGCGCGTCGACCTCCACGCCGGACTTGCCGATCACGATTCCCGGCCTCGCGGTGTAGATGTCGATCGTGATCCGCTGCGCGTCCTTGCGGATCAGGATGTCGGACAGGCCCGCGTGCTCGAGCTTGCCGTAGATGTGCTCGCGGATCTTGAGGTCCTCGAGCAGGAACTCCGGGAACTCCTTCGCCCCCGTGTACCAGTTCGACTTCCAGTCGTGGATGACGCCCACGCGCAGGCCGCCGGGATGGATCTTCTGGCCCATCTAGGACTCCGCCTCCTCGGTCTTCTTCGACTTCTTGGCGGCCGGCTTGCGCTTGGGCGCGGCCTTCTTCTTGGTCGCCGCGGGCTTGGCTTCGGCCTTGGGCTCTTCCTGCTTCGGCGCGGGAGCGGGCTCGGGTGCGCGCTCGACCGGCGTCAGCTTGATCGTGATGTGACAGGTCGGCTTGCGGATCCGGGCGGCGCGGCCGCGCGCGCGGGCGCGCCAGCGCTTCATCACCGGGCCCTCGTCCACGTACGCGGCCGAGACGACCAGGTCGTCTCCGGCCAGGTCGTGGTTGGCCTCCGCGTTCGCGACCGCCGAGCGCAGCACCTTCTCGATCTCGACTGCGGCCGCACGCTGGGTGAACGCGAGCACGGTCCGAGCCTCCGGCACCGAACGGCCCCGGATGTGCTCGACCACGAGGCGTGCCTTGCGGGGCGACATGCGCACCCACTTGGCCACGGCCTTCACCTCTCGTCGTTCGGCGGTGGCCATGCCTAGCGCTTCACCTCCGCTTTGCGGTCGCCGGAGTGGCCGCGGAAGGTCCGCGTCGGCGCGAACTCGCCGAGCTTGTGCCCGACCATCTGCTCGGTGACGAAGACGGGCACGTGCTTGCGGCCGTCGTGGACCGCGATCGTGTGCCCGACCATCTCCGGGAAGATCGTCGACGAGCGCGACCAGGTCCGGACCATCTGCTTGGAGCCGGACTCGTTCATCTTGGTGATCCTGGTCAGCAGCCGCTCTTCCACGAACGGCCCCTTCTTGCTGCTGCGGCTCAACGCTTCTCCTTCCCGCGGCGACGGCCGCGGACGATCAACTTGTCGGATTCCTTGTGCTTGCGGCGGGTTCGCTTGCCGAGCGTCGGCACGCCCCAGGGCGTGACCGGGTGACGGCCGCCCTTCGACTTGCCCTCGCCGCCGCCGTGCGGGTGGTCGACCGGGTTCATCGCCGAGCCGCGCACGGTCGGGCGCACACCCTTCCAGCGGCTGCGCCCCGCCTTGCCGCCGGTGATGTTCTCGTGGTCGACGTTGCCGACCTGGCCGATCGTCGCGCGGCAGACGAGCGGCACCCGGCGCAGCTCGCCCGATGGTAGCCGAAGCACGCCCTGGCCCTCGTCCTTCGCCACAAGCTGGATCCCCGAGCCGGCCGAACGCGCGAGCTGGCCGCCCCGGCCGGGCTTCAGCTCGACGTTGTGCACGAGCGTGCCGGTCGGGATGTTCGCCAGCGGCAGCGCGTTGCCGGGCTTGATGTCGGCGCCGGGGCCGGACTCGACGGTGGCGCCGACCTGCAGCCGCGCGGGCGCCAGGATGTAGGCCTTCGCGCCGTCCGCGTAGTGCAGCAGCGCGATCCGCGCCGAGCGGTTCGGGTCGTACTCGATCGCGGCCACCTTGGCCGGGACGCCGTCCTTGACGCGCTTGAAGTCGATCTTGCGGTACTGGCGCTTGTGCCCGCCGCCCTGGTGGCGCCGGGTGATGCGGCCGTACGCGTTGCGGCCGCCGCTCTTCTTCAGCGGCTCCACGAGGCTCTTCTCCGGCTCGGTCTTCGTGATCTCGTCGAACGTCGAGACCGACATGAAGCGGCGGCCCGGGCTGGTCGGCTTGTACTTGCGGACCGGCATCAGCAGTCACCTTTCGTGCAGATCGTGCTCTCGGGCGGCGAAAAGCGAGCATCGCAAGGACGCAGGGAGCGTTCGTAGCCGGAGGCTACGGGCGTGACTGAGGACGCCGCGAGGCGACGCTTTGCAGCGCGTCCGAGAGTGCGAGATGGGCGGAAAGGGGCTGCTATCAAGCTTGCGCTCCTTCGAAGATTTCGATCGTCTCGCCCTCGCGCAGCTGCACGATCGCCTTCTTCCAGCCGGGCTTCTCGCCGCGGATCAGCCCGCGGCGCTTCGGCTTGGACTGCACCTTGAGCATGTTCACGGCCTGCACCTTGACGCCGAACAGCTCCTCGACGGCCTGGCGGACCTGTGTCTTGTGCGCGTCGGGATGAACGCGAAAGGCGTACTTGCGCTGCTCGAGCAGCTCATAGCTCTTTTCGGAGACCACGGGCGCAAGCAGGACCTGGTTCGGGTGGAGGCTCATTGCGCCCTCCCCTGCACCAGCTCGACGGCGCTCTCGCTGATCAGCAGTGAGCGGGCGCGGACGAGGTCGACGACCTCGAGCTCGCCCGGGACGGTGACGACCACGCGCTCCAGGTTGCGAAACGACTTGATCAGCGCCTCCTCGTCGGCCTGCGCGACGACCAGCACCGGCAGCTCCTTGCCCCACTTGCCGAGCAGCTCGAGCGCGGCCTTGGTCGAGGGCGCGTCGAAGGCCGACGGGTCGACCACGCCCAGCGTGCCTCCCTGCGCATGCGCCGAGAGCGCACCGCGCATGGCGGCCTTGCGGGCCTTGCGGTTGACCTTGCCGCCGAAGCTGCGCATGGTCGGCGGGAAGGCGACGCCGCCGCCGGTCCAGTGTGGCGCGCGGGTCGTGCCCGCCCGCGCGCGGCCGGTGCCCTTCTGGCGCCACGGCTTCGCGCGGCCGCCGGCGACCATGCCGCGACTCTTCGCGCCGCGCGTGCCCGCGCGAGCCTCGTTCTGCTCGGCGACGACGGTCTCGTGGACGAGGTGCGGCTTCACGTCGACGGCGAACACGCCCTCCTCGAGCGTGACGCTCTTGGTCGAGCCCACGACAGGTGCCTTAGGCGCGGCCACGGCCGGTGTCCTCCCTGACCTCGACGTAGCCGTTCTTGGGGCCCGGCACCGCGCCCTTGACGAGCAGCAGGTTCCGCTCGGCGTCGACGTCGTGCACGGTCAGCCCGACCTGCGTGACCCGTTTGCCGCCCATCCGGCCGGCCATCTTCATCCCCTTGAACACGCGCGAGGGCGTGGCCGAGGCGCCGATCGAGCCGGGCGCGCGGATGTTGTGCGAGCCGTGCGAGACCGGGCCGCGGTGGAAGTTGTGCCGCTTGATCGTGCCCGCGAAGCCCTTCCCCATGCCGATCCCCGAGACCTTGACCCGGTCACCCGGCTCGAAGGTCTCGACCGTGACCGGCTCGCCCACGGTGAGCTCGGTGGTGCCGCGGAACTCGACGAGCTTGCGGTGCGGGCCGGCCCCGCCGAGCTGGCCGAGGCGCGGCTTGGTCACCTTGCGCTCGGCGACCGGCTCGAACGCGAGCTGCACGGCCTCGTAGCCGTCCGAGTCGACCGTCTTGACGCGCACGATCGGACAAGGCCCGGCCTCGATCACCGTCACCGGGGTCACCTCGCCCGTCTCCGGGTCGAAGAGCTGGGTCATACCCAGCTTCTTGCCGACGATGCCTTTCACAGCTTTATCTCGATGTCTACTCCCGCTGGCAGGTCGAGCCGCATCAGCGAGTCGACCGTCTTCGGGGTCGGCGAGTGGATGTCGATCAGGCGCTTGTGCGTGCGCACCTCGAAGTGCTCCCGCGAGTCCTTGTCCTTGAACGGGGACCGGATCACGCAGTAGACGTTCTTCTCGGTGGGCAGGGGCACGGGCCCGGTGATGGTCGCGCCGGTGCGCTGGGCGGTTTCCACGATCTGGCTCGCAGACTTGTCGAGCTGCTGGTGGTCGTAGCCCTTGAGGCGGATGCGGATCTTGCTCTGCGGCACCGGCGCTCCGCTACTTGTCGATTTCCGTGACGACGCCGGCACCCACTGTGCGGCCACCCTCGCGGATGGCGAACCTGAGGCCCTGGTCCATGGCGATCGGCTGGATCAGCTCGATCTCCATGTTCGTGTTGTCACCCGGCATCACCATCTCCTGGCCCTCCGGGAGCTTGATCGCGCCGGTCACGTCCGTCGTGCGGAAGTAGAACTGCGGGCGGTAGTTGTTGAAGAACGGCGTGTGCCGCCCGCCCTCGTCCTTCGAGAGGACGTAGACCTCCGCCTTGAACTGCGTGTGCGGCGTGATCGAGCCCGGCTTCGCCAGCACCTGCCCGCGCTCGACCTCCTCGCGCTTGGTGCCGCGCAGGAGGGCGCCCGCGTTGTCGCCGGCCTGGGCGTAGTCGAGCGTCTTCTGGAACATCTCGAGCCCGGTCACGACCGTCTTCTCCACCTTCTCGTGGATGCCGACGATCTCGACCTCGTTGCCCGACTCGATCTTGCCCTGCTCGATGCGGCCGGTCACGACGGTGCCGCGGCCGGTGATCGTGAAGACGTCCTCGATCGGCATCAGGAACGGCTTGTCGGTGTCGCGCGTCGGCTCCGGGATGTAGGAGTCGACCTGCTCCATCAGCTCGAGGATCTTGCCGGCGGCCTCCTCGTCACCCTCGAGCGCCTTCAGCGCCGAGCCGGTCACGATCGGAATGTCGTCGCCGGGGAACTCGTACTTCGAGAGCAGCTCCCGGACCTCCATCTCGACGAGCTCGAGCAGCTCGGGATCGTCGACCATGTCGGCCTTGTTCAGGAAGACGACGATGTAGGGCACCTCGACCTGGCGCGCGAGCAGGATGTGCTCCCGCGTCTGCGGCATCGGGCCGTCGGCGGCCGAGACCACCAGGATCGCGCCGTCCATCTGCGCGGCACCCGTGATCATGTTCTTGATGTAGTCGGCGTGACCGGGGCAGTCGACGTGGGCGTAGTGACGGTTCTCCGTCTCGTACTCGACGTGCGAGGTGTTGATCGTGATCCCGCGCTGCTTCTCCTCGGGCGCGTTGTCGATCTCCTCGAACGACCTGACGGTCGTGTTGCCGACCTTCTCCGCGAGCACCTTCGTGATCGCGGCGGTGAGCGTCGTCTTGCCGTGGTCGATGTGACCGATCGTGCCGACGTTGAGATGCGGCTTCGTCCGCTCGAACTTCTGCTTGGCCATTCCGTCCTTTCCTTCCGTTTAGCTCGACTGCGAGTCGACGAGCTCGCCTGCGATCGACTGAGGCACTTCCTCGTAGCGATCGAACTGCATGGTGAAGGTTGCCCGGCCCTGCGTCGTCGAGCGCAGGTCGGTTGCGTATCCGAACATGGTCGCGAGCGGCACGCGCGCCTTGATCGCCTGCGCGTTGCCGCGCGGCTCCAGGCCCTCGACGCGCCCGCGCCGTGAGTTCAAGTCTCCCATCACATCGCCGAGGTAGTCCTCGGGCGTGACCACTTCGACGGCCATCACGGGCTCGAGCAGCTTCGGCTTCGAGCGCTTCATCGCCTCCTTGAAGGCCATCGAGCCGGCGACCTTGAAGGCCATCTCGCTCGAGTCGACGTCGTGGAAGGAGCCGTCGACCAGCTCGATCCGCACGTCCACGACCGGGTAGCCGGCGAGGACGCCCGACTCCATCGCCTCCTGGATCCCGAGGTCGACCGGGCCGATGTACTCGCGCGGAATCTTGCCGCCGGCGATCTTGTCGAGGAACTCGTAGCCCTCGCCCGGCTCGGTCGGGCCCGCGTTGATGACGGCGTGGCCGTACTGGCCGCGGCCGCCGGTCTGGCGGACGAACTTGCCCTCGATCTTCTCGACCGGGCGCCCGAAGGTCTCGCGGTAGGCGACCTGCGGGCGGCCGACGTTCGCGTCGACCGAGAACTCGCGCATCAGACGGTCGACGATGATCTCGAGGTGGAGCTCCCCCATGCCCGAGATCAGGGTCTGGCCGGTCTCCTCGTCGGTCTGGACGCGGAAAGTCGGGTCCTCCTCGGCGAGCCGCTGCAGGCCCGCGCCGAGCTTGTCCTGGTCGGCCTTGGTCTTCGGCTCGATCGCGACCGCGATCACCGGTTCCGGGAAGTCCATCGACTCGAGCTTGATCGGCGCCGTGTCGATCGCGAGCGTGTCGCCCGTCGTCGAGCTCTTGATCCCGACGCCGGCCGCGATCTCGCCCGCGCCGATCTCCTCACGCTCCTCGCGGTGGTTGGCGTGCATCTGCAGGATGCGGCCGATGCGCTCGGTCTTGCCCGTCGTCGTGTTCAGGACGCGGTCGCCGGCCTTCAGCTGGCCGGAGTAGACGCGGAAGTACGTCAGCTTACCGACGTACGGGTCGGACATGACCTTGAAGACGAGCGCCGAGAACGGCTCGTCGAGCGCCGGGCGGCGTGAGAGCTCGTTGTCGGTGCGCGGGTCGATCCCGTGGATCGGCGGCACGTCGAGCGGGCTCGGCAGGTAGTCGACGACGGCGTCGAGCAGCGGCTGGATGCCCTTGTTCTTGAACGCCGAGCCGGCGAGCACCGGAGTGACGGTGATGTCGAGCGTGGCCGCCCGCAGCGCGCGCTTCAGCATCTCGGGTGTGACCGCGTTCTCCTCGGTGAGGTAGGTCTCGAGCAGCTCGTCGTCGTGGTCGGCGACCGCGTCGATCAGCTGGTGGTGGTACTCCTGGGCCTGCTCGAGCAGCTCCTCCGGGATCTCGACGACGTCCAGCTTCGTGCCGAGGTCGTCCTCCCAGACGATCGCGCGCATCTCGACGAGGTCGATCACGCCGCGGAAGTGCTCCTCCTGGCCCAGAGGCAGCTGCACCGGCACCGGGTTGGCGCCCAGCCGGTCGATCATCGACTGCACGGAGGCGAAGAAGTCCGCGCCGGTGCGGTCCATCTTGTTGATGAAGGCGATGCGCGGCACGCGGTAGCGGTCTGCCTGCCGCCAGACCGTCTCGGACTGCGGCTCCACGCCCGCAACTGAGTCGAAGACGGCGATCGCCCCGTCGAGCACGCGCAGGCTGCGCTCCACCTCGACCGTAAAGTCCACGTGCCCGGGCGTATCGATGATGTTGATACGAAAATCGCGCCACTCGGCGGTCGTCGCAGCAGAGGTGATCGTGATGCCGCGCTCCTGCTCCTGCGCCATCCAGTCCATCACCGCAGCGCCCTCGTGCACCTCGCCCATCTTGTGGGTGCGGCCAGTGTAGTAGAGGATCCGCTCGGTCGTCGTGGTCTTGCCCGCGTCGATGTGGGCCATGATCCCGATGTTCCGGACGTTCTCGAGTGCGAGCTGCACGCTACGCGTCTTGGTATCCATCGCGCTCACCACCGGTAGTGCGCGAAGGCCTTGTTGGCCTGCGCCATCCGGTAGAGGTCGTCCTTGCGCTTGAAGGCGCCGCCCTGCTGGTTGAGCGCGTCCAGGATCTCGCCGGCGAGCTTCGCCGACATCTGCTTCTCGCGCCGGTCGCGCGCGAACTGGACGAGCCAGCGCACGGCCAGCGTGCGGGCGCGCCGCTGCGGCACCTCGACGGGCACCTGGTAGTTCGCGCCGCCCACGCGCCGCGAGCGAACCTCGAGCACGGGGGTGACGGTCTTGATCGCCTGCTCCAGCACCTCGACCGGCGGCTTGCCCGTCTGCTCGCCGACCCGGTCCAGCGCCTGGTAGACGATCGCCTCGGCGGTCGACTTCTTGCCGTCGTTCATCACCTTGTTGATCACCTGGGCGACGAGGCGAGAGCTGTAGACGGGATCGGGCTCGAGCGCCCGGGGCTGGATCGTGGCACGGCGCGGCATTACGAGCCCTTCTTGGCCCCGTACTTCGAGCGCCCCTGGCGCCGCTCGCTGACACCGGCGGCGTCGAGGCCGCCGCGGATCACCTTGTAGCGGAAGCCCGGCAGGTCCTTGACGCGCCCGCCGCGGACGAGCACGACCGAGTGCTCCTGCAGGTTGTGCCCCTCGCCCGGGATGTACGAGCCGACCTCCATGCCGTTGGTCAGCCGGACGCGCGCGACCTTCCGCAGCGCCGAGTTCGGCTTCTTCGGAGTGGTCGTGTAGACGCGCGTGCAGACGCCCCGCTTCTGCGGCGCGCCGCGCAGCGCAGGGGTCTTCACCTTCGCCTTCGGCGTGACCCTGCCCTTTCGGACCAGCTGATTGACGGTCGGCATGTGCTCCTTGCTAGATGGGTGCGGACACAAGAAAGGCTGGCGGGGGATCAGGCCCCTGCCAACCGGCTGAGCATGGTAGCGAAGCTCACCCTCCAGCGTCAAACAGCAGAATGCGCTTGGCTGCGTGGATTCGGCGGCACGTGCGCGGCCGATTCGTGCGAATCCAAACGAGAGCTTTTATCGTTTTGAATCCATAGCCTGCTGCCCTCAACCCGATTACAGTGAGTCGGCTCGGCGATTTGGGGTTTCCGGGCAGGGCGGAGGATTCTTGACGAGGGAGATGATGGCGGACGCTGTGACGGCTACGACCGCACTCGTCGCGGTCGGCGCGGCGGCGGCGGTGCTTGCGCTCGTGCTGCTCGTCGTGCTCGTGCGTGCGCGCAAGCGCGGGAGCGGCGGACAGCAGCAGGTGCTCGCGCTCGTCTCCGAGATGAACACGCGCATGGAGGGCATGGTGCGCGAGCTCTCGGAGGCGCTCGAGCGCGCCCAGGAAGAGGGGCGGCGCAACCGCTTCCTCGGCGAACTGGGCGCCTCGATCGACCTCGACGAAGTGCTCTCGCGCGCGCTCGAAGCCGGCGGAGCGATTCCGGGGGTCGACGCGGCGATCGTCTCGATCCGCGACAGCGTCGACAAGCCGATCGTCGCGACGCTCGGGCTCTCGGCCGAGGAGGCGCAGCGGCAGGCGATCTCCGGCCCGCCGAACGGCCACGAGGCGCGCGCGATCTCGATCACCTATCAGTACCCGCCCCCGCTCGAAGGCACGGAGCTCGTGCACTCGGGGCTGGCGGTGCCGGTCCCGGGCGAGTCGGGGCCGATCGGCTTCATCGCCATCTACAGCCGCTCGCCCAGCCATCGCTTCGAGGAGGAGATGGTCCGCGAGCTCGAGGAGCTCGCCAAGCGCGCCGGCCCGGCGATCGAGAACGCCTGGCGCTTCCGCGAGGCGCGGAAGCTCGCCGACCTCGACGCCCTGACCGGCCTGCACAACCGCCGCTACTTCCACGAGACCCTCGCCCGCGAGGTCTCGCGCGCGCAGCGCTACAGTCGACAGCTGGCGCTGATCGTCTTCGACCTCGACGACTTCAAGGCCATCAACGACCGGATCGGCCATCTCTCGGGCGACGCCGTCCTGGCCGAGACCGCCGAGCGGGTGCGCGACGTGGTGCGCTCGGCCGACATCGCCTGCCGCGTCGGCGGCGACGAGTTCGCGGTGATCCTGCCCGAGTCGTCGACCGCCGACGCCGACCAGCTCTACCACCGGCTTCGCGGTGTAGTCTCGTCCCGCCCCGTCGGCCAGGCCGGGCGGCTGTTCCTCTCGGCCGGGATCGCCGACCTGCTCCCCGACGACGGCCCGACGAGCTTCTTCGAGCGGGCTGACGAGGCGCTCTACCGCGCCAAGGAGCTGGGCAAGGGGCAGGTCTTCCAGGCCGGCGCGCCCGGGCTGAGCGCCGCGCCGGACTCTAGTCAGCAGCCAGGAACGGCAAATAGTCGGTGAGCTCGACGACGCCGACCTCCGGCTGGGCGTCGCGGCGGCAGACCGCCTGCTCGTCGAGCGCCCGCTCGCGCGCCAGCAGCCACGCCTCGTAGCGGTCGGAGCGCGCTAGCTCCTTGAGCGCGTTCACGATCGCCGGCCGGGCCAGGTCGAGCGGAAGCGCCCCGAGCGAGACCGGTGCGTCGAGCGCCCGCACCTGGTAGGTGCCGCGCATCGTCCTGATGCTGCGCCAGCGGCCGCCCTGCGGAAGGGAGAAGAGCTGCGGCGGAGCCATCCACTCGAGCGCGAAGCCGCGCTTCCGCATCCCGAGCCAGGGCGCCTTCGTCTTCGTCTCGACGAGCCTCGCCCCGGTCGCGCCGTAGGTCTCGTAGTACTCGCCGATCTCCACGGCGGTCGGGCCCGCGACGCGGAAGCCGGACTCGATCGCCAGCCGGCGCAGCTCGTCGGCGATCACCCCACGCGCCGCGCCGCGGCTCGCGCGGGCCTTGGCGAGGGCAGCGCCATAGCGCACGAAGCTGCCGCCGAAGCGGGCGGCCACGACCGCGCGCTCGGCATCGGCGATCTGCTTCGCCTTGAGCTTGACCTGCAAGCTGGTCATGGCGCGCGCGAAGGCGGCCGTGAAGGCGACGTCCGGGTCGCCGGTCACCGGCGTCAGCGAGGAGATCGTGCTCTCGGTGACCCGCCGGCCGTAGAGCGTGCAGCGGGTGCCGCTCGGAAGCACGAGCTGGCCTTCCGTGAGTGAGGTGTTGAACCCCTTGCCGGCGGCGGACGGGCCGTTGCAGAGGCTCTGGTCGCGGGCCCAGAGCCAGACGCAGGCGGCGACCGGCTTGTCCGGATCGCGCTCGCCGGCGCTCCAGGCGGCCCAGCCCCACGACCAGACCGAGCGCAGGCCGACCTCTCTCGCGACCTGCTTGGCGGCGAGAGCCTGGAGCTTGGTCACCTCGAGCCACGAGCTGCGTGCCGCCCGCTCGCGGCCGCCGGAGCCGGGCGTCGTCTGGAAGCCGAGCATCAGCCCGAGCTTGCTCGCCGGCAGGCCGGCGGAGGTGAACTCGGCGACGCGCTTGCGGAACAGGTTGCGCAGCGTCCGGCTGCCCTGGATCGGGCCTTGCTTGGCGATCCCCGGCGCACCGAAGTACGACTCGCGCACGACGTCGGCGTACTGCGAGAGCTGCCGCCACCAGTCGCCCGCCTCGTCGCCGATGTACGGCGCGCTGGGGACGAGGATCACCGGGTGGGCGCCGAGCGCCGAGAGGGTCTGCATGTAGATCAGCACGTTCCGCCGGTACGCGGCGTTGTTCGCCGTCCACGGAGTGACCAGGTTGGCGCCGTTCAGCTCGTTCTCGGCGATCACCGGCTGCGTGCAGCCGCTCGACATCGCGGCGGTGGAGTAGAGGCGGTTCGCCCGGTTGATCACGACGCTCGGGTCGTAGGGCTCGAGCGGCGTGCCCACCCGCAGGCGGAAGTTGAGGTCGAAGTACACGGTCCTGGCGCCGAGGGCCCGCAGCTGGGGCGGGTAGATGAAGTTGGCTGCGGCCGCGATCACGCCCGGCCGCGCGAAGGTCTGCCAGAACGGCACCGAGCCGTCGGCGAAGTCGACCCAGATCGTCCCCTTCGGAGGAACCCCGCAGGTGTCGGCGGCGTCAGCGCGGTGCGGCGCGGCGGCGAACCCCGCGCAGAGGGCGAGCAGGATGACGAGCAGCCTCTTCACGACGACCCTGCTTCAAGGTAGCAGCGTGGGCGGGAACCTCCCGCCCACGCTGCCGGTTCGTTACTCGCCGTCGAGCGGCGTGTCGACCTCGGGCACCTCTTCGGCCTCGGTCGACTCGCGCGGCTTCGGGTCGCCGTCGGTCGGCTCCGGCCCGCCGCCGAAGTCGAGGCCGAGGCTGGCGAGGTCGATCCCGTCGCCGCCGTCGGAGCCGATCTCCTGGAGCGCGGCCAGCAGGGCCTCGCGCTCGTAGGTCTCCTTCGGCACCTTCTCGGACGGCCCGATCTCGATGTTTCGGTACTTCTTCAGGCCGGTGGCGGCCGGGATCAGCTTCCCGATGATCACGTTCTCCTTCAGGCCCAGCAGCCGGTCGACCTTGCCCTCGATCGACGCGTCCGTCAGCACCTTCGTCGTCTCCTGGAAGGAGGCGGCCGAGAGGAACGACTCGGTGGCCAGCGAGGCCTTCGTGATCCCGAGGATCAGCGGCTCGTAGGTCGCCTGCTCCTTCTTGCCCTTCTCCTTCTTCACGCGCACGTTCTCGCGCTCGAGCACGACGCGGTCGACGAGCTGGCCCGGCAGCAGGTCGGTATCGCCGGCCTCCTCGACGCGCACCTTCTTGAGCATCTGACGGACGATCAGCTCGATGTGCTTGTCGTGGATATCGACGCCCTGTGACTTGTAGACCTTCTGCACCTCGGCGACGAGGTACAGCTCGGTCGCGGTCGAGCCCTTCAGGCTCAGCAGGTCGGCCGGGTTGATCGAGCCCTCGTGCAGGGCGTCACCCGGCTCCACCTGCTGGCCGTTCTCGACCAGGATCCGCGTGCGGCGCGGCAGCTGGAACGACGCCGGCTCGACCGGCTCGCCGTTCTCGTCCACCTCGTCGGTGTGGATCGTGATCTTCGGCCCGCGCTCGGTGTCCTCGAGCTCGACCTTGCCGCCGGTCTCGGCGAGCTTGGCCGCGCCCTTCGGGTTGCGCGCCTCGAAGATCTCGACCACGCGCGGGAGGCCGTGCGTGATGTCCGCGCCGGCGACTCCGCCCGTGTGGAAGGTCCGCATCGTGAGCTGCGTGCCGGGCTCGCCGATCGACTGCGCAGCGATGATCCCGACCGCGTCGCCGATCTCGGCGACCCCGCCGGTGGCCAGGAAGATGCCGTAGCAGGCGCGGCACACGCCGAACTCGCTGCGGCACTTCAGCACCGACCGGACCGGGATCGACGGCTCCTCCTCGAGCTCGTGCTCGCCGAAGGCCTCCTCGATCTCAGCCAGGAGCGCATTGGTCACGATCGCGCCCTTCTCGCCCACGACCGTCTTGCCGGGCTTGCCGCTGGCGAGCGGCTTGTGCACGTCCTCGGACAGCGTGCGGCCGAGCAGGCTCTTGTTCACGCCCTCGGGAACGTGCAACGGCAGATCGACGTGATCCTTCGTCTTGCAGTCCTCCTCGCGGATGATCACGTCCTGGGAGACGTCGACCAGGCGCCGCGTGAGGTAGCCCGAGTCGGCCGTGCGAAGCGCGGTGTCGGCGAGGCCCTTGCGGGCGCCGTGCGTCGAGATGAAGTACTCGAGCACCGACAGGCCCTCCATGAAGTTGGCCTTGATCGGGCGCTCGATGATCTCGCCCTTCGGATTCGCCATCAGGCCGCGCATGCCGGCCAGCTGGCGGATCTGCTTGAACGACCCGCGGGCGCCGGAGTTGGCCATCATGAAGATCGGGTTCAGCTCGAAGAGCGTCTCCTCCATCGCCTGCGCGACGTCCTCGGTGGCCTCCGTCCAGAGGTTAACGATCTGCTCGTGGCGCTCTTCCTCGGTGATGAGGCCGCGCTCGTAGAGCTGCTCGACGTTCGTGACACGCTCCTCGTAGCCGGCGAGGATCTCCTCCTTCGCCAGCGGGATGACGATGTCGTTCTTCGAGACGGTGATCCCGGCCTTGGTCGCGTAGTGGAAGCCGAGCGCCTTGATCTTGTCGAGCACGCCCGCGATCACATGGGCGCCGTAGCGGTCGGCGAGCGAGGAGATGAACGTGTCCATCTCCTTCTTCGACAGCGTGCGGTTGATGAACGGCCGCTCCTCGGGCGCGTGGCCCATCGTCTCCTCGAGCGACCGGTCGACCTCCTCGTTCAGGATCACGCGGCCGGGCGTGGTCAGCACGAGCTCGCCGTTCCAGCGGTACTCGATCGGCTGTTGGAGGTCGGTCTGGCCGTCCTCGACCGCACGCTCGACCTCCTCCTCCGAGGCGAAACGCTTCGGCCGCGGGTCGAGCTTCTCGGCCTCGGCCGCGTCGAGGTCGACGTCCGAGTAGGTCAGGTAGTAGCCGCCGAGCACCATGTCCTGAGTCGGCGTCGTCAGCGGCCGCCCGTGCGCGGGCGAGAGGATGTTGTTCGACGACAGCATCAGGATGCGCGCCTCCGCCTGCGCCTCCGCGGAGAGGGGCAGGTGGACGGCCATCTGGTCGCCGTCGAAGTCGGCGTTGAAGGCGTGGCAGACGAGCGGGTGCACCTGGATCGCCTTGCCCTCGACGAGCACCGGCTCGAACGCCTGGATGCCGAGGCGGTGCAGCGTCGGCGCGCGGTTGAGCAGCACCGGGTGCTCCGCGATCACCTCCTCGAGCACGTCCCAGACCTCCGGGACCATCGAGTCCACGTGCTTCTTCGCCGCCTTGATGTTCTGGACGGACTTGCGCTCGACGAGCCGGCTCATGATGAACGGCTTGAACAGCTCCAGCGCCATCAGCTTCGGCAGCCCGCACTGGTGCAGCTTGAGGTTCGGCCCGGCGACGATCACCGAGCGGCCGGAGTAGTCGACGCGCTTGCCGAGCAGGTTCTGGCGGAACCGGCCCTGCTTGCCCTTGAGCATGTCGGAGAGCGACTTCAGCGCCCGGTTGCCCGGGCCCGTCACCGCGCGGCCGCGGCGGCCATTGTCGAACAGCGCGTCGACGGCCTCCTGCAGCATCCGCTTCTCGTTGTTGACGATGATCTCGGGCGCGCCGAGGTCGAGCAGCCGCTTGAGGCGGTTGTTCCGGTTGATCACCCTGCGGTAGAGGTCGTTCAGGTCGCTCGTGGCGAAGCGCCCGCCGTCGAGCTGCACCATCGGGCGCAGCTCCGGCGGGATCACTGGGATCGCCTCGAGGATCATCCACTCGGGACGGTTCTCCGAGGTGATGAACGCGTTCACGACCTTCAGGCGCTTGATCGCGCGCTGCTGCTTCTGGCCCTTCGAGGTCTTGATCGTCTCGCGCAGCGACTTGGCCTCCGCGACGAGGTCGAGGTCCTTGAGCAGCTCGCGGATCGACTCCGCGCCCATGCCGCCCTGGAAGTAGACGCCGAAGCCGTACGGAGAGCCGAAGCGGTCCTTGAGCTCGCGGAAGATCTGCTCGTCGTTGACGATCAGCTTCGGCTCGAGCTCGCGGAACAGCTGCCACGTCTCCTCCAGCCGGCGGACCGAGTCGACGGCCGCCTCCTTGGCGTCCTCCTTGCGGGCCTCGATGTCCTGGTAGGCCTCGCGCACCTTGATCGCCCACTGGACGATCGCGTCCAGGTCCTCCTTGGAGATCTTCCCGTCGGTGCGCAGGCAGAGGTCGTTCGTCAGCTCGCGCAGGTCGTCGGGGCTCGCGCCGGGGTCGGCCGTCTCGAGCGCCTCGCGCAGGAGGCCCTTGCCGAGGTCGCGCGCCTTCTCGAGCTGCTTCTGGTCGACGTTCGCGACGAGCTCGACGTCCTCCTCGTGCACCGAGGCCTTCTTGTCGAGCAGGCCGTCGAGCACACGGTTGATGTGCTTGGTGATCGCGCCCTTCTTGGAGCCGGTCGCCTTGCCGAGCTCCTTGTAGAGCGGCGCGAGCGCCTCGCGGATCTGGATCGCGACGTTGGCGACCGTCTCCAGCTCCTTCGGGGAGAGGCGGCGGTCATCGCGGATCGCCGAGTTGCGGACCAGCTCGCGGATCTTCTTCGAGTCCTCCGTCGTGATCTGGTTGGCGACCTCGAGGAACATCTTCCCGGCGAGCTCGCGCACCTCCTCGAGCGTCGGCACGCCCTGCTCCTCGGCCCAGTTCGAGAGGCCGCGGGCCCAGAAGTCGTCGTCCTCGTCGAAGTTGCGCTCGGTTCCCTTGGTGAAGTAGGTCCGGCGCCGCTTGAGCCGGTCCTCGAGCGCGGCGAGGTTCTCGTCGCGGTCGACGTAGATCTGCTCGGACTCGGCCTTGACCTTGTCCTCGAGGTCGTTCAGGTCCTTCTGGCGCGCCTCGGCGTCGACCGAGGTCACGATCGAGGCCGCGAAGTAAAGGACCTTCTCGAGCTCGCGCGGCGCGATGTCGAGCAGGTAGCCGATGCGGCTCGGGACGCCCTTGAAGAACCAGATGTGCGAGACGGGCGCCGCCAGGTCGATGTGGCCCATGCGCTCGCGCCGCACCTTCTGGCGCGTCACCTCGACGCCGCAGCGCTCGCAGATGATGCCCTTGTAGCGGACGCGCTTGTACTTGCCGCAGTAGCACTCCCAGTCCTTGGTCGGACCGAAGATGCGCTCGCAGAAGAGGCCGTCGCGCTCGGGCTTGAGCGTGCGGTAGTTGATGGTCTCGGGCTTGGTCACCTCTCCGGACGACCAGTCCCGGATCTGCTTCGAAGACGCCAGTCCGATTCGGATGGCGTCGAACTCGTTGATGTCGATCAAAGCTCTCCTTCGCCCCGCAGTTACTCGTCTACTTCAACGTCGGCCAGCTCTTCGGCGAGCGGCCCGGCCTGTGCTTCGGCCTCTTCCTTGGCGTTCTCCGCCGGCGTCACCTCGACGTCGGCCAGGTCGCTGATCGCCTCGTCCGCCGGCAGGGCCAGCTCGGCGCCGGTCTCGTCCGTGCGCTCCTGGCCCTCCTCGGCCTCCTCGGCGGTCGGCTGCCGCGCGGCGGCGCGCAGCGAGCCCGGCGAGAGGTCGATCCCGAGCTCCTCCGCGGCGCGGAGCAGCTCGTCGTCCTCCTCGCGCACCTCGACCTTCTCGCCCTCGTCGGAGAGGACGTTGACGTCGAGCGCGAGCGACTGCATCTCCTTCAGCAGCACCTTGAACGACTCGGGGATGGACGGCTCGGCGATGTTCTCGCCCTTGACGATCGCCTCGTAGGCCTTCACGCGGCCGACCGTGTCGTCGGACTTGATCGTGAGCATCTCCTGCAGCGTGTAGGCCGCGCCGTAGGCCTCCAGCGCCCAGACCTCCATCTCGCCGAAGCGCTGGCCGCCGAACTGGGCCTTGCCGCCCAGCGGCTGCTGCGTCACGAGCGAGTAGGGGCCCGTGCTCCGAGCGTGGATCTTATCGTCCACGAGGTGGAGCAGCTTCAGGATGTACATGTAGCCGACGGTCACCTTCTGCGAGAAGTTCTCGCCGGTGCGGCCGTCGAACATCCGCACCTTGCCCGAGCAGTGCCGGCCGGCGGGCCGCTTCGGGTCGACCACGAACGTGATCGGCGAGTCCGGGTTCTGCTTCGTCCACGCGACGAGGGCCTCGTCGACGTCCAGCTCGGTCGCGCCGTCGAAGACGGGGGTCGCGATCGGGGTAGGCGCGTGACCGTCGCCGTTGATGAGGGCCGAGGCGGAGGGTGAGGCGCCGTTACCGTCGCCGTTCTCGTGGAAGACGCCGTGCGCGGCCGCCCAGCCGAGGTGCGTCTCGAGGATCTGGCCGATGTTCATCCGGCTCGGCACGCCGAGCGGGTTGAGCACGACGTCGACGGGCCGCCCGTCCTCCAGGAAGGGCATGTCCTCCTCGGGCACGATCTTGGCGATCACGCCCTTGTTCCCGTGGCGGCCGGCGAGCTTGTCGCCCTCGGCGATCTTGCGCTTCTTCGCCACGTACACGCGCACGAGCTCGTTGACGCCCGGCGAGAGGTCGTCACCCGCGTCCCGCGAGAACGTCTTCACGTCGATCACCTTGCCGCCCTCGCCGTGCGGGACCTTGAGGCTCGTGTCGCGCACCTCGCGCGCCTTCTCCTTGAAGATCGCGCGGATCAGCTTCTCCTCGGCCGTCAGCTCGGTCTCGCCCTTCGGCGTAACCTTGCCGACGAGCAGGTCGCCGGAGCCGACCTCGGCGCCGATGCGCACCACCCCGCGCTCGTCGAGATCGCTGAGCGACTCCTCCGAGCGGTTCGGGATGTCGCGCGTGATCTCCTCGTCGCCCAGCTTGGTCGATCGGGCATCGATCTCGTACTCGTGGATATGGATCGAGGAGAGGACGTCCTCCTTGACCAGCCGCTCGCTGATCACGATCGCGTCCTCGAAGTTGTAGCCCTCCCACGGCATGAACGCGACCAGCAGGTTCGCGCCGAGCGCGAGCTCGCCCAGGTCGGTCGAGCTGCCGTCGGCCAGCACCTGCTCGGCCTTGACACGCTCGCCGAGGCCGACGATCGGCTTCTGGTGGATCAGCGTCCCCTGGTTCGAGCGCATGAACTTCGTCAGCGGGTACTCGTGCTTGCCGTCCTTCGTGTCGACGACGATCTTCTCTGCGTCGACGTCCGCGACGGTGCCGGCCTCATCGGCGACGATCACGTCGCCGGTGTCGACCGCGGCGCGGTACTCGAGGCCGGTGCCGACGAGCGGCGCCTGCGTGATCATCAGCGGCACGGCCTGCCGCTGCATGTTCGCGCCCATCAGCGCGCGGTTCGCGTCGTTGTGCTCGAGGAACGGGATCAGCGCGGTCGCCACGGAGACGATCTGCGCCGGGGCGACGTCCATGAACTCGACGTCCTTCGGGCGCGCGGTGACGGCCTCGCCTTCGCGGGAGCGGCAGAGCACCTGCTCGTCCACGAAGCGGCCGGTCTTGTCGTCGACCTGCGCGCTCGCCTGGGCGATCGTGTACTGCGCCTCCTCGGCGGCGTCGAGGTAAATGATCTCGTCGGTCACTTTGCCGTTCGTGACCTTCCGGTACGGCGTCTGGACGAAGCCGAACTCGGAGACGGTCGCGAACGAGGCGAGCGAGCCGATCAGGCCGATGTTCGGGCCCTCCGGTGTCTCGATCGGGCACATGCGGCCGTAGTGGGTCGGATGCACGTCGCGCACCTCGATCGGCGCGCGCTCGCGCGTCAGCCCGCCGGCGCCGAGCGCCGAGAGCCGCCGCCGGTGCGTGAGCCCGGCGAGCGAGTTGGTCTGGTCCATGAACTGCGACAGCTGCGAGGAGCCGAAGAACTCCTTCAGCGCCGCGACCACGGGCCGGATGTTGATGATCGTCTGCGGCGTGATCGTGTCCACGTCCTCCGTGGTCATCCGCTCGCGCACGACGCGCTCCATCCGGTAGAGCCCGACGCGGAACGCCTCCTGAATCAGCTCGCCGACGGTGCGCAGCCGGCGGTTGCCGAAGTGCTCGTACTCGTCGAGCTCGCCGCGGACCGGGTCGCGCGGGAGCACGATCGCGTCGGCGGCGTAGTCCTTCGACTCCGGGTCGACGCCGAGCAGGTCGGGCAGCTCGACGAGCTTCTTGACGAGCGCGAGGATGTCCTGTGTCGTGAGCACGCGCACGTCGTCGGGCACGTCGACGCCGAGCCGCTGGTTGAGCTTGTAACGGCCGACCTTGGTCAGGTCGTAGCGCTTCGGGTCGAAGAAGAGCGACTTGAGCAGGTTCCGCGCGTTGTCGAGCGTCGGCGGCTCACCCGGGCGCTGCTTCTTGAAGACCTCGATCAACGCCTCGTCCTCGCGCGTCGACGGGTCCTTCTCGAGCGTGTTCGCGATGTAGATCGAGTTCCCGAAGAGCTTCATGATCGCCTCGTTCGAGCTGGTGTCGAGCTTCCAGCCCGTCGTCGGGTCCTCTTCGGGAAGGGCGCGCAGCAGGGTCGTGATCGGCAGCTTGCGCTTCCGGTCGATGCGCGCGTAGACGATGCCCTTCTTGTCGATCTCGAGCTCGAGCCACGAGCCACGCGACGGCATCAGGTTCGCGGTGAACACCTGCTTGGCCGGGTCCTTCGGCTCCATCAGGTACGCGCCGGGGGAGCGCACGAGCTGCGTCACGATCACGCGCTCGGTGCCGTTGATGATGAACGTGCCCCACTCGGTCATCATCGGGAAGTCGCCCATGAAGACCGTCTGCTCGCGGATCTCGCCCGTCTCCTTGTTGACGAAGCGGACCGTCATCGAGAGCGGGGCCTGGTAGGTCAGGTCCTTCTCGCGGCACTCCTGGATGCCGACCGGAGGATCGCCGAACTTGTACTCGCCGAACTCGACGGCGAGCGTGCCGGTGTAGTCCTCGATCGGGGAGATGTCGTCGATCGTCTCCCGCAGGCCCTCGTTCAGGAACCAGTCGAACGAGGCCTTTTGGATGTCGATCAGATTCGGAAGGTCGAGTACGTGCTTGAGGCGTGAAAACGTTTTGCGCGCGCGAGGCGCAGCGACCCGGGTGGTCAAGTCTGGGTGCCTCCCTTAAGGGCTATGAGGTGAACTCGGAATGCGAACAGGCGGACGTCGGCGCGGAACCGCCAAGAATAGCGAATGGACAGGCTGTCGCGCAAGCCGCGGCGACCGTGTGATCGTCGGCAGGGCCCCAACTATAGATCGTCGGTCGGAAAAGCGCCAGAGGCGCCCGTTTTGGACGCCTCTGGCCTCGATCCAGGAGTGTGCTAGGAGCTCGGCTCGGTGGTGGCGGCCGGGTGCGCGCCGACCTGGCGCGCGGTCAGGTCCGGCATGCCGCCGGCCTTCAGATCCGCCTTGCACGCCTTCGCCGTCACGTGCACGCGGTCGTTCGGCGCGAGCGCGCCGAGCGTCTTCGCGCCCTCACGACGGACCCGAGTCTTCGCGTCGACGAGGATCGTCGCCGTGCCGGCCTGCTTGTACGCACGGCCGTGCCGGTTCGAGCGCTTGACCGTGAGCACGAACGACGCGTCGCCGTCCTGCGGGTCGACGTCGGCCGCGAGCGTGCCCGCGAGCATCACCGTCACGCCCGGCTTGCAGCCCGCGCCCGTCTTCAGCTTGGGGCCCTTGCCCGGATGGTCCTTCGCGACGGCTGCCGAGACGGCGACCAGCGAGGCGACCAGAGCAAGTACGAGAATCTTCAACCGCATTCTTGACCTCCGTTGGCGGGTGATTGGGTTCGACTAACTGACGACGTTGTCGGCCCCGCCCTGCGGTCTGTGCGCGGAAATCCCTGAATCGGGTGACGAACGCTAACCGGGCGCTTACAAACCCGCCTGTGAGAGAGAAAGGGCCGCTCTCGCGGCCCTTTCGCTACTTGATCTCGACCGTGGCGCCGGCCTCTTCGAGCTGCGCCTTGATCTGGTCGGCCTCGTCCTGCGGGACGCCCTCCTTGACCGGGTTCGGAGCGCCGTCGACCAGGTCCTTGGCCTCCTTCAGGCCGAGCCCCGTGACGGCGCGGACGACCTTGATCGCCTGGATCTTCTTGTCGCCGGCGTTCGTCAGCACGACGTCGAAGGACGTCTTCTCCTCGGCTGCGGCACCGTCGCCGCCGCCTGCGGCCGGCGCGCCGGCCGCGGCCACTGCCACCGGAGCGGCGGCGGTGACGCCCCACTCCTCTTCGAGCTTGTTCTTCAGCTCGACGAGGTCGAGGACGGTCATCCCACCCAGGTCCTGCACGAGCTTGTCGGTGTCGGTCTTAGCCATCCTGCTGTTCCTCCTCTGGTTCGGCCGAAGCCTGCTCGGCCTCTGCCGACGGCTCTTCGGGCTGCTCTTCTGCTGTCGGTTCCTCTGCTGCCGGTTCCTCTGCCTGCGGCTCCTCGGCGGCTGCCTCCGGCTCCGGAACCGTCTCGCCCTGCTCCTCGAGCTGGCGGATCCGCGCCTCCAGCACGCCCACGAAATCCCGCAGCGGCGCGGCGAACAGGCCCACCACGGTCGTGAGCGGACCGGCCACCGCTCCAACCAGCTGCGCGCGCAGCACGTCGGCGGGCGGCAGGGTCGCGAGGCGCTTGATCTCGGCGTCGCCGACGACGTTGCCCTCGAGCAAGCCGCCGCGGATCACGAGCTCATCGTGCGCCCGAGCCGTCTCGGCCAGCACCTTGGCCACCGCGACGGGATCGCCGTCGGCCTCCAGGAACGCGATCGCGGTCGGGCCCTCGATCAGCTCGAGCACGCTCGTCGTGCCGGCCTGCTCTGCCGCGCGCTTGGTGAGCGTGTTCTTGACGACGGTGAAGCGCGCTCCGGCCTCCAGCAGGCGACTCCGCAGCTCGTCGATCTCGGGCATGGTCAGGCCGCGGTAGTCGGCGACCATCAGGGTGTCGGTCGAGCGCAGGCGCTCGGCCAGCTGCTCGACGACTCGCTCTTTCTCGGATTTCAACATGCCATTTCCTCCGGAAATGACTAGCCCGCTCGAGGCGGGCCAACGGGAGCGCAGCGCGCTCCTCGCGACTCACCTCGGCTGGTCTTCTGCCTCGCGGCTGCCAGCGGTCTTCGGCGGTCCAGTCCTTCTACGCGGTCACTGCTGCTTCTGCAGGTGCTCCTTCGTCCAGTTCCTCGACGATGCCCCTCGTCCGCGCCGGATCGACGTGGATCCCGGGGCCCATCGTGCTCGTCAGGGTAACAGTCTTGATGTAGCGGCCCTTGGCCGCGGACGGCTTCGCGCGCATGATCTCGTCCATCAGCGCGGCGTAGTTCTCGAGCAGCGCCCGCTCGTCGAAGCTCTTCTTGCCGATAGTCACGTGGACGTTCGCGCCGCGGTCGGTGCGGTACTCGAGCTTGCCCGCTTTCGCCTCGCGGACGGCCTTGCCGACGTCCATCGTCACCGTGCCGGTCTTCGGGTTCGGCATCTTCCCGCGCGGGCCGAGGATCCGCCCGAGCTTGCCGACGACGCTCATCTGGTCGGGCGTGGCGACAGCGACGTCGAAGTCGTCGAAGCCCTCCTCGATCTTGGCGGCGAGATCGTTCGTGCCGACGACGTCCGCGCCGGCCTCCTGCGCCTCGCGCGCCTTGTCGCCCTCGGCGAAGACGGCGACACGGGCCTCGCGGCCGGTCCCGTGCGGGAGCATCAGGGTCCCGCGCAGCTGCTGCTCGGCGTGGCGGACGTTGAGACCGAGGTTGAAGTGCGCCTCGACGGTTTCGTCGAACTTCGCCGTCTCGCCGCTCTTGAGCAGCCGGACCGCCTCGGCCGGCGAGTAGAGGTTCTCGCGGTCGATCTGCGAACGCAGGTTGCGGTAGTTCTTGCCGTGTTTCACAGCGTTTCCTCTGGACCGCCAACGGATCGACTGGTCATTTCAGACGGACACACGGGCAGAGCCCGCGCGTCCGGATGTCGGCATCGCAAGCGACGCCTCATAGATCGGTCTCCACGCCCATCGAGCGGGCCGTGCCGGCGATGATCAGCATCGCGTGCTCGACGTCGCGGGCGTTCAGGTCGGGCATCTTCGTCTCGGCGATCGACTGCAGCTGGTCACGCCGTAGCCGGCCGACCTTCTCGCGGTTCGGCTCGCCCGAGCCCTTCTCCAGCCGCAGCGCCTCCTTGATCAGGACGGCCGCCGGCGGCGTCTTGGTGATGAAGTCGAACGAGCGGTCCTCGTAAACCGTGATCTCGACCGGGATGATGCGGCCGTTCTCCTGCGCCGTTTGCGCGTTGAAGGCCTTGCAGAACTCCATGATGTTGACGCCGTGCTGGCCGAGCGCAGGGCCCACCGGCGGCGCGGGGTTCGCCTGCCCGCCCGGGATCTGCAGCTTGATGAGGGTGAGAACCTTCTTCGCCATCGCTAATCGATCTTCTTGACTTGGTCGAAGCCGAGCTCGACGGGCACCTGCCGCTCGAAGATGTCGACGAGTACCTTCAGCTTCTGCTGGTCCGGGTTGACGTCGACGATCTCGCCGTCGAAGTCGGACAGAGGGCCGGAGGTTACCTTCACCGATTCTCCGAGCGAGAACTCGACCTGGGCACGCGGCCGCTCGCCGGTGGCGGCGCCGGTGCGCAGGATCCGGTCGACCTCGCCCTGCGAGAGCGGGACGGGCTTCGAGCCCGCGCCGACGAAGCCGGTCACGCCCGGCGTGTTCTTCACGACCGTCCAGGCCTCGTCGTTGAGGTCCATGTTCACGAGCACGTAGCCGGGCAGGATCCGCTTCTCGGTCTGCACCTTCTGGCCGTCCTTGGTCTCGACGACCTGCTCGGTCGGGACGACGACCCGGCGGAAGCGCGTCTGCTGCGCCATCGAGTCGATCCGGTGCTCCAGGTTCGTCTTGACCTTGTTCTCGTGCCCGGAGTAGGTGTTGATCGCGTACCAGCGGAACATCGGTTTACCTCAGGAGGACGTGTTGGACGAGCCGGCGGAAGACCTCGTCCGCCGCGAACAGGTAGACGCCCGTCACCAGACAGGCGATCAGCACGACGGCCGTGCCCTGGATCAGCTGCTGCTGCCCGGGCCAGTCGACCTTCTTCAGCTCGGCCCAGGACTCGCTGACGAAGACGAAGCGCTTGCGTCCCGGAGCGCCGCCGCGCTGGCCGTCGCTTGCCGGCTGCACTTCGGCGGGCGCGCGCGCGGGCTGCTGCGGTGCGCGCTGCTGCGGCGCGCGGTCGACCGAGGCGCGGCTCTCGGCCTGGGCAGCGCGGCGGGCTCGCCGTTCGGAGCGGGTCTGGCGTGCCACCTAGCGGGTCTCCCGGTGCAGCGTGTGCTGCCGGCACCAGCGGCAGTACTTCTTGAACTCGACCCGGTCCGGGGAGTTCCGCTTCGACTTCTCGGTCTGGTAATTACGGCGCTTGCACTCGGTGCAGGCGAGCGTGATTCCGACTCTTACTCCGGTTGCCATAAATGTCTTCTCTCTTGCTCCGAATACGCGAGGAGGTAGCGGCGGGAGGACTCGAACCTCCGACACGCGGATTATGATTCCGCTGCTCTAACCAACTGAGCTACGCCGCCGCGCGCGGCTGAGTGTAGCAGCGCGCCACAGTTTGTCTTGAGCGGGCTCGGACGGCGCCGAACCATTTGCGTGAGTCAGTCCGCCCGTCGGCGAAGCCGCCGCGGCCTCACAAGCGACGCCTTCGACGAAGCTAGTCTGCCGCGGATGGCTGCGATCGAGGCAGAGGGACTGCGACGGACCTACAAGACCACGACCGGCGTCGTGCGGCGCAAGTCGCTGGAGATCGAGGCGGTCCGTGGGATCGACTTCCAGGTTCCCGAGGGGGAGCTCTTCGGCCTGCTCGGCCCGAACGGGGCCGGCAAGACCACCACGATCAAGATGCTGATCACGCTGCTCATCCCGACTGCGGGCAGCGCGCGCGTCCTCGGCCTGGACGTCGTCGAGCAGGCGCACGAGGTGCGCAAGCGGATCGGCTACGTCTTCGGCGGCGAACGCGGCGTCTACGAGCGCCTCTCGGGCTACGACAACCTGCGCTACTTCGCCGAGCTGTACGGCGTGCCTCCGAGCGAGCAGCGCCCGCGGATCGAGTACTTGCTCGAGGTGGTCGGGCTGAAGGGCCGCGAGCACGAGCGGGCGGAGGGCTACTCGCGCGGGATGAAGCAGCGCCTGCACGTCGCCCGTGGACTGCTGCACGACCCCGACGTGATCTTCCTCGACGAGCCTACCATCGGGCTCGATCCGGTCGGCGCCCGCGACGTGAGGGCGACGATCGCCTCGCTGACCGAGGCCGGCAAGACCGTGCTGCTGACGACGCACTACATGTTCGAGGCTGACGCGCTCTGCGACCGGATCGCCGTGATCTCGCAGGGACGGATCGTGGCCGAGGGGACGCCGACCGAGCTGAAGCGCGGGGTCGCCGAGGGCACCGTGGTCGAGGTGGAGGTCTTCGGCGGCGTCGACAGCGCGGTCGAGCGCGTCCGCGGGCTCGGCGGCGTCAGCTCGGTCGCGATCGAGGAGCGCGAGCAGGCGCAGGTGCTCGTCGTCCAGACGGGGCCCGGCCTCGAGCTGACGCAGGCGATCCTGGGCTGCCTCGACGGCGCCGAGGTCGGCCGCATCTCGCAGCGGGAGCCGACGCTCGAGGACGCGTACGTCGCGCTGGTGACCGAATGAGCTCGCTCCGCTTCGTCGGCGTCAGCTGGCTGCTGCAGTTCAAGATGATCATGCGCTCGCCCTTCGATGGCTTCGGGAACGTGATCTACCCGCTCTTCTTCGCGACGGTCGCGTTCTTCGTCTTTCGCGCCGGCGACAGCCCGCGGACGCTCGTCTACGCCTCGCTCGGCGCAGCCGTGATGGGCATGTGGTCGTCGGTCAGCACGTCGGCCGGCTCGGCGATGCAGCGGGAGCGCTGGTGGGGCACGCTTGAGCTGCTCGTCGCCGCGCCGCGGCATTTCGCGCTCGTCCTCCTCCCTGCCACGCTCGGGCTGGCGACGGTCGGGATCTACAACCTCGTCGCGACGCTGCTCTGGGGCCGCCTGCTGTTCGGGATCGACCTGCAGATCGAGCACCCGCTGCTGTTCGCGCTCTCGATCGTCGGCACCGTGCTTTCGTTCGGTGGGCTCGGCTTCCTGTTCGCGGTCTCGTTCGTCCGCTTCCGCGCCGCCTGGGTGCTCGGCAACTTCTTCGAGTACCCGGTCTGGCTGATCTGCGGCTTCCTCGTGCCGCTGGCGCTGCTGCCCAGCTGGGTGCACCCGATCGCCTGGGTGCTCGCGCCGACCTGGGGCATGAGCGCGATCCGCGAGTCGGCCCTCGGCGGGACGCCGCTGCCCGACCTGCTCCTCTGCCTCGGGCTCGGCGCTGCCTACGTAGCCGTCGGCGTGCTCGTCACCGACCGCGTCCTGCGCGCCGCCCGCCAGCGCGGGACGCTCTCGCTGACGTGATCGTCGCCGCCCGGATCTTCGTCGTCGGGGGCGCCACCAGCTTCCGCGCCCTCTGGTACTGGCTGACGCCCTGGATCTACGTGCCGACCATGTTGGTCGCGCCGATCTTCCAGATCCTGCTCTTCGCCTACATCGGCCGCTCGGCGCAGCTCGAGTCGGACGAGTTCTACTTGATCGGGAATGCGATCCAGTACGCGTCGATCCCGTGCCTGTTCGCGATGGCGCAGATGATCGGCGGCGAGCGCTACCAGAACACCTTGAGCGCGATTCTCGTCAGCCCGGCGCCGCGCATGCCGCTCTTCTTCGGCCGCTCGCTGCCGGTGATCATCAACGGCGCGTTCGTCGGCGCGTTCTCGCTGGCCGTCGGCGCGCTGATCCTCGGTGTCCACCTGCCCGCGAGCTCGCTGGCGCCGCTCGCGCTGACCGTCCTGATCGCCGCCTTCTCCTGCACCGGGCTCGGGCTGATCAACGGCGCTGTCAGCCTCCGGATCCGCGAGAACGCGGTGCTGAACAACGTCATCTTCGGCTTCCTGCTGATCTTCACCGGCGCCAACGTCCCGCTCGACGCGCTGCCCGAGTGGATGAGCACCCTCGCGCAGGGGTTGCCGTTCACGCACGCGATCGAGGCGGCGCGGCAGCTGGCCGACGGCGCCACGCTCGGCGACGTCAAGGGGCTGCTCGGGGCGGAGTTGCTGATCGGCGCCATCTACGGGATCGCGGGGTACGCCGTGATGCGCTGGTTCGAGTACCAGGGCCGTCGCTATGCGACGCTGGAGCGCTCCTGATGCGCGCGCGTGACCTGAACTGGCTGCAGGTCGAGGAGTACCTCTCGCGGGACGACCGCGTCGTCCTGCCGGTCGGCTCGACCGAGCAGCACGGCTACCTCTCGCTCGAGACCGACAACATCCTCGCCGAGCGCGTCTCGGCCGAGGCCGCGGAGCCGCTGGGCGTGCTCGTGCTGCCAGTGCTGGCCTACGGGCTGACGCCGTCGTTTGCGGCCTACCCGGGGAGCCCGACGCTCCGGCTGGAAACCTTCGTGGCCGTCCTGCGCGACCTGCTCGACTCGCTCCACGGCCAGGGCTTCCGGCGCTTCCTGCTCGTCAACGGCCACGGCGGCAACATCGCGGGCGGCTCGCTGGTGCGCGAGTGGGTCGCTGCCAACCCGGATGCCGAGGCGATCTTCCACAGCTGGTGGTCGAGCGAGCGCGTGGTCGCGGCAGCGAAAGAGGTCGATCCGGAGCCGAGCCACGCGAACTGGTTCGAGAACTTCCCCTGGACGCGCCTTGCAGGCGTGGACCTGCCTCAGGGCCGGAAGGGGCCGCTCGACCACGATGCCTACCGCGCGGCCGGGCCGAAACAGGTGCGAGAGGTGCTCGGCGACGGGGTCTTCGAGGGCGCCTACCAGCTCCCGGACGAGCAGGTCGAGGCGGTCTGGCGCGCCGGGGTCGAGGAGGTCCGCGAGCTGCTCGAGAGCGGCTGGCGTTGACCGACCCGCTCGCGCTCTTCCACCAGTGGTTCGAGGAGGCGCGGGCCGCAGGCGTCGAGGTGCCGGAGGCGATGACCCTCGCCACCGCCGACGCTGACGGCCGCCCCTCGGCGCGGATGCTGCTGCTGAAGAGCGCCGACGAGCGCGGCTTCACCTTCTTCACCGGCTACGAGAGCCGCAAGGGCCGTGAGCTGGCCGAGAACCCGCGCGCCGCGCTCGTCTTCTACTGGCGGCCGCTGGGGCGGCAGGTGCGGGTCGAGGGGACGGTGCGACGGCTCTCGGACGACGAGTCGGACGCGTACTGGGCGACGCGCCCGCCGCGCTCGCGGGCGGCGGCTGCAGCCTCGCGCCAGAGCGAACCGATCGCCGGCCGCGACGAGCTCGAGGCGGAGTTCGAGCGGCTCCTGCCAGGCAGCGAGATCCCGAGGCCCGAGCGCTGGGGCGGCTACGTCCTCGAGCCCAAGGCGATCGAGCTCTGGCAGCACCGCGACGACCGCCTGCATGAGCGACTCCGGTTCACGCGCGCGCGCGAGGGCTGGATGGCCGAGCAGCTGGCGCCGTAGTTCACTCGGGATGATGCGCGAGGCCTGAGCCGCCGCCAGAGTCACCGCATGGCGGTCGAAGCGACGGTGGCAGCTCCCGTGGAATCGAGCGGCGACCGCCTGGTCGCGATCCTCCTCGCGATGGCGATGTTCGTGCTCGTCGTCGACACGTCGCTGATGAACGTGTCGATCTCGGCGGTCGTCCACGACCTCGACACGACGGCGAGCGGTGTGCAGTCGGCAATTGCGCTCGAGGCCCTCGTCTCGGCGGCCTTCATCCTGATCGGCAGCAAGATCGGCGACCTCTTCGGGCGCAAGCGCGCCTACATCCTCGGGCTGCTCGGCTACGCGGTCGGGGCACTGTCGATGACGCTCGCGCAGAGCCTCGTCCCGATCATCATCTTCTGGGCGATCGTCGGCGGCCTCGGAGCGTCGCTCCTTCTCCCCGCCATGCAGTCGCTGATCCACGGCAACTTCCAGGGACCGATGCAGCGGCAGGCCTACGCCTTGGTCGGCGCTGCGGCGGCGATCGCGGCGGCCGTGGGGCCGCTCCTCGGCGGCTTCATCACGACCTACCTCTCGTGGCGCGTCGCCTTCGGCGGGGAGGTGGTGATCATCGGGATCGTGCTGCTCGGCAGCCGCCGCGTCCACGACGTGCCGTACACCGGCTCGCGCGGAGTCGACTACGTCGGCGCCATCCTCTCGGCCGTGGGCATGAGCGGCGTCGTGCTCGGGATCCTCGTCTGGGAGGAGGGCGGCGGCGCGGTGGTCGCGCTGCTGGCGATCGGCGTCGCCGCGCTCGGGACGCTCGGCTGGTGGCTCAAGAAGCGGAAGCGCGAGGGCAAGCCGGCGCTGCTCGACGCCGGCCTCTTCGAGTCGAAGTACTTCCGGCTCGGGGTCTCGTCCCAGACCCTGCAGCAGATCTCCCTCGGTGGGCTGATGATCGCCCTCCCGATCTACCTCCAGATGGTGCTCGAGTACAACGCGCTCGAAGCGGGCCTCTCGCTGGCGCCGCTCTCGCTGAGCATGTTCGCGGTCGCCCTGCTGGCCGGCAAACGGGCCGGCCGGCGCAGCCCGAGCAAGATCATCCGCGGCGGGTTCCTGCTGCTGGCCGCCGGCGTCGCGGTGCTGATCCCGATCGTCCCGCGCGCGCACTCCGGCTGGTGGATGGTCCCGCCGCTCCTGATCGCCGGCTGCGGCCTCGGGCTGCTCGTCTCGCAGCTGAACAACTACACGCTCTCGCCGATCGAGCAGGAGCGGGTGAGCGAGGCGGCGGGCGTGAACTCGGCCGGCGGGTCGTTCGGCCTCTCGTTCGGGCTCGCGTTCGCCGGCGCGATCATGCTCGCGTCCCTCTCGCTCCTCTTCACCCATTACTCGGACAACAGCGAGGTGCTGTCGCCGGCCCAGCAGGAGCAGGTCTCGAAGGGTCTCGAAGAGAACGCCGAGGTGATCAGCAACACGCACCTCGAGCAGCTGCTCGACGGGCAGCCGGCCGACGTACAGGCCGAGATCCTCCACATCAACACCATCGCGCGGCCGAGAGCGCTGCAGATCGCGTTGCTCGTGCCGCTCCTCGCCGCTTTGCTCGGCCTGCTGAACGGCTTCCGCATGACCCGCCTGCCGGACCCGGAGCCCTCTGCGGCGGCCGAGAACGTCCTCGGCGGCTGACCCGCCGCCTACTTGACGAGCGACAGCAGCTTGAACATCGGCAGGTACATGCTGATGATGATCACGCCGACCATCGCGCCCACGCCGATCATCATCAGCGGCTCGATGATCGCGGTCAGCGAGGCGATTGCCGAGTCCACCTCGTCCTCGTAGAAGTCGGCGATCTTGCCGAGCATCTTCTCGAGCTCTCCCGTCTCCTCGCCGATCTTCACCATCTGGCTGACCATCGGCGGGAAGACCGGGTTCTCGATCAGCGGCTGGGCGATCGGGACGCCTTGGTGCACCTTCTGCCGCACGCCCGCGAGTGCTTCCTCGACCACCCAGTTGCCGGCGGTCTGGCCGGTGATCTCGAGCGCCTTGATGATGTCCACGCCCGCTGCCACCAGGGTCGAAAGCGTCCGCGAGAATCGCGCCATCGTCACCTTGAGGACGACGTCGCCGATCTTCATCGGGATCTTCAGCTTGATCCGGTCCCAGAGCTGGCGGCCGGGCTCGGTCTTCTTGAACTTGCGGATGCCCCAGATGATTCCGAAGAAGGCCGGGAAGATGATGAACCAGTGGTGGCGCAGCTGGTCGGAGGCCGCGACCACCCACTGCGTCAGGGTCGGCAGCTGGCCGTTCAGCTGGGCGAAGATGTTCACGAAGACCGGCACGAGGAACATCAGCAGGCCGATCAGGACGAGGGTGGCGAAGATCATCACCATCATCGGGTACATCATCGCGCCCTTGACGCGGCGCTTGATCTGCGTCTCCTTCTCGATCTGGTACGCGACGCGGTCGAGCACGGTGTCGAGGATTCCGGCGGCCTCGCCGGCCTCGACCATCGCGACGTAGAGGCGCGTGAAGATCTTCGGATGGCGGCTGAGCGCCTGCGAGAGCAGCAGGCCGCCCTCGACGTCGGCGCGGATCTCCCTGATCACGAGCGCGAAGTACGGGTCGTCGGTCTGCTCCTCGAGGATCACGAGCGAGCTGACCACGTTCAGTCCCGCCTCGATCATCGTCGCGAACTGGCGCGAGAAGATCTGCAGCGTCTTCGGCTTGATCTTCTTGAAGACGGTGCGGGCGCCCTCCTCGCCGCTCGCCGGCAGCTCCTGGAGGAACTCGGCAAGCAGGCCACGGACGCGGAGCTGCTCGCGCGCAGCGTCGAGGTCCGGGGCGTGGACCTCACCCGCCAGCTGCAGTCCCTCAGCGTTGATCGCGCTGTAGGTGTACGCCGCCATACGCTGTTCATATCGGCAGGGGGATGACCCCGCTTGAGGGACGACGGCTCCTTGCCGATAGGAGTCACGTGCGCGAGCGGCTCCGTGCAGAGCAGGGCTTCGGCCTGATCGAGCTCCTGATGGCGATGGTGATGCTGAACATCGGCATCCTCGCGATCGTGGCTGCCTTCAACAGCGGGATCTTCGCGCTCAACCGGGCCAGCAGAGTCACGACCGCCTCGGCGCTCGCGGACTCGCAGATGGAGCTCTACCGCGCGCTCAAGTATCCCGCGATCGCGCTCGACACGAACACGCTCTCCGGCGCCGACAACACGTACAAGTGCGACTCGGCGCTCGGCGGCTCGTGCCCGAACTCGACCTCGGGCGAGATCACCGTCACCTGCAGCGGCTCGCCGCTCCCCAACGAGTGCCTGCCCAGCCGGAGCGTGACCGGCGCCGACCGGAAGCCGTACCGCGTCGACACCTACATCACGAGCTCGACGCCCTCCGGGGGCCGAGCGCTCAAGATCGTGACCGTCGTCGTGCGCGACGGCAGCAAGCTCTCGGCCAGGCCGCTCGCCCGCGTCGCCTCGACGTTCGACGAGTCGACGGGCAGCTAGCCCTCACCCGCAACACCACACGGCTGCGGAGGCTTCGCCCGCGACTACGACCGCGAGTTAAGAGGTGCAGTGAGTGCTTAGGAGACCGAGACGAGCCGCAGCACGTAACGCGTGCCGTCGGCGGTGTTCATCAGCGTCAGCGCCTTGCTCTTGGTCAGCGTGACCGTCGGCGCGCCGTTGTCGAGCGAGCCGCCGGCGATCGAGATCTTGGCGCCCTTCTTCGTCAGCGAGACGAGCTTGAAGTACGGATCCGACGTCGGGAACGTGCCGCCGACCTGGACGGACTCCGGCGCGCCGTTCACCGAGATCACCGCGGTGGTCGGCGCCGCGGTCGGCGTGGTTGGCCCCTTTGCCGGCGGAGGCGTCGGCGCGGCACCGCTCGAGCCACCCGAAGCTCCCCCGGTCGCCGGGCCGGTCGAGCCGGTAGGCCCGGCGGGAGCAATGCCCGAAGCGCCCGTCGCCCCATTGAGCCTCAGCTGCTGAACGAAGGGATCCTTCGAGCGGAACAGGCCGAACGCCAGCAACTGGCCCGACGCAGGCGCGGGAACCGCGTCAGGGTCGGTGATGCCGTCGCCGCCGGGGGTCGCCACGGCCGCCGCTGCGGCATTGCCCCCGCTCAGCGAAGGTGCGCTGATCGGCGCCGGCGTCGTGCCGGTCGTGGTCGCGGGCGGCGGGCTCGAGGAGCTCGCATCTGCCGGGTGCATCATCTTCAGCGTGCGCGGGACCTGGAACGCGAGTACGGCGAGCAGGATCACTCCACCCACGCCGGCGTAGATCTTCTGGCGCTTGGCCTTGGCCTTGAGGTCGATCTTCTTCGCCATCTCTAGGTTCCTGCCGCCGCGGCCGGGGCACCGGTCGGGGGAGCCGGCGGAGCCGGAGGCGTCACGCCGGTCGCACCCGTGGCGCCGGTTGCGCCCGTGGCGCCGGTCGTTCCCGTCGGGGGCGCGACGGTCGGCGCCGTGCCAGTCCCGTAGACGAACGCGTCGATCACGAGATGCGCGCGAATCTGCGGGAAGCCGGGGGGCGGAGGCGCTTCGGCGAAGTCGACCTCGTCGATCGCGAACAGGCGGCCGGTCGCGTCGAGCGTGCCGTGCCGAACGTCGACGAGGTTCCTGATCCGATACAGAAAGTCGGAAAGGTCGTAGAAGTTGCCCTGGAACTCGACGGTGATCGGGATCGCGAGATACCCGGAGATGGGAGTCGCGGTCGACGACGGGGTGATCTGCTCGAAGGTGATGCCGCTGTCCTCCGCGACCTGGTTCAGCTCGAGCAGGATTCCAGCCATATCGACCTGGTCGGGCATCGCCTTGGTCAGCCGGTAGAGGTCGGCGACGCGAATCTGAGCGCCCTTCTTCGCCTCGAGTGTGAGCGCGCGCGCGGCATCGATCGCGCTGTTGGTGTCGGCGATCTGGCGGTCGAGGTCGGCCGCCCGCGCGTGCTGGGGGCGGATCAGCATGAAGTACCCGCCGACGCCCGCGAACAGGAAGCCGACGACGATCAGTGCGATCACGACAGGCTGCGGGAACCGGCTCTTCACTGTCCGCCTCCCGCGCGCCGCACGTCGGCCACGATCACGAAGTGCACGGCCTCGGCGGCGCCGAGCTTCGTCAGCGTGCTCTGCTGGAGCTGGACGTTGACGAGATCGGGCACGACCGCGAGGCGGCTCAACAGGCGCGCCACGGCCGGATGCGAGTAGGTGTAGCCGTCGATCGTGAACCCGGTCGCCGCGACTGTGGCGCCGCCGGCTGCGGGCGCCGGAGCGACCGCCGACGACGAAGGCACGGGCGCCTTCGCCGAGATCGTCGCCAGCCAGACGTCGTTCGGCAGCACGAGCGAGAGCTCACGGAAGACCCGGTCCCAGGCGACCCTGCGCGAGAGCGCTCGCGAGAGCGCGCTCACGCGCGCCTGCTTGTCGGCCGCGAGCGCGGTCTGCGTCTTGACGCGGCTCGCGTCCGGGGTCGGAATCGCGTGCAGCTCGTCCTGGAGCGTCGCGAGCTCGGCCTGCTTGTCCTTCACCGTGCCGCTGCCCGAGAGGAACATCGCGGAGAGCACCCCAGCGAGCAGCACCGCGAGCACCACCGGCACGAGCACGATCCACTGCGTCTTCTGCGGGCCTCGCCGGACATCGTCTCGCGGAAGAAGGTTGATCGCGCGCACGTCAGTCCTCGATCCCGAGGCCGATGGCGACTGCGAGCGAACCGAGCTGCTCGTCGGCCTCGCGCAGGTTCTTGCCGAGCGTCACCCGCAGCAGCGGGTCGCCCACCTCGACGCGGACGCCGATCAGGCGCTGCAGCTCGTCGGCGACCCCGCCCAGGTGCGCGGTGCCGCCCGTGATCACGATCTCGCCGATGCCCAGAGAGCCGGGTTGGTTCTGGTAGAACTGGAGCGAGGAGACGAGCTCGCGCGCGAACGTCTGGAGCTGGCGCCGAACCGCTTCGCGAGCGCGATCCGCCTGTTCCTGTGTCAGGCCCTCGGGCACGTTCGCAGCGGCGAGCGAGAGCTCGCGCTTGTACGGCTCGGCCTCGGACGGCGCGCAGTCGAGCTCGCGGGCGATCGCGACGTCGAGCGTCGAGCCGCCCCAGTCGAGCACGCGCGTGAACTCGCAGACGCGGCCGTCGGAGACGGCGAAGGTCGAGCGGTCGTGGCCGACCGAGACGACGACGAGCGCCGCGTCGGAGGGCGGCGCGCCCGCCGGCAGCGGATCACCGAGCGCGCGCAGGAGCGCGAAGGCCTCGAGGTCGATCCCCGCCAGTCGCACGCCGGCCTTCTTGCAGGCAGCGACATAGCGGTCGATCAGCTCGCGGTAGGCGACCACGAGCAGGATCCGGCGCACGAGCTGGCCGTCATCGTCCGTCCGCTCCCCGAGGACGTGGTAGTCGAGCACGGCCTCTTCGATCGGGATCGGCAGGGCCTCCTGGGCGCGGAAGCGGATCGCGTTCTCGAGCTGCTTCGGGTCGGCGATGCCGGCGATCTCGAAGATGCGGACACCGATCCGGTTGTTGGCGATCCCGAGCCGCACGCCCTGGCGCGGAAGCTTGTGCTTGCGGAAGAACGCCTTCAGCGCCTCGGCGAGCAGCTCCGGCTCGCGCAGCTCGCCGCCGACCACGATCCCGTTCTCGAGGCGCTCGCGCGCGACCTGGACGAGCTCCGGGTGGCCGTTGTTCACGATCCGCGCCGCCGCGAGCTGCGAGCCGCCGATCTTCAGGCCGACGAGCCGCTTCGTGCGCTTGCTCGACGACGAGCCCTTCTCGCGCTTGGCGCGCGACTTGCGCGGCTCCTTCGCCTGCGCCGACTCGGCGGATTCGACGACCGGCTCCTTGGCGGCCTGCTTGCGGCCGAACGGGAGCGAGATCTCTTTCTTCAGCCCGGCGCTCTTCGGCTTGGGCGCTTTCGGCGCCTTCTCCTGCTTGGCCTTGGGCTCCTTTGGCTGCTTCGGCTTGCGCCGGAACGAGATCTCCTTCTTCAGCAGCGAGCTCTGCTCGGGCTTTTCGGAAGGCGCCTCGGCGTCGTCGAGCTCGGGCTCTTTCGGTTCCTTCGGCTTGCGCCGGAACGAGATCTCCTTCTTCAGCAGCGACGCCTTCTCGGGCTCCTCGGCCACCGGCTCAGGCTCGGGCTCGACGGCCGCGGGCTCCGGCTCCGCCGGTGCGGGCGTGTGCCGCAGCTCCTGGGTCTCCTCGGCGGGCTGCTCGGGCTGCACGTTGTCCTCGTTCCGCTCCATCGCTAGCCCTCCGCCACCCGCAGGCCGGCAGCGGCCTCGACGGCCTTGGACTCGGCCGGGACGGCGAAGCCGGCGCGCTCGAGCAGGCCGACGAGCTGCTCGGGCCGGCTGGAGCGTGAAAGCGCGGTGTCGAACGTGATCACGCCGCGCAGGGTCAGGTCGGCGAGGGACTGCTCCATGGTCTGCATGCCCTTGGCCGTCCCGGTCTGCATGACCGAGTAGACCTGCTCGACCTTCGCCTGGCGGATCAGGTTCCGCACGGCGTCGTCGGGAAAGAGAATCTCGAGGGCGGGCACACGGCCTTGGCCGTCGGCGGTCGGGAGCAGCGCCTGCGTGACGACGCCCTCGAGCGTGGCGGCAAGCTGAATCCGGACCTGGTCCTGCTGGGCCGCCGAGAAGGCGTCGATCACGCGATCGATCGTCCCGGGCGCGCTCTGGGTGTGCAGGGTGGCGAAGACGAGGTGGCCGGTCTCGGCGGCGGTCAGCGCGGTCGAGATCGTCTCGAGGTCGCGCATCTCGCCGAGGAGGATCACGTCGGGGTCCTGGCGGAGCGCAGCGCGGAGCGCCTCGGCGAAGCTGGTGGCGTCGACGCCGATCTCGCGCTGGTTGACGACGCAGCGCTTGTGCCGGTGCACGAACTCGATCGGGTCTTCGATCGTGAGAATGTGCTCGGCCCGCTTGCGGTTGATCTCGTCGATCAGGGCCGCGAGCGTGGTCGACTTACCGGAGCCGGTCGGGCCGGTGACGAGCACGAGCCCGCGCGGGCGGTCGGTCAGCACGTGGAGGGCCGACGGGATCCCGAGCTCCTCGAGCGTCTTGATCTCCGTCGGGATCAAGCGGAAGGCCGCGCCGAGCGCCTCGCGCTGCCAGTAGACGTTCACGCGGAAGCGCGCAAGGCCCGGAATCGAGTGCGCGAGGTCGATCTGGCGGTTGAGCTCGAGGTGCTTCTGCTGCTCGGTGGAGAGGATCCGGTAGAGCAGCTGCTGCGTGACTTCCGGGGTCAGCGGGGCGATTTCCTGCAGGGGCTCGAGCTTGCCGCGCACGCGCACAACCGGGTGCGCGCCAACGGTCACGTGCAGATCCGACGCGTTCCGCGCCACCATCTGCTCGAGCAGATCGTCGACCGAGTACAAGGTGTCCGCCATTGCCGCTGCGCTCGCTATCGGCAGGGCCAGTCACTGACTTGAGGGTCTGCGACGGGTCGTGCCGTCGCTTTCCGAGTTCACCTATTCGGGGGGTGGTCCAGCAGGGCCGGCGGCGCCGATAGAGGGGCTGGCCATCTGCGCACCCTCTCAAGGAGGAACAAGCATGCTTGCACGACTGACCGAGCGACTGCGGCGCGACGAGGGTTTCACCCTTATCGAGCTGCTGGTCGTGATCATCATCCTCGGGATCCTGCTTGCGATCGCGATCCCCTCGTACCTGAGCTTCCGCACCCGGGCGAACAAGTCCGCGGCGCAGGCCAACGTCCGCGCAGCGGTGCCGGGCATGGAGGCGTTCAACGCCGACCACGCCACGGGCTACACGGGCGCGACGCTGACGAAGCTGCAGGGCTCGTACGACGCCGGGATCAAGAACATCAAGATCTCGATGGCGAACTCGACGACCTACTGCATCGTGAACACGTCGCCGGGGACGGTCTTCTACCACAAGTCCGGCCCGGGAGCCGACATCAAGGCTGGTCACTGCTAGTCCGGGCTTAGCGGTTCGAAGGGGCGCGGGAGACCGCGCCCTTTCTTTTTGCCCTAAGGCCGGCCCGCGCGGCGGCCGATACCCCTCGCAGCCACCGACGTCCCCAGCATCAAGGAGCACGAGATGACCACCAACTTGCGGCAACGCCTGTCGCGCGACGAGCAGGGCTTCACGCTGATCGAGCTCCTCGTCGTGATCATCATCCTCGGGATCCTGCTTGCGATCGCGATCCCCTCGTACCTGAGCTTCCGCACCCGGGCGAACAAGTCGGCCGCGGAGGCCAACGTCCGCGCGGCAGTTCCCGGCATGGAGGCGTACAACGCCGACCACTCGACCGGCTACGTGGGCGTCAACCTGGCCAAGCTGCAGGGCTCCTACGACGCCGGGATCAAGAACGTGACCATCCGCGCGGCCACCAACGGCGGCTACTGCCTCGAGAACACGTCGCCGGGGACGGTCACCTACCACAAGTCCGGGCCCTCGGGCGACATCAAGTCCGGCGCCTGCTAGTCGGAGTGGCCTCCCCCCTTTGGGGGTGCGATCACGGGCATCGCAAGCCGATCTAGTCCCGGCCACCGCAGTTTCCAAGCCGAAGGAGCGAAAGAATGCACAAGTTGCGGCAGCGTTTGACGAGCGACGATCGGGGCTTCACCCTGATCGAGCTCCTCGTTGTGATCATCATCCTCGGGATCCTGCTTGCGATCGCGATCCCCTCGTACCTGAGCTTCCGCACCCGGGCGAACAAGTCCGCGGCGCAGGCCAACGTCCGCGCAGCGGTGCCGGGCATGGAGGCGTTCAACGCCGACCACGCCACGGGCTACACGGGCGCGACGCTGACGAAGCTGCAGGGCTCGTACGACGCCGGGATCAAGAACATCAAGATCTCGATGGCGAACTCGACGACCTACTGCATCGTGAACACGTCGCCGGGGACGGTCTTCTACCACAAGTCCGGCCCGGGAGCCGACATCAAGCCGGGTAGCTGCTAGACCCGAATTCACCGCTCGACGCGAAGGGCGCGGGAGACCGCGCCCTTCGCATTTCACGGGGTCAAGCGAGCGGCCGGGAATGCCGATAGGAACACCGTGAGCCTGAATCCTCGCGTCCGGATTCTCGCTGCGGCCGGCTTCGCAGCTTTGCTCGCCCTGCTGGGCGGGTTCCTGCTGCTCGGCGGCGGCGGGAGCTCCTCGAGCGCCGCGGTGCCGGTGATCAAGCCGCTGCACCCGGTCAAGAAGCACGCGGCCACGACGGCCGCCCCGAAGGCCAAGGCGCCGAAGACCGTCGCGGTGAAGGCCGCGGGCAAGCCCAAGGCGAAGCCGAAGAAGCACGTGCCGGCCGTGATCGACGGTATGCCGTCGTCGCTCGCGCTGGCACTGCGCTCGCACTCCGTCGTGGTGGTCTCGCTCTACACGCCGGACTCGAGCGTCGATGCGATGGCGACCGACGAGGCCCGCCACGGCGCCCAGGTCGCACACACCGGCTTCGTGGCGTTCAACGTCGCCGACGAGAAGGTCGTCTCGCCGCTCAGCTCGGTGCTGACGGGCGCGCCGACCCCGGCCGACCGCGTGCTCGACGGGCCGGCGGTGCTGGTCTTCGTCCGGCCGAACAGCCTCTTCGTCCGCCTGAACGGCTTCGCCGACCGCGACACGGTCGCCCAGGCCGCGGCGAACGCCTCCACGTACGCGCAGTGAGCGCGCCCGAGGGAAGCGCCGGCCGCGAGCTGTTCGTGCGGCACGCGCGGCGCGACGGCCGCTCGATCGCCGTCATGCGCGCGGTCGACTACGGCGAGTCGTGCGTGGTCGAGGCGGAGGTCTTCCAGACCGGGAACGCCGAGCCCTCGCGGCCCGGGCCGTACACGTTCGCCAGCCCCCGCGAGGCTACAGCCTTCGTGACGGAAGCCGTCGAGGCCCTGATGTACCTCGGCTGCGACATCCAGGCCGCCTAGGCGTCAAGTAACAGTCTGTTACTAAGACACGGTTTCGACACGAAGCTGTGACAGACGCGTGAGCTTTGCCTGGGCAGCGTTTGCGGCATGGGCTTCTTCGCGCCGCGGATCTCGATGCGACTGATCGACGAGATCGACCGCCTCGCTCGCCAGCACGAACGTCCGGCCGACATCTGTCGCGCGATCGGCAAACGCGCCGAAGAGCAGGGGTTTCGCCGCCCGAGCTACGAGCAGGTGCGCCTCCACGTGCGGCGGGCGCAGCGCCGGCCGCAGCGCGTGTCGACGGCGAAAGTGTTACTCGACGTCGCGCTCCGACTCGAGCACCCGGACGCCTTCATCCAGCACGTGTCCGGCACCCAGACGCGCTTCAAGCGCTAGTAACAGCCTGTTACTTGAGGTTCGGGCCCGGCTAGACGGTTACGCGGGCGAGCTCTTCGAGCGACGTGAGCCCGGCGGCGACCTTGGCCAGGCCGTCGTCCCAGAGCGTCCGCATGCCCTCTTCGATCGCGGCGCGCTCGAGCTCCTCGCGGCTCGCCTTCGACGCGGCCAGCGACTCGAGCTGCTCGCTCATCACGAGCAGCTGATAGACGCCGATCCGGCCCTTGTAGCCGGTCTGGCCGCAGCGCGGGCAGCCCTTCTTGCGGTAGAAGACGATCCCGTCCGCAGCGGCCGCGACCTCGGGCGAGACCCGGGCCTTGATCATCTCGTCCGTCGTCGGCGTGTACATCTCGCAGCAGTGCGTGCAGAGCTTCCGCGCGAGGCGCTGCGCGAGCACGGCCGAGACCGCGGAGCCGGTCAGGAACGGCTCGACGCCCATCTCGTTCAGGCGCGTGAGCGCGCCCGGGGCGTCGTTCGTGTGCAGCGTCGAGAGCACGAGGTGGCCGGTCAGCGCCGCCTCGATCGAGATCTTGGCCGTCTCGCCGTCGCGGATCTCGCCGACCATCACCACGTCGGGGTCGGAGCGCAGGATCGAGCGCAGCGCGGCCGCAAAGGTCAGGCCGGCGCGCTGGTTGATCTGCACCTGGTTGACGCCGCCGAGCCGGAACTCGACCGGGTCCTCGACGGTGATGATGTTGATCTCGGGGCGGTTGATCTCCGTCAGTGCCGCGTAGAGCGTCGTCGACTTACCGGAGCCGGTCGGTCCCGTCACGAGGATCGCGCCCGTCGGCCGGCGGATCAGCTCCTCCATCCGAACACGCATCCCGTCGGAGAGGCCGAGCTCGGTCAGCGTCGGCGCCTTCTTCGACTTGTCGAGCAGGCGCATCACGACCGACTCGCCCTCGACCGTCGGCAGCGTCGCGACGCGGATGTCCATCATCCGGCCGGCTGCGGCCGCGTTGAGCGAGATCCGGCCGTCCTGCGGCTTGCGGCGCTCGGCGATGTCGAGCTTCGCGAGCACCTTCAGGCGCGTGGTCACGCCGGCCGTCATCCGCTTCGGGATGCGCTGCACCTCGTGCAGCACGCCGTCGATCCGGAGCCGAACGGCGAGGGCGTCCTCCTGCGGCTCGAAGTGGATGTCGCTGGCCCCGTCCTCGGCGGCCTGGAAGATGATCGAGTTGACGAGGCGGACGAGCGGTACGTCCGAGATGCCGTCGTCAACCTCGAGGTCGTCGCTCTCCTCCTCCGCTACCTCCTCCTCGAGCAGGGAGTCTTCGACGTCCATCGCGGCGCCGAACGCCTCGGAGGCGCGGGCCAGGCGGCGGATCTCGTTCTCGATGTCCTCGCGCGATGAGACGCCCAGCTCGAGCTGGTAGCGCGTCGCGAGCCGCAGCTCGTCGATCGCGTGCACGTTGCCGGGGTCCGCGATCGCGATCCTGAGCGTGTTGCCCTCGAGCGCGTATGGCAACGCCCCCACGCGCTCGAGCACGTGGATCGGGATCTCGCCGGCGGCGTGTTCGTCGACGCCGGTCAGCGGCAGGTCGATGAACGGCAGCTGGAAGCGGCTGGCGAGCGTACGGGCGAGGCCCTCCGGCGTGGCGACGCCCTCGTCCAGCACCGCCTGCGCGAACGAACCTCCCTGCTTGACCCGCCCGCGGACGGCCGCCAGGCGGTCAGTGGAGACGAGCCCGGTCGCCTCGATCAGGTCGGCGACGAGCTCGGCGACCTCGTTGACACCGTGGCCCGCGGGCAGCGCGGCGCCGTCCCCGGCGGGGGCGTCGGAGGCGCCGGCCTTGCCGGAGAGCCTGAGCTTGTTGGGCCGCTTGAGGTCCATGGATATCCCTCGAACGAGGTATCGGCAGAACCCGGCTGAAAGCTGAGCGCTAGAAGTGGTTCAGATACGCATCGAGCAGCGAATGGCCCGTGAACAGGGCGACCAGCGCGCCCAGCGCCAGGAACGGCGCGAACGGGATGCCCATCTTGCGGGCGGCCGAGCCGTGGCGGGCCAGTAGGTACACGCTCGGCACGAGCGCGGCGAGCATCCCGAGCATCAGGCCGACGCCGACGAGGCGGCCGAGCATCGCGCCGAGCAGCAGCGCCAGCTTGACATCGCCCATGCCCATGCCGGCCGGGTAGGCGAGCGCGGCCACGAACAGGAAGCCGGACGCGGCGAGCGCGCCGATCGTCCACTCCGGGCTCGGCTGCAGCGCCGTCTGCGCCAGGAGCACGATCACGGCCGCGGGGACGACGATCCGGTTCGGGACGATCCGATGCTCGAGGTCGATCGCGCTCAGCACCACGAGCACGACGCAGAAGAACGAGGCCAGGAACGCCTCACCCGAGAGCCCGAACTTGACGAAGCAGCCCGCCACGAGCGCGGCCGTCGCCAGCTCGACGAGCGGGTAGACCGCGCTGATGCGGACGCCGCAGGTGCGGCAGCGGCCGCGCAGCGCGAGCCACGAGACCACTGGGACGTTGTCGTACCACGCGAGCTCGGCGCCGCAGCTCATGCAGGCCGAGGCCGGCCGCACGACCGAGCGGCGCAAGGGCACGCGCGCGGCGACGACGTTCAGGAAACTGCCGAGCGCGAGCGCAGGCCAGAAGGCGAACAGGCCGAGAGCAAGGTCCACAGTCGCTCTATCGGCGCGCGGGCGGCGCGGGTTGAGGCTCAGCCGCTGAAGAACTGCGGCGGGTTCGGCTGCGCGTAGACGGCAGGGTTGCCGGGCATCCCGACCGGCACCGTCGTGATGTTCGGGAACGAGTTCGTGACGACGTTGTTGGCGAGGATGATCTGCGAGCCCATGATCGGCCCGTCCGACTTCGCGTTGTTGCTGTACTCGACGTTCCCGGTGGCGAAGAGGCCGCCCTGGAAGTACTGGTTGTTCGCGAAGTAGACGCTGTCGCCCGCAGGGACCTGGCCGCCGGTTCCGTTGGCGACGATCGTCAACAGCTCGGCGTCCGGGTTCCAGTTCGAAAAGACACAGCTCGAGCCCGTCGGGACGCCACAGAGGCTGGCGTTGAAGAGCATCGTCCCGGATAGGTAGAGCGTCGCCTGACCGTTGTAGTTCGCGTTCTGCGAGATCTTGGCGCTGCCGTCGATGAAGATCGTGCCCTTGACCGTGAGCGTCTTGGAGCTCGAGTTCCAGGAGATCTCACCGCTCGTGTCGGCGTCGTCCCAGTAGACAGGGACGCCGGCCGAATGCGCCGCCGCAGTTGTGCCGTTCACGCCGCGCATGATCGTCCACGTGCTCGTCCCCTGGCCTGCCGTGACGGTCATGTTCTCGTCGTCGACCCGGATGCGGAACGTCCCGCTCGTCGGGAAGCCGGTCGCCGACGGCACGGAGATAGTGGTCTGGGTCGCATTCATCGCGCTCGAGACTGTCGTGTTCGCGCCGGGCCCGACACGGCAGGTGTACGAGCTGACAGGCGTGAGGTCGAACGGCGACGTGACGCTGTTGTCGAGGTTCGGGTAGTTGCCGTCGAACGTGGGTGGCGTGCCGTTGGAGGTAGTGCACGAGGAGGCCGGTCCAGGGATCGCGTTCTCGTACCAGGTCGCGAAGTCGGCGGCGGGCGGCGCAACCACCGGCGCGGAGTGATTGACCGCGATCGTCGAGCCGTCGGAGAGCTTGCTGAAGATGTTGTAGGTGTCCTGATTGCCCGTGCACGTGTGCCACGTGCTGCTGACCTTCTGGTAGCGGCAGTTGCCGCCGACGTAGGCCTCGGCCCGCGTCACTAGGCTGGTGTTGGTGCCGACGTAGGCGTTGTTGTCGAGATCGAGGTTGCCCCCGACGATCAGCTTGGTCGCGCCGATGCCGACGTTCTGTGAGAGGCAGAGGTTGCCGGCGATGTACATCCAGGAGCCGCCGCTGACGTTGTTCGACAGGGTCTGGTCACACGCGCTGCCCGTGTGCGTCGCGTAGATGTAGTTCCAGGACGGGTTGTTGAGCGGCTGGGTCAGGGTCGGGACGACCGAGACGGTCGCCTGCAGCATGCGCGTCACGTTGCCCGTCCGGCCGGGATTCTTCATGTTCCCGATCGCGGTCAGGTACCACTGCGCCGTGCTGCGGTTCAGCGTGCCGCACCAGTCGACGGTCCCGTTCGCGTAGGAGTCGTGCCGCCAGCTCGAGATGCTCGTCGGGCTCGCGCCCGGCGTGCCGTACTTCGTCTCGTTGGTGGTGCACTTGTTCAGCGTGTCCGCGTCGAGCGCGTTGTTCGTCGGCAGGTTCAGCACGGCCATCGAGTTGTTGATGCCGGCTTCCGCGAGCGAAAAGGCGTTCTGACGCGAACCGCTCTGCCGGGCCTCCTGCGCGCCCGACGTCGAGTAGGCAACCGCGGTCGCGCCCGCGATCCCGAGAACGCTGGTGATACCGATCGCCATCACGAGCGCCATCCCGCGCTCGCTCCGCAGACGTCGCGGCAGGCAAAGCAAGAACCGCATGGGAACTACATCGGCGCACCGGCAAGGCCGGAACGTCCCTCGAACGAGTGGACTACGTGCGCGAGCTGTTGCGCAGGACGATGTCGTCCTTCAGCTCGTACAGCTCTACGGTCTTGGACGGCTTGACGTTGACCGGGACGTCGACCGTCAGCTTCGCCAGCGACGAGGTCGACTGGGCCGTGTAGTTGAAGATCTGGAGCGCACCGCCGGAGACCGTCGCGGTCGAGGTCGGGACAAGGTAGTCCGCCCACATCACCCCGCCCGTGCACGTCGATCCGACCACGCGGTAGAGCGCGTAGCGGTTGGTGCCGTTGCTGCGCGTGCACCAGGTGATCACGCCGCTGCCCGTCTTGCAATAGGAAGGCAGGGTGATGGTCACCGAGGAGCTCACGCCGGTCGGGGTGACCACGGTCGCGCAATGCACTTCCCTGCGCACCTTGTCGAGGGCGAGCTTGGCCGTCAGCTGGGCCTGAAAACGGTTGTTCATGTCCGTCTCGGAGTTCGATGCCTGAACGAACACGGTGGTCAGGCTCGTCATCACGACGCCCATGATCACGAGCACCGTGAGCATCTCGACCAGCGAGTAACCCCGCTCGGCGAGTAGGCGGCGAGGGCTCATCGCGACCGGCGGCGGACCTGTGCGAGCGCGGCCTTGGCGACCGCCTGGCTCTTGCCGCCGATCCCCCACTGACGCTGGACCTGCCGGTCGACGGCGATCAGCGTCTGGAGCGCCTGGGCGCCGTGCCACCAGCCGAACTGCGCGCCGGTGACGATCCACGCGTGCTGGTAGAGCCATTGGCGCACGTTCGCGCCGGTCTTCGGGCGGTTGGCGACCCAGCGCTGGAGCCTGAGTGCGCGGGCCGGCAGCGTGATCTCGTCGAGCGGTTCCTTGGGCGCGCCGGCCGGCGTGAACGCGGGCGGGCGCGGCGTGGCCTTGACCTTCGGCTTCGCGACGGTCTTCGGCTTGACGACGCGCTTCGGCTTGGGCTTGACGACCGGCTTCGCCTTGCGCTTGGGCGTGACCGCGGGCTTCGTGACGGCGGCGAGGCCGGCGAGGCGGATCGCGGTGCCGCGGTAGGGCGAGACGTCGACGGGCCGTCCGAGCTGCGCGTAGGGGCCGCGCACGAGGCGGACGATCACGGTCGGGGCGCCGGTGTCGATCACATGTGTGCCTGCAGCCGGGCTCTGGGTGATGACGCGGTTCGAGGAGTAGCCGCGGACGGAGCCGACGACCCGCCAGGCGAAGCCGGAGTCCTCCAGGATCCCCTTGGCGAAGACGTAGGCCTGGCCGCTGACCGACGGCACGACCAGTTCGGTCTGCGCCGCGGCCGCGCCAGCCGAGGGATTCGGGTTCGAAGGCCCGACGATCGTGTTGTCCGCGGCCAGCGTGAACGCAGCCGTGCCGAGGATCCACACGAGGGCCACGATGACCGCGCGTGGCAAGAGCGCCGCTAGCCGGACCGCCATGTCCTTCCCTTCGGCAGCGGAGAGCAGGCTTGTCATCCCCCTACCGGGTGAACAGGACGACCGGTCCACTCGATTCCTCCGTTTGCGTGTCCACGATCGCGAAGACCGGGCCCTGGCCGCCGCTGCCCATCGAGTCGGTCGGGCCGGCGTCCTGCCAGCGGAAGGCGACGCCCGCGAAGTTCTGGAACCACTGCTGGAGCTGCGGGTACGAGGTCGCCGGGTCGAGCTGGAGATGCAGGTGCGGGCCCGTGGCGTGTCCGGTCATCCCGACCAGGCCGACCTCAGTGCCGGCCATGAGCTGGGCACCGGCCGTGACGGTCGGGTCGAGGTACGACATGTGGCAGTACGTCCACTCCTGCCCGTCGGCGGTGTCGATCGTCAGCCCGATCCCGCAGCGCGCGTCCGGCGTCGACCAGGAGCGCACGACGACCGCGTCGGCGAGCGCGTAGATCGGGGAGCCCTCGGGCGCGGCGATGTCGGCGGCCGGATAGTCGTGATGGTGGTGGGAGACCGAGACGAGCGAGGGGCCGCCGCCGACCGGGAAGACGTACTGGCCGTCGTAGGCGGGAGCGCCCAGCAGCGAGCCGGAGGCCGGGGCGAACGAGGCCGAGAGCGAGCGGTCGCGCGCCAGGGCGAGATCCTGCCGCGCCTGGTCGAGCGTCGCCTGCAGCGAGCCGACGAGGGCCTGAGCGTCACTGACCCGCACGCCGAGCTGCGCGGAACGCCGGTCGAGCGCGAGCCGGTCGGAGAGCAGGTTCGTGGCCGCCGCCCGCCGGCGAAGCTTGGCCCCGCGGCGGCTGAGCGCGCGCAGGTCGCGCTCGGCCTTCAGCAGCTTCCGGTTCGCGCGGACGACCGCCTGCCGGTTCTGCTCGAGCGAGACTTGCATACGGTCGAGGTCGAAGGTCGCGTCCACCCCGCCGCTGCCGAAGAGCTGGGCGAGCTGGAGCACCTCGTCCACGTACCACTGGGCGTGGTTGTAGGAGAAGACGGCCCGCGAGATGTCGGTCGCGCCGCCCGAGGCGGCGAGGTAACGGGCGGCCGCGGCGATCGCGTCCTCGGCGCTCCACGGGTTGGCGAGCCCGTCGCCGTCGGCGTCGACACCCCAGCGCTCCCACGTCGACGGCATGAACTGCATCCAGCCGATCGCGCCGGCCGAGCTCGGCCCCATGTTGCGGCCGAAGTTCGACTCGATCTTGTTGACCGCCGCCAGCACCTGCCACGGCACGCCGTAGAGCGCGCCGTCGCGCTGCCAGAGCGCCAGCAGCTGGTCGTAGCTGCGCTCCTCCACGAAGGCCGGTCGCTGCTGCAGCTCCGGCGTGAAGGCGATCGCGCCCGGCGTGTTCGGCACCTCGGCGCTCGGCAGGAAGGCCGGCGAGACCGGTGAGATGGAGGGAACGACCCGGAAGACGTCTGCGCTCGCCGAGCCGGCGAGCGCAAGCGCCGCAACCGCTACCGCCGCGAGCCGCTTCATCCGTCCTGCGCTCCGGCGACGCGGAGCCCCGGCATCGGCGCCTCGCCCGGCTTGGGCGGCTCGGGCTCCATCTCGGAGACGGGACGGTCGGTGGCAACGCCGGCGGCCTGCCGCTTGAGGGCCTGGTCGAGCGAGACCACGAAGTCGTGCCGGTTGGTCGCGGCGTTGGCGGCGATCTCGCGGTCGACCTCGCCCGCGACCACGAGCTCGATCAGGGCCTGCGTGAAGGTCTGCATGTCGAAGAACTGGCCCTCGGCGATCGCGTCCGGGATCTCCTCGCTGCGGCTCTCGCGGATCAGGTCGGCGATGCGCGAGTTGTTGACCATCACCTCGACGGCGGCGACCCGGCCGCCCTCCTGCCGCGGCAGCAGCCGCTGGCTGACCACCCCGCGCAGGACGCCGCCGAGGATCGCGCGGATCTGATCCTGCTTGGCCGCCGGGAAGAACTCGACCATCCGGCCGATCGTCTCGGCGGCGTCGACCGTGTGCATCGTCGAGAAGACGAGGTGGCCCGACTCGGCGGCCTTCAGCGCCGTCTCGGCGGTCTCTGCGTCGCGGAGCTCGCCGATCAGGATCACGTCCGGGTCCTGGCGGAGCACGCGCCGGATCGCGGCGAGGAACGACTCGGTGTCGAGCCCGACCTCGCGCTGGTTGACGATGCAGCCCTGGTCGGAGTGGAGGATCTCGATCGGGTCCTCGATGGTGACGATGTGCTGCCGCCGCGTGCGGTTGATGTAGTCGATCACCGCCGCGAGCGTGGTCGTCTTGCCCGAGCCGGTCGCGCCGGTAACGAGCACGAGGCCGCGATGTTCCTCGGCCAAGCGCTGCACGCCCTTCGGCAGGCGCAGCTTCTCGAAGCTCGGCACCTCGTTCGGGATCACGCGGAAGGCGAACGAGATCGAGCCGCGCTGGCGATAGCCGTTGACGCGGAACCGCGGCAGGCCGTCGGCCGAGTAGGCGATGTCGAGCTCGCCGGTCTCGTGGAAGTGCGAGAGCTTGGCGGGCGTCATGTCCGCGACGATCGCGAGCGCGGCCTCGAGGTCGCTGTCGTACAGCGGCGCGTGATCGGGAAGCAGGCCGAGCTCGCCGTCGCGCCGGAGCACCGGCGGCTGGCCGACCTTGAGATGAATATCGCTCGCGCCGAGTTCCACGGCACGGCCGAGTACCGCATTCAAGTCCACGCTGTGGCTTTTCGGCAGCTACGCGGTGTGTCTTGAGGCCCCGAGCGCCTCGACCAGGCGCAGGGGCGCGCGGACGAGGCCGGTCGCCTCGCCCGGATGCGCGAGGTCGCCGCGCAGGAAGGCCGAGACGAAGCCCCAGACGAGCGGCAGGCCGGCGACGCCGAAGACCAGGCGCGGGAAGCGCTCCAGCGCGTGCTTCGCCTTCCACGAGGCGGCGAGCGTGCGAGCCAGCTCCCGCTCCAGCGCGGGCTCGTAGCCGCCGAGATCATCGCGCAGCACAGACTCAGCGGCGAGCCGCGCGCTGACGAAGGCCTCGTACATCCCGTCGCCGGAGAGCGGATCGACCAGGCCGGCCGCGTCGCCCACGAGCAGCACGCGGCCGCTGCGCGCGCGGTCGCCGAGCCGGCGCATCGGCAGCCGGTAGCCGCGGACCGACTCCAGCCGGTCGGCCGGCAGCCCGTATTCGGCGCACGCGCGCTCGAGGTGCGCGCGCAGCCGCGTGCCCTCCGACTCCCAGCCGCCGACGCCCACGTTGACGTGGTCGCCCTTCGGGAAGACCCACGCGTAGCCGCCCGGGACGACGCCGAGCTCGACCACGGCGCGGCCGCGGTAGTCCTCGCGCGCGTGAACATGAGAGACGTTGCCCTCGAGCGCCACGCCGTGCTGGCGCCGGCCGGCAAGCCCGAGCACCCGTGCCGTCAGGCCGTTGACGCCGTCGGCGCCGATCGCCACCGGGGCCGAGGCTCCCGAGCCGTCGAAGCGCACCGTCACGCCCTGCTCGTCCGTCGCCAGCGCCGTCGCGCGCACGCCGTCACGGAAGTCGGCTCCGGCCTCGGCCGCCTGCTCGGCGAGGTGCGCGTCCAGCCGCCGCCGCTGCGTCATCAGGATCAGTGGCTCCTCGCTCCGCCGCTCGAAGCTGCGGCCGTAGCGGAGGCCGAGCTGGAAGCGCCGCACCGTATCCTCGACCACCGGCTCGACCGGGACGGGCAGCTGACGCACGGCGCGGTAGGTCAGCCCGCCGCCGCACGGCTTGTCGCGCGGAAAGCGCTCACGGTCGAGCAGCAGCACGCGCGCGCCCGCGCGCGAGAGACGGAACGCGGCGGTCGATCCGGCCGGACCGGCTCCGATCACGATTGCATCGAAGCGCTCCATCGGTTCATCGTATGCCTGGAAGAAGGGGCCTCGGGCTCCCGTCCTGTCGAAAAAGAGTCCGAAGGGAGAAAGCAATGACCGGCACCGGAATCGACACCACCAGCGTCGACGAGCTCGCGGCACGGTTGAAGGGCACCGTCGTCCGCCCGGGCGACGCCGACTACGACGAGGCGCGCGCGCTCTACAACGCGATGATCGACAGGCGGCCGGCGCTGATCGTGCGCGCGGCCGGCGTGGACGACGTCGTGGCCGCGGTCAACTACGGCCGCGACAACGGCCTCGACATCGCGATTCGCGGCGGCGGCCACAACGGCGCCGGCCTCGGGAGCGCGGACGACGGCCTCGTGATCGACCTTCGCGCCTTGAACAGCGTCGAGGTCGACGCCGGCAACCGGACGGTGACGATCGGCGGCGGCGCGCTGCTCGGCGAGGTCGACGCGGCGACCAACGCGCACGGCCTCGCCACTCCCGGAGGGATCATCTCGACCACCGGCGCAGGCGGACTGATGCTCGGCGGCGGGATCGGCAGCCTGACCCGCCCGGCCGGCCTGTCGATCGACAACATCCTCGGCGCGCAGGTCGTGCTCGCCGACGGCAGCGTCGTCAATGCGAACGAGGACGAGAACCCCGACCTCTACTGGGCGATTCGCGGCGGGGGCGGCAACTTCGGCGTCGTCACCTCGATCACGGCCAGGCTGCACCCGATCGACACGATCGTCGGTGGGCCGATGTTCTGGTCGCTCGACAACGCCGCCGAGGTGATGAAGTGGTACCGCGACTTCATCCGCAACGCGCCGGACGAGCTCGGCGGCTTCTTCGCCTTCCTCCGCGTTCCGCCGGCTCCGCCGTTCCCGGAAGAGCTGCACCTGGAGAAGGTTGCCGCCATCGTCTGGTGCTGGACGGGCCCGGCCGAGCAGGCCGACGAGGTGCTGGCCGAGGCTCGCTCGCAGCCCGGCCTCCTGATGGACGGCGTTCAGCCGATGCCGCTACCGGCGCTGCAAAGTGCTTTCGACCCGGTCTACCCGCCCGGCGAGCAGTGGTACTGGCGCGCGGACTTCGTCGAGGAGATCCCCGATGAGGCGGTCGAGCAGCACGTCGCGTTCGCCTCCACCCTGCCGAACTGGAAGTGCACCATGCACCTCTACCCGATCGACGGCGCCGCCCATCGCGTCGGCCCGACAGACACGCCGTGGGGCTACCGCAACGCGAACTGGGGCCAGGTGATCGTCGGCGTCGACCCCGACCCCGCCAACGCGGAGTCGGTCAAGGACTGGGCGATCGCCTACCACGAGGCGCTACATCCGTTCGCGGCCGGCGGCGCGTATGTGAACATGATGATGGACGAAGGCCAGGAGCGCGTGAAGGCGAGCTACGGCGAGAACTACGACCGGCTCGCGAAGATCAAGGCCGAGTACGATCCCGGCAACGTCTTCCACGTGAACCAGAACATCAGGCCTGCGGGCTGAGAAGGAGGAACGTGCCGCGGTACTTGGTCGTCAGGACATTCGACGTCGGTGAAGAGGAAATGCCGGAGGTGGGTCGCCGCTCGAACGAGGTGATCGAAGGGGGCTACCCCCAGATCGTCTGGGAGCACAGCCACGTCGTCGTCAACGAGAACGGCAAGGTGATGACGTACTGCGTCTACGAGGCGCCCGACGAGGAAACCGTCCGCAGCCACGCGGTTGATCTCGGCCGACACACGCTCGACGCCGTGCACGAGATCGCGGGCGACGTCACGCCCTCGGATTTTCCGACCTAGCTAGGAGGGTTTGGCGGAAAAGCGGGCAAGCGTCATGCTCTTGGGCATGCCTGATCCCCTCAGCGGTGCGAGGCTCAAGCTGGCGCGAGCAGAGGAACACTTCACTCAGTTGGCCTTGGAACACGCCCGCTTTCTCGATCGCAACCCGTACCGAATGCTCCTTGAGGACGACCCGGATCGCGAGGGCCATGCGTTTCTCTGGCGCGCCAAGATCATCGAGCCGCCCCCGCTTGAAAGATGGTCGAGTCTGATTGGAGAGTGCGCTCATGCTCTCCGATCCGCTCTTGACCACACGGCTTACGCCCTCGTCAACTCCAAGGGCATGGTCTCTGAGGACCGACCAAGCTTCCCAATCCTCGACGACCCTGGATCGTGGCAGTCCGTACACCCAGACAAGCTTCCCGGTGTCGATCCAGAAGCGCTCGCACAGATCGAGCGGCTTCAGCCGTACAACGGTTCCCCCGGAACTGAAGTCCTCGCGAACATCAACCAGCTCGACATCATCGACAAGCATCGTCGGCTGGGCCTGGTTAGTGCGACCGTCGAGGGAACGCGGTGGGGATCGATCGGGGCCGACCTCGACGATGTGGAAACCGGAATCGGTCCGTTCGTAGATGGCGCAGTAGTAGGCCGGTTCCGTCTTATCCCCGACGTGCCGGACGAGAAAATGCACATGCAGACAAATTTCGAGTTCGGCATAGCGATGGGCGAGGGAGAGCCCTGGGGAGGGCGACCGGTCCTCCCAATGCTTGAGCGTTACCGCAGTTTCATTGGGGCGACCGTCACGCTCTTCGAACCTTTCATTTAGGCCGTTCGGCACAGGGCTCCGTCCGATGCCAGGACTAGAATTAGTCCTGCAAATCCAAAGAAAGTGGCCCCCGCGCAGTTGGCACTGCCGAGGGCCTGACCACAGGAGAGTGACCTCCTATGGCATCTGGCAAGGTAGCGCGTCGCAGGGTTGTTGGCGACGTCGCAGCACTTCTCGAGTCCCCCGAAATCACAGCTCTGATCGCGGAGCTTGACGCCCTCAAAGACAACCGAGAGCAGAAGGGCTACGGCGCTCGCGCACTCGTCGGCGCTTGCCTCGTCAAGTCTCTGTTCGCGCTCCCAACCTGGACATGCACGGCCGCGCTCATCGCAGAGCATCCCGGCCTGCAGGCCACGCTTAGCGGCGCCCCGTCCTGTTGGGCGATGTACCGCTTCGCCACGAAACTCCGTGCGAATCGTCCCGCGCTCGCGGCGTGTCTCGACGCTTGCGCCGCGTCCCTTAGAGCGCAGTACCCGGCCATGGGCCGAGACGTAGCTATCGACGCCTCCGACATGCCCGCCTTCGCCAATGGCCAGCGGTACGTCTCGAAGGGCGGCCGAGAACGCGAGCGGTTCAGCGATCCCGATGCCTCCTGGGGCCATCGCTCCGCGATCAGCACTCGCAAGGGTGGCGGGTTCTACGGCTACAAGTTGCAGGCCGCTGTCGATGCCGCCACGGGTTTGCCGCTCGCGTGGCAGGTCGCAACAGCGCGGCGGAACGAATCTCTGTTTGTCGCTCCGCTGATCGACGCGCTCCACGCTCGCGGCTTTCGCCCGGAGACGGTCGCCGCGGACAAGGCGTACGACAGCGTCCGCGTCCACGACGAGTGCGCCGAACGCGGCGTCGATCCGGTCATCCCGATCAAGGGCTCGAAGGCCAATCAGACGGTGATGCCGATTGCCACGGGAGGGCGACTGTTCCCGCACATCCCTCGTCACTCGCAGCGGTTCAAAGACCTGTACCGAGGCCGCGCCGCTATCGAGCGCGAGTTCGGTCGCTTGAAGCATGACTACGGACTTGCGCCTTTGCGCGTCCGTGGCTTGGAGCGCGTCAGCCTCCATGCCGACCTGACGATGCTGGCGCGGCTCTCGCAGGCTCTTAGCCGAGCGCGAGAGGTTTCCTTGGCCGCCTAAGAATTGGCGGCCCCGGTAGGCGCCGGGGCCGCCCGTTCGCGTGGAAGGAACGCGCGAACCTGGTTGGAAGATAGAAGGTTCGGAGGCTGCCGTCCGACCCTGCTGATTTCCTTCCGCGCTGAGGACGTCCCGCTCAAGCAAGTCCTGTAGGCGCAGGCGGCGGGGCGACCAGGAAGGAACGACATGAAGCAGTACCCGTGGCACTCGAAGTTGCCCAGCGACAGGCCACATCGAGTTGGTGAACCGTGTCCCCGGCACGGCCAACCGGCCGAAGTGCGGTCACTGCACCCGCATCAGCGGGTAGGTAGAGCGCACACTTGGCGGGGCTGCTCACGCGGCCCCGCCTCTTTTTGCGCCAAACCCTCCTAGGAGGGTTTGGCGGAGCGCGGCCTCGGCGGTGCTTCGTCAAACCCTCCCAGCTAGCGCATCAGCTGCCGTGCATCCGGGATGTGGAGCGCGGCAGCTCGTGCGAGCGCGACCCGGCGCCGTAGCTCGGCGAGGTGCTCGGCATCGTCCTCGGCCACGAGGTCGAGCGCCTCGCGGTAGAGGATCGCCGCCTGGTCCTTTGCCCAGCCGAGCTCGGCCTGCTCGCCCGCGCGGACGAAGTACTCGACGGCCCGGGTCGCCTCGCCGGCATCGCGCCAGTGCCGTGCGAGCGCGGTCGTGATCTCGCCCAGCTCGGCCGTCGAGTCCTCGAAGAAATGCGCGACCGCCGCATGCCGCTCCTGACGCCTCGCCCGGGGCAGCAGCTCGTAGGCGACCTCGCGGATCAGGACGTGCTTGAAGCTGTACTGCTGCTCGCCCTCGATGATCGACCTCGTCTCGCGCACGACCAGGTCGCGGCCCTCGAGCGCGCCGAGCAGGTCCGGAATGCCGTTGCTCTCGCCGGCGATCCGCTCGAGCGCCCCGCGCCAGAACGTCTTGCCGACGACCGCGGCGTCGAGCAGCAGCGAACGCTCCGCCGCCGGCAGCGCGTCGAGCCGCGCGGCCACGATTCCGCGCACCGTCGTCGGCAGCGAGGCGTCCGACGTGGAGGCCTCGGCCATCGTCGCGGCGAGCTGCTCGATGAAGAGCGGGTTGCCCTCGGCGGTCTCGACCAGCCGCGCCGCGGCCTCGCTGCTCAGGCTCTGCAGGCGCAGGCCGGCGAGTTTCTGCGAGTCCTCGCCGCTCAGGGCGGGTAGCGGCAGCGCCGTGTACGCCGGCAGCCCTCCACCCCAGGCCGCGCGCGAGTCGAGCAGCTCTGGCCGGGCGAGCGAGAGCAGCATGATCGGCAGGTCGCGGAGGCGCGCGGCCAGCAGCTCGATCAGGTCGAGCAGGCTGCGGTCGGACCAGTGGATGTCCTCGAAGACGAGCATCGTCGGCCGGTCGCGGGCCACCGACTCGATGAAGCAGCGCACCGAGAAGAAGAGCTCCTCGCGGTCGTCGACCGTCCCCTCGGAGTCGAGCCCGAGCAGGATCGCCAGGTGGCGGGCGACGGTCGCGGCGTCCACGCCGGAGGGCAGTTCGGCGACGTGCTCGCGCAGCTTCGCGAGTGCGACCTCGGGCGGGTCGCTGTCGTAGATCTCGCAGAGCCGCTTGACCTGCATCGCAAAGGCGAAGTAGGCACTGCTCTCGCGGTACGGGAGCGAGCGGCCGTGGACGGTGCGCCCGCCGAGCTCCTCGACGATGCGGTCGAACTCCTGCGTCAGCCGCGTCTTGCCGATCCCCGCCGGCCCGAGCACCGTCACCAGGTGCGGGACGCGCTCGCCGGAGACCTGCTCCCAGATCCCGCGCAGCACGTCGAGCTCCCGGGAGCGGCCGACCAGCTCGCCCGAGTGCTGCCGTTCGCCCGCTGCGCGCTTCGGCCGTAACGCGACCCAGGCCTCGACCGGCTCCGACTTGCCCTTCGCCTGGATCGCGTCGGCCGACTCGTATTCGATCGCATCCTTGGTGGCGGCGTAGGTCTCCGCCCCGACGATCACGCCGTTCACAGGCGCGGACGACTGCAGGCGCGAGGCCGTGTTGACGACGTCGCCCGCGACCAGCGACTCGCCGAGCGCCATCCGCGCGCCGAGCGAGACGAGCGCTTCGCCGGTGTTGACGGCGATCCGCAGCTGCAGGTCGAGGTGGAGCTCCCGCGCGTCGAGCTCCAGCGTGCTGTCCCGAACCGCCAGCGCGCCGCGCACCGCGCGCTCGGCGTCGTCGCCGAAGGCCGTCGGCGCGCCGAAGACGGCCATGATCGCGTCGCCGATGAACTTCTCCACGGTGCCGCCGAACGACTGGAGCTCTCGCCGAACGTGCTCGTGGTACGGGCCGAGAACCGCCTGCACGTCCTCCGGGTCGAGGTTCTCGGCGCGGGCGGTGAAGCCGACCAGGTCGACGAACACGATCGAGACGATCCGCCGCTCGTCCTGCCCGGCCGGCCGGCTCGAGAGCTCGGTGCCGCAGGCGAGGCAGAACCGGGCGACGTCCGGGTTCTCCTGCCCGCAGTTGGTGCACGCGATCACGCGGTAAGCGTAGAGCGCCGCTCAGGCGGCGGTACACTTCCCGCCCCCGGGGGTGTGCCCGAGTGGCCAAAGGGAACGGGCTGTAAACCCGTCGGCTCAGCCTACGGAGGTTCGAATCCTCCCGCCCCCATTCACCACCGAAAGTCCGGCCGCTTCGCGGCCATGACGACTTTCGGTGGTTTCATCTTTATCCAGTCGCCGCAGAGAGCCGCGTCCGCCAGTCGGCCGCGGCGGAGAGCTCTTGACGGTTCTTCCGCGGTCGCCGGACAGGACGAGGGGCGCCTCGCGGCGCCCCTCGTCGTCCTAGTCGTTTCCCGCCGGTTACGGCGTCTCGGTCTCCTCCTTCGAGGCGTCGCTCGTGAGCGCGACGCTCGCCATGTCCGCCAGCGTCGGGCTCGAGCCCTCCGCCCGCTTGGCCTCGCGGGCCTCGTCGATCAAGGCGGCCTGCTCAGGCGCGGTGAGCGCGCCGCACGGATCGGCCGCGGAGCCGGTGCTCGGCGCGGCGGGCTCGGTCGGCGGCGCGAGTGCCGGGTAGTACGTCGGGAAGAAGTCGATCGGCTCGACCTGCCGGAACGAGGCGAACTTCTCCGGCGAGTTCCACTGACCCGCGCCCGCGACGAGCAGCTTCACGTCGCGCCAAGCCGCCTGGGTCGGGAACGTGTGCTGGATCAGCGGGTTGTCGGTCATCACCATCGGGCTGCCGTCCCCGAAGTCCCAGTAGTAGGTCAGACCGTCCGCGGAACCGCTCTTCGCCCGGCTGAAGCCGGCGTCGAAGCTCACGGTCGTCTGTGCCGTGGGCTTCCTCGGCGTCATCTCGAAGTACGCGACCGGGCGGACCGGCTGGGTGACCGCGCCGCCCTCCTGCGGAGAGGCGATCACATACGAGAACCACGTCGAGATGAACTCGACGCCTCGCAGCAGGCCTTCCGAGGGCTTGTCGAACCCGCCCGGGCCGTGCACGGTGCCCGAGGCCCAGTAGTTGAGGTTCGAGAAGTAGTCGCTGCTCGAGTCCTGCCCGAACTCGCCGGCCAGGGTCGGCTTGCTCGGGTAGTAGCTCGGGTACGGATTGTCGGCACCGCCCACGAGCGGGTCGGTGCTCGAGTCGTACTGACCGATGTCGCCCAGCGACGGGATGCCGCGGACGCCGAACGAGACCTGGTCGGTGCGCCCGGTGCGGTCGTCGAGCACCGGCGTGTACTGCGCCTGGTCGGCCGGCAGGTACGCGGGCACCGAGTGGATGCCCGGGCTGTCCGGGACCGAGCCCGTGTTCTTGAACTGGAGCGGGTTCTCCAGCGGGATGCTGAAGTTGTACTTGGCGCCGAGGTCCTGCAGCGACTGCGTGACCGCGTCCTCCGCCGACTGGCGGAAGGCCTGCACGGCCGGCAGGTTGTGCTGGAGCCGCTGGATCCCGACGGTGCCGTAGACGCTGTTGGGCGCCGCGGAGACCGGGGTCGCGTTGATGTTGTTGAACCACGGCCCGGCGTTCCCGTCCAGCAGGTTGCTCATGTAGTAGCCGGTGCCCCACTTGTGGGTCGGATAGTTGAGGCCGTCCTGGTCGTTGTTGAGCACGGCGATGATCTGGCCCTGCGGGCTGTCGGAGAGCAGGCCGGTGGCCGACCCGTTGACCGTCGAGCCGTACGCGTGGGCCTTCGCCAACGGCGCCGTCAGCGTGATCCCGGTGCCGAGCGCGGACGTGTCGATCACCCGCGAGGTCACGCGATGCGCGTTCGAGAGCGCCGAGCCCAGCGTGATGCCGCTGCCGACGTCCTGGACCGGATTCCCGCTCGTGTGCGCGCCCGAGAGCGCCGAGTCGAGCGTGACGCCGGTGCCGCCCGCGCCGGAGGTGCCGACGGCGGTGATCAGCCGGTACTCCGCGTTGTCGAAGCCGGCGTCTACCGCCACCTTCTCGCCGACCACCATGTTCGAGACCGACGCGACCTTGATCACCGTGTCGCCGGCCGAGGCTGCGGCCGCGAGCGTCGTCGTCGTCCGCTGGCCCGTGCCGACCGCGGAGACGCTGCGCGAGTCGATGTTCGCCAGGTCGACGCTGAGGTTGTGGCCGACCGCGATGCCGCTGACGCTGGCGACGTAGATCTTCGTGTCGCCCGCCGCGGCCGGAGCCGACAGCGTCGTGTTCGTGGCGGCCGTGCCGACCGAGGCGACCGTCGGGTTCTCGGTGTCGGCCGCGTCGAGCGCGATGGTCGTGCCCGCGCCGAGGTTGGTCGTCGAGGTGACCTTGATGTTCGTGTCGCCGGCCGCAACCGCAGCGGCGACGATCGCCGCCGGCGTGCCGGCCGCCGAGTAGAAGCCGGAGCCGACCAGCCCGCCCTCCTCGTTGTCGTAGAGGGTCGCCTTGAGCGTGCGTGCCGGATACGTGCCGTTGACCTCGTGCCAGCGGAGCACCGAGCCGAGCTCCTCCAGGTTCATGTTCTCGCCCATGTTGGCGTCGTAGCCCGAGCCGTTGCCCCAGTTGCCCGAGTGCATCGTGCTCGTCGGAGTCGCGCTGCCGCTCACAGCGCCGCTGGCCGGGTTCGTCGTCACGGGCGTCGAGTCGTTGTGGCTCGCGAGCATCACCTGCTGCCCGGCGCAGACCGCGCCCGGGATCGTCAGCTCGGCGTCGTTCCCCTGCCAGGTACGGGTCGGGAAGAGGTGGTCACGGGCAGTGATCCAGAGGCCGAGCTTGCCGTTCGGCTGCGGCGTGTGCGTCGTGCCGACGCCCGTCCACCAGTCGTAGAACTCCTGCGCGCCGTTGTAGTTCGGGGGCAGGTTGTTGCTGTCGCCGGGCGTGCCGACGGCGCACGTGGTGGCGCCGGGCAGGCAGCCGTCCGAGCCGGCCACCTTGTAGATGAACGTGTTCGACTCGTACCAGTTGTGGTCGTAGATCCAGTTCGTGTCGATCACCGGGTGGGCCGGGTTTGAGAACGGGATCGCGTCCGCCGACGTCGCCGTCGTCGTGGCGACGAGCGCGGCGGCTGCGGCCGTCACGGCCACGAGCAGGCCGAGGGCGATCCAGCGAGGCCGGAGGAGCTTCTTCGTCATTCGCCGCGTCATGACCGATCACGCTCCTTCGCGTCAGCGCTGGGTAAGGCCGTCGTCTTGACCCTGAAGGCGGCCTTCGCGGCGGCGATCAGCGCGTTGCGCTCGGCCGTCGAGAAGGTGCCGCAGGCCGGTGTCGCCGGCGGCGAGCCGGACGGGCTGTTGACCGCGACCGCCTGCCGGTACATGCCCCACTTGCTGGAGTCGCCCTTGACGACCACCAGCTTCGCGTCGGCCCACTGCGCCGACGAGTAGGTGTGGGTGACGGTCTCGCCGGTGCCGCTGGTGCCGTCGCCGAAGTCCCAGTAGTACTGGAGCCCCGCCTTGCCGCCGTCGTTCGTGCGCGCGAAGCTCGCGTCGAAGGTGACCGTCTTCGTCGCGGCCGGCTTGACCGGGCTCGTCTCGAAGTACGCGATCGTGCCGGTCGGCGCCGGAACCGCGCCGAGGTAGTCGTTGCCGCTGGCGAGCAACGCCGTGTACTGCGACGGCAGCTCGAGTGCCCGCAGGAGCTCCTCGGTCGGCGAGGTCTCGCCGTCGAGCCCGTGCGGCGCGCCGGCGGCGAAGAAGTTCAGGTGCTCGAGCGTGTCGCCCGTGAACCCGACCGGCTGGCCCTGGTTGACGTTGAACGGGATGCCGCTGGCGTGCGCCAGCCTGAGCGGAGCCGTGAGGGTCACGCCCGTGCCCCCGGCGCCGGACGTGCCGACCGCCGAGATCTGGCCGGTCTCGAGGTTCTGGCCGGTGTCGATGAAGAACGGCTGGCCGGCGACCAGGTTCGTGACGGAGGCGACCTTGACGTTGGTGTCGCCGACCGCGACCGCCGCCGCTGTGGTGGTGAAACCTGCTGCCGGCACGTTGCTGGCGAGCTCGAAGGCCGTCCCGCCGCCCGTGTAGGCCAGCACCGGCGTCGAGCGGATCGCGGCGCTGACCGTAGAGGCGTACGGGTTCTCGTCGATGTTCGAGTCCTGGACGCCGCCGACGCTGAAGCCGGGGATGCCCAGGTTCCAGAAGATCGAGGCCTCGTCCTGTGTGGACGCCGCCATGGCCTCCGGCGCCGTCCCGGCCGGGTGCACCGGGGAGTACTGCGCTTGCTCGGCCGGCGTGTAGGCCGGGACATCGGGCGTAGGGACCGCCGGCAGCGGCGCCGAGCCGGTGTGGTTGTAGCGCAGCGGGTTCTCCTGCGGGACCGTGCCGCCGTACTTCGCGCTCTGCTGGGCGAAGCCGGCCGTCACCGCGTTCTGTAGGTTCGTCTGGAACTGCGTGATCGCGGCGCTGTTGGCCACGATCTGCCCGCCCGTGTCCGGGTAGAACACGTTCGGAGCCGAGGGCGTGGCCGTGACGAAGGTGCGCCACGGGCCGACCCCGCCGGCCGCGAGGTTGTTCCAGTAGTACTGCGTCCCGAGGTGGTACGCGGGGTACGAGAGCCCGTTCGCGTTCATCTCGGCGAACATCGCGTACTGGCCCTGCGGCCCCTGCGGGATCAGGTTGTTGGCGTAGTACTTGGCGCCCTCGCGGAGGTAGGTGCCGTCCAGTGCCCGGCCGGCGGAGGCGTCCAGCAGCGCCACCTTGAGCGTCTCCGACGGGTAGGTGCCGTTGGCCGAATACCAGCGCAGCAGCGCCTGGTACTCGCCCATGGTCATGGTCACGCCCGAGGTGTCGTCGTAGGCGCCACCGTTGGCGATGTTGCTCAGCGTCAGGGTGCGGCGGCCGGCGCCGAAGCCGTTGACGCCGCTCGTCGAACCGGTCGGGTTGTTGACCTCGCCGACGATCGTCGGCGAGACCGGCGTGCCGTCCGGGTGCGCGGCGAGCAGCACGCGCTGCCCCGGGCATGTTGCGCCCGGAAGCGTGAGCTCGGCGTCGTCGGAGTCCCACGGGTAGTTGGCGTCGAAGCTGTAGTTCGGGTTCGTCCGCTGCTCGGGGAGACGGTGGAAGTAGTGATCCTGGACGGTGGCGTACTTGGCCATCGTCGTCATCACGGTCTTGTCGGTGAGCTGCTGCTTCCAGTGCTGGAAGAACTCCTGCCAGCCGTTGACGGTGGCGGGCTCGTTCCACGGCGAGCTCGGGTCGGTCGGTGGCCCGTCCGCGCCGGAGACGCGGTAGACGTCGTTGTAGGAGATGTCGAACAGCTGGCCGTAGATGTAGTCACGGTCGACCAGCGGAGTTGCCTGCGACGTGGCGACATCGTCTGTCGCCGCGACGCCGCTGACGATTACCGCGGCCGGGACGAGTACCGCCGCGCAGCAGAGCGCGACGACCCATCGCGGCCGTCTCAACACACGTGAGACCTTCATGTTCGCCCTCCTGCGGGCTTGGCCGATCGGCGGCTACGACCCGGCTCCCCTTAGCTGCCCACGAATATACGCCTCTCGTTTGCCGAACTACAACCTAGGGCTCAGGCGCCGCAGGCGCGGTCGATCTTGGCCGTCGCGTCCTTGACGAGCGTGAGCGCCCGCCGGTCGACCAGCTGCTGGGCCGCCGTGGCGAGGTCCCCGTGGGCGACCGAGGCGCTCGCGCGGCCGAAGTCGGCGGAGAAGCGTCGCAGCCCGCGCACGAGCTGGCGCCTCGCCTGGTCGAGCGAGGCGGGAAGCTGAAGCCGCTCGAGCACGTCCGCCGCTGCGGCCAGGTTCCGCTGTGTGGCGCGCGTCCGCCGCGCAAGCTCCTTCGGGCGGGTGGACTGCGTCATCGCCTCGACGCTGCTCGAGACGACCTGCGAGACGAGCCTGATGTAGCCCTCGAGCTGGGTGCAGGCCGCGACGTCCACCGGTGCGGCGCGGATCGTCGCCGGCGCGGCCTTCGTCTTGCCGCCGCAGCCGGCCAGGGCGAGCGCGGCAAGGGCCGCGACGAGCGCGTACGCGAGCTTGCGCTTCATCGGCAGAGCCTAAGCGGCGATCATGGGCGCGTGCGCGCAACGCTCCCGATCGCGGTGACGCTGGTGCTCGCGCTCACAGCCGGCTGCGACTCCGGCTCGAAGCAGCAGCGGCAGGCAGCAGCCGGGCCGGCGGTGCCGTGGGTGGCGAGCGTGCCACCCCAGCTGGCCGCGCGGGCGCCGGCCAAGACCGCCTGCCGCTCGTCGCAGCTCGCGATCCCGGGGCAGGTGAAGTTCATCGCGCGCCTGCAGGGCGGGATCGCCCTCGTCACGATCCGCAACACCGGCAAGCACGCCTGCCGGCTGACGGGCCGCCCGGAGGTCAGGCTCGTGAAGCGCGGCGGGCCGAAGCAGGCCCAGCGCCCGATCCCGCCGACGCCGTCGAACTTCCCCGAGGTGACGTATCCGGAGTCGAGCCTGCTCGCGCTCCGGCGCGGCGAGGCGGGAGCGGTGACGATCTCCTGGGAGAACTGGTGCGACCCGGTGGTCGAGGGTGTCCCACACGTCCCGCCGAGCGCGCTGCGAATCGTGCTCCCGAGCGGCCGCGGCCACCTGGATGCCGACTACAACGCCGTTCCGCCCTGCCTCGACCCGAACCTGCCCTCGACGATCAGGGTCTCGCGCTTCCAGCCGACCCTCGTCCCGTCGGGGCGGTTCTTCTCGGACGCCTTCCTGCAGGGATCGGTGCCCGGCCAGCCGGTCCACGGCCGGCGCGGCCGCCTGCTGCGCTTCCGGGTCGTGCTCAAGAACCGCTCGCACACGACGGCGACGTTCGAGCGCTGCCCTGCCTACATCGCGCAGCTCGCGCCGAGCGGCAGGGTCGAGGCGAACCAGCTGAACTGCACCGCGGCCGGCCCGATCGCGCCCGGGAAGAGCGAGGCGTTCGCGATGCGACTGCGCGTCCCGAACAACGCGCCGCTCGGCGCGAACGGCCTCTTCTGGGAGCTCGACCCTTTCGGCTCGCACAACCCGCAGCTGCACGCCAGGGTGACGATCGACCGCTGAGCCGAGCGCCTACAATGGGCGCGCTTGCCCTCTTAGCTCAGTTGGTAGAGCACCTCCATGGTAAGGAGGGGGTCAACGGTTCGAGTCCGTTAGAGGGCTTCCACAAAGGGGCTGCTAATTGGCGCCTTTTCGCTGAAAAACTAGCTGAGCGTCCAATTCGCGCATACTTTGGGGACAGGTTTTGGGGACAGGCTCGGTCGGCGGCTGCTCCTCAGTCACGAGGTTCAGGGCTGCGACACCGCCGATCGCGCGGGCGGTAGATGACCGCGGGTCGATTGCCGCTGGCCGTCGCGGTTGTCCGATGGATGGCCACGCAGGCGTGGCGTCGGTCTAGGGGTGTTGCACGCTCGCTTGATAGATGACGCTCAGGCGGCGTCAACCACCACTGCGGGGTCGTCAGGAGAGCGACGACCGAGCCTGCGCGCCAAGATGCTGTTCCGAGAACAGCTTCAAGACGTTCGTCGCCATCTGCAGCGGGTAGGCGACGTATTGGTGCGCCAGCGCGATAGGCATGAGCGCGTCGTCGTAGAGCTGCGTGCCGCTGCGGTCTAGCAGGTCGCAGCTAGCGCGAAGCGTCGGATAGTCGTCTAGGTCCAGCTGCTCGCCCCGGCCGTAGGCGGTGACCCCCGGGGTCAGCGGCGGCGCGCTGAAGACGAGGATTCGCGCGTCGTTCGTCTTGTAGATGAACTTGCGGCCGTAGTACGCGTACCCGCCGCTGTGGGCGGTCGGTCGAGGCGACCTGGAAGGCGGGAGCACAGCGAAGCCTCGTCCGCTCGTTCGAGCAGCTCCAGCAAGCACGGCGGGCAGGCACGTGAGATTGACCAACGCACGTGATGGTGCCCGGGTAGCTCAGTGATCGAGGACAGCCTGAGACATGCCTCTTGAACCATCGTCAGAAGAGAGGAACCCGATGACCAAACGCACTCTCCTCGTCGGCGTCGCCGCTGGGGCGGTCGCAGGCCTGGCGATGGCCGCTGAGGCTTCCAGCAAAACCGCCCGGTTAGCTTTCCCGGGTCCTTCGAGGAAGGAGAGTTCGATGCGACACCGATTCTTCGCTCTCGCCGTGGGGGCGGCTATTGTCTTCATGGCAGCGGTCTCGTCCGCTGCGGCCAAGGCTCCGGTCGCGACGTACGAGGTGACGATCGACAACTTGACTGCGGGGCAGCCGATGACGCCGCCCGTCGTTGCAACCCATCGCGCCGCGACCGGCATCTTCACTGTCGGGCAACCGGCGAGCTTCGCCCTGAAGGAGATCGCCGAGAACGGCAATCTCGCCCCGATGATCGCGCAACTCGGGGCGGACAAGCACGTCTCGGATAGCGTCGCCGCCGCGGCCCCGCTCGTGCCCGCCGGCCTTGCCGGATCGGCCATGTTCGGTGACTCGGTGACGCTTACCCTGACTGCGTCCAAGGGGGCGAAGTTCCTCTCGTTCGTGAGCATGCTGGTCTGTACGAACGACGGCTTCACCGGCGTGAACTCGCTGCGGTTGCCGAAGGACGTCGGCGACAGCGTCGTCGTGAACTCGGCGGGCTATGACGCAGGCACGGAGGTGAATACGGAGGACTTCGCCGACATCGTCGCACACTGCCAGGAGTTCGTCGGCGTGTCCTCGGGCGACCCGGGGACGAGCACGAGCAACCCCGCGCTTGCAGAGGGCGGAGTGATCCACCATCACCCCGGTATCGCCGGCGGCGCCGACCTCGTGCCGGCGATCCACGGCTGGACCGATCCCGTCGCCGAGATCACCGTGGAGCGCGTCGGCTAGGGCTTCCTTGGGGCCGGATGCCTTGCGGTGTCCGGCCTCAGTCGGTACGCGGGCCTTCCAGGGCAGAGGCCGTTGCGGCTACTCGCGGGTGGACGTCCGCTCCGCCTCGGCGCCTCGCGAGCCGGCTTCGCGCTTCGCCCGCACGGGCTCGCGAAGCTCGTCTATGAGCACAGCTCGGGAGCGATCCTCCGTGTGCATCTCGTGACGCCGACGGCGAGCGACTCGATTCAGTTCATCGTCGTGGCGATGCCGCTCGGAGTCACGGTGGAGGCTTCAGCGGCTACGGCTGGCTCTGCCGACTGGTTGACGCAAGCGTCCTCCAAGCTGGCGGCTTCTACCGCGTCCGCAAACCCTTGCTCCTCCTCTGACTACCATCGGCTGCGACGGCCACATAGACCCGGCTAGTTGCCAGCCTCCGTCGGCGCTCCGCGAGGGCCCGCGTAAAAGGAGCGCCTAGCTCGCGGCAGCTTTCGTCCGCCGCGGGACGACCCAGTCGGGGCGGACGAAGTGGCAGGTGTAGCCGTTCGGGTACCGCTCGAGGTAGTCCTGGTGCTCGGGTTCAGCCTTCCAGAACGGCCCGGCCGGAGTCAGCTCGGTCACGACCTTGCCCGGCCAGCGGCCTGAGGCCTCGACGTCCGCGATCGTCTGCTCGGCGACGCGGCGCTGCTCGTCGTCGAGGTAGAAGATCGCCGAGCGATAGCTCGTGCCGATGTCGTTGCCCTGCCGGTTCACCGTCGTCGGATCATGGATCTGGAAGAAGAATTCGAGTAGCTCTCGGTAGGAGGTCTGCTCGGGGTCGAAAACGATCTCGATCGCCTCAGCGTGCGTGCCGTGGTTGCGATAGGTCGCACTCGGAACGTCGCCACCGGCGTACCCCACCCGGGTCGACACGACGCCGGGCCGCTTCCGGAAGAGATCCTGCATGCCCCAGAAGCACCCTCCCGCGAGGATCGCCTTCTCGTTTTCGGCGCTCACGTCTCGAGCGTAGCGAGGGCAACTCACCAGACGGAAACGTCCGGGTGCCCTGCGTGGTGAGCCATCGGCTTGATCCCCTCACGAAGCCGAAGGTCATCCCGATCTTCGTCATGCAACCACTGGCTCGGCGTCGCGCTTCGTCGTGAGGGAGCATTGCTGGTTCGCTCGCCCACCCCTGCGCACTGCTCGGTTCGTGGGCAGCTGGAACACGGCGGCACGTTTGGCTCGATGTCTCGCCGTCGACAACGCGAGACGTCATCTCTCCTAACCAAAAGGGGGAAGTAATGGACGCGGAACGCGCTCGGGAGTTGCTCGCCGCGGAACGGCGTGAAATTGAACACGCGCTCCCACGTCTTAGCCACGAGGACGACGGCGACAACGCCGGCTGGCAAGAGCCTGCGAACTTAGCGGCGAACCTCTACCTGGACGAGCTCGACGAAAGCTTGGCCGACGAACTCCGCGAGCGACTTAGCGCACTCGAGCGTGCCGAGCAGCGCCTGACCGCCGGCACATACGGCTTCTCGATCGAAAGTGGCATCCCGATCCCGGACGAGCGACTCGAGGCCTTGCCGACCGCCGAACGGACAGCGAAGGAAGAGAGGCGCACCGAGGGTGGCGGTCGTTAACCGCGGGAGTTCTTTACCGACCAGCTTTCGATGAAGCGGTCGTGGCGACGGCCTTTGCCGTCAGGAGGCCGGCCTCTCGTGCCGCTCCAATAACCCCCGCGACGCGCGCGAGGCGAGCGCCTTGCGCCCGTGCGACCATGAGGGTTGTCTCGTCCGGGCCCTCGACACGATGGTCGCTTGTGTATGACGCGCCGTAAGGGTTGCCGCCGCCGTTGAAAACCTCGTGCACGGTGTACCCGAGCGGGAGCACAATCGCGCCCCAGTGATACAGGGTGTTGTTGAGTGCCAGGATCGTCGACTCCTGACCACCGTGTTCGGTTTGCGAAGACGTGAACGAGGTCGCCACTTTGTCGACGAGTACGCCTCGCTGCCAGAGCTCACCGGCGAGATCGAGAAACGCCTTTAACTGAGCAGCGACGTTGCCGAAGCGGGTCGGTGTCCCGAAGGCGATCCCGTCTGCCCATTGAAGGTCCTCGAGCGAGGCTTCCGGTTGATCCTCGACCTCAGAGCGATGACGACCCCACTGCTGGTTGACGGAGATCGCCATCTCTGGCGCCAGTTCAGCGACGTGGCGCAGCCGAACATCAGCACCCTCCTGATTCGCACCTTCCGCGACCGCGCGGGCGAGCGCGTGGACGTTTCCAGTCGCGCTGTAATAGATGACCGCGATTCGCGTCACGGCTATTGACCGTGCCACGGGCGCGATCCCCACGGAGGATCATTCGGGTGCCCAGTCCCCCGGCGCGGTTGCGGTTTTCTCAGCTCCGGCGAGCGTCGGCGGCTGCCGCTGTGGGCTAGCCACCGCAGCAAGGTCCGGGTTGGCGGCTGCACGGATTATGCGCTGGCGGCGACGACAGCGAGGGCCTTCTCAGTGATCCTCTGGCGCGGACACGAACACGAAGGGAGTCGATCGTGGAAGAGCTAGAGGAGATCGAGGTTGAGGCCGAGGAGTCCGGAGAAGATGCGCGCATCTATGCGTGGCGGGTGGAGCAGCTTTCGGGGCTTGGGCTCTCGAGCGCCGTCGCGAGCGCGGTAGCCACGATCGTCGACTGGCACGAGATCGCGCGCCTAGTCGAGCGCGGCTGCTCGCCCGAGTTGGCTCTTGAGATCGTGCGCTGAGCGTCAGCGGCTCCGGTCCATTGCGGCCGAGCCCGCTCACGTGCCGCATACTGCGAGAGTGGCAGTCGAGGCCCGCAGGTTGAGCGGCATGCGCGTGATCGTCGCAGACGACGACGTGCTACTGAGGGAGGGTCTTGCTGGGCTGCTCGAAGGCGCGGGATGCGAGGTCATTGGTCAGGCGGGCGACGGATCGCAGCTCTTGGACCTGGCTCGCGAACACTCGCCCGATCTCGCAATCGTCGACATCAGAATGCCCCCCACTCGTTCGACGGAGGGTCTGGAGGCGGCTGCGGTGCTTCGCGAGGAGTTCCCGGACATGGCCATCCTGATCCTCTCGGCACACGTCGAGGTGGAGCACGCGATGACGCTGCTTTCGAGCGGGAGCCGCAGCGGATACCTGCTGAAGAGTCGCGTGACGGATATCAACGAGTTCCTCGAGACGGTGGAGCGCGTGTGCCGAGGCGGCTCCGTCGTCGACCCGAGTCTGGTGCAGGAACTCGTCTCGGCGCGAACGGCCGATGATCCGCTCGAATCGCTCACGCCTCGCGAACGCGAGGTGCTCGCCTTGATGGCAGAGGGCCGGTCGAACGGCGGGATCGCTCGCCAGCTGTGGATCACCGAGGGAACGGTCGAGAACCACGTGCACCACATCATGGTCAAGCTCGGTCTGCTGGAGACCGACGACGACCACCGTCGCGTCCTCGCCGCAATCACATTCTTGCGACCGTCGCTTCGCGAGCCCGATCCAGCCGGATAACCGGCCCTGGCTCCGAAAGGTCAGGAACCCGACCCGGTTGGTCAGGCGTCGGCTCGGTCGAGCAGCTGGTAGATCCGCTCGGCGGATAGCTCCGTCTTGGCGAGGAAGCCGACGGCCGGGCTGGATTCGATCAGCTTGAGGAACTCGCGGTGGTCGTGCGTCGAGATGAGGATCACCTGCGGGGCGCTGCCGTCGAAGCCGGCGGCGAGACGGCGGGCGAGATCGAATCCGCTTTCGGCGCCCAGGTCGATGTCGACGAGAGCGACCTCCGGCCGCAACTCCCGAACGCTCTCGACCGCCTCAGCGCTAGACGCGGCGACCCCGACGACCGAAACTCCTTGGCCTTCGAGCAGTTCGCGCGCGGCTTCAGAGAACGCCGGACGGTCGTCGACGATGAGGCACCGCAAAGCCACGCTCCCAGGATTGCATGGGAGACGCTGGAATGCATGGGCGCTAGCCTAGATCTTGGCCGCTTATCCGAGCGATTGGCCATGGCGCCCTTCTTCCAAAAAACGCCTCCCTTTGTCCCTGGGCGCTAGCCCGGACGCGTAGATCTCGGCTAACCGCCGCACCGGTTGTGCGCTGGCGGCGACGACAGCGACGACCTCCTCCGCGATCCTTGAGGGGCGACAAGACCTGCACAGAAGTCCGCCCGATGAACCGGCAACCAGGGCGGCGACTGGAAGAAAGGAGACAGCATGGGGGGAGCTCACGTCAGTCGGAGGAATCACGCCCATGGCACACGGCGCTCCGCGCGAACGAACGCAGGGCCGACGCGTCAGGACCTCGAGATGATCGAGCGCACCCGGGCGGCGCGCGACCTTCTCTCTTCGAAGTGGAAGGTCGATCTGCTGTACCTGCTCGCCCGCGGCGTCCATCGTTACAGCCGGCTCTATGACAACCTCAGGGGCGCATCCAAGAAGATGCTGACGGATTCCTTGCGCGGCCTTGAGCGTGACGGGTTCGTCGATCGCACCGTCTACGCGGAGGTTCCCGCCCGCGTGGAGTACTCGCTGACCTCCCTTGGCTGGTCGGCGACCGAGCTGTTGATGGCGCTGGCTGATTGGGCGGACGAGCATCTCGCTGATGTAGAGCAAGCCAGGTCGCGGTACAGGGCCGCGTCCTCATCAGGCGCCGATGACTCCGGTGACTTCCCCGGACTTGAGGCGGCGTGGCTCGTCGATGCCGAGACAGACCGACATGGCGTCAGGCGCCTCCGATCAAGCGTGAGCGCGCCTGAGAGCCGGGGTCCATCGACGTCCGATGGATCGCGGAACGGCGAGCTATGATCGTTCGGCCATGCACTCGCAGTGGCTGGCTTTCACACCGGGGGTGGACCCGCGCGAACGCGCTCGACAGCTTCGTCAGAGCTGGGAGCGTCTGCTCGCCGGTCGCGAGCTGAAGGCTGAGCCCACCCCCGGACCGGCCGCAGAGATGCGAGGGGCGATCGTCGATTCCTGGAAGCGCTCTCTGGACACTGGTCTTGATCCTGTTGACCTGCTGGCTCCTCTCGAGGCAGACCCGCCCGAGATGCGGGAGCGCTGGGCCGAGCATCCACTTGGTTCCCTCGCTCACGTGCTACACGACCAGCTAAAGAACATCGCGAGGGATTCCCAGAGCCTGATCGTCGTGGGCGACGCTTCCGGGCTGCTCTTGCACATCGAAGGTCCGGACACGCTGAGGGAGCGCGCCGCGGAGATGAATTTCGTAGAAGGCGCCCAGTACAGCGAAGCCGCGGCGGGAACGAACGGCATCGGGACGACACTCGCGGCTGATCACGCCCTGCAGGTGTTCGCCTCCGAGCACTTCAACCAACGACACCATGGGTGGACGTGTTCTGGGGCTCCCGTGCACGACCCGGTATCTCGTCGAGTCCTCGGAGTCATCGACCTGTCGACTCCTTGGGAGACTGTCCACCCACTCAGCCTGGAGCTCGCGACCACGGCTGCGCGGGCGCTGGAGCAGTGCCTTGCGGATGCCCGACGCCTCAACGACGCTCGGTTGCGACGGCGCTACGCGGATCTGGCGACAAGGGCAACAGATCTAGTCGTGAGCCCCGACGGCTACGTCCTCGCCGGCGAGCGCTTGGCGGCGCCGGAGAAGCCACTCGCGATTCCCGAAGGTGGTGGGGAGATCCTCTTGGGCGGCGGCTCATCCGCCGTTGCGGAGCCGCTTGGCCATGGCGAGGCGTACCTCGTCCGCCGCACCGACGCGGACGGCTTCGGCGTTGCACCAACCGAGATGGTCGAGCGCGCGAAAGCTAGGCGAAACGCCGCGGCGCGCCATGCGGACGATCATGGAATCGCCGTCAAAGCCGAGGGCCGCCGGCCCGGCCCTGGGTCAGATCGGCGTACACGCGCCTATTTCGAGGCGGCGCTCGACTGTGTGATCATCGCGGACGCGTCCGGCAGGATTATGGAATTCAACCCGGCCGCCGAGCGGACGTTCGGCTATACCCGCGATGAGGCGCTCGGGCGAACGATGGCCGAGCTGATCGTGCCGCCGTCGCTACGCGAGCGCCACAGCACCGGCTTTTCCCGGTTCATCGAGAGCCGCCACGAGAGGAAGCTGCGGCGCCGCGTGGAGCTGACCGGAATGCGGGCCGACGGCAGTGTGTTCCCGGTTGAGTTGTCGCTAAGCCTGGTCGAGACCGAGCCGGTCCTGATCTATGGAGCGCTGCGCGATATCTCTGCGGCGAAACAGGCTGAGAGCCATCTGCGCGAGCTCGCCGAGGAGCAAGCCGCCCTGCGGCGAGTTGCAACTCTCGTCGCGCGCGAGTCGTCGCCGCAACAGCTCCTCGCGCTCGTGGCGGAACAGGTCGCGCGGATCATCAACGTGCCGCTCGTGAGGCTGGTCCGCTACGAGTCGGACGGCTCGGGGGCGGAACTCATCGGCGGTTGGGGCACGAGCGTGGATCCCCTCGCCATCGGAGCACGCTGGCCGCTCGACGGCCCGGGCGTATTCGCAGCCGTCTGGCAGCGTGGCCGAGCTGCCCGGCTCGACGACTACGAGGGCGTACCAGGACAAGCCGCAGCCGTCGTGCGGCAGGCAGGGATGCGTTCAGCGGTCGCGTGCCCCATCGCCGTCGAAGGTCGCCTCTGGGGTGCCATAGCCGTCCTCTCGCCGCGGCACGAACCACTCCCCGAGGACACGGAGGCGCGGCTCGCGGACTTCACGGAGCTGGTCGCCACCGCGATCGCCAATGCCGAGTCACGGACGGCAATTGCGCGGCTGGCCGACGAGCAGGCCGCATTGCGGCGGGTCGCGACTCTCGTCGCGGACGAGTCGTCGCCGGAGCACCTCTTTGCCGCCGTGGCGGAAGAAGTCGGCCGTGTCCTGGACCTCCCGGTTACGGCGTTGGTCTGCTACGAACCCGACGGGTCCGCGATCGAAATCGTCGGCGCTTGGAGCGAGAGCACGTCTTCGCTTCCGACCGGGACGCGCTTGCTGCTCGACGGGCCGAGCGCGGTCGCATCCGTGTGGCAAAGCGGCGATCCCGCGCGCACAGACGAGACGAGCGACGTACCCGGCGAGATCGCCGCTTTCCAGCGGCAGGCGGGATTACAGTCGACTATCGCGAGCCCGATCCTCGTCGAGGGCCACCTGTGGGGCGCGATGGCCGCCGGCTCGTCCGAGCGGCTTCCCGCCGGCATCGAGTCGCGCCTCATGGAGTTCACGGAGCTTGTTGCGACCGCAATCGCCAATAGCGAGGCCCGCGCCGAAGTCGCCGCTTCCCGCGCCCGTGTCATCGCCGCCGGCGACGAAACCCGTCGGCGCATCGAGCGCGACCTCCACGACGGAGCTCAGCAGCAGCTGGTCACATTGGCCCTCGAGTTGCGCTCCGCAGAAGCCAAGGTTCCCGCGGGCCTAGAGGACCTTCGGACTGAGGTCGGCCGCTTCGCGGATCGATTGACGAGCGTGATCGACGAACTACGCGAGATGGCGCGCGGCATCCACCCAGCCGTCCTGACAGAGGGCGGCCTCTCACCGGCACTCGAGGCGCTCGCTCTTCGTTCGCCTGTGCCCGTCAAGCTCAACGTACGTTGTCAGAGCCGCCTCGCCGACGGGATCGAGGTAGCCGCTTACTACGTAGCCTCGGAAGCGCTCACGAACGCCGCGAAGCACGCCGACGCTTCCGTCGTGCAGGTCGATCTCCACGTCGGGGCGGGAACGCTCCGTCTAGCCATCGTCGACGACGGCGTCGGAGGCGCAGAACCGAGCGAAGGGTCCGGTCTAATCGGGCTCAAGGATCGCGTCGAGGCGCTCGGTGGAACGATCGACGTTGCAAGCCCGCCAGGAAGCGGAACCCGACTCGACGTTGAGATCCCGCTTCTCCCGGATTCCGCGGTCGCATCAAATTCGGAAGTACTGTCGCGCGCGTAAGCCGGGCACTCCCTGGGGCGGAGCCTCTTCAGGCTGCCTCCTCGAGGTCGGCCAGTGAGCTGAGCGCGCGCAGGCGCTGCAAAGCCGTGCGCTCGAGCGCCCGCACCTGTTGGGGCGAAATATCGAGCTCTGCGGCGGTTTGGTCGGTTGTTCGCTCCTCGCCCGTGATGCCGTAGCGAAGCGCAATCACCTGACGTTGCTGCGCGGGCAGTGCGTCGAGCAGGTCGTCGAGACGAGTGCCCGTCAGCTGGCCATCGACGCGCTCATAGGCCTCGCTCGCCTGCGCGTCGACGATCTCAATGACGGGCTCGCGGCTGTCGGCGTTCGCCCCGTCCAGAGAGACAGAGCCTATGGGAACCTTCAGCGCCTGCTCGGTCTCGGCGAGCGAGAGCGCTGCTGCGGCGGCGAGTTCGGCGAGCGAGGGCTCGCGTTCGAGCTCGAGTGTGAGCGCCTGCCTGACCCGTACCAACTTGCGCCGTCGTTCGTAGACGTGAACGGGGATCCGGATCGGCGCTGCCTGGCTGCAGACGGCACGGTCGACGGCCTGGCGGATCCACCAGATTGCATAGGTAGAGAACTTATTGCCGCGGCGCCAGTCGAACTTCTCGCTCGCGCGGATCAGGCCGAGCGTTCCTTCCTGGATGAGGTCGAGGAGAGGGATGTTCTGCCGCTGGTAGCGCTTGGCGACCGACACGACCAGGCGGAGGTTGGAATTGATCAGCCGCTCCTTCGCCTGTTCGTCCCCGCGTTCGATCCGCTTCGCGAGCTGAACTTCCTCCGCCGGCGTAAGGAGGCGGTAGCGACCGATCGTCTTGAGGTAGAGCGCCAGCGGGTTGGCGGCAGCTGCGCCTTCGGTGCTTGGGTGTTCGTTAGTTGTCATGGCGCCACCGTAGGCGCCGTCGCGGGGAGATCGCCAGACGACTTTGTCCCCGGACTGGACAAGCGCACTTGGTCGTTCCCGTGTCCCGGCCCAAGCTCGGCAGCCTGGTAGCTGCCCTCCAGGTCGCAGCCTGACACGGGCACACGATTTCGAACCTCCGCGGAAGGAGACCAAATGGCTTCACCGGCCACATCGACCTATTTGCCGGCGCTCGAGGTACCGCATGAGCGCGAAGGCGTCGGCCAGGAGCTGCAGGCCACCCTGCACGAACTGATTGACCTCTCGCTGATCGGAAAGCAGCTGCACTGGGCAGTCGTCGGTCCGCTGTTTCGGCCCCTCCACCTGCAGCTCGACGAGCTGGTCGAATCCTGGCACGAGCTCTCCGACACCGTCGCCGAACGGGCGGTCGCTCTCGGGTTCATCCCCGACGGGCAGGCGAGCGCCGTGGCGGCGGCCTCGCTGCTGGCACCGGTGGCGCGCGAACCGCTCGAAGGGCACGTCGTTGTCCGCGATCTGACACATCGGGTCGCCGAGGTCAGCGAGCGAGTGAGGAACCGGATGAATCGCCTCGGCGATGCCGATCTCGCCTCGCAGGACGTGTTGATCGAGGTCGTGCGCGAGCTCGAGAAGCAGCAGTGGATGCTGCGCGTACAGCTGGGGGAGCACGCCTGATGGCCATCTCGCGCGGCTTCCAGGGCAGGCGCCGTAGCGATGCCGACCCGGCGCGCGTGCCGCCCGGCCAGTACGTCACCCGCGACTTCCCGGTGCTTTCAGCGACACCGACACCTCTCACGCCGCTCGCCGACTGGGATTTCACGATCGACGGCATGGTCGGAGAGCCGGTCAGATGGACGTGGGCTGAGATCCTGGCGTTACCGAGCGAGACGATCACGGTCGACATCCACTGCGTCACGAAGTGGTCGAAGCTCGACACGGTCTGGAAGGGCGTCTCGCTTGACACGTTGCTGGACGGTGTGGAGACGAGCGCTGCGTATGGGTTTGCGTTCTGCGACGGCGGCTACACGACGAATCTGCCGCTCGAGGACCTCACCGACGGCAAGGCGTGGATCGCCTACGAGTACGGCGGCGAGCCACTCGACCCGGAGCATGGCGGTCCGGCGCGGTTGCTCGTGCCTCACCTCTACTTCTGGAAAAGCGCGAAGTGGGTTCGCGGGCTCGAGCTACGCGAGTACGACGAGCCCGGCTTCTGGGAGCACTACGGCTACCACAACTACGGCGATCCGTGGAGAGAGCAACGCTACCGCGGCGACTGAGCTGAGCAGCCTGATGTCGATCGCGCTGCTCTACGACGTCCACGGCAATCTTCTCGCGCTGAACGCGGTCCTCGAGGACGCGGAGCGAGCTGGAGCGGACTCATACCTACTCGGTGGCGACTACGCCGCATTCGAGCCGTGGCCCCGCGAAACGGTTGAGCGGCTCAAGCTTCTTCCGCGCGCCCTCTGGGTGCGCGGCAATGGCGAGCGCTGGCTCATCGACGGAGCAGGGCCTGCCCGCAACGGCCACGAGCTCGTCCAGAACGCGCTTCGGACAGCCAACGCCGCGCTCGGAAGCTCGCTCGTCACCAAGCTGTACGCGCTCCCAGAGCGGGCCGCGCTCGACGGGATCCTCTTCTGCCACGGCTCGCCGCTGTCAGACGTCGAAAGCTTCGCCCCCAGCGCGCAACCGGGTGAGGAGGAGCTGCTCGCCGGCGACACCTCACAAACGCTCGTGTTCGGCCACAGCCATCAACAATTCAGACGCCATGGGCCGAGCGGCACCCAGCTCGTCAACCCAGGTAGCGTCGGCATGCCTCTCGACGGCGACCCGCGCGCAGCATGGGCGCTACTCGACGACGGAACGTTCGAATTTCGGCGATCAGCGTACGACGTCGAACGAGCAGCCACGAAGATGCGCTCCCACGGCGAGTGGGCAGAGCCTCTCGCGCGACGAATCGAGAACGGCTCCGACTGAACCGAAGAAGCTGGGGCTCGGCACAGATGTCGACCGGAGAGAGGTTCCAGCGACCTCGCTCGGCTCTTTACGAGAGAAGGCCTAGCTCGTCCAGCGACTCCCGCAGCTCACTCGTGTCTCGGTAGACGCGAAAGGCGCCGGCGCGGGCCAGCTCGTCCTCTCCGTAGCCGCCGCTGAGAATGCCGATGCTGAGCATCCGCGCCCGGCGTGCAGCGAGCAGGTCCCAGACAGCGTCGCCGACGACGTAACACTCCTCGGGGGAGACGGCGAGTTGCGCGGCGCACGCAAGGAAGAGGTCCGGTTCGGGCTTTGCCCGCTCGACATCACCGCGTTCGACGACGACAGTCTCCGAGCCGAGGTCGAGCGCCTCGAGCGAGGCGTCGATCTCTGGCCGCCGTCCCGAGGTTGCGATCCCGAATGGCACTCCCGCCGTCCGGAGCTCGGCCAGGAGTTCGACCGCCTCGGGGAACGGCCGTCGCTCCGGAAGCAGCTCGCGAAAGAGCTGGCCATGGCGCGCCTGGATCGCCTCGATCTCGGCCGACGTTAGCGGCCTGGCCAGCTCGCGCGTCACCGCTCGTGTGAAGAGGCCACCACTCATGCCGATCCGGCGATGGATCCGCCAGCCGTCGATCGGCAGGCCTGCCTCGGCCAGCGCGCGTTGCCAGGCGAACACGTGGGCGTAGACCGTGTCGACCAGCGTTCCGTCCAGGTCGAAGATCAGCGCTGCCATCGACTCGAGCCTACTCGGGTCCGGTGATCGAGCACCCGTAAGGGCCGCGCTGACCACCCGCCGCGGTGCTGCTCGGTTGACCGTGCGGGAGGCAACTCCAGGATCCTTGGGATCGCCGGAGTGCGTCGCGGTTAGCAATGGCGGATCGACGATCGAAGCGATCGAAGTGCAGACAGCTGACTCGAGATCGGAAGGTTCTCGATCGTCAACCGAAGGGTGCCGACGCAACTCATGCCCGCCTCCAGCCACGGGGTTCGAGACGCGCTGTCTCGACGCCCAGCACTCTCGACGAGCACGTCGTTCCGGGCCGCTGCCGCGATCGCGTTCCTGGTGTTTGCAGCGAATGCGGCCGTTTCGCCGCTCTACCGGATCTACCAGGCGCAGTTCGGGTTCTCCGCGACCACCCTCACCTTGTTGTTCGCGGTCTACATCGCCGTTCTGCTGCTCACGCTCTTGTTCCTCGGCTCCGTCTCGGACTACGCGGGCCGGCGGCCGGTCATGCTGGCGGGTCTGATAGTGGGTGCAGCGGCGTGCGGCTTGTTCCTCAGCGCGCACGCGCTCGAGCTGCTGTTCGCTGCTCGCGCGCTGCAAGGAGTTGCCGCCGGCCTGCTCGCCGGAACGGCGAGTGCCGTACTGCATGACCTCCGGCCCGATGGCAGAGCGACACCGGTCGTTTCGAGCGCAGCGCCGACCGGCGGACAGGCCCTTGGCGCAATCGGAGCGAGCGCACTGGCTCAATACGCTTTCGCCCCCACACGCTTGGTCTGGTGGCTGATCCTGGCAGCGTTCGTGATCGGAATCGTCGCGGTGGTGCTGATGCCGGAACCGGGAACCGTGGGCCCGCGGGTTGCAAGCTCATTGCGACTAAAGGTCGGCGTGCCGCGCGCAGCCAGAGGCGCCTTCATCGCGGCGCTGCCCGCTCTGGTGGGGACGTGGGCTCTTGCCGGCGTATACCTGTCGCTCGGACCGTCGTTGGCTGCGCAGCTGCTCCATTCGACGAATCTGGTCTGGGGCGGCATCTTGATCTTCCTGCTCACTGGTGTCGGCGCCGCAGCCTCGGCCCTGCTCGCCAAGCGAGATCCTTCGACCGTGATGCTGGGCGGTTGCCTCGCTCTGATTGTCGGCGCCTTGGTGACACTCGCTTCGATCCAGACGGGGGCGCCGGTGGCTCTCTTCATCGGCACAATGGTCGCCGGGCTCGGCTTGGGACCGGCGTTCCTGGGCGCCTACCGCTCCACGATTGCGCTGGCCCCACCAGACGACCGGGTCGGCCTGATCGCCGCGATCTACGTCGTCAGTTATCTGGCAACCGGCATCCCGACCGTAATCGGCGGCATCGCCGCGTCACATTATGGATTGCACACCACCGCACTCGTCTACCTCGCGGGCGTCGCAGGGCTGGCCGTGGTGGCGGTCATTCTCTTGCTCCGGCGGCGGACGGCTACCGAAGCAGCGATTGGGGACAGCGATCAGCCCGACGCGCCTCCAGGTCCCGGCACCGTGCCACCATGTCCGCCGCTCAAGCCGCGACCCGCAGGCGCGAGAGCATGAGCAGCCAGCTCAAGGAAGTGACGTGGCTGGAAACGGGCCGAGTGATGCGCGCCGCGGGCATCGAGACGTTCGGAGGCGAGGTGCAGATGCTCGAGCTGGCGGCGCCGCAATCTCTCGCTCCGGACGAGGTCGTGATCGCGGTGCGGGCGGCCGGAGTTGGCAACTGGGACGAGATCGTCCGAGCAGGTGGCTGGGACGTCGGCCGTCAGCCCCCGCTGGCGCTCGGGGTCGAGGCGGCCGGCGTCGTGGTCGCTGTCGGCGAAGAGGTGACGAGCCTCGCGCCTGGCGACGAGGTGCTCACTCATCCCTTGCCCCTGCGTCACCAGGGCACGTGGGCGGAGCGGCTGGTCGCCCCCGCCGCGCTCGTCGCGCGCAAGCCGGATGCCGTTCCGTGGGAGACTGCGGCCGCGTTCCCGGTGCCTGCGCTGACCGCCGACCAAGCGCTCCGCGAGGTCATGCCGACCCCGAGCGGCGAATCCGTGCTCGTACATGGCGCCGGTGGTGTAACGGGCGGGCTCGTCGTGCAACTCGCGATCATGTGCGGGGCAACCGTCATTGCGACCGCAGGCCGAGGGAGTGCGGCGCGCGTCCGCGCCTACGGCGCGACTGCGGTCTTCGACTATCACGCCCCTGGCTGGCCTGCTCGTGTGCGGGAGGCATCGCAGGGCGGACGCGGCGTCGTGGCCGCCGTGAACACAGCCCGCGGCGGAGCGGCAGCTGCGATCGAAGCCGTCGCAGACTCCGGGCGTCTTGCGACGATCACCGGCGACCCGCCCCGGCCCGAACGAGGAGTCACGGTCGCCGACGTCTACGTCCGCGCCGATGGCGCACGACTTGCCGCGCTGGTCGCTGCACTCGCCGACGGAATGCTCTCATTCCACCTCGGCGCGACGGTACCGCTCTCGGAGGCGGCGGCCGCGCTCCAAACCGCCTCCGCCGGCCGCGCCTCGGGCGCGACCGTGCTCACGCTTTCAGACAGCTCCGAAACGCTGCGTGCGTGAACGGATGGTGTGATGCGTGAGCTCCGGCCTCGCGGCCGTGGGCGCAAGGCAGGCGACGCGACTCACGACTACGCGCGTGTAACTAGTACGCGCAAACCCCGACGGCTCAATTCCAGCGCCGCGCCGAACACGAGGTGACTCGTGAACTCCCACACGAACGCGGCCCGGGGCAGGCGCCACGGAGGCGCCTGGATTCGCAGCAACGGCAGCGTTGAGCCGTGGCTCGCGAGGTATAAGCCCGCGCCGGCGGCCGTGCCCATTCCGGCAGTTGCAGCCGGGAATGCGTCCGCGAGTGCGCCGTACGCGCTGCCCGAGAGGGCTCCGAAGGTGTAGTGGATGGCGTTTTGGATGCGGAGCTTCGTGGCGCGGTCGAGCGGCCCGTAGCCGAGGCGCCTTGCCACGCGGTCGGCGATGACGGCGGGCGGCATGTTCTCGAGGTGGCCGGTCGGATCGGCTCCAACGAGCTCTTTCTCCAGCTCGCTTGGTGGCCACACGCTCTCGGCGCCGCGCTGAAGCTGACGCTCGCTGATCGCCTTGAGTTTGGAGGCCGGGATTGCGGCGACCACGCCCAGGAGGGCGGCTCTGGCGATCGTCTTGGTCATGGCGTGCTCGCGGCTAATTGGCGCGCTGCCGGTGCGCCGAGTCGCTCGAGCAGGTGATCCCCAACTCGAAGCGCGTTTGCCATCGCGGTCAGGCCCGGGTTGACCGCCGCGGACGTCGGGAAGAAGCTCGTGTCGACCACGTAGAGGTTGTCAAGCTCGTGGGCTTTGCAATTGACGTCGAGGGCGGACGTCGCGGCGTCGACTCCGAAGCGGACGGTTCCGCACTGGTGTGACACGCCTGCGATCGGGACGCGCTGGTCGCGGATCAGTTGATGGCGAATCAGGCGCGGATGCATGTCGAGCTGGACGAGCAGCTCGTTCAGCTTTGCGAGCAGCCGCCGGTGCGGCTCGACGTTCGTCGTCGAGTAGTGGAGTTCGGTCCGACCGTCGCGGCCAAGCGCGACGCGATTCCGCGGGTCGGGCAGGTCCTCCGTCGTGAGCCAGAAATCGACCGCGTGGCGGGCGATGTGGTCGAGCGTGAAACCGGGAACGAGTGGCGGGGCGCCCCCCTTCAGGATTTCGCCGTCTGTCTTGCCGAGCATCTGGATGTGCCCGAGTGGGAAGGCGAAGTCGTCTGCGCCCCAGTAGTAGTCGTTGACGCCGAGGGTCTTCTGGAACCTCGACGTGTTCGGCTCTCTGGAGATGGCGATCACAGCCGAGTTGATGTGTGCCATGTAGTGGCGGCCGACGACGTCGGAGGAGTTGGCAAGGCCGTTCGGATGGCGTTCACTCGCTGACCGCAGCAGCAGGAGAGCGGAGTTGATGGCGCCACAGGAGACGACGACTATGTCGCTCCGGTAGATCTCGCGCCGGCCGTCGGTCCGCTCGACGACGACGCTCGTGACGGTGTGTCCGGACGCGTCCGTCTCCAGTCGCACGACCTTCGAATTCGTCTCGAGCGTCACGTTCGAGTGGCGAAGGGCTGGGCGGATGCAGCGCACATGCGCGTCGGCCTTGCCGTCGACGAGACAGGGGAAGCCGTCGAGATGGTTGCAACGCACGCAGGAGCTCTTCTCCGAATCCGACTCGTCGAGGTCCACTCCTAACGGCAGGTGGAACGGAGTGTGCCCCGTGCGCACGAGATCGTCGTGCAGCTTCTGGATCCGTGGCTCGTGACTGACGGCCGGGTATGGATACGGTCCCGCAGCGGGCGGCTCCGTCGGGTCCTCGCCGCGCTCGCCGTGAACCACGTAGAGGCGCTCAGCCTGGTCGTAGTAGGGCGCAAAGTCCTCGTAGGACAGCGGCCACGCCGGCGAGATCCCGCCGTGATGACGGATCTCGCCGAAGTCGCCCTCCCTGAGCCGAAAGAGGATCGCGCCGTAGAACTTCGTCTGCCCACCGACGTAGTAGTGCTGGCCGGGACGGAAGGCCCGTCCATGCTTGTCGTACCAGATCTCGTCTGCCTTGTACTTGTTGCGCACGAAGACAGCGCGGCTGTCCCAGTTGTCCGGCTCGCGACGCAGGTAGTCGCCGCGCTCGAGCAGCAAGATGCGCTTCCCCGAAGGCGCAAGCCGGTAGGCGAGCGTTCCGCCGCCTCCGCCGCTGCCGATGATGATCACGTCGTAGTCGCTGCACATAGGGTTCGTTCAGGTCAGCGCGACGGGCGAGGTCCAGGCTCCGGTAGCACCGCGTAGCTTCGGATGGGTGAGCACGAAAGCGAACTCCCGCACGCCGTCGCGCGCTGGGTCTGCAGTGTTGAGGTTCTCGACGACGAAGACGCCGTAGACGGCGTTCAGCCGCTGCGGCACCTCGAACGGTCTCGTCGTGTCCTCGGCAGGCACGGGCCCGTAGCTCCACGTGTCGCAGCCAGTGACCGCAACGCCGTGCTCGACGAGCCAGTCGGCCACGGCGTACCCGGGGCCGGGCTCGCCTGCGAGGTATGCCTCGGGGTCCGCCCAGTGGCCGCTCCAGCCCGTGTGGAAGAGAACGGCGTCACCCGGCTCCGGCTCGATGTCAGCCAGGTGGTCGATGGTGACAACGTCACCCGCGCCCAAGCCCAGCCCAGAGACGTCCACCAGCCAGCCACGCGTCACGATCTGCGGGATGGTCTCCGCGCCGAGCCGTTTCACTCCTGCCGGCCCGGCGAGCTCGGCGACCGTCCAGCCGTTGTAGCCGCGATTGCCGATCTGCAGGTGGCTGAGCGCATCGAGGTGCGTACCGAGCTGCGTTGTCGCCGACACGATTTCCGTCATCCAGTTGACCTGGTTCTCGCCCAGCGGCATCGCCGTGTTCGCGTGGTGGGCCGTCGTGACCAGTGTCTGGCGAAAGTAGCGGCCGGGGAAGACCGGGACCGACTCGTCGAGCACGTGTCCGAGGTCGTACAGCCGGCCCTCACGCACAAGCCGCAACGCTGCACGCCGCTTGGCGTCGTCGATGTGGTTGAGCATGCCGAGCTGGTCCTCTTCCCCGAACGGAGACGGCCACCAGCGCTGCTCGGCCGCTACTCGGACGACCACGGCTCTCGAAAGTCCGCGAACAGGGTCAGGCCGCCGTCGACGAAGATTGTCTGGCCGGTGATATAGGCAGCGTCGTCCGAGGCGAGGAAACACGTCACGCCTGCCATCTCGTCGGCGGTGGCGGCGCGTCCCATCGGGATGTGCGACTCCACCATGGCGCGCTTTACCGGATCGTCGATCCAGGCACGATTGATCGGCGTAACGGTCGCGCCAGGCGCAATCGCATTCACGCGAATGCGTTGCCCTGCGTACTCGAGGGCAAGCGTCCGCGTCAGGTTTTCCATTCCGCCCTTGCTCGTCGAGTAGGCAAGGTAGTTGGGCTTCGGTATGAGCTGGTGGACGCTAGAGACGTTGATGATCACGCCGTGAGTTCCCGTGGCCAGGCAGCGTTTGATCGCTTCCCGGGCACAGAGAAACGCACCGCGAAGGTTGACGGCGAGCACCTTGTCGAAGTCGGATGTCGATAGCTCGTGGGACGGGTTCGAGATCTGGATGCCCGCGTTGTTGACAAGGACGTCAATTCCGCCAAGTCCTTCGACTGCGCTCTCGAGCATGGCGACGACGTCTTCCTCCTTAGACACGTCGCCGCGCACGAGCACGTCGCGTACTCCTCCGTGTCGGACGCGAGCGAGGCAGGCTTGTACCTGCGCCTCAGTCTCGGTTGCCTCCTCGGGGGCGCGCAGATAGTTGATCGCGACGTTCGCCCCGTATTCGGCGAAACGGATGGCGATCGCCTGGCCGATCCCCGAGGTGCCGCCAGTGACCAGGACATTCTTGCCCCGCAACCCGCGCATCCGTGCGACCGCCTCTTCCGCCGGGCCTGTGGGTATCGGGTCGCGGTAGCTGATGTGGGCCATCGGCTCGCTCACCTTCCACGTTCGATTTCGGCGTCAAAGACCGGGCGTGCCCCAAGGTTGAGCGACCCACTGTCATCGACCAGCCGACCAGGCGCGCATGGTCGGCCGCGCGCTGATGGAGAGACGCAAGTTGTGGCGGTCACGGAACGAACGTAATTGCGAGTGGCGGTTGATCCGGGATTGCGCGGGTGCCCTGGGTTCTCCCGCCGTTCATGCGCCGATCGCGAGACCACGGCCGCCGCCGGCTAGGAAACGATCACCCGCCAGGCCGGAACCTGCGGATGCTCGATCCGGTCGCGACCAGAACCTCGCCCGTCAGGTGCGGCGAAAGAGGCCGTGCTCGACGACGCCCGGCGTCAGCGAGAGCCGCGCCATGAGGTCGCCGGGGTCTTCCACCGGCCCGAGGTAGTCGGCGAGCACGCCGCCGTCCGGGGTTGGCGGCGCCGAGCGCAGCGAGGCTGGCTCGAGCAGGCGGAGCGTCGACTCCAGTCCGAACGGCAGCAGTTCAAGCGGTATCGGAGGAGCGAGGGCGCCGACCAGCTTGTTCGAGGAGGCGATGACTACGAAGCGCTCGGCCGCGGCGGCGACCACCTTCTCGCGTGTGTGCGCACCGCCGCCACCCTTCATCAGCCAGCCGCTCGGCTCGATCTGGTCGGCTCCGTCGATCGCAAGATCGAGGCGGCCGAAGCTCGTGAACGGGCGGACGTCCAGCCCGTGCTCACGCGCCACGTGCTCCGTTCCCGGCGAGGTGGCCACGTAGACCACGTCCTTGAGTGATCGTGCGGCAAGGACCGGCAGCAGCCAAGCAATCGTCGAGCCGGTGCCGAGGCCGACCCGCATCCCCTCGGTCACAAGCTCCGCCGCTGCTTCGGCCGCCGCGCACTTCTCGCGCTCGATTGAGCTAGGCAACGGGGATCGTGCCCGTCGCGCTTCGGTCATCGAGCGAGAGATCGGGTCGATGTCGGCGTGGGATCGACTCTAGCCGCGACCGTGAGATGGCTGCCAGACGATTTGGGTGCAGCGTGGAACCAGCACACCGGACGGTTCCCATCCTGGCAAGCAATCGAGCGAACGTGAAGTAGACACGTGCATGCGGGGTGACGCATGGATATGAGCGCGATGGTGGCAGCGGCGATGACGCCGGAGCAGCACTACCTGCTGCAGGCCCGACAGATGCAGGCGCTGTCGTTCTCCGTGCACATCCCCCTCGTCTGTTTCGGGATCGCATTTCCGACATTGGTGCTATTCGTCGAGTGGCTGTACCTGCGCAGCGGCGACCCGCTTTACCGGACGCTCGCGCGCCGCTGGACCAACGTGATGATCGCGCTGTTCGCCGCAGGTGTAGTCACCGGGACGATTCTCAGCTTCGAGATGGGTTTGCTCTGGCCGGCGTTCACCGCGACCTTCGGCAGTGTCTTCGGGCTCGGCTTCGCCGTGGAGGGCTTCTCGTTCTTCCTCGAAGCGATCTTCATTGGCATCTACGCGTACGGCTGGAACCGCCTGTCGCCGCGGTTGCACTTCGCCACTGGCATCCCGATGGCACTCGCCGGCTTCACCGGCTCTCTGATGGTCATTTCAGTCAACGGCTGGATGAACCACCCCAGCGGCTTCCGCCTCAGCCACGGCAAGGCCGTCGACGTCCACCCGTTCAAGGCGCTGTTCGAGAACAGCTACTTCTGGCACGAGCTGATCCACATGTACGTCGCCGGCTACATCGTCACCGGCTTTTTGCTTTCCGGCGCGTACGCGGTCCTGCGCCTGCGTGGTCGCTGGGGCCGCTACGAGCAGACGGCGCTCGCGATCCCGCTCACCATCGCAGCACTCGCCGCACCGGTTCAGGTGCTCGTCGGCGACTGGAACGGCCGTGTGGTCGCGCGCTCCCAACCGACCAAGCTGGCGGCGATCGAGGGTCTGTCGCAGACAACCGATGGAGCGTCGATCCACGTGCTTGGCTGGTACGGCGACGGCCGCGTCAAGTACGGGATCGGGGTTCCGAAGCTGCTCTCGCTCCTCGCAGATCACAAGCTCAATGCAAGGGTGCAGGGCCTTGATGCGGTCCCGGCCCGCGAGCGTCCGCCCGTGAATGTGGTCCGCTTCGCGTTCCAGACGATGGTCGGAATCGGAACGCTGCTGGCGCTGCTCGGCCTCGTCTACATCGCGGTCCGGATCCGGAGGCGTCGGTTGCCACGCTCGACCTGGTTCTACCGTGCCCTCGCGCTCGCAGGTCCGCTGTCGGTGGTCGCACTGATCAGCGGCTGGGTGACGACCGAAGTCGGCCGCCAGCCATGGGTCGTCTACCGGGTGATGCGCACTTCGCAGGCGGTCACCGGCGCCCGAGGCATCCCTGTCGGCTACGGCACGCTCATCCTCGTCTACGCCCTGCTGATCGCCGCTGTCGGCTGGATCCTCTTGCGTCTCGCCCACAAGCCGCTTGAGCTTGAACCGTCTCTGTCGGCGGCGGAGGTCGACTGATGCTGCACCTGTATCTGGTCCCGTTGATCTTCGCGCTGGTCGGGCTGGTCTTCTACACCGTGCTTGGCGGCGCCGACTTCGGGGCCGGCTTCTGGCAGCTCACCGCCGGAAGGGGACGGCAAGCCCAGGCGGTCCGCGAGCACGCGCACGCCGCGATGGCGCCGGTCTGGGAGGCCAACCACGTATGGCTCATCTTCGTGCTTACCGTCGTCTGGACCGCCTATCCGACCGCCTTCGGATCGATTGCATCCACACTTTCGATCCCGCTCTTCATCGCCGCCGTCGGGATCATCTTCCGCGGCATCGCCTACGCACTCCGCGCCGGCGCGGCAGGCCCACGCGAGCTCAGCGCGATCGACAGGGTCTTCTCGATCTCATCGGTGCTGACGCCGTTCGCACTCGGGACCGCCGTCGGCGGCATCGCCTCCGGCCGTGTCCCCGTCGGCAACGCCGCCGGCAGCCAGTTCGGCAGCTGGCTCAACCCGACTTCACTGCTGGTCGGCGTACTCGCGGTCACAACCGCTGCCTATCTCGCCGCGGTCTTTCTCTGCGCGGACGCGACCAAGCTCGGCGACCACGGCCTCGAGGAGCAATTCCGGCGCCGCGCTCTCGGCGCAGGAGTTGTTGCCGGCCTCATCGCCGTTGCCGGCCTCGGTGTAATCGCCGGCGACGCTGAGCGCATCTTCCATCGCCTCACTACGGGGCCCGGTCGAGTCGGGCTCGTTATCTCGCTGGTCGCCGGGATCGCGACGCTGGCACTCGTCGGCCGTCGACAGTACGAGCTTTCCCGCTACGGCGCCGCGGTCGCGGTGGCTGCAATCATCGCCGGCTGGGCGCTGGCGCAGTCGCCGCTTTTCCTGCCGGGGCTCACCATCGAGGCAGCGGCCGCACCGCGCACGACCCTGGTCGCTGTGACGCTGGCCGTGCTCGCCGGCGCGGTCATCCTCTTTCCTTCACTCGCGCTGTTGTTCCGGCTCGTCCTCAGCGGCCGCCTCGCCAAAGGCGGCGAAAACGTCGACCTCCGCCCGAGACTCCAGCTGGTGCGGGCATCGCGACAAGGGTTCCTTGCACGGGCAGCGCTCGCCTGTCTCAGCGCCGGAGTCGGGTTACTGACAGTCGCCGAAGCCGCCTGGGCACACGCATTCGGGGTCGTCAGCCTGCTCGCCTTCGTCGCCCTCGGCTTCCCGACCGCACTGCCGCCGACCGTCTATCCACACGCGAGCGAGACCAAGCGCTGAAGAAGTCCCCCGGGCGCTGAGCGCCGCGCGGCGGGATGCGCGTGTCCGCTAGCGCGAGAACCAACCTGGGCGCGGCCAATGCCGTTCTGCAGTCTCGATCCCGGCACCGACCGCGTGGGCGGCGGAAACTCGAAGTAGGACTGGGGGGCAACCGAGGCCCAGCGCAGGTGATCGTTTCCGAACCGGGAGCGAGGCGGTGCAAGCTAGGAGTTGTGCTTTGCGACCATCCGGCGCACGCATCTCGCCGACATTCAATTCGCCGACTGGCTCAGCTGCTCCACGACTCAGCAGCAACCAGCGCCGAGCCTGAGAGGAGCTAGGAATGGACCCACTCTCACCGCTGCTCATCGTCTTGCTCCCGCTCATTCCGGTCTGGTTGATCTGGATGGCACTGTTTTTGGCCAATGACCCGGCCTTCGAAATCCGCCAAACGAAGCATCACCAGTTTTTCGGGCCCGGTGGTCCCGATGACCCATTCGCTGACGATCCTTTCGACGATTAGCCATCAGAGAGAGCCGTGCACGCAGCCGAGATCACGGCCATGGAGAGCATGTCGTGACACCTCGTGGTGAGACACGAACAAGCTGATGCGATCCATCGAGCCCGGACGTTTGGGGTTGCCGCCCACGATTCGGGCGTGCCTTTTTGACTTGGATGGGGTCCTGACTCGGACTGCTCGCGTGCATGCGACGGCATGGAAACAGATGTTCGACGCGTTCCTCCGCGATCGTGCCGCGCGGACGGAAGAGCCCTTTGTCCCCTTCGATCCCGTCGCCGATTACGGCGGGTACGTCGACGGCAAGCTGCGCTACGACGGCGTGCGCTCGCTCCTCACCTCGCGCGGGATCGAGCTGCCCGAAGGTGCGGCGACGGATCCGCCCGATGCGATCACGGTCCACGGGCTCGGCAACCGGAAGAACGAGCTCGTGCTCGCGCTGATCCGGACGAAGGGAGTCGACGCCTACGACGGCTCGGTGCGCTACGTGCGGGCAGTAGGCGATGCCGGTCTCGGCCGCGCTGTCGTCTCCGCCAGCGCGAACGCGCCCGACGTGCTCGAGGCAGCCGGGATCGCGGATCTCTTCGAGGTGCGAATCGACGGGATCGTCGCCGCGGAGCAGCACCTCAGCGGAAAGCCGGCCCCGGACGCATTCCTCGCGGCCGCGAAAGCTCTTGACGTCGATGCGAGCGCGGCGGCTGTGTTCGAGGATGCGTTCTCAGGTGTTGCCGCTGGCCAGGCCGGCGGATTCGGCTTCGTCGTCGGAGTCGATCGGGTCGGGCAGGCGGAGGCTCTGCGCGAGCACGGCGCAGACGTCGTCGTACAGGACCTGGCGGAGCTGCTCGAGTGATCATGCATCCCGCGTTTGCGGTCGAGCCGTGGTCGGTCCGGGAGACCTTCCTCGATCTCGAGATGCTCGCGGCGTGCGAGTCGGTGTTCGCGCTTTCGAACGGGCACATCGGGTTGCGCGGAAACGTGGACGAAGGCGAACCGTTCGGCCTGCCCGGCACCTACCTGAACTCATTTTATGAGCTCCGCCCGCTCCCCCACGGCGAGGTGGGATACGGCTACCCGGAGTCGGGCCAGACGATCGTGAATGTGACGAACGGCAAGATCATCCGGCTGCTCGTCGACGACGAGCCGTTCGATGTCCGGTACGGGAAACTGCTTGCGCACGAGCGCGAGCTCGATCTGCGTGCGGGCGTTCTGCGCCGCCGCGCCGAGTGGCGGTCGCCGGCGGGCGCGTCCGTCGGTGTTAGCTCAACGCGGCTGGTCTCGCTCGTGCAGCGCTCGGCGGCGGCGATTCTGTACGACGTCGAGCCGCTCGACGGACCGATCCGTGTTGTGGTTCAGTCGGAGTTAGTCGCGAACGAGGACAGCGGACCGGCGCGGGAGGACCCACGCGCCGCCGTAGCGATGCAGGCCCCACTCCAGTCAGAGGACTTCTTCGACCGCGACGCACGCGTGGTCCTCACCCACTCGACCCGCCGCAGCGGCCTCCTGATTTCCGCCGGCATGGACCACGTCGTTGACGGCCCGGACGGCACCGAGACAATTTCCGAGGCCGGTCGCGATGTCGGCCGCGTTACCGTCGCGACCGAACTTGCCCCCGGAGAACGCCTGCGGTTGATCAAGTTCCTCGCTTACGGCTGGTCGAGCCAGCGCTCGCTCCCCGCCGTGCGCGACCAGGTCGTGGCGGCGCTCACACAAGCGCGCCACACCGGCGTGCAGGGGCTCCTCGACGACCAACGGGCGTACCTGGACGAGTTCTGGGACTGCGCCGACGTCGAGCTCGAGGGCGACACTGAGCTGCAGCAGGCGGTCCGCTTCGCCCTCTTCCACACGCTGCAGGCGGGCGCCCGCGCCGAACAGCGCGCGATCGCGGCGAAGGGCTTGACCGGCCCGGGCTACGACGGCCACACGTTCTGGGACACCGAGCGCTTCGTCCTCCCTGTGCTCACTTACACCGCTCCGAAAGCGGCCGCCGACGCGCTTCGGTGGCGGCACTCTACGCTCGACCTCGCGCGCGAACGGGCAGCTCAACTGGGCCTGCGCGGCGCCGCGTTTCCCTGGCGGACGATCCGCGGCCACGAGAGCTCGGGCTACTGGCCCGCCGGAACTGCCGCCTTCCACATTGCCGCTGATATCGCCGACGCCGTCGTCCGCTACCAGTCCGTCGCCGAGGACGAGGAATTCGAGCGCGAGGTCGGGATCGAGCTGCTCGTCGAGACGGCGCGGTTGTGGCGCTCACTCGGCCACCACGATGCCGAAGGCCGCTTCCGGATCGACGGGGTCACCGGTCCCGACGAATACAGCGCAATCGCTGACAACAATGTCTACACGAACCTGACGGCGCAGCGGAACCTCCGCGCCGCGGCCGACGCAGTTGTCCGTCATCCCCGTCACGCCGCCGCGCTCGGAGCAGACCTCGAGGAAGCTGCGAGCTGGCGGGACGCCGCGCATGACATCGTCATCCCCTGGGACGAGGCGCTTGGCGTGCACCCCCAGTCCGAGGGCTTCACCTCACACCGGCACTGGGACTTCGACCACACCGAACCAGACCATTACCCGCTCCTGCTTCACTTCCCGTACTTCGACCTCTACCGCAAGCAGGTCGTCAAGCAGGCCGACCTCGTGCTCGCCTTGCACTGGCGGGGCGATGCGTTCAGCGATGAGGAGAAGGCCCGCGACTTCGCCTACTACGAGTCCCTGACGGTCAGAGACTCGTCGCTCTCGGCATGCACGCAGGCGGTGATCGCGGCCGAGGTCGGACACCTCGACCTCGCCTACGACTACTTCGGCGAGGCTGCTCGTGTGGACCTGGACGACCTCGGGCGTAACACCCGGGACGGCGTGCACATTGCCTCGCTCGCGGGTGCGTGGCTCGCCGCCGTCGCCGGCTTCGGCGGCATGCGCGACCACGACGGCAACCTCACCTTCGCGCCTCGGCTGCCGCCCCGGCTCGAACGGCTCACCTTCCGCATCCTCTTCCGCGGCCGCCGACTCAAGGTCGAGTTCGACGGGAACGAGGCGACCTACACGCTGCTCGAGGGGCCGCCGCTGTTGATCACCCACCACGGCGAGCGCGTCGAGATCCCAGCCGATGCGGCCCTCACCAAATCCATACCCGCCGCACCCGTGCGCGCGGCGCCCACACAGCCGAATGGCCGCGAACCGGCAAAACGCACGAGCTAAAGCGCCACTCGCGACGGAGCCGTTCTGGCGCGACTGCCTCTGGCGCTCGCGAGCGACCCCCATGACGCTCACGATCCGTTCCACCCTGCGGCCTCAACGTGTCCTTTCCCCCGTTGCGTTCCCTTGGTCGACGACCGTTCCCACGTCGCTGCCACCGTTGCCCTATCTCTAGCTGGGCACGTCAACCGAGGAAGAGCAGGTGGGACAGTCCACGTCTTCGCAAGGAGCCGCGAAACGTCCCGCGTCCCGGCCTCTCGCAAACGCTGTCTAGCTCCGCCAAGAAGCGAGTACGTAATACACGGAGGTGCCGATGAAGGCGATTGTGGTGACAGACGAGGCCGCGGGCACGGCCGGGATGACGCTGGCGGAACGGCCCGAGCCGAACGCAGCGGAGAACGACGTCGTCGTCCAGGTTCAAGCGTCGGGGTTCACCCCGGGTGAGCTCAGCTGGACCGGGACCTGGACCGATCGCCTCGGCCGGGCCCGAACACCGTCGATCCCTGGGCACGAGCTGGCCGGAGTGGTCAGCGCGCTCGGCTATGGCACGACGGGCCTGTCGGTGGGACAGCGCGTGTTCGGACTTACAGACTGGCTTCGCGACGGCACCCTGGCGGAGTACGTGGCCGTCGAGGCGCGTAACCTCGCGCCGCTGCCGGGCGACGTCGACTTCACGGTGGGCGCGAGCCTGCCGATCGCGGGCCTGACCGCGTGGCAAGGATTGTTCGTGCACGGCCGCGTCCAAGCCGGCCAGAGCGTCCTCGTCCACGGCGCGGCCGGTGGAGTGGGCTCGATGGTGACCCAGCTCGCCAAAGAGGCCGGCGCCTACGTGATCGGCACCGGACGTTCCGGCGACCGGCAGACGGCACTCGACTTCGGCGCGCAGGAGTTCGTCGACCTCGAGAACGACACTCTGGAAGACGTCGGCGGCGTCGATCTGGTTTTCGACGTGATCGGCGGAGACATCGGGAAGCGGTCTGCGGCTCTGGTTCGAGCCGGCGGGACGTTGGTGAGTATCGCCGGGCCGCCTGAGGCGAAGCCGGCCGACGGTCTGGCCATTGATTTCGTCGTCGAGGCCGATCGTGCGCAGTTGAGTGAGATCGTCCAGCGGGTTCGGGATGGTCGGCTACGTACCAACATCGGCACTGTCGCGGCCCTCGATGACGCCATTGCGGCTTTCAACCCGACCGAGCGGATCCAGGGGAAGACGATCATCCGCGTTCGTCCATAGGGGACGCGGAGTGCGCCGCCGACGAAACAGAGGAGTACGCAGATGAAAGCGATTGTGGTGACGGATCAGGCCGCTGGAACGGCCGGGATGAAGCTCGTGGAGCGACCCGATCCGGATGCGGCGCGGCTGGCGAGCCTTGAAGGCGCGAACTACGGAGATGTCGTAGTTGAAGTTCATGCGTCGGGATTCACGGGGAGTGAGCTGGAGTGGCCCTCGACGTGGATCGATCGCCTCGGCCGCGACCGTACGCCTTCGATTCCCGGGCACGAGGTGGCCGGAGTGGTCACCTCCCTCAGCTATGGAGCGACTGGGCTGTCGGCGGGACAGCGGGTGTTCGGCCTGACGGACTGGACTCGCGACGGCACTCTCGCGGAATACACCGTCGTCGAGGCACGCAACCTGGCGCCGCTGCCGGGCGACGTCGACTTCACGGTGGGCGCGGGCGTCGCGATGACGGGCCTGACCGCGTGGCAAGGTCTGTTCGAGCACGGCCGCCTTCAGGCGGGCCAGAGCGTCCTCGTTCACGGCGCGGCCGGCGCAGTCGGCTCGATGGCAACGCAGCTCGCCCGAGAGGCAGGCGCACACGTCATCGGCACCGGGCGAGCCGCCGACCGGCAGACGGCACTCGACTTCGGCGCGCAGGAGTTCGTCGACCTCGAGAACGAGACCCTGGAAGACGTCGGCGGAGTCGACCTCGTTTTCGACGTCCTCGGCGGCGACATCCAGAAGCGGTCGGCGGGTGTGGTTCGAGCCGGAGGAACGCTGGTGACCGTCACCGGCCCGCCGGAGGCGTGGCCCGTTGACGGCCTGGCGATCGACTTCGTTGTCATCTCGGATCGCGCCCAGCTGAGTGAGATCGCGCGGCGGGTCAGGGACGGTCGGCTGCGGTCGAACATCGGCACCGTCGCGGACCTCGACGACGCCGTTGCCGCTTTCAAACCGACCGAGCGGATCAAGGGGAAGACGATCATCCGCGTTCGTCCGTGAGGACTGACGAAGCAGTGACTGTGCGTGGTCCGGAGTCGCTTCTCGACCAGCTGCTGCCGCGCTTCGACGTCCGCCAGGTTCACGAGGCGTGGGTGCCCGCACCCGCCGATGTTGTCTACTCCGCCGTCAAGCAGGTCACTGTGCGGGAGGTGCGGGTTCTGATGCCGTTGGAGTTCCTGCGCTGGCTCCCAGGTTTCCTGCTCGGACGCCGACCATTTTGGCCGGATCCGTCGGCACCGCTTCTCGCGGCGTTTACCGTCGGTGTTGTGCCTCTTGGTGAACGCCCGGGCAGCGAGGTTGTTGCCGGTGCGGTTGGCCGCTTCTGGCGAGCCGTTGGTAACGAAGCAGCACCCGTGCGAACCTGTGCGGATTTTGTTGCCTTCTGCGAACCTGGCTACGCAAAGGCCGCGATTGCGTTCACCGTCTTTCCTGAGCGGGAGGGGACTCGCGTGAGGACGGAGACACGCGTTGTCGGCACAAGCGCTGAGGCAACGCGGTCGCTCGGCCGCTACTGGCTCCTGATCCGTCCTGCAAGCGATGCCATCCGCCGGAGTTGGCTCGCCGCCATTCGCCGACGCGCCCTCCGAGAGCTCGCTACGACTTCCGAGAGCACGTCGACCCACTCGCAGTCGTGAAGTTGTTTCCGAGGCTGTGATGCGGCAACGAGGGGATCCCGCCCCCGCGCTGCGGGTCTTTGTTGCCGGGGCGAGTGGGGTGATCGGCGTACGACTGGTGCCGCAGCTCGTGCTGGCGGGGCACGAGGTGGCCGGAATGACCCGCTCGCCGGAGAAGGTGGAGTTGTTGCGCGGTTTAGGGGCCGAGCCGGTTGTCTGCGACGCGTTCGATGCGCACGCGCTCCGCGAGGCGGTCGGCGCCTTTCAGCCCGACGCGGTGGTGAACGAGCTGACCGATCTGCCCGATCAGCCGGCTGCGACCAACGACGCGAACAGGCGCATGCGGCGTGAGGGCACGCGCAACCTGCTCGCCGCAGCGAAGGCGGCGGGATCGTCGCGCTTCGTCGCGCAGAGTATTGCCTGGCAGCTACGGGGCGACGCTGGTGCGGCCGTCAGTGAACTTGAGCGGCTCGTGCTCGCGGCCGACGGAGTCGTCCTCCGGTACGGACGCCTGTACGGCGCCGGCACCTATTACGAAGAGGAGAAGCCGGAGCCACCGCGCGTTCATGTCGACGAGGCCGCCCGACGTACCGTGCCGGCACTCGACGCGGCCTCCGGGATCATCGAGGTCACAGACGATTAGCTCCGCTACGACGGTGAGTTGGCCGTCGACTCTGACACCCCCCTGCTTTGCGCCAAGCCGCGCCATCGGCTGAGCGTCGAGACGTCAGGATCTCGCCAGCACTGCGCGCGCGCCTGCGGCACGCATGCTGGCGGAGAGCGTCGCGATGTCATACGCGCCGTAGTGTCGGCGCCCGTTGATGAAGAAGGTCGGTGTGCCGGAGACGCCGCTGAGATCGGCGCTGTCGACATCGTCGGCGACCCGCGCAGCGCCGAAACGCTCCCGCAGGTCGTCTGCGAACCGTTCGACGTCGAGCCCTAGCTGCTCGGCGTAGGCCATCAAGTCCTCCGGGCCGAGCGCTTCCTGGTGGTCGAGCAAGACGTCGTGCATCTCCCAGAACGCGCCTTGCTCGGCGGCCGCCTCAGACGCCTCGGCGGCGAGCTGAGCACGTGGATGAACGTCGCTCAGCGGCAGGTGCCGCCAGACATAACGGACGTCGCCGAACTCGCGCAGCAGCTCGCGCACGACCGGCTCGGCCTGGCCACAGTAGGGGCACTCGAAGTCGCCGTACTCGACCACGGTGACGGCTGCATCGAGCGGGCCGCGGATGTGGTCGCGTTCGGGATCGACGTCGAGGTAGAGGTCGGTGAGCGGCTCGCCGGTCCCGAGGAGGGCGCGCAGGTGCAGCCGACGCGGGAGGTGGGCGGTGCCGCGGAAGAGGAGCCAGGAGAGAGTCGATGCGCCGAGCGCCGCGCTGAGGATTCCGATCTTCGCTTCCTCGAGTTCATGACCGTCGAAAGCGAGCGTCGCGATCAGCAGCGAAACCGTGAAGCCGATCCCAGCAATCGTGCCGCCTCCTGCGACTGCAGCCCACCCCACCGGCGGCTTCAACCGGCCGCCGCTCAGGCGCGCGACCAGCCACGTTCCGCCGAGGATGCCGACCGGCTTGCCAAGCGTGTAGCCGCAGAGGATCCCGAGCGTAATCGGCGAGCTGAATGCCCGCCCCAGCAATGCTCCGTTGACAGCGATTCCTGCGTTTGCGAGCGCGAAGAGCGGCACGATTGCGTAACTCGTCCAGGGATGCCAAAGCTGCTGGAGCAGCTCGTTGGGCGACGTCGCCGCCCGTAGCTGCGCCGCCGCCGAGCGCGCCAGCTCCGCCGTGGGCTGCTCGCGAAACTCGCGGAACCGCTCCGTCGCTCGTTCGAGACTGGGACGCCGCGCCGGATAGGCGAAGGGCAGGACACCCATCGCAAGACCGATCACAACGGGTTCCACGCCCGACTTGAGCAGTGCGACCCAGGCGCCCGCCCCGAGGACGAGGTAAACGAGGCCGACGCGCAGGCGGATGGTACGCAGAGCGAGGACGACCCCGTAGAGGATCACGGCCACGGCAAGAGGGACGAAGCGGAGCGAGCCGGAGTACACCGTTGCGATGACGAGCAGCGCAACTATGTCGTCGACCACGACGACCGTGAGCATGAAAGCGCGCAGGCGGTCCGGAAGGCGGGGGCCGACGAGCGCGAGCAGTCCGAGCGCGAAGGCGGTGTCGGTCGACATGGCGACACCCCAACCGTGCGCAGACGAATGACCTCCGTTGAAAGCGAGGTAGATGCCGACCGATGCTGCCGCACCGCCCAGTCCGGCCAGCAAGGGCAACGCGAACCGTCGCCGCTCGCGCAGTTCACCGAGATCGAACTCCCTGCGCGCCTCGAGTCCGACGACGAAGAAGAAAAAGGTCATCAGACCGCTGTTCACCCAGTCGCGGAGGTCGAGCGCAACGGCCGACCCGCCGAGGTTGATCGACAGCCTCGTCGACCAGAGGGAGTCGTAGGACCGAGCGTCGACATTCACCCACAGGAGCGCGGTAACCGCCGCCGCGAGCAGGACCGCAGCGCCCCCGGTCTCCGTGCCGAGAAATTCCCGCAGCGGCGTTTGCAGGCGGCGCGGCCATGCGGTCCGGCCCGTGAAACGCTCGGCTTTCCCACCGGTCGCGGTGCCGCTCACGCTCTCCATGGACGCCGAATACTCCCTGGAGCGCAGTCGGTCGTCCATCTCAGGTCTCGCCGTTAAATGGTCGCGCACCCGCGCTTGCAAGCGGCTGACGAGCCGAGCGCTGCGCGGCACAGGTGCGGCGAGCGGCTGCCGAGAGATCTTTCGTGGCCGGCGATTACTTGACCGAGCCCGCGAGCAGGCCTTGAACGAAGTAGCGCTGGAACGCGAAGAAGACCGCGAGCGGGATCAGTAGGGAGAGGAAGGTCGCGGGCGCGATGATGTCGATGTTCGAGCCGAAGGTGCGTAGCTGCGAAAAGATCGCGACGGTGATTGGCTGCGTCGAACGGGCGAGCGTCAGCGCGACCAGCAGATCGTTCCACGTCCACAGGAATTGGAAGATCCCGAGCGAGGCGATCGCCGGCAGCCCAAGCGGGAGGATCACGCGCAGGAAGATGTAGAGCTCGGACGCGCCGTCGATACGCGCGGCCTCGATCAGATCCTTGGGGATGCCGATGAAGAAGTTGCGCAGCAGGAAGATGGCGAAGGGGAGCCCGAACGCGGTGTGGAAGAGGATCAGCCCGATGACGGTGTCGTAAATGCCGACGGTGTTGTAGAGGCTGAAGATCGGAATCAGCGCCATCTGCAGCGGCACCACGAGCAGTGCGATGACGAGGATGAAGAGCCAGTCCCGCCCGGGGAACTCGAGCCAGGCGAACGCGTACGCGGCGAGAGCGCCGACGAAGATCGGCAGGAGCGTGGCGCCGATCGCGATCTCGGCCGTCGTCACGAGCGAGTGCAGGATCGTCGAGTTGTGGAAGATCGCGTCGTAGTTCGACCAGGTCAGCTTGTGCGGCGCCGAGAAGATCTGCCACCACCCTTTGCCTTGGAAATCGACGGGCGACAGCAGCGAGGTGATGAGGAGACCGATCGTCGGCACGAGCCAGAGCAGCCCGATCGCGAGCAGCGCGAACTGCACCGGGGTTTTCGCGACCACTCGCAGCAGCCTGCCGACCCGAGGCTCTTCGAGGACGTGCGGCCGCGCCGCGGCCTGTGCCGCCGTCGCCATTCAGGCCTCCCTCCTGAAGCGGCGGATGTTGAGCAGCAGGATCGGGATGACGAGGACGAAGATGAAGACGGCGATCGCCGACCCCACTCCGAACTGGGCCGACCCGCTGAACGAGGTTCGCCACAGCGCAAGCGCCAGCACGTTCGCATTGGACTGGACCGACTCCGGCGCCACGGCGATGACGATGTCGAAGACCTTGAGGGCGTTGATCACCATCGTTATGAAGACGACAGAGAGCACCGGCGCAAGCAGAGGTACGGTCACGCGGCGGAAGACCTGCCACTCGGTGCCCCCGTCGGTGCGCGCCGCCTCGAGCACGTCGCGGGGGATCGCGGATAGCCCGGCGGCGATGACGACCATCGCGAAGCCGGCCCAGATCCAGATGTAGGCGATGATCACCGCAGGCCTGATCAGTGAAGCGCCGAGCCAGGAGATGCCGGCGAACGGCTGCGCGAAAGTCTTTGCCCCGATCCCGACGCGGTAGCTCCCGGGCTTCAGATCAGTGAAGGCGAACCTACCATCGGATCCTGTGGTCGCCGACGCAACGCCCTTGCCGCGCTGTTCCAGCTGGACGGTGACGCCTGGAAGGCCGAGCTCGCTCTGCTCGACTTCGCCGGGTTGTCCGCCACCAGGCTTGAAGTCCCGCCAGACCACCCCCTCGATCGCACCCGGCTTCGCTGCTGGTCTTACGGCCTGAACGGCGCCGCTCGGCACGCCGCCGGGCGGAATGCCGGTCAGTCCGAGCCGCACCACCTGCCCGGGTTGCGAGGAGGCTCTGAGCACGAGCCCGCCGCCGCTTCGCCTGAGTGAAAGCGTGGAGGGACTCGCCTCGGCGAGGACGCCGGGGGCCGAGACCGCATCCTTTGCAACGCGGATGCCAGCGTTGAGCGCGCCCTGGTCGGGGTCTTTCAAGTAGACCAGCCGCCAGGTGATGCCAGCGGCAAAGGCGGAGACCGCGAGCGGCATGAAGACGGCGGTCTTGAAGGCGAGCGACCAGCTCACGCGTTCAGTCAGCACCGCGAAGATGAGCCCGGTCGCAGTCACGAGCGCCGGGACGACCGCTACCCAGATCGCGTTGTTTTTGATCGCGGTCCGGAGGATGTCGCTGGTGAACAGCTGCTTGTAGTTGTCGAACCAGACGAACCGACCGCCGCTGTCGCTGAAGAAGCTACGGACGATCGTCCTGACGGTTGGATAGACGATCCAGATCCCGAGCAGCAAGAGCGTTGGGAGGAGGAACCCGAACGCGAGCGCGTACCTGCGCCAGAGCCCGGGCTCCGCGGCCGCAACCGCGCGGTGCGCGGAGGATTTCAGCACGACGCTCTTCCCGCTCATCGCATCAAGAGCCCTTGTAGGCCTTGACCGCGGCACTCTCGAGCGCGCGCGCTGTCCCGTTGATGTTCTTTGGATTCCTGAGGAAGTCCTGGAAGATCTTCCACTCGCCCTGGCCCGGCGTACCGCCGAAGGCGACCGGCTGCTCGTCGGACATGTCGAAGCGGAACGTCTGCGCCTGCGTCACGTCCTGCGCGGCCTTCCTCAGGATCGCGTCGGAGTAGCTGCTAGGCGGCACCTTCTTGTTCGCGGACACGAAACCGCCCCGTTTGATCCAAACTTCGGCCGCCCTCGGCGTCGCCAGGTAGTTGACGAAGGCACGGATGGCCGGCGTGTCGCGGAAGGCGATCACGAGGTTGCCGGCACCGACGACCACCGGCGGGGAGCGGTCGATCGATGGGAAGGTGAACTCCCCATAACCAGTGACCGGTTTGATCGGCGACGTGACGACTCCTGGGACAAAGTCGCCCTCGATGATCTGGGCCGCCTTCGGGTTTGTAGCGAGCACGTTCCCGACCGCAGTCGGAAAGTCTGTCTGCAGCGCGCCGGAGGTGCCGCCCGCGATGTTGCGCGGATCGTCGAGCACCTTCGCCATCTCCGCGAGCGCCATCTTCACCGACGGGTCGGTCCACGCAATCGCATGCCTCGAGAGCGCGTCGTACTTCGCCGGCCCGGCCGTGCGCAGGTAGATGTTCTCGAACAGGTCGGTGAGCGGCCAACCCTCCCCACCCGGAATCGAGTAGGCGGGCACGCCCGACGCTTTGATCGTCTGCGCGTCCGCGAGGAACGCGTTCCAATCACTCGCCGGGGTCACGCCCGCGTCCTGGTACGCCTGGACGTTGTAGAAGACGGTCGACTTGTTGTCGGCCTTGTAGACGAGCGAGTAGAAGCTCCCGTTGACCGTGCCGAGGTCGACGATCGCCCGGCCGAAGTTGGCGAGCGTCGTCCGCCTGGCAAAGTTGAGCGGCTTGAGCTTGTGCTGCCTTACGAAGCTATTGACGAGCCCCGGCTGCGCGGGAACCGCCACGTCGGGCGGGCTGCCGCCCTGGACGGCGGTCGTCAGGACAGTCGGCAGGTTGTTCCCCGCCGGGGTGTAGGTCACCTTGACGTCTGGGAACCGGGACCTGAAATCGTCGATCACGGCCTGGAAGGACTTCTGCTCCTCGCCAACCCAGATGCCCGTGACGGACACCGAGCCGGAGACGTTCTGCGCCTTCCGCGTCGCGCCCTTCTCCGCCCCTCCGCCGCCGCCGCAACCTGCGGCGGCGACGCTGACGACGAGCGCGAGGGCTGGGAGGAGGATCCCTAGAGCGATGCCTCTCGTGGTCATGTGTCAGCTCCCTGTCGAGTCGTAGATCCCGGCACCTGTGTCCGGGTCGAAGAAGTGCAACGCCCGCGTCTCGACGGCCACTTCCGCGCGCTGCCCCGCGTGGACGGCGGAGTCGGCACGGAAGCGCCCGACCATCGTTGTGTGGGGGGCCTGGTTGGTCAGTTCCTCGCCGACGTCCGCGGCGAGCTCCCGAACGTCGTCGGTCAGCGCGGGGCGCGCGTCGATCTCGAAGTGGGCCACGATCTCGGAGCCGAGCGCCTCGCGGAGAACGACGCTGCCGCGGAGGCGCCGGTCGGGCGGTGTCTCCGGGGCGAGGGCAGCGTCTTCGAGGTCCTCCGGCCGGATCCCGAGGATGATCGTCCGTCCTTCGTAGGCCCTCAGCGCGGCATGGGCGTTCAGCTTCTCGTCGCTGAGCACGATTCGCTGGCTTCCGACCGCCGCCGCCAGCGTGCCGTTGCTGGGCTCCAGTCTCGCCTCGATCATGTTCATCGCCGGACTGCCGATAAAACCGCCGACAAAGACGTTGGCGGGCCGGTCGTAGAGCTGTTGCGGGGTGTCGACCTGTTCAAGCTCGCCTCTCCGCATCACGGCCACGCGGTCGCCCATCGTCAGTGCCTCGACCTGGTCGTGCGTGACGTAGATCGTGGTCGTGCCGAGTCCGTCCAAGAGCCGCGCGAGCTCGGCACGCAGCTGCACGCGCAGTTTTGCGTCCAGATTCGAGAGCGGCTCGTCCATCAGAAACGCGTGCGGTTGCCGGACGATCGCGCGGCCCATGGCCACGCGCTGGCGCTGGCCACCGGAGAGCGCGCGCGGCTTGCGCTTCAGGAACTGCTCGATCCCGAGGATCCGGGCTACGTCCTGAACACGACGGTCGATTTCGTTCTTCTTCAGCTTCTGGAGACGCAGCCCGAACGCGATGTTGTCGTAGACGTTCAGGTGCGGGTAGAGGGCATAGCTCTGGAAGACCATGGCGATGTCGCGGTCGCGCGATGAGACGTGGTTCACGACCCGGTCGCCGATCAGCACAACGCCTTCGGAGATCTCCTCGAGGCCGGCGACCATTCGGAGAGCGGTCGTCTTACCGCTCCCCGACGGTCCGACAAGGACCATGAACTCGCCGTCGGCGATGTCCAGGTCGAGTCCCGAAACGGCACGAGTGCCATCCGGGTAGAGCTTGGCGACGTGATCGAAGCTAACGCTCGCCACGACGAGTCCTCTGCTTCCCCAGGTCGCGGGTCGGCCTAGGAGTCACCGCTGCGATCCCTCGTCGCCCCGCCGTCAGCCGGCCGGAGCGTTGATAACGATCCCGAACCGGCTCGGGTCGGCGTCGTTCTCGTCGCGGGGGACGAAGAGATACTCCGCCCCGGCTGGCTCCAGCGTGACGAGCAGACGCGCTTCCTCGCCGCGCACTCTCAGGCCGTGTGGCACGTCCTTGGGAAGCGCAGCGTAGGAGCCGGCCTCGACGTCGATCGTCTCGTCGCCGACGAACGCGGTGATCGCCCCGTCGAGGACGTAGAGGGTCTCGTCTTCGCGCGTATGGGTGTGAATCGGCGGCTCGTCGCCCGAGCGCACGTGCCATTCGACGACTGCCCAATCGCCACCGGATTGCTCACCTGCGAGCTTCAGCTCGCCGCTCGAACCGTGGCTGGAGGTAGTGGTCCGGCCACTGCCGGGGCCTGTCAGAACAGGTTCGCTCAGAGACATGTTGTCTTCCTTTCTGTCGCGGGTCGTTGAGAACAACGTGCCTTTAGCAATGGCGCGCGTGGGTACCCGAGAGTGCGAAGCGCGCGTGCGCTAGACCGTCATGGGCCGGAGCGCGCGCGGGTCTCGGCGGTACCGGCGAACGGGAGGACGATCTCACCCGCGCCGGCGCCTTTCCCCGTCTACACGGACGCAAAGGAGCTGCACGAGTGCGTGGACGAGTGATCCGGTAGATCTTGGAATCGAACCAAGGCACGCGCTGGTTACCGACTGCAACGGCGATCAACGACAGCCTGGAGATGTGCTTCCCAAGACCGCGGAGGAGGACCTTCAACGCCGGCGATCCCAAGAGCCCTTTGCGAGGCGCGCCGCATGTCGAGCAGAGGCAAGCCGAACAAGGGGTGGAAGCGCCGGCGGATCAACCCGCGTACACAACTACAGAGCAAGGAGCAAACCGATGAACACCACCGCCGCCCCCGAGCCTCTCGCTCAAGCAGGGTCGCTGCTGCTCGTCGCGGACGCCTGGTGCGACGCGAAGACCATGTGCAAGCACGTGTCGGACGCGATCCTCGACCGCCCCGCGAACGTCTTCGTCGTCAGCCCCGCCCTGACCGGGCGGCTGCACAGCCTCGCCTCCGATATCGACGGCGCCATCGCCGCTGCTGAGGTGCGCCTAAACGCTGTACTCGACGAGCTCCACGCCTTGGGCGTCGCCGCCGAGGGGTCAGTTGGAGACGAGGACCCGCTTCTCGCGATCAAGGACTCGCTGCACGAGTTCCCAGCGACCGAGATCCTCGTCGTCACTGACTCGAGCCACTGCAACTGGCGCGAACGCCACGTCAGCGAACGGCTGACCGCACTCGGCCTTCCGTTCAGCTTCGTGCAGGTGACATGACTCGCTGATGCATTCGCATTGCCAGTGAAGTTCGCCCGGCCCAACCGCGCTTGGACCCGCTGCGGCCTCCGTTCCCGGCGGCTCGGTGGGGACAGATCCTCGGGACATGTTTCGCGTCAGCCGGGCGCCTCAGGCGAATCGAGGTCCCTCGTCAGGGTCGGCGCGAATCCACCGGAATAGGCCGAAGTGGTGGTGCCGGATCCGACCTTCGGCGTCGCCGACGTAGGTCGCCGGCAGTAGTGGTCGAGCTTACCGCCGTGCCCCTCGCCGTTGCCTTGGCCGTGGCCGGGGTCCGCAGACGACGGCTGCGCGCCGACGAGCGCGATTGCCGCTGCCGCGAGCAACGCGGCGAGAATCCAACGATGTCGCATCGTTTCTCCTCCTCGTGGTTAGTTGTCATCGCGCCACCGTAGGCCCCGTCGCGGGGAGATCACCAGGCACCTTTGCCGCCGGACGCGACAAACGCGCCTGGTTGTTCCCTATCCCGGCCGAAGCTCGGCAGGGTGTAGGTGACCTGTCGAACCACACCCGTTGGCTCGGCGATCGCCGTCTTCACCTTCGTGCTCGTCATCCCGATCCTGCTGCTCAACATCCGTCAGTTCAAGAGAGACGGTCGCGGCGCGGCCCTGGCCTGCGCAGCGCGCGAGTTGGGCCCGTGAGTGCTGAAGGTCGGGCGGAGAAAGATTGGGGGCGGCCCACAGGAGCAAGGGCCGCCCCCAAACGGAAGCCAGAGGGCCTGCGGCGAGCAAGACGTCCCGGCTGTACCTGCAGCCCAGCAAGTTCCGGTCTATCCCCTGGCAGTTAGCTTCATCGGCATCCGTTGCGCCGCTGTTGTCCCCCTTCCGGGGGATCTGTTGCCAGTTGTACTAGGACCCACCGAGGCCGCTCACCGACGCGGGCTGGCACGGCCTGAACCAGCGTGTTCTCGGGGTCACGCGCGGAGGAGGCGCTCTCGCGGCACGCAGCGCTGATGAGAGCGATTAAGGCCAGCATCACAACGAGAGGTGCCCGCTTCACTGGGGGCCTAGGCCGAGGAAGTAGCGGCAGCGAGGGCGGCCGCCGTGGGCTGCGCGAGCGTCCTTACGCCTGCGCTCTGGCGGGTCGCACCAGGGTCGCATGGAGATGCAAAACGCGACGACTCGCGTCTAGTAGCGACAGGCGCGAAGCCGCACCGCTAGTCGCAAACCCGCATGGGTCGGCCCCCTCCTCCCGTTCATGGTAAGGAGGGGGTCTCCGGTTCGAGTCCGGAAGAGGGCTCTAACGAAGACGCTGGAGACGGGCCAGTTAGGACCGGGCCTCTCTTGAGCTTCCTTCGGGAGGTCTTGGGGATGGGCGGGGCTGTGACCTGGCGGTTAGTCTCAAACTCGTTGTGCTGCTCGGCTCGCCGTCCTGCGTCGTCACGCTGGCGGCCGCCGCCGACTCTCCGTAGCAGCGCCCAGTCCGAGCGCGTATTCGATCGCCTCCTCGAACGACAGGCGCGTGCCAGCTGCGGCTACATCTCGAAACTCGCGCTCGGCGAGCTCTCGCCGCGCGGCAGCATTTGTGCGCTCGTGCAAGTCGGCCTCGTAGGGCTGCGAGTCCATCTCGATTCCCGCAGATGCGCGAGAGCTCTGCGATGCCGCGAGAAGCATCACGGCCGAGCGAATCTCTCCAGCTGCTGCCTCTAGAGCCGCCAGGCCGTCGAACGCCGTGCACGCGCATTCCTTGGCTCCGATCTCGCGGCAGATGGAAAGAGATTCCAGGTAAGCGTCCAAAGAGGCAGAGCTGTCCTCCGTCTGCTTCGCATGGCCAAGATTCACGAGCGCATGGGCCAGCCACTCCGCAACGTCAATCTCGCGCGAGATGGAAACCGCTTCCTTTGCTTCGGCTTGTGCCAATTCGAAGTCGCCCTTTCGCAACGCGATGTTGGTCAGGCCCATCCTCGCCAGCGCAGTCGCCCAGCGATCTCCACTTTCTTCCGAGAGGCCGCGCGCAGCGTCGAAATGCGAGTAAGCCTTGTCTAGATCGTCCTTCACGAAGGCCACGCGTCCAAGGTCGGCAAGAGCCTCTGCGGCTCCTTCGAGGTCGCCGAGATCCCGGAAGAGTTGGTAGCGCTCTTCGCTCGTTTCGGCCGATCGCTCGTCGTCGGCCCTCAACGCGGCGACAAGGCTCGCGGCCGTGAGTGCTCTCGCCCGCGCAGCCCGAGGCTGGTAGACAGCGCGGGCTAGGGCGGCTTCCGCGAATCGCCGACCTTCGCTGACGAGACCCTGCACATACCAGAAGCGGCCGAGCGCGCCGACCAGCCGAAGCTCGATGTCGTAGTTGCCGCTTTCTCCCGCCCACATCAGCGCGGCGCGCAAGTTCTCGTGCTCGGCGCCGAGAAGCTCGAGCCACTCGTGTTGCCGCGCGCGCTTCAACTCGGGCTCAGCTTGCTCCGCAAGCCGAAGGAAGTGCTCAGCGTACCGAGAACGGAGCACCTCCGCCTCATCGCTGGCATCGAGCTTCTCGAGCGCGAACTCGCGGATCATCTCCAGCATCCAAAAGCGGCCGTCCGCCAAGCGTATGAGGCTCTTGTCGACCAGCGACTGCAGCGTGTCCAGTTCCGCCTCTGCGACCTCCGTTGCTGCTTCCAGGGTGCAGCCGCCCGCGAAGACCGAAAGCCTCACGAAGAGCCGACGCTCGCCTTCGGTGAGGAGCTCATAGCTCCAGGCGATCGTCGCCCGCAGCGTCTGCTGCCGCGCATCTGCGTCGCGCCCGCCCTTGAGCAGATCGAGCCGCTGCGAGAGCCGCTCCAGGATCTGGGCCGGTGTGAGCACGCTCGTCCGGGCCGCGGCCAGCTCGACCGCGAGCGGCAGGTTGTCCAGCCGGCGGCACAGCTCTGCGATCGCGTCCTCGGGCTCGAGCTGCGAGCGGGCGCAGAAGAGCTCGACCGCTTCCAGCTGCGCCAGCGGCGCCACCGGGTACTCGACTTCGCCCCGGACGCGCAGCAGCTCCCTACTCGTCACCAGGAGGCGGAGATTCGGACAGGACTCGAGCAGCGACCCGAGCGCCGGCGCGGCCCCCACCACCTGCTCGAAGTTGTCCAGCAGCAGGAGCAGCTCGCGCTCGCCGATGTGCTCGGCGAGGCCCTCCTTGGCTCCCAACGTCTGGGCGACCGTCTCGGCGACGAGAGCTGGATCGCGGAGCGAAGCGAGCCCGATCCAGAAGACGCCGTTCCTGAAGTCCGGCACGAGCTCGGCTGCCGACTCGATTGCCAGCCGCGTCTTCCCCGAGCCACCCGGGCCCGAGAGGGTGACCAGACGCGCGCCGTCCTGGAGCAGCGCCACGACGTCCGAGACCTCCCGCTCCCGGCCCACGAACGACGACGCGGGCCGCGGCAGGTTCGTGTTCGAGATCGTCTTGAGCGGCGGAAAGCGCTCCTCCCCGAGCTGGAAGAGCCAGACCGGCTCCGGGAAGTCCTTCACCCGGTGCTCGCCGAGGTCCGCGAGCTCTCCGTCGACGAGTGCTCGTGTCGCCTGCGAGACGACGACCTGGCCGCCGTGACCGGCCGCGGCGATCCGCGCAGCCAGGTGGACGTCCTCGCCGACGTAGCCCTCCCTGCCGAGGTGCGGAGTGCCGGTGTGCAGGCCCATGCGCACTCGAATCTGACCGTCGGATAGCGCCTGTTGGCCTTCGTCGGCGGCCTCGAGCGCCTCGACCGCAGATGGGAACACGTAGAAGAACGCGTCGCCCTGCGTGTCGACCTCGATCCCGCCACGCCGGCCGAACGACTCGCGAACCAGCCGCCGGTGCTCGGCGAGCGCTTCCTCGTACCCCTCCGCGCCCAGCTCGCTCAGCAGGCGCGTGGAGCCCTCGATGTCCGTGAAGAGCAGAGTGACGGTGCCGGTCGGAAGCTCGTGCTGCACGAGACATGATCATGCGCGGCGAGAGTTCTTTCGTCTACTCCGCCCGCGGCGGGGACGGGATCGCGGAAGGGCGAGCGACTCCTCACTCGACCTGGGGAACCTGGAGGGAACACCACCGCGGGCACGCGCGTCCACGCGCGCCTACTCCTCTTCGGACGATCCTTCGTCTTTCCTCGCTTGCGCGCCCGCGGCTTCCCCCGCTTACCCGCGCGTTCGTCGTCAGAGCTGAATGGTAAGGAGGGGTCGACGGTTCGAGTCCGTCAGAGGGCTCTGCAAGAGCGCCGCGCGTCGAGTAGTCAATGACTTCTGGGCGCAGTTCCTGGTGCCAGGGCTCGTTGCCGTCGATCCGGCATAGCCCGTGCTTGGCGCTGTGAATGGCCGGCGATGCGGTCGACCATCGCATCGGCGGCCGTGAGACCCGCCGCGATCCGGTCGTGGCCGGGCTGGCCCAATACGACCCCGGTGATCGTCACCCGCTTGCCGTCGATCCAGCGGATGGCCCGGAAGGCGAAGCAGCCGCCGGCGGCGGCGGTCGAGCCGGTCTTGACGCCGACGAACCCGTCGTGCCAGAGCAACGTGTTGGTGTTGTGCACGGTGCCGGCGACCGGCAGCGTCGCGCTCGGTGTGGCGACGATGTTCGCGAACACCGGCACCCGCATGGCCCGATCGACGATGCGCACCTGGTCGGCGGCAGTCGAGACCGTTGCGTCGTCGTAGCCGCTCGGATCGGTGTAACGGGTGTGGTTCACGCCCAGCGACCGTGCGGCGACATTCATCTGGGCAACAAACCCGTCCACCGAGCCGGCGTTCCAGCGCGCTAGAACCGCGGCGATGTTGTTCGCCGACGGCAGCAGCAGTGCCTGCAGCGCCTGCCGTTCGGTCAGTTGCTCTCCGGCGGCGACGGACACGACCGACTCGTGCTGTCCGCGCCGGCGGTCGGTGTCGGCGACATCGGCGTAGGTGAGCGTGATCGTCGGGCCGTCCTGGCCGGGCCGGAGCGGGTGGTCACGGAGCACGAGATAGGCCGTCATCACCTTCGCGACGCTGGCGATCGGAGCCGCGTGCTGGTTCGGGCCGGCCTGAATCTCCGAAGGTCCTACTTGAACAGCGGCCTGGCCGTATGCCGGCCAAACCGTGCGGTCCTCGCCGCGGAGGACGTCGGTGGTCGCGGTGGCCGTCGAAGACGAGGACGCCACGTGGTAGCCGACGGAGGCGGCGATCGCGGTGGTCACGACCAGCAGGCCGGCGACACGGATCCTGCGAATCCGAATCCGACGGGTTCGTGCTCGCTTGCTGTAGGTCATGCCGCCATTCAAGGCGGCTTGGTGTTGCCGGCACGTATTCGGTTTTCGATACGCCGGCGATACACGCCCGCTCTAGCATCAGGGCATGCGGGTGCTGATCGTCGAGGACGAGCCCTACATGGCCGAAGCCATCCGTGCTGGCCTACGCCTGGAAGCGATCGCAGCAGACATCGCAGGTGACGGCGACACCGCTCTGGAGCTGCTGAGCTTCAACGCCTACGACATCGCCGTCCTCGACCGAGACGTTCCCGGACCAACCGGCGACGAGATCGCCGAACGCATCGTCGCCTCCGGCAGCGGCATGCCGATCCTCATGCTCACCGCTGCCGACCGTCTCGACGACAAGGCCACCGGGTTCGAGCTCGGCGCCGACGACTACCTCACGAAGCCGTTCGAGCTCCGAGAGCTCGTGCTCCGTCTCAGAGCGCTCGACCGCAGGCGCGCCCACAGCAGGCCGCCGGTGCGAGAGATCGCGGGGCTGCGGGTGGATCCATTCCGCCGCGAGGTCTACCGCGACGGCCGCTACGTCGCGCTTACCAGGAAGCAGTTCGCAGTGCTCGAAGTCCTGGTCGCCGCCGAAGGCGGTGTGGTCAGCGCTGAAGAGCTCCTAGCGCGAGCGTGGGATGAGAACGCAGACCCGTTCACCAACGCCGTGCGCATCACCGTCTCGGCACTGCGCAAACGCCTCGGCGAGCCCTGGATCATCGCCACCGTGGCCGGCGTCGGCTACCGCATCGACACGCAACCGGACACCGGGCCCGAGGAAGGAGAGCGTGGCTAGAGCCCCCGGGTTGAGCGCTCGCCTCAAGCTCACCCTCAGCTACGCCGGCTTCCTCATGCTCGCCGGCGCCGTGCTGCTCGCCGTCGGGTACTTCTCCCTTTCGCGTGGGGTGCACCCTGGTGTGATCTTCATCGTGCGCAGCCACGCCGACCTCCTGCGCGCTTTCGCTCCGACCGCGGCTATCGTGCTGGGGTTCCTGCTGGTATTCGGACTCGTGGGAGGGTGGCTGCTCGCCGGCCGCATGCTCGCCCCCCTGACGCACATCACGGACGCCACACGCGCGGCCGCGAACGGATCGCTCTCCCACCGGATCGAGTTGGAAGGACGTCAGGACGAGTTCCGCGAGCTCGCCGACAGCTTCGACACCATGCTCGCACGGCTCGAAGCGCACGTCGCCGAACAGCAGCGATTCGCAGCGAACGCCTCCCACGAGCTGCGCACCCCGCTGGCGATCACGCAGACGATGCTCGACGTGGCCCGCAACGATCGGAGCCGCGGCGACCACGAGCTCGTCGAACGCCTCCACCTCGTCAACAGCCGAGCGATCGACCTCACCGAAGCACTGCTCCTGCTCAGCCGCGCCGACCAACGGTCCTTCATCCGAGAACGCGTCGACCTGTCCCTCATCGCGGAAGAAGCCACGGAAACGCTCCTCCCCCTCGCGGAGAAACGCGGCCTCGCCATCGAGACCTCCGGGGAGGCGACCCCCACCATCGGCTCACACGCGCTCCTGCTGCAGCTGAGCACGAACCTCGTGCACAACGCGATCGTCCACAACCTGCCCGAACAGGGCAGCGTCTGGGTCACGACCAGCGTTCACCCGAAGAGCGCGGTGCTCACCGTCGAGAACACCGGCGAAAAGCTCAGTCCGCAGTTAGCTGCCACGCTTGCCGAGCCGTTTCAACGCGGCACAAACGCATTCGCACCGACCAGGCAGGTATCGGCCTCGGCCTGGCGATCGTCAAGAGCATCGCCGAAGCACACGACGGGACCCTCACCCTCACCCCCCGGGCCGCCGGCGGGCTCCGCGTCACGGTCCAGCTACCCCCCGCTCCACCTACTGGCGTTGCTGCCTGAGCTCGCCGATGGAGCCGCGCCTCAACGTCATCACACTCGCCGTCGAGGACCTCGAACGGGCGCTCGTCTTCTATCGCGACGGCCTCGGCCTGCACACGAACGGCGTCGTCGCAAGCGACCTCGTCGATCAGAAGACCGGCGCGGCGGGCGCGATCGTCGTCTTCGAGCTCGAAGATGGGCTCATCCTCACGCTCTACCCGCGTAGCGAGCTCGCCAAGGACGCGGCACTAGCCGGCGGCACGCCGCAGCCCGGCGAGTTCAGCCTCGGCCAGCTGGTCGCGAGTCGCGCCGACGTCGACAGGATCCTCGAACAGGCCGCTGCCGCCGGCGCGGTCGTGACGCCACCCCACGACCGCCCCTGGGGCATCTACTCCGGCTACTTCAGCGACCTCGACGGACACCTCTGGGAGGTCATCTGGAACGCCGGACGCGCATCCGACTCGGATTGACGCGAGCACTCGGTGATCTCTCACTCTCGTACGGCGGTGTGCTCGAGGATCGCTCGGGCGATGGTCTGCCAGTCGGCTCGATCGACGCCGTGGCCGGCTCCTTCCAGCGTCAGCAGTCTTGCGCCTGGGATTTCCTGAGCCAGCGCCTGCCCGTGCTCGAGCGGGAACATCGGGTCGGCGGTGCCGTGGATGACGAGCGTTGGCACCGCAATCGACGAGATCGGCTCGGACGGAACGTCGCCCTCCGGGATCATGGTGTGGTTCTGGGAGGCGGCGATGTCACGCGCGCGCTCGACGTCTCGGCCGACGAGCTCACGCCACGCCACCTGGTCAAAGGGACGCACGCCCCCGGCAAGCATGCGCTCGTAGGCGACCAGGTACTCGATCACCGACCCTCGATCCGACCAATCCACCTCGGCGAGGCGAGGAAGCCGCCGAAGCGCTCCGTCGCCGAGGGAAGGCTGCGTTCCCCGGGGGTCGCGGGAGACGTGCTGATGAGGACGAGCGACAGCACACGGTCGGGAAACGCGAGGGCAAGCAGCTGCGCGAACGCCCCGCCGCCGGACACGCCGACCACGTGCTGGTTGAGCCGCTGGCGGCAATCCGGGTCCCGATCCGCGTCGGGATTCACAGCGGCGAGGTGGCGCTGACCGCAGAACACGTCCGCGGTGTGGCGGTCCACGCGGCTGCTCACATCGTGGGGGAGGCGCGCCAAGGCGAGGTGCTCGTGTCGGGCACCACGCGGGATCTTGCCGAGGGCGCTGCCGGACTGGCATTCGAGCCGCGTGGCCGGTACAGCCTCAAGGGGCTGGAGCGAGAGCACGATCTGTTCGCCGCGGCATCATCAACGGGCTAGGGGCCCGGGCGGGCCGCGCTGGCGTCGGCGGCCGCGAGACCCGCCGCGATCTGGTCGTGGCCGGGCTGGCCCAGCACGACCGCGGTGATCGTCGTCCGCTTGCCGTCTATCGCTTGGGCTTTACACGACGTCCTTAGGACGCGTCCGAACGACGGCGCCAGGACGAATCAGCCGCTCGGGACGATCGCTTCAGCTGCGATCTCCGCGACAAGGTCCTCAACCGACTCCACGATGCGGGAGGGACGAAAGGGGTAAGCGTCGACTTCTTCGCGAGTCGTCGACCCGGTCAGTACGAGCACCGTGTACATCCCGCTTCGAGGCCGGCGACGATGTCCGTATCCATCCTGTCGCCGATCATCACGGTCGTCTCGGAATGTGCGCCGATCGCGTTCAACCCGTACCGCATCATCAGCGGGTTCGGCTTGCCGACGAAGTACGGTGCGATCCCGGTCGCGCGACTGATCAACGCAGCCACCGAGCCGGTGGCGGGCAGCGGGCCCTCCGGCGCAGGTCCGGTCGGGTCGGGATTCGTCGCGATGAAGCGTGCGCCGGCAAGGACAAGCCGAATCGCGTGCGTGATCCGCACGAAGCTGTACGTGCGAGTCTCGCCGAGGACGACGTAGTCGGGATCCTTGTCGGTGAGCGTGTACCCCACCTCGTGCAGCGCGGTCGTGAGGCCCGCCTCTCCGACGACGTACGCCGGCGCCGGGACGCTGACTTTCGAGCAGGTTCGCGGTGGCGAGCGCCGAGGTCCAGATCGCCTCCTCCGGCACCTCGAGCCCATTCCGGCGAAGTCGTGCCGCGAGGTCGCGCGGGGTGTACATCGAGTTATTCGTCAGGACGAGGAACGGCGCGCCTCGTGCCCGAAGTCGCTCGAGGAAGCGATCCGAGCCGACGATCGGATGCTCCTCCCGCACGAGGACACCGTCCATGTCGATGAGCCAAGAGTCGATCTGACTCAAGCCTCGGCCCTCTCGGCTTCCCGGCGCCGGCGCGAGACGTACTCGACGGCCGCCTCCCGACCTCGCGGCTGCGGGTACAGATCCATCAGCGCCCGCTCTTCGGCCGGCACGCCGACGCGAACGGGAAGCCCGAGAAGCTCCAGGTCCGATGCCATCAGCGGGTGATCGTGCGTCCAGGTTCCCTGCGAGAGCAGCCGAGCGACGTCACGGGCGCGCTGGGGATCGGAGTGTCTCTGCAGCAACTCCGTCGCGACCACTTCCACCTGGCGAAGCGCCTTGCGGGCGATGTCGGCGAGGATCAGCGTCTTGTCCTCATGGCGCGCGGGCCTCGAGGCGACCTCGACCAACGAGGCTGCCGGATACTGGCCCAGCTGAGGATCGACCGGCCCGAGCGCCGCGTGGGAGTCGAGCACGATCTCGTCGGCGCCGAGCGCGATCATCGTTCCGCCGCTCATCGCGTAGTGCGGGACGACGGCGACGACGCGTCCGTCGTGGTCGCGCAGTGCGCGAGCGATCTGACTCGCCGCCAGCACCAGGCCGCCGGGCGTGTGGAGGATGATCTCGATCGTCTTTCCCGGCGGGGTGCTGCGGATCGCCTTGAGCACGCTTTGCGCGTCGTCGATGTCGATGTGCCGCATGAGCGGGAACGCGAGCAGCGAGATCGTCTCCTGGCGGTGGATGAGCGTGATCACCGTCGCGTCACGCTCCTCTGCGATCTGGGCCAGCATCCGGCGGCGTGAGATCGCGAGCAGCTGCTTCTGGGCCAGCGGTTGCAGCGAGGTGAGGATGAAGAAGATCCAGATCAGGTTCCAGAGATCCACGGTCTAGCTCGCCGGCGCTTTGGCGGGAAGGACGTCCATCGCGGGTCGTTCCTACCGGCTCGCGAGCGCACGCCGGCCGCGAGGCGTCAGCGCGAAATGCACGTCGATCAATCCGTCCGCGAGCAATTCCGCTGCGAAGTCCCACGGTGGCGGCTTGCCGTCGTCGACGTAATCGGCGAGCGCATCTAGCGCCATGGCGGACACAGTGAACGTCTCGTGCGCCTCGGTGTCGTTCAGACGGAAGCGGAGCCGCGGCGTGGTTGAGGCGAAATCCTTTTCGCCGGCGATGCGTTCGGTGAGCGCACCGTCGATGCGCACCTCGAGCTCCTCGCCTTTCGTACCGCGAATCTCGACGACGGAGCCTGCCTCCGAGATGCCTCGAAAGACAAGGGGCCGAATCGCCGGCGGCCCGGACGGCTCGGGAGCGCGGTAGTGCAGGTGCTCCCGCCAGGCGTGCCGGAGCTCCTCTTCGGGAACCCACTCCTCGAGCACGCGGTCGAACCGCAGGCGGATCTCGAGGAGGCGCTCCTCGATTCGCCGCCTGACCGCGCTCTCGAGCGGGGCGCGCTTGTGTTCGTTCTGGAGATGGTGGTAGTTCCGCACGAGCGCTTCGAGCTGCTCCCTCCTCGGGAACGGCTCCAGCTGTTCGCGTGGCAGCCTCTCTTTGATCCGCGCCACGTCAGACCACGGCGCGAGGCCGCACGTCACCCGTGGAGGTCTTCATCGTCTCCGGAGCACTACCTGCTGGGGGTAGTGCGAAACTGTCGGATCTGCGACAGACGAGTGCTCAGGTCGGCACGTGCTCGCGCAGCCTCTCGAAATCCAGTACGCGGACGCGGCGGCGCCCGGGGCTGATCGCACCCTCACTGGCCAGGTGGTGGAAGGCGCGTGAGACCGTCTGCCGACTCAGCGCCAGCGTCGCCGCTAGCTCCTCCTGCGTCAGCTCGACCACCGGCTCCTCGCGCTCGGCCGCCTCGTGCAAGAGCAGGTGGCTGACTTGCTCGAGGGCTGATCTGCCGGCCATTTCCTGTAACCGCTGGTGTGCACGGTCGAGCGCGTGGGCGAGCAGGCGGACCCAGCGAAAAGCGATCTCGGGGAAGAGCTGCTCGAGTGTGCGGACCGTGTCGAGACGGAGGCGGAGAACGGTGGCGTCGCTCAGGGTGACGGCCGAGTAGGGATATGGGATGTCAAGGAGGATCGCGAGGTGATCGACGCTCGACCCCGCGTACAGGATCTGCACGACGAGGCGCTCCGAGCGTGTCTGGTAGACGAGCTCGACCTCGCCCCGTTCGAGGACCAGGAGCACGCTGGGCCGATCGCCCTGGCGAAAGAGCGTTGTTCCCGCCGAATAGGTGTGACGGGTAGCGAAGGGTCGAAGGGCTCCGACGTCGTCATCGGGCAGCCCCTCGAAGTCCTCCTTTGCCATCGTCGCGCGCAGCCAGGGAGCGAATCGCGGGCTATTCGCTCGCGGCTTTCGTGCCGCGGTGCGCGGGATCGAGCTGCTGATCACCGGACTGTCGCAGATCCGACAGTTTGCGCGCAGCCCGTCGGGCTAGACAGTGACCAGCGAATCGTCGCGCGCCGCGAGTCGTGCGGACCAAACTCGCGTCGGGTGGCCGAAGGAGTGCGTGCCACATGGTTCGACGCGTTCACAACACGTAGCAGTCGCCGGGATCGAAGCCTCTTGGCCGCCCGGTGATGGTCCTGACGTTGGGACTACCAAACACATGAGGAGGCAACTGATGTCGCAGCACCTTTCTGAACGTCGCCCTACGACGCCCGAGCGCTGGGAGCCGCTGGGCGAGCTCGAGCAGATGACCCAGCGCATGCGCCGCATGCTCGACCAGACCTTTGGCGGGCTCGGCTTGCAGTCGCCGCTGATCACCGAGGGAGCCGGCTGGGCACCGCTGGTGGACATCGAGGAGCAAGACGATGCCTACCTCCTCGAGGCGGAGCTTCCGGGGGTCAAGCGCGAGGACGTGAATATCGAGGTCGCGGGCAACGAGCTCTCGATCACGGGCGAGATCAAAGAGAAGGAGCGCAAGGGCGCCCTCCGGCGGCGGACACGCCGCACCGGGCGCTTCGAGTACCGCGTGAGGCTCCCCGAGCAGGTCGACGCCTCGAAGATCGAGGCGACCCTCGACCAGGGCGTCCTCAGCCTCCGCGTTCCGAAGTCCGAGCGCGCGCAACGCCAGAAGATCGAGATCAAGTCGAAGTCGAGATCGACGTCGAAGTGAGGCGAGGGCGCTGAGGTTGCTAGTCGCCCTCATGGGCCTCCGCCTGACGATGCCAGCGACAGGAGGTTGAGATGACCGCCGAACACCTTTGCCAGCGTCACGGGCGACCGGCAGTGGCGTCCAGGGTTCGCCTTCGTCCGGACGGGACCGAGGAGGTCGAGTACCTCTGCGAGATCGACCTCGCGGAGGAGCGAATGGGTCGCCTCGGGGGCGGCCGCAGCCTCTTCGACGAGTTCTTCTCCGACTTCTTCGGCGAATCGCCGGCCGGGCGGGCCGGCGCGGCGGCCACGCAGGCGCCGACGCGTCGCGCCGAGACCGTCGACGTGACGCAGTTCTTCAGCGACGCCACGCGCCAGCTGCTCCAGCGCTCAGCGCAGACGGCGCTCGAGTGGGGAAGCCTCGACCTCGAGAGCGACCACTTGCTGTACGGCGCGCTTCAGGAGGACGTCGTGCGCCACGTCCTGCAGCAGCTCGACGCCGACCCGGACGCGATCGCCGCACAGCTCGAGGAGGAGGCGGAGAAGGGCGAGCGGACGGACGTGGCGCCGTCGCTCGCTCCCGACGCGAAGGCCGCCCTCCTCGCCGCCTACGAGGAGTCGCGCGAGCTCGGCTCGTCGTACGTCGGCCCGGAGCACGTGCTGCTGGCGCTCGCACGCGACCAGGAGAGCCAGGCCGGGCAGGTGCTGCAGCGCTTCGGCGTCTCGCACACCAAGCTCCGCGGCGCCGTCATCCGAGGCATCGAAGGCGGCAGGCCGCGCGAGAGCTCCGGCACGCCGCGCCTCGACGAGTTCGGCCGCGACCTGACGCAGGAGGCGCGCGAGGGGAAGCTCGACCCCGTGATCGGGCGTGCGGACGAGATCGAGCAGACGATCGAGATCCTCTCGCGGCGGACGAAGAACAACCCCGCGCTGCTGGGCGAGCCCGGCGTGGGCAAGACCGCGATCGTCGAGGGGATCGCCCAGCGGGTCGTCAACGACGAAGTGCCCGAGACGCTCGCCGGGAGGCGCGTGATCGCGCTCGACCTGGCCGGAATGATCGCCGGCACGAAGTACCGCGGCGAGTTCGAGGAGCGGCTGAAGACCGTCATCGACGAGATCCGCGGCGCTTCCGAGGAGCTGATCCTGTTCGTCGACGAGCTGCACACCATCGTCGGAGCCGGCGCGGCGGAGGGCGCGATGGACGCCTCCAACATGCTCAAGCCCGCCCTCGCCCGCGGCGAGCTGCACGTGATCGGCGCGACGACGCTCGACGAGTACCGGAAGAACATCGAGGGCGACCCCGCGCTGGAGCGACGCTTCCAGCCGGTCTTCGTGCGCGAGCCGACCGTGGAGGAGGCGATCGAGATCCTGCGCGGCCTCAGGGACCGCTACGAGGCGTTCCACCGCGTGCGCATCTCGGACGAGGCGATCGTGGCGGCGGCGGAGCTGTCGGACCGCTACGTCCGCGACCGCTTTCTGCCCGACAAGGCGATCGACCTGATCGACCAGGCGAGCGCGCGTGTGCGCCTGCGGACGAAGACGAAGGACGACGACACGCGCTCGCTGGAAGATGACCTGCGACGGCTGGCACGCGAGCGCGACCAGGCCACTGCGGCGGAGGACTACGACCGTGCCGGAACCCTCCGCGACGAGATCGAGTCGCGCCAGAGCGAGCTCGAGGAACGTGGCAAGGGCCGCCAGCGGGCTCCCGAGGTGACTGCCGAGGACATTGCCGAGGTCGTCTCACGGGCGACCGGCATTCCCGTCTCCCAGCTGACAACCGAGGAGCGCGAGCGGCTGATGAAGCTCGAAACGGAGCTGCACGGCCGGATCGTTGGACAGGACGAGGCAGTCTCGGCGGTCGCGGAGGCGGTCCGGCGGTCGCGCGCCGGCCTGGGCGACCCGCGCCGGCCGGTCGGCAGCTTCCTCTTCCTCGGCCCGACCGGGGTCGGCAAGACCGAGCTCGCCCGCGCGCTCGCCGAGGCGTTGTTCGGCGACGAGAACCTGATGGTCCGCTTCGACATGAGCGAGTTCCAGGAACGGCACACGGTCTCGCGCCTCGTCGGCGCGCCGCCGGGCTACGTCGGCTACGAGGAGGCAGGCCAGCTCACCGAACAGGTTCGGCGCCGGCCCTACTCGGTGCTGCTCTTCGACGAGATCGAGAAGGCCCACCCGGACGTCTTCAACATCTTGCTCCAGCTCCTCGACGACGGCCGCCTGACCGACGCCCAGGGACGCACGGTCGACTTCAGGAACACCGTCGTGATCATGACGTCCAACCTCGGCGCCGAGCGGATCCAGGAGTACACCCGGCGCGGCGGCTCGTTCGAGCAGCTGAAGGAGGAGTTGATGGACGTCCTGCGCGGGAGCTTCCGGCCGGAGTTCATCAACCGGATCGACGAGATCATCGTCTTCCGCGCGCTCACCGACGAGCAGCTGGTCGAGATCACGCGGCTGCTGCTCGACCGCCTGGTGCGGCGCATGCGAGCGCAGGGGATCGAGGTCTCGTTCAGCGACGAAGCGGTCGAGCTCCTTGCGCAAGAGGGGTTCGATCCCGAGTTCGGCGCACGCCCGCTACGCCGGACGATCCAACGGCTGGTCGAGAACGAGCTCTCGCGGATGGTGCTCTCGAACACGATCGGGCCCAACGATCGCGTCACCGTCGACGCTGTGGAGGGCGAGTTGCACTTCGACGTCGAGACGGGCACGGCCGCCGAGTCCGATGAGCGAGAGCACGAGCGCGAGACCGGCGCCGAGCCCGCCCGCCGCTGACGACGCTCCGGTCGCGGACGAGGACTCCGCGACCGCGCAGCCCTCGGTTGTCCTCGGCATCGTCGTGGCGCCGGGCCTCGCTCGCGACGTCACCGCCAAGATCGCCGCGGAGCTTGCCGATGACCTCGTCGCCCTCGACACCGGAGTCGACTGGCAGACCGACTTCAGGGTCGACCGCCTCGTCGTTCCGCCGGCGCTGACGACCGAGATCATCGACGCGGCGCGGCAGAAGCTGCTGGACGAGGACTGGGATCTCGCCGTCGTCGTCACCGATCTGCCCCTGCGCGTCGGGCGACGGCCGGTCTCCCGGCAGGTCAGCCCAACTCACGGCATCGCCGTGGTCTCGCTGCCGGCCCTCGGCGCAGTGCATCTCACGCATCGCTTGCGCCGGACGCTCCTCGCGCTCGTTCGCGAGCTGGTCGGCAAAGGCGCCAGCGAACGGAGCGTGCTCCGAGAGCTCGCAACGGATCTACCGGCTCGACCGGGAGCGCGGCGACTCCTCTTCGTCCCGACTGTCCTCTCCAGCCACCTTCGCCTGCTGCTCGGGATGGTGCGCGCGAACCGTCCGTGGCGACTCGCGGCGCGGCTCTACCGCGCGCTCGCCGCCGCAGTCGCGGCCGGTGCGTACGGCGTCGTCACCGCGGACATCTGGCGGATCTCCGCAGCGATGGGCCCCGCCCGGCTTGCGGTCGTGTGCGTCGCGTCGATCCTGTTCACGAGCGCAGCGGTGATCGTGGCGCACGGTCTCTGGGAGCGAGCGCCCGACCGGCGTTTGCGCGACCAGGTGATCCTGTTCAACTTCGCAACCGCCGCGACCGTCGTGATCGGCATCGGCACCCTCTACGTCACGCTCTTCCTGCTCATCTTCGCGTCCGCCGAGCTGCTGCTCGACCCGCACGTCCTCGCCTCGGAGCTCGGCCACGCCGTCGGGGTGGTCGAATACGTCAAGCTCGCCTGGTTCACGGCTTCGCTCGCCACCGTCGGCGGAGCGCTCGGTGCAAGCCTCGAGTCGGACGAGGCCGTGCGCGAGGCCGCATACGCCTCGCCGGAAAGAGCCGGCGGCGAGGGCGACGACCGTTCGTAGCGTGCGCCGCCCCCAACTGGAGCCCCGGCGGTCTCGCGCAGCGGCACGTCGCGCAGCAGCCAGCTGAGGCCGAACGCGACGACCATCACCGCGGCCGCCGTCAGGAAGACCGGGTGCAGTGCGGCGGCGACGGCGGTGACGTACACCGCGTGGATCGCGGGCGGCAGGTGCTTGACGACGGCGGGGCTCGCATGTGCGGGCGCGTGCGCGCCGGCCGGCAGACGGCCCGCGAGCTCGCGGCCCAACTGGTTCGTGAAGATCGCGCCGAAGACGGAGACGCCGATCGAGCCGCCGACCTGCCTGAACAGCGTCGCGCCCGAGGTTGCGACGCCGAGCAGCCGGTAGTCGGCCGCGTTCTGCGCAGCGAGCACGAGCACCTGCATCACGAGCCCCAGGCCGAGACCGACGAGCAGCATGTAGCCCGCGGCGACCTCGGTCGCGGTCGCGACCTCGAGCGTCGAGAGCAGGTACAGCCCGAAGGCCGCGATCGCCGTGCCGGCGATCGGAAAGACGCGGTAGCGCCCGTAGCGGGAGATCAGGAAGCCGCTCGCCGTCGAGGTGACGAGGACGCCGAGCATCATCGGCGTCATCAAGAGGCCGGAGTCGGTCGCGGTGTGGCCCTTGACGATCTGCAGGTAGACCGGGATGAACGTGACGGAGCCGAACAGGGCGAATCCGACGACGAACCCGATCGCGCTCGTCGTCCTGAACGTCAGGTTGCGGAAAAGCTCGGGCGGCAGGATCGGCTCCTCGGCACGCGCCTCGATCAGCGGGAATAGCGCGAGCAGCACGACGCCGCCGACGATCGCCGCGAGCATCCCCGGCGCATCCCAGCCGTAGCTCGTGCCGCCGAGGCTGGTGTAGAGAATGACGCCGGACAGCCCGGCCCCGAGGACGATCGTGCCGAGCCAGTCGATCGAGTGCCGCGTCGTCACCTGCTGCGAGCGGAAGGCGGTCGCGATCACCGACAGCGCGAGCAGGCCGAGCGGCAGGTTGACGTAGAAGATCCAGCGCCACGAGAGGTTGTCGACGAAGAAGCCGCCGAGCAGCGGCCCGGCGACGACCGCGACGGCGAACACGCCGCCGAACAGGCCCTGGTAGCGGCCGCGCTCGCGCGGCGCGACGAGGTCGCCGACCACGGCCATCGAGACCACGATCAGCCCGCCGCCGCCGAGACCCTGGATCGCCCTGAACGCGATCAGCTGCGGCATGCTCTGGGCAACTCCGCAGAGGGCCGAGCCGAGCAGGAAAAGGACGAGCGCGACCTGCAGCACGCGCTTGCGGCCGTAGAGATCGCCGAGCTTCCCGTACAGCGGCCGACCACCGTCGAGGCCAGCAGATACGAGGTCACGACCCACGAGAGGTGCTCGAGACCGCCGAGGTCGCCGACGATCGTCGGCAGCGCGGTCGACACGATCGTCTGGTCGAGCGACGCGATGAAAAGGACGAGGAGCAGCGCGCCGAAGATCAGGCGCCGCTGCCGCGCGGAGGTCTCAGTCATGGTCGTCCGTCAGCAGTGCCCTTACGTGCAGCGTCGCGGGCCCGCGGATCACCCCGAACACGCCGCTGCTCATGCCGAACCGCCGCGGATCGACGGTCGTCGTCGCCTCGATTGCGAACCTGTCTCCGGCAGGCTGCACCGTCGCCGCGAGCTCGACCGGCTCGACGATGCCCGCCGCCTCGAGGTTCCCCACGACGTGCAGCATCCCGTCGCCGACCACGTCCACGCGCGTCGACCGAAAGCGCACCTGCACGTGGTGGTCGACGTCGAAGAAGTCGGAAGTCCGCAGGTGCTCGTCACGCTTCGCATTCCCGGTGTCGATGCTGTCGGCGTCGATCGTCAGCTCGATCGCCGACCCGTTCCGGCCGACGTCGTACGAGCCGTCGAACCGGCCGAAGCGGCCGCGAACGGGGATCAGGCCCCACATCGTCTTGACGGTGAACTCCACCGACGAGCCGTCGCGGTCGAGCGGCCAGTGCAAGGGCGCTACCGTCGTCTGTGCAGTTGCTGTGGTACTCATCGCGATCTCCTTTCGGGGTGTCTGCGACGCACCGTGGCGAAGGGCGATGCCACGCCGATGCCAAGCCATTGGCCTCTGCTGCCAAACGACGTGGAGCCGGCGAGTTGGTCGCCGGCTCCACGGACGTGCGGTTTCGTGCAGAGCGATCGTCAATGCGACGGCTGGGGTGTCGTCTTCCGCTGCGTCGGCGGCGCGAGTGCCTTCTTCGCCTTCCGCTCGACCAGCTTCTCGCCGCCGATCGCGACGACGAGCTCGCTGATCCCGGTGACAAGCCCGAACGCCGCGATCAGTGCGAGCACGGCGAGCGCGCCTGCGCCCGGCTTGGCGAAGATCACGACGCCGAAGACGATCGCGAGCAGGCCCGTCAGGATCATCAACGCCGAGTCGCTGCGGTTCAGCGGGAGCCGGAACGACGCTCCGACGACGAGGATCCCGAGCGCAACGGCATACGCGCCGATCACGCACAGGAGCGTGAGCGCCGAGATGTCGGGCCAGGCGAAGACCAGCACGCCGACCGTCATCCCGAGGAGGCCCCTCAGGATCAGCCAGCCGCGCTCGTCCTTGCCCTGCGCGGTGAACGCGGTGCCGAACTCGACGATGCCCGTTCCGAGCGTGTAGGCGCCGAAGACGATCGTGAGCGCATAGACGCTGATGCCGGGCCAGGCGAGAATCATCACGCCGAACACGACAGACGCCAGGCCGTGCAGGCCGAGCACCCACCGCATCTTGGTGACCTGCGTCCGCGAGCTCTTCGCGGCGCGGTCGAACATGCTTTCCATCTCGTACCTCCCATTCGGGGTTTGTCGTTTACGCAGCTCAACCTGAACGGCGTCGATGCCAGGCCGCTGCCACCGACCCGTTCCGTGCTGCCAGGTCTAGGTGGCGAGCTCGGAGAGCCCGTGCCCTGCTGCCGTGGCCGGGTTGCCGGCGAGCGCGACGAACAGGCTCTCCCGCGCCTGGTGCGGTCGTTGCGCCGCCGACCACTCGAGGATCTCGCGGTACAGGCGATCGGCTTCGTCCGCGTTGCCGGACGCCGCGGCGATCCGAGCGAGGTGGACACGTGCCTGGGCCGCGACCCACGTCGCCTGGGCTGCCTCGGCCGTCGCAAGCGCCTGCCGCTGGAGCTCCTCGGCCCTCTGCAGATCGCCGTCCGCGAGCGCGATCGCTCCGAGCCCGGTGAGCGCGAACGCCGCGTGGTCGCCGAACCCGATTCGCCCGGCGAGGTCGAACGCGCGCTGGTACGCATCCACCGCGGCTGCGTCGTCCCCGCGCCCCTCGGCCGCCCACGCTTCGAGCAGCAGCACCGGCGCGCGGAACGCGTCGTAGCCGACCGCGTCCGAGTGACGGCGGGCGATCGAGGCCGTCGCGGTGACGGTGGCGACGTCGCCGGCGTGCGCGGACCCGATGGCGCGAATGAGGCTGCTCGCTGCCAGGCCCCAGTCGTCGCCGGCCGCCTCGAATGCGGCGGCCGCCTCGTCCGCGAGCGTGACAGCGCGCTCGACGTCGCCCGATTGTCCGACGGCGAGCGCGAGCATCAGTTGTGCGAAGCCGCGCTGCCATGGTGCCGCAGCGGTCACGGCAAGCGAGACCGCGCCTTCGCCCGCCTCGAGCGCGGCGTCGAGATCGAACTCTTCGGTTGCGAGGTAGCACAGGTCGGCCAGCTGCTCGATCCGCAGTTCGACCGGAGCGTCATCGTCCGTGGCGGACAGCGCGAGCTCGAGGAACCGCCGTCCCTCGGAGACGCGATCGGCCAGCGCGAAGTACCACCCCAGCGTGCCGAGCCGAACCGCGACGGCGGAGTCGGGCGCGTCGCGCGCGTACGCCAGCGCAGCCCAGAGGTTGTCGTTCTCGAGCTCCAGCCGGCGTTCCGAGCGCAGCCACTCCGGCCCGCGCAACTCGACGCGCGCCTCGTCGGCGAGTGCCGCGAAGTACTCGGCGTGCGCGCCGCGGGCGGCGGCGAGCCCGCCGCTCTCGGCGAGACGCTCGAGCACGTACTCGCGGACCGTGTCGAGCATGTCGTAGCGGGCGGCGCCGCCGCTGAACGAGGCCGACACGATCGATTTATCGACCAGCGCTGCAACGAGATACGCGACGGTCGGCTCGTTGAGGCCGTGCCTCGCTCCGAGCGAGACGAGCGACGGCAGGGAGGCGCCGCCGCGGTGGACGGCCAGCAGCTGGAGCAGCGTCTGCTCGTCCTCGTGCAAGAGGTCGTAGCTCCATTCCACGAGCCTTTGCAGCGCGGTGCGGGCCGGATCCGAGGCCGGGCTGTCGCGCAGGAGCGCCGCCCGCCGCTCGAGGATGGAGACGAGCTCCGCGAGACCGAGCACGTTCACGCGAGCGGCGGCGAGCTCGATCGCCAGCGGCAATCCGTCGACGTGCCGGGCAATCTCGGTGGCGAGCGCGACGGCCTCGGCGTCCGCCTCGAATCCGGGTCGTGCCGCGCGCGCACGCTCGAGGAACAGCTCGACAGCCGCGGCCTCGAGCGGCACCACGGGGACTCTCACCTCGCTCGCGACGTGGAGCGCCTCGCGGCTCGTCGCCAGGATCCGCGCCCGAGGACACTCTGCGAGGAGCGTCGACGCGATCCGCGCTGCCTCGTCGAGCACGTGCTCGCAGGCGTCGAGAACGAGGAGGCCCGCTGCGTGACGAAGCCGTGAAGTCACGCGCGCGAGCGGATCGGAGCCGCGAACGTCGACGGCGTGTCCGAGGAGGCGGTCGGCGTCGCCCGCGCCGCCAGCGCGCGCGAAGTCGACGAGCCAGATGCCGTCCGGGAACTCGGCCTCGAGGAAGCGCGCGGCCTCCACGGCGAGCCGGCTCTTGCCGACGCCGGGCGCGCCGGTGAGCGTCACAAGACGGTGCTCGCGCAGAACGCCCGCGACCTGGGCCAGCGCTTCCTCTCGTCCGACGAACGAGGTCGAAGGCGCGGGGAGATTGCCGCGGCGCCTGCGAACGGCCGGGACCGCGGCGATCGCCGGGTCGTGCGCGAGGATCGCCTCTTGGAGCCCTCGGAGGTCCGGCCCCGGCTCGAGCCCCAGCTCGTCGTCAAGCACGCGCCGCGCCTCCTGGAACGTCTCGAGCGCGTCGGCCTGGCGACCGCTGCGGTAGAGCGCCAGTATCAGCTGCCCCCAGAGCCGTTCCCGGAAGGGGTTGTCCGCGAGCGCCGCACGGATCGCCGGCGCCAGCTCGCGATGCTCGCCGAGCGCGAGCCTGACCTCGAAGTCCTCCTCGAGCGCGTCGACGTGCAGCGTCTCGAGCCGCCGTGCCTCGGCGCTGAGCCACGCCGCGCCGGTCAGGCCCTGCAGCGCTGTCCCGCGCCAGAGGGCGAGCGCCGACGCGACCGCGTCCGCTGCGGCAGAGGCGTCGTCGTCCCGCAGCGCGGCCCGGGTCTCCGCGAGCAGCTCCTCGAACTGCACAGCGTCGACGCGCGCGTCCGCGAGGGCGTATCCGTCGGCCGAGCCGGCGATCGACTGCTCGCCGAGCGCCGCGCGGAGCCGGGCGATGTGGTGATGGAGCGCGTTCCGCGGAGCCGCCGGGAGCTCCTCTCCCCAGAGGCCGTCGACAATCATGTCGACGTCCACCAGGCGGCCGTTCGAAAGCGCGAGCATTGCCAGTAGCGCTTGACGCTTCGAGCCACCCACGTCCGCGGGCGTCCCGCCCGCGAGAACCTCGAACGGGCCGAGCAGGCGGATCTCGAGTGATTCGCTCATCGAATGGCCGGCACGAACGAGTCTCGCAGGCTCGAACGCGCCGGTGAAGCCCGCGCGGCGGTCCCTGATCGTCACCATGGGTTGATCGTGGACTGGCGACCCACCGATCGGCCGCAGCAGCCGGTGCTGTTTGTCAATCCGAGGTCAGGTGATGGCAAGGCTGCGCGTGGGGGTCTGGCCGAGCGTGCCCGCGAGCGCGGAATCGACGTGATCGTCCTGCGCCCGGAGGACGACCTCGCCACGCTCGTCGCTGACGCAGTGGCACGCGGCGCGGACGTGCTCGGCGCCGCGGGCGGCGACGGCTCGCTCGCCGTCGTCGCCTCGGCCGCCGTCGAGCACGGACGTTCATTCGTGTGCATCCCGGCCGGCACACGCAACCACTTCGCGCTCGATCTCGGCGTCGATGGCCACGATCTGGTCGGCTCGCTCGACGCGTTCACCGCCGGTGTCGAGCGCCGGATCGACGTCGCAGAGGTGAACGGCCGTCTCTTCCTCAACAACGTCTCGCTCGGGATCTATGGCGACGCGGTTCGGCAGCCGGCTTACCGCGACGCCAAGGCTCGCACGCTCCTCGAGACGGCCGCGCACCTGCTCGGACCGAGCACTGCCGCAGTCGACCTGCAGCTCGTGGACGACCACGGCCGTGCGCATCGGAACCCCTCCGTCGTGCTGGTGTCGAACAACCCTTACTCGCTCGAGCCCCCGCATGCGACCGGTATGCGGCCGACGCTCGACAGCGGCCGGCTCGGCGTCGTCGTGTTCGACCGGCCGGGCGCCGGCAGCAGCCCGCCGCTGACGTGGACCGCGACGCAGCTCGAGGTGAACGCCCCAGCGCCGGTCCATGCCGGCGTCGACGGTGAGGCGGTCGACCTCAGCCCGCCGCTCCGGTTCGCGATCAGGCCCGGTGCGCTCCTGGTCAGGATCGCGTCGCGCCAGGCGAGCGGATAAGCCCAGAAGCGTCGAAGCCCGCCGACCGTGGGATCAGCGGGCTTCGATCAGGGAGAAGAACGGGCGTCAGGAGACGTGGAGCTTCTCCTTCAGCTTGCCCTTGCGCTCCGCGACACCGGCGTGCAGCTCGGCCTTGCGCTGCTCGCGGATCGTGCGCCGTGCTTCGCGCGCGGCGGCATCGGCGGCGTCCTCCGCCGCGTCGAGCTCGACCATGACCTCGGCCACCGAGCGGCGGGTCACCTCGCCGTCGAGCTTCTTCATCTCGCCGTCGATCACCTCGACCGCCGGCTCCTCGACGCTCCCGATCACGGCAGTCGACTCCGGCGGGATCGCCTGCCCGAGCACCGTGAGCGCCTCATCTGACGTCACCGCTCGACCGACGTCGAACGCGCCGCCCATTGCCGCGCCGGCGCCCCAGCCGAGCAGCGCCCCGACCGGCCCGCCGAGCACGCCGATGAGCATCCCGATCAGCGAGCCGCTCGCGGTGCCGACGAACTCGGCGTTGTCGGCGCTCTCCGGGGTTCGAAGCTCGCCCGCTGCCGTGCGCTCGACGACCGCTGCGGAGTCCAGCCCGATCCGACCGCTGGCGTCGCAGTCCTTCAGCACGCTCAGCGCCTGGTAGGCCTTGCTCGGCTCCGTGAACCGAACGACCACCACGTTTTCCTCTGGCATTGTTGCCACTCCTTTCGCTCGAACATCTCTGACGAGCCGACTCTCGCGAGCGGCGATGCCAAACCGCTGCCGCGCCGGGCCGCGCCGCTGCCACCGCGGGCACCAAACGCGTTCACGTTGTAGGCTGGTCGCTGCGGAACTAGGGGAGTCAAGATCAAGGAGGGTCTTCGTATGAAGCGCTTTACGCGGCCGCGGCGCTCGCTGTGGCTTGGACTTGCAATCGTCGCGGCATTGGCGACAGCCGCCGCGGTGGCCATCGCGGCCCAGGGGCCCGCGGACCTGACCTTCACGCCGCAGAGCGAGCGGCAGATGCAGAACATCGACGTCGGCCGGGCCTGGGCCAAGAACTACTACGGCGCACCGACCGCCAGCTCTGGCGCCGGCGGTTCGTGGGACGCAGCGCTGAACCAGACCAGCAACTACGCCAACGAGGCGCGTGACGTCGCATCGAAGGGCGAACACTGGCTGAAGTCGCACCGGAAGGTGGCGAACCGGGCGATCGTGCTCGACGTCGACGACACGACACTCACCACCTGGAACTACGAGCTCTACAGCAACTGGGACTTCAACCCGACCACGAATGCCCAGTTCGTCGGCCTGACGGGCAGCACGTTCACCGGCAACGCGTTCCCCGCGACGCCGGGAATGATCGACCTCGTCAACCAGGCCAAGGGCTACGGCTACGCGGTCTTCTTCCTCACCGGCCGCGGCGACTCGCAGCACCAGGCGACGATCGCCAACCTGATCAACGACACCGCGGCCGGGTTCTCGGAGGTGCCCAGCGTGTCCATCTCCGGGAAGACGATCCCGGAGGTCGACGCCAACTACCAGGCGCCGACGCCGATCGACACCGGCCACGGGCTGCCTGCCCAGCCGAACTTCACCGACGGCCTGTTCACCAAGCCGGCGATCGGCTCGTACCCGGCGTACCTGAACAAGCCGGAGTACTGCGGGCCGGCCATCACCGCGGGCACATCCTGCGCGACCATCCCCTACAAGTCGGGGACGCGCGCGTACATCGAGTCGCAGGGCTACGACATCGTCGCCAACTTCGGCGACCAGTTCAGCGATCTCCTGGGCGGCTTCGGGGAGAAGACGTTCAAGATGCCGAACCCGAACTACTACCTCCCGTAGGCGAGGAGTAGCAGCGCAGCGCCGCTCCCCTCAGCACCACAGCGAGGGGAGCGGCGAGCGCCTCGTTCGTTACCGGGTGACGGCGAGGACCTCTGCGTCCATCCGCGTGCGCATGGCCGCCAGCACGGCGTACTGCGCCTCGTCGATCGCCTGCGCGGCGAAGTCGATCGCATAGAGCGCGTCGGCCTCGGCCCACTCGGCGTCGTCTGCGGCGGCATCGGCCTTGACCGAGGCCTTCGTGGCGTCGATTCGCTGGCGCATCCGCTGGTTGTGCTGGTCCCAGTCGGACTGGATCTTCTGCCAGCTCGCTCCTGCCTCCTCGGAGGCTTCGTGCCCCCGTGCCCGCAGCTCAGCGGCGTGGGTATCGGCGCGCTTGCGCGCCTCTTCGAGCCTGCTCTCGATCGCCGCCTTGTCCTGGGCGGCCGCCGCCTTGACGCTCTCGTCGGCCTCCTCGACCTGCGTGCGCAGCTCCGTGAAGCTGTCCGAAACGGCCATCTCCTCCTCCTTCGAACCGGGGTCGCGGACGACCGTACGGCCGGAGGGCTCCGCCGGCATCGGTGTTGCCTCGCACTGCGGGCGCGTGAAAACTACTGAGCGGTGAGGCGGTCCTCAGCTCACCGCCTGCCGCACGAGCTTCGCGATCCTGGCCTCGTCGGCCTTGGTCAGCTTCGTCAAGGCAAAGGCAATCGGCCACATCGAGCCGGCGTCGAGGCTCGCGCTGTCGTTGAAGCCGAGCATCGCGTAGCGCTCCTTGAACTTCCCCGCGTCCCGGAAGAAGAGGACGACCTTGCCGTCCGCGTTGGCGTACGCGGGCATCCCGTACCAGGTCTTCGGCGTCAGGTCCGGCGCGCTCTTCTTGACGATCGCGTGGATCCGCTTACCGAGGGCGCGATCCTTCGGCGCCATCTTGGCCAGCGCGGCCTGAACGGCGCTCTCCCCATCCTCCTTGCTCTTCAGCTCCTTGGCGCGCGCTCTCATCGCGGCCTTTTCCTCGGCCGAGAAGCCTTCCTTCTTCCTCGGGCTCATCGTGCTCCTTTCATGACGTCGAGCTCGTCGTCGCTCAGCTCGAGCTCGAGCGCGGCGAGGTTCTGCTTCAAATGCTCCAGCGAGAGCGTGCCCGGGATCGGCAGCATCGCCGGGGAGCGCGCCAGGAGCCACGCGAGCGCGACCTGCTCGTGCGTCGCATCGTGACGGGCGGCGATTTGGGCCACGGCGGGCGTGTCGTTGCCGCGCAACGGGAAGAACGGCACGAACGCGATCCCTTGTTCGGCGCAATGGTCGACGACCTCCTCGTGCGTCCGCTCGGCGAGGTTGTAGCGGTTCTGGACCGCCGCGATCGGGACGACCTGGCGCCCGCGCTCGAGCTCCTCGATGCCGACCTCCGAGAGCCCGACATGCCGGATCTGCCCGCGCTCGCGGAAGGCGGCGATCGCGCCGAGACTCTCCTCGAGCGGCGTCTCGGGATCGACGCGGTGCAGGTAGTAGAGGTCGATCGTCTCGGTGCGCAGACGCCGCAGGCTCTCCTCGATCTGCGCGCTCAACGCGGCCGGGCTACCGGTGCCGGGGTGGTAGCCGCCTTTCGTGGCGACGACCACGCCGTCGGGCTGCGCCTCGCCGATCGTCGCTTCGCTCTGGCCGTCCGTGTACGTGTGGGCGGTGTCGACCATGCCGATCCCGGCGGCGGCCGCCTGCCGGATCAACTCGACGTTCTCGGGTGCCTGCCGGAGGCGGTTCGTCCCGAGCCCGATCCGCGTGATCTCCGTGTCACCCAGCGTGAGCGTCCGTCCGACGGCCATTCGACCACAGGATGTCAGGACGGCGGGCCGGGCAGGCCGAGCAGCTGCACGACCGCCACCACCAGCAGCACGGCAGCGACGACGACCAGCCCGTAGCGCGCGACGCGCACCGGGAAGCGGCTGCCGATCCCGACGAGGAACAGCACCGCGGCCAGCAAGACCGTGAGCCGCACGTACTTGTCGGCCGTGGCGGCGGCCGACTGGCCCTCCTCGAAATAGTGGTCCGCCTGGGCGGTCAAGGCCCGACCCTGCGCCTCCTGCGGAATGCGGTACTGCGGCAGGTACGACGGATCCGCCGGCGCACTCGGGTTCTTCAGTGGGCGAAGGGCGAGCCAGGCTTCGAACGCCGGCCGGTAGCCGGGGCGCAGCCGCCTGACCGCCAGGCGAAAGAGCTTCGGGTCACCCGAGGTGTATGCCGTCGCGGCCGCGTTGAACGAGACGGAATCGAGCGTGCGGATCTGTGTCGCCTTGATCTGGGCAACGCTCGCCTTGCTCCGCGTGGAGGACGCCTTCGCGAGCGAGAGCGACGACTCGGTGCCCCACTTGGCCGCGGAGTAGCCCGACCACGCGGCGAGCAGCGCCACGACCGAGAGCAGCACCGCCTCGAAGATCGCGACGAGGCGGTCGCGCTGCGCGTGCTCGGTGTGCTCCCGGTGCTCGGCCAGCTCCTTGCCGACCTCGGTCGCTGAGAGGCCTTCGCCCACACCCGAGTTCTGCCAGCCACAGGCGGCGGCGCATCATCCGGAAAAGGTGATCAGGCGGCCTTCGGCGAGGGCTTCGCTCGACGCTTCGCGCACCGGACGCGGGACCATCAGCGCGACCGCGACGCCGATCGCCAGCGCGATGGCCGCCGCTGCGAACGCGATCGTGAAGCCCCGCTCGGTCGGCTCGCCGTTGGCCGCGAGCGTCGCGGCCACGATCCCAGCCGAGACCTGGCTGCCGATCGCGCCGCCGATCGTGCGGACGATCGTGTTCATCCCCGTCGCCACGCCGGTCTGCGAGGCGGGGACCGACTCGACGATCAGGTTCGCCATCGACGAGAAGGCGAAGCCGATCCCGATCCCCATCACGGCCATCGCCGCGTAGATCTGCCAGTGCTCGCTGTGCGCGACGGTCAACAGCACGAAGGCGGCGCATGAGAAGAGCGCGCCAAGAATCAGCGGCACGCGCGAGCCGACCGTGCTCGAGAGCCGTCCCGAGATCGGCCCGGCGACGAGCATCCCCAGCGTCGCCGGAACCAGGAACAGTCCCGCCTCGGTCACCGACGCGCCGAAGCCGAAGCCCGTCGACGTCGGCAGCTCGACGAACTGCGGCACGAGCACGAACGAGGCGAACATGCCGAAGCCGAGCACGAGCGCGGCCAGGTTGGTCGTCCACACCGGCCGCAGCCGCATCATCTGCATGTCGACGAGCGGTGAGCGCGTGCGCGACTCGACCCGGACCCAGACCGGGATCAGCACGGCAGCGACGACGAACAGGCCGAGTGTCCGCGGGGACGTCCAGCCCCACGTCGCGCCCTGGCTGACGGGGACGAGCAGCGCGACGAGCCAGGCGCCGAGCAGCACCGCGCCGAGCGAGTCGACCCGCCCGCGAGTCTTCACCGGCGACTCCGGGACGAAGAGGACGATCCCGATGGTCGCCAGGATCACCGCGCCCAGCGGGAACCAGAAGAGCCAGTGGTAGGAGAAGTGCTCGACGATCGGGCCGGCGAGCACGATCCCGAGGCCGCCGCCGATGCCCAGGATCGCCGAGATGAGCGCGATCCCCTGCGGGACGCGCCGCGGCGGGAACTCGTCGCGGATGATCGCGAACGAGAGCGGGAAGACGGCGCCGCCGGCGCCCTGGATCACGCGCGCGACGATCATCACGCCGATCGAGGTCGCGAGCGCGGCCAGCAGCGTCCCGAACGCGAGCACCACCAGGACGACGACCATCGTCCGCTTCTTGCCGTACATGTCGCCCAACCGGCCGGCAATCGGCGTCACGACGGACGCGCTCAGCAGGTAGGCGGTCAGGATCCAGGCCGCTCCGGCGGTCGTCGTGTCCAGGTCGTGCTGGATCGTCAGCAGCGCCGGCGCGACGAGCGACTGCAGCAGCGCGTAGGCGACCGCCGCCACCGCCAGCAGCGTGAAGGTGACGTTGTAGTGCTGGCGCTCGACCCCCGAGCTCACGCGCCCGACGGTAGCAGCAGCGTCTCGATCTGCTCGCCGTCGTAGCCAAGCTCGGCGAGCACCTCGCGAGAGTGCTGGCCGAGCAGCGGCGGCGGCCCCGGCTCCGTCCGCGGGCCGAGCGCCGAGCGCACGAGCGGCAAGGTCCCGATCGCCGGATGTTCAACGCTCACGGTGCGCGCATCGGCGAGCGCCTCGAGCACGCCGCGCACCTTGCCGGCGGGAACCCCGGCCTTGCGCAAGCGGTCGACCCATTCATCCGCGGGCGCCGCGGCGAAGACCTCTCCGAGCTCGGCCGCGAGCTCTTCGCGTTGCTCGACACGCTCGGGATTCGTCGCGAAGCGAAGCAGATCCGGCCGCTCGAGCGCCTCGCAGAGCCGCGCGAACAGGCCGTCGTTGGCAGCGGCCACGGCAAGCTCGCCGTCCGCGGTGGCGAAGGTTTCGTACGGGACGATGTTCGGGTGCGCATTGCCGTGGCGTGCCGGCTCCACGCCGGTGACGAGCGCGCCCTGCGCGACGTTCACGAGCGCCGAGAGCGCAACGTCGTAGAGCGAGATCTCGACCTGCGCCCCGCCGCCCCCGACCAGCGCGCCGAGGATCGCGGTCGCGGCTGCGTAGCCCGCCAGCACGTCCACGACGGCAACGCCGACCTTCGACGGGGCCCCGTCGGCCCCGCCGGTGATCGCCATCAGGCCGCTCTCGGCCTGGACGATGAAGTCGTAGCCGGGCCGATCGTCGCCGAAGCCGCGGATCGAGCAGTAGACGAGCTGCGGGTTCTCGCGGGCGAGCTGCTCGTACCCGGCGCCGAGCCGCTCGGCCGTGCCGGCACGGAAGTTCTCGATCACGACGTCCGCTCGGCGGGCGAGCCGACGCAGCGCTTCCTTGGCTTCCGGCTGCGCCAGATCGAGTGCAACCGAGCGCTTGCCGCGGTTGACGGCCAGGAAGTACGCCGACTCGCCACCGGCAAAGGGCGGCCCCCATGTGCGCGTCTCGTCACCCTCGCCCGGACGCTCCACCTTGATCACGTCGGCGCCGAGGTCGGCCAGCAGCATCGTGCAGTACGGCCCCGCGAGGACGCGCGAGAGGTCGAGCACGCGGATGCCGTCGAGCGGCGGCATCCGCGCATCCTACGGTCGTCCCGCTAGGCGGCCTGGTCGAGCAGGACGGGCTCTTCCTCGCGAGCGCGGGCCGGGGGCGGCGCCGAGCGGACGAGCGTGACCGCGATCGCAGCGCCGAGCAGAAGTAGCCCCGTGAGCGCGTAGAGCCCGGTCTGGAAACCGTGGTCGAGCGCGACGCCGGCCGGGGCGAGCGCGTGCGTATCGGCGTAGTTGCTCGTCGAGGTGGCGGCGATCGCGCTGACGGCCGCGATCCCGACCGCCCCGCCGATCTGGCGGCTCGTGTTGACCAGGCCGGAGGCGACCCCGGCATCGGCCGGTTCGACGCCGGTCAGGCTGGCGATCGTCACCGGGACGAACGAAAGGCCCATGCCCGCGCCGCCGAGCACGAAGGCCGGGAAGAGGTCCCAGAAGTAGCTGCCGTCGACGGGCAGGCGCGTCAGCCAGGCGACCGAGAGCGCGCTGGCGAGCAGGCCGGCGGTCAGCGTCGGGCGCACGCCGAAGCGCGAGACCACCAGCTGCGCGATGTTCGAGGTGACGACGACGGTGAGCGCGAAGCCGGTGAAGGCGAGGCCGCTCTCGACCGCCGAGTAGTGCAGGACGTCCTGCAGGTACAGCGTCAGCAGGAAGAACTCCGAGAACGCGACCGCGCCGACGATCGCCATCGCCGCGTTGGCACCGGTGAGCGTTCGCGAGCGGAAGATCCGCAGCGGCAACAGCGGGTAGGGCGAGCGCAGCTCGATCAGGACGAACGCGCCGACCAGCGCGGCCGCGACGCCGAAGAGCGCGAGCGTGCCGGGGGCGCCCCAGCCGTGACTGGCCGCGCGGGTGGTCGCGTAGACGAGCAGCATCAGGCCGGCGGTGATGCTCGCCGCGCCGCGGATGTCGAAGTGACGGTGCGCCAGGGCGACGCGCCCGACCGGTAGCAGCACCGGCGTCAGCGCGATGGCCGCGATCCCCACCGGGACGTTGATGAAGAAGACCCACGACCAGCTCAGGTACGAAGTCAGGACGCCGCCGAGCAGCACGCCGACCGCGGCGCCGGAGCCGGAGGCCGCGCCGTAGATCCCGAGCGCGAGGTTGCGCTCGCGGCCCTCCGTGAACATCGTCATCAGCAGCGACAGCGCCGCCGGCGCGAGCAGTGCGCCGCCGAGGCCCTGGAGCGCGCGGAAGCCGATCAGCGAGGCCTCGGACCAGGCGAGGCCGCAGAGCAGCGAGCTGACCGAGAAGACGACGAGCCCCGCGATGAAGAGCCGCCTGCGCCCGAGCAGGTCGGCGAGCCGGCCGCCGAGCAGCAGCGCGCCGCCGAACAGGATCGCGTACGCCGAGATGACCCACTGCAGGTTCGCCTGGGAGAAGTCCAGGTCGGTCTTGATCGACGGCAGCGCCACGTTCACGATCGCGACGTCGAGGATGACCATGAACTGCGCGGTGACGATCAGTGCGAGTGCGCTCCAGCGGTGGTCGGCTCTGCTCACGTTGTTGTTCTCCTTAATCGTTGATTTCTTCAACTATCATACACAACAACCCTTGAGCGCGCTACGCTATTCCCGATGAACGTCACCACTTCGCAAACTTCGGCCGAGCGGCTCCCTGCGGAGCTGGTGGCCTCCACGTCCTTCCTGCTCAAGCGGCTGGGCTTCGCCGCCAAGGAGCGAGGGGTCGCCGCCTACGAGGAGACGGGCCTCCACCCGTACCACTTCGGGGTGCTGCTGGTGCTCGACGAGGGCTCGCGCGAGACGCAGGGCTCGATCGCCGACGCGCTCGGCTACGACCGCGGCCAGCTGGTCGGGCTGCTCGACGAGCTCGAGGAGCAGGGGCTCGTCGAGCGGAAGCGTGACCCGAACGACCGCCGTCGGCATCTCGTGCGGCTCACCTCGGACGGCAAGAAGGAGCTCCGCCGGCTTCGGACAGTCGCCAAGCAGCTCGACGACGACTTCCTCGCAACGCTCTCGGACGACGAGCGCAAGGCACTGCACGCGCTGCTGCTGCGGCTCGCCGAGGTGCACGAGCCGCGCTGCTCGCCGCTGGGCACCTAAGCGGCCACGCGCTCGAGCTCGGCGATCTCGATCTTCCCCATCTGCAGCATCGCGGCCATCACGCGCTGTGACTTCTCGCGGTCGGGGTCGCCGAGCAGCTCCGTCAGCCGGGTCGGGACGACCTGCCAGGAGAGGCCGAAGCGGTCCTTCAGCCAGCCGCAGGGGCCGTGCTCGCCGCCCTCGCCCAGCTTCTCCCAGTAGTGGTCGACCTCGTCCTGGTCGCGGCAGGGGATCTGGAACGAGACCGCCTCGTTGAACGTGAAGTCGGGCCCGCCGTTGAGCGCGAGGAACTCGTGCCCGTCGAGCTCGAAGGTGACCGTCATCACCGTCCCCTCGTCGCGGGGGCCGGCCGAGCCGTAGCGCGCGACCTCGAGGATCTTCGAGTTCGGGAAGACCGAGGTGTAGAGCTCGGCGGCGTCCTCCCCTTCGGTGTCGAACCAGAGACACGGGGTCAGCTGCGGCATCGTTCGCTCCTCTCGTCGGGTTCCGTCACCAGCTAGGACGGCGCGTCCGGCGGAAACTCATCGCCGCTGGGCCGCACGGCCGCGCGGATGAGCCGTTCGGCCCATTGCGCCGGGCGCAGGCGCGAGCAAGGCTGGACGCATGGTCGTCACGCTCGGATTGTTCCCGCTCGCGACGATGCTCGTGCTCCTCTTCGCCGCGGTCTGGATCCGCGAAGGGCGGGCTACTGCGCCCGAGCGCCCGCCGGTGCGGCGGTAGCCCGGCGCACGGCATTGATCGGTCGTGCGACGGCCTCGAGCGACTTGCCCGCCGCCTCGACGCCGAGCAGCACCTCGATGATCCCGCCGAGGATCATGATCGCCCCGCCGATCACGAACGCCAACGCGACGTCGGACACCGAGCCGGTCTCGATCAGCTTGCCGAAGGTCCACGGCGCCGCGATCGCGATCCCCGTGCCGACCGCGTAGAAGAGGGCGATCGCCATCGCCCGCGTCTCCATCGGGAAGATCTCGCTGACGGTGAGGTAGGCCGCGCTCGCACCCGCCGAGGCGAAGAAGAAGCAGATCGACCAGCAGATCGTCAGCGTCAGGGCCGAGAGCTTGCCCTCGTGGAAGAGCCACGCGGTCACCAGCAGGATCGCCCCCGAGGCGATGTAGCTCGTCGAGATCATCACCTTGCGCCCGACGGTGTCGAACAGCGGCCCCAGCACCCAGGGGCCGACCAGGTTGCCGAGCGCGAACGGGATGATGTAGAGCGGCGCGTTGGCCTCCGAGGCGTGGAAGAAGGTCGTCATCACCGAGACCATCCCGAAGAGGGTCGCGTTGTAGAGCACCGCCTGCGAGGACATGAGCGCGAGCCCGAGCACGCCGCGGTCGGGGTACTCCTTGATCACGTGCTTGGCGATCGCGATGAAGCCGATCGACTCGCGCTGCTCGATCTCCAGCTCCTCGCCTTCGGGCTCGGGCAGATTCGGATGAGTCTTCTTCACCTCCGCTTCGATCTGCTCCACCACCTCGCTGGCCTCGTCCGCGCGCCCGTGCGTGAGCAGCCAGCGCGGGCTCTCGGGGACGAGGTGGCGGACGAAGAGGATCCCGATTGCGAGGATCGCGCCGAGGCCGAAGCCGAGCCGCCAGCCGATCGCCGGCTCGAGCACGTTCAGCAGCACGACGGTCATCCCGGCGGCGACGGCGGTGCCGATCCACCACGAGCTGTTGATCGCGAGCGCAACACGGCCGCGGACGCGCGCGGGCACGAGCTCGTCGATCGCCGAGTTGATCGCGGAGTACTCGCCGCCGATCCCGGCGCCGGCGAGCACGCGGAAGAGCATGAACGACCAGAAGCTCCAGGCCAGCGCGGTGGCGACCGTGAAGACCAGGTAGACGCCGAGCGTGATCATGAACAGCTTGCGGCGGCCGAAGCGATCGGTCAGGTAGCCGAAGAAGAGCGCGCCGGCGACGGCGCCCGCGAGGTAGAAGCTCCCGGCCGCGGTCGCCTGCGACGTCGTCAGGCCGAGCGTGTCCTTCGAGGTCAGGGCGCCGGAGATCGACCCGACGAGCGTCACCTCCAGCCCGTCGAGGATCCACGTCACGCCGAGCGCGATCACGACCAGCCAGTGCCAGCGGCTCCACGGCAGGCGGTCGAGGCGTGCGGGAATGTTCGTCTTGACGGTCTCGCCGGTCCCGCCGGTCACGCCTACCGTTGCCGCTTCTGCACTCACCCCGAGGAAAACGGCCAAGCAGCGGTTTCCGTTACGCCGCGCGCAGTCAGTTCACCGATGATTTCTGCCGCCGGATCCGGTCTACTGCAAGACGATCGTCGAAACGGAGGTGGAGGGAATGTCGAAGAGCGTGCTCCTGGTCGGTACGCGCAAGGGCCTGTTCGTGCTGGAGAGCGGCGACCGCCGGGACTGGAGCGTGCGCGGGCCCTACTGCGAGAGCTGGCCTATCTACCAAGCCGTGCTCGACGCCGAGTCGGGGACGATCTACGCCGCAGCGGCGAGCGAGTGGTTCGGCTCGGCGATCTGGCGCAGCGCCGATCTCGGCGAGACCTGGGAGCACTCGAGCGAGGGGATCGGCTACCCGGAAGAGGACGGCGGTCTGAAGCTGTCGAAGGTCTCGTCCGTGATGCCGGCGCACGGCCGGCTGCTCGTCGGCGCGGAGTCGGCCGGCCTGTTCGAGAGCACCGACGGCGGCAAGACCTTCTCGCTCGTGACGACGTTCGAAGGCCAGGAGGGCCGCGAGGCCTGGAACGACCCGGCGCAGCAGCCGCCCGGCCACCTCGGCCTGTCCGCGATCATCCCCCACCCCGAGGAGCGCGAGCGCTTCTGGGTCATCGTCCAGGGGTACAGCCTGTTCGAGACGACCGACGGCGGCAAGACGTGGGCGCCGCGTAACAAGGGCCTCCGCCGCGACTGGCCCGCCGAGTACGAGGAGATCGGCTTCTGCGTCCACAAGGTGGCGCCCGCCGCCGACTTCGAGCGGATGTACCAGCAGAACCACGTGGGCATGCACCGCTCCGACGACGCCGGCCAGACGTGGACGGAGATCACGGAGGGCCTGCCGACGGACTTCGGCTTCGCCGCCGCGACGCACCCCCACGACCGCGACACCTTCTACGTGATCCCGCTCGACGGGGGCCACGGCCGGACGATGCCGGACGGTCACGCCGCCGTCTGGCGAACGCGCGATGCCGGCTCGAGCTGGCAGCAGCTCGACAACGGCCTGCCGACAGACGACGCCTACGTCGGCGTCCTGCGAGAGGGCATGGCCTTCGACGACCGCGACGAGCCGGGCCTCTACTTCGGCACGAGCACGGGGCAGCTGTTCGCCAGCACCGACGAGGGTGAGAGCTGGGGCCAGGTCGGCGGCCTCTTTCCTGGCATCACTTCGGTCACCGTCGCAACCGTCGAGTGATGGCGGAGGTGCACCTGCCGCCGGTGCTGCTGCCTCTCTTCCAGGGGCTGCCGCGCGAGCTCGGGGTCGAGGCCGGGACGGTGCTCGAGGCGATCGACCGCCTGGACGAGCGCTGGCCCGGCTTCCGCGACCGCCTCGTCGAGGCGGGCCCGGCGCTGCGCCCGCACATCAACGTCTACGTCGACCGCGAGCGAGGCGGGCTCGAGACCGAGCTCGGGACCGCCTCACGCGTCGACGTGATCGCCGCCATCAGCGGCGGGTAGATCGCGCGGCTGTACGGACGCGCGTCGAGAGCGGCTGGCGGCGCAATCCCCTGGGGCCAGCGTGCGGGATGTCACCAGAGCGTCAGTCGACAGTCCTGCTATCGCTGCGCCCATGTCGGTCATCATGAATCGCGCATGAACAAGCCGCGCATCTTCCTCGGCTCGTCAGGCGAGCAGGCCAAGCTGCTCCAGGCGATTGCGCGCGGACTCAAGGACATCGCCGACGTCGAGCCCTGGACGACCACGTTCAACCCCGGGCGGTCCACCCTCGACCGGCTCGTCGAGCTGTCTCAGGAGGTCGATTTCGCGGCGTTCGTGTTCGCCCAGGACGACTGGACCACGACGGAGGCGTCCCAGTCCGGCCAGGCGTCGCCGCGCGACAACGTGGTGTTCGAGGCCGGGCTGTTCGGTGGCGCGCTTGGCATCCGGCGCACGTTCATCCTCCACGCGACGGGTTCGAAGCTCCCGACCGACCTGCTCGGGCTGACCTCCGTCCGCTACGACCCGGCCACCACACCCTCGGAGGTTCGCGCGATCAACCAGAAGCTCCGCAACGCGATCGAGACCGAGGGCCGGCGCGGCCTTGTCGAGGGCCTCTGGTGGCAGCTCTCGCTCACCGCGCGGAGCGAGAAAGAACCGTCGGCGGTGAGCCTCCTGCGCATCTCGCGGGACCGTGACGGTGACCTGAACGTGACCGGCCGCTCCTGGCAGGAGAACGGCACCCTGTCGGCGCGCTACTGGAGCGAGGCCGCGAAGGAGCGCAAGGAACCAGCCGGCATCTTCTACGTCTGGAAGGGCGAGCGCCCCCTATCCCCGAATGCCCCGCAACTCGAGGGCACCGGCGAGATCAGGTTGGAGTCCACGGACCGCGCCACTGGATACTGGACGACACGTTCGGGTCACGACGCCGCGCTGAATGCCCGAACCGCCGGCGTCTACCAGCGAGCCGACCCCGCAGATCTCCAGATGCTCGACAGCGGGAGCGAAGAGGAGCGGGCGGAGCTCATCGCGCAGCGCCTCCGGGAATGGAGGTCGGCCGCGAACGCTTTCTAAGCGCTCGCGTCGGGCTTACCTGCGCTCTCCGTCAGAGGGCTCGGAGATCGCCTCGACGAGCTCTCCGGTCTTCTTCTCGTTCTCCACGAGGGCGATATCGGCCTGGGCGACGATCCCGACCAGCCTTTCGTTTTCGACAACGGGCAGCCGCCGAACTTGGTGGCGGGCCATGAGTTGCAGTGCCTCTTGGAGTTCTTTGTCGGGCTCGACGGTGATGAGGTCCCGAGAGTAGACGGCCCCAACCGAGGTCACTTTGGGGTCTGCCGCCTCGGCGACCACTCTCGTCGTGATGTCGCGGTCGGTGATCATGCCGACAAGCTTCTCGCCGTCGGTGATCGGAAGCGAGCCGATGTGGTCCTCTCGCATCAGTCGCGCGGCCTCGACCACCGACGCCGTTGCGCCGATTGAGCGGGGATCGCCGGTCATCGCGTCGCGAACGCTTTTCGCCATCGTGCGTGCCTCCTCTTCGCTTGCGTGCGGGCCAAGATCCGAAGCCGCGGGCCCTGCCACTACCCCGGCACGGCGGCAGCGTTCGCCGCGGACACTATCCGCTCATGCGTCTCGTCAGGGTGGGAGACCATCGCGCAGTGTCCCCTCGTGACCTCGATCGTGTCGGCGCCCATCCGCTGTGCGAACTGCCTCTCGGCATCGGGTGGAATCACCTCGTCGCTAGACGTTCCGTGCGCTCGTTGCTAACCGAACGGAGGCTGTGGTGGTTCGCTTGTTTGTGCGCCTCAACGTCGCCGATTACGAGACTTGGAGGAAGGGCCGCCGCGTTTCAGTCGGTCGACGATCCGAACGACCTCACCGTATGGCACGAGTTCGAGACTTCCGAAGTGGCCAGAGCTTTCGTCTCGTCCGATGCTCTACGGAACGTCATGCGCAGCGTGCAGGCGTCCAGGGTGATCCCCAGATCTGGTTCGTCACTGAGAGCTGGCGGCCAGCACCCTATTTCGCATCAAGCCTCTAGCTAGCTGAGCCTCACGGACGGTCGACACCTGAGAATGAGACGCCCTCGGGTCGTGGGGAGCGTCCTAGGCGCGACCCTAAGCCTCTTGTAGGGCCCTTCGACTCTCCCCGCCGCCCGCGTCCAGCCGGCCGCGCCACATCCTCCTCGCCTGCGCGAGCGTGCGGGAATGTCACCAGAGGCGTCCGGTATCGACGGACGGGGTAGGGCGGGCTCATGGAGCTTGCGGGATGCGCAGCGCTTGTCACGGGAGCGGCCTCCGGCATCGGTGCTGCGATCGCCGCCGATCTCGAGGCTGCCGGGGCGCGGGTGGTGATCGCCGACCGTGGCGGCTCGCCGATCGTCGTGGATCTCAGCCGCCCCGGCGACGCTCGACGAATGGTTGCGGAAGCCGTCGAACATCTCGCGGGCCTGGACGTGCTCGTCAACAACGCGGGCGGCTACTCAGGCCCGACGTTTCCGACGAACGATGACTGGCGATCGCCGCTCGAGCTCAATCTCCTCTCGGCGATGGAGGCGATCAAGTACGCGCTGCCTTCGCTCGCGAAACGGCCGGGTTGTGTCGTCAACGTCGCGTCCTCTGCCGCACTCGGGGGCAATCCGTACCGCGGCGTCGAGTACGCGGTTGCGAAAGCCGGTCTGATCCGACTGACGAGCGCCCTCGGCACGATCGACGGTGTGCGAGTCAACTCCGTCTGTCCGCACACGGTGGCCACCGACGCGGTGCGTCGCTCGCTCGAAACGCGCACGCTCGAAGAAATCGCTCCGCCCCCCGCGACGCTTCTCGGCCTCGAGGAAGTAGTCGCGGCTGTGCGGCAGCTCATCGAGGACGACTCACTCTCCGGTCATGTGACCGTACTGACGGGCGGTGAGAGACCACGAGTCCTGCATAGGCGATAGGAATCGTCGATCGTAACCGCCGTCAACCAGCTCGCCTGATCTGGCGACAGGCGCGGCGCAGCTAGGGATCGTCGGCTGAGGTTGCTGCAGAATGTCACCCAGCGCGGATCTCCTCAGCCGTTAGGACCGACATGGGCCCCTGTCGGAGCCCTACGCATCGGCCAAACCGGCGGGCCGCCTTCTGGCAGTTCAAACACACCCATGTGCAGGAAGCCGAGCCGCTCGTACAGTGCCGCGCTACGCTCGGTGCTGGCCTCGATGTACGTCGGTAGCGCAGCCGAATCGGCTCTCTCCAGCGTCGGCTGCATGAGCATCGATCCCACGCCCTGTCCTTGCAGAGCGGTGCGCACCCCGACCGTTCGGACGTAGAAGTGAGGCTCACGTAGGTGTCGCTTCGCCATCGCGCGTTGCACTCTTATCGCGCGCGCCAATCGCGTCCTGTACGCCCACATCCACTTGAGTGTCTCCTTTCCGGTCGCCGACTTCGGCATCTCCCAGGCGCCGGGTGGCAGCTCGGCCACCGCGCCCTCGTACCCCGACGTCGTCCACAAGGTCCCCCCATTTGGCAGCACATAGAGCTCGATCTCAACCGCAAGCATCGCTCGTAGCCGCGCCTCCTGCCGCAGACGGCCCGGCCGAAGGAACGTGAACACCGGGTCGTTGACAAACGCGTCCGCCAGCGCCGCCGCCAGCCTCGGCACCTCATCCGCAGCCGCTGTCCGGACTTCGGTCAGTCTCAACGCGATGACGATATCGTCACCTTCGAAGACCGATCGGCAGGCTCTGACTGAGCGGCGCGATTTAGCGGAGATCAGCCAGCGTCAGGCGGACTCGGTCGCGGGCGACGGAGCGGGCTCACTCTTGAGGAACAGCGCCTTGGCGGCCCACGGCGGCAGCCACCAGTTCCAGTCGCCGAAGAGCCGCATCATCGCGGGCACGAGCAGGGCTCGAATCACGGTCGCGTCGAAGATGATCCCGGCCGCGAGGCCGATGCCGAACTGCTTGATGTCGACGCCGGGGCTCGACGAGAGCACGAAGAAGGCGAACATCAGCACCAGCGCAGCGCTCGTCACGAGCTTGCCCGTGCGCGCGAGCCCAAGCGAGATCGCCGTGACCGTGTCGCCTGTCTCGTCGTAGATCTCGCGCATGCGCGTGAGCATGAAGACCTCGTAGTCCATCGAGAGGCCGTAGAGGAACGCGAAGATCATCAGCGGGATCCAGGGGATGATCGAGTGCGTCGCGTTCACGCCCCAGATCGCCTTGGAGCCGTGGCCGTCCTGGAAGATGAAGACGATGATCCCGTAGGCGGCGAGCAGCGAGATCAGGTTCAGGACCACGGCCTTGATCGGCAGCAGGATCGACCTGAACGCCCGCGCGAGCAGGATGAACGTCAGGAGCACGACGAAGCCGAGCACGTAGGGGAAGTTCGAGTAGACCGCGGCCACGAAGTCGCGGTCCTCGCCGGCGACGCCGCCGAGCGTGCCGTCGGTTCCCTTCAGCGTCGCCCTGACGTCCTTGATCGTTCCGCGCGTGGACTTGGCCGCGCCGTCGGCGTCGGGGAAGGCCTCGACCAGGCTGTCCGGGCCCTTGCGCCAGGCGGGCGGCGCGGCGGCACCGTCGATGCCGCCGACCCCGCGGACCTTGGTCGCGATCGCCCGCGGGTCGCCGTTGTTCTCGACGAGCACGACGAAGGGCTTCATCACGCCGGCCGAGATGTCCGCGTCCGTGAGCACCTGGCGGCCGTTGATCGCGTCGCCCTTCCCGGGGAAGTCCTTGGCCTGCGCCTCGCTGGGGTTCAGATGCGCGCCGTAGAAGACGAGCACGGCGACGATCGCGAGCCCGACGGTCGCCACCGCCCCGGGGCGGCGCATGACGAAGCGGGCCCAGCGGCCCCAGGGACCGTCCTCGGGATGGCCGCGGTCGACGAGGCGCTTCGGCAGCAGGCGGACGCTGTTGATCCGCTGGCCGAGCGTCGCCAGCAGCGCCGGCAGCAGCGTGATCGCGGTGATCACGGAGACCGTCGGGATCAGCATCCCGCCGATCCCGATCGAGCGGATGAAGGGCAGCGGCAGCACGAGCATCGAGAGCAGACCGACCGCCACGGTCGAGCCCGAGACGATCACCGAGCGGCCCGCGTGCGTCATCGTCTCCACGAGCGCCGTCTCAGTGTCCTCGCCCTCGCGCAGCTCGTCGCGGAAGCGGAAGATCATCAGCAGCGCGTAGTCGATCGCCACGCCCAGTCCGACGAGCGCGATCAGGAACTGGACGATGATCGAGACGTTGGTGATGTAGGTCAGGATCCAGACCAGCGTGAAGGTGTTCAGGATCGCCGCGATCGCGACGACGATCGGCATCAGCACCGCCGGCAGCGTGCCGAAGACGAAGAAGAGGATCACGAGGCAGCCGAGGCCTCCGATCAGCGCCTCGGTGAGCACGCTCGGACCGCCGCTCTCGCCGCCGGTCGAGGCGTCGTAGAGCGGGTCACGCCCGGTCAGGTAGGCCTGGACGCCCTCGGGCGCGTTCTGCTTGAGCTTCGCGCGAACCTGGTCGAGGTGTACCGACGAGCTGAAGGTCGGCGTCTTCGGCGGGTAGATCTCGGCGAACATCGTGTGCCCGTCCTTGGAGACGTAGGCACGGTTCTCGCCGGTCGAGAAGTAGGAGGAGTCGCGCGAGCCAGGGTTGACCGCCGCGGCAGCCGCGACCGCCTTCTGGATCCCGGGCTGCTTGGTGATGTCGCCGTCGCTGTGGAAGACCGCCACCAGCGGCGCCTGCTCGCCGGTGCCGAAGGTCTTCAGCGTCTTCTGGTTCGTCTCGTACGACGAGTAGCCCGGGATCGAGAAGCTCTCGAACCAGCGCTTGGACACTTGGCCCGCCGAGAACGCCCCGAACAGGGTCAACACGATCCAAGCCGCGATCACGACCTTCCGGCGGCGGACGATGAGATGCGCAAGACGCGCGAGCAGCGGCTGTCCCTCGGGAGTGCTCACGCCGTTCACGCTACCGACGCCTCCGGGGCCTCCGGTGTTGCAGGGCGGTAAACGAGGATGGTCACGCCGTCCTCGCCGAACGGCTGGGACTTGACAAGTCTGAACGGGAGCTCGGAGTGGGTCTCGCCGAACAGCCGCCGGCCGCTCCCGAGCACCGTCGGGAAGACCATCAGCCGCAGCTCGTCCACGAGCCCGCGCTCCAGCAGCGCCTGCACGAGCTGGCCGCTGCCGTTGACGAGCAGCTCGCCCTCGAGCTCGGGGAGCTCGTCGAGCGTGACGACCCGCGTGTTGTTCCACTCCGGATCGGCCAGCGTGCTCGAGACGACGTACTTGGGCATGGAGTTGAACTTGTCCGCGAACCCGAGCTCGTCGGTGCGCGAGGGCCAGGCCGCGGCGAAGCCGGCGTAGGTGACCCGCCCGAGCAGCAGCCCGTCGGCGGCCATCACCTCGTCGAGCTTGAAGCGGTCGCCCTCCTCACCGCGCTCGTAGCGGAAGGCCCAGCCGCCCCGCTCGATGCCTTCGGAGCCGCCCGGGTCCTCGAAGACGCCGTCGAGCGTGACGAACTGCGATACGACGATCCTGCTCACGGCAACTGAGACGGCGTCAGTCGCCGAAACTCATCGGCCGGGCTGAGGGACGACCCTGATGTACGGCTTGGGCGAGTCCCACTCGCCGAAGATCTCCTTCGCCTCGTCGTCCGAGACCGAGCCCGCGATGATCACGTCGTCGCCCTGCTGCCAGTTCACCGGCGTCGCCACCTTGTGCTGCGCCGTCAGCTGCAGCGAGTCGATCACGCGCAGCACCTCGTCGAAGTTGCGGCCGGTCGTCATCGGGTAGACGAGGATCAGCTTCACCTTCTTGTCGGGGCCGATCACGAAGACGTTGCGGACGGTCTGGTTGTCGGCCGGGGTGCGGTCGCCCGGGGCGCCGGAGACGTCGTTCGGCAGCATCCCGTAGGCCTTCGAGACCTCGAAGTCGGCGTCGCCGATGATCGGGTAGTTGGGCGCGTGGCCCTGGGTCTCCTCGATGTCCTGCGCCCAGCCGGAGTGGCTGTCGACGGGATCCACCGAGAGGCCGATGATCTTGACGTTGCGCTCGTCGAACTCCGGCTTGATCTTGGCCATGTAGCCGAGCTCGGTCGTGCAGACGGGCGTGAAGTCCTTCGGGTGCGAGAAGAGCACGGCCCACGAGTCGCCGATCCAGTCGTGGAACGTGATCGGGCCCTCCGTGGTCTGGGCCTCGAAGTCCGGTGCCGTGTCCCCGATTTGCAGTGCCATCGTGCCTCCCTTGAACGCGGTCCGACCAAGCGTATTCCCTCTGCACCTTTGGGCCGGAAACCGAAGGCGCCGGTCGTACGTATTGCAAGTCATACGCGAGAAATTAGGTGGTGCTCGTGAGCACCCTCCACGAACGGCAGACGGAGCGGACGGGCATGGGCTCCTGGAGCCGGGCGAAATGGCTCGTCGTGCTCGGAATCGCAGCGGCCGTGATCGTCGGCATCGTCCTGATCGTGATGCTGACCGGCGGTGGTCCCGGCGGCGGAACGTACTGAGAACGAGGGGGCGGCCGGCGACGGCCGCCCCGCTCCTTCGAGAGTAGGCTTGGCCGATGGCGACCAAGCAGGTCCACGGAGCCGCCGTGCGTAAGCAACGGGAGCGCTACGTGCCCCGCGGGATCGCGACCACCGACTTCGTCGTCGCCCGCGGAGAGGGCGCGACGCTCTGGGACGCGGACGGGAACGAGGTGCTCGACTTCGCCGGCGGGATCGCGTGCCAGAACCTCGGGCACAACCCGGAGGCCGTCGTCCGCGCGGTGCACGCGCAGGTCGACCACTACCTGCATCAGTGCTTCATGGTCGGGATGTACGAGCCGTACGTCGAGGTCGCGCGCCGGCTGGACGCGCTCTGGCCGGGCGAGACCGAGACGAAGACGCTGCTCGTCAACTCCGGCGCGGAGGCGGTCGAGAACGCGGTCAAGATCGCGCGCGCCGCGACCGGACGGCCGAGCGTCGTCGTCTTCGACCGCGCCTTCCATGGCCGCACGAACCTGACGATGGCGATGACCTCGAAGCTCGTCTACAAGCAGGGCTTCGGCCCGCTCGCGCCCGAGGTCTACCGGGCTCCGGCGCCTTACCCGTACCGCGGCGTCTCGGTCGAGGACGCACTCGCCGGCCTGGAGCTGCTCTTCAAGCAGGACGTGGCACCCGATGCCGTCGCCTGCGTGGTGCTCGAGACGGTGCAGGGCGAGGGTGGCTTCATCCCCATGCCGGCCGAGTTCATCGCCGCGCTGAAGGAGCTCTGCGAGCGGCACGGGATCGTCTACGTCGCCGACGAGGTGCAGTCCGGCTGCGGGCGCACCGGCGCCGTCTGGGCGATCGAGCACGCCGGCGTCGAGCCTGACCTGATCGTCGCCGGCAAGACGCTCGGGGGCGGCCTGCCGCTCGCGGCCGTCACCGGCAAGACGGAGCTGATGGACGCGCCGCACCCGGGCGGCCTCGGCGGCACCTTCGGCGGCAACCCGGTCTCGTGCGCGGCCGCGTGCGCCGTGCTCGATCAGCTCGCCGAGCCGGGGTTCCGTGAGCGCGCCGAGGAGATCGCGTCGCTGCTGCGCGGGCGGCTCGACGAGCTGGCCGCCCGGCACGAGGCGATCGGCGAGGTGCGCGGGCTGGGGGCGATGCTGGCGCTCGAGTTCACGGAGCCGTCGGGCGAGGTCTCGAAGGCGGTCACGACCGCCGCTCGGGAGCAGGGCCTGCTGCTCCTCTCCTGCGGGCTGTACGGCAACGTCATCCGTTTGCTGCCGCCGCTGACCGCGACGGACGAGGAGCTCCAACGCGGGCTCGAGATCCTCGAGCGATCACTGCCCGCTTAACCCGTAGTCTGCTTCTGTGACGACCGACTCGTTCGAGCGGAGCGCGGCCGCGATGGAGGCCGAGACGACCATCCGCGGGCTGCTCGGCACCGCCTGCCGTGAGGCGGTCGAGCTGCTCGACGCCAGCGCCTGCGCGATCTCCCGGGTGATCGGCGACCTGCTCGTCGGGCTCGACGAGCACACGACCTCGGAACGGCCCCTCGCCTGGGGACACGAGTACCTGATCTCCGATTTCCCGCTCACGCGCGAGGTCGTCGAGAGCGGCGAGCCGCGCTGGGTCTCGCAGCTCGACTCGGATGCCGACGAGCACGAGACGGCCCTGCTGGCGAAGATCGGCTTCGGGTCGGTCCTGATGGTCTGCCTGCCGGCGAACGGCAGCTGCTGGGGGCTCGTCGAGGTCTACCTCGAGGACGGACGCTTCGAAGCCGAGCGCGCCGAGCTGGCCGCACGCTTTGCCAAACGGGTCGGCACGTTCCTGGAACGGTTGGAGCCGCCGCAGACCGTCTGAGCCCTGCTAGCTTGGACCCCGTGGCCGAGCAGCACCGAGTTGTGTGCCCGCACTGCGGGAAGGAGTTCGAGGGCGAGCTGCTCGCCGCCGAATCCACGCCCCGGCCGACCGGGTTCAAGTGTCCGCATTGCCGGCTGTTCGTCCCGCTCGAGCGCGCCGAGCCCGCCGCCTAAGACCTCGACACGTATCCCTCGTTCAAGGGATAGCAGTGCGCTGCCGATAGCGACTGCGTGGCGGTTGATCTCTCCGTTCCGCGACCCGTCGCGGTCGCCCGCGCGGCCACGATTCCCGCACGCCTGCTGCTCGGCGGGATCGTGGCCGCGAGCTTCCTCGTGCGCTACGTGGCGGCACTCGGGCACACGACGCCGCTCTACTTCCCCGACGAGTACATCTACTCCGGCATCGCGCGCTCGCTCGCCCAGAGCGGCCGGCCGCTGATCCGCGGCTCCTCCGCGCACTTCCCGGCGATGCTCGAGCCGCTACTGACGGCGCCGTTCTGGCTGACGAACGACCCGGCGCTCGCCTACCGGCTGACCCAGGGGGAGAACGCGCTCTTCATGTCGCTGGCGGCCGTCCCCGTCTACCTGCTCATGCGCCGGCTCGGTGGCGGGATGTGGGCCGCCCTGGCGGCGGCGGCCCTGACCGTGGCCTCGCCGGACCTGTTCTTCTCCTCGTTCCTGCTCGCCGACGCGATCGCGTACCCGCTCGTGCTCGGCGCCGTCTACCTCGGCGTCTGTGCGCTCGCGGAACCGTCGCGCCGGCTGCAACTCGGCTTCGCCGCGCTGGCGGTGCTCGCAACCTTCGCGCGGATCCAGTACGTCTTCCTGCCGCTCGTCTTCGTGGCCGCCTCGCTCGTGGTCGAGCGCGGCTCGGTGCCGAGCGTCTGGAAGCGGTTCCGGCTCTCCGTGCTGCTCTACGCGGCCCCGCTCGCGTTCGCCGCCGCGCTCGGGCCGAAGCGGCTGCTCGGCTACTACTCGGGCGTCGCCGACCTGCACGTCAGGCCCGGCGAGATTGCGCACTGGCTCGGCACCGACGCGATGCTGCTCGCCTACGCGGCCGGCTTCGCGCTCGTCCCGGCCGCCGTCGTCGGGATCGCGCTCGCGCTCTGGAAGCCGATCTCCCGCGCGGAGTCCGGCTTCGCGGGGCTCACGGTCGGGCTGCTGCTGGGGCTCTTCGCCGAGGCGGCGCTCTACGCGACGAACGGCTCCGACCGCTTCCAGGAGCGCTACCTGATGGTGCTGCTCCCGCTCGTCTTCCCGGCCTTCGTCGTCTGGCTGCAGCGCGGCCGGCCCGCGAAGCCGGCGGTGGCGCTCGTCGCGGTCGGGCTGCTGGCTCTCTCCGCACGCGTGCCGCTGTCGGGCTACACGGTCAGCGACTTCAAGCAGGACTCACCGTTCCTGATGGGCGTCTTCCGGCTCGAGAAGGCGGTCGGGGTCGGCGACGGCTCGCTGGCGATCGCACTCGGCGCCGCCGTGCTCGCCTGCCTGGCGGTGGCCGCGGCGTTCAAGGAACGGTTCGTCTGGGTCGCCGTGGGCGCGACGATCGTCGCCTCGTGCGCGGTCTCGGTCGGCGCGGTCTCGTTCGACCGCCACGTGGTCCGCACCGTGCGCGCGACCTACCTGCCCCCGGACGCGCGCTGGGTCGACCACGCGAAGGTCGGCGACGCGACGCTGATCCAGACCCCGGCCACGCCTCACGCGCGCGCACACGAGCAGCTGTTCTGGAACTCCTCGCTCACGCGGCTCGCCTTCCTCGACCAGGCCTCGCCGATCGACGCCTTCGGCCGACCGCACGTGACGGTCGCCGACGACGGGCGCCTCCTGCTCGGCGGCAAGACGATGCGCGGGCCGCTCGTGATCTCGAACTTCGCGGTCCGGGCGCGGCTGACCGGCGCGGTCCCGGTCGCGACCGGCGCCGACTACGAGCTCTGGCGCCCGGCCGGCACGCCGCGGATGGCGCTCTTCGTCGGCGGCCTCTACCACGACGGCTGGCTCTCGCCGGCCGGCCACCTGACGGTCTACCCCGCCGCCAACGGCCGCGTCACGGGCACGCTGCGCTTCCCGCTCTCCCTCCCGAAGCAGACCAGGCCGACCACGCTGCGCCTACAGGGCCCGGGCGTCGACCGGCGCGTGACCATCGTCCCCGGCAAGAGCATCGTCGTGACGGCACGCGTCACCCACCGCGGGCCGTGGAGCCTGAGCTGGCACTCGAACCGGATCGGCTACCTCCAGCCGGACGACCGCCCGATCAGCGTGCGGGCCGGGATGCCGACGTTCGGCGGCAGCGACCGCGCTAGCTCGGCTGCGTGAACATCCAGCGGTGGCCCTCGAGGTCCGCCGCCGAGTAGAGCCGGCCGAACGGCTGGTCCTCAGGCTCGCGCAGGATCTCGGCCCCCGCGGCCCGCGCCCGCTCGTAGTGCGAGTCGAGGTCGGCGACCTCGACGTTCACGCCGTCGACCACCCACGGCACCGCGAGCCAGCGCGCCGCCTGCTCGCACTCCTGCGCGTGCCGCTTCGGGCTGCGGTACTCCGGCCCGGGCCAGCCGAGCATGACGGTCGCGCCGTCGAGCGAGAGCTCCGCGTGCGTGACGCGGCCCTCGTCATCCGTGTAGCGCTCGTCCGCCTCCTCGAAGCCGAACGCCGTGCGCAGCCAGTCGATCGCGGACCCGACGTCTTCGTACGAGATCATCGGCGTGGCCGCGGCCACGGTCACACGCAGTCTTTGAGCCCCTGCGCTTCCGGCAGCGACTCGAGCTTCTTGAGCGTGTTGTTCTCGATCTGGCGGATTCGCTCGCGCGTCACGCCGAAGGCCCGGCCGACCTCCTCGAGCGTGCACGGCTGCGCGCCGGACAGGCCGAAGCGGAGCTCGATCACCTTGCGGTCGCGCTCGGGGAGCGAGGCGAGCGCGTTCTCGATGTCCTCGCGGCGGAGCGAGACCTGGGCCGTGTCGTAGGGCGACTCGGCCTGCTCGTCCTCGACGAAGTCGCCGAGCTCGGACTCCTCCTCCTCGCCGATCGGCTTCTCCAGCGAAACCGGGTGCTGCGCCATGCGCAGGATGTCGCGCACCTCCGCGGTCGTCATCTCGAGCTCGACCGCAATCTCGTCGGGCCGCGGCTCGCGGCCGAGGCGCTGGACGAGCTGGCGCTCGATGTGCACGACCTTGTTCAGCTTCTCCACCATGTGCACCGGGATGCGGATCGTCCGCGCCTTGTCGGCGATCGCCCGCGTCACGGCCTGCCGGATCCACCAGGTCGCGTAGGTGGAGAACTTGTAGCCCTTGCGGTAGTCGAACTTCTCCACCGCGCGGATCAGGCCGAGCGAGCCCTCCTGAATCAGGTCGAGGAAGCTGAGGCCGCGGCCGAGGTACGACTTCGCGATCGAGACGACGAGGCGCAGGTTCGCCTCGATCATCTGCGTCTTGGCGCCCATGTCGCCGCGCTCGATCCGCTTGGCCAGATAAACCTCCTGGTCGGCGGTCAGCAGCGGCACCTTGCCGATCTCGCGCAGGTAGAGCCGCAGCGAGTCGAGCGAGGGCTCGACGGTCAGGTCGAGCTTCGGGCCCTTCTCCTCCGGGGCCAGCGCAGGCTGCTCGTGCGGCGGGTGCTTGTGGTTCTCGCCCTCCATCAACTCGATGGAGTGGTCGATCAGGTATGTGTAGAAGTCCTCGATCTGCTCCTTGGTGAGCTCAACCTCTTCGAGGCCCGAGACGATCTCGTCGTAGGTGAGGAAGCCCTTCTCGAGACCGTCCTGAACGAGCTTGTGAAGCTCTTCGACGTCGGGAAGAGCAATGTCGACGGTGAGCACTAGACCTCCCGGCTTGCTTCGCGGCTGGCGGCTTACGACCTACCTAGAAACACCAAGAGCCGGTCGAACCCTCTCCCCCGGCTCACCCTTGTTGCGGGTCGGATGTTACACAGGAATCCACAAATTCGGAACACTTTTTTCACATGAGCGAAACGGTCGCGGCCGGCTCGCCGTGGCGGTTCTGCAGCGAAACCTCCTCGAAATCGGGCAGCGGTACGCCGAGGCCCGCGGCCAGCGCGGCGAGCGCGGGCCGCAGCGCGCGCGAGTTGCCATCCGCGACTTTGAGGGCCAGGCCGGTCCCGCGGCCGCCGGCGCAGAGCAACCCATCGGCGCCGCCCTTGGCGACCGTGCCCGGGTGCGTCTGCATCAGCACGGTGTCGGTCGCGCCCTCGCCGCCGACCAGCACCGGGTGCGCGCGCATCGCGGCGGCGACCCGGTCGCCGCCGTCGAGCAGTTCGAGCCGCGCAAAAGCGGATGCGGCCCGCTCGAGCGGGATGGCGAAGGCGACGACCCCGCAGCCGTCGATGCCCGTTCCGACCTCGGCCGGGTCGAGCTCCGCCGCCGCCGCGACCTCCAGGAGCAGGAGCTGCTGCAGCGGATGGTCGGGACGGCGGTAGCCCTCGACGGTCCAGCCGTGGGCGCGGCAGGTGCCAAGCATGGCGGCGTGCTTGCCGGAGCAGTTGTCGTAGATGTGCTCACGCGGGCGGCCCTCCTGGATCCCGCAGTCGAGCTCGTCCTCGCTGCCGCCCGTCGCGGCCAGCAGCTTGCGCACCGCCTCGACGTGGCGCGGCGTGCCGTAGTGCGAGGCGGCCGCGATCGCGAGCTCCTCCTGGCCGAGGTCCGGGTAGGCACGCGCGAGCGGCAGCGCCTGTAGCGGCTTCGCGGCCGAGCGCAGCGATGCGGTCAGGGATGGGTCGCCGAACGACATGGCGATCTCGCCATCGCGAACGGCCACGCCGTGCACCTTGTGGACGGACTCGACGAACGTCCCACGCCGCACGGCTACCCTGACCGGCTCAGCCATGGCCGGGAATGTAGATGCCTGAGTTACCCGAGGTCGAAGCATGGCGCCGGGCGCTGAACGACCCGGTCAGCGCCTTCCCGGTCGAGCGGGCCGGTCCGGCGCACATCGCCACGTTGAAGACGTTCGATCCGCCGCTCTCGGCGCTCGAGGGCCGGCGCTTCGCCGGGGCCGAGCGGCGCGCCAAGCGGCTGCTCTTCCCGACCGAGGACGGCGAGCTGGTGCTGCTCGTGCACCTGATGTCGGCCGGCCGGATCCGCTACCTGCTCGCCGGCGAGAAGAGCCCGAAGACGGCGGCCTTCCGGCTGGGCTTCCAGGGTGGCGGCGAGCTAGTGCTCACCGAAGGCGGCCCGAAGAAGCGCGCCGGCGTCTGGCTGCTCACGCCCGAGGCCGCCGAGGCCGAGCTGGAGCACCTCGGCCCGGAGGCGCTCGGCCTCGGCGAGGAGCGGCTCGGCGAGATCCTCGCCTCCGAGCCGCGCCGGCTGCACTCGCTCCTGCGCGACCAGCGCATCGTCTCCGGGATCGGCCGCGCCTGGGCGAACGAGATCCTGCACACGGCGAAGCTGTCTCCGTTCGCCCCGGCCCAGGGACTGTCCCCGGGACAGGTCTCGCAGCTAGCCGCGGCGATCGACAGCGAGCTCGAGCGTGGCCTGGAGCTACGCGAGCGCGGCGCGAAGGACGCGCAGGTCTACCGCGTGCACAACAAGCTGCACGAGCCCTGCCATGTCTGTGGCACCGCGCTCGAGCGCGTCGACTTCGAGGAGCACACGATCTTCTACTGCCCGGAGTGCCAGACCGGCGGGCGGCTGCTGAAGGACCGCCGGCTGTCACGTCTGCTGCGCTAGCGCCTGAGTGCCAGACGGACGGGCGGCCGGCTGCTCAAGGACCGGCGGCTGTCACGGCTGCTGCGCTGAGCCACTCGAGCACGAACGACCATTCCTGGTCGAGGAAGTGGCCGCCGCCTTCGAGCAGCTCGAAGCGCGCATTCGGGAGGCGCGAGGCGACGTACTCGCCGTGCGGCCGCGGGGTGAGGACGTCGAGCTCGCCCTGCCAGACGCGGGTCTCCACGGACACGTCCTCGAGGTCGAAGCCCCAGGGCTTGGCGAAGGCGAGGTCATCGTCGGCCCAGCCGCGCGAGCCCTGGCGGACGGCTTCCGTAAACGACTGCTTCATCACCGCGCGGAACTCGGGCCGCGAGGCCAGCCTCCGGTCGACCTCGGGCAGCTCGGTGAGGATCTGCTCGATCACGGCGTCCGGGTCTGCGCGGATCCCCTCGACGTAGGGCTCTAGGAAGGCCTCGATCGCGTCGCGCCCCTCCAGCGCGGCGTTGAACTCCTTCACGTTCAGGTCGGCGAGGCCCTCGAAGAAGTCGAAGTTCTCCGCGTCCGGCGGCGCCGGTGTGACGAGCGCGCCGACGCGTACGACGCGGTCGGCGAGCAGCGCACCGCAGGCCAGGGCGTGCGGCGCGCCGCCGGAGCCGCCGACGACGGCGAAACGCTCGAAGCCGAGCTCGTCTGCGAGCGCCGCGATGTTGGCAGCCGCGTCGGCGACCGAGCGGCCGGGCTGCGGGTCGGAGCCGCCGTAGCCGGGCCGGTCGTAGGCGACCGCCTTGACGCCGTGACGCTCGTAGAGGCTCTCGTCGGGGTGCCGCGCATAGCGGCTACCGGGCGTGCCGTGCGAGACGATCACCGGAAAACCGTCCGCGGCGCCGCGCGCGACGTAGGCCAGCATGCGGCCGTCGGCGGTGGTCAGCGTCCCTTCGCCCACGGGCCGGATCATAGGTGCGCTCGGCGCAGGTGGGCACCGGTCACCTCGGCCGGGCTCGTGCAGCCGAGCAGCTTCAGGCCCAGCTCGAGCTCGCGGCGCAGCAGCTCGAGCACGCGGGCGGCACCCGCTTCGCCGTCGACCGCCAGGCCGTAGAGCACGGCTCGGCCGACGAGCGTCGCCCGGGCACCGAGCGCGAGCGCCTTGAGCACGTCGGTGCCGCGCCGGATGCCGCCGTCGACGAGCACCTCGACCCGCTCGCCGACCGCCTCGACCACCTCGGGGACGACGTCGAGCGCCGGCGGCACCCCGTCGAGCTGGCGGCCGCCGTGGTTCGAGACGACCACCGCGGCCGCGCCGTGCTCGGCCGCGAGCAGCGCGTCCTCGGCGGTCAGGATCCCCTTGACCACGAGCGGCAGCGGGCAGACCGAGCGCAGCCACTCGAGGTCGCGCCAGGTGAGCGTGTCGTCGACGACGGCGTGGAGCGCCTGGTGGAAGTCCTCGCGCCGCAGCGTCTGCGGGATGTTCGGCAGGGGCAGGTTGTCCGGGAGCGCGAAGGCCGCGCGGACGTCGCGCTCGCGGCGGCCGGCGACCGGCAGGTCGACCGTCAGCATCAGCGCCGCGAAGCCGGCCTCGACCGCGGCCTCGACGAGCCCCTGCGTGAACCCGCGGTCGCGCGACCAGTAGAGCTGGAACCACTTCGTCGCGCCGGGTGCGGCTGCGGCCAGCTCTGCAGGCGTGACGCTGGAGAGCGTCGACAGGGTCATCACCGTGCCGGCGCTCGCTGCGGCACGCGCCGTCGCGAGCTCGCCTTCGGGATCGCAGAGCCGTTGGAAGGCGGTCGGCGCCACGAGCACCGGCAGCGCCACCTCGCTCCCGAGCACGGTCGTCGTCGTGGAGACGCTGCCGACGTCGACGAGCACGCGCGGCCGCAGCTCCCAGCGCTCGAAGGCTGCGGCGTTCCCGCGCAGCGTGTGCTCGTCGCCGGCACCGCCGGCCACGTACCCGTAGGCCCCGGGCTCGAGTCGGTCGCGCGCGGCCTGCGCGTAGTCGTCGACGTTGACGAAGTGATCGCTCATGCGAAGCGAAAGGTGAGCGTTTCCGCTTCGACCGCCACGGTCCCGCCGTGTGCCTGGACGACCCGCACGGCGACCGCCGCGCCGAGGTCGCGCAGGTCCTCGCCGAGGAGCACCGGCGCCGAGGCCGGCGTCACGGGGGAGATCGCGAGCTCCGAGCCTCGCACACGCAGCTCGACCTCGTCGAAGCCGCCGTGCCTGAGCGCGCAGCGGGCGAGCGCGCCGACCGCCCGCTCGGCGGCCTCGGCGTCGAGCTCGACCTCGGCCCCCTCGCCGGAGACGAGCACGCGCTCGTCGCCGAGCCGCTCGGCGGCGGCCTGCGCGAGCTCCATCGTGTCGACCGTCCGCAGCGGCGGGTCGTAGCGGTCGCCCGCCAGCCGCGAGGCGACCGAGAGGTCGTCGATCAGCTCGGCGAGCTGCGTGGCGGCGGCGTTGATCATCTCGACGTAGCGGGCGGTCGCCTCGTCCAGGCCCTCGCTGCGCGCGACCGTGTGCGCGAAGCCGTGAACCGTCGCCAGCGGCGTGCGCAGGTCGTGGCACGCGAGCATGACGAGCCTGGCGAACTGAGGGTCTTCGGGCAAGAGTGCGTTGGTAGCGTTGCGGCGGTGGACGAGCCCCGGCAGCTTCTCACACCCGACCTGCAGGCAGGGCCGCCCGAGGTGCCGCTAGGGCTCTCGCGCGCGGGCGTGCGCGGGGTCCAGAAGGCGATCCGGATCAGCCGCGACGGCCATGAGAAGCAGATCGCGGCCGAGATCGACTGCACCGTCGACCTCGATCCGGCGCAGAAGGGCGTGCACATGTCGCGCTTCCCCGAGCTGTTCGAGGAGGCGATCGAGCAGGTCGTGATCGGCGAGGCGCTGCTGATCGAGAACCTCGCGGAGCACATCGCCGCGCACATCGTCGAGCGCCAGCGAGCGCTGCGCGCGGAGGTTCGGATCGTGGCGCAGTATCCGCTGGAGCGAGAGACGCCGGTGACCGGTCTACGCACTCAGGAGCTCGTCTCGCTGATCGGGTTGGCGGCGGCCTCGGAGGAGCGCACGCGCCGGCTCGTGGGCGTCGAGGCAAACGGGATCAACGCCTGCCCCTGCGCACAGGGGCTGGTGCGCGAGCGTGCGGCCGAGCGGCTCGGCGAGGCCGGCTTCGAGGAGCTCGACGTCGAGCGGATCCTCGAGCTCGTGCCGCTCGCGACTCACAACCAGCGCGGCCGAGGGACGCTGTTCGTCGGCACCGAGGCGCAGGTCAACGCGGAGGAGCTGGTACGGATCGTCGAGGGCTCGATGAGCTCGCCCGTCTACGAGCTGCTGAAGCGGCCCGACGAGCTGTTCGTCGTCGAGCACGCGCACCTGCAGCCGCGCTTCGTCGAGGACTCGGTGCGGATCGCGCTCCGCGACACGCTCGAGGCCTACCCGCAGCTTGCGGCCGACGACTTCCTGCATTCGCGGCAGGTGAACCTGGAGACGATCCACACGCACGACGTGGTCGCCGAGCGCTACGGCACGGCCGGCGAGCTGCGCGCGGAGCTCGAGGGCGGCACGGCCGCCGGGCACCACACCGAGCTGCGCGAGTGGCTCACGGCCTAGAAGCGTCCCGCGCAGGACGGGCAAGCCTTCGTCCTTGGCCCATCGACCAGACGGCGACGCGAGGAGGGCCGACGGTGCAGTCGGTTGCTCCCTTGGTCTCCACGCTTCTCGTCGGGTAGTCGCGTGCGCTCCGGACGATTCTCACGCTGAATCCGGCGTGCCACCTCGTGCGCCGGGGGCCGACCCACCTGTACCGACCGTGAAACCGAAAGCCGTTGAGCCGAAGACGCTCGCCTTGAGCGTGTCTCGCTGATACGTAAGCCGAGAGCGTGCTCCGGTCACGCGCCGCTTCTCCAATGCGCTCGGAACCATCTGAGTACCAGGCGAAGGCGTCGCCCTTCGCAACGAGGCCGTCGACCGAATCGACATCCCCCACGTTGATCGCCGCGACGAGCCGCGCAACGATCCGTTTCGTTGCCGGGGCCGAGCATGGATCCTGCGCAGCGCGAAGCGCTGGTGGCCGCGAGGAGAGGACGGCCAGACCGACCACGGCCGAGACGGCCAACAGAGCTAGCTTCCGACCGGTGTCAGACACCGACGCGGAAGTGCGACGGCTTCGTCACGGAAGTGGGATCTTGCCTGCAAATCGTGCAGATTGCGCGGTGTCAGACACCGTGACGCGTTGGGGCCGGCGAGCGGCGGAAGCGGAAGCGCGTCTCGGTGCCGGCCCGCAGGCGGCTGATGTTGGGACGGTGCAGGACGAGCACCGCGAGTGCCGCCAGCGCCGCGAAGGCGATCACCGGCCAGGGCTCGTCCAGCAGGACGGCCGCGACCGGCAGCGCGAGCGCCGCCACGATCGACGCGACCGAGGCGTAGCGGAACAGCGCGAAGGTCACGATCCAGACGAGCAACCCGATGCCGCCGACGACCGGCGCGACCGCGAGGAACGCGCCGCCGCACGTCGCCACCGCCTTCCCGCCCTTGGCGAAGCCCATGAACAGGGGCCGCCAGTGGCCGAGCATCGCCGCACCGCCGGCAAGCACGCCCGCCAGATGGCCCACGTAGATCGTCGCCAGCAGCGCGGGAACGAAGCCCTTCAGCGTGTCGGCCAGCATCACCGGGACGCCGTAGCGGGCGCCGTAGGTGCGCCAGACGTTGGTCGCGCCGATGTTCCCGCTGCCGACGTTGCGAATGTCCTCGTGCTTCAGCAGCCGCACGAGCCAGTAGCCGGTCGGAATGCTTCCGGCCAGGTAGCCGACGATGACAAACAGCAGAGTGTTCAGGGTGTGATCTGGTACTGCTCGGCCCAGTCGTTGACGACGTCCCAGTCGAGGTTCGCGAAGAAGGCCTCGATGTAGGACGCGCGGTCGGTCTGGTAGTCGATGAAGTACGCGTGCTCGTAGACGTCGAGCGCGACCAGCGGGGTCGCGTTCCAGATCGGGAACGTGTTCTGCGCATCGCCGATGTAGTTGAAGAGGCGGCCCTCGTCCCAGTCGTAGGCCGTCCAGGCCCAGCCGCGGCCGGCCATCCCGGTCGCCTTCAGGTCGGCGCGCCAGTCCGAGACCGAGCCGAAGTCACGGGCGATCAGCTCGCGGACGAGGCCGTCGGGCTCGCCGCCGTTGCCGCCGAGGTGCTCGAAGTAGATCTCGTGGTTCTTGATCCCGCCGATCGCGAAGCTGAGATCGACCTTGAGCGCGCGCACCTCCGAGTAGACCTGGTTGGCGGCGGCCACGTCCACCTCGGCGAGCTTGGCCAGGATCTCGTTGCGCTTGTTGACGTAGCCCTCGTAGAGCTTGAAGTGCGCCTCGACCGCCTCGCGCGAGATGCCGTCCAGCTCCAGCAGCGCGGGCTTGAGCTGCCTGGGCGAGATCTCCTCTCGGTTGAACGCGAGCGCGGCCACGGACGGCTGAGCATAACCACCCACAACCCGTTAGCCTCGTGGGGAAGCGAGGAAAGGAGTGCGGCATGGCCTTCGAGGTTCCACCTCTCCCCTACGGCTACGGGGCGCTGGCGCCGACGATCGACGAGGAGACGATGCGCCTCCATCACGACAAGCACCACCAGGCGTACGTCGACAACGCGAACAAGGCGCTCGCAGGCACCGAGCACGCGAACAGCCCGGTCGAGCACGTGCTCGCGGTCTACGACACGCTCCCCGAGGACGTCCAGATGACCGTGCGCAACAACGCGGGCGGGCACGCCAACCACTCGCTCTTCTGGGAGATCATGGGCCCGGACGGCGGCGGCGCCCCCTCGGGCCCGCTCGGCGCGGCGATCACCGACCTCTGGAGCGGGCTGGACGAGTTCAAGCAGGAGTTCAACGCGAACGGCGTCAAGCGCTTCGGCTCCGGCTGGACGTGGCTCGTCCACGACGGGACGGGGCTGGCGCTCTACTCGATGCCCAACCAGGACTCGCCGATCCTGAACGACGACTTCCCGATTCTCGGCAACGACGTCTGGGAGCACGCCTACTACCTGACCTACCGCAACCGCCGGCCCGACTACCTCGAAGCCTGGTGGAACGTCGTCAACTGGGAGGCGGTCGAAGAGCGCTACCAGGAGGCGCTCGCGGAGATGGAGCGGAGGGCGACGAACGCCTGAGGGCCCCAGGCGGGCGCTCGTCACAGGCGGCGTGGGCCGCATCGGCGAGGCGATCGTGCGCCGGCTCGAGGGTGACGGCTGGACGGTCTTCGCGGCCGGCCGCGCCGACGGCGACGTCTCGCGGCCCGACGAGGCTCGAGCGCTCGTCGAGCGCGCCGTCGCGCAGCTCGGCGGCGGTCTGGAGCTGCTCGTGAACGGGGCCGGCGAGGGGTTTGCGCCCAAGCCGTTCGAGCAGCTCGACGAGGCCGACTGGGACGCGGCCTTCGGCGCGACCGCGAAGGGCAGCTTCTTCGTCACCCAAGCTGCCGCCCCCGCGCTGCGCGAGTCGGGCGGCTGCGTGGTGATGATCGAGGACGTCGCCGGCTACCAGCCCTGGCCCGCCTTCGCCGCGCACTCGGCTGCCAAGGCGGCGCAGGCGATGCTCACTCGGGTTCTCGCACGCGCGCTCGCGCCCGAGGTACGCGTCTGCGGCGTGGCGCCGGGCCCGGTCGCGATCGAGCGCGGCCAGGAGGAGCGCCGCGCGGCCGAGACGCTGCTCGGGCGCGTCGGCTCGCCCGACGACGTCGCCGACGCGGTCGTCTACCTGGCCGGCGCGAGCTTCGTGACGGGCACGACGCTCGTGGTCGACGGCGGCCGCTCGCTCAAATCCGGCACGGCTTCGGAAACGTAGAAAGCAATGCGATGGAGCTCGCACTCGACAGGATGCGCTTGCCGCGCAGGCCGGAACCAGCCACCATCCCGGCGGTGGCCGCGAACGACCTCAGCGACGGCGAGCTGATCAGCCGGACCGCCGACGGCGACCGGGGGGCGTTCGACGTCCTCTACCGGCGCTACTCGCGACCGGTGTTCGGGCTCGCCCTGCGCCGGCTGGGCGACCGTGGCCGCGCCGAGGACGCGGTGCAGGAGACCTTCGCCTCGATTTGGCGCGCCGCCCGCAGCTACCGGCCCGAGCGCGGGCCTGGCGCGCCATGGCTCTACGCGGTCGCGCGCAACGCGATCACCGACCGCGGCCGCGCCCGCTCCGAGCCGCCGGCCGAGGTGCCCGAGACGGCCTCGCCGGACGCCGGCCCCGCCGAGCAAGCCGAGTCGGGCTGGACGGCCTGGCGCGTCCACCGCGCGCTCGAGGAGCTGAATACCAACGAGCGGAGCGTGATCGAGCTCGCCTACTGGAGCGGCCTCTCCCAGTCGGAGATCGCCGAGTTCCTGAACATCCCGCTCGGGACCGTCAAGACCCGTACCCGCGCCGCGCTGGCACGGCTGTCCGTGTTGCTGGAAGAGGAGCTCGGATGACCGACCGCCCGAACTTCGACGAGCTCGTCGGCGGGGACGACCTCAGCCCGGAGGAGGCCGCGCGCCTGCAGCGCGTGCACGACCTGCTGATCGAGGCCGGCCCGCCGCCCGAGCTGCCGCCGCACCTGCTGCAGGAGCCCGACCCCGAGGGCGGGCGCCGCGACAACGTCGTAGGCCTGCCGCGCCGCCGAACGGGCCTGCTGCTCGGGATCGCCGCGGCGCTCACGCTGACGGCCTTCCTGGGGGGCTTCGTCTACGGCACGCGGCATGCACCCTTCAACGAGGACTTCGCGGTGTCGATGCACGGCACGGCCGCCGGCTCGCAGGCGAAGGCCGTGATCCACGTCGGCAAGCTCGACTCGGCCGGCAACTGGCCGCTGAAGGTCGACGTCGAGAACCTGCCCGAGCTGCCGAAGGGCCAGTACTACGAGATGTTCCTCAGCCGCGGCGCCGACCAGCGCGCAGCCTCGTGCGGGACGTTCCGCGTCTCCGGGGGCAGCGACGACATCCGGCTGAACGCGCCCTACCGCCTGAACAGGTTCACCGGCTGGGTCGTGACGCGCGAACGGCCGGGGAGCGACAAGCACCCGGTTGTGCTCTCGACCTAGGGCGCGGTCCGGTCGTTCGCGACGAAGGCCGCGTACGTGACCGGCATCCGCTCTTCGAGGAACCGCTCGCAGGCCTCGGCGTAGCGGCGGATCTCGCGCTGAGCGGTCTCGGAGTTGCGCAGCGAGAGGAAGTTCATCAGCGAGCGCGCGTTGATCGTCCAGTAGAACTCGGTGTAGGCGCCGACCGGCAGCACGCTCCGTGCCAGCTCGCGCGCGACGCCGAGCTCGACCAGCTGCTCGTAGGCGAGATAGGCGGTCTCGTAGACGGCCTGCAGCTTCTCGCGTGTCTTCTCGGCGAGCTCGTCCGAGACTGGCTCGAACGAGTAGGCGCCGGGCTTGCCGACCTGGCTGCGCACATCCTCGGGCTCGGGCACGTAGAAGTCGTCGGTCGCCTTCGCGTAGCGGAGGCTGAACTCGTTGAACGAGCCGACCCGGTGCCGGAACCACTCGCGCGCGACGAAGATCGGGCAGCGGACGTGGAAGCGGAAGGCGTTGTGCTCGAAGGGCGTGCCGTGTCTATCGCGCATCAAAAAGCGGATCAGGCCCTCGTCCGACTCGTCCATCGCCTGCTTGTGCCGGGCGAAGCTGACGCGGGCGCCGTTCACGACCGAGAGGTCGTCGGCCATCGCGTCGTCGAGCCGGACGAAGCCGTGGTCGAGGACCGGGATCGTGCTGTCGGGTATCACTTGAGCCGTGACCGCCACGCCGGCGAGTCTAGCGGGGCTGTATGTCGGCACTTCGGGCTGGTCCTACCCGTCCTGGAAGCCCGGTTTCTACCCGCCTGGGACGAAGGCCGAAGAGTTCCTCCGCTACTACGCCGAGCACTTCGCGGCCGTCGAGCTGAACACGACCGGGTACCGCCTGCCTCGCGAGGAGCTGTTCGAGCGGTGGGCCGCCAACACGCCGCCCGGCTTCCTGTTCGCGCCGAAGCTGAACGCTCACCGGCGCTCCGACTTCGGGACGTTCTCGGAGCGCGTGGGGCTGCTCGGCGAGCGGCTCGGGCCGATCCGCGTCCTGGTGGCCTCCGCCCGTGACGAGGGCCTGTTGACGCTCGTGCTCGGCTCTTTCGACGAGTCCGTCCCGCTCGCCTTCGACTTCCGGCACGAGTCGTGGAACGGAATCGAAGGCGACCTTCCACCGAACGCCGTGCGCGTGGGCTCGCTCGAAGCCGGGGCGCCATTCCGCTACCTGCGCCTGCGCGAGCCGCCCTACTCCGGCGGCGAGCTCCGCGCCTGGGCCGAGCGGCTGCGCCCGTTGCTCGACGACGGCATTCGCATCCACTGCTACTTCAAGCACGAGGACCTGCCGACCGCGCCCGCGTATGCCCGCGCGCTGCGCGAGGCGCTCGGCGCGGGGTGACTTTCGCGGGGACCGGCCTACACTGAGGTACGGCGTGAAGGTGGTGATCTTCTGCGGCGGTCAGGGGATGCGCCTCGAGACCGGGACGTTCTCGGAGCGGCTGCCCAAGCCGATGACCTCGATCGGCGGTCGGCCGCTGCTCTGGCACCTGATGAAGTACTACGAGCATCACGGGCACACCGAGTTCGTGCTCTGCCTCGGCTACCGCGGTGGGGCTATCCAGGATTACTTCGCCCGCTCGGAGTTCGCCGAGGCGGCTTGGCAGATCGACTTCGTCGACACCGGCCTGGACTCGAGCATCGGCCAGCGCCTTGCGCAGACCCGGGAATACGTCGCTGACCGCGAGGTGTTCCTCGCCTCCTACGGGGACACCCTCACCAACGCGCCGCTGCCCCTATTGATCGCCGCGCACGCCGCGAGCGGCAAGGTCGGGAGCCTCCTGGCCGCACGGCCCAACTACACGTTCAACGTGATCGATGCGGACGACCAGCACGTCGTCACGAGCTTCGCCGACGTCGGGCGGTCCGGCATGTGGATCAACGGCGGCTTCTTCGTCTTTCGGCGGACGTTGTTCGACTACATCCACGACGGCGAGGACCTGCCGGCCACGCTCAACCGCCTGATCGCCGACCGGCAGCTGCTCGCCTACGAGTACGACGGCTTCTGGGCGCCGATGGACACGCTCAAGGACCGCGAACGCCTGGAAGGACTGGTGCGCAGCGGCAACGACGCCTGGCAGGTCTGGGCGACCGCGGCCGCAGGCGCCGAGAGCCACGCCGAGCCGTGCTGACACTCGACCTCGCGCGCGGGCGCGAGCGCCTCAGCGTGCTCGCGATCGGCGCCCACTCGGACGACATCGAGATCGGTTGCGGCGGCACGCTCCTGCGGCTCGCCTCCGAGCTGCCCTCGCTCGAGCTGGCGTGGGTCGTGCTGAGCGCCCGTGACGGCCGCGCGGAGGAAGCCCGCGCCGGCGCCGCGGCTTTCGGCGCGACTACCGTCGAGATCGAGGACTTCGAGGACGCGTTCTTCAAGTACGGGCGCGAGGTCAAGCAGCATTTCGAGGGCCTGAAGGAGCGCGTCTCGCCCGACCTCGTGCTCACCCACCACGGCTCCGACCTGCACCAGGACCACCGGCTTGTCGCCGAGCTGACGTGGAACACCTTCCGCGACCAGCTGATCCTCGAGTACGAGATCCCGAAGTACGACGGCGACCTCGGCGCGCCCAACGCGTTTGTCCCGCTCGACGAGGCGTTCGTCGCCAAGAAGATCGAGGCGCTGCTCGGATCCTTTCCGTCCCAGGCCTCGAAGGCGTGGTTCGACGAGTCGCTGTTCCGGGCACTGCTGCGCCTGCGCGGAATGGAGTGCCGCTCGCCGAGCGGCCTGGCGGAGGCGTTCTACGCCCGCAAGCTCGTGCTCTGAGCGTCGCTGAGCTCCGCGATCTGCTCGACCGCGAACCGGAGCTCGTCGTCGGTGTTGAAGAAGTGCGGGCCGAGGCGCAGGCCGACGTCCGGGCGCCAGTCACAGATCACGCCGCGCTCGCCCAGCCCGCGGCCGACGCGCTCGAAGTCCGGGGGCTTGACGACGACCGTGCCGCCGCGCCTGGCGGCGTCGCGCGGGCTGCCGACCGGGTAGCCGGCCTCGTCGAGCAGCTCGACCAGCAGCGCCGTCTGCTCCTGTGAACGCTCGCGGATCCGCTCGATGCCGACCTCTTCGACGATGTCGTAGCCGGCAGTCGCCGCGTACAGCGCGGGCACGTTCGGAGTGCCGGTCAGGAAGCGCGCGGCGCCCTCGGCGTAGTCCTGCTCGGGCTCGAACGCGAACGGCCGCGCGTGCGCCTGCCACCCGGTGAGCGACGGCTCGAGCGTCACCGCCAGGTCGGGGCGCACGTACAGCCACGCCGCGCCCGGGCCGCCGCAGAGCCACTTGACCGAGCCGCCGACCGCGAAGTCGACCCCGAGCGCGGTCACGTCGAGCGGGACGGTGCCAACCGACTGGTAGGCGTCGAGCACGACGAGCGCGCCCTCCTCGTGCGCCTTGGCCACGATCGCCTCGATGTCCTGGATCGCGCCGGTCCTGAAGAGCACGTGGGTCACCGGGACGAGCAGTGTCCGCTCATCGATCGCCTCGACCACGCCCTCGTCGTCGGCCGCGACGAGGATGTCGGCGCCGCGCTGGGCTTGGTAGAGGTAACGCACCGACGGGAAGTTCCCCTCCTCGTAGACGATCCGCGTGCGCGGGCCCTCGAAGCCGAAGCACGAGATCACGACCGCCTCGGCGATCGTCACGTTCTGGTGCATCGAAACAGACCCGCCGGGGGCGCCGATCAGGCGGGCGATCTGGTCGCCGACGGTCAGCGACATCTCCCACCAGCCCTCCTCCCAGGCGCGCACGCCGCGCGTGTTCCAGGCGCGCGCGTACTCGAGCACGCGCTCCTCGGCGGCCGCGGGCATCGCGCCCAGCGAGTGGTTGATCAGATAGGTCGTCTCGGCGAGGATCGGGAAGCGCTCGCGAAAATCCTGCAGCTCGGCCACCGCGCGCGAGTATAGGGACGGGCCGGACCTGGTCCCCCAAACGAGGGAACCGGCCGCCGAATCACCTTTAGGGGTGATTCCCGCCGCCTGGGCTCGCAATACGGTCGTGACCAGGACAACTGCGGCTGCGCGTGAGCGGCGAGAGGGGAGTGACTTGCGGAACGACGACCGAGTGCTAGGCGAGACCCGCGGCAGCGGGCTCTGGGGAACGAGGCGTGGTGGCCGAGGCTCGAGCGAAGGACGCAACCAGGCGGTGAAGCGCGGCCTGCTCGCGCTGCTGGTGCTCGTCCTGGCGGCGCCGATGGCGGCCTCCGCCGGAAGCCATGAGCACGGTCGCGCCTGGCGTGACAGCTACCTCGCTCCGTCACTGCAGCGCGCGGTCACGCAGACGCCGAACGCATCGGTGCCCGTGATCGTCCAGAGCCTCGACGGCTCCGGCCGCGCTCAGAGCACGCTCGGCAAGTACGGAAGCGCGAGCACGAAGCTCGGGATCGTCGACGCGGCAGCGGGCGAGATCGTCGCCGGAAACCTCCCGAAGCTCGCGGCGAACCCCGGGCTCGTGATCACGCCCGACCAGCCGGTCGTGCTCGACGCAAAGCCGGATCCGAAGCCCAAGGACCCGAAGGGGAACCCGCACACCACCCCGGCGGGCTTCAGCTCCGGCGAGGACTGGCCCGCCGCGGTCGGTGTCGACCAGCTCTGGCCGGTCCTGGCAACCCTGCAGGGCACGCGCGCGAAGGGCCCGGACTCAACGACGCCTGCGATCGCCTTCGTCGACTCTGGAATCGACTCGAGCCGGCTCGACTTCAGCGGCCGGGTGCGCGCCCAGCTCGACATGACGTCGCTCGAGAACGATTCCCCCGGCGACGGCAACGGCCACGGGACGCTCGTCGCGGGCCTGGCCGCCGGGTCGGCGCCGCACCACGCGGGCGCTGCCCCGACCGCGGGGATCGTCTCGCTGGACGTGATGGACGACCAGGGCATGGCGCGCACGAGCGACGTGATCGCTGCCGCCCAGTGGATCCTCAGGAACCATCGCCAGTTCAACATTCGGGTCGCGAACTTCTCGCTCCACGCCGCGAGCCCGACCAGCTTCCGCTGGGACCCGCTGGACAAGGCCGTCGAGAAGCTCTGGTTCTCGGGCGTCGTCGTCGTGACCGCCTCCGGCAATCAGGCCCAGGGGGGCCAGCGGACGCCGATGGCCTACGCGCCCGCGAACGACCCCTTCGTGCTCACGGTTGGAGCGCTCGACCTGCACAACTCGACCAATCCCGACCGCGCCGACCTGGCTCCGTGGTCGGCCTGGGGCTACACGCTCGACGGCTTCGCCAAGCCCGAGCTGACCGCGCCCGGCCGTGCGATCGTCGGCCCGGTACCGGTCGGCTCGACGCTGGCCGCCGCGAAGCCGAAGCAGGTCATCCAAACGCCCGAGGGCACCTACATGCAGCTTTCCGGCACGTCGCTCTCCGCGCCGATCGTCTCCGGCATCGCTGCCGACCTGCTGGCGCTCAGGCCGTCTCTCACCCCCGATCAGGTCAAGGGCGCGCTGATGCTCAGGGCACGCGCGCTGCGCAAGGTGCACTCGCTCGCCGGCGGGGTCGGTGAGGTGTACGCGTCGGCCGCCGCCGCGGTGCTGTCGCCCCCGAACCCGAACCGCGCGCTGGACGCCTTCCTAGTGGAAGACCCGGAGGGCGACGGGATGGTCTTCGACGACGTCTCCTGGCTCGACGCGGCCAAGGCCTCGCTCAGCTGGGACGCGGTCTCCTGGCTCGACGTGTCCTGGTCGGACGCGGCCTGGTCGCTGGTCTCCTGGTCGGACGTCTCATGGAGCGACGTCTCCTGGAGCGACGTCTCATGGTCGGACGTCTCCTGGGCCGATGTTTCCTGGGACGACGTCTCGTGGGCGGATGTGGACAGCACCGTCTACGAGGACGTCGGCCCGTGAGCCGCCTGCTAGCTCAGGCGTTTCAGCAGTCCCAGCGCGCGCTGATCCCACGGCACGCGGTGGGTGACCCCGGCCGCCCGCGGACGGTCGCGGTTGGCGAGGTACCAGTCGTAGGTCTCGCAGAGCGCCTGCTCGTTGGAGAGCCGCGGCGCGAAGCCGAGCAGCTGCTGCGCCTTGGCCGTCTCGACATAGGAGTCTCGGTGCGCGGTCTTGTAGTGCCATTCAGCGAGCGGCGAGAGCCGCGCCAGCTCCAGCGCCCGTAGAGCGAGCTCGGCCGGTCGCACCGGCACCGGACGCAGGCGACTCCGCGAGCCGGCGTGCGCGATCAGGCCCTCGAGGTCGGAGCGAACGGTGCCGAACTCGGTCGCGCCGATGTTGAAGGTCTCGCCGGCGACCGGTGCGCTTGCCGCGGACAGGGTCGCCTCGACCAGGTCCTCGACCGCGAGCAGCTGGTAGCGGTTGGAGCCGTCGCCGAGGATCGGGATGCGGCGGCCCTCGCGGATCCAGTCGAACAGGATCTCGAAGACGCCGAGCCGCTCCGGGCCGATGAAGGTCTTCGGGCGGAGGATCACGACCTCGAGCCCGCGGCGGCCGACATCCTGGGCGACCTGCTCGGCCTCGATCTTCGACTCGCCGTAGTGGCCGACCCCGACGAGCGGGGAGGTCTCGTCGATCGGATGGTGCTTGGGCACGCCGTAGACCGCGGTCGAGGAGATCAGCACCGCGCGGCGCACGCCGGCCTCGAGGGCGGCGGCCAGCACGACGGCGGCGCCCTCGACGTTCACGGAGCGGATCGACTCGCGCGAGGCCTGGATCGGCAGCGCGGCGGCTGCGTGGACGAGCACGTCGGCGCCATCGGCCAGGCGCGAGGCCGCGACGGGGTCGCGCACGTCGCCGCGCAGCTCCTCGACCGAGCGCTCGAGACCGGTGTCGTCGAGCGGCACGAGGTCGAGCGTCCGCACCTCGTGCCCGTCGGCCAGCAGCCGTCGTGCGAGGTGCAGCCCGAGGAAGCCGGCCCCGCCGGTGATCGCCCAGCGCATCGGGGCAGGACTCTACGTGCGCGGCCCGAACCGGGTCCGCTCGTGGCCGGCAAACCCGTCGCCTTCGTGGCGGCCCTGCTGGCGGGGCTCACGCTGGCAGCGGCCGCGCACGCCGGGAACCCGCAGATCGCGGGGCTCCAGGTCGCCCTGCGCGCATACGGGCTCTACAACGGCCCGGTCGACGCGATCGCCGGGCCGAAGACGGTGCGCGCGACGAAGGCGTTCCAGCGGCGCGCCGGGCTCGTCGCCGACGGCCGCGCCGGGCCCGCGACGCGCCAGGCGCTCGGGCCGCTCGGCACGCCCGTCCTCGGCCGGCGGACGCTGAGGCGCGGCCTCTTCGGCTGGGACGTCTCGGTGCTCCAGTTCCTGCTCGCTCGCCGCGGCGAACTGGTGCCCGTCTACGGCTTCTTCGACCGCGCCACCGAGCGCGCGCTGCGCCGCTACCAGCGGGTGAAGCGGCTCGCTGCCGACGGCATCGCCGGGCCGGTCACGCTCTCGGCCCTCGGCCGCGGCAGCCCGGGGGTGCGGCCGGTCCGCCCCGCTCCCGCTCCGGCGCCGAGCGTGCGCACGATGCTGACCAACTGGGCGATCGCCTACCGGCTCGACCCGGCGCTCGTCCGCGCGCTCGCGTGGATGGAGTCGGGCTTCCAGCCCGGGCTCGTCTCCTCGGCCGGCGCCCGCGGCGTGCTGCAGGTGCTGCCGAGCACGCGCTCGTATGTCCAGTCGGTGCTGATCGGCCACAAGGTGCCGAACTCGACCTCGGGGAACATCCGCATCGGCGTTGCCTTCCTGCGCCAGCTTCTGCGCGAGTTCCACGGCAACCGGACGCTCGCGCTCGCGGCCTGGTACCAGGGGCCGTCCTCGGTGCGCAGGCACGGCCAGTTCAAAGGGACGCGGCTGTTCGTCCGCAACGTCCTAGCGCTGCTGAGCCGCCGCATCTAGTGGCTGCTTCAGCGGCTGCGGTGGAGGCTTGGAATCGACGAGCACGGCGGCCGCGAGCAGGATCGCCATCCCGACCGCGCTCTCGCCCATCAGGCTGCGCGGCAGGCCGGCGAAGAGCGGGGCGCCGCGCTCGAGCTTCGGCCGCACGAGGAAATGGTGCGCGGCGCCCCAGACCAGCGCGAGCGAGACCAGCCCGAGCTTCACCAGCAGCACGTGCCCGTAGCTCTCGGTCCAGAGATCGGACAGGTGCGGCAGCCGCAAGACGCTGAGGTAGGCGCCGGCGCCGAGCAGCACGACGATCAGGACCGTTGCCAGGCGCGAGAAGCGCAGGAACGCCTGCCGCCGCAGGCCCGGCTCGAGCGGCCAGATCACGAACGCGAGCTGGACGAGCCCGCCGACCCAGAGCGCCGCCGCCGACAGGTGCAGCCAGTCTGCGAGCTCGGAGAGCGACGACGACCCTGCGTCCGCGGCCGAATGGCCCGAGAGCGAGAGGCCCGACGCGAACCCGAGCGCGACCGCAAACGCAGGCCAGAGCAGCCATTCGCGGTCGGTCAGCCAGGCGAGGAAGACGAGCGCCGCGACGAGCGCGTAGCCGAGCGTCATCGCCACGAAGGCGTACCCGAAGCGCGTCTTCGCAAAGGGCGAGAGGTCGCCGTAGAGGAAGTTGACGAAGGGGAGCTGCAATGCGTCCTCGGCCCGCAGCAGGAAGGCGAGGATCCCGACCTCGAGCGCGCCGATCACACCGACGCCGACCAGCTGGTAGAAGCGCCGCTGCCCGGCCTCGCCGAGCGGCCCGCGCACGACCAGCAGGCGGAAGCCGAGCCCGCCTGCGAGCAGCGCGAGCGCCAGAAAGTAGAGCCAGCGGACAAGATGCTCGCTCGTCGTCGGCCCACCGGCACCGAAGGCCTCGGTCGCCGGCGGCGCGGGCATCCGGACGCCGAACGTGTAGACGCCGGAGACGACGTGGCTGTCCGCCGAGACGATGCGCCAGCGCACGGTGTAGCCGCCGCGCGGCAGGTGTGAGACCGGCACGTCGATCGTCCGCTTGTCTGCGCTCGAGAGCGTCGGGCCGGACAGCCGCCCGCCGTGCATGTTGAAGACCTGGATCGCGTTCGGCAGGGCCTCGACGCTCTGGTCGAACTGCAACCGGACGAGCTTCGGCGAGCTCTCGACCCGCGTGCCGAAGGCGGGGACGGTCTTCGTCAGCGTCGCGTGCGCCGAGGCGGCCGCGGGCAGCGTCAGCGCGAGCAGGGCGACGGCGAGGACCTTCCTCACCGGTGCGGCTCCCCGGCGAGCGGCGAGAGGTGCCCGAACACGGACGCCACGTCGCGGTCGGAGTAGAGCAGCACCGAGACGACGACCAGCGTCAGCGCCAGGCCCGCGCCCCAGATGCGCGCCCGCGGCCGGAAGGCCATCAGCAGCGGGAACAGCGCGCCGATCAGCGCAGTCCAGCCGAGCACGTGGTGCAGGAAGGCCGCGCGCGCGAAGTACCAGCCGTTCTGTTCGTGCACGAGCAGGGCGGCACCCGAGACCGCGAGTGCGAGCGGCAGGCACAGGCGCCACGCGCGGGCGTGCAGCTTCCCGCGCAAGAGGCCGAGCTCGGCGGCGCCGGCGAGCATCATCGTCTGGGCCCAGGCGCCGTGGGCGACCATGTGGATCGTCGAGTTGGTGAAGAAGACCATCACCGGCCACATCAGCACGCCCAGGCCGAAGAGCAGGCTGGGCCAGAGGTAGGCGCGCCAGGCCCGGCGGTTCCAGACCTCCTCGCCCACGATCGCCCGCGAGAGCAGGCAGAGCGCGAGCAGCAGGAAGCCGGTCGCGAACAGCCAGTGGACGTGCTCAGCGGGTGGTTGCATCAGTCCTCCTTCCAGTGATGCTGTCTAGCTTCCGGGTCGGGAGCACCAAGCCAGGGGTCGCACTCGTCCGCGGCCAAGGCTGGTTGCCTTGGCAAGGCGAGGGTGGTTCCTGGGGCCGCGTGCTCGCGGGCCGGAAGCGGGCGTGTATCGCTGGGAGGAGCACTAATCCTCGAGGTCCTCGATCAGGCCGGGCGCGATCAGCAAGGCGAACACGATCCCCACGCCGACGACGAGCAGCGGCGGCTCGACGAGCAGCCACCAGAAGCCCTCCCCGTGCGGGTGCAGCACGGTCAGCCGGTACGGCTGCAGGAAACCCCAGGCGACACCGCCGAGCATCGTCAGCGGCCCCAGCACGGCGACGAGCCGGGCTCTGGCCGAGCGGGAACGGGCGAGTGCTCGCTCCGAGATGAGTTGTGTGCTCATTCCACCTCCCCAGGTCGGGACGACACGGTCCCGCGGGCTCTGGGCGTTGTCCGCGGGCTACGCGGGGAGGGGCGGCGGCCGGCTCTCGAAGGCGAGGCCGAAGAGCTCTCTTGGCGCCGGGGCGGCGGGCCGGGCGTGCGCGGCTCGCGGCGGCTCTGCCCGGCGCCCGACGCGGCCGGCACGGGCACACGTGTCCTGGGCGTAGCGCTCGTACTCGCGCAGCCAGGAGGCGACCGCGCTCCAGGCGAGCGCGACGAGCACGGCGAGCACGGCGAAGACCGGCAGCGCCGAGCTGTGCAGCCAGGGCGCGAGCAGCGGCCAGCGGCCGGAGGCGGCCTGCTCGGCGTCGGTCTGCAGGAGGTAGAAGGTCGAGGTGGTGAGGAAGGCGAGCATCCAGAGCCGCGGCGAGAGGTCGAGCCGCAGGCGCGGCAGCGGGGCCGCGTCTTTGCCGACGGCGGCGAGCACGCGCCTTCCCGCGCGCGCGGCCGTGTGCGCCCGGACGAAGCGCCAGGCGAGCCGGGCGAGCAGCAGCGCCACGCCGAGCTTCACCGCGGCTAGCAGGAAGGGGTAGTACTCGGCGCCGGAGTAGCGCGAGCCGACGTGTCGGCCGACGTCGAGGCGATGCGTGAGGCTCCGACCCGTCAACTCCGCGATCAGCGCGAGCAACGCGAAGGCCAGTCCGGCCGAAAAGTGCTGGTGCCGCCGTGCGCGCTTCATGCGGCGAAGCTTAGCCCAGCAGCGTCAAATTCCAACGCGGCTGCGACGGGCGGTCGAAGCCGAGCAGCAGGATCCGCTGCCACTGGCCGAGACAGAGGTCGCCGCCGGCAAAGGGAATCTGCTCGCCCCGCGGGCCGAGCAGCATGCAGAGCAACCGCTCGCGCTCGCGCTCCTCCTGGGGCACGAGCCGGGTGAGCAGCTCCTCGAGGTCGGCGAAGAACCCGGATTCCCGCTCCTGCACGCGCACGAGCGCGACCTCCTCCAGCGGCGACACGTACGCGATCCCGCTGTCGCGGCCGGATGCGCTCAGCTCGTGGCGGATGTCGTTCGTGATGTCGAGCACCGTCAGCGACGGCAGCGCGGAAGCGATCGAATACGGGACCTCGACGCTCGTCACTTAGGAGCCTTGTATCGAGTGCACGCGGAGCTGTCGCTCCCCGGGGCCAGCGGCGTCTCCAAACCGAACGCGTCGCGTGTCATGCGGGAGAGGTGACCTCCCGCGGGAGGCGGAAGCTGACGTTCTCCCGGGCCACCTCGACCTCGCCGAGCTCGTCGAAGCCGAACGAGGCGAGCCCGCGCAAGACGAGCGCGACGAGCTCCTCGGGCGTCGACGCGCCGGCCGTCACACCGACCGTCTCGTGGCCGCCGAGCAGTTCGGGGTCGATCCCGCTCTCGCCGTCGATCAACATTGCCGCGGAGCCGTGGCGCTCGGCCACCTCGACCAGGCGGCGTGCGTTCGAGCTCGTCTCGGAGCCGATCACGAGGATCAGCGTGGCGCCGCGCTTGGCGAGCTCTTTGACCGCGTCCTGGCGGTTCTGGGTCGCGTAGCAGATGTCGTCCGCGGCCGGCCGCTTGAGGTCGCCGAAGCGCCCGGCCAGCGCGTCCACAGTCTCGGCGACGTCGTCGAGCGAGAGCGTCGTCTGCGTGATCACCGCGATCGGCTTGCCGCCGGCGTCGAGCTTGACGGCGTCCTCGGCCGACTCGACCACGACCGTCGCCTCGGGCCGCTCGCCGCGCGTGCCGATCACCTCGACGTGGTCGGCGTGGCCGACGAGCGCGACCAGGTGGCCGCTGTCGGCGTAGCGCCGCGCCTCGGCGTGCACCTTCGAGACGAGCGGGCAGACCGCGTCCACCACGCGCAGGCCCCGCGCCTCGCAGTTGGCCCGCACCGACGGCGCGACCCCATGGGCGGAGAGCACGCAGATCGCGCCGGCGGGGATCTCGTTCTCGTGGTCGACGAAGACCGCGCCGAGACCTTCAAGCCGCTTGACGACGTGGTCGTTGTGGACGATCTGGTGGCGGACGTAGACCGGCGCTCCGTGCTGCTCGAGCAGGATCTCGACGATCTCGATCGCGCGGTCGACCCCGGCGCAGAACGAGCGCGGCGCGGCGAGCAGGACCTGGCCTATCTCGACCACCCCTTCGCCGCGTGGCCGAGCCGCCTGAGCGCGCGGCGGGCGTCGGAGACTGCGCGGACGAAGCCGCGCGGCGAGCGGGCGAACGCCTTGACGAGGCCGGGCCAGTCGTAGGCGCCGTCGGGCTTGACGCCGCCGACGATCCTGTCCAGCGGCCGCGACGGCGTGTCACTGACCGCGCGCAGCACGCCCTCCAGGCGGCCGCTGCGAGCGAGCGGCCCGCTCTCGAGGTCGGCCGCGTCGGCGCCCGTGCGCTCGTGCAGCCGCCGCCGCTCGGCCGGGTCGTCGACGATCGCGTCGGCGGCCAGGATCGTCACCGGCTCGGCGCCCGGAACGCCGAGCGGCCCGTCGTCCCAGAGCACCGTGCCCTCGACGTCGACCACCTTCGTCGCGTCGACCACGGTGCCGGGAGCGAGGCCGTCCCGCAAAGCTCCCGCGAGCCCGAACGAGACCAGCGGCCCCTCGGGCAAGCCGTTTCGCGCGCCGAGCCCGACCAGGGCCGAGCGCACGCCCGCGCGGCGGGCGACGCGCAGCTCGGCGGCTGTCGCGCAGGCGAGGGTCACCCCGTCAGCGTCCATGCCGCGCTGCGGACGGTCTCCCTGACGCTGCCGGTCGCCTCGAAGGCGGCCGAGGGCTCGAAGCCGGAATGGATCGCGCAGTGCTCGCAGCGCGCGTCGTTGCCCGGGCCGTACTCCTCCCACTCGATCCCGTCGAGCAGCGCCTCGTAGGTCGGGAAGATCCCGTCGGTGAGCAGGTAGCACGGGCCCTTCCAGCCGTACGGGTTGCGCGTGATCGAGCCCCAGGGCGCACAGGCCAGCTTGCGCTCGCCGGTGAGGAAGTCCTGGTAGATCGGGCTCGCCAGCCAGCGGTAGCCCTCCTTGCGCGCGGCCGAGCGGATGACGCGGAACTTCTCCTCGTGCTCGTCGCGGGTCATCGTCAGCGCCGGGTCGATCTGCGAGTACTGGTAGCCGGGCGCGACCAGCATGCCGTCGATTCCGACCTCGTTCGTCAGGTAGCCCATCATCTCGACGACCTCGAGCGGGTCGGTCTCCTTGAAGATCGTCGTGTTGGTGGTGACGCGGAAGCCGGCCTCGCGCGCCTGGCGGATCGCGTCGACGGCGATGTCCCAGAGTCCCGGGTAGTCGCAGATGTAGTCGTGGATCTCGCGCATCCCGTCGAGGTGGACGACGAAGGTCAGGCGCTTGCTGGGCTCGAAGACGTCGAGGAACTGCTCCAGCCGGAGCGCGTTCGTGCACAGCTCGATGTTCTTGTTCAGCTCGAGGAAGCCGGCCACGACGTCCTCGATCCCCTTGTAGACGAGCGGCTCGCCGCCGCAGATCGAGACCACCGGCGCCGGGCACTGGACGCCTGCGTCGATGCACTCCTCGACCGACAGGCGCGCCTTGTTCGACTCGTACTCGCGGATCTTCCCGCAGCCGATGCACGCGATGTTGCAGGCGAGCGTCGGCTCCAGCATCAGCACGAGCGGATAGCGCTCGCCCTTGCGCTGCTGCTGTGCGACGTACTTGGCGATCTGGACGGTCGGGGCGAGCGGAAACTTCATCGACTGAGCCTTTCTCGTAGACGGCCGAGGGCGAGCAACGGGAAGTGGAGCCGGTAGAGGTGGTAGCGGATCATGAAGTCAAGCGGAAAGCCCGTGCCCGTGAAGTGGGCTTCCTCCCAGTCTCCGTTTGCCTGTTGAGTGCGGCATAACCATTCGGCGGCGCGACGGGCGGCCTGGCTGCCGGCCTCGTCTGCAGCGACGTAGGCTAATAGCGCCCATGCCGTTTGGGAAGGCGTGCTCGGCCCGCGCCCACGCCAGGCCCGGTCGGCGTAGGAGCGGATGTCCTCGCCGAAGCCGCCGTCCTCGTTCTGGACCGAGTCGAGCCACGCCACTGCACGCCTGAACGCCCGGTGGCCGGGCTCGATTCCGCAGGCCTCGAGCGCCGGCACCGCGGCGGCGGTGCCGTAGACGTGGTTGACGCCCCAGCGGCCGAACCACGAGCCGTCGGCCTCCTGCTCGCGCAGCAGCCAGTCGAGCCCGCGGCGCACCTCGTCGTCGAAGCCGGCCTCCGGGGCGAGCGCCTCGAGCGCGTGGGCGGTGACGTCCGCGCTCGGCTCGTCGGTCACCTTGCCGAAGTCGCAGAAGGGGAGCTTGTAGAGCCAGTAGGCCTCGTTGTCGACGTCGAAGGCGCCCCAGCCGCCGCTGCGCGACTGCATCCCGGCCGTCCAGGCGAGGCCGCGGTCGACGGCGTCGCGGCCGCGGTGGCAGCGGCGCAGCGCCAGCGCCACCACGGCGGTGTCGTCCACGTCCGGGTAGAGGTCGTTCTCGAACTCGAAGGCCCAGCCGCCCGGCGCGAGCTCCGGCGTGCGCACGGCCCAGTCGCCGGCGACCGTGACCTCTTCGTTGAGGAGCCAGTCGGCGGCGCGCACGAGCGCGGGATGCTCGGGGCCGAGCCCCGAGTCGCGCAGCGCGAGCACCGCGAGGCCGGTGTCCCAGACGGGTGACTGGCACGCCTCGGGCCGCAGCCGGTCGCCCTCCTCGATCGTGAAGCCCTCCCAGCCCTCGACCGCGCGGCGCAGGGTCTCGTCCTCGAAGCCGTGGCCGAGCGCGGCCAGCATCAGGATCGACCAGACCCACGGCGGCTGGATCCCGCCCCAGGAGCCGTCGGCCTCCTGGTGTGCCCGCACCCAGCGCTCGGCCTCGTGCAGCGCCGCCCGGCGCAACGGCCCCGGCGGGGCAGGCGCTCGGGTCTTGCCGGGCTTGGAGCCGATCTCGCGCAGGTCGATCTCGGCGTGGCGCACCGGCCGTAACGCGCGGCAGGCCGCGAGCGGGACGAATGTGCCACGCGCCCAGCAGCTGAAGTTGTAGATCGATACATAGGCGTTAGCCGGGAAGAGCACTAGCTCGACCGGGATCGGCGTCACCCGCTGCCACGGCCACTGACCGAGCAGAGCGAGGAAGCACTTGGTGAAGATGCGCGTCTTTGCGATCCCGCCGCGCGAGCGGATGAACTCACGCGACCGCGGGCCGGGATCGACGCCCGCGAGCTTGAGCGCGGCGTACGCCTCGACGGTCGTCGAAAGGTCACCCGGGCCCTCGAACCAGATCGCCCAGGTGCCGTCGTCGCGCTGCCGCGCCAGCAGCTCGTTGGCGATCTTGCGATCGAGCTCCGGGGTGCGCAGGCCGAGCACGTGGTGCCAGAAGAGGTGCTGCGCGGTCATGGTCACGTTCGACTCGAGCTCGCCGACCCAGTAGCCGTCGTCGTGCTGGAGCTCGAGCAGGCGCGCCGTGGCAGCCTCGATCGCCGCGTCGAGGCGGGTCTCGGTGGCGACGCTCATGCCGCCACCTCCTTGCGGGTCGGGGCCAGGGCACGCGCGGCGGCGAGGCCGCTGCGGATCGCGCCTTCCATCGTCGCCGGCCAGCCTGTCGCGGTCCACGCCCCCGCGCGCGTGACGTTTGGGCGGCTCGTCTGAGGCCCGGGGCGGTGGCGCTCGCTGCCGGGCCGGACCGCGATCGTGGCCGCCGGCTCCCGGCTGACGCGCGACCAGAGCAGCTCCGCCGGGCCGAGCCGGCCGGTCAGCTCGGAGGCGATCCGCTCGACCAGCTCGCGGCCGCGCAGCTCCATCAGCTCGGGCGCGCCCGAGGAGACGACCGTCAGGTACTGGCCGCGCTCCGGCGGCGAGCCGGTCAGGGCGCCTCGGTCGAACACCCAGTGGGCGTCGCTGCCGAGCAGCGCGGCCAGGGGCGAGTCGAGCAGGACCCGGTCGAACCAGAGATGGACGCTGACGATCGGCGAGTCCTCGAGCTCCGGCTCCGGCTCGCCGAGCAGGTGGGCGCTCTCGCGCGGCGGCACGGCGACGACGACCGCGTCCGCGTCGAGGTCGCCGAGGCTCTCGACCCGAACGCTCGTGAGCACGGTCGCGCCGGCGGCCTCGAGCGCGCGGCCCGCGGCCTCGCCGTGCAGCTCGCCGAGCGGCCGTGCCGGCAGCAGCAGGTCGGAGTCGCGGCGCTCGCCGAGCAGCGCCGTGCGGACGGTGAAGTCGCCTGCCTCCGCGCTCGCCTCCTCGCTGCGCAGGTTGAGCGCCGGCCGGATGAAGACGTCCCAGAAGCGGTCGATCGCACGCTGCGACTGGCCACGCGCCCGCAGCGCATCCGCGAAGGTGTCGCCACGCGAGTCGCCCCAGCGCGCAAGCGCCCGCAGGATCCGCAGGCGCTCGCCGAGCGAGACATGCCCATAGCGCAGCAGCGCGAGCGCCGAGGGCGAGATCGAGGCGCTGCGGCCCTGCTCGTCGAGCACCGGCAGCTCGAGCGGCACCCGTCGCACCGAGCCGCTCTGGCCGACGCGCTCGAGGAAGCGCAGGTACTCGGTGAAGCAGCCGAGCGCGACGTGCTGGCCGTTGTCGGGCGGCGGCTCGGGGTCGCCTGCGCGCCGCGGCAGCGTCTGCACCGCCCCGCCGAGCGTCGGCCGTGCCTCGTGCAGCGTCACCACGTGCCCGCCGTCCACGAGCTCCAACGCCGCGCTGAGCCCCGCCAGCCCGCCGCCGACGACCTCGACCCTCATCGCAGCAACCCCGCCCCCATGATCCGAAGCTTCGTCAGCGGCGAGAGCCTGACCGACCCGCCGAAGACGTCGAACCCGCGCGCCTCGATCCGGTCGAGGGTCGCGCGGTAGAGGCCCGCAAAGGTCGAGACGCACGCGGCGCTGCGGGAGTCCAGGGTCTCCAGCAACCCGAGCCCCTCGGCCAGGTGCGCCCGCGCGCGCGAGGCCTGGAACGCCATCAGCGCCCGCCATTCCGGTCCGGCGCGGCTCGCGGCGATGTCGTCCTCGGTGACGCCGTATGCGGTCAGCTCGTCCTGGGGCAGGTAGACGCGGCCGAGCCCCCAGTCCTCGCGCACGTCCCGCATGATGTTGATCAGCTGCAGCGCCACCCCGAGCGTCGCCGCCCGCTCGACGTCGTCGGAGCCGTAGACCGCGACGCACGCCACGCCGACCGCCCCGGCCACGCGCCGGCAGTAGCCGTCGAGCTCGGCGAAGTCCGCGTAGCGGTCCTGCTCGGTGTCCTGCAGCCCGCCGTCCACCAGGTCGTGCAGCGCGCCCGTGGGGATGCCGTAGCGCGCGCGGGCATCGGCGAGCGCGACCAGCGTCGCGTCCTCGGGAGCCGCGTCGAGCGCGGCACGCAGCGACTGCAGGCGCTCGCGCTTCTCCTCGACCGGCAGCGAGCCGTCGGCGATGTCGTCCACGCGGCGGGCAAAGGCGTAGATCGCCGAGATCGCGCGCCGCCGGTCGCGGGGCAGGACGCGGATCCCGTACGCGAAGTTGCGCGCTTCGCGGCGCGTCAGCCGCTCGACCTCGGCGTAGGCGCTCTCCACCGTCATCGAATGGCCGCCAAGGCGAGCCGCGCCCGAGAGGGACGCGGGCGGCCGTTGAAGATGTCCCAGTCGGCCCGCTCGAGCGCCTTGAGCGCCGCGAGGCCACCGCGTGCGAAGAGCGCGACCGCTCGCCCGACGCGCCCGCCGCCGAGCCGCCGTCCGAGCTCCTCGCCGGACGCCAGCAGTCCCCGCGCCCTCTCGGCCTCGAACTCGAGCAGCCGGCGCAGCTCCGGGCTCGGCCGGTCGAGCTCCTCGACCCCGAAGCGGCGCCGATCCTCCGCCGGCAGGTAGACGCGCCCCAGCGCGAGGTCGCGCGGCACGTCCTGCAGGAAGTTGACGAGCTGCAGGCCCGTGCAGACGTCGTCCGAGAGCGCGACCGCCTCCGCGTCGTCACCGCGGCCGAGCACGCCGAGCACGAGCCGGCCGACCGGATCGGCCGAATGGATGCAGTAGCCCTTCAGGTCGCGCCAGGTCTCGTAGGACGCAATGCGCTGGTCGATCCGGTTCGCCTCGATCAGGCGCAGGAAGGGCTCGCGTGGGAGCGAGCAGGCGCGGATCGTCGGCTGCAGCTCGCGCATCACCTCCCAGTCCGGCTCGCCGTCGTAACAGGCGTCGAGCTGTGCCTCGAGCTCGTCGAGCGCCGCGAGCCGATTTCCGGGTACTTCGTCGCCGAGCAGATCAACCAGACGGGCGAAACCGTAGATCGCGCGCAGGTGCGGGCGCAGCGCGCGCGGGAACAGGAGCGAGGCGACGGGGAAGTTCTCCGTGCGCGCCCGTTTGGCAACAGATCGCGCGCTGGCCGGTTCCATGAGCAAAACCTATAGTCGGGCGCGTGAGGAAGAGCGAGCCGGGCGTGATCGTGGTCGCCGACGACGACCCGGACATCCTCGACCTCGTCGCGCTCACGCTGGAGCGCAGCGGCCACGTCGTGCACCGCGCCCTCGACGGGGAGGAGGCGCTCGAGCTGGTCAAGCGGGAGCGGCCCGACCTCGTGGTGCTCGACATCTCGATGCCGAAGCTCGACGGCCTCGAGCTGACCCGCCGGCTCTGCGGCGATCCGGAGACGAGGGCCATTCGCATCGTCTTGCTGACCGCGCTCGTGCAGGACACCGACATCAGCGAGGGCCTCGCCGCCGGCGCGGACGCCTACGTGCGCAAGCCGTTCAGCCCGCAGGAGCTGCAGGACCGGGTGGAGGCGCTGCTGCCCCGTCAGCCCGGCGAATAGCGGTAGCCGTAGCCGCGTACGGTCTCGATCGCCTCGGGCGGGACTCCCACCGCGGCCAGCTTGCGGCGCAGGTAGCCGACGTAGAGCTTTACCTGGTCGCGCGAGGCGCCGCGCTCGCCGCCCCACGCGAGCTCCAACAGCTGCTCGTGCGCGAGCAGCTGGCCAGGATGGTCGACGAAGGCGCTCAGCAGGCGGAACTCGAGCGGCGTCAGCTCGACCGGCTGGCCGCCGGCCTGGACGCGGCGCTGGGAGAAGTCGACCTCGAGCAGGCCGTCGCTGTAGGCGTCGCGCACCTCGGGCGTAGGCGCTCGCCGGAGGACGGTCTCGACGCGCGCGAGCAGCTCCTGGCGGCCGAACGGCTTGGTCACGTAGTCGTCGGCGCCCGCCCGTAGCGCGCGCACCTTCTCGAGCTCCGCGCCGAGCGCGCTCAGCATCACGACGGGCACGTCGCTCAACTCGCGGATCCGCTCGAGCGTCGCCCAGCCGTCGAGCTCGGGCATCGAGATGTCGAGCACTACGAGGTCGGGCCGCTGCTCGAAGAGCAGCTTCAGGGCCTCGCGGCCATTCGGCGCCTCGGTGACGTCGTAGCCGGCTCGCGTCAGCAGCTCGGCGACGAGCGCGCGGACGTCGCCGTCGTCGTCGACCACCAGGACGGAGCCAAAGCTGCTCATACGCCCCTCATACCACAGGGCGTGGCGAAGTTCAGCCCGGGCGAGCCGAGGCAGGGCCCGGCGGGCGCGCCGGAGTCGAGCCCGGTGCGCTCCGCCAGACCTGCGTCAGCGAGACCCCGGGCCTGAGCCCGCGCCTCTGGGCCTCGCCGGCCGGGAGCTCGAGCACCGCGCGGGCACCCTTGCAGGCTGCCATGCGCCACGGCGACAGCTCGGGCGCAACCTTGAGCACGCGGTCCTCACGGTCGAGGAAGACGGCGTCGATCGGAAACCGCATGAAGGCGGTGTGGATGGACGACGCCGGCCGGAGCAGCATCCCCTCGCACGAGGAGAGGCCGCTCCGGCCAAGGAGGCCGCGCAGGCGGGCGAACGCCGTCTCCGCGAGGAGACAGTGCTCGCAGACAACGTCGCCGTCGTCGTTCGCCAGTGCGACCTGAGGGAGTCCCACGCCTAGTACCCCACGTGGATGTGGTCGGCGTGGTTGGCGAGGGCAAACGAGGGCCCGCCCATGCCGAACAGTGAGATCACCTGGGCAGGGAGCATCCCGCCTGGCAGCATCAGGATGCTGCGGACGGCCTGCTCCGTGATCCCGCCAGGCTGCTGGTGCCCATAGATCGAGACCCCGTTCAGCGCCGCGATGTCGACGGCGCGGCCGTAGATGTGCGCCGAGACGACGCCCGGCCGCGCATACAGGTGGTGCCCGCTGATCAGGCACGAGACCCTCACTTGATGGTAGGCCTCGGCCAGGTACAGCATCACGGCCAGCACGCGGACGTCCACGTGGCCCTTGGCGACGTCCTGCCGCCCGCCGGGGTAGATCGTGAGGCGCTGGTCGTGCAGCACGCGTTCCTGCAGGTCGGCCTTCTGCGAGAGCAGGCCGTCGACCAGGCTCGCGAGCCCGACGGCCCGGTAGTAGTGGCGAAGAGCGACGACCCGGTCGGCGAGCGACGTGTCGCTCGAGTAGGCGAGCGCCGCCGCCCACGCGTTGGCGCGCCCGCCGAAGCCCGAGAGCTTGAAGGCGAGCGTGCGCAGGCCGGTCGCGCTGGCCGGGGCCCGGTCGTTGTGGCCCTCCGCGCGGAGCGTCGCCAGCACGAGCGCCCAGTCCACGTGCGCAGCGCGCGAGAACCGGACGAGGTCGCGGGCGAAGCTCAGCTTCAGCCGGGCGGCGGGCGGGGTCGGGTCGGGCGCGGCGCGGTTCAGCCACACCGTCACCGACGGGAACGCCGCAGCCTCGGGATCGAGGGCCGGCGCCTGCGGAGCCTTCTGCTTCGGCTTCGCGTGCGGCTTCGTCTGCTTGAGCCGCGAGGGGCGGGCGACGTGCGTCTTCACCGCGGTGACCTTCTTCGCGGTCGAGGTCGGGCTCGACAGCGGGCGGGAGACGGCCGCGGTCGCCGCCTTGACCGTCAGGCGCGTGGCGGTCGCGGCGGTCGGGCGGACAGGCGCCGCCTGTGGCTCAGCCTGCACCACGTGCACGACGGGCTGCGCGGCGGGTGTCGCGCCCGTCGCGCCGGTCGCGCCGCTCGGCCCGGAGGCGCCGGTCGCGCCGGTCGCGGCCGGGCTCGTGCCGTCCTCGAGCAGCGAGTACACGCCGTTGCCGGCGCCCGCCGAGAGGGCGAGCCCGGCGAAGAAGATGGCGCTGAAGGAGAGGGTCTGCGCGAAGCGGCGCTTGTGCTTGCGCGGCTCCGCCGGCTCGGTCTCCAGCTTGCGCTCGTCCCACTCGTCCCAGGCCCGGCCCAAACCGAGCGCGGTCAGGATCGCCCTGGCGAGCGAGATCAGGAGGAGGTGCTGGATCAACCGCCTGGTCAAGGACTTCCGTCGTGGCATTGCCTTTGCTCCCGTTCGTCGGGCGCCGGTGGGCCGCCACGTCGGCGCGGATCTGTTGTGTTGGCATCCGCGGGCCGTTACGGACTGGGAGCACTATCGAGCCGCTGCTGCCGCCACCCTTCCCCCGAACAAGGGAGTTGCCGCGGAGATCCCTGGAACGAGGGATGGGCCGGCTGGGCGATTGGAACCGATGATCGCGGCAGTTGAGCCATAGGCGGCGCGGCCACGCCCAGACACTTTCGGAGGTTCTTCCGGCTGTGACCAAGCGCATCGCCCGCAAGATCGAACGGCTCGTACGGCACGACCTTTCCAACGATCTTCAGCTCTTTCTCTCACGAAGTTTGCGTGCGACCGCACGCCCATCGATCAGAGAAGGGAGGTGACACAGATGCTGAAGCTCTTCACCTTCGTGCAGGCCGCCGCCGACACGCTGCACAAGCGCGAGGAGGGCCAGACGATGGCGGAGTACGGTGTAGTTCTCGCCGTCATCACGCTGCTCGTGATCGGCTCGATCACGCTGCTCTCCCAGGGAATCCAGGGGTCGATTGACTCGGTCACGAGCATTCTCCCTGGCTAAGAAGGAACCGCAGTTTCTCCGGTAGGGGGCCCCTTCGCGAGAAGGGGCCCGCTCCCACTCCCGAGCTACAGAAAGAATCCCGTGAACATCTTTTTTCGCCGCAAAATCGACTTCAAATCGCAGCAGGGTCAGTCGCTGACCGAATTCGCGCTGGCTTTGCCCGTGTTGGCGCTGCTCTTGTTTGCGGTGATCCAGTTCGGGATCACCTTCAACAACTACGTCACCCTCACCGACGCAACCCGCGCCGGCGCCCGCAAGGCGGCCGTGGGCAGGCAATCGGCCAACCCGGTAACCGACTGTCAGGCCGCGATCCGGGGTTCGGCGAAAGACCTGACGCAGTCCGACCTGATCCCGACCTGCACGTCCACGTGGCAGCCGGGAGCGGATGTGACCGTGACTGCGACCTACCCCTACAAGATCAGCCTGCTCGGACTCGTCGTGAAGACGGGACGCCTCTCGAGCACTACCACGGAGCGTGTGGAATGAACTCTCGAAGCGACCGCGGCCAGGCAACCGTCCTGACACTCGTCTTTCTCGTCGTCCTGCTCGGCATGGCGGCGCTCGTGCTCGACATCGGGTCGTGGTACCGCGCCGACCGCGCCACGCAGAACACGGCCGACGCTGCGGCGCTCGCGGGGGCTCAGGCCCTCCCGTCGGATCCGGGCAACGCGAACACCCTGGCTCTCCAGTACGTGACCAAGAACGGCGGTGGGAGTCCCACCGTCAGCCTCTCGACCAAGAACGTCACCAACGACACGGTCAAGGTCAACCTGACCCGGCCCGCGACGGGCGTCTTCACGAAGCTGTTCGGAGTCCGCACGGTCACGGTCGGGTCGCATGCTGCCGCGCGCGCGAGCCTGATGGACCAGGCCAAGTACGTCGCGCCGATCGGCGTGAACATCCTCAACCCGAAGCTGAAGGGCACTGCAACCTGCCCGTGCTTCGGGAGCACGAACCTCACCGTCCTGCCGCTCGGCAAGACCGGCGCGCCCGGCGCGTTCGACCTGCTCAACATCGATGAAAGCCACGGCGGCACCGGCCCGAGCACACTGGCGGACTGGATCCTCAAGGGCTACGACGGCTACCTCTCACTCGGCGACTACTTCTCGGACGCCGGCGCGAAGTGGAACTCGTCGGAGGTGCAGAACGCGCTCGAAGCCCGCCTCAACACCGAGCTGCTCTTCCCGGTCTACGACACGATCAGCGGCACGGGCGCGAACGCCAAGTACCACGTGATCGCCTGGGTCGGCTTCCACATGACCGCCCACGAAGAGCACGGCAGCACGGGCAGCATCACCGGCTGGTTCACCGAGGTCGTGTGGACCGGTATCGCCTCTACCTCTTCGACCGGGCAGCCGAACCTCGGCGCCCGCGTCGTCAACCTCGTCGACTGACCTCAAAGGACAAGGAGCAATGGCATATCGAGCTAGAAACATCCTGATCGCGGTCGCCCTCGCCGCTGTGGCCGCCCTGCTCACGAGCTTCTACGTGACCAGCTACAAGCGGCATGTTCAGCGCGGCGAGGACCACGTGACGGTGCTCGTTGCCAAGAAGGACATCACGGTCGGCGCGAGCGGCGCGGACGTCGCGGGCCAGCTCTCGACGCTGGACGTTCCCCGCAAGAGCGTCGTGCCGGGCGCGATCTCCAGCGCCGACCAGCTGGCGGGCCTCGTCGCCACCGAGCCCACGCTCGAGGGCGAGCAGGTCACCACCCGCCGCTTCAGCCCCCGCACGCACGTCGGCGTCCGGGCCCAGCTGAGCGGCACGCTCAGGGCGCTCTCGCTCGAGGGCGATCAGAATCAGCTGCTCGCCGGCGTCGTCAAGGACGGCGACAGCGTCGACTTCGTGGCCGCCCTGAAGAAGCCGGGCGACCAGGACATCTACTTCAGCCGCGTGCTCGTGCGCGACCTGAAGGTTCTACGCGCTCCGAACTCGCCGCCACCCGGCAGCAAGCTGACCGGCGGATCGAACTCGGACTACGCCGTGATGCTGGCGCTGACCGACAGCCAGGCACAGAAGCTCCAGTACATGCTGGCCAACGCCGGCGGCACCGGCGCGGAGCGGTGGCACCTCGAGCTCCGGCCGACCACGCACGACGCCGACAGCCCCGACCACCTCGACAGCTTCGAAAGCGTCCTCACTGGCGGCCTCAGCGCCGGCCAGCGGAAGACGCTGGGCCGCTAGGAGGCCACGATGAGCAACGGCAACGAATTCGCAACCAGGAGCCCGAACCGGATCTACGTGACGGGTGACTGCGACGGGCTGCCGGACCTCCGGGACGCGCTCGCAGCGCACCCCGAGGTCGAGCTCGTCGGGTCGGCCACGCAGGTAGCGGAGGCCGCGGCCACGCTGACCGGTGGGCACCTGAACGTCGTCCTGCACGCGACCCGCGCAGCCACGCTGCCGGTGAACGAGCTGGCGGCGATTCGCGAGCACACGCGGGCTCCGCTGATCCTACTCGCCTCGAACGGCTCCCCGGCCCTCCTGGAGGAGGCGCTCGAACACGACATCGCCGACGTCCTGCTGCTTCCGCAGCTGACCGACAACGTTGTCTTCTCGATCCGCAAGGCCGGTCACGTCAACAAGCGCCTGACCGGCGACCAGCGCCGGCACGGCCGCCTCGTGACCGTCTTCTCGCCCAAGGGCGGCACCGGCAAGACCGTGACCGCGACGAACCTCGGCACCTCGCTCGCCAAGCACTGGGGCAAGCGCGCCCTGCTGCTCGACCTCGACCTGCAGTTCGGGGATGCGGCGATCATGCTGGGGATCGAGCCGGAGAAGACGATCTACGACCTCGTCACGGCGCCCGGCGAGCTCGATTCGGAGAAACTCGCCGGCTACACGACCAAGCACGCCTCGGGCCTCGAGATCCTCCCCGCGCCGCTGCGCCCCGAGGACGCCGAGCTCGTGACCGAGGCGAAGCTGGCCCGGCTGCTCGAGGTCGCGCGGGAGTCGTTCGACGTGATCGTCGTCGACACCTCGCCCTTCTTCCACGGGCCGATGCTGGCGACCCTCGACCGCACCGACGAGCTGCTGCTGCTCTGCGGGCTGGACGTGCCGACGCTGAAGAACGTCCGGCTCAGCCTGCAGACGCTGGAGCTGCTCTCCTTCCCGCCCGACCGGATCAAGCTCGTCCTCAACCGGGCGAACTCGAAGGTCGGGATGAAGCCGAAGGAGGTCGAGTCGGCGCTCGAGCGGAAGATCGACTTCGAGATCCCGAGCGACCGCATCGTCCCGCTCGCGGTCAACCGCGGCAATCCCGCCGTGCTGGCGGAGCCGAAGGCAGAGTTCTCGAAGGCCGTCCGCGCGATGGCGAAGGAGCTCGTCGCCGCGCAGGCGGTGGCGAAGCAGAAGAAGAAGTTCATGGCGACCCTGGCAAGGGCGTAGCGCGATGGGCCTACACGACAGGCTTCATCGCCAGAACGGCTCCTCGAACGGTCATGGGCCGGAGCTCGACGTGCTCGTCGGTGGGCAGGCCGAGACGCCCGAGCGCCGGCCCGCAGATCCGTACGCGGAGCTGAAAGGCCGGATCCACCACGCCTGCATCGCGAAGCTCGGCCCGCAGCTCTACGCGGCCGGCAGCGCCGACGAGTCCTCCACCGAGGACCTCGCCGAGAAGGTGCTGCGAGTGGTCACCGAACAGCTCGCGCTCGACCGGACGCCGCTCACCCGTGAGGAGCGGCGTCAGGTCACGCGCGAGATCACGGACGACATCCTCGGCTACGGGCCGCTCGAGCCGCTGCTCCGCGACGAGAGCGTCACCGAGGTGATGGTCAACAGCCACGACCGGGTCTATGTCGAGCGAAACGGCAAGCTCGAGACGGCCGAGGCCGCGTTCGTCGACAACGCGCACCTGCTGCGCATCATCGACAAGATCGTGTCGCAGGTCGGCCGCCGCGTCGACGAAGCCTCCCCGATGGTGGACGCCCGCCTCCCCGACGGCAGCCGCGTGAACGCGATCATCCCGCCGCTCTCGTTGGGCGGGCCGACGCTGACGATCAGGAAGTTCTCGCGCGACCCGTACACGATGGACGACCTGATCAACTTCGGGTCAGTCTCGCCCGACGCGGCGCAATTCCTCTCCGCGTGCGTCCGCGGCAAGCTCAACGTCCTGATCTCCGGCGGTACCGGCACCGGTAAGACGACGACGCTGAACGCGCTCTCCGCGTTCGTGCCGAACGACGAGCGCATCGTCACGATCGAGGACGCGGCCGAGCTCCAGCTGCAGCAGGACCACGTGATCACCCTCGAGTCGCGCCCGCCGAACATCGAAGGCGAGGGAGAGATCCGCATCCGCGAGCTCGTCCGCAACGCACTGCGCATGCGCCCCGACCGGATCATCGTCGGCGAGGTCCGCGGCGCGGAAACGCTGGACATGCTCCAGGCGATGAACACGGGCCACGAGGGCTCGCTGACCACGATCCACGCGAACTCTCCTCGCGACGCGCTCTCGCGCCTCGAGACCCTGGTGATGACCGCCGGCGTCGAGCTGCCGCACCGCGCGATCCGCGAGCAGATCTCCAGCGCCTTCGACCTGCTGGTTCAGATCTCGCGCCTCGTCGACGGCTCGCGCCGCATCACCCACATCACCGAGGTGCTGCGGATGGAGTCCGACGTGATCACCCTCCAGGACGTCTTCGTGGCGAAGCCGCCCGACGAGGACGACCCGTCGGAGGCCGGCAAGCCCGTCAACCTGCTCAACCCGCTTGCCTGCACGGGCCTGAAGCCGCAGTTCCTCGAGAAGATGGCCGCGAACGGGGTCACCCTGCCGCCGTCCTTCTTCGGCGACAGCTCGACCTTCCGGCCGAACTACTCAGCTGCGAGCTACGGCGGGTTCGAGTGAGCCGTCACACGCCTCGCCTCCTCTTCGCAGCCGTCCTCGCCGCCCTCGTGACACCGGTCGCGGCGGACGCCTCGCTCAGCCTCCGCGGGATCGACACGAGCGGCTACCCGACGGTGCGCGTCACCGTCGTCGCGCCGGTCGCACGGGTCGCGGCCCCCCCGACCCTGACCGAGAACGGCAATCAGGTCGTCGGACTCCACGCGGTCAACCTCGCCGCGACGAAGAGCGTCGTGGTCGCGATCGACCGCTCGCGCTCGATGGCCGGGGCGAAGCTCGCCGACGCCCTCGCGGCCGCCCGCGCCTTCCTTCACACCAAGGCGCCGTCGGACCGTGTCTCCGTTGTCGCATTCGGCTCCCGGGCCGTGCAGCTGACGCCCTTCACGCAGTCGACCGCGGAGGCCGACGACGCCCTGCGCCTTCTCACGGTCGACGCGAAGAACGGTACCTCGCTCTACGACGCCCTCCAGCTCTCCGCCTCTTCCTTGCGGGGCCAGGCCGGACGGGCACGGGTCGTCGTCCTGCTCACCGACGGCAAGGATGTCTCGAGCCAGGCTTCGCTGGAGGCCGCGCTCGGAACCGCCCACGACACGGGCACGCTCGTGTACCCGATCGCGATCGGCGGCGACGGCGCGACCGTGGCGCCACTCCAGCGAATGGCCAAGGAAACCGGCGGCAGCTTCAAGTCCGCCGCGACCAGCTCGAGCCTGAACGCGGTCTACTCGTCCATCGCGAGCGAGCTGAAGCGGACCTGGCGCGTCGAGTACGTCACCGCCGCCAGGCCTGGCGAGCAGGTGCACCTGCGCGTGGCGTTGAACCCCGAAGGCGCGGCCTTCACGAACCTGCGCCTCCCCGGCAGCTCATCCGAGGCCGACGGCGGCAGCACGCTGCCGAACCCGCTCTACACGCCTCTCGGCGGGCTGCTGCTCACCATGCTCGTCGCCTTTCTGGTGCTCACCGCGTGCGGGTTCCTGTTCGCCTCGGCCAAGGGCTCGTGGGTCAAGACCCGCCTCGCCCCGCACGTCGAGGGCTCGCGCAAGACGAGGAAGCGCCAGAAGGGCGAGCGGCTCGCCGCCCTCGGCGGCCTCTTCCGGGCGACCGAGCAGACGTTCGGACACCGCCGCGTGTGGCTCACGCTGCAGCGCAAGCTCGAGCGCGCCGACCTGCCTCTGCGCACGGTCGAGTTCGCGTACCTAATCGTCGGCTCCGGCTTCCTCGTCGGCGTCCTTGCCGCGCTGGCCGGCCGGTCGTCGCTCGAGATCCTGATCGCCTTCGCCGTCGGTGGCGCGATCCCCTACGGGTTCGTAGCGTTCAAGGCCCGGCGCAGGATGAACGCGTTCGACGACCAGCTGCCCGACCTGCTCGTGACGCTGGCCGCCTCGCTGAAGGCAGGCCACAGTTTCAAGCAGGGAATCCAGACGATCGTCGACGAGGGTCAGGAGCCGGCGAGCAAGGAGCTCGGCCGGGTGATCACCGAGACGCGCCTCGGCCGCCCGATGGACGAGGCTCTGGCCGACACCGCTGAGCGCATCGACTCAAAGAACTTCACGTTCGTGATCACCGCGGTCACGATCCAGCGCCAGGTCGGCGGCAGCCTCGCGGGGTTGTTCGACATGATCGCCGACGTCGTGCGCCAGCGTCAGCAGTTCGCCCGCAAGATCAAAGGGCTGACCGCGATGGGCCGGGCCTCGGCGTATGTCCTGGTCGCCCTGCCGTTCTTCATCGCACTTGGCCTGACGCTCGTGAACCCGATCTACATGGCGCCGCTCTACCACAGCTCCACCGGGCACAAGCTGATCATGGTCGGCCTCGTGATGATGGCCTTCGGCTCTCTCGTCCTCAAAAAGCTCGTTTCCTTCCGGGGGTAATTGCCAGTGTTCATCTTCATCGTGCTCGGAGTCCTCTGCCTCGCCGGAGCCGCATACCTGATCGGCGAGGCGGTGACGCTTCCCGCCCGCGAGCGGCGCACCTCGGTGAATCGCGCGGCGACCTACGGCAGGGTGCGTACCGTCCTCGGCCCGCCGCAGCTCCCCTTCAGCCAGCGAGTCCTCGCTCCCCTCGGCGATCGGCTCGCGGGCTGGACGTTGAAGCTGCACCCGAAGACAACCGTCGAGGGCGTCAGCACACGGCTGCTCGCGGCAGGCCTGGGCCGGACGATCTCGCCGAACACCTTCCTCGCCTTCAAGTCGGCACTGGCGATCGGCGGCATGGTGGTCGGCGCGCTCTTCGGAGGCGCAATGGCCGGCGCCGGTGGGGTCTTCTTTGCAACGATCGCGCTCGGCGGCGTCGGCTTCATCGCCCCCGACTTCGTCGTCTCGACCAAAGCCCGCTCGCGCAAGGACCGGATCCGGGCCGAGCTGCCGGACGCGCTCGATCTGATGGCGGTCAGCGTCGAGGCCGGGATGGGCTTCGACGGCGCAATCTCGAAGCTGACGGAGCACATGGAGGGCCCGCTCGCCGAGGAGTTCGCGCTGACCCTGAGCGAGATCCGGATCGGTGAGACCCGCCAGGACGCGCTCAAGAAGCTGTCCTTCCGCACGGGCACTCCCGAGCTCTCGAGCTTCGTGCGCTCGATCATCCAGGCCGACCAGCTCGGCATCTCCCTGGGCCGGATCCTGCGCGTGCAGGCGGCCGACAGCCGGCTCAAGCGCCAGGCCGTTGCCGAGGAGAAGGCAATGAAGGCGCCGATCAAGATGCTCTTCCCGACCGTGCTCTTCATCTTCCCGGCCATGTTCCTCGTGATCCTCGGGCCGGCGTTCCTCAACCTCTCCAAGCTCTTCTAACCGGAATCGGAGGCGACGATGTCCGACACACCCGAGAACCAAGGGGCCGAGACCGAAAAGGGCTTCGGCACGGGCCTGCGAGCTCAGCTCCAGCGCCGGCGGGAGGGTGACGGGACACCGGTCGAGGCGCAGGGCCCGACCAACGTCGAGCTGCGCTTCGAGCTCACGGCACGTCCGGCGGGCGGCAACGGCGACACGATCGAGGTCGGCATGGGCGGCGCCGATGTCCAGGCGCTGAAGGACGAGCTCGAGGCGGCGCAGACTCGCGAGGCCAAGCTGCGCGACCAGCTGGAGGAGCGTTCCCACGCCTACGAGCAGAACGTCGGCTCGGAGAAGGAGCTCGCTCAGCGCGCGTTGACCCTGGACGAGCGCGAGGCGAAACTGGCCGAGTTCGAGGTCGAGCTCGAGGAGCGCGAGCGGCGCGTCCGCGACCAGCGCGAGGCGATCGAAGCCGAGCACACGCGCGTGGCCGACCTGCAGGCCGAGCTGGCCGCCGAGCAGGCGCTGGCGGCCGAGCAGCAGGAGGCCGCCGAGAAGCGGCTGCGCGATCTGCAGGGCGCCGATCGTCAGCGCGAGAAGGCCTCCTCCGAGCTCGACAAGGCGCGCGCGGCCCTCAGCGACCGCGAGAAGAAGGTGGCGCGCAAGGAGAGCGAGCTCGCCACGCTCGAGCAGGCCGGCACGGCCAGGCTGGACGGCCGCGAGCGGGCGCTCACCAAGCGCGAGAACGAATGGCGCTCACGCGACAAGGAGCTGTCCGAGCGCGAGCGCAGGCTCGGCCAGCGCGAAAGCGACCTGAAGAAGGAGGCCACGCGGGTCGCCGCCCGCGACGAGGCGATCGGCGAACGGGAGGCAGAGCTCCTGATGAAGCAGGAGAAGCTGCGCGTCGACGCGGAGCGCTTCGAGCGCGAGCTCACCGACAAGGGCAAGGTCGCCCAGGAGGCCGTCGCCCGCGGCGCGGAGCTCGACCGCCGCGAGCTCGACCTGACCGCGCGCGAGGCGGAGCTGAACCGGCTCCAGGCCTCGATCGCGCACACCGAGCGTGACGCCAACCGTGGCCGCGACCTCGAGGAGTGGAACGTCCGGCTCGAGCAGCGGGAGCGCGAGCTCGCCGCGCGCGAGGCCGAGGCGCAGAACTTCGAGACGCTCGCCGAGTCGGACAAGCGGCGCAGTGACAAGCGCGAGGCCAGGCTCGCGGAGCTCGAGGAGAGCCTGCGCGACAAGCTCAAGGAGCTCGAGGACCGCGAAGGCGGGCTCGACCTACGCGAGGCCCAGCTCGAGGCCGACGTCCAGATCCGCGGCGACCGGCTCGACGACCGCGAGGAGGCGCTGGCCGAGCTCGAGGAGCGGCTGGCCAACCAGGAGCGCGAGCTCGCCGCCTACGTCGCGAACGCGCAGACCGAGATCCAGCGCCGCGAGTCCGAGTGGTGGCAGAAGCAGCTCGGCAGCGAAGAAGAGGTCCCAGCCGCCTAAGCTCCCGCGGTGCCCGGCCGCGTCGCGCTCCGCATTGGTCTGATCTGGGTCGCCTGGCTCGGCGCGCTGCTGATCGCACTCGGGATCGGCCTCGCGGCCGGCGTCTATCACTGGACCGGCGGCTGGTATGAGATGCGCGGGATCTACCCGCTCTTCGCCTGGGACTACAACCTCTACAGGCTGATTGCGGATATCGGCTACCCGGCGCACCGCGTCGGGCAGGAGTACGCCTTCTTCCCGCTCTGGGTGCTAATGCTGCGCTGGGTCGGGCACCACTGGGACGCGACCGTCGCCATCGGGATCGCGTGGGGCTCGAGCCTGGCCGCCTTCTTCGGCGTCGCGTCGGGCCTGCCCGGCCGGCCGCTGCGGAGCGCGCTTGCCCTCGCCTGCTGGCCCGGCTCATTCGCGCTCGCGATCGCCTACCCCGACGCGCTCGCGCTCGCCGCGGCAGCGTGGGCCGCGGCGCTGGCGCTCCGGGGACGCTTCGTGGCTGCAGGGCTGCTCGGAGCGGTCGCGGCCTTCGCGCGGCCGAACGGCGTCCTTATCGCGCTGCCGCTGCTCTGGCTCGGGAGGCGGCGGCCGAGCGGCTGGATCGGTGCCGCGCTGCCGGTCGCTGCGGCGGCGATCGTCGAAGGCTTTTTCTGGGCGCGCAGCGACCACGCGCGCGCGTTCCTGGACGCGCAGAAGCAGTGGGGCCGCGACGGCCCGCGCGGGCTGGGCGACTGGGCCGACCACGTGCGCGAGGTGGTCGAGAACCACGCGCTGGCGATCCCGCTGCTGGCCGTCGCGGCGGTCGGCGCCCTCCTCTTCGCCTGGCGCCGCTTGGGCCCGTGGGCGACGGCGATCGTGGCCTACGCCTGCGCCGTCCCGATCCTCTTGATCGCGACCCGCAGCCTCGAGGGCTTCGTCGACAGCGCCCGCGCGGTGCTCGTGCTGCCGCTGCTCGTCGTGCTCTGGCGGCTCGGCCCGCGCTACCGGCCCTGGGCGGCCTACTCGACCGTCGTCGTCGCGCTGCTGCTGCTGTCCGGGACGATCCAGAGCTTCGGGCGCCAGAGCCTGTACGCCTTCCCGATTTTCTGGGCGATCGCCGACGGCCCGCGCTGGCTTCGCTGGCCACCGCTCGCGGTGCTCGGTTTCGCCGGGAACATCGTGCTCGTCCTGCTGCTGACACACTTCGCCCCCTGATGGAGCACGTGCTCGTGACCGGCGGCGCCGGGTTCATCGGCTCCCACCTCGTGGACGAGCTGCTGCGAGCGGGCTATAGCGTGCGCGTGCTCGACAGCCTGGTCGAGCAGGTACACGGCGACTCGCAGCGGCCCGACTACCTCGCGGCGGACGCGGAGTTGATCGCCGGCGACGTTCGCAACCCGGAAATCGTGCGCGGCACGCTCGATGGGATCGACTCGGTCGTCCACCTGGCCGCGCGCGTGGGCGTCGGTCAGAGCATGTACGAGCCGGCCGAGTACGCCTCCGCCAACACGGCCGGGACGGGCGTCCTGCTGCAGGCGCTGCTCGACCACCCGGTCCGGAAGCTCGTCGTCGCCTCGTCGATGAGCATCTACGGTGAGGGCGCCTACGAGCCGGCCCCGGCGCTGGAACGCACACGCGAGCAGCTCGAGCTGGGCGACTGGGAGCCGCGCGGCTCCAACGGCGAGGGGCTCGAGCCGGTGCCGACGCCGGAGGGCAAAGAGCCCGCCCTCGCCTCGGTCTACGCGCTGACCAAGTACGACCAGGAGCGCATGTGCCTGCTCTACGGCGCGGCCTACGACGTGCCGGCGGTCGCGCTGCGCTTCTTCAACGTCTACGGCCCGCACCAGGCGCTCTCGAACCCCTACACCGGCGTGCTCGCGATCTTTGCCTCACGCCTGCTGAACGACCACGCGCCGGTCGTCTACGAGGACGGCGGCCAGCGCCGAGACTTCGTCCACGTCGGCGACGTCGCCCGCGCCTGCCGCCTGGCGCTCGAACAGGACGGCGCCGATGGCCGAGCGGTCAACGTCGGCAGCGGGCAGAGCACCTCGGTGCTCGAGATCGCCGAGACCCTCGCCCGCCTGCTCGGCAAGCAGATCGAGCCCGAGCTGCCGGGCAAGTTCCGCGCGGGCGACATCCGCCACTGCTTCGCGGATGTCACACGCGTGCGCGAGGCGCTCGGCTTCGCGGCCGAGGTTCCGTTCGAGCAGGGGCTGGCCGAGCTGGCCGAGTGGCTCGAAGGCCAGGCCGCAACCGACCGCTTCGAGGAGGCTGCGGCCGAGCTGGACCGGCGAGGGCTCACCGCCTAGTCGATACAGTCGAACCATGGCCGCCGGAGCAACAGCAACTCTTCGCACCGGAGACCTGAGCCTTTCCTACGCGCCGCTCGAGTCGGTCGGGAACGTCGAGCGGCTGCCCTACTCGCTGCGGATCCTGCTCGAGAACGCGCTCCGTTACGAGTCCGAGCGCGGCGTCGAGGCGGTCGCGCAGTGGCAGCCGCAGGACGAGCCGAGCCGCGAGCTCGGCTTCCGCCCCTCGCGCGTGCTGCTGCAGGACTTCACGGGCGTTCCCGCGATCGTCGACGTCGCCGCGATGCGCAGCGCGATGGCCGACCTCGGCGGCGACCCGGCGAAGATCAACCCGCACATCCCGGCCGAGCTGGTGATCGACCACTCGGTGCAGGTGGACGCCTTCGCGACGCGGATGGCGATCTCGACCAACGTCGACCGCGACTACGAGCGCAACGGCGAGCGCTACGCCTTCCTGCGCTGGGGCCAGGGCGCCTTCGACAACCTCAAGGTCGTCCCGCCGAACACGGGCATCGTCCACCAGGTCAACCTCGAGTACCTCGCGCGCGTGATCGAGGAACGGGACGGCGTCGCCTTCCCGGACACGCTCGTCGGCACCGACTCGCACACGACGATGGTCAACGGCCTCGGCGTGCTCGGCTGGGGCGTCGGCGGGATCGAGGCCGAGGCGGCGCTGCTCGGCGAGGAGCTCTCGATGCTCGTCCCGCAAGTCGTCGGTGTCCGGCTCGACGGCCGCCTGCGCGAGGGCGCGACCGCGACCGACCTCGTGCTGACGATCACCGAGCTGCTGCGCAAGACCGGTGTCGTCGGCAAGTTCGTCGAGTACTTCGGGCCCGGGCTCGCCGGCCTGGCGCTGGCCGACCGGGCGACGATCGGGAACATGTCGCCCGAGTACGGCGCGACCTGCGGCTTCTTCCCCGTCGACGAGCTGACCCTGACCTACCTGCGCCTGACCGGCCGGCCCGAGGAGCGGATCGGGCTCGTCGAGGCCTACTGCAAGGAGAACCTGCTCTGGCACGACGAGACGGTCGAGCCCGAGTACTCGCAGGTGGTCGAGCTCGACCTCGCCTCCGTCGAGCCGAGCCTCGCCGGCCCGCGGCGCCCGCAGGACCGCGTGCCGCTGGCCGACGCGAAGGACGCCTTCCTCGACTCGCTCTCCAGCTTCGGCCACGGCTACGGCAACGGCACGATCGACAAGGGCGTCGAGGACACCTTCCCGGCGAGCGACCCGGCCTCGTTCCAGGAGCCCGGCCCGCACACGATCGACCCCGAGGTCGCAACGGTTGCGACGGCCACGCGGCCGCACCTGCACTTGGCGAAGGCCGAGCTCGACGGCGAGGAGATCGAGCTGCAGGACGGCTCGGTCGTGATCGCCGCGATCACGAGCTGCACGAACACCTCGAACCCGCAGGTGATGCTCGGCGCGGCGCTGCTGGCGAAGAAGGCGGTCGAGCGCGGCCTCCAGCGCAAGCCGTGGGTCAAGTCCTCGCTCGCGCCCGGCTCCCGCGTCGTCACCGACTACTACGACAAGGCCGGCCTGACGCCGTACCTCGAGCAGCTCGGCTTCAACACGGTCGGCTACGGCTGCACGACGTGCATCGGGAACTCGGGCCCGCTGCCGGAGCCGATCTCGGCCGCGGTCGAGGAGGGCGACCTCGTCGTCTGCTCGGTGCTCTCCGGCAACCGCAACTTCGAGGCGCGCATCCACCCCGAGGTGAAGGCGAACTACCTCGCCTCGCCACCGCTGGTGGTCGCCTACGCGCTCGCCGGCCGCATGGACGTCGACCTCGAGACCGAGCCGCTCGGCCAGGGCTCTGACGGCGAGGACGTCTTCCTGCGCGACCTCTGGCCGACGAACGAGGAGATCGAGCAGGCGGTCGCGGCAGCGGTCGACGGCGGCATGTTCCGCAAGCAGTACGCCGACGTCTTCACCGGCGACGAGCGCTGGCAGGCGCTGCCCGTGCCCGAGGGCGACCTCTACGACTGGAGCGACGAGTCCACGTACATCCGGCGGCCGCCGTTCTTCGAGGGCATGCCGCGCGAGCCCGAGCCGCTGCCGGACGTCGAACGCGCACGCTGCCTGGTCTCGCTCGGCGACAGCGTCACCACCGACCACATCTCTCCCGCCGGCTCGATCAAGCCCGAGAGCCCGGCCGGGGAGTGGCTGATCGGGCACGGCGTCGAGCGCCGCTTCTTCAACTCCTACGGCGCGCGCCGCGGCAACCACGAGGTGATGGTGCGCGGCACCTTCGCCAACGTGCGGCTGAAGAACCTGCTCGTGCCGGGCTCCGAGGGCACGTGGACCGTGCACGTCCCGAGCGGCGAGGAGATGACGATCTACGCGGCCGCCGAGCGCTACGCCGAAGAGGGCACGCCGCTGATCGTGCTCGCCGGCAAGGAGTACGGCTCGGGCTCGTCACGAGACTGGGCCGCCAAGGGCCCGAACCTGCTCGGCGTGCGCGCCGCGATCGCCGAGAGCTACGAGCGGATCCACCGCTCGAACCTCTTGATGTGCGGGATCGTGCCGCTGCAGTTCATGGACGGCGAGAGCCTGGAAACCCTCGGCCTGACCGGCCGCGAGGAGTTCTCGATCACCGGCCTGGAGAACGGCGAGGCCTCGGAGGCTCTGGTCACTGCGGACGGAAAGGAGTTCCGCGTCCGCGTCCGCCTGGAGACGCCGAAGGAGCGCGAGTACCTCCGCCACGGCGGGATCCTGCAGTACGTGCTGCGACGGTTCTTGGCCGAGAGCTAGCCGGCGCTCGAGCTCTGATGCCCGGCGGCACAATCGACGAGCTGGCGATGTAGTGGAGCGATCGTTTGTCCCGGCCGGATTCGTCGCCCCGCGCGCTCTCACGACCGAGCAATTCCGGCTCGAACCACTCGGGCCGCAGCACAACGACCCCGACTACGAGGCGTGGTCGTCGTCCGTGGAGCACATCCACGCGACGCCCGGCTGGGAGACGAGCTCCTGGCCCGACGACCGCAGCCTGGCCGACAACCTGCGCGACCTGCAACGGCACGCCGACGATTTCGAGAACAGGGTCGGCTTCACCTACACCGTCCTCGACCCTGCGACCGGTGAGGTGATCGGCTGCGTCTACATCTATCCGGACAAGAGCGAGCAGCACGCGCGTATCCAGTCGTGGGTGCGCGCGAGCCGGCCCGACCTCGACGTGCAGCTGTGGCGAGCGGTCATAGACTGGCTCGCGGACGAGTGGCCGTTCGAGCGTGTGGTGTACGCCGAGCGCACCGACGGCGCCCGGCGTTAGCGTTTGCGCGTCACGGTGAGGGTCGGCGACCTCAACTGGATGCAGCTCGAGGCCTACCTGGGCGGAGACGACCGGATCGTGCTCCCCGTCGGGTCGACCGAGCAGCACGCCTACCTCTCGCTCGAGACCGACAACATCCTCGCCGAGCGCGCGTCCGTCGAGGCCGCCGAGCCACTCGGGGTGCCGGTGCTGCCGGTGCTGCCATACGGCGTGACCGGCTTCACCGCGTATCCGGGGAGCCCCACGCTCCTGGAGTCGACGCTGGTCGCAGTCCTCTCGGACGTCGTCGACTCGCTGCTCGGTCAGGGCTTCGCGCGGATCCTCGTCGTCAACGGCCATGGCGGAAACACCGAGCCAGGCGGGGCGTGGACTCAAAGCCGGCCGAACAAGGCGGTGGTCTGGCATGAGCTCTGGGAGGGGCGCCCGGACGAGATCGCGGCGGAAATCGATCCCGACTACGACCATGCGTCGTGGTCGGAGAACTTCCCCTGGACGCGGCTCCCCGGCGTCGTGCTCCCAGCAGAGCGCAAGCCACCGGTCGAATGGCCCGAGGAGGGAAACCCCGAGACGTGGAGGGAAGCCCTCGGCGACGGCTCGTTCGGCGGCCTCTACCAGCGGTCGCCGGAAGACGAAGGCCGGCTCTGGGAGGCGGCAGTGCAGGCGATCCGTACGCGTCTCGAAGACTGGGACGCATAAACGGAGGGCAGCTAGTCGGCTTCGATTTCGTTGAGGAACGCCAGCACGCGCTCGGTTAACAACGCCGCAGCGGCCGCGTCGTAGGCCGGGAGCGACAAGTCGGCGAAGAGGTGCTCTTCCCCGGGGTAGAGGAAGAGCGCGCCACGGTCGGTCGAGCCGACGAGCGCCTGCGCGGCTTCGAGGTCTTCTGCGAAGAACGGGTCGGCCTCCTTGCCGTGCACCTGCACCGGCACGCCCTCGGGCCAGGCGTCTCCGAACTCAGAGACCGGTAGACACGAATACATGAGCAATGCGCCGCGGGCACCGGGCCTCGTCTGCGCGAGCTGCTGGGCGACCATGACCCCGAACGAGAAGCCGGCATAGACGACCTCGGGGCGGATCCCCTCGGCGGCGGCCACGCCGCGCTCGGCCAGCGCGCCGAAGCCCGTTTCGCGCGCGAAGCCCATGCCCTGCTCGATCGTGTCGAACGTGCGCCCGTCGAACAGGTCGGGCGTGTGCACGGTGTTCCCGGCCTGCCGCAACTCGTCGGCGAACGACCGGACTCCGTCGGTCAACCCCTGGACGTGGTGGTACAGCAAAACCTCGGCCATCGAAGATCCTCCTCTATTGATCCATTAGTTTGGAACATTCCGCGATGTTAGACTATTCGCGCAGTGGCCCGCAAGTCGCCTCCTCCTGACTACGACCTCGCGGAGCGAATCGCGCTCACCGAGCCCTCCCAGGTGAAGGCGATCGGCCATCCCCTCCGCACCACGATCCTCGGCTTGCTCCACGAGCGGGCGGCCACCGTGAGCGAGCTTGCGGCCGCGCTCGACCGGCCGAAGAGCACCGTCGCCCACCACGTCAAGGTGCTCAACGAGACGGGGCTGGTGCAGGTGGTGAGAACCCGGCGGGTACGGGCGATCGAGGAACGGTTCTACGGCCGCACGGCGCGGATGTTCTACGTCGGCGTCGAGCACAGCCCGGACGGCGACGAGATGCCTCGGGACTTCAACGACTTCGAGGTTGCCGCCGGAGAGTCGAGCGCGGCGTACCGGGACGGCAAGCTCTGGGGCTTCATCCGGCACGCGCGCATCACGGAAGCGCAGGCGTCGCAGTTCTGGAGTCGCATCGCGGAGCTCGTGGCGGAGTTTGACCAGCTTCCGCGATCGGGTGAGACCGTCTACGGCTTCGCGGTCGGCGTCTATCCGACCGGCCATCCGATCCTTCCGGCGAACGACGACTCGGGCTAGTCAGCCCACCAGTCGCGCCGGCCATCGACGTCGCCGCGAGGATCCTCGCCGAGGTTGGGCGCGCCGATGACGAGGAGCTCGAGGCCCTCCGGCCCGGCCTCGTAGCCTCGCCACGTACCGGGCGGGACGCGCACCGCGTCCCACTCTCTGAGCTCGACGATCTCGTCGTCGACCTTCATCCGCCCGCTCCCGCGGAGGACGACGTACACCTCCTCTTGCGTCACGTGCGTGTGCCCGTACGGAAAGCGATAGCCGGGCGGGACGCGCTGGTAGCTCAGGGCGGACTGCTCGAGCTCGAGCGCCTTGGTCGCCGCGCGGAACTCCAGCTCCGGCGCGCCGTCGAACCTGGGGCCGAGGTCCTCGAGATCCTCCTTGATGTTCCTGAGCGTGAACGGCACGGCGGCACCCTAGGGCGTGAACAGTTTCCAGTGTCCCTCGGAGACGACCTCAACTGCACCATCGGTCACCTTGACGGCGCTCTGATCGTCAATCGCGTACGTCGGCGCCGGTCTTCCGGCGGCCTATCGTTCTGCGTTGGCCAGGGAATTCTGCGGCGATCTCTCGTGATCCAGGTGCGGAAAGATCGAGAAATCGACCAGCCCCAGCGCTCTCTCGTCGCCGGTCGGCAGCTCACTTGCCGGCGGCTCGCGACAGAACCAGTCGTCGTAGGCCTCGCCGAAGTTGGGAGTCAGCACCATGCTTCCGGAGCTCACTCCCACGTAGACCGTCTCGTGCAGCGACGGCAAGAGCTCCGCCAGCCCGGACTGCCGCATCCAGTGGCACAGGTACAGGACGTCACCGCCCCAGACCAGCAGGGCGTCAGCCTCCTGAACCAGGGGGCCCAATGCTCCTCCTTGATACTGGGCAGCGCGGTGAGCTCGAGCACGCCCAACGACTTCCAACCCAGTCCCGCACATGCGGTTGGCCGCTGATCCGCCGATGAGCTCGTAGACCATCGACGCTCCCCCACTGCCCGTGCCGTACGCCGCAGTGGGAATGCAGAGCGCGTCGGACTCGGCAATCGGTTTGCCCAGTAGCTCGACCAACGCGTTGTGAACGCTCGCGTTGGTGATGCCACTCGACGTGAGCAGAAGCTTCATGTCGGGTCGAACAGCCGCCAGTGCCCCTCGGAGACGACCTCGACGTCACCGTCGGTCACCTTGATCGCGGTCTCGTCGTCGATCGCATACGCCGGCCCCGGCAAGCCGGCGGCCCACTTCTCTGCGCCGGCCATGGTGTTATCCGGCAGGTCCGGGTGATCCACGTGCGGGAAGATCGAGAAGTCGACCACGCCCAGCGCTTCGTCGCCGCCGCTGGGCGGCTGCCAGCCGACGAAGTCCTCGCCGATGCGCGGGGTCATCACCATGCTCCCGCCGCTCAGTCCCAGCCAGACCGTCTCGTCCAGCGACGGCAACAGGTCGGCCAGCCCGGAGTGCCGCATCCAGTGGGCGAGATACAGGGCATCGCCGCCTGCCACCAGCAGGACATCGGTCTCTCGGACCAGGGGAACCCAACGTTCGTCGTCGATGCTGGGCAGCGCGGTCAGCTCCAGCACGCCCAGGGACTTCCAGCCCAGCTCGCACATGGGGCAGTTGGGCTCTCGGCCGGAGATGAACTGCCAGACCCTCGCGCCAGGACCGACCCTCGGGTGGCCATACATCGCGGTCGGAATGCAGAGGGCGCTCGATTTGGAGATCGGCTTGCCCAGCAGGTCGAGCAGCGCCTCGTGGATGCTCGGGTTCTTGATCCCGGCGGAGGTGAGCAGGAGCTTCATACCGGGAGAGACTGGCAGACCGGCGAAAACTCATCGGCCCCTGGTGCGAGAATCGCGTCCGTGCGCGAAGCACAGCTCGAGGACTCCGGATCGGGGCTCACGCCCGTCACCGACGGCTGGTTCGTCGTCAACGTGCGCGAGGCCGAGTGGTGGTTCGCAGAGAGCAGGGGCGCGCGGTGCGCGTTCGAGAACGAGTACGGCGATCCGCCGGTCGAGTTCGAGCAGCTCGGGATCAACGTCACCGTCCTCGAGCCGGGACAGACAGTGCTCTATCACGCGGAGGAGAACCAGGAGGCGTTCCTCGTCCTTTCCGGGGAGTGCGCGCTGCTCGTCGAGGGCGAGGAGCGACGCCTGCGGCCGTGGGACTTCTTCCACGCTCCCCCGTGGACCGAGCACGGCTTCGCGGGCGCGGGCGAGGGGCCCTGCGTGATCCTGATGGTCGGATCGCGCTCGGGCCCGGGAGTGCGCTACCCGGCGTCGGAGCTCGCAGCGCGCCACGGCGCGAGCGTGGCCGAGACGACCTCGGACCCGCGCCAGGCTTACGCGACGGCCGAGTGGTTCCGGCGCGAGCGGCCGCCGAGCTGGGCTCGCCTGCCCTGGGCGTAGGCGTCGCTCCTCTCAGACCGGTCGCTAGTACCCGAGAACCTCGAACGCTGCCGGATAGACGATCCGGCCGGCGAGGTCGGGGCGGTATCCCGGGAGCCGCTTGACCATGAAAGCGTCATCGGGGATCTTCGGATGCGGGGAGCCAAAGCCGAGCGCGCTAGCCCGCTCGAAGCCGAAGCGAGGGTAGTACGCGGGAATGCCCTCGACCATGACCGCAGGCTCGCCTGCTTCTTCGGCGCGGCCGAGCGCGTCCCGGATCAACCGCGTCCCCACGCCGATGCGCTGGCGGTAGGGCCGGACCGACATCGGCGTGAGATTGAGGATCCTTGTGCGGGATCCGCCTTCGACGCCGACCCAGCTCAGCATCAGGTGAGCAATCACACCGGAGGAGTCCTCGGCGACCAGCGCCAGCTCCGGAATGAACTCTTCCGACGCCCGAATGCGCTCGACGAACGACGCGACCTCGTCCGGGTGTCTGACAAATGCCGCGCGGACCACCTCTGCGATTACGGGATGGTTCGCGTCGCGCTCGGGTCGGATGACGACGCCCTCGGCCAAGTGGCGATGGTACGGCCGGCGCTAGAACGTCAGGGACAGGCCGCGGATGTTGTTCGCGCCGATGAAGACGTCGCGCGCCGTTACGTAGAGCCGCCGACCGGCCGGTGCCAGCTCGCTGGCGACGATCAGCCTGCCGTCGGTCCAGATGCCGACCTTGCCGACCGGCGCGGCGGCGTCCCTGCTCGCCAACGGAACGACACGCGGACCGAAGATCCGGGCGAGCTCGCCTGCGCTCGGAGTCGGCTCGCCGCGATGGATCGCCCGCCGGATGGCCGTCATCTTCTTCGCCCGCAGAAAGTACGCGAGGTCCCTCCCGGTCGCGCGCTCGTCGAGGAAGCGGCGGCCGAGCGCGGTGAACGGCACCTCGACCAGCTCGTGGGTCCCCTCCTCGTCGTTCCAGTAGCGGCCGTAGGTCCCGGAGATCTCGCAGACGTCGTAGGGCGGCGAAGGCATGCCGCCGATCGGGCCGGCGCCGAGCCGGGTACCCATCGTCTGCTCGACGTGCGCGTTCGAGCCGCCGCCGAGCGAGTTCCAGCGTCCGCCGCCGAACGCCACCCTCAGACAACCGACTCCTGCCGTGTCGCTGCTGTGCCGCGACGAGCGCACGAGCCGCCGGTAGGCCTCGCTCGAGGTCGACTTGAAGCGCAGCAACACCACGCCGTTGCGGTACACGTCGGCCACCGCCTCGGGGGTCGTGGCGTGCTGAAGCGGCGCGCCCTCAGGCCGCTTGGGCGGGCCTGGCGACCACACCGAGCTCTTGGCCGGCGGCGCTTTCAGCCGAGGAGCCGGACGACCGATGCCGGGCAGCGTCTCGCGGTACACCCGCTTGCCGTCGCTGTCGTAGGCCGCGACCGCGACCCAGGGGCGATCCGGGATCACGCCGAAGGCATAGGCGTGGTCGCGGACCGGTACTTTCAGCGGCCGGCCACTCTTTTGAACGAGCCCGACGCTCGCCACGCCCCGGCCCGCAAGGCCCGAGAGGCGCAGCAGCCGCACGCGCGGGTTCTTGGCCGAAGAGCCGAGCGAGGCGTCGACCGTGATCGGCCGTTGCGGGGTGGGCACGAGCTTGTGCCCGGGCGCGTGGGCATTGCAGCCGAGGCTCGCGATCCGCGAGTCGCCGAAGGTCGGGTCGTGGCGGCCGCCCACCGGGCCCGAGGCGACGCAGGTCAGGCCCCACGGATACCTGATCCGGTAGTGCTCCTGCGTCCCGTCGTTCGCGACCTCCTCGACACTCGGCTCGCCTTCGCGACAGACGGGTTGCGGGGTCGAGCCCGCGGCCGCGCGGAGCCCCGGATGCGGACACATGGACGCTACGAGCAGCTCGCGGTCCCGAGGCGAAAACGAGCCGAGCGGGATGTGCTTGCCGTGGACGTCGAAGATGCCGATCACCTCGCCGCCGATCGCAAGTCCCGCCGCGCCGAGCGCAACAAGCAGGGCGGCGGCCGCGACGACCACCTTCCCCGTCCGTCGCCGAACTCGCCGGCGCACGTCGCTCCAGTCGGCGTCAGCCGGGCCGGTCAGTGCCTCGAAGCGCACCCGCAGGCTGTCGTCAGCTGAACTCACGGCTCTCCTCCCGCAGTTGTTCCTCGAGCGCCGCCCTGGCCTGCGCGAGCGTCGCGCCGACGGTGCCTTCCTGCACGCCGCAGGCCTGGGCGATCTGCGCGTACGAAAGGTCGGCGAAGTAGTGCAGGAAGACGATCAGGCGACGCTTGGGCGGCAAAGTGCGAAGGGCGTCGGCGAGCGCCGGGTCGCGCTCGGGCTCGACGAGCGCCGCCTCGAACGTTCCGTTCAAGCGCCCTCCCGACCGGCGGACGTGCTCGCGGGCGGTGCGCAGGACGATCCGCCAGACCCAGGCTTCGAGCGGTCCCTCGCCCCTGAAATCGCGGCGGTGCCGTAGCGCCCGGGCGAAGCCTTCCTGCACGACGTCCCGGGCCGCCTCGTAGTCACCGGTGATCGTCGCGACGCCGTCACGAAACCGGCCATAGCGCTCTCGATAAAGCTCCTCGATCGCCTGTGCGCGTTCATCCACCTGTTTCCAAGAGGCAGGGCGCATGCGAAATCTTTACTCGCGGAGGACGGCGAGGGCTCGCCCCGGCGCCAGGGCGAGCCCGTTTCGACGCGGGCTAGGCGCTCGCGCCGCTCGAAGACGACGGCGCTTGGCCGCGCCGCCCAGGGGGTCCTCACCTCCTTTCGGTCGATTACGAGGCCAAAGTCGCAGCGGAAGCTGAACGTCGCCTGTGATCGCGCTGAAGAGTTCGTAAGAGCTAGGCTGACCCAGATGAGCGCCGCCACGCTGCACACCAACCACGGAGCGATCGAGGTCGAGCTCTTCGACGACGACGCGCCCAAGACGGTCGAGAACTTCCGCAAGCTCGCCGGCGACGGCTTCTACGACGGCGTCGTCTTCCACCGCGTGATCCCGGACTTCATGATCCAGGGCGGCGATCCGACCGGCACCGGCATGGGCGGCCCAGGCTACACCTTCGAGGACGAGTTCAACGACCACAAGGTCGAGCGCGGCGCGTTGGCCATGGCCAACGCGGGCCCGAACACGAACGGGAGCCAGTTCTTCATCGTCACGACCGGCGCGGCGCCCTGGCTCGACGGCAAGCACACGGTCTTCGGCAAGGTCACCGACGGCATGGACGCGGTCGACTCGATCGAGAAGACCGACACCGACGCGAACGACAAGCCACGCGAGCCGGCCCTGATCGAGCGCGTCGAGCTGACCGACTAGGCCGAGCGCCGCCGCCGCTGGTACCAGCGGACGAGCTCGACCCCGCCGGTGACCGCGAAGGCGATCGCGAACGCAAGGAGGAGGCCCTTCCAAGGCTGCTCCTCGAAGGCGTGGCCGCCGAGGTAGCCGAGCAGCGACGCGTAGACGGCCCAGATCGTTGCCGCGATCGCGTCGAAGAGGACGAAGCGACGCCAGGGGTAGCCGAGCGTCCCGGCGCTGAGCGTCACCACGGTGCGGCCGCCGGGGATGAAGCGCGCGACCACGATCAGCTCGCCGCCGCGCTCCTGCACCTGGCGGTGCGCCCACGCGATCCGCGCCTTCGCCTTCTCGCTCTGGAAGAAGCGGTCGTTGATCCGGGTCCCGAACCGCGCCCCGAGGAAGTAGGACGTGTTGTCGCCGGCGAACGCCCCGGACGCCGCGAAGAGAATCACGAGCGGCAGGCTCAGATCCCCGGTCGAGGCGACGACTCCGGCGGTGATCACCGAGGTCTCGCTCGGCACGATCGGCACGAGCGCGTCGAGGAAGGCGAGCACGAACAGAATCGCGTAGGCCCAGCCGGACGCATCCGCCACCAGCTCCGTGAAGTGGTGCATCAGGAGCGGCGGACCCTATGGGTTTGGGTCCGGAGCCTCGCGGTAGGAGTCCTTCGAGACTTCGAGGAAAGGATTGGGATGTTCGGACGCACCAAGACGCAGGCCGTGAAGGACCAGGCGGCCTCGAGCAAGGACTTCGCGCTCGCGCTCTCGCGCGACAAGAAGTTCCGCAAGCAGCTGCTCTCGGCGATCGGCCACGGAGCCAAGGCGAAGCGCCGCGCCGCCAAGCGCGTGGGCTTCCTGGCCGCCGCCTCGCGGCTCGCCAACGACAAGCAGCTCCGGCGCGAGCTGGAGACGATGAGAAAGAACCTCGAGCTAGCGTGGAACCGCATCGAGCGGAAGCAGAAGCGCAGCCACAAGCTCCGCAACACCATGCTCGTGCTCGGCGGCGGCGCGGCCGCGGCCGGCGTTGCGCTCAAGCTCCGCGGCCACCAGAGCGCCAACGGCTCGGCGATCAGCACGATCGACGAGTCGATCGAGGTCGCCGTGCCGGTCTCGACCGCGTACAACCAGTGGACGCAGTTCGAGGAGTTCCCGCTCTTCATGGAGGGCGTCGACGACGTCCGGCAGCATGGCGACACGCGCCTGCACTGGGTCGCCACGATCGGCGGCCACACGGCCGAGTGGGACGCGAAGATCCTCGAGCAGCACCCGGACAAGCAGATCAGCTGGATCAGCGAAGACGGCAAGAAGACGCGCGGCACGGTCAGCTTCGAGGGGATCGGCGAGGGCAAGACGCTGATCCGCCTCTCGATGAGCTACCAGGCCGAAGGCGCGCTCGAGCAGCTCGGCTCGGCCGCCGGCCTGGACGCCAAGCGCGTCAGCGGCGACCTGAAACGGTTCAAGGAGCTGATCGAGAGCCGCGGCACCGAGAGCGGCGAGTGGCGAGGAGAGATCGAGGCCGGCAAGGCTGAGACCAAGAGCTGAGCCGCCGAGCCGATGAGTCTCGGCGCTCCCGCCGGTCGTAGTTTCGAAAGCGACCAAGGAGCGCGAGATGGTCAAAGGTCACTGCAGCGATCACGACGTCCGTCGACGGCTACGTCGCCGGCCCGAACGACGGTCCCGGCAACGGGCTCGGTGACGGCGGCGAGCGCCTGCACTACTTACTGGGTGTTCGGTGGCCCCTGGACCTACGACGAGGAGCCGCGGGGCGAGGCGACCGGCGAGGACGCCGCCTGGATCTCGGAGATGATCGCGGCGATGGGCGCGGTCGTCGGCGGACGCGCTACCTACGAAGCGTCAGGCCACTGGGGCGACAAGAACCCCTGGGACGTGCCGTTCTTCATCGTCACCCACCGCCCCGACGAGGAGCCGGAGGGCGGGGCCTTCACGTTCGTTGACGGCGTGCGGCCGGCGATCGAGCGCGCGGTCGCTGCCGCGGGTGAGAAGGACGTGCAGGTGATGGGCGGCGCGGACGTGATCCGCCAGGCACTCGAGGCCGGCCTCGTGGACGAGCTGACGATCATCGTCGCGCCGGTCGTGCTCGGCGGCGGCAAGCGCCTGTTCGAGGGCTTCTCGGACTCGCTCGAGCTCGAGCACCTCGGCGTCCGCCAATCGCAGTACGCGACGTTCATCGACTACCGGGTCAAGCGCGGATAGCCGAGAGAGCCGACGCGCCCTCGGGTGCTTGGCGCTCACGGCGGAGCCGGCCTCGACTACGGTCGCGAGCCGGTGGCTGCCGCTCGTCGAGCGTCTCCGCGATTTCCACAGCCTTCATCGCTGCTGCTTCTCGCTTCAACGGGGCAGGGTCGGCCGCACGCCCGTTCCAGACCAGTACGTCCTCGGTCACGACACGGCCGCCCGCACGACGTCGTCCTGCCGTGCATCGAGCTGCGCCGGGTGCTCCTTCACGATGTGGCGCGCGATCCGTTCGGCATCTCGTCCAGCACCGGCGACGAGCATCGACGCGAATGAGTGCAAGAACGGCAACCCCGCGAAGTAGAGCCCGGGTGACGACGCGACACTCCCGCGATACTGCACCGGATAGCCGTCGTCGCCGATTTCGAACGGAAAGCGGACCCAGCTGAAGTCGGGCCGGAAGCCGGTGCACCAGACCACGTTGCGGACGTCGAGGACACGCCCGTCGTCGAGCACGGGCAGGCCCCGCTCGACGCCGACGGTTCGGGCGAGCACGCGCTCGATGCCCGCTGCAAGCAAGTCCTTCCTGCGGTACCGGAGAAGCGGCCCGCCGGCTTGCCGGACGTGCGGGCGCATCTTGCGGCCCAGCGGCGTGTCCACGTTGAGGATGTGCGTGCCGGCGAAGACCAGGATCCGGAAGCCCATCCGTCCGCGCCGGCTCTCGATGGGAACGGGAATCTGCCCGGTGTCCGTGCCGGAGAGGATGACGTCGTGTGAGGCCGCGGCCTCGTAGGCGATGTCGGAGCCAGAGTGAGAGGCGCCCACGACGAGCGTCGGCCCTGCCTGCAGCTGCGACAGGTTGCGGTAGTCGTTGGAGTGAAGCTGGGTGATGCTCGGGTCGAGCTCGCTCGCGAACTCCGGTGTGTACGGCCTCTTGAACACGCCGGTTGCGATGACCACGTTGTCGGCTTCGAAACGCTCGGCGCCGGCGCCGACGACATAACGGCCGTTCTCCTTCGTCAGCGTCTCCACCGTAACGCCACTGCGCACCGGAAGCTCGAAGCGCTTCGCGTAGGCGTCAAGGTAGTCGCCCATCTCGTCCTTCGTCGGGTAGGCGGCGCGCCGCGCCGGGAACGGCATCCCCGGCAGCCCGTCGCGGGACGCCGGCGAGTAGAGCCGGAGCGAGTCCCAGCGCTGGCGCCACGAGTCGCCGACGCGCTCGCTCGCATCGAGGATGACGAACGGGTGCCCCTGCCTCTTCAGGTGGTAGCCGACGGAGAGCCCGGCCTGACCCCCGCCGACGATCATCGTCTCGAACCGCTCGACCTGCTGCATCGTCCGTGCCTCCTTTCGATCGCTTCGACGACCGTAGGAGACCTTCGGCGACGCGGCATCGCCGCGATTCACCAACTTGCTCCGGTGGCGGCGTGGTCATTTCTGACCACACTCCACCGGCTACACCAGCTCGCGCTCGAACGCGAAGGCGGTTGCCGCGGCGCGTGAGGAGAGCCCGAGCTTCGCGTAGATGTTCTGCAAGTGTCGTGCAACCGTGTGCTCGCTGATGACGAGCTTCGAGGCGATTTCACGGTTGCTCTTCCCCGAGGCGACGAGGCGCAGGACTTCGAGCTCTCGCTCCGAGAGCCCGTATCTCGAGCCGCCTCGCCTCGAGACGCGCGCGAGATCGGGTTGAGCTCCCAGACGCTCGAACAGCTCACGGGAAGCCGCGAGCTCCAGGGTGCCCGCCTCGTGGTCGCCGAGAGCAGCGCATCCCTGTGCAATCAGCTCGCGAGTGCGCGCGACCTCGTAGGGAGCGTCGAGCTCGAGCCAGATGCGCTGCGCGTGTCGCAATCTCGTGAGCGCCCCTGACGCGTCACCCTCGGCGAGCGCGACCGCGCCCTGCGCATGCGCGACGATCGCGTCCAGCATCGCGCTCTCGTACCGCTCCGCGAGCTCGCCCAGCTCCAGGCAGGCCGCCCGAGCCTCTTGGGTTTCGCCCGCCGCGAGGGCGATCTCGACCTGGGCGGGGAGCAGCGCCGCTCGCTTCAGCGGCTCCGTGACTTCCGCGCTCGCGCGGCGGATCGCCGTGAGCGCGGCGCCGGGCCGTCCCTGCGCGAGCCGGAGCTGCGCGAGGCCGGGCTGAGGTTCCCAGCCGAAACGGCTCGCCTCCCGGTAGGCCTCCTCCGCAGCGGCGAACTCGCCCTGGAGCCGCAGCAGCTCCGCCTGTCGATAGTAGGCGACGCCCGCCGCCGGATTCTTGGTCTCGACGAACCGGCTACCCGCTAACCGCGCCTCCTCGAGCGCGTCAGCCCAGGAGCCGCCGAGCTGCATGATCTCGGCGCGGTGCACGTGGCAGCGCCCGGTGAAGGCAACGAGCTCGGGCTGCGGCTCCCTCCACTCGCTCAGGGCCTGCGTCCATTGTCGTGCGCGAGCCACTTCGAAGGCGTCCGAGCACGCGAGGATGACGCCGCAGTAGACAATGCCGACGACGAACGGCCAGAGCTCCTGCGTCGTCACGACCACCATCGACTCGTCGAGGAGCGCCAGACCCTCCCGCACGCGACCGGCCTTGATCAGCATGTGACCTTCCGCGTGCAGTGCCAACGCAAACAGGTCGCGGTCGCCGAAGCGCTCCCCGATGGCCGCTGCTTTGCGCGCGACGGCCGCAGCCTGCTCGAAGTCGCCGGCCGCCTCGTGTTGGAAGACGAGTGGGATCAGCAGAAGTCCGTGTTCTGCAGTCTGCTCGGGCCACGTCTCCACGAGGCGGTGCGCCCGGCCGAGCCACCCTGTCGCAGGCCCGATGAGCCCTCGGGCCGCGAGGTTGATCCCGATCCACGTCGCCGCCCGGGCGGCCCGCAAGGTCTCTCCGTGCTCCAGGTAGAGGAGATGAGCGCGCTCGAGCGTCGCAGCCGCCTCGTCATCGCGAGCGAGCATCAGCAACGACATCGTCAGACGCTCGAGATCATCGGGCGCGAGGGACTGGGCCTCGTCTGTCCGGATGAACGCGTCGCACGCCGCGAGCCAGGAGCGCTCGGCGTACGCGGCGCGGGCTTGCTCGAGGTCGGAGGTGGGCGCGCCCATCCACGCTTCATCTTGCAACACCGTTCGAGGCGCTGATGTCCCCGGTTCGCGAAGCCGACGCCCGGACTCGAACCGGGGACCCCTTCATTACGAGTGAAGTGCTCTACCAGCTGAGCTACGTCGGCGGGGGCGCGAAGTCTAGCCGCGCCTAGCGGTGGCGAGCACTCGCTCGGCCGCCTCGGTGCACTCTGTCGATGCATCGCCGGATCGGCGGCAAAGCGCACCGTGACCCGCACGACCTCGCCGCCGAGCCTCGCGAGCTGGCTCTCGACCGCCTCGTCGCCGATCGAGCCGTCGTCGCCGAAGACCTGCCAGGACGACGGGATCGGGACGACGTAGGGCACGGCCCAGCCACGCAGCGCCCGCGCCGAGAAGTCCATCGTGTTGATCGCCTGCAGGCCCTGCGTGCCGCCGGCCGCGCTGATCAGGCCGATCACCTTGTCGTGCAAGTACGGGGGGTCGCGCGCGCCGAGGACGTGCAGCCAGTCGAGCGCGTTCTTGAACGCGCCGGAGATCGTCCCCTGGTAGAGCGGGCTGCTCCAGAGCAGGCCGTCCGCCGCGTAACAGGACTCGATCAGCGTCGCCGCCGCCTCCGTCGGCTCGTCGTGGTCGGGGTCGTACATCGGCAACTGGAGCTCGCGCAGGTCGAGCAGCGTCGTCTCGGCGCCCGCGTCCGCCGCACCCGCGAGCGCCCGCTGCAGCGCCGACAGGCTCGTCGATCCTTTCCGGAGCGATCCTCCGAGCCCGACGATGGTCGGCGGCATGCCGCGACCCTAACGGCGTTAGACTCGCGCCGACATGATCCTGTTGCGCATCGCGCTCGCGATCGGCATCAACGCCCTGGCGCTCTGGGTCGCCAACGAGATCTGGGACAGCGTCTCGATTCACGGCTTCTGGGCCTACTTCATCGGGGCACTGGTGCTCGGGATCGCGAACGCGGTGCTGAAGCCGATCCTCGCCATCCTGACGTTGCCGTTGATCATCTTCACGCTCGGGCTCTTCTACCTGCTGATCAACATCGCGATGGTCGCGCTGGCCGAGTGGATCGCGCCGGACTTCTCGATCGACGGCTTCTGGACGTATGTCGGCGTCGTCGTGATCGTCTGGCTCGTGAACTGGGTCTGCTACTCGGCGCTCGACGCGCTCGAGGGCGACCGCGGCCGCGCTCGCATGGCCTCCTAACGACCTTCGAGCTCTGCCGCGTCCTCGTCGCTGAGCTCGAGGTCGGCGGCGACCAGGATCGGCTCGACCTGGTCGGGCCGCCGGAAGCCCGTGATCGCGCCGTCCACGGCCGGGTTGCGCAGGGTCCACGCGACGGCCACGGCTCCCGGCGAGACGCCGTAGCGCTCGGCCACGCGCTTCAGCCGCTCGACCAGCTCGAGGTTGCGCGAGAGCTGCGGCTCCTGGAAGCGCTCGCTGCGCCGGCGCCAGTCGTTGTCGGGCAGGCTCTCGATCCGCTCGCGGGTCATCTTCCCGGTCAGGAGCCCGGAGGCCATCGGCGAGTAGACGATCACGCCGATTCCCTCCTCCTCGCAGAAGGGCAGGATCTCCCGCTCCGCCTCGCGGTCGAGCAGCGAGTACTGCGGCTGCAGCGTCTCGACGGCCGCGATCGTTTGCGCACGGCGTAGCTGCTCGACCGAGAAGTTCGAGACGCCGATGTGGCGGGCGAGGCCCTCCTCCTTGAGCTCGACGAGCGTCGACCAGCCCTCCTCGAGCTCCTCCTCCGGGATCGGCCAGTGGATCTGGTAGAGGTCGACCGCGTCGAGCCCCAGGCGCGAGAGGCTGCCCTCGAGCTCTCGCCTGAGCGAGTCGCGCTTCAGGCTCTGCAGCGTCGTCCGGTTCGGGCCTTCGGGCTGGCCGCCCTTGGTGAAGACGAACGGCCGCTCGTCGAGGCCGGCGATCGCGCGGCCGACGACCTGCTCGGAGTGGCCGAAGCCGTACTGCGCGGCCGTGTCGATCCAGTTGACGCCGAGCTCGAGCGCGCGGTGGATCGCCGCGATCGACTCGTCGTCGTCCTGGTCGCCCCAGCCCCAGTCGTACTCGGCGCCGCCGATCGCCCAGGCACCGAGACCGACGCGGGTGATCTCCATCCAGGTGCGACCGAGCTCCGTCGTCCTCATGCGGCGATGGTGATCGAGCCGGCGAAGGCGCGCCGGAGCTGGACGAAGAGCGCCTCCAGCGCGAGCGCCGGCGAGAGCTGGAACTCCTCGAAGCGGCGCCAGGTCTCGCGCACGAGCTCGGCCGCGCGCTCGGCGCCTTCGAGCCGCTCGAGCGTCCCGTCCTCCTGCAGCTCCTCGGCGCGGTCGACGTGGACGAGCGCCTTCTCGGCCCCGGCCGCGGCGGCGACGAGGTCTCGGTACCACGACGCCAGCTCCTCCAGTGACGCAAGCAGCTCCTCGCGTTCAGCGCCGCGCCCGGCTCGCTTGACGCGCTGCTCGGCCTCGCGGGCGGTCAGGTCGAGCCCTTCGATTGCCGCCTCCTCGCGCTCCTTCGCCTCGGTCGCGCGCTCGCGCGAGGCCTCGACCAGCTTGCGCGCGGCTGCCGCAGCGTCGAACTCGAGCGCGTAGACGGAGCGCGCCGTCTCGAGCAGTCCGGTGCGGCGCTGCGCGGAGGCCGGGTCGAGCAGGCGCTCGGCGCGATCGAGCCGGCCGCTCGCCACACGGGCGATCGAGGTCGCCTCCTGCTCGGAGAGCTGCGGCGCTCGCGCCAGTACCTCTGCGCGAACGGCTCGCTCCGAGAGCCGGCGGAACGGGATCGCCTGGCACCGCGAGCGGATCGTCTCGGGCAGCGGCCCGACCTCGTCCGCGACGAGCACGATCACCGCGTACTCCGGCGGCTCCTCGAGATCCTTCAGCAGCGCGTCGGCCGCCTCGTCGTTCAGCAGGTGCGCGCCGAAGACGAGGTAGACCCGCCGCTGCGCCTCGAACGGCCGCATGTGCAGGTCGCGCCGCATCTCGCGCACGGCGTCGATCCGGATCTGGTCGCCCAGGGGCTCGAGCACGTACAGGTCGGGGTGCGAGCGCCGCTCGACGCGCGGGTCGCCGCCGAGCAGCTCCGACGCGAACCCCAGCGCGGTCGCCCGCTTGCCGACCCCGGCCGGCCCGTGGAAGAGGTACGCGTGCGCCGGGCCTTCACCCAACGCCGCTCGGAGGAGCCGCTTCGCCTCCTCCTGCTCAGGAACGCTGTCGAAGCTCGTGGAGCACCTCCTCGGCGATCTCGCGCGGCGGGCGCGTGCCGTCGATCGTCTGGATTCTCTCCGGGAAGACCTCGGCCAGCTGGCGGTAGGCGGCGTCGACCCGCGCGCGGAAGTCGTCGTCCTCGCGCTCGATGCGGTCGCCTTCGGAGCCGACACGCCGCGCCGACACCGCCGGGTCGACGAGCAGCAGGAAGGTGCGGTCGGGCAGGACCCCGAGCACCGCCTGCAGGTTGAGCTCGAGCACTCGGTCGAGCCCGAGCCCGCGCGCGATCCCCTGGTAGGCGAGCGAGGAGTCGAGGTAGCGGTCGCAGATCACGTCGGCGCCGCGCTCCAACGCGGGCGCGATCACCTCGTCGACGAGCTGCGCGCGCGCCGCCGCGAACAGCGCCGCCTCGGCCCAGGGCGAGACCTCGCCCTCGGCGAGCAGCAGCTCGCGCACCCGCTCGCCGAGCTCGGTCCCGCCCGGCTCGCGCGTGGCGACCACGTCGCGACCCTCGCCCGCGAGCGCCTCGGCGAGCAGCTTGGCCTGGGTCGACTTGCCGGAGCCGTCGAGCCCTTCGAACGTCACGAACACCGCCGCCCTAGGATACGAGGCGGTGCGAGCGATCGTCACAGGGGGCGCCGGGTTCATCGGCTCGCACGTCGTCGAGGCGCTGCTGGCGCGCGGCGACGAGGTGACGGTCGTGGACGACCTCTCGAACGGGAAGCGCGAGAACGTGCCCGAGGGCACGCCGCTCGTCGAGCGCGACCTGCGCGCCGGGCTCGGCGAGGTGTTCGCCGACGCGCGGCCCGAGGTCTGCTTCCACCTCGGCGCGCAGGTCGACGTGCGCGTCTCGGTCGACCGCCCGGACCACGACGCCTCCGTGAACGTGCTCGGCACGATCGAGGTGCTCGAGGCCGCGCGCGCGCACGAGACGCAGGTCGTGTTCAGCTCCACCGGCGGCGCGATCTACGGCGAGTGCGACGGCCCGGCGACGGAGGGGGCCGAGCGCCGGCCGCTCGCGCCCTACGGCGTCTCGAAGCTCGCCGGCGAGGAGTATCTGGCGGCGTACAACCGGCTCTACGGGACTCGGCACGTCTCGCTGCGCTACGGCAACGTCTACGGCCCTCGGCAGGACCCGCACGGCGAAGCGGGCGTGGTCGCGATCTTCCTCGGCGCGCTGGCCGAGGGCCGGGCGCCGCGCATCTTCGGCGACGGCCTGCAGACGCGCGACTACGTCTACGCCGGCGACGTGGCGCGCGCGACGCTGGCCGCGGCCGGGCAGGACGGCGGCGTCTTCAACGTCGGTACCGGCAGCAAGACCTCGGTGGTCGAGCTCTTCGAGGCGTGCCGGCGAGTGGCGGGGTCGGCCCTCGAGGCTGAGCAGGCGCCGGCACGGCTCGGGGAGCTGCAGCGGAGCGTGCTCGACATCTCGCGTTCCGAGCGCGAGCTCGGCTGGCGGCCCGAGGTGCCGCTCGAGGAAGGCCTGCGCCTGACCTGGGAGTCGATCTCCACGTAGCAGGAGCGGCGTGCCTGGCGGCGAATCGGACGATCCGCCGTGGAGCACGTCCTTCCGCATCCGAGCCCGACCGGACCCGAGCGTCACCACCCGTGGCGCACGATCGCCGTCGTCGCCGCCGCGCTGGCGATGCTCGAGCTGCTCGGCCTGGTGATCGTCGGCATCGCGCTGGTGGCGAAGCCGATGGCGCACGACGCGATCGCCCGGGCCGCGAAGGCGCCGCCGGACGTGACGAAGCCCAAGCCAGAGCCGATGCTGCCGCTGCTCGCCCGCCGGCTCGTCTCGGTCACGATCCTGAACGGCAACGGCGTCTCGGGCGCAGCCGCCACCGAGGCCTCGCGCGTGCGCGCGCGCGGGTACATCGTCGGCCAGGTCGGGAACGCGCCGCGGGGCAGCTACGGGCACAGCGTCGTCATGTACCGAGCCGGCCGAGTGCGCGAGGCGCGCCGCCTGGCCCGTGACCTCGGGATCGCGATCGTCTCGCCACTCGACGGCCTGCGCAAAGGCGACCTGCACGGCGCGAAGCTCGCGGTTGTAGTCGGCGGTTAGTGCGTTGCGGCGACGACGTACGCCGCCACGTCGTTGATCTGCGTTTCGCTCAGCTGCCCCTTGAACGACGGCATCGCGCCCTGGCCGTTCGTGACGCGGTCGAGCACGAGGTCGACACTCGGCGGGTCCTCGTCCAGGTCGGTGGCGATCGTCCCGTGGGCGCCCGCCGCCGCGACGGTGTGACAGGAGCCGCAGCCGGCGGAGGCGAAGACCTTGCGGCCGGCCGTCGGGTTGCCGCTGCCGAGGCTCGGCGGGGCGGTTCCCGGGATCACCGTCAGCGAGCCGCTCCCGGTCCTGCGCGGCTCGTCGGACCCGCAGCCGGCGGCCGCGAAGCCGAGCAGCAGCACGAGAAGTGAGAACCGACGGCACACGGTCGCCGCTGATTATCGACCTATCATCGACCGATGCCCGGCGACGACCCGCGCAAGCAGGCCGAGATCGACTATCCGACGCGCGTCGGCGACGAGGGCCGCGACTGGATCCGCGCCAAGCCCTTCCGCCACAACCCACGTGAGTCGGCGCGCTTCCTGATCGACTTCGGCTACGTCCTGCAGCTGCTCGACCTGCACGTCGGCATGAGCCTCGTCGAGCTCGGCTGCGGCTCGGGTTGGATGACCCGCTTTGCCGCACGCCACGGCATCCACGCCGAGGGCTACGACATCTCGCCGGAGATGATCGCGATCGCCCGCGAGGAGGCCGCGCGCGAAGGGCTCGACGTCGTCTTCGAGGCCGGAGACTACGAGCAGCTCGACCTCGGCCGCCGCTTCGACGCCTGCCTGATCTACGACGCGCTCCACCACAGCGAGCGGCCCGAGCTGGTGCTCGCCGCGGCGCGGCGCGCGCTCAAGCCCGGCGGCCGGATCCTGCTCGCCGAGCCGAACTGGAAACAGCGCTTCCAGGGCCGCAGCGCCTCGGACGCATACGGGACGACGGAGCTCGGCTACAGCCCGCGGCGCCTGAAGAAGCTCCTGCGCGAGGCGGGCTTCACCGAGGTCCAGCGCTTCCACAACAACCGCAAGCGCCTGTTCTCGAACTCCCCCGCAGACACGGCCGCGCATCTAGTCGAGCCGCTGACCTACCGCCTGCTCGCACCCTTCTGGACCCAGATCTGGCTGCGCGCCCGGGCCGGCTGACTCGCCGGCCCGGGTGCCCGCGCAGCCCTAGTGCAGTGCCACCTTGATCACGCGTCCGTCTCCGGCTCCGAACCCGAAGCCCTGCTCGGACACGTACAGGCCGTCGTGCCCGGCCGTCATGCCGGTCGGGAAGACGAGCCCGGAGGCGACCGTCTTGTCAGGCCCGTTCTTGCCGATGCGCACGATCGCGCCGCTGCCGGGCGTCGGTCCGCCGGGCGTGGTGCTCGACTCGAGCGCGTACAGCTTCCCGTGGAAGAACGCGAGCCCGAGCACCTGCTCGAGCCCCGAAGCCCTCAGGCGCAACGAGTGCCCGTTCAGGGTCCAGACGCTCTCGTTCGGCGTCGTCCCGTCTTCCGGCCCGAAGAGGCCCAGGTTGGCGATGTAGAAGGCGGGGTGCCCCTTGGGGCGGTGGCCCCTGAAGTGGCCGTGCTTGTGCTTCCCCCTGCCCTTGCCCTTGCCTTCGTGCCCCGGCGAGGTGATCGCGGTCGGGACGACGTGCCCGACCACGGCCGAGATGTCGAGCACGCGGCTGATCGACCCCGACGTCGAGACGCGGTCGAGCTCGCCGTGGTTCGAGTCCATCGGGTAGAGGTCGTGGCCGGCGACGCCCATGCTGTACCAGGTGCCGTCGGGCTCGAAGTCCTCGTCGTCCGGGTTCGCCGCCGGATGCGAGGCCAGGAACGCGCTCAGGTTCGCGATCAGCGTCCACGAGCCGCGCGGGCCGACGCGGAAGACGCCGTTCGGGACGGTCGGGACGCCGTGCGAGCAGCCGGCGCCGGCCAGCAGGCCGTAGAGCGTGTGGCCGACGAACTGCACGGCCGAGACGCCGCTGACCAGGTTGCCCAGGGCCGGCGAGGTCTGGCTCGAGGGCAACCCGCTCACGACGGTCGAGACGTGGCCGTGGCGGTCGACCTTCGAGATGCGCCCGCCGTTCACGGGATCGTTCGTGCTGCCGAAGTACGGCGCGGCGTCACCGTGCGCCTGCGGGCACGGGTCGGAAGCCGAGCTGTGCGTGCCTCCGAGGCCGCCTTCGGCGACGTACAAGTCGTTGTGGGGCCCGAACGTGAGCCCGCGCGGGTTGTTGAACCCGGTCGCGAACACCGACATGCTGGGCATGCCGTGCTCGCGGTGCTTCTTTCCTTTCACCGGCGGGTTGTGCCTGGCGAACGCCGAGCCACTTCCAGCGATGCCAAGGAGCACAACGGCGGCGGTGAGGACGATCGTCGTCCTTCTCATACGCTTCCTCCTTTCCCCCGATCGGGGTCGCGCAGAGGGATCGTAACGTGTGTCGACGAAGATCGTACTACGATTCTTATTGAGTCGCGGCAGCAGCCTCTGCCCGGGTGAGCTCGGCGGTGACGAGTGGGTTCTGCGGGTCGAGCTCGACCGCGCGCGCGAGCGCCGGGATCGCCCGGCCGTAGTCCTGCCGGCCCTCCTCGAAGCGCCCGAGCTCCCACCACGGGCGCCAGTTCAGCGGCTGCAGCTCGACCGCATCGATGTAGCGCTGCCGCGCGCCCTGGACGTCGCCGAGCTGCTCCAGCGCCTCGGCCTGGACGAACAGCGGGTCGAGCGCCAGCGGGTTGAGCGAACGGGCATCGCGCGCGTCGCGGTAGGCGACGAGCGGCCGCCGGTCCGCCAGTGCCCTGCGAGCCGAGTCGGTCGAGCGCTCCGCGAACCACGGCGTCAGCAGCGAGAGCGCGACCGCGATCGCAACGACCACCGGCACCGGCGCCCACGCGATCCGCGGCTCGTCCCGCACCGCCGGCCCGCCGAGCAGCGCGCCGGCCGAGAGCAGGAACGGCCCGGTGACCGCGACGAAGTCCCAGTCGAAGTCGACCAGCGAGTGCAGCACGTACGCCGCCGCCAGCACGGCCAGCGCGACCACCGCGGGCTCTCGCGCGCGCACGCGACGGGCGATGCCGAGGCCCGCGGCCGCGATCGAGGCGAAGGCGAAGAAGAAGCCGACCACCCCGGTCTCGCTCAGGAACTGCAGCGACACGTTGTGCGGCTCGGTGACGACGATGTTGTTCTTGCGCAGGAGCCGATGGGTCAGGTCGAACGTCCCCGCGCCGGTGCCGCGCGTCGGCTGGGCCTCCCACGCGTCCCAGGCCTCCTGCCACCACAGCCAGCGGCTGGACGAGCTCGCGTTGGCCAGGTGCTGCGGGCCGCCCTGGAGCGAGGCGTCGGTCGGCTGCGAGGTGAACTCGTCGAACCAGCCCTGCGGCTTGGACTCGGCCACGAGCGCGACCACACCCACCGCGACCCCGGCGACGAGCACGCCGAGCGTGACGCGCCCGACGAGCCTGCGGCGCGCGTCGGTCAGCGGCCGCCGCTCCTCGACGAGCGAGCCGAGGTAGGCCAGGGCTGCCACCGCCACGGCCGCGAGCAGGAAGACGACCGCAAACCAGGCGCCGTCGTCCACGCGCACCGAGTGCGGCTGCCCGTCCGAGGAGAGCCCCGGCCGCGAGAAGGCCCAGACCGCGACCCCGAGCCCGGCCCCGCCTCCGAGCAGCAACCCAGCCGCGCTCTCGACCCGCGGCGAGCCGAGCACGAGCCAGAGGATCACGGCGACCCCCGCCGCGAGCACGCCGCCGCGCGAGTAGGTCAACAGCAGCCCGACGACGAGCGCGTAGATGTAGACCACGCCGGCCGCGCGCAGCCAGTGCCGGTGCTCCCGCCGCGCCGCCAGCCACAAGGCGAGCGGCACAGCCATCGCGAACAGCAGGCCGAGCGCGTTCCAGTACCCGATCGGCGAGCTGAGCCGCGCCACGCGCCCGGACGAGCCGAGCGCCGGGATCGCCTTCCCGAGCAGCGCCCAGCCGAGCGGCAGGGCCAGCACGCCGGCCAGCACGTACGCCCACTCCCGCACCCACGGCCCGAGCCAGAGCCCGACCACTGCGAAGGCGAGGTAGACGAGCCCGCGGTTGAAGTACGCCCACGAGCGGTCGCCCTCGATCGACCAGATCACCGAGACCCCGTTCCAGGCGACGAAGGCCGCGAAGAAGCCGAGCGCGACCGCCGCCTCGCGCGAGAACGACGGCCGCGGCAGGCCCGCCAGCGCGCCGACCATCACCGCCGTGGCGACCGCCAGCGCGGCGACGCCGATCCACACGAGCCGCCCACCCGACGACCCCGACGAGAAGAGCGCCGAGACCGCCGCCAGGGTCCCGCCGGCACCGAGCAGCAGCCGAGCCGCCCAGCGATCCAGCGCCCTGAGCATCAGCGCGAGAGGCTAACATCAGGGCACGCCGAATCCGTCGTTTACAATTTGCTTACCCGGGGATCACCGCGCCCTCAAGGTACGCCAGCAGACTTCGGAACCGGCCCCAGGCTCTTCACGGCATGCGCATCCGTCCAGCCGCCATCACGCTCGCCCTGCTCGTCCTCGTGGCGGGGCTCGCAGCAGCTGCCGCAATGCCGTCTGCGGCACGCGCCGCCGATCCGTGTTGGCTGCGTGTCCAGAACGACTGGCTCGCCGATGGGACGATCAACGGCCACTACTCGGTCAAGTGCCTCCAGCAGGCTCTGAAGAACGTGCCGGAAGACCTGCGCGACTACTCCAACATCACGGACGCGATCGACGCTGCGATGAGCGACGCGCTCCGCGGCGGCGGCACCTCGAGCGGCGGCGGGAACAGCGACTCGGGGAGCGGCGACTCGAACGCCGACAAGAGCCGCGCCGTCCAGGGGGTCCCCGACCAGTCGTACTACCGGCGGGCGATCGACAAGCTCGGCACGACGAAGGCCAACTCGCTGCCGATCCCGCTGCTCGTCCTCGCCGGGCTCGGCACGCTGCTGCTCGTCAGCGCCGGCGGCCTCGCGGCGGGCAAGCGCCTCAAGGCCCGGCGCCCACCGCCTCCTCGGTAGCACCGTCCTCGTAGATCCGCTCGCCTCGGTGCAGGCGGCGCGCGATCTCGTAGGTCTGTCGCTGGGAGCGCGCGGTCGAGGCATGCGCGGCGAGGTAGCGCGCCGCCGCCAGCAGCGGCAATCCTGCCTCCTCGCTTCCCCGCAACAGCCGGTGCTGGCGGACGCCGGCCTCGACGCACTGGGTCGTGTGGAAGTTCCGGTCCTCGCGCAGCAGGCACGCCCCAAGCGCCGCCACGAGGCGGTCCGGGTCGCCGCCCGCGCCGAGGTACGACGCGACGAGCCGGCCCGCCTCGTCGACCTGCTGCTGCCGGTCGAGCAAGGCGCGTAGCTCGGCGAGCAGGGCCTCCGGGTCGCCGGCCTCGGGCTTCGGCAGCCGCGTCGCCGGCACGTTCAGGAAGCGGTCGAGGCAGACGCTCATCGCCGCGTCGAGCACGCCGCGCACGAGCTCCGGCGAGGCCGATCGCCGCAGGCCCTGCTCGACCGCGTTGGCGAAGGTGAACGCGTGCAGCGCGGTGTCCCAGTCGCCGAACTCGTTGCTCGTCGGGAAGCGGGCGATGCGGGTCGCGGCCGCGAACGCCACCGCGGACGCGAGCTCGACCTCGGTGGCGCCCTCGCGCAGCGCCGCGAGCAGCGCCTCGAGGATCCGGGCCGGGTCGTCGGAGAGCAGCGTCTCGACCAGCTCGGCGCGGCCCTCCCAGCCGCCGCGCGGCGCGGCGAGCGCCTCGGGCAGCCGCTCGAACGCGTCCTCGAGCAGCGAGACGAGGTCGACCGGGTTCCGCCACGCGTTCGCCTCCTCCATCCGCTCCGCGAAGGCGAGTTGCGCGGGCAGCGACGCGAGCACGGGCTCGGCCCGCTCCCAGCCCCCGGCGTCCAGCGCCTCGAGCGCCTTGTTCACGAAGTCGAGCGTGTGGCCGCCGTCGAGGTAGCGGTGGTCGGTCGCTGCCGCGAAGAGCATGTCGGCGAGCTCCGCCTGCGAGGCCCCGGAGCGCACCGCCGAGACCAGCGCTCGCTCGGCGCCCTCGGCGTCGCGCACCTCGACGAAGCCGCGAAACCAGCGGGCGAGCCGCGCCGGCTCGACCTCGCCGCCGGGCAGCGGCTCGAGCGGGAAGCGAGGCTCCATCCCGGCCGAGTCGTTGGCGACGTCGGCGAGCCCGTGGTAGAGGGCCGCGGCGCGCTCGTCGGCGTCCAGCAGCGGCACGAGGTTCATCAGGCACGAAAGCGTCGTCAGGCCGCGGAACCAGCCCCCGCCGCGCCGGGCGACGCCGAAGTCGAGCCCCTCGCGGAACGCGTCGGCCCCGCTCGGGTCGGCCTCGGCGAGCACGATCGCCGCCTTCGCGACCACCAGCGCGAGGTCGCGCTCGAGCCCGACGTGCAGCCGCTTGCGCTGGTGCTCGACCGGGTCGCGCCGCGGCGTGACGTCCACGTAGATCTCGCCGTCGTCGACCTCGACCGGGAAGCGACGCAGCTCGTCGGCCCACTGGTCGAAGGTGCCGCCGCTGCAGAGGTCGAAGCGCGCGTGATGCCAGTGGCACGTGAGGATCCCGTCCGCGACCGAGCCGCGGTGGAGCGGGAAGCCCATGTGCGGACAGCGGTTGTCGACGGCATGCACTTCGCCGCTCTCGAGCAGCAGGCACACCGTGTTCCCCTCGACGCCGACGACCAGCCGGCCCCTCGCTTCGAGCTCGGCCAACGACGCCGCCCGCCGGCGCTGCGTTGTCTCCACAACCGTCATTCGGATCGCCTCCACCAGTAGCGGGGATCGTCGGGCTCGGCCGCCGCGAGCTGCTCGAGGCTCACGTCGCGATAGCTCTCGAGCGTGAACGCAGTCTGCGCAGAGAACCCGACGCCGGTCAACGAGAACGTGAGCGGGTGGGAGCTGACCGCCCAACCTTCGAGCGGGCCGGGCTCGGCCAGCCGCGCCTCCTCCTGCTCGTCGCGCACGTCGAGCACGACAGCGCCGCCGTGCACGCCGATGAAGTGATCGTGCCAGACCGCGAGCCCACGACTTCGGTCGGCGACGTACTCGTTGAGGAGGTCGTTCGCCTGGCGGGCGCTCGTTCCGGCCGGCGCGAGTGCATACACGAGGTGGCAGCGGCCGCTCACCTCGCGCACCCTAGAACCTCAACTATGGTTCAAGTCAAGTGCCAAGCGACCAGCTCACGATCGGCGAGATTTCGGCGCGCAGCGGGGTCGCTCCGTCGGCGCTGCGCTTCTACGAGCGGCGAGGGTTGATCACGGCCTCGCGGACGGACGGGAACCAGCGCCGCTACGACCGCGCCGTGCTGCGCCGCCTCGCATTCATCCAGGCCGGCCGCGCCGCCGGGGTCTCGCTCGAGCGGATCGGCAGTGCGCTCGAGACGCTGCCGCGAAACCGCACTCCGAGCCGCCGCGACTGGGAGCGTCTCTCGAACCGGTGGCGCGACGACCTCGACGCGCGCATCGAGACCCTGCAGGCCCTGCGCGGGCGCCTGACGACCTGCATCGGCTGCGGCTGCCTGTCGATCGACAAGTGCGACCTGCTGAACCCAGACGACGAGGCCGCAGCGCACGGCGCCGGAGCGCACTACCTCAGGACTAACGGTCCCCGGACGTAGTCAGCTCCCGGAACTTGGGCTCGTCCCGAATCCGGTCGAAGTCGGAGTCGCCCTGCGCGAGGGTTCGGGCGCCGTCCCACAGCTCGATCGCCCGCCGCAGATGCTCGAGCGCGTCGTCCTTACGGCCCGCCAGGCTCTCGGCACACGCGAGGTTGTAGACCAGGTTCGGGTACTCGCCGTGGGCCTCGAGCAGCTCCCGCCCGCGGTCGGCCGCTTCGGCGTACTTGCCGGCCTCGTAGAGCGACCGCGCCGAGTCCCACACCTCGGGAGCGCGGCGCGCGACCGAGTCGGGCAGGCCGATCCACGGATGCCGCCGCGAGTCGTATCCCGACTCGGTCGGCGGCGGGAAGGCCGGGTCGGCGAAAGCGCCGATCGAGACCACGATCAGGTCGTTCTCCTCCGGCTCGGTGTAGAAGACCTGCGAGCCGCACTCGGGGCAGAAGTGGAACACGTGCTCCTTCTCGTCCGCCTCGTCCGAGATGCGCGAGAAATCGCTGTAGCGCCCCTTGATCTCGACCTGGTCATCCTTGTAGCCCGCCTGCATCCCGAAGGCGCTTCCCGTCCGCCGCTGACAGGTGAGGCAGTGGCAGATCGAGACGGCGAAGGGCTCGCCTTCGACGATGAGATGAAGCTGCCCGCAGTGGCAGGCTGCAACTCGGGTGGCCATCGCGGCGGCAACCTAGCCTATTTCGGCGCTGACTCCCCGAATGGGTGATTGGCCGGAGAACCGGATGCCTGCATGAAGAGGTAGTGCGTCTGCGGGCCGTCACGTTGATCTCAGCACTGGTGCTTGCGCTGGCCGCCGCAATGCCGGCTCTTGCGACCGGTTACAAGGGCGACGTCGACTACTGGGGCAGCTTCACGGTCACGATCGTGAACAACCAGGTGACCGCACTCCAGGGCCACAGTGGCGGGGTCCCCTGCGGGGACGGCACCCAGATCGATCCGCTGACCTTCACCCTCGCCTCGCCCGTTCCGGTCCTGGACGGCAAGTTCCACGCCCAGGGGACGGCCCTGGACGTCTATCGGCACACGATCGCCTGGTCGCTCGATGCCTCGGTCTCGGTGACGCGGACGATCTCGGGCACGGTCACGCTCTCCGGCCCCGACCCGACCCAGCGGACGACCTGCACGAAAACCTTCCGCGTCGCGGCGATCATCCCGCCGCGGAACCTGACCCCGCGCACGAACACGAACTTCACCGACGCGACGCCGCCCAGAGCCGGCACGACCGCACCGCAGGTCAACTTCGACTACCGCAAGGGCGTCGTCACCCACCTCAGCGCGAGTGTGAGGACCATGTGCGGCGATTCCGTGATGGGAGCGCGCCTGTACACGACCGCCTCAGACCTCGACCCGGTGCAGGTGAACGGCGGCCGCTTCCGCATCGTCACCGACGTGCTCGACGACTACGACGTCGTCACCCATGTCGTCGTCACCGGCCGGATCAAGGGCCGGACTGCCGCCGGCACGGTCGACTCGTCGCGCAACTGGGACGTGAACGGCACGCTGGTGCACTGCTCGCAGCACCTGCGCTGGGTCGCCACCAGCGACCGTGCCCCTGCGGCGGTGGACAGATCCGGCGGGGCGTACTACGACGTCGACCCGTACCGCTACGGCCGGGCGGGCGCGTGGAAGTACTACCTCGCGGTCAAGCCGTTCGCCTGCATCAACCACGTGACCGCCGTGCGGTTCCACGTGGTCGGCGGCCCGACGGAGACTGTGCGGTGCAACACCATGAGGAAGCTCGGGCCGCTGCGCCCGAAGCAGCGCTACCACGTCACGGCGACGGCGCTTCACACGCGCAGGGGGAATGTCTTCAGCCGGACTCTGCTCGGCGACTCGTTCACCTACCTTCCGGGTGACGACGCCGCCTGGGTACCCGCGCCGTTCATTCCCTGAGCGGTGCGGCCGACCTGCGAAGATAGGGCGGTATCGCCGCCATGGAAGAACCGCGTCTCAACGGGACCGTCGCGCTGGTCACGGGTGCGAGCCGTGGCGGCGGGAAGGGGATCGCACTCGTCCTCGGCGAGGAGGGCGCAACCGTCTACGTCACCGGCCGCTCCGTCCGCGGCGAGCCGACCACGCTCGACCGCCCCGGCACGATCGACGACACCGCCGAGGAGCTGACCGCCCGCGGCGGCACGGGCATCGCCGTTCGCTGCGACCACTTCGACGACGAGCAGGTGGAGGCGCTGTTCGAGCGGATCCGCAGCGAGCAGGGCCGCCTCGACCTGCTGGTCAACAACGCGTGGAGCGGCTACGAGCTCCCGCTCTACTTCGAGACGCCCTACTGGGAGATGGAGTGGCGCCACTGGGACCTGATGTTCAACAGCCTGCGGGCGACCGCTTTCGCCTCGACGCTGGCCACGCCGACGATGATCGCGGCCGGCCGCGGCCTGATCGTGAACATGACGTGGGTGCTCGACCGCCCGCACGGGGTCACGTTCTACGAGGTCGTCAAGAACGCGACCAACAAGCTGACCGAGCAGATGGCGGACGACCTGCGGCCGCACGGCGTCGCGTGTGTCGCCGTGTCGCCGGGTTGGATGCGGCTGGAGCGCATGGACCTGACGCCCGAGGACGCCGCCAGGGCCGAATCGCCGGAGTTCCCCGGGCGAGCGATCGCCGCGCTGACCGCCGACCCCGAGGTGCTCGAGAAGTCGGGCGGCGTCTTCACCACTCCCGCCCTGGCCCGCGCGTACGGCTTCACCGACGTCGACGGCAAGCAGCAGTCAGCGTTCTGGGACGAGCACTGGGCGTCTAGCTAGCTGCCTCGACCTCGACGCGCGGCAGCCACTCCAGCCAGCGCGGCAGGTACCAGCACCACGAGCCGAGCAGCCGCATCGCCGCGGGCAGGAGCACCGAGCGGATGATCGTCGCGTCGATCAGCAGCGCGACGGCGATCCCGAAGCCCATCTGCTGGAACATGACCAGGTCGCCCATCGCGAAGCCGGTGAAGACGGCGACGATGATCAGCGCCGCACCGGTGATCAGCCGTGCCGTCGAGGCCACGCCGTGGATCACGGCCTCGTTCGTCGAGCCGCTCTGGTCGTAGCGTTCCTTGATCCGGCTGAGCAGGAACACCTGGTAGTCCATCGAGAGCCCGAACAGCACCGAGAACAGGAACAGCGGCACCCAGGCGTCGATCGCGTTCACGTGCTGGAAGCCGAGCAGGCCGCTGCCGATCCCGTGCAGGAAGACGAGGATCACCAGGCCGTACGCAGCGCCGACCGAGAGCAGGTTGAGCGCGATCGAGAGCGCCGCGATCACGAGCGACCGGAAGACGATCGTCAGCAGCACGAGGCTCAGGCCGAGCACGAACAGGACGACCCTCGGCAGCCACGCGTTCATCGAGTGGATGTAGTCGACGTTGTCGGCCGTGTCGCCGCCGACGAGCACGCGCGCACCGGTGCCGGCGAAGTCGTGCGGGATCGTCGTCGAGCGCAGCTGCCGGACCGCGTTCAGCGCCTGCGACCCGGTCTCGTCTCCGGCAACGACCACACCGATCGCGGCGACGCGCCCGTCGGCCGAATAGCGCAGGTCGCTCCGGCCGAAGTCGGGGTCCTTGGCCAGCTGGCGGCGCAGCTTCGCAATCGCGTTCGGCGCCGAGGCCGGGTCGCTGACGACGATCAGGGCCGCGTTCGTGCTCGCCTGTGGGAAGTCCCGCGCGATCGCCTCGAAGCCGCGCTTCGACTCGAGCCGGTCCGGCAGCGTGCTCACACCGCTCGCGCCGAGCTTGAGCCCGACCGCCGGCCCCGCCAGCGCGAGCAGCAGCGCCGTGAAGACGACGAGGCTGAGCACCGGCCGCCGCATCACCGAGCGCACGACCGCGCCCCAGAAGCGCCCTTCCTGGCCCGCGGTGCTGCCGACAAATGGGATCCGCAGGGCATTGACCCGGTCGCCGAGCAGCCCGAGTAGCGCCGGCAGCAGCGTCAGCGCCGCGACGACCGAGACGATGCCGACCGCGATCGCCCCGACCGCCAGGCTCTTCATCACGTTCGAGGGCACGAGCAGCATCCCGGTCAGCGCGATCACGAACACCGAGCCGCTGAAGAGCACCGCCCGGCTGGCCGTCGCCCCGGCGCGGGCGATCGCATCGTGCTGCGCCCGCCCGCCGACACGCTCCTCGCGGTAGCGCGAGACGACGAACAGCGAGTAGTCGATCCCGAGCGCGAGGCCCATCCCCGTGAGCATGTTCACGACGAAGACGGAGAGCGTGAACGCCTCCGCCACGAGCGCGCAGAGGCCGAGCGCGACCATGATCGCAATCAGCGCCAGCACGAGCGGAATGAGCCCCGCGACGACCGTCCCGAAGACGAGCAGCAGGACGATCAGCGCGGCCGGCAGGCCGACGGAGAGCTCACCCGACTTGAGGTCGTGCTGGGAGAGCTCGTTGAAGTCGTGGTCGAGCGTCCCCTCGCCGGTCATCAGCACGCTGAAGCCGTCCTGGCCGTCGCTCTGCTCCACCGCGCTCAGCAGCCGGTCGACGTCGGCGCGCCGCTGGATCCCGATCAGCACGGCATGCCGGTCGGCCGAGGTGGCGAGCACACGCGCGCGGGAGACGACCCCCGTGGCCTTGAACCGCTCCAGCAGCTGCCGCTGGTGCGCGCGAAAGGCCGGGTCGTTCGCGGCCAGCGCCGGCGAGCGGATCACGATCAGCTCGTCGACGCCGTTCCTGTCCGGCGGGAAGTCGCGGAAGAAGATCCGCTCCGCCTGCTCGGACTCCGGGTTGCCGGTCGAGTGGCCCTCCGTGGTCAGGTTCCCGGGCAGGAACAGGACGGCGAGCGCGAGCGCGACGACGATCGCGCCGAGCCAGCCGAGCAGCACCCGCCGCGGATGCCGGCTCGAGGCCCGCGCGAGACGCTCGGTCACGCCCATCCCGAGAGCAGTCTAGGATCGAACTCTGGTGCTGGCCACGGTTCTCGGCGACCTGTGGAACTGGGTCTCCGGCGTCTTCGAGCGGATCGGCGACGTCTCGCCCTACTGGATCATCCTCGCGCTGGCCTTGAAGACCTGCGAGTCGGCGCTCATCGGCCTCACCTGGCGGAACATCCTGCGCGCCGCGTATCCGAAGGGCAAGCTGTCGTTCAAGACCGCCTGGGGCGCGTCACAGGGCGGAACGGCGATCAACGCGCTCGCGCCGGCCCAGGCCGGGACGGCGGCGATGATCGGCATCTTCCGGACGAGCATCCCGGGCGCCTCGGTCGCCGGCGTGACCACGGCCGCCTTCGTCCAGGCGGCGTTCTTCATCGTCCTGAGCGCACTGATGGTGGTCGGCGTCGCCGTCTCCCGGCCGCACACGGTCTCGAAGGGCTCACCTGCCGACGAGGGGAGCAACTTCTTCGCGTCCCGCCCGGTGCTGATCCCGCTGATCGTCGTCGCGCTGATGGCCGCCGCCTACTTCATCTGGCCGAAGGTCAAGCCGTGGCTGAGCAAGGAGTGGCACAAGGCGAAGCAGGGCGCCGCGATCTTCAGCGACTGGCGCAACTACGCGAAGAACGTGGCCGCGCCGTCGGCCGCCTCGTACGTCTGTCGGATCGGCGTCAACACCATCTTCATGGCCGCCTTCGGGCTGCCGATCACGGCGTTCACGATCTTTCTGGTGGCCTCGTCCCACATGCTCTCCGGGATCTTCGCGATCACGCCCGGCGGCGTCGGCCAGACCCAGGCGCTCGATGTCGCGACGCTGAGCAAGTTCGCTCCGACCAAGACCGTCGCGGCCTTCTCGATCACGCAGGACTCGATCCTGACGATCTGGAACGTGGTGCTCGGGATCGGGCTGATGCTCTGGGCCTTCGGCTGGCATCAGGTGCGCGACCTGCTCAGGAAGAGCCGCCCCAAGAAGCCGGCGCCGAAGCCGGCCGCGCCCTGACTCAGACGCCCGCCGCGTGCTGGATCTCGCGGACGCGGAAGGCGAACACGATGTCCCGCACCCCGCGGATGATCGCGAACGCGGCCACCCAGGCGATCAGCAGCGTGGCGCTGCGCCCGTAGTAGCCGGCGGCCCAGAACCCGAGCGCGAGCTCGATGATCCCGCCGATCAGCTGCAGCCACCAGACCTCGATCTCGTGGCGCGTGGAGATGGCGATGATGATGTCGAACGTCCCCGCGAAGATCAGGAAGAAGCTGAAGACCGCGGCCAGCGCGAGGAAGGTGTTGCCGGGATGGATGAAGGCGACGATGCCGCTGACGATGAAGACGAGCGCCAGCACGGCGTGCAGCAGCTTCCACCAGCCGGGAGCCATGAACAACATCCCGATCTCGGCCGCGCCCGCGAACAGGGCGACGAAGCCGAACAGGATCGAGATCGACGACACGGAGGTGTAGTCGAAGCGAAGCAGGATCACCGAGACGAGGATCCAGGCGATGCCGGTGATCAGCATCAGCCACCAGGGCGGCAGCACACGCCCGAGCGTGCGTTGCCCTGCCATCGTGATCATGAGGGGCTCCTTCCGGTCGTGGTCACCCCGCGCCGCGATGCTCTCACACCCGGGGTCTGCTATCCAGCGCTGATGGCCGTGCGACTCGAGCCGTGGGGCGAGGGCGACCTCGACCTCTTGCGGCGGCTGATGGGCGACTCCGCCATGACCGAGCACCTCGGCGGACCGGAGAGCGAAGAGAAGCTCGTCGAGCGCCAGGGCAAGTACGAGCGCATCGGCGGCACCGGCACCGGCCGGATGTTCAAGATCCTCGACGAGGAGAGCGGCGAGCCCGCCGGCTCGGTCGGCTAGGAGAAGGACTGGCGCGACACGACCGTCTGGGAGACCGGCTGGATGGTGGTGCCAGAGTTCCAGGGCCGCGGAATCGCGGGCGAGGCGACCCGGCTGGTGATCGACGCCGTCCGCGCGGAGGGCAAGCACCGCTGGCTGCACGCCTTCCCCTCGGTCGACAACGCCCCCTCGAACGCCATCTGCCCGCAAGCTCGGCTTCGAGCTCCTAGAGGCGTGCGACTTCGAGTTCCCGCCCGGCCACCACATGCGCTGCAACGATTGGCGCCTTGATCTGCAGGCCTAAAGCGACGGCTGTGGCTCGTCCTTCTGCGCCTGCGCGCCGGCGGTTTCGATGGCGAGCTGCAGTGCATGTTCGACCTGCAGCCGGCGACCGTCCAGGTACGCCGCCTCGAAGTCGCTGGACCCGAGAGCAGACCGCGCACCGGGCTCGAACCTCGCCCGCACCCCCCTATCGACCACGTCCTCGAGACTCTCCGTTTGCTCCCTGAGCGCATCGGCGGCGCCCCAAAGGCGGGCAGCGCGCGCGTGGTCATCTCCGGCCGAACTGATTGCAGCCGACAGGTTCAGGGCAGAAGCGGTCCACTCTGGATTCCCAAGCCCTGGGACGACGGCAATGGCTTGGCGAAGGAGCGACCGGGAGCGCGCGAGGTCACCGCGGGCCAGCGTCACGTTTGCGAGGCTCACCGCCGAGCTCTCGATCAAGACCGCATGGCCTGAGCGGATGGCGATCTCGAGCGCCTCCCGAAGAGCAGCTTCAGCGCGCTCGTATTCTCCGAGCGCTTGCGCGCAAAGTCCGAGGTTGTAGAGGCTGCTGGCGATTGGGCCTGGGTGCTGACCAGCCTGACGATTGAAGCCGAGAGCCTCCTCGTAGAGATCGGCAGCACGCGCAAAGTTCTCGCTCCAGTAATCGAGCTCTGCGGCGCAGCTCGTGGCCGCTGCGAGGGCCCTCGGTTCGCCGAGCTCATGGGCCATGGCCCGAGCCTCCTCGGCCAGGCCGGCAGCCTCGGTCTTGCGCCCCCGTGTCTGCTCGATGGCGGAAAGCTCGCAGAGGCAGCGCACGGACTCGAACTCCATTCCCAGCTTTCGAAAGAGTTCGAGTGACTGCTCCAACAGTCGCGCGGCCCGCGTCAGTTCGGCAGCGCGCACCGCTTGGAACCCCGCAACCCAGAGAGCTTCGGCACGGAGGCCCTCGTCCACGGAGATGGCCGCTTGCTCTGCGCCCTCCTCGAGCAAAGCAAGGAAGTCGGTAGGGCATCCACGCGACGACCAGAAACGCCAGAGCGAGACCGCAATCGAAAGCGCGCCTTCGAAGTCGTCTTGGTCGACGCTCCACCGACACGCGCTGCGGATGTTATGCAGGTCCTCCTCGACGCCTTCGATCGTCTCGCCCGGCTCGAGCCCCTCGAGCTGCGCTTTCGCGTCGATTGCAACGGCACGAAAGTACTCGGCGTGCCTGCGCGCGGTCTCCGCCTCCTCGCCCGAGTCGCGCAGCCGCTCGGCGGCGAACTCGCGGATCGTCTCCAGCATCCAGAACCGTTCATCGGTATGCCTGACGAGACCCTTCTCGACGAGCGACTGGAGGGTGTCGAGGCGCGCCCCGGCGACGCTTTCTGCTGCATGGAACGTGCACCCTCGCGCGAAGATCGCAAGCCGGGCGAAGAGCCGCTGCTCCTCGGCGGCCAGGAGGTCGTGCGACCACTCGATCGTCGCTCGCAACGTCCGGTGGCGCGGATCCGCGTCGCGTCCGCCGGTGAACAGATCGAGACGCTCCGAGAGCCGCTCGTTGATCTGCCTCGGCGAGAGCACGCCGGTCCGGGCGGCCGCGAGCTCGAGGGCCAGCGGAAGGTTGTCGAGCGCGCGGCACAGTTCCTCGACGGCCCTGTCCGCCTCGGTTCCGGCTCGGTCGCAGAAGAGCTTGACTGCATCGGGCTCGTCCAGCGGCTCGACCGCGTGCTCGACCTCGCCGCGCACACGGAGAAGCTCGCGGCTGGTGACGAGTAGCCTGAGGTTCGGACACGACTCGATGAGCAACGCGAGGTCCGGCGCCGCCTCCACGACCTGCTCCAGGTTGTCGAGCAGGAGCAGCAGCTCGCGCTCGCCCACGTGATCTGCGAGCCCGCCGCGCGCGCCGATCGTCCGGGCGATCGTGCCCGCCACGAGCGACGGGTCTCTGATCGACGCGAGGCCGACCCAGAAGACTCCCGCCTTGAACTCGCCGAGGAGCTCCCCGGCGGCCTCGATCGCGAGGCGCGTCTTTCCCGACCCACCCGGCCCCGTGAGCGTGAGCAGCCGAGTGCCGTTTCGGAGCGCTGCGACCACCTCGTCGACTTCCTGTGCCCTGCCGACGAAGGAGCTCGCCGGGCGCGGGAGGTTCGTGTTCGAGATCGTCTTCAGCGGCGGGAACGCGCCTTCACCGAGCTGGAACAGCGCGACCGGCTCGGCGAAGTCCTTCAGGCGGTGCTCGCCCAGCTCGAGCAGCTCATCCTCGACGAGCTCCCGGGTCGTCGACGAGACGAGCACCTGGCCGCCGTGGCCGGCCGCAGCGATCCGGGCGGCGCGATGGACGTCGATGCCGACGTACCCCTCGTCGGTGACGAGCGGCTCGCCGGTGTGGACGCCCATCCGGACCCGAATCGAGCCGCCCGCCAGCGCAGCCTGGCCCGCCCCCGCCGCGGCGATTGCGTCACGCGCACGCGCGAAGGCGACGAAGAACGCATCGCCCTGCGTGTCGACCTCGACACCGCGGTGCGCGGCGAATGCGTCTCGCAGCACGCGGCGATGCTCGGCCAGCGCCGGAGCGTAGTCGTCTCCGAGCTCGTGGAGCAGCTGCGTCGAGCCCTCAATGTCCGTGAACAGGAACGTGACGGTGCCCGCCGGGAGGTCGCGCATGACCACCTAGATCATCTCACCGTCGGCGGTCCCCGACTCCGGGGCGTCGTACGCTTCGTTCGTGCTCACTTGCCCGGCTTGCGGCCGCGAGAACCCCGACGGCTCGAGGTTCTGCAATGCCTGTGCGGCGGACCTCGCCGAGCCTGCCGCGGCCGAGCGCGAGTACCGCAAGGTGGTCACGCTCCTCTTCTGCGACGTCGTCGGCTCGACGGCGCTCGGCGAGTCGACCGACCCCGAGGCCCTACGCGCCCTCCTCGGCCGCTACTTCGACGAGATGAAGGCGATCGTCGAACGGCACGGCGGCACCGTCGAGAAGTTCGTCGGCGACGCGGTGATGGCGGTCTTCGGCGTGCCGCAGCTCCACGAGGACGACGCGCTACGGGCCGTCCGCGCCGCGGTCGAGATGCGGGACGCGCTCCCCGAGCTCGGCGTCGAGGCGCGGATCGGCGTCAACACCGGCGAGGTCGTCGTCGGCACCGCCGAGCGGCTCGCCACCGGCGACGCGGTCAACGTGGCCGCGCGCCTGGAGCAGGCGGCCGGCGCGGGCGAGGTGCTGCTCGGCCCCGAGACCGCGGCGCTGGTGCGGGACGCAGTGGAGACCGAGGAGCTCGAGCTCGAGCTGAAGGGCAAGAGCGAGCCGCTCGTCGCCCACCGGCTGATCAGCCTGCAGGCACAGGCGCCCGCCTTCGCGCGCCGCTTCGACGCGCCGCTCGTCGGCCGCGAGCGGGAGCTACGGCGCCTTCAGGAAGCGTTCGGCCAGGCCGGGGCGGACGGCTCCTGCCAGCTGTTCACGATCCTGGGGTCGGCCGGGGTCGGCAAGTCGCGCCTGGTCGCAGAGTTCATCGGCTCGGTCGAAGGCGCGCGGGTCGTCCGCGGACGCTGCCTGCCGTACGGAGAGGGGATCACCTACTGGCCGGTGATCGAGGTGCTGAAACAGCTGCCGCCCGCACGCGAGCTCGATCTGGATCCCGCCGCCGTCGCGGCGATCGAAGGGCTGCTCAGCGACGAGCCGGCCGTCTCGTCCACCGAGGAGATTCCCTGGGCGCTGCGCAAGCTGCTCGAGAGCGCGGCCGCCTCCGCACCGGTCGTGGTCGTGTTCGACGACATCCATTGGGCGGAACCGGCCTTCATCGACCTGATCGAGCACATCGCCGACCTCTCGCGTGCCGCGCCGATCCTCATGCTCTGCATCGCCCGGCCGGAGCTGCTCGACCGTCGGCCCGGCTGGGGCGGCGGGAAGCTGAACGCGACGACGGTGTTGCTGGAGCCGCTCTCGGCGACGCAAACGGACGAGCTGCTCGAGCGGCTGCTCGGCGAGGCGACGCTCGAGGAGGAGTTGCGCGAGCGCATCCGCGACGCCGCCGAGGGGAATCCGCTCTTCGTCGAGGAGATGGTCGCCCTCGTCGAGGCCTCGGGCGACGGCGAGGTCGCGGTGCCGGGAACGATCCAGGCGCTGCTCGCTGCGCGGCTCGACCAGCTCGAGCCGGCCGAGCGCGGGGTGCTCGAGCGCGGCTCGGTCGAGGGCCGTGTCTTCCATCGCGGCGCGGTGCAGGCGCTCGCCCCGGAAGAGACTCAGGTGGAGAGCCGCCTGACAGGCCTGGTCCGCAAGGAGCTCGTCCGCCCGGACAAGGCCCAGCTCACCGGTGAGGACGCCTACCGCTTCCGCCACTTGCTGATCCGCGACGCGGCCTACGAGGCGCTCCCGAAGGCGACCCGCGCCGAGCTGCATGAGCGGTTCGCAGACTGGCTGGCCGAGCACGGCCTGGAGCTCGTCGAGCTTGACGAGATCCTCGGGTACCACTTCGAGCAAGCGCACCGCTACAGGACGGAGCTCGGAGACGAGAACAGCGGGCTCGGCGTACGCGCAGCCCAGCGCCTCACTTCGGCAGGCCGTCGCTCCCTGATGATGGGTGACGGGGCAGGCGCTGCCAACCTGCTCGCCCGTTCAGTTGCGCTCGCGGAGCCCCGGGGCAAAGAGGGCGTCGTGCTCCTCCTCGAGCTGGCCCTGGCGTTGGTCGATTCGGGCAACCTCCGGGAGGCCCGGCTCCGACGCGAGGAGGCGTTGGAGCTTGCGTGCTCGCTGGGCGATCGCGCCCTTGAGCTCCGCGCCCGCTGCGAGCTCGACGACCTGCGGATCACCTTCGATCGCTCGTTCACCGCCGAGCAGGCGATCGAACAGGGTCGGGAGGCCGTTCGCGAGCTGGAGCAGAGCGGCGATCACCAGGCACTGGCGGCGGCCTGGAATCTCGTCGCGTTCGGCGAGAACCTTCGCGGCACCTGGACCGGCATGGTCCCGGCCCTCGAGCGCGTGGCCGAGCACGCACGCCTGGCCGGCAACCGCAGGCGCGAGAGCGAGGTTCTGTACTACCTCGGCCCGGCCATCTTCTGGGGGCCGACGCCGGTCTCGGTCGGGCTACCGCGCGCCGAGGCGATCACCGAGAGCGCCGGGACCGTCAAGTGGGGCAGGGCGTGGGCGTCCCGGGCTGTCGTCGGGTTCTACGGGATGGAGGGACGCTTCGAGGAGGCACGCGAGCTGGCCGCACGCGCCAGCTCCGTACTGGAGGAGCTGGGGCGACCGATAGAGCTGTACACGCTCGCCTTCTGGACCGCACCGCTGGAGCTGCTGGCCGGAGACCCCGTCGCGGCCGAGCGCGAAGCGGCCACGGCCTGCGACGGGCTCGAGGCCGCCGGCGAGACCGGCTTTCTCTCGACCATGGCCGCGATGCTGGCCGAGGCGCTCTACGCCCAGGGCCGCCTGGACGAGGCCGAGGCCGCAGTCCGGCGCAGCAGGGAGGCGGCGACGAGTGACGACTTCAACGCGCAGGCGATGTGGCGCGCAGCCCAGGCGAAGATCCTGGCTCGCCGCGGCGAGCTCGAGGAGGGGGAGCGCCTCGCGCGGGAGGCGATCGAGATCATCGACCGCAGCGACGAGCTGAGCCACCAGGGCGACTTCCGCGTCGGCCTCGCCGAGGTGCTCCAGCTGGCAGGCCGCACCGACGAGTCGATTCCGGTGCTCGAACAGGCCCTCGAACACTACGAGCAGAAGCAAAACCGGGTCGCCGCGGACTCCACTCGCGCGCTGCTCGCCGAGGCGCGCAGCTGAGCCGAGATCCGTCCGACCCCCTCCCTACCCTGAGCGGTCCGCTCGAGCCGCGCTGGCACGCCGACCCGAGCACGATCAATACCATTCGGTAGAAGCCTAGGAGGTCGGGAAATGGCGTCAGCAAGGCAGTTGGAGACCGTCGAAATCGCGGACGAGCAGCTCGCGAACACCGTTGTCGAGGACACGGCCGGTCTCGGCGTGCGGCGCTTCTTCACGATCCCCGGCCGCGACCCGTTCGACGAGATCGAGTGGGAGACGCGCGACGCCCTGATCCCCGGCAAGGACGGGCCTGCCTTCGAGCAGAAGGACGTCGAGTTCCCGAAGTTCTGGAGCCAGACGGCCACCAACATCGTCGCCCAGAAGTACTTCCGCGGCCGCATGTCCTCGCCCGAGCGCGAGACGAGCGTCCGGCAGATGATCGGCCGCGTCGTCGAGACGATCGGCGGCTGGGGCCGCGAGGGCGGCTACTTCGCCGACGAGGCCGAGGCCGAGACCTTCGAGGCCGAGCTGAAGGCGATCCTGGTCAACCAGTACGCCGCCTTCAACTCGCCGGTCTGGTTCAACGTCGGCTTCGAGGAGAAGCCGCAGTGCAGCGCGTGCTTCATCCTCTCGATCGACGACTCGATGGAGTCGATCCTCGACTGGATCCGCCGCGAGGGGATCATCTTCCGCGGCGGCTCGGGCTCCGGCGTCAACCTCTCGCGCCTGCGCTCCTCGAAGGAGCAGCTCTCCAAGGGCGGGTACGCCAGCGGCCCGGTCAGCTTCATGCGCGGCGCCGACGCGAGCGCCGGGACGATCAAGTCCGGCGGCAAGACGCGGCGCGCGGCCAAGATGGTCGTGCTCGACGTCGACCACCCGGACGTCGAGGAGTTCATCTGGTGCAAGGCGCACGAGGAGGAGAAGGCACGCGTCCTCGAGGCCGCCGGCTACGACATGTCGCTCGACTCCGGCGACTGGGCCTCGATCCAGTACCAGAACGCCAACAACTCGGTCCGCGTCACGGACGGCTTCATGGAGGCCGCCGACGCCGATGCCGACTGGAACCTGACCGCCCGCACCGACGGCGCCGTGGTGGACACGGTCAAGGCGAAGGAGCTCCTGCGCCAGATCGCGGAGGCCTCGTGGAAGTCGGCCGACCCGGGCGTGCAGTACGACACGACGATCAACAAGTGGCACACGCTCCCGAACACGGGCCGCATCAACGCCTCCAACCCGTGCTCGGAGTACATGTCGATCGACGACTCCGCCTGCAACCTGGCCTCGCTGAACCTGCTCAAGTTCCGCCGCGAGGACGGCGAGCTCGACGTCGAGGCCTTCGAGCACGCGGTCGACGTCGTCTTCCTCGCGCAGGAGATCGCCGTCGGCTACTCGTCGTACCCCACGCCCGAGATCGAGAAGAACGCGAAGGCCTACCGCCAGCTCGGCCTGGGCTACGCGAACCTCGGCGCGCTGCTGATGGCGCGCGGGCTGCCGTACGACTCGGACGAGGGCCGCGCCTACGCAGCCGCGATCACGGCGCTGATGACCGGCCGCGCCTACCGCAAGTCGGCGGAGATCGCCGGCCGCATGGGCCCGTTCGCCGGCTACCAGCCGAACGCCGGCGCGATGATCGGCGTGATGTCGATGCACCGCGCTGCCGTCGGCAACATCGAGAACTCCGACGTCGTGCCGAAGGACCTGCTCGGTGCCGCGCGCAAGGCCTGGGACGAGGCGCTCAACTTCGGCGAGGTGCACGGCTACCGCAACGCGCAGGCGACCGTGCTTGCGCCCACCGGGACGATCAGCTTCATGATGGATTGCGACACGACCGGGGTCGAACCGGACTTCTCGCTCGTCAAGTCGAAGAAGCTCGTCGGCGGCGGCGAGATCACGATCCCGAACAAGACCGTGCCGATGGCGCTCGAGAAGCTGGGCTACGCGCCGCGCGAGGTCGAGGAGATCGTCGCGTTCGTGGACGAGCGCAACACCGTCGTCGGCGCGCCGAGCGTGAAGGCCGAGCACTACCCGGTCTTCGACTGCGCGATCGGCGACCGCGCGATCCACTACTCGGGCCACGTGAAGATGATGGGCGCCGTCCAGCCGTTCATCTCGGGCGCGATCTCGAAGACGGTCAACCTGCCCGAGTCGGTCACGGTGGACGAGGTCTCCGGGCTCCTGCTCGACGCGTGGAAGCTCGGCGTCAAGGCGATCGCGATCTACCGCGACAACTGCAAGGTCGCCCAGCCGCTGTCGGGCCAGAAGGACGGCGCCGCGCAGGTCGAGGCCGTCCCTCCGGTGCCGCTGACCAAGCGCCGCCGGCTACCGGAGGACCGCACCGAGGTCGGCCGCAAGTTCCGCGTCGGCGACTACGAGGGCTACATCCACGTCGGCCTGTACGAGGACGGCCAGCCCGGCGACATCTTCGTGGACATCGCCAAGGACGGGACGACCATGTCCGGCCTGATGAACTCGCTCTGCATCGCCGTGTCCATGGGCCTGCAGTACGGCGTCCCGCCGGAGGTCTACGTCTCGAAGCTGACCCACATGCGCTTCGAGCCGAGCGGGATGACGAACGACGCCGACATCCGCGTGGCGAAGTCGATCGTCGACTACATCTTCCGCTGGTTCGGCAAGAAGTTCCTGACCACCGAGCAGCAGGAGGCGGCGGGGATCCTCTCGCCTGAGGTGAAGGCCCGGCTCGCGCAGCAGTACAACGGCGAGTCAGCTCCTGCGGCGGCGGGTGAGGAGGCGGAGGCGCCGGCTCCAGGCCAGACAGCCCTGTTCAACGCCTGGGAGGACGCGGTGGAGTGCGCCAAGTGCGGCGGACGGATGGTTCGGACCGGCAGCTGCTACACGTGCCGCGACTGCGGGACGAACACCGGCTGCAGCTAGCTCTAGGGCGACACGGAAATGTCAGGTGGATCGGGCGCCGAGAGGCGCCCGATCTGTCTAGGAGTGTCCGAAGCGGACGTCTGGCAGGACTCGATCCAGCCAGCGCGGAAGCGCCCAGGCGTGGCGGCCGAACACGCGCAGCAGCGTCGGGATCAACACGAGCCGGACGAGCATCGCATCGAGCAGCACTGCGATTCCGAGGATGACGCCCATCTCCTTCGGCGGCAGCGGGCCCGAGAGCGCGAACGTGAAGAAGACCGCGACCATCACCGCGGCGGCGGCGAAGATCACCCGGCCCGAGTGGGCGAGCCCGCCGATCGTCGCTTCCCGCGCGTCGTGCGAGCGGTCCCAGTGCTCCTTGGCCGAAGAGAGCAGGAACACCGTGTAGTCCATCGAGATCGCGAAGATCATCGCGAAGAAGAAGACCGGCGCCCAGGCGTCCATGAATCCCTGTGACTCGAAGCCGAGCAGGCCGGCGCCGTGCCCGTTCTGGAAGATCAGCCGGCCGATCCCGAAGGCGGCACCTGTCGCAAGGAGGTTGGTGAGCACTCCGAGTGCGGCGATCAGTGGCGCTTGCAGGGCTACGAGCAAGAGCAGGAAGCCGAGCGCGAGCACCACGCCGATCACGAGCGGCGTCTTCGAGGCGAGTGCGGACTCGAGGTCGTGGTTCTCGGCCGCAGCGCCACCGACCAGCGCGCCCGCGGGGAGCGCGCCCCGGAGCCGGTCGATCGTGCGGCCCGTCGCCTTGCTCGAAGGGTCGGTGGTCGGGATTGCCTGCACGAGCCCAAGGCCGTTGCCGCCGACCTGAACCGGCGCGACGCGGGCGATGCCAGGATCGCGGGTCGCGACCGCAGCAACCGCCGCTGCCTCGGGCTGCGGCGCGACGATCTGTAGCGCGCCCGGCGCGCCGGCCCCGAACGCTTGCTGCACCCGCGCGTAACCGACGCGTGAGCCGTCCGAGTTCGGCACGACCTTGATTGAGGGCATGCCGGTCTTCAGACCCACGATCGGGAGGGCAAGCAGAACCAAGATGAGTGTCGCAGCCGGTCCGTAGAGATGCGGACGGCGCCAGAGCCGCTCGCCCCAGCGTGCAAAGCGCGCCGAGCGGTGCTCGCCCGAATGCACCCAGCGAAGCGGCATCGCGTCGACCTTCGGTCCGAGCTTGGCGAGCACCGCCGGCAGGAGCGTCAGCGTCGCGGCGAGCACGAAGGCGACGCTGAGCATGATCCCGAGCGCCATCGAGCGGAAAGCCGGACTGGGGACGAGCATCACCGCCGAGAGCGAGACGAACACGGTCAGACCGGAGAAGAGGACGGCCTTGCCGGCCGTGTCCATCGTCACCGCCACCGCCTCTCGGACACTCAGCTTCGTGCCGAAGAAGGCCCCGCGGAAGCGGTGCACGACGAAGAGCGCGTAATCGATCCCGAGCGCGAGCGCGAACATCAGCGCGAAGTTCATCGCCCAAATCGAGATCTCGAACCCATGCGTGAGCAGCGTCAACAGCCCTGCCGAGGCGATCAGCCCGACGATCGTCAACAGCAGAGGTAGGCCAGCGGCGACCAGGGAGCCAAAGGCCAGTACGAGGATCGCCATCGTCACCGGCCAGGAGAAGAGCTCGGACTTCATCATCGCCGTGCGGTTGGCGGTGTTGAAATCGCTCCACATGCCGGACGCGCCGGTCAGCGAAACGGTCACTCCAGTAGTTCCGGCGGCGTGGAGCTTGGACTTGAGCTTGTCCGCGGCCGCGACCATCGCCGTCGGGTCGCCCTTCGCGCCGGCCATGACGACGGCCGTGTGGCCGTCGGCCGAGATGCTCGCTCCGGACTGCGGCGCCTGCACGGAGGCGACGCGTGAGTCGCTGGCCAGGACGCGCTCGACACGCTGGATTGTCCTGTTGAATCCCGGATCGGCCGTGGTTTGGCGCGCCGAGTGCACGACGACCATCAGCGCCGAGCTCGAGAGGCCGGCGAAGTTACGCTGGATCAGCCCTCTCGCCTGCACCGACTGCGAGCCGTTCGCCTGCCAGCCTGCGCCTGAGAGCGCAGTCTCGACCTTCGGGGCAAAGGCGGCGAGCGCGACGGCCACGATGAGCCACGCGATCGTGATGGCCCGAACGTGGTCGGCGGTCCAGCCGCCGAGCCGGCCGAGCGGGCCGACTTCGACGGGCTGCGCCGAGACGGGCGCCGGCGGAGGAGCGGTCGTGACGAGCGTGCTCATCGCCGGCAGCCCTTTTCGATGCCGACACCACGCTCGAGCACGAGCGAAGCCGGGCACCAACCTGCGCCGACGAACAGCCACTGGTTGAGACCGACGAAGACGGTCAGCAGCAGGAACCAGGGCGAGACGAGGACCGCCAACAGCACGCTCAAGAGCGTCATCGAGCCCGCGAGTGCGAAGAGCACTCGCTCGAGTGGCCAGCGCCGTGCCATCAGGCGTTCACGCCTTCGACCAGCTCCTGCAGTGCCCGCAGCTGTTGCTGTGCGGCGCCGCAGACCTGCTCACAGAGCACGAACACGCTCTCGTCGGTGATCCGGTAGTAGACGCGGTTACCGTCCTTGCGACGCCCGACCATGCCGGCATCGGCAAGCACGGCCAGGTGCTTCGACACGTTCTGCTGCGAGGCCTCGAGCTCGCTCGCGAGCTCGCCGACCGTCGCCTCGCTCTCGCGAAGACGATCGAGCAACCGAATACGCATCGCCTCCGCAAGGACACGGAAGCGGCGGGCAACGAGCTCCGCGAGGTCCGACTGGATCGGATGGGGGAATGCCATAATGCTCCTACGTTCAACAACGAAACAGTTGTGTAGATGTATAGCACATGAGCCCTAGATTCGTCGCCCAGCCTGACGGCGAGCCATGAACGACGCCGACATCCGCGTCGCCAAGTCGATCGTCGACTACATCTTCCGCTGGTTCGGCAAGAAGTTCCTGACGACGGAGCAGCAGGAGGCGGCCGGGATCCTCTCGCCTGAGGTGAAGGCGCGGCTCGCCTCGCAGTACGCGGGTGAGTCAGCTCCTGTCGCGGCGAGCGAGGACGCCGAGGCGCCGGCGCCAGGCCAGACGGCCCTGTTCAACGCGTGGGAAGACGCGGTGGAGTGCGCCAAGTGCGGCGGGCGGATGGTCCGGACCGGCAGCTGCTACACGTGCCGGGACTGCGGGACTAACACCGGCTGTAGCTAATTAGAGAACCGGATCGAAACCGGCAACCTCTGCTTACAAGCGGGGGTGGCGGTCTCGTACGCTGTCGTATGTGATCCACCTCTCGTTCGGCCCCACGACGCCTGCAATTGATGAGTTCCGCGCTGCCGCGGAGCGTCATGCCGGCGGCGTTGCGCGTATTGCGGTCGCTTGGGCTCGCGACGAGGGGACAGGGTGGTTCGTCGATGCACTCGATGGACGAATCGGTGAACTGCACGCCGTGATCGGTTTGAATGAACGCGGCACCAGCGTCGAAGGATTGCTCCGTCTCCTCGCGACGGCGACTTCGTTAAAGGTGTTCTTCAAGCACCCACGGCAGACTTTCCATCCAAAGCTGTACTGGTTTGAAGGTGGCGCGACCGACGCAACGACCGCGATCATCGGCTCGCCGAACCTGACGCGCGGTGGCCTTTTCACCAATTTCGAGACGGCTGTCATCGCCGAGATCAACTCGGTAGCGCCAAGCGCAGACGAGCGCGCGTTCGAAGAAAACCTACGCTCGATCTGGGACGCGCTCATCTCGTCGCCATACGCGTATGACGTTGAAGACGAGGACGACGTACGCTCCTTGCTGGAGGACGGGTACCTATCGAGTGAGGCGCGCCAGCGGCGCGAAAGGCGCCGGCGCGGACGCAGTGAGGAGCCTCGAGCCGGGCTCCCTACGGCCCCGCCGCCGCCAATTCCTGCCGCCCCGTTCGACGCAATTGCCGTGCCGTTTCCCGTCGCGGCGCCTCCGGAGGAGCCGCAAGAAGAAGAGGTGCCGGAGCCACCTGAGGACGATCAGGACCCTGCAGGTGCCCCTCCTCTCCCTGACCGGTTCTACGTCAGGACTCTTACCGAGAACGACTCGAGCAAGCTCGTGCTAGGGGCCGTCGGCACGTTCGAGCCTGACATCGGTGAGACCGCCCGCGATCGTTACCCAGCGTTCTGGGGCTGGCCAGATGAGTACGAGACGGTGACGAGGCAACTGCCGCGCGACGAGTGGCCCGCACGCGGTCGTCTGTTCTCGTCTGAGGCACCCGCGGGCGTGGACGTTGAGGTGATGCTGTGGTTCCGCCCAGAACGTCCTGGTCACGCTGCCGAACATCGTCTCCGGCTCGGGCCGATCGGGGCAGTGCGCGCGGCGACACCACCGCACTTCGACACCGACTCACTACTCGTGCTGGAGCGGGCGCCGGACACCTCTGCTTACGATTTCACCCTCCGGCTGCTCACGCGCGAGGATCCCGGCTACGACGATTTCGCGCGGTACCTCACGCACCAGAACCCGCAGCATCGCTACGGCTACGGCCCGGTGTAGCGCGCCGAAGGACGAGAAGCCACTCGGACGTGATCGAGTTGCGCCGGTGCATATCGAACCGCTGGTAGGTGTCGAATTCAGTCAGTTCCTCGATCTCAAACCCGGTGCTCTGACCCACTTCAGCGAGGAACCTGGGCGTATCGATCACGATCTCCTCGCCGCCGAGAGTCGTTCGGTTGCGACCAACGACCAGCGCGAAGGGCGCTCCTGTCGAGAGCACTGCGTGCGTTGAAGCAAAAGCCGCGCGCATGTCGCGAAAGTAGCGATACGCGAGAGCTGGCACGTTGCGCCGACGAAAGCCGTCATCTCCCGCTGTAGCGCGCTTGAGCAAAAGGACGCATAAGTCGCGAACACTTTGCGGTAGTACGCCGTCTGCGGCAAGCTCGTGTTCAAGTTGCAGACGCTCGTTCGTTGCGATCTCACGGCTGCCGATCAAGCTTCTGTCGCGTGTCGCGATCGTGCGAGACTCGATCAGGCCCAGGAGGCAGAGGCTCAGGCGTTGCGTGTCGATGTATGGCAGAGCCGTCGCGTACGGTGGACTCGTGATCGCTGCGTCGAATGAGCTAAATCCCGCACCCCGAAGTGGGCCGGCGATCGAAGCGCGGTTGTCGCTCTCGAGTGCGCGCTGTCGGCCCGTGACGGCTCCGAGCGTCGTTCGCGCTGCAACGGTGCGAGCGATCCTCTGCTGTGTAGCGGCCACAAACCAGGGAATCACGGGATAGTTCTCGCTTGCGTCCTTACGACGCCTAACGCGGAGGTCGCCAGGGTCTTGCAGCGATGCGTCGCGAACGAGATCGCTGCAGATCGTCAGGAACACCGGCCGAAGGCGCGTCGGAACCGTGCTCTCGACAGCATCGAACAAGAGCACGAACTGTGCGAGCACCGATGGCGTGAACCAGGAAGAGAGATAGTCGCCGTTGGGGACACGGCCGAGCCAGTTGGAGCCAGCTAGTAGCGCGAGTTGGCGATTCGTCCACGCGCTCGTGAAGTCGAGGCGTTCTCTGAGCGGCTGCAACCTGCGGAGCAGCTGATCAGTCGCTCGTGCAAGGCGTTGTGCCGAGGCCCGAATCGCCGTGAGCTTCGCGTTCGCGACGAAGACTGCGAGCGGATTGAGGTCTAGGCCTGCTCCGTCCCACCCGGCATGTGCCGACTCGAGCAAGGTCGTGCCACTGCCGCAGAACGGATCAAGGACGGCGCTCCCCCGTCCAAGGCCAAGCACGTTTCCGATCGCACGGACGACCTGCGGGTTGAACTTGCCCTTGTATTCGTGAAGGCCATGCGCGGAGTAGCGCGTGCTCTGAGCGCGGCGCGAGCGTTCGGCCTGCTCAAGCCGCCACTGATCGGTTTCGACGCGCTCGCCATCTGGGAAGTCGACGTGGCTGAAGTAGGTAAAGCGACGGAAGACTTCGCGCGAATGCCCGTTCAATGGCACGCTAATCCCGCGATCGTCAGCCTGTGGCTCTTCGCCGAGTAGAGCGCGGACCTCACGCGTGGCTAACCGACGCTCATAGGGGAACAATCGGTGCGGCTGCCACTCGAGACGGGCCTGACCGGTCGTCACGATCTATTCACCGGCGGCGGAATACGAGGATCGTCTCTTCCTTAAGTCGAGCATGGGCGAGGTTGAACGACTTTCGTCCCTGGGCCACCTGACGCGTTACAGAATCGACAAAGGCGAAGCCATAGCGTGTCGCTGCGCGCATGAGGAGAGCTCCGTTGTCGATCTGACGCCCGTGGATCACAGAGCTGCCGACTACGAAACACGCATGTGCGTCGGCCGCCATTACGTTCGCGAGAAGCGAAAAGCAGGTGCCCATCTGCCTCTCGAAATCGGCTTCGGTCTGATGGTTCTTCTTGAAGTAATGCGGGCGTGCACCGATCTCTGCTTCGCGGATCGGTATTGGGTCGAAGCCGAGCCAGTACATGCGGTACTTGTGGTACAGCCAGTACTCGTACGCATTGGGATAGGGCGGTGAGGTCACAACCAGCCCCACCACCGAAGCGATCTCGTCCGGCGTCACCGCGAGAATGTCGCGTTCCATCACGCGGCAGTTAGGAGCGACTGGCAGGAGACCGGCGTACTGCTGGTCGAGCCCTGCATCAACGAACTGCGCCGCCTCGCGAAAGAGGCGATAGACGTTCTCAGAGGAGACATCTTTGGCAACCGCGGCGTAGCGGGTGTCGCTGTCTTGGTTCGAGACTCGGACGATGATCCGCGACAGTGACACGCGTAGTGCGTCCGTTTCGGCCGAGTTGCCGGAACGCTCAATTACCGAGACGAGGCGCGCGAGCGCATCCTGGACCTGCGGCTCAAACCAATGGTCAAGACGCGGCAGCGGAGGAATCTCAGCCCGCCTGGCGCGTGCTTGCACGACAAGCTCCGCCGCGATCGGGCCTATCGCCCTCTTGAGTGGGGTCGTCTTCACCCGTGAGATCAGCGCGGCAATCGGATTTACGTCGATACCGATCGCTGGTACCCCGCGCATAGCAGCGGCAACGAGAGTCGTGCCAGCGCCGCAAAACGGATCGAGCACGGCAGTTCCTTCCGCTGGCGGGAACAGTTCGAGCAGCCGGGCAGGAATCTGCTGGATGAACCGAGCAGGGTACGGATGTAGGTTGTCGAGCTTCGAGGGAGTGGCCCCAGCAAAGCTCCAATCAAACTTGCCAAGCGACTCCATCCCGACGTCGGCGATCTGCGCATGCGCGGGGCTGGTCACGGAGTGAGACTACTCGTGGCCCCGGACGAGCGGTGTGTCGACTCTGTGACTTCTTGCGCATGATCAGCTTTACTCGAACTCGGGCCCACATCAGCGACCTCCGTTCGGCCTCGAGCACCCTGTCTCGGACCAGGTAGCCAAGTAGGGTCGCCGCCATGGGAGCTGCCCTCGGCTGGGGTGTAGTTGCGGCCTCGTCGCTCGTGCTCGGGATGCTGCTTGGCCTGGCGCGGTTGTGGCCGTCGCGGCTGATCGGGCTCGTGCTCGCCTTCGGGGCCGGCGCGCTCGTCAGTGCGGTCAGCTTCGAGCTCTTCGAGGAGGGCCTCAAGGTCGGCGGGGCCGCGGCGGTCGGGATCGGGCTCGCGGCCGGGGCGCTCACCTACTTCGTCCTCGCCCGCCTGGTCGAGCACATGGGAACGGTCAAGGACTCCGGCGGCGGCACGGCGCTGGCGCTCGGCGCGTTCCTCGACGGGATCCCCGAGCAGACCGTGCTCGGGATCGGCCTGGCCGGCGGCGAGGGCGTCAGCGTCGGCCTGATCCTCGCGATCTTCGTCTCCAACCTGCCCGAGGCGATCGGCTCGGCCACGGACATGCGCGCAGCCGGGACGCCGGCGCGGCAGATCCGGCTGCTCTGGCTCGTCGTCGCGGGGCTGTGCGCGCTGGCCACGCCGCTCGGCTACCTGCTCGCCACGCACACCGGCGGACACTTCCAGGCCGCGATCAACGGCTTCGCGGCCGGCGCGCTGCTCGTGCTGCTGGTCGACTCGCTGATCCCCGAGGCGACCGAGAAGTCCGGCCGCGTCGCCGGCCTGGCCACGACCCTCGGCTTCGCGGTGGCCGCGGGGCTGTCGACGGCGACCGCCTAGCAATGGACGTGCGCAACGTCCGCTGGGTCGGCATCCGCACCGAGAACTACGACGCGATGGTCGGCTTCCTCCGCGACACGCTCGGCCTGAAGGTCAACTTCGAGGAATCGACGACGGTCGAGTTCACGACTTCCGAGGGTGACCTGATCCAGGTGATGGCTCCCGGGGATCCGTACTACGAGTTCTTCGGCAAGCATGCGAAGGGGCCCGTCCCGCTCTTCGAGGTCGACGACGTGCACTCCGCGCGTCGCGAGCTCGAGGCTGCCGGCATCGAGGTCGTGGGCGCGACCGAGCACGACAGCACGTGGGAGTGGATCCACGTCCGCGCGCCGGACGGGAACCTGTACGAGTTCGCGAGTCGCCTGACCTAGCGGAGCAGCCGGCGCGCGCCGACCATCTCGTCGCGAACCTGGTTCAGGCTCACGTACTGCACCCGCGCGCCGGTGTGCGGCGCCGAGATCACCATGTGCTTCGAGACGACCAGGTCGACATGACCGCCGCCGTTCGTGAAGACCAGGTCGCCGGGCCGGAGCCGGCCGAAGCGAACGGGCACGCCGAGCGACATCTGCCCCCACGTCGAGTGCGGGATCGTCCTGCCGATCGAGCGGTACGCCGCGTAGACGAGGCCCGAGCAGTCGAAGCCGGTGCGGCGAGAAATGCCGCCCCAGTGGTACGGCACGCCGAGCTGGCGCTTCGCGAAGGCGACGACCTTCTCGGCCGGCTTGGCCGGCTCACGGCTCGGCTCGCGGCCAGGGTCGACCCGCGCCTGGGCGGCAGGTGCGGGCAGGCCGAGCAGCACGACGATGGGAAGCAGGCGGCGCATCCGGGCCTACCTCGGCCGGGAGTCGCCGGGCCGCAAGGGCTAGCGGGGTACCTCGATCGAGTGAGTCGCCGCTACGGCGTCTCTGTTTCTCTCTACGGAATCGGCTTCGTGTCTGCGTAGGTCAGCCGGACGCCATCCTCGTCGTAGAGCGCGAGACGAACGAAGAAGGGCGCCCCGGTCCTCGGAAGCGGGACCCAAAAACTGTCGCTGGCACTGTCCTTGTCCGCTTCTCCGATCAGCCTCCTGGCTGCCTCGCTGCGCAACCAGTCGTACGGCAGCGTCGCGCCATTCGGGCGATGGAGCGACCAACGGACGGTCACTGAGCGCCCGCGAAAACCTGTCAACGAGACGTCGTAGTTGACCGTCACCCCGACGGGCACGACCTTGCCTCCTGGAACCGCTTGCATCCGCGACGTCGCCAGCAGCTTCCTCAGTCTGCGGGCGAACTCCGCCGGATCGAGGTTTGCGGGGGATCCATCCGGGTTCCGCACACCCAGGCCTTCCAGGCTGCTGCTCCCGAGCCCACAGTTCGGGCTCGCAAAGTTCTCGACGCACTTGTCCCCGAGATCCACCGTTCCCATCTGCAACGTTCCGCCCGGAACGGGCTCCGTCCCGTTGAGCGCCTCGTGGACGCCCGCATCGAGCTGCGCCCGAGCCACGGGACTCAGCGGTACGACCCCATGCTCACCCGTGGTCCCGGTGGTGGTCCCCGTGGTCGGTTCGGTCGTGGTCGGCTCGGTCGTGGTCGGCTCGGTCGTGGTCGGCTCGGTCGTGGTCGGCGCGGTGGTGGTCGGCGCGGTGGTCGTGGACGAGAGCTCGGCCGCGAGCTGTTCGCGTCTCCGCGCCGGGGCCGGCGCGCTCGCCCCTTCGTTGCGGACGCGGTATTCCGCCAGCGTGACGTTGGGGTCGAACCCCAGGTTGCTGATCGACGCACGCAGCTCGGGTGGCGGGGGCGGCCAGATGACGTGCCGTAGACCCACAATCGTTCCGATCGCTCCGGCGACTGCCCCCGCCGCTATCACGGCCCCGACGAGCCACTTGACGGCGGTGCTCAGTGTCGAAAACCACCCCCGGAAAGACGCGAACGGCCGCTGCTCTCCGCTGTTCCGCCCTGCCCCGCGTGAGCGCCTACGGGACGGCGTGTCGACCCGCCTCTAGCTCGTCGATGGCCTGACAAGCACCTGCCGGCTCGATCACATCAGAACTCGCCGCAGCACCGAAGAACGCGAACATGCGCCAACCTCCGACGCTTGCTAGGCCTAAACCTTACACCCGTGCTTCAAAGCCGAACAAGCTCTGGACAGGCTCAGTCCCGCCGCGTGCCGCGCCAGGGGCCGGGCACGAAGTCGAGCACGACGTTCACGGCCCAGACGATGATCGTCGCCCACACGAGCGAGCGGAAGCCGTGGATGTCGAAGCCGTCGATGAACACGTCCGTCAGCCACAGCATCAGCATCGCGACGCCGAACCAGATCAGCCCGAGCGTGATCACCGCGAGCGGCAGCGTGAGCAGGCGGATGAACGGCTTGAGGATCGTGTTGAGGATCCCGAACAGCAGCGCGGCCCGGACCAGGTCGCCGGCGCTGTCCACCTCGACGCCGCTCAGCAAGCCTGTGACGACCGCGAGCACAATCGCGTTCGCGACCCACGAGAGCGTCAGCTGCTTTGCGAGGCGCATCCCGCGCATCATCCCGCTAGGACGACGCGCGCGCACGGCCAACGCGCAAGGCTGAGGGGGTTACCGACTAGGAGGCAACGCGTGATCGCAGCGGACTACCCGTTTCTCGACATCCTCTGGACGATGTTCATCTTCTTCGCGTGGGTGATCTGGTTCTGGCTCCTGATCACGATCTTCGCGGACATCTTCCGCCGGCACGACATCGGCGGCGGGACGAAGGCGCTCTGGACGATCTTCGTGATCATCACGCCGTTCATCGGCGTGTTCGTCTACCTGATCGCGCAGAGCAAGGGCATGGCCGAGCGCCAGGCCCAGGCCGCGCAGAGCGCGAGGCGGCAGACCGACGAGTACATCAAGACGGTCGCCCAGGACGTCGATCCGGCCGGCCAGATCGCGCAGGCGAAGTCGCTGCTGGACAGCGGCGCGATCAACCAGCAGGAGTTCGACGCGCTCAAGCAGAAGGCGCTCGCAGCGAGCTAGCCGTCCGTGAGCTCGAGCAGGGCCTCGACGGTCGTCCAGTTCCGGGACGTCGCGACGACGCCGAGGCCCTGCCCGGCCAGCTTCGACCACAGCTTCGAGCGGGCGATCGTCTGCGGGTGCCAGGCGTAGACCTCGCGGCCTGAGACGACCACCCGCTCGTCGGGCGCGGCGGCCTGCTCGAGCTCGCGCACGACCTTGGCGGGGAGCTTCTGCTCGAGGAACGTGACCTGGTAGCGCTTCGGGTCCTTGGCGACCTTGGCGTGCGGGTTGCGCTTGGCGACCGCGGCGAGCTCGGCCCGCGTGCGCACGACGACCGCGATCTCGAGGCCGAAGCGTTCGGCGATCAGCCGCTCGACCTTCCGCCGAACGGTCTCGGACTTGGCGCGGCTCTCGAGCACGACGTTGCCGCTCTGCAGGTAGGTCTGGACCTCGGTGAAGCCGGCCTCCTCGAGCGCCTCGCGCAGGGCGGGCATCGCGATCCGGTTGCGGGAGCCGAGGTTGATCCCGCGCAGCAGGACGACGTGGCGGGCCATCAGCGGGTCTCGAAGCCGCTCAACCGCTCCGGCTCCTCCTCGGCAACGTCGACGCGCTCGACCTGCGCGCCGCGCGGGCCTTCGCGCGCGAGCCGCACGAGCGACTCGACCGCGTCGGGCTCTCCCTCGAGCACGGCCTCCAGGGTCCCGTCGGCGCGGTTCGCCGCCCAGCCGGCGACGCCGCGCGACTCGGCCGCGCGGGCGATCGCCCAGCGGAAGCCGACTCCCTGGACGCGCCCGTGAACGATCAGCCGGCGGCGGATCACGGCACCTCCAGGTCGCGCCGCTCAACGAACACGGCTCCCGCGGCGAGCGCGACGACCGCCGCGCAGACGACCGTCAGCAGGCCCCAGCCGTCGACGCCGTTCTGGAGCGGCGACGAGCCGATCAGCCAGAACGGCGAGAGGAACCGCAGCGGGTCGAGCCAGCCCGCCAGGTCGTGGAGGCCGCTGACGAGGTAGGCGGCTGCGGCATAGCCGGCCGGGACGCCGAGCGCGAGCAGCTTGCTCGGCACCGCGCCGCCGAGCGCGAGCGCCAGCCAGCCGTAGAGGAGCCCGAGCGCGGCGAGGCCGGCGATCGCGCCGACGAGCTTCCAGCCGTCGAGGCCCAATCCGAACAGCTGGTCGAGGACGACGAGCGCGACGAAGGCGACCACGCAGACGACGAGGATCTCGGCAGCGAGCGCGGCCCCCTTGGCGAGCAAGCTGTCACGCCGCCGCACCGGGTAGGCCAGGACGAGCTCGAGGCGCCCGGCCTCCTCCTCGCCCGCGAACGTCCTCGCGCCGGAGCCGATCGCCAGGACAAGCACGAGCAACGGCAGCATCAGGCTGAAGAGCTCCGCGTCGAGGAAGCCCGCGCCCGTGCCGATGCCGGCCTCGCCGATGCCGAACAGCGACTTGAGCGCGTCCGGGTACTGCTCGATCAGCTTGTCGAAGTCGACCGAGCCCTTGATCGACGGGTAGATCGAGGCCACGAGCGCGCAGTAGGCGGCCACGCCCAGGCACCAGCCGAGCAGCGCGCGCGCGTGGTCGAGCAACCCGCGGCGTGCGAGCTCAGCGGCCATGGTCGGGCTCCTCGTAGAACTCGAGGAAGATCTCTTCGAGGTCGGCCGGCTCCGAGACGAGATCGACGACGCGATGGCGCCCTGCCTCCTTGACGACGCCGTCCATCGCGGGCTCCGGCGCCGAGAGCCGCACGATCGTCCCGTCCGCGCTCTCGATCTGGACGCCGTCGATGGCTGCGAACGGCGCCGGGTCGACCGGCTCGGCGAAGGCGATCGTCAGATGCCGGAGCGCCCGCCCGCGGAGCCGCTCGACGGCGTCGACGTCCACGAGCCGGCCGGCCCGGATCACTCCGATCCGGTCGGCGACGTGCTGCACCTCGTCGAGCGAATGGGAGGAGAGGAAGACCGTCCCGCCCTCGGCGGTCGTCTCGCGCAGCAAGGCCCTGAACTCGGCCTGGAGGAGCGGGTCGAGCCCGGTCGTCGGCTCGTCGAGGATCACCAGCTCGGGCCGGTGCATGAACGCCTGCACGACTCCGACCTTCTGCCGGTTTCCCCGCGACAGCTGGCGGATCTGCCGGTCGAGCACGACGCCGAAGCGCTCGCAGAGCCGGTCGCGCAGCCCGGCGTCGACGTTCCCGCGCAGGCGCGCGAGCGAGTCGAGCTGCTCGCGCGCGGTCAGCCGGTCGTAGAGCCGCAGGTCGCCCGGCAGGTAGCCCACCTGTCGCCGGGCCTCGACGCCGCGGCGGCGGGGGTCGAAGCCCAGGACGGACGCGCTGCCGGCCGTGGGGCGGATCAGGTCGAGCAGGATCCGCATGGTCGTGCTCTTCCCCGCGCCGTTGGGGCCGAGATAGCCGAAGACCTCGCCGCGCTCGACGCGCAGGTCGAGCTCCACCACTGCGTGCACGTCCTTGCCGTAGGTCTTGGAGAGGCCGTGCGTCTCGATCGCCGGGGCTGCCACCGCGTGAGGATATGCCTAGGCTCCGCAGATCCTCGAGCTCGACACTCCTCACGGTCTCGCGCGGGTTCAGCTCCGGCCCGTCGAGCAGGCACGCGGCGCGCTCGTGCTCGGGCACGGGGCGGGCGGCGGCGTCGAGTCGCCGGACCTGCAGGGCGCGGCGAAGGCTGCGCTCGAGGCGGGACTGACCGTCGCGCTGGTCGAGCAGCCCTACCGCGTCGCCGGCCGCCGCTCGCCCGCGCCGGCGAACCAGCTCGACGCGGCCTGGGTTTCCGTGATCGAGCAGCTCGCCTTCGAGATCCCGCTGATCGCCGGCGGCCGCTCCTCGGGCGCCCGCGTCGCCTGCCGGACCGCGGCTGCGACCGGCGCGAAGGCCGTGCTCTGCCTCGCGTTCCCAGTCCACCCGCCGGGCCGGCCGGAGAAGAGCCGCCTCGACGAGCTCGACGCCGTCGAGGTGCCGACCCTGGTCGTCCAGGGCGAGCGCGATCCGTTCGGGATGCCGCCGTCTGCGCCCAACCGCACCGTCGTGCCGATCCCTGGGACCCACTCGCTCCGCAGCAGCTCGTCGGTCGGCGAAGCAGTGTCCGCCTGGTTACTTAGTATCCCGATCTAATTCCACCAGGAGGGTCAATGAGCACGATTGCAACACCGCGCTCCAGCGCGGGATTCGTCCGCTGGGCGGCGCTGGGCGGGGTCGCCTACGTCGTCCTGTTCGTGATCGGCGTAATCCTGATCTTCGGCGACTCGCCGGACTCAGGCTCCGCGCCGGAGAAGATCATCTCGTACTACTCCCACTCGGGGAACCGCCTGTCGATCAACATCGGCTGGCTCCTCGCGGCCCTGGGTCTCCTGTTCTTCCTCTGGTTCGTGGCTGCCCTGCGGCAGACGGTCCGGCGCCTCGAGGGAGACGACGGACTCCTGGCCACGCTGACGACGATCGGCGGGACCGTCTACGTGACGCTGGCGCTGGCGGCGGTCGCGCTCGAGGACGGGGTCAGGACGATGAGCGACGATACCTTCCACCACCAGGTCTTCCCGGCGTTGATCCACGCCGCCGACGACGCGGGCTGGATGTTCCAGGCCTCGAGCGGCGCCGGCGCGGGGACGATGATCATCGCCGCGTCGCTGGCGGGGCTCAGGGCCCGGGCGGTACCGGGCTGGGCCGGGTGGCTCGGGGTCGCGGCCGGGATCGTCTCGCTGGGTCTGCTGCTCTTCTTCCCGTGGTTCGTGCTGGCGGTCTGGGTGCTGGTCGTGAGCATCGGGATGTTCGTCCGCGCGGGCCGCGCGCCGGCTCCCGCCGTCTAGCTGGGGAGCACCGGGGCCCGCCGGGAGACCGGCGGGCCCCGGTGCGGTTGGGGGGTTACGAAGCGGCGATGCCCTCGATGCCAGGCGGGAGGTCGCTGACGCTCCCGATCGGCGTGAGGGTGCCGTTGGGGCCGATGGCGAACTCGTCGACCGTGCCGTTGGTGCCGGTCTCGGCGTAGAGGAAGCGGCCGCTCGAGGCGAGGTCGATCGGCCCCGGGTTCGTCGTGGCCGCGACCGCTTGCAGCAACACCGGCTGTCCCATCGGGCCGATTCGGAACGAGCTGAGGTTGTTGCTGGCCGTGTTCGAGACGAAGTAGACCTCACCGACACGCTCGATCCAGCAGAGCGCAGCCTGGCCGTCGGTCTGCGACTTCGGATCGACGAGCGTGCCACTCGCCTGGATCCGGTACGTCGTCACCGAGCTTGCTCCGGCCTCGCCGGAGACGAGGCGGTCGCCTGCGCCGAAGGTGAACGCGAACGGAACCGGCGTCGCCGACGGGTTCACGACCGCCGCGGCCGAGAGCCGGCCGTCGTGCCCGACCTGGAAGACGTCGATCGAGCTCGTGCTCACCTTGGTCGTCACGAGCAGCTGCTTCCCGTCAGGCGTGAACCCGACCTGGCCGGGGGCCATCAGGAAGTCCGGTGGATTCGAGTTGGCGAGCCCGAGCGAGCGGGCCGAGCCGGCGATCGGCGAGAGGCCGTGCGGGCCGATGCGGAAGCCCTGGACGATCCCGGTGCCGCCGGAGTTGAGCACGTACGCCAGGTCGCCGTGGATATCGACGCTGGCGGGGAACTGGCCGCCCGAGGGCACGACGCTCTCGAGCTCGAGCCGGTCGCCGCGCACGCGGAACGCCGAGACGGTGTTGCTGCCGGCGTTCACCGCGATCAGCCGGCCGTGCTCGAAGGCGAGGGAGCCCTGCGAGGCGAGCGGGTCGGACTCGTTGCCCGGCAACGCTGCGCCGCCGAGGCCGCCGGTGGCGTAGATGCCGACGCGGGACAGCTGCCCGTCGTGGCCGCGCCGGTAGACCGCGATCATGTTCCCGCCCAGCTCGTTCGTCTGCACGAACACGCGCGGGCCACCGTGATGGTGACCGTGCCCGGGACCCGCAGACGACGCCTGGGCGCCGACGAGCGCCAGCGCCGTCGCTGCCAGCAGGGCGGCCAGGATGGATCGGTGTCTCATCGCTGCTCCTCCTCGTGGTTGACGGTTGCCACGCTAGGAGCGGGTCTCACCCGGCGCCCTTACGATTTGGCGAACTCGGGTAGAACGATTTAAGGAATGCGTAACGGAAGCTGCGTTTGCCTGACCAGCAGACTGTCCCGGTGAGCACCGTTCTGGTTGTCGACGACGAGCCGCTCGTCCGCGACGTCGTCTCGCGCTACCTCGAGCACGACGGCCATCGGGTCGTGACGGCCGAGGACTGCGACGGCGCGAGGCGCATGATCGAAAGCGAAGCGCCGAGCCTCGTCCTGCTCGACGTGATGCTGCCGGGCGAGACGAACGGGCTCGACCTGTGCCGCTGGATCCGCTCGAGCTCGGAGCTGCCCGTGATCCTGCTGACGGCGCGGGTGGAGGAGGCCGACCGGATCGTCGGGCTGGAGCTCGGGGCCGACGACTACGTCACGAAGCCCTTCTCGCCGCGCGAGCTCACCACGCGCGTGAGGACCGTCCTGCGGCGCTCCCACCCGGCCGAGCGGCCGCTCGAGCGGGTGTCGGCCGGACCGCTCGAGCTTGACGCGGCCACGCGGGAGGCACGCCGCGACGGCGAGCCGCTCACGCTGACGGCGAAGGAGTTCGACCTGCTCTGGTTCCTCGCCTCGAACCGGAACCGCGTCTTCTCGCGCGACCAGCTGATGCACCGCGTCTGGGGCTACTCGGCCGCGCTCGACACCGGCACCGTGACCGTCCACGTGCGGCGGCTGCGCGAGAAGCTCGAGACCGACCCATCCGACCCGCGGCTGCTCGAGACCGTCTGGGGCGTGGGCTACCGGCTGCGCGCATGAGCATCCGCCTGCAGTTGGCCGCACTCGCAGTCGCCGCGGTCTGCCTCCCGATCGCGGTCGTGGTCGGATCCGGCCTCGTGATGTTCGGCATGCACGATCAGGCGACGTTCTGGCTGGTCGTCGCCCTCTCGACGCTGTGCGCCCTCGGCGGCGCGCTGCTCCTCGGTCGCCGCATCCTCGGGCCGCTCGACGAGCTGCGGGCCGCCTCGAAGCGACTCGCCGGCGGCGACCTGAGCGCCCGCGCCTCGGAGTCCGGGCCGCGCGAGCTGCACGAGCTCGGTGCCGCCTTCAACGAGATGGCCGCGAATCTCGAGCACCTCTTCGACGCCCGCCGCGAGCTCGTCGCCTGGGCGAGCCACGACCTGCGCACCCCGCTCGCCTCGCTGCGCGCGATGGTCGAGGCGCTCGAGGACGGCCTCGCCGAGCCGGCGGAGTACCTGCCGGCGATCCGGGCGCAGACCGACCTGCTCTCCGACCTCGTCGAGGACCTGTTCGAGCTGGCGCGGATCGACTCGGGCGTGCTCGCGCTCGAGCTGCGTGAGGCCTCGCTCGGCGAGCTCGTGACGTCGTGCCTGGAGTCGCTGCGGCCCGCCGCGCGCTCACGCGGCGTGCGGCTCGAGTCGAGCGTCGACCCGAGCGACCCGCTCGTCAAGGTCGCGCCCGACAAGGTGCGGCGCGTGCTGCTCAACCTGGTCGAGAACGCGGTGCGCCACACGCGTCCCGAAGGTGCGGTCGCCGTGGTCGTGCAGACGGACACCGACCACGTCGTCATCGCGGTCGAGGACGAGGGCGCCGGCCTCGCGCCGGGGGCGCCGCAGCGGATGTTCGAGCGCTTCTGGCGCGACGACGAGTCGCGCACCCGCTCGAGCGGTGGAGCGGGCCTCGGGCTCGCGATCGCGCAGGGTCTCGTGCACGCGCACGGCGGCACGATCTGGGCCGAGAACCGGCGTGAGGGCGGGGCTCGCGTCGCCTTCACCCTGCCGCTCAACTGAGCCTTTCTCGGCCACGCTGCTACGCTTTGGGCTCCACAGAGCGAGTACCTGGTCGGCTGACGCCTCCCATCTACCGTTCGTGAATAGGTAGAAGGAGGTGTTTTTCTATGGCTACAGGAACAGTGAAGTGGTTCAACGACGCCAAGGGGTACGGCTTCATCACCCCGGACGACGGCGGCGGCAAGGATCTCTTCGTGCACCACACCGCGATCTCGGGTGACGGCTACAAGTCGCTCCCCGAGGGCGCGAAGGTCGAGTACGAGGCCGCCGAGGGTGCGAAGGGCCCCGAGGCAAAGAACGTCGTACAGGTCGCCGGTTAACCACGAGCAGGCGCGCGCCGCTGGCGCGGCGCGCGCCGACTCCTAGCGAAAGGACTCTCTGTGCGAGGACAGATGCTCTGGTTCAACGAGGTCAAGGACTACGGGTTCATCATGACCGACGACGGCGAGCGGCTCGCGGTCGCGGGAAACGGGTTCGCCGAGGGCGAGAAGCCCGAGGGTCGCTGCGCGCACAAGCCGGTCACGTTCGAGGTGGACGAGAGCAGCGGCGAGCGGCAGGCGCAGAACGTCGTCTTCGACCAGGAAATCGCGGCGCGGCGGGCGCGGATGCGGAGCGGCGGGCGCGGAATTCGACACTAGGAGGCATGGATGGCGACGAAGAAGCGGCAGCAGACGATCAACAAGCGCAACCGCGAGCGGGCGATCGAGGAGAAGCGCACGCTCAAGCGGCAGGCCAAGGCGGAGAAGCGCGAGGCCATCAAGAGCGGCGAGCTCGAGAAGCCGGACTGGCTCGGGCCTCCGAACGAACAGCTCGGCGACGACGACGCACCGCCGACGGCCGACTAACCCTTTACGACTCCTCGGAGTCGAAATGAGCAGGTGAAAGCGGCCCTGACCCCGGTCGTGCTCGCCGCGCTGCTAGTCGTCGCCGGGTGCGGCGGCGGAGGCGGCTCGGCGGCCCCGGCGCGGCCGACGGTCGAGGGGCTGCGGACCCAGCAGCCGAACGGCGCCTGGATCTTCCACCCGGCCGGGCAGCCGAAACGGCTGGTCATCTTCTTCCACGGCCAGGGCGGCGAGACCGAGGCGACGCCGGCGAATCACCGTGACTGGATCGACCATCTCGTCAAGCAGGGCGCCGTGGTCGTCTATCCGCGCTACGAGCAGGTCTACAGCCAGGCCGTGCTCGACCCCGCGGTGGCCGGCATCCGCAAGGCGAGCGGGCGGCTCGAGCTGAAGGGGCTGCCGGTGCTCGCGCTCGGCTACTCGCGTGGCGCGGCGCTGGCGGTCGAGTACGCCGCGGTCGCGAAGCGCGAGCACGTGCCGGTGCCGGACGCCGTCGAGAGCGTCAACCCGGTGCCCTACGGCGAGACGGCGCGGATCGTGAACCTGAAGCCGCTGACGCCGCGCACGATCCTCGCGCTGATCGTCAGCGAGAAGGACCCGCACGCCTCCGACGGCGCGGGCCTGCTCCTGCAGCGGCTGCGTGACGCGGGCTTCCCGGGCGGTCAGATCGAACTGAACATCGCGCGCTCGCACGGCTCGTTCACGGCCGACCACCTGGCGCCGCTGAGCTCTTCAACGGCCGCGCGGGCCGCCTACTGGGCGCCGACCGACGCGCTGATCAAGCAGCTGAAGGGGTAGCGCCGCCAGGCAGGCGAGCTCTCGCACGAGCAGCCTCACCGGCTTCGGGCCGGGCGGGGACGAGCTCGTGACCGTGACGGCCGGGTCGCCGATCGCCGCGCGCACGAGCACCCGGGCGCGCAAGGCGTGCCACGCCGAGGTGACGACCACGACCTCGTCCGCCTCGAGGCGGCGCGCGGCCTCGGCCACGCCGCGGGCGTTCTCGCGCGTGTTGCGGGCCCGCGAGTCGAGCACGACCTCGCCCCCGCGCCAGGCGCCCTGCATCAGCTCGGCCTCGCCGCTCAGGAGGACGGCGTCCGCGTCGACCGTCTCGGCGTGCCGCACGCGTGCTTCGCAAACGTCGTGCAGCTCGCGCTTGCGCCGCCCGGAGTAACCGAGCACCGCGACGAGCCGCATCAGCGCCGCCGCCGCAGGAACGCGAACAGCGTCCCGATCACGGTCAGCACAACGAGCAGCGACTTCTTGCCGCGCAGCTTCGACTCGCCGCCCGCGCGCTCCCGCATCTCGACCGGCACCTCGTCCACGCGCAGGCCGGCCTCGCTCAGGCGCAGCAGCGCCTCGACCTCCGGCGCCTCGGTCACGTACGGCTGGGCGAGCACCGGCAGCGCCTTCGCGTTCGAGGCGTACATGCCGCTGGTCGCATCCAGGAACGGGCGCCGCAGGACGATGCGCATCGCGCGCCGCAGGAGCGCGGTGCCGAGCCGCCTTGGCGCGGACGGGATGTACCGGTACGGCGCGAACCCCTCGCCGCTGGCGAAGCGCGAGCCGACGGCGACGTCGCACTCGCCTTCGCGCACGCGCTCGAGCAGGCGCTCGAGCTCGACGACCGGGTGCTGGCCGTCGGCGTCGACGCGGCCGCACAGGTCGTAGCCGTGCTGGAGCGCGTACGCGTAGCCCGCGGCGATCCCGGCCGGCAGACCGCGGTTCCGGCCGAAGGAGACGACCTCGGCGCCGGCTGCTCGGGCCACGTCCGCCGTCCCGTCCGTCGAGCCGTCGTCGATGACGAGCAGGTCGGCCTCGGGCAGCGCGTGCTGCAGCTCGTCGAGCACGGCCTGCAGGTTCTGCTCCTCGTTCCAGGCCGGCAGGAAGACGAGCGTGCTCACTTGCCCGCGCTCGAGGCAACATACGCGGCCACGTCGCGGATCTGCTGCTCGCTCAGCTGTCCGCCGAAGGAGGGCATTCCGCCGCCGCCGTTCGTGACCTTGGCGAGCACCGTGTCGTAGCCCGGCTTCGTGTCGTCGAGGTTCGGGCCGACCTGACCGCTCGACTTCGCGGCCGCGAGCGTGTGGCACGAGCCGCAGCCGGCCGCGCCGAACACCTTGGCCCCCGCGGCAGCGTCGGCGTTCGCGGGAATCGGCGAGCTCGCCGCGGGCGCCGCGGTCGTGTTCTGCCCGTAGAGCCAGACGGCGCTCGTCCACCAGACGCCGACCAGCACCGCGAAGAGCAGGCCGCCGGCGACCGGGAGCACGAAGCGCGGGAAGTCGTGCAGGCGCACGATCGTCACCTTCGAGGCGAAGGCGCCGTAGACCGCGCAGCCGAACAGCGAATGGGCGAGCACGCGGGTGCTCGGATCCTGGAAGCCGAGCTTGAAGATGCAGTGGTAGGCGACGGGCAGCGTCAGCACGAACGCGAGCCGGCCCGACCAGCGGTGCACCGGGTTCACCCAGGCGGGCTTCGACCACGGCAGCTTGCCGAAGATCCAAGCCGCGGTGAAGAGCTGGAAGCACGCGAGCACGACCACCGCGGTCGCAAAGCCGGCCTTGAGGTGGATCGGATCCTCGAAGAAGAGCCGGAAGTAGCCCTTCGAGCGCGGGTCGTGGTCGGCGAGCAGGCCGGCCGTCAGCGAGACGAGCGCGAACGCGGCCAGCGGCGCGGCGAGCCAGCGGTACGACCGCTGTTCGGACGGGGCGGCGGCGAGCTCTGCCACGCGGCTATCGAATCGCAGTCGCGCGCACGAGGCAAGCTACGCGCGTGGAGCCCTTCACCACCCGGCCCGAGCTGCGGGGCACCTTCGGCATGGTCGCCTCGACGCACTGGCTCGCCTCGGCTGCAGGGATGGCGATGCTCGAGCGCGGCGGCAACGCCTTCGACGCGGCGGTGGCGGCCGGGTTCGTGCTGCAGGTCGTCGAGCCGCACCTGAACGGGCCTGGCGGCGAGGTTCCGATCCTGCTCTACAGCGCCGAGCGGGACGACGTGCTGGTCGTCGACGGCCAGGGCACGGCGCCGGCTGCGGCGACGATCGAGCGCTTCCGTGAGCTCGGCCACGAGCTCGTGCCGGGGACCGGGCTGCTGGCCGCCTGCGTCCCGGGCGCCTTCGACGCGTGGCTGCTGCTGCTGCGCGAGTTCGGGACGCTCCCGCTCGCCGAGGTGCTGGAGCCGGCGATCGGCTACGCGGAGGGCGGCTACCCGCTCGTGCCGGGGATCGTGCGCTCGATCGCCAAGCTGGAGCAGGTCTTCCGCGACGAGTGGCCGGGCTCGGCGGAGCTCTACCTGCCCGTTCCGCGGCCGGGCTCGCTGTTCCGGAACCGCGATTTGGCCGCGACCTATCGGCGCGTGCTCACCGAGTCGAAGAGTGAAATCGAGGCCGCGCGCGAGGTCTTCTACGGCGGCTTCGTCGCCGACGCGATCGTCCAGGCGGGCTCGCTGCTCGACCGCGACGACCTCACCTCGTGGCAGGCGTCGATCGAGCAGCCGGTCACGCGCGCCTTCCGGGGCTGGGAGGTCTCGAAGACCGGGCCGTGGGGTCAGGGGCCGGTCTTCCTGCAGCAGCTCGCGCTGCTCGACGGCTTCGATCTACCGGAGCGCGAGAGCCCGGACTTCGTCCACACCGTGGTCGAGTGCGCCAAGCTCGCCTTCGCGGACCGCGAGGCCTGGTACGGCGACGTCGAGGTGCCGCTGGACGAGCTGCTCGGCCCGGCCTACGCGGACGAACGGCGCACGCTCGTCGGCGAGAAGGCCTCGGGCGAGCTGCGCCCGGGCAGCCCCGGCGGGCGCGAGCCGCGGCTTCCGCACATCCCCGAGCTGCAGGCGGTCGATCCCGGAACCGGCGAGCCGACCGGCGGCGACACCTGTCACGTCGACGTGGTCGACCGCTTCGGCAACGCGGTCTCGGCGACGCCGAGCGGCGGCTGGCTGCACGGCTCGCCGGTGATCCCCGGGCTCGGCTTCTGCCTCGGCACGCGGGCGCAGATGTTCTGGCTCGAGGAGGGCCTGCCGAGCTCGCTCGTACCCGGCAAGCGGCCGCGCACGACGCTCTCGCCCACGCTCGCCCGCAGCGACGGCGAGCTGCTCGCCTTCGGCACCCCGGGCGGCGACCACCAGGACCAGTGGTCGCTCGTCTTCTTCCTCTCGCTCGTCCACTTCGGCCTGAACGCCCAGCAGGCGATCGACGCGCCGATGTTCCACACCGACCACTTCCCGGAGTCGTTCTACCCCCGGCAGCCGCGGCCGCGCGTGGTGCAGGTCGAAGACCGCTTCGGCCCCGAGACGCTCGCCGAGCTCGAGCGGCGCGGCCATCTCGTCGAACCGCAGGGACCCTGGTCGCTCGGACGCGTGAGCGCCGCCGGGCGCAACCGCGAGGGTCTGCTCTACGCGGCGGCAAACCCTCGCGGCATGCAGGGCTACGCGGTCGGCCGCTAGCCCTGGTCGTCCTTGACGACCCCGACGAGGTTGCCCTCCGGGTCGGTGAACTGGCCGAGCACGACCATGCCCATGATGTCCTCGGGGCCCATCACGCGCTTGCCGCCGAGGCTCTCGGCCTTCTGCAGCGCCTCCTCGACGTCCGGCACCGCCACGTAGAAGGTGACGTGCCCGCCGTAGCCCTCCGGGCCCTGGCCGACGCCGCCGCCGATCCCGGTGTCGCCGTTCTTGGTCTTGTTGTCCTTGCCGTCGACCATCCCGTAGTTCATCGGGTTGTCGCTGTTGATGTTCCACCCGAAGAGCTCCGCGTAGTAGCCCTGGAGCTTGTCGCCGTCCTTGCCGACGACCTCGAAGTGCACGACCGGCTGTCCCATCTGGTTCTCCTCTCCGTTACGGGGTCGTAGGGTAAGACGACGAAGCCGGCGAAAATTCATCTGCTCGTCGCAACGGCGCTGCTCGCCGGCTGCGGCTCCTCGTCCCCGGTGAAGGCGGCGTTCGAAGACGGGGTGGCGGCGATCCGGCAGACGCACGACTACGTCCGTCTTCGCGCCGAGCTGCGAGCGACCGTGGCGCGGTTGCGAGCGGCACACGACCGCGCGGGCCGGCAGCTCGCCCTGCGGGGGTTCGAGACGACGCTTCGAGGCGTGCAGGCGCGGATCGACTTCGTCGCCAACGACCGCGGGAACATCGAGGCGGCCACACGCGACGCCCGCCGCGGCGACCTGGCATTCGGCGAAGGGGCCCGCCTGCTCCGCCGCGCCGGGCGGCTCCTTCATGTGCGCGTCGGTGAGCTGAACGGCTACTGAGCTCCGGCCTCAGCCGTGCCGAGGCAGGACTGGTTGCCGTCGGGGTCGACGACGATCGCCAGGCGCTCGCCCAGGGCAGTAATCGTCGAACGACGAGAGGGGCCTCGCGGCCCCTCTCGCACATCGTCTTGGCGTGCGGCTCAGACCGACGCGCACTGCCCTTTCTTGGCACCCGTCACGTGATTCAGGCTCCCCTCCGAGTCGCCGACCTGCGGCGCCGGAGAGTTTCCGAAGCAGCTCAGGCTGCCGTGGATCGTGTTCGTGACGTACTCGTTCCCGTCGGGGTCCTCGAGGACGTTGCCGCTCAGGTTCACCGCGCCGTTGACGTGGTTGCGGATGAAGCCCATCCAGAACCCGTCGTAGCCGGTGATGCTGACAGCGCCGTTGACCTGGCTGTCCTCGATCGTGGTCCAGGTGATGTCGAAGGGACCGCCGAACGGGCCCGATCCGCCCTGCGACTCGATCCCGCCGTTGATCGTCATGAAGTGGATCTGCAGATTCGCGGGATCGGCCGCATGGACGCCCCCGCTGATGGTGCCGTTGTCGCCCGGAGCTTCTTCGCTCCCGAGCACGAACGTCGCGCCGGGCTGCACGTACAGGCCGCCGCGAACCGTGACGCCGCCGTCGCTGAAGCAGCTCGCGCCGGCAGGCACGACGACGCGCCCATAGCTGCCGGGCACCAGGACCCCGTCACACGTCGTGACGTTGGCGGCTGCCGCGCCGTTGGCCGAGATACCGACCGCGAGCGCGGCGGCCAGGATGAAGAGCGCGCCGAGCGCTCCCTTGACTCTCCTCATCGATTTCCCCTTCCGCAGTTGGCTGTGCACACGCGAATCTAGCGAGAATGAGGTCGTGGAGCAGGTTCTGGACGTCGCGCCGGGTCTCTGGGCTTGGCGGCTCTCGTACCCGGACTGGCACGAGGGCGCAGGCTGGCCTGAGGTGGTGACTTCGACCTGTGTCGAGAGCGGCGGCGAGGTGGCGGTGCTGGATGCGCTCGCGCCGCCGGAGGGCTCGGAGGTCTGGGAGCGGCTCGAGGCCAGGCCGCCGACGATGGCCGTGGTGCTGAAGCCGGATCACGTCCGCGACGTCGACCTGTTCGTCTCGCGCTACGGCGCGCAGGCCTTCGGGCCGTGGCTGTTCGAGCGGCAGAACATCCCGCAGACAGAGCTCGAGCCGATCGAGCCCGGCTCGGTGCTGCCGGGCGGCCTGGTCGCGTTGTACGACGGCCGCGGCCGGAACGAGACGCCGCTCTGGCTGCCGGAGCAGCGCACGCTCGTGTTCGCCGACGCGCTCACCGGTGCCGACGGCGAGCTGCGGATCTGGGACACGCCGCACATCGACCGCGCCCGTCCGGCCCTGCGCGAGCTGCTGGAGCTGCCGTTCGAGCGGGTGATCGTCGCCCACGGCGAGCCGGTGCACGACCGCGCGGCCTACGAGCGGGCGCTGAGCCTGCCGACCTGGGCCGAGTAGCTACGGCGTCGACCGCAGTTCGGATCGTTAAGCGCTTATTGCGCGCGCAATCTTCGGCTCGACCCTCCCCGTAGTCCCTCATGACAACGAATTGAAGGAGGAGGAGATGGAACGAGTCGGAAAGCTTCGAGCCTCGTTGCTGGTCGCGCTCGCGGTCGCGGCGGGCCTGACGGTGACGCTCCTGCTGATCACGCGCTCGGGCAACGCCAGCGGCGCGAAGCCGCTGGTGAAGACCGCGCACAACGCGAAGCTCGGCAAGACGATCCTGGTCACCCGCAACGGGCTGACGCTCTACTCGCTGAGCGCCGAGCGGCACGGACGCTTCATCTGCACGACGGCGTTCTGCCTCTCGTTGTGGAAGCCGCTCGTGGTCGCTCGCGGCGTCACACCCACGGGCGTCAAGGGCCTGACCGTCGTCAAGCGGCCGGACGCGAAGCGCCAGGTCGCCTTCCGCGGCGCGCCGCTGTACCGGTTCGTGCAGGACACGAAGCCGGGTCAGGTCAAGGGCAACGGCTTCAAGGACGTCGGCGTCTGGCGCCCGGTCACGACCGGGTCGGCGCCGGCAGCGGCGCCTTCTCGCCCGAGCTACAGCTACTGAGCCGGCACCGGCTGGGTGGGGGTGCTCGACCGTCCACGAGATGAGGTGGTCGGGACCTCCTCCCAGCCGTGTGCTCGGTGGGCGTAACCTCCCCGGGTGGCCACCGACTACGAGCTCAGTCACGTCAACCGCCTCGGGCACGAGCACACCCTGCCCTACCGCAGCGAGACCGAGCTCGCCGAGGGCGATCTCGTCCACGTCGAGGGCCGGGACTGGCTCGTCGACGCCGTCGAAGGCGTGCGCGTGCGGCTGGAGCCGGCGCGCTACCGGCTCGTGCTGCGCCATCCGGACGGGCGCACCGAGGCCGGTGCCTTCCGGCGCTACCGAGCGGACGCGCCGAGGATCGGCCACACCTTCAGCACGATCGTCGACGGCGCCCCTGCCGGCTGGCAGGTCGCGGACGACCGGCTCCGGCGCGACGAGCAGGGCAAGCCGTACCGCGAGCTGACGGCCGAGCGCGACTACAGCGAGGCCGAGGACGCCCCCGAGCTGGCCGAGCACGAGCTCGAGCACGCGCTCGCGCGCGAGGACGGCCCGGACAAGGCCGTCGAGGCGCTCGCGAGGGCCCAAGAGGCGGGGCAGCTGGTCGAGCTGGTCGCGCTCGAGCCGGGCGAGGCGCCCGACTGGGACGAAGCCGGGCGCTACATCGACGCGCTGGGCCTCGAGGAGATCGAGGACGACCTGCTCGTGCGGTGCGGCGTCGACACCGACAAGGACCCGCAGGAGACGTGGCTCGAGACCGTCAAGTCGCGTCTGCGCGAGGACCTGCGGCGGTTCCGCGAGGACATCGAGAGCGACCACGACCAGATCGAGGAGTGGGACTTCCGCGATGGCCGCGTCTTCGCCTCGACCGGCAGCTTCGACGACCAGGCGAACCCCGACAGCGGCCACGGCTGGCTCAGCCGGCTGGTCGACTCGAGCGCCAGCGCCGCAGCGGGCTTCACGCGCGTGCGCAAGGCCCAGCTGCTCGTGGACTAGGTGCGCAGTGCAGCCAGCGCCGCGCGATCGCGGTCGGCTGCAACGAGGTTGCCCTTCGCCTCCGCGAGCGACAGTGCGTGCTCGAGCGCGTCTCGCTGCTCGTCAGGCCGCCCCGCGAGGCGGGCCACCTCCGCGCGAGCGCGGGCGAGGTCGCGCTTCAGCATCAGCCAATCGGTGGGATCGACCCGCTCGGCCGCGGCGGCAATCAGCTCGCCTGCGCCGGCGAAGTCCCCACGCCGGGCGAGGATCTGTGCGCGGACGAGTTGCTCCCTCGCATGCGGCTCGAAGTCGTCCGACGCAGCGAGTTCACGCGTCTCGTCTGCAAGGCTTTCAGCCTCGTCGTCACGCCCGAGCTCGAGCGCGGCCTCCGCGAGGTAGCCGGCGACCGTCGCGAGGTATCCGGTTTCGGCGCTCGCCACAAGCACCTCGCGACCGCCCGCAGCAGCCTCGTACGCACGAGCCGCGTCCCCCGAGACCAGCTCCATCTCGGCCTCCATCGCGGTGAGCCCCGCCCAAGCGATCCGGTGGCCGAGGTCGAGAATCAGCCCCCTGCCGGCGGCCACGTCCCGACGGCCGTCCTCCAGCTCGCCGACGACGGCTCTCGCCACGCCTCGCGTGATCAGCGCTTGCGCCTCGAGCCGCTTGGAGGGCACTCGTGCGAAGACCTCCTCGCACAACGACAGCGCCTCTTCGATCGGCCTCGGCCCCCACCACGCAGCGAGCAGCATCCAGCCGAGCACGTCGTCCACCTGGCGCGACCGGATCGAGTCCGCCCGCTCCAGTGCCTGCTGCCAGTAGGCCTCTGCCTCTCCGCTCGCGCCCCGCCACTCGGTGAAGTTGCCGACGAGCCGAAGCGCCCAGACCATTCCCTCTTCGTCTCCGATCTCCTCGAGCTCCGCGAGCGCCGCCCGCGCGGTCGCCAGAGCGTCGGCCATCGTCACCGTACGGTCGCGCTGGACCCCCAGCTCGATGCGGGCAAGCCGCGAGCGTGCCAGCACGGCTTTGTCCCCAGCCGCGCCGGCGGCCGCCACTGCGCCGGCGAGCGCGGCGGCTCCACGGTCGAACTCGCCTAGGGAGAACAACGCCATCGCCAGCTCGAGCGCCGCCCCGGGCTGGGCCTGGTGCTCCGCGGGCAGCAGCTCCAACACCCGCGTGAGCAGGCCGACTGTGGCCGACTGGTCGCCGCGCTCCTGCGCGTGGTCGGCGCTCACGAGCAGGCGCGTGGCCGCGCGCTCGGCGAGAGCCGCGGCCGCGGTGTCGAGAGGGCCGAGTTCGGCCCGGTAGCGGTACGCCTGCTCAAGGTGATAGCCGAGGATCTCGTCGAGCTCGACCAGCGCCGTGCCGTTGACGGCCAGCCAGTCGGCGAAGCGCTCGTGCAGCTCGGCGCGGGTCGCCTTCGGCAACGCGTCGTAGGCGGTGTCGCGGATGAGCAGATGGCGGAAACGGAAGGCGTCGTCGTCCGGCAGCAGCGGCTGCTCGGGCCGGACCAGGTCCTTGCGGACGAGCGCGACGAGCTGGCCGTCGACCGAGCCGCCGTCCGCGAGAGCCGCGACCGCGGTGCGGTGGAAGACCTGGCCCTCGACCGCGCCCCGCTCCAGCACCTCGCGCTCCGCCGCCGCGAGCTGGTCGAGACGGGCGGCGAGCAGTGCCTGGATCGTCGGCGGCACCGCCACCTCCTCGCCGCTCTCGGCCGCCATCGCAACCATCTCCTCGACGAACAGCGGGTTGCCGCCGGCGGCCTCCAGGATCCGGCTGCGGAGTCCTTCCTCGGCGCCCCCGGCGAGCAGGTCGACGAGCTCGGCCGTCTCGCCCGGCGCCAGCGGCTCGAGCAGCACGTTGGTCGCGTTCAGCTTCCCGCCGCCCCAGGCGGCGCGCACGTCGAGCAGCTCGGGCCGCGCCATACAGAGCAGCAGGATCGGCGCGTCGCGACTCAGGTCGGCGACGTGCTCGACCAGGTCGAGGAAGGTCGGCTCGCCCCAGTGCAGGTCGTCGAAGACGACCACGACCGGCCGCTCGGCAGCCTCCGCCTCGAGCAGCTTGCGGAAGGCCCAGGCGATCTCCTCGGGCGAGGCGGAGGCCGTGTCGTCGCCGAGGATCGAGGCGAGCGGACCGGTCACCTCGCCGGCGGGCGCGAGTTGCTTGACGACCTCCGTCACCGGCCAGTAGCTGATCCCCTCGCCGTAGGAGAGACAGCGGCCGCTGACGACGGTCGCGTCCACGCCGGCGAGGAACTCCTGCGCGAGCCGCGACTTGCCCACGCCCGCGGCGCCGAGGATCGTGAACAGGTGGCACGAGCGGTCGTTGACGACGTTGGCAAACGCGCCCTCGAGCCGCTCGCGCTGGCGCTCGCGGCCGATCATCCGCGTGACGTGGCGGCGACCGGGCGCCTCGGCCTGGACCGAGACAAGACAGTAGGCGGCCAGGCGCTCGGCCTTGCCCTTCGCTTCGACAGGAGCGGTGGCGTCGGCCTCGACCGCGTCGCGGACGAGCCGGTAGGTCTCCTCGCCGAGCAGCACCTCGCCGGGCTTGGCCGCCTGCTCGAGCCTGGCGGCCACGTTGACGGCATCCCCGGTCGCGAGCCGCTCCTCGGTGCCGGCGACGACCTCGCCGGTGTTCACGCCCATGCGCAGCTCCAGGCGTGTGCCGTAGCCGGAGTCCAGCTCGTCGTTCAGCTCGGCGAGCCCGCCGCGCAGCTCGTCGGCGGCACGGACCGCGCGCAGGGCATCGTCCTCGTGCACCGTGGGCACGCCGAAGACGGCCATCACCGCGTCGCCGATGAACTTCTCCACCGTGCCGCCGTGCCGCTCGACGGTCGCCTTCGCCGTCTCGAAGTAGCGCGCCATCACGCGCCGCAGGCTCTCGGGATCGATCCGCTCGCCGAGCCCGGTCGAGCCGGAGACGTCGCAGAAGAGCACGGTCACGACCTTGCGCACCTCGCGCGCCGGCGCCGTCTCGGCCAGCGGTGCGCCGCAGGAGTCACAGAAGCGGGCGCCGTCCCGGTTCTCGGCCCCGCACTTCGCGCAGATCATGCGGCGAGTCTAAGTCGGCCGTAACGGATCGGCACTCGCCCTCCGTAGCTAGTACGTACGGCAGGGGCGGGTTCGCGCGGATGGCCGCCCCGCGCCTTGGAACGAGACTTGTGGCGATGCTCGTGAAGGACCGGACCGGCTTCGAGGTCGCCGACGGTCAGGGGCGCAAGGTCGGCCACGTCGAGTCACCCCTCTTCGGCACGGCGCCGGACGTGCCGGATGCGCTCGCGGTGCGCTCGGACGGCCTCCGCCACCGGCACTTCATCGTCCCCGCAGACGCGATCGGGACCGTGGACGAGGTGCGCCACCTGATCGCCCTGACGATCAGCCGTCAGCAGCTGCGTCGCTTTCTCTAGCCGCGACTGAAGCTGACCAGCTCGTTGCGTTCGTTGCCGCCCCTGACGGTCTGCTCGAGCACGGTGCCGATCCCACGGACGTAGTACTTGTGGTCGATCACGCCCGGCTCCAGCGGCGTCCATTCTCTCGTCAGCAGCGTGTGCCCGAAGCGGCCGACCGTCGCGTCGAGGCGCAGCACCCGGAAGTGATCCTCGGCCTCGCCTTGCAGGAACTCCTGCCGCGCCGACTGCCCACGGCGCGGGTGGGCGAACATGAAGATCCCGGGCTTGGCGCCGTCGACGCCGGCCGTCCACGTGCCCGACGTGTCCTTGACCTTGCCGTGCGCGCCGAGCTCGGCGGTCTGCTCGCCGAAGTACCAGACGTTGCCCTTCTGGTCCTGCGAGTACCAGTCGGTCGTTCGCTCCTCGAGCCTGCCCTCGAGGTAGAGCCGGTCGGAGACGACGACGCAGGGCGCGCCGTCAACCGTCTTCGTCGCATGCGTCACCCGCAGCACCTCGCGCGATGGCTCGCCGTCCTTGACGCCGCGGTAGCGGTAGACCGAGCCCGGGCGGAGCGGGAACCAGGCGTTCGTCACATCCGCGCTGAAGCCGGCGTGCTTGTCGTTCCCCGACGAGCCGCAGCCGGCCGCCAGGAGCGCGATGACCGCGAGCGCCGCGCTAGCCCGAGCCTTCGACACGTTCGAGCCCGTCGTCCGGGAGCGTCTCCCAGCTCGCGAGCGAGCGGGTGTAGATGTGCTTCTCGGGCCGATCAGACAGCGACTCGTCGATCGCGCTCAGGCGGATGCTGGCCTCCTCCGAGTCCGGCCAGCCGCCGCCGAACAGGTTCGAGCCGCAGACCGAGCAGAACGTCTTAGCGGTGCCCTCCTCCGGCTGGTAGGTGCGGAGCAGCTCCTCGCCCTCGACGATCGTGACCTCGTCGCTGCGCAGGCGGCCGTTGGCGGTGCCGACGCCGCCGGAGAGCTTCTTGCAGGTGGCGCAGTGGCAGAAGGCCCTCGGCTGGAAGTGGTCGGGTACCTCGAACCTGACTCCACCGCACTGGCAGCTTCCTCGTAGCGGCACGGGTTGGACCCTAGCGGCCGTAGGATCGCGTTCGTGCAGGTCCGCGCAGCCGTGCTGGAGCGATTCGGCGAGCCGCTCGAGGTGCAGGGGCTCGAGCTCGCCGAGCCGCGCGCGGGCGAGGTGCTCGTGCGGGTCGAGGCGTGCGGGGTCTGCCACACCGACCTGTTCACGGCCTCCGGTGCCGACCCGTCCGGATACTCGCCGACGGTGCTCGGGCACGAGGGTGCCGGCGTGGTCGAGGCGATCGGGGACGGCGTGCGCGACCTGGCGGTCGGCGACCACGTGGTGACGCTCTTCTCGCCGCAGTGCCGCGAGTGCGTCCACTGCCTCGACCCGCGCACGAATCTCTGCCTGGCGATCCGCGAGCAGCAGGGGCTCGGCTTCCTGCCGGACGGGACCACTCGCCTCTCGCGGGACGGCGAGCCGATCCGGCACTTCATGGGCTGCTCGACGTTCGCGGAGTACACGGTCATGCCCGAGATCGCGCTGGCCCGCGTCTCGCCGGAGGCACCGCTGGATCGCGCGTGCCTGTTCGCGTGCGGGCTCTCGACCGGGCTCGGCGCGGCGATGAACACGGCTCGCGTGGCTGCCGGCTCGACCTGCGTCGTGTTCGGCGCCGGCATGGTCGGGCTCGGCGCGGTCGCGGGCTGCCGGCTGCAGGGCGCGGAGCGGATCATCTGCGTCGATCTCTCCGAGGAGCGGCTCGAGCTGGCGCGCGGCCAGGGCGCGACCGAGACCTGGCTCGGCGGGCCCGAAACGGTCGAGCGTGTGCTCGAGGCGACCGGCGGCTTCGGCGCCGACTACACGTTCGAGGCGACGGGCAACGTGGCGGTGATGCGCCAGGCGGTCGAGTCGGCGCGGATGGGCTGGGGGCTGGCGACCGTGTGCGGCGTCGCGGGCAAGGGCGAGGTGCTCGAGATCGTGCCGCGCTTCCTGATCACCGGGCGGCGCGTGGCGGGCTCGTCGTTCGGCGGCGTCAAGGGACGCGACCAGGTGCCGCAGCTGGTCGACCGCTGGCTGGCGGGCGAGCTCGACGTCGAGCCGTTCGTCTCGCACCGGTTGACCCTGGACGAGGTGAACCGTGGCTTCGAGCTGATGGAGGCCCAGGACGGCATCCGCAGCGTGATCGCGTTCGGCTAGAGGAGCTGCCGGATCGCGGCGAGCGTCTGGGCGAACTCCGGCGCCTGCGGGTCGATCGGCTCGAAGTGGCCGGCGCCTTCGAGCGTGACGAGCTCGGCCTCCGGTGCCGCGACCGCGACGTAGCGCACGCTCATCTCGTACGGGACGTCGTCGTCCGCGGCACCGTGGATCACGATCTGGCGGGCGCCGAGCGGGAGCAGCTCGAGCGGCGAGGCCTCGGCGAAGTGCTCCGGTGCCATGTAGCGGCCGGATGCGCTGTCCGGGCCGTGGCGCTCCACGCGGCGGCGGACGTCGGAGATCGGCGCCAGGGCCACGACCGGCAGGCCGCTGCGCTTCGCCGCCCAGAGCGCGAGCTGGCCGCCGGCGGAGTGGCCGACGAGCACCGTGCGGCCGTCGTGAGCCAGCGGCAGGCGGTCGATGTGCACCAGCGCTTGCTCGAGGTCTTCGGCGGCTGCTGGCCACTCTCCGCCCGGGCAGCCGAGGCAACGGTACTCGAGGTTCCAGCTCGCGATCCCGGCGTCGCGGAGCGCCTCGCAGAGGTGGCCCGTGTGGATCAGGTTGTAGGTCGCCTGCCAGTTGCCGCCGTGCAGCACGAGCGCGAGCGGGAAGGGACCCTCGCCGGGCGGGACGCGAAGGTCGCCGAACTGGAGCGGTTCCGGCCCGTAGGCGATCCGCGCGTCCGCCGCCGGCGGCGGCTGGTCGGTGAGGATGTCGGCCGAGTCGCGGCTCAAAGCGGCAGGTTCCAGCTCCGGATCACGCGCTGCTCGCGCTCGAAGCCGAGCGCGCCGAGCGTCCCGGAGTCGAGCGCGAACAGCCGCCCGTCCGCGGCGCCCAGCTCCAGCCAGCGGGCTGTCAGCACGCGCAGAAAGTGGCCGTGCGAGAAGACCAGCACGTCGCCTGCGACCGTGAGCAGCTCCGCCACCACACGGTCGGCCCTCGCCGCGAGCTGCTCGACGCTCTCGCCGCCCTTCGCGCCGTAGCGCCAGATCGTCCAGTCGGGAACCTGTTCGCGGATCTCGGGCGTCGTCAGGCCGTCGTACTCGCCGTAGTCCCACTCGGCCAGGTCGCCGCGCAGCTCCGGGTCGAAGCCCGCCAGCCTCGCCGTGTCCCGGGCCCGCTGCAACGGGCTCGACAGCACCAGCGCGAACTCACGACCGCGCAGCGCCTCGCCGACCGCCCGCGCCTGCCGCTCGCCCTCCTCGGTCAGCGGCGGGTCGGAGACCCCCGTGTGCCGCCCCGTTCGGCTCCACTCGGTCTCGCCGTGGCGGACGAGCACGACCTGCACGCGCTGACAGTACGTACTTTCGAGCGGCCGCGTCCGGGGTCTCCGCGGATGCGCACGGCGACCGCCGCGGCGACGCTGTCTGCGTATCCGAGAAGGAGGTGTCGAGATGTCGGCTGTGCCGGCTTACCCGGTGCGGGTCGAAGGCGAGCTCGACCCCCAGCTCAGCCGCTGGCTGTGGCTCGTGAAGTGGCTGCTCGTCATTCCGCACGCGATCGTGCTCGCACTCTTGTGGATCGCGTTCGTGCTCGTCAGCGTCGTCGCGTTCTTCGCAATCCTGTTCACGGAGCGCTATCCGCGGCGTCTGTTCGAGTTCAACGTCGGCGTGCTGCGCTGGACGTGGCGCGTTTCGTTCTACTGCTTCGACGCGAACGGCACCGACCGCTACCCGCCGTTCACGCTCAAGGCGGTCGAGTACCCCGCGACGTTCGAGGTCGAGTACCCGGAGCGGCTCTCGCGGGGACTCGTGCTCGTCAAGTGGTGGCTGCTCGCGATCCCGCAATACCTCGTCGTCGCGGTCTTCCTCGGCTGCGCGTACTGCGGGCTCGTCCCACTGCTCGTCCTGTTCGCGGTGGTGGCGCTCCTGTTCACCGGCCGCTACCCGCGCTCGATCTTCGATTTCGTGCTCGGGATGAACCGCTGGACGCTGCGTGTGGCGGCCTACGCGGGGCTGATGACGGACCGCTACCCGCCCTTCCGGCTCGACGCGGGCCCGACTGAGCCCTAACCGCCCCTGGAGCCACGGTGGCCGCTCTGGAAGGATGCGGCCACCGTGGAGGGGGGCCGTCACCGCGATCCACTCGCGCTCGACGCCGAGACGATGCGCGAGCTTGGCTATCGCACGGTCGACCTGCTGGTCGAGCGGCTGCAGCGCGAGGAGCCGCCGATCCGGCGCGCCTCGCCGGCGGAGATGCGGGAGAGGCTCCACGGCCCCCCGCCCGACCAGCCGCAGCCCTTCGCCGAGATCCTCGCCAGCCTCGACCGCGACGTGCTCCCGTTCGGCAGCCGCGACGGGCACCCGCGCTTCTTCGGCTTCGTCCCGTTCGCCGGCACCTGGCCGGGCGCGCTCGGCGACCTGATCGCGAGCGCCTGCAACCTCTACGCGGGCTCGTGGATGGAGTCGGCCGGCCCGAGCCAGGTCGAGCTCGAGGTGCTCGGCTGGTTCAAGGACTGGATCGGCTTCCCGGCCGAGGCGGGAGGCTCGCTCGTCAGCGGCGGCTCGGCCGGGAACCTCACCGCCCTTGCGTGCGCGCGCGAGGCGCTGGCCGGGCCGATGCGCGGCGACCTGGTGCTCTACGTCTCCGACCAGGCGCACTCCTCGGTCGCGCGCGCCGCGCGGCTCCTCGGCTTCCGGCCCGAGCAGGTGCGCGTGCTGCCGAGCGACGAGTCCTTCCGGCTCGCCCCGCACACGCTCGCGGCCGCGATGGACGCCGACGAGCAGCGAGGCCTGACCCCGTTCGCGGTCACGGCGCAGGCGGGAGCGACGAACACCGGCGCAGTCGACCCGCTCGACGAGCTTGCCGACCTCTGCCGCGAGCGGAGCGCCTGGCTGCACGTGGACGCGGCCTACGGGGGCTTCGCCGCGCTCGCCGACCGCGGCCTGCTACCCGGGTTCGAGCGGGCCGACTCCGTCACGCTCGACCCGCACAAGTGGCTCTACCAGCCGTTCGAGTGCGGCTGCGTGCTCGTCCGCGAGCGGCAGGCGCTGCGGGGTGCGTTCGAGATGCTCCCGGACTACCTGCACGACGCACGAACGGCCGCAGGTGAGGTCAACTTCTCCGACCTCGGCTTACAGCTGACCCGCTCGGCGCGGGCACTGAAGCTCTGGGTCTCGCTGCGCTATTTCGGGCTCGATGCGTTCCGTGAGGCGATCCGCCGCACACTGGAGGTCGCCGCGGCCGCTGCCCGGCGCGTCGAGGCGAGCGAGACGCTCGAGACGATGGCGCCCCCGTCGCTCGGCATCGTCTGCTTCCGCCGCCGAGACCTCGACGACGACGGCAACGCGGGGATCGCGGCCGCGCTGGAGCGGAGCGGCACCGGTCTGGTCTCGACCACGCGGCTGCACGGACGCTTCGCGCTACGGCTGTGCGTGCTCAACCATCAGAGCACCGAGGCCGACGTCGAGCAGGTGCTCGCCTTCCTCGAGAGCGCCGAGCCGGAGGAACGCGAGCCCGAGCGCGAGCGCCACCCCGCGATCGTCAGCTCGTGGCCTGGCCTGCCCGAGGCCGATGTGCCCTCGCTGCGCGCGCTGCCGCTGTTCGCCGGGCTCGAGCCGGCCCAGGCGGCGCGGGTCGCCGCCCAGGCGTCCGTGCGGGAGGCGGCGGCCGGCGAGGACGTGATCGAGCAGTGGAGCCTCGGCTCCGAGTTCTTCGTGATCCTCGAGGGCACGGCGACGGTCTCGGTCGACGGGCAGCCGGCGCGCGAGCTCGGAGCGGGCGAGTTCTTCGGCGAGCTGCGGGCGCTCGAGTGGGGCAGCGGCTACGCGTACCCGCGGCTGGCGTCGGTGCGGGCCGGCTCGCCCCTACGGCTGCTCGTCTTCCCAGAGGGCACCCTGCAAGAGCTCGTCGAGCGCTACCCCTCGGTGGGAGCCGCGATTCGCGAGGCGGTCGCGGAACGGCTTTCGTGAGCCGGGCGGTGGTCGTCCTCCGCGGCGTCTTCCGCAACCCGGAGCTGCGGCGCGTCGAGCTTGCGTACGCCGGCTTCAACGCGGCCGAGTGGGGCGTCTGGATCGCGATGCTCGTCTACGCCTACGAGCGCGGCGGGGCGACGACGGCGGGGCTCGTCGCGGTTGCGCAGCTCGTCCCGGCCGCCCTGTTCGCGCCGTTCGCATCGGTGCTCGCGGATCGCCGCCCCCCGGCGCGCGTGCTCGCGCTCGGCTACCTGGCGCAGGCGCTGGCGATGGGCGGCACGGCCGTCGCCCTGCTCGGCGGCGCGCCCCCGCTCGTCGCCTACGCGCTGGCCGCGGTCGCCGCCACCGCGGTCACGATCACGCGGCCGACGCAGGCGGCGCTCGTGCCTGGACTCGCCCGGACCCCGGACGAGCTGACCGCGACCAACGTCGTCTCCGGCTGGATCGAGAGCGTCAGCGTGCTCTTCGCCCCCGCGCTCGCCGGGGTCCTGCTCGCCGTCGCCTCGCCCGGCTGGGTCTTCGCCGTGATGGCCGTCGTGGCCGGTGTGTCGACGCTGCTCGTGGCCCGGCTGAACGGGCCTGCGCCCGCGTGCGACGCGCAGCCCGCGCTGCAGGAGGCGCTCGCCGGCTTCCGCGCCCTCGCGCGCGAGCCGTCCACTCGGGTGCTGGTCGGCCTGCTCGGCGGGCAGTTCGTCGCGATCGGCGCACTGGACGTGCTCTACGTGGTGCTCGCGATCTCGGTGCTCGACCTCGGCGGCTCGGGGGCCGGCTACCTGAACGCCGCCTTCGGCGCCGGCGGCGTCGCCGGGATCGCGGTCACCGCGGCGCTGGTCGGGCGGCGCCGGTTGTTGCCGCCGCTCTCACTCGGCGTGCTGGTCTGGGGCGGGGCGTTCGCGCTGCTCGCAGCCTGGCCGACGGTCGGAGGCGCGCTGCTGCTGCTCGCGGTCGCCGGGGCCGCGAGGTCGCTGTTCGACGTCGCCGGCCGGACGATCCTGCAGCGGACGGCGCCGACCGACGTGCTCTCACGCGTCTTCGGCGTGCTGGAGGGGCTCTCGATGGCCTGCCTCGCGCTCGGCTCACTGCTGACGCCGGCGCTCGTCGCGCTCGCCGGGCCCCGCTGGACGGTTGCAGGGATCGGAGCGCTGCTGCCGCTGGCCCTGCTCCTTTCGGCGCGCAAGCTGGCCGAGATCGACCGTCGCGCGCCGGTGCCCGTGGTCGAGATCTCGCTGCTGCGCTCGCTGCCGGTGTTCGCCCCGCTCGGCGCGCCCGAGCTCGAGGGCCTCGCCCACGGGCTCGACGAGACGAGCGTGCCGGCCGGGACCGCGGTGGTGACGGAGGGCGAGCCGGGCGACCGCTTCTACGTCGTCGCCGAGGGCGAGCTGGAGGTCGACTCCGGTGGACGCGAGCTGCGGCGCCTTCACCGCGGCGACGGCTTCGGGGAGATCGCCCTGCTGCGCGACGTGCCGCGCACGGCGACCGTCACGGCCCGCACCGACAGCCGCCTCTACGCGCTCGGCAAGGCCTGCTTCCTCGCCACTGTCGGCTCGCACCCGCGCGCCACTCGTGAGGCCGACCGCCTCGTCCGCGAGCGCTTGCCCTCGCCGCAGGCGACAATCGCACCGTGATCGACCCGCTCGAGCGCTGGCGGCAGTACGGCGAGAAGCCCGACTACGCCGGCCTGCTCACCTACGGCGGCGCGCCGTACACGCAGGATCCCGCCGAGCTGGCCGGCTTCGACGTGGCGATCGTCGGCGCGCCCACGGACGACCTGGTCTCCGACCGGCCGGGGGCCCGCTTCGGCCCGCGTGCGATCCGCGCCGCCTCGTGCCCGCCCGGCCCGCAGCTCGAGTCGAAGGTCGATGCCTTCGAGGAGCTGAAGATCGTCGACTTCGGCGACGCGGCCGTCCTCCCCGCCGACGCGGCGCGCTCGCACGCGGCGATCGAGCAGCTCGTCGGCCAGGTGCTCGACGCCGGGCTGCTGCCGGTCGTGCTCGGCGGCGACCACTCGATCGCCGAGCCCGACATCCGCGCCGTCGCCGCCCGCCTCGGCCCGGTCGGCCTCGTCCATTTCGACACGCACACCGACACCGGCCGAGAGGTCTTCGGCGTCGAGCGCTCGCACGGGACGCCGATGTTCCGGCTCGTGGAGGCAGGGCACGTCGACCCGCGCCGGTACGTGCAGATCGGCCTGCGCGGCTACTGGCCCGGCGAGCGCGAGTTCCGGTGGCAGGCCGACCGGGGGATCACGAGCTTCTTCATGCACGACATGCGCGAGCTGGGGATCGAAGCGGTCGTCGAGCGGGCGGTCGGGCTCGTCGGCGAGGGATCCGTCTACCTGAGCGTGGACGTGGACGTGCTCGACCCCGCCTTCGCGCCCGGGACCGGCACCCCGGAGCCCGGCGGGATGACGAGCGGAGACCTGCTGTGGGCGTGTCGCGAGGTCACGCGGCGGCTCGAGCTCGCCGGCGCCGAGGTGGTCGAGGTGATTCCGACCGCCGTCGGCTCGGCCGACGTCACCGCACTCGTGGCCGACCGGATCGTGCGCGAGACCCTGAACGGGATCGCCTTGCGCCGGCGCGGCTAGCGGAAGAGATCGCGCTCGGCGGGTATCACGAGCTCGCGGGCGGTGCCTTCGCCACGCGCGTCGTACCCCCCGATCACGGCCGCCGGCAGGCCCTCGGTCTTCCCCATCACGAGCTCCGCCGCGCCTGCGAGCTCGTCGGCGACGGCGATCACCGTCGCGTGCAGCTCGTAGCCGGCGCGGTCGCGCGCGCCCTGCAGGTCGAGCAGCGGCCGGATCCCGGCAAGGCCGATCGCGACGTCCGTCGTCCCCTGCCGCCACGCCCGGCCGAACGAGTCGCTGACGATCACGCCGACCTCGGCGCCGGTCAGCTCCCGCAGCCGTTCGCGCAACCGCGCGGCCGAGGCGTCCGGGTCCTCCGGCAGCAGCACTACCGTGCCGGCCTCGGGCGCGTTGGAGGAGTCGACCCCCGCGGAGGCGCAGACGAAGCCGTGGGGCGTCTCGGCGATCACGAGCGGCGGCCGGCTGCGCACGATCCGCGCCGACTCGCGCAGGATCACCTCGAGCCGGCGCGGGTCCTGGTCGCCGGCGAGCTCGCGCGCGCGCTCGGACGGCTCGATCGCGTCCAGCCGCACGACACGGCCCTCGGCCTTCGAGACCGCCTTCTGCGCCACGACCAGCACGTCGCCGTCCTCGAGCTCGGCCCGCTCCGCGATCAGCGCGCCGAGATCGGCGCCAGCCTCGACCTCAGGCAGCCCCTCGACCGCCCGGATCGAGATCACGGTAGGCCGGTGAGGCGGAGGCCCGCGTGGACGCCGTACTCCTTGTTCACGTTCAGGATCACGGCCGTCATGCCCTCGAGCGCGCGGGAGTTGGCGAGCGGGCCGACGTCGATCGCGCGGCCGCCGACAAGGCGGCCGGCCAGCTCGAGCGCGAGCTGCTTCGCGGCCGGATCGTCGCCGCAGATCAGCGCGTCCTGGTCGGGCGGCTCCGGCCCGGAGAGGTCGATGGCCGAGACCGTCTGCAGGCCCGAGGCGATCGGCGCGCCAATCAGCCGCGAGAGGTTCTCCGCCAGTGAGCCCTCGTCCAGACCCGGCACGATCCCGGTGTCGGTGAAGCGCAGGTCGCTCGCCACGCAGAGCACCGGCGTCTCGCCGATCGCGTCCGCGAGCGTGGTCGCGGTCTCCAGCGCCGCGTTCGACTTCGTGGCCAGCACGACGAGGTCCGCGCCGCGGACGACGTCCTCGTTGGTGCCGCCCTGGACGCCGAGCTCGAGCGCCCGCTCCCGCGCGCGCTCGGCGTCGCGGGAGCCGATGTAGACGTCCTCCCCGAGCGCGCACAGGCGCCTCGCGAGCGCGCGGCCGAAGGAGCCGGTGCCGCCGACGATCGCGACCTTCATCGCAGCGCCGCCGCCGATTCGAGCACAGCCTCGGCGACCCGCCGGCGGCCCTCGGGATCGTCCATCAGCGTGCGCGTGACGATCGTCCGCACCCCGGCCTCGGCCTCCGAGTCGGCCTCGTCGATCACGAGCGCATCGATCAACCCCTTGTAACAGTCTGTTACTTGCTGCGGTCCGGTTCCGCCGCGGAGTCGTGCCAGCATCCGCGCGGCGGGGCCGCGCACCGCTTCGCCGCCGATCAGCGGGCTGACCGCGACCGCGGGCACGGATCGCCGCTCGAGCGCTTCGCGGATCCCGGCGACGGCCAGGATCGGGCCGACGCTGACGAACGGGTTGCTCGGCGCGATCGCGATCAGATCGGCGTTCTCGAAGGCCTCCACCACTCCCGGCGCGGGACGCGCGGCTTCCGCGTCCTCGAAGCGAACGCCGTCCACCTCGTCGCGGTGCCCGCGCGCGACGAACCACTCCTGGAACGGCAGCTCGCCGGCGGGAGTGGCCAGCCACGTGCGCAGGCGCTCGTCGGTCGCTGGCAGCAGAGCCGGCTCCAGTCCGAAGGCGCGCGCGATCCGGGCGGTCACGGCCGAGAGCGGCTCGCCGCGTCGCAGCGCCTCGGTGCGGGCGAGATGGACGCCGAGGTCGAGGTCGCCGAGCCGGAACCAGCTCTCCCCGCCGAGCTCGGCCACGGTCTCGAGCGCGTTCCAGCTCTCGCCGGCGCGGCCCCAGCCCTTGGCCTCGTCCAGCCGGCCGGTGAGCGTGTAGAGGATCGTGTCCAGGTCGGGCGAGACGTGGAGGCCGAGGATCTCGATGTCGTCACCGACGTTGCCGACGATCGTCAGCTCCCCCGGGTCGATCGTTTCGGCCAGCGCGCGCGCGAACCGGGAGCCGCCGAGACCGCCCGCGAGAACGACGACCTTCACCGAGAGAGGCCCGCGCGCACCGCGTCGAGCACGGCGGCCGTGCGGGCGCCGAGCCGGCCTTCGAGCCGCTCGAGGTCGGCGAGCGTGTCCACGTCGTCGGCCAGGTTCGGGATCGCCGCGACGACCGCGTCGACGCCGAGCCGCTCGGCCCGCGCGAGGAACCGCTCAGCGCTGTGCTCGCCGTAGAGCGGCGCGAACAGCGACGGGGACGCGAGCGCGAGCGCGTTGGTCGTGCCGTCGGCGGCCTCGACGAGTGACAGACCGCCCTCGGGCAGGGCGCCGAGCAAGGTCAGCAGGTCGCGCGGCCGCGCGCACGGCAGGTCGGCGTTGACGACCAGCACCGGCCCGCGCTCGACGCGGCGCATTGCGCCTTCGACCGCCTGCCCCTGGCCGCCCGGCTCGTCGGCGATCACGACCGCGCCGACGGGCCCCGCGGCCGCCAGCACGTCCTCGAGCATCGCCTGCGCGAGAGCCGCGCGAACATCCTCCGGAGCGGGCGCGAGCCGCTGCTTTGCCGTTTCTCCGCGGAAGGGAACAACAACGGTCGGCATGCCGTCGAGAGACTATCCAGCTGTGCACGGGTCACCGCCGGACAACGCCGAGATCGCCTCACGCCTCGACCAGTTCGCCTCGCTGCTCGAACTTGCGGGCGCCGGGCCGTACCCGGCGCGGGCCTACCGGCGCGCGGCCGACCTGATCCGCTCGACGCCCGCGCCGGTGGCCGAGCTCGTACGGCAGGGCCGCGTCCGCGAGCTGAGCGGAATCGGGCCCGGGATCGAACGGCGGCTGCGCGAGCTGGTCGAGACCGGCGAGATCGCGGAGCTGCAAGAGCTCGAGCGCGACGTTTCGCCCGAGCTCGCCGGGCTCGGCCGCTTCCTCGGCGTCTCGGTCAAGCGCATGCTCGAGCTCGGCCGGGTGCTCGGCGTGCGCACGCTCGCGGAGCTGCGGGAAGCGGTCGAGGCGGGCCGCTTGCAGGAGGTGCCGGGAATCGGGCCGGAGACGGAGCGCAAGCTGCGCGCCGCCCTGACGCGGGAGCTACGGCCCGCAGCTCCGCGGCCGCTGCTGCTCAGCCGCAGCCGGCCGCTGGTCGAGTCGATCGCCGAGGCGCTCGGCGGGATCGCGGCCGGCGACCCGCGCCGCTGGCGCGATGCCTCGGAACGGCTGGCAGTGGTCGTTCCCGGCGATCCGTCGGTGCTCGAGCGCTTCGAGGCCTTGCCGCAGATCGTGGCGGTCGTGGAGCGCGGCGAGCGGCGCGCGCTGGGCGTGACCGTCGAGGGCGTGCCGGTCGAGCTGGTCGTCACCGAGCCGACACGCCTCGGGACGGAGCTCGTGCGGGCAACGGGTTCGCCCGAGTGGGTCGCCGCGCACGAGCCGCTGCCCGACGCGGCCGACGAGGAGGGCGTCTTCGCCGCGCTCGGGCTCCCGTTCGTGCCGCCCGAGCTGCGCGAGGCCGGAGTGCCGGCCACGACCAACCTCGTCGAGGTGGCCGGGATCCGCGGCGACCTGCATTGCCACTCGACCTGGTCGGACGGGAAAGCGTCGATCCTCGAGATGGGCCGCGCCGCGCGCGAGCGCGGCTACGAGTACCTCGCGATCTGCGACCACACGGTCAGCGTCGGCGCCGTCCAAGGGCTCGACGCCGACGGCGTGCGGCGGCAGGCCGAGGAGGTAGCAGCCGCGAACGAGGAGCTCGCGCCGTTCCGGGTTCTGCGCGGGACCGAGTGCGACATCCGCCGCGACGGCTCGCTCGACCTGCCCGACGACGTGCTGGCGGAGCTCGACTGGGTGCAGGCGAGCGTCCACGCCGGCCAGCGCGACTCGCGCGAGGAGCTGACCAAGCGCGTGCTCGCGGCGCTCGACTCGCCCTTCGTCAGCTGCCTCAGCCACCCGACCGGACGGCTGATCAACCACCGGCCGCCGAACGCGGTCGACCTGGAGGCCGTCCTCGCGCGGCTCGCCGAGCAGGGCCGCGCCGTCGAGGTGAACGGGCTCGCGCCCCGGCTCGACCTCCGCGACGAGCACGTGCGCCTGGCGCGCGAGGCGGGTGTCGCGATCGTCTGCTCGACCGATGCGCACTCGACGCGGGGCCTCGAGAACATCGAGCTGTCCGTGGCGACGGCCCGACGCGGAGGCGCCGGGCCGTCGGACGTGCTCAACACGAGGCCGCTGGACGAAGTGCTCGCCCGTCGCTTCGGCGCCTAGACGGCCGGTACCGCCTTCGACTCCGGAGCCGGTTGCGGCACCCGCTCTCGCATGACGTCGAAGGCGATCAGAACCAGGTTCGCGCAGGCCTGTGCCCCGACAATCGTGGTCACGACCGCGAACAGGCCGCTCAGCACGTTGAACCCGAGCCAGGCTCCGACGAGCGCGCCTCCAAGCGCACCGGCGAAACCGATCGCGTTCGCCCGTGCGGGCCTCGCTGACTGGAACCAGGCGAGGAAGATGCCCAGGCCGACAGGGAGCCCGATCGAGAGCGTCGCGACCAGCTCGCTGTCGAGCGCGACGGTCGGCAGCGCTGTGAGCACGATCAGCAGGCCGATGAACCAGCCGCCGAGCCCGAGCACGAACACGTAGGCACCGCGGACGGCGCCGCTCGCCTTACGACCCAACCGACCCCGCCTGCGCACGCGCAGAGCGAGCACGAGCAGCGAGACGACCGTGAGTGCCGCGAGCCCGAGCAGCACGGCGAGGATGATCTTGGCGATCGTCGTCTGCGCGAAGTCAGGCTCGAGCTCGACCTTGTTGGCGGTGTAGAGCGAGTCGTCCACCACGCCGCGGTTCAGGTACGTGTTGACGAGGTGGGAGCTCGCCTGCGGCTGGTAATCCCAGAAGTCGTCCGTGTGACCGAGCCCGGGCAGGACGAGCTCGTGGCCGTTCGGCAGGAACGGCATCAGCTCCTTGTGCGCGGCCTGCGGCGGGGTGGCGAAGTCCAGGTCGCCGTTGATCACGAGCGTCTCGACCTTCGAGGTCTGCACCTTCGTGTAGAGGTTCTCGTCCGGGTTGGCGGGCCAGCCGTCGAGGAGGCGGCCGCCGGCCCAGAGGAAGTCGGTGGCGGGGCTGCCGATGATCGAGCTCTGACCGCGCGGCTCCGCGAAGTAGCGCTTCGCATACGTGGCGTCGGTCCGCGCGATCGCGGCGGACTCGCCCTTCAGCTGGATGTCCGGGAACGCCAGCTGCGAGAGCGTCGAGAGGAACCAGAGCCCGCTCGGGTCGCCGTGCTCGGCAGCCAGCCACGAGCTGATCGTCATCGGCGAGGAGATCGGCGAGGCCGCCCCGGTCGAGTGCATCAGGCCGTAGAACGAGCCGACCTCAGCGTTGCCCGGCTTGATCCGCAGGAGTCCCCACCGGTCGGTCATGTCCCTGCTGGTCGAGCGAAGCGTCGCGGCGAGGTCGTCCGTCCTCGAGCTGCACCACTCGTCGTGCGTACACAGGGCGGAGTACTTCTCGATCTGCGCGTCGTTCAGCGGTGGGTACCAGATGAAGTGGCCGGGCGGGTTGACTCCGACCAGCACGGAGCGGTGGATGCTCTGCGGGTAGCGCCACGCGTAGATCAGCGCGGTGCGCGTGCCCACGCTCTCGCTGAGCAGGTCGATGCGCTCGTACTCGAGCGCGCGGCGCGCGGCCTCGAGGTCGTCCACTCGCTCCGGCAGGGAGTAGCCGGCGAGGTCGACGCCGTCCTTCTGCAGGCGGGCGGCGCAATCCGAGAGGCCCTTCCCGTAGGAGTCGTAGAACGAGCTGCTGCGAAAGTCGCTGGCGTGCTTCATCGCCGAGACGGCCTCGTGGCACTGCAGCTGCTGGGAGCCGTCCACGCCGCGGTAGCCGACCAGCACGACGTCGCGGTCGCCGGCGAAGCGGCTCGCATCCGGGAAGTCCATGTTCGTCAGGCCCGGCCCGCCCTGCAGCCGGAAGACCGGCTCTCGCGGATCGGCCGAGAGTGCCTTGATCCGCTTGACCGGCAGCGCGATCAGCCGCGAGTGCGCGTCGTGCCGGTTCTCGGGCACCACCAGCGTGCCGCAGTCGGCGGCGTAGCTCCCCTCCTCCGTCGCGTACGAGCACGGGTGCAGCGTCAGCTGGCCGGCGTGCGCACCCTGCGGCACCGAGACCTCGCTCGAGCCGGAGGAGAAGCGGAGGTAGACGAGCCCCGCCAGCGCCAGCGCGATCAGCGCCAGCGCGACGAGCCGGGTGGTGCTGAACAGTCGTGTCGTCGGCGGTTCCATCGGTCGTCCTTTCCGGTGGGGTCAGGACGACGCTAGGACGACGACGGCGGCGCGTCGTCGTCGGAAAGCCGCATTCGGGCTCGTCCTCGCGGGCGATCCCGCCTCCTACCCGGGTAGGAGGCGGGAAGGGGTGGACGTGGAGTACGTTCACCGCGTGAGCCCGATCACCGAGGTCACGCGGAGGTTCTGGTTCGACCTGCTGATCGCCGTCCTCGCAGTCGCGGCCATGCTCGAAATCGTCGTCGGACAGGCGCGGCCGGGCTCAGGCGCGCCGACCACGACCCTCTGGTTCTGCCTGCCGGCGATCGCGGTGCTCGTCTCGCCGCTCTTTGCACGCCGCCGTTTCCCGTTCTTGGCTCCCGCCACGTACTGGGTGCTCGCCGTGGCTGTCTCGTTCGTCGACTACGGAGTGACCACGTTTCCGATCAGCCTCTTCCTCGTCGGAATGGCGGCCGCGTTCCTGCTCGGGAACTTGCGCAACGCCCTGCTTGCGGGCATCGGCGTGGGCGTGGCGATCGCCGGTTCGGCGACCGTCGTCTACACGATCCCCGGCCACTCGACCGCGCAGATGATCTTCATCCCCCTCCAGTTTGCGGTCAGCTGGCTCGCTGGCTTTGCGATCCGCGAGAGCTCAGAGCAGGCCGAGGAGGCGGCGCAGCGGGCGGCGGCGGCCGAGCGAGAGCGAGACGCCGCAGCGCGGATCGCGGTGGCCGAGGAACGCGCGCGCATCGCGCGCGAGCTCCACGACATCGTCGCGCACGCGGTCAGCGTGATGGTGCTCCAGGTCGGCGCCGTGCGGCACAAGCTTCCGGATGAGCTGGCCGAGGACCGAGATGCCCTGAACGGCGTCGAGCAGGCCGGGCGCACGGCGCTCGGCGAGATGCGTCACCTGCTGGCGGCGATGCGTCCCGATGGCGACGAGGCGGAGCTCATGCCACAACCCGGGCTCGAGAGCCTCGGTTCGCTGCTGGAGAAGGTCGAGCTCGCGGGGCTGCCCGTCAGGCTGCACGTCGAGGGCGAGCCGTTCCCGGTTCCGCGAGCGATCGACCTCTCCGCCTACCGAATCGTGCAGGAGGGGCTAACCAACGCGCTCAAGCACTCCCGGGCCACCAACGCAGACGTCACCCTCGGCTACGAGCCAGAAGAGCTCCGTCTCGAGGTGCGCGACGACGGTATCGGCAGCTCGACGTCCGACGGCCTCGGCCATGGGCTCGTCGGCGTCCGGGAACGCGTCAAGATCTACGGCGGCGAGATGACGGTAGGGAACGCGAACGGAACCGGATTCGTCCTCAGCACCCGGCTCCCGCTCGGCGGGCAGCGACGATGACGATCCGCGTGCTGGTCGCCGACGACCAGTCGATGGTGCGGGCCGGCTTCCGGATGCTGCTCTCGCGCGAGCAGGACGTGGAGGTCGTGGCCGAAGCGAGCAACGGCCTCGAGGCGGTGGAGAAGGTGACGCGCTTCCAGCCCGACGTGGTGCTGATGGACATCCGCATGCCGGAGCTCGACGGTTTGCAGGCGACAAGGCAGATCCTGGCCGCCGACCCGTCGGCGCGCGTGCTCGTGCTCACCACCTTCGACCTCGACGAGTACGTCTACGAAGCGCTACGGGCCGGTGCGAGCGGATTCGTGCTCAAGGACGACCCGCCAGAGCAGTTGCTAGGGGCGATCCGGACCGTCGCAGCGGGAGACGCCCTTCTCTCGCCTGCAGTGACCAGGCGGGTGATCGACCAGTTCTCGCGCCTACCGCGCCACGAGCCACCCGAGGAGCTGGCCGAGCTGACCGAGCGCGAACGGGAGGTCCTGGCGCTGATCGCCGAGGGACGGTCGAACGCCGAGATCGGCGAGGCGCTCTTCATCAGCGAGACCACCGTCAAGACGCACGTCACTCACGTGCTGCAGAAGCTCGGCCTCCGCGACCGCGTACAGGCGGTGGTGCTCGCCTACCAGGCCGGCCTCGCCGGGGCCGGGTCAGACTCCGCCTGAGGCCGCGGTGCCCGGCCCGCGGGTCGACCACTCGCGCAGCTCGAACCAGTGCGACTGGCGCAAAGCCTCGGCCACTTGCGGGTCGGTGTGGGCCGCGTAGAAGACGTTGTGGTCGAGGTCCGCGCACACGGCCACCTCCTGCAGCGAGACGTCCTGCAGTTCGGCCAGCGCGTCGGAGGGCAGCTTCGCCTCGGCAACCGTGTAGTGCATGAACTGCAGCTCGGGCGCGACCTCCATCAGCAGCGGCCAGTCGGGACAGGTCCGCGAGCTCACGAGGCGCTCCTACCCGGCACGGTCGGCTCGCCCACACGCGCGCGCTCGACCACGCCGGCCAGCGCCGAGATGAAGGCGGGATCGTCGTTCATGGACGGCATCCGCTTCAGCTCCAGCCCGAGCTCGTCGGCCTTCTCGCGCGCCTCGATCTCAAGGTCCCAGAGGATCTCGAGGTGGTCGGAGACGAAGCCGACCGGCGCCACGAGCACCTTGGCGACGCCCTCGCCGTGGAGGCGCTCGAGCTCGTCCAGGATGTCGGGACCGAGCCACTGCTCGCCGGTCGGGCTCGCGCTCTGGAACGCGAACGACCAGCAGTCGAGCCCGGCGCGCTCGGCGACGAGGCGCGAGGTCTCCAGCAGCTGCTCGCGGTAGGGGTCGCCGTCGGCCAGGATCCGCTCCGGCAGCGAATGCGCCGTGAAGACGACCCAGGCGTCGGTTCCCCGAAGGCGGGAGGCGACCACGTCCACGAAGGCCTGGTCGTCGTGCCAGCTCTCCACGAGCACGAGCTCGGCCTCGCGGCCGTCGAGCGCAGCCTCGAGCCGCTCGCGGTACTCGCCGACCGACATGCGCGAGAAGTGCGGCGCCAGCACGACGCCGATCAGCCGCGTCGCGCCGCCGGCGAGCGCCTGCTCGACCGCTTCGGCGATCCGCGGCCACCAGTGCTTCATCCCGACGAAGACCGGGATCCCGAGCTCGCGCTCCAGTGCCGCACGCTGCGCCTCGGTGATCTCATCGAGCGGCGAGCGCCCGCCGATCCGACGGTAGCGCTCGGCCAGCTCCTCGACCGCCTCGTCCGAGACCGGCCGCCCGCCGCGCACGTCTTCGAAGTACGGCCGAATGTCGTCCGCGGTGGCCGGGCTGCCGTACGCCATCAGGACAACCGCATCGCTCACGCCGCCACCAGGGTCGACTCGTGGACGAGCCGCACGAGGCGACCCAAGAGCTCAGGATCGGTCTCGGGCAGGACGCCGTGGCCGAGGTTGAAGATGTGACCCGGCCGCCCTCCTGCCTGCTCCAGCACGCGCCGCGTTCCTTCCTCGACCCGCTCCCATGGCCCGAGCAGCACGGCACCGTCAAGGTTCCCCTGGATCCCGCGGTCGTAGCCGATCCGCTCCCAGGCGACGTCGAGCGGGACGCGCCAGTCGACGCCGATCACGTCGCCGCCGACCGTCGCGCGCTCCTCGAGCAGGTGCGCGTCGCCGGTCGCGAAGTGGATCGTCGGCACCTCGACCGCCTCGAGCACCCGAGCGGAGTAGGGCGCGACGAACTCGCGGTAGTCGTCAACCGAGAGCGCGCCGGCCCACGAGTCGAACAGCTGGATCGCATCCGCGCCGGCGCCCGCGCAGGCCGCAACGTACAACGCGAAGGCGTCGGCGAGCTTCTGCCCCAGCGCGTGCCAGACCTCCGGCTGCGAGTACATGCACGCCTTCGTCAGCTTGAACTCGCGCGAGGGCTTGCCCTCGATCAGGTAGCCCGCGACCGTGAACGGGCCGCCGGCGAACCCGACCACCGCCTGGTCGGGCCGCAGCGCCTCCCGCACGAGGCGCACCGACTCCAGAGTCCACGGCACCGACTCTTCCGGCACGGGCACGACCAGCCGCTCGACGTCGGCGAGCGAGCGAATCGGCGCCGCGACGACCGGCCCGACGTTCTCGACCAGCTCGACCTCGACGCCCATCCCGAGGACCGGGAGCATGATGTCCGCGAACATCACCGCCGCGTCCACGTCGTGCCGCCGCACCGGCTGCAGCGTCACCTCCGCGCAGAGCTCCGGCTGCCGCGCGATCTCGAACAGGCCGTACTGCTTGCGCAGCTCGCGGTACTCGGGCAGCGAGCGCCCCGCCTGGCGCATGAACCAGATCGGCGTGCGCTCGACGGGCTCGCGCCGAGCGGCGCGGACGAGTAGCGGCTCCACGGGATTCAGCCTAGCTTTCGCCGGTTCCGTCAACGGCCGGCAACTCCCACGTGCCACCGAGGCGAATCGCGCCGTCGCCGCCGGGGTCCTGGCCGAAGACGCTGAGCTCGAGCGCGCGCTCGGCGTGGTCGAGCTGCACTCCGTCCCCGCTCTCGAGGCTGACGTCGACGTAGAAGCGCCCCTCGCGCAGGGGCAGCCCCGGGAAGTGGAGCCGCAGCCGCTCGAGCTCACCCGGGCGCAGGCGCACCGACTCGGCCGTCTGCGAGCCGAGCCGCTGGTCGCCGGAGTCGCGCAGGCCGAGCGTGACGCGGCCTTCCTCGAGTCCCTCCTCCGCGAAGAGCCAGACCTCGAGCGCCATCGGCTCGCCTTCGGTGAAGCGGTCGCGCACCACGCCGTCGCCGGCCACCGCCCGCACCTCGTGCACGCGAACCGGCCCGCCGGAGCGCCCCTTGCGTCCGTCCGCGCTCGCCTGCGAGGCGTTGGCGAGCCGGCGGTGGTAGGCGCTCACGACGTCGCCGGCGTGGCCGCGCTCGACCGAGCGGCCGTGGTCGAGCAGCACCGCCTCGTCACACAGCCGCTCGACCGCACCCGGGTCGTGCGAGACGAAGACGATCGTCCCGCCGCCGCGCTTGAAATCGCCGATCGCGCTGAAGCACTTCTGCTGGAACGCCTCGTCGCCGACGGCGAGCACCTCGTCCAGCAGGAGCACGTCGGGCTGGACGTGCATCGCGACCGAGAAGCCGAGCCGCATGTACATCCCCGACGAGTACGTCCGCACCGGGACGTCGGCGAACGACTCGAGCTCTGCGAACGCGATGATCTCCTCCAGGTGCCGGTGAACGTACTCGCGCTTGAGCCCGTAGATGGCGGCGTTCAGGTAGACGTTCTCGACGCCGGTGAACTCGGGGTGGAAGCCGGCGCCGATCTCGATCAGCGAGCCGACGCGCCCTCCGACGGCCAGCGTGCCGGTCGAGGGCGCGAAGATCCCGGCGAGCAGCTTCAGCAGCGTCGACTTTCCCGACCCGTTCGGGCCGACGATCCCGAAGGCCTGGCCGGGCGCGATGTCGAGGTCGACGTCGCGCAGCGCCCAGAGCTCGCGCGTGCGCGGCAGCTCGCGCCGAAGCAGCGCCGCCTTCAGCGAGCGGTCCTTCGAGAGTCGGATCGTGAACACCCGCCCCAGCCTGCGGGCGCGGATCTCCCCGGTCGCCACCGCGGCGCGCTGCGCCATCTCAGAGCTCAATCGCGACGCGGTCCTCGAAGCGCTGCATCACCCAGAGGCCGACCAGCGCGACGAGCGGGCCGGCGAGGAAGACGTAGATGAGCAGCGGCGTCCCCGGCACGGTCGCCTGCAGCACGACGGCGCGCACGCCCTCCACGTAGGGCGTGACCGGGTTCCCGTAGCGCATCAGCAGGATCAGCCAGCGGTGCGAGCTCGCGGCGCTGAACTGCTCGAGCCCGTACAGCACCGGCGTCAGGAAGAACCACGGCAGGAAGACGACTGCGAGCAGGTGCTCGACGTCGCGGTAGAAGACGTTCGCGACCGAGAAGATCCACGCAAGCCCTAGCACGAGGCAGATCAGCGCGGCGACCATCGGGATCACGAGCACCACGGTGCGGGCGTTCTCGGGCTCGACGATCAGGTCGATCGGGATCAGGATCGCGAGCATCACGAAGATCGTCACCGTCTGGGCGAGCACGGCCGAGGCGGGCACAAGCTCGCGCGGGAACCAGACCTTCTTGATCAGCTCGCCGTTCTGCACGAGCGAGGTCGTCCCAAGCTGGATGCCGGCCTGGAAGAACCCCCACACGGCGAGTCCCGAGAGCACGAACAGCGGGTAGTGCGGGATGTCCCCGGTCACCCGCCAGAGCACCGAGAAGACGAGCGTGTAGACGCCGATCATCGCCAGCGGGTAGATCAGCGACCAGAAGAGGCCGAGCGCCGAGCCCCTGAAGCGCGTGCGCAGCTCGCGGCGGATGAGCGTGCGCAGCAGCTCGCTGTAGCGCGGGAGCCAGCCGAGGGTCGGCAGTGCGACTCTGGTTGCGGTGTCGACGGCCATCCGGGGCAGGATACTGGCCGGTCCCGTGCGAATCGTCGTCGACGTCAGCCCGCTCTCCCGCCCGCGCACCGGGATCGGGAACTACATCCGCGGGATGGTGGCGGGCCTCGCCGAAGCTGCCGGCGGCAAGCACGAGCTGGTCGCGTTCGGGCCGTCGGGCCCGCAGGGGCGGGAGCGGATCGAGGAGGCGCTCGCCGGGCTCGAGGTCGAGGTGCGGACGCCGCTGATCCCACACGCCCTGCGCACCGCCTGGAGCCGGAGCGGCCGGCCGACGGTCGAGCGGCTTGTCGGGCGGCTTGACGTCTTCCACTTCTCGGACTGGATGTACCCGGCGCAGCGGAGCGGCCTGCGGGCGACCACCGTCCACGACCTGGTGCCCCTGCGCTTCCCGGAGTGGGTCGAGCCCGAGACGCTGCGCCTGCACGGGCCGAAGTACGAGAACGCGGCGGCGAGCTGCGACCGGATCTTCGCCAACTCGAGCTTCACCGCCTGGGATGTCGTCGAGCTACTCGGCGTTCCGCAGGACCGGGTGCGGGTCGCCTACCCCGGGATCGACCCGCGCTTCTCGCCCGAGGGCGAGGTGGCCGACGTGGGCGGGCCGTACGTGCTCGCAGTCTCAACGCTCGAGCCACGCAAGAACCTGCCGGCGCTGGTGGCCGCCTTCGCGCTCCTGCGGCAGCGCCACCCAGAGCTGACGCTTGCGCTCGCCGGGCTCGAGGGCTGGGAGCAGGAGCCGCTGGGCGCCGAGGGCGTGCGCTTGCTCGGCTTCGTCTCGGACGACGAGCTCGCGCGGCTCTACCGCGGCGCGTCGGTCTTCGCCTACCCGTCGCGATTCGAGGGCTTCGGGATCCCGGTGGTCGAGGCGCTGGCGAGCGGCGTGCCCGCGGTGGTCTCGTCGCATCCGTCGCTGGACGAGGCGAGCGGCGAGGCTGCGATGCGGGCCGATCCTGACGATCCCGAGGACTTTGCCGACGCGCTCGAACAGGCCTTGGCCTCACCGCGCCGCACGGGCGTCGAGCACGCCTCGCGGTTCACCTGGCGCGCGTGCGGCGAGGCCGTTCTAGCCGGGTACCTAGACTGATCCACGTGCTGAGCGTGGGCATGGACGTCTCGGCGCTCGCGCTCACGCGGGCGGGCACCGCGCGGCACATCCGCTCGCTGCTGGCCGCGCTTGAACCGGAGGATGTGGACGTGCGCCGCTACGGGCTCGGAGGCTCGTCGCGGGCGCTCGTGCCGGTGCGCGACCTCGGCTGGTACCTGGCGGCGCTGCCGGCGAAGGCGCGGCGGGACGGCATGGACGTTCTGCACTGCCCCACCCAGCGAGCGCCGCTGCGCTCACGCGTGCCGCTGGTCGTCACCTTCCACGACCTGGCGGTGCTGCGGCACCCGGAGACCTTCAACCGCTGGACACGAACCTATTCGCGAGCCGTGCTGCCGCGCGTGGCGAAGGCGGCGAGCCGCCTGATCGCGGTCTCGGAGTTCACGAAGCGGGAGCTGCTGGAGCTGCTCGACGTTCCCGTGGAGAACGTTCGCGTGATCCCGAACGCCGTCGACCAACAGTTCACGGCCGAGGGCGAAGCCGCGCCCGGCGACTACCTCCTGGCCGTCTCGACGCTCGAGCCCCGCAAGAACCTCCCCCGCCTGGTCGAGGGCTATCTGGGCGCCAGCCTGAACGGTCTTCCTCTGCTCGTCGTCGGCGCTCAGGGCTGGGGCGGCGTCCAGGTGGAGGGGGATGGCGTGCGCTGGCTCGGCGAGGTGAGCGACGACGAGCTCGCCCGCCTGTACCGCGGGGCGAAGGCAGTCGCCTACGTCCCGCTCTACGAGGGCTTCGGCCTGCCGGTGCTCGAGGCGATGGCCTGCGGCGCGCCGGTCGTCGCCGCCCGCACCGAGGCGCTGGAGGAGGTCGCCGGCGGCGCGGCCGTGCTCGTCGACCCGCTCGACCCGGACGCGATCGCGGCCGGACTGACCGAGGCGATCGACCGGCGCGAGGAGTTGCGGCCGCTCGGCCTCGAGCGGGCGCGCGCCTTCGACTGGCACGAGGTGGCGCGCGAGACGGTCGCGGTGTACCGCGAAGCTGCGGCATGAGCACGCCGCTCGTCGTGCTCGATGCCGACGTGCTCGGCCGGGGGCGCACGGGCGACGAGACCTACGTCCGCTCCCTGCTCCGCGAACTCGCCGCAGCTTCGCCGAGCGACCTGCGGCTGGCGGCGATCACGCGCCGCCCGGATCTCGTACCCGCCGGGATCGAGCCGGTCGAGCTGCCCGCCCGCAGCCAGGTCGCGCGCATGGCCTTCTCCGTCCCGCGCCTGCTCCGCCGCCTCGGCCCGGCGCTGGCCCACTTCGTGCACGCACTCCCGCTCAGGTGCCCCTGCCCGGCCGTGGTCACGATCCAGGACCTCTCCTTCGAGCGCGACCCGTCGGTGATGGGCACCCGCGACCGGCTGATCTTCCGCGCGGCCGTCCCCCGCGCCGCCCGCCGCGCCGCCCGGGTGCTCGCGATCTCGGAGCTGACCAAGCGCGACCTCGTCGAGCTCTACGGGATCCCCGACCAGAAGATCACCGTCACGCCGCTCGCCGCCGACCCGGCCTTCGGCCTCGAGGGCTCCTCGCCGGACGGCGAGCCGTACGCGCTCTTTGTCGGCGCGCTGCAGGCGCGCAAGGAGGCGACGACCGCGATCGAGGCGCTGTCGCTGATCGGCGAGTCCGCGCCGAGGCTCGTGCTCGTCGGCCCCGACAAGGGCGGCCGCGCGGAGGCCGAGCAAACTGCAGCCCGGCTCGGCGTCCCGGTCGAGCTGCGCGGCCACGTCCCGCAGGCCGAGCTCGCGGCGCTCTACCGCGGGGCAGCCTGCCTCGTCTTCCCCAGCCGCTACGAGGGCTTCGGCCTGCCGCTGCTGGAGGCGATGGCCTCCGGCACACCCGTCGTCGCCACGACTGCCGGCGCGCTGCCCGAGGTCGCCGGCGGGGCGGCGATCCTGGTCGAGCCCGGCAACCCGGTCGCGCTCGCGGGCGGAATCGAGCGGGCGCTGGCCGACCACGAGCGTCTGCGCGAAGCCGGCCTCGCCCGCGCAGCCCGCTACTCGTGGGCCGAGACCGCGCGGCTCACGCTCGAGGTCTACCGGGAGCTGCTCGCGTGAAGACGGCCGCGGTCGTGATCTGGACGCCCGGCGACCCGGATCCCCAGCCGTGCCTTGACTCGCTCGCGCCGCAGGTCGAGGAGCTCGTCATCACCGTCAATCCCGGCGGCTCCGCCTCGACGAACGGCGCGCGGGTGATCGCCAACGAGCGGACGCTCGGCTTCGGCGCGAACATCAACCGCGGCGTCGCCGCCACGAGCGCGCCCTACGTGATCGCCTCGAACTCCGACATCGAGGTCACGCCAAGAGCGATCGCCGAGCTGACCGGCTTCGCCTACGCCCACCCGCGCTGCGGGATCGCCGCGCCACAGCTCCGGTACCCGGACGGGCGCTGGCAGCCCTCACGCCGCAGCTTCCCGACGATCCGGGGCACGCTCGTCCGCCGCACGCCGCTGCGCCGCTGGCTCCACCCTGAGCAGCGCCAACGCCGCCACTACCTGCTCGACGAGCAGCCCGACGAGCCGGCGCCGTCCGACTGGTTCCTGGGCGCGTTCCTGCTCCTGCGGCGGGAGATGCTCGAGCAGCTCGGCGGCCTCGACGAGGGCTACCGCCTGTACGGCGAGGACATCGACCTGGCCTACCGCGCCCGCGAGGCCGGTTGGGAACGCTGGTATGTGCCCAACGCCGTGGTCGTCCACCACCACCAGGCCGTGACCGACCGCCGCTTCTTCACGCGCCGGACGCTCTGGCACTGGCACTCGATCGCCCGCTTCGTGCGCAAGCATCCCGAGAGCCTGCGCGCCCTCTGAGTACGCTTGCGCCATGGCTCAGACACAAGGAGTCAACGTCGTCGGCTTCTTCCGCGCCGAGTTCGGCCAAGGCGAGGCGGCGCGCCGCGTGCTGCTCGCGCTGCGTCAGGCGGACGTGCCGTTCTCGGCGATCAGCTACGACCGGGTGCCGCACCGGCAGGAGCACCCGTTCGAGGCCAACGGCACCGCCGAGTACCCGGCCAACGTCATCTGCCTGAACGCCGAGCATCTGCTGCAGTTCGTGCAGGACGGCGGGGCGGCCCTGCTCCGCCGGCGCTCCGCCGCCGGGCTCTGGTTCTGGGAGGGAAGCCGGATGCCGCGCGAGCTGCGGCCGGCGATCGACCTGCTCGACGAGATCTGGGTGGCGAGCGACTTCGTCGCGCAGACGATCGCGCTCGAGACGGACAAGCCCGTGCTCACCTTCCCGCTGCCAGTGATCCCCCCGGAGCCCGCCACGCTCACGCGCAGCGACCTCGGCATCCCGGACGACCGCTTCGTGTTCCTGTTCGTGTTCGACTTCTTCAGCACGGTCGAGCGCAAGAATCCGCTCGGCCTGGTCGAGGCGTTCACGCGCGCCTTCCCCGAGCCGGGTCGGCCGCTCCTCTACCTGAAGAGCATCAACGGCGACCGCGCGCCCGCCGACCTGCAGCGGCTGCAGGCGGCGATCGGCGACCGCCCCGACATCGTGCTCTCGGACGGCTACGTGAGCGGCGAGCGGCTGGCCTCGCTGACTGCGGCCGGCGACTGCTACGTCTCGCTCCACCGCAGCGAAGGGTTCGGCCTGACGATCGCGGAGGCGATGGCGCTCGGCAAGCCGGCAATCGCCACCGGCTATTCGGGCAACCTCGCCTTCATGGACGAGCACTCGAGTTACCTCGTCCCGTACGCGCTCACCGAGCTCGAGCGGGCCGTCGGGCCGTATCCCGCCGGGACCGTGTGGGCGGAGCCGGACCTGGAGGTCGCAGCCGAGCTGTTGCGCGAGGTCGCGGATGATCCGCAGCGAGCGCGGGAGCGCGGCGAGCTGGGGCGGGCCGCGGTCGCCGAGCGGCAGTCGGTCGAGCGGGCGGCGGCGTTCGTGGCGGGTCGCGTGCCGGAGCTCGAGCGCATCGCGCACGAGCGCGCGAGCCGCGAGACAGCGGGGACGCGCGTGGCGGCATATGTCGCAGACGGCCCAAGCGTCTCGTGGGATGCACCCTCGCGCTTCGGGAGGATCGGGCGGCTCTCCCGGCGGCTGCTGCTGCGCCTGCTGCGCCCGTACTTGTTCCGCCAGCACGAGCTCGAGACGCTGCTCGCGGTCGGGATCGAGGACCTCGAGCGGGCGCAGGAGCGGCTCGAGAACACGATCCACCGGCTCCACGACGCAGCCTTGAGCACGATCCGCGACACCGATCTTAGGATCGACGAGCTGGAGCGCGAGCTCTACCCCGAGCCTTACACCGCCGAGGCAGCAGCGAGCGGGCAGGACAGCACCTATGCCAGCTTCGAGGACGTCTTCCGTGGCCCGGAGGAGCGAGTGCGCGGGCTGCTCGAGCCGTACGTCGAGCTGCTCGCCGGCCACGGGGCCGTGCTCGACGTCGGCTGCGGCCGCGGCGAGCTGCTTTCCCTGCTCGGGGAAGCGGGCATCCGAGCGCGCGGTGTCGACACCGACGAAGGCATGGTCGCCCGGGCACGGCGGCTCGGCCTGGACGTCGAGCACGACGACGGGATCGCCTATCTCGACCGGCTGGAGCCGGCGAGCCTCGGTGCCGTGACCGCGATCCACGTCGTCGAGCATTTGCCGTACGAACAGCTCGAGCGCCTGTTCGCGGCCGCCCGCACCGCGCTCCGCCCCGGTGGGCTGCTCGTCGCGGAGACGATCAACCCCCACTCCCTCTCGGCCTTCAAGACCTTCTGGGTCGACCCGACCCACCGCGGCCCCGTCTTCCCGGAGGTTGCGCGCACGCTGGCCTTGATCCACGGCTTCGGCTCGGCCGAGATCATCCACCCGCGCGGCGGCGACTGGCGCGAGGCGACCGAGTACGCACTGGTGGCTACGGCTTAAGGCGGGGCCCAGCTCTTCGCCCAGTGGTGCACGGCGTAGGCGCCGGTGAAATCCTCGAAGCGGCGCTCGGGCTCGTCCCACAGGTACGGCGAGAAGTATTCACGCGGTAAGACGGTCACCTCCGGGAAGGCCCAGAGCACGTGCGTGAGGAACGGCGGCCCGGTCCGCGGCGACGGCGTGCCGGCGACCGCGAGGGACAGCTCGGCGGCGCGGCGGAACGCTGGTTGGCCGGGAACGCAGCCGAGCACGCTCGTCTCGACGATTCCCGGCAGGCCGAAGCCGGCGAAGGCGCTCAGGCCGCGCAGCAGCGGATCGAGCGGCCGCAGGCACTCGACGTCGGTGTCCACGTACACCCCGCCGTGCCGGGCGAGAACATGGAAGCGGGCGATGTCCGACCGAGCCGAGGCATCCGGAGCGCGCTCGAGCGCCGCCGAGTCGATCCCGAGCGAACCCAGGTCGTCGTCGCCCCAGAGGCGGTGGGCCCAGCGCGGATGGTGCGCCTCCCAGCTCGCGCCGAACGCCTGCTGCTCCTCCGACAGCGGCCTCGAGCCGAGCCAGAGCCGGTGCAAGATCCGGGGGATCCGGCGCCTGCCGAATCGACGGACGAGCGGCCCAGGCAGCGCCCGCTCGGTCTCCCCGCGAGGGACGATCTCGAGCTCGGCGCTCGTCCCGACGCCCAGCCAGCGCACGTCCTCGTGCACGAGATCGAGCTCGAGCTCGTGACGCCCGGGCCGGTCGGGCGCGATCACCGTCACCGGCGCGAGCGTGGACGCACCCGGCTCGAGCGGCGCCGGCAACGGCGAGCGGGGGCCCTCCCGGCCGTCGAGCCGGCAGGACAGGCGAATGCGCGGTTCCGCATCGAGCCCTCCCGGCCAGCGCTCACTCCCGGTGTTCGTCACCTCGACCAGCAGGCCGCGGTGCTCGCCGGCGTACATGCGCAGGTCGGGCTCGAGCAGCCGCACGCTCACAGCGGCACCGACTCCACCAGCGCGGCGTCCTCGTCCGGCAAGGGCCGCGGCGGACGGCGCGCGAACAGCTCGGGCAGGTAGAAGGTCGCGTTCAGCGGCCCGCCGCCAGGGGCCAACAGCGACGGCTCGGCCAGCTCGTATTGCAGGCTGTGCAGCTGGCGCTCGTCGAAGGTCTCGACCGCGCAGAGCAGGTGGTAGACGGGCTCCGCGAGGTATCGGGCCGGGAGCTCCGGCACGGCGCCGCTGTGGACGCGGGTCTCGAAGCGGAGCGAGGCGTCGTTGCGGACGAGCCGGTTCTGATAGTCGGGCGACCACGGCAGCTCGTCGTACCAGCCGCGGGCCGAGGGGTCGAGCCACCGGCGCGGGAGCCAGTACTGCCGCAGGTCTCGCCGGGCGGTCAGCTCGGGCAGCGCGGCCGCGAGCGCCGGGCTGACGACCTCGTCGCCGTCGATCCGCAGCACCCAGTCGCCCGCGCACTCGCCGTGCAGGCAGGCGAGGTGCGTCTCCAGCAGCTCGAACTCGCAGCGCAGGACGCGGTCGGCGACCTCGCGGTACTGCTCGACGTCCTCGAGGGGCGTCCGCGCATCCGCGGCGACGACGATCTCGTCCGCCACCTCACGCAGCGGCGCGACGATCGCCCGCAGCCGCGCGCCCGAGACGTTCGTCAGGCAGCAGACCGAGAGCGACACTCAGCTCGGCGAGTAGGCCGGTCGCAGCATCCGGATCCCGAGCTCCCGTGTGTCGGGCGTCCCGATCGTCAGCGCCGGAACCGCCGTCGGCGTCACCGCGAGGCTGCCGTCGCAGACGTGCTTCTTCGCCACGAGCGGGATCTCGAAGCGAGCTTCCCGGCCGGGCCGCACCGCCGCCTGCGCCAGGAGCCGCGATCCCGACGTCGCCGTAACCGTCTGCGGCTGTGGGTTGAGCGCCGCGTCGCCTAGCAGCGTGACGCTCAGGGTGCCGCCCTCACAGCCGTAGATGGTGAACGCCGCCGTCGGACCCGACCAGCCGTCGGCGTAGAGCCCCTCGAGCTGGCCCTTGACTGTCACCGGGCCATCCACCCGGTAGACGGTCATGCCGGTGCCCGCGTCTTCGGCGATACGCTCGCTGCCCACGATCATTGTGCGATCGGCCAGCACGTAAGCGGCACGAACGGGACGCCCGTTGAACGTGACGGCCCCGTTCGGCTGCAGCACCGCCGTTCGCTGTGGCAGCCCGTCCGGAGGGCCGTGGAAGTTGTACACTGGGCCGACGCTCCGGTTGAAAAACTCGTTCGCCCAGAGGGTGACGAACGCCGAGCTGCCGGACCAGAGGGCGGTTACGACCGGCTTCGTCCCGACCGCACGATCGATCCAGTCGCGCTGTGCCGACGCGCCTGCCAGCCTCGCCTGCTGTGACGCTGTCGCGGTGCGGTGGTGGATGGGCGCGTTCGCCAACGTGAACGCGAGCAGCACGACGGCGGGCAACACGAGCGCAAGCCGGCGCGGGACCAGTAGGAACAGCATCGCCGCGGCGACTGCGCCCAGGATGATCGCCGTCTGCAGCTGCGCGATCCCCACAATGTGCCGCTCGAGCACGGTCTCCAGCGGAAGAACCGAGAAGTTCTGATTGGCCGCCGTCGGCCCGAGGAACGATCCGAACGGCGGAATCGCGACGCACCCGACCGTAGCGACTGCCGCCACCGCCGACAGCGTCCGCCGCTGCCAAATGAGCCCCGAGCCGATCGCGCCGATGAGCGCCACGAGGAACAAGGGTGTGACGTAGAAGACGTTTCGCTCCTCGAGCTGTCCGGCGAAGGGCGTCGAGGCGAAGGCCGCGACGCCGAGCACGAGCCAGAACGATGCGGAGAAGGCGACGACGGCGAAGACACGGAGCTCCCGTCGCCGCTCACGGGGATCGAGGCCGCCGGCGATGAGCAGAAGCAGCGCCGCAAACGGGATCACCGCGACGGAGAACGCGAGCACGCCCACGTGGTAGATGAACCAGTGCCAGACCGTCGTCGCCGAGTAGTTCTCCGACGCCAGCTGCGCATACGTCGGGCCGAAGAGCGCATCGCCCCAGGTCTTGCCACGAATGCTCAACTCAAAGAAGAGGTACGCGGCGCCCCCGACGCCGAAGATCGCCCAGGTCACGATGAAGCGCCGGGCTGATCCCAGCAGTGCGCGCCCGAAGCGTTCCCTGGCAGCGAGGGCGTCGACCAGGGTCACCAGCACGATCGCCGTCAGCAGAGCCGGCGCGAGCGTCACCGCCTGGGGTCGCGTGAGGTAGGCTAGGAGCAGCAGCGCGAGCACGCCCAGCTGCCGTACGACCGTCGGCGTCTCGAGCGCTCTCACCAGCGCCCAGCACCAGAAGAGGAAAACGGTGAAGAAGGCGTTCTCCGTCATGATCCCCGCGGTGTAGGCGAGGTCCGGCAGCGCGAGCGCGAGCACTGCCGCCAGGAGCGCCAGCGGGCGCGGCGCCAGCCTTCGCGCCAGCAAGTACGTCGGCACGGCTCCTAACGACATCACCAGGGCATTGATCCCCTGCATCAGCGAGTACGCCGCCGGAACGCTCGTGAACAGCCAGTACGCCGGCGAGATGAGCAGCGGGTAGACGATGCCGAAGCCGGCGCGGCCGGGGACCTCGCGGAGCGCGAAATGGCCTGTGGCCGCGAAGCTCTTCGACAGCTCGCCGTAGAGCAGCTCGTCGGTCCACGTCCACGGGCCCGGGTACGACCTGGCCAGAAGGAAGCGCACGACCGCCGAGAGCGCGACCAGGCCGCCCACGAGCAGCCACGTCGGTAGCGCGGCTACCCGCTCGCCGATGCTTGCCGACGGCGCCCCCGCACGCGCAGAGACGCGCGCGGCGTCGGCGCGTGATCCGTCACCTGGCACCTTGCGATTCTACGGTAGGGTCTTCGCGGGAATGGTCGGGATCAGCCTGCTCACGCTGGTTCCACAGATCTCCGGCGGCTCCGAGACCTACGCGCGCGAGCTCGTCCGCGCCCTCGGCCGCATCGGGTCTCTCGAGTATCACGTCTTCGTCCCTAGGATCGCGGCCGACGCGGTGGACGGGTTGGACGGAACGATCGTCGGAAGCTATCGCGCCTCGACGACAACGCGTGGGCGGATCGCCGCGATGGCGGGCGCGACGGCGTTCCCTGCGCGCGTTCGCGCCGAGATTGCGGCCGCCCGGCCGGATCTCCTCCACTTCCCCCTCACGATCACGATCCCGCGTGGGGCAGGCGTGCCGTACGTGACCAGCGTGCTCGACGTGCAGCACGAGGTCTACCCGCAGTTCTTCTCGCGCGCCGAACTGGCGTACCGGCGCTTCTCGTACGGCGCTGCGGTTCGTGGCAGCGAGCTCATCGTCACGATCAGCGAGCATGCGAGAGAGACGATCGTCGAGCGGCTCGGCGTCCCCGAGGAGCGGGTGCGCGCGATCCATCTCGGGATCGATCTCGACCAGCTTCGACCAGGCGGCCAAGAGCGCGAGCCGTTCCTGCTCTACCCGGCCAACGGCTGGCCGCACAAGAACCACCGCCGGCTGCTCGAGGCGTTCGAGCTGGTCCGGCGCGAGCGGCCTGGGCTGCGGCTCGTGCTGGCCGGCTCCGGCCTCGAGAACCTGCCGCGACAGGAAGGCGTCGAGATCCACGGGCACGTGCCGAGGGACGAGCTCATCCGCCTGTTCCAGACCTCTCAGGCGCTGGTCTTTCCGAGCCTCTACGAAGGCTTCGGGATGCCGCCGCTCGAGGCAATGGCCTGCGGCTGCCCCGTCGCGGCTTCGAATGCGGCTGCTCTGCCGGAGGTGCTCGGCGACGCCGTCCGGTACTTCGATGCCACCGATCCCGAGTCGATCGCGGGCGGCATGGCAGCCGTGCTCGAGGATCCAGAGCCCTTCGTCGAACGCGGGCTCGCGCGGGCTCGCCGATTCACGTGGGACGCGTGCGCGCGCCGCCACGACGACGTCTATGTCGAGGTCAGCGCCGCCTGATCCAGAACGCACCCGGCGGCGAGTCGTCGTGCCACGCCGGCACAAGCTCACGCAGCTGCTCCGGCCGCTCGCGCGAGAGCGCGTACATCGCGCAGACGACCTCGTAGCCCTCGTTCATGCTCAGAAACGCCTGCAGCAGGTACTGCTCAGCCCAGTAGAGGCCGAAGTCCTCGGCCCAGGTTCGCGGGTACTCCCAAGGAAGAAAGATGTCGTGGAAGTGGACGAGCACCCCGCTCTCGAGGCGCGGCAGGACGTCCAGCACGATGTGGTTGACATCGCCGCCGATCTTGACTGTGTGTGTCGTGTCGACGACGAGCACGTCGCCCTCGCCGAGCTCGGCGAAGCGTTCAAGGGGCAGCGCCTCGGCCCTCGTTGATGTCAGCCCCGTCAGCCCCGGCAGTCCGGCCCGCGCCACGCCGGGATAGGGGTCGTAGGCGCGGTAGTCGACGGGAGCGGCCTCGCGCTCGTTCGCAAGGCACGCCGCCGCGACGACGAGCGTACTGTGGCCTGAGCCGAGCTCGATGATCCGGCGCGGCTTCGTCCCTCGCACGATCGCGTGCAGAACGGCAGCGTCCACGGTCGGGTACGAGGCGTTGCCGCGCAGGTACGTATCCGTGTCGTCGGACGTCGCGGGCGGGTCGAAGTCGGCCAGCCGGTCGCGCAGGCCTTCGAGGAAGCGAAGCTGCTCGTTGAGATCGAAGTTGATTCCCGCGAGGTCGCTGCGGCGCGCCCACGTTGACCCGGTCAGTGAGGAGAGGTCGGGGATCGGGCTGTAGAAGCTCTTGACGACGACCTGAAGCCCGAGGCGAGCGAGCAGCGCTCGCAGCCAGCGGTAGCCGGCGACCGCAAGGCGACTCTCGTAGAGGCGGCGATGCCGCAGCGCGCCCGCTATGGCTGCGCGCCCCGCTCGTCGGCGAGGGCAGCTCCGGCCAGCCGCTCCAGGTCGGCGTCGACGAGGACTCGGACCAGCTCCTCGAACGTGAGTGTCGGCTCCCACCCAAGCCGCTCCCGTGCCTTGGCCGAATTGCCGACGAGGTCGTGCAGCTCCGCTTTGCCGCGCTCGAGCGAGCTGTCGACGTGCACGTACGTGCCTGGATCGAGCCCGACGTGCTCGAAGGCCACCTCGACCAGCTCGCGGACGCTGTGCGTCTCGCCGGTCGCGATCACGTAGTCGCCGGCGTCTTCCTGCTGCAGCATCAACCACATTGCGCGGACGTAGTCGCGGGCGTAGCCCCAGTCGCGGCGCGCGTCCAGGTTCCCGAGAGACAGCTCGCCTTGGAGCCCGAGCTTGATGCGCGCGGCGGCGTGGGCGATCTTCCGCGTCACGAAGTCGACGGGCCGCCGCGGCGACTCGTGGTTGTAGAGGATGCCGGAGGAAGCGTGGAGGCCGTAGCGACGCCGATAGCTGCCGGTGATGAAGTGGCCGTACGCCTTCGCCACCCCGTACGGCGTCAGCGGCGACAGGGGCGTCCGCTCCGTCTGCGGCACTTCCAGCGGCTCCCCGAAGATCTCGCTGGAGGAGGCTTGGTAGAAGCGAATCTGCGCGTCGACGGTGCGGATCGCCTCGAGCATCGTCGTCACCCCGACGGCGGCGAACTCCGCGGTCAGCACCGGCTGCTGCCAAGACATCGGCACGAACGAGACGGAGGCGAGGTTGTACACCTCGTGCGGACGACAGCTCTTGAGTGCCTCCACCAGCGAGAGCTCGTCCAGCAGGTCCGCCTGGATGAGCTCGACGCGGTCCCGGATCCCCTCGAGGTTGTCGTAGCGCTCCGACGTCGCGCGGCGGACGACGCCGAAGACCTGGTACCCCTCGGCGAGCAGCAGCTCGGCCAGGAACGACCCGTCCTGGCCGCCGATGCCGGTGATCAACGCGCGCACCCTGAACAACGAGCGGCTACTTTAGCGCCCGTGACGGCCCCCTCCATCAGCGTTGCCGTGCCCGCGTACAACGCTGAGCGCTGGATCGCGGAGACGTTGGAATCCGTGCTCCGACAGACTTCGCCTCCCTTGGAGGTCGTGGTCGTCGACGACGGATCGACCGACGGAACCCGGGCGCGGGCCGAAGAGTTCGGCCCCCCCGTCCGCGTCGTCGCCCAGGAGAATCGCGGCGCTCCGGCCGCGTACAATCGAGGCTTCCGCGAGGCACGCGGTGACTACGTCGGGATGTGCCCCGCGGACGACCTCTGGGAGCCGCGGAAGCTGGAGTGGCAGCAAGAAGCCCTCCGCGCGTACCCGGAGGTCGACGTCGCCTTCGGAGGTGCCCGCTACTTCGGGTTGAAGGATGGTGGTTTCCCGACTCCGCCAGGCGAACGAGTTCTACAACGGGATGCCTTCCTGCGCGCGATGTACTGCCAGGACGTGGTCCCGGCACCCACCGCCGTGGTCCGACGCGAGCTGCACGAGCGGTTGGGTGGCTTCCGGGAGGACATTCCGATCGAGGACTATGAGTTCTGGTTCCGAGCCCTGCGAGACGGCGCGGTCTTCTACTTCGAGCCACGACTTCTGGTCCGTCTCCGCGACCACGGCGAGAACCTCTCGTCGAGAGCGCTGACCGTCTGGACGCTGAACCACCAGATCCACACGTGGTACGCGGACGAGGTCCGTGACCCGGAGTTCGTGCACCGCGTCCTTGCCCACGACCTGCGGCGGGTCGGGCGCTGCCTACTGGGGGCCGGGAAGCCGCAGGAAGCCCGCTCCGCCTTCGCGGAGTCGTTTCGGAAGCGTGGCTCTGTCGGCGCCGCGGCCTGGTGGGGCACGCTCTCGATGCCGGGGGCACAGACCGTCCTGAAGCGTCTCGCCCGGCGGCGGAACGGAACGCTGGCCGGCTCCTAGCCTGTGCGGATCCTCTACGTCGCCACGGCTCACGATTACGGGCGTCCCGAGCTTGGACCGAGCTTCGAGGAGATGAACTTCCGCAGTGCGCTGGAAGGGATGGGTCACGAGGTCGTGCCGTTCGACTTCATGGCCCGGGAGTCGGCCGTCGGGCGCTCGGAGATGCGGCGCGAGCTGATCGCGGCTGCCGGAGAGAGCGATCCGGATCTCCTGTTCTTCTTTCTCTCGGAGGACCAGCTCGACCCCGCGACGATCCGAGCGAGCGGATCGGCGGCGGCCGCCCCGACGATGAACTGGTTCGCCGACGACCATTGGCGCTTCGACGAATTGTCGCGGACGTACGCGCCGGCATTCGACTGGGTCGTCACGACGCACCACGAGTCGGTTCCGAGGTACGAGCGTCTCGGCCACCCAGGGGTGATCCTGTCGCAGTGGGCCTGCAACCAGTATGCGTACGACCGCACGGCGTCGGAGCTCGAGTACGACGTCACGTTCGTCGGCATCCGCTACGGAGAGCGACCGCAGACGATCGCGCGCCTGGCCGCAGCCGGCTACTCAGTCCGCTGCTGGGGGCGCGGCTGGCCGGACGGGAGGCTCTCGCACGACGAGATGGTCCGCGTCTTCGGCGCGAGCCGCATCAACCTGAATCTCTCGAGCAGTTGGGAGCCGCCACTCTCGATGAAGCTCCGCGCCGCGCTACGCGGCAGACGGTACGGGCGCCGCTCGAGCCAGATCAAGGGCCGAACCTTCGAGGTTCCGGGAAGCGGCGGCTTCCTGCTCACTGATCGCGCACCACACCTGGAGGAGTACTTCGAGGTCGGGCGAGAGATCGCGGCCTTCTCGTCAGACGACGACCTGATCGAACAGGTCGGCTTCTGGCTCGAACACCCCGAGGAACGTGCCGCGGTGGCAGAGGCCGGCTACCGCCGCGCGCGTGCCGAGCACACCTACGACCACCGTTTCGCCGAGATCTTCCGGCGCGCGGGTCTGGGCTGATCGCGTGCGAGAGCCGGGTTTTGAGCGATTCGTCGACCCCGTCCTGAGCCCCGCGCGGGTCGTGGGCGGACTCGCGGGCTACGTCCGCTTCTTCCGGGAGCTCCGGACCTACCGTCGGCTGGCCCGCCCGGAGCGCGTTCGGCCGAGAGACCTCTTCCCGCAGTTGCACGATCGAACGGCCGTTTCGCCCTACGACGAGCACTACTTCTTCCAGGACGTCTGGGCTGCGCGCCGGATCGCCGACTTCGCGCCCGGCCGCCACGTCGACGTAGGCTCTCGGATCGACTTCGTCGGCTTCCTGACGACGCTCACCGACGTCGTCTTCGTCGACATCCGTCCGCTCGAGACGAACCTCGACCGTCTGGAAACAGTGGCCGGCAGCGTGCTCGACCTCCCGTTCGCAAACCGGTCGCTTGAGTCCGTGTCGTGCCTGCACGTCGCCGAGCACGTCGGGCTCGGGCGCTATGGCGACACTCTTGACCCCGAAGGCACGAGCAAGGCGGCAGCCGAGCTGGCACGGGTCCTTGCTCCGGGCGGGCAGCTGCTCTTCTCGCTACCGGTGGGGCGTCCGCGCGAGTGCTTCAACGCCCATCGCATCCATGCGCCGGCCTCGATTGTCGACATGTTCGCCGAGCTCGAGCTGCTGGGATTCGCCGGCGTGGACGACGCCGGGCGGTTCGCGTCCGATCGCAAGCTCGATGAGCTCGCGGACGCGCGCTACGCTAACGGGATGTTCCGATTCACGCGGCCCGCCGCACCGTAGCCGAATGCACGGCAGCGATTAGCGGCTCGAGGACGCGCGAGACGAGCTCCCAGTGCCGCGGAAGCAGGCGGCGCAACAGCAGCGCGAACCCGACGACCCCTGCAAGGGTCGCCAGCAGCCGCCAGCCGAGCGGAGCGCCGGCCGCAACCAACAGCAGGCCTGGAAGGAATGCCAGCGCCCCCAGGCCGAAGACCTCGGCCCACTCGCGGAGCAGGAGCAGCGCAGTCGCACCCGCTCGCTCGCCGTAGACGACGACGAGCAGCAGGCCGAGCGAGCAGAGCGAGCTCGCCGAGGCCGCGCCGGCCAGCGCTTCGAGGTGGCCGCTCCTGTAGCCGACGAAGCTGAGCGCGGCGTGCAGCACCATGCTTGCAGCGGAGATCGCAGCCAGCTGCGCGTACCGCGCTTCGGCGAACGCCGCGAGCGTCGGCACGGGCCCTGCCATGCTGGAGACGATCGTGCCGCCCAGGGCGAGAAACGTCAGGACGAGGGTCCGCTGGTCCGAAACGTCGAGTGACGACCCGAGTACCGCGCCGACGAGATCGCGCCCGACGATCGCGGCCGTGGCCAAGACAGGCACGACGAGCGTGAGGCCGGAGCGAAAGACGGCCAAGAGGTGTGGCTCCAGCGATTCGCGCCGCCGATCCCAGGTCTCGGAGAGGGGAGCGGCGAGCACGATCGTCACGGGGCCGGCCGTGGCAGCGATCAGCGCCGAGGCCGTGAAAAACGCGTAGGTGTAAAGCGTGACGGCCCCCGTTCCCATGCGGGCGGCGAAGCCGAGGCTCACCACGTAGGCCAGCTGCGCGATCAAAAAGCCGAACGAACCGATCGTGATCACCATGGCGGCGTGTCCCAATCCCCGTGGGCTGAAGAGGGCACGAGCGTGAGGCCGGTATCCCTTCGCGCGTAGCCGCAGGAGCATCACGGTCGCTGTGAGCGCGGAGCCGACGGCGATTCCAACCGCAACCGACTGCCGGCCCAGCGTCCCCGACGTGCCCGCGACGATGACGATCGGCGCCAAGCCTCCAAGGGTGTACGCGAACGCGGGCACGCCGAAGTCGTCCTTGGTCGCCAGACCGGCAGCTCCCAGCGCGGCCGCCAGCTGACCGCCTCCGGCGATCCAGAACCCGACGAGCGCGGCCTGCGCGGTGTCGTGCGCGCCTGACCCGAGGCCCCCGGTCAAGAGCGTGGCCATCGAGCTGCCGAGGAGGACGAAAGGGACCGCGCTCACGGCGAAGATCAGGGTCACGGCCCCGAAGTACCGATCGAGGTTCGCGCCGACCGAATCTCCCTCCACCAGCCGCGCGACGATCGTCGTCCGCATGCTCTGAGCAACGAGGAGCAGGAACCCGTAGACGCCGTAGGCGGCGAACAGGCCGTCGGTCCGGGCGTTCTTGCCGAACTCGAGGACGATGAGGATCGCGAGGACGCCTGCGAGCGCCAGCGAGAGCAGCTGCGCCGCCGCCGTCACCGCGGCACTGCCGGCAATCCGCCGTTCGTTCTCAGACATGCTGCGCATCCGCCCGCGCATCAACGAGCGTCGCCTCTACGGCATCAAGGGTGCGATCGAGAGACTCGCGCCGGGCAGTCTCGCGGCCGGCAGCAGCGAGAGCGCCTCCGAGCTCCGGCTCAGCCCGCAGCCGCTGAAGGCACTCCCTCAAGGCAGCCGCATCGCCGGGAGGGAAAACAAGGGCGTTCTGACCGTCGACGAGCACTTCACGTGGAGCACCGACGGCGCTCGTCACGACGATCGCACCGGCTGCCAGGCCTTCGAGAAGCCCGAGTCGGCCCGACTCTGCAGCGATCGACGGGTAGATGAACACGTCGTGCGACGCCAGCAGGTGCAGTACCTCTTCGCGCGAAACGTGCCCCAACCACGAAACGCGGCTGTCGACGCCGAGTGCGCGCGCGTCGGAACGGACTCGGGCCGCGTACGCCGGATCGTCCTCATGCCCTGCGACGGCCAAGTGGATCGACGGCGATTCCGCCAGGGCTCGGATCACGACGTCGAGACCTTTCGTCGGGTGGATGCGCCCTGCGTACAACGCCCGACGAGGCGGAGACGCCGGCGGAGCCAGGCGGAGCGACCCGATGCCATCGGCGTCGACCCCGGCGGGCAGGACGCGACCCCGGGTCGGCCGCCAGCCCAGGCGAGCGTACTCGTCTCTGAGCCACTGACTCGCGAAGCAAACGACGCCGTTGCGGTCGACGGGCGGCGCTCGAAGCTCGAGACGAGGTGCGACAACGCCGAGAGACTCGCGAGCGATGCCGAGCCCATGACGGTCGATCCACGGCCACGGACCGAGCCATGGTCCGGGCCGCTCGTACAGGACCCAGCGGTCGTGGAGCATGTACAGGACCGGAATACCCGCGTCCTGCAATAGGCGGAGTGAGGTCTTGACGACGCCCCGCATATGCCAGACGAGCGCAGCGTCAATGCCCTCGGCGAGCACCTTCCGCACCGCCTGTTGGTCACGGAGAACCGCGGCTAACCCCCGATGCGGCCGGCGCCACGGTGCGAGAACGTAGTCGAGCTCTCGCCGGACCGCGATCCGCTCGTCTCCGGTTTCACGGGACGCGCGACACACGAGCATCGTGACTTCGTTTCCGCGACCCTCGAGCCCGCACATCACATCGCGGCAGATCTCCCCATATCCACCGCCGCGCGCGTCCGGCGGCAAGAAGTTCGTCAAGCCAAGCAGTCGCAGGAACTACCTCCCTCGCCGGATCGTCATGCGCCGCACAAGTGCTTGCAGCGCAGGAATCCGGAACAGACGCTGGCGTGCCGACGCCACTGCGCGAGCCGCCGGCGGGAGGTAGTCGAACTTCCACCGACTGTCGAAGGGACTGTCGATCCAGTCGTACATCTCCTCCATCGGCGCCAGCTTGACGAAGCAGGCGGTGCGGTCGCCGAAGACGTCTTCCAGCGACCACGACGGATGGGATCGAAGAAACGAGACGAGCACGTTGACCGAGCCGAGGAAGGCGTCATCGACCAGCAGCCACCCGCCCTCCTTGATGTGCGGCGCCGTGTAAAACCAGTCGACGATCGGCATGGGGAAGCGATGGGCGCCATCGATCAGCACTACGTCCAGGGGTTCCGGCTGCCACTCATGAAGGAGCGCCAGGTGCGACGGCAAATCGATGAAGCGGACGCCGCCCACGTCGATCCCCGCCGAGACACAGTACGCAGCGATCCGCTCATGCTCCTCACGTGCTGGGCTGATCGCTACGTGCCTCGCACCGCTCCCGGCGAAGACGATCGTGCTCGCACCGGTGCCGGTTTCGAGGGTTGCCATATCCGGCTCGAGCACTCGCTCGAGCCACGCAAGCGCGCTCCAGGTCAGCCCGAAGTAATTACCTTGACCGTGAACGAGCGGGGGGTGCGCGCGCAGCTTGTCTGTTAGGACTCCTACGATGGCGAGCCACCATATCGACGAACGCAGGGCGACTCCTGCGTATGACGTGACCGTGGCGATGCCGACCTTGGACGACGACCCCGTCGTCCTCGCCCAGGCGCTCGATGCGGCTTTGGGTCAGGGACTTGCGAATCCCATCACGATCGTCGACATGTCGCTCGGCGACGAGGTCGAGCTCGTGGCCCGGGAGCGGGGCGAGGCGGTCCGCCTCGTCCGCTTCAGGGAGTCGCGGGGTGTCTCCGACTCGCGGAACCGATTGCTGGAGCTCGTGGAAACCCGCTACGCCCTTTTTCTCGACGCGGACGCGGTTCCGAGTCCGGGATGGGCTGCAGCAATGCGGCGCCGGTTCGACGTCGACGAGCGCGCCGCGGTGGTCGGCGCGCGGTGCCTTCCGCACTGGCCAACCGACCCCCCGTTCCTGTTCGACGCTGCGCCTGCCGGCGACTTCCTCTCGTTCTTCGACCTCGGGCCGGAGCCACTCGAGGTTCCCCGGATCATGGGTACGAGTTACGCGGTCGACCGCGAACGCCTACCTCCGCAGCCGTTTCCGCTCGACGTCGGTCGCGCGCCGGGAGTCCTCCTCGCGGGCGAGGAGGTCGAGCTTTGCCTGGTCGCGCGACGCGAGGGCTGGCGGGTCGTATACGAGCCGGGCGCGGTGGTGCATCACCACGTCGGAGCCCGTCGTGCCAACTGGCGCTGGATGTGGCGTCGCGTGTTCGTCGCCGGGCAAGAGTCGAGGCGTCTGCGCCGACGCCTCGAGCCACTGCCCCGGGCGCTCGGGCTGCGCGACTTGGCCTTCCTCGCTGTCGTCAGTCCGGCGTTCCTCGGAGGGAAGCTGCGCGGAGTGCCCGAGCGTCAGGGGTGAGCGGACCCGATCCGGATGATGTCGTCGAGCTCCTCGAACGTCGCGCGAGGCTTCCGCTCGAGGACGAAGGCGCGCAACTCCTCGAGTGACGGCCACCCGTTGCGGCCGGTGAACAACCGTGCATCGTCGACCAGGACGGCGTGCCCTGAAACGGGGCTCGCGAGAATCGCCTCCAACTCTTCGAAGACGGGCGTCTCCTGCTCGCCCTTCGCCGTGATCCCTGCCGAATAGTGGCCGTCGAGCCAAAAGAGGGCCGGCTCTTCGAGCTCGGAAACGACGCGGGGCAAGATCTTGCCGCTGTCGCCCTGAAGGAGCTCGACGTTCTTCGAACGCGCGAAGCGGCGCCGGGCACGCTCGTAGAGCGGCTCACTCAGCTCGATCGAGACGACGCGGCGGAAATCGTCCTTGAGCACAGCCGTCGTGTCGCCCAGGTAGGTCCCGGTCTCTACGAAGACCCTCAGTCCGAATCTGCGCGCATAGTCGCGGAGGGTCTGGCGCTTCAGCGGCGGTGGTGGAGGCACCGGCCTGCCCTGCTTGTCCCACGCCGCTGCCTCACGCCGTTCCCGGCGGTTTCGCCACGAGTCTTCCAGCCGCTCTACGAACCGAATCACGGTAGCCTTCCGAACCGCAGATCATGACCGTTTCCGCCGACACCTCCACCTGGACGGACGCAGAGCGCGACGAGCTCTCCCGCGACTTCGGCGACCTCTTCGCCGACCGGACGGTGCTCGTCACCGGTGCCGACGGCTTCATGGGCTCGCATCTGACCGAGGCCCTTGTGCACCTCGGCGCGCGGGTGCACGCATTCGTCCGTGCGACGTCGAGCGGAGCCCTCAACAACATCGGTCATCTGAGGGGACAGTTGAAGGTGCACTTCGCCGATCTGACCGATCGCGCATCGATCGACTACCTCGTTCGGGAGCTCTGCGACGCACCGGACCGGCCGTACGTCTTCCATCTCGGCGCGCAGGCGCATGTGGGCGAGTCCTGGCACCGTCCCTACGAGACGGTGATGGCGAACACGGTCGGCACGCTTAACCTTCTCCAGTCGATCGTCCAGTACGGGCTCGAGCTCGAGAAGTTCGACACCGCGGGCACCTCGGAAGAGTACGGCAACGTCCACGAAGCGGTCGCGCACCACCACGACTTCGATGAGGAGGGCGCGCTGGTCCTGCACGAACGCTCGCCGATCAATCCGAAGTCGATCTATGCCACCTCGAAGGTCGCCGCCGACTTCCTGACCATGAACTACCACGACGCCTATGGCGTCCCCGGCGTGGTCACTCGGATGTTCAACAACTACGGTCCACGGCAGAACCCCCGTTACGTCACCGGAACGATCATCACCCAGGCACTCGAGCAAGAGCAGATCGAGCTCGGGAACCTCGAGCCGCTGCGCGACTTCTGCTTCTGCACCGACGGCGTGCGCGGCCACCTCACGGTCGCGGCGCACGGCGTCCCGGGCGACCTGTACGTCTACGGCCAGGGCGAGAACATCTCGATGGCCGACTGGGCGGCAATGATCCTGCGGGTCGGCGAAGAGCAAGGACATTGGCCGCAGCGCGAGATCGTGAGCACGCCGGATCGGTTCCGTCCGGGCGCCAGCGACGTTCTGGCGCTGCGCGTGGGCTACGAAAAGCTCAATCGTGAGACGGGCTGGGAGCCGCGTGTCTCGTGGGAGGAGGGCGTCGCCCGCACGATTGCCTGGTACGCCGCAAACAGGGGCTCCTGGATCGGACGGGTCGACTGGCTGCCCGTCGGGAAGGCGCCGCTTCCCTCGCGATGAACATTCTCGTCACCGGCGGCGGTGGGTTCCTCGGCAGCCATCTAGTCGAGCGGCTGCGCGACGACGGCCATGACTGCTTCGTCGCGAGGCGACGCGACTATGACCTGACGGTGGCTGCTGACGCGGCGCGCCTCTTCGACGATGCCCGGCCGGATCTCGTCTTTCACCTCGCCGCCGAGGTCGGCGGGATCGGAGCGAACCGCGACAACCCGGGCCGCTATTGGTACGCGAACCTGCTGATGGGAACGAACATCCTCGAGCAGGCTCGTCTCACCGGCGTCGGCAAGCTGGTCCTGCTCGGGACGATCTGTTCGTACCCGAAGTTCGCCCCGGTGCCGTTCCGCGAAGACGACCTCTGGAACGGGTATCCCGAAGAGACGAACGCTCCGTACGGCGTGGCCAAGAAGGCGCTCCTCGTCGGCGCGCAGGCCTACCGCGAGCAGTACGGGCTCAATTCGATCTACCTCCTGCCTGTGAACCTCTACGGCCCGCGGGATAACTTCGACCTCGAGACGTCGCATGTCATCCCAGCCTTGGTGCGCAAGATGATCGAGGCACGCGAAGGCCGCGGCGAGGTAGTGCTCTGGGGCGACGGCTCGCCGACCCGCGAGTTCCTGTTCGTCGAGGACTGCGCCGAAGGAATCCGGCTCGCGGCGGAGCGCTACGACCGGCCCGAGCCGGTCAACCTCGGCACAGGGGAAGAGATCTCGATCCGAGAGCTTGCCGAGCTCGTCCGGGATCTCACCGGCTACCACGGTGAGATCGTTTGGGACACGTCAAAGCCGAACGGGCAGCCGCGTCGCAAGCTGGACGTCTCGCGTGCGGAACGTCTCTTCGGGTTCAAGGCCCGAACGTCGCTACGGGATGGGATCGAGCGAACTGTCGCCTGGTACGAAGCCGAAGCGTCCAGCTACGCCACGACTTAGCCCGAATCGTCCTCGTCCATCGTGCGCACGTCGTGCTCCAGGAGGGCGAGCCGCTGCGCCAGTATCCGGTTCTCGTCGGAGAGTTTCGAGATGACCGTCGAGTAGTGGAGCAGGACGACGAGGATGAAGAGCGATGCGAGCACGAAGAGCGCCGAGGGCGGGTAGGCGATCCCCACGAGGTCTGCGAGGCGTGCAAGTGCGCCGCGCCAGGCAGCCAGCACGAGGATCACAATCGCGGTCAGTAGCCAGAGGAGCGCATAGCGCTCCTGCAGCCGTCGGCTGCGGATCAGCTCGAGGATTACGAGCAGCAGGGCCAGGGCGGCGGCCGAAGCCGCGATCGAGACTCGAAAGGGGGTCATGGTTCCTCCAGCTCGGTGTCGTACTTGCGGAAAAGGCCAATGAAGAGCGCGAGCAGCACCTTGACCATGTAGTAGATCGAGCGCAGAGCGGTGATCGAGGAGCTGCCGGTCTCGCGGGTGCGCATCGCGACCGGCACCTCAACCATCTGCAGCCGGTGCCGCGAGAGGACGACCGTCGCCTCCACCTCCGGGTAGTCGTGAGGGTACTGGCTGGCGAAGAGGCGGATCGCCTTCCGGTTCGCGGCGCGGAAGCCCGACGTCGTGTCGGTTACCCGCTGCCGTACGAGCACTGAGACGACACCTGCGAAGACGTGGATGCCCAGCCGGCGCAGACGCGTCCCGCGGTAGGCGCCGTCGGCGGAGAACCGCGTGCCGACGACCATGTCGGCGCGACCGTCGACGATCGGAGCGACCAGCGTCGCGATCTCTTGCGGGTCGTGCTGGCCGTCGCCGTCGACTTGCACGGCGAGATCGAACCCGTTGTCGCGCGCATACTGGTAGCCGGTCTGGACCGCGCCCCCGATGCCGAGGTTGAACGGCAGCCGCAGGACATGCACGCCCGCGCGCTCCGCCACGAGCGCAGTGCGGTCGCTCGAGCCGTCGTCGACAACGACGATCTCGAAGCCCCGGTCGGCGGCCCGGATCTCCTCGATCACGCGCCCGATCGTCTGCTCCTCGTTGTAGGCAGGGACGATCGCGACCCTGCGCCTGTTCGCGAGCTCAGGGTCAGGCACCGCCACGACCGGCTGCACCGCCTCAGCCACGCGCCTCCAGCGCGGTGGGCGCCGCCACGCCGACTAGCTCCAGCAGGCGCCGCGCCCGCGCTAGATAGGTGTGCTCGTCAAGCGCCCGCTCTCGCGCCCGCCGCCCGAGCTCTTCGCGCGCGCCGGGATCGGCGAGCAGCTCGCGGTAAGCCTGCTCGGCCTCGTCCGCGTCGGAGACGACCAGTAGCTCACGTCCGGGCTCGAACCATCGCTCGATCCCGGCGACCGGGCTCGAGACGACGGCCGCGCCAGCCATTGCGAGCTCGAACGGCCGGGCGGTCGACGACGCCTCGACGGTCGCGTGCGAGCGCCGTGTGACGTTCAGAGCGATCCGGCTTGCCGAGATCGCGCGGTTGAAGGCGTTGAAGGGGATGTCACCGAGCAGTCGCGCGCCGCCGATGTCTCCGCGGAAGTCCCGCCCGCCCAGCGCGAAGTCGACGTGGGGCAGCCGCCGGCTCGGCTCGCCGATCAGCCGCTCCATCCACTCCCGGCGGAACTTGTCGCCGTAGCCGTAGAAGAAGACGTCCTGCTCCTTCTCGACCGGCAGCGGCGCGAACAGCTCCGGGTCGGCGCCCCAGAAGACCGCCTCCGCGCGGCGGGCGCCGAGCTCGAGCAGACGCCCGAGGCCGCCCTCCGAGTTCGAGACGACGAGGTCGTACTCGGACGGGTCAGCGCCGTGATAGATGTTGAAGCCGGTGTCCATGCCGCCGAACTCCGGCAGGCTCATCGGGACGTCGCCGTCGTAGTAGACGACGGGCACGTCAAAGCGCTCACGCAGGGCGGTCGGAATACCGCGGAAGTGGCTCATCGGCACGGTGAAGACGATTACCGCGTCGACGTCCCGCTCGCGCTCGAGGATGCGCTCCAGGTGCCGCCGCCAGCGCGGCGTGACCCAGCGCCAGATCGCCTGCCGCACGAGCCGGTCGGCGTGCGTGTCCGGGGGCCGGTCCTCGTCGCGGCGAAGGTGCGTGTCGCGCTTGATCCGGGCGAGGCCGTCGCGGGCCGAGGCGAACAGCTCGCCCTCGCGATAGCACGGGTTCGGCTCGGTCCGCCACCAAGGCGACTCCACGGGCCGCCCCCGATAGGGCGTCACGATCAGGTCGCAGCCCGCCTCGTAGAGCCCCTTCCAGAGCTGCCACCAGGCCGGCGTGCAGCCGTAGCGGAAGTCGAGGTCGACGGCGGACGCGACGGCGAGCATCTTCGGCACTAGTACGCGCCCCTTCCCTCGATCACGGCCGGGATCGTCTTCAGCAGGACCGAGATGTCAAGCCAGAGCGACCAGTTCTCCAGGTAGTAGAAGTCGAGCCGCACGAGGTCGTCGAAGCCGAGGTTGGAGCGGCCGGAGATCTGCCAGAGGCCGGTCACGCCCGGCAGGACGAGGTAGCGCTTGCGGTGCCAGGCCTCGAGGCGCTCGTAGTCACGCAGCGGCAGGGGGCGCGGCCCAACGAGGCTCATCTCGCCGCGCAGGACGTTCCAGAGCTGCGGGACCTCGTCGAGCGAGAACCGCCGCAGGAAGGCCCCGACGCTCGTCACGCGCGGGTCCTCGCGGATCTTGAAGAGCGGGCCGTCCGCCTCGTTCGAGGCCTCCAGCTCGGCCTGCTGCACCGCCGCGTCGGCGCGCATGGTGCGGAACTTCACCATCCCGAACTCCTGCTCGCCGAGGCCGACGCGCCGGTCGCGGTAGAGCACCGGGCCGGGCGAGCTGAGCTTCACGGCGGCGGCGATCGCGAGCCAGATCGGCAGGCCGGCGAGCAGCACCAGCCCGGAGACGACCAGGTCGAACCCGCGCTTCACGACCCAGTCCATCCCGATGAAGGCGGGCGGCCGCAGCTCGAACAGCGGGATCCCCTGGCCGGGCACGAACTCGGCGCGCGAGGTCAGCAGCTCGGTGGCCTTCGGCGCGATCCGCACCTCGACGCCGCGGCGGTGGGCGTGGTCGACGATCTCCAGCAGCTCGCGCTCGCCGAAGTCGGAGTCGGTCACGATCAGCTCGTCCACCCGTTCGCTGTCGAGCACCGCAGGCAGGTTGGCCACATCCCCGAGCACTGGCAGGCCGACCCCCTCGGGCGACGGCGCGACGGCGCCGACGAACTCGTAGTCGATCCCGCTGCGGCCCGAGCCGAGCGCGGCGCGCAGGCGGGCGACGTTCTCGCCCGAGCCTGCCAGCAGCGCGTGGCGGCGCGCGCCCAGCGTGCGCAGCACCTCACCGGTGACGAGCTCGTAGCTTGCCCGCAGCGCAGCGATCGTGACCGCGCAGAAGACGACCGCGGTCGGCGCGAGGCCGTAGGTCGAGAACTGGTGCCCGGTGCCGATCGCGAACGCGAGCGTGATCAGCGCGACCAGGATCAGCGACGACAGCACGCGCCCGAAGCCCGGCCGGCGCTCGCGCTCCTCATACAGATGCGCCTGCGAGAAGACGAGCACGGTGACGAGCGTCAGGAAGGGCAGCCAGTCGGTCTCGATCCGCCAAAGCACCCCCCAGAGCACCGGCTCGCGCCCGTAGTAGAGCTCTCGTGCGACGAGCGCCGCGTAGAGGCCGAGCACGAGCCCGCCGAGGTCGAGGAAGACGAGCGCGGTGATGCTGGTGAGGCGGCGGGCCGCAACGAGCAGCTGCGCCCGCCTGAGCAGATACGGCGCGCCGGCCCGGATGTCGCTGACGATCCGGACCGGCGCGTCGTCCTCTGCAACGGGGGCGGGGATTCGACCCCGCCCCGGCTGCGATGTCGGTGTCGCCACGCGTCCTAGTGTGGCAGGCGGCGGAACGCGTTGTAGGCGGGCTTCTTCTTCCCGCCGACGGTGAAGAAGCCGGACTGCCAGCCGCCCAGCCGGCCCTCGTCCTTGAGCAGGAACCAGAGCATCATCGTGACGCGCGGGTTCTTGCGGGCCATCTTGTAGGCCTGGGCGAGGTAGCGCGCCTGCTGCTTCCAGGTGACCCCGAACGCCTTGTCGGGCGGGCGGGTCTGGTAGCCGTACTCCGTGATCCAGAGCTTCTTGTTGCCGTAGTACTTCCCGAGCAGCTTCGTCAGCACGTTCAGGTTGGCGAGCGTGACGGTCTGCTTGCCCTTCGGCTTCGTCGTCGGCGTCTCGCGGCGGCTGCCGTAGTACGGATGGTGCGCGTAGACGTCGAAGCGGTTGCGCTTCAGGCCGTACTTGCGCAGGTCGGCGAGGAACGCCACCGGCGAGATCGACGGCCGACTGCTGCGGGCGGCGTTGTTGCCCCGCGGGTCGGTGGCCCCGCAGCCAACGACCTCCTTCGCGAGGTGGCTCGAGTGGATGCCGAGGTAGATCGCCGTGCAGATGCCGACGTAGTTGCGCGCCGCAATCGGGATGTAGCGCGGGACGTGGCGGACGCAGACGGTGCGCTTGCCGCGCTTCTTCGTCTTGATGCAGCGCCTGCCGACCTTCTGCCACTGCGGCTGCAGGAAGACCGGGCTGTTCGGCTCGTTCCACGCCAGCCACTTGCGCACCGGCGGCAGCTTCGTGCCGTCTTCGCGCTTGAACTTACCGCTGTAGCGCTTGGAGGCCGCGAGCGAGAAGTAGCGCAGCGACTTCATCTTCGCGGGCACACGGTTGACGCCCTTCTTCTTGCCCTGCGCCCAGCGCGGGGTTCCGTAGATCGTGAACAGCACCTGGATCTTGTTCTTCGCCGCGTTCAGCACGGCCTGGTCGTAGGTGCCCCAGTCGTACGCCGGATCGGCCGGGTCGGCCGGCTTGTCCGGCTGCGTGCGCGCGATCAGGTTCCAGTCGAGGTTCAGGCGGATGACCTGCGCGCGCAGTTTGACGAGCGTCGGGAAGGTCGTGTCCGGCGCGATCAGCGGCTGGACCGGGTCGTAGATGCCCACCAGCATCCCCCGCGCGGCGGCGGCCTGTTGCGGCTGCACGTTGGCAGCAAGGGCGCAGAGGACGATCGTGATCAGGGCGATGCTGGCTTTCCTAAATTGCAAGTGGCTCCCTTCCGAGGCTCGGCAACATCCGCCTGAGCCCCTCTTCGAGGTCGATTTCAGGCTCCCAGCCCAACACCTGCCTGGCTCGGGTGATGTCTGGCTGGCGAACCTGCGGATCGTCCACGGGCAGCGCCTCGTAGACGATCTCGCTCTTAGACGATGTGACCCGGATAACTGTTTGCGCAAGCTCGAGAATCGAGAACTCCCCCGGGTTGCCGATATTGACCGGCAGGTGCTCGTCGCTCTCGGCCAGCAGGTGCAGGCCGCGGATCAGGTCGTCCACGTAACAGAAGCTACGAGTCTGCTGGCCCTGGCCGAAGACGGTGATCGGCGCGTTCTCGAGCGCCTGCCGCATGAAGGTCGGGATCGCGCGCCCGTCGTGCGAGCGCATGCGCGGCCCATAGGTGTTGAAGATCCGGACGATCGCCGTGTCCACGCCCTGCTGGCTGTGGTACGCCATCGTCAGCGCCTCGGCGTAGCGCTTCGCCTCGTCGTAAACCCCGCGCGGGCCGATCGGGTTGACGTTGCCCCAGTAGCTCTCGGGCTGCGGGTGCACCTGCGGGTCGCCGTAGACCTCGCTCGTCGAGGCGAGCAGGAAGCGCGCGCGCTTCCACTTCGCGAGCCCGAGCGCGTGATGCGTCCCGTACGAGCCGACCTTGAGCGAGTGCAGCGGCTGCCGCAGGTAGTCGATCGGGCTGGCGAGCGCGGCGAGGTGGTAGACGACGTCCACCGGCTCGTCGACCTCGAGGTGCTCGACCATGTCGTGGTTGACGAAGACGAAGTCGTCGTCGCGCAGGTGCTCGAGGTTCTCCAGCGTGCTGGACTCGAGGTTGTCGACGCAGAGCACGCGGTACCCCTTGCCGAGCAGGTACTCGCACAGGTGGGAGCCGAGAAACCCGGCTCCGCCGGTCACGACAGCGGTAGGCATCCAGTGGATGCTATCGGCCTCCCTGGCTGGCTCCGGCGTTTCGAGGCCTGTCTTACGAAGTCCTTACGCCTCAGTAGTGGGCCGCGTGCGGCGGCGGGAATCCCCGGATGTCCCACGGGTCTCGCGGCACGAGGATCAGGGCGTGACGACTCCTCCTCCCTGGAAGATCAAGGTGGTCGAGCCGGTCTCGCTGCGGCCGGCCGAGGAGCGCCGGCGGGCGCTCGAGGCCGCCGGCTACAACACCTTCCTGCTCAGCTCCGATGACGTCTACATCGACCTGCTGACCGACAGCGGCACCTCCGCGCTCTCACAGGAGCAGCGGGCGGCGATGGAGCTCGGCGACGAGGCCTACGCGGGCTCGCGCAGCTTCTACCGCCTCGAGCGGGCGGTCGGCGACGTCTACGGCTTCCGCCACACGATCCCGACCCACCAGGGCCGCGGCGCCGAGCACCTGCTCTCGAAGCTGCTCGTCCGGCCGGGCCTGCTCGTCCCCTCGAACCTCTACTTCACCACTTCGCGCGAGCACGTCGAGCTCGCGGGCGGCACCTGGGTCGACGTCTCGATCCCGGAGGCGGGCGACCCGGCCTCGACGCACCCGTTCAAGGGCAACGTCGACCTCGAGCAGCTGCGCCACGTGCTCGAGGCCGCCGCGCCGGAGCGGATCGCGTTCGTTCGCGTCGAGGCGTGCCTGAACATGGCCGGCGGCCAGCCGTTCTCGCTCGAGAACCTGACCGCAGTGCGCGAGCTGACGCGCCGGCACGGCGTGCCGCTGATCCTGGACGCGACCCGAATCTCGGAGAACGCGCTCTTCGTCCGCGACCGCGAGCCCGGCTGGGCGTCCACGCCGTTCGCCGAGGTGATCGCCGCGATCGCCTCGCTCGCCGACGGCGCGGTCTTCTCCTCCAAGAAGGACCACTTCGTCCCGATCGGCGGCCTCCTGGCACTGAACGACGACGAGCTCGCCGCACGGGCGCGCGAGGAGGTCGTGATCTACGAGGGCTTCCCGCACTACGGCGGCATCGCCGGTCACGACATGGAGGCGCTCGCTCAGGGAATCCGCGAGTCCGCCGACGAGGCGATCGTCCGCCACTACGTCTCGCAGAGCGCCTTCCTCGGCGGCCTGCTGCTCGAGCGCGGGATCCCGCTCGTCGTGCCGATCGGCGCGCATGCGGTCTTCCTCGACGCGAAGCGGTTCCTGCCGCACCTGCCCCAGGCGGAGTTCCCTGCGCAGGCGCTCGCGGCCGCGCTCTACCTCGCGGGCGGCGTGCGCTCGATGGAGCGCGGCATCGTCTCGGGCCAGCACGGCCAGGAGCCCTACGACGGGCTCGAGCTCGTCCGCCTGACGATCCCGCGGCGGGTCTACACCCAGGAGCACCTGCTCTACGTCGCCGACGTGGTCACCGACGTCTTCGAGCGTCGCGCTTCGGTGCCGGGCCTGCGGATGACCTACGAGCCCGAGCACCTGCGGTTCTTCCAGGCGCGGTTCGAGGCGGTCGGTGCCTTCCTCGAGGGCGCCGAAACGCGGCCGGGAACGATCGCCGGGCACGAGCGGCCGTGATCACCACCGCGGCAGACACCGAGCTCGTCGACCTGTCGACGGCGACGCCGATCTGGGAGCGGTTCTTCACCGTCGCGCCGCTCGTGCTCGTCGGGACGAAGGAAGGCGACGGCTACGACCTGGCCCCGAAGCACCTGGCGTTGCCGCTCGGCTGGGAGAACTACTTCGCGTTCGTCTGCACCCCACGTCACGCGACGTTCCGAAACCTCATGCTCCACCCGGAGTTCACGGTCAGTTTCCCCGGCGCCGACCGAATTCTCGACGCCAGCTTGTCGGCGGGCGGGCGGCAGGAGAACCGGTCGAAGCCGACGCTCGCGGCGCTGCCCACGTTCCCGGCAAGGACCGTCGACGGCGTCCTCGTCGGCGGCTGCGCGCTCTACCTCGAGTGCGTGCTCGACCGGTTGGTCGACGGCTTCGGCGAGAACAGCCTTGTCGTCGGGCGGATCGTCGCTGCCAGCGCGCTGCGATCGGCGCTGCGCGGTGCGGACGTGGACGACGCCGACCTGCTGCACGCGCTGCGCCCGCTCGTGTACCTCGCGCCGGGACGCTTCGGCGTGGTCGAGACGACTCACGCCTTCCCACTCCCGCCCGACTTCAGCAGGTAGACGATGGACGAGGCGCTCGCGCGGCGGCTGCTCACCTGGCTGGGCGCGCGCGAGCCCGAGCCCGCCGCGCTGCTCGAACAGCTGGTCGCGGCCGAGTCTCCGTCGACCGACCCTGCCGCGCAACGCGCGCCGTTCACGATCCTGGCCGACGAGCTTGTCGAGCTCGACTACGACGTCCGTCGCGTGCCGGGCTTCGGCGTGGGCAACCACCTCTACGCGCGCCCTCGCGCTCGTTGCCGGCACCGCCGGTTCCAGCTCGTGCTCGGGCACATGGACACGGTCTGGCCGCTTGGCACGCTGGCCGAGATGCCCGTGCGCAGGGCCGGCGAGGATCTCTTCGGCCCTGGCACGCACGACATGAAGGCAGGCCTCGTCCAGCTGGTCTTCGCGCTGCGCGCCTTGCATGCGCTCGGGCTCACACCGGCCCTGACGCCGGTCGTGCTCGTCAACACGGACGAGGAGCTCGGCAGCCTCGACTCCGAGCGCGTGATCAAGGCGTTGGCGCGAGGTGCCGAGCGCGCCTTCGTGCTCGAGTGCGGCGAAGGCGATCGAGGCCGACTGAAGATCGCCCGCAAGGGTGTCGGCCGCTTCGAGCTCACGGTTCGCGGGCGGGCCTCGCACGCGGGCACGAGCTTCGAGCGCGGCGCGAGCGCGATCCTCGAGCTGTCGCACCAGGTGCAGCGCCTGTTCGCGCTCAACGACCCCGAGCGCGGGATCACGGTGAACGTCGGCACGGTCGACGGAGGGCTGCGGACGAACGTCGTCGCGCCGGCGGCTTCCGCGAGCATCGGCGTGCGCGTCCCCGACGCCGCAACGGCGGCGGAGGTCGAGCGTGCGATCCGCGGGCTACGGCCCGTGCTGGAGGAATGCTCGCTCGAGGTGAGCGGCGGGATCGGCCGCCCGCCGATGGAGCCGACGCCGCGGAACCGGCGGCTGCTCGCGACCGCCGAGCGCCTTGGGCACGAGCTCGGGATCACGCTCGAGGACGCCGGCCTGGTGGGCGGCGGCTCGGATGCGAACACGACGAGCCTCTACACCGCCACGCTCGACGGTCTCGGCCCAGTCGGCGACGGCGGCCATGCGCGGGACGAGCACGTCCATCTGCCGAGCATCGTCGAGCGCGCCGCCCTGCTCGCGCTCCTGCTGCTCGAGCCCTAGTACTAGTTCCTGCGGGAATGCCGCGATGGGAACCCGGCCAGCGCGCCGGCGAGATCGAGCGTCGAGAGCACGCCGAGCGGCCGCCGGGAATGCCCTTCGACCACGACCACGTGCGAGATCTCCCGTTCGACCATCAGCCGGGAGACCTTGCCCAGGTCGTCGCTGGAGGCGACCGAAAGGACCGGCGTAGCCGCGATCTCTCTCGCGGTTACCTCGTCGAGCGATCCGTGTTCGCTCGCGCGCAGCAGGTCCACGTCGGAGATGACGCCCCCAGCGGTCGTCCTCGTGGTCGCGGTGCTCGGTGACGAAGACGGCGTGCACGCGGTAGGTCGACATCAGGCGGGCGACCGACCTGATCGGCTCCTCCGGCCGGCAGGTGATCAGGCCGGCGTGCATGGCGTCGACGACGCGCAGCGTCGCCAGCGCGGGATTCGGGTGGGAGGTGTGGAGCATGGGAGCTCTCCTTTCTGTCTCAGCGGACGACGCCGAGCTCGGCGCCGACCCGCACGAAGGCCTCGAGCGCGCGGTCGAGCTGCTGCTCGTCGAGCGCGGCCGACATCTGCACGCGCACCCGCGCCGTCCCGTCCGGGACGACCGGGAAGCCGAAGCCGGTCACGAACACGCCCTCCTCGAGCAGCCGCTCGCTGAAGCGGATTGCGAAGTCGGTCTCGCCGACGATGATCGGGATGATCGCGGCCTCGCCATCGAGCGGCCGGAAGCCGGCCTCGCGCAGCTGCAAGCGAAAGCGCGCCGAGAGCGCCCGCAGCCGCTCGACCAGCTCCGGCTCGCGCCGCAGGGTTCGCACGGCTTCGAGCGCGCTGCAGGCGACCGTCGGCGGGAGGGCGTTCGAGAACAGCTGCGGCCGTGATCGTTGCGCCAGCAGGTCGCAGACCTCCTGCCGGGCGGCGACGAAGCCGCCGGCCGCGCCGCCGAGCGCCTTGCCGAGCGTGCTCGTGATCACGTCGATCTCCCGGAGCAGGCCGAAGTGCTCGGCCACGCCGCGCCCGGTCGCGCCCATCACGCCGGTGCCGTGCGAGTCGTCCAGGACCACCACCGCGTCGTGCTCGCGGGCGAGCTCGACGATCTCGGGCAGCCGCGCCAGATCGCCTTCCATGCTGAAGACCCCGTCCGTCACGATCAGCTTGCGCGCCTCCCGCGGCGCCGTTTCGAGGCCGGTCCGCAGCTCGTCCAGCGAGGAGTGCGCGTAGATCACCTTCCGCGCGGGCTTCGAGAGCCGGATCGCGTCGACGATGCTCGCGTGGTTGAGCGCGTCCGAGAAGATCACGGTGCGCTCGTCGGTAAGGGTCGGGATCACTGCTTCGTTCGCGTTCCAGCAGGAGACGTAGGTGAGCGCCGCCTCCGTGCCGACGAGCTCGGCCAGCTCGCGCTCGAGCTCGAGGTGCGGCTCGAAGGTGCCGCAGATGAAGCGCACCGACGCCGTGCCCGCGCCGTAGCGGCGCAGGCCCTCGATCCCGGCCTCGACCACCTCGGGACGGGCGGCGAGGCCGAGGTAGTTGTTCGACGACAGCACCAGCACCTCGCCGCGCCCGGCCATCTCGACGACCGGCCCCTGGGGCGAGCGCAGCTCGTTGAAGTGCTTCAGCGTCCCCGCCTCGCGCAGTCCGTCGAGCTCGGCGCCGAGCTCCCGCTCCAGCACGGCGCTCACGCGAGCGCCTCGGCGACGGCGGCAGCCGGACGCTGGTGCGGCGGCCCCGGGTGGAGCACGATCTTGCAGGCCTCGCCGGCCTCGAGCGCCGCGAACGCCTCCTCGAAGCGCTCGAGCGGCAACCGGTGGGTGATCAGCGGCCGCAGGTCGACGACGCCGCTCTCCAGCAGCCAGCGCGTCCGGTACCAGGTCTCGAAGATGCGGCGGCCGCTGAGGGCGCGCACCTCCACGTTCTTGAAGATCAGGCCCTCGGCGACGTCGATCTCGACCGGCCGCTCCGGGATCCCGAAGAGGACGACCTTGCCGCCGTTGCGCACGATCCGGAAGGCGTCCTCGACGGCGCGCCCGGCGCCGGACATTTCGAAGACGACGTCGAAGCCGAGCCCTTCGTGGTGCTCGAGGAACCAGCCGGCCTCGTCCTGCACGGCGTCGACGTCGACGACCGCGCTCGCCCCCATCCGGCGCGCGAGGTCGAGGCGGAAGAGCGTCCGGTCGGCGGCGAGCACGACGGCCGCTCCCGAGGCACGGGCGATCCCGATCGCGAACAGCCCGACCGGCCCGCAGCCGAGCACGGCGACCGAGCGGCCGGTCAGCTCCTGCTCGCCGGTGGCGAAGACGGCGTTGCCGAACGGCTCCTGCAGGGTCGCGATCTCGGGCGGCAGCTTGGCGCGGTCGTTCTGCCAGACGACGGACTCGGGGATGCAGACGTACGACGCAAAGGCGCCGTCGCGGTCGACGCCGAGGATGCTCGTCTGCTCGCACATGTGCGCGTTGCCGGTGCGGCAGTGGAAGCACGCGCCGCAGGTGACGTGGCTCTCGGCCGAGACGTAGTCGCCCGGCTTCGCCTGGCGGACCGCGCTGCCCGTCTCGACGACGGTGCCGGCAAACTCGTGGCCCAGCGTGAGCGGCGGCGAGATCCGCCGCTGCGCCCACTCGTCCCAGCGCTCGATGTGCAGGTCGGTGCCGCAAACGCTCGCGGCCTCGACGCGCACGAGCACCTCGTCCGCGCCGGGCTCCGGCACGGGCACCTCGACCAGGCGCAGCCCGGGCTCGTGCGCCAGCTTGCGAAGAGCCGGCATCGTCCTCATGCGACAAGCCTCGGCCAGGAACGCCCTGGCGGCATCGGGGAAAGGCCGCACGGCCGATCAGACGAAGCCCGGATGGCCGGCCGCCTTGGCCGCGCCACGATCAGTGCATCCCCGACGATCGGAGGCGTCATGACCGTGGCCAAGGAAGCCGACCTCGCAGGGCCCGGCATCGGCGATTACGCAGAGCTCGAGCGCGTCCTGCCCGACGACTACGCGCCGCTGCTCCCGCCGAAGGAGACGATGCAGGCGCTCTACGCCGCCAAGCGGCTGATCGAGGACCGCCTCTGCGAGGAGCTGAACCTGACGCTTGTCCAGGTGCCGCTGATCGTCGACTCCGAGAGCGGCGTCAACGACTACCTCGACCGCGACGGCTCGCGCACCCCGGTCACCTTCCACATCGCCAACGACCGCGAGCAGCATCCGATCGACGCCGAGGTCGTCCAGGCCGCGACCAAGTGGAAGCGAATGGCGCTGCGGGAGTTCGGGATGGGCCCCGGCGAAGGGCTGCTGACCGACATGCGCGCCGTGCGCAAGGACTACTTCCTCGACCACGACCACTCCGCCTACGTCGACCAGTGGGACTGGGAGCAGGCGATCCGCGCCGAGGACCGCACGCTCTTCTACCTGACCGCGACCGTGCGCTCGATCTGGAAGGTCCTGAAGGAGGCCGACCGCTTCCTACGGGCCGAATGGCCGGCGCTCGCCGACCCGCGCTATCCCGAGCTGCCGGACGAGCTCGAGTTCCTGCACGCCGAGGACATCCTCGCCGCCTACCCCGACCTGCCCCGCAAGCAGCGCGAGACGGCCATCCTGCAGGACCACCCGGCGGTCTTCATCTACGGGATCGGCTGGCCGCTCGCGGACGGCTACCCGCACGAGCTGCGCGCCGCCGACTACGACGACTGGTCTACGGAGACCCTGTCGGCGGACGGCCGCCCGCTGCACGGCCTGAACGGCGACATCCTCGTCTGGAACCCGGTCACGCGCCGCCGGCACGAGCTGATGTCGGGCGGCATCCGCGTCACCGCCGAGGCGCTGCGCCGTCAGCTGGAGCTCTCGGGCCAGCTCGACTTCCTCGAGCTGCCGTACCACCAGGCGATCGTGAACTACGAGCTCCCGCTCTCGATCGGCGCCGGGATCGGCCAGTCGCGGACGATGATGCTCCTCCTGCGCAAGGCCCACCTCGGCGAGGTGAGCGTCACGGTCTGGCCGCGGATCCTGAAGGAGATGTGCTCCTTGCGGAACATCGACGTCCTGGAGTAGCGCCGCGTGCGAGACTGCGCGCGATGCTGCCCGACAGCGCCCGTGAGCTGATCGAGTCCGGCGCGCTCGGGCATCTGGTCACGCTCAACGAGGACGGCTCGCCCCAGGTGACGTGCGTCTGGGTCGGGATCGACGGTGACGAGCTGGTCTCCGCGCACCTCGCGGCCAGCCAGCGGAAGCTGCGCAACGTGCGGCGCGACCCGCGCGTGACGGTCTCCTTCGAAGGAACCCAGATCCACCCGCCCGGGCTGAAGGAGTACCTCGTCGTCCACGGCCGCGCACGGCTGGAGGAGGGCGGCGCGCCCGAGCTGCTGCAGCGGCTCGCGCACGTCTACCTCGGCCCGGACGTGAAGTTCCCGCCGATGGACGACCCGCCGCCGGGATACGTGATGCGCGTCGCGGTCGAGCGGGTCGGCGGCGTGGGTCCCTGGAGCTCGTGACGGATTTCCAGACGCAGCTGAAGGAGGAGGCGCGGCCGTTCCTGGAGGAGGGCGAGGAGATCCTCGCCTCGATCGTCGCGCAGCCGCGCGGGACTTCGAACTCGAAGGTCGGCGGGCTCGCGCCCGCAGGCGATCGGCGGCGCGTGGGCCGGCAAGTCGAAGAGCGGCGCAGAGGCGGCCGGGGTCGCGCTGACGAACCCGATGGCGCTCGCGCTGAGCGACCGGCGCCTGATCGTGTTCAGGACCGAGACGAGCGCGATGGGCAAGCCGAAGGCGGTTGTGGAGCTGGTCAGCGCGGTGCCGGTCGGCGAGGTCGAGTCGATCAAGGTCAAGCGCCTGCTGGTCGGCAAGACGATGACGGTCAGCGCGAACGGGGCCGAGGCAAAGCTCGAGGTCGGCGCAGGCCAGGACACGAAAGGCCTGGCCGAGCAGTTCGAGCGCGTGAAGGCGAGCGGCTAGGCGGGCGGCGAGCGGTAGACGGCGCCTTTCGGCACGCGCTTGACGATCCGCGAGCCGCGGAGAGGCGGGTAGCTCGCCACGGCCTCCTCCAGCGTCAGCGGGCGGGCCTCCAGCAGCGTCAGGTAAGTGGGATGCCCCGGCTGCGCCGGCGCGACGCCGAGCACCGGCCCTACCGCGGCGTTCGGCTCGATGCCGTGCCGGACGAAGTAGTACTCGAACGCCGGCGCCGCGAACCGGCCGATCGCCAGGCCGTCTTGCCCCTGATGCCAGTGCGCGAGGAGGTACGTCACGGCCTGGTCGGCCCCCGTCGTCGGCGGGTCTTCGGCCGTCCAGAGGTCGCTCTCACGCAGCGCGAGTGCGAGCGATCCTGCGAGGAGGACGGGCAGTACGACACCGCCGACCCTGATCCGCCCGCGCGGCCACGTGCGCAGCGCCAGCCTCGTCAGCTCGGTCAGCCCGGCGGCCGCGAGAAGCAGCAGGAGCGGGAGCAGGAAGAGCCAGGTGCGGATGAAGGGCGGCACGCGGTGGCTGACGGTGACCGACACGGGGACGACGACCGCGATCGCGAGCCAGAGCGGCGCGCGCGTTCGGGCGACTCGCCGATGCAGCACGACCGCGGCGAGCGCCGCCGCTGCGAACAGCCACCGCAGCGGCCCGTAGCCGAGGCCGAACACGTTCCACACCGCCTTGACGAAGCCGGGCGGAACAGTCGCCTCGTTGTAGTTGAACCCGTACTGGCCCCAGGCCGGCTGGTAGAGCACCCACGCAATCCCGGCGGTGACGAGCAGCGCGTTTTCCAGCGACACGACCGCCACGAGCCGGCCGGCGCGCGGAACGTCGAGGACCGCGACCAGCAGTAGCCAGAAGGCGACGATCGCCAGGCCGTAGACCATCGTCGGCACGCTCCAGAGGCCGAGCGCGGCGACCGCCGCCCACAGCACCCAGGCGGCGCCGCTTCGTCTCGTCAGCGCATACAGGCCGAGCGGGATCAGCACGACCGTCGCCAGGGACACGAGCGTGTAGCCGCGGGCGTTGACGGAGTATTCGATGAGCACGCCGGAAGGCACCGCGAGCGCGGCCGCCACGAGGCCGACGGTCCGGTCGTAGAGCATCCTGCCGGCCACGTACAACGCGGGCACGATGGCGACGCCGGCCACGAGCGCCGGCAGACGGATCACCTCCGGGGTATTGCCGAACGCCCGCCACGCGAAGTGGATCAGCAGCGTGTTGAGGAAGTGGTTGTTCGGAAACGGATACGAGGCGAGCGCCACCGACAGGCGCTGCGAGGCGAACGTCAGGAAGGTGACCGACTCGTCGTAGCGCATCGCCAGGCCGATGAACTCGAGGCGGACGGCCAGCCCCATTGCGACGATTGCGGCCAGCGCCAGCAGATGCCACCGCGCTCCGGGCCGAATCGCCGCCCGGAGCGAGCCGGCGAAGTCGCGCCAGACCCGGCCGGGGTTCAACGCCAGCACTCCGGCTGCGACAAGCAGCGCGAGCCCGCCGAACCGCGTCGACGGCAGCACCTCCTTCGTGCCGAGCGCGCGCACGACGAGGACAGCCCCGATCGCGCCGAGAGTGGCCGCCGCAGCGAGGACCGGGACTGATTGCGTCACCCATCTCTCGCGCGCATCCATGGCGGCGCCTAGCGGTCGGTGCTGCGGCGGCCGCGGCCGCCGAGGTCCTTGTTCGACTCCATGTCGAACCACATCGCGAAGAGCGTGAACTGCGAGCCTGAGATCAGGAGCAGCGCGACGAGGACGATCGTCGCCGGCGTGATCGGGTTCCCCATGATCCGCAGCACGACCTCCGCGATCCCGAGGCCCAGGCCGAGCAGCGTCGCCAGGAAGCCGAGCGCGTAGAAGAAGACCAGCGGGTGGAAGTCGCGGATCACGTACTTCTCGCGCATCCGCCAGAAGAAGCCCTTCACGAGCAGCCACGAGATCGTCGGCACGACCTTCCGCAGCCGGATCCCGGAGCGCTCGCCGACGCCGTAGATCGGCCGTGACGGGTAGTCGCGCACCCTCGCGTTCCAGACGTTGAGGTGCACGAGCAGGTCGTTCGGGAAGCCGTAGCGCTGGTAGATCCGGTCGAGATCGAGCAGCTGGAGGTACGGCAGCGAGATCGCCGTGTAGCCGGACTGCGAGTCGGCCACGTGCCAGTAGCCCGACGCGATCTTCGTCAGCAGCGAGAGCACCGCGTTGCCGAGGTAGCGGTAGCGCGGGATCACCTCCCATGCCTGGCCCGTGAAGAGCCGGTTCGCCTTGGCGTAGTCGACATCGCCACGCGCGACCGCGCCCACGAGCATCTCGAGGTCGTCGGGATCCATCTGCGCGTCGGCCGCCATCACGGCGGTGACGTCGATCTTGTCGTCGCGCGCCTGCTTGTAGCCCGTGATGATCGCGCCGCCGACGCCGAGGTTGCGCTCGTGCTCGATCAGCTCCACGCGCGGGTCGGCGAGCGCGCGCACGGCCTCGACCGTGCCGTCGGTGGAGCGGTCGTCGACGACGTAGATGCGGTCGACGAACTGCGGGATCCCGCGGATCGTCTCCGCGATCAGCTTCTCCTCGTTGTGCGCGGGGACGACGACCGACACCCGCTTTCCGTCGAGCACGCTTGAACGCTACGAGTGGCGGCGGACGGCCCGGAGCGCGGGCTCGTACAGCAGCGCGGCGACGAGGCCGAGGATCAGGCCGATCAGGCCCGCGACGAGCACCGTGTTGCGGCGGCTGCGGGCGGTCGTCTTGGTCGCGGCGGCGAGGGTCGTGATCTTCGGTGCCTCGACGTCCTTCGCGAGGGCGAGCTGCTGCTGGTTCGTGGTCAGCTGGTCGGTGGTCGTCAGCTGCTGCTGCAACAGGCTGTTGAGCTGGCTCAGCAGGATCAGCCGCTCGGTCGTGGAGAGATTGGACGCGCTGCTGATCGCGTCCTGCTGCAGCCCGATGTTGGTGTCGAGCGTCTTCAGCGCGGCCGTCTCTGCGTCGACCTGCTTCTGCAGCGTGGCGATCTTCGTCTTCGAGTAGTCCGCGAGCGCATCCGAGAAGACGACCGTCCGCGCCAGGTCGTTCGCGGCGCGCGCCACCGCCCGGCGAGCATGGCCCGTGACCGTGATCGCGACGAGCGGGTTCTGCCCGAGCCGCGAAATGTTTCCGGAGACGGCCTGTGTCGAGATGTGACCACGCAGCTGGCCCGTGCGCAGGCCGGCGTCGCGGGCGACCCTTCCGATCGTCGACTCGGCGGTGACGATCTCCTTCACCGTCGAGGGGTTCGTCGCCTGGCTCTGCACCTGCACGCCGCCCTGCGAGAGCGGCTGGCCGAGGTAGACGACCGCCTTCGCCTTGTAGACCTGCGCGGCACCGAGCGAGATCAGGTAGCCGACGACGATCCCGGCGGCGAGGCCGCCGAGCACGATCCACCAGTGGCGCGTGATCGTGTCCCAGTGGCGGCGCAGGTCGACGTCCTGCTCGGCGTCGAGATCGGGTGCGTCGGTCGGCATCGGCGGGTGAGCCTACCCGCGAGCCGTGGCGCGAGCGCGAAGATCCGCGCGTAGCCGACGAGGTAGAGGCGCCGGCGATCGGAGACGACGGCCGCATAGGCGCCGCGCCGGAACGACCAGAGCAGCTTGCCGGTGCGCGGGTCGAGGCCGTACGTGCGGCCCTTCAGCGACGAGACGTAGACGACGCCGTTGATCACCACCGGCGAGCCCGAGATCGGCCCGTTCGTCCGGTACTTCCAGCACACGTCACCGGTGGCCGCGTCGAAGCAGTAGAGGTCGCCGGTGAACGAGCCGGCGTAGACGCGCTCCTCGTAGACCGCCGGCGACGAGTAGACGTAGCCGCCGGTCCCGTGCGACCAGCGCAGCTTGCCGCTGGTGGCGCCGAAGGAGTAGACCTTGCCGTCGGTCGAGCCGATGTAGACGCGGTTGTAGGCGACCGCGGGGGTCGAGTAGAAGGTGCCGCGCCGGCCGAGTCGCTGCTGGGCCGCCGTCTTCCAGACGAGCTTGCCGGTGCGGGCGTTGAGCGCGTACACGTGGTGGTCGTACGAACCGAAGTAGACGCGGCCGCCGGCGAGGGCAACGGCGTCCTTGACCTTGTCGCCGGTCTGGTACGACCAGCGCGTCGCCCCCGAGGCCGCGCTGATCGCGTAGACGCGGCCGCTCCAGTCGCCGACGTAGACGACGCCGTCGAGCACGAGCGGCGACGACTCCGTCGGCCCGATCTTCAGGCGCCAGCGCAGCTTGCCGGTGTCGGCGTTGATCGCCACCACCTCGCCGTCGAGCCCGGAGCGGGTCGCGTTGCAGGGCGGCTTGTTCAGGAAGGTCATGTAGACGGTGTGGTTGTCCACCGCCGGCGAGGCGGCCGTGCAGCGGTGGGCGCGGTAGGCCCAGCGCACCTTCACGGTCTTGGTCGCGAGCGCGTAGAGCACGCCCTTCGCGTTGGCGAAGTAGAGCCGGCCGTACGCGACCGCCGGCGGGAACTCGAGCAGCGAGCCGGCCCGGAAGAACCAGAGCGGCCGGTAGGGCGGCTGGACGAGCATCTTCTCCGCGTTGCCCTGGCGGGTCGCGTCGAAGCGGTACATCGGCCAGCGGATCTTCGCCCTCGGCGGCGGCGGCTTCGGCGCGGCCTCGGTGGTGACGAACTCCTCGGTCGACGAGCCGCGGACGTCCTCGCCCTGGTGCTTGCGGTAGAGCCCGAACGCGACCAGGCCGGCGACGATCAGGATCACGACGCCGGCCGCGCCGAGCAGCACCTTCTTCATCGCCGACGGCTCTTCGGCGCCATCGCGTAGAGGCGCGAGAAGCCGTGCAGGAGCAGGAGGCGCCCGTTGCCGGCGACCGGCACGAAGGCGCCGTCGGGCCAGCGCGTGACCTGCCTGCCGGTGCGCGCGTTCAGCGCGTAGATCCGGTGCTGCCGGTTGGCGAAGTAGACGACGCCGTCGACCACCGTCGGCGCGCCGCCGATCGAGCCGCGCGTGTCGAAGCGCCAGAGCGTCGAGCCGGTCGCGGCCGAGAGGCAGTAGAGGGTGCCGTTGTAGGAGCCGATGTAGACGCGCCCGTTCCAGACCGCGGGCGAGGAGTAGACGTACGAGCCGGTGCCGAGCGACCAGAGCCGCGAGCCGCGGGTCGAAAAGGCGGTCAGCGAGCCCCCGGTCGAGCTCGGGACGAAGACGCGCCCGTTGGCCGTCGCCGGGGTGCCGTAGACGCGGCCGTTGACGGAGCCCGACCAGCGCAGGCCGCCGTTACGCGCCGAAAGTGCCAGCAGCCGCCCGCCGTAGTCGCCGATGAAGACCGTCCCGCCCGCGTACGAGGCGCTGGAGGTGATCTTCGTGCCGGCGTTGTACGTCCAGCGGGCGCGGTGCGTCTTCAGGTCGAGCGCGTAGACCGTCCCGGCCCAGGTGCCGAAGTAGTCGACGCCGTTCAGGACGAGCGGCGACGACTCGATCGGGGCGCCGGTCGTGTAGCTCCAGCGCACCTTGCCGTTGTGCCGGTCGAGCACGTAGACGTGCCCGTTCATCGCGTGGACGATCACGTCCTCGCCGTACACGGCGGGCGAGGAGGCCATGATCCCGCCGAAGTCGCGGCGCCAGGCGCGCTTGCCGTTGCGCATCGAGTAGGCGCGGACGCTGGCGTGGTAGTTGGCGACGAAGGCCACGTCGGCGTCGACCACGGCCGGGAACTCCATCAGCCCGCCGACGGCCGTGCTCCAGACGACGCGGAACGGCGGCCGCACTCGGATCTCGTCATGCGACTGCGTCCGGCCCGGGTTGGCGCCGTAGAGCGGCCACTGCAGCTTCGCCTGGTAGACGCGCACGCCGACCTTGGGGCGGTTGCGGAACTGGAGACGCTGCTTGTAGCCGTCGTAGCCGCGCTTGGCGACCTTGACCTGCAGACGCGAATGGCGCGCGATCCGGATCTTGGCCACGCCGGCGCTGTCGGTGCGGCCGGCGAAGCGGCCAACCTGGACGCGGGCCTTGGCCACCGGCGCGCCGGTGTCGCCGTCGAAGACGATCACGTGCACCTTCGTGCGCTTCGGCGGTGGCGGGGGTGGCGGCTTCAGCGTCGCGGGAACGGCATGCGTGGTCGTCCGCTCCGCCTGCTGCTCCGACGAGCAACCGGCGGCGAGCAGCGCAAGCGCGAGCAGAACGACGGGCAGGCGCACGCGCACCAGGCTAGTGACCCCTCGTGATGACATCCGGCGGCTAGCGGGTGCCTTCCGCCTTCTCCCACATCAGCGGTGCGCCCTCGCGCAGGTAGCGCACGAGCGCGGCCATCGTGGCCGCCGTCATCAAGAGGTAGTACCAGGCGATCCCGGCGCCCGGCACTCGCAGCCGGAGCTTGCCCGCGGCCGCCAGCAGCAGCCAGAGCGCCTGCGCGGCGAGGGCGGCCTGGTAGATCCAGCCCTCGCCCACGAGGGCGATGCTCGTCGCCAGCAGGCCGACGTGCAGGAAGCCGCTCGCGTAGCGCAGCACGCGGTGCGAGAGCAGCTCGAACAGGTACATCGGCGGCACGCCGCGCAGCGGGCCGGCCTCGAACAGGTAGCGCCACGACCAGGGCAGCATCCGCACCTTGCGCCGGAACTCGTCCTCGTTGTGGCGCGAGGGCTTCTCGAAAGCGAGCGCCTCGGGCTCGTAGACCGCTCGGCGGCCCTTCTGCACCATCAGGCTCGGGAAGCCCTGGTCGTGCCCGAACGGCCACTCGACGTAGTCCGAACGGCGTACGGCGTAGATCGCGCCGTTGCCGCCGGTGATCGAGCCGAGCGCGGACTCGTTCTCGCGCAGCCACATCTCGTAGCGCCAGTAGAGCCCCTCCTGGTTGGTGCCGTCGTCGCGCTGGAAGCGGACCTGGCCGCAGACGTAGGCGACGTCCGGGTCGGCGAAGTTGCGCACGAGCTTGCGCAGCGCGTCGGGCGACCAGGTCGCGTTCGCGTCGCCGAAGGCGAGGAGCTCGCTCTCGGTCTCGCGGACGGCGCGGTTCATGGTCGGCAGCTTCCCGGCGCGCTCGCACTCGAGCAGCCGGACGCGGTCATAGCCGCGCACGATCTCGTGCGTGCGGTCGGTTGAGGCGTCGGAGGCGACGATTAGCTGGAGCTTGTCCGCCGGATAGTCGAGCTCGAGCAGGTTCTCGACCCGGCGGCCGATCACGTCCTCCTCGTCGTGCGCGGTGACGATCAGGGCGACCGACGGCTCGATCTCCTCCTTGCGCACGGGCCGCTCACGGACTCGCCGCAGCGCCGCCGCGGCGACGGGATAGCCGACGTGCGTCCAGGCCAGTCCGACCGCGCTCGCCCAGAAGATCGCCTTCAGGATCACCGCCACGAAGCTACCCGCTGGGACGGCGATACGCCGGAAAGTAGCCGTCGTAGCCGGTCTCGCCGCCGCTCAGCTCGCGGTAGGCGTCCTCGTCGTGGATCGCCTTGCCGACCGCGGCCTCGACCAGGCCCTCGGGATCGAAGCGGGCCTTGAAATGGTGCAGCGAGTCGGCCTTGCCGCCCAGGCCGCCGCCGAGGTGGAAGCGCTCGTAGCCGTTCGCCTGGGCCCAGCGCGCGGCTTCGAGCAGTACGAGCGTCGAGGAGCCGGTCTCACGGCCCTTGTCCGTCGTGCCGCTCAGGTGGTAATGCAGCCAGGGCGGGCTCGGCAGGCAGAGCGCGCTGGCGACCACCTCGCCGTCGATGGCCGCGTCGATGCGGGCGAGTGGCAGCTCGCCCAAGCGCTCCCAGTAGGCGGGCTCGAAGAGGTAGAAGGGGTCGGCGTCGATCCGGCGCATCGTGTCCTCGTAGAGCTCGACGAACCCGCCCAGGCCGTCGTGCTGTTCCACCGTCGCGCCGGCGTTCTCGGCCTTGCGCACCTTGTTGCGGTGCTTGAAGTGCAGGCCGGCGAGCAGGTCACGCTCGTCCCCGAGCCGCCACGCGACCGTCGGCGCGAGCTGCTCGACGTGGATCGGGGCGCCCTGCTGGTTCGCCAGCAACGGATGGAAGCGGACGAACGTCGAGACGAGGCCCCGCTCGCGCGCCCACTCCTCGTATGCGTCCCAGAAGCCCGGCCCGGTCGGCCCGCCGTAGCCGTACGGCGTGACCACGTCGCTCGGGTCGTCGCGCTCGATGCCGGCGAAGTAGACGCCGTCGTGCTCGAGCAGGAACGGCCGGCCGCGGTCGAGCAGCGCCGCGCTCTCGACGTAGGGCCGCCGGTAGTACGCGTCGAGCTCGAGCCCGTCCCACTCGGCGGGCGCGACCTCCCTCACTCGCCGCTCCGCTTGGCGCGCTCGATGTTGAGCGTGTCCTCGACCGGCTCCGGCTCGGGGCGGCCGAGCTGCGTGAAGGTCATCAGCACGATCCGCGCGTCGAGCCTGAGCGACCAGTTGTCGACGTACCAGGCGTCGAGGCGGAAGCGCTCCTCCCACGGGATCTCGTCGCGGCCCATCACCTGGGCCCAGCCGGTGATCCCGGGCTTCACGTCCAGGCGGCGGCGATCGCCGGGCTCGTAGTTGGCGACCTGCTCGACGAGGTCCGGACGCGGGCCGACGAGGCTCATCTGGCCTCGCAGCACGTTCCAAAGCTGCGGCAGCTCGTCGAGGCTCGTGCGCCGCAGGAAGCGGCCGCTGCGCGTGATCCGCGGGTCGTTCGGCAGCAGGCCGAACGGATCGTCACTGAGCTGCAGCTCGCGCCCGAGCTCGACCGCGTTCGGGACCATCGTGCGGAACTTGAGCATCGAGAACGGCTCCGCGCCCTTGCCGGCTCGGCGCTGGCGGAAGATCACTGGCCGGCCCGACTCGAGCACGATCCAGAGCGCGAGCCCGGCGAAGAGGGGCGAGAGCAGTACGAGCCCGAGCGCAGCGAGGAGCCGGTCGAGCAGCCACTTCACGGCTCTCACCCGGCGACCTCGCGGTAGACCGCCTCGTGGGCTGACGCCGCCGCGTCCCACGTCAACATCTGCCGAGCTTTCTGCGCTCCTTCATAGGCTTTCGCCAGCTCCGGCTCGTCGAGCAGCTCCCGAAGAGCGGCGGCGAAAGCCTGAGGCTCCTCCGGCGGCACGATCCTTCCCGCCCCGAACTCGCGGATCGCGTCGGGGAGGCCGCCGACGTCGGTCACCACCGCCGGCCGCCCGTGGCCGAGCGCCGTGGCGAGCACGCCGGAGCTGTCGATCTTGCGGTACGGCAAGGCCACGAGCGTAGCTTCGGCCATCAGGCGCGGAATCGCCTCGTCCGGCAGGAAGCCGAGCCGCCACTCCACGCGGTCGGCGACGCCGAGCCCCGCCGCCAGGCGCTGCAGCGGTTCGACCGGATCGAGCGGGTCGCCCGCGACGACGAGCCGCGCGTCGGGAACCTCGCCCAGCGCGCGCAGGAGCACGTCGAGGCCCTTGTACTCGCGGATGAGGCCGAAGAAGAGGATCGTCCGGCCGCTCGGCGGCGTGGTCTCGAGGGCGCTCTCGAAGACCGGGTGCTGAATCCGCACGAGCTTCTCACGCGGCACCCCGGTCGCCGCCAGCTGCTCGACCGCGCGCTCGGACTGCACGATCACCCGCGCCGCCAGCGCCAGCGCCTCGCTCCAGGCGACGGCGTTCCGCTCGCGCCGGGGCAGGACATCGTGCGCGGTCAGGACGAGCGGTGCCCGCAGCCGCCGCAGCCAGTGCAGGTCGTAACGCGGGATCGCGAGCCACTGCACGTGCGCCACGTCCGGGTCGAGCTTCTGCACCCGCCGCAGCAGCCGTGCCGCGCTCGGCGCATACTCGAGGCCCTTCAGCACGAGGCGGGCGCGCGAGCGCGGGGCGCGCCGGACGAGCCGCGACGAGAGCGGCAGGAAGATCTCCTCGCGCCGGTAGCCCTCGGGCTCGGGCACGTCGCCGTGGGTGAAGGGCGCGGTCAGCAGCGTGACGTCATGCCCGCGCCGGGCGAGCGCCGAGGCGAGCGCGTGGTCGTAGGGCACCGTGAAGCTCGGCGGGTCGAGCAGCGCGATCCGCATCAGGTGATTTTTGAGCGCGCGTAGGCCGGCACGCCCAGCGCCGGCAGCGGGTCGTCCGCCGCGAACACGCCGCGCACCTTGTGCCGCTGGAGATAGGGGCGCGCCCAGCCGGCAGGCGTCAGCTCGCGCCGCCTCGCCATCTGCAGCGAGACCGACAGGTCCTTCGCGAAGAACGCCCACCAGAGCTCCCGCTGCAGGTCGACTGGCTCCGGCTCGGGCCTGCCGCAGAGGTCGTCGTACGCGATCCGGGCCATGTCGAGGTGACGGGTCATCGCGACCCCGGCCCACATCGGCACGCGGGTGTTCACCTCGAGCAGCTTGAAGTCGCCGTCACGCCGGTCATGGGCGAACTCGACCTGAGCGAAGCCCTGGTAGCCCGCGCTCTCGAGCAGGCGCAGCCCGAGCTCGCGCACGCGTGGCTGCGGAGTCGTCCGGAAGACGGCGCTCGTGCCGAAGTGGAGCGGGCCCTGGCGCACCTTGACGCCGGTCGCCGTGGCCAGCGGGCGCCCGCTGCGGCTGAGGTAGGCGAACAGCGACCAGATCCCGTCCTCGGAGTCGGGCACGAGCTCCTGGACGACCGTGTCGAAATCGCGCTCCTTCGCCCGCTTCCACTGCGCGACCAGCTCGTCCGGCGTCTGCGCGACCAGCACCTTCTCGCCGAAGGAGCCGGCGAAGTGCTGGCCCTCGACCGGCTTGAGCAGGAACGGCGGCCGCAGGTCCAGCGAGCGCAGCGTGTCGATCGAGTCCGCCTCGACGGTGCGCGGAGCGTCGACCCCGGCCCGCTGGGCTTCCTGCGGCAGCGTCGCCTTGTGCCGGAGGCGGCGCGCGGCGTCGGGGTCGGCGGGCAGCGGCAGCTCGTACAGCTCGCCGACTTCATCCCAGTGGCGCAGGACGAGCTCGACGTGATCGTCGCGCTCCGGGAGCAGCACCGGCTTGACCTCGCCCTGGGCGGCCGCGCGCAGCGCTTTCAGCACGGCCTCGTCACCCTGCGCGCGGTGCACCTCGCCGAGGTAGCGCGAGCGCGTCCCGAACTCGTGCGGGTGCATCGTGATCCCGGTCACCGGCACGCCGCGGCGGCCGAGGCTGCGCGCGAACGAGAGCCCGGCCCAGAGCAGGCCGAGCACGACTGCGGGCCGCTCAGCCGGCAAGCGCGTCCTCGTAGGCCTGGATCGTCAGGTCGGTGACCGCGGGCCAGGTGAAGTGCTCGCGGATGCGCTCGCGGCCCGCCACGCCCATCCGGGCACGCAGCTCGGCATCGCCGAGCAGGCGCTCGAGCGCGGCCCGTAGCGCCCCGACGTTGCGCGGCGGCACGAGTAGCCCGGTCTCGCCGTCGACGACGAGGTCGAGCAGCCCGCCGACCGCGCTCGCGACCACCGGCCTGCTCGCCGCCATCGCCTCCGCGCAGGCGACGCCGAAGCCCTCCCGGTGCGACGGCACCGCCACCACGGCCGCCCGCTCGTACAGCGGCGGCAGCTCGTGGTGCGGCACGAACCCGAGCGCCTCCGGCACCTGCGCCCGCAGCGGCCCGTCGCCCGCAACGGTCAGCTTCATCCCCTCCGCGGCCTGCACGAGCTCGAGGATGCCCTTCTCCGGCGAGAGCCGCCCGACGAACAGGACTTCCGGCGGCTCGGCCGGCTCGCTGACCCGATCCGGCAGCTCGACCGCGCTCGGAATCACCCGCACCTCGCCGGCCCCGAGCTCGCGGGCCGACTCGGCGAGCGCGTTCGAGGCGCAGATGACGAGCCGCGCACGCGAGAGCACGCGCCGCGCCAGCCCGCGCATCCGCCGCGCCAGCTCGACGTCGGTCCCCCAGAGCTGCACCACGAACGGCTTGCCCGTTGCCAGCGCGACCGCGCCCGAGGGCAGCCAGTGCGCGTGCACGAGGTCGGCGTCGCGCGCCGCCCGCCGAGCCGCCTGCGCAAATGAGCCGAGCATCGCCGGCACGAGCGCCGCCTTCCAGGGCGAGCGCTTGAGGTTGCCCATCACGCCCGAGCCGTAGGCGATGCCGAAGTGGCGGAACGAGCTCGGCGAGACGACCTCGACCTCGACCCCGCGCTCGCGCAGCTGCTCGACCGCGTCGGCGACGAAGTTCCCGGCCGGGTCGCCCTCGTAGCGCGGATACGAGGTCGTCAGCACGACCACCTTCATCGCTGCGAGAAGACAGCAGGAGTCGCCAGCACCAGCATCACGAAGACGTAGAAATAGAGGAACGGGATCGTCAGGTAGAAGGCGTTCGAGGCCAGCGTCCCCGCGAGCGCGGCGGTCATCCCCCACGAGAGCGGCCGCAGCCGCGCAGCCAGCGGGTTGCCGGCCGCGGCGAGCGCCTCTCCGAGCCGCCGGGCCACCCGCAAGCGCACGAACAGCCACCAGAGGAAGACCGCGAACAGCGCCGCGCCGACGAGCCCGCCCTCGACGATCAGCATCACGTAGTAGGAGTGCGGCCCCCAGTTCGTCTTGCCGGTGACGAACTCGTAGTAGACCGAGAAGTTGTTGAAGCCGAGGCCGAAGAGCGGATGCTGGTGCAGCACCTGTGGGATGAAGTCGTAGACGCCGAGATGCGCGCTGGTCGAGCTGCCGCCGGTCTGGATCCGCGAGCGGATCACGACGCTGAAGAAGTGCCGGCGGTGGTAGAGCTCGAAGGCAACCGGGATCGCGACGAGCCCGAGCGGCAGCAGCGCCAACCGCGAGAAGAGCAGTCGTCGATAGGGGATCAGCAGCACGATCGCGCCGACGATCAGGCCGAGCAGGCCGCTGCGCGAGAGCGTCGCCAGCTCGGCGAGCAGCAGGAAGCCGATCAGCACCGCGAGCGGCGTCCGCAGCCGATGGCCGCGCTCGAGCCGCAGGTAGAGCGGAGAGAGGATCAGGATCGGCAGCAGCAGCTCGATCGCCAGGTGGTTCGGGTCGCCGGTGAGCGCGTTCGGCCGGTAGACGCTCGAGCCGTTGACTGCGCCGTAGATGTTGATCTGGCTCGCGCCGTGCGTCAGCGGCTGCAGCACGACCGAGTCGAGGTTGTGCCCCGCCTGCGCGACCAGCAGCTGCAGGATCCCGTAGGCGCCGTTGAAGGCGATCCCGCCCAGGAACCAGGCGAGCGTGCGCCAGTAGAAGGCGAGCGGCTTCCGCGCCAGGTAGATCACGCCGACGACCAGGAAGCCGAAGTGCAACAGCCACTTCGTCAGCCCTTTCACGAACTGGTCGAGCGCCTGGCCGGTCTCGAGGTTGAAGAAGCCGATCAGGTAGACGAGCAGGAAGGCCGCGAGGAAGGCGAGCAGCACCGCGGCCGTGCGCGGCGCGGGCCGGCCGCCGCGGCCGAGCCGGTCGAGCGCGTAGAAGAGCAGGAAGCCGCCGGCGGTCAGGTCGGCCAGGAAGACCGAGCCCGCCGCGTTCCACTGCACCTTGGCGAACGTGCACGTGAAGACGGCCGCGAGAAAGAAGAACGGGACGAGCCTCGACTCTCGCGTCACTCGAGGCTCCAGAGCAGCTCGGCCAGCTCCTCGACGCGGGTCGTGCGCGAGAGCCGCTTGCGCTGCTCGTCGCTCAGGTAGCCGTTCGCCAGCTGCCCGGCCTGCCAGCGAGCGTGGAGGCCGACGAGCGCCTCGCGCAGGCCGTCCTCGTCCTCGGGTGCGACCACCACGCCCGCGCCGGTCTCGCGCACGAGCTGAGCCGCGACGCCGTCGGTCGGCACCGCTGCGAGGATCGGCCGCTCGGCGGCGAGGTACTCGAAGATCTTCCCGCTCGGCACGACCTTGCCCCGGCCGGCAGCCTCGGGCAGCAGCAGTAGGTTCGCCTCCGAGTCGCGCTGCAGCTCGAGCGCGCGCCGGTGCGGCAGGTAGTCGAGCAGCTCGAGCCTCTCACCCAGGTCGAGCTCCTGCACCCACTCGCGGTCGACCGAGCGAAAGTCGCCGACGAAGCGCGCGACCACGTCCTCGAGCCCGGACGAGGCCAGCGCGGAGAGGAACGCGCGCGGGTTGCGCTTGCCGAAGAAGCTGCCGGTGTGCGTGATCCGGAAGCGGTCGCCCGGGTGGTACTCGAGCCCGAGGAAGTCGTCGAAGTCGCTCCCGTTCGGGATCACGCGCACGGGACCGGCCGGGTCGTAGGCGCGGAGCTCGTCCGCGATCGCGTCCGAGACGGCGACGATCCCGTCGGCCCTGTTCGCCACGAGGCGCACCACGCGCTCGAGCGCCTTCTCCTTGGCCTGCACGGTCTTGCGCTCGAAGCGGCGGTCGGCGTTCTGGACGAGTGAGTCGCGCTGGTCGGCGACCCACGGCAAGCCGGTGAGCCGCTTGACCGCCGCGCCGATCAAGTTCATGGAGAGCGGCGGGCTGGTCGTGATCACGGCGTCGATGCCCTCGCTCTTGACGATGCGCATCGCGGCGGGGATCGCGGTCGGCGCCCACGTGACGCTCGCGTCCGGGAGCAGCAGGCCCCGGCCCAGCACCCGCGCCTTGGCCAGGGCGAGGTCGAACCCCTCGAGCGTGCGCAGCTCCTCCGAGGGCAGTCTCGCCTTCGGGCCGAGGTAGCGCGCGCGATGGACGAACGCCTGCGTCGGCGGCCGCAGCTCGTCGTCCCGGTGCAGCCATTTCGGGTCGTCAGGCGCGAGCACGTGCGTCTCGATTCCGAGCGCGGGCAGGTGCGTCGCCAGCTTCAGCGGGCGCTGGACGCCACCGCCGCCGGCAGGCGGGAAGTACATGGTGATGAGCAGGACTTTCACGGGATCCGGTACAGAACGTAACGCGAGCCGGAGTACACACGCGGCAGGCGGAAGGAGACCCGGCCGACCCGGGCACGGTCGACCAGCAGCCAGTGCGCGCCGTAGCGCCGGGCGAGCGAGAGCGGGCCCTCGTCGCGGAAGAAGCGCAGGGCGTCCTTGCGGCGGGCCGACGGCCGGTTGGCGCGCGTATCGGCGACGTGCGTCGTGGGAGCGGCGTTGACGTAGACCGGAGCGAAGGCCCCGAGCTCGTAGGCGGTCAGCGGGTCGGAGAAGACCACGTCGCCCCGCGGCACCTCGCGGCGGACGGCGGAGACGAGCTTCTCCGGCAGCCCGAGCCGCGCGCTCGAGGGTCGCGTCCAGTGCGAGTAGCCGTGCACCGCCACCGGCAGCAGGAAGAGCGCGACCGCCGAGGCGGCCACGAGCGGGAGGCCCTGCACCTGCGGGATCCGGCGCCCGAAGATCGCGGCCGCGAGCAATACAGCGACCGTCGCGCCGAAGCTGAGCCAGGTCAGCCAGCTCGGCGAGCCGTCCACCAGCCGGTAGGGCACGCCGAAGTCGCCGGGCCAGGCCAGCTGCAGCGCGATTCCGGCCGCGAGCGCAACCGGCAGCAGCCACAGGCGCAGGAAGCCCGCGAGCACGAGCATCCCGCCGACGAGCACGAACGGCCGCGGCGCGAAGCCGATGATCCGCCGCGCCTGCGAGATCGAGATCGCGTCGGCGAAGTGTGGGAAGACGAACGGCAGCAAGGTGACCGTGAAGGTCGCCAGCATTGCTCCGAGCACGTAGGCGGCCCACATCCGCCGGTGCGCGAAGACGGCCAGCGGCAGCACCAGCAGCGAGGCGACGGCGATCGCGCCCGCGCGGCCGTAGAGCTCGGGCGCGAGCCGGTAGCTGTGCTGGCTGAAAACGTCCAGCTCGTTCCCGTAACCGGCGAAGGCGCGGTTCAGCTCGACGCTCGACGGGCTGTGCGAGGCGGTCTCGCGGACGATCGGCAGGAGCCACGCGACGACCAGGCCGGCCGGGACGACGATCGCGGCCAGCGCGGCGCCGATGTGCTTCACGTCATGGCGCTGGTCGAGCAGCGCGCGCACGGCCAGGAAGCCGACGAGCCCGATCGCGACCAGCACCGAGTAGCTCGGGTGGATCAGGGTCATCGCCAGGGATGCGGCCGCAACCGAGGCGAGCCGAGCGCCCGACGGCTCGCGGACGTACGTGAAGACGAGCGCGAGCAGCGCGGGCAGGATCAGCGTGCGCGAGGCGGTCGCCGGCAGGGCCATCGACTCGTACGCCCCGCCGTGTCCGGAGGCGAGCCCGAGCAGCGCGAACTGGGCGAGCGCGGTCGCGACGCCGGCCCAGCGCGAGGCGAACAGCGCCGTCCCGGCCTCGTAGACGAGCACGAACGAGAGCGGCAGGAGCACCGTCGGCAGGTGCAGGAAGGCGGAGGGCGCGCCGACGCCGGCCAGCTTCGCGATCACGGCCACGGCCGCGTGCCAGAGCGGGAAGGCGTAGCCCGGATGCAGGCCGCCGTCGGCGAACTCGTCCACCGAGCGCAGCGAGAGGTCGTGCAGGGCGAGCAGCTTCTGCACGCGCGCGAGGTGGAAGAAGGCGTCGCCGTCGTAGCCGGAGACCCACCAGAGCGTGATCCCGGCCACGAGGCCGGCGACGATCATCCAGAGCGTCCAGAACGAGGAGCCTCCCTTCTGCCGGGCCGCGAACGGCGCGGCCGCGAGCGCGGCGACCAGCAGCAGCACGAGCGTCAGCCACAGCGACGCGTGCACCGCGAACATCACCGCCGTCGCGCCGAAGAGGATCGCCATCGTCCACGCCAGCGCGCCGGCGAACCCGCGCACGCCGAGCGCCCGGCTGAGGAATGCCCCGGGGATCAGGAAGCAGAGCGTCGCCGCGCCCAGCCGCAGGCCGAGGCCGAAGCCGCTGGCCGGCAGCAGCCGGGAGAGCGCCAGCAGCGCCGGCGCGAACAGCCAGGCGCGCAGCTTCACCGGCGCAGGAGGCGCGCGACCTGGACGAGCGCGGGCCTGAGGTCGTCGCGCGCGAAGACGGCGTCGACGTAGGGCGGCCGCTGCGGCGCCGGCGATTCGCCCGGCAGCAGCGTGATCGCCCAGCGCTTGTGCGACGCGTTCGCCGAGACCGGCTCGACCCGCTCGCCGGTCAGGTCGCGGTAGGCGATCAGCGGCAGGTCGACCCCGCAGGCCGCCGCCAGCCCGTGCCACTGGAACAGCCGCGGGTTCACCTCCATCAGCTTGAAGGCGCCGTCACGCGGGTCGCGCTTGAGCTCGACCTGTGAGAGCCCGTGAAAGGAGAGCGCCCGCAGCAGCTTCAGGCCCTGGTCGACGACCTCGTCCACCCAGAGCGCCTCGCCGACGCGGCACGTGCCGACGCCCGGCGGCGTCTGGCGCAGCTTGCGGCCGCTGAACAGCCCGAGCGCCTCCCCGTCCTCGCGCAGGTAGGAGCCGAGCGTGTAGAGCGCGTCGTCCCCGCCGGGGATCACCTCCTGCACCATCGGCTCGTACGGCTCCGCCTGCGCATATGCGTCCTCGACCTCGGCCGCGGTCTCGCAGCGGAAGGCCTGCCGCTTGAAGCGACGCTTGAAGCCCTCGGTCGACGACGGCTTGACCAGCACCGGGAAGCCGAGCTCCTCCGCCACCGGGCGTGCCTCCGCCGCCGAGGCGGGATACGCGGTGCGCGGGACCGGGATCCCCGCCGCCTCGGCCGCCTCGAGCTGGCCGCGCTTGGTCTGGATCCGCGCCAGCACCTCCCAGGGCGGAAACGGGTAGAGGAACTTGCCGCCGAGCCGCTCGGCTGCACGCGCGATCGCGTTCAGCGGCTCGTCGTGGGTGGCGAAGACCGGCGCGCCCTCGACGTCGAGGCCGGCGAGGGACTCGACGAACGCTTCTTCGTCCTGCGGGTCGGGCGTCAGCAGCGGCTCCGCGTAGCGCGAGCGGAAGCCCAGCGCGCTCGGCCGGTGATCGAGCGCGAGCACGCGGATCCCGGCCCGTCCGAGCGAGCGCACGGCGGCCAGACCGTTCACCCAGCCGACGTCGACGACAACCGCGGGCTTCATCCGAGCAGCTCCTCGACCGGCGAGCCGGCCAGCCAGCGCGCCGTGTCGGCGTAGGTGCGCCCCCGCTGCCCGGGGAAGAGCCGGCCGCGCAGGCGTAGCGAGACGAGCAGCAGGCGCCGCGCCCGCTCGGCCTCGCGTCGCCCGCGGTGCTTGTCCAGGAAGCGGATGTGACCGCGCACTTGCTCGCGGAACATCGGGCCCCAGCTCTGCTTCGTCGTCGCCCCGCCCACGTGCACGAACTCCGCGTCAGGCGTGAAGAGCACCTTCCAGCCCGCCTGGCGGAAGCGGTAGCACCAGTCCGTCTCCTCGCTGAACATGAAGAAGTCCTCGTCGAAGAGGCCAACCGTATCGGCGGCCTCGCGCCGGACGAGCAGGACCGAGCCCATCAGGAACTCCGCCTCGTAGGGCCGGTCGTGCTTGAAGCCGTCGCCGTAGAACGCGTTGAAGAGTCGCGAGCGCGGCGCGAGCTTGCGCAGGAAGAGGTATTCGGTCGCGAGCCGCCAGAGGGTCGGGAAGCCGCGCACCGAGCGCTGCAGCCGACCGTCCGGATAGCGGAGCTTCGGGCCGACGACCGCCGCCTCGGCATGCTCCTCGCCGAACACGACCAGGCGCTCGAGGGCGCCTTCGGTCGCCCACGCGTCCGAGTTCAGGAGCAGGAACCAGTCGCCCGAGGCGACGCGCATGCCCGCGTTCGAGCCGCCGCCGAGGCCCTTGTTCTCCTGCTCGATCACCCGCGTCTCGGGAAACCGCTCCCGCACCAGCTCCAGCGTGCCGTCGGTCGAGCCGTGGTCGACGACGATCGTCTCGTTCCCGCGCACGCTCTCGAGCGCCTGCTCCACCCACGGCAGCGCGTTGAAGGTGACGACGACGACCGAGACGCTAGGCATTGCGGAAGCCGCGCAGGCTCTGGTACGCGAGCAGCACCGCGCCGGGCGCCGACAGGCAAAGCGTCACGACGAAGAACAGGAAGCCGGTCGCGAAGGCTTGGTCCGCATCCACGCCGAGCTTGCCGAGAAAGCTGACGAAGAAGGACTCGCGTACCGCGATCCCGTTGATCGAGATCGGCAGGAGCAGGACCAGGAAGAGCAGCGGTCCCATCACGTAGTAGGGCCGCGGCGAGAGGTCGACGCCGACCGCCCGGCCGGCGAGCCAGATCGCCAGCACGCGGATCGTCTGCACGGCGAGCGTGAGCGTGAAAACTCCGACCAGCAGCCCCGGGTGGTCGCGGTAGGCGTGGATGCCCTCGTAGGCGGCGCGGATCGGGCGCTCCAGGCGTACCCAGCGCAGGAACGGCACCGTCTTCGCCAGCACCGGCCGGACGCGCCGCGAGAAGAGCGCGACCGCGAGCACGATCGTCCCGAGCACGAAGAAGCCTTCGATCCAGAGGTAGGCGCCGACGTCGTAGTGGCCGAGCGCGAGCGCGAAGCCGACGGCCGCGAGCGCAAGCGTGGCCGCGCCGCCGAGCGCGCGCTCGAGCAGGACCGAGCCCGCGACCGGGCCGCCCCGGCCGGGGTGCCGGCGGGCGGTCTCGTAGATCCGCACGGCGTCGCCGCCGACCGCCGTCGGCAGCAGCTGGCCCGCCGTGTAGGCGACGAAGTACGCGCGCGTCAGCCACGAGAGCCGGTCGTGGATCCCGCGCACGCCGAGGAGCTGCTGCCAGCGCCAGGCCATCGGCCAGACCGTGCCGATCATGATCGCGACCGCGGCCAGGAAGTACCCGATGTGCGCGTGCGCCAGCAGGTGCAGCGTCCGTGAGAGGTCGATCTTCCAGATCAGGTAGGCGGTGCAGAGACCCGTGACGGCGAGGGTCGCTGCGAGCCGCAGGTACCGGTTTCTCACGCTAGTCAGGCAACTTGGGCATCGGCCGGGCCGAAGCGTACGTACTCGGCCGCGGCGGGCTGCCCGAGAGCCGCGTCGAGCGCGAGCGCATGCACGTCGATCCCGAGCAGCAGCCGGCAGAGCTCGGCCTCGCGGTCGCTCACGACGGTGCGCAGCTCGACCACGCGCGGGCCGCCGAGCCCAAGCCGGAGCCGCGCCGAGGTGAGCCCGTGCTCGACCCCGAGCGCCTCGGCCGCGCGGGCCGCGAGCCTCGCTGCCACGCCGCCGCCGAGCAGCGGCGTGAAGTCGCCGTCGCTCGACCAGGCGGTGACCGTCACCTCGGCCCCGCTCGGCGCCTCCTCCGCCAGCCGTCGGCCCTTGCGGTCGAGCGGCCCGAGCACGGCCGGGAAGCCCGGCTCGGCGTCCTCCTGCAGGATGGCCCAGCGCGTCTGCGGAACTCGGGCCTCCGCGAGCCGCGCGCGCTGGCGCAGGCGCGAGGTGACGAGCACGCCCGTCTCGGGCGAGATCGGGTGCGGGAGCCGGAAGCGGGCCGCCAGGCGCGCCGCGACCGCGGTCGTCGCGCCGGTGCCGACGACGCCGTCGATGCGACCGCTGGCCGCGAGGCGCTCGAGCGCGACCTCGTCGTCGGGCTCGAGGATCGCTCGGCGGTGGGCGAGCCGGAAGCCGGGGGCTCGCGGGTCACGGTCGACCGCGATCACGTGGCAGCCTCGGGCGCGGGCCGCTGCGAGCAGCCCGGTCTGCCGCGCGCCGAGCACGAGCAGCTTCACGAGAGCCGCCCGTACAATGGCCGCGTGACGTCGATCCTGGGGGAGCGGATCGCGGAGCTTCGAGCCGACCGCGAGCACGGCGCGAGCTGGATGGCGCGCCGGGCGGTCGAGGCCCTCGCCGACACGGCGCTGGAGCCGGCGGCCACGGGTGAAGAGCTGCTCGACCGTCTCGTCGTGGCCGGGCGCGAGCTGGCGGACAGCCGGCCGGGCGTCGGCGCGATCGCCGGCGCGGTCGGGCGGCTGCTGGCGGCGGCGTCCGCGAACGTGCAGCTCGAGGTCGCCGACCTGCAGCAGCTGGTGGGCGAGGAGGCGAAGTCGCTCGTGAACGGACGGGAGCGAGCAGGCGCGTCGATCGCGATCCAGCTGCGGGAGCGCCTCGAGGACGCCGTCGTGCTCACACACTCGGCTTCGGCAACGGTGCGCGAAGCCCTGCTTCGCACTCCGCCGGACCACGTCATCTGCACGGTCTCCTCGCCACAGGACGAGGGCCGTGCTTTCGCCGAGGAGCTGCGCTCGAACGGCCTCGACGTCGAGCTGGTCGAAGACGAGGAGGCGCCGGCCCGGCTCGAGTGGGCCTCGCTGCTGCTGCTCGGTGCCGACACGGTCTTCCACGACGGCACGCTCTGCAACAAGATGGGCACCCGCGCCCTGGCCGAGGCGGCGTCCGGGGAGAGCGTCCCGGTCGTCGTCGCCTGCGAGGTGGTCAAGCTGGCCCCGATCGACGCAGGCGACGCGCCTGCCCTCACGGCCGAAGTGTTCGAGCTCACCCCGCCTGCGCTGGTCGACTGCGTCGTGACCGAGGAGGGCACCGTCTCGCCCGACGAGATCGGCGCCCTCGTCGACCGGACGCCCTTCCTGCGCGAGGGCTACGCGCTACTCAGCCGCTAGCTGACTGCATCTTCGGGCAGCGGGATCAGCCGCGCGCGGTCGCGAATGGCCTGCAGCACGGTCAGCCCCGCACGGGCCGAGGACTCGGAGCGGTTCCAGAGCGGGCGGTACGCCTGCAGGTCAGGGAGGGCGGCCAGCGCCCCGGTCCGGGCGGTCAGCGCGGCCACCAGGAGCCGCTTGGCAAGGCGTGTCTCCCCGGTCGCGACGTCGCCGCCGACGAGTGTGCGCGCGCGCCGGACGACCTGGCGGTACGAACGAGCTTGGGCCAGCAGCTCGGTCTGCGACAGGCGCCCGAGCCGCCAGTCGCGGAAGGCGAGCTCGTAGGCCGTCAGCGCTGCGCTGGCCGGCTCGTAGTCGCGTACCAGGCGCTGGTGCTCGCGGTCGAGGGCGACGAACGAGAGCTTCGGCTTGGGCGGCTGCGGCTCCGTGCGGCGCTTGCCGTGGTCGCAGCCGCAGAGCAGGACGACCGCCAGGAGCGCGCAGGCGCGCCAGTAGACTCGGCGGCCATGAAGGTGCTGCTCACGGGCGCTTCCGGGTTCGTCGGTCGCGCCCTTCACGACGAGCTGCGTCACGGCGACGGAGCCTACGAGGTTCACCTGCTCGGACGGGCGGAGGGCGATCTCGCCGACGAGGGCGTGGCCGACGGGGCCGTCGCCGAGACCCGGCCCGACGTGGTCGTCCACGCGGCCGCGCGGATCGGCGTCGTGCGCTGCGCCGAGGCGCCCGAGCTCGCCCTGCGCTCGAACGTGCTCGCCACGACGCTGGTCGCCCGGGCCGCGGCCAGGCACGGCGCCCGGCTCGTCTACCTCTCGACCTCGGACGTCTACGGCTCGGCGGTCGAGGCCGACGAGCAGACCCCGCCGGCACCCGAGAGCTTCTACGCGCTGACGAAGCTCTGGGGCGAGCAGGCCGCCGAGCTCTCCGCACCCGAGGGCCTGGCGATCCTGCGCCTCGCCAACCCGTACGGGCCCGGGGTCGACGCCGGCCAGCCGAAGGGCGCGGTGCCGACGATGCTGCGGCAGGCCGACGCGCGCGAGCCGATCCCGGTCTTCCGCGGGGAGGCGCGCACGTTCTGCTGGATCGGCGATGTCGTGCGCGCGATCCGGCTCGTGCTGGAGTCCGGCGAGGTCGGCGCGTTCAACATCGGCGCGGACGGCGAGGCGGTCGCGCTCGCCGACGTCGCGCGGCTCGCCTGTGAGCTGACCGGCGCGCCACAGGAGCTGATCGAGGAGGTCGAGCCGCCGCCCGGCCGCGTGATGACGCGGATCTCGACCCAGCGCATCCGGGCGCTCGGCTGGCGGCAGGAGGTTCCGCTCGACGAGGGCATGCGCCTGTTGCTCGAATCGCTGCGAGCCGGCGCGCCCGCCTGAATGGCCAAGGCTTTCGTGCTCACCGGCGGGTCCCGCTCGCAGCTCGGGCTGCTCGAGCAAGCGCGGGCGCTCGGCCACGAGGTCTGCGTCGTCGACGGCTCGCCCGACGCGCCGCTGCTGGCCGAGGCCGATTACCGGATCGTCAGGAGCTTCACCGATGTCGGCGGGGTGCTCGGCGAGCTCGAGGCGCAGGGCATCGAGCCGGTCGCGGTCGCGACGATGGGCTCGGACCAGGCCGTCCTCCCCACCGCGCAGCTCGCCGAGCGGCTCGGCCTCCCCGGCCTGCCGGCGGAGACGGCCCGCACGGTCGCCGACAAGCGCCGGATGCGCGCGGCCTTCGAGAAGCGCAAGGTGCGCTGCCCGAAGGGGCGCGAGGCGACGAGCTTCGAGGAGGCCGAGCAGGCCTTCCACCAGCTCGGCGCGCCCGTCGTCGTGAAGCCGGTGGACGGGTCCGCCCAGCGGGGTGTTACGGAGGTGCGAGCCGAAGGCGAGCTCGCGGATGCGGTCGATCGCGCGCTCGCGGCCTCGCGCGCCGGCGCGATCGTGCTCGAGCAGTACCTCGAGGGCGACGAGTACACGGTCAACGGCTTCCTGCTCGAGCGCGAGTACTTCCCGATGAGCGTCACCCGGCGGCTGCTGCACCCGCCGCCGCCGCTCGGCGTCTGCATCACGCACCGCTACCCGTCGCTGCTCGCGAACGAGGAGCACCTGTTCGAGCTCGCGCGCAAGGCGAGCCTCGCGGTCGGCCTCGAGACGGGGCCGTCGTACGTGCAGGTGCGGATGCGCGACGGCCAGCCGTGGGCGATCGAGGTCGGCGCGCGGCTCGGCGGCGGCAAGGACGCGGAGCTCGCCAAGCTCGTGACCGGCTTCGACGCGATCCGGGCGAACGTGCTCTGGGTGCTCGGCGAGCTGACGCGCGACGACCTGCAGCCCGGCGAGCCGACCGCGCCAGTCGGCCAGGTGCGCTTCGTGGTCGCCCCGCCCGGACGCATCGTCCGGCTCGACACGGCTCCGGCGCTCGCGCTCGACGGCGTCCACGAGGCCGGCTGGTACTGGCGCGAGGGGATGACGCTGCCGCCGATGATCTCCGGGGCCGAGCGGCTCGGCTACCTGCTGCTGAGCGCGGGCGACGAGGACGAGCTCGACGCGCTCACCGAGCAGGCGCTCGCCGCGCTCGGGATCGAGATCGCCGCCGAGCCCGCACGCGTGTGAGAGTTCTGCACTCGCCGATCAACGTCGCGGGCGGGCCCGGCGCGATCTCGGCCGGCCTGCAGGCGATCGGTGTCGTGAGCACGATGCTCGTCTTCAACGAGCGGCCCTTCGAGCGCGGCTACGACGTCAACCTGCGCCTGCGCGACACGAGCAAGCTGAGCTCGATCCCGTACAACCTGCCCAAGCAGCTGCGGGCGCTCGCGTGGGCGGTGCGGAACTTCGACGTCTTCCACTTCCACGCCGGCCTGACGCTCGCGCCGCGGCGGGTGACGCTGCCGCTCCTCGAGGCTCGCCGCAAGGGGATCGTCTTCCAGTCGTGGGGCTCCGACCTGCGCGGCCGTAGCGCCGCCGAGGTCTCGTACCTGCGCGACGCGGGCGCCGTGATCGTCGGCAGCTACCTGACCCGCCGCCTCGCCCCGCGCGGCCGCTGGCCCGAGTACGACGTCGTCCCGCCGGCGCTCGTGCTGCAGGACTGGAAGCCCTCGCCGGCCAAGCCTGGCGAGACGCTCCGCATCGCGCACGCGCCGAGCAAGCGGGCGGTCAAGGGCACGGAGGCCGTGCTCGCCGCGGTCGAGTCGCTGCGCGCGAAGGGCGCGCCGGTCGAGCTCGACCTGATCGAAGGCGTTCCGAACGCCGAGGCGCGCCTGCGGTACGCGGCCGCCGACGTGGTCGTCGACCAGCTCCGAATCGGCTGGTACGGGATGTTCGCGATCGAGTCGATGGCCCTGGCCAAGCCGGTCGTCGTCCACCTCGACGAACAGGCCGCTGCCGAGACCGAAGAGGCGTTCGGGCTCGAGCTGCCGCTCGTTCGGGCGGACGAGCCCGGCCTCGAGGACGTGCTCGCCGGCCTCGTCGAGGCGCGCGCGGAGCTGCCCGAGCTCGGACGCCGCAGCCGCGAGTACGTCGAACGCGTCCATGCGCACACCGCCGTCGCCCGGCGCGTGCTCGAGATCTACGAGCGCGTCAGGCCGGCGAGCTCGTAGAGGCCCACCGGCGACCAGGAGAAGCCGTGCACGCCCGGCGCGAGCGAGAAGCTGTCGCCGCCGTGGTAGACCGGGATCGCGGGCACGCCGTCGTGCACCTTCTCGACCAGCTTGCGCTCGATCCGCCAGCGGTCCTCGTCGTCGAGCGTGCGCACCGCCTGCCGCATCAGGGCGTCGTAGGAGGGCTCACACCAGCGGGCGACATTGAAGGCGCTCCCGCAGGTGAACTGGTCGAGCTGGTTGTAGGGGTCGAAGACCTTCGAGCTCCAGCCGAGCAGGATCAGGTCGGCATCCTGTTCCCGGAGCGCGGCCACCGTCGGCACCGGGAGAAACGTGAGGCGGAGGCCGAACTGGCGCAGCTGCGCGTCCTCGCGGCGCAGCGCCGCGGCGATGCCCGAGCCGCCGCGATCCTGTTCGGCCCAGGCGAGGGTCAACGCCAGCGGCCGCGGCTTGCCGGACAGGTCGACCGCCTCGTGCGAGTTGACGGCGTTTGCACCCGGCATCGCCGGCGGCACGAGCGAGACCGGATCGGTGCCGAGGTCGAGATGCGTGATCACCCAGGCGACGTACTGGCGCGCCTCGAGGTCGGCGAGCGGCGTCCCGCGGGTGACGAGCCAGAGCTGGCCGGTGGCCAGCAGCGGCAGCTCGTCGGCCTCAGCCGCCGCAGGCCCGGCCGTGTCGATCCACGGCAGCCCCGGCCCGGCCAGCTGGCGCGGCAGGACGGCGTCGGCGCCCTTTGTCGCGGTGCCGAGGACGAGCCGGCTCGGCTTGACCGCGCCCGCGTTCCAGTAGTTGAAGTTCCGCTCGAGCACGAGCTTGCCCTCGACGCGGGAGGCGACGCGGAACGGCCCGCTGTAGAGGTTCTGCCTCGGCGGCGCGGGCGCGGCGACCGGGAAGGCGGCCAGCTCGTCGAACCAGGGCACGGGGTGCTGCAGCGTCACGCGCAGGTTGCGGTCGTCGAGCACCTGGACACCGATCGAGCCGTTGCCGGTCGCGTGCAGGTGCCGCGCGCCGCGCACGATCCCGAGCTCGGGCCCGGCGTAGGGCGCGTTCGTGCCCGGCCGCAGCGCGCGCCGCCACGAGCGCTTGAAGTCGCCGGCCGTGATCGGCGTGTCGTCGCTCCACTGGATCCCCTTGCGCAGGTGGAACGTCCAGACGAGCCCGCCCTCGCCGACGTCCCACGACTCGGCCAGGTCCGGCTCGACGCCCGTCTCCGAGAAGCGCGTCAGGCCGGCGTAGAGCTCGTGTGAGACGTTCAGCGACGGCAGGTCGCTCGCCTTGGCCGGGTCGAGCACCGTCGGCACGAGCGGCAGCGCCAGCCGCAGCGTCTGCGGCTTCGCTGTCGAGGAGCCGCCGCAGCCCGCGAGCAAGAGGGCCGCGCCTACCGCTAGCCCACGAGCTTTGCCCATACGTTGTCGAGCAGCTTGTAGGTGATCCCGCGGCCCATGCGCAGGAAGGTGTAGTTGCCGGTCGCGAACACCCGCCCGCGGCCGGCGCGCGACCAGGTCATGGCCGCGTGGATCACGCCGCGCTTGCCCCTGATCAGCGCCTGCGCCGCGATCACATGGTCGTGCGGGCTGAGGCCCGGGTCGACGCGGTCACTCTCGGAGTTGGCGACGCCGAAGGACTGGCCGGGGCCGATCCCGGTCCCGCGGAAGAGCCAGCGCACACGGTCGTAGTCCTTGCCGGTCGCGGCCACGTACGGCTCGGCACGCGCCTTCGGGAAGCAGCAGCCGTCGTAGCCGACCCCGGTCAGCGCGAAGTCGGAGCGGCCCTCGCGCGCGTCGTAGTCGGTCATCACCACGGCGTTGTTCTCGGGGTCGACCCGCACCTGGCGGTAGAACGGGTTCGCCTGCAGGAAGACGAGGTTGCCGCCCTCGTCGCGGTAGCGCTTGAGCAGGTCATACGTGGCCGGCTCGTAGTACTCGCTGTGGCCGGGGAAGACGATCGCGCGGTACTTGCGGAGCGTCGAGAGCGGCAGGCGGCCGAGCTCGATGTCGGTGATGTGCTGTGTGCGCGGGCTGCGCGAGCAAAGCCAGCGCGAGAAGCCGAGCGCGGCCTGGTGGTCGTCCTCGAGCCCCTCGCGCAGGAGCGGGCCCTTCAGCGAGACGCGGCGCTGGGGCCAGAACTGGTACCAGCTGTCCGGGATCCCGTTCAGGTCGGCGTCGTAGGCGCTGTAGGCGCGCCAGGTTAAGTACGGCCAGACGACGAGCGCGGTGCGCGGTTGCGGCTGGTCCACCGGCCGGCCCGAGCGGACGACGATTGGCGCGAGGAACCTGTCGCCAGCAGGATCGGTCGCGACCGCGTGGTAGAGGCCAGGCGGGACACCGAAGGGAACGACCAGTGGGTCGCCGCTGTCGCTGAAAGTCAGGTGAGATTCACCTGGCTTGCAGTCCTGATCGATACTCACCGATGCCTGTCCCCGATCGGCCGAAACGACGAGCGGGACTCGGTCGCCCTGGTGGAAGCTGCCGGTCGAGTCGACGAAGGCGGCCAGCCGCTCGACCCGCACCGTGTGCGCCGGCGCGCAACCGGAGGTCCGCCACGGCGGCCGCCGCACGCTCGCCTCGGCCAGGCCGGGCCGCACGACCTCGCGCGCAGCGAGCGGCCGGCCCGAATCCTTGTAACAGACTGTTACTTGGTAGCTCCCGTCGCCGACCTCGCCGCCGGTTGCCGTCGTGCCGTTCCAGGTCAGCTCCGGCGAGGTCGAGGAGACGCCGGTGCGGATCCGCTTCCAGCCGGAGAGACGGCCGCCCCAGACGTAGGCGCGCAGGCCTAACAGCGTTCCCGCCGCGGCGTTCGTCCGCACCGTCAGCGTGTCGTTGACGCCGTTGCCGTTCGGGCTGAACACCGGCCGGTCGAGCGAGATCCGCAACGCCGGCGCCTGCCGAGCCGCCGCTCCCGGGACGGCCGCGAGGAGCACGACCGTCGCGGCCAAAACGAGCTTCACCGCGAGGGAGCGAGGCTCTGCACGGGCTGCCGCTCGCGGTACCACGCGATCGTACGGGCGAGCCCCTCGTCCAGGTCGACACTCGGCTCCCACTCGAGCAGCTTCAGCGCCTTGTCCACGTTCGGGATCCGCATCTCGACGTCGGTGTAGTGAAGCGGCTTGAAGACGATCTCCGAGTCCGACTCGGCCAGCCGCTTGATCCGGGAGGCGAGGTCGAAGACCGTCACCACCGAGCGCGGGTTGCCGACGTTGAACACCTGCCCGACCGCCTCCTCGCGCTCGAGCATCGCCAGCAGCGCCTCGACCACGTCGTCGACGAAGCACCAGGCGCGGATCTGCGAGCCGTCCCCGTGGATCACGATCTCGTCGCCCGCGAGCGCGCGCACGGTGAAGTGGTGGATCGCGCCGCTGCCGAGCTGACCGGGGCCGTAGACGTTGAACGGCCGGATCGTCGTCGAGGGCAGCTTGTACTCGTCGAAGTACGAGTGAGCGAGGTACTCGCCGGCGAGCTTCGAGACCGCGTACGTCCAACGCGCCTCGCCGACTGAGCCTTGCGAGGTGACGTGCGTCTCCTCGACCTTGTAGGCGTGCGTGCCGAAGACCTCGCTCGTCGAGAAGTCGATCAGCCGCTCGATCGACCCGGACTCGTGCGCGGCCTCGAGCACGTTCGACGTGCCGAGCAGGTTGACGCGCATCGTCCGCACCGGGCTCTTCAGCACCGAGTCGACGCCCGCGATCGCGGCGAGGTGGACGACGTGCGTGGCGCGCGCGGTCAGGTCGCGCAGCAGCGGCAGGTCGAGCACGTCGCCCTCGACGAAGCGCAGATTCTCGTGCTCGGCGAGGTCGGTGCCGGTCAGCGAGTCGCGGTGCAGGTTGTCGAGCACCACGATCTCGTTCTCGCCTACCAGCCGCCGCGCGAGGGCGGTGCCGATGAAGCCCGCGCCGCCCGTCATCAGGATTTTCTTCCCGCTCAAAGCCACGACCGGCCAGTCTATCCGCGCACTTCCGCCACACTGAGGCGGTGATCGCGCAACAGCTGGGGCGCCTCGCCAAGCACTCGGCCATCTACGGGATGGGCGCCGTCGTCTCGCGCTTGATCGGCGTCTTCCTGCTGCCGGTGGTGACGCGCTACCTGACGCGCGCCGACGTCGGCGCCGTGGAGACGCTGATCTCGCTGACGGTCGTGCTCGTGATCGTCCTGCGGATGGGCATCTCGATGGCGTTCTTCCGCTTCTACTTCGACGCCGACGACGATCACGGCCGCACCACGGTCGTCCGCACCTCATTCTGGTTCACGATGGTGATGGCGACGTTCGGGCTCGTCGTCGGCTCGATCTTCGCCTCGCAGATCTCGCACATCCTGTTCACGACCGACTCACGCGCGAACCTGGTGCGCGCCGCGCTCGTGCTGCTCTGGGCGCAGATGAACTACGAGCAGTTGACGGCGCTCTTCCGGGTCGAGGAGCGCTCGGTCTCGTACGTCGCCGCCACGCTCGCGAACGTGATCATCACCGTCGTCGCGACGATCCTGCTCGTCGCCGTCTGGCACAAGGGCGCGATCGGCGTGATCGCCGGCAACTTCACCGGCACGGTGGCCGTCTACTTCGTCCTGCTCGCCTACCGCCGCTTCCAGCTCGGGCTCGAGTTCGACCGCGGCCTCTTCCGCCAGATGCAGCGCTTCGGCCTGCCGCTCGTGCCGTCGGGCCTCGCGCTCTGGGTGATCGACCTCTCCGACCGCTTCTTCCTCGTGCACATGAAGGGGCTCGGCGAGACCGGCGTCTACTCGGTCGGCGTCCGGATCTCGACCGCGCTTCTGCTCGTGCTGATCGCGCTGCGGACCGCGTGGCCGGCCTTCGCCTTCTCGATCAAGGACGACAACGAGGCCAAGCGCACCTATGGCTACGTGCTCACCTACGTGCTCTACCTCTGCTCCTGGCTCTCGCTGACGCTCTCGCTGCTCGCGCCGTGGCTCGTGCGCCTGCTGGCGACGCCGAGGTTCTACCGGGCCCAGGAGGTCGTGCCGCTGCTCGTCTTCGGCGGGACGGCCTTCATCGCCTTCAACGTGATGTCGATCGGGATCGGCCGGGCCAAGAAGACGCAGTTCAACTGGGTGATCACCGGCGGCGCGGCGCTCGTCAACATCGGGCTCAACGTCGTCCTGATCCCGCCCTACGGGATGATCGGCGCGGCGATCTCGACGCTCGTCGCCTACCTGGTGATGTTCTTCGGGATGACGATCCGCGCGCAGCAGGTCTTCCCGGTGCCGTACCAGTGGCGGCGGATCGCGCTCGCGGTGGGCGCGGCCGTCGGGCTAGCGGTGCTCGGGAAGAGCCTCGACGTCCCGCTTGCCGGCGCCATCCTGCTCAGCGCCGTCTACCCGCTCGTCCTGCTGCCGCTCGGGTTCTACCTGCCGGTCGAGCGGCGGCGAGTCCGCGGCCTCCTGCGGCCGGCGCGGGAGCGCGGCGGCCAGGCCGATCGCGGCCCAGACGGTGGGATCCTCGAAGAACGCGTTGTAGAAGAGGCTGTGCACGGCGACCGCGGAGATCACGAGGCCGAAGGTGAGCGCCGCCAGGCCCGGCAGGTCGCGCGCGAAGCGGCGGAACGCGAGACCTAGCGCGGCAACGAGCAGCCAAAGGTAGAGGGCGAAGCCGACAATCCCGCCCTCGGCGGCGACCGTCACCGGCGTCGTGTGTGAGGCGGCGGCTGCCGGCTCCTTGCCCTTCAGGCCCGCCAGGTCGGCGTAGGCGTGCTTGAAGCCGCCGATCCCGACGCCCGCGACCGGGTGGTGGACGGCGATGTGCGCGCCGCGCCGCACGAGCGTGCCGCGGCCGCTGGTCGTGCTCTTCGTGTTGTGGCCGAAGACGTCGTGCCGCACGCTCGGCACCGCGAACGCGGCGGCCAGGACGATGACGCCGGCGACGATCGCGAGGATCAACCCGCGCCGGCCCCAGGCGAAGACGGCCGCCAGCACTACTCCGGCCGCGAGCGCGGCGAAGCTCGACTGTGAGTAGGAGAAGTAGAGCCCGGCCCAGATCGCCGCGATCGCGGCCGTCGCCCCGAGCAGCACGCGCAGGTCGCTCGTGAACAGCACCACCACGAGCAGGGCCAGGATCGCCACCACCAGGAAGCGCCCGTAGATCGACGGGTCCCAGAAGACCGAGTTGACCCGGTAGAAGGGCGCGAAGGCGTTCGAGACGAGCAGCTTCGGGTTCCAGAAGACGTCGCGCGTCTCGTACTGGTAGATCCCGATCGCCGAGAAGACGAGCGCCATCGCCGTCAGCTCGACGAGCAGGCCGATCGCAATCAGCCGGCTCCAGGCGAGCCGCGCCAGCACGATCGCCAGCAGCCCGAACGGGAGGTAGAAGAAGAGCAGGTCGATCGCGCCCTGGCGCGGGTCCTGCGTCCAGAGGATCGAGAGCCCCCACCAGCCGACGAACGCCGCGAGCGGCCAGCCCACCGGGCCGAGCTCCCGCGCGCGGGTGTCGCCCTGGAGCAGCTCCCACGCGAGCAGCAGCGCCGCCGCCGCGACGACCGCGTACATCGGCACGAGCAGGTTCGCCTCGGTCGCGCCGACGTGGACGTGGATCCGCGCCGCGATGCAGGCGAGCACGGCAAACGGGAGCACGAACGGCCAGCGGCGGATCACGAACGCGCCGGCCGCGGCGAGGCCCAGGCCGACGACAGCCAGCCCGCCGAGCAGCGGCCGGTGCCCGTGCGGGGCGAGGTAGACGGCGAGCAGGATCGCCCCAAGCGCCCAGGCGCCGAGGCCGGCCAGCCGCTGGACACGCGACGGGGCAACGAGCAGGAGCGCGAGGCCCAGGCTGCCGAGGACGCCGCCGGCGTGCGCGGTCACGGCGTCACCGTCACGACCGCCCTGGCCACGTGCCCGTGCTCGGCGACGCGCAGCACGTAGCGACCGGGCGCGGGCGCGCGCAGGATCAGCAGCCCGCCGCCGCGGCGGGCGTGCAGCGAGCCGAGGTGCACGGAGTAGCGCTTCGCGTCGGTCAGCACTCGGAAGCCGAAGCGCCTGCCGGTCTTCACCCGCAGTGCGTGCGGCCGCAGCTCGATGTAGCGGACGAACACCGGCAGCGCCCGGCTCGGCGGGCCGAGGTTCGTGGCCAGGTCGAGCGCGCGGAGCCTGATCAGGTGCCTGCCCGGCTTGAGGCGGGCCCGGCCTTGTGGCCAATCGATCTTCCCGGCCCGCAGGAAGTCGTGGACGAGCGTCCGCGGCTCGCCGTCGACGTAGAGCTGCGCCCGGGCCCGCTCGCTCGTCTGGTACCTGATCCGGACGTGGTCCCTGACGGAGTCTCCGTCGGGCGAGATCAGCCGCGGCGTAACCGAGGCCAGGCGGACGAACGGCGGCGTCGCGTCCATCGTGATCGGGTTCGGGAGCACGATCGTCTTGTGCGCATTCGCCAGATGGACGCGCGGACGGTAGACGCCGTCGGGCACGACCTCGCGGTTGTCGTTGCGGCCGTTCCAGGTGAACTGCAGGTTGCCGCTCGGCTCGCGGCGCGAGCGGACGAGCGTGCGCACGACGTCCCCGCTGCCGTTCACGAGCTCGACCGTCACCCGGTCCGGCTTGCGCAGCAGGAACGCGATCGGGACGGTCTTGTTCGCCAGCGAGTCGGGCGCCACTTTCTTCCCGACGTGGGTGTTCGAGATCGGGCTGTGCTCGAGCTTCAGGCCCTCGGTGACCGCGAACGCCGCGGCCGTGCAGCCGAGGAGAGCCAGCACGACCACGATCGGCAGGACACGCGCCACGGGAGCGCGAGTCTAGACGGACCTAGGTGGGCGCTTCGACGCTACGGCGCCGCCCAGAGCGGGCGACGAGCCCCCACGCCGCGAAGCCGGCGGCGACGCCGATCGCGGCGACCACGAGCGCCAGGTCGGCGTGCGGGAAGTCGAGCAGCTTGATCCCGCTCAGCAGCAGCACCGACGCCAACGCGGCGCGCAGCGTCCGCTCGGGCATCCGCAGCGTGAACTGGCTCGAGATCAGGACGCCGGGGATCGAGCCGATCAACAGCCAGCCGACCGCGCCCGTGTCGACGTTGCCGGCGATGAGGTGGCCGAAGCCTGCGACCCAGAGCAGCGCGGCCGCGTGGAAGATGTCGGTGCCGACGACCTTGGCGGCGCGAAGCGGGAACACGATCAGCATCGTCAACCCGAAGAAGACCCCGGTGCCGACGGAGGTCAGGCCGACGATGAAGCCGCCGAAGAAGCCGATCGCGAGCGCGGCCAGGCGGTCGCGCCGGGTCAGCAGGAACGGCTCGTCGCTGCGCTCGGTGTAGTGGAGGAAGCTCTTCGCGAACAGGCCCGCGGCACCGAGCAGCAGCGCGACGCCGAGCACGCGCCCCATCACCGACTCCGCGCTGTCGCCGTAGGCGTGCTCGAGGCGGGTCGCGGTCCAGACGCCGACGAGCGACATCGGCGCGCTGGTCAGGAACATCCAGCCGCTCAGCCGCGCGTGCACGGTTCCGAGCCGCCGGTGCCGTGCGGCGCCCACCGTCTTGAAGATCGCGCCGTGCAGGATGTCGGTCCCGATCGCGGTGGTCGGGTTGAAGCCGAAGACGATCACGAGCAGCGGCGTCATCAGCGAGCCGCCGCCCATCCCGGTCAGGCCGACGAGGGCGCCGACGAGGAAGCCGCTGAGGACGAGTTGCCAGCTCAGCTTCGGTACGCCTCGATCAGCACCTGCGCCACCTCGGGCCTGCTGAACTCGACCGGCGGCAGCTGCCCTTGGGCCAGCAGCTCGCGCACCTTCGTGCCCGAGAGGAAGACGTGGTCGTCGCCCCCGTGCGGGCAGGTCTTCGGAGTCGCCATCGAGCCGCAGACACGGCAGAAGAAGGCGTGCTCGAAGAACATCGGCTCGATCCCGAGCTCATGTGGCTCGAACTCATCGAAGATCAGCTGTGCGTCGTAGGTGCCGTAGTAGTCCCCCACGCCGGCGTGGTCGCGGCCGACGATGAAGTGCGAGCAGCCGTAGTTCTTGCGGCAGATCGCGTGCCAGACCGCCTCACGCGGCCCCGCGTAGCGCATCGCGGCCGGGAAGGCCGAGACGAGCACGCGGTCGGCGGGGTAGTAGTTGTCGACGAGCACGCGATAGCACTCGACGCGGGTCGCGGCCGGGACGTCGTCGCTCTTCGTGTCCCCGACGAGCGGGTGGATCAGGAGGCCGTCGACGGTCTCGAGCGAGGACTTGGTCAGGTACTCGTGCGCGCGGTGGATCGGGTTGCGCGTCTGGAAGCCGACGACGCGCTTCCAGCCTCGCTCGGCGAAGGTCGCGCGCGTCTGCGCGGGATCCATGGCCAGCTCCGGGAAGGCCGGCTCGGCCCGCTCGAAGACGGTCACGCGGCCGGCGAGGTAGAGCGGCTTCTGGTCGTAGAGCCGCTTCACGCCCGGGTGGGCGTCGTCGGTGGTGCGGAAGCAGCGCTCGGCCTCGCGCTCCTTGTCGTACTCGTAGACGCCGTCGACGTCGAGCACCGCGAGCGCGTTGCCGCCGGCGCCGGTCAGCGCGACCTGGTCGCCCTCGGGCTCGCGGTCGACCGCGAGGCAGACCGGCAGCGCCCAGGGCAGGCCGTTCGCCAGGCGCATCCCGTCGACGACGCTCTCGTAGTCGTGCCGGGCCATGAAGCCCTCGAGCGGCGAGAGCGCGCCCGAGGCGAGCATGTCGAGGTCGGAGAGCTCGCGCGAGGTCAGCTCGAGCTGCTCCAGCTGCTCGACCCCGTCGGGGCGCGTGCCGGTGCGGTCGACCAGCTTGCCACCGTGCGGCTCGATCAGCTGCGTCGTCTCGGTGACGCTCACGCCGTCACCTCGGCCGGGACCAAGCCCAGCTCCTCGAGCTTCGAGACAACCAATGCCGCCGCCTGTTCCGGGTCGAGCTCCTCGGTGTCGACCACGAGCTCCGGGTTCGACGGCTCCTCGTAGGGATCCGAGACGCCGGTGAACTCCTTGATCTCGCCCTTGAAGGCCTTCTCGTAGAGCCCCTTCACGTCGCGCTTGGCGCACTCGTCGACCGAGGCCTTGATGTAGACCTCGACGAAGGTGCCGACCGGCTCGATCCAGTCGCGCGCCTGCTGCCGTGTCTCGGCGTACGGCGAGATCGCAGCCGTGATCACGGCGCCCCCCTGACGCGTGATCCGCGAGGCCACCCAGCCCACGCGCTCGACGTGCGTGTCGCGGTCCTCCTTCGAGAAGCCGAGGCCCTTCGACAGGTGCATGCGCACGTTGTCGCCGTCGAGGTACTCGACGACGAGGCCGCGGCGGTCGAGCTCCGGGCCGACGAGGTGCGCGATCGTGGTCTTGCCAGAGCCTGAGAGCCCGGTGAACCAGAGCGTGAAGCCGCCGGGCCGGACGTGCGTCGTCTCGGGGTGCTCGGCGGCGTAGATGTGGTCGCTCATGTGCCTCCTAGTGGCGTTTCGAGGTGGATCCCACACTCGAGCTTGTCGGAGCCGGCCCAGCGGCCGGCGCGCTCCTCTTCCTCGGGCGAGATCGGCTTCGTGCACGGGATGCACCCGATCGAGCGGAAGCCGGCGTCGTGGAGCGGGTTGTAGGGAATCTCGTTGATCTGAATGTAGGCCCAGACGCGCTTCTCGTCCCAGTCGGCGAGCGGGTGCAACTTCCAGACCTCGTAGCGCTGGGACCACTGCACTTTCGGCGTGGTCGAGCGGCTCGGCGACTGGTCGCGCCGGATGCCGGAGATCCAGGCGTCGTACGGCTCGAGGGCCTTGAGCAGCGGCTCGACCTTGCGCACCTGGCAGCAGCGGTCGGGATCGGTCTCCCACAGGTTCGGGCCCTCCTGCTTGTGCTGCTCGGCGACCGTGATCAGCGGCGGCGGCGGGAGCAGGGTGATCCCGTAGCGCTCGACGAGGCGGTCGCGCGTCTCGTAGCTCTCCCGGAAGAAGAGGTGCGTGTCGAGCTCGATCACGGGGAGGTCGAGCCCGAGCTCGGCGACCATGTGCACGAGCACGGACGACTGCTTCTGCCACGAGCAGGTCAGGCAGAGGCGGTCGCCGAACTCCGCGGAGGCCCAGCGGAGGACGTCCTCCGCCGGCATCGTCTCTACGTCAGGGAGTTGCAGGCTCGGCGTCGCCAAGCAGGACCTCCTTGAGCGTGTCGCCGCGCAGGCCGAGCCGCAGGGTCTCCAGCGGGATCACTTCCTCCGGCGGGATGTTGCCGAGGTTCACGTTCGGCCCGAACTGCTTCACGAACCAGGCTTGGCTCGCCTTGGAGGGCGCCTCGAAGATCAGCTCGCCGACGTCGACCTCGTGGACGATCTCGTCGACGAGGCCGGTTCGCATCTCACCGGTCGGCCGGTAGATCCCGGCGGTGCCGCCCTCGCGGCCCTCGGTGATCACCTTCCAGGCCCCGGCCTCCAGCTCTTCCTTGATCCACTCGACCCACTGGTAGGGCGCGTAGACGACGTCCTCGTCCTTCGAGCCGACCTCGGAAAGGACGGTGAAGTCGCGGGCGAAGTCGACGATCAGCTCGAGCTTGCGCTCGCGCGGGATCTCCAGCGTGCCGTCCGAGATCTCGACGTGCGAGAAGCGCTGCTCCTGGAGCCAGGTCTTGAACTCGTCGAGCTTGCCGCGCGCGTAGACGGCCTCGAACAGCGTGCCGCCGCAGACGACCGGCGTCTCGAAGCTCCGGTAGAGGGCGATCTTCTTCTCGAGGTTGTTGGTGACGTACGAGGTGCCCCAGCCGAGCTTGACGATGTCGACGTACTGCCCGCCGGTGTCGAACATGCCCTCGATCTCGCGAAGGTTCATGCCCTTGTCGATCACGTGCGTGAGCCCCTCCGTGCGCGGCTTGCCGGAGCGCGGGGGCAGGTCGAGGAATCCGTCAAAGCCTGGCATAGAGCTCCTCCAGCTTCTTGGTGGCAGCGGCCTGAACGTCGTGGTAGAGCGAGTTGCCGTGCGCGTCGATGCCGACGGTGAGCGGGCCGAAGTCCTTCACCCGGAACTTCCACAGGCACTCCGGCATCAGCTCCTCCCAGGCGACCTCCTCGATCTCCTCGATCTGGGTCGTCTCGAGCGCCGCGGCCCCGCCGACGATGGCGAAGTAGACCATCCCGTGCTTGCGCATCGGCTCGATCGCCTCGTCCGGGAAGCCGCCCTTGCCGCAGATCGCGCGCACCCGGTACTGCGCGCCGAGCGGCTCGGTGAAGCGCACCATCCGCGCGCTCGTGGTGGTGCCGATGCAGACCGGCTCGTACTTGTCGCCGACCTTGCGCACGCCCGGCGCGGTGTGCAGCAGGAACGCGCCCTTCAGGTCCATCGGCGGCTCGACGCCCTGGTCGAAGATCCGGATCTGCGTCCGGTCGCGGATGCCGATGATGTGGCCCTGGACGACGACCTCGTCGCCCGCCTTGAGCTTGAGGATCTCGGCCTCGTCCGTGATCGGGAAGGTGACTTCGTGCCTGGCCATCACGCCTCGCGATCGAAGTCGACGGAGCCGTCGGCGGCCACGTGCGCGGTCGCGCGGCGGGCGGCCCAGCACTGGTAGTTGACCGCGACGGGGTTGAGGGTCATGTGGGTGTCCGCGTGCTCGATGTGGCAGTTGAGCACGGTCACGTCGCCGCCGAGCCCCATCGGGCCGATCCCGGTCTCGTTCAGCAGGCCCATCAGCTCGTCCTCGAGCTCCGCGACGATCGGGTCGCTGTTCCGCGTGCCGATCGGCCGCGCGATCGCCTCCTTGGCGAGGTACATCGCGTAGTCGGCCGAGCCGCCGATGCCCACGCCGACGATCCCGGGCGGGCACGGCTTGCCGCCGGCGCCGACGATCGACCCGAGCACGAACTGCTTGATCCCCTTCACGCCGTCGGCGGGGACGCACATCTTGAGGAAGCTCATGTTCTCGGAGCCCGATCCCTTCGGGACGCACTTGACGTCGAGGCCGTCCCAGTCGGGGATGAACTCCCAGTGCACGATCGGCAGCCGGTAGCCCGTGTTCGGGCCGGTGTTCTCGCGCGTGATCGTGTGGACGGCGTTCGAGCGCAGCGGGTGCTCCAGCGTCGCGCGCTCGGTGCCGGCCTTCAGGGCCTCGTAGATCTTGGCCGGGTGCAGCGGGAAGTGCTCGCCCACGCGACAGGTGTAGACGGCGATGCCGGTGTCCTGGCAGACGAGGTTGTCCCGGTCGTCGGCGACCTGGACGTTCTTGACGATCGTGTCCAGCACGCGCTTGCCCGGGACCGAGGTCTCGCGCTGCTGCGCGTCCACGAGCGCGTCGCGCAGGTCCTGCGGGATGTCCTTCAGCGCCCAGACGTAGAGGTGCGCGGCCGCGTCCTCGACGGCCTGGCGCAGGTCGACGGCGACCGCGCTCATGCCGCCTTCTCCGCGGCGGCCTGGCCCGCGCGCCGGCCGAAGACCGTGCACTCGAGCAAGGAGTTGCCCATCATCCGGTTGCGCCCGTGGGTGCCGCCGGCGATCTCGCCACAGGCGAAGAGGCCGGGCAGCGTCGTCTCGCCGTGCTCGTCGATCACAAGGCCTCCGTTCTGGTAGTGCAGGACGGGGTAGGTGAGGATCGCCTCCCGCAGCGGGTCGATCCCGGCCGAACGGTAGCGGCGCAGCATGTAGGGGAGCGAGATCTCGGCGTCCGCCTGGGGGACGCGCGTCGTGTCGAGCAGCACCGCCGGGCGGCCGTCGGGCGTCTCGACGCCGCGGCCGGCCTCGACCTCGTCGAAGATCGCCTGCGAGACCGCGTCGCGCGGGCCGAGCGGGTCGGTGAACTCCTCGCCTTCGCTGTTCAGCAGCGTCGCGCCGTAGGCGCGCGTGGTCTCGGGAATCGAGTAGCCCTGCATCGTCGGCGGCCACGCGCCGCCGTTGGGGTGGTACTGCAGCGCGTCGAGGTCGCGGCTCTCGGCGCCGAGCTCGAGCGCCAGCCGCGTCACCTCGCCGGTCGCGCCGGGATGGTTCGTCGAGAGCTCGCCGCGCTCCTCGGCCTCGCGGTAGCAGCGCCCGCCGGCTGCCAGCACGACGGCGCCGGCGTCGATCACGAGCTCGTCGCCGTTTTTCTGCCGGCAAGTCGCGACCCAGCCGTTCTCGGCCTGCTCAAGCGAGACGAGCGTGCTGTTCGGAAACGACTCGCCGCCCGAGGCGGTGTAGGCGTTGCGCACCGCGGTCGTGATCGCGTGGCCCGTGCGGTCGCCGACCTGCAGCAGCCGCTTGCGGCTCGAGCCGCCGCAGCGCGCCAGACGGTAGCCGCCGTTCTCGCGCGTGAACTCGACGCCCTGCTCCTCGAGCCAGTGGATCGCGGTCGGCGCCTCGGCGGTGAGCACCTCGACGAGGCCGCGGTCGGCCGTCTCGTGCGAGCTCTGCCAGACGTCCTCGGCGTGCTGCTCGGGCGAGTCGTCGTCGCCGAACGCGGCCTGGATCCCGCCCTGGGCCTTGGCCGAGTTGCACGACTGGAGCGCGCCCTTCGTCACCAGCGCGACCCGCGCCCCGGCCCGCTCGGCCGAGAGCGCGGCCGCGAGCCCGGAGGCGCCGCTGCCGACGACGAGCACGTCGAATGCAACCCGTTCGACCACGGCCCCCATCGTACCCTAATCCCAGGCATTAAATCTGCTTATCGACGAGCGGGGGGCTATGCTCGCCGACCGATGCGATGGCTGGCGAAAGCGGCGCTACAGAAGGGCATGGGTGTCCTCCCGCAGGGCGAGCAGCTGAACTACGTCTTCCAGCGGCGCGTGCTGCGTTCGCTGCCGGCCGGCGACGGCGCGCTGCGGCAGAAGTTCTCGCGCGCGCAGCAGCACCTCGGCGCCTACGAGGAGCACGGTCCCGGAGTGCCGGCGGCGGAGGCGACCTTCTACGAGTTCGGCGCCGGCTGGGACCTGGCGATCCCGGTCGCCTACGCGCTGCTCGGCGTCGGCAGGCAGGTGCTCGTCGACATCCGGCCGAGCGCGCGGGTCGAGCTCGTGAACGACTCGCTCGCCTCGTACGGGCGGCTGCGGGGCGAGCTCGAGGGCGTCGCGGGGAGGGAGCTGCGGCCGGTCGGCGGTCCGATCTCGCGGCTCGAGGAGCTGGAGGAGCGCTTCGGGATCCGCTACCTCGCGCCCTGCGACGCGCGCGGTACCCGCCTGCCCGCCGGGTCGATCGAGTTCGTCTCCAGCACCGACACCTGCGAGCACATCCCGGGCGCCGAGCTGGCCGAGATCTTCCGCGAGTGTTTCCGCCTGCTGCGGCCCGGCGGCGCCTTCAGCTGCCGGATCGACCTGCAGGACCACTACGCCTACTTCGACCGCTCGCTCTCGCGCTACCACTTCCTGCGCTACTCCGACCGGGCCTGGAGCCTCGTCAACTCGCCGCTGCACCACCAGAACCGCCTGCGCTCGCCCGAGTACCTGCGGCTGGTCCGCGACGCCGGCTTCGAGCTGGCGGTCGAGAAGCCCTCCGGGCCGAGCGAGGCCGGGTTGAAGGAGCTCGAGTCGCTGCCGCTCGCGCCGCGGTTCCGCCGCTTCCCGCCCGAAGAGCTCGGCGTGACGGTGCTCTCGTTCGTGGGCGTGCGGCCGGCTTGAGCTGCCGGCCTCCGGTGCCGATCAACGGTCCATGGCTCGCGCGCTCGGAACCGTCTCGCTGCTCGTGACGCTGGTCGTGATCGGCTGGATGCTCACCGCGCAGCAGTCCGGCTCGAGCCGGAAGCAGCAGACGCAGGCCGTCGACCAGGCCCAGGCGACGGCGAACGGCGTGGCGTTCGAGCAGGCCCAGGCCCAGCTCGAGCAACAGCACGCACTGAACGGCACCTACACCGGCACGTCGCTGGCCGGCTTCGGGGTTACGCTCGTCCGCGCCGATGCGAACACGTACTGCATCCAGAGCGCGGGCGCGCACCTGGAAGGCCCCGGTGGCTCCGCCGCCGCCGCCGGCCCCTGTTAGGGCGTCTCTCCCACCAGGATCTGCGCGAGCTTGTCGGCGTCGATGTTCCCGCCGGAGACGATGCACACCACGTGCTCGTCCCAACGGTGGTGGAGGGCAGCGGCGAGCGCCAATGCGCCGGCGCCTTCGGCAACCACCCGAGCGCGGCCGGCTAGCAGTCGGACCGCCTCAGCCGTCTCGTCGAGCGAGACGGAATACGCGCCGTCGAGCGCGACCTTCGCACGGGTCCACATCGCCGGCAGCAGCGCGGGCGCGCCGGAGCCGTCGACGAACGAGACCCGGTACTCGACCGGGCGGGGCTCGCCTCGCTCGAGAGCTGCCGTCAGCGGCGCTCCGGTCTCGGGCTCGACCGCATAGACCTCGGTCACCGGTCGCACGGCCTTGATCGCGCTCGCGATCCCGACGCTCAGGCCGCCGCCGCCGAAGGGGACGAGCACCCGGTCGGGATCGGGCAGGTCGTCGAGGATCTCGAGCCCGATCGTCCCGTTCCCCGCCATCACCCGCTCGTCCTGGACCGGGTGGACGAACTGCCCTTCCGCCTCGGGAAAGGCAGACTCCGAGATCGCCTGCCACCACCGGTCGTACGAGACCTTCACGACCTGGCCGCCGAGCCGCTCGATCGCCGCGAGCTTCGTCTCGGGCGCGTGGTCCGGCACGACGACGGTGCAGGGCAGTCCGAGCTCGCGCGCCGCCCAGGCGACGCCCTGGCCCATGTTTCCTGCGCTCGCGGTCACGACACCGCCCCGGAGCTCGTCGGCGTCGGACTGGAGGATGGCGTTGAGCGCACCGCGCAGCTTGAACGAGCCGATCGGCTGGAGGTTCTCCAGCTTCAGGAAGAGCGCGCCCGGCTGCTCCGGCAGCTCGAGCCGGAGGAGCGGCGTCCGCACGATCCGACCGGCGAGCCGCTCGCGTGCGGCGCGAATCTCCTCGATCGGGATCAAAACGGAACGGTCGTGCCGGCGCCCTCGTCCAGCGCTCGCGCGCAGACGTGCTCGGCGGCCGCGAGATCCTCGGCGGCCAGCCCGAGCGACTTGAACACGGTCAGCTCGTCGTCCGAGCGGCGGCCGTCCCGCGAGCCGATCAGTACCTCGCCGAGCTCCGCACGGATGTGGTCCGGGCCGATGCCCGCCTCGCGCACCGCGAAGAGGTAGTCACCGCCTTCGTTGACCATCGACTCGCGCGCGTCCGCGAACAGCGCCGCGGCCGCGACCGTCTCCGCGTCGAGCTCGCGTGCGGTTGGGATGGAAGAGCCGACCGCGTTGACGTGCGCCCCCGGGGCCAGCCACTCGCGCCGGACGATCGGCTCGGTGGAGGTGGTCGCGGTCACGACCACGTCCGCGTCGCGCAGCGCCTCCTCCGCGGTCTCGACGGCCTCCACGGGGAACGGCGCCTGCGCGTCAACCGCGAACGCTCGAGCCCGCTCCGCGGTGCGGCTCCAGACGCGGGCTTCCTCGAAATTGCGCGCCACCGCCATCGCCTCCAGGTGCGACCGCGCCTGGACGCCCGAGCCGAGGATCGCCAGGCGCCGAGAGCCCTCGCGGGCCAATAGTCGCGTTGCGACAGCCGACACCGCGGCCGTGCGGATCGCCGTCACCGCGGAGGCGTCGAGCAGGGCGCGCAGAGCGCCGGTCTCTCCGTCGAAGAGCAGGACACCGCCCTGGTGCAGGTCGAGCCCGCGCTCCGCATTGCTCGGGAAGATGCAGATCACCTTCAGCCCGTAGGAGGGAGTCGGCGCCGAGCGGTGAGCCGGCATCAGGCCCATCAGGCTCGGCTCTTCGGGCGGCCGGATGACGAAGCGGAGCGGCTGCCAGACGGAGCCTCGCGCGAGGTCACCGAGGACGGCCTCCATCAGCTCGACGCACTCGTCCATCGGCAGCAGCCGCTTGACGTCGTCGTGGCCGAGGACGAGCAGCTCGCTCACGCGAACAACCCGGCCAGCTCGTCCCGCTGGGCAGCGCTGAGCTCGAGCTCGGTCGCGGCGACGGCCGCCGCGAGCTGCTCCGGCCGGCGGGGGCCGACGACCACCGCGGTCACCTGCGGGTGGCCGAGCACCCACGCAATCGCCAGGGTCGCCGGCTCGACCCCGAGGTCTGCGGCCGCGGCCGCGAATCCGTCCAGGCCGCGGAAGGTCTCCTCGTTCACCAGGTCTGCGTAGGGGTCGGGGCGAAGCGTCATCCGGGAGCCCGAAGGGTACGCCTCGCCGCGCCGGTACTTGCCCGTCAGCCACCCGCCCACGAGCGGGCTGAACGGCGTGAAGCCGAGCCCTTCGCGCTCGCAGATCGCGAGGATCTCGACCTCGGCCTCGCGGCGGAGCAGGCTGTACTCGTTCTGGACCCAGCCGTAGCGGGCGAGCCCGAGCCGCGTGCTCGTCTCGAGCGCCTGCTCGAGGCCCGCGCCGTCGAGGTTGCTGGCACCGATCGCGCGGGCCTTCCCGGTCCGCGCAACCTCGTCGAGGGCGCGCAGCGTCTCCTCGATCGGCGTGTCCTCGTCGGACTCATGGGTGAGGTACAGCTCGACCCGCTCGGCCTGCAGGCGCGCGAGGCTGCCGTCGAGCTCCCGGAGGATCCGCTCGTGGCCCAGGCCGCGGTCGTCGGGGTCGCCGGTCACCGACCAGAAGACCTTGGTGCTCAGCAGCACCGGCGCCTTGCGCTCGCTGCGCCAGTCCCCCACCCAGCTCTCGCTCCGGCCGCCGCCGTACGACGCCGCCGTGTCGAAGACGTTGATCCCGGCCGCCCAGGCGGCGTCCATCAGCGCGAACGCCTCGTCGTGGCTCTCGCCCTGGCCGAAGAGCTCCGGCGCCGACCCGATGCCGCCGAAGTTCCCGCAGCCGAGGAAGAGCCTCGAGACCTCGAGCCCCGTTCGTCCGAGCGGCCGACGCTCCACCGGCAGAGCCTACGGGTCGTATGCTGAGCAGGTGAAGCCGGACGCCGAGGACTACGGCCAGCCGATCCTCGGCGGCGAGGGCGCGAGCGACTACGAGCGCTATCTCCGAACCGACGAGCTGCTCGCCCTGCAGAAACGCCCGGAGGAGCAGACCCACCGGGACGAGCTGCTCTTCCAGACCGTCCACCAGGCCTCCGAGCTCTGGCTGAAGCTCGCCTGGAACGAGGCGGAGGAGGCAACCCGTCTGATCGAGCAGGAAGACCTGTCCGGCGCCCAGCGCCTGCTGCGCCGCTCCGTCCTGGCGATGGACTACGTGATCGCCCAGCTGGAGATGCTGGAGGCGCTTTCGCCCTGGGAGTACCAGGCGATCCGCAAGGTACTCGGGCACGGCAGCGGTTTCGACTCGCCCGGCTTCCGCCAGATCCGCCGCGTAACCCCGCCGCTCGGGCAGGCCTTCGCCGAGAAGCTGCGAGAGGCCGGCCTGAACGTCGTCTCGCTGTACGTCCAGGGTCGAGAGCACGAAGACCTCTACCAGCTGGCCGAGCTCCTGCTCTCCTGGGACGAACGGATCGGGCTCTGGCGGATGCGCCACTACCTGGTGGTCGCCCGGGTGATCGGCGATCAGGTGGTCGGCACGCAGGGCACGCCTGTCGAGCTGCTCGGGAGCCTGATCAAACAGCGCTTCTACCCCGAGCTCTGGCAGGCACGTAACCGCCTGACCGAGCTCGCCAACGAGGAGGACTGAGCTCCGGCCCCTGCCATTCTCGGCGGTTCCGTGTGAGAATCGTCGGATGTCGGGTTACGTCGTCCACGAAGCCGAGCTCGAGGGCAGCCGCCGCAACGGCGACACCGCGTCCCGCGCGGTCGCGATCGACTCGAGCAAGGGCTCGTCGGTGCTCGAGCTCCACCTCGTCCGCTACGCACGAGGGCGTTCGAGCCCGCGGACGCTCGAGGGCGTGCAGGAGATCATGTACGCCGTCTCGGGGAGCGGATCGCTGACGGTCGCCGGGGAGTCGCACGAGCTCGAGCCCGGGACCGCCGCCTACCTGACGGCGGGCGAGACCTATGAGCTCGACAACCCGGGCTCCGAGGAGCTGCTGATCGTCTCGGCGACCGCGCCGCAGGACGCCGGCGCCGTCCAGGCCCCCACGGCGAGAACCGTGCGCTACGCCGACCAACCGACCCTTCCCGCGAGCGGCGACCGTGAGTTCCGCTACCTCGTCACGGACGAGGTCGGCTGCAGGGACGCGACGCAGTTCTACGGCGTCATCGCACCGGGTCGCGCACCTGATCACAGCCATGTCTACGACGAGGTGATCTACGTGCTGGAGGGCGAGGGCGTGTTCCACGGCGGCGGGGAGGAACGGCCGGTGCGGGCCGGCTCCTGCATCCACATCCCGCCCTTCTTCGTCCACTCGCTCGAGAACAGCGGAGACACCTCGATGCGGATCGTCGCAACCTTCCATCCGTCCGGCGATCCCGCCTCGCGCGCCTATGAGGCAAACGAATGACCGGGAAACACGTCTCATCCATCGGAACGGAAGTCGAGGAGGAGGGCAAGATGAGGAAGTACCTGGTGGCCGCGGTCCTCGCGGCTGCGGTGGCTGTGCTGGCTTCAGCCGCGTTTGGATCGACCAAGTCGCCGGCGCGGGCATCGTCCGCCGGCGCGGCGACGGTGACGTGCGGCAAGACGCGCACGATCGGCCTCGCGGCGCCGTTCACGGGCCCAGCGGCCGACATCGGAAACCAGCAGGTTCGCTGGGCGAAGTACTACGTCAAGCGTTGGAACGCCAAGAAGGCGAACAGGAACAAGCGGATCAAGGTCATCGACGGCGACACGCAGCTGGGTGTCGACACGGCGTTCGCAGTCAAGGTCGCGAAGTCGTTCGCCTCGAACTCGAAGGTGCTCGGCGTCGTGGGGCCCGCCGGTAGCCAGGAGGTCGTCGCGTCCACGTCGGGCTACAAGGGTGGCAAGCTCGGGTTCGTCTCCGGCTCGGCGACTCGCACGACGCTCACGGACGGCCACACCGACGGCAACCGGCGCGGGTACTTCTTCCGCACCGTGCCGAGCGACGCCGCGCAGGGTCCGGCGGTCGCGAACTGGATGACCAAGAAGCTGAAGTGGAAGCGGGTCTACATCATCGACGACCAGGAGACCTACTCGCAGGGCCTGGCCGACGGGGTGCAGAAGATCCTCGCCGGCCGTGGCGTGAAGGTAACCCGCGACTCGATCAGCCAGACCGACGCGGACTTCTCGTCCAAGATCGCGAAGATCCCGAACAACACCCAGGGCATCTACATCCCGTGGCAGCTCGCCCCGCAGGCTCAGGCCTTCGGGCAGCAGCTCAAGGCCGCGGGCAAATCCCACATCAAGCTGTTCGGCTCGGACGGCCTGTTCGCACCGGGTGTCTGGAAGATCGCAGGGTCGTACGACTCGGCCTTCCCGTACAACCCGGCCGACTCGGCGGTCAAGGCGTACATCAAGGCCCACAAGGGCAACGGTGAGTTCTTCGGCCTGCCGTCGTACGTGGCGGCCCAGGTGGTCGTGGGCGCGGTCACGAGGGCGTGCGCCGACGGCAAGGCGACCCGTGCCGAGGTGCGCAAGCAGATCGCGAAGACGAAGCTGAAGACGACGATCCTCGGCTTCCCGGTCTCGTACGCGCGCAGCGGCGAGATGCGCCTCCCGGCGAGCTACGGGATCTACCAGATCCAGAGCAACGGCTCGTTCAAGCGCATCGGCTGACGAGCACAGACCTGACGGAATCACGAGCGTGCGGCCCACTCCGGTGGGCCGCACGTTTCCTCTGAGAGGCTACGCGCGTGAGTATGGATCTGCGACAGCGGCTCCTGAATCTCGGCGGCCTTGCCGTCGCGATCGTCGCCTGGACGCTGTACGCCGTCTACCTCTCGCCTACGCAGGGCTGGACGTTCTTTCTCCAGCTGACGGTGAACGGGATCATCCTCGGCAGCGTCTACGCGTTGATCGCGCTCGGCTACTCGATGGTCTACGGGATCCTGAAGCTGCTCAACTTCGCGCACGGCGACGTCTACATGATCGGCGCGTTCATCGGCTTCGGCGTGCTGACGCTGCTGGGCGGCCCACTCAACCCGGCCATCCCCGTCGTGCTGCTCGTGCTCTGCATGTTCGTGGTCGCGATGCTCGGCTCGGGCTTCCTCGGGTTGGCGATCGAGCGCTTCGCGTACCGACCGCTTCGGGACGCACCTCGGATTGCTCCGCTCATCTCCGCACTCGGCGTCGCGTTCTTCCTGGAGAACTCGGCTCTCCTGCTGTTCGGCGCGCAGTTCCGCAACTACGACGGCTTCGAGCTGATCAGCTACAACGGCATCCATCTCGGCGGCGACAACGGCGTCTTCGTCCAGTACCTGGGCGTGATTGTGATCGTGGGGGCGGTCTTGCTGATGCTGGCGCTGTTGGCGCTCGTGCACTGGACGCGCCTGGGCAAGGCGATGCGCGCCGTCTCCTTCGACCGCGAGGCGGCGGCGATGATGGGGATCGAGCCCGACCGCGTGATTGCGGCGACCTTTTTCATCGGCTCGGCGCTCGCGGGCGCGGCCGGCGTGATGTTCGGCCTCCTCTTCAGCCAGATCTACCACCTGATGGGCTTCCTGGCGGGCCTTAAGGGCTTCACGGCGGCGGTCGTCGGCGGGATCGGCAGCATTCCCGGCGCGATGCTCGGCGGCCTGCTCGTCGGCCTCGTCGAGTCCTGGGCCCGCGGCTACCTGAACGGCAACGTCTCCGACCTGGTCGTCTTCGGCATCCTGATCGGCGTGATGCTGGTGCGGCCGAGCGGGCTGCTCGGGACGCCCGCGCTGCAGAAGGTGTAGCCGTGAGCGACAGCACACCCGGCGTCCCCGAGAATCCCACCCAGATCGGCATCGACCAGTGGGTCGAGCGCGCCGACGAGCGCATCGAGCGGCCGGGAGGTCTCGGTGGCCGGATCGCGCACATCTGGGAGCTGCTGCCGGCCGCGGGCAAGCTCGCGTTCCTGACGCCGGCAATCCTCGTCCCGTTCCTCCCGTTCATCAGCGAGGGGAACCTCTTCAACTACGGGCTCTTCATCCTCATCTACGCCCTGCTCGCGCTCGGCCTGAACGTCGTGGTCGGCTTCGCCGGGCTGCTCGACCTCGGCTACGTCGCCTTCTTCGGGTTCGGCGCCTACACCTACGCGTTCCTCTCAGGCACCCACTCGAACAAGGGTCACGTTTACGCGCACCACTGGGACGCGCAGTGGTCGATCCTCGCAGCCGTGCTGGTCTGCGCCCTTCTCGGGCTCTTCCTGGGCTCGTCCTCCCGTCGCCTGCTCGGCGACTACCTCGCGATCGTGACGCTCTTCTTCGGCCAGGCCTTCGTCGTCTTCACGAACGCCGCCGATCCGTACGGGATCACCAACGGCTCGAACGGCCTGGCGAACGTCGACCCGCTCACCTTCTTCGGCTTCACGATCGACACGACCCGCGGCTACTACTGGTTCCTGCTCGGCTGCGTGATCGTCGTCCTGATCGTCCTCTACTGCATCAGCGAGTCACGAACGGGTCGTGCGTGGAAAGCCTCGCGCGAGGACCCGCTCGCGGCGGAGATGATGGGCATGCCGGTCAACCGGCTGAAGATCATGGCCTTCAGCCTCGGCGCCGCGATCGCCGGTCTCGCCGGCAGCGTCTTCGCGGCTGCCCAGACGGGTGCCTTCCCGCAGAACTTCAGCACCCAGGTGCTGATCCTGATCTACGCGGTCGTGATCCTCGGTGGGACCGGCAGCCTCACCGGAATGATCGTCGGGGCGATCGCGATCATCGCGTCGAACCAGGTGCTGGACTCGACCTCGCCGCCGAACGTCGCCCGCGTGCTCTTCTACGTGGCGCTGATCGCGGCGGTCTTCTTCACCATGCGCCGCTCGTGGCCCCGGCTGGTGGCCGCCTTCGCCGCGACGGCGGCCTTCGGCCTGGTGGTGCACGCGATCGTCGACGCCGTGTGGTCCCGCGGGACCGCCGGCCACGTGACCGACGGCGGCTTCCTGACCGACGTGATCCGGAACTGGGTGCTGCTGCCGAGCAACCCCGGCCGGCTCGCCGTCTACGGATACCTGCTGATGGTCGTCTGCATCATCGCGGTGGTGCAGCTCAAGGGCTGGTGGCGCCTGGTCGTGCTCGTGCCGACGCTCTATCTCTCCGCCTTCGTCTGGGAGAACCTGCTCGTCCAGCAACCGGCGGTGACGCGCTACGTGCTCTTCGGCGCCCTGCTGATCGCGGTGATGACGATCAGGCCGCAAGGCCTATTCGGGACCGCGAAGGTGGAGATCGGCTGATGGCGGCGCCGCTGCTCGAGCTGAAGGGCGTCTCGAAGGCGTTCGGTGGCTTGCAGGTGATCTCCGGCCTCGACCTCCACGTCAACGAGCACGAGATCGTCAGTGTGATCGGCCCCAACGGAGCCGGCAAGACGACGCTCTTCAACCTCATCACCGGCGTCTACGCGCCGGAGCAGGGCGAGATCCTCTTCGAGGGCGAGTCGATCGTCGGCGTGCCGCCGAACAAGATCACGCGCCGGGGCATCGCCCGGACCTTCCAGACGCTCCGCCTCTTCCTGAACATGACCGTCAAGGAGAACGTGATGGCCGCCGCCTACGGCCACACCCACGCCGGCATCGTGCGCTCGGTGCTGCGCACGCCCGGCATGCGCCGCGAGGAACGTGAGATCGCCGCCCTCGCCGAGGAGAAGCTCTCGTTCTTCGGCCAGCGCCTGATCGGCTACCGCTGGAACCAGCCCGCCTACTCCCTCTCCTACGCCAACCGCCGCCGGCTCGAGATCGCCCGCGCGATGGCGACCAACGCGCGACTGCTGCTGCTCGACGAGCCCGCGGCCGGCATGAACCCGGTCGAGACGCACGAGATCACGGAGCTGATCGGCAAGCTGCGCGAGGAGCTCGGCTACACGATCTTCGTGATCGAGCACGACATGCACCTCGTCGAGGGCATCTCCGACCGCGTCGTCGCGCTCGACCACGGGATCAAGATCGCCGAGGGCTCCTTCGACGAAGTGGCGACCGACCCGAGCGTCGTCGAAGCCTACCTCGGCCTGCGCGCGGAGCAGGCGTCGTGAGCGAGACCTCGGCGAGGCCGCTGCTCGAGTTCGACCACGTCGACACCTACTACGGGCAGATCCACATCCTGAACGACGTCTCGCTCCAGGTCGGCGCGGGCGAGCTCGTCTGCCTGCTCGGCGGCAACGCGTCGGGCAAGTCGACGACCCTCAAGACGACGCTCGGGATCGTGCGGCCGCGCGCCGGGCGCGTGCTCTTCGAGGGCGAGGACCTCGCCGACCGAAACACGAGCTACCGCATCGGCCGCGGGATGGCGATCGTGCCGGAGAACCGCAGGCTGTTCGCACCCATGAGCGTGCTCGAGAACCTCGAGATGGGGGCGTACCTCCACGGGGGCGGCACAAGAGAGGATTTCGAGCGCGTGTACTCGCTCTTCCCACTCCTCCACGAGCGGCGCCGGCAGCTGGCCGGCACCCTGTCGGGCGGCGAGCAGCAGATGGTCGCGATGGGGCGCGCCCTGATGTCGCGGCCGAAGCTCCTGCTGATGGACGAGCCGTCGATGGGCCTCGCGCCGATCCTCGTCGAGCGAAACTTCGAGATCATCCAGCAGGTGCACGAGTCCGGCGTGGCGATCCTGGTCGTCGAGCAGAACGCGAACGTCTCGCTCGGGATCGCCGACCGCGGCTATGTCCTGCAGACCGGACGCGTCGTGCTGTCGGGGAAGGCGTCGGAGCTGCTCCAGCACGAGGACCTGCGGAAGGCCTACCTTGGCCGTTGATGTCGTGTCGCTGCCGGGCAGGATCCGGCACCGCTTCCCGGTCTTCGAGCGGCAGGTCTACATCAACAGCTGCTCGCAGGGAGCGCTCTCGGACTTGGTCCGCGAGGCGTATGCGCGCTACCTGGACGACTGGGACGAGCACGGCGCGCCCTGGGAGTACTGGGTCGGCCGCCTCGAGGCGGTGCGGGCGGCGATCGCAGGCCTGGTGAACGCCGACGAGGACGAGATCGCGGTCACGACCTCGGTCTCCGCGGGCGTGAGCTCGCTCGTCAGCGGCCTGCGCTTCGGCGACGGGCGCGACACGATCGTCTTCAGCGATTTCGAGTTTCCGACCATCGGGCAGATCTCGCACGCGCAGGAGCGGCGCGGGGTACGGGTCGTGCACGTGCCCGCAGAGGCCAACGGGACGATTCCGCTGGAGCGCTTCGAGTCGGCGATCGACGAGCGAACCGCGCTGGTGGCCGTGACGCACGTCTGCTTTCGCAACGGCGGCCGGCTCGACGTCGAGGGCATCGGCCGCATCGCACACGAGGCCGGCGCGCCGGTGCTGGTCGACGCGTACCAGACGATCGGCTCGCTGCCGATCGACGTGCGCGCGCTCGACTGCGACTTCCTCGCGGCGGGCGTGCTCAAGTACCTGCTCGGCTCGGCGGGGCTCGGGTTCCTGTACTGCCGCCGCGAGCTCGTGCAGGGGATCGAGCCGACCGCGACGGGCTGGTTCGCCGATCGCGACATCTTCGAGATGGACATCCACGACTACTCGCCCTCGGCAACCGCGCGGCGCTTCGAGGCGGGCACGCCGCCGGTGCCGTCGACCTACGCGGCGATCGCCGGGATCGAGCTGATGCAGGAGATCGGGATCGCGGAGACCGAGGCGCACGTGCGCGGGCTGAACACGCTCCTGCACGACGGGGTCGAGGAGCTCGGCGGCCGCGTCGCCACGCCGCGGGAGCCGGAGCGCAGCGGCGCGCTCGTCTGCATTCCCTCGACCGACGTGGACGCGCTGGTCGCCGCGCTGTCCGCCCAGAACATCGTCACCTCCTCCCGCGACGACAAGCTGCGGGTCTCGGCCCATTGCTACAACACCGCCGAGGATGTCCAGGCTGTGCTGGACGTCCTCGCAGCCAACCGCCGGCTGCTCGCCTAGAAAATCTGCGAGGGCAGCCCGGAGAGCGGCACGCCGCCGTCCGCGGTGACGAGCCAGGTCTCCTGCATGTAGAGGCAGTCGACCCCGTTCTCGGCGATCACGTGGGGGTGCATCGAGAAGACCATGTTCGCCGCCAGCTCGGTCTCGACGCCCTCGCCGATCTTCGGAAACTCGATCATCGTCATCCCGATCGAGTGGCCGGTGACGTGCCCCAGGCGGTAGCCGCGGTCGGTGAAGCCCTGCGAGACCGCGCGGTGCGCGTCGTGCGCCGTTGCGCCCGGGCGCAGCGTGCGCCGCGCCGCCTCGAAGTACTCGTCGTAGGCCTCGTTCATGCGCTTCACCTCGTCGTTCGGGGTTCCGAGCGCGCGCGAGACCTCGACCCAGTGGCCCCCGCGCCCGGCGATCTCGAGCGAGGGAATGCAGAACTCGCCTAGCGTGGTCTCGGCGCGTGCGATCGCGAACTCGGCGCCGACGAGCACCATGTTCATCGTCAGCCGGCCGCAGCCGCGCTCGACGAACAGCATTTCCGCGGGAGCCAGCACCTCCGCGGCGCTCCGGCCGGGTGCGTAGGCCGCGTGGAAGGCATGGAAGCCGTCCGTGTTGATCCGGACGCTGTCGCGCACGGACTCGAGCTCCTCCTCGCTCTTCACTGCGCGGGCATGGTCGAAGGCGACGTCCCAGTTGACCAGCTCGCACGCGCCCTCCAGCGCCGCGAAGTCGCGCGGCGCCATCACGTAGTCGAGCCCGTAGACGCCGAGGCGCCGACCGCGCAGCCGGTCGGCGAGCCAGTCGCCGGGCCGGTCCGCGAAGACCTGGTCCTCGATCCACGACGTCCCGTGCTCGCCCACGTAGCGCGCTTCACTCGGGAAGACGATCGACGGCTCGCCCTCGCGGGGCAGCAGGACGTAGGCATAGCGGTGGACGATCTGGAAGCCGGACATGTACGTGACCGCGCCCTCGAAGCCCGTGTACTCGCTCCCGCAGACGAGCGCGGCGTCGAGCCCGTCCCGCTCGAGCGCGGCGCGCACGTTCGCGTAGCGCCGATCGACCTCGGCCGCTCTCATCGGCCGACCTCGTTCGGGCCCATGCGTCGACCGGTCATTGCAGACGGCCACGTGGCCAGAGGCCACGTGGCCTGAGGACGACGACGCACGCGTCGTCTCAGACCTACGACCGCTCCAGTCCCTTCACGAGTGCGAGTATCGCGTCGTTCAGCGGCGTCGGCACGCCCTGCTCGCGTCCGAAGCGCGCGATGCCCCCGTTCAGGTAGTCGATCTCGGTCTGCCGGCGCGCCTCGACGTCCTGCAGCATGCTCGCCTTGTGGTCGTAGGCGACGTCGGGCCGGGCGGCGTGGTCGATCAGCTCCTCCGGATCGGCGTCGAGCACGATCCCCTGGGCACCGGCGACCGCCTTGCCCTCGTCGACGAGCCCCGACACGAGCCGGCGCAACGGCGGGTCCTCGCAGACGCGGCCGTGCGTGAGCCCGGTCAGCGCGCCGACAGGGTTCGTGGCGGCGTTGAAGATCACCTTGCGCCACTGCGGGCCGCGTGCGTCCGCAACCGCCTCCGTCGGCAGGCCCGCGCGGGTGCACGCCTCGGCGAGCCGCTCGATCTCCTCGGACGTGGCCGGGCTCGGCTCGAACGGCCCGATCGTCGTGTCGCCCTTCACGTCCCACTGGACGTGCCCGGGGCCGAGGATCCGGCCCGCCGGGAATGTCGTCCCGCGGATCACGCGCCGGACGTTCGCGGCCAGCACTTCCTCGTTGCCGATCCCGTTCTGCACCGACGCGACCGCGCCGTCGGCGAAGGCGTGGGCGGTCGCCGCGATCGCGGGCTCGGTGTGCATCGCCTTGGTCGCGACGATGCCGAACTCGCAGGCGGGCAGCTCGGCCGGGTCAGTGGTCGCGCGCGGCCGGCCGACGACCTCGCCCGCGCCGGAGAGCCGCAGGCCGTTCGCGTTGATCGCGTCGACGTGGTCCTGGGCGAGGTCGTACGCCCACACCTCGACGTCGTCGAGCCGCGCGAGGTTCGCCGCGAACAGCGACCCGACCGCGCCGCAGCCGACCACGCAGACCCTCACCGGCCCCACCTTGGCAGGCGAAGCTCGCGCCCGCCCGTCAGGCCCGTGGGTCGCAGGATCAGCACGAGCGCCATGATCGCCGCCAGGAAGACGAGCCGCGTCCCCGACGGGAGGTCGAGCCGGTGGCCGAGCACGTGCACGCCCTGCTCGGCCTGGCTCAGGAACGAGTCGAGCCCACTGACCGCGAGCGCGCCGACGACCGCGCCCCAGAGGCTCGTCGCCCCGCCGATGACCAGCATCGCCAGCGTGAGGAACGTCAGCTCCAGATAGACCTGCTCGGTCGTGATCGAGCCGAGCTGGTGCACGAGCAGCCCGCCCGCGAGGCCGGCGAGCGCACCCGAGAGCGTGAAGGCCAGGAGGCGCTGGAAGTGGACGCGCACGCCGACCCCGGCCGCCGCGGCGGCGTCCTCACGCGAGGCTCGCAGCTGCCGCCCGAGCCGGCTGCGCTGGTAGGCGAACGCGACGACGATCACGACGATCGCGCCGAGTGTGCCCTGCAGCGGCCCGGTCGACTCGGGGACGAGGGAGAGCGTGGTCGCGCCCGGCCCGATCTTCGTCCACTGCTGCAGGATGTTGTGCGTGATCTCGAGCACGGCGAAGGTCGCGATCCCGGCCGCGAGGCCGTTCAGGCGCATCAGTGGCAGGCCGACGACGAAGGCGAACAACCCGCCGAGCGCGGCCGCGAGCGCGAGCGAGGGGACGTTCCCGATCGTGTGGTCGCGGAGCAGCGGGAAGAGCGTCGTCAGCACGCCCTTCTTCGACTCGAGCGGCACGGTCATCACGCCCGAGGCGAAGGCGCCGATCGCGACGAAGCTGATCTGGCCGAACGAGAGCACGCCCGAGATGCCGATGAAGACGTAGATCGCGACGACGATCGCGACCGAGACCAAGGCGTTGAGGACGTAGACCTCGTTCGAGGGCGAGACCGTGGTCGCAAAGAGCCCGACCGCCACGACGAGCAGCACGGGCCCCGCCAGCTCGACGAGCGCGTCGAGGCGGCGAGTCATACGCGCTCGAAGGCCGCGCGACGACCCCAGGCGAACAGCCCGGCCGGCCGCAACAGCAGGACGAGGATCACGAGCGCGAAGACCGCCGAGGGCAGGTAGACGGTGTTGTCGGTCGGCAGGATGCCGTTGATCAGGCCTGAGACGAAGCCGATCGAGAAGCCGCCGAGCGTCGCCGTCCAGAGCCGGTCGATCCCGCCGACCACGACGCCGACGAGCACGATGATGGTGTCGTGCAAGGCGAAGTCCGGCGTCACCAGCGGCAGCGTCACGGTCATCATCACGGCGACCGCGGCGGCGAGCACGCCTGCCAGCACGACCGAGAAGGCGATCACGCGGTTCGCACGCACGCCGAGCAGCCGTGCCGTGCGGAAGTCGCTCGCGGCCGCGCGCGTGTGCAGGCCGATCGTCGTCTTCGCCAACAGCAACGCCAGCAGCAGCAGTGCGCCCGCCGCGACGCCGATCGAGACGAGTGTGATCTTGCGCACCTCGGCGCCGGCGATCGTGACAGGCTCGCTCAGGGACGTCAGCGAGGCCGCCACCTCGCCGAGCGTGTCGTCGCGCAGGTCGACGATCAGCGCGATCGCCTGGAGCAGGAACGAGATCGCGAAGGTGGTGACGAGCATCACCGCCGGTGACTGGCCGCGCAGCGGGCGGAAGACGACGGTCTCCATCGCCAGCGAGAGCCCGACCACCACCGCGACGCACGCGACGATGCTCCAGGCGAGCGGCCAGGTCGAGGTGAAGGCGAGCGTGTAGGCGCCGGCCATCACGAGCTGGCCGTAGGCGAAGTTGACGAGCCGGAGCACGCCGAAGACGAGCCCGATCCCGACCGCCATCAGCGCGTAGATCGCGCCCAGGCCGACCGCGTCGGAGAAGGTCTGGAGATCGAGGGCGGCGAGGATCATGCGAGGTAGGCGGCCACGATCTTGTCGGTGTCGCGGGCGTCGGCGGGGGTCAGCGTCAGGCGCAGCTCGCCGGCGGCGAGCACGTGCGTCCGGTCGGCCAGGGCGACGGTGTGCAGCGCGCGCTGCTCGACGAGCAGGATCGCGACGCCGCGCTCGCGGATCCCGCGGAGCGCCTCGAACACGCTGTCGACCGCGAGGGGCGCGAGCCCCAGCGACGGCTCGTCCAGGAGCAGCACGTCCGGGTCGGCGACGAGCGCCCGGCCGATCGCGAGCTGCTGCTGCTGACCGCCCGACAGCGCCCCGGCCTGGCGGCGGCGGAACTCCTTCAGCACGGGGAACAGGTCGTAGGCCGGCTCGAGCGGATCGCCGCCGTTGCGCGAGCGGCGGGCAGCAAGCCCGAGCCGCAGGTTCTCCTCGACCGAGAAGTCGCCGAAGATCCGCCGGCCCTCCGGCACGAGGGCCACGCCTGCGCGGGCGATCGCCTCGGGCGAGCGGCGCTTGAGCGTCGTCCCGCGCAGCCGCACCTCGCCTGCGTGGAGCGGGACGAGGCCCATGATCGCGTGCAACGTCGTCGACTTGCCGGCGCCGTTTGGGCCGATCAGCCCCACGATCTCGCCCTCGGAGACGCTGAGGCCGACGCCGCGCACGGCGGCAACCGTGCCGTAGCGGGCCTCGACGCCCTCGAGCTCGAGCACCGGCGGCTCAGGCACCGGGCTCCTCGCGCACGGCCGTCTCGCCGAGGTAGGCGGCCGCGACGTCGAGGTTCCCCCGGATCTCCTCGGGCGTGCCCGACGCGAGCGTGCGGCCCTGGTCGAGCACGTGGATCCGGTCGCAGACGCCCATCACGAGTGCCATGTTGTGGTCGATCAGCAGCACGCCGGCCCGATGCTCGTCGCGCAGCGAGCGCACCACCTCGGCGAACTCGGGCACCTCGGCCTCGGGCAGGCCCGCCGCCGGCTCGTCCATCAGCACGAAGCCCGGCTCGGTCGCGAGCACCCGCGCCACGCCGAGCCGTCGCTCGTCGCCGTGCGAGAGCGCTCCGGCCAGGACGTCCTCGAGCAACGCGAGCCCGAGCAGGTCGAGCAGCCGGTCGCCCCGCCGCCGCGCCTCCCGGGGCCCGGCGCCGACGCCGAGCGCCGCGACCTCGACGTTCTCCCGCACGGACAGGCTGCCGAACGAGCGGCTGTGCTGGAAGGTGCGGGCGAGGCCGGCCCGCGCGCGGCGGTGGGCGCTCCAACCGGTCACCTCGCGCCCCTCGAGCTCGACCGCGCCCGCGTCCGGCCGATCGAACCCCGTGAGCACGTTCACGAGCGTCGACTTGCCCGCGCCGTTCGGCCCGATCAGTCCGACGACCTCGTGCCGGTGGAGCTCGAGCGTCACCTCGCGCAGCGCCTGCACGCCCTCGAAGGACCGTGAGACGGAGGAGGCCCGGAGAGTTCCTCCGGGCCTCCTCTCGACGTTCGAGTCGAGTGCCGTCGCGGGCACGCCGTCTTGCGCTAGAGCTTCGGGACGACCTTCGCCGTCACCTTGCCGACGAGCTTGGCCTTGTTGTTCTGGATCTTGATCACGCGGTACTGGCGGCCGAAGACGGTGTGCAGCTTCGGGGAGAAGCTGATCTTCCCGCCGAGCACGGCCACGTGGCTGAACTTCTGCATTTGCGCCGCGAGCGCCGAGCCCTTGAGCGAGCCGTGCGCCCGCTTGATCGCGATCGCGACGCCGTCGATCGCGTCCGCTCCGCCGAGGAAGCCGCCGGTGAACGGGGTTGCTCCGGCCTTCTTCAGCGAGCCGATCATCTGGCGGACGTCCTTACTCGGGTCGTCCCCGAACACGGAGGCGTAGGTGACGAAGTAGTAGTTCGTCACCTGCGGGCTCTTCGTCACCCAGTAGGTGCCGTCGCCCGCCCACGAGTTGAGGATCGGCGTGTTGTTGTGGAGCGAGCGAAGGCCCGAGACGAAGGCGGGGAGCTCGCCGAACGCGGTCGAGGTCACGTAGACGTCGGCCTTGTGCGAGTTCAGCCGCGACACCGCCGCGTTGACGTTGTTGGCGCCGGTCGCGTAGCTCTCCTTGTCGACGATCTTTCCGCCGAGCTGGCGGAAGCGCTTTTCGAACGCCTGCACGACGTTCTTGAAGTAGACGAGCAGCGTGTTGGTGGCGAGGCCGGCGGTCTTCCAGCCGCGCTTGTGCGCGTACTCGGCCATCGCGGAGCCCTCGTCCTGCGCGACGTTGCCGAAGCTGAACGCAAGCTTGCCGGCCGAGCCGAAGCGCTTCGGTCCCATCTGGTCGGTGCCGATGCACGGCGCGACCGCGAGCTTGCCGCGCTTGATCGCCTGCTGCGCGGCAGGCGTGGCGAAGTCCACGTCACACGTCGTGAAGAGGATGCTCGCGCCCTGGCCGAGCAGGCTCAGCGCGCAGGATTTCGCCTTGGCTGCGTTGTTGTTCTGCGTGTCGCACGTCTTGATCACGAACTTGTGGCCGGCGGCTCCGCCATTGGCGTTCAGCTTCTTGATGCGGATCTTGGCCGCCGCCAGGGCAGGGTTGTCGAACGGCGCCATCTGCCCCGACTTGTCGAACGCCCAGCCGATCACGACCGGCTTCGCCGCCGAGGCCGCGTGGCCGCCGGTGGTGCCGGCGAGAGCGGCGATCGTCACGGTTCCCGCTAGGAGCGTGCCCAGCACGCCCCACCTTGTCGCTCGTCTCACCTGAACCCTCCTCCTGAGTGGACCCGGTCCTTCCAACCGGTATTCAACTTCTACGAGCCACCGGGGTCAATCGGGTTCCCACGAGGCTTCGCGTCCGCGGACGAGCCGGTAGAGCGCGGTGTGCAGCGGCACCGGAACGCCGAGCCGGTCTGCCTCCCGGACGAGCGCGCCGGTGATGTGCTCGATTTCCGTCGGGCGGCGAGCCTCTACGTCCTCGAGCATCGACGGGTAGTGCCTGCTGCCGCGCTGCGTGGCGAGCACGTTCATCTCCCACGGGTCCTCGTGCAGCTCCACGCCCGCGGCGGCGGCGACGCGCTTGCCCTCCTGCATGAGCTCGAAGACGAGGTGCCCGAGATCGCCGGCCTGTTCGCGCGCAGCGAAGTGCGGGTCGTGCGGCAGCCCGGTCAGCGCGGCGACGGTGTTGACGGTCGCGTTGAAGATCAGCTTCGACCACTGGGCCGGCAGCAGGTCGGCGAAGGCCCGCGCCTTGAGCCCGGAGTCGACGATCGACGCGGCCACCTCCTCGACCAGCTCGAAGGGCGTCTCGCCGTACGGACCGAGCCAGGTCTCGGTGTCGAGGATGTACTCGACATGGGTGTCCGAGTGCCGCGTGCCGCTCATGAACGTTACGGCCGAGATCACGCGGCGGCCGGGAAAGGCGGCCTCGGCGCCGAGGCCGTTCTGGACGGTCATCACCGCAGCGCGGTCCCAGCGGCCGTCGAGCCGCGAGGCGGCCGCGGCCACCTCGGTCGTCTTCGTCGCCACGAGGGCGAGCTCGGGCTCGGGCAGCTCGCCGGGGTCGGTCGAGGCCTGGAGCGTGGCCGTGAAGTCGTGCCGGCCGGAGACGCGCAGGCCGCGCTCGTTCAGCGCGCGTGCGTGCTCCTCGCGGCGGCAGAGCACCGAGACCTCGCAGACGCGCGCGAGGTGCGCCGCGAAGAGGCTGCCGATCACGCCGGCACCGACTACGCAGACGCGCTCGACAGCGTCCTCCTCAGCGCCTCGACCCCGCGGGCGGCGAGCTCGCGTGGGTCGTCCTGCCAGAGTGAGCCCGGCAGCTCCGGGTCGGAGAAGATCTCCAGGTCGTAGAAGCCGTCCCAGCGCAGCGCGTCGAGAATCGGCGCGAAGTCGACGACGCCGTCGCCCGGGAGCACGCGGTCGTTCGTGTTCCGGGTCGGGTCCCGCCAGTCGGCGAGGTGCACGCCCCGGATCCGGTCGCGGTGGCGCTCGATCTGCTCCGGCGGCTCGCGCCACAGATGCCACGAGTCGTACATCAGGCCGACGTCGGCGCCGCTCTCCTCGATCAGCGCGGCGGCCTCGTCGAGCGAGCTCACGACCGTCCAGTGCTCGGCGAACTCGCGCTGAACCGGCTCGAGCGCGACCGGAACGCCCTGCTCGCGCCCCGCCTCGGCGATCGCGCGGATGCCCTCGAGGACTGCCCCGCGGTCGTCACCGGGGCCGGTGAGGAAGAGGACGCACTCCGGCTCGAAGGGCGCGAGGCGGCGGATGCCGACGCGGATCGCCTCGACGCGCTCGCCCGGGTCGGCCGGCCCCTCCATCAGCGGCAGCGGCAGGATCGACGGCACCGCGGGCACCGCCGCCGCCGCGCTCAGTCCGCTCGCGCGGAAGCGCTCGAGCGAGTTGTCGTCGAGCTTCATCTCCCAGATCCCGACCCCGTCCGCGTCCGCCGCGCGGTAGGCGTCGAGATCGTCCGCGAAGGACTGGGTCACCGTCGTGATCTGCGAGATCGAGAGCCTCATCGCCACGGCAGCCTCCGGCGCAGCAGCCGCTTGGCGACCAGCGTGCCCGAGCCCGCGCCCAGGCCCGGCCCCGGATGGGTGCTCGCGCCGATGTGCCAAAGCCGGTCGACCGGGGTCGCGTGACCCGGGCTCGACGGGAGCGGGCGCCAGAGAAGGTTCTGGTCGAGCTGCAGCGCGCCGGAGTACGGGTCTCCCTGGTGGAGGTTGACGTTCGCGGCCTGCAGGTCGGCCGGCGAGAGCGTCACGCGCTTCCGGATCGAGCTCTCGAGGTTCGGCACGTGACGCGCGATCCGCGCCTGGATGCGGTCGGCGTAGCGCTCGCGCAGGTCCTCCGTCCACGTGCCGTCGCCGATCTCGAGCTCACCCGCCGCGTCGCCTTTCACGTGCCAGGGCAGCTCCTGCAACTGGATCCAGAGCAGCCCGGCGCCTCCCGGGGCACGGCTGGAGTCCATCGTCAGCGGCTGGCCGACGACGACGGTGGCCTCGGCCGGGAGCAGGCCGCGCTCGGCCTCGTTGACCGCGCGCGAGACGCCGTCCAGGCCGGGCGTGAGGTGCACGATCGCCGTCCGGCCGAGCCGGTCGTCGCCCTCCCAGCGCGGCGGCTCCGAGAGCGCGAAGTGGATCTGCATCTCGGAGCGGCCGTAGCGAAAGCGCCGCCCCAGCTCCTCGTGACCTTCGAGCAGCCGGCCGTAGAGCTGGGTCGGCGTCACGTTCGCGACCACGGCCCGCTCCGCCGCGACCTCCTCGCCGTCGGCGAGGCGTACGCCCGTCGCCCTGCCGTCGCGCACCAGCACACGCTCGACGTCGCGCCCCGTCTCGCACGTCCCGCCGTTGTCCTCGATCAACCGCACGAGCCCCTCGACGAGCTTCGCGCCGCCGCCGCGCGGGATCGGCATCCCGCCCTCCTGCACCGCGACGCCGATCACCTGCGTCATGAAGCCGGAGGCGGCCGCGTCGGGGCCGAGGCCGGTGTGTAGCACCCACGGCGCGAGCACGCCGTGCGCGCGCTCCGAGGCAAACGTCTGCGTCAGCCAGTCGCGGCTCGAGGCCAGCACGTCGCCGGTGAACTCCACCGCGCCCTTGCGCCCCAGCCGGCGATAGGCCTTCAGCCCGAGCTTGAGCCCGTCACGCGACCACAGCTCGGTGCCGAGCACGCCGAACGCGAGATCGGCGTTCGGGAAGAACGACCCGACCGCGCCCGCCCACTCCGGACCGAGCTCGGCCACGTTGGCCTCGGTCGTCCGCAGCAGGAACGTCGCCTCGCCGTCCGGGAAGAGCGTCGCGGTCGGGTGATCGGTGTTCAGATACTCGAGCCCGCGCGCGGCGAGCTCGTCGCCGAGCTCCGCGTGCGCCGCGCCGCCGACCCAAAGCGGGTGCCAGGCGCTGAAGACGTCGTGCAGGTACCCCGGCTCGGTCAGCTCGGACGTGCGGATGCAGCCGCCCAGCTCGTCCTCGCGCTCGAGCACGCGCACGCTCCACCCGCCGCGAGCGAGCAGCGCGCCACAGGCAAGCGAGTTGATCCCGCTGCCGACGACGACCGCGTCAGCCACCGGCGAGCTCGCGGAACTCCTCGTCGGTCACGAGGCCGCGCTTGCGCGTCCCGAGCGCCTTCACGCGCGCGAGCAGGTCGGCCTGCCGCTCCTCGGGCAGCTCGAGCCCGAGCTCCTCTGCCTTGATCCGGATCGAGTCGAGGCCGCTCTTCTTGCCGAGGACGATCCCGCGCTCGGCGCCGACGAGCTCCGACGAGTACGGCTCGATCGAGGGCGGGTCGTGGAACTGGCTGGCCACAGCACCGCTCTCCCGCCGGAAGAGCGTCTCGCCCGTGACCGGCTTCCAGGGCTCGAGCGCGTAGCCCGACAGCTCCCGCACCCGCTTCGAAACCTCCCGCACGCGCGCGAGGCGCAGGTTCGACTCGACGCCGTAAAGCGCGTGCAGCGTCAGAGCGACCTCGCCGAGGTTGGCGTTGCCCGCGCGCTCGCCCATGCCGTTGATCGTGCCGTGCACCCAGCGTGCGCCGGCGTGCACCGCGGCGACCGCGGCCGCGGTCGCGAGGCCGAAGTCGTTGTGCCCGTGGAAGTGCACCGGCACGTCCGGGCCGACCCACTCGACGGTCCGGCCGACGAGGTCGGCGACCGCCTCCGGCGAGGCGATCCCGAGCGTGTCGACGACAGCCACCTCCTTCGCGCCGGCCTCGACGGCGCTCTTGTAGACCTGCTCGTAGAAGTCCGGCTGCGCGCGGGTCGAGTCGACGCCGAAGAAGGTCGCGAGGATCCCGTGCTCGGCGGCGAAGCGCATCGCGGTCGTGATCCGCCCGAGCATCTTCTCGCGGGAGACGCCGATCGCCTCGAGCTTCAGATCGGAGATCGGCGACTCGATCACCGACGCGCGCACGCCGAGCTCGACCAGCGCCTCGAGATCGGCCGGCACGGCGCGCGAGAAGCCCCAGATCTCCGCGTCGAGGCCGGCATCCGAGATCAGCCGTACCGCGTCCCAGTCGTCTTGCGAGACGCGTGGGAACCCGGCCTCGATCCGGTCGATGCCGAGCTCGTCGAGCAAGCGCGCGATCTCGAGCTTCTGCTCCGGGTCGAGCACGAGGCCGACCGTCTGCTCGCCGTCGCGCAGCGTCGTGTCGTACAGGCCGACCGTGCCACCCACGCGGTACGGGTCGTTCAGCTCGCCGGTCCAGATCATCCGCACACCACCCCGTCGGGGAAAGACGAAAGCTTCTCGACGCCGTCCGCGGTGACAAGGAAGTTGTCCTCCACGCGGAGGCCACCGCCTCCCTCCCAGTAGATGCCGGGCTCGATCGCGAGCACCATGCCGTTCTGGAGCTCACCGCCGCCCGCCTGGTGGGCGTAGGGCGGCTCGTGCGCGCGGGCGCCGACGCCGTGCGCGATCGGGTGGCTCGGCTGGCCGGGATAGCCGGCCTCGGCGATGCCTTCGCGGACAAGGCGGTCGAGCTCGGCGAGGCTCGCGCCGGCCCGGCAGTGCAAGAGGGCGCGCTCGTAGACGTCGAGCAGCTGCTGCTCGAGCTCGGCGTACTCGGGCCGCAGCTCGCCGGGGCAGAGGTTCTTCGTGTGGTCGCACCAGTAGCCGTCGGCGCAGACCCAGATCTCGAACAGCGTCGGCTCGTCCTCCTTGACGGGCAGGCCGCCCGTGGCGGTGAACGTCTTGATCCCCGGGCCCGACCAGACCAGCGAGAAGCCGAGCGCGAGCTCGACCTTTCCGTTCCAACCGGTTCCCGCGCCGTGGACGAAACCGTTCCACATCGCAGCGGCCTCGGACTCCTTCATGCCTGCGCGCAAGTGCTCGCGGCAGTGCTCCATCGCGGCGGCGGCAATCTCGTTCGCGAGCCGCATGCGCTCGATCTCCTGGCCGGTCTTGACCGCTCTCGCCCGCGCGAGGAGCGGCGTTGCGTCGGCCACATCCGTGCCGAAGGCGTGGAACCAGTCGTGCGTGAAGGTGGTCGGCTCGCCGACCATCCGGTCGGAGGCCTGGGTGCCGAGGCTCAGCTCGAGCCCGACTGTCCCGTAGTCCGAAGCGGCCGCGGCCGCGAGCTCGGTCGTCCGCGCGAGCGGCGGGCGCGGGTCGTCCTCGGCATAGCCGCGCAGGAAACGGACGTCCTGCGTCCACGCGGTGCGCGACGCGTCCTCGGCCGAGGCCTCGAGGCACACGAGCGTGGGCTCGCCCTCGCGCGGGAACACGACCGCCTCGTAGCCCTTCATGCCCCAGAAGTTGCTCAGGTAGAGGACGTTGTCCGGCGCTCGCACGACCAGCGCGTCGAGCCCGTCCTCGGCCATCAGCGCGCGAACGCGCTCGAGCTTCGCCTCGTCCCGCGGCCAGCTCACGACCGAATCGTCACGCTCTCGTCACACCTCCGGCACAGACACGTGCGCATTTCCTCGCTAGCGTCTCCGCCGAGGGCGGCGGGCTGCACGCCCCACCCAGAGGGTGGGGGTACGGGTTCTCGCGCGCGCGTCACCAGTCGACTCGGGGCGGGGCCGGCTCGCCGTGGGCCTCCTGCCACGAGACGACCGGGTTGCGCAGGACGCCGATGCGCTCGATCTCGGCCTCCATCACGTCGCCGGGCTTCAGGTAGAGCGACGCCGGGTCGTCGCTGAAGCCTGCGACGCCGCTCACCGTCCCGGTCGAGACCACGTCTCCAGCCGAGTAGCCGAGCGCTGAGTAGTGGCTCAGGATCTCGGGGATCGTCACGGACATGTTCCGCGAATGCGACGTCTGGCGCGGCTCGCCGTTCACCCGCAGCTCCATCGCCAGGTCGTGCGGGTCGGGGATCTCGTCCGGCGTCACGATCCAGGGCCCGAGCGGGCAGAACGTGTCGATTCCCTTGCAGAACGAGAACACGCCGGAGCGCATCTCGCGCCGCTGGATGTCGCGCGCAGTGATGTCGTTGAAGATGACATAGCCGCCGATGTAGTCGGCGGCTTCCTCCGGGGAGAACCACTTCCCCGCCTTGCGAATCACGACCGCGAGCTCGAGCTCGTAGTCGAGCTCCTTGGTCAGATGCTCGGGATACACGACCGGCTCGTCCGGGCCGATGATCGCGTCGACGTTCTGGAAGAAGACGATCCACGGTGCGATCTCGTGCGACCAGGCGACGTTCTTCGACTCCTCCTCGTGCTCGCGGAAGTTGCCGGCGGTGTGGAAGAACTTCTTCGGGACGATGGGCGCGCGCAGCCGCACATCCTCGAGCGCGTGCTCGGCGCCCGTCGCCCGTGCCACCGCGCCCGACTCGAAGTAGGCGCGCATCGACGGAGCGTCGAGCTCGACCACGCGGTCGTCCCGCAGCTCCCCGACCCGGCCTTCGTCGAAGGTGACCAGCTTCATGCGATCCCGCAGACGCGCCGAGCGATCAGCGCGTACACCTGTGCCGTCTGGACGAGCCCTTCGATCTCCAGATTCTCGCCGAGCTCGACGTCCATCAGCCCAGTGGAGGTGCCGTAGTTCACGGTCGGGATTCCGTAGCGGGTCAGCGCAGACGCGTCGCTGAACCAGCGAGTGACGTCCCGCTCCGGCTTGGCGCCGAACACGTTCTCGTGGGCCTCGTCGATCGCGGCGACGAGCTCGTGCCCCTCCTCGATCTCGGCCCCCGGCGCGGTCACATAGACCTCGCCTTCGAGCCCATAGTCCGGGAACCGAGACGCGAGCGACCGCACCCACTCGAGCACCTCGCGGCGCGCAACCCCCAGCTGCTTCGCCGGCGGCACGCGCACGTCCAGGAAGATGTCGGTGTGATGCGGGGTGCGCGACACCCGCCAGCCGAAGCCGCCTTCGATCGCGCCGACGTTGACGATCGCCTTCGCGCCGCCGTAGGCGTTGGCCGGGTCGTCCTCCCAGGTCGGGATCCACTCCTGCACGGCCTCGAGCACGCGGTTGGCCCGCAGGATCGAGTTCCGGTCGCGCCTGCCCTCGCTGAAAGCCGTGTGGATGAAGTCGCCCTGGACGCGGATACGAAGCCACAGCGCTCCGAAGTGCCCGAGCACGACCTTGCCCTCGGTGGGCTCACCCAGCAGGCACATGTCCGCCACCCCGCCGTGGGTGACGAGGTACCGGGTACCGGCCGCGTAGCCGCGGTACTCGGCTCCCTGGGCGTTGCCGTGCTGCGCCTTCTCGATCTCGCCACAGACAGCCGCGACGAGCAGGTCGCCGCGCAGCCGCACTCCCGCGTCGAGCAGCGCGCGAACCGCTTCCACGTAGCACGCCAGCGCGCCCTTCATGTTCGAGATCCCGAGCCCGTAGAGACGGCCGTCTCGGACGAACGGCTCCGGCTGGAAGCCCGGCACGTGCCGGAGCCACGGCTCACGCCCGGAGTACGACGTGTCCAGGTGGCCGTTGAACATCAGCGACGGCCCGCCGCCGGCGCCGGCCAGCGTGCCGAGCACGTTCGCGCGCCCCTCCTCGACCTGCTGCCACTGCACCTGCAGGCCGAGCTCCTCGAGGGTGGCCTGCACGAAGCGCGCCAGCTCCTCCTCGCTGCCCGTGAAGCTTGGGATCGAGATCGCCTGGCTCGCCCAGTCGACGAGCCGGTCGCGGTCGATCGAGACGCTCATCCGCGCACGGCCGGCAGGACCCGCTCGCCGAAGAGCCTGATCTGCTCGTGCCGCCGGTCGCCCCAGAGCTCGAGCATCACGTGGGTGCAGCCGGCCTCGCGATACTCCTCGATCGCGGCGATGCAGTCTTCGGGCGTGCCGGCGATCGGCTTGCACTTGTCGAGTAGCTCGTCGGTGACCTCGGCCTTCGCGGCCAGGCGCCCGCCGCGCTCCATCGCCTCGGCCACCGGTCGGATCTCGTCCTGTGTGATCTCGGCGAGCTCGAGCAGCGTGTCGGCGGCGCCCTGGATGTTCTGCACCTTGTTCGCGAGATACATGCCGGCGATCTCACGCGCGCCGTCGCGGCCGGCGTCGCGGTCGCTCTCGTGGACCGAGGCGACGATCGTGCAGCCGATGTCGATGTCGCTCGCGACCTTTTCGCGCGTGTAGCGCACGAAGGCCGGCGTCGTGATGGACGGCGTCAGACAGCCGTCGCCGATCTCGCCGGCGAGCGCCTGCATCTTCGGGGCCGTCGCCGCGACGTAGACCGGCGGCACCTCTCTGGGCGACTCGGCGGAGCTTTCGAGGGCCGGCACCGACGCGCTCCAGGTCGAGCCCTCGTACTCGAACGCCTCACCGCCGAGCACTCCCCGCGTGATCGCGACCGCGTCGCGCATCGGGCCGAGCGTCTTGTTGGTCTGCATCTGCGCGTTGTTGAGAAAGATCTTCGAGGTCCCAAAGCCGAGGATGAAGCGTCCGGGCCCGGCTGCCTCCTGCACCACCCGCGCGTCCATCGCTACCTGCACGGGGTGCCGCGTGAACGGCGAGATGATCCCCCAGCCGATCGTCAGCCGCTCCGTCTCCCGCGCGATCACTGCCGAGCTGACGGTCGAGGAGCGTGCCTCCATCCCGTGCTTGCGCCACCACGGGTAGGCCTCGGCCAGCCAGATCGTGTCCAGGCCCGCCTCGTCCATCGCCTGCGCCGAGGCCACCATCTCGTCGAGTGGCTCCATGGTCAGCTGCATGACCCCGATCCGAAACGGTGGGGGCACTAGCCCGCGGCCTGAGCCTGCTTGACCTGCTCGTCGAGCGCCGCCAGCACGTGCTGGACTTGCTGGTTGACGATCGGCTGGAGCACGCGCTGGCCCATCGAGCCGACGGGACCGGCGATGCGCACGTCGGCCTCCCAGTCCATCTTCGTCCCGCCTCCCTCGTCGCTGAGGTTGAACGCGGTGGTCATGCTCAGGATCGCGCCGACGCCGTTGCCCTTGATCGCGAGCCGCGCGAACTCGGGCTCGCGCTCCTCGGTCTTCTCCATGTCCATCGTCATGCCGAGCGTGCCGAGGCCGAGCGGGATCTTCACGTTGGCACGCCAACGGCGCTCGTCCTGGACGTCGAAGCTCTCGACACCGGGCATCGTGGCCGCCATCGACGCCGGGTCGTTGAGAACGTGCCAGACGGCGGCGCGCGGCGCGGAGAACATCCGCTCGCCGGCGACCCTCAACGGGACTCCACCGCGATCCGCTTCCGGCTCTCGTCGGGATCGGAGAGCAGCTCCCAGACGCGGTGGTACGGGTTGGAGCTGTCATAGACGATCGGCTTCCCGCGCGAGCTCAGCGCGTCTTGCAGCGCGGCGCAGAGAGCGTGGATCCCGGCGCCGCCGCCCTCGCCCATGCCCTTCGTGCCCAGCGAGGTGAAGGGCGACGGGCTCTCCACGTTGCCCGTCTTGAGCGGCGGCATGTCGAGCGCGTGGGGGACGTGGTAGTCGTAGAAGTTGGGCGTCAGCAGGTTCCCGTCCTCGTCGTAGGTGAAGGTCTCGTGCGTCGCCGCGCCGATCGCCTGCGCGGTTGCGCCCATCACCTGGCCCTCCACGACCTGCGGGTTGATCCGCTTGCCGCAGTCGTCGACCGCCGCGTAGTCGACGATCTCGTAGACGCCGGTCTCGGGATCGACCTCGACGACCGCGGCGTGCACCTGGGCGGCGTAGGTGAGCGTCAGGTTGCCGTACTTGCGCTCGACGTCCGGCGGGTCGAACGGGGGCCGGTAGACGTAGCGGCAATTGAGGGTGACGTCGAGGTCTTCGGGCAGCCCGGCGTTGTTGGCGTTGATGATCGCCCCGAGTGCCATGAACGGCAGTGCGGCCTCGGGATTGGCCTTCATCCGCGCCTGGCCCTCGGCCAGCTCGATGTCGTCGGTCGAGCAGCCGAGCACGACCGAGGCCAGCTTCTTCATCTCCTCGGCGAGCATCTCGGTCGCGCCCTTCACCGCGCCCAGGCCGGTCACGGCGAACTGGCTCGCATACGTGCCCGAGAAGCCGGCGTGCGAGTTCCAGTAGGAGTCGTGCCCGGCGCGGACGTTCACGTCGTCGACCGAGCAGCCGAGGATGTCGGCCACGACCTGGGCGGCGGTCGTCTCGTGGCTCTGGCCCTGCGGCGTCGTGCCGAGCGTGACCACGATCTCGCCGAAGATGTCGAGCTTGACGGTCGCGACCTCGTTGTTCCCGGAGAACTGCAGCTCCGGGTTGATCAGGCGCGACTGCCCGAAGTTGTTCGTGCCGGAATCGAGCGTCGAGCCGATCCCGAGACCGAGGAGCTTCCCGCGCGACTCCGCGTCGGCGCGCTTCGACTCCAGCTCGTCGTAGCCGATCAGGTCGAGCGCGGTGTCGAGCATCTTCGCGTAGTCGCCCGAGTCGTAGACGCAGCCGTTCGGCGTCTCGTAGGGCATCTCGTCGGAGCGGATGTAGTTGCGCTTGCGCACCTCGACCGGGTCGAGCCCGAGCTCGTGGGCGACGATGTCGATCACGCGCTCGGTGAACCAGAGGTGCTGCATGCGCGAGTAGCCGCGGTTCGGCGAGACCGGCGCCTTGTTGGTGACGACCTGCTTGAAGTCGAGCCGGATGTGCCGCCAGCGGTACATGCCGGGCGTGACCTGCGCCCAGATCACGCCGCCGAGCGGCTCGTAGCGCAGCCAGGCGCCGGCGTCGTCGAGCGCGGTCGTGCGGAAGCCGAGCAGCGTGCCGTCCTCCTTGACCGCGACCTCGGTGTCCTGGAACCAGCGCTCGTTGCCGTGCGACATCGAGAGGTGGAAGTCCGTCCGCCACTCGGTCCACTGCACCGGCCGGCGCAGCTTGCGCGCGAGCAGGCAGCACGCGACGAGCTGCGGGTGCGAGGTGATCTTGTTGCCGAAGCCGCCGCCGATGTCCTGCGTGACGAAGCGGAGCTTGTCGAGCCCGACCCGCATCGCCGGCCCCATCATGATCGCGGCGAAGCCGGGGAACTGGTTGTTCGTGATGATCGTCCACTGCCCCGTTCCCTTGTTGAACTCGACGAGCGCGCCGTTGCACTCGAGCGGCGTCGAGTTGAAGCGGTCGAAGTGCAGCTCGGAGATCTTGAGCACCCGATCTGCCTCGGCGAACGCCTGCTCGAGGTCGCCCCACTCGTAGACGCCCTCCCAGGTCAGGTTCGTGCCGGCCTCGTCGTGCAGCAGCGGGGCGCCGTCGGCGAGAGCCTCGCGCGCGTCGGTCAGGACGGCCAGCGGCTCGTAGTCGACCTCGACCAGCTCCGAGGCGTCACGGGCGGTTTCGCGCGTCGTCGCCACGACCGCGGCCACCGGCTCGCCCACGAAGCGGGCCTTGCCGACGGCTAGGCAGTAGTCCTTCAGGTGCGCGCCCGGCGGGGAGGAGATCTGGAAGAACGGGTCGGTCAGCAGCGCGACCTCGTCCCCGGTGAGCGTGCCGAGCACTCCGGGATGCTCGAGCGCCTTCGAGACGTCGACCGAGCGGATCTTGGCGTGCGCGTACGGCGAGCGGACGAAGTGGACGTAGCCCATGTTGTGGCGCTTGACGTCGTCGAAGAAAACGCCCTCGCCCTGCACCAGCCGCTTGTCCTCCTTGCGCGGCACGTTCTGCCCCGCGTAGCCGGGCTTCGTCTGGGTCCGCTCGACGACGACCGGCTCGGCGACCGTCGTCTCTGTCACTCGCCGACCTCCTGGCCGGCGGCCGCCTTGACCGCCTTGAAGATGTTCCAGTAGCCCGTGCAGCGGCAGATGTTCCCCTGGATCGCCTTCGCGATCTCCTCGTCGCTGGGGCTCGGGTTCTCGCGCAGCAGCGCGGTCGCGCTCATCAGCATCCCGGGCGTGCAGTAGCCGCACTGGAGGGCGTGGTGGTCGCTGAAGGCCTGCTGCAGCGGGCTGAGCTCGTCTTCTCGCGCGAGCGCCTCGACGGTCTCGATCGACGAGCCGTCCACCTGCACCGCGAGCACCATGCAGCTCTTCACGAGCGTGCCGTCGAGAATCACGCTGCACGCCCCGCAGTTGCCGGTGTCGCAGCCGACGTGCGATCCGGTCAGGTCGAGGTCGTCGCGCAGGAAGTGAATCAGGAGCCGCCGAGCCTCGACCTCGCGCTCGTAGGTCGTGCCGTTCACCTCGACGCCGACGGTCTGCGAGGTGACGACGTCCATCAACTTCCCTTCCCGGCTTGCTCCACCGCGCGGGCGGCGACGACCTCCGCGAGGTGACGGCGGTACTCGGACGAGGCGTGCACGTCGGACGGTGGGTCGATTCCCGAGTCCCGCACGGCGCCTCGGACGGCCTCCGCGTCCGGAGAGGCGGGCTCGACCACGACGGGTGTCGCGCCGACGCAGCCGAGCGCGACCCGGACGCCGCCGTTCAGCGAGGCGGCCGCGTTCACGATGCAGGTCCCGTCCACGCCGATCGGCACGGAGGCGAAGCCGTCGCTGCGGCCCGCGGGAACCGTGATCTTCGTCAGCAGCTCGCCCGGCCCCGCGGCGGTCATGTAGACGCCGAGGAAGAAGTCCTGCGCCGGCACGGTCCGCTCGCCGCCGGGGCCGGCGACCGTGAAGTCGGCGCCGAGCGCCACGAGCAGCGGCGGCAGGTGGTTCGTCGGGTCGCTGGAGCAGACGTTGCCGCCGACGGTGCCGCGGTTGCGCACCTGCACGTCTGCAATCTGGGAGCAGACCGCCCCGAGGATGGGCCGCGCCCGCGCTTCGGACGAGGCGATCAGCTCGCTGTAGGTCACCATCGCGCCCAGCTCGAGGGTGCCGTCCCCGGAGAGCTCGATCCCCTTCAGCTCGGGGATCCCGGCGAGGTCGACGAGCACGTCGGGGGCCGCTGCGCGGGCCTTCATCACGTTGACCAGGGTCTGTCCACCGGCGAGGGCGCGGGCGCCGGGGTAGTCCGCCAGTACCCCCAGTGCCTGCTCGAGCGTCGCCGGCCGCGCGTACCCCACCTCGCTCAGCAGCATGGCCGCAATCGTACGCGGAGGCGCCGCGCGCCTGCAACGCCTAGCCGCCGGGGGTGGCGCTCACCAGATCGATCGCAGAAGCTCCGCGACCTCCTGGGGAGTTGCAGGACGCGGGTTGGCCATCGCGCCTGCGCGCTGAACCACGGCGGCTGCGACCTCGTCGAGCTCGTCCTCGGGCACACCCAGGTCGCGGAGCCGCTCGAAGCCCGACAACCGGGCGAGTTCCTCGGTGCGCTCGACCGGCTCTGCGCCGAGCGCCTCGCCGAAGCGGGCGATCGCCGCTGCCGCGACCGGCTCGTTGAACCGCAGCGCCGGCGGCAGGCAGAGCGCGTTCGCCGCGCCGTGCGCGATGCCGTAGCGGCCGCCGAGCGCCTGGGCCATCGCGTGCCCAAGGGCGAGCCCGGCCGAGCCGAGCGCCGCGCCGGCGTGCTGGGCGCCCTCGAGCAGGCGCGTGCGCGGGTCGAGATCCTGACCGTCGGCCAACACCTGCGGTAGCGCCTCGCCGATCAATTGCGCGCCAGCGAGCGCCTCGCGGTCGCCCTCCGGGTTGTGCCCGGCCACGTAGAGCGCCTCGGCGCAGTGCGCGAGCGCGTTCAGCGCGGTGCCGCCGCTCTGCTCGCGCGGCAAGTCGAGCGTCAGCCGAGGCTCGTAGACGATCCCGGCGAGATGCGCGCCCGACCCGCCGCCCTTCATCCGCCGGCCGGGATCGCGGACGCCGAAGAACGTCGTCCACTCGGCGCCCGAGTACGTGGTCGGGACCGAGACGAGCGGCAGGCCGGTCTCGGCCGAGACGGCCTTGCCAAGGTCGATCGCGCTCCCACCGCCGATCGCGAGCAGGCCGTCCGCGCCCTCGGCGGCCATGGCGACGTCAGCGATCCGGTCGGTGGGCACCTCGCTCCAGCGACCAGCGCCGGGAAGCAGGCCGCTCCAGCGGTCGCTGGCGACGACGAACCGCCGCTCAATCCCGAGCTCGGCGAGTAGCCCTTCGAGCTCGTCGAGGCCCCAGCGGACGATCACAGCCGCTCCCGCGCGAAGGCCAGGAACGCCTCGGCTGCCCGCGTCGGGGAGCGGCCGGCGGAGCGGACGAGCGAGATCTCGCGCGCGGGGTCGAGGCCCTTCACCCGCGCCGTCGCCAGGGTGCCCGCGGCGAGATCGGCCTCGATCGCGGCGCGCGAGATGAAGGTCACGCCGAAGCCGGCGACGACCGCCGCCTTGACTGACTCCTGCAGGCCGAGCTCGAGCCGCGGCTCCAGCTCCTTCAGGCGCGTCCCGGCGCTGCGCAGCTCGTCCTCGATCACCTGCCGGACACCGGCGCCTTCCTGCATCACGATCAGCGGTTCCTCTCGCAGCTGCTCGAGCGTGACCGTGCGGCCGGCGAACGTATGCCCAGGCGGGACGGCGAGCACGACCTCGTCGCGGAAGAGCGGCTCGAAGACGACCCCGCGGTGTCGCCGCGCCGCGCCGACCACCCCGAGCTCGAGCTCGCGCTCGGCAACGCGCTCGACGACGCTCTGGGTGTCCGAGATCGATAGCGAGACCGCGACGCCCGGATGCTCGCGCTGGAACTCGCAGAGCAGGACGGGCACGACGGTGCTGCCCGGGCCGGTCGAGGCCCCGACCGCGAGCGTGCCGCCGAGTTCGCCGGCCTCGCCCTCGTCGAGCTCCTCAACGAGCTGCTCCTCGAGCTGCAGCATCCGCTGCGCGCCGCGGTAGAGCGCGAGGCCCGCCTCGGTCGGCTCGACGCGGCGGCCCGAGCGGTCGAGCAGGCGGCGGTCGAGCCGCTTCTCGAGCGAGCGAACTTGGAGGCTCACGGCCGGCTGCGTGACGCCGAGCCGTTCCGCCGCCTGAGAAAAGCTCTTCAGCTCGACCACCGCGCAGAAGGCACGTAGCTGACGCGTATCCATAAGTAAATCTTATCCGTAGAAGTCCCACTTCCGACACGGATCCGTCACACATCCGCGCGAATTTCCCCGATACGATCGCGGCTGGGTGGTGGGTTAGGGGTGCCCCACGAGCGGCGGTTTTCGAATCGGGTCGCGGCCGGCGCGCGGCGCTCGTAGCATCCCCCTCGTGGCCGCTCCCCAGCCGAGGCCGAGCGACTCGTTCGTCGAGCGGTTCTCGACGCTCGTCCGCGGCTCGCCGAAACGGCGCGTCGACCTCGAGCTGCGCGCGCTCGACGTCCTGATCGCCGGGTTCTTCCTGCTTGTCCTTTCGCCGCTGATCGGGCTGATCGCGCTCGCGCTGGTCACGACGAGCGGCCGGCCGCTGCTCTACCGAGGCGAGCGCGTCGGCCGCGACGGACGCATCTTCCAGATGCTCAAGTTCCGCACGCTCCGGCGTGGGGCCGAGGAGCGTCTCGGCCCGTTCCTCGGCGAGGAGCTCGTCCAGCGGACGCGCGAGGAGACGACACGCGTCGGCCGCCGCCTCCGCGCGGCCCAGCTCGACGAGCTGCCGCAGCTCTGGAACGTGCTCCGCGGCGACATGAGCCTGGTCGGCCCGCGGCCGATCCGGCCGCGCTTCTTCGAGCAGCTCGCGGCCGAGCTGCCGGCGTACTGGCAGCGACTTGTCGTCCGCCCGGGCCTGACCGGGTTCGCGCAAGTGCGGCGCGGCTACGAGACCTCGATGGCCGAGAAGCTCGCGCACGACCTGGAGTGGATCGCCGACCGCTCGGTGCCGCTCTACCTGCGCACGCTGACCGCGACCGCCTTCCGGATCGCCGGCCAGACGCTGCGCAGCCTGGGCAGGTCCGGCCACTAGACTCGAAATCCATGTGCGGGATCTGCGGAATCGTCTCGGCAAGCGGGCCCGCCGACCCCGACCGGCTCGCGCGCATGAGCGCGAAGCTGCTCCACCGGGGCCCAGACAGCGACGGCACCTTCGTCGAGGGCCCCGTCGGCCTCGCCGCGCGCAGGCTCGCGATCATCGACCTCGAGACCGGCGACCAGCCGCTCGCGAACGAAGACGCCACCGTTCACGTCGTTCAGAACGGTGAGCTCTACAACTACCCCGAGCTGCGCGGCGAGCTCGAGCGCGCCGGGCACCGCTTCCGCACGCACGGCGACACCGAGGTGCTCGTCCACCTGTACGAGCAGGAGGGTCCGGCCTTCGCGCGGCGCCTGCGCGGGATGTTCGCCGTCGCGCTCTGGGACTCGACCCGCCGCCGGCTCGTGCTCGCGCGCGACCGCTACGGGATCAAGCCGCTCTACTACCGGGCCGAAGCCGACGGGCTCGAGTTCGCCTCCGAGCTGCGCTCGCTGCCGCGCGGCGAGGTCGACCTCGACGCGCTCGAGGCCTTCCTCGCCTTCAACTCGATCCCGGCGCCGCTGACGATCTTCCGCGAGGCGCGCAAGCTGCCGCCGGGTCACGTGCTGGTCTGGGAGGACGGCAAGGTCAGCCTCGAGCGCTACGCGCGGCCCGCGCCGGTCCCGGCCCTCGAGCTGCGCGACGACGAGGAAGCGGAGCTGCTCGAGGAGCTGCGCTCGCGCCTGCGCGACTCGGTGCGGGCGCACCTGCTGGCCGACGTTCCCGTCGGCGTGCTGCTCTCCGGCGGGATCGACTCCTCGGCGCTCGCCGCGCTCGCGGCGCAGGAGAGCACCGAGCCGGTGCGCACGTTCTCGATCGGCTTCGAGGAGCGCTCGTTCAACGAGCTGGCCGACGCACGCCTGGTCGCCGAGCGCTACGGCACGCGCCACCGCGAGCTCGTGCTGCGGCCCGACGCGGCGCTGCTCCTGCCGGCGCTGGCCGACGCCTTCGACGAGCCCTTCGCCGACTCGTCGGCGCTGCCGACCTATCTCGTTTCACAGCTCGCGGCCGAGGACGTCAAGGTCGCGCTCTCTGGCGAGGGCGGCGACGAGCTCTTCGGCGGCTACTACACCTACGTCGCCGACCTGCTCGCGGAGCGGGCCGGCGGGCTCGCGGGTCTTGCCAGGCCGCTGGTCGAGCGACTGCCGACCTCGACCGCCCGCGCGAGCCTTGACTACAAGGCGAAGCGGTTCGTCCGCAGCGCGCACCTGCCCCCGCTCGAGCGTCACCACGCCTGGAAGGAGATCTTCTCGGCCGACGCGCGCGCCGAGCTGACCGGCCGGCGTCACGACTTCGACCCGGTCGACCTCTACCGCGAGCGCTTCGCCGAGACCGAGGGTGCCGAGCCGCTCGCGCGGCTGCAGGACGTCGACCTCGGGATCTACCTCGTCGACGACCTGCTGGTGAAGACCGACCGCGCTTCGATGGCGCACTCGCTCGAGGCGCGCGTGCCGTTTCTCGACCCGGCGGTGACGAACTTCGCGCTCGGGCTGCCGGCGCGCCACCGCGTGCGCGGGCTGCGCAAGAAAGTGCTGCTGCGCAAGGCGGTCGCGCCGCTCGTCCCGAGCCGAATCGTGCGCGGCAAGAAGCGCGGCTTCTCGATCCCGGCCGCGGCCTGGCTGCGCGGCGAGCTCGAGCCGTTCGCCCGCGAGACGCTGAGCGGGGAGACGCTGCGGCGCCAGAGCTTCTTCCGACCCGAGGCCGTGACGGCGCTGATCGACCGCCACGTCGCCGGCAAGGAGGACCTCTCGCGCCAGCTCTGGGGCCTGCTCGCCTTCACGCTCTGGCACGAGCGCCACGTCGAGCGCGAGCCGCAGGCCCTGCGCGAGCCCAGGCTCGACGCCGTCGTCGCGTGAACGTCTGGATCGACATCACCGCACCGGCCCACGTGCTGGTCTTCCGGCCGCTGATCGGGATCATGCGCGAGCGCGGCGACACCGTCGAGGTCACGGCGCGGGACTACGCGCAGACGGTGCAGCTGCTGGAGCTGCACGGAATCGAAGCCGACGTGCTCGGCCGGCACGGCGGCCGCTCGCGGCTGGGCAAAGCTCGCTCACTGACCTCACGCCTGCACGAGCTCCGCGGCTGGGCGCGCGGGCGCGAGTTCGATGTCGCGCTCGCGCACGGGTCGCACGAGCTGACCCTGACGGCGCGGCGGCTCGGGATCCCGAGCGCGACCACCTTCGACTACGAGTTCGCGTGGCTTCAGCACCAGCTCGGCTGCCGCGCGGCGACGCGGGTCGTCGTCCCCGAGGCGATCCCGCCCGAGCGGCTCGAGCGCTACGGCGCGCGGCCGCCGAAGCTCGTCCAGTACCCGGGCCTGAAAGAGGAGTACTACCTCGCCGACTTCGAGCCCGACCGCGCCGCGCTGGAGCCGTTCGAGCTCGACCCGGCGCGAACGCTCGTGGTCGTGCGCACGCCGCCGGACGTCTCGCTCTACCACCGCCGCTCGAATCCGCTCTTCCCGCAGGTGCTCGAGCACCTCGGGCGGAACGAGGACGTGCACGCGATCGTGATCCCGCGCACCGACGAGCAGCGCGTGTACGTCCGCGGGCTCGAACTCCCGTCGATCCAGGTGCCCGAGCGGGCGGTGGACGCGCAGAGCCTGATCGCGTTCGCCGACCTGGTCGTCTCGGCCGGCGGCACGATGAACCGCGAGGCGGTCGCGCTCGGGACGCCCGTCTACACGACGTACGGCGGCCGGCTCGGCGGCGTGGACGAGTGGCTGATCCGCGAGGGCCGGTTGATCCCGCTCTCGGACCCGCGCGCCCTCGACCTGCGCAAGCGCGAGGGAGAACGCGAGCGCGTCCGGCGCGACCCGGCGCTGATGCTCGAGCTGCTGCTCTCAGCTCGCGAGGGCTTCTAAGAGCTCGCGCCCGTAGCGCTCGAGCTTCGCCGGGCCGACACCGGGCACCGAGGCAAGCTCGGCGATCGTCTGGGGCCGCCGCTCGGCGATCTCGGCCAGCGTCGAGTTGTGGAAGACAACGTAGGCCGGGATCTCGTCGGACTTAGCGCGCTCGAGCCGCCATTTCTTCAGCGCGACGTAGGTCGGGTCGTCGGGCTCCTCCGCCCGGGCCTTCCGCGCGGCTGGAGGTGCGGCCTCGACCCCGAGCTCGAGCAGGAAGCGGCTCGGCTGCCCGGCCCAGGTCAGCGCGAGGTGCCGCTTGGCGCGCGTCATGCCGACGTAGAGCAGCCGGCGTTCCTCGCCGATCTGGTCGGGCGCCCGCATCGCGGCTTTGCAGGGCAGCTCCTTCTCCTCGACCCGCGGCAGGAAGACCGCCTCGAACTCGAGCCCCTTCGCCCGGTGCAACGTGAGCAGGTGGACGCCGCCCTGCGCCCCGTGAGCGAAGCGCGCGCGCAGCCACTCGATCCACTGCTCGACCGTCTTCGTGCCGTCGTCGAACTCCTCGGCCAGCTTGCAGAGCCGCGCGAGGTCGGCCTGGCGCACGAGCTCGCGCTCGCCGACCTTGTCCGGAACCACGGCGACGAGCCCCTGCTGGACGGCGACCCGTCGCACCTCCTCGGCCACGGAGCCGAAGCCCGCGCCGCGCAGACCCTTCAGCAGCTGCCGCGCCCCGTCGCGAGCCAGCAGCGCCGCGCCCTGGAAGGGGACCTGCGCGTCGGCGAACAGCTCTTCGAAGTCGACCGAGCGCGCATTCAGCCGGATCAGCACCGCCATCTCCTCGTACGGCACGCCCTCCGCATGCAGCTCGCGAACCCGCTCGAGCACGAACGCACCCTCGGCCTCGGGCGAGTCGAAGCCGCGCAGCGCCGGCTCGGGGCCTTCGGGCCGCGTCGCGCGCAGCGTCTTCTCCGCCCCGCCGAGTCGTGGCACGAGCCGGTTCGCCAGCGCGAGCACCTGCGGCGAGGAGCGGTAGTTCTCCTCCAGCCGCACCACGGCCGCCTGCGGGAACCGCGTCGCGAGCCCGAGCAGCCACTCCGGCGAGGCGCCGGTGAAGCCGTAGATCGACTGGTAGTCGTCGCCGACCGCGCAGAGGTCGTCGCGCGGCCCGAGCCAGAGCTCGAGCAGCGACTGCTGGAGCAGGTTGACGTCCTGGTACTCGTCGACGGTGAACGCCGCGTAGCGCTCGCGCAGGGCGGCGAGAGCGAACTCGTCCTCCTCGTACATGCGCACCGCGAGCTCGAGCAGGTCCTCGAAGTCGATCGCGCCCGAGGCCTCCTTCCGCCGCTCGTACTCTCGGAAGACGGTCGCCATCAGGTCCTCGGGGATCGGCGGCTCGTGGCCGTTCAAGCCGTCGCGATAGGTCTGGGGAGTGAGCCGCCGGTTCTTCGCCCACTCGACCTCGGTGGCGAGGTCGCCGGCCGGCCGGAAGCGGTACGGCGGCGGCAGCGTGTTCCCGATCTGGCGCAGCAGCAGCGCCTTGGTCGAGAGGATCCGCCCAGGGCCTTCTCCGCGCGCCCGCCGCAGCTGCGCGAGCGCCGCCGAGTGAAACGTCCGCGCCTCGACCCCCTCAACACCCAGCCGCGCCAGACGAGCGCGCATCTCGCCCGCGGCCTTGTCCGTGAAGGTGACCGCGAGGATCTGATCCGAGCGCACCGCGCCGCTCGCAACCTGCCACGCGATCCGCCGCGTGATCGTCGTCGTCTTGCCCGAGCCCGCGCCCGCAAGGATGCAGACCGGCCCGCGCACCGCCTCGGCCGCGCGCCGCTGCTCGGGATTCAGCCCTTCGAGAACGTCCACCGAGTCACCCTAGCCTCGAGGGTGGACGGGCCTAGTGCAGCGTCTGTTCCGAGACCGTGCCGGTTTGTGCACCGACGAGCCGTGGCAGGCGCATCATCGTCGCGAGCCGCGAGACCGTTTCCAACGTCTCGCCCTCGCGCACCAGCCGCTCGAGCTCGGCGAGCTCGTCCTGGAGCCAGAGCGAGTCCACGATCGGCCCGCGGACGCGCATGATCTTCGGGTGCTGCGTCGCCTCGGCGACCTCGCCCTCGCCCCACAGCTCCTCGTGCAGCTTCTCGCCCGGCCGCGAGCCGACGATCTCGATCTCGATGTCGTGTTCGGGGTCCTTGCCGGACAGCCGGATCATCTGCATGGCGAGGTCGAGGATCCGGACCGGCTCGCCCATGTCGAGCACGAACACGTCGCCGCGCCCGCCGATCGAGCCGGCCTGGACGACCAGCGAAGCCGCCTCCGGGATGGTCATGAAGTAGCGCGTCATCTCCGGGTGCGTCAGCGTCACCGGGCCGCCCTTCCCGATCTGCCGGCGGAAGATCGGGATCACGCTGCCGGAGGAGCCGAGCACGTTGCCGAAGCGCACCGCGACGTAGCGCGTGGCCACGTCCTCGCGGGCGCCGTAGGCCTCGACGATCCACTCGCAGAGCGCCTTCGACTGGCCCATCACGGTCTTCGGGTTGACCGCCTTGTCGGTCGAGATCAGGACGAAGCGCTTGGCGCCGTGCTCGGCCGCGGCCTCGACCAGCACGCGCGTGGCGAGCGCGTTGTTTCGCACCGACTCGAGCGGGTTCGCCTCCATCAGCGGCACGTGCTTGTAGGCGGCGGCGTGGAAGACGACGCCGGGCTGGTAGCGCTCGAAGACCTGGCGCATCTTCGTGCGGCTCTTGCAGTCGGCGAGCACGGGGATCGAGGCTGCGAAGCCGCGCTCGTCCACCAGCTCGCGCTCGATCTCGAACAGCGCCGTCTCGCCCTGGTCGACGAGGATCAGGCGCTGCGGGCCGACGCGAGCGATCTGGCGGCAGAGCTCCGAGCCGATCGAGCCGCCCGCGCCCGTGACTAGCACGGTCTCCTCCTTCAGGTACGCGGCGGTCGCCTCGAGGTCGACCTCGACGGGCTCGCGGCCGAGCACGTCCTCGACCTGTACCGGGCGCAGCTGCGTGGCGAGGTTGCTGTCGTCGGCGATCAGCTCGTACAGGCCGGGCAGCGTCTTGACCGGGACGTTGCCCTCGCGCGTGACGTTGACGATCCGCTGGCGCATGTCGCCGGAAGCCGAGGGGATCGCGAGGATCACCTCGTCGGGCTTGTTGTCCCGCAGGATGTGGCGGAGCTCGTCGGTCGTGCCGAGCACGCGGACGCCATGGATGCGCAGGTTCTTCTTGCGCGGGTCGTCGTCGATCAGGCCGATCGGCGTGTAGCCGAGCTGGCGGTTGCGCTGCATCTCGCGGATCACGAGCTGGCCCGCATCGCCGGCGCCGACGACCAGGACCTCCTTGCCGCGGGCGATCAGCCCGGTGCTCGGCCGCTCGATCAGGCTGCGCGCGAGCAGGCGGCTCCCCGCGACGAAGGCGAGCAGCAGCAGCCAGTCCATGATCGCCACCGAGCGCGGCAGCCGCACCTGCGCGACCGGCGAGAAGAAGTAGACGGTCAGGCTCGACGCGACCACCGCCGCGGTGACACCGCGCGCCGCCGACCACATGTCGCGGATCGAGACGTAGCGCCACCAGCGGTCGTAGAAGCGGAAGAGCACGAACACGACCAGCTGGATCGCGACGACGATCAGGATCGTGCGCTGGAAGAGCTTGTCGTAGTAGACCGGGACGCCCTGGTCGAAGCGCAGCTCGAAGGAGAGCCACCACGCGAGCGCGATCAGGCAGCCGTCGGCAACGAGCTGCCAGATCCGGTGACGGTTCACGTGGATCACCTCGCGCTCCTGACCGGCACCGGCTCCTGCGCGGCGAAGCCGCGCTCCGCCGGTGCCTCGCGCCGCTCACGGCACGCTGCTCTCCGGGGCCGTGCTACTCGCACTGTCCCCTCCGGCATCGCACCGCGAGCGTCACGTCAGAAGCCCGAGGTTTCACGCGCGCACCGCCGCGGCCTCGCGGATCACGCTCACCACGCGCTCCTGCGTCTCCGCCGGGATGCCGGCCCACATGGGCAGGGCGAGGTTCTCGGCGGAGGCCTTCTCGGTCTCGGGCAGCGACCCTTCCTGCCAGCCGAGGTAGCGCAGTGCCGGCTGCAGGTGGAGTGGCACGACGTAGTACGAGGCGTTGCCGATCCCGGCCGTCGCGAGGGCCTCGCGGAAGCGGTCGCGGTCCGGCGTGCGGACGACGTACATGTGGTAGACGTGGCCGGGCTCGTCGGCCGGCAGCTCGCAGAGCTCGCCGAGCCCAAGCTCCTCGTAGCGCGCGGCGGCCTCGCGGCGCGCGGCGTTCCAGCCGTCGATCTCGCCGAGGAAGAGCCGGAGCACCGCGGCCTGCAGCTCGTCGAGCCGCGAGTTGTAGCCGACCGCCTCGAAGTCCTTCTTGTCGCGCGAGCCGTGGAAGCGCAGCAGCGTGATCCGGTCCGCGAGCTCCTCGTCGGTCGCCGCGACCAGGCCGCCGTCGCCGAGCGCGAACAGGTTCTTGGTCGGGAAGAAGCTGAAGGTCGAGAGCGCGCCGACTCGGGCGACGCCCTGGGCGCCGTAGGCCTGCGCCGCGTCCTCGACGATGGGGATCCCGAGCTCGGCCAGGCCTGAGAGTGGCATCACTCGCCCGAACAGGTGCACCGGCATGATCGCCCGGGTGCGGTCGGTCACCCGCGCGGCCACGTCCTCGGGATCGAGGTTGAGCGTGGCCGGGTCGATGTCGGCGAAGACCGGCGTCGCCCCGCGGCGCGCGATCGACTCGGCGGTCGCGTAGAAGGTGAACGAGGGGCAGATCACCTCGTCGCCCGGGCCGATCTCCAGCGCGTCGAGCGCCAGCACGAGCGCGTCGGTGCCGTTGGCGACGCCGACCGTGCGCGGCACGCCGAGCTGCTCGGCCGCCTCGGCCTCGAACGCCTTCACGTTCGGGCCCAGGATGAAGACGCCCGAGTCGAGCACGCCCGCGATCCGCTCCTGGATCTGCGGAATCAGGCGCTCGTACTGGGCCTTGACGTCGACGAGTGGGGTGTCAGGCACGACGGGTCTTGAGTCTAGAGAACCACCGGAATATCAGGTACAGCGCGAGCAGTCCGGCTCCTGCCAGGAGCGCGAGGTCGAACGCGTGGTGGAAGCGCTCGTAGTTGCTGCCGAGGGCGTACCCGATCCCCGCGAACACGAACGCCCAGATCCCCGAGCCGATCGCCGTCGGCCAGAGGTACGACCAGAACCGCATCCGGAAGACGCCGGCCGGGATCGAGACGAACGAGCGCACGACCGGCGTGATCCGGCCGAGCAGCACCGCCCAGCGGTCGTGCCGCTCGAACCAGCGCTCGGCCCGCTCGAGCCGCTCGGGCCCGAGGTGCAGCAGGCGTCCATGGCCCTCGACGAACGGCCTCCCGCCCGCGCGGCCGATCCACCAGCCGAAGATCGCGCCGACCACGTAGCCCAGCGTGCCGGCGAGCGCCATCGTCACGAACGCCCAGCCGCCGGAGTCGATCTGCTGGCCGAAGAGCACGACGTCCTGGGAGGCGAAGGCGCCGGAGGCGAGCGCGCCCGCGTAGACCATCACCAGCTCGCTCGCGGCCGGGAAGACGGCGTCGATCGCCATCAGCAGGAAGACCGCGTAGACGCCGTGGTCGCCGACGAAGGTGGTGATGGAGCCGGAGACCGACGCGAGCACGCGCCGGGAGTGTACGGCGCGCTATCGCCGGACGACGAAGGTCTGGTTCAGGTCGACCGGCCCGTAGGCGTTCTGGGCGTAGACCTTGAAGATGTAGCTGCCGCGGTAAACCTGGCGGCCGTTCTTGAAGCGGCCGTCCCAGGCGATCGCGCGCGTGCCGGCGCCGAGGTTCCGGCCCGGCAGGCGCCGGATCAGGATCCCTTTGCGCGTCCAGATCGACGCGGTCACCCGCGCGGGCGAGGCCAGCTTGAAGCGGGCGACGACTGCGGTGCGCGTCTTCGGCCGCAGCCGCACCGAGCGAGGCGCGACGCTCATGAAGCCGAGCGTGTCGTTCAGCCAGAAGGAGCGCTCGACCGACGAGGCCTGCCCGTCGCCGTCCGTCGCCGAGATCACCCAGCGCCAGCGCCCGAGCGGCTCGCCGGCGACCGTGCGGTGCCAGCGACCGTGAATCCGGCGCCGGCCCTGGAGGGCGCGCTGCTTCTTCTTAGCGGTCGCCGGCCATTGGTAGGTGTAGATGCCCGGCTGGCGCTCGACCGACTCGGTGAAGCCGGTCACGCCGCCCGGGCCGAGCAGGCTCGCCGTCACGGTCGAGGGCTTGACCACCTTGTACGCAACTTGCTGCTGCTCTGCGACCCCGTCGGCGTTCGGCGAGACGACCGGGAGCAGAGGCGGTGGCGCGTAGACACCCGTGTAGAGGACGGCCAGCGACTCGGCGACCGACCGCTCGCCGCCGGGGTCCGAGGGCCGGTTCAGCAGCCGGCCGTCGAAGGCCATCGTCGTCGAGCCGCCCGCGTCGAGCGCGGAGGCCGTCACCGCGCCGAGCCGGACCATCGCCTGCGCAAGCTCCCAGTTCGTCATCCCAACGCTGGAGCCGCGGCGGCGACCGTCGACCGCGAGCAGGACGATCTTGCCGTCGCGCCGCTGGCCGACCGCCGTGCGCGGGTTGCGCGGGCCGAGTTGCGACGGCAGGAAGTCCTCGCCGGCCGTCCAGACCGCCTTGCCGTTGCGCACGATCACGGGCCCGCCGCCGAGCGCGTCGGTGACGCCCGTCGCGAGCCAGTCGGGCTGGAGGATCAGCCGCGTCAGGATCGGCGTGCCCGGGGTCGCCTCGGCCTGGAGCTTCGCGACCTGCGAGCCGCGCGCCAGCAGCACCGCGCCGTTCTTCGGGATCGGCAGGCCGCCGCCCGAGTGCGTGAAGGTGACGACCCCGGTCAGATCGGTGCCGGGCACCGCCGGCGGGAAAGGCTGCAGGACGGCCTCGAACACGCCCGGGATGCTCGGCGTCGAGGGGCCCCAGGAGGGCGTGAAGAGCGAGGTGCCGTCGCCGCGCGGCGGCTGGTTCAGGCCGGTCAGCGGCCGGCGCTGGCCGAGGCCCTGCCAGTAGCCGAAGAACGAGACGCGCCCGACGGTGAGCTTGCCGTCGGCCGAGATGCCGGTGCTCGAGCGCGCTCGGTAGGGCGGGCTCATCAGCACCTTGTCCTGCATGAACATCCCGGACGGGTGGCCGTCGTTGAAGTTGAACAGGTCGCCGTTGACGCCGGCGACCGTCGCCGTGGCGGAGATGTTCTTCTGCATCGAGGTGACGCGCTCGGTGCCGAGGATCGCGTTGTTCGAAAGCAGCGGCTTGAGCTGGTAGAGGCCGCCAGGCCGCGGCGCGGTGAGCACGTTCAGGACGACGGGCCCGTGCGCGGTGAACTGCACCGTGCGCTGGTAGCTCACGTTCGGCATCAGCACCTGCGAGGCGGCGAGCGCCGACGGCGAGAGCGCGGCGGCGAGCGATGCCAGCAGGGCTCCGGTGAGGATTCGGCGGAGCATGACCCGGCGATCACCGTAGCTACGACCTCCGCGGAAGTCCAACGGCCTACGATCAATATTTCGTAAAGGCTCCGTTAGCTCCGCGACGGCGGTAGGTTCCAGGCGTGAGCGCGACCGTCGGCACGCGCACCGAGCTCCTCGAAGAGCTCGTCGCGCGCTACCCGCAGATCCCGCCCGAGGCGGTGCTGAAGGAGGACCTGCTCCGCACCGGGATGGCGTTCGACGTCAGCGCGCTGACCGACAACCTCGACGGCGGCGTCAAGCCGAAGTCGTACTTCATCTTCTCGTTCGACCAGAAGCCGCTGGCCGAGCTAGGCGACGCCGCCAGGCAGCGGCCGCCCGAGGAGATCGCGCTGACCGGCGGCCCCTGGGAGCTGCGGCGCACGATCGTCTCGGTGCGCGTCAACCCCGACTCGCCCTACCGCGTCTCGGGCGGGGAGAACGGGCTGCGGCTCTCGCTCGACGGCCGCGAGCTGGCCGAGGTGGCGCTGCCGCCGATGCCCGAGTACTACCGCCACACGCTCGCCAACGGCAAGACGGTGATGGAGACCGCGCCGACGATCGAGTGGGGCTACCTGATCTACCTCACCGTGCTGCGCCTCTGCCAGTACTTCGGCGCCAAGGAGGAGTGCGGCTTCTGCGACATCAACCACAACTGGCGGCAGCACAAGCAGGCCGGGCGGCCGTACACGGGCGTGAAGCCGATCGAGGACGTGCTCGAGGCGCTCGCGTTGATCGACTGCCACGACGAGGGCACGAGCCACGCCTACACGCTTACCGGCGGCTCGGTCACCTCGACCGTCGAGGGCCTCGCCGAAGCCGACTTCTACGGCCGCTACGCGCAGGCGATCGAGGAGCGCTTCCCGGGCCGCTGGATCGGCAAGGTAGTCGCTCAGGCGCTGCCGAAGGCCGACGCGCAGCGCTTCAAGGACTACGGCATCTCGATCTACCACCCGAACTACGAGGTCTGGGACAAGCGCCTCTTCTCGCTGATCTCGCCCGGCAAGCAGCGCTACGTCGGCCGCGAAGAGTGGCACCGGCGGATCCTCGACGCGGCCGAGGTCTTCGGGCCGAGCCACGTGATCCCGAACTTCGTCGCGGGCGTGGAGCTGGCGCGGCCGTTCGGCTTCGCCACCATCGACGAGGCGATCGCGTCCACGACCGAAGGGCTCGACTTCTTCATGAGCCACGGCGTCGCGCCGCGCTTCACGACCTGGTGCCCGGAGCCGACCACCCCGCTCGGGCGCGACAACCCGGACGGCGCGCCGCTCGAGTACCACGTGCGCCTGCTCGAGGCTTACCGCGACGCCCTGCACCGGCACGGTCTCGCGCCGCCGCCGGGCTACGGCGAGGCGGGAGTCGGCAACGCCGTCTTCTCGGTCAGCTCCTTCATGGACGTGCTGTGAGTCGCATCACGGTCGACGACGCGCGCGCCCTCTGGAACGAGGCGAGCGACGAGGAGCTGCAGCGGCTGGCCGGCGAGGTGCGCGCGCGCTACCACGAGCCGAACCGCGCGACCTACATGGTGATGCGGATCATCAACTACACGAACGTCTGCGTCGCCCAGTGCGACTACTGCGCGTTCTACGTGCTGCCCAACCAGGACGGCGGGTACGTCCTCTCGCGCGAGGACGTCTTCGCCAAGATCGACGAGCTGCTCGAGGTCGGCGGCGACCTGGTCGGCTTCAACGGCGGCTTCAACCCGAAGCTGCCGCTCGATTACTACTGCGACCTGTTCGCGTCGGTGCGTGCGCGCTACGGCGAGCGGGTCGAGTTCTACGCGCTCACGATCGCGGAGTTCGTCTTCCTCGCCGACCGCGCCGGGCTCTCCTACGCCGAGGCGGCGGGCCGGCTGCGCGACGCGGGCGTGCACTGGATCACCGGCGGCGGCTCGGAGATCCTGACCGAGGACTTTCGCGCGCGGCACGCGAAGTGGAAGTACACGGTCGCGGACTACTTCGACGCGCAGCAGGCGATCGTCGAGGCGGGCCTGCAGACCACCGCGACGATGGTGATCGGCTTCGACGAGACCCTCGACGAGCGGCTCGAGCACCTGCAGCGCACGCGCGACTTCCAGGACGAGGTCGGCGGCCTCTTCTCGTTCCTCTGCTGGACGTACAAGCCGTACGGCACGGCCTTCGGCGGCCGCGAGATCTCGCCGCGCGAGTACTGGCGCTGGATCGCCCTCTCGCGGATCTTCCTCGACAACGTGCGGCACATCCGCACCTCAGTGCTGACGCAGAACGAGGACGCCTTCCGCGCCCTGGACTACGGCGCGGACGACTTCGACCTGCCGATCGAGGACGAGGTCACCGAGAAGGCGGGCGCCACGATCGACCTCGACCTCGAGGGCCTGCTCGCGATCCCGCGGCGGCTCGGCTACGAGGTCGAGTACCGGCGAGCCGAGCGGCCCGCCGCGCTGACGCCATAGATAGGCTGGCCGCGTGTTCCCGTGGCTCATCTTTGCCGTGGTCGCCGTGCCCCTCCTGCTCGTCGGCTTCCTGGCCACCCGCCGCAGAACGGACGCCGGCGAGCGTCCCGCGAGCGGTGAGCTCCTGACGGACAAGGAGCTCACCGACGCGGAGTCCTACGACGCGAAGTGGCATGAGCAGGACAAGGAGCGGTACCGCGAGGAGCGCTTGCCCTAGTTCAACGGAGAGCGCGTTCGAGGGCAGCCCGGTCGGCCGGCCCGCCGTGGGTCGCCAGCACGTGCTCGACCGGCAGCTCGAGCAGCGGACGCAAGCCGGCCGCAATCTCCTCGCGCGTCACGCCCGGGCGAAGCCACCGCTCGTTGATCTCGAGGCCGTTGCCGAAGTCAACGAGCGTGTCGCCGGAGATCACCGCACGGTGGCTCTCGACCCAGAGCACGGTGTCGTTCGGCTTATGCCCGGGGAGCACGTCGGCACCGAATGGCAGCCGCTCGCCCGGCGAATACGGGCGTGCCTCGCCCTTCCCCTCACGGAGCAGCCAGACGACATCGGGAGAGCCGTCGCCGGCCTGCTCGGCGGTGACGCCATAGGTGTCCATCAGGTACTGCGCCGAGTCGGGGAGCGGCGTGTACACCGGCACGCCCAACCGCTCCACCAGCTGCTCCGAGTCTCGCTCGTGCCACGGCGCGGTGAGCACGATCGCCGTCTCACGGTCGGCCGCGAGCGCTTCGATCTCACTCGGCACGCCCAGCGGATCGAACAGCAGCAGGCGTTCGCCGTCGTCGATCGCGTACGACGAGACGTTCGGGTCCCAGGGCTCGCTCGACTCCCACTCGGGATGGCGTGCCTGCCAGTGCCAGAGGCCGGGACGCAGCTCGCGCACGGCGCTCAGCGAAGCGCTTCCTCGAAGCGCGGGTCGTCGCGGACGTCGGTGAAGTCGTCATCCGTCCGCGCCTGCTGGCGGAACGGCGGAAACAGCTCAACCGACCGCGTGAGGTGCTCGAACACCTCGTCGCCGGTCTCGCCTGCAAGCGTGGCGAAGCACGCGTAGTTGTAGTGCAGGCCGGGGCTGTCGGGCACCTGCTCGAGGCCGCGGCGGACCGCGTCGAGCGCGTCGCCGTAGCGGTCTTCGCCGTAGGCGGCCATCGACTCGCTCTGGAACGGCCATGCCTCACCCCAGTCGAGCGCCTGGTACGCCTCGCCCGGCGTGCCGCCGAGGGCCAGGACGACTCCCTCTCCGGTCGCCTTCCGGCGCGACTTCGGCGGGACGGACACGAGCGTCCCTGCGGGCGCCTCGAACGTCTCGCCGTCGACTTCGAAGGTCGCGTTTCCCTCGAGCACGACGTACAGCTCCTCCTGGCCCGAGCCCGATTCGTCGTGGTCGTTGATCAGCGTGCCCTCTTCGTTGGGCGTGAAGGCGTTGACTCCGAACGAGTGGATCCCGAGCTGCTCACGCACCGGGATCATTCGGCCGCGCCGCTCGATGTCGTCGAGACGCGTGACCTTCATCTTCGGCTTGTCGTTCATCCGGTCACCTCCGTGTAGGGCGGGTTGTCGCGAATCGTCAGCTCCACGGTAACTGGCGCCACCCATCTGGACGGCCGAGGCGCCAGTGGCCGAACGGCGCATAGGCCTCGCGTGGGCTGGGGGTCTCCGTCTCGACGGCCGCGCCGCGGGCACGCGCCGTCTCCGACACCGGATAGACGATCGTGCCGTCCGGCGTCCGCGCGCCGGTCATGAAGATCACGCACGGGTCGTCGCCGGTGCCGACGAAGGTGTGCCGCGTGCCCGGCGGGCAGTGGACGAAGTCCCAGGCGCGGAGCTCTCGCTCCTGCTCTTCGATCACGAGCAGGCACGACCCGGCGAGGACGAGGAAGTCCTCCTGGTCCGACTCGGCGTGGTACATGCCGCTCGGCTTCCCCGGGGCGAGCACGGCCAGGTCGAAGCCAAGCTGCTCGAACTGCTGCGGCTCGAGGTCAGGACGGTCGGCGAGCAGACGGCCGTTGCTCTCGAAGACGCAGCGGCCGCCGAACGCGTCGTGGCGCAACCAGGCCGCCTCGGACACGTTGACCACGAACCAGCCGGGGCTGACCGGCGTGAGGCCGGAGCCGACGTCCTCGAGCCGCGCCTCCATCGCTAGCGCTCGGCGACGAGCTCTTGAAACGCCGGCTCGTCCCGAACCGCGTCGAAGTCCGAGTCCTCCGCGGCCAGCGAGCGGAGCGGCTCCTGGCGCTCGATCGCCCGGCGAAGATGCTCGATCGCGTCGTCCTTGTGGCCCGCGAGGCTCTCGGCGCAGGCGAGGTTGTAGAACGGCAGCGCGTACTCGTGGGCCTCGATCGCCTCGCGCCCGCGCTCGATCACCTGCTCGTACTCGCCGGCCTGGTAGAGCTCGTTCAGCGGCATCCAGAGCTCGTAGCCCGACGGCTCGTACGCCGCGCCCGGCTTGCCGCCGACGGCGACGAGCGTGGTGCCCGACTCCTCGGCGAACGCGGTGCGCTTCACGTCCGGCGGGACGTAGACGAACGTCCCGGCCGGCGCGTCGACGCTCTCGCCGCCGAGCTCGAACCTCGCGCGGCCCTGATGGACGAGATAGAGCTCCTCCTGCAGGTCGTGCTCCCCGGCCTCGTCGTGCTCGTTGATGATCCGGTCGCCCGCCTCCTTGCCGGTGAACGCGTTCACCCCGAACGCGGTGATTCCGAGCTGGTGCCGAACCGGCCGCCACGGGCAGCGACCGTCGCTGATCTCCTCGATCTCGTCGAGCTTCGTGACTGCGTAGTCGCTCATCGAGCCTCCCTCCGATGGTCCTGGCTAATCTCGGGCGCATGTTGACGAATCGCTCCGCACCGCCGGCGACCGTAACGCCGGTGCTGGTCTATCCCGACGTCCGTGGCGCCGTGGCCTGGCTCGAGGAGGCCTTCGGTTTCGAGGAACGAGTCCGGATCGGCGACGCGCACCGCTCGCAGCTGAAGGTCGGCGAGGACGGCGCGATCGTCGTCGCAGACGTGCGGCGCGACCAGGTCGCTCCCACCGGAGGCGTCGTGACGCAGCTGCTCAAGGTACGCGTCCCGGACGTGGACGCCGCCTTCGCTCGCGCTCGCGAAGCCGGCGCCCGGGTGCTCGAGGAACCGCAGACCTACGAGTACGGCGAGCGCTCCTGCGTCGTCGAGGACCCCGGCGGCCACCGCTGGGAGCTGACGCAGACCGTGCGCGACGTCGACCCGGCCGAATGGGGAGGCGCAGGCTCGTGGTGAGCGGCCGCGTGCTCCACGGCAGGTGCGGCTGCGGCGCCGTGCACTACGAGGTCGCGGACGAGTTCCGCTACTCCGCCAACTGTCACTGCTCGCAGTGCCGCGCGGCGACCGGCTCGGCGTTCAAGGCCTTCGCCGGGATCGAGCGCGACAAGCTGACCGTCACCGAGGGGGGCGATCGGCTGATGGTCTTCGGCGAGGACGAGCTGAACGACACGCGCTGCGCGGAATGCGGCTCACTGCTCTACTCGGTCGTGCGCGAGGGCGAGTGGGTGCACGTGGCGATGGGCTCGCTCGTGGACGACCCGACGATCCGCCCGAGCGACCACATCTACGTCGGCTCGAAGGCGCCCTGGTTCGAGATCACCGACGAGCTGACGCAGAACGAGGAGCTCTAGGCTGGAGAGCGCGATCGTCGGCTACCACCAGGACGAGCGCGGCGACTGGATCGCCGAGCTCGCCTGCGGCCATCGGCAGCACGTCCGCCACCAGCCGCCCTTTCACCAGCGACCGTGGATCCTCGAGGCCGAGGACCGGCGCGAACGACTCGGAACGCCGCTCCGCTGCCGGCTGTGCGAACAGGGCGTGCCCGCGCCGGCCGAGCAGGGAGGCGAGGCGGCCTGCTTCACGCACTTGCTGTGTCCCGACTGCGGCGCGATCCTCGACGGCGGCCCGCACCGCCTCGGCTGCGCCACTCTTGGCTAGAGCCGGAGGGCTGTAGCCAGCGGTTTCTCGGATGGCGATCGGGGCGATCCCCGATGTCCGCGGGCGTGGCGCGTGCGACGGTGATCTGCAAAGGAGGTGTGAGATGGCGACCATTTCGCACGAACCGTTCGACACGCAGAGGCAGCCCTGGTGGCTGCACGTCTTCGTTCCCGAGATGTGGGCGTCCCTCGCGATCGTCGGGATGTGGCTCGCGGTGCTGTTCGACGCGGTCTACGGCCCCGACTTCGTCAGCTCGAGCGGAGCAAGCACGACGACGATCCCGTCCGTGATCGTGGTCGCGCCGTTCGCGTTCCTCGGCACGAGGACCGTCGCCCGGTACGCCTTCGGGCACGAGCGAGACGACTGAGCGACGACGCTGGCCGCATGCGATGCCGAGGCGCGGTGGCAGGCGCTGCTCCCCGCGTATCAAGACCTGGCGGTCGGCGTCGGCTTAGCCGAGCCTTCGGCGGCCCAGTCGGCGAACCACTGGACCCAGGCTTCTTGCTCGGCGGTCTCAACGGCCTCCGGCCGGTAGGCCGCGCGCACCCACGGAACGGCTTCCGCGGGCGTAACGCCTGCGAGCACGGCCATGCAGGCCAGCGCCGTGCCCGTCCGGCCGCTCCCTCCGAGGCAGCCGACCTCCACCAGCTCGCCTCGGCGTGCTCGACCAAACGCGTCGCTGATCTGGCCTGCGGCGACGTCGGGCTCGGCGGGCAGGCCGAAATCCGGCCACACGATCACGTCGGCCGGCCAGGTCGGTTCCCAGCGCTCGTCCAGGTAGAGGCCGAACGCGCGCTCGGGGTCGTCCGTCTGCCGCTCCGCGACCGACGACGCCCGCACCCGTGAGCCGTCAGGGAAGGTGACGATCGCCACGGGCGGACCCTACGCCTCCGCGAGCGGCCGGTAATGCGCGGTAGCTTCCCGCCGTGCGCGAGCTTCAGGCTGGACTGTGGCACTGGCAGGCGCCGCATCCCGAGTGGACGCAGCAGTGATGGCCACAAGAGGTGTCGTCGTACGCACTCGACGACGGGGAGCGGCTGCTCCTCTTCGACCCGCTGGCCGTGCCGGAGGAGATTCTCGCCCTCGCGGCCAGCCGCGAGCCGACGGTGGTGCTCACCGCACCGTGGCACGAGCGCGACGCGCGGAGCCTGGTCGAGTGCCTCGGCGCGCCCGTGTTCACGCCACCGGCCGACACCGCGGACGACTCGTGCGGAAGTACGGCCTCGACCGGGAACAGATGCCGGAGGGATGGCACGGCTCCGACCTCGAGTGGCTGCTGGTGGAGAACAACGGCGAGGCCCACGTATTCGGAGCGGGTGACCGGCTTCCGATCGGGGTCGAGGCATTCCCGGGCCGGTCGCACAACGACCTCGTGCTCTGGATCGAGCGCGTGGGCGCAATCGTCGCCGGCGACGCCCTGGTCGACTTCGGCCGCGGCTTCGAGGTCCCCCAAGAGGTGCTGGAGCACGGCGTCACGCGCGAGCGGGTCGGAGACCTGCGGCCGCTGCTCGAGCTCCCGGTCGAAGTCGTGCTGCCCGCGCACGGAGCGCCGACGGACCGTGCCGCGCTCGAGCGCGCGCTTTCCTGATTGAGCGAAGAGGCCGCTTTCGCGGCCTCTTCGCGGTGTCGAGCGATCTACTCGATCGGGATCTCGAAGCGAGTGATGATGCCGGGGTCGCCGCCCCTCGCGAGTAGGTCGGGATCGGGGTCACGCGTCGCCACCCAGGCATATCCGTCCTCGGGGTAGGCGACGACGTCCGGGAAGCTCCCGGCGCTGATCGCGAGGATCTGGGCGGGCTCTTCAGTGGGATTGCTGAACGTGTGCAGTCCGGCCCGTCCCTCGGGGCAGAAGACGAAGTCGCCCCGAGCCAGCTCCTCTTCGCCGTGCTGGTTGCGGAAGACGGGACGACCGCTCAGGACGAAGAACATCTCTTCGGCTCCGAAGTGCATGTGCAGCCGCATCCCGGTCGCGCCGGGGGCCAGCTCGTACCGCGTCGCTCCCATCCTGGCGTCGTCCGGCCGCCAGAAGAATCGATGCCGGGTCCCGAATTCCTTGTTGTCTCCGTCCCAGTCGTCGGAGAACAGGTTCTGACGATTCATTCGTGGTACCTCCGAGTCGTAGCGGTGGGTACGCAGCATCCGAGCCCGCCCCGAGAGCAGCCTCGGCTCCTGCGCCAATCACGCGCGGCTGGTCGCCGCGCCTACCGCTAGCTCGTCGCCGGATCCACGGCCGGATCGTAACGTCATTTGCCTGACTGCAGCTCCCAGGCGGCGATGACCGCGTCCTCCACGACAGCTCGATTCCCGTTCTCGAGGTCGGCGACGATCATCATGTGCTTCGCGAAGCGCTTCGGCACCGAGAACGTCTCGGGGAACGAATGGAGCAGGAAATCGCGGAAGTCGAAGGACGCACGGATGACGACGTGCGTGTCGTCGAGCTGGCGCGCGACCAGGCGCCCGCGGTAGCGCCAGTCGAGCAGGCCGTCGCGGCGACGCTCGGCGACACCGTCGAGCTGAGCAGCCAGGCGGCTGAGGTCGGCGAGCGTCATCGCCCAAAGCTTGCAGACCGTGAGCATCGCCTGCAGGCGATGCTCTTCAACGGCCTTTGGGGGACCGTCTACTTGTTCTCGTCGTGCTGTGCGGCGCCCTCGACCGGCGGGATCCAGCTCTCGCGCCGCTTCACCCAGATCTCGTCTTCGGGCTTCAGCTCGAAGGGGGCCTCATCCAGACTTCCGATCCGAATCTCGACGAGCGTGTCGCCGGGGTTGCTCGTGTCCAGCAGCCGAGACCCACAGCGGGGGCAGAAGCCGCGACCGTCGTAGCTTGAGATCTCGCCGCTCATCTCAAACGCCTCGACGGGCCAGTGGGCATACACGGTGAACGCACTGCCGGACTCCTTCCTGCAACCCGCGCAGTGGCAACGCCGGACCTGCACGGGGTCACCGCGAACGCTGTAGCGGACCGCCCCGCAGAGACATCCGCCGGTGCGTACTCCTGCCTCCACGCGCGCGGATGCTACGCGCTGGAGGAATCTACGCCTTCGAACGCGCGCCGCGCGCCCCTGCTCTTCGCGAACCACCACTCGGCCTCGCGCACGGACAGGAGCTAGACGGGCGCCTCGGCGCGGGAGACGAACCGTAGCTCGGGCACCTCGTCGAGCTCGCCGACGTCGCGGGCCAGTTCGAGGAACGTCAGCAGCCCGGCGCGCTCGCGCGGGCCGAAGCGGTAGCGCAGCTTCTCGAAGTAGCGAGCCAGGAAGCCGGCGGGATAGCCGTAGCGCTCGCTCGACTCGTACGCGAGCTGCTCGGGCTCGGCGCGGGCGGTGAGCACCGAGTCGACGAGCGCCTGCTCGAGCTCGGCCATGCCGGGCGGCACCGGCTCGGGACAGGCCCAGACGGCGAAGACCATCGGCAGGCCCGTGCGCTCCTTCCAGAGGCGGCCGAGGTCGTGATGCGGGGTCGGGTCCTCGAAGGCGCTCTTCAAGGCTGCGTCGCCGATCAGCAGCGTCGCGTCGGCCTCCTCGCCGAGCGGCATGTGCGAGGCCTCGGGCAGCAGCACCTTCGTCAGGACGACCGAGGTCGCGCTTTCGGGCGTGACCGCGACCGTGCGCACCTGCTCGAGCGGCTTGCGAGCGACGAGCTGGATCGAGTCGACCGCGCCCTCGGAGGAGACGCAGAGCCGCGGCAGCAGGCGCAGGCGGTCGGCGTTGCGCGCGTACTCGATCGACGAGATCGGCGCCAGGTCGAGCTCCCCGGCCAGCAGGCGCGCGTTCAGCTCGGTCGGCACGCCCTGCACCTCGTCGACCTCGGCCTCGAGCCGGTGGAAGACCGGCGCCATGTTCACGTAGGAGATCCGGCCAAGGCGGATCATCAGGACTCCCGGTCGACGACGGCATCGGTGAGGGCTTCGAGCTCGTCTCGGCGCAGGTGCCCGTCGAGGCAGGCGCGGGCGCGTCTGGCATAGTCGAGCGCGAGCTCGCGGGACGACTCCAGCGCGCCGGTCTCCGCGACGCGGACGAGCGCGCCGTCGAGCGGCCCGCCGGCGAGCGCGCGCCGCACGCTCTCGTCCTCGCGCGCCGCCAGGATCAGCGGCAGCGTCGGCGTCCCTTCGCGCAGGTCGGTGCCGGCGATCTTGCCGGTCTCGATCGTCTCGCCGGAGCAGTCGAGGATGTCGTCGGCGATCTGGAAGGCGATCCCGAGCGCGAGCCCGAACTCGCCGAGGCCCCGGTCGCCGCTGCTGCCGAGCAGGCACGCGGCCTCGAACAGCTTCCCGGTCTTGAGCGCGCAGCGGGCCAGGTAGTCCTCGACGCTCGTGTCCGGGTCGTGGGTCTGCGCGCGCTGCAGGGCCTCGCCCCGGGCGAGGGCGAGCGTGGCGCCGGCGAGGCATTTAACGGCCGCGCGGTCGCCGGTCGCAGCGAGCTCGGCGAAGGCCCGCGCGAACAGGTAGTCCCCGGCCGCGAGCGCAGCGTCCGGGCCGTGACTCGCCCAGGCAGCCTCGCGGCCGCGCCGGTAGCGGGCCTGGTCGATCAGGTCGTCGTGGACGAGCGTCGCCATGTGCACGAGCTCGACCGCCGCGCCGGCCGCCAGCGGCGCCTCTCCCGGCCGCGAGGCGAGGAAGACCAGCAGCGGCCGCAGCCGCTTGCCGCCGGCCGCCAGAGCCTCGCCGCCGACCTCGGCGACGAGCCCCGCGTGCGACTCGACCGCCGCGGCCAGGCGTCCCTCTAGATCTTCGAGGTAGGCGTCGAGGCCGGGCGTCTCGCGAATCGTCGCCAGGCTCATTTCGCCACCCCGATGTGCAAAGCCACGATCCCGCCCGCGAAGCTGCGCCAGCGGACGTCCTCGAAGCCGGCCCCGCGCAGGAGGCCGGCGAGCTCGTCGGGCCCAGGAAAACGGCGCACGCTGGCGGGAAGGTACGTGTACGCGGCGCCGCCGGGAAGCACCTTGCCGAGCAGCGGCACGAAGCCGTCGAACCAGAGCCGGAAGAACGGCGCCAGCAGCCCGCGCGGCCGGGTGATCTCGAGGATCGCCACCCGCCCGCCCGGGCGCAGCACGCGCCGTAGCTCGGCGAGGCCGCGCTCGAGTTCGGCGAGGTTGCGCACGCCGAAGCCGACGGTGGCGGCGTCGAAGCTCGCGTCCTCGAACGGCAGCCTCTCCGCGTCGCCCTGTACCCACTCGATCTCGCCCGACTTGCGCCGCGCCCGCTCGAGCATCCGCTCGGAGAAGTCGAGGCCGGTCACCGTCGCGCCGGCGTGCAGCGCCGCGACGGCGAGGTCGCCGGTGCCGCAGCAGGCATCTAGCACGCGGTCGCCCCGGCGCACCACCGCGGCGACGGTGGCGCGCCGCCAGCGCTGGTCGAGCCCCATCGTCATCGTCCGGTTCATCGCGTCGTAGACCGGCGAGATCCGGTCGAACATCGAGCGCACGGCCTCCGGTGCGAGCCTGCCGGACTCGACACTCACTCGCCCCACCTCGGCGACACGGAGTGCTCGAGCCCGAGCTGGTCGAGGCAGCGCGCCACGATGAAGTCAATGAGATCGCCGACCGTCTCGGACCCGTGGTAGAAGCCCGGCGCCAGGAAGAGCACCGTTGCGCCCGCCTGCCGGACGCGGAGCATGTTCTCGAGGTGGATCGTCGAGAGCGGCGTCTCGCGCGGGCAGAGCACGAGCTTGCGGCCCTCCTTCAGCGCCACGCTGGCCGCCCGCTGGATCAGGTTCGACATCGCGCCCGAGGCGATCGTGCCGAGCGTGCCCATCGAGCACGGGCAGATCACGTAGGCGTCCACCTTCGCCGACCCGCTCGCGTAGGGCGCGTGCCAGTCGCGCTCGTCGTGGAGCGTGACGGCCTCGCGCACCGGCTCGGTTAGGCGCGCGAGCGTCTCGTCGGGCGAGAGTCGCGCGTCGCCGTAAAGCTCGGTCGCGAGCACCTCGATGCCGGCGCGCGAGGCGCAGAGGCCGATCTCACAGCCGTTGCCGGCGAGCGCCTCGAGCAGGCGGGCCGCATACGGCGCTCCCGAGGCGCCGGTGATGCCGAGAAAGACGCGCATGGCGCCGAAAGCCTACTTCGGGCCCTTGGAGGCCTCTAGGAAAACGGCGAGCTTGTGCAGGTTGTCGTCGCCGAGCTCGGCGAAGGGCGGCATCGGCGAGCCGGGGTTGACGCAGCTCGGGCACTTGAGGTGGTCGATCTGGAACTGGACGCCCTTGCCCTTCGCTCCTTCGGCGGACAGGTCGGGTGCGCCCAGGTTCGAGCCGCCGGAGCCGAGGTAGGTGTGGCAGTTCGTGCAGCCCGACTCCGCGAACAGCTTCGCGCCCGCGAGCGCCTCCTGGTTGCCTGCGAAGCCCTGCTTCTGCGCCCAGCTCGGGATCGCCGCCTCGACCTCGCTCGCGATCGGCTCCTTCGCGACCGCGCCCTTGTAGGTGAGGACGCCCATCGAGAGGATGACCAGCGCGGCGGCCACGACGGCGACCGGGCGGCGCGAGAGCTTCCGCTCGGTACGAAGGTCGACGAACGGCACGGCCAGCAGCAGGACGAGACAGAGAGTCGGGATCCCGACCGTGGCGAGGATCACCGTCTCCGGCCACTTGAAGATCCGCAGCAGGTAGAAGAGGAAGTAGAAGTACCAGTCGGGCCGCGGGACGAAGGAGATCGTCCCCGGGTCGGCCTTCGGCCCGATCAGCGGTCCGAGGACTTCGTAGTTCTTCCAGACGACCGCGAGGCCGGCGATCACGATCACCACGACCAGGCTCATGACCGTGTCCTCGAACATCGCGAACGGGTAGAAGGGCTTGCCCCGCTTCTTGACGTCCTCCTTGTAGCGCTGGAACCCGCGCCGGCGCTCGTCGAGCGAGCTCATTCCGTGGGCCTCCTGCGAACGCCGGCGGCGCGCGGGCCTGGCTGCACGAGGCCGGAGCGTGCGGGCGGCGGCTCGTCCTCGGGCTCGACGCCGGCGGCCTCCTTCGACCAGGGCGGCGAGGTGATGCCGAGGCGCACGACCAGGTACAGGTGCAACCCGATCAGCCCCAGCAGCGCGCCTGGGACGAGCAGCATGTGGATCGAGTAGAAGCGAGCGAGCGTGTCCGGGCCGATCTCGGCACCACCTCGCAGGACGGTTGCCAGGTACGGGCCGACAAAGGGCGCGGTGCCGTTGATGTTGACCGCCACCACGGTCGCCCAGTACGCGGTCTGGTCGAAGGGCAGCAAGTAGCCGGTCAGGCCCTCGAACAGGCCGGTCGCGAGCAACAGCACGCCGACGATCCAGTTCAGCTCGCGCGGGTACTTGTACGCGCCGAACAGGAACACGCGGCCCATGTGCATGAACATCAGGATGATGAAGACGCTCGCGCCCCAGCGGTGCATGCCGCGCACGAGCCAGCCGCCCCAGAGGTCGTGCTGGATGTGCTCGATCGAGGAGTGCGCCTCCGCAGGCGAGGGCTTGTAGTACATCGCGAGGATCACGCCGGTGACGAGCTGGACGAGGAACGCCGTCAGCGTCGCCGAGCCGAGCGTGTGCCACCAGCTCGAGTCGCCGGGGACCTTGCGGAAGAGGAAGTAGCGGATCCCGCCGACGATCCCGGAGCGCTCCTCGAGCCAGTCGAGGGGGTACATCGCCGCAGCCTGCAGCTTGTCGCGCCGCTCTGACTTCTTCGCCGCCATCAGTGAGGCGGCTGCAAGGGATAGAGCCAGGACTCGGGGCCGCTGGCGTGCTGGCCCGGGCCGTGCAGCTCGACCTTCTTGATCCTGGCCGACTTCCCGGAGCCCTCGACCTTCACGACGCTGTAGAGGTCGCCGAGCAGGAGCCGCCCGTCGACGATGTCGAACTCGTAGCGGTCGAGGCCGCGGACCGGCGGCCCGGCAATGCGGTTGCCCTCCTGGTCGTAGGAGCCGCCGTGGCAGGGGCAGATGAACCCCGCCGCCGGCAGGACGGGCGTGACCAGCACGTCGCCGTTGGCGGTCTTGATCGTCTTCTCGTCCTTCTCGAAGACCGGCCCGCCCGGCTGCACCGGGCAGCCGACGTGCGCGCAGCGGTTCGAAATGATCGTGAAGCTCGGCACACCGTCGAGCAGGCCGTTGTTGCGCACGAACGCGGTGCGGCGCGTGATCTCGGCTTTGGTCGGGTCACGCGCGAAGGTGACCACCTTCCACTTGTTCTCCTCGAAGTCGGAGACCGGGCCGAGGTCGACCTTGTGCGCCTTCTGCTTGAGGAACCCCGGCAGGAGCGCGAAGCCCGCCGCGGGGAGCGTCACGATCGCGCCGATCACGGCGCCGAGGCCGAGCGTCGCGCCCTCGAGGAAGCGGCTGCGCGGGAAGCGCTCGCCGGGCTCGGGCTCGGGCATCGCGGCCGGGCCCTGGTCGGCGGGCAGCGCGGGCGCGTCGGCCGCAGCCTCGTCGTGCGGCACGGTGACCGGCGGGTGGCCGGTCGCAACCTCGCGCGCCCAGAGGAAGCCGAAGACGAGCGCGATCGCCGCCCCGACCGCTGCGACCGGCCAGCTGATCACCAGGCCGACGAGCAGGCAGACGACGCCGACGGCGAACCCCACCGGCCACAGGCTGGGCGGTGGAAGCTGCGGCCGATCGTCCCCCGGGCGTTCTTCCAAGCGGTCTCTCCCTTACTTCGAAGCGTCGGGATTCAATCGTTACAGGTCTGGCCCGTCAACGACGTAACAGTTGGCGCAACGCGCCTGCACGTCGCCCGTCGGCCTCCGCGGGGGCGCCGAGCCCGTACTCGGCCCAGCGCTCGTCGACTAGTCGGCGCACCTCGTCGCTCATCTCGATCTCCGGCGGCCACGGGCGCGTGCCCTCCTCGGGCCCCTTGTGTGTGGCATCGATCCCGAGCTTGCCGCCGTAGAACTGCAGCGTAGGCGCGTGGTCGAGATGGTCGAGCGGCCCTTCGCTGATCAGCACGTCGCGCTTCGGGTCGACGTTGGCGCCGACGCGGAAGAAGACCTCCTCGTAGTCGTGCACGTCCACCCACTCGTCCACGACTACGACCGCCTTGGTCAGGCTCAACAGGCCGAGCCCCCAGATCGCGTGCATCACCTTCTGCGCGTGGCCCGGGTAGCTCTTGCGGATCGAGACGAGGCAGCAATTGTGGAAGGCGCCCGCGACGGGCAGGTCGTAGTCGACGATCTCCGGGACGCTCATCCGGACCGCCGGCAGGAAGATCCGCTCGGTCGCCTTGCCGAGCCATGCGTCCTCGGCCGGCGGCTTGCCCACCACGATCGACGGGTAGATCGCGTCGCGCCGCATCGTCAGCGCGGTCACGTGGAAGACCGGGAACGGCTCGGGCGGTGTGTAGTAGCCGGTGTGGTCGCCGAACGGGCCCTCCTCGGTCAGCTCGTCCTTGGCGATGTAGCCCTCGAGCACGATCTCGGCGTTGGCGGGCACTTCGAGGTCGACCGTCTTGGCGCGCACGAGCTCGACCGGCTCGCCGCGCAGGAAGCCGGCGAGCATGAACTCGTCGACGTGCTTGGGGAGCGGTGCGCTCGCGCTGTAGGCGGTGACCGGGTCGAGCCCGAGCGCGACGGCAACCTCGAGCTTGCCGTCGGCGAGCAGGTAATCGGCGCGCCCGTCCTTGTGGATCTGCCAGTGCATCGCGGTCGTCCGCCGGTCGAGCACCTGCAGGCGGTACATGCCGACGTTGCGGCCGCCGCTGCGCGGGTCGGTCGTGATCACGGCCGGGAGCGTGATGAACGGCGCGGCGTCGCCCGGCCAGCAGGTCTGGACCGGCAGCAGGCCGAGGTCGACCTCGTCGCCCGTGAGGACGACCTCCTGCACGGGCCCGCTGCGGACGCTCTTCGGCTGAGAGTCGGCGATCGACTTCAGCTTCTTCAGGCCGCGTACCTTCTCGGCAAGGCCCTGCGGCGGCTGCATCTCGAGCACGTCGCCGAGCCGCCGGCCGACGTCGTCGAGCGAGTCCGCGCCGAAGGCGAGGCACATCCGCCGCTCGGTGCCGAACTGGTTGATCAGCAGCGGGTGGCTCGACTTGGGGTTCTCGAACAACAGCGCCGGCCCGCCGGCCTTGACGACCCGGTCGGTGATCTCGGTGATCTCGAGGTGCGGATCGACCTCGGCGGACACGCGCACGAGCTCACCCTCGCGCTCGAGGAGGGCGATCCAGTCGCGGAGGTCGCCCGGCGGCGCCATGTCCCTAGCGGCGGTGCCGCAGCCAGTGCGTCAGCTCGCCGAGCACGATCACGCCGAGGAAGATCAGGCCGACGACCAGCATCGCGCGGATCACGTCGAGGCCTTCCTGCGCGGCGGTCTTCGCGGCGAGCGGCAGCATCAACGCGATCCTAACCGACCTCGGTGGCTCGCCAGGGCCGCCTCGGCCTCCGGGCCCGGGGCCCACGCCGCCCGCGCATCCTCGCCGCGGCCGAGCGTGGCCGCGGTGGCCGCCCAGGCCTCGCCGTCGCCGGGCAGGCCGTCGGCGCGGAGCTGGGCGCAGAGCGAGATCAGGGCGGCGAGATCGGTGACCGCCTCGACCGGGCCGGCCTCGGCGATACGGACGAGGCCGTGCGCGTAGAGGTAGTCGCCGAGCAGCAACGCCGTGTCCTCGTCGACGGGCGCGAACAGGCGCGGCCGGCCGTAGTGGAGCAGGTAGCCCTCGTAGATCGTCTCGAGCCCGAGCGCGTAGCGCTCCTCGCCGAGCGGTGAGAAGACGGGCTCGCGCTCCGGGTCGGCCTTCAGCGCCTCGCCCCAGAGCCGGCTCTCCTCCGCGGCCTCCTCGGCGATCGTGTCCCACAGATCCAGCGCTACAGCCAGCCCGCGAGCTCCTTCGTCCAGTAGGAGACGACGAGGTCGGCGCCGGCCCGCACAATCGCGGTCAGCGACTCCAGCGCCGCCTGCCGCTCGTCGAGCCAGCCGCGCGCGCCCGCGGCCTTCAGCATCGCGTACTCGCCCGAGACGTTGTACGCGCCGACCGGCAGGTCGAAGCGCTCGCGCGCGGCCCGCAGCACGTCGAGGTTCGGGAGCGCAGGCTTGATCAGCAGCGCGTCGGCTCCCTCGGCCACGTCGAGCTCGCACTCGCGCAGCGCCTCGCGCACGTTGGCGGGATCGAGCTGGTAGCCGCGCCGGTCGCCGAAGGCCGGCGTCGAGTCGGCCGCCTCGCGAAACGGCCCGTAGAAGGCCGAGGCGTACTTGGCCGCATAGGAAACGATCGGGAGCTCGCCGTGGCCGTCCTCGTCGAGCGCCGCGCGGATCGCGGCGACGCGGCCGTCCATCATGTCGCTCGGGCAGACCGCGTCGGCGCCGGCCGCGGCGTGCGAGACAGCCGTGCGCGCGAGCAGCTCGAGCGTCGCGTCGTTGTCCACCTCGTCGCCCTCGAGCACGCCGCAGTGGCCGTGCGAGGTGTACTCGCAGAGGCAGACGTCGGTCAGCAGCACGAGCCCGGGGCTCGCCTCGCGCAGCGTCCGCAGCGCCCGCTGGATGACGCCGTCGTCGTCCCAGGCGCCGGAGCCCTCCGCATCCTTCTCGTCCGGGATGCCGAACAGCAGCACGGCGCGCACGCCTAGCCGCGCCGCCTCCTCGGCCTCGGCGGCCAGGTCGTCGACCGAGAAGCGGCCGAGCGCCGGCAGCTCCGGGTTCGGCTCGCTGGCCGGGCCGACGAAGAGCGGCAGGACGAAGTCGTCGAGGTCGAGCCGGGTCTCACGCACGAGCGCGCGCAGGCGGTCGCTGCGGCGGAGCCTGCGCAGGCGCGTGACCGGGAACGAGCTCACACCAACAATCTACGCGCTCCCACCCGGGCGAGCCCGCCGAAGACCGCGCCGAGCGCGGCCAGCCAGAGGCCCTCCCGGAGCACCTCGCCCCAGGGACTGAGGTCGTAGAGCGCCGAGCGGAAGAAGCGCACCGCGTGCGCGAACGGCAGCACGTCGCTGAGCCAGCCGGCCGGGGGCACGACCTCGGCGGGGATCAGCCCGAGGAAGACGATCGGCATCACGACCAGCACGGCGATGAGCGAGGCCGAGCGGGCCTCACGCGCCAGTGCCCCGAGCAGGGCACCGAGCGCGCCGACCGAGCCTCCGGCGAGCACGAGCCCGACCACGAGCAGCGGCAGCCGCCGCCAGGGCTCGCCGCCGGTGACGCCGCCGATCTCGATGATCAGCCCGAACGCGAGCGCGATCGCGAGGCCGAGCGCCAGCGCGACGGCTGCAGCGAGCGCGACCTTCGACCAAACCAGCTGCCCGAGCCCGACGAGCCCGCGCGCGAGCCGGCCCACGACGTTCTCGTCACGCTCGGCGGCGAGCGAGCCGGCCGCGAGCAGCAGCGCCAGGAAGGTGATCGTCAGCGCGAGCGCGTAGGCCTGCACCTCGGCCGACAGGGCCCACGTGCGCCCGCGCGCGGGCGCGCGCACGAGCTCGATCGGATGCGCGGTCGAGCTGAGCGCGTCGTTCGTGTTCGCGAGCGCCAGGCGAGCGTCGTGGAGGAAGTCGAGCAGCTGCGCCGTCCTCGGCGTCTGCGGCATCTCGCGCAGGAGGCGCTGCGCCTGCTCGATCCCGAGCACCGTGATCGGAGCGCCGAGGAAGCTGCCGTCGCCACCGTGCAGGATCAGCGTCACGTAACGGAGATTGCTCGCGATGTACGCGCTCTGAAGCTGGCGGTTGAGCGAGTAGACGAGCGCCTGCACCTGCTGCTCGACCCGCGAGGAGATCGTGCCGGTCGAGAGCTGGAGCTCGAGCTGCGGGCTCCGGACCATCCCGCGCAGGGTCGAGACGAAGCCCGGCGGCACGGTCACGACGGCGACCACGCGGCCGTCGTCTAGCTCGCGCTTGGCCTCGTCGGCGGAAAGGCGCACGAGCTTCACCTTCTTGCTCGCCTCGTCGATCGTGTGGCCGACGTCGAAGCGCTTGCCGCCGAGCACGACGGTCGCGGGCAGGTTGTCCTCGTCCACGAACGCGACCCGCGGCTTCGAGCTGCCGTAGCTCGCGACCAGGCCGATCAGCAGCGCGATCGCGAGCGGGTAGGCGATCAGGATCCCGAGCAGCAGCGGCGAGCGCCGCAGCACGAGCACGTCCTTGCGCAGCAGCAGGGCGATCCGGCTCACGCCGAGAGACTTTCGACGTGAGCCCGGTCGTACTCGTGACTCGTCCCGGTGAAGACGAGACGGCCCTCGCGCAGTGCGGCGACGCGGCTCGCGATCCGCTCGACCTCCTCGAGGTTCTGGGTTGCGAAGACGACCGCTCCGCCTCGCGCAAGCAGGGCTGCCACGCGCTCCCAGAGCCTGCGCCGCTGGTCGGGGTCGAGCGCCGCGGTCGGCTCGTCGAGCAGGAGCACGTCGGGGTCGCCGAGCAGCGAGATGGCGAGATTCAGCCGCTGGCGGTTGCCGACCGAGAGGTTGGCGCTCGGCGCAGCTCCGCCGGGCAGCTCGAACGCCTCGAGCAGCCGCTCGGCCGCCGCGCGCGGGTCGTGCTCGCCCTCGAGCCGCGCGAACAGCTCCAGGTTCTCGCGTGCGGACAAGCGCCCGTACTGCGCCGGCCGCTGCGGCGCCCAGCCGACCCGCACGCCCTTCCGCCGCTCGACCTTGCCCATGCTCGCCTCGAGTGCCCCGGCCAGCAGCGAGAGCAGCGTCGACTTGCCGGCGCCGTTCGGGCCGACGAGCGCGAGCGCGTCGCCGTCCCAGACCTCCAGCTCGACCGGCTCGAGCGCGCTGGTCTTCCCGAACCGCCGGCCGGCGCCGCGGGCCGCGAGCAGTGGTGTCGGCCGGGTCAACGGCTCGCCGCTGCAGGCGGATCGGCCGGCGGCAGGGGCGCCACGCGCGTCTCCTCCACCTCGACCTCCACCGGGATCGTGCCGCCGTCCTCCCACGCCTCCAGCGAGACCCGCTCGGCGAAGAACTCCCAGATCGCGCGGCCGGCCGCCAGCAGCGGCAGTGCCACGAGCGCGCCCGGGAGGCCGTAGATCTCGCCGCCTGCGAGCAGCCCGAAGATCACCAGCAGCGGGTGCAGCCGCAGCGCGTTGCCCATCACGTTCGGGACGACGACGTGCCCTTCGATCTGGTGGATCCCAAGGAAGAGCAGGCCGACCCAGATCGCCGAGACCGGGTGCACGACCAGCGCGTAGATGAACGGCGGGATCGCGCCGAGCCACGGGCCGAGGTACGGGATCAGCTCGGTGACCGCGACCCACGCGCCGAAGAGCGCGGCGTACTTGTCGGCGCCGGGCACCCAGCCGAGCGTGCCGAGCAGCCACAGGCCGAGGCCTGCGCTCGTGCCGATGATCAGCGAGAGCAGCACCTGCCCGCGGACGTAGCTCGCGAGCGAGCGCTCGATCCGCGTCAGCAGCGCGTCCGAGCCCGGATGCGGCGGGAAGCGTCGGTCGACCGTGCGCGCCAGCCGCGGCATGTCGAGCAGCATGTAGATCGAGACCACGATCACCAGCACGAGCGCGAACAGGAATTTGAGCGTCCCGATCGCGGCGCCCTCGACGAAGTCGATCACGTCGCCCGTGTAGCGCGTGACGTCCTTCTTGCGGATCTGGCGAACGAGGTCGTGGCCCTGCTTCTGGATCTCCACCCCGCCGAGCCGGTGCGTGTCGAGCCAGTGCTGGAAGCGGTCGACGTCGGCGTCCGCGTGCGTCTGGCCGGGGTGTCCGTGCTCGACCGTAAAGTAGTCGTTGACCCGGTTCGCGCTCGACTTCGTCTGGTCGACCACCACGGAGCCGAGCGCCAGGATCACGGCCAGGAGGATGGCGAAAAAGCTGAGGTACACCAGCGCGACGCCGAACCCCCGAGGGATCCAGACGCGCGTCAGCGTCCGCACGATCGGGTTGAGCAGGAACGCGATCAGCGAGGCGACGAGGAACAGGAAGACGACGTGACGGGCCGCGCCGGCGAGCACCCACAACAGCAGGAGCAGAATCGGGAGGCCGACGAGCTGAATCCAGCGCGGGATCTCTATCTTCGCGGCCCCGGCAGAAGGCCCGGCCATGGCAGGCATCGTAGCTCCCGCGTCGTACCCCTTCGCCCGCCGGACTGGAACTGGGACTTCGGCGTCGACGGCTCCCTCGCGCTCGAGCCGCGGCTGGTCCCGTTGCAGGAGGAGCCGACCTCGGTTACCGTGCCGCGGATGCCACGCGCCTCCGCTCATGCGAGGCGACGGCGGGAAACAGCCGCCGCGCGCCGCAAGAGGCGATTGGCGGGACTGATCCTGCTCGCCTCGGTCGCGCTGATCACGTTGCTCCTGACCGCGTTCGGGTCGGGCGGCACGCGCGCGGTCCCGACTGCCGCGCCCGCGCCGGCGACCCGGCTGCTGCCGGCCGGCCCGCCGCGCCCGCAGGTGGTCTCGCTGATGGGCTCGATCCGGCTGCTGCTCCCGGTCGCCCAGGGACGGCTGACCGCGATCGGCTACCACGCGGCGGGCGACGGCTCGCTCGCGCTGCGGCCGGTCGGACGCCAGCTCAACCAGGGCCTCGTCGGCCGCGTCGCCCGCAGCCTGTTCGGCAACGGCGGCAGCAACGGCCTGCGCTACTACGTGCTCGGCGGCGGCATCGGCTCGGCCACGGCCTCGCTCGACGTCGGCGCGCCGCCCGGGACCGACGTCTACTCACCGGTCGACGGCAAGGTCGTCGCGATCACGCCGTACGTGCTGGCCGGCAAGCACATGGGCGCGCGGATCGACATCCAGCCGAGCGGCAACCCGTCGCTCGTCGTCTCGCTCACGCACCTCCGGCCCGACCCGAACCTGACCGTCGGCTCGACGGTCGGCGCGACCACCTCCAAGGTGGGGACGATCATCGACTTCGCCCAGGTCGAGCGCCAGGCCCTCGCGCGCGTGACCACCGACGCGGGGAACCACGTGGCGATCGAGATCCACCCCGCCACGCTGTCACTGCCCTGATCGTCCTCTTCATCGCCGACGTCTTCGGCAGCGCGGGCCGGAAGGCCGTCGAGGAGCGCCTGCCCGGGCTGAAGAAGGAGCGCGGCGTCGGCTTCTGCGTCGTCAACGGCGAGAACGTCGCCGACGGCGCCGGGATCACGCCGCGCCTGGCCGAGCGGCTGCTCGCAGCCGGGGCAGACGTGATCACACTCGGCAACCACGTCTGGCGCCGCCGCGAGATCGGGCCCTACCTCGAGACCGCCGAGCGGGTCGTCCGCCCGGCGAACCTGTCCTCGCGCTCGCCGGGCCGCGGGCTGGCCGTGGTCGAGGCGGAGGACGGGACGCCGGTGGCCGTGCTCAACCTCCAGGGCGCGCTCTTCATGGGGACGCCGGTGAGCCCGTTCGAGGTCGTGGACGACCTGGTCGAGGAGGCGCGGGCGGCGGCGAAGGTCGTGCTCGTGGACTTCCACGCCGAGGCTACGAGCGAGAAGGTGGCGCTCTCCCGGCTGCTCGACGGCCGCGTGACGGCGGTCTTCGGCACGCACACGCATGTCCAGACGAGCGATGCGCGCGTCCAGCCGGGCGGCACCGCGGCGATCACCGACGCCGGCATGACCGGCCCGCACGACTCCGTGATCGGCGTGAAGGCCGAGCTCGCGATCGGGCGGATGCAGACGGGCATGGGCGTCCGCTTTGAGCCCGCCGACGGGGGCGTCCGGATCGAGGGCGCCATCGTCGAGTGCGACGCCGAGGGGCGCGCGCTCAGCTGCGAGGCGATTCGCGTGCCGGTGCCGTGAGCACCGCCACCAGCGCGACCAGCACGAGGTCGCGGGCGAGCAGCACCCACGACGGGAGCTCCTCGAAGGCGACCAGGTCGAAGTAGCGGATCGGGAACCAGACCTGCGTCAGCAGCAGCGCGAGCCCGAGTAGCGCCGAGGCGGCCAGGCCGCGGCGGCCGCGCACGAGCGGCACCAGCGGCAGCAGCCAGATCAGGAACTGCGGCGAGAGCACCTTCCCGAGCGCGACGAAGGCGGCCAGCGAGGCGGCCGACCAGCGCACGAGCCGCTCCGGGGTCGCCGGGCCGCGCGCGGCGGCGATCCAGATGCCCACGAGCGCGAGCACGAGCAGCGCGCTCGACGCGGCGCCGACGGCGTCGGGCAGCGAGCCGACGAGGTTCTGCGAGCCGCGGCCCGTGTCGAGCGTCAGCCCGAGCCCGCCGACGTGGTGCGCGGCCAGCAGCAGCGCCGAGCCGAGGCTCTCGATCTGCAGCGGCCTCGTCGTCTGCCGGTCGATGCTCTCCCAGACGCCGTGCGGTGCGAGCACCAGGAACGGGACGACGACCACGGCCACGACGACCGCGGCCGCGCCCAGGCAGAGCAACGCCTCGCGCCGGCCGCGCGTGCGCCAGACGTAGGCCAGAGCGGGCGGGATCAGGACCGCCGGGAACGCCTTGGCCGCGATCCCCAGCCCGAGCGAGGCGAACCCGAGCCGCTCCCGCCGCGCGAGGACGGCCGCCAGCCCGGCCACCGTCAGGAAGGTCGGCCAGAGGTCGTAGCGGTAGAGGATCACCGAGCCGAGCGCGAGCGGCGCGAGCGCAAAGAAGCCGAGCGCTGCGGCCGTGCGCTCGGCCGAGGCGCCGAGCTCACGCAGCGCGACGGACATCGACGCCAGCGAGCCCACGCCGCAGAGCGCCATCAGGATCTGGAACTCGCGGTTGTAGAACGAGAAGCCCGGCTTGCCGATCGCGGGAATCCCGAACGCAGGCAGCGCGCCCGGCGGGTACTCGACCGCGAAGTCGCGGTAGGGCACGTGGCCCTCCGCCATCGCCGAGCCGTAGCGGTGGTACTCGACCGTGTCGAGGATCAGGTCGTGCTGGTACCAGCCCCAGTGGAGCAGCGTCATCGAGACGAGGAAGAGCCCGGCCGCTCCGACGAGGAGCCGCCGCGGCTCAGTCGACGCCGACCAGCTCTTCGCGAGGACGCTCAACTGGCGCTCGGACGGGGGCACGAAGCGGCTCGGCGGCCGGCGCGAGCACGGCGAAGGCGGCGAACGGGAAGAACCACGGCAGGTAGAGGTAGAACCAGTGCGTCAGGACGAGCTCGAAGCCGAGCAGCAGCGCGGCGGTCAGCGCGGCGAGCTGGAGCGGCGACTTCCGGCGCGGGACGAAGTAGACGGCGATCGCGCCGGCGAGCAGCGCGCCCTCGAGCACTCGCTGGAGGAGGTGCAGGTCCGGCAGCCCCGCGTGGTACTCGCGCCAGTCCCAGATTGAGAACGGCGAGCGGCGGTCGACCTGCCAGGAGATCGTCCGCTTCCAGAGCTCGTGCGCGGCGCCCAGCGGGTGGCCGTCGAGCGCGAGGATCGAAAACGCGACCACCGTCGCCGCGAGGAACGCGGCGACGAAGAGGAGCGTCGGTCGCAGGCGCCGTTCCGGGTACGAGGCCCAGAGCGGCGCGAGCAGCAGCGGCGCGAACTTCGTCCACCCTGCGAGCGCGGTGGCCGCGCCGCGCGCGACGGGTGAGCTGACGAGCCAGAAGCCCCAGATCAGGAACAGCGGCGGCAGCGCGTCGTTCGTGTTCGAGCTCGAGACGTACTGCGTGAACGGATAGGCGACCCACGCGAAGGCGAGCGTCACCGCCAGCCGCGTGCCGCCGAAGCGCAGGCCGACCAGTGCAAGCCCGAGCAGGCAGAGCAGGTCGAAGGCGATCGCGGCGAAGTGCGCGGCAGGCAGGTCGTCCCACTTGCCCGTCCAGCCGAGCGCGAGGTAGCCGGGCAGGTAGACCTCGTAGGCGACCGGGCCGTACGTGTCGCCCTGCGGGTTCGCCGACTCGCAGCGCCCGTTCGTCTGAACGCGGTTGCGGATCTCGCCGTCGGCGTCGGCAGGCCCGCAGGCCTTGCCGATCTCGACCGGGAAGTGGCCGTAGGGGACCTGGCCGTGGGCGATCCGGTCGGCGCCGATCACGCCCGAGTAGCCGACGTCGATCACGTTCGAGGCGCGCACGTTGAGCCCGATTCGGAAGCCCGCCGCGAAGACGGTCACAGCGGCGAGCAGCCAGACCGGCCAGACGGGGACGGCGCCGGTGCCGAGCCGCCCGCGCCACGCGCTCCAGACCATGCGCCCGAGCAGGTACACGAGCGGCGGGTAGACCAGTGGCACGCTCGTGAAGATGTCGCCGCGGTTGAAGAACCAGAGCGAGACGCTGAACGAGAGCAGCACGAGCAGGTCGAGGTTGCGCAAGCTGAGCGGCCGGCGCAGGTCGCCGAGCCCGAGCAGGAAGAGCAGGCAGAAGCCGAGCCACACCGGCGCGCTGTTGATCTCGCGGCCGCCGAAGGCGCCGTCGTAACCGCGCGCCATCTTCCACGCCACCTGCGGCCCGGTCCACGCCTCGGTGACCGCGCCGCTCGTGTCGTCGACCTTGCCGGTCGCGACCTCGCCCGCCGGCCCGGCCCAGACCCTGACCGTCCAGAGCTTCGTCGCCTTCGCGAACGTGGCGTCGACCTGCCGCCCGCGCGGGTAGTGGCGCAGCCAGTCGGCGACCTTCGGGTGGTGGAGGAAGATCCGCTTCACCGCCGCGGCCTCGAGGCGCGGCGACGGCGGCGCGAGCGAGCCGTGCAGCTTCGGCGGGTTGCCGGCGGCGAGCGCGTTCCCCGCCAGGGCGAAAGCGGCGAGCGCCACGGCCAGGACGCGGAGCATCCGCGTCAGCCTAGCGCCGGAACGACCAGAGCTTGTTTCCCAGGAAGTTCAGTGGAACGACGAGCACGACGGCGATCGCCTGGGCCAGCACCTTGTCCAGCCCGAGCGCGATGAAGCCGGTCAGCAGCGCCAGGTTGGCGACGTACGCGATCAGCGCCACGACCAGGAAGCGCAGGCCCTGCCAGCCGACGTGGCCGCGCTGGGCGTGAAAGGTCCAGAGCCGGTTCCAGGTGTAGTTGTTCGTCACCGCGACGAGGAACGAGCACGTCGCCGCGAGCGCGTAGTGGAAGCCGGCGCCCTTCAGCAGCGCCGTGTAGACGATGAGGTTGATCACGTAGCCGCTCAGGCCGACCGCCGAGAACTTGGCGAGCTGCACCCAGTTGTGCGGGCGGCGGAGCGCCTGGCCGGCGCGCGTGCGGGCGGTTGCGGGAGAGAAGGCCATCGGCGCGCGAGCGTACCGGAGCAGGCTCAGCGGGAGCGCCGGCCCGGCAGCACGTTGCCGTCCAGCGGGACGCGCTCGCCGCCCTCGAGCACGAGCGCGACGATCCGCCAGTCCGGCCCGAGCACAACGTCCTCCAGCTCGCCGCTGCCGTCGAGGTGCGTGCCGCGCAGCGCGCTCAGCGAGCGCGCGCGGCGCCGGTAGAAGGAGTCGTCGCGCAGGTCGAGCAGCACGAGCGGCGAGGCGACTTCTACGTGGTGTCGGTGCACCTCCGCGCCGAAGACGGGCAGGAAGCGGTGCCGCTCGTCGCCGCAGAGGACGTCGAGCCCGAGGGCGTGTGGCTCGTCTGGGTGCAGCAGCACATCGACCGGCCGGCCGAGCTCGATTCCGCGCAGGCGGACCGGCCGCCGCAGCAGCTTTGTTCCCGTGAGACCCCGCATTTCGGACGACGCTTGTGCTCAGCTCGTCGCCGGAAAAACGTCAGGCGCGGAAGCCCTCCTCGCCGACAAGCGGCACGAAGCGGCAGGGCACCGAGTGGACGACCGCCGGCCCCTCGGGGCTGCGGACGATCAGCTCGAGCCGCTGCGCGCGCTGGCCGCCGACCGGGACGACCAGCCGGCCTCGGGGACGGAGCTGGTCGTAGAGCGTCTCCGGGAACGCCGGTGCCGCGGCGGCAACGGCGATCGCGTCGAAGGGCGCTAGCTCGGGCACGCCGAGCGTGCCGTCGCCGACCCGGACGTCGACGTCGTAGCCGGCCTCGGCAAGGCTCCCGCGCGCCTGCTCGGCGAGCTCCGGGATCCGCTCGATCGTGACCACGTTCGCGCCGAGCTCGGCGAGCACGGCCGCCTGGTAGCCCGAGCCGGTGCCGACGTCGAGGACGCGCTCGCCGGGCTGCAGCGAGAGTGCCTCGACGATCCGCGCGACCATGTACGGCTGGGAGATCGTCTGGCCGTGGCCGATCGGCAGGGCGGCATCCGCGTAGGCACGCCGTCGCTCCTGCTCGGGGACGAAGAGCTCGCGGGGCACCCGCCCCATCGCCTCGAGCACGCGCTCGTCCTCGATGTCGCGCCGGCGGAGCTGCCGCTCCACCATCTGCTGCCGGTCAGGCGGCATCGGCGTAGGCCGGCAGTTTGACGCCGAAGTGCTCCAAAGCGAGCGGCGCGAGGTCGACGATTCGGCGCGGCTCGGCATCGAGGCCGACGGTCAGGATCGGGACGACGGAGTCGCCCGCCTCCAGCGAGCCGTGGCTGCCCCCGCCCAGGTGGCTGCGCCCGGCGAGGTCGGTGAGCTCGACGCCGAGCGGCGGCGAGACGATCAGCTCGCCCGCGTTCGGGTTCGCGAGAGCCGCCCAGGCCCGCTCGAGCGCGTCCGGCTGGTCGAGCAGCGAGCGGTCGCCGCTCGTCAGCCAGTCGCCGTCGGCGGGCGCGAAGCGCAGCTCCTCGCCCTGCCGCCGCGCGACCGCCTCGTCGCCTTCGCGGTAGAGCACGACCTCGGCCGCCGCCGTGCCGTCGAGCCGGCGCGCCAGCTCGCTCGGGTCTTCGCGGCACTCGGGCAGCCGGTAGACCATGCCCGCCCGGTTGGAGGCGGTCACGAGCACGCCCTCGGTCCCGGCCAGCGGCGCCTCGAGCGAGACCACGCGCTCGACGCTCGTCTGGCCGTGGTCGGAGCAGACGATCACCGCGTAGCGCTCGAGGAACTCGTCCGCGCCGCCGGCGGCCTCGATCAGCGCGCCGACTGCGGCGTCGCTGCGCGCGAGCGCCTCCTGGTTCGCGCCCGGCCCGAGCGCGTGCGAGGCGAAGTCGTAGTCCGGCAGGTAGTAGACGAGCAGGTCGAAGCCGTCGCGCGTCACGAGCCAGCGGCCGACGTAGCCGGCGTAGGCGTCGATCGAGCCGGTAGAGCGGCCGAAGACCCCGACCGGCGCGCCGGTCACCTCCGACTCGAACAGGCTGTAGAAGAAGAACTTCTTCGGCCCGTAGGCGGGGCGGGTGAGCCCGGGCACGAGCGGGAGGTGCGGCGTCCCGCCGCGGTAGCAGGTGATGTTCACCGCGGCCGTCGTCAGGCCCGCGCCCTCGAGCGCCTCGAAGACGGTGACGGCGTCGCGGCCGAGGTGCTGCTCGTTCAGGTTGAAGATCGTGTCCGCGAGCGACCGGCGCATCCCGGCCGCCCTGATCGCCGCGAACGAGGAGCCGTACTCCACCAGCCGCCGCTCGCCCCGATGCCACCAGACGAGGTGCGGGATCCGATGCACGTCGGGATGCGCGCCCGTGGCGATCGAGGAGAGGCAGACCGGCGTCAGCGAGGGGAAGGTCGAGACCCCGCGGCAGTAGCTGCCGTGGCGGGCGAGAAACGCGAGCGCCGGCGCCGACTCGATCTCGACGGCGTCCTCGAAGACCTCCGGCGTGAGGCCGTCGATCACGACCAGGATCAGCTTCTTGGGCGTCACTAGTCGCGGGCGAGGCTGCGGAGCCCGGCGTAGCGCTCGGGCCGGCGCCGCCGGGCGCGGGCGGCTACCGCGGGGAGCGCGACCGCCTCGAGGTAGCCGACGAACGGGACGAGCGCCAGCGCCGCGAGCACGAGCGAGGCGAGGCCGACCAGCACGGCCGTCCCGCCGCGCGTGCCGCCGCGGCTGAGCGTGCCCGCGACGAGCGTCGCCACGACCCTGGCACCGAGCGCACCGCCGATCCCTCCGGCCAGGGACTCGTGCCAGCCGCCGATTGCATAGCCCACCGCCGCGCCGAGCGCGGCAGCCACTAGCGCGATCGCGATCGCGGCCCAGCGGCGCGGCGCGGCGAGCGCCGAGAGCAGCCCGCCGAGCCCGAGCCCGAGCCCGAGCGACAGTCCGATCCGGTAGGCCTCCCACATCGTGCGGTGAGTGTAGACGCGTGTCTGTACATGGGTTTGAAATGCCCGTATGCAGGGAAAAGACCGCTTCGATGTCGAACGACAACCGTCCGCTGCTCGTCTTCTTCGGCGCGACCCACTCAGGGCCCGCGCGGCGCATGGAGAGCCTGATGGCCCACCTCGCGCGCAAGGAGCGCGCCCGCCTGCGCGTGACCTCGATCGACGTCGACCGGCAGCCCGAGCTCGCCGAGCGCTTCCGCGTCGACACCGTCCCGACGCTCGCGCTCGTCAAGGGCAAGCGCGTCGTCGAGCGGCTCGAGGGCCGCGCGAGCGCGCCGCGGATCGAGCGGATGCTCGAGCCACACCTCGCCGCTTAGCGCGAACCGGCTGCGCCTCTCCCGCGTATACGCCTCACAGAGGAGAGGAGGAGCATGCGCAGAGCACTGATCGGAGTTGCGGTGGTGGTCGCCTCGCTGGCGGCGGTCCTCGCGGCGAGCGCCAGGACGACGGCAACCACGCAGCTCGAAGCGACCCTGAACGGCAAGGCGGAAGGCGCGCCCAAGTCGAACAAGGGCAAAGCCGAGGTGACGCTCAACGCCGCCACCGGCAAGGTCTGCTGGGACTTCAAGCTCGCCAAGATCGACGGCAAGCCGACCCAGGCGCACATCCACAAGGGCAAGGCCAGAGTGGCGGGCAACGTGGTCGTCCCGTTCGGCGCGAGCTACAAGCGGCAGGGCTGCACGAAGGCGGCCAAGTCGCTCGTGAAGTCGATCCTCAAGAGCCCGGGCGCCTACTACGTGAACGTGCACAACGCAAAGCACCCGGCCGGCGCGATGCGCGGCCAACTGGCTCGGGGGGCCTAGCCCTCCACGAACGGAGGCCGGTGGACCCTCGCCGCCGGCCTCCGAATCGTTCTCTCTAGGACTCGAGCTTCGCGATCACCGCGAGCCCGAACTCGGCCGCGCGGGCGCCGTCGACGACGCGGTGGTCGAAGGTGATCGCGATCGTGCCGGTGGGGCGAGCCTGAACCTCGCCGTCGCGGACGACCGGGCGCTCGGCGACGCGGCCGACGCTGAGGATCGCGACCTCGGGGTGGTTGACGATCGGCGTCGTCAGCAGGCCGCCCAGCTTGCCGGCGCTGGTGACGGTGAAGGTCGAGTCGCGCAGCTCTTCGGGCTTGAGCGTGCCGGCGCGGGCGGCCTCGGCGAGGCGCGCGACCTCGTCGGCGAGCTCCTCCAGGCTCTTCGCCTCGCAGGCGCGGACGACCGGGACGACGAGGCCCTGGTCGGTCTGCACGGCGACGCCGAGGTCGTATCGGTCGAGGTAGACGATCGCATCGCCCTCGAGGCGCGCGTTCAGCTCCGGGTACTCGTGCAGGCTCTCGGCAACCGCCTTCAGCACGGTCGGGACGAGGCGCTTGAGCTCGACGTTGGAGAAGTCGCAGTCCTCGACCCAGGTGACGGGCGGCACCTCGCGGTGGGCGCGGCTCATGTGCTCGGCGACGAGGCGGCGGACACCGCGCAGCGGCTCGCGCCTGCCCTCTGCGGTCACGTCCGGGCTCTGACCCCGGTCACCGGCCGCCGCGCGCACGTCCTCTTCGGTCACCCGCTCCTGCGGCCCCGTCCCTTGCAGCCCCTCAAGCACGACACCAAGTTCCTGCGCCAGCCGGCGCACGAGCGGCGTAGCGCGCACCTTGTCCCTTTTGGCCACGTCCGGGGTCTGACCCCGAGGCCTGTCCGGAACGGACGGCGCGGGCTCGGCTTGCGGCTGCTGCTCCGACGGCGCTGAGCTGTCTTCGCCGATCACGACGAGCACCGTTCCGACCGGGACGACGTCTCCCTCGGCGACCAAGATGCGCGCGACCTTCCCGCCGGCCGGCGAAGGGATCTCGACCGTCGTCTTGTCGGTCTGCACCTCGACGAGCGGGTCGTCCTCGGCGATCTCCTGGCCCTCGGCGACCAGCCAGCGGGCGATCTCGCCCTCGGTCAGCCCCTCGCCGAGGTCCGGCAGCTTGAACTCGTAGGCCACGCCTAGATTCTCCCCGAGCCAACCGCGCCGTGAGGCAGCACGGCATGGACGCCGAGCACGCCGTTGACGACCTGCGTGATACGCAGGTCGACCACCACGCTCGCCAGCGCGAGCGCGTCGCGACGCTCGAGCCCGAGCTCCCGCCCCATCAGCCGCAGCATCGAGTCGACCGCGTCGACGGTCGCGGCGTCGATCGTCTCGCCCAGGCCCAGCGTGATCCACGCATCCGCCGTATGCGCCACCGGCCCCGTCAGCTCGAAATCGTCCCGCACGCTCAGCGTCAGCTGGCCGCGCTCGAGCGGGCACTCGATCGCCGTCGACGAGACCTCGCCGTCGCCCTGCCGCGCGTGACAGTCGCCGGCCGAGAAGAGCGCGCCGGCGACCGGGATCGGCAGGAAGAGCGTCGTCCCGGCCACGAGCTCCTTGCAGTCGAGGTTCCCGCCACAGAACCTCGGCGGGCCGGTCGGATGGACACCCGGTTCGTCGGGCGGCATCCCGAGCACGCCGAGGAACGGCGACAGCCGCACCTCACGCCCGGCGCGGTCGCGGCCGAGGCCGGCGTCCGCGTCCAGCTCCCACGCGAGCACGGCCGACTCGCCGTCTGCGACCTCGAGGGCGTCGTTCAGGAAGGAGTGCCACCCGCCGGCGACGGTCAGCCCGAAGGACCCGACCCGCACCGAGTCGATTCCGACCTCGAGCACCTGCCCGGCCCGGGCGCCGCGAACCACGACCGGCCCGATCAGCGCGTGGCCGGCGTCGAGCTCCGGGTCGCGCGGCTCGAAGCGTTCGCGGTCGGAGCCGTCAGCGCGCGGCGGCTCGAGGCCCCACCCTGCGTCGAGAGTGGCGATGGCGATCGAGTCGCCGGAGTCGACCTCGAGCACCGGCTCGAGCTCGCGCGAGAAGTGCCCGTGCAGGTTGCGCCGCTCGAGCTCCAGCTCGTGCAGCGCCACTAGAGGACACGCTCCCCGGCAGCGTCAAAGGCCTGCAGCTCGGCCTCCCGCTCGAACTCCCCGCGCAACAGCGCGAAGACGACCGAGTCGCTCGCCCGCGGTGACCCGTCAGGCCCGTGGAAGACCCCGCGCAGCGTCCCTTCCTCCGCGAACCCGAGCTTGCGCGGGATCGCGAGGCTCGCCCGGTTGGCCGGGTCGACGCGGATCTCGATCCGGTCGATCTCGCACACCTCGAAGCCGACCCGCGTCAAAGCCGCGGTGGCCTCCGTGCAGAGCCCCTGGCCGGCGCGGCTGGCCCGGATCCAGTAGCCGATCTCGAAGATCCCCTCGCCGCGGCGCGTGTGAAAGCCGCTGCCGCCGACCGCCTCGGACTCGTCGGCCGAGAAGATCCCGTAGACGAAGTCCTGGCCGAGGTCGAAGCGCCCACGGAACTCGCGCAGCAGCTCGACCTTCGCCTCCAGCGGCTGAGGATCGTCGTGCGCCCACGGCAGCCACGGGCGCAGGTGCTCCAGCGACGAGTCGACCGCCTCCTTGAGCAACGGCGCGTCGCGCGGCTCCCAGCAGCGCACGACCAGCCGCTCGGTCTCGATCCGGTAGGGCGGCGGCTTCGTCAGAACTCGAGCAGCTTCCGCGCCGCGTCCGCGACCCGCTCGGCGGACGGCATGTAGGCGTCCTCGATCTGCCAGTACGGGTAGGGGACGTCGTAGCCGGTCACGCGCACCACCGGCGCCTGCAGGTCGAGCATCGCCTTCTCGGCCAGGATCGCCGCCAGCTCGGCCGCGTAGCCGGCCACGCGCGGCGCCTCCTGGATGATCACGACCCGGCCCGTCTTCGCCGCTGCGGCGAGCAGCGCGTCCTCGTCGAGCGGCTTCAGCGAGCGGATGTCGAGGATCTCGACCGAGGCGTCGAGCAGGTCGGCGGCCTGCTCGGCGACGGGGACCATCGCGCCGTAGGCGACGAAGGTCAGGTCGTCGCCCTCGCGCACGGTGCGAGCGACTCCGAGCGGCGTCACGTGCTCGCCCTCCGGCACCTCGCCGCGCAGGGTCCGGTAGTGCAGCTTCGGCTCCAGCACGACGACCGGATCGGGGTCGCGGATCGCGGCCGCGAGCAGCCCTTTGGCGTCGGCGGGCGTGGACGGGATCGCCACCTTCACGCCCGGCGTGTGCACGTAGTACGCCTCGGGCGAGTCGTCGTGCAGCTCGGGCGCGCGAACGCCGCCGCCGTAGGGCATCCGCACGACGAGCGGGAACTCCAGCGCGCCGCCGGTGCGCCAGTGGTAGCGCCCGACGTGCGTGATCAGCTGGTCGAGGCACGGGTAGGAGAAGGCGTCGTACTGCATCTCGCAGACCGGCCGCCAGCCCGCCATGCAGAGGCCGACCGCGGAGCCGAGAATGCCGGCCTCGGCCAGCGGCGTGTCCACGCACCGGTCCGGGCCGAAGCGGTCGAGCAGCCCGGCCGTGGCGCGGAAGACGCCGCCCGCGCGGCCGACGTCCTCGCCCATCACCATCACGTCCGCGTCGCGCTCGAGCTCGACGTGGAACGCGTCGTTGACCGCTTCGACGAGCGTCAGCTCAGCCAAGGATCCTCCGCAGCTCCGCCAGGTCGGACTGCAGCGAGGCCGGCGGGTCGACGTAGGCGTGCGAGAAGACGAGCGCCGGGTCGGCCGGCGGCTCCGCCTCGGCGGCGGCGATCCCGTCACGCATGACCTGGGCCGCCTCCGTGCGCACCGCCTCGGCAGCCTCGTCCGAGAGCAGCCCGAGCCGGCGCAGGTAGGCCTCGTAGCGGCCGACGCACTCCCGCTGCTTCTCCTCCTCGACCCGCTCGAGGTCGATGTAGGCGGCCGGGTCGTCGGCGGTCGCGTGCGGTGCGGTGCGGTAGGTGACGGCCTCGATCAGCGTCGGCCCCTCGCCCGCCCGGGCCCGCGCGACCGCATCGCGCGTCGCCTCGTAGACGGCGAGCACGTCGGCGCCGTCCACACGCACGCCCGGGATCCCGTAGCCGACCGCCTTGTCGGCCAGCGTCTCGGCCGCGGTCTGCGCCGAGAGCGGCGTCGAGATCGCCCACTGGTTGTTGTTGCAGAAGAGCACGAGCGGCGCGCGCATCACGGCGGCGAGGTTGACGCCCTCGTGGAACGAGCCCTCCGAGGTGGCGCCGTCGCCGAAGTAGGCGATCGCGCAGGCCGTCTCGCCGCGCAGCTTCTTGCCCCAGGCGAGGCCCGCCGCGTGCGGCACGTGGGTCGCGATCGGGACGCAGATCGAGGCGACGTTCCAGTCGGCCGGGTTCCACCAGCCGGACGGGTGGCCGCGCCACCACGAGAGGATCGTCGCGGCCGGCAGCCCGCGCAGCAGGCCGATCGCGGACTCGCGGTAGCTCGGGAAGATCCAGTCGTCGCGCTCCAGCGCGAACTCCGAGCCGACCTGCATCGCCTCGTGGCCCCAGAAGATCGCGTACGTGCCGATCCGGCCCTGCCGGTGGTAGACGACCGAGCGCTCGTCGTAGGTGCGCAGCAGGACGAGCCGGCGGTGGAGCTCGAGCAGGTCCTGCTCGGAGAGCCCTTCGACCTCGCCGTCCGGAACGGTCTCGCCGTCGCCGATCACGCGCCGAAGGTCGCGCTCGGCAGGTAGCACCTGGGCCATGGCCGTGGAAATTACCGGACGTGCGTTCGCGCCACCCAGGCGACGACCGCCAGCGCCGAGATCGCGGCGAGCACGCCGACGAGCTCGAGCACGACCCCGCCGCCGACCTGCGAGCTGGCCGCGACGAGCACGAAGCCCGCGAGCACGGCACCGGCTGCGCAGACGGCCAGCACGCTCAGGAGGCGCAGCGGCGCGAGCCACGGCTCTGCGAACGCGGGCACCCGCGGCTCGATCGACCACCAGGCGAGCTCGGCGACCAGCAGCAGGAAGCCGGCCGAGGCGGGCGCCCAGGTGTCCAGCTCGTCGGAGCCGAGCGCGAGGCGCAGCGCCTGCTGGGCGCCGAGGATCGCCACGCCGAGCGCCAGCGCCGGGCTCCAGCGCACGGCGAGACCGAGCAGCAACGGCACGAGCGCCGCGCCGCCGACCAAGAGCAGCAGCAGCTCGTGGCCATCGGCGCGGAGAACGGTCGCCGCGGCCAGCCCCGCCGCGACGAGCAGCGAGGCCGCGCCGGTCGCTAGACGCGCACGACCCGGGCGTGGCGCCTGAATGTCCTCACCTCCTCGAGCGCGGCCTGCAGCGGCATCCCCCGCCGCCACTCGACGACGGGCACGCCGTGGCGCAGGTACGAGGCCCGCAGCGCCTCGCGGCGCAGCAGCCAGAGCCGGTAGGCCAGGTCGTCCAGCTCGCCGGTCCCCTGCTCGACGAACGGCACCGGCGAGATCTCGACCACGGCCAGGTCGAAGCCGCGCGCCCGCAGGTCGATCAGTGCGCGCACGGAGCGGTCGTCCAGCAGCGGCGTCAGCGCCAGCACGAGCGCGCGCGGCGGCAGCGTCCGTACCGGCAGCACGTCGATGTCCTTCCAGGCGTAGCTGAGGAAGATCTCCGCGTCGAGCAGCGAGTCGAGCACGCGGTAGAGCTGGACGATCCCGCTCGAGACCGTCAGCCAGTTGAGCACGCCGCCGAAGGCGACGAGGCCGACGCGGTCCTTCTCCTGGATGTAGTGCGCCGCCAGCGAGCCGGCCGCCTCGACGGCGAGGTCGAGCGTGCCGCTGGCGCCGTCGCTGGCCTCGGCGAAGGTGTCGAGAAAGATGACGACGTCGGTGTTCCGCTCGGGGTGGGTCTCGTTCACCCACGGCTCGCCGCGGCGGGCGGTCGCGCGCCAGTTGACGCGGCGGACGCGGTCGCCGGGCACGAACGGGCGTAGGTCGGCGAACTCGATCCCCTCGCCGCGGACGCGCGGGGTCTGGCTGCCGGCGAACGACTGGGTCTCGAGCGGGCGCAGCAGGCGCTCGACCTCCTCGCCGCGCGGGTAGACCTTCAGCGGCCGCGGCAGCTCGAGCTTCTGCTCGAAGACGAGCAGCCCGAAGCGGTCCTGGGCCCGGAGCAGGAAGTCGCCGGCAAGGTACGCGCCCCAGCGCTCGCAGAAGAGCGGGTACGCGACCTCCAGCCGGTCGCCGGGCAGGAGCCGTAGAAGCCGCGGGTTCGGCGCCTCGGTCGCGAGCCCGCGCGGCAGGTCGAACAGCAGCTCGAGCCGCGGGACGACGTTCTCGGCGCGCAGCTCCAGCAGCGCCTCCACCGGCTCGCCCTCGACCTGGCGCTCGGCGTCGAGCTCGAAGAGCGCGCCGACCCGCGGCGGCTCGGCGAGCGAGAGGCCGACGACGAGCAGCAGCGCGAAGGGCGCGGCGAGGGCGGCGGGCTCAGGCCGGCCGAGCACAAGCGCTGCGATCAGCCCGAGGCCGGCGAGCGCGGCGTACGCACCCAGCTTCGTCGTCGCCGCGCGGGTCACTCGGGGGCCGGCTCGGGCGCGGGCTCGGGCGCCGGCGTCGGCACCCGGTCGAGCAGCTCGAGCACGATGTCGTCGGGCCGCAGCCGCTGCACCCAGAGCTCGGGCCGCAATGACAGGCGGTGCGCGAGCGCGGGCACGGCGACCGCTTTCACGTCGTCGGGCGTCACGAAGGTGCGGCCGTCGATCGCGGCGCGGCAGCGTGAGAGCTTCAGCAGCGCCAGCGAGCCGCGCGGGCTCGCCCCGACCTGAACGCCGCTGGCCGAGCGCGTCGCCGCGACGAGATCGACCATGTAGAGCCCGACGCTTCGGGCGACGTGCACGTGCTCGATCGCCTGCTGCATCTCGAGCAGCTCGTCGCGGCCCACCACCGACTCCAGCTCGACCTCGTCGGAGCCGCGCTCGAGCCGGCGCGCGAGCACGTCCCACTCCTGCTCCCGCTCCGGGTAGCCGACGCCGATCCGCAGCAGGAAGCGGTCGAGCTGCGCCTCGGGCAGCGGGTAGGTGCCCTCGTACTCGATCGGGTTCTGCGTCGCCAGCACGAGGAACGGCGGCGCCAGCGGATGGGTGACACCTTCGATCGTCACCTGCCGCTCCTGCATCGCCTCGAGTAGCGCCGCCTGCGTCTTCGGTGGGGCGCGGTTGATCTCGTCGGCGAGGAGGAGGTTGGTGAAGATCGGGCCCGGCCGGAACTCGAAGTCGGCCTCGCGCGCGTTGTAGATCGAGGCGCCGGTCACGTCGGAGGGCATCAGGTCGGGCGTGAACTGGACGCGCGTGAAGCCGATGCTCGTCACCTGCGCGAACGCGCGGGCCATCAGCGTCTTGGCCAGGCCGGGGAAGTCCTCGATCAGGACGTGGCCGTCGGCCAGGATCCCGAGCAGCACGAGCTCGAGCGCCTCGCGCTTGCCGACGACCGCACGCTCGACCTCGTCGAGGACGGCATTCGCGCGGCCGGCGACCTGCTCGACGTTCACAGCGACTCCAGCCGCTCGACCGCACGGCGCAGGGTGGCTGCGGGGATCCCGGCCCCGTGGCGGTCGGTCGGCGAGGGCCGGTCGTCGCGCGCGAGCTCCCAGAGCTCGGGGCCGAGCACCTCCTCGCTCTCCCCGAGGCGCAGCCCGCGCGCTGCGAGGCGGACGCCGACAATCTCGCGCACGACGGGCCGCAGGCGGACGTGGGTGTCGAAGGCCGAGGCGTTCGCCATCGTCAGCTCCCGCTCGAGCCGGTCGAGCTCGGCCGGACGCTGTGCCTCGGGCGGGTCGCGGTCGAGCGCTTCGGCGAGTGCCGAGCGCTCCTCGCGCGGAAAGGCCTCGCGCGCCGCGATCACGACGTTCAGCAGCGCGAGCGCGCCGAGCACCAGGATGTAGACGTCGAGCTCGAGCTCGAACCAGCCGGGCGCGAGCAGCCGGGCGAGCAGGAGCACCGCGGACAGGATCCCCGCGAAGAAGAGCCAGGCGCCGAACAGCCGCCTCACGCCGCCGCCTGCGCGGCCTCGGGCTCCAGCTCGGCGCGCAGGCCGGCAAGGGCGTCGATCGCGTCCGTCTTCATCCGCTCGTCGATCTCGAGCCGGCTGAACTTGGCCCGTTCGTAGAGCTTCGTCAGCTGCTGCACCGAGGCGCTGCTGACGCCGAGCGTGTCGAGCGCGCGCACGACGTACTGGCGTGGGGTCTCGGCCGGATCGCGCGCAACCCCGTGCGCGGCGAAGGTCTTCTCCATCCGGGCGAAGGCGCGGATCACGGCCCGGCGCGGGTCCTGCTCCGCGCGCAGGTCGTCGAGCGTGTCGGCGAGCACCTCGTCGAGCGCCGCCGAGAGCGCTGCCTCGCGCTCCCAGTCGTCACCGCGCATCCGCTTCACGACGATCGCCGCGACCACGCCGGCGACGAGGGCGAAGATGAGCGAGCCGGCGATCAGCGCGACCACCCAGTGGAATTGCCCGGTCGGCGGATGGTCCGCCTGGAACTTCGGCCCTCCCGGACCCGCGCCCGGAGCTCCACCGCCGGAACCCGACAGGTTCGGGTGGATGCGGCCCGTCACGAAGTAGCGGATCAGGAACGCGAGCGGGATCGCGACCAGCGCGAAGACGAAGAGCGTCCGGAACTGCGACCCCATCCCCCCGCCTTCGAGCAGCTTCTGCCGCCGTCCGAGCGACGCCACCCAGATCACCGCCAGCACGCCGAGCGGAAAGAGGATGAACGCCACGCTCGCGCCGTACTCGAAGATCAGCTTCGGCGTCTCCGCCGAGCCACCACCACCGCCGCCGCCGGGCCGGTGCGCGTGGCTCGCCAGCGCGACCACCGCGAGCAGGGCGGTCAGCGCGATCCCGCTCAGCAAGAGCCTGCGAGCACCGCTCATGGCCGAACCCTAGACAAGCACCGCAATTGCGCCGCGCTCGGCCTCGAAGACCGCCTGCTCGACGTCGCCGAGGTCCTCGCCGTCGGCCTGCAGCGGCAGCGGCCGGTCACAGGCGATCTCGATCCGGTCGAGGTCGTGCCCGTAGAGCAGCTCGCGCGAGCGTGCCTGGCCGCGGCCGGTCAGGACGTAGCGCAGCAGCCGAGGCAGCGTGGTGGCGCGCACCCGCTTCGGCGCGACCAGGTCGAGGCCGAGCTCGAAGCGCGCCTCGGGCGCAACGTGGATCGGGATCGAGCCCGCGTAGGTGTACGGATCGCCGTTCGCGACGAGGGCGAAGGCGGCCCGGCCGCGGCCCTGGACGTCGAGTGCCGGCTCGAAGCGCAGGCGCTGCTCGACCAGCAGCTGCACCGCCGACGCGACGAAGGCGGTATTGCCCGGACGCTTGCCGTCGTCCCGGCGGCCACGAGCGTCCACGCGCCGCACGAGCTCGGCGTCGAGCCCGATGCCGGCCGAGAAGCCGAAGCGCCGGCCGTTCACTCGTCCCACCGAGATCGTCCGCGTTCGCCCCGACTCCAGCGCCTCGCCGACCCGCCGGGCCGCGGCGACCGGGTCGCGCGGCAGGCCGAGCGCCCGCGAGAGCACGTTGGCACCGCCGCCGGGCAGGAACCCCAGCGGCACGCCCGGCGGCACGCCCGGCGGCACGCCGTTCAGCACCTCGTTGAAGCCGCCGTCACCCGAGAAGACGACCACCGCGTCGCCCTCGGTCGCGGCCAGCTCGGTGCCGTGGCCGGGCCGCTCCGTCAGGAGCGTGCGCACCCGCGCCACGCGCTCGAGCTCCGCCTCGACGGCGCGCACGCGGGCCTCGCGGACGGCGCTCGCGTACGGGTTCACGATCAGGACGACTTCCATAAGCTCCCGCGAGGATGACACGGCTCGCCTTCGCGGCCCTCTTCCTCGCGCTGCTGGCGGGCTGTGGCGGCGGCGGCGACAAGACGGTCGCCGAGGTCGGCGGCCGGCAGGTCACGCAGCAGCAGCTCGACGCGCTCGTCCAGCACTTTCGCCGGGAGGCGCAGGCCGAGGGCAAAGACTTCCCCGAGGAGGGAACGGGGACGTTCCTCCAGCTCCGCGACCAGCTGCTCGGGCTACTCGTCTACCGCCTGGAGCTGAAGCAGGGCGCGGAGCGGCTGGGCGTCAAGGTCAGCGACGCCGAGGTGAACACGCGCTTGGCGGCCGCGCCCGCCGGCGGCGAGGAGCAGGGCGACACCAACGGCGACACCTACGTACGCGACTCGGTCGAGGCGGAGCTGCTGAAGGAAGGGATCGCCGCCAAGGTCACGCGCGGCATCACCGGCAAGACGCTCGCCGAGCGCAGCGCCCGCCGGAACGAGGCGCTGGCGAAGTACCTGGCCCGACTTCAGCGCGAGACCAACGTGCGCTACGAGCCCGGCTATGCGCCGGGCTCGTAGCGCGGGTCGCGCTCAGCAGGCCGTCCCCCCCGAGTGACCGCCGAGAGCGAAGTCGAAGGCGTGCGAGGCGTCGACGTCGTCGTAGATGTCGTTCGCGTCGTTGCGCCCGAAGGTGAACGCCGTCACGTTGTAGAGGTCGTTGCCGAGCGGCAGTCCGATGCCGAAGCCGCCGTTGATCGGCACGTCCACCGAGATCGTGTTCCCGCAGACGCGACCGGTCGCGGTCATCGTGCGCGGGTAGTTGGTGAACTTGCAGGTGTTCGGCGTCGTGTCCGTGCAGGTCGTCGAGCCGGCGAAGTACTGCGGCGCCTGGCCGCCGGTCGACTCGGCCCCGACGTAGAAGATCCGGTAGGCCTCCTCGCCGAAGTCCCCGACCGAGAGCGCCTGGAAGCGCGTCAGCCAGACCGCGTTCGCCTTGCCGGGCGGCGCTGCCATCCCGGCCAGGTTCGCGACCGTCATCTTCACCCGCAGCGTGCTCGGGCTCGCCAGCTTCAGCTCGACGTTGGTCAGGTCGAGCTGGGGCTGGTTCGGCCCGGCGCCGACGGGCGAGTAGTGCGGCCACTGGGCGTCGCCGGCGACGTCCTTCATCGGGCTCTTCGGGACGGCGTCCTTGACCGACTTGCCGGTCGGCGTCTTCCCCTGCAGCTGCCGCACCTCGTACAGGTGCGCGCCGTGGCTCTGGCTCGTCGTGTCGTTGTAGACGATCCGGAGCGCGCCCCTGCTGTCGAAGTTGAGCGCGAAGTAGTCCGCCATCGTGCGGTCGCCGCCCGAGGCGGTGCAGCCGATCCCCTGGTTGCAGATCTGGCCGTAGTGCATCGGCTTCTCGGTGAAGCGCTGCTGCGCGATCGTCGGCGAGAGTGAGGCGGCGTTCGAGATCGTGGCCGCGTAGCCCCACCACTTGACGGTCGTCGCGCCCTGCGGGTCGTCGGCCCAGTTCGGGAACGAGTCCGGCTGGCCCGTCGTGCCGGTCGCGTACCAGGCGAGCGCGAGGTTGCCGGCCGCTCCGGACTGCGCCCAGAGGAACTCTGCCGTGTTCGCCGGAGAGGTGCTCACGCGCACCGGCGTCGTCCAGGACTCGCCCTGGTCGGTCGAGGACGAGTAGTAGACGCCGTTGTCGTTCGTGTCGATCCAGGCGGCGTAGAGGTTGCCGCCGCTGTCGACCGCGAGCGCCGGGAAGAGGTGGCCCGGGCCGCCGCCGCCGGGCGAGACCGGCAGCGTGACGTTGTGGAACTGGATCCCCGTCCGCTGGCCGGGCGCGACGTGCCCGATCGTCACGCGGACGTGGTTGCCCTCGTTGCAGGCGTAGTAGAGGTTGCGGTACTTCGGGTCGAAGCGCAGCTGCGCGCAGGTCGCGTCCGCGGCGATGGGAAGCGGCGCGTTCGCCGAGGCGCTCTGCCAGACGAGCCCGCCGACCGGGTCGGTCGCACCGGTCGAGCCGGGGCTCGAGTAGATGAACGTGCCGACGGCCGTCTCGTGGAAGCCGAGGAAGACCGTGTTGTCGGCCGCCGAGGCGGTCGGCCCGTTGTCGACCGTGTACCACTGGCGGTCGACCGCGGTGTTCTGCACGGCCACCGGGTTCTTGCGCCAGGTGTTGCCGTCGTCGTTGGAGACCGAGGTGCCGAGGTTGAGCAGGGCCTCCAGGTCGACGAAGTAGTGGAATCCCTGGTCGTCGACCGCGATGTCGGTGTCGCCGCCGCCCGGGAGCGCGTCCGGCCGCAACCCGAGGGGGCTGTCGATGTGGAACTCGAGCCCGTTGTCGGTCGAGCGGTGGATCCACGAGTTCTGCGTCGTGGTGCCGAACGGCCCGCTCTCCCAGTAGTCGTTCGTCTTCGGGTCGAGGAAGTTGAGCGGCTCGCCCTCGGTGCGCTGCGCGTCGACCACGGTGGCCGGGCTGAAGACGAGCTTGCCCACGACGTAGGTGGGCGTCGGCGTGCCGCCGGGGCCGCCGGTCCCCGAGCCCGGCGGGACCTCGGGGGTCACCGGGGCATCGCTCGTCGCGAAGGTGCCCGTGTAGTCGTAGGGCGCCGCGATCACGCCGCCGGAGAACGGGCAGACCTGCACGTTCCAGGTACCGGCCTGCAGGTCCGCGCTCTGGTAGCGGACCGTCTCGGGACTGGTGGCGGTGTCCCCGTGGACCTTCAACGCCCCGCTCGGGTCGTAGAGCTCGAGCGTGATGTCGTTGGCCGAGATGGCCTCGGCCGCTGCCGCGACGATGGTCGTGTCGCCGGGCGCGACGACGATCGGGTGCAGCGGGCCGCAGTCGGTCGGCGTGATGCTGCCGGAGAAGGTGCCGGAATCGGCCGCTGCCGTTCCGGTCACAACCATGAAGGCGACGAGCACGCCGGCGAGGGCGAGAAATCTCAGACGCATGAACGCTCCTTGGAGTCGATCGATCAGGGGTCCCCGGGGAGCGCTATAGCCGCGATCTTTTCGCTGCAAACCTCGGCTTTTTTGACTGACGAATCAATCAGGAGTCGCGTAGCCGCGCATCCCGTTCAGCAGCAAGTCGTAGAAGCGGTCGGCCAGCTCGTCCGTGTCGGCGCCGGGCCGCAGCCACGTGTAGGCCCAGTTCGAGGCCGACAGCGCCAGCAGCGCGGCGGTCGCGTCGTCGAGGTCGCTGCGCAGCTCGCCGAGCTCCCGTCCCTCGCGGAAGAGCGCGCGGATCCGCTCCTCGTAGCGGCGACGCTCGGCGAGGATCCCCTCGCGGCGGTCTCCCTCGAGGTAGCGCCACTCCTGGACGAAGACGGTCGCCACGTCGAGCTGGTCGGCGACCACCCGCAGGTGGGAGCGCAGCGCGAGCCGGATCTTCTCCGTCGCCGGCAGCTCCTCCGGAATCGCGTCGAGGCCGGCGTGAAACGCGCGCGCCCCTTCCGCCATGGTCTCGTAGAGCAGGTCCTGCTTCGACTCGATGTGCGCGTAGAGCGAGCCCTTCTGGACGCCGAGCGCGTCGGCGATCTCGCCGATCGAGGTGCCGTGGTAGCCCTTCTGCGCGAACAGGCGCGCGGCCTGGCGGGTCAGCTCCTCGCGCCTGGCACTCATCGCCCGCGGTAGACCTCGGCGGCCGCGCGGTGGAAGCCGCCCGGCAGCCCGGCCGCCTCGAACGCGGCCGCGATCTCCTCCATCTCGCCGACCCAGCGCCAGCCCTTCGCCTCGGCCGAGCGCGCGGCCTGCGCGTAGCGCTCCCGCAGCTCCGGCTGGGAGTGGTCCCATTCGGCGAGCAGCGGCGCCTCGACGCCCTCGCGGAACGCGAGCTCGCGGATCGCCAGCAGCATCGCGGCCGTTCCCTTCGACCACGCCGCGTAGGCCATCTTGACCGCGGACGCGTTCGACACGACCCGGGCTTCGAGCACCGAGCCGTCGAAGAGCTCCGCCACAGCCTCGGCCCGCTCGCCCGACAGGTAGAGCCTCGTCGTGCCGTGCTGGCGCGGCGGCGATCCGACAATCCCGCCGTCCACGAACTCTCCGACGGCTGCCGCGACCTTCGCCGCCGTCGCCGGTGAGACCGCGTTCGCGTCGACGTAGACGCCGCCGAAGCGAGCCGAGCGGGCGACCTCGAGCGCTGCGTGCGGTGGGCAGATCGAGAAGACGACGTCGCTCTGCGCGACCGCTTCGACCGCTTCGACGTCTTCGAGACCGGCGGCCTCGGCACGCTTGCGCGTCTGCTCGCTGCGGCCCTCGGACGCCCACACGACTCGGATTCCCCGACCGCGCAGGACCGCGCCGACCGCGGCCCCCATCTCGCCGGGATGAAGCAGGCCAACCGTGCGCTCAGCCACTACACTTCCACCCTAACGATCGTTCGGTTGGGAAGGGGCGCGCATGCCAGAGCGAGAGCAGGAATTCCTCGAGTACGTGCAGTCCGGCGGCCAGGTCGAGGCCGGCGACTGGCTGCCCGACGAGTACCGGGCCCGCTTGCGGAAGTTCATCGAGATGCACGGCAACTCGGAGCTGATGGGCGTGCTGCCCGAGCGCGAGTGGATCCTGCGCGCGCCGACGCTGCAGCGCAAGCTGGCCCTGACCGCGAAGGTGCAGGACGAGGTCGGCCACGCGCAGCTGATCTACCGCGTCGTCGAGGACCTCGGCAAGACGCGCGAGGAGTGCCTCGACGACCTGATCTCGGGCAAGTCGAAGTTCCACAACGTCTTCCACTACCCGACCAAGACCTGGGGCGACGTCGGCGTGATCGCCTGGCTCGTGGATGCGGCCGCGATCATCAGCCAGAAAGCGCTGCTCAAGTGCTCGTACGCGCCGTACGCGCGGATCATGAAGAAGATCTGCTGGGAGGAGTCGTTCCACATCCTCCACGGCCGCGACGTGATCCTGACGCTGATGAACGGCACCGACGACCAGCGCGAGCTGGTGCAGGAGGCGCTGAACCGCTGGTGGGGCCCGCTGATGCAATTCCACGGCAACCCGATCCCGCCCGACGACGACCCGATGTTCATCTGGCGGATCAAGAGCCAGGGCAACGACGAGGCGCGCCAGCAGTTCCTCGACGGCTACGTGCCGCAGATCTGGGAGATCGGCCTGACCGTGCCCGACCCGGAGCTGCGCAAGGACGAGGAGACCGGCCGCTGGCACTACACCGAGCCGGACTGGGACGAGCTGATGCACGTCGTCACCGGTCACGGCCCGAAGACCGAGGACCGGCTCGACCTGCGCCGCGAGGCGCGCGAGAACTCGGCCTGGGTTCGGTCGGTCCTACTGGCCGCGTGATCTACGAAGTCTTTCGCCAGGAGCGCAAGGGTCAGGCCTTCCAGCACGCCGGCTCGGTCGAGGCCGCCGACGAGCGCTTCGCCGAGTCATACGCGCGCGAGCAGTACGGCCGCCGCGGCGAGTCGGTCGCGCTCTGGGTGGTCGCGCGCGACTCGATCATGCGGATCGAGGAGTTCGTGGACGAGCTCAACCGCAACTACCACCGCGTGGACGGGTATCCGCTGAAGGAGAAGCTGAAGGAGGCACGTGAGCGAGCGGGCACAGCTGCTCCTCGAGATCGCTGACGACGAGCTGATCCTCGGCTGGCGCGACTCGGAGTGGACGGGGATCGCGCCGTTCCTCGAGGAGGACGTCGCCTTCTCCTCGATTGCCCAGAACGAGGTCGGCCACGCGAGGGCGCTGTACGAGCTGGCGGCGCGCGACCTCGGCACGACCGCGGACGAGCTCGCCTTCGACCGCGAGCCGTCCGAGTACCGCTGCTCCGAGCTGGTCGAGCTGCGGCTGCCCGAGTGGGAGCGCACGATCGCGCGGCACGTCTTGTACGAGCAGGCCGACGCGAAGCGCCTCGAGCAGCTGAAGGCTTCAGACGACGCGGAGGTCGCAGGGCTTGCCGCGAAGATCGACCGCGAGGAGATCTACCACCGCCTCCACGCCGAGATGTGGCACGAGCGGCTCAAGGACGAGCCGCGCTACGTCGAAGCGCTGGAGGAGCTGCGGCCGCTGGTCGGCAAGCGCAACGGCCACTCACCCGAGCTGACGGCGCTGTGGGAGGAGATGACGTCGGTGCGCCGCTCGCAGCCGGCGGGCACGACGTGGTGAGGCGCCGACTCGGCGGCGCCGACCGTGGAGGCCGTACGGGCTTTGCGCGTGCGGCCGTCTTAACCGAGGCCCAGGTCTGGGAGGCGCTGGCCGAGATCCCGGATCCGGAGATCCCGGTGATCTCGGTCGTCGACCTCGGCGTCGTCCGCAACGTTCGCGTGGACGAGGAACGCGTGCACGTCGAGTTCACGCCGACCTTCCTCGGCTGCCCTGCGCTCGAGGTGATGCGCGACGCGATGGCCGCCCGGATCGCGGAGCTGGGGGCCGAGCCGGAGATCGAGGTCGTGCTCGACGACTCCTGGTCGACCGACCGGATCACGCCCGAGGGCCGCGAGAAGCTCCGGGCGGCCGGTTTCGCGCCACCGACGCCGCGCGGTGAAGGCACGACGCTGGTGCAGCTGCAGTCGAACGGCTTCCGCTGCCCCTACTGCGGCTCCCGCGACACGGCGCTCGAGAACATCTTCGGCCCGACCCCGTGCCGCTCGCTGCGCTACTGCCGCGACTGCCGCCAGCCGTTCGAGCAGTTCAAGACGATCTAGCTAGCGGGCCTTGGTCGGCGGAGGCAGCCGGACGTCCGTTTCATAGGTGTGCGCGACGGCCGCGATGTGCATCGCCATGTGGTCGGCGACCGACCCGATCGGGTTCGTGCTCAGCAGCATCGGCAGCGAGATGATCGTGTTGCCGGTCTCCGGCGCGGCGACGCCATCGTGCCGGTACTGCGAAAAGCCGAGGTGGTAGACCGCGGTAATGGTGACGACGAGGCCGAGCGAGGCCGCGAAGTAGGCTGCTCGGCGCCGCCACGTCGGCAGGCTCCCACCGAGCGCCCGATAGACGACCAGGCAGGGCAGCACCGTCAGCAGGAGCGCGTCCACCGCGCCGTAGATGCCGCCGCGCCACACCAGCTCGAAGACGTAGTACGCGCCATGAGGCCGAGGCGTCGCTTCCGCAGACAGCACGTTCCTGACGAGGACGATCGCGAAGACGACCCCGAGCGCGGTGCCGAGCCTCCACTGGCGCCGGAGCGTGGCGCGCACGTCGAGACCGGTGGTGAGGACGTAGGCGGCGAGACCCGCCAGGACGACGACGAAGTAGACGGCCAGATACACGTCGTGCTGGAGCCCCAGGATGCTCGAGCCGAGAAATGGGACGGCAAAGCCGACGAGGCACGCCCCGGCGAACCAGCGCAGCTGGATCGCCCAGCAGTCGGGATGCGCAGCACGCCGTGGAGCGGGTCGGGCCTGCAGCGCGTGCGGTAGGTGGAGCCGACCGGCTTCCATGCCGTCACCCTACGAGGGCCGGCGAGCGACGACATCCGAGAATCCCGTGCTTGCGCTGCTCGAAACTACGGCCGTTTTGCCGCGCGCGGGGCGCGGCAGATGATCGCTCTCAGGACTCGATGCCGACGTTGAAGCTCGGGTACCGGCTCGTCAGCAGCAGCACGTACGCGTAGGTCTGCGTTTCGATCCGCATCGCGAGCGCGGCGAAGTTCCGCAAGCCCTCGGGCACGCGGCCGGTGACCAGCGCGATGAACCAGCTGAACACCGCCAGCAGCTGGTTGATCTGCGAGAGGATGTTCGAGAGCAGCAGCGCCGGGAGCGCGAGGATGCCGCGGAAGAAGACCGTCCAGCGATTCTGCCGCTGCGGCGGGTCGACCTCGAGGTCGATCGGGTACGTGCCCTCCTTGCCGGTGAACGGCGGATACGGGTCGGCGACCAGCAGCGTGTACGCACGGACATGCGTCGTGTAGCGCAGGAACGTCGCGAGGAAGTTGTGCAGGCCCTCCGGCGACTGGCCCATGAACAGGGTCGCGAACCAGTTGACGATGTAGGCGAGCACGGCGATCACCGCCCACAGCACAGCCCACAAAAGCAGCGGGATGGCAAGGATGAGGCGGAAGAAGACGGTCAACCGGGTCCGCTGCAGGTCGTCGTTGACGATCAGGCGGATCGGGTGCGTGCTCGTTGCCTCGTGCGTGGGTGCGGCTTCCATGTGGGTCTCCCTTATCGGCCCTTGAATTGCGGCTCACGCTTGTGCAGGAAGGCGTTGACTCCTTCGCGGAAGTCCTCCGTCTGCGTCGCCGCCGCCTGCAGCTGAGCCTCCAGTTCCAGTTGCTCCTCCAGGATCGCATGCTGCGCGTTGTCGAACAAGCGCTTCGAGAGCGCGATCCCGCGCGTCGGCCTGGCCGCGAGCTCGGCTGCCCACTCCGCGGCCCGCCCGGCCAGGCGGTCGTCGGGGACGACCTCGGAGACGAGGCTCCACTCGAGCGCCTCGGCCGCGCTCAGCCGGCGGCCGGAGGTCATCCACTCGAAGGCGCGCGCGGGCCCGAGCAGGCGGGTGACGAAGAAGGTGCCGCCCATGTCCGGCACGAGGCCGATGTTGATGAAGGCCGGGACGAAGGTCGCGCTCTCGGCGGCGAGGCGCAGGTCGCAGGCGCAGGCGAAGGAGAGCCCGGCGCCGGCGGCGGGGCCGTTGACGGCCGCGAGCACCGGCTTCTCCAGCCCGCGCACCGAGCGGATCGTCGGGTGGTAGTTCGCCCGCAGGCGGCCGGCGATGTCCTTCGCTGCCTCGCCGAACTCGGTCAGGTCCTGGCCGACGCAGAAGCCGCGGCCGGCGCCGGTGACGACGACCGCGCGCACGTCGTCGGCCCGCGCTTCCTTGAACGCGCCCACCAGCTGCTTGTGCATCTCCGCCGTGAAGGCGTTGAGGACATCGGGCCGGTTGAGCGTGATCGTGAGGACGCCGCCGTCGCGGCTGGTCTCGACCTCGGCCATCCGCCGCAGCCTACAACCCGGTTGCTAGCTTCGGCGCATGGCCGGACTGACGTTCGTTTCGTCGGAAGAGGAAGCGCTCGACGCCTATTCGAGCGCGGTGATCACCGTCGCCGAGCGGCTCGCGCCGTCCGTGGCGAACCTGCGCGTGACGCGCGGCCGCAGGGCCGGCGGCGGGAGCGCGGTGGTGATTACGCCGGACGGGTTCCTGCTCACCTCGGCGCACGTGGTCGAGGGGTCGACGCGGCCCGGGCGCGCCTCGTTCGTCGACGGGCGCGAGCTGCGCTTCGACGTCGTCGGCTCCGACCCGCACTCCGATCTCGCCGTGCTGCGCGCCGACGCGGACGACCTCGTGGCCGCCGAGCTCGGCGACGCGGAGCGACTGCGCGTCGGCCAGCTCGTGGTCGCGATCGGCAACCCGAACGGGTTCGCCGGCTCGGTCACCGCGGGCGTCGTCTCGGCGCTCGGGCGCTCGCTGCCGACGGGGAGCGGGCGGATCGTGGACAACGTGATCCAGACGGACGCTGCGTTGAACCCCGGGAACTCGGGCGGCGCGCTCGCGGACGGGCGCGGCCGGGTGATCGGCGTCAACACCGCGGTCGCGGGCGTCGGCCTCGGCCTGGCGGTGCCCGTCAACGACGCGACCCGGCAGATCGTGGGTGCGCTGATGACGGAGGGCCGCTTCCGACGCGCCTACCTCGGGATCGCGGGTGGCTCGCGGCCGCTGCCACCCCGGCTGGCGCGCCGGCTCGGCCGTGGGTCCGGTGTCGAGGTCGTGCAGGTGGTCGAGGGCTCGCCGGCGGCCGAGGCCGGGCTGCGGCCTGAGGACCTGGTCGTCGAGCTCGACGGGTCGCCCGTCACCGACGTCGGCGACATCCAGCGGCTGATGGTGGTCGAGAAGATCGGCGCGCCGGTGCCGGTTCGTGTGCTGCGCGGCGGCCGGGAGCTCGAGCTCGCGCTCGTGCCCGCCGAGCTCGACGGCTAAATCGGGCCGGTGGCCCCGCGCGAGTGCCCTCCCTCGTGGCCCTCGAGCTCGGCGATCACCTGCCCGACGAGGACCGCAGCGAGCAGCCAGACGATCAGCACCGGTGAGAGCACGCTCGAGAGGGAGACCAGCACGCCGGCCACCGCCGCGGTCACGAGGCGCAGCAGGACGTCGGTGTCGAAGAGGGCCGGCGGCGTGACGAACGAGATCGCCGCGAGGCCGGCCATGCACAACACGGTGCCCGCCGCTGCGATCCAGCCGATGTGGTCGTAGCGCGGGCCCGGCTCGACGGAGAAGATCGCCAGCTTCACGCCGACGCCGAGGGCGGCGATGCCGGCCGTGACGAAGTAGTGCGCGTAGACTTAGGTAAGCCCGCTGCGCACGTTGCGTGTGACGACGGAGGTCGCGTCGAGGAAGTCGAAGTAGAGCCACCAGATCCCGGCGGCGGTGAGGAAGCCGCCGAACGCGACCGCACCCGAGAGCACCGTCCAGCTGACGTGCGCGGTCCCGAGCACGACGCCGATCACGCCTTCGCCGAGCACGATCAGGACGAGCAACCCGAAGCGCTCCGGCAGATGCCGCGGGTGGACCGGCATGCCACGCAGGAACTGCCACACCTTGACCGGCGCCCAGTGCTCGAGCAAGAGCGCCACTCCCCAGAGCACGTACTTCCACGGCGTCGGCATCGCGAGCGAAATCAGCCAGACGCCGACGGCTGCGCTGAAAACGAGCAACAGCCAGCCCGCGACCGGGCGGGCGACCTCGAGGTCGCGATACACGCGCGCGTAGAGCGCGAGCAGCACCAGGCGAACCGCGACGTAGGCCACGACGAACGCGTTCTGGCCACCGTGCAGAGCGTCCGGCACGGTGCTGGCGAGCGCGGCGACGAAGAACATCCCGAGCAGGGTCAGCAGCCGGTACACCAGGTCATCGGTGTCGAACCTCGTCGCGTAGAACGCGAAGCCGGACCACGCCCAGCTGATCGGCAGGAAGAGTGCGAGATAGCGGCCGAAGCCGAGGGCGGTCGGGTCGGCGCTGAGCGTCGAGGCGACCTCCGCGATCGCCGCGACGAAGACGAGGTCGAGGAACAGCTCGAGCCAAGTCGCGCGGCGTTCCTCGCCCTCGTCGAGCGTGCGCAGCCGCGGCGGATCGAGGAAGCGGTCGAACCTGCTCAGCGGCGCGACCGGCGTGCGAGCGACCAGGCGGCGAGCACGGCCAGGCCGGCCACGACCTGCCAGCCGAGCATCAGCCGCTGCACGTCCACGGCGGGCTTCCACTCGACGTTCTCGCCGGGGCCGATCACGTAGGCGCCGACCGGCCTCCCCATCAGTCCGAAGCCGCCGCCGCCGTTGTTCTCGTTGTCGCCGCCACCGCCACCGCCACCGCGGACGGACGCGGCCGGCACGAGCGTGACGCCGTCCCGCTCGACCGGGTCGGCATAGACCCGCTTGGCGGCGATCGCGTCGCGGGCTCCTCGCAGCAGTTCGTCGACGTCGGGCATTGCTACCTCCCTTTGAACTCGGGCTTGCGCTTCTCGGTGAAGGCCGTCAGGCCCTCCTTGGCATCTTCGCTTGCGAAGGCAAGGTAGAGGGCGCGGCGCTCGGCCTCGAGGCCGGCGCTCAGCGTCGTCTCGTAGGCGCGGTCGACCGACTCCTTCGCCAGGCGCGTGGCGACCGGGCCCTTCTCGGCGATCTCCCGGCCGACGCGCTTCGCCTCCTCGAGCCAGGCCTCCTTCGCGACGACGCGGGCGACGAGCCCGGCCTGCTGCGCCTCGCGCGCGGAGAGGCGGCGGCCGCTGAGGATCACGTCCATCGCCAGCGCCTTGCCGACGGCTCGGGTCAGGCGTTGCGTGCCGCCGGCGCCGGGGATGATCCCGAGGCCCGTCTCCGGCTGGCCGAACTCGGCGGTCTCGGAGGCGACGATCAGGTCACAGCTCATGGCCAGCTCGCAGCCGCCGCCGAGGCAATAGCCGGAGACCGCCGCGACGAGCGGCGTCCAGAAGCCGCGGATCGCGTCCCAGCGCTCGACGCGCCGCTGGTAGTAGAGGTCGATCGCGGAGGCCTGCGCCAGCTCGCCGATGTCGGCCCCGGCCGCGAAGGCCCGCTCGCTGCCGCCGAGCACGATCGCGCGCACCGACTCGTCGCGGTCGAGCTCCTCGAGCGTCGAGACGAGCTCGTCCATCAACTGGTCGGAGAGCGCGTTCAAGGCCTCGGGCCGGTTGAGCAGGACGACGGCAACGGCCCCGTCGCGCTCGACCTCGACGAGGCTCACTTCTTCTCCAGGAACTTCTCGATCGCCGCCTTCGGCTCCTCGGTCGCCATCGAGAGGGCGAGCCAGTCGCGTGCGTGGTTGATCGTCTCGTGCCAGGCGAGGTCGCGCCAGAAGTTGAGGTGCTGCTTCGCGTAGCGCGTCGTCTGCGGCAGCTTGCGCGCGAGGTTCTCGACCACCGCGTCGACCTTCGCGTCCAGCTCCGCGGCCGGGACGGCCCAGTTGACGAGCCCCCACTCCGCGGCCTTGGTCGCCGGGATCTCCTCGCACATCAGCACGATCTCGCGCGCGCGCCGGTCGCCCACCATGATCGTCAGCCACTGGGTCGCGCCGCCCGCGGGCACCGAGCCGTGCTCCGGCCCGACGTGCCTGATGAAGGCGTCGTCCACCATCACCGCGAGGTCGCAGGCCATCTGCAGCTCGTTGCCGCCGCCCACGGCGATCCCGTTGATGCGCGCCAGCGTCGGCTTGCCGATCTCGCGCAGCCGATCGTGCATGTCCTTGAAGGCGCCGAACCACTTCCAGTACTCGTTCGGCTTGCCGACGTAATGCTCGGCCCACTCCTTCAGGTTCGCGCCCACGCAGAAGGCACGGCCCGCGCCCGTCACGACGACGACGCGGATCGAGTCGTCGTACGAGGCGTCCTCGCAGGCGCGCGCGATCTCGCGCAGCATCTTGTAGTCGAACGCGTTCAGGATCTCCGGGCGGTTGAGCGTGATCGTCGCCCGTGGCGGCGACTTCTCGTAGACGATCCGCTCGAAGCCGAGCTCCTCAGGCGCGACCGGCTTGGGCGCGTCGGGCTGGCTCACAACCGTCGCCCCTGACGTACCGCGCGTCGACTGGTCATTTCAGACGGCCACGCGAGCAAAGCCCGCGCGGCCTGACAGTGAGCACCGCAAGCGGCGCTCACGCGACGTCCGCGAACAGCACGTGGAAGCGGCCGCCCATCTCCATCGCGTCCTTCCCCGTCGCCATGAACTCCTCGCTGCGGGCAGCCTCCTTGAACGCCTCGCGGTCGGGGAACTCCCACTCGGCGTAGTACGCGTAGCCCGGCTCGCCCATCGGCGCGCCGAAGACCTTGCCGTGCCGGAACATGCCTCCGGGCACCTGCCGGCAGAGCTCCGCGTGCCGCTCGTACCGCTCCGGATCCGGCTCGCTCTCGTAGAGCACGAAGGCTCTGACCATCCCGACTCCCCTCTCGTCGCTGGCAGCGGAGCCTAGCGCGCCGCACGCTTTCTTTCGGGAAGCGGACGTGGTACAAACGCCCGGCAGGCAGCCGACCGCAGTCGTTTGCCGCCGGTTGCCCGGAATTGGGGGAGACCAACTAGGGAGGGGAGAGCATGAGACGCGTTCGCGTCCGGCCGCCGCACAGCAGAGCCTTCAAGCTCCTGCTGCCGGCCGCCTTGGCACTGCTCGCGCTGGCACTTACACCGAGCAGCTTCGGCATCGTCAATCTCGACGATGGCACTTCTGACCAGATTTCCGACTTCGACGCCAGGGCGGCAGCTGCGCCCACGGCGGGCCAGCTCGCCGCAGCGAGCAGCGTCCACGGCAAGGTCTCGTGGACGAAGTTCGGCACGCCGGCGCAGGTCTTCCGCCGCGGCGGCTATCTCGCCACGGGGCTGAAGGCACCAAGCGCCGAAGCCGCTGCACGCAGCTGGCTGGCCGCGCACAAGCAGGCCTTCGGCCTGAGCAGCGTCTCGCACCTGCGCTTGATGACGGCCGGGCCCCTGCGCGGGGCGCCGAACTTCCACGCCGTCACCTTCCGGCAGGCCTTCGGCCGCGAGCTCTCGGCCGACGGCGTCGTGACCGTCGCCGTCCTCAAGGCGAAGCACAGCTGGAAGGTCCTCTACGCCTCCTCGTCGCTGACGCCCGACGCCCCGCTGAGGGGAACGCGGGCACTTTCGCCGAAGTCGGCGTGGCTGCGGGCCGCCCGCGCGGCGGGCATCCACGTCAACAGCGCTGACGCCTCTGTGCTCGGCAAGACCGCCGACGGCGCACTGGGGATCTCGGCTCTCGGCGTGAGCGGCCAGGAGACGGTGAAGCCGATCGCGTTCGGAACGCCGCGCCACGGCGCGCTGCGTGCCTACGACACGGTCGTCACCAAGAGCCTGCAGGGCGACCAGGACTCCTACCGCGTGATCGTGGACGCCGCCACCGGCAGGTTGCTCCTCCGGCAGAGCCAGACGTTCAACCTCGCGGACAACCCCACCTGGAAGGGCTTCCAGATGGCGCCGCCCTACAACCCGATCAACGCGTACCCGTGGAACTACCCGAGCACGGACACGCGCGACACGTTCTGCTGGACCGCGACCGCGGGCTGCACGATCGTGGTCGGGGACGCGACGACCGTGTACGGCATGGGCGTCGCCTCAAAGGTCCCGTGGGACGTCCAGCTCAACTCCGCCGGGGTGGACCAGGGCACGACGCAGACGGTGGGCAACAACGTCGACGACGCGCGCGTCTGGAGCGGAAGCCACGGCATCTACGGCAACCCGGCCCTCGTCCGCGCGTCGAGCGCGACCCGCGACTACCAGCCGGCCTGGACGAACGCCTGGTACACGTCGCAGTGCAACCCGGACAACGTGAACGCCACGATCAACCCGCTCGGCAACGACATCGAAGCGTCGGCGGCCAGCATGTTCGTCGGCCACAACCGGATGCACGACTTCTCGTACTACCTCGGCTTCGACGAGGGCCACTGGAACGCGCAGCAGTACAACAACGGCGTCACGACGAACGATCCGACGCCGACGCCCGGCGGGCCCACGATCGCGGCGCCGCTCGCCAATGACGGCCTGATCGGCAACGCGCAGTCCGGCGCGGCCTCCGGTAGCCGCGACAACGCGAACATGAGCACCGGCGCAGACGGCGCGCATCCGACGACGAACCAGTTCGTCTGGCAGCCGCTGGCCGGCTCGTTCTACGCCCCGTGCGTGGACGGTGCCTACGACTTCACCGTCTACGGCCACGAGTTCGGGCACATGATCGAGAACCGGATGATCGCCAAGGGCGTCGGCACCCGGCAGGGCACCCACGCCGGCGCGATGGGCGAGGCGTTCGGCGACTTCGACGCGCTCGAGGCCGTCAACGCGCTGCACGTCGCGCCCGTCCCCGGCTCCGACCGCTACACCGAGGGCGCCTACGCGACGGGCAACGGCTACAACGGCATCCGCGACTTCCTCGCGGGCAGTCCGATAGGCGGCGAGTGGCCCGCGCCCGGCCGCAATCCCGACACCGACCCGCTCAACTACGGCAACTTCGGCTTCGACATCGTCGGGACCGAGGTGCACGCCGACGGCGAGATCTGGATCGCGGTCGAGATCGACCTGCGTGACCTGTTCCTCCAGCGCTACCCCTCCAGCGGGAACGCCGAGGACATCGCCTGCGTGCGCGGGCAGCAGGACACGAACACCTGCCCGGGCAACCGGCGGTGGATCCAGGACTACTACGACTCGATGGTGATCATGCCCCGCGGCCCGACGATGACCCAGGCCCGCGACGCGATGCTCGCGGCTGACCTGGGCCGCTTCGGCGGGGCCAACCAGGACCTGATCTGGCAGGGCTTCGCGATGCGCGGCTTCGGCCAGAACACGAACACCGTCAGCAACGGCGACGCGAATCCGGTCCCGGACTTCTCGTCGCCGATGGCGAGCAACGCCACCGTGAACTTCTTCGCGGACTCGAAGGACGGCAGCGCCGTCCCCGTGAACGCGAAGATCTTCGTCGGGGACTACGAGGCCCGCTCGACGCAGATCGCGGACACCGACCCGGCCACGGTCAACGCCGGGACGAACGCGACGGCCAACCTCGACAACACGGCGCCGTTCGTCCCGATCGGGGCGGGCTCGCTGGCCGGCAAGAACGACCGTTGGACGTACTACAACTTCGTCGCGGTCGCGCCCGGCTACGGCCACGTGCGGTTCCGGCTGAAGCGCCTGGAGGCCGGGGAGACGCGCAACATCACGATCCACTTCCCGACCAACTACGCATCGACCACGCAGGGCGGGACGGTCATCACCGACACTCCCGCGACCGGGACGAACGTGACTCCCAACAACCTGATCGACGACCAAGAGGGCACGAGCAACACCCAGAGCTGCACGCCCACCGCCACCTGCCTCGTGCCGGTGAACGGCCGGTGGGTCGTGCTCAAGCTCGGCGGGATCCCCGCCACCGGCGTCTCGGTCAACCGGCTCGGCGTCTCGGCAATGTTCAGCAGCCGCTTCGTCGGCCTGCGCTCGTTCGACGCGTACGTGTGTCGCGAGGGCAGGGTGGCGGCCAACCTGACCTGCGACGGCTCGATCGCGGACGGCTGGAACCTGCTGCTCTCCGCGCCGTCCGACTCGTTCCCGGGCGTGAACCCGCGGCCGGGCACGCAGGACGAGTCGTTGCGCTACTTCGCCGCGCCTCATCAGCTCCTCGCCACGCACGTCAAGTTCGTGGTGACCAACAACCAGTGCACCGGTCAGCCGTCGTTCCATGGCGACCAGGACCTGGATCCGGCCAACAACGCCGAGTGCCAGACCGGCATCCGGCGCAGTGAGGCGCACACTGCCGAGGTCGAGGTGTTCGGCTCCAAGCCGACCATCGACGGCGTGCTCGCAAGCGCCGGGTAGCAGCACCCGCACGATCGTTCGGGAGAGGGCCGGCACGCGCCGGCCCTCTCCGTCTGCGGGGATATGCTCGCCGCCGTGAACGTCCTCGTCGTCGCCTTCGCCGTGCTCGCCGGAGTGGCCGGCTCCGTCCAGGTCGCGGTCATGTCGAAGCTCGGCGACCGCGTCGGCACGTTCGGCGCGCTCGCCTGGGCAACCTCGCTCTCGGCACTGCTCGCGCTCGCGTTGCTGCTCGTCGCCCGGCAGGGTTTCGGCGAGCTCGCCGCCGCCGCGCGTCAGCCACTCTGGCTCTGGAGCGGCGGGGTGATGGGGCTGATCGTCGTGCTGGCAATCACCGTCGCCGGCTCGCGGATCGGCGTGATCGCGACCGTCTCGGTGCTGCTCGCCGGCCAGTTCGCGGCCGGTGCCGCTATCGACCGCTGGGGCCTGCTCGGCGCCGAGCGGGTCGGCATCGGCTGGTTGAAGATCTTCGGCATCCTGCTGCTCGGGATCGGCGCCGGGCTGACGTTGAAGCGGTAGCACAGGACGTTTCGCGGTCCTCGCGGCGTTGTGTCAGGCGTGAGCCACCGCGCCCAGATCTGGCTGGCCCTCTGGACCGTCTACATCGTCTGGGGCTCGACCTACCTCGGGATCGAGCTCGCCGGCGAGACGATCCCCGGACTGTTCGGCGCCGGCGTGCGCTTCACGCTCGTCGGGCTGATCGTCTTCGGCCTCGTGGTCTGGCGGCGCGGGCTCCGTGCCCTCAAGGTGCGCCGGGCCGAGCTCGCGTCGGCCGCGCTGATCGGGCTGCTGCTGCCCGGTGCGAACTCGATTCTCTTCATCACCGAGCAGAAGGTGCCGATCGGGCTGACCTCGCTGATCATCGCCTCGGTGCCGCTCTGGGTGCTGCTGTTCCGCCTGGCCGCCGGCGAGCGGCCGGACCGGATCGCCTCGCTCGGGTTGCTTGTCGGCTTCGCCGGCATCGTCTTGCTAGTGCGCCCCGGCGGCGACTCGGGGCCGCTCGGGTACCTCCTGCTGACGGTCGTCGCCGCGATCTCTTGGGCGCTCGGGTCGTTCATCTCGCCGCGCATCTCGGTCCCGCGCGACGCACTCGTGGCGACCGGCTACGAAACGCTTGTCGGCGGCCTCGTGCTGGCGGCGATCGGCCTCGCGACGACGTCGCCCTCGGACCTCGACCCGTCCGGCTGGTCGTCGCGATCGATCTTCGGGCTCGTCTACCTGATCCTCGTCGGCTCGGTCGTCGGCTACACGGCCTACGCGTGGCTGCTGGGCAACGCGCCGGTCGAGCTGGTCTCGACCTACGCGTACGTGAACCCGGTGATCGCGATCGCGCTCGGCGTGATCGTGCTCGACGAGACGGTCACCGCCCGCATCCTCGCCGGGGCGGTGCTGATCCTGATCGCGGTGGCGACCGTCGTGCGGCGCGAGTCAGAGCCCGGCGAGGTCGTCGGGCCGGACGGGCACGCGCCCGAGCTCGCGCCCGCTCGCCGCTCGTAGCGCCGACACGACCGCGGCGGTCGAGACGACCGTCGGCGGCTCGCCCACCCCCTTGGCCCCGTAGGGCGCATCGGGCTCGGGATCCTCGACCAGCTCGGCGTCGATCACGGGCATGTCGAGCGTCGTCGGGATCAGGTAGTCGGTGAAGCTCGCGTTCGTGATCAGCCCGTCACGCGTCTGGATCTCCTCCATCAGTGCGAGCCCGAGGCCTTGCGCGGTGCCGCCCTCGATCTGGCCGTGGACGGCCTGCGGGTTGATCGCCTTGCCGACGTCCTGCGCCGCGCCGATCCAGACGACGCGCGAGAGGCCGAGCTCGACGTCCACTTCGGCCACGACCCGCATCGCCGCGCAGATGTAGGCGACGTGCACGCGGTCGCCGGTCACCTGGCCGGTCTCGGGGTCGAGCGGAAAGGTGCGCGTGTGGTGGTAGGTCCGCTCGAGGTCGACCTCCTGGCCGGTCGCGCGGAACTCCTCGAGCGCGTCCTGGCAGGCGAGCCGCACGGCGCCCGCGGCCATCCACGTCAGCCGCGACGCGGAGGCCGAGCCGGCCGAGTCGACGCCGTCGGTCGATCCCGGCGCGAGCACGACCTCGTCCGTGCCCAGCTCGGTGCGCGCGACCTGGAGGATGACCATCGTCACGCCCTGGCCGACCTCGGCCGCCGCGCAGTGCACCTCGGCGGCGAGCTGCTCGTCCGCCCCGACCCAGAGCCGCACGCGAGCCGAGCATGCGTCGTCGAAGCCCTCCGAGTAGCAGACGTTCTTGAAGCCGACCGCGAAGCCGACCCCGCGCTGGACGCCCTGGCCTCGGGTCGTGTTGCCGGCGCCGCCGGGGAGCCGGATCGGGTCGCGCGGCAGCTCCTCCGCCTCGGGCACCTGCAGCGCGGCAGCGCGGCGGATCACCTCGGCGACCGGCAGCGACCCCGCCACCCGCTGACCCGTGGGCAGCGTGTCGCCCGGCCCGAGCGCGTTCAGCAGCCGCAGCTCGACCGGGTCGATCTCGAGCGCCGCCGCGAGCTTGTCCATCTGCGCCTCGTGCGCGAAGCAGCCCTGGACGGCGCCGAAGCCGCGCATCGCGCCGCAGGGCGGGTTGTTCGAGTAGACGCAGGTCGACTCGATCAGCGCGTTCTCGACCTGGTAGGGGCCGACCGCGAAGGCGGCCGCGTTCGAGCAGACGGCCGCGCTGGACGAGGCGTAGGCCCCGCCGTCGAGCAGGATCCGCGCGCGGACGTTGACGAGCTTGCCGTCGCGCGTGGCGCGGTGCTCCATCCAGATCTTGGCCGGGTGCCGGTGGACGTGGCCGACGAACGACTCCTCGCGCGAGTAGACGATCTTCACCGGCCGGCTCGTGTGCAGCGCGAGCATCGCGCCGTGCACCTGCATCGAGAGGTCCTCGCGCCCGCCGAAGGCGCCGCCGACCCCGGCCAGGTGGATCCGCACCTGCTCCTTCTCCAGCCCCAGGCAGGGCGCGACCTGGTCGCGGTCGACGTGCAGCCACTGCGTCGCCACGTAGACGTCGACGCCGCCCTCACCGTCGGGGACCGCGAGCCCCGACTCCGGCCCGAGGAAGGCCTGGTCCTGGATCCCGAGCTCGTAGACGCCCTCGACGCTCACCTCGCCGGTTGCGTCCGGGTCGCCGTGGCGGATCACGATTGAGCGCAGCACGTTCGGGCGCGGGTCGTCGCGAAAGCCGTGGCCGGCGCTCGGGTTCTCTTCGTGGATCGGCGGCTGCTCCGTCGAGCGCTCCATGTCGGTCACCGGCTCGAGCGGCTCGTACTCGACCCGCACCTTCTCGGCCGCCCGCCGCGCCTGCTCGGGATGCTCGGCCGCGACCAGGGCGACCGGTTCGCCGAAGTAGCGCACCTTGTCGATCGCCAGCACCGGCTGGTCGGGGAACTCGAGCCCGTAGGTCTTCGCGCCCGGCACGTCGGCGTGCGTGAGCACCGCGTGGACGCCGGCCATCGCCAGCGCCTCGGAGATGTCGACCTCGACGATCCGCGCGTGCGCGTGCGGGCTGCGGACGGTGTGGCCCCAGAGCATCCCGGCCGCAAACAGGTCGCTCGCGTAGGCGAACTCGCCGGTCACCTTCGGGATCGCGTCCACGCGCTTGACGACCTGGCCGACGCGGCCGAGCTCGAGCTTGCGAGCGGTCGTGCTCACCGCTCGGCCGCCAGCCTGACCGCGTCGAAGATCTTCGCGTAGCCCGTGCAGCGGCAGAGGTTGCCCGAGAGCGCCTCGCGGATCTCGTCCTCGCTTGGGGCGGCATTGCGGGCGAGCAGGTCGGCGGTCGCGACGATCAGGCCCGGCGTGCAGAAGCCGCACTGCACCGCGCCGGTCTCGCTGAAGGCCTGCTGCACCGGATGGAGCTCGTCGGCCCGACCGAGCCCTTCGACGGTGACGACCTGGTGGCCGTCCGCCTGGGCGGCAAGGACGAGGCAGGCGCACACGAGCGTGCCGTCGAGCAGCACCGAGCACGAGCCGCACTCGCCCTGCTCGCAGGCGTTCTTCGAGCCCGGCAGGCCGAGCCGCTCGCGCAGCGCGAAGAGCAGGCTCTCGCCTTCCCAGATCTCGGTCTCCTGCTGCTCGCCGTTGACGTTGAGCGAGATCCTCATGCCAGGCTCCGCTCGAGCGCTCGGTCGGTGAGGACACGCAGCGCGTGCCGACGGTAGCGGGCCGTGCCGCGGACGTCGTCGATCGGGCTCGCCGCCTCGGCGACCTGCTCGGGGAAGGTGTCGCGCTCGTCGACGGGAGCGGTGACGAGGCCCGGCACCGGGCCCGCCGAGCCGTAGGAAGCGCGCAGCTCGTCGCCGTCCACGACCAGCGCGAGCGAGACGACCGCGATCACCATCGCGTTGCGCGGCCCGACCTTCATGAACGTCTGCCTCGGCCCGGGCACCGGGATCCGGACGGCGACGATCAGCTCGTCCGGCTCGAGCGCGTTCCGCTTCGGGCCGACCAGGAACTCGACGAGCGGCACCGTGCGCGAGCCGTGCGTCGAGGCGAGCTCCACCTCGGCGCCGTAGACGAGCAGCGGCGGCAGCGCGTCCCCGGCGGGTGAGGCCGTGCCGAGGTTGCCGCCGATCGTGCCGCGGTTGCGGATCTGCGGGCCGCCGACCGTGCGCGAGGCCTCGGCCAGCGCGAGCAGCGGCTCGGCCAGGCCCATCGCCTCGGTGTAGGTCAGCCCGGAGCCGAGCCGCAGCGTCCCGTTCTCGCGCGAGTGGCCGCGCAGCTCGGGCACTTCGTTCAGGTTCAGCAGCGCCGGCGGCCGCGCGCGATCGAAGTTGAGCTCGACCATCACGTCGGTGCCGCCCTGGATCGGCACGGCGTCGGGCCGATCGGCCTTCAGCACGAGCGCCTCCTCGAGCGTGCGCGGAGTCAGGACTTCCACCACGGCAAATCTACTTCGACGCAGTAAGGTCGGTCACATGCCCGACCTCGCACGACGGCTCGCCGTGGCCCGCGGCGACGAGCCCGCCGAGCTCGTCGTTCGCGGCGGATGCGTGTTCTCGGTCTTCACGCGCGAGTGGCTGGAGACGGATGTGGCGTTGGTGGACGGCTTCGTCGCCGGCCTCGGCGACTACGAGGGCGAGGAGGTGCTCGACGCGTCCGGGCGCTTCGTGGTGCCGGGGTTCGTCGACGCGCACATGCACCTCGAGTCCACCAAGCTGCTCGTGGACGAGTTCGCCCGGCTCGTGCTGCCGCTCGGCACGACCACCGTCGTCGCCGACCCGCACGAGATCGCCAACGTGCTCGGCACCGACGGCGTGCACTGGCTGCTGGACGTCTGCGGCGACCTGCCGCTGGACGTCTTCTTCATGGCATCGTCCTCCGTGCCGGCGTCCGCGTTCGAGTCGCCGCGACGGCCGCTCTCGCCCGGCGACCTCGAGGGTCTGCTCCGCCGCCGGCGGGTGATCGGGCTCGCCGAGATGATGAACTTCCCCGGCGTCGTCTCCGGCGACGAGCACGAGCTCGCGAAGCTGCGGCTGCCCGGGGCCGAGCACGTCGACGGCCACGCGCCGGGCGTGCTCGGCAAGACGCTGAACGCCTACGCCGCGGCCGGGATCTACTCCGACCACGAGGCCTCGACACCCGAGGAAGGTCGTGAGCGGCTGCGGGCCGGGATGTGGTTGCTGATCCGCGAGGCCTCCGCTGCGCGCAACCTCCACGCGCTGCTGCCGCTCGTGCAGGAGCTCGGCACCGAGCGGATCGCCTTCTGCACCGACGACCGCGAGCCCGAGCACATCGCCGAGGACGGGCACGTCAACTCGATGGTGCGCGACGCGGTCGCGGCCGGGATCGCGCCCGAGGACGCGCTCGTGCTGGCGACCCTGAACCCGGCGACCTGGCACGGCCTGCGCCACCTCGGCGCGATCGCGCCCGGCTACCAGGCCGACCTGGTCGTGCTGCCCGACCTGGAGTCGTTCGTGCCCGAGACGGTGCTCAAGCGCGGCCGGCCGCTGGGTGAGATCGAGCGGCCCGAGGTGCCGGACTGGGTCAAGCACACCGTGCGCGTCCGCCACGTCGCGGCGCGCGACTTCACGATTCCCTGGGAAGGCGGGCCGGCGCGCGTGATCGGCGTGATCCCGGACCAGATCGTGACCGAGGGGCTCGTCGAGGAGCCGCGCGTCGAGGACGGCCACGTCGTCGCCGGAAACGGCCTCGCGAAGATCGCGGTGGTCGAGCGCCACCTCGGCACCGGCCGCATGGCCGTCGGCCTGGTGCGTGGGTTCGACCTTCGGTCGGGCGCGCTCGCCTCGACCTTCGCCCACGACGCGCACAACATCGTCGTCGTCGGGATGGAGGACCACGACATGGCCCGCGCGATCGGGCGCCTGACCGAGATTGGCGGCGGCGTGGTGGTCGTCGAGGACCGCGGCGTGCGCGCCGAGCTGGCGCTGCCGGTCGCGGGCCTGATCTCGGAGGCGCCGCTCGACGAGGTGGTCGCGGCGAGCCGCGGCTGCATCGAGGCGGCCGCCAAGCTCGGCTGCATGCTGCCCTCGCCGTTCCAGACGATGTCCTTCCTCGCGCTCTCGGTGATCCCCTCGCTGAAGATCACCGACCGCGGGCTCGTGGACGTCGACCGCTTCGAGCTGGTGCCGCTCCGGGCGTGAAGCGGCTCTTCAAGAACGCCTACGTCGTCGTGATGGACGACGCGGGGACCGAGCACGAGGACGGCTGGGTGCTGATCGAGGACGGGCTCGTCGCTGCGACCGGCGCTGGCTTGGAGCCTGAGGCGGACGAGCGAGTCGACCTCGCCGGCGCGCTCGTCACGCCCGGGTTGATCAACACCCACCACCACCTCTACCAGACGCTCACGCGTGCGCGGGCGCAGGAGGCCGACCTGTTCACGTGGCTGAAGACGCTCTACCCGGTCTGGGCGCGGCTCGACGAGGAGAGCGAGCACGCCGCCGCCCGCACGGGCCTGGCCGAGCTCGCGCTCTCGGGCTGCACGACCGTCTTCGACCACCACTACGTCTTCCCGCGGGGGGCGGGCGACCTGATCGTGGCGGAGATGGCCGCGGCGCGCGAGCTGGGCGTGCGGCTCGTGCCCTCGCGCGGCTCGATGGACCTCGGGGAGTCGGACGGCGGGCTGCCGCCGGACTCGCTCGTCGAGGACGCCGACGAGATCCTGGCCGAGACCGAGCGGCTCGCGGCGCGCTACCCGGAGCTCGTGGTCGCGCCCTGCTCGCCGTTCTCGGTCACCGGCGACCTGATGCGGCAGTCGGCAGAGCTGGCGCGGAAGCTCGGGCTGACCCTGCACACGCACCTGGCCGAGACGGTCGAGGAGGAGGCGTACTGCCAGGAGCTGTACGGCTGCCGGCCGGTCGAGTACCTCGAGCAGCTCGGCTGGCTGGACGGCGACGTCTGGTGCGCGCACTGTGTTCACCTCTCGGAGGAGGACATCGCGCGCTTCGGCGAGACGGGCACGGGTGTCGCGCACTGCCCATCCTCGAACCTGCGGCTCGGGGCGGGGGTGGCGCCGGTGCGGGCGCTGCTCGACGCTCGCGTTCGCGTGGGTCTCGGCGTCGACGGCTCGGCCTCGAACGAGCGCGGCGACCTGTTCCTCGAGGTCAAGCAGGCGCTGCTGGTCGCCCGCGGCCGCGGCGGGCCGGAGGCGCTGACCGCCCGCGAGGCTTTGCGGCTCGGCACGCGCGGCAGCGCTGCGGTGCTGAAGCGTGACGACATCGGCTCGCTGGAGGCGGGCAAGAGCGCCGACTTCGCCGTCTGGCGGACGGACGGCCTCGAGCTCGGCGGCGCCGACGACCCGCTCGCGGGGCTCGTGTTCAGCGGCCCGCATCGGGTCGAGCGGCTGGTGGTCGCCGGCGAGGACGTCGTCCGCGAGGGCCTCCTCGTGCGTGCCGACGAAGCCGAGATCGCGCAGGAGCACCGGCGCGTGGCGGAGAAGTTCTCCGGATGAGCGTGTCGCTCTCGACACACGTCCTCGACACCGAGCGCGGCCGGCCCGGCAGCGGCGTGCGCGTCGAGCTGCGCAGCGGCGACGAGCTCGTCGCGAGCGCCGAGACCGACGCCGACGGGCGCGCGCGGCTGGCCGAAGAGCTCGAGCCCGGCCGCTACCGGCTCGCCTTCGAGCCGCCCTCTCCGTACTTCCGGCGCGTCGAGCTCGAGCTGGAGCTCGAGGACGGCCACCACCACGTGCCGTTGCTCGTGTCCTCCTTCGGATGCGTGAGCTACCGCGGCAGCTGAGCGCCGAGGAGCTCGAGGAGCTCTTCGAAGGGCGCACGCGGCTGGTCGAGCTGCTGGCCGGGCGTGAGCACCCGCTGGAGGCGGCGCCCGACGTGCTCGCCGAGCTGTCCGAGGCCGACAAGCTCGAGGCGCTCGACGCGCATCCTGCGATCGGCACGCGCGCCGGCCTGTCGCAACGCTCGGCGGCCGAGCAGGGCGCCGACGCCGACCCGGTGATCCTGACCGAGCTCGCGTACCTGAACCAGGTCTACGAGGAGAAGTTCGGCTTCCGCTTCGTCGTCTTCGTCGACGGCCGGCCGAAGACGGAGATCCTCGACGTGCTGCGCGACCGGCTCGAGCGCACGCGCGAGGAGGAGCTCGAGACGGCGCTCGGCGAGCTCGTGGCGATCGCGCGCGACCGCTGGGAGCGCTCGTAATGGATCCGTACGCGAACGAGTGGCTCTCATTCCTCGCGCGCTGGCTGCACGTGATGGCCGGGATCGTCTGGATCGGGACGTCGTTCTATTTCGTCGCGCTCGACAACCACCTGCGCGAGAACGCCTCGTGGGAGATCCACGGCGGCGGCTTCTACCGCGTCGAGAAGTTCGTGCCCGCGCCGCCGCGGCTGCCGGACGTCCTGCACTGGTTCAAGTGGGAGGCCTACACGACCTGGCTCTCGGGCTTCGCGCTGCTCGTGTTCCTCTACTACTTCAACGCGTCCACGTACCTCGTCCTGCCGGGCGGGCCGCTCGGGACGGGCTGGGCGATCACCGTCAGCGTCGTCCTGCTCGGGGTGGCGTGGGTCGTCTACGACGGGCTCTGCCGGGTGCTGCAGAGCGAGCTGGTCCTGGCCGCGGCGCTGCTCGGGCTGACGACGCTCGCCGCCTGGGGGTGCTCGGAGCTGTTCGCGCCGCGGGCCGAGTACCTGCAGGTGGGCGCGATGCTCGGGACGATCATGGTCGCGAACGTCTTCTTCGTGATCATCCCGGCGCACCGCGGGCTGATCCGCGCGAAGGAGGCCTACCGCGAGCCCGACCCGGGCCCGGCGCTCGAGGCCAAGCGACGCTCGGCGCACAACAACTACCTGACGCTGCCCGTGGTGTTCGCGATGCTGAGCAACCACTTCCCGGTCGCATACGGGCACAGCTGGTCCTGGCTCGTGCTGGTCGCGCTGATGGCGATCGGCGCCTGGATCCGGCACTTCTTCAACCTGCGGCACGCCGGCCGGAACGCGTGGTGGATCCCGTTGACGGCCGCGCTCGGGATTGCCGCGGTGGCGGTCGCGATCCGGCCGACCGGCGACTCCGGCGGCACGGCGGTGGCGGCCGGCTCGGTGTCGTTCGCGCAGGCGAAGGCGATCGTCCAGCAACGGTGCGTGCCGTGCCATTCGGCGCACCCGACCCGCGTGTCCGCCCCGCCGCTAGGGCTCGAGCTCGACACGGCGGACCAGATCCACGCGCAGGCAGCGGCGATCAAGCGCATGGCGGTCGACTCGCAGCTGATGCCGCTCGGGAACGCGACCGGGATGACGCAGGCGGAGCGCGACGAGCTCGGCGCCTGGATCCGCGCGGGCGCGCGGATCAAGTAGGTTCGCGCACGTGCTGGAGATCGTCTCGGGGGAGTACCGGTTCGTCGCGCGGCTCGAGGAGGAGCTCGCCCCGGCAACGGTGGCCGCGTTCCGGCGGCTGCTCCCGCTGGAGAGCCGGATCATCCACGCGCGCTGGAGCGGCGAGTCGTGCTGGATCCCGTTCGGCGAGCTCGACGTCGGCTTCGGGCCCGAGAACGCGACGTGCTACCCGGCGCCCGGCCAGCTGCTCTTCTACCCGGGCGGGGTCAGCGAGACGGAGATCCTGTTCCCGTACGGCCCCACCGCGTTCGCGAGCAAGGCCGGGCTGCTCGCCGGCAACCACTTCGCGACGGTGCTGGAAGGGGTCGACCACCTGCCCGAGCTCGGCCGCAAGGTCCTCTGGGAAGGCGCCCAGCCCCTGCGCGCCACCGAAAGCTGAGCCCAAAGAAACCGCACCCGGGAGAAGGTTGTCCACCCGCCACCCGCTTCGAGCGTACCGCGGCAAAGCGCGCGTGTCTGTGACGGACTGGTGCCGAGACCGGGCCTAATCGTCCACAGCCGACGCGAGGCGTTCGAGCGTGCCCCTCAACACGTCGACGGCGAGCTGGACGTCCTCGTCGGCGGAGTGCTCGTCGGGCGAATGGCTGATCCCGCCGTTCAGGCTGCGGACGAAGAGCATCGCGGACGGCACGCCGGCGGCGGCCAGCACGCCCGCGTCGTGACCCGCTCCTGAGGGCAGCTCGACCGCCGGCAACCCGAGCGCGGCGAGCTGTTCCAGCAGCGCCGTCCTCGGCCCGGCCGACATCGCGACCGCCCGGCCGCGGGACAGCTCGGCCGGGACCACCGCCGCCACCTGCTCGAGCCGCTCGTCGTCCGGTGCGCGCACGTCGACGCTCAGCGTCACGCGCGAGGGGATCACGTTCGACGCACCGGGCTCGACCGCGAGCCGACCGACCGTCGCGACCGCACCGTCGACTTCGGCCGCCGCGTCGCGCAGGCGCAGCACGAATTCCGCCGCGGCGACGAGCGCGTCCTCCCGGCGAGCCATGGGCGTCGTGCCCGCATGCCCCTCGCGGCCCTCGAACACGACCTTGCCGCGCGCCGTCGCGGCGATCCCGGTCACCACTCCGAGCGGCGCGCCCGCCTCCGCGAGCTGCGGCCCCTGCTCGACGTGCAGCTCGACGAACGCGGCCGGAACCGGATCGAGCCTGCCCGAGCAGAGCGAGCGCGATCCGCGGCAGCCGGGACCCGTGCAACCTTCCTCGTCGCGGAAGGCGACGACGACCAGCGTCCGTTCGTGCTCCCCCAGGAGCTCGACTGCCTCCAGCCCGCCGATCACCCCGAGCGCGCCGTCGAAGCGGCCGCCGTTCGGCACCGAGTCGAGGTGTGAACCAGTCCACACCTCCGGCAGGCCCGGTTGCCGGCCGCGCAGCCGCCCGAAGAGATTCCCGGCGCCGTCGACCTCGACCTCCAGGCCAGCCTCCCGCATCCAGCCGGCGACCAGCTCGTGCGCCTCGTCCTCCTCGCGGGTGCCGCCGAGCCGGTTCGCGCCCGGCCCGCCGCCGATCGCGTACAGCCGGTCGAGGCGCTTCAGAACCCGCACGCCCACAGCCTAAGCGCGCAGCGGCCGCAGCAGCAGGACGCCCGCGAGCGGGAAGATGGCCGCTCCTGCGAAGCCGATCCGCCAGGAGCTCGCGGCAACGACGGCGGCGAACGCCGGCGGCACCATCGCGCCCGCCGCGGCCAGCGCACTCTGCTGCATCCCGAGCGCGGCGCCGCTGCGGCTCCGGCCCGCGATCTCCGCGGCCGCGGTGAAGGAGAGCCCGTTCCAGGCCATCGAGAGCCCGCCCGCGACCACCATCGCGGGGATGAGCAGCGCGAGCGGGGCCGAGAGGGCGGCCGCCACCACGGCCAGGGTGACGCTGCTGCCGAGCCCGACGAGGAGCAGCGGCCTGATCCGCGACCCGACCCGGTCGGACCAGATCCCGCTGCCGATCCGCATGCCGGCGGCGACGACCTGGGCCGCACCGAGCACGCCGGCCGCCGCCGCCCCCGAGAGCCCGCGCTCGTCGTGCAGGAAGAGGACGAGGAAGCTGATCAGCGCGAGCTGCGCGACGAGGTAGAAGCTGCTGCCCGTGCAGAGCAACCACAGCCGGTGGTCGCGCAAGACCACGCCGACGCCGCGCGGCTCGAGCACGTCGTCCTCCGTGTGACCTTCCCGGTCGCGGATCACCGCGACGCCGAACGCCGCGCCCGCCAGGCAGAGCGCGGCCAGGAAGACGAAGGCCGCGCGCAGGCCGAGCGTGGGCAGGACGAGCGCCGAGATCAGCCCGCCGACCGGGATGGCGGTTTGCCTGATGCCCAGGGCGAACCCACGCTCGTTCGACGGGAACCATTGCATCACGGCGCGGCCGCTCGCCGCGTTGACGCTCGCCCCGGCCGCCCCCGCGAGGAAGATCAGCGCGATCAGCGGCCGGAACCCCGTCGCGGAGCCCGCAGCAACCAGCGCGCCGGCGCAGAGGGTGAGGCCGGTCGCGAGTACGAGCCGTTCGCCGCGCCGGTCGGCGAGCAGCCCCCAGGGCAGCAGGGTCAGCAGCGTGCCGATCCAGAGGCTGTCGAGCACGACGCCCACCTGCAGGAGGCTGAGCGAATGCTCGTCTCGCAGGGCCGGCGCGAGCACGGGCAGGCCGACGATCACCGCGGAGAAGGAGGTCTGTGCGGCCGTCCCCGCCGCGAGGACCAGCCAGCGGTAGCGGCTCAGCACGGGCCGGCTGTCTAGATACCGAACGGGTTGAACGGCTTCGAGCTCGTGGAGACGATCACGCTCTTCGTCTCGAGGTAGTCGTCGAGCGTCTCGAGCCCAAGCTCGCGGCCGAAGCCGGATTGCTTGTAGCCCCCGAAAGGGATGCCGGGGAAGGCGGTGAACGGCATGTTGATCCCGACCGTGCCGGCCTTGATCCGCCGGGCGAGCCGGTGCCCGCGGCCCGGGTCGCCGGTCCAGACGGTCGCCATCAGGCCGTAGCGCACGTCGTTGGCGATGCGGGTCGCGTCCTTCTCGTCCTCGAACGGGATCACCGTCACGACCGGGCCGAAGATCTCCTCCTGCGCGACGCGCATCGAATTGTCGACCTGCGCGAGCACGGTGGGCGGGTAGAACGCGCCCTTGCCGGCTACCGCCTCCATGTTCCCGCCGGTGACGACCTCGGCTCCCTCCTTGCGGCCCGTCTCGACGTAGCCGTGGACACGATCACGGTGCTCGTTCGAGATCAGCGAGCCGACCTGGGTCTCCGGGTCGAACGGGTCGCCCACCTTCAGGCTCGAGGCGGCCTCGGAGAAGCGCGCGACGAAGTCGTCGTAGATCGAGCTCTCGACGAGCACGCGCGAGCGCGCCTCGCAGCTCTGGCCGGCCGAGTAGTAGATCGACCAGACCGAGCTCGGGATCGCGTCGTCGAGGTTCGCGTCGGCGAAGACGAGGTTCGGGCTCTTGCCGCCGAGCTCGAGGATCAGCCGCTTGATCCCGTCGGAGGCGAGCCGCATGATCTCGGCCCCGGTCGCGGTCGAGCCGGTGAAGGCGATCTTCTCGACGCCTGGGTGCTTGACCAGATGGGCGCCGACGGTCGTGCCGGGCCCGGGGACGACGTTGATCGTGCCGGGCGGGAAGCCGACCTCGCTCGCGAGCTCGGCCATCCGCAGCGCCGAGAGCGGTGTCGCGGAGTCCGGCTTGAGCACCATCGTGCAGCCCGCCGCCAGGGCGGGCGCGAGCTTCCAGGTGGTCATCATCAGCGGGTAGTTCCACGGCACGATCTGGCCGCAGACGCCGACCGGCTCCTTCAGCGAGTAGAAGAGCAGCGAGCCGCCGACCGGGTTCGAGCGGCCGGCGATCGAGGCGATCGCGGAGCCGTAGAAGCGGAAGTTCTCGATCGCCTGGGCGAGCTCGGCCTTGACCGACGAGATCGCCTTGCCGACGTTGCGCGCCTCGAGCTCGGCCAGCTCTTTGCGGTTGGCGACGAGCGAGTCGGCGAGCGCGTGAAGGAGGCGCGAGCGCTCGGTGGGGGCGGTGCGGCCCCAGTCGCCGTCGAGCGCGGCGCGGGCGGCCTCGACGGCGCGGTCGACGTCCTGCTCGTTCGCGACGGCCGCCTTGGCCAGCGGCTCGCCGGTCGCGGGCTCGGCCAGCTCGCGCAGCTCGCCGGAGGACGGCTCCGCGGTCTCGCCGTTGATGAAGAGCCCGTACTCCCGCTCGGTTGCGACTGCCATCGGGGGCTGAAGATAGCGGGTTTGTACGGAGTTACGCCGCCCTGCCGAGCGGCCATAATCAACCGATGAGCGACCACCTGGAAGTCGAGGCTGCACGGATCCCGGACCGCGACCGCTTGCTGGAGGAGCTGCGCGAGGCAGGGCTCGACGCGCATCCGGTCGACGAGGTCGGAATCGAGGTCCGTGTCGGCGACGACGCAGAGGAGGTCGGCGACGAGGTGTTCGCGCACGTCGAGGACGTGACCATGCGGATCGGCGCGACCTTCGTCCCGATCAAGCACGAGGGCGTGATCTACGTCCGCCCGCCGGTGAGCTGAGCGCAGGGACCCGCCGCTCAGCGAGCTACGGAGGGAGCGCCACGCTGCCGTCGTCCTCGAGCCCGAAGCTGGGGTTGTGGGCGACTTCCCAGACGTGGCCGTCGAGGTCCCGGAAGGCGCCGGCGTAGCCGCCGTAGAAGGTCGCCGCCGGCTCGCGCGTCACCTCGGCGCCGTTTCGTCTCGCCAGCTCGACCACCTCGCCCACCTCGTCCCGCGACGCCACGTTGTGCGCCAAGGCGATTCCACCCCAGCCCGCAGCCTCGTCCGCGATGCCCGTGTCGTCAGCGAGCTTCTCGCGGCTCCAGAGCACGAGCACGACACCGTTGGCCTGGAAGAACGCGGTCTCCTCGGCTTCCCACGTGACCGACCAGCCGAGCGCCTCGTAGAACGCCTTGGCGCGGCCGTAGTCGGAGACGCCGAGGGTGACGAGGCTGACGCTCTGCCGCACTAGGCAGACCCCGCCAGCTCGGAAGGAAGCAGCCGCGCCGTCAGCAGCTCGCGGAAGCGCGCCGGATCGTCCCCGACATGCGCCTCGACGAGCTCGCGGCCCTGCCAGTACGTGTGCTGGTAAGGAGGCGACGGGCTCCGCAGCTGCGAGTCGACCTGCTTCGCCACGCGCTCGGCGGGCTGCAGCGACCACGTGGCCGAATACTCACGTGCCTCCTCCGGCGAGGCGCCTCGGTCGTGCAACAGCATCGCCACGTTCGCGGAGATGGGAAGCAACGACTCGCGCGCCTTCACGACGCGCGACCCGACCTCGGCGTCGTAAGCGAAGCCGAGCCGCCCGAGCACCGCCGCCGCGAGCTCCTGCCCGTCGCCGGCCAGCAGCTCCGGGCCGGTCATCGCGATGCCCTCCGAGAGGACCGCCTCCGGCGACCAGAGCAGGTCGAGCGTCCGCTCGAGCTGCCCCCGCCCGCGAACGAGGTCGACCTCCTGCCAGACCCGGTGCGTGTGATGACCGCCGTAGATCTCGTGCGAGGTGAGCGGGACGAGGTCGGCCGCCGGCAGCGGCAGGTCGGCGTTGACCTGGATTCGGGTCCGCAGCCCGCCGAGGTAGCGGGCGTAGCCAAGCCAGCGCTCCCCGGTCACGAGCTCGAGCTCGAACTCCTCGCCCTCCGGCAGTCCGACCTGCTCGCGCGTCAGGCGCCGCAGCTCGGCGGCCGCGTCGAGGAGCGCGCGCTCGACGAGCTCCGCCGGAATCGCGGTCGCCTCGAACCAGCGCGCGTAGCGGTCGCGCAGCTCGCCGCTGCCCGGCAGCGCCTCGTCGAGCTGCACGGCCGCCTGCCGGAACGGCTCCTCGTCGTGCCAGCGCGGCTCGAGCCCGTAGACGAGCCGGCCCTCCTCGGCGTAGCCGAGCGGCTCGCCGGCGAGCTTGCGCGCGCTCGCCTCGAGCGAGCGCACCTGACCGGCCAGCCAGGGATCGTCGTCGAGCTCCGCGGCCAGCGCCGCCGCGTCCTCCGCGAGTGCGGCCGGGGGACGCGGCTCCTCCGACTCGACGCGGCTCGCGAGCTCGGCCGGCCCGTAGTACGAGTCGACGAGATCCTCCGTGTGCCGCCCGAGCCGCAACCCCAGCTCGAGGTAGCGCTCGACGGGATCAGCCACGTTCGAAGAGGGCGGCTTGCCCCTGGCCGACGCCCACACACAACGTCGCGAGGCCGTACCGGCCGCCGCGGCGGCGGAGCTCGTGCAGCAGCGTCACGACCAGCCGCGCGCCGCTCATCCCGAGCGGGTGGCCGAGCGCGATCGCGCCGCCGTTGACGTTGACCTTCTCCGGGTCGAGCCCGAGCTCGCGGATCACCACCAGGCTCTGCGAGGAGAAGGCCTCGTTCAGCTCGACCAGGTCGAGCTCGCCCACCTCCACGCCCGCGCGACCGAGCAGCTTCTGCACCGCCGGCACCGGCCCGATGCCCATCACGCGCGGGTCGACCCCGGCGACCGCCGAGCCGACGAACGCGCCGAGCGCCTCGACCCCCAGGTCGCGCGCCCGCTCCTCACTCGCGATCACGAGCGCGGCGGCGCCGTCGTTGATCCCGCTCGCGTTCCCGGCGGTGACGGTCCCGCCCTCGCGGAAGGCCGGCTTCAACGCCGCCAGCTTCGACTCGTCGGTGTCCGGCCGCGGGTGCTCGTCGCGGACGACGTCACCGACCGGGACGAGCTCGTCGGCGAAGCGCCCCTCGGCGTCGGCCGCCGCCCAGCGGCGCTGCGACTGCAACGCGAACACGTCCTGCTCCTCGCGCGAGACGCCGTAGCGCTCGGCCACATTCTCGCCCGTCTCGCCCATCGACTCGAGGGGATACATGGCCGCTAGGCGAGGGTTCGGGAAGCGCCAGCCGATGGTCGTGTCCCAGGCGGTCCGGTCGCCGCGCGGGAACGCACGCTCCGGCTTGGCCAGCACCAGCGGCGCGCGCGACATCGACTCCACGCCGCCGGCGACGAACAGGTCGCCGTCCCCGGCCACGATCGCGTGTGACGCGCCGGCAACCGCCGAGAGCCCGGAGGCGCAGAGCCGGTTGACCGTCACGCCGGCGACCGACTCCGGCAGCCCGGCCAGCAGTGCGGCCATCCGGGCGACGTTGCGGTTGTCCTCGCCGGCCTGGTTGGCCGCGCCGAACCAGACGTCCTCGATCTCGCCCGGGGGCACCCCGGCCCGCGAGACCGCCTCGCCGATCACGAGCGCCGCCAGGTCGTCGGGCCGCTCACCAGCGAGCGCACCGCCGTAGCGCCCGACAGGCGTGCGGACTGCAGAAAGGACGACGGCGCGGCTCACCGCGCCCACGCTAGCCGACGAACTCGACCCTGACGGGGTGCTCGTACGTGCCGAGCGCTTCGGCGCGCTGCAGCAGCTCGCGCACCGCCTGCCGGCCCTCGTCGCCGTAGTCGCACGTCAGCTCGTTGACGTACATGCCGACGAAGCGGTCGGCGAGCTCCGTGTCGAGCCCGCGGCCGAACTGCATCGCGTACTCCATCGCCTCTTCGCGGTTGTCGAGCCCGGCCTGGATCGAGTCGCGGAGCACGTCCGACAGCTCGAACAGGTTCTCGGCGCCGAGGTCGCGCCGCGCGACGTTCGCGCCCAGCGGCAGCGGCAGCCCCGTCTCCAGCAGCCACCACTCGCCCAGGTCGACGAGCTTCTTCAGCCCCTCGGCCTCGTAGGTGAGCTGGCCCTCGTGGATCAGCAACCCTGCGTCGGCGCGTCCCGAGTTGACCTCGTCGATGATCGCGTCGAACGGGACGGCGCGGTAGCGGAACGGCCCGAGGCACATCTTCAGGACGAGGAACGCCGTCGTCAGCTCGCCCGGGACCGCGATCTCGACCTCGCGCGCGTCGGCGGCCGACATCTCCTCGCGCGCGACGAGGATCGGCCCGTAGCCCGAGCCCATCGAGGCCCCGTGCGGGAGCAGCACGTAGCCCTCCTGCACGAGCGGGTACGCCGCCAGCGAGATCGCCGAGACCTCGAGCTTGCCGTCGAGCGCCCAGGTGTTGAGCGTCTGGATGTCCTTCAGGACGTGCTCGAACTCGAAGCGGCGCGGGTCGACCTCGCCCGAGGCGAGGCCCCAGAACATGAACGCGTCGTCCGGGTCCGGGCTGTGGCCGAGGTGGATCAGCATCGAGGGCGGGAGGCTACCGCAATGCCGCCGTACACTTGACGGGTGCCGAAGCTCGCGCTCAGCGACGCAATCCAGGACTACCTGAAGGGGCTCTACCACCTGCAGACCGGCGAGGGCCGCGTCTCGGTGACGGCGCTCGCGCGGGAGCAGAAGGTCTCGCCGGCCTCGGCCAGCGCGATGGTCAAGAAGCTCGCCGCGCTGGAGCTCGTCGAGCACGCGCCCTACCGCGGCGTCCGCTTGACGCGCGCCGGCGAGCAGGTCGCCGTCGAGGTGATCCGGCACCACCGGCTGCTCGAGCTCTACCTCGCCGACACGCTCGGCCTGCACGTGGATGCCGTGCACGACGAGGCCGATCGCCTGGAGCACGTGCTCTCGGAGGAGCTGGAGGCGAAGATCGACAGCGCCCTCGGCTACCCGACGCACGACCCGCACGGGGACCCGATCCCCAACGCGAAGCTCGAGTGGCCCAAGTAGCTAGCGGCCGAAAAACCAGCGTTCGAGCGGGCCGAGCAGCTCGTCCCGTACGAACGGCTTGACCTTCGCCGCGCTGCCGTCCTGCTCCGAGACCACGGCGTCGTCCTCGAGCGCCTCGTTCGCCGCGACGAGCGCGTCGCTCAGCTCGAAGCCCTGGAAGATGTAGTCGTGGCGCCGGGCCTCGTCGCTGTGCCGGTGCTGCGGGTTGACCGCCCGCCCGACCGCCCAGGTCGCCCCGGGCAGGCGCTCGATCCAGATCACGATCCGCTCCGCCTCGCCGCGGTCGTCGACGCCGTGCACCTCACGCTCGGCGAAGCGGGCGGCCGACGGCTTCCTCACGGACCGGACTCTAGCGCCGCTAGCATCGCTGCTATGGGCAGGCTCTCCAACTTCTTGAGCAACCCGTTCTCGTTCCTCTTCACCCGCTCCTCGGAGGAGGACCGGCTCGCGGCCTACGTGATCCGCGAGCACGAGCGCGGGCGAGCGCTCGACGACATCCTCGACGACCCGTACGTCCGCAACCGGGCCCATCCGCAGGAGATCGCGCGCCTGCTCGACCGGCCCGAGGTGATCCACGCCGTCGGCGAGGGCACCGTCGCGGCCGAGCAGAGGAAGCTGACCTAGAGCCGCGCAGCTGACGTTCAGCGGATCGACGGGTCGTTTCCGACCGCATCGCAAGCGACGCCTCAGAGCTCGGTACCGACGCCGCGCTCGCGTGCCCGCTCGAGCACGGCCGCGCCGACGGCGACGTCCCACGCGGCGAGCCCGTTCGACTTGAAGACGACGATGTCGTCGTCGGCCTGCCGCCCTGGCAGCTCGCCGGCGACGACCTCCTGGAGCTCGTGCACCTCGAGCCAGTCGAGCACGCCCGCCTCGACCGGCTCGATCAGGTCGCCCGACTCGCGCTTGGCGTTCTCGATCGAGTCGCAGCAGACGAAGGCCGCCCGCTCGAGCACGACGTTGTCGAGCTCGCGCCTGCGTGGGTCGTTCGCGCCGACGGCGCAGACCAGCGCACCCGCTCGCAGCCACTCGCCGCGGAGCACCGGGTCGCGTGACGTCGTAACGGTCACGACCACCTCCTGCGAGGCCGGATCGCGGTGGCTCTCGCCCGGCTCGGCGCCGACCTCCCGGCAGAACTCCGCCAGCCGCTCCTCGCTGCGGCAGTAGGCGACGACGGTCTCGATCGCCGGCACGGCCTCGCGGATCGCGGCCACCTGGCTGCGCGCCTGCCAGCCACAGCCGATCACGCCGAGCGTCGAGGCGCCTTCGCGCGCGAGGTGCCTCGCGGCCACGCCGCTGGCCGCCCCCGTTCGCAGCTGGCCGAGCTTGTCCGCCTCGATCACGGCCACGTTCTCCTGCGTCGCCGTCTCGAACAGGAGCACGACGAAGTTCGCGTCTTCATGGCCGGCCGCGTAGGTCTTCAGGCCGGCGAGGCCGAGCTCCCGGTCCACCGCCCACATCACCGCCAGGAAGCCCCCGTCCCAGCGCGTCCGCTGCCGATGGACGTTCTCGACCTCGCCCGCGGCCAGGCGGCGGAAGCACGCCTCAACGGCCTCCAAAGCGTCGGCCGGGGTCAGCAGCTCCGCGACCTCCGCCTCGGTCAGGTAGAGCGGCAAGGCGCTCGCTTGCGACGCCGACCAGCCAGGCCGCGCCGGCTGGGCCGGCTCGGCCGTCCAATGCACGTTCTAAGAAGCCCGGCGATCGTGCCCTCCTGTCGAAACCGCGTTCGGATGAGGCTACTGCTTCGGGATGAAGCTGATCTGGCCGCTCGTCTCGAGCACCGCCCAGCGCACCTTGTCGAGCGAGTCGATCTGGCTCAGGCGAGCCTGCTCCTCCAGCTCGTGGCGCGTGAGCCGCTCGCGGTGGACGTTGCGCGTCAGCACGCGGCCGTCCTCGATCAGCACGATCGGCTCGCCGTCGAGCACCGAGCGAACCCGCTTGAAGCGGAAGTTCAGGTAGGAGACGGCGGCCTGCATCATCGCGATCGTCCCCGCGGCGAGGATCAGCCCGGTGACCGAGTAGTCGCTTTGCGTGACGCCCTGCTGGACGAGGTCCCCGAGCACGATCAGCAGGATCAGGTCGAACGGCTCCAGCGAGGACAGCTCGCGCCGGCCGACGATCCGCGTCAGGAAGAAGATGAACGAGAACGCGAGGGCTGCGCGGAGGACGATGTCCACGGGCTAGGGCCAGATTCGAAGGTGGCGGGTCAAGGAGGCAATCGGCTGCTCGCCGTCGTCGAGCTCGAGCTTCAGCGTGCGCGAGCCGACCGTGGTCGGGTTGACCTGGTAGTCCATGTAGAGGACGTACTTCGCGCCCGCTGCCAGGTGGCCGAGCTCGAAGGACAGGTCGCCGTTGCGGCTCGCCTCGCTCACGGGCCCCGGCTCGATCGTGTTCACGGTCAGGCCGTCGATCCACTTGGCATTCAGCACCAGGGTCGCCTGCTTCAGCTCCTGGTGGGCGACGATCGTGAAGCGCGCCTGGTAGAGGAGCCCGCCGCGCACGGCGTTCGGCGCGTCGACCGCCAGCGTCGCCGCCGGCGTCTCGGCCCGCGTCGTCGAGGTGCTCTGCCCGACGAAACCGAAGAGGGCGAGCAGCAGGACGAGCGCGACGACGCCGACGAGCGCCCGCCGCACCCAGGGATGCCAGCCGCGGCCCTTCAGGTCGCGATGCCGCGTGAGGACGATGCCGTCGGGCTGGTCGGCCACGCCCGCGGATTCGCTGGAGGGAAGGTTGTTCCTCTAGCTGTGTGCCCAGGTCACGAGGGCGGCGCCCGCGGCGACGATCGCGCCGCCGACCGCGAGCAGGGCCATCAACGCGCCGCCGCCCGACGACGAGCTCGACGAGGCGGCGACGGCGTGGGGCCTCGCCGCGGTCTCGTAGACGTAGACGGTGCGGTTGCGGCCGAGCGCGTCCGGGTTCGAGAGGAAGCCCTGGAACTGGTCCGAGCGAACGAGCTCCATGCGCGTGTCGATCAGGCGCTCGAGCAGCGCGTCGGCCGGCAGCGGCTTCCGAGTGACCGCAGCGCTCCAGGTGGAGGCGCCGCCCGGAGGGGTCAGCCCCCGCACGACCGCGTCGGGCCGCGTCTCGAGGTGGAGCTTCGGCTCGCCGCCGCCGCTGACCTCGATGCGCCGCGTGAGCGGCTGCCGGTCGTCGAGCACGAACGAGAAGCGCACGGTGCGCCCGTCCAGCGTCCCACCACTAGCCGCCGTGGGCGCGGACGGAAAGCGCAGCCGGCCCTCGATGTGCAGCGGTGCCGAGATGCGCGCCTGCCGTGGACGCTGCGAGACCGCGCCGTCGATCGTCACGTACGCCGGTCGCAGCCGGCGGTGCGCAAGCGAGTCTCGCCGCGTCCGGTCGAGCAGTGCCGCCAGCTCCTTCGGCAGGCCCGTGCCCTGGAACGCGACCTCGCCTGTCGTCGTCGCGTTGGTCACCGCAAGCTCGTAACGGTCGCCGTCGCGCTGCGCCTCGAGCCGCAGCGGCAGGTACGGCCGCACCGGCCCGGGCCGCAGCTCGGCGTCCGAGACGAGCAGCCGCCGCTTCGCGGAGAAGCCTGACCAGAGGATCTGCCCGCGCCGCTGTCCGGGCTCCGACTGCGAGCCGGGGCCCACGCGCACGTCGAGCACCGGAGCGCTGACGACGATCAGGTAGTCGCCGGTGCCCGTCAGCTGCAGCCGCTCCAGGGCCCGCACCGAGACGACCCGGCCACGCGCGTCGACCCCCGTGCGCACTCGCTGGTCGGTGCTCGAGCGGATCTTGAACGTCAGCGTCGCCCAGGGCGGAGCGCCTCCCGTGACGAGCGGCGGGCTCGGCGTCGGGTAGGGCGTCGGGCCGGGCAGGAGCACCTGCTGGACGTCGGCGAGCGCCGCGGCCGGCGCCAGCAGCGCCGCGACGGCGACCGCCGGCAGCAGGCGCCTCATTGCGAGCGGGTCTGCGGGATCAGCGGCAGCGTCGCCGAGAGCGGATCGTCCTGGACGGGCTGGTAGGTCATGTCGCGGAAGCGGGCGAAGTAGACGTCGTCGTCGACGACGCCCTCGTGGCTGTGCTCGTTGAACCCGCGCTCGTCGCCGTTCGCGCCCTGCGTGGTGACCTGGTTGAGCGCGGCGGTGATCTTGCCGGGCTCGGTCGAGGAGGCATGCGCGATCGCCGCCAGCAAGACGTGCACGAAGTCGTAGGAGTACATCGCGAACTCGGGCGGCTGCACGACCGCCTGGCCCTGCGAGTTCTTCACGCCCACACGGTCGGCGCCGTAGGTCGACTCGTACTGCGACTGGAAGTTGACGAACGGGCCCGTGCCGACCTCGGCCGTGAGCCGCCCGCCGGCGAACGTCAGCCCGTCGACCCACTCAGGATGGTCGGCGAGCTGCTGGCGGATGAACGGGTCGGAGCCGGTCGGCGGCGTGTAGACCGGAACCTGCCAGCCGATGCTGCGGCTGGCCGAGAGCGCGGAGGCGATCGTCGGTGGCTGCCCCCACACGAGCATCGCCGTCGCTCCCGAGCGGCGCGCGCGCAGGATCTGCGGCGTCAAGTCGGTCTGGCCCGCAGGCAGCGTCAGCTCCAGCGCGACCGCTTCGGGGTTGCTCTCGAAGGCACGCCCGATGTCGGCCGCGCCCTCGCGCCCGTAGCCGCTGTCGTCGGAGAGCAGCGCGACCTTCAGCTTCTTCGGGATCAGGTACTCCGCGTAGCGGAAGGCGATCCCGTGGTTGGTCGGCGCGATCCGAAAGACGTTCGGCCGGGCCTCCGCGTCGACGAGGCCGGTGCCGCCGTCGTGGGTGATGCAGATCGAGACGCCGGCCTGCTTCGCCAGCTGCCAGATCGCGTCGACACCGGTCCCGTCGGTGACGATCGCGACCGCGTCCGCGTCGATCGCGCGCCTCGCGTTCTCGACAGCGGTGCGCGCGGAGAGGTGGTTGTCGTAGAGCTTGACCTTGATCAGGTAGCTCTTGTCGCCCACGCGCACGCCGCCGCCGCCGTTCAGGTTCGAGGTCGCGAGCTCCACGCCCTGGCGGATCGTCTGCGCCACGTACGGGCTGCCGGTGACCGGCACGTCGACCGCGATCACCAGCTTGCCGGCCGCGCCGCTCGACGATCCCTTGCCGCAGCCCGCGGCGAGCAGCGCAAAGCCGGCGAGAAGGAGCGCGAGTCGCCGCACGGCGGGGAGCCTACAGCCGGGCGGTTCCGAGATACGCCTGCCGCACGACCCCGCTGGAGGCGACCTCGGCGGCCGAGCCCTCGGCGAGCACCGTGCCCGCTCCGAGCACCAGCACGCGGTCGGCCACCCGGCGCACAAGGCGCATGTTGTGCTCGACCACCAGCACCGCGACACCGCGTTCGCGGATCCGCTCGATCGCGTCTGCGACCAGGCCGAGCTCCTCCGGCCCCGCGCCCGCTGCGAGCTCGTCCACGAGCAGCACCTGAGGCTCGGTCGCAAGCGCGGCGGCGAGCGCGACCAGGCGCTGCTGCGAGGTGGTCAGCTCGGGGGTCGGCACGTCCGCGGCCGCGGCGAGGCCGACGACCGCCAGAGCCTCGAGCGCTGCGGTCTCGGACGCCTCCTGCTCCCGCCGCGCGTGCGGCGTGGCGAGCGCGCTGCGCACGAGGCCTCCGTAGCGCCGGCGCACCGCGCGGCCGACGAGCACGTCCTCGAGCGCCGTCAGCTCGCGGAAGGCGGCGGTCGCCTGCAGCGTCCGGGCGATCCCGAGCCGGACCCGCTCGGCGGTCGTCGCGAGCGTCACCTCGACGCCGTCGATCTCGATCGCACCCGCGTCGGCGAGCTCGGCGCCAGAGATCAGGCGCAGCGCAGTCGTCTTGCCCGAGCCGTTCGGCCCGATCAAGGCCGCGGTCTCGCCACGTCGGAGCTCGAGCGAGAAGTCGTCCACCGCGATCACGCCGCCGTAGGCCTTCCGCAGGCCGGTCGCGCTGAGCACCGGCTCGTTCGGCCCCGGCGCGCTCGGGGACGGGAGCGCCGGCCTGCGCTGCGGCGGTGGCTCGCGCCGCAGCCAGCGCAGCGCCCAGGGCAGCACGCCCTGCCCGCCGAAGGCGAGCACGAACACGAGCAGCAGCGCCGCCACCGCCGTGTCGAAGCGCTCGAGCGGGAGCTGGAGCGCCCGCGCGAGCGGTCCCGCCGCCAGCTCGATCAGCCCGAGCACGATCACGCCGGCAGCCGGCCCCAGCGTCGTGGCGGCCCCGCCGAGCAGCACCGCGACGAGCAGCTTGAAGGACAGGAACGGGTCGTAGCTGACCGGGTCGGCGACCGCCTGCAGCTGCACCGAGAGCCCGCCCGCGAGCCCGGCGACCGCGGCCGTGGCCGAGAACGCCCCCAGCCGTCGCCACGCGAGCCGCACGCCGAGCGAGGTCGCCAGCGCGGGAGTCTGGCGCAGCGCGGAGAGCTCGAGCCCGGGCGCGCCGCGACGCACTGCGGCAACCGCCAGCGCTGTCAGCCCCGTCAGCGCGAGCGCCACCTCGAAGTACACCGTCGGCGTCGCGTCGAGCCCGAGCAGCGAGCGCTGGGGCAGGATCAGTCCCTGCGAGCCGCCCGAGATCGAGGGAAAGGCGAGTAGGAAGAGCCAGACGAGCCACGCGAGCAACCACGTGCTGACGGCGACGAAGGCGCGGCGCAGCCGCACGACGCCGCCGGAGAGCAGGCCCGCGACGAGCGCGGCCGCCGTGCCTGCCAGCACCGCCGGCTCGAGCGGCCAGCCCGAGCGGGCAACGAGCAACGCCGAGGTGAAGGCGCCGATCGCCATGAAGGCGCCCGTGCCGAGCGACGGCAGCCCGGCCGGCCCGACTGTCAGCCCGAGCGCGGTCGCCGCAAGCGCGAGGTAGGCGGTGTCCGCCAGCGCGTCGACGCGCACGCCCGGGAGCGAGAGGAACGGAATCACGGCCGCGATCGCCAGTGCCGCAAGCGCCAGCCAGGCCGGAGTCCCCCAGCGCGCGCGAGCCTCGCCGGCGGCGCGGCGCAGCTCGACCGCGGTCTGCTCGATCACTCCCGTTCCTCCAGCGCCTCGGGCGAGGGCCGCAACGAGATCAGCAAGAGCACGAAGGCGAGCGGCAGCACCTCGCGGTAGGAGGGGCCGAGCTGCCAACCGCCGAGGTGGACGTTCGCGATCGCGGACTCGACCACGCCGAGCACGAGGCCGGCCGCGAAGGCCCAGAGCGGCGGCCCGAAGCGCACCGCCAGCGCGGCGACGAGGCCTTTCAGCCCGAGCAGCGTGCCCGTGTTGGCGTTCACGGCCTCGCCCGGAGCCGCGGCCACGGCGGCCAGCATCGCGATCGCCCCGACCAGGGCGAAGGCGAGCGTGACGAGCAGCTCGACCGGGACGCCGACGACCCGCGCGCCTTCCCGGTCGTCCGCGACCGCGCGCAGCGCGCGGCCGTGGCGCGTCCGCTCGAGGAACCAGGCGGAGCCGAGCGCGAGCGCGATCGCCAGCCCGGCGACGAAGAACGCGCGCGCCTGCACCTGCGCGCCGCCGAGGTGGATGTACCCGGCCGTGCCGATGCGGTGGAAGGGCAGCGGGTCCGGGAAGACGTAGCTCGAGCGCTGGAAGACGGCGCCGATCACGGCGCGGATCGCGAAGGCGACGGCGGCCGTCCCGGCGACCCAGCCGATCGTCGAGCCGCGGCTCAGGTAGGGCTGCACGAGCCCGACGTAGGTCGCTCCTCCGGCGAGCACGCAGACGGCGAGCCCGACGATGATCGCCAGCAGGAAGCGCGGCTCGTGCGCACCGGACTGGCTCACCGGCGTCGTCCCCGCGAGCACGAGCAGCGTGGCGAAGATCCCGAGCCCGACCAGGTCGCCGAAGGCGAAGTGGATGATCCCGGTCAGCCGGTAGATCAACGAATACCCGGCGGCGAACAGCCCGTAGACCCCACCCGCGGCGAGCCCGGAGACGATGACCTGCAGCGCGATCGTCATGCGGACTGGAGCCTCACATATCCACCCCCTCGCGTTTCTGGCGGCTCGCTGGCGGTGCGGCGCCGGAGGGGACAGTGCTGATGGCACGGCCCCGGAGAGCGACGCGCCGTCAGCGAGTCGGGCGGCTCCGCCGGCCGGGAGGAGCCGCCAGCCAGGAACGCGAGGTGCGCCCGGCAAGATTCGAACTTGCGACCTCTGCCTCCGCAGGGCAGCGCTCTATCCCCTGAGCTATGGCGCGGGGTGCATCGGGCTGTGGCGTGCGTTCAGGCGCGCCGGCTGGCTCTAGCGGTTATTCGCGCTGGCTGGACTGGAGACCGTCGATTGGCGGATGATCCTTGCGTGGGACGAACGGACCTTCCTTCGGGAACGGTGACGTTCCTGTTTACCGACGTCGAGGGATCGACTCGATTGCTGGACGAGCTCGGCGAGGCAACGTACGCGACAACCCTCCTGGAGCACCGGAGCCTCATGCGGGCGGCGTGCGCTCAGCACGGAGGTGTCGAGGTGGACACCCAGGGCGACGCGTTCTTTTTCGTTTTCGCTCGTGAGTCTGAAGCCGTTGCGGCCGCTTCCGACGGGCAAGCCGCACTCGCGCAGGGTCCGATCCAGGTCCGCATGGGTATTCACACCGGCGAGCCGTTGCTCACGGACGAGGGTTATGTGGGCCTAGACATCCACCGGGCTGCACGCATCTGCGGCGCCGCGCACGGAGGGCAGGTGCTCCTCTCGGATACGACCCGGCGGATGGTTGAGGTCGACGCGAAGGACCTCGGCGAACATCGGCTGAAGGATCTGCTCGCTCCGCAGCACCTTCATCAGCTCGGGCACGCAGAGTTTCCGCCGCCGAACGCCCTCTATGGGACGAACCTACCGATCCAAACGTCGCCGCTCGTCGGGCGCGAGCGGGAGCTGCGAGAGGTCGTCGACCTTCTCGGCCGGAACCAGCTCGTCACGTTGACCGGTCCGGGCGGTTCGGGCAAGACCCGGCTTGCGTTGCAGGTCGCCGGCGAGGTCGCGGGCGACTTCAAGGCTGGCGTCTGGTGGGTACCACTTCAGGCGCTTACGGATCCCCGCCTTGTCAGCTCGGCGGTAGGACAGGCGCTCGGCGCCAAGGACGACGTCGTCAACTTCATCGGCGACAGGCACCTGCTTCTACTGCTAGACAATTTCGAGCAGCTGCTTGCGGCGGCTGCGGAGGTAGCTGCGCTGCTAGCGCGGTGTCAAAACGCGAAGATCCTGGTGACGAGCCGCGAACATCTTCGAGTCAGGGCAGAGCGCGTCTACGCGCTGCCGGGTCTCAATACGGGCGACGCAATGACGCTCTTCCTGGATCGCGCTCGCTTCGGGGGCACCGACCTTCGAGAGAGCGCCGTCGTCGAGGACATCTGCCGCCGCCTCGACGGGCTCCCGCTGGCCGTCGAGCTCGCCGCGGCTCGTACGAACGTCTTGACACCGCATCAGATCCTCGACCGGCTCGTGCGGCGGTTCGACCTGCTCACAAGCGGAGCGCGCGATGCGCCGACGAGGCAAAAGACGCTTCGGGCCACGATCCAATGGAGCCACGACCTTCTCCACGACGAGGAACGGCTCCTCTTCGATCAGCTTGCCGTGTTTTCGGGGAGCTTTTCCCTTGAATCCGCCGAAGCGGTATGCGGCGCTGACGTGAATGGCCTCGGGTCGCTGGTCGACAAGAGCCTCGTCCGCCGCTTCGACGAACGCTTCGGGATGCTCGAGACGATTGCCGAGTACGCAGCCGAACAATTCGCGGCCTCAGGTTCGGCGGAACACTTCCGTCGCCGTCACGCCGAGCACTACCTCGGCCTGATCGAACGCGGCGATACGCGCACGCTCTCCGCGGATGACGCGCAGCGGATCACTCAGGAATACACCAATCTCCGCTCCGCCCTCGGATGGGCAACGGCTTCGGAGTCTGCTCTCGCTCTGGGACTCAGCGCTGCATTGTGGGCCTTTTGGTGGGAGCGCGGGATGCTCGTCGAGGGCCGCCATTGGCTGGATTCGGCGCTTCGAGACGCTTCCGCGGAGGCCTCGCCCGCTCGCGCGAGCGCCCTTGCCGGCGCGTCGTGGCTCGCCTGTCTCATGGGCGAGTACGCACGTTCAGACCAGCTCGCTCGTTCGGCGATCGAGGTGGCCGAGTCGCTTGACGACTGGTCGCTTGTGGTGTTCGCATTGGACGTACGCGGAGATGCCGCGATGAGTGAAGGGCGCAGCGATGCCGCGCGCCCACTTTTCGAGCGAGCTGCCGAGCTCGCTCGCGCCCACGGTGACCAGCTCGGGCTCGCGATGGCGGTCGGCGATCTAGGTAATCTCGCCGCCGGGTCGGGTAGCTGGAACGAGGCGATCCCTCTCTACGAGGAAAGCGTGGTCCTACGAGGCGATGTCTGGCCGTACAAGGCAGCCCCGCTCGTGAACCTCGCATTCGCCGAGCTCCAGAGTGGACGCGACCCCGCGAGCGTCGCAGGGCGCTACGAGGACGTTTTTCGGCTGGCGTGGGAACGAGGTGACCCCCTCATTGCGGCCGTTGCCGTGCATGGGCTCGCTTTGACCGCCGCGCGGGCGAATGCCCCCGAGACTGCGACACGCGTCCTAAGTGCCGCCGTCGCACAGCAGGAAGCTCTCGCCTACGCCACGGACTTGTCCGAGATTGAGAGCACCATCGCGGAGCTGCGGTCGCAGCTTGGTGACGAACTCTTCAACGCCGCCTGGGGTGAAGGGCGAGGATTGACACCCGAGCAGGCTGTCTCGCTCGCACTCCAGTCCATTCGCTGATCGCGATGGGGGCCAGGTCACCGCATCCAAAACCGCTTGATTGAGCCATGCGCCCGGCAAGATTCGAACTTGCGACCTCTGCCTCCGCAGGGCAGCGCTCTATCCCCTGAGCTACGGGCGCGGGGTGGCCAAGTGTAGCCGTGCCTCGGCGCCGCCGATCTCGAGCACGGCGTCGTCGGCAACCTCGCGCCGGACATACCCGAGGGCCCGGCCCGGCACCGCGCTCGTGACGCGGCCGGCCGCCTTGCCTTCGAGCACGATCTCGTCGCCGGGCTGCGCATCGGCAACCTCGAGCACACGCAACCGCCGATTCGGCCGACCGCGGTAGTGCAGGCGCGCGATCGGTTCCTGGCCTGGATAGCAGCCTTTCGTGAACGAGACGTGCGTCTCGTCGAGCCCCGCCTCGGCGGGGAGAATCGTCTCGTCGAGCTCGCGCCCCCAGACGGGCGTGCCGGCCTCGATCCGTAGCCGCTCCAGCTGCTCGTCCGGCTCGGTGGCGTCGCGCTCCTCCTCGGCCCAGCTCTCGAAGGCCTCCACGCCGTAGTCGTCGTTGCGGATCCCCTCGCCCGAACCGAGCTGCACGTAACCGCGATACGACTTGACCTCGATCTCGCACTTCGCCGCAAAGCGGGCGCGCAGCAGCGTCGCAGCGACGGTCTCGGCCAGCGCGGCCTCGGTGATCAGCAGGAACGCCTCGGGCCCTTCGCGCACGACGCGTAACGGCGCGACGATCCGGCTCTTCGGCGTCAGCAGCAGCGCCTGCCGCGACTCGCCCGACTCGAGCGACACGACCTCGTTCGAGACCATCCGCTCGAGGAATTCCGCGGCTTCGGGCCCGCTGACGGCCACGTAGCCGCGGTCGAGCCGGTACACCGTTCCGGTCGCGGTTTCCACGTGTTCAGTGTAGGGACGCGAGTTCACTCGAACGGGGGAGAGAGCCGGCGCGCGGGCCGCCGATATTCATCGCGACCCACCTCCCCATCCCCCTCGTACGAAACGGCCCTTGGGCCGTTTCGTCGTTGTGGGGGCGTTTCACGGGTCAGAACGAAGTGCCGCCGGAGCCGGGCTTCGCCCGGCGGGAGGCTCCGAAACTCGTCGGTAGTTCCACTCCAAGCGGCGGCTCCTGAAACGTCCGCCCCGAGCATCCGGCTGCAAGGAGGGGGCTCACGGGGGGACCAGGGGTTCCCCCGTGTTCCCGGCCCTTGGGCCGTGTCGTCGTTGTGGAGGCAGGTTTCCCTAAGATCCCGCGCCGATGGAGCTGGCCCCCGCAGCACCCGACCGCCGCTGGACGCTCGTCGCCGTCTGCACGACGACGTTCATGCTCCTGCTCGACATCACGGTCGTCAACGTCGCGCTGCCGAACATCCAGCACGACCTGGACGCGGGCCTGACGGGACTGCAGTGGGTGGTCGACGCCTACGCGCTCACGCTCGCCGCCTTGATCCTGACGGCCGGCACGCTCGCGGACCGCTACGGCCGGCGGCTTCTCTTCACCGTCGGCGTGATCATCTTCACGCTCTCGTCGCTGCTCTGCGGCCTGGCCTGGAGCATCACCGTGCTCGACGTCGCCCGGGCGGTGCAGGGGATCGGCGGGGCGGCGCTCTTCGCTACGGCGCTCGCGCTGATCGGCGCCGAATACCACGGGCCGGAAATCGGCGGCGCGATCGCGGTCTGGGGCGCGACGATCGGGGTCGCCGTGGCGTCGGGCCCGCTCGTCGGCGGCATCCTCACCGACGCCCTCGACTGGCGCTGGGTCTTCTTCGTCAACGTCCCGGTCGGGGCCTTCGCGCTGTTCATCGCCATGACACGCATGCGCGAGTCGCGCGACCCGCAGGCGGTGCGGACCGACGTCTGGGGCCTGCTCACGTTCTCCGCCTCGCTGTTCCTGATTGTCTTCGGCGTGCTGCGAGGCAACGCCGAGGGCTGGAGCAGCGCTCAGATCCTCGGCTCGCTGATCGGCGGGGCGGTACTGCTGGCGGTCTTCGTGGCCGTCGAGCACATGCAGACCCGGCCGATGCTCGACCTCGACCTCTTCAGCCATCCGGGGTTCGTCGGCGTCTCGGTGGCGACCTTCTGCATCGGGGCCGGCATGTTCGCGCTCTTCCCCTACCTCTCGATCTACCTCCAGGAAATCCTGGGCTACTCACCCCTCGGCGCCGGGCTGCGGTTCCTGCCGCTGACGGTCTTCGTCTTCATCGTGCCGCTGACGACGCGCAAGCTCGCGCCCGGCGCGTCGCTGCGCTGGCTGCTCGCCGGCGGGCTGGTGCTCGTCGCGGTCGCGCTGCTGCTGATGCACGGGCTGACGCCGGGCTCGAAGTGGACCGCGCTGCTGCCCGGCCTGATCGTCGCCGGCGTCGGGATCGGCCTGGCGAACCCGGCGATCGCCGCGGCCGCGCTGCGCGCGGTCGATCCGTCGCGCACGGGCATGGCCTCGGGCATCAACAATGCCTGCCGCCTGACCGGCGTCGCCGTCGGCGTCGCGGCGCTCGGCGCGGTGCTGGAGGACCGCATCTCGACCTCGCTCGTCTCGTCACTCGGCCCGCGGGGCGAGAGCCTCGCCTCGGCGGTCGCCGCCACCGGCACCCGGGTCGCCTCGAGCAAGCCGGCGCTCGCGCATCCGGCGACGGTCGCCTACGTCAGCGGCCTGAACACGACCCTCCTGGTCAGCTGCGCAATCGTCGCCGCCGGGGCACTTGCGGCCGGCCTGCTGATGCGCACCTGATAGGGACAAGCGCTCGCCTGGGCCGGCGTTCGGGGAACGGGCTAGTCAGTGCCAACCTCGAGCACGACCTTGCCACGCTTCCCGCGGCCCGCGACTCGCTCGAACGCCGCCGGGGCCTCCGTGAGCGGAAAAACCGAGTCGACCTCCGCGCGAAGCTCACCTGCGTCCACGAGCGTTCTCAACTCCAGCAGTTGCTCGTGGTCGGGTTCGACGATGAAGTAGATCGCGCCCGGCATCTCCTCCGCGATCGTGACCACGCGCTCGCCAGTGGGGACCTCGCCGCCACGAGTGTCGAAGACCAGATCGGCCGGACCGCTCTCCACGACCGCTGCGCCGGCGTGTCGCGCAAGCTGGACGGCGATGTGCCCAACCCCGCCCGAGGCGCCCGTGACCAGTACCCGCTCGCCTCGGGCGAGCCGCCCGTGCACGAACAGTGCCTGCCAGGCGGTCAGCCCGCCTATCGGCAGAGCTGCCGCCTCGACGTGGCTCAGCCGCAAGGGCTTCGGTGCGAGCACATCGGCTGGGACGACGGCGTACTCGGCAGCCACGCCGTCGCGATCGAAAGGCGTGAGCGCGTATACCTCGTCACCGCTGCCGACGACAACGCCCGAAAGCTCGTAAGACGGAATCGCCGGCAGTCGATCGACCGGCCACTCCAGCTCGCCACGTGTAATCGCTGCCGCATGCACCCGCACCAGCACCTCGCCCGGATCCGGCGACGGCGTCTCGATCTCCTCAACCTTCAAGCCGTCTTCGTGCAGCCGTACCGCTAGCACACCGCTCCCCTGCTGCGCGGGTTGAACTTCCTACCTCAGGAGATCTTGCCATCTACCACCTGCTCGGAGGCGTCGCGTGGCAAGGGCTACTGTCACTAGAAAGCAGAAGGGCCGGCTAGGCCGGCCCTTCTGCTGTGGATCCCAACGAGGGGGTCCATGGGGGAAACCGGGTTTCCCCCATGTCCCTTACATCATCCCGCCCATGTCCGGCATGCCGGCGCCGGCGCCGGCCGGGGTCTTCTCCAGCGGCTCGGCGACGATTGCCTCGGTGGTCAGGATGTTCTTCGCGATCGACGCGGCGTTCTGCAGCGCCGAGCGCGTGACCATCGTCGGGTCGATGATGCCCGCCTTCACGAGGTCCTCATACTCGCCCGTGTCGACGTTCAGCCCGTTGCCCTTGGTGCCCTTCCGGATCTGATCGACGACGACCGAGCCTTCGAGGCCCGCGTTGTCGGCCAGCTGGCGGATCGGCTCCTCGAGCGAGCGCGCGACGATCGAAGCGCCGGTGCGCTCGTCGCCCTCGCCCTCGAGCTTGATCGAGTCGACCGCGTTCAGCAGCGCGACGCCGCCGCCCGGGACGATGCCCTCCTCGAGGGCCGCACGGGTGGCCTGCAGCGCGTCCTCGACGCGGTGCTTCTTCTCCTTCATCTCCGTCTCGGTGGCAGCGCCGACCTTGACGACGGCAACGCCGCCCGCGAGCTTGGCCAGGCGCTCCTGGAGCTTCTCGCGGTCGAAGTCGGAGTCGGTGTTCTCGATCTCGGCCTTCAGCTGCTTGATGCGGGCCTTGATCCCGTCCGCATCGCCGTTGCCGTCGATGATCGTGGTGTCGTCCTTCGTGATCACCACGCGGCGGGCCCGGCCGAGCTGCGAGAGCTTCGTGTTCTCGAGCTTGAGGCCCATCTCCTCGGTGATCACCTCGGCGCCGGTGAGGATCGCGATGTCCTCGAGCATGCGCTTGCGGCGGTCACCGAAGCCCGGCGCCTTGACCGCGACCGCGGTGAAGGTGCCGCGCAGCTTGTTGACGACGATCGTCGCGAGCGCCTCGCCCTCGACGTCCTCGGCAACGATCAGCAGCGGGCGGCCTGCCTGGATCACCTGTTCCAAGACGGGCAGGAGGTCCTTGACCGCGCCGATCTTCTGGTTCGCGACCAGGATGTACGGGTCCTCGAGGACCGCCTCCATCCGCTCGGGGTCGGTGATCATGTACGGCGAGAGGTAGCCCTTGTCGAACTGCATGCCCTCGGTGAACTCGAGCTCGAGGCCGAAGGTCTGGCCCTCCTCGACGTTCACGACGCCGTCCTTGCCGACCTTGTCGATCGCGTCCGCGATCACGTCGCCGATCTCGCGCTCGCGCGCCGAGATGGTGGCGACCCGGGCGATGTCCTCCTTGCCCGAGATCTCCTTCGACTGCGACTTGAGGCTCTCGACGACCTGGTCGACCGCGCGCTCGATGCCGCGCTTGAGGCCCATCGGGTTCGCACCCGCGGCCACGTTCTTCAGGCCCTCGCGGACGATCGCCTGTGCAAGCACGGTCGCCGTCGTGGTGCCGTCGCCCGCCACGTCGTTGGTCGAGGTCGCGACCTCGCGGACGAGCTGTGCGCCCTGGTTCTCGAAGACGTCTTCGACCTCGATCTCGCGGGCGATGGTGACGCCGTCGTTGGTGATCGTCGGCGCGCCGAACTTCCGGTCGAGCACGACGTAGCGGCCCTTGGGGCCGAGCGTCACCTTGACTGCGTCAGCGAGGATGTTCACGCCACGCTCGAGCGAGCGCCGCGCGTCCTCGTTGAACTTCAGCTCCTTATGTGCCATTCAGTCCTCCTTCAGCCGGGCTCCTAGGCGGAGGCGCCGGCCATCTCCTTCTTCTTCGAGCTCTTCGAGCCGGTGGCGGCGACCTTCGCCAGCACGTCGGACTCGCGCAGCACCAGCACCTCGTCGGCGCCGAGCTTGATCTCCGTGCCGCCGTACTTGGAGAAGATGATCTCGTCGCCGACGGCGACGTCCAGCGGCACGAGCTCGCCCTTGTCGTTGCGGGCGCCCGGGCCGACCGCGAGCACGCGGCCGCGCTGCGGCTTCTCCTTGGCCGTGTCCGGCAGGACGATGCCGCTCGCCGTCGTCTCCTCGTCCTCGAGGGCTTCGACGATCAGGCGGTCGCCCAGTGGCTGTAGATTCATCCAGCCCCTCCTTTTGTCCTGCGACTTTGTGACACTCTCTGGCACTCTCCCTTGCGGAGTGCCAGGGCAGTTTACTGCCTCGGAAGGGAGTCGTGCGGTGACAATGCTGCTACGTGCGGTCTTTGTGTCACAAACCTCGGCATGAAGCGGGAGTTCTCGGCGGGCGGCGTGCTGGTGCGGCGGCTGCGCGGACGCTGGGTGTTCGCCGCGATCCGGCCGGCAGGCAAGAAGCCGGGGCTGTGGGCGCTGCCGAAGGGGCAGATCGACGCGAGCGAGGGTCCGGCGGAGACGGCGGTGCGCGAGGCGGCCGAGGAGACCGGCGCGCAGGGTCGGGTGGTCGAGAAGCTCGGCGACGTCCGCTACGTCTACACCTGGGACGGCGAGCGGATCTTCAAGGTGGTGACCTTCTACCTGCTCCGCTACTCGCGCGGGCGCCTGGGCGAGCTGCCGCCGGCGACGGCGCACGAGGTGGACGAGGTGCGCTGGCTGCCGCTCGAGGAAGGGCCGCGCCTGCTGGCCTACGGCGGCGAGCGCGAGATGGCCGCGAAGGCCGTCGAAGCCGTCAGGGCACTATGATCCCCCGCGCCTCGTGGCAGGAGACGACGACGCTGTGTACGCCCTGAACTTCTACTCGCCGATGGTGGCCGACCAGCTGCGCAGCGGCCGCAAGACGGCGACCATCCGGCTCGGCGACAAGTCGCGCAAGTACCGCAAGGGCATGATCGTGCAGGTGCTGGCGGGGACGCGCTTCAGCCCGCGGCAGAAGATCTTCGACGCGGTGATCGACAAGGTCGAGGTGAAGATGCTGCGCGAGCTCTCGCCGCGCGAGATCGAGCACGACAACCCGGAGATCCGGCGTCCGGAGGAGATGGCCGGCTTCCTCGGCCAGCTGTACAACCGCGAGGTCGCCGACGACGAGCTGGTCACCGTGATCCGCTTCTCAGAGATTCGTAGCTAGCTCTTCCGGATCTTCACGCCGAACTGCTCCGGCGGGCGCAACTCGCCGCCGCAGGCCTCGCATTCGACGGCGAACGCCGAGGCGAAGCGCGCGCCGCAGCTCGGGCACTGCGAGCGGAACTCGCCACCGCACTGCGGGCACGCGGCCGGCAGCTCACCCACGTACGCCTCGAAGTACCGCTGGACGAACCCGCAGCGCAGGCAGAACGCGACCCAATCGCCGAGCGTCTTGCGCCGCTCCTCCTGCAGCCAGTTCCGAGCGCGACTCACCGGCCGACTGTAGCCAGACCGATCGCTAGAGTTCCGCCGGATGGCGATCGCCCGATCAGCCGAGCCGGTCGGCTCGCTGCAGGAAGTCCGCGAGGCGGGCCTCGACCGCGAGGACTTGCTCGCCGTCTACCGCAACATGCTGATCACGCGCGGGATCGAGGAGCGCGGCCACATCCTCTACAAGCAGGGCAAGATCCCCGGCTCGTTCTACACGGGCCGCGGCAACGAGGCCGCGAGCGTCGGCGTCGCCACCGCGTTCGGCCCGGAGGACGTCGGCACGCCGCTCCACCGCGACATGGGCGTCCACGTGAGCCGCGGCGTCGAGCCCTGGCGGATCTTCGCGCAGTACATGGGCCGCGCCGACGGCCCGACGCACGGCAAGGACGGCAACGTGCACATGGCCGACTCGAACCTCGGCCTGCTGGCGATGGTCAGCCACCTGCCGGCGATGCTGCCGGTCGCGGTCGGCTGCGCACTCGCCTTCCGCATCCGCGAGGAGAACCGCGTCGCGGTCGGCTGGTTCGGCGAGGGGGCCTCCGCGCGCGGCGACTGCCACGAGGCGATGAACCTCGCGGGCGTTCGCAAGCTGCCGGTCGTCTTCGTCTGCGACAACAACCAGTGGGCCTACTCGACGCCGACCTACCTCGAGTATGCGACCGAGCACGTCGCCGACCGTGCGGAGGCCTACGGCTTCGAGGGCGTGGTCGTCGACGGCAACGACGTGCTGGCCGTCTACCGCGAGGCCAAGCGCGCGATCGAGAAGGCGCGCCAGGGCGGCGGCCCGACGCTGGTCGAGTGCCTGACCCTGCGCATGGAGGGCCATGCCGTCCACGACGACGCCTTCTACGTCCCGAAGGACATGTTCGAACGCTGGGCTGCGAACGACCCCATCGAGCGCTTCCGCAGCTGGCTGCGCGAGCATGCCGACCTGACCGACGAGCAGGAGGACGAGATCGCGGCCGGCGTCAAGAAGCTCCTGAACGACGCGCTCCAGCGCGCGGAGGAGTCTCCGCTGCCGGAGCCCTCGACGCTCACCGACGGCGTCTTCGCCACGCCCGAAGACCTCGACACGCCGCACCACAAGTAACCCATGGCCGAGATGACCTACCTGCAGGCGATCTCGGACGGCCTCCGCCAGGAGATGCGCCGCGACAAGCGCGTGTTCGTGATCGGCGAGGACGTCGGCGTCTACGGCGGCGCGTTCAAGGTCACGCTCGGCTTTCAGGAGGAGTTCGGCCCGTGGCGCGTGATCGACGCGCCGCTCTCCGAGACGGCGATCGTCGGCGGCTGCACCGGCGCGGCGATCATGGGCATGCGCCCGGTCGCCGAGATGCAGTTCGCCGACTTCATCTCGTGCGCCTGGGACCACCTGGTGACGGTCGCGGCCAAGCAGCGCTGGCGCGCGGGCACGCCGGTGCCGATCACCGTGCGGCTCCCCTCCGGCGGCGGCTTCAGCGGCGGCCCCTTCCACTCGCAGAACCCGGAGAGCTCGTTCGCTCACATTCCTGGCCTGAAGGTGATCTGCCCCGCGACGCCCGAGGACGCCAAGGGCCTGCTCGCGACCGCGATCCAGGATCCGAACCCCTGCCTCTACTTCGAGCACAAGCACCTCTACCGCCGCCTCAAGGCCGAGGTCCCGGAGGAGCGCTACGAGACGCCGTTCGGCAAGGCCCGCGTCCACCGCGAAGGCGAGGATGTCTCCGTGATCACCTGGGGCGCGATGGTGCACACCGCCGACGAGGCCGCGCAGCAGCTCGAGGGCGAGGGCATCTCGGTTGAGATCGTCGACCTGCGCACGCTGATCCCGTGGGACAAGCAGGCCGTGTTGGAGTCGGTGTCGAAGACCTCCAAGGTGGTCGTCTTGCACGAGGACACGCACACCGGCGGCTTCGGCGGCGAGATCGCGGCCACGATCGCGGAGGAGGCGTTCGAGGACCTCGACGCGCCGTTGAAGCGGATCGCCGCGCCCGACACGCCGGTGCCGTTCTCGCCGGTGCTCGAGAAGGCCTACCTCCCGCAGGTCGAGGACGTCGTCGCCGGGGTCAAAGAAGTGGCGGCGTACTGATGGCGACCACGTCCACGATCGACGTCGTCATGCCCCAGATGGGCGTCTCGGTCTCCGAGGGGACGATCACCAAGTGGCTCAAGCAGGAGGGCGAGCCGATCGAGGCCGACGAGTCGCTGCTCGAGATCTCGACCGACAAGGTCGACACGGAAGTGCCGAGCCCCGGCTCGGGGGTCGTGCAGCAGATCCTCGTCCAGGAGGGCGAGACGGTCGAGGTCGGGACGAAGCTCGCGGTGATCGCGCCCGAGGGCGCCGAGCCCGCGCCGGCCGCGGAAGAGGCGCCGCCCGAGCCCGAGGCGGGCGCCGAGGCAGAAGCCCCGGCGCCCGAAGCCGCCCCGCCCGAGCCGGCCCCACCGGCGCCCGCCCCGGTCGCAGCCGACGGCAACGGCGGCGGCGAGAAGACGTTCGTCTCGCCGGTCGTCGCGCGGATCGCCTCCGAGCACGGCGTCGACGTCGGCCAGGTCTCCGGCACCGGCCGCGGCGGCCGTGTGACCAAGAAGGACATCCTCGCCTTCGTCGAGTCCGGCGGCGCGCAACAGCAGGAGCAGCCGCAGCAGCAGGCAGCCCCGGCAGCACCCGAGGCGCCCCCGGCTCCAGCGCAGCCGGAGCCGCAGCCCGAGCCCGCTCCCGCCCCGCCGGGCCCGGCACCCACTGCGGCGGCGCAGCCGGAGGCCGAGCCGGGCGAGTCCTACGAGCCGATGACCGCCATGCGGCGCGGCATCGCCGAGCACATGCGCCGCTCGCTCGACACCTCGGCGCACGTGACCAGCGCGATCGAGGTCGACATGTCCCGCGTGGTCGCGATCCGCAAGCAGCTGAAGTCCGAGTACGAGAAGAGCTACGGCGTTAACCCGACCTACCTGGCCTTCGTCGCGCGCGCGACCGTCGACACCCTGCGCGACTACCCGTGGATCAACGGCGAGCTGCGCGGCGACCAGATCGTGACGCGCAACTACGTCAACCTCGGCTTCGCGGTCGAGCTCGCCGACGGCAAGGGCCTGATCGTGCCAGTCGTCCGCCACACCGAGGGCCTGAACCTGCTCGGCATGGCACGCGCGATCTCGGAGATCGCACAGCGCGCCCGCGACAAGAAGCTGCTCCCGGAAGACGTTCAGGGCGGCACCTTCACGATCACGAACCCCGGCGGCTACGGCACCTTCCACGGCACGCCCGTGATCAGCCAGCCGCAGGCCGCGATCCTCGGCACCTACGCCGTCGTCAAGCGGCCGTGGGTGATCCAGGACGACCGCGGCGAGGACGTGATCGCGATCCGGCCGATCATGAACCTGACCCTCACGTACGACCACCGGCTCGTGGATGGCGCGCTCGCCGGCCGCTTCCTGCGCGACCTGCGCGAGAAGCTCGAGAGCTGGGACGAGAACGCGTACTAACGCCGCTTCACGGGGGAAACCCGGTTTCCCCCGTGTTCCCCCTCGCTAGGCACCACAAGTAGAACGAGGTCGGCGAAGCCGACCTCTCTCGGAAGCAAGGGCCAGGCCGCATCCGCCCAGGCTGGAAAGATCAGGAGTGGATGCTGGTAAAGGTCGACGCGGCCTTTGAGGCGGTGCTCGGGATCGTCCTGCTCATCTGCGCAGCGACCGGCGCGCTCGGCGTCCTGATCTGGAGAGGACGCCTCGGGTTGCGGGCGCTCGCTATGGGCAACGCCGTCTCGGCGCTCGCCGGCCTGCTGTGGCTGCTGCTCGCGGACGGCTGGTCGACGGCGGGCGCCGTGCTCGTCGCCATCACGGTCGCCGGGCTGGCCGGCCTGGCCGGCGCGCAGGCCGCTACGCTCCGGGCGTGAGCCGCCCCGCGTACGTCTACCACCTGCGCGAGCCGGTCGGCTACCAGGAGGGCTGGGACCTGCAGCGCCGCCTCGCGGACGCCGTCTCGCGCGGCGCGATGCCCGACACCGTGCTGCTGCTCGAGCACGCGCCCGTGATCACGCTCGGCCGCCGCACCGAGCCGGGCGAGCTGCACGTGCCCGACGGCGCCGAGGTCGAGATCGCCGAGACCGACCGCGGCGGCAAATCCACCTACCACGGTCCGGGCCAGCTCGTGTGCTACCCGGTCTTCGACCTGACGCGGCACGGCCAGGACGTGAAGCGCTACTGCCGCGACCTGGAGGAGGCGCTGATCCGCACGCTCCTGCCGCTCGGCGTGGCGGCGACGCGGATCGAGGGCCTGACCGGCATCTGGGTGCACCCGCCGCCCAGGAAGATCGCCAGCATCGGGATCCACATCTCGAAGTGGGTGTCGACCCACGGTTACGCGCTCAACGTCGACCTCGACCCGGCGCCCTTCACCGACTGGATCACGGCCTGCGGGATCGAGGACGCGGCCTTCACGACGGTCGCGAGGGAGCTCGGCCGGCCGGTGGCCGTCGAAGAGGTGCGGCCGCACGCGGTCGCGGCGCTCGAAGCGGTCTTCGACCTCGAGCTCAAGCCGTTGACCCTCGAACACGTCCATGCGCCCGGGCTCCTACGGGTGTAGCGTTACGCCATGCTCAAGAAACTCCGCGCCTGGTGGAACAAGGACGAGGAAACGCTCGCCGAAGAGGAGGCCTCGCCCGACGAGACGGCCCTCGAGCGCGACATCGCGCAGGAGGACTACGAGGGGCACAAGGACGATCTCGGCGGCGGCGGCTACGCCCGCGAGCCCCAGACCGACTGGGAGCGAGACTCCGAAAAACCCCGCTATTAGGCGGCGTTGAGCCCCACACGTCTCGAGACCTTCGCGGACGGCGTCTTCGCGATCGCCGCCACCCTGCTGATCCTCAACGTCGACGCGCAGGTCCCGGGCGGCGTGCCCGACCTCGGCGCGCAGCTCACCCACATTTGGCCCTCCTACGTCGCCTACGCGGCGAGCTTCGTCACGATCGGGATCATGTGGATCAGCCACCACACGATCATGTCCCAGGTCGGCAAGACCGACCGCCGCTTCCTCGTCGCGAACATCGGCCTCCTGCTCTGCATCGCGTTCTTCCCGTTCACGACCGGACTCGTGGCAGAGCATGTCCGCGGAAGCGGAGCTGAGGATGCGGCTCTCGCCTACGGCCTCACCGCCGTCGCCACGGCCGTCATGTTCAACGTCACGTGGTTCTACGCGGCGCTCGGCCGCCGGCTGCTGCGGAAGGACGCCGACCCCGCGATCGTGAGCGGAATCACCCGCGCCTACGTTCCCGGCCCGTGGATCTACCTGACGGCGACGCTCGTCGCGTTCCTGAGCCCGGTCACGAGCATCATCCTGTTCGGGCTGATCGCCGCGTTCTACGTGCTCGAGAGCTCGATCTTGGGCAACTCGGCGTAGAGCGAGGCCAGCAGCGCGTCGACGACACGCGGGTCGAACTGCGTGCCGCTGCCGGAGCGCAGCTCGGCGGTGGCCCGCTCGGCCGGCAGCGCCTTGCGGTACGAGCGGTCGCTCGTCATCGCGTTGTAGGCGTCACAGCAGGAGACGATCCGAGCCAACAGGGGGATGCGCTCGCCGGCCAGGCCGTCCGGATAGCCCTGGCCGTCCCAGCGCTCGTGACAGGAACGCACCACGCGGCCAATCTCGCCGAGCAGGCCGCCGACGCGCAGCAGCAGCTGCTCGCCCTCGACCGTGTGACGCTCCATCACCTTCCGCTCCTCGTCGGTGAGCCGGCCGGGCTTGTTGATGATCTCGTTCGGGATGCGGACCTTGCCCACGTCGTGCAGCAGCGCGGCAAACTCGAGGTCCCGCCGCTCTCGCGCGCCGAGCTCGAGCTCGTCAGCGACGCGCATCGCGAGCTCGACCACGTCGCGGCTGTGCACGCCGGTGTAGGCGTCGTCGGCTTCGACCACGTCGCCGAGCAGGAAGGCCGTGCCGCGGTAGGCGTCGCGCAACTCGAGCTCGTGGTCGATCCGCACCCGGCGCTCGCGCGCGAAGATCGAGAGCAGGCCGATCAGCGGCAGCGCGAGAAGGACGCCGTAGGGCGAGGACTGGGCCGCGAACGCGACGGCGAGCCCGACCGGCGCGAGGCCCGCGTCGATCACGTACACGGATGCCATCGAGCGCAGGTGGTTCTTCGGCGCCACGCCGAGCGTGATCCACTGACGGGCGGCCGTCACCGCGAAGTCGAGGGCAAACTGCGCCGCCAGCGCCCCCAGGTAGAGCGGCCAGTGGCCGAGCTGGGGCGACGACTCGCCGGCGAGCCCGAGCACGAGCGCCGGGCCGATCGCGTACGAGGCGTTCAGGAGCCGCAACACGAGGCGGTCGAGGTGCAAGGCGCCGCGCAGGCACTCGAACGAGCCTTCCAGCAAGACAGCTGCGGCCACGGCGAGCGGCACCTGGCCGGTCGGCAGCACGAACAGCATCGGCACGAGGATCAGCTCCGTCGGCACGGCCGTGCCGCTGCTGATCTCGAACTCCAGCCGGAACGCCGCAGCGTACGCGCCGATCAGGACCAGCGTCGCGGCGACCCCGGGACTGCGCTCGGATGGAATGTAGAAGGCCATCGCCGAGGCGCCGGCCACGAATGCAGTCGTGAAGGCCGCCAGCGACCAGAACTCACGCTTCGCCAGGCGCTGGAGGCCGCCGCACGCGCGCCTCTTCGATCACGCGCTGCTCGTTCGGGTCGAGCAGAACCGAACGCGGGGTGGTGGCCGCAGAAGACATCCGCAGAATCATCGACGCGCTCGTCGGGCCCGAAGTTCCCTCGTTCGAGGGATCGCGAGACCCCGGAAGCACCCGTTCGGGTGATGCACCCGCCCGGCCGGCGGCCAGAGTGAGACCAGTTAGCGGCGAGGAGGAGAAAAGCAATGGCGGCACGTGCGGCAAGGAACGGGTTGATCGCTCTCTGCGGGGTCGTGATCGTGGCGGCCCTGGCACTGACGACGACGGCCAAGGCGGGGCTGATCGGCACCGGCCCGGCGTCGTTCTGCGACCCCACCTCCAGCCAGGTCTTCGCTCCCTGGGGCGACTCCTCCAGCTACGCAACCCTGCTCAACGGCGGCTTCGAGGGCGGGAGCACGGGATGGGCTTTGAGCGGCGGCGCGCGGGTGGTCTCCGGCAACGAGCCGTTCCTCGTGGGTGAGGCAAGCGACAGCCACTCCCTGCTCCTGCCCGCGGGCAGCTCGGCCTACAGCGGCACGGTCTGCTTCGCCTTCGGCGACTGGCACATGCGCCTGTTCGCCAAGAACGTCGGCTCCTCAAGTGGCCGGCTGCACGTGCAGGTGATCGTGCCCAGCCTCCTCGGCCTGCTGTCGATCGTCGACGGCGGGACGATCGGCGCCAACGGCACCTGGGCTCCGTCCCGGCAGGTCAAGCTCGCGCTCTGCAACGTGACGAGCCTGCTCGGCACGAGGGCCGTCGCCTTCCGCTTCACACCCGTCGGCTGGGGCGCGGCCTTCCAGATCGACGACGTCTATCTGGATCCCTGGAAAGACCGCTAAGCCTGCTCCGTCTCTAGACTCAAGGCCATGGAGCGATCGCTGCCCGTGGCCGAGCGGCCTCGCCGCCCCGAGTGGATGAAGGTGCGCGCACCGAGCGCGGACTCCGCGTACTTCGACGTCCGCAAGCTGATCCACGGCGCCTCGCTGAACACGATCTGCGAGGAAGCGCGCTGCCCGAACATCGCCGAGTGCTGGGGCCGGGGGACTGCGACCTTCCAGATCCTGGGTGAGACCTGCACGCGGGCCTGCCGCTACTGCTACGTCCACTCCGGCCGGCCCGAGGAGCCGCCCGACCCGCTCGAGCCGCTACGGCTCGCGGCCACCGCGGCCAAGATGAGCCTCAAGCACGTGGTCGTCACCTCGGTCGACCGCGACGACGTCGCCGACCGCGGCGCCGGCCACTACGCGGCGACGATCCGGGCGCTCAAGCACAAGGTTCCCGAGGCGACGATCGAGATCCTCACGCCCGACTTCCTCGGCGTCGAGGAGGAGGCGCTGCGCACGATCCTCGCCGAGCGCCCCGACGTCTTCAACCACAACATCGAGACCATCCGCCGCCTGCACGCGCGCATGCGCGGGGCCAAGGCGAGCTACGACAAGGCTCTCTGGCTACTCGAGCGCGCGAAGGAGCTCGCCGACTACCCGGTGCTGACGAAGTCGGGGATCATCGTCGGGCTCGGCGAGACGAACGACGAGGTCGTCGACACGCTCCGCGACCTGCGGGGGCACGGTGTCGACGTGGTCACGATCGGGCAGTACCTGCAACCGAGTGCAAAGCACGCCAAGATTGACCGCTGGGTGCACCCGGACGAGTTCCGCTGGTTCCGGGAGCAGGGCGAGGCGCTCGGCTTCGGCTCGGTCTTCTCCGGGCCACTGGTGCGCTCCAGCTACCGGGCGGACGAGCAGCGGCACGCGGCCGCGACAGGTCGTGGCGCTGTGGCGTACTAGCGCGCTGGCGCTCGTCGTCAAAGGCACAGGCTTCACCCCGGCGATGCCTGCGCCGATACGTAGCGGGAGTAGACTCCCGGCGCCCGGGGCATATGCGACGTATGACCAGAGCATGTGCGTTCTTGCTCGCGGCGGCAGCCCTCGTCGCCGGCGTTGCGTCCTCTGCGGACGGCCGCGCCGCGGCGGCCCCCTCGCTGAAGCTCATGAAGCGTGATCCACTCCAGGTTCAGGGACTGCGCTTCAAAGTCGGAGAGCGAGTCCACGTGACGGCGACGAGCGCCACCACCTCGAAGTCGATAATGAAGGTCGTGCGCACGAGCGCCCGCGGAACCTTCTCGGCCGGACTCGGACGGTGGAACCACTGCGTGGCGGTGGTCGTCAAGGCCGTGGGAGCGCGAGGCGACGGGGCGAGGCTGATCATTCCAGCCGCCGCCGATCGACGTTCCTTGCCGGGGCTGTAAGGGTGGTCTGATCGAGGGGCCGCCCGCGGCGGCCCCTCGATCGTTCGCTTCGCTCAGTCGATCCTGAGCCGCCAGGCCCCGAGACCGTGGGATGCCGCGTAGAGCACCCGCTCGGCGGAGACCATGGTCAGGCCCGTCACCTCGACGTTCGGCATGCCCGGAGCCGCCAGCTCCCAGCTCGACGAGCCGGCCGGCAGCATCAGGACGCCGAAGTCACTCGACGCGTAAACGTCGCCGGTGACCTCGTCGAGCGCGACGTCGGTCGCCGGCAGGTCGCCCCAGTTGTTCGAGCGGTCGACCCAGGTCGCCGTGCCCGAGCCCGGATCGTACGTCACCTCGAAGATGTGACCGGGCGTTGCCGGCGTGTTCGCGTCGAAGCCGCTGTACGAGACCCACGCGTGGTTCCCGTCGTCCGCGTCGACGTAGATCGAGCTCGGGTAGCGGTCCGGCGTGGTCGCGTTGTCGATCCGCGTCCAGCTGACCGCGCCGACGGGATCCGCGTCGATGTTCTTCGACACGAAGACGCGGCCCGTGCTCGTCGCGGCCCAGCCGGTGCTCGTGTCGGACGGCGTCCGCTCGACGGACGTCATCGTGCCGCCGGCCCGGGTGCCCAGCGCCGCGGAGGTCAACGGCGTCGGGCCGAGCGGGGCCCAGTCGCCGCATTGGACCGTGAAGTCGCCGGTCCACTCGTTGCAGTGCTGGTTCGCCTGGGCCAGGGTCATCGTCCCGAGCCCGAACGTCTTCGTGCGGTAGGCGGTCAGGTTCGTGCCCGCGAAGAGCGTGCCGGACACGCTTGGGTCGCTGATCACCGGCGCGTAGAACTCCGCGGCGCCGACCGGGTCGGAGATCCAGATCCAGTCGGCGAGGTTGCCGTTGTTGAAGTTCACGTCGGTGCTGACGCCTGTGAAGTTGTGGAACCGGAACTCGGGCACCGCGACGTCGAAGCCGGACTGGCCGCCGTCACCGATCATCGTGTTCCGCCACTCCGTTTTGCTGCCGTAGTTCTCCCAGGTGCCGTTGTCCTGCGTCCCGCCCTGGAGCTCGTTCACATCGTGCGGGCTGACCGACAGGCTCTGGAACTGCAGCGTCGTCAGGCCGCTGTTGACGCTCTCGAGCTTCGACGGGATCGCCGACAGCATCTGCCGGCACCTGGTGAGGCTGTTCGCGCTGAGCCCGCGCGTGTCGCACCACGACGAACGGTCGACGAGCGACCCGCTCGAGCGCACGACGCCCCCGTCACTCGTCTCGATGAACTCGAGCGGGTTGGCAGGATTGGTCACCAGCGAGTGCTGGTCCGGGTGCAGTGCGTTTGGGTGCACCGGATCGGTGCCGTCCATGGTCATGTCCGTGGCGCTGACGCCCGCGTCCGTCGAGAGGACCACGCCCCGCTTGTTCGCGGTGGCTTGGCCGTAGGAGTAGGACCCACCGACGTAGACCATGTCCGGGTGCCCAGGCGGCGTGTAGACGAAGATGTCGTACCAGCACTGCGTGCTGCAGAGGTTGAAGGTGCCCCAGCCGGGCGAGGCTGTGCTCGTGCTCGTCAGGTCGGTGAAGACCGGGGCGCCCGTGGCAACGTCGTCGCTCCTGAAGAGGCGCGAGTAGTTCGTGTTGTTGTTGCCCTCGTGCACATACATTCGGGTCTTGCCGTTCGGCAAGGTGGTCACGGCCATCGCCGCGCGGCTCTGGATAACGGCCGCGTTGAGCGACAGCTTGATCTGTGCCCAGGTTGCGCCTGCGTCGCTCGAGCGCCAGACGCCTCGCGCGTACGAGGACGCGTAGAGGATGTTCGAATCCGACGGGTCGAGCAGCAGCTGCCGCACGCCGCGCGGCGAGCAGATGCTCCCGTTGTTGAACTCGGTGAGCGAGCCGGTGCAGTCGGACGCATTGACGGAGCCGTTGTGGATGAAGCTCCACGTCGCCCCGCCGTTCGTCGACTTGTAGAGGCCCCACCTGGTGATTCCGGGCACCGGCCTCGTGACCCCCGTGCAGCAGGTCGAGCTCATGCCGCGCAGGGCGGTCGTCGTCGCCACGTAGAGCGTGTTCGGCTGGCCGGGCACGACCACGATCTGGCCGATGCCCTTGCCCTGGAACTCGGTCTGCCCGATCGCGGCGCTCCAGTGGGTACCGCCGTCGGTCGACTTGTAGAGCCCGGTGCCGGCGACGCAGCCGGAGCCGCAGATGTTCGCCTCGCCGGTCCCCACGTAGACGGTGTCGCCGGTCGGGTCGTTCGGGTCGACCGTGACCGCGCCGGCGGCGTTGATCCCGAGCGGGCCGCCGAGGTACGTCCAGTGCGACTGTCCCTGGAGGACGTTGTTCGTGTACCAGACGCCCCCGCCCGCGGGCGTGATGTACGCCGGGCACTTGTTCTTCGTGCATTTCGTGGCCACGGCGATCGAGGTCGTGCGGCCGCCGGCGACGTACGCGTTCGGTACGTAGAGGCCGGAGGTGCGCAATGGGTCGAACGGGTAGAGCGCCTTGCTCGGGCCGACGCTCGCCCACTCGCTCTTCTTGCCGATGCCGCTGTGGAACGGCCGGCTCTTCGACGCCGCGAACGCGGCGCGCGCAGCGTTCATCTGCGCGACCGAGATCGTCTCCTCGGGATACGCGCGCTCCATGAATGCTTCTTCGGCCGCCGACGCCGGGCCCTCCTCCTCCACGTAGTCCTGCCTGGTCGCGGCGAGCGCCACCAGGTGCCGCGCCAGTGCCGTCGGCTCCTCGCCGCGGATGATCCGGGCCGTCTGAGCTCCGTCGCCTCCACGCGTCGCGGCGGCGACCAACGCCGCCGCGGCTGCCAGGACGACGACGAGCAGCCCGACCAGCGCCGGACGAGTGCTTCGTGCTCGTGTCATTGCTCCCCCTTGTGCTGGACGCTCGACGCAGCCACCGGCGTGGGCACGAGGAGATGCGCCTGCCCCGCGCGACCGACGGTCGCTCCGAGCTTGTGCAGGGGGCTTATATACGATCCTGCGCCGCTTTGCGCTGATTGATGCGCACCGAGGCGTCGCGGCCGTCCCGTGGTTGTTCAAAGCGACGAGGGCCGCCCGCAGGCGGCCCTCGTCAGTGCTCGCTTGGTCTACGGGCTAGTGCCCACCGAGCTTCAGCTTCCAGATGCCCTGCGAGTGCGTGGCTGCGTAGATCAGCCGCTCGCAGTGCTTGCCGCCGACACACGTCGGCACGCGGTTGGAAGGCTGGATCTCGAGGTGCATGACCTCGTAGCGAGGCATCCCCTCGGTGACGTGCCAGCCGCCGTGTCCGTCGTTCGCGCCGCGAAGGACGCCGAAGTCGGTGGACACGTACAGCGTGTGGTTCGCGTCGTCGCGGACGACGTCGCTCACGGGCAGGTCACCGTCCGAGAAGGGCGTCGGATAGGCCGAGCTGCCGCTCTCGACGTTCAGGTTGGCGAACGTCCCCGTCCCGGGTGCCGGGCTCTCGTGCACGTCGAACAGGTGGCCCGGAGTGGTCGGCGTCGCCGCGTTGTAGCCCGAGTAGCTGCCTCCCCCCACCGGGTGAGGCGGTGCCAGATTCCCCGCCTCACGACATGTGCAGGGCGGCTTATACGCCTCCGTCTATCGGGCTGTCAAGTCGGGACCGGCGCCGTCAGCGTCCGACCGCGGCCGCAGCGTCGACCAGACCCGCGCCGTAGGCATCGCCGAAGGCGATCGGGTGCGCCTGGTCGAGGTGGCAGAAGCCGGTCGCGCACGGGACGCCGCTCAGCGAGGAGGCCGCGTTGAACGGATCCGTCGGGCCCATGAAGTTGACGGGCGCATGGCTGGCGGTATCGGTCAGCCGCTGCACGAGCGCCGCGGGGCGCCCGACCAGCTCGCGGTGGGCCGAGAGCACGAGCGCCGCGGCGCCGACCGCGTTCGGGGTCGACATCGAGGTGCCCTGCAGCCAGCCGTAGGCGTCGCCCTTGGCCGTGAAACAGGACGAGTTGAAGGCCGACGACTGCACCGGGTCCTTGCAGATCAACCCCTGCTTGGCGAGCGCGCCGAACGAGCCCCACGTGTCGGCGAGGACGTCGCCCGGCCCGCCGTCCCAGGCCGGGATCTCGTACGCGCGGGCGCCGCCCGGGGCCGAGAGGTCGACCCGTGAGCCGTAGTTCGAGTAGTAGGCGAGCTGATCGCGCGCGCCGACGTGCGAGCTCCAGCGCAGCGGCACCGAGGCCGGCGCGGCGCCGATCGCGTTCGCGGTCGCCGAGACCATCGTCACGCCGGGGACGCCGCCGGGATAGACGAGCCCGCCGCGGAGGTCGGAGGCCTCGAGCGACTCGCTGCCGGGAGCCGTCAGCGCGATTCCCTGAGGGCCGGTCGAGACCTGGCCGACGCCCTCGAGGCGGCGGCCGTCGATCGTCATCGCCACGCGGTCGACCCGCACGTGCTCGTTGCCGGCCGCCGCGAAGACCGGCACCCCGTGCCGGCGGCAGTAGTCGACCGCGTCGGTGAAGAGCAGGAAGTCCTGGATCGACGCCTCGTCCGACGGGTCGGCGTAGCCCTCGATCGACATGTTCACGACGTCGATCCGAGGGTCCGAGCAGGCGGACACGAGGCCGGTGAGGATCCAGCTCGAGAGCCCGCCGAGGCCGGCCGCGAGCACCTTGTAGGAGCCGATCCGGACGCCCGGGGCGACGCCGTTCGAGGCGAAGCCGTTGAGCGCGCCGGCGATGCGGCTTGCGACCCAGGTGCCGTGACCCTCGAGGTCCTCGTCGCCGCGGCAGTCACGCAGGCCCTTGCGGTCGATGAAGCCGAGGCCGAAGAGCGCCTTCAGGTCGTCGCAGGGGATGAAGTTGCCGCCGAGCTTCTTGTCCACGATGCCGTGCAGCTCGCGGTGGTTGTCGTCGACGCCCGTGTCGAGCACGGCGACGGCGACCGAGCGGTCGCCGGTCGTGCGACGCCAGGCGGACTGGAGGTTCAGGCGGTCGTCGTCCCACTGGAAGAGCGCGTGCCACGGGTCGAAGTCCGGGACGCTGCGATCGTCGCGCGGGCCGTCACCGCGCCGGTCGTCCCGCAGGTCGTCGCGGCGGTCCGAGGCGAAGAGCGTGTCGGTGAAGAGGCCCGTCACGACCGGCTTCGAGGCCACGCGCGAGTCGAAGCCCGCCGAGGCGGGCACGACCGCGAGCGCGTCGATCGCGCTCAGGTCGCCGACGACGACTCCGCCGGCCGCGGTGACCGCCGCCCGCATCTGCGCCGGCGTCGAGCCCGGCGAGAACCGGACCACAGTGACACCGAAGGGATTGCCGGCGGCAGTGGCAGATCCTGTGAATGCGAGCGCGGCGGCTAGCGTCGCAAGGAGAAGCGTGGGCCGCATCACCGTGAAGCAGGCGTCGGCAACCGGTCGTGGTTCCTACATCACCCGTTCTAGGAGACGCGAAGGGCCGCCCGCAGGCGGCCCTTCGCCGTTCACACATGCGTCGGAGCCCTAGTGATGGCCTCCGTGATCGTGCTTGTCGGTCACGCCGAGCGGGCATGGCGTCACGATCCACGGCGTCAGGTCCGTGGACTTCGCCTTGTCAGGCCCGTTCAGGCTGTCGAAGAACACGTCCGACTGCTCGCAGATCGGGTTGCGCCCGGGCTGGAAGCTCGTCGGGTCGCCCGAGCCCCGGCCGTTGCGTGCGTCGGTCCAGAGGCCGTAGGCCTTGTCGCGGTTCGGATCGTTCCCGTGGCTGTCGAGCAGCGGGTTGATCGAGCCGGTCGCGTTCATCGTGTAGTCGCCGCCGAACAGCCCGGCCCGGAACGTGTAGTCCCAGTTGGACGGGGTGTCGGAGACCTGGACGTTCTTGAACGGCAGCGTCGCCGAGTTCTGACCCTGCCCAGGCACCGCGCCTGGGGCGGGGTTGAATCCGGTCGCAGCGGTCGGATTGACGATCGCCTCCGGCGCCACGCACTGGTTCGCACCGGCAGGAACCGGACCGGTCGTCGTCTGGCTGACCGTCACGGTCTTGGTGATCTTGCACGTCGCACCCCAGAACCAGGCGAGGTAGTTGCCGACCTCGGTCTTGCTCGTGGGCCACGGGCCTTGACCGGCCGGCGAGTCGGTGTCGAGCCGGCGATCGTGGAACGTGACGTTGAGCTCGCCGTCGGTGTTGATCGTCACCCACGGGAACCACTGGTCGGCGCCGAAGTTGTGCTCGAGGCATCCCGACTGGGTACCCGCGATGGTCCCGTTGTTGCGACCGCAGTCGCGCGCTCCCTGGCGGAAGTTCGTCGGCGCGTTCGCATTGGCGGCGGTCGGAGCCTCCGACCGGTCGTTGTTCACCCGCGTCGGGCCGATCCACGTCAGGCCGTCGTCCGTCGACTTGTAGAAGAACGCGTCGTTGTTCGAGTCGCGAATCGTACCGTTGCGGTTGTCGACCAGCACGACGTACAGGTCGTCGGCGAACGCGCCGCCGCGCTTGTCGGCCGCGATCGAGTTCATGATCGGGTCGAAGCGGAAGCAGCTGTTCGTCGGCACGGCGCGGGTCGAGCCCTGGCCGCGGGCGACGCAGTCGCTGCGGCCGTTGACGCCGCGAGGCTCGTTCACGTCGTAGAGCGTGTCGACCCGGGTCGGGCCGGTGAACGTCTGGCCGCCGTCCTTCGAGTTGACGACCAGGTACTGGTCCTCATCCTGGGTGTCGCCGTTGATGAAGCCGACCCAGAGCTCGCCGCTGGTCGGGTTGACCGTGGTCTCGGAGCCCTGGTTGTCGGCGCATTCGTTGCCCGGGCGACCGCCGGCGGCACAGAACGAGCCGGAGCCGTTGATGATCTTCGGCGCCGACCACGTGTGACCGCGGTCATCCGAGTAGCTGAAGTAGATCTGCGCCGAGCCGGCCGCCGAGAACAGCGAGTAGGTCACGTAGAGCCGGTCGCTCCCGACCTGCTCGTCGTTGCAGGTGATCGGGCTGCGGCTGATCGGCCCGAAGCACTGCGGCGTCACGCCCGCAGGGCGCGGTCCGGCCGAGAGCCACTCCTTGTCGTTCGCCGGCACGCTTCCGTTCAGGGACGAGTCGTTGTCCTGAATGAAGTTGACCGTGCCGTCCCCTGGCTGCCTCGGATCGCCAGGCCCACCGCAGACGGCGTTCCGGTCGGTCGTCCCGATGGCGACGCAGGGCCGCGACCAGGTGAAGCCGCCGTTGGTCGACCGGCTCACCCAGACGCCGCTCGTGTCGTCCGTGCGGTTGAAGTTGATGTCCGCGTAGTACGCGATTCCCTGGCGGTCGTAGACGATCGACGGATCGCCGCCGCCGTCCAGGTTGTCGCCGCTGGGCAGGGACGGGAACGGGATGATCCCGTCGTACCAGTGGTTTCCGTTGTCGGTCGAGGCGTAGAAGCCCGAGGTACCCCAGCCCAGACGGTAGTCGTTCGCCCCCCCGAGGAGGTTCTTCTTCTCGATCGGGTTGATGTCGAGAGCGGTCTCGTCCTGCGGCATGCAGGAGTAGTCCTGGTTGGCGCGGACGTCGTTGCCCTCGTTGCTCATCTTCTCCACCTGATCCATGGCGAGCTGCCGAAGCGGCTTCGGGTCGTCGCCCTTCAGCCCCGCCTGCGGGCACTCGGTGATTGCGTTACCGAGACTGTTGAAGTCCTGATACTGGATCGGGCCCGAGACGGCGGTGGTGTCTTCGTCCTCGTTGGCCCACGGCGGCTCCTGGACGGCCGATGCGGATCCGACCGACATGACCAAGAGCGCGCAGAGCGCCACGAGAGGCAGAAGCACAGCAAGAGCTCTCCTCACGTTCTCCCCCTTTCCGCCCGGCCCGTTGCCGGGCGCGCGTGTGCAACGCGCGGCACTATACGGCGGACCGCCTCGCAGTGCGATTTACAACCGGCCTTGCGGCGCTAGCGAGCGGCGGCGAGCAGGCGTGCCTGCTGCTTGCGGGCGAGCGCGAGCGCGTCGCGGAGGGTCAGCTTGCCCTCGAAGCCGTTCAGGTCGAGCTCAGCCGCAGCATTGTCCTGGCGCCAGACGATCGAGTAGCCGCGGACGTTCACTCCGCCCGGCTGCAGGAAGGTGTAGGCAATCGCCGCCTCGCCGAGCGTTCCCGGGTCGATCGGCTTTCCCGCCAGGCGGGACAGATGCTCCTTGTCGGCCTCGAGCTCCTTCTTCGCGCCGCCCGAGTCTTCGAACAGGTCGGCGCGAGAGGCGATCACGACCGGCCCGAGCGTCGCCGGCGAGCCGCTGCGGTGGAAGCGGCCGATCCAGCCGCCGAGGCGGCCGTTCCGCTCGGGATCGGCGCGGGTGCCCGGCTGGTCGGAGGCGAGCTGACGCCCGAGGTAGAACGCCGTGAACGCCTTCGGCAGGTCACGCTGCTGCAGCACCAGCTTGGAGAGCTTCGAGCTCGGGATCGTCGTCCCCGACGAGCCGCAGCCGGCCAGCAGGAAGACACCAAGCACAGCGGCCGCGATCAGTCGCGCCGCCACCGGCTAGGCGTCGTGCGGCTTGGCCAGCTTGCGGTAGTCGAGTGCCTCGTCGAGCGTGGCCTCGTCGACTCCCGCGTCTCGCGCGACCTCGCGCAGGGAGCGGCCCGAGCTCGCGGCTTCCTTGACGATCTCGGCCGCCGTGTCGTAGCCGATGTACGGATTGAGCGCCGTCGCCGCGGACAGGGTCAGCTCGGCGTAGCGCTCGCAGGTCTCGCGGTTCGCCTCGATCCCGTCGACGCACTTCTCGGCGAACAGGCGCGACGCGCTGGCGAGCAGCTTGACCGAGTCGAGCAGGTTCCGCGCCAGCAGCGGGACGAAGACGTTCAGCTCGAAGTGGCCTTGCAGCCCGCCGACCGTAATCGCCTGGTCGTTGCCGATCACCTGCGCGGCGACCTGCGTCACCACCTCGGGGATGACCGGGTTGACCTTGCCCGGCATGATCGAGCTGCCCTTCTGCAGCTCGGGCAGGGCGATCTCGGCGAGGCCGGCCCGCGGACCCGAGCCCATGAAGCGGATGTCGTTGGCGATCTTCGTCAGCGAGACGGCGACCACCTTGAGCGCGCCGCTCGCCTCGACGAGCCCGTCACGCGCCGCCTGCGACTCGAACGGGTCCGCCGGCGGCGAGATCTCGAGGCCCGTGTCCTCTTGCAGGCGCGCGCGCACACGCGAGGCGAACTCCGGGTGCGTGTTCAGGCCGGTGCCGACGGCCGTGCCGCCGAGCGGCACCTTGCCGAGCCGCGGCAGCGTGTCGCGCACGCGTGCGGCACCCTCGCGCACCTGGGCCGCGTAGCCGCCGAACTCCTGGCCGAGCGTGACCGGCACCGCGTCCATCCAGTGCGTGCGGCCCGACTTGACCACGTCGTCGAACTCCTTCGCCTTCGCTTCGAGCGAAGCGGCCAGCCGGTCGAGCGCGGGCAGCAGGTCGTTCGTCAGCTCGTCGAGCGCCGCGAGGTGAACGGCGGTCGGAAAGACGTCGTTGGACGACTGGCCCATGTTCACGTCGTCGTTCGCGTGGACGTCCTCGCCCGCGAGGTTGGCGATCACCTCGTTCGCGTTCATGTTCGAGGAGGTGCCCGAGCCGGTCTGGAAGACATCGATCGGGAACTGGTCGTCGAGCTCGCCGTTCGCGATCCGGTCGGCGGCCGCGGCGATGCGCTCGGCCTTGTCCGCGTCGAGCAGCCCGAGCTCGCCGTTCACGCGCGCAGCGGCGGCCTTGATCCGCCCCAGCCAGCGCGCCACGGGAGCCGGAATCGGCTCGCCGGAGACGGGAAAGTTCTCGACGGCCTTGCGCGTCTCGCCGCCCCAGAGCTCTCGTTCTTCCGTGCTGGCCACGGTTTCGAGTCTACTCAGGCCGCATAGAGCCGGCGCCGCTCGAGCGGTCGCTTCCGCAGGCGGTGCCGAAGCGGCTCGTCGAGCTCGTAGGACGCGGCCCAACCGACGTATGCGCAGCGCTCGCACTCGCCACCGTCCAGCCGGTGGTGCGAGACCGGGTGCAGGACGCGAACGTCGCCGCAGCGGAGGCACTCGACCCGAAGGGAAGCCATCTCATTCTCGGGATCGGCTTCAAGCGAAAGCCGATGACCCTCGAACGAGGGATGCCTAGTCGGTCGAGTACTTCGGTTGGACTTTCTCGCCGCGAATCCGCGCCACGGCGTTGTTCGCCGCGATCGCAGCCTCGCCCATGCCGATCGTGATCAGCGTGATCTTGCCCTCGTAGCCGGCCACGTCGCCCGCCGCGTAGACGCCGGGGAGCGTTGTCTCGCACGTCGTCGGGTCGATCATGATCTGCCGCTTGCCTTGCAGCTCGAGCCCCCAGTCGGCGATCGCGCCGAGGTGGGAGTGGAAGCCGAGCAGCGTGATCAGGGCCTCGCACGGCACCTGCTCGACCTCACCGGTCTTCGTGTTCTCGATCGAGACCGACTGCAGCGAGCCGTCGCCGTGCAGCTCGCGCACCTCGCAGGACGTGAAGAACCGCACGCGGCCCTCGCCCTCGAGCGCGCGCGCCTCGTTGACCGAGGACTCGAGCGCGCGGAAGTTGTCGCGCCGATGAACGAGCGCGATCGGGGCCTTGGCCGTGTCCTGCAGCCCGAGCGTCCAGTCGAGCGCCGAGTCGCCGCCGCCGACGATCACGCAGGTGCGGTCGCGGAAGACGTCCTTCTCGCGCACGAAGTAGTGGACGCCCTTGCCCTCCCAGTCGTCGATGCCCTCGATCCCGAGCTTGCGCGGCTCGAAGGCGCCGTGGCCGGCGGTGATGATCAGCGCGCGCGTCAGGTACGGGCCGCCCTGGTCGGTGCCGATCGCGAGCAGCTCCTCGCCGTTCTGGCTCAGGCGCTCGAGCGTGTGCACCTCCTCGCCGAGGTGGACCTCCGGGCCGTACTGCAGGCCCTGCTCGGCGCAGAGCTCGACAAGCTTCGTGCCGAGGATCTTCGGGTGCCCGGCAACGTCGTAGACGTGCTTCTCCGGGTAGACAGCAGCCACTTGGCCGCCGAGCTGCTCGAGGCTCTCGATCATCCGAACGGACGCATCGCGGTGCCCCGCGTAGTAGGCAGCCGCGAGCCCGGCCGGGCCGGCTCCGAGGATCGTGATGTCGACGACGTCGCTCACGGCCGCCATGCTAACGGCGCCCCGTTGAATGACTCCGGCCGTTGTCGTACCCTCGCGTCGTCAACCGTCGATCGCTGAGAAGGGGCCTGCCTTGGACACCTACCACGTCGTTCTCTACATCCATCTGCTCTCGCTGTTTGTCGGAATCGGCGCGGCTTCCGTCCTCGTCGTCTGCCTCTTCCAGCTGCGCGGTGCCCAGGAGCTGACCGACGCGATCCCGTGGGGCATGGTCGCCGGGAAGATCGCGCGCCTGTTTCCGATCGCGATTCTCGGGCTCTTCGGCTCGGGCGCGTACATGACGAGCGACGTCTGGACGTGGAGCAGCGGCTGGATCGTGGTCGGAATCGTGGCGCTTGCCGTGCTTGGGATCCAGGGACCGGTGATCGCGGAGCGCTCCGGCAAGCAGCTGGAGCATGCGCTGCGCGAGAACGGCCCCGGGCCGCTCGGCGACCACGCCCGGAGGATGTGCCGCTACTGGGGTCTCTGGATGATCGAGTTCAGCGCGATCGGCCTCGTGCTCGGCGTCGTCTGGAACATGACCACGAAGCCCGGCACGGCGACCTCCATTGCCGCCGCCGTGATCGGCTACGCCGCCGGCGCGACCCTCGGGTACCTGTTCAGCAGGGCGGGCGCCGAGCGCCCAGTCGCCGCCTCCGTGACCGCGGGCCAGCGCTAGGACGCAGGAGTCGTGGCCGGAGCGGCGTGCAGTGCGCGCCTCTCCCGCCACACCTCCCCGGTGAGGTAGCCCGTCACCCCGAAGACCACGAGCGCGTTGAGGCCGTGCAGGATGCCGACCGCGTGGACGTCCTCGCTGATCCAGGCGAGCACGATCTGAAGCGCGACCAACACCGGCACGGACAGCGCCCACAGCAGGCGGCGCCTGCCGAGGCGCGCTACGAGCGCGATCAGCAGCAGCAACACCGCTCCGAGAAAGATCAGGTAGCCGAAGCCGGTGTGGAAGGCGAAGCCGTGGTCGAAGACCTCCTCGCTGATCATCTTCTGCTCATCCGGGCCGGACTGGTCGCCGAGCTTCTGGGCCGAGTAGAAGGCGCCGTAGCCCGCGGCCGCGATCTGGGCCACTACGGCCACCCAGATGATCGTGATCCACAAGCGATAGACGGTCTTCACGCCGGTACCTCCCGCAGTCGAGAACGCGGCAGTCTAGACGGGACGCGAGAGAGCTAGTGCGAGCAGCCTGAGCCGCAGCCGGCGTCGCCCTCCGGGGCGTCGCCCTCTTCCACCTGGAAGGAGTGGCCGCAGCCGCAAGAGCCGGAGACGTTCGGATTGTTGATCGCGAAGCCGGCCTGCAGGCCCTCGACCCAGTCGATCTCGGTGCCGGTCAGGTACGGCGCGCTGAACGGGTCGACGACCACCGGCACGCCGTGGCTGTCGAGCTCGTGGTCGCCGTCCTGCGGCCCGCGGTCGAAGCCGAGCGCGTACTGGAAGCCGGAGCAACCGCCGCCCTGGACGGCGATCCGCAGGACCGCGGCCTCGCCCTCGGGCTCCTCGGCCATCAGGTCGCGGATCTTGGTCGCCGCGCTCTCGGTGAGCGAGACGATCGTCAGAGGCTGCTCGGCAGTCGCCATCGAGCCCATCGTAGCAGCGTGTCCGGGCCGTCCGAATCCCCCGCGAAGGCCCGTTTCGAGAGGCGAGCTTGTAACAGCTGCGACACGCGTGGTTGAGCCGTTTTCCTCCCCGCTCGTAGCCCTGACCGAACCTGGTAACTTCCGGCTCGCTCACCGCGGGGAGGATGCGCGTTGCTGGACAGCTGGTTGCCCTTTCTGATCTACGGCTTCTTCGCGCTCGCGATTCCGGCCTCGATGATGTTCGCCTCGTTCGCGCTGTCCACCCGCCCGCACCGCCGCATGCGTGTCCGCTCGCTGCCGTTCGAGTCCGGCGTCTCCGAGGGGCCGCCGGTGCACAGCCGCTTCACGATCAGCTTCTACCTGACGGCGATGCTCTTCATCGTCTTCGACATCGAGATCGTCTTCCTGTATCCGCTCGCGGTGGTCCTCCACGAGCTCGCCTGGTTCGGCTTCGTCGAGTTCCTCTTCTTCCTCGTCATCCTCGCGCTCGCCTACGTCTACATCTGGCGCAAGGGAGCGCTCGACTGGAGATGAGCAAGAAGCGCCTTGCCGACTACGGCCTCCAGTCGGAGCGCGTGCAGTGGGCCGACAAGGGCCCGGGCACCTTCGAGCAGGAGCTCGGCGACCTCGAGCAGCGACTGATGCTGACCACGGTCGAGAAGGCCGTCGCCTGGTCGCAGGCGAGCTCGGTCTGGCCCGACACTTTCGGCCTCGCCTGCTGCGCGATCGAGATGATGTCGATCGTCTCCGCGCGCTACGACATCGCGCGCTTCGGCGCCGAGGTGTTCCGCTCCTCGCCGCGGCAGGCCGACCTGCTGATCGTCTCGGGCCGCGTGGCGCACAAGATGGCCGCGCCGCTGCGCCAGATCTACGACCAGATGCTCGAGCCCAAGTGGGTGATCGCGATGGGCGCCTGCGCGAGCTCGGGCGGGATGTTCAACAACTACACGATCCTCCAGGGCGTGGACAAGGTGGTCGCCGTGGACATCCACGTCCCCGGCTGCCCGCCGCGGCCGGAGGCGCTCGTCGAGGGGATCGTCCGGCTGCAGGAGAAGATCAAGGCGGGCGTCCCGCCGGCATACGAGATCCGGGACGTGGCCACCTGACCTACGAGGGAGTCCCCGGGCTCGTCGAGACGCGGGAGGCCTTCGGCGAGACGACGCTGATCGTCGACCCACCGCGGCTGGTCGAGGCCTGCCGCCACCTGCGTGACCAGGAGGGCTTCTCGATGCTCGCCGACGTCTCGCCGACCGACTACCTCGGCTGGGGGGCGCGCGGGGTCGCTGGCTACATCGGCAATGCCGCCGGCCGCGACCTGAACTCGCCCGGCTCGCAGGGCCTGCCGCGCACGCCCGAGCCGAAGCCGAAGCGCTTCGCGATGAACTACCACCTCGTGGCGGTTCCGGGCGCCCGGCGCGTCCGCGTCCAGGTCTGGCTCGACGAGGACGAGCCGGTCGAGAGCGTCGTCACGGTCTGGCCGACGGCCGACTGGCACGAGCGGGAGGCCTGGGACATGATGGGCATCCGGATCGAGGGCCACCCGAACCTCTCCCGCATCCTGATGGAGGACGACTGGGAGGGACACCCACTCCGCAAGGACTACCCGATCGGCGGCGAGCCGGTCCGCTTCTCGGAGGAGACGTAGTGACTGTCGCGCCGGAGCGGCCGAAGATCTACGAGGGCTCGCGCATCCCCTCGCCGATCCCGACGACGCTGCAGGTGCCGCCGGAGCTGCGCGACTCGCCGGACCTGCTGGAGATCAACTTCGGGCCGAACCATCCCTCGACCCACGGCGTGCTGCGTCTCGTGATCGAGCTGCACGGCGAGGACGTCGTCGGCCTGCGCGCGGTGATCGGCTACCTGCACACCGGCTTCGAGAAGAACATGGAGGCCAAGAGCTGGTGGAAGGCGATCACCTACGCGCCGCGGATCGACTACCTCTCGTTCCAGAACAACGAGCTCGTCTTCGTGCTGGCGGCCGAGAAGCTGCTCGACCTGCCGGTGCCGGAGAAGGCGACCTGGATGCGGATGTGCCTCGCCGAGCTGAACCGGATCCACTCGCACCTCGTCTGGCTCGCGACGGCCGCGCTCGAGCTGGGAGCGATCTCGATGTTCTGGTACTGCTTCCGCGAGCGCGACCAGATCCTCGACCTGTTCGAGATGGTCACCGGGACGCGCATGCACACCCGCTATTACCAGGTCGGCGGGCTCGCAGAGGACATCCCGCGTGGCTTCTACCCCGAGGCGCGCAAGTTCTGCTCCTGGATGCCGAAGGCGGTCGACGACTACGAGGCGCTCGTCGACCGGAACGCAATCTGGCTCGAGCGCACCAAGGGGCTCGGGCTGCTGTCGGCGGAGGACGCGATCGCGCTCGGCCAGACCGGGCCGGTGCTGCGCGGCTCCGGCGTCGACTGGGACCTGCGCAAGGCGCAGCCCTACCTGGCCTACGACCAGGTCGACTTCAACGTGCCCGTCTACGAGAACGGGGACGTGTGGGACCGGTACAAGGTGCACATGGACGAGATGCGGGAGTCGACCCGCATCGTCGCCCAGTGCCTCGACCGGCTCGAGGGGATGGAGGGGCAGCCGTGGATCGCGGACGACCGCAAGGTCGTGCTGCCGCCGCGGGAGGAGCTGCACACCTCGATGGAGTCGCTGATCCACCACTTCAAGATCGTCACCGAGGGGTTCCGCGTCCCCGAGGGCGAGGTCTATACGACCGTCGAGTCAGCGCGCGGCGAGCTCGGCTGCTACGTGGTCTCCGACGGCGGTCCGAGGCCGTGGCGCGTGAAGTTCCGCGCGCCGAGCTTCGTCGCGCTCGAGGCGACCGCGACCTGCATGTCGGACGCGCTCGTCGCCGACCTGATCGCGATCGTCGGCTCGCTCGACACGCTCATGGGCGAGGTCGACCGGTGAGTGAGCTGACCGCGGAGATCCAGAAGCTCGGGCAGCAGTTCCCCGACTCGCGCACGGCGATCCTGCCGGCGTTGCGGCTCGTGCAGGAGGCGAACGGCGGCTGGCTGACGCCCGAGTCGTTCGAACAGGTCGGCTCGGCGCTCGGCCTGACGCCGGCCTACTGCCAGGCGGTCGCGTCCTTCTACGACATGTTCCACCTGGCCCCCGTCGGCAGGCACACGGTCGAGGTCTGCACCAACCTCTCGTGCGCGCTCGTCGGCGCGCAGCAGGTCGTCGAGGCGTTCGAGTCGGAGCTCGGCGTGGCGCCCGGCGAGACGACCGAGGACGGCGAGGTCACCTTCCGCGCGGTCGAGTGCCTCGGCGGCTGCGGCTACGCGACCGTCGTCGCCGTCGACCACCGCTACCGCCAGCACGTCAAGGCGGAGGACGTGCCCGAGATCGTGAGGGAGCTCCGTGGGACTTAGGACGATCCTGCTCGCCGGAGCGGACGAGCGTGACCTGACGAAGCTCGCCGAGTACCGGGCGATCGGCGGCTACGAGCAGGTGCCGAAGGCCCACGCGATGACGCCTGACGAGCTGATCGCGGAGCTGCAGAAGGCGAACCTGCGCGGTCGCGGCGGGGCCGGCTTCCCGATGGGCCGCAAGGCCTCGCTGGTCGACCGCTCCAGCCCGAAGCCGAAGTACCTGGTCGTCAACGCCGATGAGTCCGAGCCCGGCGCCTTCAAGGACCGCGAGGTGATGGCGCGCGCGCCCCACCGGCTGCTCGAGGGCTGCCTGATCGCCGCGCACGCGATCGAGTCGAAGGACGTCTTCATCTACATCCGCGGCGAGTACCTGACCGAGTACGAGATCCTGCAGGCGGCAGTCGACGAGGCGCGCGAGGCGGGGCTCTTCGGCGAGGTGAACGTGACCGTCTACCGCGGCGCCGGCGCCTACATCTGCGGCGAGGAGACCGCGCTGCTCGACTCGCTCGAGGGCCGGCGCGGGCAGCCGCGGCCGCGGCCGCCGTTCCCGCCGGTGCAGGGCCTCTACGGAGCGCCGACCGAGATCAACAATGTCTGCACGATCGCGACCGTGCCGGCGATCCTCGAGCTCGGGGCCGAGGGGTTCGACCAGGTCGGCACGCCGAGCTCGCCGGGCACCGTGCTCTTCTCGATCTCCGGCAACGTCGAGCAGCCGGGCAACTACGAGCTCGAGCTCGGCACCTCGATGCGCGAGCTGATCTACACCCACGCGGGCGGGATCCCGGGCGGCCATCAGCTGAAGGCGGTCATCCCCGGCGGCTCCTCGGTGCCGGCGCTGACCGCGCGCCAGATCGACGTGCCGCTCGACTACGACTCGCTGGGCGCGATCGGGACGTTCTTCGGCGCCGCCTCGCTGATCGTGGTCGACGAGCGCTGCTGCATGGTGCAGCTCGCGCTCCGCTCGACGAAGTTCTACATGCACGAGTCCTGCGGCAAGTGCACGCCCTGTCGCGAGGGGACGCGCTGGCTGGTGCAGCTCCTCGAGAAGCTCGAGCGCGGCGACGCCGGGCACGACGACCTCGACCTGCTGCGGAAGGTCTGCGACCGGATCGAGGGCAAGTCGCTCTGCGCGCTGGGCGACTTCGCGGTCTGGCCCGTGCAGAGCTACTTCGACAAGTGGCACGACGAGTTCGTCGACCACGTCGAGCAGGGCGGCTGCCCGTTCGGCGGCGAGTCCTCGCTCGAGGGGATCTTCGCGCCGTCGGACCAGCACACCCACTCGCCCGTCGCCGAGGTGCCGGCGTGAGCGCGCCGGAGCTCGTCACCGTCACGATCGACGGGCGCGAAGTGCAGGTGCCGAAGGGCCTCGGGCTCGTCGAGGCGGCGCTCAGCGCGGGGATCGAGATCCCGGTCTTCTGCTACGAGCCGCGGCTCGGGCCGCCGGTCGGAGCCTGCCGCATGTGCCTCGTCGAGCTCGAGGGCGTGCCGAAGCTCCAGGCCGGCTGCACGCTGACCGCGGCCGACGGGATGAAGGTGCGCACCGCGCAGACCTCGGCCAAGGCCGCCGACGGCCAGGATGCGACGCTCGAGTTCATCCTCGTCAACCACCCGCTCGACTGCCCGGTCTGCGACAAGGGCGGCGAGTGCCCGCTGCAGGACCTGACCTTCCGCTGGGGCCCGGGCAACACGCGGATGGAGTTCGACAAGCGGACGCTCGAGAAGCCGATCCCGGTCTCGCCGACGATCGCGCTCGACCGCGAGCGCTGCATCCTCTGCTACCGCTGCACGCGCTTCTCCGAGGGCGTCGCCGAGGACAACCAGCTCGTCGCCCGGAACCGCGGTGCCTCGTCCGTGATCGCCACTTTCGAAGACCAGCCCTACCGGGCGCCGTTCTCCGGCAACGTGATCGAGCTCTGCCCGGTCGGCGCGCTGACCTCGACGCAGTACCGCTTCGAGGCGCGGCCGTGGGAGATCCAGAACGTGCCGACCGTCTGCGGCCTCTGCCCGGTCGGCTGCAACGTCGCCGCGACGACCCGCGAAGGCAAGGTCAAGCGCATGCTCTCGCGCAACCACCCCGAGGTGGACGAGGGCTGGCTCTGCGACAAGGGCCGCTTCGCCTTCACGCACCTCCAGGCGGCCGACCGGATCACCGACCCGCTGCGGCGGCGGAGCAGGAGCGGGCTCGAGGAGATCTCCTGGGACGACGCGCTCGACGAGGCCGAGCGGCTGCTGCGCGAGTCCGACGGGCGGATCGTGACCGCGCTCTCCGGCTCGGAGACGGTCGAGCAGGCCTACGCGCTCGGCCGGCTGCTCCGCGGCGGGCTCGGCGCGCACACGGCCCTGATGCCGGAGGAGACGAGCCTCGCGCTCGATGCCTTCCGGCTGCCGCTGTCGGCGATCCGCGACGCGGAGCTCGTGGTCGTCCTCGGCGACGAGCCGGTCGCCGAGCGCGCGCCGGTGGTCGAGCTCTGGCTGAAGGCCGCCCGTCGCGCCGGAGCCGAGGTGCACTACGCGGGCGACGCGCACGAGAGCTGCAAGCGTCTCGCGGACCGGGACGACGAGCTCGGCGGCCGGCTGCGCGAGAGCGAGCGCGCGATCCTGATCTGGTCGGGCGAGGACGGCGCCGGCGGCGCGCACGTGGCGGCGCTGGCGCGCGAGCTCGGCTTCACGGGCCAGCCCGGCTCGGGCGCGTTCCACCTGCCGCGCACCGCGAACGGCCGCGGCGTGGCCGACGCCTGGGCCTGCTGCGACGACGCCGAGGGCGAGGCGCCCGAGCAGATCGGCCTGCTGATCGTCTCCGGCGACGAGGCCGCCGCCGACCCGAACGTCCGCGCGCTGGCCGAGCGCGCCGAGCGCGTGCTCGTGACCTCGATGTTCCAGAGCCTCGCCGCCGGCTGGGCCGACCTCGTCCTGCCCGGAACCAGCTACCTCGAGCGCGACGGCACGTACGTCAACCTCGAGGGCCGCCTGCAGCGGCTGCGCCGGAGCGTGATCCCGCCCGCGCCGGACGAGCTGGCCTGGATCTCGAAGCTGGCCGAGCGTTTCGACGTCGAGCTCCCGCCGTATGCCACCGCGGTCTTCACCGAGCTCTCGGAGCGGATCTACGACGGCCTGCCGTTCGGCGAGGTCGGCGAGCAGGCACAGCTGCGCACGCGCAGCGAGGCGCCCGCCGTGGAGCTGCCCGAGCCGCCTACCGCGCCGAAGGGCAAGGGCCTGCGTCTGATCCGCTACAAGGCGCTCTTCTCCGGGCCCGCGGTCGAGCGTGTGCCGGAGCTGCAGTTCCAACGGCCGCTGCGCGAGGTCGAGCTCTCGGCCGAGGACGCAGCGCGCCGCAAGATCGCGAGCGGGGAAACCGTCCGCGTCTCGCACAACGGCACTTCGCTCGAGCTGCGGGCGCGGGTCAACGCGGCCCTGCGCGCGGGAGTCGTGCGCATCGCCGCCGAGCATGCCGGCGAGCTGGGCGGGACGGTCGAGGTGGAGGCGCGATGACCGATCCGTGGTGGATCTCCTTCATCAAGGCGCTCCTGATCATCAACCTGCTGCTGCTCACCTTCGCCTACATGACCTGGGTCGAGCGCAAGGTGCTCAGCCGCATGCAGCTTCGCTACGGGCCCAACCGCGCCGGCCCGTTCGGGCTGCTGCAGCCGATCGCCGACCTGGTCAAGCTGATCCGCAAGGAGGCCTTCTACCCCGAGAGCGCGGTCGACGTGCTCTACATCGGGGCGCCGGTGCTGTCGGCCTTCACCGCGCTCGCCGCATTCAGCGTGATCCCGTTCGGCCCGGGCTGGGAGATCGACGGCTACCAGGTGAGCGGCGTCGTGGCGCCGGTCTCGATCGGGCTGATCCTGCTCTTCGCGCTCAGCTCGCTCGGCATCTACGGCTTCATCATCGGCGGCTGGGCCTCCCACTCGAAGTTCTCGCTGCTCGGCTCGATGCGCACCTGCGCGCAGATGGTCTCGTACGAGGTCTCGCTGACCTTCGCCGTGCTCGGCGTGGTGATCATGGGCCAGTCGCTCTCGCTGCCGGCGATCGTCGAGAAGCAGCACGAGACGATCTGGTTCGCAGCGCCGCAGCTGATCGGCCTGCTCGTCTTCTTCATCGCCGGCGTCGCCGAGACGAACCGCCCGCCGTTCGACCTGCCCGAGGCCGACACCGAGCTCGTCGCCGGCTACCACACCGAGTACAGCGGCATGCGCTTCGGCCTCTTCCAGATGGGCGAGTACGTGAACATGATCACGCTCTCGGCACTGGCGGTGACGCTCTTCTTCGGCGGCTGGTACGGGCCCTGGGCGCCGCTCGGCCCGCTCTGGTTCCTGATCAAGCTGCTGCTCGTGATCTTCGTCTTCCTCTGGATCCGGGCGACCCTGCCGCGCCTGCGCTACGACCAGCTGATGCGCTTCGGCTGGAAGGTGCTCTTGCCGGTGGCGACGATCAACGCGCTCGTGACGGCGGCCTGCGTGGTGGCGTTCTAGATGGCACCGGCTAATCCGCTCGACAGCGTCAAGGGCTTCGGCGTCACCTTCAAGCAGATCTTCAAGAAGCCGATCACGCAGCAGTACCCGGAGTACAAGCGGCCGGTCTACCCCCGCTTCCGCGGCCGCCACCGGCTCCACGTGCACGAGAACGGGCTTGAGAAGTGCGTCGGCTGCTCGCTCTGTGCGGCGGCCTGCCCGGCCGACTGCATCCGCGTCGTGGCGGCCGAGAACACGCCCGACAACCGCGTCTCGCCCGGCGAGCGCTACGCGCGTATCTACGAGATCAACATGAGCCGCTGCATCTTCTGCGGCTACTGCGAGCTGGCCTGCCCGTTCGACGCGATCACGCTCGGCAACGAGTTCGAGCTGTCCGAGTACTCGCGCGACGACCTGATCTACACGAAGGACATGCTGCTCGCGGAGCCGATCAAGCAGGTGCCGGTCGCCGACGCCGAGCTGTTCGACACGCCGATTCCCTACTACCGGGCCCACTCGTGATCCTCGCGTCGTTCTCGAACGTGCTCGTCTGGGCGATCTGGGTGGTGGCCGCGTTCGCCTGCCTCGGCAGCGGGGTCGCGGTGATCTCGTTCACGAACCCGTTCTACGCCTCGCTCTCGCTGATCGGGAACCTCGCCTCGCTGGCGGTGATGTACCTGCTGCTCTCGGCCGAGTTCGTGGCCGCCGCGCAGGTGCTCGTCTACGCGGGCGCGGTGATGGTGATGTTCCTGTTCGTCACCGCCTACCTGGGGAACCGGGCCGATGCGCCCTGGGCGGGCGCGCCCAGCTGGCAGACGCTCGGCGCGGTCGCGGCGTGCTCCGCGCTGTTCGTCGAGGTGATCGTGGTCGTCGGCCTCAAGACGAGCGGCCGGCTCTCGCACCAGGGTGCGATCGACTCCTCCTTCGGTCGGCCGCACGAGATCGGGCGGCTGTTCCTGACCGACCACCTGCTCGCCTTCGAGATCACCTCGATCGTGTTGCTGATCGCGGCCGTCGGCGGCGTGATCCTCGGCTCGCACTCGCGCGACGCGCCGATGAAAGGCGTGCAGCAGTGAAGGGGCCGGATGTCGTCTGGTACCTCTGCGTCGCCGGGTTCCTGTTCTCGACCGGCGCACTGGGGGTGCTGATCCGGCGCAGCCCCCTGATCGTGCTGCTCTCGCTCGAGCTGATGCTGAACGGGGCGAACCTCGCCCTGATCGCCTTCTCGCGCCACTTCGCACAGGGTGACGGTCAGATCTTCGCGCTGACGGTGATGGCCGTCGCCGCCTCCGAGGTCGTCGTCGGCCTCGGCCTGATCGTCGCGATCGCGCGCCAGAAGCTCGACCTCGACGTCGACAAGCTCTCCACGCTGCGCGGATGATCGCTGCCGCCTGGATCTGCCTGCTCTCGCCGCTCGCGGCGACGCTGCTGATCACGCTCGGCTGGAACCGGCTCTCGCGCCGCGGCGCCGGCTACCTCGCGACCCTTTCGGTGGCCGTCTCGTTCGTGGCCGCGATCGTCGCCTTCGCGGGCCTGCTCGGAGACTCGCCCGGGGAGCGCTACCACCCCTCGACGCTCTGGAGCTGGCTGACCGCGGGCCAGCTCGACTTCGGCCTGCGCATCGTGGTCGACCCGCTCTCGACCTTCATGATGCTCGTGGTCTCCGGCGTCGGGATGCTGATCGTCCTCTACTCGATCGGCTACATGGACGGCGACGACGAGGAGCGGCGCTACTTCGCCTACATGGCGCTGTTCGTCTTCTCGATGCTGCTGCTCGTCCAGGCCGGGAACCTGCTGATCCTGCTCGTCGGCTGGGGCCTGGTCGGCCTCTCCTCGTACCTGCTGATCGGCTTCTGGCACGACCGGCCGAGCGCGGTCGCGGCCGCCAAGAAGGCGTTCGTGATGAACGCGATCGGCGACGCGACCTTCGCGCTCGCGCTCTTCCTGCTGATCCAGCGCACCGGCTCGCTCGACTTCGAGGTCGTCTTCACGCAGTCGATCGGCGGCAGCTGGGCGATCAACCTGATCGCCCTCGGCCTGCTCGGCGGCGCGGTCGCCAAGTCGGCCCAGCTGCCGCTGCACACGTGGCTTCCGGACGCGATGGAGGGCCCGACGCCGGTCAGCGCCCTGATCCACGCCGCGACGATGGTGACCGCGGGCGTCTACCTGATCGTCCGCACCGGCTCGCTGTTCGAGCAGGCGCCGAAGGTGCTCGAGCTCTCGGCCGGGCTCGGCGCGATCACGCTCGTCATGGCCGGCCTCGTCGCGCTAGTGCAGGTGGACATCAAGCGCGTGATCGCCTACTCGACGATGTCGCAGATCGGCTACATGTTCCTCGCGGCCGGGCTCGGCGCCTACCCGAGCGCGATGTTCCACCTGATGACGCACGCCTTCTTCAAGGCGCTGCTGTTCCTGGCTGCGGGCCTCGTCATCCACGCGCTCGCCGGGGAGCAGGACATGCGCAGGATGGGCGGCCTGCGACGGCTGCTGCCGTACACCTACGTGTGCTTCGCGATCGGTGCGCTCTCGCTCGCCGGGATACCACCGTTCTCGGGCTTCTTCTCGAAGGACCCGATCCTGGCGGCGGCGCTCGCGAGCGGCTGGTACGGCCAGCTGCTCTGGGTCGCAGGGATGCTCGGGGCCTTCCTGACCGGCCTCTACGCCTTCCGGATGCTGTTCATCGTCTTCTGGGGCGAGCCGTCGGGGTTCGTGCGCGAGCACCTGATGACCGGGTCGCAGGAGCAGCACGGGCACTCGGGTGAAGGCCCGTTCTCGATGATCTCGACCGTCGGCGTGCTTGCGGTGCTGAGCACGATCGCCGGCTTCCTGCAGTTCGCGGACGTCTGGACGCCGATCACCACGTGGCTCGACCCGGTCGCGCGGCCGCTGGTCGAGGCGAGCGGGACGCAGGAGGCGGTCTCTTCGATCCTCGCCGTCCTGCTCGGGGCCGGCGGGATCGCGGTCGCCTGGCTGCTCTACGGCTCTCGCACCGCAACGGTGCCGCGGATCGCCTGGGCCCAGAACCTCCTCGAGCACAAACTCTACTTCGACGAGGCCTACGACTTCGCGTTCTACCGGCCTGCCGTCTTCCTGGCGAACGGCCTGGGCCGCTGGATCGAGCGACCGCTCGTTCTCGGCTCCCTGCGCGAGCTCGTGCAGGGTGTCGGCCTGCTCGGGCGCGACACGAGCCGCCTGCAGACAGGCCTCGTGCGGACGTACGTTCTCGCGATCGCCGCCAGCCTCGTCGTCCTGACCGTCGTCTTCGTGGCGGTGCGATGACGACCGCACTGATCTTCCTGCCGGTTGCCGGCGCGCTGCTGGTGATGATCCTGCCGCTGCGGCCGTTCGCGGTCGGCGCGACAGCGCTGCTCGTGGCGCTGGCCGAGATCGCGCTCTGGATCGACACCGTCGCGCGCTTCGACTTCGACAAGCCGGGCCTCCAGCTCGCGCAGCAGCACAGCTGGTTCAGCGACCTGAACGTCTCGTACCACGTCGGCTTCTACGGCTTCTCGGTCTGGCTCGTCGGCCTGACCGCGGTCGTGCTCGCGGCAGCGATCGGCTACGCCTTCTGGGCCGGGCGTGAACGGCCACGGGCCTACTACGGCCTGATGCTGCTGCTGACCGGAGCGCTGGTCGGCGTGTTCGTCGCCCAGGACCTGCTGCTCTTCTACGTCTTCTGGGAGGCGATGCTCGTCCCGCTCTACTTCCTCGTCGGCGTCTGGGGCGGCGCGGGCCGGCTGCGCGCGACGCTCTTGTTCGTGATCTACACGATGGCGGGCTCGCTGCTGATGCTGGCCGCGATCATCGCCCTCGGGCTGACGCAGGGCACGTTCGATCTGGTCGCCTCGGGCACCAGCGGCAGCGACTGGATCTTCCTCGGCTTCGTCGCCGCGTTCGCGGTCAAGGCGCCGCTCTTCCCGTTCCACGCCTGGCTGCCCGAGGCCTACCGCGAGTCGTCACCGGAGGTGGCCGCGGTACTGAGCGGCGTGGTCTCGAAGGCGGCCGCGTTCGGCTTCCTGCGGATCGTGCTCGCGAAGTTCCCCGGGCCGGTGTCGGACTTCCGCACGCCGATCCTCGTGCTCGCCGCCTGCGGCCTGATCTACGGGTCGCTGCTCGCCTTCCGCGCGCCCGACCTGCGCGGCGTGATCGCCTACTCGAGCCTCGCGCAGATGGGCCTGATCACGCTCGGCCTGTTCGCGGTCAACGGGCTCGGCCTGACAGGTGCGGTGCTGCAGATGGTCAACCACGGGTTGATCTCGGCCGCGCTCTTCCTGCTCGCGGGCGGGATCGAGCGGCGGGCGGCGACCGGCCAGCTGGCCGCTTTGGGCGGGATGGCGCGCGGCCGGCCCGCGCTCGCGACCGTACTGATGACGACCGGCGTGATCGCGCTCGCCGTGCCCGGCTCGGCCGCCTTCGCGGGCGAGTTCGAGATCCTGGCGGGCGTCTTCCAGACCGGCTGGGGCTACGCGGTCGCAGGCGCCGTCGCGATCGTGCTCGCGGCGATGTACATGCTGCGGCTGATCTCGGCCGTGCTGCACCAGTCGCCCGGGCCTGCGGTCACCGAGGCGGCGCTCGACCTGCGGCCCGCCGAGCTGAGCATCGTCGTCCCGTTGGTGGCGATCCTGCTCGTGCTGTCGGCCTGGCCGGCGGCGATCACCGACCGCTCCTTCGCAGGCTCGCAGGCCGTCAGCGAGCTCAGGCAGGCGCTGCCGTGATCCTCGCGTCGCTGAGCACGCCGCCGATCGACTGGTTTGCGCTCGCGGCGCCGCTGTCGCTGCTCGCGGCCGGCGGGGTCAACCTGCTCTGCGCGGTCACCGTGCCGCGCGGCGACCGGCGCGTGGTCACCTCGATCGTCTGCGCGCTGGGCTTCGCAGGTGCCTTCGTCGCCGCGGCGCTGCTCTTCGCCGACAGCGCCAACGGCCACGGCGTGATCGCCGACGTGATCCAGCGCGACCGGCTCGGCGCGCTGACGACGATGATCATCGCCGGCTCCGGGCTGCTCGCGGTCGGCACCTCGTTCGCGGAGCCGATGAGCGACGACCACATCGCCGAGTACTACGCGCTGCTGGCCTGGGCCGGCGCGGGCATGGCCTTCCTCAGCACGGCGAGCACGCTGATGACGCTGTTCCTCGGGCTCGAGTGGTTCTCGATCAGCCTCTACATCCTCTGCGCGATCGACCGCGAGCTCGCCGGCTCGCTCGAGGCCGGGCTCAAGTACCTGATCGTCGGCGGCTTCGGCTCGGCGATGCTGCTCTTCGGCTCCGCCCTCGTCTACGGCGCGACCGGCAAGCTCGAGTTCCACGAGATCGCCCAGGTCGTCCAGCAGCAGGGGCTCAGCCACGACGCGCTGCTCGTCGCCGGGCTTTCCCTCATGATCGGCGGGCTCGGCTTCAAGGCCTCGGCCGCGCCGTTCCACATGTGGACACCCGACGTCTACGAAGGCGCGCCCACGCCCGTGACCGCGTTCATGTCGGCCGCGACCAAGGCGGTGGCGCTCGTCGTGATGCTGCGCGTGCTGACGACCGCCTTCCCGCAGGAGGCGCACCTCTGGACGATCGCCGTCGCCGTGCTGGCCTGCGCCTCGCTCGCGGTCGGCAACCTGGCCGCGCTCGTGCAGACGGGCGTCAAGCGGATGCTCGCCTACTCGTCGATCTCGCACGCGGGCTTCATGCTGATCGCGATCGCCGCCAACAACGCGCTCGGCGGCCGCGCGCTCCTCTACTACCTGATCCCGTACTGCGCCATGTCGGTCGGCTCGTTCGCAGTCGTCGCCGCGCGCGAGCGTGAGCTGAACCGGCCGGTGACGCTCGAGAACCTGGCCGGCTTCGGCTGGGAGCGGCCCCTGCTCGGCGGGGCGATGACCGTCTTCATGCTCGGCTTCGCGGGCTTCCCGCTGACCGGCGGCTTCGTCGGCAAGTTCTATCTCTTCGCCGCCGCGTACGACCGCGGCTGGACCTGGCTCGTGATCGTCGGCGTGGCCGCGACGGCGGTCAGCCTCTACTACTACCTCGGCGTGATCCGGGCGATGTACTTCCGCCCCTCGGAAGAGCTGCAGCTGGCTCCGGTGGCGGGCGGCTCACCGCCGCGGGAGCTCTTGCTCCAGACCGCGGTCACGGGCGCGATCGTCGTCACGGTCGGCTCGTTCTTCGCCGTCCAGCCGCTGATCGAGGCCGCGAAGCACGCGACCGAGGCCCTCTTCTAGACTCCGCGCCGACACCGGGCGATGGAGCCCGCCTTCAACCGCCGCGACGGCTGATGGCTCCTACTACGAAAGGAGCCTCGCCATGCTGCTCGCCATCGCCGTTGCCCTGGGAGGGGCCGCCGGAGCACTCGCGCGTTACGGCCTCGACCGCCTGATCGAGCACCACGTCGTGACCGTCTTCCCGTGGAGCACGCTCACGATCAACGTCACCGGCTGCTTCCTCGCCGGGCTCGCGGTCGCCGCGCTCGTCGACCGGCACGACCTGCCGGCCTGGGTCCGCACCGGCGTCGTCGTCGGCTTCCTCGGCGCGTACACGACCTTCTCCACCTTCGCGCAGGAATCGCGCGACCTGTTCGTCGGCGGCCATGTCTCGCTGGGGCTCGTGAACGCGTCGGCGAGCGTCGTCGTGGGCATCCTCGCCGTCGCCGCCGGCAGCGGGGTCGGGCGGATGCTTTAGCGGCTACGCAATTCCTGCGTGGCCGCGACCACGGCCTGCACGCAGAAGACGAGGAGACACCCGAGCAAGGCGGAGCGGGCCGCCGCGGGGACGACGCCTTCGGTGACCGCAGGCGCGCGCACCGCCGAGCCGACCACCACGAGGGCGAGCACGACCGTCCAGAGCAGCGCGTGCAGGTGCTCGTCCGCGCCGTCGAGGACACGGCCGAAGGCCTCGAGCGCCGCGACCGCTGCGGCCGGCACGGCGAGCAGCAGTGCGTAGAACGCGAGCCCGTGGACCCCGGCCCCGTCCGCCGCTGCGGCCGCGATCACGAGCCCCACGGGTACCGCCCGACGCGCCATGCGCAGGTGTTCGGCGCCTGCTTCGAGGGTCCTTCGTTACGCTCAGGCGACCTGTGAGAAAGGAGCGCTGAATGGCCGATGTGTCGGTGACGTGGCTGGGTCACGCGACCTTCCGCATCGACTCGCCGGGAGGCAAGCGGATCTATGTCGACCCCTGGCTGGGCAACCCGAAATGCCCCGACTCCGAGAAGGAGCCGGAGCGGATCGACGTGATCGCGCTCACGCACGGACACGGCGACCACGTCGGCGAGACGGTGGAGCTGACCAAACAGTTCAAGCCGCAGGCGGTGGTGGCGAACGTCGAGCTCAAGGCCTGGCTGGAGCGGCAAGGGGCGGAGGTGGACGACCTGCCGGGCGCGAACAAGGGCGGCACGGTCGAGGTCGACGGGATCAACGTCACGCTCGTGAACGCCTTCCACTCGAGCGGCTCGGGCGACGGCGACTACCTGGGCGAGGCGGCGGGGATCGTGCTCGAGCTCGAGAACGGCACCAAGCTCTACTTCGCCGGCGACACCTGCGTCTTCGGCGACATGCAGCTGATCGCGCGCCTCTACTCGCCCGACGTGGCGATCCTGCCGATCGGCGGCCACTTCACGATGGACCCGCGCGAGGCCGGGGTCGCGCTCGAGCTGCTCGGGGTCAAGCGCTGCATCCCGTGCCACTACGGCACCTTCCCGCTGCTGGCCGGCACCCCGGACGAGCTGCGCAAGGAAGCGCCGGACGTCGAGATCATCGAGCTGCAGCCCGGGGAGACGACGACCGTTTGAGGCAACGCTGGTTCGGCTCGACGGGTGTCCAGGTCCCCGAGATCGCGGTCGAGGGCGAGCTCGAGCTCGGCGACGCGCTCGTGCTGGACGACGTCTCGGACGAGACCGCGCTGAAGCAGGCGCACGAGCAGGGCCGCGCGATCGTCGTGCGGGCAGGCTCGGCCGGCGAGATCAAGGAGGCGCTGGCGCGGCCCGAGGTCGCCTCCGTGCTCGTCCCCGCCGGCAAGCGCGAGCTGCTGGAGCTCGACCTGACGGAGCTGACCTACGGTTAGGGTCGCCACCTACTCGATCGCCGCCTGCGATCTCGACGCTTCGCAGTGGGGCGTCGCCACGCAGTCGAAGTTCCTCGGCGTCGGCTCCGTCGTCCCCTGGGCCGAGCCGCAGGTCGGGGCGATCGCGACCCAGTCCTACGCGAACCCGCGCTACGGGCCCGACGGGCTCGCGCTGCTGCGGGAGGGGCTGAGCGCGGACGAGGTCGTCGAGCGGCTGACCCAGGCCGACGCGGAGCGCGAGCACCGGCAGCTCGGCGTGGTCGACGGCGAGGGCGGGAGCGCCAGCTACACCGGCTCTGAGTGCCTGGACTGGGCCGGCGGCCGCACCGGGCCGTGCTATGCGGCGCAGGGGAACATCCTCGTCTCCGCCGAGACGGTCGACGCGATCGTCGAGACCTTCGAGCGGACCGCCGGCGCGCCGCTCGCCGAGCGCCTGCTCGACTGCCTCGACGCGGCGCAGACCGCGGGCGGCGACCGACGCGGCCAGCAGTCGGCGGCCCTGCTCGTCGTCGAGCGCGACGCCGGCTACGCGGGCCTCTCCGACAGCGTCGCCGATCTGCGCGTGGACGAGCACGCGCGGCCGCTCGAGGAGCTGCGGCGCATCTACGGCATGCACCAGGCGATCTTCGGCAAGACGGCGCCCGAGGACTGGCTCGAGGTGGACGGCGCGCTCGCCGAGGAGCTGCGCGAGCGGCTCGGCCGGCTCGGCTTCGAGGGCGAGCTGGAGACAACCTTCAACGCCTGGGCGGGGAAGGAGAACCTGGAAGAGCGCGTCGACGGAGTGCAGCGTGTCGACCCCGTCGTGCTCGACGAGCTGAGGAGGCAGACGTGAGCGGAAGGATCGCCCGGATCGAGGAGCTCGAGGTCTACCCGATCGAAGGCCAGGAGGGGCTGACCTGGCGGCCGGTCCGCCGCTTCTTCGACATCCAGGCCTTCGGGGTCAACGCCTACACCGCCGACGAGGCGGGCAAGCGCGTGGTGGAGGAGCACCGCGAGGAGGGCGGGCACGAGGAGCTGTACGTCGTCGTCTCCGGCCGCGCGACCTTCATGGTCGACGGCCAGGAGCACGACGCGCCCGCAGGCACGCTCGTCCACTGCCCGCCGGGAACGCCGCGCGGCGCCGTCGCCGCGGAGCCCGGGACGACCGTGCTCGGCGTCGGCGCCAAGCCCGGCGAGGTCTTCCAGCCGTCGGGCTGGGAGTGGACATTCGCAGGCATGTCGCTGCTCAGCCAGGGCCAGGAGGAGGCCGCGCGGCGCGAGTTCGACGCCGGGATCGAGGCTTATCCCGAGGCGTGGCAGGGCTACTACAACCTCGCCTGCGTGGAGGCCAAGCTCGGGAACCGCGACCTGGCGCTCGCCCAGCTGCGGCGCGCGGCCGAGATCGACCAGGCCGTCGTCTCGAAGTACGCGCCCGAGGACGAGGACTTCGCCTCGATCAAGGACGACCCCGACTTTCTAGCTCTGACCGGGCAGGCGCAGGCCGGCGGCGGAAGCCACACGCCGTAGGCGTGGCAGCGGGTCTGCATTCGGCCGCGCGACCACCAGCAACGCTCCGTGCCCGGGCTGGGCGACGAGGGAGTCGACCAGCAGCTGCAGCCCGACCGCCAGCGCGAACGCCTTGTGCGCCTGCTCGCCGCCGAAGGGGACGAGCTCGTCTTCGCCCGCCTCGCCGGCGAGCACCTCGCCGTAGGTGACGCGGCCCATCGAGACGTCGCTGACGAGCGGCTCGCCTTCCGAGCAGGGAATCGCGATCGCCAGCGGGTTCGTGCCGGCGAGCTTCGGCCCGCCCTCCGGATGGCCGAGGCGCGCGGGCGAGGTGGCGGTCAGCGCGGCGACGAGGCCGCCGGACGCGAGCTTGCGGCCCCAGTAGCCGAGCATCCCGGTCGGGAACGTCCGCTGCGCGACGACCAGGCGTGCGTGCTCGGGCGGGTCCAACAGCTGCGCCTCGACGATCGCGGCCAGGGTCAGATAGCCGAGCGCGCCGTTGCCGTCCCAACGCTCGTAGCCGGGCTCGCTCACCACCCGCTGCGGCCGTGCCGAGGGATCGAGCTCGAACGGCCGCGTCGCCAGCCACTCGACCCGCGAGAGGCCGTGGCCGGTCTTGCCGCGCCGCTCCGCGTCGAGGAAATGGTCGGCGAGCGTCCGCACGTCGGCCTGCCCGAAGCCGAGTCCCGCCAGCGTCTCCAGCACCTGATGCTCGTTCACTTCACGAAATCCTTACGGGTTCGCACAGCCATCGGCGCCCCGGCGCCGTCTAAGTCTCTGGTTTCAGTGGGGGCTCCACACGTGGAGGCCCCGGGGTCCACTGGAACATTCGGAGGGCGCCTTCATGGCGCCCTTCGACTTTCGCGGCTATAACGGCCGGGTGAGACCCGTCGCAGCGCTTGCCGTCGCGCTCTTCGGACTCGGTGCGGTCGTCGTCACGACCGCCGCAGCCGCCCCGAAGCCCCACGTGGAGCGCGCCCGCGCCGGAGCGGTCGAGGCCGTCTTCTCCTACAGCTACGACGCCGCGGCCTTCCGCTTCTCGCGGCAGCGCCTGATGATCAAGCACGACGGCGTGACGCGCTTCTCGGCCAGGCTGCGCAAGCCTCCGGGCGGCGGCTTCAACGCCCAGCCGGCAGGCTACTTCGCGCACCGGCGCTCGGTCTTCGTCACCGACGTCGAGGGCAACGGCGAGCCCGAGGTCGTGCTCGACCTCTACTGGGGTGGCGCCCACTGCTGCTGGTACAGCCAGATCTACCGCTACGCGCCGGCAACCAAGCGCTACGTGCCGCTCGTCCACGTCTGGGGCGACTTCGGCTACGTCTTCGCCGATCTCGACCACGACGGCTCGCAGGAGCTGGTCACCCGCGACGACCGCTTCTCGTACGCCTTCGCGAGTTTCGCCGACTCGCGCTGGCCGGTGCGGATCCTCCGCTACCGGGCGGGGCGGATGACGGTCGAGACGCCCACCTACCCGAGCGAGATCGGCCGTGACGCGAACGCGCTCTGGCACACGGCGATGAACCCGAAGCGGAAGGCGAGCAACCAGGGCATCGTGGCCGCCTGGGCCGCGGACGAGTGCATGGTCGGCCACGCGACGGTCGCGTTCAAGACGATCGACCGGCTCGCCCGCAGCGGCAAGATCCACGGCGAGCGCACGCGGGTCGCCTTCGAGCGGCGGCTGCGCAGCTTCTTGCGGCGAACCGGCTACCTGTCCTAGGAGAGGACGGGCAGGGATTTCACGATCCCGACGCCCTGCTCGCGCCGGGTAGCGGAGATCGCCTCGGCGAGCGCGGTGATCGCGCGGCCGGCCTCCGAGTCCGGATCGCTCTCGACGAGCGGCGTGCCGGCGTCGCCGGACTCGCGCAGCCTCGGGTCGAGCGGCACGGTGCCGAGCAACGGCACGTCCAGCTGCTCCGCCAGCCGCGCGCCGCCGCCGCTGCCGAAGGCCTCGCCGGTCATGTTCTCGATCACGCCGAGCAGGCGCATGTTCGTCTTGCGCGCCATCAGCGCCGCGCGCGCCGCGACCTCCTGAGCGAGCGGCTGCGGCGTCGTCACCACCACGGCCTCGGCCCGCGGCAGCAGCTGGCCGAGCGAAATCGAGACGTCGCCCGTTCCCGGCGGCATGTCCACCACGAGCGTGTCGAGCTCGCCCCAGTGCACGTCGGTGAGGAACTGCTCGAGCGCGCGGTGCAGCATCGGGCCGCGCCACATCACGGGCTCGTTGTCGTCCAGGAAGAAGCCGATCGACATCAGCTTCAGCTCGCCGCGCACGGGCGGGACGATCATCCGATCGACCGCGACGGGCTTCTGGTGGATGCCGAGCAGGTGCGGGACCGAGTGGCCGTAGACGTCGGCATCGAGGATCCCGGTGCGCTGGCCGAGCTTGTCGAAGGAGGCCGCGAGGTTGACCGACAGCGTCGACTTGCCGACGCCGCCCTTGCCGCTGGCCACCGCGATCACGCGCGTCGTGCGGTCGAGCTGGATGCCCTTCGTGCGCTCGGTCACCGAGCCGCGCAGCCGCGCTGTCAACGCGCCGCGCTCCTCGGGCGTCATCACGCCGAACTCGAGCGACACGCGCTGCACGCCCTCGACCGGCCCAAGCGCCTGCGCAACCTGCTGCTCGAAGCTCGAGCGCAGCGGGCAGCCGGCGACCGTGAGCGCGATCCCGACTGTCACGTCGCCGCCGTCGATGCGGACGTCGCGAACCATGTCGAGCTCGACCACGTTGCGCTTGAGCTCCGGGTCGATCACCTGCTCGAGGGCCTTGAGGATCTGCTCGCGCTGAGGCTCCATGTTCAGGAGCGTAGCCCTAGACGCCCAGGCGGCGGCGCAGCCAGAGGCCGTTCCGCACGGCGTAACCGCTCCAGTCGTTGTTGAAGTAGGCGAAAACCTCGCGCTCGGCCGCCCAGGACTCGATCCGCTGCGCCCATCCCTCCAGCTCCCGCTCCGAGTAGTTGCCGTCGCGGCCGCGCTTGCCGTGGTGGAAGCGCAGGAACGTCCAGTCGGTGGTGAGCACGTGCGGGTAGTCCCGCTTCGGCGTGTCGCCGATCACGAGCGCGACGGCGTGGGCACGCAGCAGCTCGTAGATCTCCTCCACGAACCAGCTGTCGTCACGAAACTCGAAGCAATGGCGGCCCGGCGGTAGCTGCTCGAGCGCCTGCGCCAGCCGTGCGTCGTCGCGGCGGAAACCGGGCGGCAGCTGCCAGAGCACCGGGCCCAGCTTCGGCGACTCGGCGAGCGGGCGGATCCGCTCGTAGAAGAGCTCGATGCTCGGGGGCAGGTCGCGCAGCCGCTTGATGTGCGTCGTGTAGCGGCTCATCTTCACGGCGAAGAGGAAGTTCGGCGGGCTCTCGTCCACCCAGTTGGCGACCGCCGTCTCGCGGGGCAGCCGGTAGAAGGTCGAGTTCACCTCGACCGTGTCGAAGTGCTGCGCGTAGAAGTCGAGCCAGCGGCGGGGCGGCAACCGCGGCGGGTAGAAGACGCCGTTCCGCCAGTGCTGGTAGTTCCAGCCGGAGCAGCCGATCCGGACCGGCTTCACGCCAGCGCGGCGAAGAGGCGCTCGCAGATCTCCGGCGTCGCGGCGGCCACGCAGCGGGACCGGCCCTCGAGGTCGAGCGGGGCGGCCCCGAAGGGAGGTGCCTCGGGCAGTTCGATCGCGAGCCCGCGCTCGCGCACCAGCAGCTGCGCGGCGGCGATGTCGACCGAGCGGGCGCCCTTGAGCGAGCAGACCGCGTCGACGCGACCGGCCGCGAGGTGGCAGAGCGAGAGCGCCAGCGAGCCCATGATCCGCAGGCGGTAGGCGACACCGACCATCGCGGCCGCCTTCTCGGCGACGCTCGAGGTGAGGGTCGCCTCGAAGGAGAGGATCTCGATCTCCTCCTTGGGGTAGATCGGGCCGAGGTCGCCGTCGTTCAGCGACGCGCCGTGGCCCTGCTCGGCGACCCATTCCTCGCCGGTGCCGAAGTCGTAGACGTAGCCGAAGAACACATCGTCCATCGTCGCGCCCTCGGCGACCGCGATCGAGACCGAGAAGAACGGGATCCCGCGCTTGGCGTTGAGCGAGCCGTCGATCGGGTCGACCACGATCCTGGTCGGGCCGTCGCCCAGGATGCCGACCTCTTCGGAGACGATTGTCGTCCCGTCGATGCCTTGCAGCCGCTCGAGGATCACCTTCTCCGCCGCGGCGTCGATCGCGGTCGTCTCGTCGCCGCCTTCGCCGTCGCCGACCACGGGCTCGCGCTCGTCGCGGGTCGGCAGCTCGACGAGCACGCCGCGCACGTCCTCGACCGCCCCGCGGCAGACGGCCAACCAATCGGTCAAAGCGGAAGAAACAGGAGGCCGCTGACGAGCTTCGGATAGAAGTAGGTGCTCTTCTGGGGCATCGTCTCGCCTCGCTGGGCGACGGCGAAGACGTCCTCGATCCGGGTCGGGCGCATCAACACCGCGACCTCCGCCTCGCCGGCGTCGACGGCGCGCACGGCCTCGTCCCAGTCGGCGGTGTAGCTGATCCCTTCGTGGCCGAGGCGGTCGACGAGCCGCACGTCGAGCTCGTTCCCGTTGACCGCGAGCTCGAAGCCGCCGTCGCGGTAAAGCACGGCCGCGGCCCGGTCGGCCGGGACGTCGTCGAGCGCCTGCCGCGCATCGCCCGCAAGCTCTTCGGCCGGCAAACGCTCGCCCGGCTCGTGCTCGAAGACGCGGTGCGTCGGGAAGATCATCAGCCCGGGATCGTCGAGGCTCACAAGCACCGCGAGCACATCGGTGTTCTCGCCGTAGGCCAGGGCGGTCTCATAGCGATGGTGGCCGTCGGCGATCAGCAGCTGGCGGTCGGCGAAGGCCTCGGCGATGCCGTCGGCCGGGAGCCGCCAGAGCCGGGCGCCCTCGACCTCGAGGTCGGGCTCGCGCTCGGGTCGTTGCGCCGGCGGGGCGCCCTCGTAGAGGAAGAAGAGCGGTTCCAGCTGGGCGTTCACCTCGCGGAGCAGGCGCAAGCGGCCCTCCTTCGGCCCGCGGTGCGTGCGCTCGTGCGGGAGGACGACGCGGCTCTCGTACGGCTGCGCCTTGAGCGCTGCGACGAGCCCCTCGCGCGTGCGCGCGACCTCGTCGGGGCCGACGTAGTCCTGCGAGAGCCACCAGAAGCCCGGCTCGGGCTCGTCGACGAGGGAGCCGTCCTCGCGCCAGGCGCGCCAGGTCTCCCCGGCCGCGGCTTCATCGTCGGGAAGCGTCAGGTGGACGACGTTGTGCTCGTTCCGCGCCGCGAGCTCGTCGCGCTGGGCGGGCGAGATGACGTCGTAGGGCGGGGCGACGAGGGTGTCGAGCGAGCCGGCGCGCTCGCCGTAGCGGACGGCGCGAAACGGCTTCACCTCGGCCACGGGGCGGGAGCGTACCAGCCGCGCTCGGGCCTAGACTCGCGGCGTGAGCGCGATCGCATCGCTGGCGGAAGACCGGGTCGTGGAGGGCGTCTACGCGGTCGCGAAGAAGGAGCGGCGGCGTACCCGCGGAGGCTCTCCGTACCTCGCGCTGGAGCTCGTCGACCCGAGTGGCCGCATCGAGGCACGCGTCTGGTCGGACGTCGAGCTGCTCGACTCGCGCTTCGGCGAGGGCGACGCGGTACGCGTGCTCGGGAGGGTCGAGCGCTTCCGCGACCGGCTGCAGCTCGAGGTGCGCTCGCTCGAAGCGGCCGAGGAGGCGGATCCGGCGGCGATGGCACCGGCGATGCGCCGTGACGCAGCCGAGCTCGACGGCTTCCTGGAGTTCCTCGCCGCGGAGATTTCGCACCCAGGCCTGCGCGCGACCGTGGCGCGGTTCGTCGAGGACGAGACGCTGCGAGCCGCGCTGCGGGCCCTGCCGGCCGCCGAGACCCACCACGCCTACGCGGGCGGGTTGCTCGAGCACACGGTCGGCGTGGCCACGCTCTGCCGCGAGGCCGCGCAGCTCCATCCGCGGTTGCGGGCCGATCTCGTGCTCGCGGCGGCGCTGTTGCACGACGTCGGCCGCACGGTCGAGCTGGAGCGCGGGCCGACCTTCCGCGCGACCGAGGAGGGGCGGCTGCTCGGTCACGTCCATCTCGGCCTGCGGCTGGTCGAGGAGCGCGCCACCGCCCTGGAGACCGAGGTGCGGGCGGAGCTGCTGCACGCGATCGCCGTCCACCACGAGGCCCGCGGCGCGCGAACGGCCGAAGCCGCGGTGCTGTACCACGCCAACCAGCTCGACGCCGCAGCGGCCACCCGCCCGGTCGAGCAGCCGGTCGGCAGAAGACACTGACTCGGCACAGTCCCGTCACAGACACGCGCGCAGTTGCCCGCTACGCTCGCAGCGGGCGGCGGGTGGAACTTCACTCCCCACCCAATGGGTGGGGCCGCGCGCGCGTGAACCTTTAAGCGTCGGCCAGGATTTCGAGGCGGCGCTGGATGTCGTCGCGCAGGGCGCGGACCTCGTCGACCGGGCGGCCGGCCGGGTCGGGCAGGTTCCAGTCCACGTAACGCTTGCCGGGCAGCACCGGGCAGGCGTCGCCGCAGCCCATCGTCACGACCACGTCCGCCCACTCCACGTCGTCCCGCTCGATTCCGTGCGGGCGGCGATCGGACAGGTCGACGCCGAGCTCCCGCATCACCTCGACCACCTCCGGGTGCACCTGGCGCTCCGGCCGGGAGCCCGCGGAGCGCGCCTCGCCGCCCAGCCGCTCGTACAGCGCCTGCGCCATCTGCGAGCGGCCCGCATTGCCGATGCAGACGAAGTACGCGCGCGGCAAGCCGCTCACGCCGCCGCCACGTCGCCGGCCGGGCCCCCGAGAGCGAAGGCGAGCTGGTCGACCGCCTCCGGCACGAGGCGGTAGTAGACCCACGTCCCACGCTTGCGCGCGACCTCGACCAGGCCGGCCTCGCGCAGCACCTTCAGATGATGCGAGACGGTCGGCTGGGCCAGGCCGAGCGTGCCGATGAAGTCGCACACGCAGACCTCCTCGGCACCCGCCAGCCGGTTGACGATCGCGACGCGGCTCGGGTCGGAGAGCGCCTTGAACCGCGCGGCCAGCTCCTCCGCGACGGGCCCGTCGAGCGGCGGCGAGCCTGGGCAGCAGCAGGGCTCCTGGAGAACCTTCAGCTTCTTATTCATTGACGTTTATCAATATAACAGCTAGCCTCGGCAGCGAAAGGAGGTCGACATGCACGCGTGTGACTGCGACTGTTGCGACTGCGACTGCGACTGCGACTGCGACTGCGACTGCTGCTAGTAGCTAGACGTTGAAGCGAACGGTGAGCACGTCGCCGTCCTGCACCTCGTAGGCCTTGCCCTCGAGCCGCTGCAGGCCGCGTCGTGCCGCCTCCGCATAGCCGCCGGTCTCGACCAGGTCGCTCCAGCGCACGACCTCGCAGCGGATGAAGCCGCGCGCGATGTCGGTGTGGATCGACTCCGCCGCCTCGAGCGCCGTCTGGCCTCGGCGCAGCGTCCAGCCTCGCGCCTCCTTGTCGCCGGCGGTGAAGAAGGTAATCAGCCCGAGCGCCTCGAACAGCCGGTGGACGACCTCCTCCAGCGCCGACTCGCCCTCGCGGAATGCGGCCGCCTCCTCCTCGGGCAGCTCGGCCAGCTCCGCCTCGAGCTTCAGGTCGATCCCGGCCGGGCCGTTCACGACCGTCACGACCGGCTTTGTCGTCAGGGGCTCGAGCTCGGGCGGCAACGCTCCCTCCCAGTCGCGCAGCGGGCGGCCCGCGTCGAGCCATTCGAGCACGCGCTCCAGCTCCACCACTTCCGCGCGAAGCTTGGCGTCGCCCGACTTCGCCTGCTTCGACACCCGCTCGAGCCGCCGTTCGACGTGATCGCGGTCGGCCACAAGCAGCTCGAGCTCGAGTCGCTCCAGGTCGCCCTCGGGATCCGCGCCGGCCGAGAAGGCGTCGACGACGGCGACCAGGGCATCGACGCGGCGGAGATTGCCCAGCAGCTGCGGCCCCGTGCCGGGCACGTCCGTCACTCGCGCGGCCGCCGGCGTCATCTTCGCCGCCGAGACGACCGCCGCGACCTGGCCGAGCCGCTCGTCAGCGATCGGAGCCATGCCGACGTGCTCCTTGCCGAAGTCGGGCCCGACGCCCGCGCGCGTGAGCACGTTGAAGAGCGTGGTCTTCCCCGCGGCCGGGAGGCCGACGATTCCTGCTTCCAACATGTCGCCCTAGTCTTGCGGCAGTTGCTTGTGCAGCGACGCAAGAGCGCGATGCTGGAGCGACTTGATCGCGCCCTCCGACTTGTCGAGCACGGTGCCGGCCTCGCCGTTGGAGAAGTTGAAGAGGAACTTGAGCATCAGCACCTGCTGCTGCTCGAGCGAAAGGTTCTCGATCAGCTCGAGCATGCTCTTGCGGCCGATCGAGTGCAGCGCAGCGTCCTCCGCGGAGGACTCCGTCGCGCCTTCCGGCTCCGGGACCTCCTCCTCGGGCTGCCAGCGCCGCGCGGCACGGAAGTGGTCCATCGCCAGGTTGTGCGCGATGCGGAAGAGCCAGGCCGAGAACGGCGCCGACTGCCAGCGAAAGCGGCCGATCGCCTCCAGCATCTTGAGGAACGTCTGCGTCGTCAGGTCCTCGGCGTCGTGGCGGTTGCCGACGCTCATGTGCAGGTAGCTGTAGATGCGGTCGAAATGCAGGAGATACAGCGCCTCGAGCGCTTCGCGGTCGCCCTGCTGAGCCAGCTCGACGAGACGGCGGAGGTCGTCCGTGCTGGTACGCGCGACGGCGCTCACCAGTAAGCCTTGCCCTCAGGAGTCCGACTGCTAACGCGGGTCAGCCGGACGTAAAGCCGACGCGGCCCTCGCGCGAGAAGCGCTTCACGTAGACGACGCGCCGCAGAGCGACCGTGTAGCGCCCGTCCTCGGCCTCCAGCGGCAACGCGCCGTCGCGGCCCTCGTCGAGCGCGCGCTCGAGGGCATCGGCCGCCGAGAGCTCGACGTTGGCGCCCAAGATCTGGCCGCCGTCGAAGGCGATCTCGATGCGGACCCGCTCCTCAGCCACCGCTGACGATCTCCGCGAGCACGCCGTGCACGGCGTCGGGGTGGACGAACGCGACCTCCAGGCCGAAGAGCCCGCGCCGCGGCGACTCGTCGATCAGCTCCGCGCCCTCGGCGGTGAGCTCGTCGATCGCGGCGCCCACGTCGTCGACCTCGTAGGCGACGTGGTGCATGCCGGGCCCGCGCTTGGCGAGGAACTTGCCCACCGGAGTGTCGTCGCCGAGCGCGGCGAGCAGCTCGACCCGGTCGGAGCCGATCCGCAGCGACGCCGCCTCGACGCCCTGGTCGGGCACCGTCTCCCGTTGCTCGAGCCGCGCGCCGAACAGCCGCTCGTAGGTCGAAAGCGCGCTGTCGAGGTCGTCGACGGCGACGCCGAGGTGGTGAATCCCGCGTGGCTGCACGCGGGCGATGCTATCTGGTCAGTCCGCCGAGACCACCCGCACGGTGCCCATGGTCTCGGACGAGCGCGACTCGGGCTCGACGGCGCCGACCAGCTCGGCCAGCTCGTCCTTGTCGAGCGTCTCCTTCTCGAGCAGCGCCACGGCGATCCGGTCGAGCACGACGCGGTGCTTCTGCAGCAGGCGCATCGCCTCGGCGTACGCGTCGTCGGTCAGCCGCGCCTGCTCCTGGTCGCGCAGCCGCTTCGTCTCCTCGGAGAGCGCGTAGTTGTCGGCGCGCATCGTCCGTGAGGCGGTCGCGCCCGACATGCCGTACTCGAAGACCATTGCCCGCGCCACCTCGGTCGCCTTCTCGAGGTCGTTCGCGGCGCCGTTGGTGACGCGGCCGAAGACGATCTGCTCCGCCGCGCGGCCCGCGAGGTAGACCTTGAGCAGGTCGGCGAACTCCTCGGCGGTGTGCAGGTAGCGCTCCTCACTCGGCAGGTTGAGCGTGTAGCCGAGCGCCTGGCCGCGCGAGACGATCGTCACCTTGTGCACAGGCAGCAGATCGCCGGTCAGGTGCGACATGACTGCATGCCCGGCCTCGTGGTAGGCGAGGATCCGGCGCTCCTTCTCGGTCATCACCTTGCGCTGCTGGAGACCGGCGACGACGCGCTCCATCGCATCCTCGAAGTCGGACTGCCGGATTGCCTGCTGATTCGAGCGGCCGGCGAAGATCGCGGCCTCGTTGGCGATGTTCTCGAGCTCCGCGCCGGTGAGACCGGCGGTCTGCCGCGCGATCGAGCGCAGGTCGACGTCGTCGGCGAGCGGCTTGCCGCGCACGTGCACGTAGAGGATTTCCTCGCGGCCGGCCAGGTCGGGCGCGGCGACGAGCACCTGCCGGTCGAAGCGGCCGGGCCGCAGGAGCGCCACGTCGAGATCCTGGAGGCGGTTCGAGGCGCCCATCACGATCACCTGGTCGCGCGACTCGAAGCCGTCGAGCTCGACCAGGAGCTGGTTCAGCGTCTGGTCCTGCTCGCGCGAGAAGCCGTGGCCGGTGCGCTGCGCGCCGACCGCGTCGAGCTCGTCGATGAAGACGATCGACGGCGCGTTCTTGCGGGCCTCTTCGAACAGCTTGCGAATCCGCGCCGCGCCCAGGCCGGCGAACATCTCGACGAAGGCCGAGGCGCTCTGCGCGTAGAAGCGTGCGCCCGCCTCGCTGGCGATCGCCTTGGCGAGCAGCGTCTTGCCGGTTCCCGGCGGCCCATAGAGCAGGATCCCCTTCGGCACGCGCGCGCCGAGGCGGCCGAAACGTTCCGGGTCGCTGAGGAAATCGATCACCTCGCGCAGCTCGCCCTTTGCCTCGTCGAGCCCTGCGACGTCGTCCCAGGAGACGTTCGCGTCGGACGTGATCGTCTTCGCGGCGGCCACGCGCGGCATCACCTGCAGCGTGCGCCAGAGGATGTAGACCATCAGCACGAGCAGGACCGCGAAGAACAGCGGCAACCAGTCCGCGATTCCGTCGCGCAAGAAAACCAGCCAGTAACCCATATCCCTGCTCTCGTTATCGCGGTCTTTCGGCCCCGAGTCAACCGGCTGCCGTGCGGGGAGACCCCACTAGACTTGACACCGTGCTGCCGGTGCCCGCCCATTTCGACCCGGCGACCGTGGGCGAGGTCTGGCGGGTGCAGTACGAGGAGCTGGCGCGGGACGCCGAGGACTGGGCGCAGGAGCACGAGGTTGAGCCGGCGGTCGAGGACGCGTTTCGGATCTGCCTCGTTGCCGTCGACGTCCAGAACACCTTCTGCATCCCGGCCTTCGAGCTCTTCGTGGGCGGCCGCTCCGGGACGGGAGCCGTGGACGACAACCGGCGCCTCTGCGAGTTCATCTACCGCAACCTCGACGCGATCACGAAGATCGTCCCCACCCTCGACACGCACCAGGCGATGCAGGTGTTCCACGCCATCTGGCTCGTGGACGCGGACGGTGAGCACCCGCCGCCGTACACGCTGATCTCCGCCGACGACGTGGAATCGGGGCGGTGGCGCGTCGACGAGGTCGTGGCCCGCAGCCTCGGGCTCGACCCGGAGTACGCGCAACGCCATCTCCAGTACTACACGCGAGCGCTCGAGGCCTCGGGGAAGTACAAGCTCACGATCTGGCCCTATCACGCGATGCTGGGCGGCATCGGTCACGCGCTCGTGCCGGCGGTCGAAGAGGCGATCTTCTTCCACTCCGTCGCGCGACGGTCGCAGCCCGACTTCCAGCAGAAGGGCCACTCGCCGATGACCGAGCACTACTCGGTGTTCGGGCCCGAGGTGACGCGGGGTCCCGACGGCGAGCTGCTCGGGGAGCCGAACACGCCGCTGCTCGAGGAGCTGTTGAGCTTCGACGCGGTCTTGATCGCGGGCCAGGCGAAGAGCCACTGCGTCGCCTGGACGATCGCCGACCTGCTCTCCTCGTACCTCCGCGACGAGCGCAGGCTGGCAGAGAAGGTCTACCTGCTCGAGGACTGCACGTCGCCCGTCGTGGTGCCGGGCGAGGTCGACTACACGGAGGAGGCCGACGCCGCGTTCGAGCGCTTCGCCGCGGCCGGCATGCAGGTCGTGCGCTCGACGGATCCGATTGAGAACTGGCCGGGGCTGGCCGCCTCGGCCCGCGCCTAGTCGACGAGCTCGAGCCGCGGGTTGTCGCGGAAGCGCCGGCCGACCTTCGCCGACGGGCGTCCGTCCGTCATCACGATGTCGCCGGTGAAGTCGTTCTCGCCGCGGATCAGCGCCGAGCCGATGCCGTAGGAGTCGACCGGCACGCCGCGCTCCTCGAAGGCGCGGATCCGTTCGACGGTGAAGCCGCCGGAGACGACGATCTTGACCCGCTCGAAGCCGTCGCGGTCGAGCGCGTCCCGCACCTTGCGCACGAGCTGCTCGTTGACGCCGCGCGGGTCGAAGTCGCCCATCTCGTCCCAGAGCGAGCGGTCGACGAGCTGGCCCGACGTGTCGAGGCGCACGCCCCAGAGCCGCGGGCCCAGAGCGCGCGCAACCTCGAGCGCCGTCTGCACCGAGTCGTTCTCGAAGTCGACGAGCACGGTCACCTTCATCTCGGGATCGACGTTCTCGACGAACTTCGTCGCCGCGAGCACGGTGTTGCCGCCGTAGGCCGCGATCAGCGCGTGGGGCACGGTGCCGATCCCGCGCCCGCCCCACCACGAGGCCTGCGCCTCGGAGGTGACGCCGATCTCGGTGCCGACGACCTGGCCAGCGACGAACGCCGCGTAGCCGTCGCCGGTCTGGACGCGATGGTGGTCGTGCCGGGCGGGCATGAAGATGATCGGCTTGCGGTTGGCCGCCTCCAGCACGCGCACGACGTTGCTGGTGATCAGCGTCCGCCGCGCCAGCACGCCGAGGTAGACCGTCTCGAGGTGCGCGAAGCCGGTGTAGTCGCCCTCGATCCGCAGCACCGGCTCGAACGGCGCGATCGGGTCGCCGTCGTGGAGCGCATGCACGGTCAGGTCGTCCCAGTCGTCGGCGCAGAGCTTCAGCACGGCGATCGCCTCGTCGATCCCTCCGAGGTAGGAGTCGTGCTTCTGGAAGACCTGCATCACCACGCGAGGGTGGCGGCCGTCGCGGATCAGCACCTCGCGCGTATGGTTGAAGTACGCGTCGGTGTAGTAGCCCTCCCGCATCTTCTCGACGGGGAGGTCGAAGATCTCGGGCGAAAGTCTCTTAGTACGAGTCCGCTGCTGCATGCTCGAGCTCCAGGCACGCCGCCAGCGCCGCCTCGGCCACCTCGAGCTGCTCCGGGCTCGGCTCGGCGGTGGCGAACCGGTGCTGCAGCTCGTGGCCGGGCCACGCGAGCGCGCGCGAGAGGGCGTTGTCCGGATTGCGCGTCATCCAGCCGAACAGCTCCGTCGACGCGGCGACCGCGCCGAGCTGAGCCGCCGCGCGGGCCGGGCCGCGCAGCTGTGCCGGTGCCCTCGCTGCGAGCGTCGCCCCGACCGCCGAGCTCGCGAGCAACGGCCCGAGCAGGTGCGAGCCGCAGCGCTCGTGCTCGCGGGCGCGCTGCTCACCGTGCTCGTAGCTGCCGATCGAGATGTGCTCGGCGCCGTGGTAGGCCGCAAGCTCGGAGCCCCGCAGCGCGAGCCCCGCCGGGAGCAGCGAAAGCAGGCCGCCGGCGAGCTCGCCGGCGAGCGGGCTCAGGCGCGGCGAGCCCTTGATCGCCTTGACGGCGAGGGCGGTGCCGAACATCGCCGCCAACACCTGGGGGCGCTGGAACGGGAGCCTGGCCTCGGGGAGCCGCCGGTAGACCTGCGGCAGCAGCGCGAAGACCTCGGCCAGCCGGGCCGGCCCGCGCAGGATCGGATTCTCAACCTCCGCCGCACGCAGGCGCTTGTACTCGGCGGCGACCTTCAGCTCGCCGTCGTCGGTGCGCACCGCGCAGGCCCAGGCGTGCGGGCCGTGCACGAGCACACCGTTCACGAGCGCCATTCCTCCGAGGCGGACCTTCTCAGCCATCGGCGGGAAGCCTAGCCATCGCCGGTTACCTCGACGGCCACGTGCCGGAAGCAGTCCACCGCCAGCTCGAGGTCGTCGAGCTCGATCCGCTCGTTCGCCGAGTGGATCAGCCGCGCGGCCAGCTGCGGGTCCATCGTCTTCGTCGGGAAGAACCCGTACGCGACGGTGCCGAAGGCATCCCTCAGCCAGTGGCTGTCGGTGAAGCCGGCCACGCAGACCGGCAGCACGGTCGCCTCGGGCTCGACTCCCGCGACGAAGCTCTCGACCGCCGACCAGAGCGGCGACCCGAGCTCGGAGCGCGTGCCGCCGCGGCCCTCGAGCCACTCGAAGTCGTAGTCGCCCTCGCCGAGCACCTGCTTGAGGACGGGCTCGACCTCGTCCTGCGTCTGCCCGGGCAGCAGGCGGCAGTCGACGATCACCTCGCAGAGGTACGGGATCACGTTGCGCGTGTCGGAGGCGGAGATCATCGTCGGCGAGAGCGTCAGCGAGAGCAGCGGCTCGAGCAGCTCGGCGGCGGCGGGGTCGGTCTCGCGGGCGAGCTCAAGCGCCTCGGCTGGCTCGAGCTCGCGGCCGGCGACAGCCTTGATCATCGCCGTCGTCTCCGGCCCGAGCCGCAGCTCCGGGCGGTACGAGGCGAGCCGCTCGATCAGCGGCGCGGCCTTGACGAGCGCGTTGTCCGCGATCCCCGGGACCGAGGCGTGGCCGGCGCGGCCGTGCACCAGTAGCCGGAAGGGCGAGCTCATCTTCTCCGCACTCGAGCAGAGGTAGAAGGCCCGGCCGAAGAGCTCCATCCGCTCGCCCGCGCCCTCGTTCAACGCGTAGTCGGTGCGGATCGCCTCGGGGTGGTGCTCGCAGAGCCACTCGAGGCCGACGCCGTGGCCGACCTCTTCGTCCGCGCAGGCCGCGAAGACGAGGTCGCCCGCAGGCTCGAAGCCCTCGCGCGCGAGCGAGGCGATCGCGACGGCCTCGGCGGCGACCTGGCCCTTCATGTCCAGCGCGCCACGGCCCGAGAGCTCGCTGCCGCGCACCTCGCCCGACCAGGGGTCGACCTCCCACTCCGCTGCGTCGGCGCCGACGGTGTCGGTGTGCGAGAGCAGGAGCAGGCTCTTGCCGTCGCCGCGGCCCGGCAGCCGCGCCACGAGGTTCGCCCGCTCGGGCGTCCTCGCGTAGAGCTCGCTTTCGACGCCGTGGCCGGCGAGGTAGTCGCGCAGGAGCTCGGCGGCCTGCGTCTCGTTGCCGGGCGGATTGACGGTGTCGAGGCGGATCAGCTCCTGCAGGAGCTGGGTGACCTCGTCGCGGAGGGTCACTCTTCCTCGTTCGCCGGCGCGGTCAGGCGCGACAGGATCGGCTTCGTGTAGTCCTCCGCGCTCACGAGGGCGGCGGCTGGAAGAGATAGAGCTCGTAGCCGTCGGGGTCGGTGATCCGCGCCGCGGCACCCCAGTGGTCGTGCATCGCCTCCTCCGTCTCGACCCCGACCGCGCGCAAACGCTCAGTCGCCGCGTCGAGGTCCGCGACCTCGAGGCTTAGGTGGACCGAGCCCGAGGAGAGCGGCCCGAGGCCCTCGTGCGCCAGATGCAGTGCGAAGCGCGTTCCGCCCAGCTGTGCCTCCTGCCAGTCGCCGTCCCCCTCGAGCGGGATCCCCAGCAGGTCGCGGTAGAACCCGAGCGAGCGCTCCATCTCCGAGACGTAGAGATAGACGACGTTCACACGGCGGATCAGCGGCTCGGTGGTCGTCCCCACGGCGCGGAGCATACTTCCCGCATGAGCGACCTTTTCGCGGACGCGGCGCGGGAGCGGATGCAGGAAGTCGCGCCGCTGGCGCTGCGGCTGCGGCCGCGTTCGCTCGAGGAGTTCGTCGGCCAGGAGCAGGTGCTCGGCGAGCGCTCGGCCCTGCGCCTCGCGATCGCGGAGGACCGAGTCGGTTCGGCGATCCTCTACGGGCCGCCCGGAACGGGCAAGACGACCCTCGCGCGGATCGTCGCCGAGACGACGGGTGCCGCCTTCGAGGAGCTCTCCGCGGTGTCGGCGACCGTCAAGGACGTGCGCGAGGTGCTGGCGCGGGCGCGCGAGCGGCTCGGGGGCTCGGGCCGGCGGACGATCCTCTTCCTCGACGAGATCCACCGCTTCAACAAGGCCCAGCAGGACGCGCTTCTCCCGGCGGTCGAGGAAGGGCTCGTGACGCTGATCGGGGCCACGACCGAGAACCCGTACTTCGAGGTCAACTCGGCCTTGCTCTCGCGCACCCAGATCTACGAGCTGCAGCCGCTCGGAGAGGAGGAGCTGCGTACGATCGCCACTCGCGGCGCCGAGGCGCTGGAGGCCGAGGTGACCGGCGAGGTGGTCGCGCTCCTGGCGCGGCGGGCCGGCGGCGACGCGCGCAACGCGCTGAACATCCTCGAGCTGGCGACGCAGACCGCGCGGGCCGAGGGGGTCGCGATCGACGAGCAGCACGTCGAGGATGCCGCGCGCAAGCGCCCGCTCGTCTACGACAAGGGCGGCGACGCGCACTACGACTTCATCTCGGCCTTCATCAAGTCGATGCGCGGCTCCGATCCCGACGCGGCCGTCTACTACCTGGCCGCGATGCTCGAGGGCGGCGAGGACGCCCGCTTCATCGCCCGGCGGATGATCGTGCTCGCCTCGGAGGACATCGGCAACGCCGACCCGCGCGCGCTGCTAGTCGCCGTCGCGGCGGCGCAAGCGGTCGAGCACGTCGGTCTCCCGGAGGCCCGCCTGAACCTAGCGCAGGCCGCGATCTACCTGGCCCGCGCGCCGAAGTCGAACGCCTCCTACGTGGCGCTCAAGGAGGCGACTGCCGACGTGCGCGAGCTCGGCCAGACGCGGCCGCCGGACGCGCTGCGCGACACGCACTACCGCGGCGCGAAGAAGCTCGGCCGCGGCGAGGGCTACATTTATCCGCACGACGACCCGCGTGGCTTCGAGGCCGAGCATCTCCCGGAGGCGCTGCGCGGCAAGCGGTACTACCGGCCAAGCGGAAACGGCGAGGAGGGGGACTGACCAAGGTTTGAGATCGGGCGCCTACGAAAGAAGGGGCCCGAGGCGGGTCACGGACCTTCGTGGCTCGGAGAGGGAGCTGGAATCCACTCTTCGAGGACGGAGGTCCCGAACACCATGATCGGACGATTCAAGCTCTTCGGGCTGGCGCTGCTGTTGCTCGCAGCGCTGCCGGCCGAGCCCGCCGTTGCGAGCCAGTTCGTCGACGTTCTGCTTCCCGGAGCCCACGTCACGCTGCGCGTGAACGGCAGGGGCGCGGCGATGCTCTACTACACCAAGGGCGCCGGAGCCGGGGCGCGCCACGTGTTCGTGCGCGGCGCGATCAACGCGCGCTTCCCGACCCGCGGCGCCAAGCAGGTGCGCTTCAAGCTCGACTACAGCGGCGGCTACCGGGCGACGAGCCGCGCGCTCTGGAAGACGTTCCGCAACGAGTGCCGGCCGTACGACGGGCCCGACCTGATGAAGGCCGTCGCAAAGTGCAAGGCGCCCGACGGCTCCTACTGGGCCGTACAGGAGTGGCGCGTGGCCCTGCCCGACCTAGGCTTCCCGCCGTGGATCGTGCGCCAGCGCTCGTTCGACCTGCGCATCTCGCACTGGACCGAGCCGGCCGCGCAGCTCGAGGTGCACGCCGACTGGATCTACAACGGCCGCTTCCACGAGGTCTTCGGCAAGGCGACCTACCGCGGCAAGCCGATCTTCGGCTACCAGAGCACCTCGCGCGGCGAGCCGACCGACAACTTCGGCCGGCTGATCTACCTCGACACCGCGAACTCGAACTACGGCGCGGGCTGGCGACGGGAGAACAGCTTCCTGCCGCACAGGCCGACCGGGGTCTTCTGCTACGGCTTCTACAAGCGCGACCCGCGTGTCGGCGGCTACGCGCCGCCGCCGCACTACAAGGGCGGCCGGCGCGGCCCCGGAAACGGCTCCCTGTACCGGCTGACGATCATCGGGCCGGGCGTGACGCCGGACATCCAGTCGGTCGTCTCCGGCCTGCCCGACTACAACTCGCACGACTCGTCCGAGGTCAGCTACGAGCAACAGCAGAACGGGGTCCTCGACCAGCTGGCGGCGGGAGGCTCACAGTGTCATCACCACTGATCCCCGGCTAGATAGCCTCGGGTCTCGGCACCCGAGCGAAGGAGCGACGATGGCGATCGAGCGGCGAGCGCACGCGAGCTGGGAAGGCGACCTGCGCAGCGGGTCGGGCAAGTTCGACGTCGGCAGCGGCGCGATCAGCGGCCAGGAGGTGACCTTCGCCTCGCGCTTCACGCCCGAGTCCGGCGGCAAGACGAGCCCCGAGGAGCTGATCGCGGCCGCGCACGCGACCTGTCTCTCGATGTCCCTGGCGAGCGGCCTCGCCCAGGCCGGGCACCCCCCCACGAAGCTCGAGACTGACGCGATCTGCACGCTGGAGCAGACCGATGCCGGCTTCCGCATCAAGGCGATGCACCTCACCGTTCGCGGCGAGGTTGAAGGGATCGGCCAGGACGAGTTCGAGGCTGCCGCCCAGCAGGCGAAGGTGGGTTGCCCGGTCTCGAACGCCCTCGGCGAGGTCGAGATCTCGCTCGACGCGTCGCTGGCCTAGTCGGAGCCGCGCAGGAGCCGGCCGGCCACCATCGTCCCGAACTCGCCGCCTAGCTCGCGATACGCGGCGGCGGCGCGTTCGTTGTCGTACTCGGTGCGCCGAAACTCGAGCTCGCCGCCGTCGGTGCGCACGGCCCAGGCCGCCCGCGTGTCGCCGTCAAGCGGCATGCCGACGCTGCCCGGGTTGAGCAGGTCCGTACCGTCCGGACCCGGCCGCCGGAACTGCTGGTGGCTGTGGCCGAAGACGACGAGCCGGTCGCGCACGCCGTCGAGCAGCCGCTCCTCGCCCGGCTCCGACTGTGGCGCGAAGCTCTCGACGTCCGAGAGCGGCGAGCCGTGCACGTAGAGCACGCCGTCGAGCTCGGTCTGCGGCGGGAGGGCGTAGAGCCAGTCGACCACTTCGTCGGGCAGCCCGCCCGCGAAGATCGCGTACGACTCCATCACCTCCGGCCGGTCGAGCGGTGGCTCGCGTAGCCAGCGCTCGCCGTTGCCGCGGATCCAGGTCGCATTCGGAAGCTGTTTCAGGCGGTCGAGCGTCTCCAGGGGCCAGGGGCTGGGGGTGCCGTAGTCCCCACCCAGGAGCCAACGGTCGACACCCTCGGCGTCGGCCTGCTCGAGCACCAGCTCGAGCGCGGGAACGTTGCCGTGGATGTCGTAGAGCAGTCCGAGCACCGCTCGCTAGTGTGACGCGGGATGCGACTGCACGTCCACGAGTGGGGAGACCCGTCCGCCCCCACGGTCGTGTGCGTGCACGGCGTCTCAGCCCACGGCCGCCGCTATCGCAGGCTGGCGGAGGAGCGCCTGGCGGCCCGCTTCCACGTCCTCGCGCCCGACCTCCGCGGCCATGGGCTGTCGGAGTGGGAGCCGCCCTGGAACCTCGAGACCCATCTGGAGGATCTGCTCGAGACCTTCGAGCCCGCAGGGAAGGTGATGTGGGTCGGCCACAGCTTCGGCGGCCGGCTGGTGCTCGAGCTCGCCGCGCGCCGGCCTGAGCTGCTCGCGTGCGCGGCGCTGCTCGACCCGGCGATCCAGATCCTGCCGCATGTCGGCTTCGACTTCGCCCAGGAGGCCGCGAAGGACCGTGCCTTCGCATCACCGGACGAAGCGATCGAGGCACGCCTGACGAGCGGCTCGGCGACCCCGCGCGCCGCGCTCGAGGAGGAGGCGCGGGAGCATCTGGTCTCAGCGCCGGACGGAAGCCTGCGCTGGCGCTTCGCACGCGCTGCGGTCGCGAGCATGTACAGCGAGCTCTGCCGCGAGCCGCCACCCCCGACCGTGCTCGGCCGCGTCCCGACGCTGCTCGTCCACGCCGAGCAGTTCGGGCTCGTGCGCGAGGACCAGCTCGAGGAGTACCCGGCGGTGCTCGGCGAGAGCCTCGAGCTCGTCGCCGTGCCGGGCGGTCACGTCGTCTACTGGGACGCGTTCGAGCCGACCGCGGACGCGGTCGAGAAGTTCCTGATTCGGCACAGTTCCGTTCCACACGCGTGAATCGCCCGCCGCTAGGCTGATTGCAGGGGGAACACCAGAGCGGGACCCCGGGGCAGGTTCTCGCGCGTGTTACAGAATGCGGGCGCCGAGAGCGCTCGCGACCAGCTCCACGGCGAGCTTGGCGGTCGCGTTCTCGCGGTCGAGGATCGGGTTCACCTCGACCACTTCGAGCGAGCGCAAGACTCCCGACTCGGCGATCAGCTCCATCGCCAGGTGGGCCTCGCGATACGAGAGCCCGCCGCGAACCGGCGTGCCGACTCCGGGGGCGACCTCCGGATCGAGCACGTCCAGGTCCAGGCTCAGATGCACAAAGCCGTCGCCGGTGACGTGCTCGAGCGCCTCGCGCATCGCGGCCTCGACGCCCATCCGGTCGAGGTCGCTCATCGTGAACACCCGCGCCTCGAGCTCGGCGAGCAGCTCCCGTTCGCCGGGGTCGAGCGAACGCAGGCCGACCAGCGCGACCCGGCGCGGCTCGACGGCGGGAAGCGGGTATTCGTCGCTCTCGAACTCGGGTCCGGCAAGACCGAGCGCGGCCGCGAGCGGCATCCCGTGGACGTTGCCGCTCGGGGACGTCTCGGGCCGGTTCAAATCACCGTGGGCGTCGAGCCAGAGCACGCCGCCCGGGCCGCGGGCACGAGCCATGCCGCCGAGCGAGCCGAGCGCGACCGAGTGGTCGCCGCCAAGCACGAGCGGCACGTAGGCCTCCTCGGCCGCCCGCGCGACGAGCGCGGCGATTCGCTCGACCGTCGCCTTGATGTCCGCCAGGTAGCGCATGCGCTCATCGCCGACCGCGGTCGCCTCCGCCACGGCCGTGACGACATCGCCCCAGTCCTCGCACCGGCGGCCGAGCTCGACGATCCGCTCGTCGAGCCCCGCGTACCGGATCGCGGACGGCCCCATGTCGACCCCGCGCCGACCGGCGCCAAGGTCGAGCCCTGCGCCGATGACCGCCACCGGCGGCTGCGTTTCCCGAGCGCTCACCGCGGCAAGGCTAACGTTGTCCGCGATGAATGCTCCGGCCGAGGAATCGAGCATCCGGGTCCTGATCGCCGACGACGACGCCGGCTTTCGCCACTCGCTGCAGGAGCTAATCGACCGGCAGCCGGAGTTGAGCGTGATCGGCGCCGCGGGGGACGGTCTCGAAGCAATCGAGCTCGCCGACCGGCTCGAGCCCGACGCGGTGGTGCTCGATCTGCACATGCCGCTGCTGGACGGCGTCAGCGCGACCGCTCGGCTGCGGCGCGATCATCCGAGCCTCTGCCTGATCGCGCTCACCGGCGACGACGCGCCGGCCCTCCACCGTGCCGTCCGCGACGCCGGCGCCGACGAGGTGTTGCTCAAGAACGAGCTGCTCGAGGGCCTGCTCGATCGGCTGGCGACGGTGCGGACGAGCGGCTGATGGCGAGGGCCGGGATCGAACCGGCGACACCACGGTTTTCAGCCGTGTGCTCTACCAACTGAGCTACCTCGCCTAGGTGCAATGCGGGATTGCGGGTCAATGTTACACGGCTACACATTCTGTCTACTTCCGCGCCTTTTTCTTCGGCTGAGCAATCGGGGCACGATTCTCGGCCCAGGCCGAAACCGCCGCTTGAACCGCGACGGGCGGGTCCGAGTACAGATCGTTCAACGTGATCCCGAACAGATCAGCGAGCTTGATCGCGTTCGTTGTCTTCGGGTGACTCCGTTTGCTCGCGTCAGCGGCTACCAGTTTGTTAATCCCGGCCCGCGACAGCCCAATCTCGGCACCGACCGCACCGAGGCTCACGTCGTGCAGGCCCGCGATCCGGCGTATGTTCTCGGCCACGTTGCCTTCGTCTACCATCACCCCACCTCTCCTAGTGGTCTGGTAGACACACTGTAGCATAGACCATACCATCCCATATGCTTGTATAGACCAATCCAGACAATGACCGTAATCTTTGGCTCCCTGTCGAGGCTTGGTCTGGGCTCGTCGGCGCGGCTCTCCCCGAACGCGGGAAGCTGAGCGGCGGGACGCGCAGCACCGGCCGACCTCGCGGCCCGCGTCCACTTCGACACCGACTGATTCAACCGGGACGCCGATTTCGGCGTCGCTTTCAACTACCGGAGAGCCGCCGCAAGGCGGCTTTCCTCTGCGGTTTCCGGGCGGATTCCGAAAACCTGGGGTAGCACGTAAAACCCAACTCCGTCCGTACGATGCGGGCATGGCAAAACGCGCGGCAATCGTCCGACTCCGGACCGAATGGTTAGGCCTATTAGACCGCGATAACCCCGGCTACGTCTGGACATACCAATCTAAGAAGTGACTGACCCTCGCTTCGGTAACAAAGCCCCTATAAACGGCTGCTCTAGATGCCGTCTTGACGTTGCCTCCGTAGCGGCATTCGACAAACACCGCATAGGCAAACACGCCTACGACTTCGACCGAGACCACCTAGACGGCCGTAGATGTATGGACGTGGAAGAGATGGAAGCGGCCGGAATGAGCATCGACCAGCGCGGCCGTTGGACGACCACCACCGACCAAGACCGGAAGCGCCTCTCTGAGCTTCAGGGTAGCGATTCTAAGCGCACTATACGCACCACTAAGGCTAAGTGACCAACTAACTCCACAGAGCCGTTAGAACGGCCTAGAGAGATTCCCATGAAACACATTGACAGAGATAGCGATTCCCAAGCAAAAGACTTTAGGGTTTCCGCTGGTTCTCCTAGTGGTTGGGAATCCCATAGTGAGACTTTCACGGCGGAAAGCTTGTCGCCTATCGGGGATCGAGAGGGACAAGCGCCAGACGCGCCTAAGCGGGTGGCGTCTCGGAATGGGAACGGGAGCGGTCAGGGGATCGCTCCCAATCCCTCTAACAAAGACTTATCGCCCGAGTCGTATTGCGACTACTGCGGCGGCATCTTCTCTAAGAACTCATGGCACAGAGACCGCAAGGACTATTGCGAGTCGTGCGCCGAGCGCGGAATCGTGGCTTTCGTCCCGAGCGTGGTGCCAGGGCTAGTGATCGGTGATGAGGGGAGCAACCTAACGGCGGAGGACGGCTTTCGCTTCATTATCCGTCTGAGCGATGACGTTTCGGGCGCGCAACGGGATGAAGACGTTGTAGTGCCGAGGACTCAGCCGTGATAAAGGAGAAAGTCTTTGTTTACTCTCCGTGCCGTGAGTCTTCCCATTCCTTCTCCTGCCTCTCCATTTGCTCTCGCTGCGTCCCAGTGATCCGCCGCCACAGCCTATACAGCGGGTAGGTAGGGAATGCCATCCAGAACGTTCTTACCTCTGTTGGTTCACCGGTTGCAACGTTGTGTCCGCGCTTATCGTCCATGGCTCCCCTTTCCCTTACAGGTGCCCGTACCGATTGGCTACTCCTTGACGTGTGCGACGCCTAACTCGCTGAGCCGGGCGTTGAGATCACTCATTCTCTGTTTGAAGAACGCATTCGCGTTTTGGGCGTGACTCGAGAAGTCAGCGAGCTTCGACGGGTATTGCGTGTCGAGGTACGCAAGACCGGCGTTCGTTGCAGACTTCGCCTCGTCGGCCGCGCCGAAGAGCTCGGTGTTCTGATCGGTGAAGCCGTGAGAGTTGTTGGACGCGAGGTATGACCGAGCCGCGTTACAGGTCGAACGAGCCTGCTGCAAGCTCGTCGCCATCGAGTTCACGTTGCTTGTGTCTTGACTGGCGAGGTAGACGGCTGCCAAGCACAGTTCCGAGCGGTTGACGGCTTGCTGCGCGCGGTTATGGAGGTCGGAAGCGTCATCACCGTTCGTGGCCTTCTTCGGCCCGGCCGACGGCGGCGGCGGCGCGGCCTGTTTGTTCGCATTCCCGGGTGACGAGGACGAACCACTATTTCCACCACCTACCGCGGCACTGATGATGATGATCAGCAGAACGAGTCCGCCAACGCTTCCGGCGACGATCCATCTGGTGCGGTGTCCCCGCTTCGCCGCCGACGTCGTGGGCGTGGTGGCGACCGGCGCTGGCCTCGGGGCCGTCCTCGCTTCCTCGGCTGCCTGGGCCTCGGCTTGCTCTCTCGTAAGGCCAGCGCGTGCTTCGGGCTCGGTTAAGCCCGTCTCTGGATTGACCTTGTATCCCTTGCGGTACTCCGCCATGCGTTTGCCTGCCTTCTCTCACTACGGGGGGATTGACCAGCGTTGTCATAAGATCGCACGCCGATCTGACGTGTGCATCGGCAGAAGCCCGCAAAGCCTGAAATAAGGGGAGCCGGAGACCCCTCGCTCGCCCTGGAGACTGTGCCGCCACTCCCCAGGAAAACGAAGCGTTGCACCGGCTCCCGTTCAGTAGATGCGCCCAGGCGTCTAACCCTGCGCGTCCTCGACCACAAGCACAGGCGGGGCGTCGCCGTCCTCGTCTCGCAAGCCGACGATGCGCAGCGTGCGCTTCCCCAGGTGAATCGTGTCTCCCGGCTTCCAGTTGGGCACGGCGGCACTCAGCGTAGGCGGCTCTGCCGGCTCGCCCTCCACGGTCTCCAACCTGAATAGGAACCCTGCCATCCTTGCTCCCTCCCTCTCGGCTGGGGCCGGACGGCTGGCTGAGTTTAGGAGATTGTGGTCCCCACCCACTAGTGTCCCCAGCCAACTGAAGGGGGAAGGCATGGCTGACCGTAGATACGGCGGGATAACGCTCGGGGGCATCATCGTGATTGCAGGGATCCTGGCGATCATTCTCTGGAGCTTCTGGATCGGACTGGTCATCGTCCTCATCGGACTGATCGCGTTCGGCGGATTCGTGCGCGGCAAGTGGTATTGAGCGACAAGCCCTTAGGCAGCTAGTCGGCCGCTAGCTCGCTCAATCGGATCAGAGGCGTACAGCTTGAGAATCGCGTCATAGAGGTTCGGGTTCGTGCGGGTGTAAATCCGACCTCGGATGCTTTGACTCGTCCAGCCGAGGATTTTCTCAATGTCGTCAATCGAGACGCCTTCCTCGGCCAGCACCGACGCGACCGTCTTACGGAAGGCATGGGCGGGTCTGTTGCCACCATCGACACCGGCTCGTTTCAACAACGCTCCGGGCCTCGCGTTGACGTTCCGCATCGACCCGCCAGCACCGAGCACCGTTGCTGAGTTGGGATATTTCCTCTGCCTCTCGCGCAGCACCTTCAACAGCAGCGGGTGAATCGGGACACGGCGCGGTTTGTTTCCCTTGCCGACCACGCGAAGCTCTCTCGCCTCGAAATCCACATCGGCCCAGGTCAGGTTGACAAGCTCGGCCCTTCGGCAGCCCGTGTAGGCGAGAAGGTGAAACAGCGTCCAGTCGAGAGGATCACCAATCTCCTCTCGGATTTTTCGTAGCTCGTCGTTTGAAAACGTCTTCGGCTCCGAGTAGCCGTTTTGCCTCTCAAACCGAATCGTCGGCAGCTTCTCCATCCGGCCTTCCTCGACCGCGAAGCGGTAGGCAGCCTTCACGTAAGCAACCTCCGTCGAGACCGTGGACTCTGCCAGCGAGGACAACAGGCCCACGAAGTACCGACTGAGAAGACCGTTCTCGACCTCGGCCGCTTTGGTTCCGGTCTCTGCCAGATGCAGACTCAGCCGCGCCAGCGCGTAGCGGTTGCGGTCAACCGTCTTCGGGTCGCGGCGGCGCATGATCTCCAGTTCCTCGATGTATGGCACAAACAGCGGGTCTAGAGCTACAGCGTTCATCGGGATTCCTTTCGGCTCTCCCGCGCTGCTCTCGGCTCTCTGACGCTCAACGTCAGGATCGGGCGGACGCCGCTGAAACCTTCCGTCCGGGCCACGTGCCACCCCGGTACAGTAGCAAAAACGTCAACTCCGGTAGCACAGTCCTTTACCAACTGAGCTACCTCGCCGCGGCCGCCTAGTCTAGCCGCGCCCGTCACGAAGGAAGGACGTCCGGGCCGGCTTACCGCGCCGCGAACGTCCTTGTGGCGCGGGAGCCTAGAGGCGATCGCCCTTGCGGGCAAGGAGCGCCGTGCCGCCCTCGGCCTCGAAGTCCGCAAAGTCCGCGAATCCGTGCGCGCCGAGCTCGCGGCGGAGGCGCTCCGGCGGCACCCAGATCGGCGTCTCGGGACCTGCCGAGAAGGACAGGACGAGGTGGCCGCCGGAGACGACGACCCGTGCCAGCTCGGCGAAGAAGGGGATCATGTTGGCCAGCTGGACGAGGTCGAAGTCGCCGTCCTCGAACGGGAGCCTCGATGCGTCCGCCTGCTCGAAGCGCACGCGCTCGGCCAGCTCGGGCGGCGTGTTCCGGCGCGCCTGCTCCACCATGCCCGGAGCGAGGTCTGCGCCGACGACCTCCGCCTCGGGGAAGCGCCGCGCGGCGACGAAGGCGGCGAGCCCGGTGCCGGTGCCGAGGTCGAGTACCCGCTTCGGCGCCGCGGGCAACGCCTCGAGCGCTCGCTCCAACGCGGCGAAGGCCTCGGGACGGCGCATCGAGTCCCAGACCGGGGCGAGCCGGCCGAATTGCGCCCGGGTCAGCCGGCGGAAGGCGCGCCAGAGCCGGGGGTGCGCGACGACGGCGTTCGTCGTCATCCGGGCGAACCGGCGACCGAGCGACGCCTCGAGCTCGGCCAGCCTCATGGGGTGCGCAGGTGGATGCGGATTTCGTCGTCCGGGCCGGCGCCGAAGAGCGCCGCGGCGCTGCCGCCGCTGATCGCGATCGCGATGTTCCCGTAGGAGTCCTCGTAGAGAATGATGTCGCCCGGCCGCGCGTCCGCGAAGGTGCGCGCGGCGGTCGCGTAGTAGCGGTCGAGCGCGAGCTCGAGCTCGACCGTCACGCCCGGGAGCACGCCCGCCTCTTCGAGGTGCTCGCGCTTGAGGTTCAGCTGCATGTTCCCGAAGTGGTCGACGTAGAGCACGATCGCGCGAATCCTGTTCTGGCCGACCTCGGGTGCCGGGAGGTCGAGCCTGGCGAGCGCCTGCGGGTCGATCGGCGGGCCGAGCTCGTCGAGCGGCACGCCGAGGGAGAGGTGCGCCGCCGCCGGCGAGAAGAGGTCGCGGCCGTGGAACGTTCGCGAGACCATGTCGAGCGCGTACTCCGGGTTGGCGAGCTCGTGCACGTCGGCGACGCCGCCGAGGGTATCGGCAGCGGGCAGCAGCAACCCGTTGTCCGGCCCGACGAGCAGCCGGTCGTCGCCGGTCCGCAGCGCCAGCGGGCGGCGGTGGCTGCCGACCCCGGGGTCGACGACCGCGAGGTGGACGCCGACCGGCATGTACGGGAGCGTGTTGCAGAGCACGAGCGAGCCCTGCAGCACCTGCTGCGGCGGGATCCCGTGCGTGATGTCGATGATCTCCGCGTCGGGCGCAATCCGCTTGATCACGCCGTGGCAGGTGCCGACGAAATCGTCCTGCAGCCCGAAGTCGGACAGGAACGTGATCACCATGGGGCGGCAGCCTAAGGCGTCCGTCTCGCGGACGCCGACCGTGGAGGCCGTGCGGGCTGTGCCCGTGCGGCCGTTCCAAGCCGTCTCGCGGACGCCGACCGTGGAGGCCGTGCGGGCTGTGCCCGTGCGGCCGTTCCAAGCCGTCTCGCGGACGCCGACCGTGGAGGCCGTGCGGGCTGTGCCGTGCGGCCGTTCCAAGCCGTCTCGCGAACGCCGACCATGGAGGCCGTGCGGCTGTGCCCGTGCGTCCGTTCTAGAGCGCCACCTCTGCAACGGCAGCGACCAGGCCGTCGAGGTCGTGGGACTGCGCCTCGCCGACGACGTCGATCCCGGCCGCCTCGGCCACCCGTGTCGTCTCCGGCCCGATCGAGACGGCGGGCAGGTCGAGCCCGAGCGCGGCGAAGGCCTCGGCAGCCGAGGCCGAGGCGAGCACGACGAGGTCACCCTCCGGCGGAGGGTCCGGCCTGAGCGTCGTGGTGCGGTAGAGCGGTACGACGTCGGCGCCGAGGTCGTCGGCGAGCAGTGGTCGGGCGCGCTCCGCTCCGGCGAAGAGCACCCGGCCGGCCGCGCGTGGCAGCTCGGCGAGCAGGCCTTCCTGTGTCGAGACCGCCGGCACGAGCGCGGGCTCGACGCCTCCCTTGGCGAGGGCGGCCGCCGTGCCAGGGCCGATCGCCGCGACCTGGGGCAGCGTGCCCCGGGCGCGGCGGAGCAACTCGCGCGCGCCGAACGGGCTCGTGACGACCACCCAGTCGTAGCCGTCCACGTCGACGTGCTCGGGGCCGGTCGGCTCGAGCTCGATCAGCGGGCAGCGCACGACCTCGAGCCCGAGCCCCTCGATCCGCCGAGCGAGCGGCTCGAGCTGCCCGCGCGCCCGCGTGACGATCACGCGCAGGCGCTTCGAGGCGGGTCCGATCCCTAACCCCCACCCACCCGGGGGATTACTCACGGTAGTCGTGAAAAGCGCACGTGTCTGTGACGGAGGTGTGCCTCAAGTGTCAATTCTGCGCCAGAGCTGCCAGCTCGGCGGCCAGCGTGGCCGGGTCGTCGCCCTGGCGGAGCTCGAGCCACGAGCCGTCCTCGGCCGCGACCATCCCCGTGAGGACGCTGCCGTCGTGATGCGCCGCGACGGGCGCCAGGCAGCCGCCGCCGATCGCGAACACGACCGCGCGCTCGGCCTCGACCCGCCGGCGCGTCTCCTCGTGATCGGCGCCTGCAACGAGCGCCTCCTCCCCGGCCCGCACCTGCAGCGCCAGCGCGCCCTGGCCTGCCTCGGGCAAGAGCTCCTCAGGCGGGAACCGCCGCCCGATCTCGCTCTCCAGCCCGAGCCGGTCGAGCCCGCAGGCCGCGAGCACGACCGCGTCCAGCCCGCGCTCGCGCCGCCTGCGCAGGCGCGTATCGATGTTGCCGCGCAGCGGCTCGATCGAGAGCGACGGCTCCAAGGCAAGCAGCTGCGCGCGGCGCCGCACCGACGCCGTTCCGACCCGCATGCCCGGCCGCAGCTCCGCAGCGCCGCACAGCGCGTCGCGCGGGTCCTCGCGCTCCAGGTACGCGCCCACGACGAGACCAGCCGCGTCGGTGGAAGTCATGTCCTTCGCCGAGTGCACGGCGACGTCGATCCGCCCGTCGAGCAGCGCCTCCTCGAGCTCCTTGACGAAGACGCCGCGCGAGCCGATCTCGCCGAACGGCTTCGTCCGGTCGCGGTCTCCCGCGGTCGTGATCGGCACCAGCGCGATCTCCACTCCCGGCCGCCGCAAGCGCTCGGAGGCGCGCTGGGCCTGCGTCAGCGCGAGCCGTGAGCCTCGCGAGCCGACCCTAAGCAGCATCGCGTCGGCGCCGAGCCAGCTCGACGAGCTCCGCCGCCTCGCGCTGGAGCCGCGCCAGCTTCGTCGCGATGATCGCCACCCACGCGAGCACCCCGACGAACACGACCAAATAGGCGGCCGCGACATACTTCTCCGACGAGCTCACGCCAGAAGCTCTCGCAGCTCGCGCAACCGCGCATCGAGCCGCTTGCCGGCCAGCTCGACGCGATACATCGTCGCGGCGAGCAGCAAGAGCCCGGCCCACGAGACGCAGAAGGCGAAGAACATCGAGCCGGACATCTGCGGCCCGTGCCGCGTGAAGACGGTCGGATGGATGAAGTCGTTCGCCAACCGGATCGAGAGCCACGAGACCGGGATCAAGACAACCCCGAAGAGCGCGTAGACCGCGCACATGTTGGCCCGCGCCGGCCCGGGCTCGACCGAGTAACGGAGCATGAAGTAGGCCGAGTAGAAGAGGAACAGGATCAGGAAGGTGACGAGCTGGTTCGAGCTCCACGTCCACCAGATCCCCCACGATGCTCGCGCCCAGATCGACCCGGTGACGAGCGTCAGCGCGCCGAAGATCACGCCCTGGTGGATCGCGGCGTAGCTCTCCAGGTCGGCACCGGGCGCGCGTGTCCGCAGATGCGTGAACGCCTTCCACGCACCCCAGCCGAAGCACGCGTACGCGGTCAGCGCGATCGGAACGTGGATGTAGAAGATCTTCTGGGTCAGCCCCTGGTCGGCGTCCAGCGGCGCGTAGAAGAAGATCAGCGCGATCGCGCTGCCGAGCACGACCACGGCGCTCCAGGCCAGGGCGGGCAGAGGGATGTCGCGAAGGCGGGCAGGCACCGGAAACCGCTGGAATCATGGCAGCTAGACTCGCGTCCGTGGCCGACCTCGGGCGCGCCGCCCTCCTCGTCGCCTTCGGGCTCGCCCTCTACGCCGTCGTCGCAGGGGGTCTCGCCGCCTACGACGGCCGGCGGCGGCTCCACGAGTCTGCGCGCAATGCGCTCCTCGGCGCCTTCGCTGCGACCGCCGTCGCCGCCTTCGTCCTGCTCCACGCCTTCCACGCGCGCGACTTCACCTTCACCTACGTGGCCGACCACTCCTCACGCAAGCTGCCCTTCCCGTACTCGTGGACGGGCTTCTGGGGCGGCCAGGAGGGCTCGCTCCTACTCTGGCTATTCGTCCTCACCGCGCTCAGCTCGCTCGCCGTCTCGCTGAACCGCGAGCTGATCCGGCGGCTGCTGCCCTGGACGGTGCCCGTGCTCGGCGGCGTGGCGACCTTCTTCGCCTTCCTGCTGGTCTTCGTCTCGAGCCCGTTCGAGCTGCAGGCGGCGCCGCTCGACGGAGCCGGCCTCAACCCGAGCCTGCAGAACCCTTACATGATGATCCACCCGCCGCTGCTCTACCTCGGCTACGTCGGCCTGACGATCCCGTTCGCCTTCGCGATGGGGGCACTTCTCTCCGGCCGCTTCGACGAGCGCTGGATCGTCGCCACCCGCCGCTGGACGCTGCTCGCCTGGACCGCGCTCGGGATCGGGATCCTGCTCGGCGCGAAGTGGGCCTACGAGGAAGTCGGCTGGGGTGGCTACTACGCGTGGGACCCGGTCGAGAACGCGGCGCTGATGCCCTGGCTCGCCTCGACGGCCTTCCTCCACTCGGTGATGGTGCAGGAGAAGAAGAACATGCTGCGGGTCTGGAACGCGGTGCTCGTCTCGCTCGCCTTCTGCCTCTCGCTGTTCGGCACGTTCCTGACCCGCAGCGGCGTGATCAGCTCGATCCACAGCTTCACGCAGTCGTCGATCGGGCCGTGGCTGCTCGGATTCATCGCCGTCGTGGCCGCGTTCTCGACGGCGCTGATCTTCTGGCGGCTGCCGTTGCTGCGGACGAAGACGCGGTTGGAGTCGCTGGCCTCGCGCGAGGCCGCGTTCCTCTACAACAACCTGCTGCTCGTGGCGCTCACGCTGACGGTGCTCTGGGGGGTCGCCTTCCCTCTGCTGTCGGAGCTCGTGCGCGGCGAGAAGATCACGGTCGGGCCGCCGTACTTCGACTTCTTCCTGCGCGTGCTCGGGCTGCCGCTGCTGCTGCTGATGGGGATCGGCCCGCTCGTCGCCTGGCGGCGCACGTCGTTACGCGCGCTGGGCACGAGCCTGATCGGGCCCGCCGTGTTCGCGCTCGCCTGCGGGATCGCCCTGGTCGCGCTCGGCGCCGGCTCGAGCAAGCCCGGCCTCGTCGCGTACACGTTCTGCGCGTTTGTGCTCGCGGCGATCGCGCTCGAGTTCATCCGCGGGACGCGAGCGCGGCGCGCGCTCGACCGCTCGAGCTGGCCGGCTGCGTTCTCGTCGCTCGTCGGCCGCAACCGCCGCCGCTACGGCGGCTACATCGTGCACGCGGCGATCGTGCTGCTCGCGCTCGGCGTCGCCGGCGGCGCCTACGGCTCGACCAAGGTGCAGAAGCTGAAGCCGGGCCAGACGATGCGGATCGGCGGCTACGACCTGCGCTACCTCGGCTCCGTCGTGCGCAACGAGCCCAACCGAACCGAGATCCGCGCTCGCCTCGCCGTCTCGCGCGGCGGCCACAGCCTCGGCACCTACCTCGCCGGCAAGAACAGCTACCCGGTCGAGGACCAGGTCTCGAACGAGGTCGGGATCCGCACCGACTGGCTGCGGGCGCAGGACCTATTCCTGATCGGCGACCAGTTCAACAACGACGGCTCGGTGGTGGTGAAGGCTCTGGTCAACCCGCTGGTCGACCTGATCTGGCTGGCCGGCTTCGTCTTCCTGCTCGGCTCGCTGGTCGCGATGTGGCCCGACGAGCGCGAGCAGCGCCGGCTGGCACGCCGCGGCGCGCCTGTGCCATTAGGCGAAGGACTGCCAGGCTCCGCTGCATTCAGCCGTCTCGACGGCAGTTAGCCCGGTCGCGCGGGCGTAGCCCACACGACCTCCAGCGGCATTGCAAGCAATGCCTTACTCAGTGACGACGTACTCGAACGACGCCCAGGCGAGCAGCGCGAAGATTGCGTCGTAGAGCGCGAGGAAGCCCAGGTAGCGGCCCGAGCCGTCGGCAACGCTTGCGCCGACGCCCCCGATCACGATCGGCAGCGCGAGCGGCAGGAAGAGCAGCGGCAGCAGCAGCTCGCGCGCGCGGCCCGCGGCGGCCATTGCGGCGAGCAGCGTCCCGACCGCGCAGATGCCGAGATCGGCCAGGGCGACACCGGCGACCGTCGACCACCCGACCGGCTCGAAGAAGAGCGCGAAGGCCGGCAGCGCGACCGCCTCCGCTACGACCAGGAAGGCGAGCGTGGCGATCCCCTTTGCCAGCCAGATCGCGCTGCGGTCGACCGGCGCGAGCACGAGGCCGTCGAGCAGCCCCTGCTCCCGCTCGGCGACGAACGCACGGCCGAGGCCGAGCAGCGCGGTGAAGAGGATCGCGATCCAGAGCAGCCCGAGCTCGGCGAGCCGCGAGGAGCCGTCCGGGAGCGCGAAGTGGAAGACGACGAGGATCGAGAGCACGAACAGCAGCATCGCGGGGAGCGTGTCGCGGGCCCGCAGCTCCAACCGCAGGTCCTTGCGCGCCAGCGTCGCCGTGTCGGTCAAGTAGCTACGCAAGCGCGAGCCTCCCGCTGGCGAGCGGCGCGACGCGGTCGGGGTCGTGCGTGGCGACGAGGATCGTTCGCCGGTCGCGCATCCCTGCGAGCTCGCGGTCGAGCAGCGCGGCCCCCGCTTCGTCGAGGCCGCTGAACGGCTCGTCGAGGATCAGCAGCTCGGGCTTGTGCAAGAGCGAGCGGCAGAGGGCGAGCCGCTGCAGCTGGCCGCGCGAGAGCTTGGCCGCGCGCTCGCGCCGAGACTCCCAGAGCCCGAAGCGCTCGAGCAGCATCCCGATCCGCTCGCGCCGCTCGGACACGCGGTAGAGCCGCCCGTACAGGTCGAGGTTCTCGAGCGCGGTCAGCTCGCGGTAGACGAGCGGCTCGTGGCCTAGGAAGCCGATCGCGCCGCGCTCGGGCTCGACCTCGAGGGTCCCGCCGGTCGGGATCGCGAGCCCGGCACAGAGGCGCAGCAGCGTCGTCTTGCCCGCGCCGTTCGGACCCGTGACGACGAGGAAGCCGCCGCGCTCGAGCTCGAAGTCGAGCCCGCGCAGGACGCGCTTCTCGCCGTAGTCCTTCTCGAGCCCGGCGGCGCGGATCACAGGACGTCCAGCAGGACGCAGACGAAGAACGCGACCGAGATCACGCCGTTCATCGTGAAGAAGGCGGTGTCGAGCCGCCGCAGGTCGCCGGGGCGGACGAGCGAGTGCTCGTAGGCGAGCAGCGCCGCCACGACCGCCACCCCGAGCCAGTACCAGATGTCCACCGAAAGCCCGAGCCCGGCAGCGACGAGCAGCGCGACCGTGCCGACGTGGCACACCCGGGCGGCTAGGAAGGCGCCCCGCTCGCCGAAGCGGGTCGCGGTCGACTGCAGCCCCTGCTCGCAGTCGACCTCGAGGTCGAGGAGCGCGTAGAAGCAATCAAAGCCGGCCACCCAGAGCGCGACCGCGCCGCCGAGCGCCCACGCCTGCCACGGGATCGTGCCGGTGATCGCGGCCCAGGCGCCAACCGGGGCGAGGCCGTCAACCGCGCCCAGCCAGAGGTGGCAGAGCCAGGTCCAGCGCTTCAGGTACGGATAGATCACGAAGCCCGCGACCGGGATCGGCCAGAGCCAGTGCACCAGCGGGTCGAGTTGGAAGACCGCGATCAGGAAGACCGCCAGCGAGGCAGCGCAGAAGACGAACACCGCGGCCGGCGAGAGCAGGCCCGAGGGGAGCTCGCGGCCGGCAGTGCGCGGGTTGCGCGCGTCGAGGCCAGCGTCGATCAAGCGGTTCAGCCCCATCGCCAGCGAGCGGGCGCCGACCATCGCGACGGTGATCCAGAGCAGGTCGTGGGCGCTCGGCACGGCATCCACAGCCAGGAAGGCGCCGACGTAGGCGAACGGCAGCGCGAAGATCGTGTGCTCGAACTTGACAAGCGAGTAGAAGCGGGCCGGATACGCGAGGGCGGTCATGTCTGATGGTGTGCCGACGGTTCGCCTGCCAGGAGCTCGATCGCGTGCCTCAGGGCCGGCCGCAGGACCTCGAAGCCGTCGCGGCAGCCGCCCGGCGAGCCGGGCAGGTTCACGATCAGCGCTTGGCCCCGCACACCGGCGAGACCGCGCGAGAGCAGGGCATGCGGCGTCTTCGCCAGCGAGTCCGCCCGCAGCGCCTCGGCGATCCCGGGCGCGACCCGCTCGAGCACGTCGGCCGTTGCCTCCGGCGTGACGTCCCGCGGGCCGAGGCCCGTGCCGCCCGTGGTCAGGACCACCGAAGCGTCCTCCGCCAGCTCGGCGATTGCCTCGGCGATCGCGTCGCGGTCGTCGGGCACGATCCGCCGCTCGACCTCGTAGCCCTCCTCGCCGAGCAGGGCCGCGAGCAGCGAGCCGCTCTCGTCCTCTCGCGTGCCTTCGGCGACGCCGTCCGAGATCGTCAGCACGGCCGCCTTCACGACTTCGTCTTCTCCAGCAGCCGCACCTCGCCGATCTCCATCGCCTTGTCGACCGCCTTTGCCATGTCGTAGATCGTCAGCGCGGCGACCGAGGCGGCGACGAGCGCCTCCATCTCGACCCCGGTCTGCGCGGTCGTCTCGGCCGAGGCGACGATCTCGACCTGCGCCTCGCCGAGCTCGATCTCGACGCTGACGTGCGTCAGCGGCAGCGGGTGGCAGAGCGGGATCAGCTCGCTCGTGCGCTTGGCCGCCTGGATGCCGGCGAGCTTGGCCGTCACGAGCGCATCGCCCTTAGGCAGCGAGGCGAGCTGCCCGACCGTCTCCGGCGCGACCCGCACGACCGCCCGCGCCACCGCCCGGCGGCGCGAGAGCGGCTTGCCGCCGACGTCCACCATCCGGACCTCGCCGGCCTCGTCCACGTGCGAAAGCTCGCTCACGACCCGGAAAGGTACCGCCGCCCGAGCCGCACGAGCCCGCGGCGGTGCTGCCACGCCTTGCCGAGCTTCCGCGGCAGGCTGTCGCCATAGAGCAGCTCGAGCACCCCCGCGAAGCCGTCGAGCACGCCCTCGTCGTAGGGGTACCACCACGGGACCGACACGCGGCCGCGGTCGAGATCGGCGAACTTGACGCGCGAGAGGTCATAGAGCCCGTGCTTGCCGTGCGTGCGGCCGAAGCCGGATTCCTTCGTGCCGCCCCACGAGGCCTGGCCTGTGCCGTACGAGTAGGAGACGTCGTTCGTCCACACCGATCCGGCCTCCAGCCGCCGTGCCAGCCGCTGCGCGCGATCGAGATCGCGTGTCCAGACGCTCGCGCCGAGGCCGAAGCTCGAGCCGTTGGCGAGCCGCACCGCCTCGTCCTCGCTGCGGAAGGCGCCGACGGTCACCACCGGCCCGAAGATCTCTTCCCGCTCGACGCGCGCCTCGGCGTCCACTCCGCTGAGCACGGTCGGCTCGTAGAACCAGCCCGGCAGAGCGACGTCGGCGCGCCGCCCGCCCGTGCGCAGCTCGGCCCCGCGGCCGACCGCGTCCGCGACCAGCTCCTCGACGCGCGCGCGCCGCTCCTCTGCAACCAGCGGCCCGAGCTCCGTGTCCAGCTCGTCCCCGCGGCCGAGTCGCAGCTGCCGCGTCCGCCGCACGAGCTCCTCGACGAACGCCTCGTGCAACGGCTGCTCGACGTAGATCCGCTCGACCGCCGAGCAGACCTGGCCGCAGTTCGAGAACGAGCCCCAGAGCGCGCCGGCGACCGCGCGGTCGAGATCGGCGTCGGCGAAGACGAGCATCGGGTCCTTGCCGCCGAGCTCAAGCGTCACCGGCCGCAGCCGCTCACCGGCCGCCGCGGCGACCTTGCGCCCGACCTCGCCCGAGCCCGTGAACACGACCTTCGCCACGCCCTGCGCCTTGACCAGCGCCTCACCCGTCTCGCCGCGTCCCTGGACGATGCGTACGAGCCCCTCCGGAGCGCCTGCCTCGCGGAAGAGCCGCTCGACCCACGCGCCGGTCAACGGCGCAAGCTCGGACGGCTTCAGTACGACGGCGTTCCCGGCCGCCACCGCGAAGGCTGCCTGGGTGAGCGGAATCCCGAGTGGGAAGTTCCACGGCGAGATCACGCCGATCACGCCCAGCGGCTCGTAGAGCAGCCGGCCGCGCTTGTGCCGCAGGTGCGGCTGCGAGAAGCGGAGCCGTTCCGGACGCAGCAGGCGCGGCGCGTTCGACCCCGCCCAGAGCAGGTTGTCGAGCGCGACGAACAGCTCGGCCGTGTACGACTCGACCAGCGGCTTGCCCGACTCGGCCGTCACCGTCGCCGCGAGCAGGTCGGCCCGAGCCAGCGCTTCCTGCGCGACGGCTCCGAGCAGCGCGCGGCGCTCGGCGAAGGACGACCGCGCCCAGCGCTCGGCGGCGAGCCGCGCCTCGACGACCGCCTCGGCCACCTCCTCCGGCGGCGAGACCGCGACCGCGCCGAGCTCCTCCAGCGTCGCCGGGTTGACCGAGCGCAGATCTCCCGCCGCGGTCTTGGCCTCCCGCGCCATTCCCGGATCCTAGACCGCGGGATAGCATGGTCCGGGGCGCATGGACCGGGAAGAACGGATCATCGAGAACGAGAAGCTCTTCCGCGAGGTGAACGAGCGAGTCGCGGACCTGCAAGCCGGCTTCTCCGGCCCGGATCCCGAGTGGGTCTGCGAGTGCGGCGACGAGAGCTGCTTCGAGAAGGTGGCCGTCCCGACGGAGGACTACAAGCAGATCCGCGCGCACGGCGACTGGTTCGTGATCACCCCGGGCCACGAGAAGGCCGACATCGAGCGCGTCGTGCGCAAGAACGGCACGTACGTCGTCGTCGAGAAGTTCGACGTCTAGGTCACGCCCGCGCGGCAGCGGTCGAGGTCGGTCAGCTGAGCCTCGATCCACTCGGCCACGTCGTGCTCGCGCACGTGGGCCCGGATCGCCTCCAGCCGCGCGCGCCGCTCGGACTCGCCCATCGTCAGCGCGGCGTGGATCGCCTCGGCCTGGCCGGCGACGTCGAACGGGTTGACCGTCAGCGCCCACTCGCCCAGCTCGGCGTGCGCGCCTGCGTTCTCGGAGAGGATCAGCACCCCGTCACGCTCGTTGACGAGCGGCGCCTCCTTGGCGACGAGGTTCATGCCGTCGAAGATCGCGTTCACGAAGAGCGCGTCGAACTGCTTGTACGCGGCCACCGAGCCGATGAAGTTGTCCTGGATCGTGAGGTCGATCGGCGACCAGCCGTCCTGCTGGAAGCGGTCGTTGACGCGGCGCGCCTCGCGCTGGATCGCGCCCAGATACTCCGCGTACTCGGGGATCTCCTGGCGCGACGGGTCGAGCAGCGCGAGCATCCCGACGCGGCCGTGCATCTCCGGGTGGGCCTCGAGGTAGAGCTCGAAGGCGCGGAACCCGCGGACGATGTTCTTCGAGGGGTCGGTCCGGTCGACGCGCAGCACGAGCTTCTCCGGCCGCCGCTCGACCAGCTCGCGCTCGGCGTCGAGCACCGGTGCGCTGGAGGCGAGCTCGTCGAACTCCGTCGCGTCGACCGAGATCGGATGCACGGTCACCAGCGTGCGGCGCTCGTCGAGCGTGACCACGCCGTCCACGAAGTTCGCGTCGGCACCGGCCACGTCGATCGCGGCGCGCATGAAGTTCAGGCCCCACTGGCGCGTATGGAACCCGACCAGATCGTTGGCGAGCACGCCCTCGTGGATCGCGCGCCGGATCCGGTCGGGCAGGACGTGCCAGTAGTCGGTCTGGGGCCAGGGGATGTGGACGAAGTGGGCGAGCAGCGCGTCGGGGGCGCGCTCCCGGACGAGCCGCGGCGCGAGGTAGAGGTGGTAGTCGTGGAAGAAGACCGCCGCCTCGGGCTCGGCCTCGAGCTCCTCGAGCACGGCCTGGGCGAAGGTCTCGTTGACCTGGGCATAGCCGCCGTCCCACGCGTGCTGCAAGGCGATGTCGATCGACGGCTCGTGCGCCAGCTCCCAGAGGTAGTGCTGCAGGAACCAAAGCGTCGGGTTCGAGATGACGTTGTAGAACCAGTCGTAGGCCGTCTCGTCGTGAGCGAGCAGGCGCAGCCGGAAAGGCGAGCCGTCGCGCGACTCCTCGTCGATCGCCACGCCGGCGGCATCGACCGAGACCGCTCGGTCCTCGTCGCTCATCGCGCTCGCGATCCAGGTCACGTCGTGGTGCGAGACGAGGCTCCGCAGTGCGGTGACGAGGCCGCCGCCTCCGCGCCTCGCGACGCGCTCGCCGTCCGCGCCGGGCGCGTAGGTGATCGGCCCGCGGTTCGAGACGACGATCAGCTTGCGGCGGCCGGGCATGCGCCGACCACCCTACCCGGGCTCGGTGGGGCTAACCCGCCGCGGCCGCGACGGTGACCTCGGCGCCCGCCGTGTCATTGCCGTCGAGCTTGTTCAGCAGCACGAGCCAGTCGCGGAGCAGCCGCGGCATGAGGAAGTTCCGGCGGACGTACTCCTTCCCGTGCAACGCACGCTGCCTCGCCGCGGCCGGGTCGGCCAGGATCTCGAGGCAAGCCTGGGCGCACTCCTCGGGTGCCTGCGGGTCGACGAGCCAACCGGTCTCGCCGTCCTGGATCTGCGCCACGATCCCGCCCACGCGGCTCGCCACCACCGGGCGCGTCTTCCAGAGCGCCTCGGTCACGGTCAGGCCGAAGCCCTCCTTGGTCGACTTCTGGATCACGGCGTTCGAGTGCACCTGGAAGGCGTTGACCTCGACCGAGCCGATGTTGTTCAGGTTCGAGAGAATGTAGACGTCGGGGTCGCCGTCCGCGTAGGTGACGGTTCGGTTGTAGTACTCCCAGCCCTCGGGATCGTCGTGTGCCATCGAGCCGACGAGCGCGAGCTGAACGTCGGGATGCTCGGCCTTGACGATCCGGTAGGCGTCGATCACGCCGAGCGGGTCCTTCCACGGGTCGAAGCGCGAGACCTGGGTCAGCAGCGGCCGCTCGACGTCGATCCCGAACTGGTCGACGATGTAGGCGGCGTCCTCGGGCGAGAGCGCCATGTTCTTCGGGGTCAGCGGGTCGATTGCCGGCGGCCAGATGTAGGCGGGCGGCAGGTCGGCCGCGCGCGGGACGTACTCCTGCATGTGGAAGATCGCCGCGTCGTAGTGCGCGAGCCACGGCAGGAGGAAGCCGAGCACCTCGCTGTTCGGCTGCGAGAGGTCGATGTGGCAGCGCCAGATCCAGTGCGCGGCGCTGTCGGGGAAGTGCTCGATCATCCCGGCCGGCTGCGGGTCGTGGATGAGGACGTAGTCGTACTCGTCCGAGAACTCCTCCGCGTTCAGCGTCTGGAAGCGGCGGTAGACCTCTTGCTGCGTCGGCGTCAGCCCGGTCGGATCGCCCTGGAGTGCGTTGTGGATCGTCTTCGTCGCGGCGAAGAACTCGTCGGCGCCGGCGATGATCCGCCACTCCGCGTCGAGGCCCGCGTCCCGCATCAGCGGCACGAGCGCATAGTTGATCTCCGCCACGCCGCCGCCGAAGGCGGTCGCCGAGACGTGCACCAGCCGCTTGCCCCGGAGAGGCTCCGACAGCCGGCGGATCTCCTCCATCAGCCCACGCGAGACGATCGTCGCGTAGTCCGCGAGCGACTTCTGTCCGACGTTCACGAGCTGCAGCATCAGCGGTCGCCGAGGATAGCGTTCCCGTTCGCCGGCGCTCAGTCGTTCAGGAGCTTGACGAAGCGGAGCCGGGAGCCGCCGCCCTCGCGCTCGCCGATCTCGACCTCGTCGGTGAGCGCGCGGATGATCGCGATCCCGAGGCCGCCCTCCTCGAGCTCGTCGTCACCGTTGCCGCGGCCGCTGCTCGGATCGAAGCCGCTGCCGGCGTCGCCGACCTCGACCGCCAGCCGGTCGGCCAGCAGCTCGTAGACGATGTCCACGCTGCCGACGCCGTCCTCGCCATAGGCGTGCTTGACCGAGTTCGTGCAGGCCTCGGTCAGCGCGAGCTTGAGGTCGTGCAGCGCCTCGTCGGACACCGGCCGGACGCCGGCGATCGCGGTCAGGGCGAGACGCCCGAGCGTGATGTACTCGGGCTTTGCCGGGATGGTCAGACGGACGGAGCGGCCCTCTTCGCTCATCACCAGGGTCGTTCCCGGCTGCAAGCCGCCCGTAACCAGAAGGAACTTTCTATCTCGCCGCCGAAGGACACGGGTTCGGATCCTAGTGCGTCTCCGAGCGCTCGCCCAGGCGCAACGGCAGGTCAAGCCGCGAGTGTCCGCGCTGGATGGTGAAGTGGGTGACTTCGCCCGGGCTCATGCTTGTGACAATCCGTGCAATGTCCTCGGAGCCTTCGACGCGCTGCCCGTCGATCGCCACGATCACGTCACCGTTCCGCGGGAAGACGACCCCGAAGGCCTGGGCACGCGAGGAGTCGGCGCGGAGACCGGCCTTGGCCGCCGGGCTGCCCGCGACGATGCCGGTCACGACCGCCCCGTGCGTGACCGCGTAGGCGAAGTGGCGCGCGAGCGCCGGGGTCAGGTCGGTCGTCTCGACGCCGACGTACGCGTACGAGACCGAGCCGTCCGCGATCAGCTGCTCCATCGAGCGCTTGGCGGAGTTGATCGGGACCGCGAAGCCGACGCCCTCGGCCTGGCCGCTCTGGCTGCGGATCTGGGCGTTGATCCCGATCACGCGCCCGCGCGCGTCGAACAGCGGGCCGCCGGAGTTGCCGTGGTTGATCGGCGCGTCGGTCTGAATCGCGTCTACGAGCTTGAAGTTGGAGGTCAGCGAGTCGATCGAGCGGTGCGTCGCCGAGACGACGCCGACCCCGAGCGAGTCCTCGTTGCCGAAGGGGCTGCCGATTGCGGCCACCGGCGCGCCGACGGCGACGGTGCCCGAGTTGCCGAGCGGCACCGGGACGAGCGGGTGCGCCGAGGGATCGACCTTGATCAGGCCGACGTCGTCGAAGACGTCCCAGCCGACGATCGAGGCCTCGGCCCGGTCCTTGTCCTGGAACTCGACGTAGACCTTGTCGGCCGGCTTCGCCACCGAGCCGCTGCCGGCATCGGTGATCACGTGCGAGTTGGTCAGGATGTAGCCCTGCGGCGAAACGACGAAGCCGGATCCCTGGGCCTGCGTGGCACTCTCAGGGTCGGTGCCGAAGACCGAGACGATGGTCACCACGCCTGCCGCCCGGTTGGCGTAGATCGCGCTCGGGCTGAAGCCGTTGCCCGCGAGCGGCTTCGCATTCGGCGCGACCGCGGCGGTGGCGGCCTCGCCGGACGGCCCGGCGGCCGGTGCGGCGCGAAAAACGGTGGTGGTCGAGCTCGAATCCGTCCAGCCGGTCAGCTTGCCGAGCCCGAGCGCGGCGAGGCCGCCGACCAGGGCGCAGACGAGGGCGACGGCGACAACAGGCGCGGTACGCACGGCCGTCGCACTGTAGCTACGCCCCTGCGGAAATGGCCGTTTCCCGTGGAGCCGGTTCGGAGGGTGTCGCCGCGCGCGGCAGGACCAGCGAAAAGACGGTCCTGCCGGGCCGCGAGTCGAGCTGGATCGAGCCGTCCATCAGCTCGGCCAGCTGCCTCGCGATCGCGAGGCCGAGGCCGCTGCCGGAGGCGCGCGTGCCGTCAAGGCGGAAGAAGCGCTCGAACAGCTGCGCCCGCTGGTCTTCGCGAATACCGGCGCCTGCGTCCTCGACCTCCAGCACCGCGTGCCCGTCGCGCTCGAACGCCCGGACGGAGACCGGCGTGCCCGGCGGCGTGTGCATCAGCGCGTTCTCGACCAGGATCCGCCCGAGCTGCAGCACTCGGAGCTCGTCGGCCTCGGCGAGCACCGCGTCGCCCGAGCTCACAACCCCGAGCCGATGGTCGCTCGAAGCCGCCAGCGGCCCGAACTCCTCGGCCAGGTCGGCCGCCAGCGCGGCCAGGTCGACCGGCTCGCGCTCCACGGTCAGCCGGCCCGAGTCGAGCCGCGACAGGTCGAGCAGGTCGGAGGCGAGCTTGGTCAGACGGTCGACCTGCTCGCGCATCGAAATCAGGAACTCACGCCGCGTCGGCTCGTCCAGCTCCTCGTCGTCGAGCAGCTCGAGGAACCCGGCCAGCGAGAACAGCGGTGTGCGCAGCTCGTGCGAGGCGTTGGCGACGAACTCCCGCCGCGCATCGTCGAGGTGCGCCAGCCGGACACGCATCCGCTCGAACGCCGCCGCCAGCGCGCCGAGCTCCCCGCCGCCGGTGTCCACTACCGGCTCGTCGAAGCGCCCGTTCGCGATCCGGTCGGCCGCGCGCTCCAGCCGCCGGATCCGCCGCGCGAACATCCGCGCCCCGCCGTAGCCGAGCAGCAGCGCGATCAGCAGCGCCACGCCCGCGGCGAGCAGCACGCGCCGCTCCACGAGCCGGATACTCCCGAGCTCGACCGGGTCGCGCACGAGCAACGCGTAGCTCCCGCCGAGCACCGGCGCGGCGGCCTCGGCATAGGTCGTCTCGCCATCGGTCACCGCTCCGTGCTGGGGCGCACCCGAGTCGAGCGCCTGGGTGGCGACCGGATCGCCCTGTAGACGGGGCGAGAGCTGCCCGGAGTCCCGATACGGCACGACCAGCCCGGACGGCGCAAGCCGGTTGAGCAGCACGACCCGGACGCCGGCGTTCTCCTCGGAGGCGGTCGCCACCCACTCGTCGGTCAGCGGCGCCGTCGGCGTGACGTCCGGGCGCAGCTTGGCCGCGATCCTCGTCAGGTCAGCGACCCGAGTGTCGATCGCGCGCTCTCGCAGTGACGGGACGACGGTCATGTAGACGACGCCGAGCGCGATCGCGACCACCAGCAGCAGCGCGAGGCTGAGCTGGGCGCCGACGCTCTGGCTGAACCGTCTCACGGCCGGAAGCGGTAGCCCACGCCGCGGACGGTGAGGATGAACTCGGGCTCGCTCGGGTCGCGCTCGAGCTTCTCGCGCAGGTGGCGGACGTGCACGTCGATCGTGCGCGGCTCGCGGTAGTCCGCGCCGCCCCAGAGCGCCTGCAGCAGCATTTCCCGTGAAAACACGCGGCCGGGGCTGGCCGCGAGGGTGCGGAGCAGCTCGAACTCGACGTAGGTGAGCTGAACCAAGCGGTCGCCGACGTGGACGTCGCGTCGCGCAAGGTCGATTCGCAGCCCGTCGCGCTCGATCGTCTCCTCGCCGTCCTGCTCACCGGCTGGCAGCGACGCGCGGCGCAGCAGCGCCCGCACCCGGCTGCGGAACTCGCGGATCGAGAACGGCTTCGTGATGTAGTCGTCGGCGCCGAGCTCCAGGCCGAGCACCTTGTCGAGCTCGTCGTCGCGCGCCGTCAGCATGATGATCGGCACGCTGCTCGAGGCGCGCAGGCGCTTGCAGACCTCGAGCCCGTCCAGCTTCGGCAGCATCAGGTCCAGCACGACCAGGTCGAAGCGCTCCTCCGCGAAGCGCGCCAGCGCCTCCTCGCCGTCGCGTGCCTGGACGACGCGAAACCCGTCGCGTTCGAGCGGATAGGCGAGGAGCTTCTGAACCGCGTCCTCGTCGTCGACGAGCAGGATGGTGGAGGAATCTGGCATCGCAGCGCCTGCCGGCGGACGGGTCGCCCTACTATAGCCACGGCATGGCGGCGCTCCCGCCCCGTTCCTCGCGGCGACGCCCGCGCCGAGGGTCGCTCGAGCGGCCGGTCAGCGGGCGCCTGTATCGTGGCACCTGGCTGCTCGTCGGGATCCCGCTGCTGGCGGCGGCCTTCAGCGTGCACAAGGCGGGCCCGTTGCCGCCGCCGTCGACCACACTGCCTGCATCCTTCGACGGCCCGAGCGCGGTCACCCTCGCCTCGGAACTGTCGCGGCTCTACCCGGACCGGGCGCCGGGGAGCGCGGGCGCGGCCGGGGCTGCCGAGTGGGTTCGCGACCAGCTGACGCCCTACGGCTTGCGCGTCGAGCCCGTCCGCTTTTCCACCGACCTGCCCGGGCTCGGCAAGCGGAGGCTCGTCAACCAGGTCGTGACCGTTCCGGGACGCTCGCCGGACGAGATCGTGGTCGTCGCGCACCGCGACGACGACGGCACCGGGCCCGGCGCGAACAACAACGCCTCGGGCATCGCCGCCCTGATCCTGCTCGCCCGCTCGTACGGCGCGACCTACGGTGCGCGTGCAGTCAGCCCGCAGCACACGCTCGTCTTCGTTGCCGCCGACGGCGGCGCGTTCGGCGACCTCGGCGCGCGGCAGTTCGCCGAGAGCCATCCGGGTCACATCGTGGCGGCGGTCGCACTCGACACGCTCGCTTCTGACGGCCGCCCGCGCCTGGCATTGATCGGGAGCGAGCCGCGCCTCGCCTCGCCGGGGTTCGTCGAGACGGCCGCCCAGCGCGTGATCGAGCAGGCAGGGCGACGGCCGGAGCACCCCGGCGCGCTCGCGCAGCTCGTCGACCTGGGCTTTCCGTTCACGCTCCACGAGCAGGGGCCGCTGCTGGCACACGGCATTCCGGCGTTGACGCTCTCGTCCGGCGGCGAGCGGCCCCCGAACGCCTTCACCGACCAGCCGGAACGGCTCAACCGCGTGCGGCTGGCCGAGCTCGGGCGCGCGGCACAGCAGCTCCTGCGCTGGCTCGACGCCGGCGCGGAGCTCGCGCCGGGAACCGCCCGCTTCGTCTACTTCGGGCCGCGCGTGCTACCGGGCTGGGCGATCGAGCTCGTGCTGCTGGCCGCGCTGCTGCCGTTCCTGCTCTCGGCGGTCGACCTGTTCGCACGCTGCCGCCGCCGTCACATCCCGCTGACGCCGGCGTTGCGCAGCTTCCGCAGCCGAGTCGGCTTCTGGCTCTGGGTCGCGCTCCTGTTCGAGTTGTTCGCGCTGATCGGCATCTGGCCGCCGGCGCCGGCCGTGCCGCTCCCGCCCAGCGCGGCGCCCGCGACCGACTGGCCGGTGATCGGCGTGCTGGCGCTGGCCCTTCTCATCGGGCTCGGCAGGCTGGTCGCCCGTGCCCGGCTCGTGCCCCGCGGGCCGGTCTCGGCGACCGAGGAGCTCGCGGGCGCGACCGCCGCGCTGCTCGCCCTGGCGGTCGTCGCGCTGCTGGTCGTGGCGACGAATCCATTCGCCTTGATCTTCCTGCTGCCGTCACTCCATGCGTGGCTCTGGCTGCCCCACGTGCGGCGGCGGCCGATCTGGACTCGCGTGGCCGTTCTCGGCGCGGGCTTCCTCGGGCCGCTGCTGCTTCTGGGCTCGTTCGCGTTCCGCTACGGGCTCGGCCTCGACACGCCGTGGTACCTGGCGGAGCTGACGGCGACCGGCTACGTGAAGCTCGCAGCAGTGGCGATCGCCGTCGGCTGGCTCGGCGCTGCGGGCCAGATGACGGCGCTGGCGGTCGGCCGCTACGCGCCCTACCCGAGCGCAAGCGAGCGGCCTCCGCGCGGGCCGCTGCGCGAGGCGGTCCGCCGGACCGTGCTTACAGTGAGAGCTGCCCGGCAAGAACCGCCGGGCAACGACCGGGAGGCGCTGGAGGGATGAGCACGAGACGGATACTGCGGGTCGCCGGGACGCTGATGCTGGGCGCCGGCGTGCTCGTGCTCGTCTGGGTGCTCGTCGTCTGGCGCTGGCAGGACCCGTTCACTGCGCTCTACACCACCTGGAAGCAGCACCAGCTCAGCCAGAGCTACGAGCGGCGGGCGAAGGCATTTCGACTGCCTGAGCCGAGCTCGAAGACCGCGTCGGCTCGCGTGGTGACGGCCGGCCAGATCCGCGCGGTGGCACACCGCTACCGGCTCGAGTCGAAGCGCGGCCAGGCGGTCGGCCGGCTGCGCGTGCCACGTCTCGGCCTGAACATGGTCGTGGTCGACGGCACCGACGAGGGCTCGCTGAAGAAGGGCCCGGGGCTCGACCGCAGGACGTACATGCCGGGCGAGGGCCAGCTGATCTACATCGCCGGCCACCGCACCACCTACCTCGCGCCGTTCGCGCACATCGAGCGGATGAAGGCGGGCGACCCGATCAGCCTCGAGGTTCCCTACGGCACCTTCCGCTACCGGGTCTTCAAGCACCGGGTCGTCGATGCAGACGACCTCGCGGTCCTGCACTCGCACGGGCGGGAGATCGTCGAGCTACAGGCCTGCCATCCGCGCTTCTTCGCCTCGCAGCGCTACCTCGTCTACGCCCGACTGATGCAGATCGACCCGCGCGGCGCGGCACCGATGCGGGCACCGTCGCGCACCCTGGCCGCCGCGCCGCTCGCCTCGGCGCAGGGGTGACCGACCTCAGGCGAGCCTGAGGTAACGCACGGGCGAGCCCGCCGCCAGCTCGCCCTCGCCACGCGGGAGAAACACCAACGCGTCCGCTCCGGCTGCCTTGGCGATCATGTGCGACTCCTGACCGGCCAGCGGCTCGAGCTCGACGGCGCCGTCGTCGCCGGCGCGCGTTCGCGCGCGCACGAGCTGGTCGCGGACCGGGCTCGGTCTCGCGGCAGCCGCGAGCCTCCCCGGCTCGAACCGGGGCAAGGGGTCGGCGTGACCCTGAAGGGCCAGGACTGCCGGCCGAACGAAGAGCTCGAAGCCGACCAGCGACGAGACCGGGTTGCCGGGCAGCCCGAACACGAGCGTGCGCCCCCGCACGCCGAACGAGACCGGCTTACCCGGCTTCACGGCCACGCGCCAGAAGACCTCGTCCACGCCGAGCTCGGCCTCGATCGCGCGGACAAGATCGTGCGGGCCGACCGAAACACCGCCGGAGGTCACGAGCAGGTCGTGCTCGAGCCCACGTGCGAGTGCCTCCCGGTGCGCATCCTCGTCGTCGGCGACAGCCGCCAGGCGCTCGACGGAAGCGCCCGCCGACCTGAGCTGAGCGTCGAGGATCAGCCCGTTGGCCTCGTAGATCTCCCCGGCCGCGAGAAGCTCGCCCGGCCGGCGAAGCTCGGTTCCCGTTGCCAGCACGGCGGCGCGCGGCACCGCTCCGCACGCCATCTCGGCCACGCCCGCGGCCGCGAGCGCCCCGAGCTGCGCCGGACCGAGCCGCGTGCCTGCAGCGACGACCTCCTCGCCGGCGCGCAGGTCACCGCCCTGGGGCCGCACGTTCGCGCCCTGCTCGATCGCGTCCCCGACCTCCACTTCGTTGTCATGCTCGACAACATACTCGACGGGGACGACGGCATCGGCACCTTCCGGGACGACGCCGCCGGTGGCGATCCCCATGGCCTCTCCCGCCCGCAACGGCTCCGGGGCCGGCCGGCCGGCGGCGACGCGGAAGGACACCGGCAAGCTCCCCGGCGTGTCCGCCGCGCGAACGGCGAAGCCGTCCATGGCACTGCTCGGAAACGGCGGCAGGTCGACCACTGCGCGCGCGGTCTCGGCGAGCACTCGTCCGGCCGCCTGCTCTAGCGGGACCCGCTCCGCAGGCAGCGGCGCGGCGCGCTCGAGCACGAGGCGCTGGGCTTCCTCGAGGGTCAGGAGCTCGGCCACGACCGCCGCATACCGTACGCGCGGAGGATAGGCTCAGCCGCCGTGATCTCGGTCGTCGTCCCCGTTCACGACGAGGAGCGGACGGTGGCGCTCCTCTACGACGAGCTGGAGTCCGCGCTCCAGCCGCTCGGCCAGCCCTGGGAGGCGGTCTTCGTGGACGACGGCTCGACCGACGGCTCGTACGCGGCGCTGACCCGGCTGCACAACGCCCAGGACAACGTCCGCGTGATCCGCCTGCGCCGGAACTTCGGCAAGGCGGCCGCGCTGGCGGCGGGCTTCGCGCACGCCGAAGGCGACGTCGTCGTGACGATCGACGCCGACCTCCAGGACGACCCGGCGGAGGTCCCTCGACTGCTGGCCAAGCTCGACGAGGGCTTCGACCTCGTCAGCGGCTGGAAGACGCAGCGCCGCGATCCGCTCACGCGCCGCGTCCCTTCGAAGATCTTCAACTGGGTCACCGGCCGCGTCTCCGGACTGCGCCTGCACGACCTCAATTGCGGGCTGAAGGCCTATCGCGCGGAGGTCGTGCAAGGACTGCGGCTGTACGGCGAGCTGCACCGCTTCATCCCGGTGCTCGCCCATTACCGCGGCTACCGGATCGCCGAGCTGCCGGTCAACCACCGGCCGCGCGAGCACGGCCGCTCCCGCTACGGCGTCGAGCGCTACGTCCGCGGCTTCCTCGACCTGCTCACCGTCTCGTTCATCGGGCGCTACCGCTACCGGCCGCTCCATCTCTTCGGCGGGCTCGGGCTCGCCCTTGGCGCGGCCGGCTTCGGCGTGCTCCTGTACCTGACGATCGACAAGCTGCTGGGACATGCGATCGGCCAGCGGCCGCTGCTGATCCTCGGCGTGCTGCTGATGGTGGTCGGGCTGCAGTTCTTCTCGCTCGGCCTAATCAGCGAGCTGATCACGAGCCAGCACGAGGAGCGTGCGGGCGCGCGCGAGCGGACCGAGCTCCACGTCGACGACGTGCTCTCCTAGCCCGCCGGGGCATGCGCGTCCTCTACTTCGGGACCTACCAGCGCGACTATCCGCGGAACGCGCAGGTCATCTCGTGCCTGCGCGGTGCCGGCGTCGAGGTCGAGGAGCGGCACGTCGCCGTCTGGGAGGGCAGCCGCGACAACTGGAGCGCAGGCGCCGGCGCTGCTGCGCGGCTCGGCCTGGCCGAGCTCGAGCTGCTCCGCCGCCCGCGGGGGGACTTCGACGCGCTGCTCGTCGGCTACCCCGGCCACTTCGACCTGCCCGCGGCCGGGCGCGCGGCTCGAGGGCGACCGGTGATCTTCAACCCGCTCGTCGCGCTGGCCGACACGTTCGTCTCCGACCGCGGGCGCTTCCGCGCCGGCTCCTTGGCGGCCCGAGCGCTGGCGGCGGTCGACCGTCACGCGCTGCGGTCGGCCGATCTCGTCGTCGCAGACACGCGGGCGAGCGCCGACCACCTGGCCGAGCTCGCAGGTCTCCCGCCCGAGCGCGTCGAGGTCGCCTTCGTCGGCGCCGAGGAGCGCGTCTTCGGGCCCGGCTGGTCGCCCGGCGAGCCGTTCACCGTGCTGTTCGTCGGCAAGCTGATCCCGCTGCACGGCGTCGAGACCGTGCTCGCGGCCGCACGAGCTGCGCCCGAGCTGCGCTTCCGGCTCGTCGGCAGCGGCCAGCTCGACGCCCTAGTGCGCGAGCGTCCGGCGAACGTGGACTGGACCGCGTGGGTCGAGTACGAGCGGCTCCCGGACGAGCTCCACCGCGCGGGCTGCTCGCTCGGCATCTTCGGCACCTCCGAAAAGGCGAGGCGCGTGATCCCGAACAAGGCCTTCCAGGCGCTCGCGTGCGGGACCCCGCTCGTGACCGCCGACACGCCCGGCGCCAGGGAGCTGCTGGTCGACGGCGAGAGCGCGCTGCTCGTTCCGCCCGGCGACGCGCAGGCGCTTGCGAACGCGCTGCAGATGATCGCCGCGGACCCCGAGCTGGCGCAGCGGCTCTCCGCCGGCGGCCGCGCCGCCTACGAGGCGCGCGCGAGCGAAGCGGTGCTCGGGCGCCGCTGGCGGGAGCTGGTCGAGCAGGCGGTCGCGCGCGAGTGATCCGCCCACGGACGCTGCTCTGGACCGCGGTCGCCGCTTACGCGGCCGGCTTCTCGGCGCTCTCGGTCCTGCGCCACCGCGCCTTCTCGACCGGCCGCTTCGACCTCGGCAACATGGTGCAGTCGGTCTGGTCGACGGCGCACGGCCACCCGCTGCAGATCACCGGCCTGCGCGGCGACCAGGTCTCCCGGCTCGGCGCGCACTTCGACCCGATCCTCGCCGCCTTCGCGCCGCTCTGGCTCGTCTGGCCGAGCCCCGACGTGCTGCTCGTGACGCAGGCAGTCGCGGTCGCGGTCGGCGCGTTCCCCGTCTACTGGCTCGCGTGCAAGCACCTCGGCAGCGAGCGGGTGGGCGTCGGCTTCGCGCTCGCCTACCTCGCCTACCCGCCGACCCAGTGGCTGACGCTGAACGAGTTCCACCCGGTCGCGCTCGCCTGCCCGCTGCTCCTGTTCGCGATCTGGTTCCTCGACGAGGGCCGCCTGCTCCCGTTCGCGCTCTGCGCCGCGGTCGCGGCGACCACGAAGGAGGAGATTGCGCTCGTCGTCGCCGGGCTCGGGATCTGGTACGCGCTCGCTCACGGCCGGCGCTGGACCGGAGCGGCGATCGCCGCAGCCGGCGTGGCGGTGGCGCTCGTCGCGATCGAGGTCCTGATCCCGCACTTCAACCGCGCCGGCACCTCGAGCTTCTTCACGCGCTACAGCGAGGTCGGCAGCACGCCGGGCGGGATCGTGCACACGGCGCTGACCGACCCCTGGAAGATCGTCACGACGGCCTTCACCGGCCGCGGGCTCGGCTACCTGGCGCGACTGCTGCTCCCGCTCGGCGGCCTTGCGGTGCTCGCGCCGCTGATGCTGCTCGCCGCGCTCCCCGAGCTGGCGGTGAACCTGCTCTCGGCCGCGACCACGCAGACCTCGATCCGCTTCCACTACACGGCCGGGCTGATCCCCGTGCTGATCGCCGCAACCGTCTTCGGCGCCAAGCGGATCGACCCGCGCGTGCCGGTGGCGAGCCTCGTGGTGGTGCTCTGCATCACCGCGAACTACCTGCTCGGGCCGGTGCCGGTGTGGCGCTACTTCCCCGGCGGCAACGAGACGCAGGCCCGCGCGGCCGAGGTGACCGAGCACGACCGGATCGCGACGCAGGCGCTGCAGCTGATCCCGCCGCACGCCGTCGTCAGCGCGACCAACTCGCTCGGCGCGCACCTCTCGGCAAGGCGGCGGATCCTCAGCTTCCCGTACCTCCAGGATGCGCAGTGGGTGGCGGCCGACGAGACGGCGCCCGGCTACGCCGACCGGCTCGCGCCGTTGCCGACCGCGGTGCAGCTCTCCTGGCTGCGGCGCAACCCGGAGTGGCGGCTGGTCTTCGAGCGCGACGGGATCCTGATCTTCCAGCGGGCGAGCTCGGCGGCCAGTACGACGTAGAGCGCGACCATCACGAGGTCGCGCGCGAGCAGCAGCCAGACCGGCCACTCGAGCCGAAAAAGCGCGCCGTAGTGGAAGAACCAGGCCTGCGCCAGCACGAGCGCGATCGCCGTCAGCGCGATTGCGACAGCGCCACCGCCCGCGACGACGAGCGGCACGAGCCAGACGAGGTACTGCGGCGAGAAGACCTTCGTGAAGGCGAGGAAGCCGGCCACGGCGGCGGCGAAGGCGAGTGGCAGGCGAGCGCGCAGGTCGCCGAGGCGCGCGTAGAGGAACCAGACCGCCGCAACGGAGAGCGCCTCGAGCACGAGGAGCACGGCGGCGACCGCGTCGGCCGTGCCGCCGGTCAGGTTGCGGCCGGCGACGCCGGTCGTCTCGACCACCTGCGCGTGGTAGAGGCCGAGCCGGTCGAGCACCAGCAGCACCGAGGCGCCGAGGCTCTCGACCTGCAAGCCGCGTGCGGCCTGGGAGTGGAAGCTCTCGTAGACGCCGTGCGGCGCGTAGGCCGCGAAGGGCGCCACCACCGCGGCAGCGACAAGCACCAGCACTCCGAGCGCAGCCGCGACCCGCCGCGTTCCGGCACGACGCCAGACGAGCCAGGCCGCGAGCGGCACGAGCACGAGCGGATAGACCTTCGCGCTGACCGCGAGCCCGAGCACCGCGAAGGCCGGCACCTCCCAGCCGCGGAGCAGCAGCCACAGGGCGAGCACCGTCAGCAGGGCCGGCCAGGCGTCGTAGGTGTTCAGCGAGATCGGCCCGAGCGCGACCGGCGAGAGCGCGAGCAGCGCGACGGCGACCCGGATCCGCGTCAGCGAGGCGCCCAGCTCGGCGAGCACCAGCGCCACGAGCACGATCGTGGCCGCGCCGCAGAGGGCCATCAGCGTCTTGAAGGCGGCGTTGTAGTGCGAGACGCCGAACGCGGCCGGCGGCACGAAGACGGCGAACGCTCCGGGCGGGTACTCGACGAAGACGTCGCGATAAGGCAACCCCCCGTGCAGCAACCGCTCGGCGTAGCCCTGGTAGACGTGGACGTCGCGGAACCGGGCTGCGCGGAAGAGCCCGCCGTCCGGGACGGCGCAGGCGGCGAGGTAGACGGGGATCGCGACGAGCGCGGCGCGCAGCGGCCGCGTCAGGCTCACGGCGCGGGTGGTGGCGGAGGCGGCGGTTCCGGCGGGGGCGGGGGCGGCGGTTCCGGCGGGGGAGGCGGAGGCTCGACCGGCGGGGGAGGCGGAGGCGGAGTCGTGATCACCGTGCGACCGGTCGTGGCCGGCGGCGCCGTGGTCGTCGGCTGCTGCCTGGTCGTCGTCTCCTTCGTCGTGGTGGGACTGTAGTAGGTGGTGGTCGGCCGGAGACTCGAGCCGTACTGGCCCTGCGTGAACGGCTGCCACTCGACCGGGTCGTGTGGGTACGCCCAGCTGAGCGCGGGCGTGTTCCCCATCGCCGTCTCCATGAACAGCTTCCAGATCGTCGCCGGGAAGGTGCCGCCGGCGACGGCAATCCCGTGCACGCTCTCCATCGGGATCTCGCCCTGCGGGTAACCGACCCAGACCGTCGTCTCGAGCTGCGGCACGTAGCCCGAGAACCAGGCGTCGGCGTGGTTGTCGGTCGTTCCCGTCTTGCCCGCGGCGGGCCGGCCGAAGTAGGCGCCGACACCGGTTCCGCCGAGCACGTTGTCCTCGAGGATCTGCGTCACCTCGTAGGCGACCCCGTCGCTGATCACGCGCCTCCGGTCGGGCTTGCCCCAGCCGGCGTCGGTGTCCTCCTTGCCGTTGGCGAGCACGACCTTGCGAATCGCCATCGGCTTGGAGTAGATCCCGCCCGCGGCCAGCGTGGCGTAGGCCGACGCCTCCTCGAGCGGCGAGATCGCATCGGCGCCGAGGCCCATCGCGGGCACGGCGTCGAGCGACGTGCGGATCCCGAGCTTGTGCGCCATCTCGGCCACCTTGTCCGGCCCGACGTCGAGCGTCAGCTGGGCGTAGACGGTGTTGTCGGAGGCGAGCGTCGCACTGTGGACCGAGATCGAGCCCGAGTAGTCGCCGCCGTAGGTCGTCACGTCCCAGGCCTCCGTGTAGGGGTCGGGCTGGTAGTGGAACGGCGCCGAGGTGTAGTAAGTCGAGTCGGGGTTCATGCCTTCGTTGATGGCCGCCGCGAGCACGAACGTCTTGAAGGTCGAGCCGGGCTGCCGACGCGCCTGGGCGACGAGGTTGAACTGATTGCCGGTGCGGCCGGGCGTGACCGCGGTCATCGCGCGGATGGCGCCGTTCGCCGGGTTGATCGAGACGACTGCGGCAGCCGGGTCGTCGCGCAGGTAGAGCGTGTCGGTGATCGCCTTGCGCGCCGCCACCTGCAGGAACGGGTTGATCGTCGTATAGACCCGCAGGCCGCCCGAGCGGACCGTGTTGGCGCCGTACTCGTCGATCAGCTGGTCGCGGACGTAGCTGAAGAAGTACGGCTCGCGAATGCGCGTGTACAGCCTGCCCGGCTTCAGCTTCAGGTTCTTCTGCGCGACTGCGTGCAGGTACCGCGCCTCACTGATGTCGCCGTAGTCGCGCATCGCCCGCAGCACCTGGTCGCGGCGATCCCTGGCCGCGGCCGGCCGGTGCAGCGGGTCGTAGACCGAGGGCGCCTGCGGTAGGCCGGCGAGCAGCGCCGACTCGACCAGGTTGAGGTCGCGCGCGTCCTTCGAGAAGTAGGTCTGCGCCGCGGCCTCGATCCCGTAGGCGTGGTTGCCGTAGTAGACCTGGTTCATGTACTGGCCGAGGATCCAGTCCTTCGAGCGCGCGCGCGAGAGGCGGATCGCCAGGCACGCCTCCTTCAGCTTCCGCTTCAGCGTCCGCTCCTTCGAGATGTAGAGGTTGCGGACGAGCTGCTGCGTGATCGTCGAGCCGCCCTGGACGACGTGGCCGGCGCTGAGGTCCTTCCAGGCAGCGCGCGCGATGCCCTCGTAGTCGACGCCGCCGTGCTCGTAGAAGCGGTGGTCCTCGATCGCGACCGTCGCCTTGCTCATCAACGGGCTGACGCGCCAGAGGGCCACCGGCGTGCGGTTGCGCTCGGCGGGGATCGCGCCCAGCAGCGAGCCGTTGGCCGCGTAGACGAACGAGTTCTCGCCGATCTGGACCGCCTTCAGCTCGTTCAGGTCGCAGTCGGAGCGGAACTTGGCGACGGCGCCGACGCCGGAGGCGATCACGGCCAGGACGATCACCAGCAGCGTGACGAAGATCAGCGTCGTGCGGCGCTTGCGCTTGCCCTTGGTGCGGTCGCGGCGGCGGCGGCTGCGGCGAAGGACGTGCTCGAGCTCGTCGTCGCCCCGGCGGCCGCGACCCCGAGGCGGGGGAGGCGGCGGCGGGGTCAAGCGAAGACCCCCGCCTCGCGCAGCCGTTCGTGCGCGCGCAGGCGAAGCTCGTTCTCGAGCCGCTCGGCGCTCGGCTCGTCCGGCGCCCAGACGCTGACCAGCAGGCTCGCCTTGTCGGCCAGGTCGACTACGGATACCTCCGCGCGCTCGTCCTGAGCAGCCTCACGCAGCAGCGTGCGGGCGGCTTCGAGATCGGTGTCGAGAGGAACCTGGACGGTCACGTGCGCGAGCTTCTTTCGGCTGCGGATGGACGAGTTGCGGATGGTATCCGAGGCGATCTTCTCGTTCGGGACGACGAGCCGGTCGTTGTCGTTGACGCGGATGAAGGTGTAGGTCAAGCCGATCTCCTCGACCACGCCGTGGAAGCCCTCGGTCTCGACGTAGTCGCCGATCCGGACCGGCTGGGCGAACGCGATCAGGAGGCCGGCGATGAAGTTCCCGATCGTGCGCTGCGCGGCGAACCCGACGACGATCCCGATCACGGCCGAGGAGGCGAGGATCCCGGTCGCGACCGCCCGTACCTGCGGGATCACGAGCAGCGCCGAGAGGACGCCGACAAAGACGATCAGCGTCAGCACGCTGCGGCGCAGCACGCGGTAGCGCGTCAGCGTCTCGGGGGGCAGGTCACGGCGCGCGAGCCGCCGGTCGACCAGCCACGCGACGATCAGCGTGACGAGCAGCACCGCGCCGAAGACGATCAGGCGGGTCCAGAGGTGGTGGGACACCGGCTATTCCCTTAGTCGAGCGGGAGGGGTTTCCTGCCCGCAAAGCCCTCGTCCACGCCGTGCCAGTGGGCGACCTCGTCCTCGCCGACCTGCCAGCAGAGCAGCACTTCCCCGCCCTCGTGCAGCGCAGGGAAGTCGACGAGGCCGCGATCGAGATCCTTCACCAGCACGCCCAGCCGCTCCAGCCGCTCGGCCGCCTGCGTCACGGCATGCGACTCGCGCTGGAACTGCTCGTCCAACTCGCTCGGCTCCTGCGGGTCGAGGTCGCCGCCGTTACCGGCGATGCGGGCGGTCAGCCGGGCCCGGCGCTCGGCCGCGAGCCGCATCCCCTGCCGGTGCTCGACCAGCGACTCGGCGAGCGGCCGGACCTCCGCCAGCAGCTCGTTCGCCTCCGAGGGAGTGAAGTAGCGCCGGGCCATGCGGATATCATCGCGCGCCGTGTCCGCCGGTCAACGCGTTCGCTTGCCGAAGCGGACGGCCCGCCGCGAAATGCGGCTGCCGCGCGCGGGAAACCCCGCGCCCGAGATCTGGCTCTGGTCGCGCCTCGCGATCTGGGCGGCGGCGCTGTTCTCGTTCTTCGTCTTCGTGCCGAACCGCCACCCGCGGGCGGGCGTCTGGGACGACCCGAAGCTGACCCACGACCTCGGCGCGATCACGGACGTCTGGGCGCGCTGGGACAGCGTCTGGTTCCTGCGCATCGCCGAGCACGGCTACGGCTCGGCCAAAGGCGCGGCGGCTGCCTTCTATCCGCTCTACCCGGCGGCGGTGGCGCTCCTCGGGCGCGTGCTCCTCGGCCATTACGTGCTCGCCGGGATCCTCGTCTCGCTGGCCGCCTCGTTCGCTTCGTTCCTGCTTCTGCACCGGATCGCGGAGGAGCGGCTCGGCGCCGACGGCGCGCGGCGGGCGGTGCTCTACCTGGCCGTCTTCCCGTTCGCGCTCTTCCTGCAGGCCGTCTACAGCGAGTCGCTCTACCTGCTGCTGACGCTGGCCGCGTTCCTGCTCGCCGAGCGCCGGCGCTTCCTCGCCGCGGGCGCGGTCACCGGGCTCGCGCTGCTGACGAGACCGACCGCAGCGGCGCTGCTGCCGGCCCTCGCCCTGCTCGCCTGGCGGGAGCGCGACCGAGTCCGGGCGCTGGCTTCGCTCGCGATCGCTCCGCTGCTCTTCGCGGCCTACCCGCTCTACCTCTGGGCGGCCGAAGGCGACCCGTGGCAGTTCCTGCACGCGCAGCGCATATGGAGCCGGCACCTCTCGCCGGCCGGACCGCTCGGCGGGATCTGGGACGGCCTGCGCGCCGGCTGGGCCGGGGTCGAGCAGCTGGCGTCCGGCTCGCACACGCATGCCTACTGGACGCCGGTGCAGGACTCCGACCCGATCCGCGTGGCCGTGTTGAACCTCGAGGCGCTCGCCTTCCTCGTCCTCTTCGTCCTCCTGGCCGCGATCGCGTGGCGCCGCTTCGGCGCGCCGTACGGCCTGTTCGCGGCGCTCAGCCTGGCGATCCCGCTCAGCGTGCCGAGCGAGCGGTGGCCGCTGCTCTCGCTGCCGCGCTTCGGCCTGACGATCTTCCCGCTCTTCCTGGCGCTGGCCGTGCTCGGCGGCCGGCCGCGTGCACACACCGCGATCGTGGCCGTCAGCTCGCTGCTGCTCGGGGTCTCGGTCGCGCAATGGGCGCTCTGGCAGTGGGTCGCGTGAGGCTCGCCCTCGCCCCGGTAGCGGTGCTGCTGCTCTTGGCGGGGACCGCCTGCGGCGAGCGCGCGGAGCCGACCGGCGCGCTGGTCGAGAGCTACCCCGTGACCGTGCAGGGCACCGGCAACGCGACCGTCGTGAACGCCGTCCCGAAGCGCATCGTCCCGGTCGGCGCGGGCCCGCGCGAGATCTTGCAGGCGCTCGGGCTCGACCGGCGCACGGTCACGGTCGAGGACACCCTCGTCGGACTGCCGCTCGTCGAGGCGATCCGGCGCGCGAAGCCGGACCTGATCGTCGCGACGGCCGAGACCGACCCGCTCGACCTGGCCCGCGCGCGCGGAGCTACCCACGCAGCCGTCTACGTCGAGCCCGGCGGCTCGATCGGAGACGTCGTTCAGGCGATCTCCGACATCGGCCTGCTCACCGGCCGTCCCGTCCAGGCGCGGCGGCTGACGGCCCGGATCGAGGACAAGCGCCAGGCCGTGACCAAGGCGGTCGCCGGCACGCCCCTCGTGACCGCGTTCGTCGACACCGGCGGCTTCGCGACCATCTCCAGCCGCACCCTGCTCGGCGACCTGATCGAGCTCGCGCATGGGAAGAGCGTCGCCGGCGCAAGCCCGGAGCAGGGGCCGTTCCCGGTCAAGCGCCTGCTGCAGCTCGACCCCGACGTCTACGTGGCCACGGCCGGCAGCGAGCGGACGCTCGCACAGCTGCGCGCCCGGGCGGGCGTGCGGCGCCTCAAGGCCGTCCGGTCCGGCCGCTTCGCGGTGCTGCCCGAGGATGCGACCGTCGCCGGCCCGCACGTCGGCGAGGCGCTGGAGCAGATCGCGCAGATCCTGCACCCGCAGTGAGAGGCGGCAAGCTCGCGGGCTGGCTCGCCCTCGTCGGCTCGCTCGCGGCGCTCAACTACGCGAGCCGCTTCTCGTCCGGCAAGCCGCCGGCGGACTCGCTCTACCGCTACGACACCGCGCTCAGCGGGGTCGTCTTCTACGCCCTGACGCTCGCCATCGTGCTGCTGATCGCGCGCGGGCTGACGCCGGCCGAGCTGGGGCTGCGGCGGCCGGACTCCTGGCCGCGGGCGCTCGGGTTCACGCTTGGAGTGCTCGTCGGGTTGCTGATCGCAGAGTCGCTGCTCGAACAGCTGCTCCACGGCGCGCGCGAGCAAGGGCTCGAGCCGGCGCACTGGAACTCGGCCAAGGCAGTGCAGTTCGCGCTGAACGCGGCTGTTGTCGTGCTCGCCGCGCCGCTCGTCGAGGAGCTCACCTTCCGCGGCGTCGGCTTCCGGCTGCTCTCGCCATTCGGAAGCATGGTCGCGGTGCTCGGCACCGCCGCGGCCTTCGCGGCCGACCACGGGCTCGTCGAGGGCTTCCCGGCGCTGTTCCTGTTCGGGGTCGCGGTCGCGCTCGTGCGCCTGCGCACCGGGAGCCTCTATCCGGGGATGCTGCTGCACGCCTCCTTCAACGCCTTCGCGCTCGCCGTTGCCGTCGCCCGCTAGCAGTATGTTTCCGACCGTGCGGCGCGCAGCGGTGGTCTTGGCGGCGATGGCGCTTGCTCCCGCAGCGCACGCGGCACCGCCTGCCGTCACAGCCCAGGCGACGCCCACGAGCGGCGCCGCCCCTCTGCAGGTGACGCTGACCGCGACCGGCGACGCGGCGACCTACCACTGGGAGCTCGGCGACGGCACGACCGCGGACGGCCCTGCCGTCCAGCACACCTACGCCGCGGGCCGCTTCACCGCGAAGGTGACCGCCACCAACCTGCTCGGCGAGACGTCGCAGGCGACGGTCACGATCACCGCCACCGGGCTCACCCTGCTCGGCCCGGGACGCGGCCGCTACCAGCAGCTCGCCCGCTTCCACGGCAGGCTCGTCCCCGGGGCCAAGGGCGCACGGATCGCCCTCTTCCGGAACGAGACGCGGATCGCGGCCGTCCGGACCGGGCGCGACGGAACCTTCTTCGTCCGGGGCCGGATCGGCACCCCGGACGCGCGCTACACCGTCCGCTACGCGGGAGCCGTCTCGAACGCTGTTGCACTTGCGGTGCGGCCCGGGCTCGACACCGCCTTCCGCGGCTCGGGCCGCCTCGGGACGCCGCTCTCGCTGCTCGTCCGCGAGCGCCCGGCGACGGCGGGAACCGTGAGCGTGAAGGTCTGGCGAGGGAATCGGCTCGTCGCGGGCCGCTCCTTTCACGGTCGCCTGCGCCTGCGCCTGCCCACCGGCTCGGCGGGCGCCTTCCGCGTCCGGCTGACGCTGCAGCCGGCTCCCGGCTACCTGGCTGCCAGGCGCCTGCTCGAGCGGATCGTCTTCGCGCCGTCGCTCGGACCGGGCTCGGCGGGCCCGAGCGCCTTCGAGCTCGATCGCCGGCTGCACGACCTGCACTACGCGCTCGGCCGCGTGGACGGCTACTACGGCCAGGACGACATCGACGCGGTCTTCGCGTTCCAGAAGCTCCACGGCCTGCCGCGCACCGGGCGCGTGGACGCACGCTTCTGGGCCGAGCTCCAACGCGCAGGCATTCCGCAGGCGCGCTACCCCGGCAGCCACGTCGAGGTGAGCAAGGGCCGGCAGGTGCTGTTCCTCGTCCGCGACGGCAAGGTCGCACTGATCGTGCAGGTCTCGACGGGCGCCACCGGCAACACGCCGCTCGGGCACTTCCGCGTCTACAGCAAGGTGCCGGGCTTCAACGCCAAGGCGATGTACTTCTCGTCCTTCTTCGTCGGCGCCTTCGCGATCCACGGCTACCACAGCGTGCCCCCGTACCCCGCGAGCCACGGCTGCGTGCGGATCCCGCTGTGGGTCGCGACTCGCATCTACTCGCTGGTCGGCTACGGCACGAACGTCTACATCTACTGGTAGAGGCGCCGCGCTGGCGCTGGCGCTGGCGCTGGTCGCGCTCGCGGCGGCCGGCTGGCTGGTCTACGCGCAGTGGTGGGGTCGTGGCGACACGCACGAGCTCGCCTGGCAGGACCTGAACCCGCGACTCGGCCGGGTCGAGTTCACGCGCAAGGTGAGCGCGGTCTACCACTCGCGGGCGCCCTTCGCCCACCTGCTCGAGGCGACCATGCCCGGCCGGGCGCCCGAACCGCCGCCGGTCGACTTCGCTCGCCGGGAAGTGGTCGTGGTCTCGCTCGGCCCGCGCTCGAGCACCGGCTACGCGTTGCGAGTCGAGCGCGTGATCGAGCGGCGGCGCGTGATCGACGTCTACCTCCGCGAGCAAACGCCCGCGCTCGGCGATCCGGTCGAGCCGCGGGTGACGTATCCGTACCGCGCGATCGCGATCGCGCGCAGCTCCAAGCCCGTCTACGTCAAGCTGCAGGGGAGACCGTGACCGAGAACGACCCGCTCATCCGCCAGCTCCGGGAGCAGATCTCGGACAACGACCGCGCGATCGTCGAGGCGATCAACGCGCGCCTCAAGCTGGTCGCGCGGCTGAAGAGCTACAAGGAGTCGCGCGGCATGTCGTTCGTCGACCCGGAACGCGAGGAATGGATGCTGCAGTACCTGGCGCGTGCGAACCGGGGGCCGCTCTCGAGCGACGGCCTACAGGAGCTGTTCGACGAGATTCTCTCGCTGACCAAGCGAGAGGTCGAGCGCGGCGCCGAGAGCTAGTCCTCTTCTTCCGAAGTCTCCGCGAACTCGTCCGGCGTGACGTGGTCGAGGAACTGCTTGAACTCGCTGACGATCTCCTCCTCGTTGACGTCCTCGCCCTCGAACTCGATCGCCGACTCCTCGATCACCTCCTCGGCCGCGAAGATCGGCGCCTCGGCCCTGACGGCCAGCGCGATCGCATCGGACGGACGCGAGTCGATCTCGATCTCTGAGCCGTTCTGCTGCACGGTGATCGAGGCGTAGAAGGTGTTCTCCTTCAGCTCGGTCACCGTGATGCGGACGATCTGGACGCCGAGCTCGCCGAGCATGTCGGTGACCAGGTCGTGCGTCAGCGGCCGCGGTGTGCTCGCGCCCTGGAGCTTCATCAGGATCGCCGCCGCCTCCGGGTGGCCGATCCAGATCGGGAGGAACTTGTTCCCGTCGGCCGTCTTCAGCAGCACGATCGGCTGCTTGCCGACGAGATCGAAGCTCACGCCGTAGATGACCATCTCGTACATCAGGCGTCCCCGGCTCGGGTCATAGCCTCAGGGTACCGGCTCAAACTTTGCGTAGAGGCGGGCGCTGACGCGGCGGCTCGAGCTCGAGGTCGTCCGCCGGAACGGTGCGCGGCTCGCCGGTCAAAGCGTCCTCGAGAAAGGCCTGCCGCTGGGGCACACCCATGGGATCGAGGCCGCGCAGGTAGTACCGCCGGCCGTCGTAGAGGACGATTTCGCCGATGTTCATAGCCGCAGTTCCTGAGACGTCATCGGCCGGGACTCGCCGGTCCGACATCCCTGGTGCGAGGGCGGCTAGGAAGAGGGAGATGGGCGATCGTGGATTCGAACCACGGACCTCCGCCTTATCAGAGCGGCGCTCTAACCAACTGAGCTAATCGCCCGGGGCTGGGCAGTGTAGCGGCAGCCTGGAGCAGGTCAGGCCGTCTGGAACTCGGCCCACAACGGCCGGTGATCCGAGATGTGGAAGCGCGTGAACGCTCGGAACTGCGCCTCGGTTCGTTTCGGATCGTTCCAGAGATCCTGGAAGAGCGCACCATCGAAGTCGAACACGTTGCAGGCGCCCGTGAAGCGGTCCTTCGTCGTGCCCGGGAAGAAGGCGATCTGGTCGTACTGGTTGTCGGAGGCGATCGCCGAGCCGATCTGGGAGCTGTGCGGCGGAGTGGTCAGCCCGAGCGAGACGAGCGCGTCGAAGATGCGGTCGCCGGGTGCGGCCTTCGGGAGGTTGAAGTCGCCGAGCGGGACCACGTCGCCGACGTAGGACTTCTTGTCGCGATGGGTCTTGGCGGCCCACCAGGCGACCGCGAACGTCTCCAGCGTGCGACGGTCGAGATCAACCGGAGCCTCGGAGCCGTAGAAGAGGTGCACATTCAGGAGCGCGAACCGGAATGCGCCCGACTCGAAGCTTGCAAGGTACGGGCCTCGGTCGAAGCCGGCGAAGGCAGTGGTCGCACCGGCGACGGCGATCTTCGGCAGCTGGCTCGGCGGGATCGCGACCCGACCCACCTCGCGCAGCCGCGAGACCTTGCGGTTGTCGTAGAGGAAGGCCTGCCGCTCGCGGTTGCCGGACGCGTCGGAGAAGAGCAGGTCGTAGCGCGAAGGCAGGTGCGAGTGGATCGCCTCGATGCCGCGCAGGTCGTCGTTCACCTCTTGGACGGCGATCAGGTCGAACCAGCTCACCACCTCGGCGAGCAGCGCGTAATCGCTGTCGAGCCGATCCTGGGCGCCGAGGTTCGCGACGTTCCACGTGGCGACAAGCAGCCGGCCCTTTCCCTTGGCGGGAATCTGGCGGCCCGGCTTGTGCTTGCGGTAGTCACGCAGCGCGGCCAGCTCGTGCGCGAGGTCGTAGGCGTAGTCGAAGCGCGGCTTCGGGAACGGCGGCACCGCTCCGTTCTACACCCGCGAGCGCGGTCGTGCCTAGCTAGTGGACGATCTCGGTGCGGACGAGGTAGTCCTCGACCGCCAGCAGGAACTCCGGGTCGGTGGCGATCTCGACCAGGGTGCCCTTCGTCAGGTCGTCGAGCTCGGCGTCGTGAGCGAGCTCGAACAGGAAGGGACCGAGCTTGCCGGCCTGCGAGAGGGCCGACATGCGGAGGACGAGGTCGCGGGTGACGTCGTCCTGGTTGATCGCCTCGAACGACTCGAGGTTGTCCCGGAGGGTCTCCAGCATGGCACTGGGTCAACGACCCGCCGCTGCCTTTGGGTACGGCCTGGCGCCTAAGCCACGCGTTCGAGCGCTTCGACCAGCTCGGCGAGCTCGGTCTCGTCCGTGAAGGCGATCTCGAGCCTTCCGGACACGATGCGCGCCGGGAAGCCGGTTAAACGTTCCGCGGCCTTGCAGGCGCGCTCGGCGAGGGCGGGATCGACCTTGGGCACCTTGCGCGGCTTCGTCTTCGCGCCGGCCCAGCGGGCGGCCCGCTCGGCCGCGCGCACCGACATCCCGCGCCTGACGATCTGGCGCGCCAACCGGCGGCGGCCGTCCTGGTCCGGGACCGCGAGCACCGCGCGCGCGTGGCCCTCGGTCAGCTCGCCCCGCTCGACGAGCGCGAGCACGTCGTCGGGGAGCTCGAGCAGCCGCAGGCGGTTGGAGACGGTCGGCTTCGCCTTGCCGACCCGCTCGGCCAGGTCGCCGAGCGAGAGCTCGAACTCATCGAGCAGCAGCGCGTAGGCGCGTGCCTCCTCGACGGCCGAGAGCTCCTCGCGCGCGACGTTCTCGACCAGGCCGAGCAGGAGCGTCTCGCGGTCGTCGGCCTCCCGCACGAGCGCCGGCACCGTCGGGATCCCGGCCTCCTGGGCCGCCCGCCAGCGCCGCTCGCCCGCGATCAGCTCAAAGCCGCCGGCCGGGCGCGGCCGCACGACCACAGGTTGGACGAGCCCCTGCGAGCGGATCGAGTCGGCCAGCGCCGAGGTCGCCTCGTGGTCGAAGCGCTTCCGCGGCTGGCGCGGGTTCGCGTGGATCGTCTGGACGGGCAGGTGCGCCAGCTCGGGCTCGCCCGGGCCGCCGACCAGCAGCTCCAGGCCGCGGCCGAGGCCGCGCCGTTTCTCAGGTTCGGCCGACAAGCTCCATCGCCACCTTCCAGTACGCGTCGGCTCCCGCCGAGTCGCGGTCGTAGGCCGTCACGGGCAGTCCATGGCTCGGCGCCTCGGCCACGCGCACCGAGCGGGGCACCGAGGTGCGGAAGACGAGGTCCCCGAAATGCCTGCGCACCTCGTCGCTGACGTCGGCGGCGAGGCGCGTTCGCCGGTCGACCATGGTCAGGATCACGCCGCCGATCGAAAGCTTCGGGTTGAGCCGCGAGCGCACGAGCTCGACCGAGTCGACCAGCTGCGCGAGCCCCTCGAGCGCGTAGTACTCGGCCTGCACGGGCACGAGCACGCGGTCGGCAGCCGCAAGCGCGTTGACCGTCAGCGGCCCGAGCGAGGGCGGGCAGTCGACGAAGACGAAGGCGTACTCCTCCGAGGTGCCGGCCAGCGCGTCGGCGAGGTAGCGCTCGCCATCGCCGCGGCGCGAGAGCTCAACCGCCGCGCCCGCGAGCTCCGGCTTGGCCGGCACGAGGTCGAGCCGCGCGAAGCGGGTCGGCCTGGCCAGCTTCGGCAGCGGGATTCCGTCGAGCAGGTCGAGCGACGAGCTGCCGTTCGCGCGTTCGCCGAGCCCGGAAGTGGCGTTCGCCTGGGGGTCGAGGTCGACGACCAGCGTCTTCTCGCCGGCCTCCGCGAGGCAGGCGGCGAGGTTGACCGCGGTCGTCGTCTTGCCGACGCCGCCCTTCTGGTTCGCAAGCGCGTAGATCCGGCCCATCGGGCGCCACGCTAGCTAGGCGAGCGGACGTTTTCGGGCCACGCCGGGGCGGCGAGGGAAGCCCGGGGGAGTCGGTCCCAGCTTGCGCAGGACGAGCAGGCCGGGCGGCGAATCGGGCTCGAGCTCGGCGGCCAACAGCTCGGCCACATGGGCTACGCGATCGGCCTGCGCAGTCGGGCCGACGTACAGCACAGCGGCCCCACCGGGAACGACGAGCGGCAGGCACCACTCCGCCGCAACCGGCGGCGGCGCGAGCGCCTTCGCGACGGCGACGCCCCACGCGTCGAGCGGCTGCTCCTCGGCTCGGCCGCAGACGACCCGCAGGTTCGGCAGGTCGGCAGTCCAGCGCTCGAGGAAGTCACACTTGCGCCGCGTCGCCTCGAGCAACGTCACGTCGCGCCCGGGCAGGGCGTGGGCCAGCGGGATCCCCGGCGCACCGCCGCCGGAGCCGACGTCGACGATCGGCCCCTCAAAGCGCTGCACCGTCTCGAGCGCCGCGAGGCTCTCGTCGAGATGCACCCGCCGCGCCTCCTCCCCGGAGACCGAGGTGAGCCCGGGGGTGGCGACAAGCTCGGCGAGCCAGCGCTCGATCACACGGGGTCGATCACGACGAAGCGGTTCGGCTCGGTGCCCTCGCTGCGCGTGACCACGCCCGCGTAGTCCTTCAGGCAGACGTGCACGACCTTGCGCTCCACGGCCGTCATCGGCTCGAGCTCGACGGAACGAGCCGAGGAGATCGCCCGCTCGGCGCTCCGGTTGGCGATCGCCGCCAGCGCCTCCTCGCGTCTGGCCCGGTAACCGGCGGCGTCCACGACCACCGCCTTGCGCTCGTCGCCCCGGCCGCGCCAGACGACCGCATTCGCAAGGTACTGGATCGCGTCGATCGTCTGCCCGTGCTTGCCGATCAGGAGGCCGAGCTCACGACCGACGACCGTGGCCGTCACGCGCTCGTCGTCCTCGGCGATCTCGATCCGGGCACGGACGCCGATCGCCTCCAGGATGTGCTCGACCACGCCGCGCACCTCGGCGGCCTGCTCGCCCTCGTCGGCAGGCGGGGCTGCCGGCTCCTCGACCGCCACGGCGGCGTCCACCGAGGCGACCACCCGCGCCGGCGCGAAGCCGACGCCTAGCAGCCCGCGCTCGCCCTCCGAGACGACCTGGAAGCGGACCGCGGCCTTGTCGATCCCCGGGCGGAGCTTCTCGAGCTCGCGTAGCGCGGCCCATTTGGCCTCGCCGACGGTCTCGCCGGTCGCCTCGACCTGCACCGACTCGGTCTCGGTCATCGCCGTGCACCGCCCTTCTTGCGCTTAACCTTCCGCGGCTGTGAGGGCTTAGCGGGAGCGGTCGCCGGCTCCGGCGCGACCGCCGTCGCCACCTCCTTCGGCGGGGTGCGTGACGAGCGCTTCTCCGGTGCCGCCGGCCGCGGCATCAGCTGCCGCGTGACGAGACCCTGGCCGACCGTCCACAGGTTGGTGGTCATCCAGTAGAGGACGAGCCCGACCTGGAAGTTGATGATGAACGGGATGAAGACGATCGGCAGGACGAGCAGCATGATCCGCTGCGACTTCTCGGCGGTCGCGCACATGAAGTAGCTCGAGGCGAGCTGGCTGAGCGCGTAGACGGCGACCAGCACCGGGCCCCAGCCCGCCGTAGGCCTTGTCGGTGATGTTCCAGAGCCCGAGCCATTCCAGGTTGTCGCCCGGCTCGTGCGGGAAGTGCTTCAACACCAGGTAGAGCGAGATGAAGACCGGGAACTGGGCCAGCAGCGGCAGGCACGACGCGGCCGGGTTGATGTTGTTCTCGCGGTAGAACTTCATCAGCTCTTCGTTCTGCCGCTTCTTGTCGGTCTTGTACTTCTTCTGGATCTCCTTCATCTGCGGCGCGTGGCGCTGCAGGTTCTGCATCGAGTGGATCTGCCGGACGGTCAGCGGCACCAGGATCAGCCGCACGATCACGGTCAGCGCGACGATCGACCACGCCCACGGGAGCCCGATCGTCCCGTGCGGGCCGAGCCACTCGAGGACGTTGCGCAGGAGGTTCTCGAGCGGGGTGAGGATGTGCGCGAGGATCACCGGAACAGCCTCTGGTCGTGTGCGTAGTCGACGCCGCCGCGGCTCCAGGGGTTGCAGCGCAGGAGCCGCCAGCCGGCGAGCAGCGAGCCGCGAACGAGCCCGTACTGCCGGAGCGCAGTCGAGCGCGTACTGCGAGCAGGTCGGGTGGTACTTGCACGACCCGTGCGAGAGCTGGCCGAAGGTGCAGCGCCACAGGTAGACGAGGCCGAGGCCGAGGTAGGCCGGCGCGCGGAGCGCGACTCTCACGCCGCCGCCTTGGCGAGGATCTCGTCGACGCGCTCGCCGAGCCAGTCGAAGCCGCGCGTGTCCACGGCCTCGGCCAGGCCCGGGCGCACGACGAGCACGTAGTCCTGGTCCTGCGGCAGGTCCGCCAGGCGGGCACGGCAAGGCCTCGCGCAGCTGGCGCTTCATCTTGTTGCGCACGACCGCCGCGCCGACCGCCTTCGGCACCGCGAGGCCGAGGCGGGGACCGTCGCCGTCCTCGCGCGCGAACCAGTAGAGGACGAGGAAGCGCGTCGAGACAGAGCGGCCGTGGCGATAGACGGCGTCGAAGTCGCGCGAGCGCGAGAGACGGTGGCGGCGTTGCACGCGCGTGTCCAGCGGGGTCAGGCCGACAGGCGCTTGCGGCCCTTCGCGCGGCGCCGCTTGAGGATCGCGCGGCCGGCCCGGGTGGACATCCGGGCGCGGAAGCCGTGGCTGCGCTTCCGCCGGCGCACGTTGGGCTGGTAGGTCCGCTTCATACGTCGAATGAGGGAAGAAGAACCGCCCGTGTCCCGGGCGGCGCGGAGCCAGTATAGCGAGGCGCCAGGTGGTGGTTCTCCACAGGCCGGAGGGCGCACAAGCGGGGGCCGAACCGTGGGGCGAGTGCGCGGCGGACCGGTGCAAGCGTCGCCTCGACCGGCAGCATCGTCCACACCTGTGGACGGAGGTGTGGAGGGCATGCATTTCCCTGCAAATTGCGACTTTTTCTTCCACGCGAACTCGTCCGAGGAGGGCGTTGTGAGGCCGCCCTCACGCTGCTATGCTCGCCGCTCGCCAGTTCCCCGACAAGGAGTGCGTCCGGCGGCGTGGAGCCCTCAATCGAGCTGACTGCGGAAGGCCTGTGGAGCGAAGTATCAAGTCGGCTCAGAGGCGCCCTTAACGAAACGACGTACCGCACGTGGTTCGACCACGTGGAGGGACTCGAGCTGAACGACGACGAGTTCGCGCTCGCCGTCCCGAACGACTTCACGCGCGACTGGATCGAGGGCCATTTCCTCGGCCTGATCAGCGCTGCCGTGCGCGACGCGACCGGACGCGAGCGGCGGATCCAGCTCGCGGTCACCGAGACCAAGGGCGGGGAGCGAAACGAGACCGTCGAGGCGCAGTCGCGCGAGCCGCTAGGCGTCGGCTGGAATCCGAAGTACACCTTCGACTCGTTCGTGATCGGCTCTTCGAACCGCTTCGCGCACGCGGCCGCGCTCGCCGTCGCCGAGGCGCCTGCGCAGGCCTACAACCCGCTCTTCATCTACGGCGGCACCGGGCTCGGCAAGACGCACCTGCTGCAGGCGGTCGCGCAGTACGTCAGCGAGCACCCGGGCGAGCTCTCGGTGCGCTACGTCACGAGCGAGACCTTCATGAACGACTTCATCAACTCGCTGCGCGACAAGCGGATCGAGGGCTTCAAGCAGCGCTACCGCACCTACGACCTGCTCCTGATCGACGACATCCAGTTCTTCGAGCACAAGGAGCGGATCCAGGAGGAGTTCTTCCACACGTTCAACACGCTCTACGAGGCCGGCAGGCAGATCGTGATCTCCTCCGACCGGCCGCCGCGCGACATCTCGACGCTCGAGGAGCGGCTGCGCTCGCGCTTCGAGTGGGGGCTGATCACCGACATCCAGCCGCCCGATCTCGAGACGCGGATCGCGATCCTGCGCAAGAAGGTCAAGACCGACGGCATCCACATCTCCGACCCGAAGGTGCTCGACGTTCATCGCCGGCCGCATCTCGACGAACATCCGCGAGCTCGAGGGCGCGCTCACGCGCGTCGTCGCGTTCTCCTCGCTGACCGGCCGGCCGATGACCGATGGAGCCTGGCCCAGGACGTGCTCAAGGACGTCTTCCCCCAGGGCGAGGTGCCGCAGGTCTCGATCGAGCGGATCCAGGAGCTCGTCTCCGACCGCTTCGGCCTCTCGCTGGACGAGCTCTGCGGCGACAAGCGCTCGCAGAACATCGTCTACCCGCGGCAGGTGGCGATGTACCTCTCGCGCGAGCTGACCGACTCCTCGCTACCGAAGATCGGCAAGCAGTTCGGCGGGCGCGACCACACGACGGTCATCCACGCGACCTCGAAGATCGCGCGCCTGATCCGCGAGGACCGGTCTGTGTACAACCTCGTGCAAGAGTTGACCAAGCGCATCAAGCAGGTGCAGTGAATCTGTGGATGCAGCACGACGGCGGCCGCGGCCCTGTAGACAACCGCGTTTCCTCCCCAGTTGCCGCCCACAGCGCAAACCCGCTTCCGGAGCCGGAACGAGGCGTCATCCCCGTCCTCCACACTCCCTATGACTACGACAAAGGAATTTCATAAATGATGGAAACAGAAGCTGTGGTCGGCACAGGGAATGACGGTCACCTGCCCTCGTGACGAGCTGACCCGCGCGCTCGGGATCGTCTCGCGCGGGGTCTCGACGCGGACGACCGTCCAGATCCTCGCCGGCATCTTGCTGCGCACCGCCGGCGGCAAGCTGCGAGCTCGCGGCAACCGACATGGAGCTGTCGCTGCGAGCGTCGTTGACGTCGCAGGCGCGACGAGGGCGCGGTCGTCGTGCCGGGACGGCTGCTGCTCGACATCGCGCGCCTGCTCCCCGCCGCGGAGGTGGCGATCGAGCACAGCCCGAGGAAGCGGCCGTCGAGGTCCGTTCCGGATCGGCGACCTACCGGCTGCACACCTACAACGCGGAGGACTTCCCGCGGCTGCCCGAGGCCGAAGTGGGCGAGCGGCACGAGGTCGACCGCGAGACGGTGCTGACACGATCGCGCGGGTCAGCCGCTCGGCTTCGCGTGACGAGTCGCGTCCGGTGCTGACAGGCGTGCTCGTGCGCTTCGAGCCGGGACAGCTGGTGATGGCCGCGACCGACTCCTACCGGCTCTCGGTCAAGGAGACCGCGGTCGAGGGCACGGTGCCGGAGCTCGAGGCGATCGTGCCGGCCCGCGCGCTCGGCGAGCTCGCGCGGATCGCGCAGGAAGGCGAGAAGATCGAGCTCGGCGTGCACGAGAACCAGGTGATCTTCGCGACCGGCGACGCGCTGGCTGACCACGCGCCGCATCGACGGCCAGTTCCCGAACTACAAGCAGCTGCTGCCGGAGGCCTTCGAGCACGAGCTGGCCCTGCCGCGAGAGGAGCTGCTGGACGTCGTTCGCCGCGTCGTCGGTGATGGCCCAGCGTAACTCGCCGCTGCGGCTCCGCTTCGCCGAGGGCGAGCTGACCGTCTCCGCGCAGACGCAGGACGTCGGCGAGGCGCGGGAGTCGCTGCCGGTCGCCTTCACCGGCGAGCCGCTCGAGATCGGCTTCAACGCCGAGTTCCTGCGCGACGGGATCGAGTCGGTGCTCGGCGACGAGCTGCGGCTGAAGCTGATCAGCCCGCTGCGGCCGGCGGTGATCCAGGGCGAGAGCGACGACTTCTCGTACTTGATCATGCCGATCCGGCTCGCCGGCTGAGCTGATCGTCAGCGCGGTCGCTCTCAGGGACTTCCGCTCGTACTCGAAGCTGGACCTGGAGCTCGAGCCGGGCCTCGTGCTCGTGGTCGGTCCCAACGGGGCCGGCAAGACGAACCTGCTCGAGTCGCTGCACGTCGGCACGCAGGGCTTCTCGCCGCGGACGCGGGCCGATGCGCAGCTGGTCCGCTTCGGGCGGCGAGGCGGCGCGGGTCGCCCTGCGCGGCTCGCGGGCCGGCGTGCCCTTGGAGCTCGAGGTGACGCTGCGAGCTCGGGAGCGGCAAGCGGGCGACGCTGAACGGAGCGCGGCTGCGCGCGGCCGAGCAGCTGCGCGGCGAGGTCGACGACGCTCGTCTTCACGCCGGACCGGCTGGTCGTGGTCAAGGGCGGGCCCGCCGCGCGCCGGGCGTACTTCGACCGCGTGCTCGGGCGGCTGGCGCCGAGCAGGGCCGGCCTCTCCGCCGAGTACGGGGCTGCGGTCGGGCAGCGAAACGCTGCGCTCCGGCGGGTCGCGCAGGGCGCCTCCTCGCGGGAGGCGCTGGCCCCCTGGAACGAGCAGGTGAGCACGCTGGGCGCGGAGCTCGTCGCTGGCCGGCACGAGACCGTGGCCGCGCTGCAGCCCGGCTTCGCCGAGCGGGCCGAGGAGCTGGGGCTGCCGGAGGCCGAGCTGCGCTACGAGGGTGAGCCGCCGAGCGGCGAGGAGCTCGAGCGGCGACTCGAGCGCGACCTCGAGCGCGGCGCGACCGGCGCCGGCCCGCACCTCGACGACCTGGGCGTGCTCTCGGCCGGCCGCGACCTGCGCACCTTCGGCTCGCAGGGCGAGCAGCGTCTGGCGGTGCTCGCGCTGCTGCTCGGCGAGGCCGAGCTGCTGGAGGAACGCCGCGGCACGCGCCCGCTGCTCCTGCTCGACGACGTCCTTTCGGAGCTCGACCCGGAGCGCCGGCGGATCCTGGCCGACCGGGTCCGTGTCTCCGGGCAGGCGCTCGTCACCAGCGCCAGCCGCAATGCGCTGCCGGGCGAGCCGGCCCAGACGCTCGAGGTCGCCCAGCGGGACGACGGCACGAGCGAGGTCACGTGATCGAGCGGCTCGGCGGTGAGGTCAAGCGTGAGCTCTCCCGCTTCGGCGGGGCGGGCCTGATGACCGAGCTCGTCGGCGCGTGGCCGGCCGCCGTCGGCGAGACCGTGGCCGCGAACGCCTGGCCCGCGCGGCTCGCCCGCGACGGCACATTGCACGTGAACGCCGCCTCCTCGACCTGGGCCTTCGAGCTCCAGCAGCTCGAGGGCGAGATCGCGGAGCGCCTGCGCGAGGCGGTTCCCGAGGCCGCCCCAACCCGTATGCGCTTCGCTCCCGGGCCGCTGCCGGAGCTTCCCGCGGTGGCTTCCGAGTACGCGAAACGGCCACCGCCGGAGCCCACGCTCGAGCAAGCGCGGGAGGCGCACGAGTGGGCCGCCGCGATCGAGTCCGAAGATCTCCGCAAATCGGTAGAAAAAGCTGCGCGGATGAGCCTCGCAAGCGCCGCTGACGGCCGCTCCGCCTGCTAGACTTACCTCAGCCCTGAAATGCGCAAGTTGCAGGGCTTTTTTCATGGCCAAGGCTACATATTCAGCTAAAGACATCACCGTTCTCGAGGGCCTCGAGCCGGTCCGGCTGCGGCCGGGCATGTACATCGGCTCGACGGGCCCGCGCGGGCTCCATCAGCTCGTCTACGAGGTGATCGACAACGCGGTCGACGAGGCCCTCGCCGGCCGTGCCGACACGATCGAGATGACCATCCATCCGGACGCCTCGGTGACCATCACCGACAACGGCTCCGGCATCCCCGTCGACGTCATGCCCGAGCAGGGCCTGCCCGCCGTGACGGTCGTGCTTACGAAGCTGCACGCCGGCGGCAAGTTCGGCGGCGAGGGCTACAAGGTCTCGGGCGGCCTGCACGGCGTGGGCGTCTCCGTGGTGAACGCGCTCTCGGAGTGGCTGCATGTCGAGGTGCACCGCGACGGGAAGATCTACCGCCAGGAGTTCGCCCGCGGCGACGCGACGACCGAGCTGCAGACGGTCGGCGTCGCCAAGGACACGGGCACGACGATCACCTTCCTGCCCGACGGCGACGTCTTCGAGGAGCTCGAGTGGTCGAGCGAGACGCTCGTCCAGCGCCTGCGGGAGACCGCCTTCCTGACGAAGGGCCTCCGCATCGTCCTCTACGACGAGCGTGCCGGCGACGACAAGCACGAGTTCCACTACGAGGGCGGGATCCGCGACTTCGTCTCCTACGTGAACAAGTCGAAGGACCCGGTCCACAAGGGGATCGTCTACTTCGAGGGCCAGAACGAGCAGGGCGCGGTCGAGGTCGCGATGCAGTGGAACTCCTCGTACCAGGAGTCGGTCTTCTCGTTCGCCAACAACATCCACACCACCGAGGGCGGCTCGCACCTGTCCGGCTTCAAGGGGGCCCTGACCCGCACGCTCAACGACTACGCGCGGGCGAAGGGCCTGCTCAAGGAGAAGGAGGACAACCTCGAGGGCGAGGACGTCCGCGAGGGCCTGGCGGCGGTGCTCTCGGTCAAGCTGCGCGACCCGCAGTTCGAGGGCCAGACGAAGACGAAGCTCGGCAACCCGTGGGTGCGCGGCCTCGTCGAGCAGACCGTCAACCAGCGCCTGGCCGAGTACTTCGAGGAGAACCCGAGTGACGCCAAGCGGATCATCGACAAGGCGATCTCGGCCGCGCGCGCCCGGCAGGCGGCCCGCAAGGCGCGTGAGCTGACGCGGCGCAAGAGCGCGCTCGAGAGCTCGTCGCTGCCCGGCAAGCTCGCCGACTGCCAGATCAGCGACCCGGCTTCGGCCGAGCTGTTCCTCGTCGAGGGCAACTCCGCCGGCGGCTCGGCCGTCGACGCCCGCGACCGCACCTTCCAGGCGATCCTGCCGCTGCGCGGCAAGGTGATCAACTCCGAGAAGAACCGGATCAACAAGGTGCTCTCGAACGCGGAGATCCAGTCGATGATCACCGCGATCGGGACCGGCATCGGCGACGAGTTCGACCTCGAGAAGCTCCGCTACCACCGTGTGATCGTGATGACGGACGCCGACGTGGACGGCTCGCACATCCGCACGCTGATCCTGACCTTCCTCTACCGGCAGATGCCGGAGCTCGTCGACGGCGGCTTCGTCTACATCGCGGTGCCGCCGCTGTACGCGGTCAAGGTCGGCGGGCGCGAGCAGTACGTCGTCAAGGAGTCGCAGTTCGAGGAGGTGCTCGTTCGCGAGCGCGTGAAGGACATCGACGTGACCGACCGCTCGGGGTCGAAGCAGAAGCTGACCGAGGCGCGCTACCAGCGCTTCAGCCGGGCGCTGCACGAGTTCGAGGGCTGGGCCTCGCGCCTGCGCGCCGACTTCGGCAGCGGGCCGGCCAACTTCGTGATCGAGCATCGGCTGGTCGAGACCGAGGCCGCGCTGGCGGGCGAGATCGACGCCGCTCTCTCCGCGCTCGAGCCGAACGGCTACGAGGTGGCGGTGGTCGAGAGCGACGACGAGGGCGCGAAGATCAAGGTGACCGAGCGCGAGACGAGCGCCGCGGTCCACGTCGTCGTCCCGGCGGAGCTGCTCGCCTCGCCGGTGTACGCGAACCTGCGCAAGACCTACGAGCGCCTCGTCGAGATCATCGGCGCGCCGCCGTTCGAGCTCGAGCTGGGCAAGAAGACGCGGCACGCCGAGACGTTCGAGGCGCTGCGCGACTACGCCCTCGAGCTCGGCAAGGAAGGCCTCCAGGTGCGTCGCTTCAAGGGCCTCGGCGAGATGGACCCGGAGGAGCTCGCGCAGACGACGATGGACCCGACCCGGCGGATGCTGATTCGGGTGGAGGTCGACGACGCGGCCGCCGCCGACCAGGTCTTCTCGATGCTGATGGGCGACCAGGTGGAGCCGCGCCGGCTCTTCATCGAGCAGAACGCGAAGGACGTTCGCTTCCTGGACGTCTAAGACGTGGCGACCGTAGAACCACTAGGGCCGGGCCGGATCGAGCCGCGCGAGCTCGAGCAGGAGATGCGCTCGAGCTTCCTCGACTACGCGATGAGCGTGATCGTCGCGCGGGCGCTGCCGGACGTGCGCGACGGGCTGAAGCCGGTGCACCGGCGCGTGCTCTACGCCATGCACGAGGCCGGCCTGCAGCCGAACCGCGCCCGGCTCAAGTGCGCCCGCGTGGTCGGCGACGTGATGGGCTCCTACCACCCGCACGGCGACCAGGCGATCTACGACACGCTCGTCCGCCTCGCCCAGCCCTTCTCGATGCGCTACCCGCTCGTCGACGGCCAGGGCAACTTCGGGAACATCGACGGCTACCCGGCCGCCGCGATGCGCTACACGGAGTGCCGGCTCACGCGCCTGGCCACCGAGATGCTGCGCGACATCGACGCTGACACCGTCGACTTCAAGCCGAACTACGACGAGTCGCGCCGCGAGCCCGAGGTGCTGCCCGCGCGCCTGCCGAACCTGCTGCTGAACGGTTCGGCCGGGATCGCGGTCGGAATGGCGACCAACATGCCGCCGCACAACCTGGGCGAGGTCGTGGACGCGCTGGTGGCGATGATCGACGAGCCGACGATCGACGTCGACCGGCTGACCAAGCACATCAAGGGCCCGGACTTCCCGACCGGCGCGATCATCCTCGGCCGCGAGGGGATCCGCGAGGCGTATCGCTCGGGCCGCGGCCGGATCGTGATGCGGGCGCGCAGCCACATCGAGGAGCTGCGCGGCGGCCGCACGGCGATAGTCGTCAGCGAGCTGCCCTACGGCGTCAGGAAGGGCGGCGACGAGGGCGTGATCAAGAAGATCGCCGACCTCGTCAACGACAAGGTCATCCCCGAGGTGCACGACGTCAAGGATCTCTCCGACAAGTCGGGGATGCGCATCCAGATCGAGCTCAAGCGCGACGCGATCCCGCAGGTCGTCCAGAACAAGATCTTCAAGCACACGTCGCTGCAGACGACCTTCGGCTACAACGCGGTCGCGCTGGTCGACGGCGTCCCGAGGACGCTGCCCCTGCGCGACCTGCTCTTCCACTACCTCGACTTCCAGCGCGAGGTCGTCACCCGCCGCTCGAAGTTCGAGCTGCGCAAGGCCGAAGCCCGCGCGCACGTCCTGCAGGGCTACCTGACCGCGCTCGACAACCTCGACGCCGTCATCGCGCTGATCCGCGGCTCGGCCGACCCGGATGCCGCGCGCGCCGGCCTGATTGAGACCTTCGAGCTCTCCGAGATCCAGGCCCAGGCGATCCTCGACCTGCGCCTCCAGCGCCTCACGGGCCTCGAGCGCAAGCGGATCGAGGACGAGTTCGCCGACCTGCAGGAGCGGATCGCCGAGCTGCGCGCGCTCCTCGGCGACGAGACGAAGATCGACGGGCTGATCCGCGAGGAGCTGCTCGAGCTCAAGCAGGTCTACGGCAAGGGCGACGACCGCCGCACCGAGATCGTGGCCGCCGAGGGCGAGCTCGAGCTCGAGGACCTGATCGCGGAAGAGGACATGGTGATCGCGATCACCCGCTCCGGCTACGTCAAGCGGCTACCCGTCACCACCTACCGCGAGCAGCGCCGCGGCGGGATCGGCGTGATGGGCATGGACCTGAAGGACGAGGACTACATCGAGCACCTGTTCGTCGCCTCGACCCACGACTACCTGCTCTTCTTCACCTCGGTCGGCAAGATCTACCGCCTGAAGGTGCACGAGCTGCCGCTCGGGACGCGCCAGTCGAAGGGCCGCGCGATCGTCAACCTCCTGCCGTTCGCCCAGGGCGAGCAGGTGAAGGCGGTGATCGCGACGCGCGACTTCAAGGAGGCCGAGTACCTCGTGCTCGCGACAAAGAACGGGATCGTCAAGAAGACCCGCTTCGAGGAGTACAACACCCCGCTCAAGGCCGACGGGATCATCGCGATCAAGCTCCGCGAGGACGACGCGCTCGTGGACGTGCTCCACTCGAACGGCGGCGAGGACATCATCCTCGTCTCGCGCAAGGGCCAGGCGATCCGCTTCCACGAGGACCAGGCGCGGGCGATGGGCCGCGCCACCTCGGGCGTCAAGGGCATGGGCCTGCGGAACGGCGACGAGGTGATCTCGGCCGGAATCGCCGACGACGAGCTCGACATGCTCGTCGTCACCGACCAGGGCTACGGCAAGCGCACCCGCATGGCGGACTACCCGGTCAAGGGCCGCGGCGGGCTCGGCGTCAAGACCGTTCAGCTGACGGAGGCCCGCGGCCAGCTCGCCGGCGCGATGCCGGTGCGCGAGGGCTACCAGGTGATGCTGATCTCGAACGGCGGCACGGTCATCCGGATGCCGGTTGACGAGATCAAGCGCCTCGGCCGCTCGACCCAGGGCGTGATCGTGATGCGCCTGCGCGGCGACGAGCAGGTCTCCAGCATCGCGCTCGTGGCCGAGTCGGACGAGGAGACCGACCCGGAGCCCGAGCCGGCACCTGCTGCAGATACCGGTAAGAACGAGTAAGTTCGCCGGTAGCTCTTCCATAACTGGAAGCAGGTCGCTATAACTTTCAAAAGAGAACCACGGCAGGAGCAGACGATGGCGTACGACAAGGCAGCAGACTTCCTCGAGCCGATCGACCTGGCCGAGCATCTCGACAAGATCGAGCTCTACCTCGGTCAGGTGTGCCAGATCGCCGGCATCTCGAAGATGCAGCTCGACTACTGGACGAACAAGGCCCAGATCCCGACCAAGGGAAACAAGCAGCGGATCTACGACATCGACGCGCTCGAGACCGTGATGTTGATCAAGCAGGCCAAGGACAAAGGCCTGAACCTGGGCGCGGCTATCGAGGCCGCTCGGCGCTTCCGCGAGACGAACCGCGCAACCGAAGCTTCCTAGCGCCGCAGCTGCTCGGCCGCCTGCTCAGGCGGGATCGTGTTGACGAAGTAGCCCGCGCCGAGCTCCAGCGCGGCGAAGACGTTCAGCCGCGGCAGCAGCTCCAGGTGCCAGTGGCCGGACTCGTGCAGCCAGAGGTTCATCGGTCTCGGCGCGTCCTCGGCGAGGCGGCGGAGGACCTCTGCGGCCAGGTCGAGGGCGGCGCCCAGCAGTGGGCCGTAGCCGTCCGCCTCGTGCTCGAGCGGCGCGATCAGGCACTCGTACGGTGCCCGCCCGGCGTAGGGGCAGAGGAGCACGAGCCCGTCGCGCTGCTCAACCACGCGCGAGCCGTCGGCGAGCTCGGCCTGGAGTGAGTCGCAGAGCGGGCAGCCGGCTCCGCGCTCGACGTGGGCGACCGGCGGCTCTGAGTCCAGCCAGACGAGCTGCGAGTGCGAGTGCTGCAGGCTCGCGCCGGCCGCCTGGCCCTCGTTGATCCCGGCGAAGAGCAGCTTGCCCGCCTCGCGCGCAGCCTCGGCTCGCAGGCGCCAGGCCTCGGCGACCAGCTCCAACTGCTCCAGGTCGAGCTCGGCGATCGAGCGCACGTGCTGCGGCGCGTTGACGACCACCTCCTGGTGCTCGAAGGCCGGGTACTTGTTGGGGACGACCCGCACCCGCCAGCCGGGCGTGTCCGGCGCCCGGTCGCGCGGCAGCGCGAGCAGCTCGGGCGGTGTTTGGTCCTCACGCCCCTCGCAAAACGGGCACGAGGCGAGCTGCTCGTCCGTGACCGGTTCGAGCTCTGCAGCACCGGCGCCCGGGCGGCTCGACCGTCCCGGCGCGACCGCGACGAGCCGGCCCGAGAGCGGGTCGACTCGCAGCTCTGCGCTCAGGAGTCGGAGCCCTTGAGCCGCTCGAGGAACGGCGTAAGCAGGTCGATCGGCGCCGGGAAGACGATCGTCGTGGACTGCGAGGAGCCGAGCTCGACGAGCGTCTGCAGGTAGCGCAGCTGCAGGCCGATCGGGTGGTCCTCGATCACGAGCGCCGCGTCCTTCAGCCGCTCGGAGGCCTGGAACTCGCCCTCGGCCGCGATCACCTTGGCGCGCCGCTCGCGCTCGGCCTCCGCCTGCCGGGCCATCGCGCGCTGCATCCCCGACGGGATCTCGACGTCCTTGACCTCGACGATTGAGACCTTCACGCCCCAGGGCGCGGTCGCCTCGTCGATGATCTCCTGCAGGATCGAGTTGATCTTGTCGCGCTCGGAGAGCAGCTCGTCGAGCAGGTGCTGGCCGAGCACCGACCGCAGCGTCGTCTGCGCGATCTGCGAGGTGGCGACCATGAAGTTCTCGACCTGCACGATCGCGTTCTTCGGCTCGACGATCCGGAAGTAGGCGACCGCGTTCACCCGCACGGGGACGTTGTCCTTGGTGATGACCTCCTGCGGCGGGATGTTCAGCGTGATCGTCCGCAGGTCGACCTTCACCATCCGGTCGACGATCGGGATCAGCAGGAACAGGCCCGGGCCCTTCGGCTCCGCGAGCAGCCGGCCGAGGCGGAAGATGATCCCCCGCTCGTACTCGCGCGCGACCTTGATCGCCGAGATCAAGAAGAGCACGACCAGGAAGAGCAGGATTGCGACGAGGATCAGAGCCGCTGCCATGACCGCGATCCTACTTGGCGACGGGCTCGACGACGAGTGTCAGCTCCGGCCCCACGCTGGTGACGCGCACTTGCTGGCCCGGCTGCAGCGGTTCGTCCCCGGCGGGCCGCGCGCGCCAGAGCTCGCCGTGGACGAAGACCATGTCGCCGCGGCGGGCCTCGCCCAGCTCGCCGACGATCGTCTGCGGCCCGGCCTGGATCGGGCTGCGGCGCACCTGTACCGCTTTCGTCAGCGCGAACACCCAGATCAGGCCGATCCCGACCGCAAAGGCGACGAGCAGCGGCGTGTTCACGTCGTTGTACGGCGAGGGCGCGTTGTGGAAGAGCAGCAGCGTCCCGACCACGAGGCTGATCAGCCCGGCCACGGTCAGCGCGCCGTGCGTGACGACGTGCGCGTCGATCACCAGCAGCCCGACGCCCAGGAGCAGCAATGCGAAGCCGGCCCAGCTGATCGGCAGCACCGAGAAGCCGAACAGCGCGAGCAGCAGCGAGACCGCGCCGAGCGCGCCGGGCAGCACTACGCCCGGGTGGAAGATCTCGAAGCCGATCCCCGCGATCCCGGCCAGGAAGAGCAGCGGGATCAGGTTCGGGTCGATCAGCGCGTTCAGCAGGCTGGTGAAGAAGCCCGGGTCGACCTCGTCGATCTGCGCGCCGGCTGTGTGCAGGACGTAGTGCTTGCCGGCCGTCTTCTGGCCGTCGATCTTGTTGAGCAGCGCCGGCAGGGTCGGCGCGAGCACGTCGACGACGTTCATCTCCTTCGCCTTGGTCTCGTCGAGGTTGGAGGCCTTGCGCACCGCGTCGGCGGCCCAGGCGGCGTTGCGGTGGTGGAACTTCATCAGGCTCGTGAGCGAGGCGACGGCATCGTTGATCACCTTGCGCCGCAGGTCCGAGCCGAGGTTCTGGCCGCTCGAGTCGATCGGCGTCGAGGAGCCGATGTTGGTCGCGGGCGCCATCGCGGCGACGTCGGCCGCCTCCGTGATCCAGACGCCTGCCGAGGCCGCACGGGCGCCGCTTGGCGAGACGTAGACGATCACCGGGATCTTGAGGCCGATCTCCTTCTTGACGATCTTGCGCATCGACTCCGAGAGGCCGCCCGGCGTGTCGACCAGGACGACCGCGGCGTCGTAGTGGTCGTCCTGGGCGCGCTGCAGCTGGTGGTCGAGGTAGCTAGAGGTGACCGGGTTGACCTCGAGCTCGTAATGGATCGCGAGCACGCGCGGCTGGGCTGCGGACGCCAGGGCGGGAACGGCGAGAGCCACGACCACTGAGGCCAGGAACCCCCGGATAACGGGCCGCTTCACGCTTGTAAAGATTCTACCGACGAGCAGCGGTTTTCCTTGCGGGCGAGGAAGGTGTCTGCTTCTCTCGAAGCGGGTCCGTTCGATGAAGACGCCGCTAGTCGTCGCAGCCGCTCTCGCCGCCGCGTTCCCCGGCACCGCGCTCGGGGCCGGGCTGGTGCAGCAGCGGGATCTCCAGCCGCAGGCTGGCGTTCGCACGCTCCCGACCCGGAACTTCGAGCTGGTCGGCCTGCACTGGCGCGGGCCGGGTCTCGTCCAGTACCGCACGCGCAGCCTGGCCGGCCGCTGGAGCCGCTGGCTTCGCTCGAGCGACGAGGACGCGCTGCCCGACCGTGGCAGCCGCGAGTGGCGGGCCATGCCGGGCTGGCGCGTCGGCGAGCCGCAGTGGACGGGAGCCTCGAACGCGATCCAGTACCGCTCGCTCGGCCGCGTCTCCAGGGTGCGCGCCTTCCTCGTCCGCAGCCCCCGGCTCCCGGTGGGCGGCAAGCGCCCCGAGCTGGCGGGCGCACCGCCGATCGTCACGCGCGCCGACTGGCACGCCGACGAGGCGATCCGCCGCGCGGCGCCTTACTACGCCGACGGGATCCACCTCGCGATCGTCCATCACACGGCCGGCTCGAACTCGTACTCGAAGTCCCAGTCGGCCTCGATCGTGCGGGCGATCGAGCTCTACCACGTGCAGGGCAACGGCTGGAACGACATCGGCTACAACTTCCTGGTCGACAAGTACGGCCAGGTCTTCGAAGGCCGCTACGGCGGGATCACGAGGCCGGTGATCGGCGCCCACGCGCAAGGGTTCAACACCGGCTCGGTCGGGATCTCGGTGATCGGCGACTACTCGTCGACCTCGATCTCACCGGCCGCGCGGGCCGCGCTCGTCTCGCTGATCGCCTGGCGGCTCGACCTGGCGCACGTCGACCCGCTCTCGAAGGTCGTGCGCATCTCGTCCGGGAACCCGCGTTATGCGGCAGGCACCGCGCTCACGTTGAACTCGATCTCCGCCCACCGCGACGTCTACCCGACCAGCTGCCCCGGCTCGAGCCTTTACGCGCAGCTGCCCTCGCTGCGCAGCGAGGTCTCGCAGACGGGACTGCCGAAGCTCTACGCGCCCGCCGTGGTCGGCACGCTCGGCGGGCCTGTTCGCTTCACGGCGCGGCTCTCGAACGCGGTCGGCTGGACGGTGACGGTGCGCGACGACGCGGGCGCGACCGTGGCGAGCGGGACGGGCACCGGCTCGAAGGTCGACTGGACCTGGGACGCGACGGCCGCCACCGAGCAGCACTACGCGTGGTCGATCAGCGCGGCGCAGATGCGCCCCGCGACCGGCTCGATCGGTAGTGCACCCGTACCGCTGGTGTTGCAGAAGCTGAAGCTCGCGCCGGCGATCGTCTCGCCGAACGGCGACGGCCGCGGCGACGAGGCCAGGGCCACGTACACGCTCACCGCGGCGGCGACCGTCACCGCCGAGGTGACCGACTCGCTCGACCAGCCGGTGGCGACGGTCTTCAGAGGCACGCGCGCGGCCGGCAGGCAGGAGCTGTCCTGGGCGCCGGGCGCGTTCCCCGACGGCTGGTACCGGCTGACGCTGACCGCCGTTGCCGGCACGAAGCGGGTGCAGACCTCGACGCGCTTCTGGGTCGACCGCACCCTCGCTGCAACGGTCGCCGACGCGCCGGCGTTCTCGCCGCGGCGCGAGTCGCTCGGGCTCGGCTTCACGCTGCTCAACGCGGCCCATGTCGAGCTGCGCGTGCTGCATGGGTCGCAGGTCGTCGCCACGCCGTTCGAGGCCGACCTCGGGCCGGGGCCGCAGCGGCTGAGCTGGACGGGGAACAAGCTGCCGGACGGCCGCTACTGGATCGAGATCAACGCGACCGACTCGCTGCTGACGGTCACGCAGCGGGTGGTCGTCCGGATCGACCGGCACTCGCCGACGCTCCGGCTCGTCTCGCTCCGGTCGGCAGTCCTTCGCGTCTCCGAGCCGGTGCAGCTGGTCGTAGCCGTGAACGGGCGCTGGCGGAAGCTGAGGGTCAGGCGGGCAGGGTTGGTACGCGTGCCGCATCGGGGCAGCGTGCGCGGGCTGACCGCCTACGCGATCGACGCGGCCGGCAACAAGAGCCGGGTCGTCAGCGCGCGCCGCTGACCCAGGCGTCGTAACGGCGCTCGAGCCGCTCGAGGAGCTCGGCGAGCAGCTCCGCCCGGTCGAGCTCGCGGTCGGTCTCGACGAGCAGCGAGGTCGCGGGGCGGTCGACCTCCTGCGGCAGCTCGTCCGCAGGGACGTTGACGTTGACGCCGATCCCGAGCACCACGCGCTCCTCGCGGGCCTCGGCCAGGACCCCCGCGACCTTGCGCTCGCCGACGAGCACGTCGTTCGGGAACTTCAGCTCGGGCTCTAGCCCGGTCAGGGCGGCGATCGCCTCCGCGCAGGCGCGGGCCGCGACGCCGGTCAGCTCGGGCAGCCGCTCCGAGGCGATCGCCGGGCGCAGCTGCAGTGAGCAGAGCAGGCTCGTTCCGGCGGGCGCGAGCCAGCGCTTGCCCAGCCGCCCGCGCCCCGCTGTCTGCTCGTCGGCCGCGACCAACGCGCCCTCCGCGGCCTCGGGCAGCAGCAGCAGCTGCGTCGAGGGCGTCGAGGCGACGTGCTCGTAGGGCCGGCCGAAGCGGCCGCGCAGCAGCGGCTCGACGGCCTCAGGCGACAGTGAGTCGGTCATCGCGAAATACACTACGGCGGCTGTGCAACCTCCTCTGCGCAAGCGCCGTCAGATTCGGCAGGACCCGCGGCCCGAGCGGCAGCTCGTCTACGAGAGGCTCAGTGATCCGATCCTGGTCAAGCGCGCGAAGGACGGCGACGCGAAGGCGCTCGCCACGCTCGTCGAGCGGCATGCGCCGCGGGTCGAGAAGCTCGCCGCGCATGTGCTCGCCGACCCCGAGGACGCCCGCGACGCCGCCCAGGAGGCGCTGGCCAAGCTCTGCGTCCGTCTACGCCAATTCCGCGGCGACTCGCAGTTCGCGACCTGGCTGCACCGGCTCGTGGTCAACACGTGCCTCGACGTCGCCGACCGCCAGCGCGGCCGTCGCTGCGAGCCGCTGCACGAGGACGAGCGGGTCGCCGCCGACGCCGATCCCGCCCGCGAGGCGGCGCTCTCCGAGCTGCGCCACGAGCTGCGGCATGAGCTGGCCGGGCTGTCGCAGGAACAGGCGAGCGTGGTCGTGCTGAAGGACGCGCTCGGCTTCTCGTTCGCGGAGATCTCGGTTCGCTCGGGGATGCCGGTCGGCACGGCGAAGTGTTACGCACACCGGGCCCGCGCCGGCCTGCGCGCGCGGCTCACGGACGAGCACGCCGCGTGACGGTCCTCACGCGCACAGAGATCGAGGCGATCCTGCCTCACCGGGAGCCGTTCCTCCTGATCGACGAGGTGCTGGAGCTCGAGCCCGGCGAGCGCGTGGTCGCGCGCAAGACGGTGCGCGCCGACGAGTGGTACCTCGCGGGCCACTTCCCCGGCCGACCCGTGATGCCCGGGGTGCTGATCGTCGAGGGGATGGCCCAGGCCGGCGCCGTGGCCGTGCTCTCGCAGGAGGAGAACCGCGGCCGCCTCGCGCTCTTCGCCGGGATCGACGACGTCCGCTTCAAGCGGATCGTCGAACCGGGTGACGAGCTCGTCTACGAGTGCCGGCTCGAGAGCGTGCGCGGGCCGATCGGCAAGGGCAAGGCGACGGCGCACGTGGGCGACCAGCTCGCCGCACGGGGAACACTGACGTTCGCGGTGGAGAGATGATCGGCAGCGTCAACGGCCTCGCGGTCTCGATCACCGGGCTCGGCTCGTACGTGCCCGACCGGGTGCTCACCAACGACGACCTCTCGACCATGATGGACACGAACGACGAGTGGATCCGCGAGCGCACCGGGATCCGCGAGCGCCGGATCGCCGAGCCGGAGCAGGCGCTCTCCGATCTCTGCCTGCCGGCCGCGCGCGAGGCGCTCGCCGACGCGGGCGCCGAGGCCTCCGAGCTCGACCTGATCATCGTCGCCACCGTCACGCCGGACATGGCGTTCCCGTCGACCGGCGCGATCCTGGCCGACCAGCTCGGCGCGGAGTCAGCCGCCGCCTACGACCTCTCGGCCGGCTGCACCGGCTTCATGTACGCGGTCGCGCAGGGCTACGGGATGCTCGCCGGCGGCCTCGCGCACAAGGCGCTGATCGTCGGCGGTGACGTGCTCTCGAAGATCATGGACTGGAGCGACCGCTCGACGGCCGTGCTTTTCGGCGACGGCGCGGGCGCGGTCGTGCTCGAGCGGGTCGCGGACGGCGGCTTCCTCGGCTTCGAGCTTGGCGCCGACGGCTCGGGCGGCCCGCAGCTCTACCTGCCGGCCGGCGGCTCGCGGACGCCCGCGAGCGCCGAGTCGGTCGAGGAGCGAATGCACTTCGTGCACATGAACGGGCGCGAGGTGTTCAAGTTCGCGACCCGCGTGCTCGTCAGCTCCGCGGAAGCAGTGCTGACCGAGTGCGGGCGCACTATCGAAGACGTCGACGTCTACGTTCCGCATCAGGCGAATGTGCGCATCATCGAACATGCGCGGCAGAAGCTCGGGATTCCGGAGGAGAAGACGGTGATCGACGTCGACCGCTACGGCAACACCTCGTCGGGCTCGATTCCGCTCGCCTTGGCGGATGCGAAGGCCGATGGCAGGCTTCGCGCAGGCAGGCTCGTATTGATGACGGGAATGGGTGCCGGGCTCACGTGGGGCTCGGGTCTGATCGAATGGACGGCAGGAGGAGAGGGATGAGCGCGACGAAGATCGCATTTTGCTTTCCGGGCCAGGGCTCGCTGGAGGCGGGCATGGGCCGGGAGATCGCCCTGGCCGTGCCGGCGGCGATGGAGGTCTACGAGCGCGCGAGCGAGGCTTCGGGGCTCGACCTCGTCCGCCTCTGCTTCGAGGCGCCGGAGGAGGAGCTCGTCCATACGGAGGTGCAGCAGCCGGCCCTCGTCGCCACCAGCCTTGCCGTGCTGGCCGCGTTGCGCGAGAACGGTTTCGAGCCGGACGTCGTCGTCGGCCACTCGGTCGGCGAGTTCGCCGCGCTCGCCGCTTCGCAGGCGCTTTCCAACGACGACGCGATCAGGCTCGTTCGCGAGCGCGGCCTGGCGATGGCCGAGGCCGCCCGCGAGAACCCCGGCTCGATGGCGGCGATTCTCGGGCTCGCCGACGAGGTGGTCGAGGCGCTGTGCGCCAAGATCGCCAACGTGTGGCCGGCGAACTACAACTGCCCCGGCCAGATCGTGGTCTCGGGGCAGAGCCCTTCAGTGGACGAGTGCTGCAGCGAGGCGGAGCTCCAGGGGGCGCGCCGCACGGTCAAGCTGCGTGTCTCGGGCGCGTTCCACAGCCCGCTCGTCGCCCGCGCCGCCGAGCACCTGCGCCCGGCGCTGGAGCGCGCGAAGTTCTCCGACCCGATTGCGCCGTTCATGTCGACCGTGACGGCGAAGATCGAGCCGGCGCAGAAGATGGCCGCGCTGCTCGTCGAGCAGCTGACCGCGCCGGTCAAGTTCACGCAGGCCGCGCGCGAGCTGATGCGCCAGGGCGTGAAGGTCTTCGTCGAGGTCGGCCCGGGCAACGTCCTGACCGGTTTACTGAAGAGGATCGACCGCAGCGTGAAGGCGATCCCGGTCGGCGACCTGGCTTCGCTCGAGAAGCTGCGGGAGACGCTCGAAACTGCCTGACGGGTTCTGCTCGCTCGAAGGCAGGACGGCCCTCGTCACCGGCGGCTCGCGCGGGATCGGGCGCGCGATCGCGCTCGAGCTGGCCCGCGGCGGCGCGCAGGTCGTGGTCGGTTACCGCTCCGGCGCCGAGGAGGCCGAGGCGGTGGCGAAGGAGGCCGGCGGCCGCGCGGTGCAGGCCGACGTCTCCGACCCCCACGAGGCCAAGCGCCTGGTCGAAGAGGCCGGCGACCTCGACATCCTCGTCAACAACGCCGGCCTCACGCGCGACGGGCTGCTGGCGCGGATGCCGGACGACGACTGGCGCGACGTGATCGAGACGAACCTCTCATCCGTCTTCTACACCTGTCGCGCGGTCACCCGCGGGATGATGAAGAAGCGGGCCGGCTCGATCGTGAACGTCTCCAGCATCGTGGGCGTCCACGGCAACTGGGGGCAGACGAACTACGGCGCCTCGAAGGCGGGGATCATCGGCTTCACCAAGTCGCTCGCCCGCGAGCTCGGCAGCCGCGGCGTGCGCGCGAACGTGGTCGCGCCGGGCTACGTGAACACCCGGCTGACGGACGTGCTCCCGGGCGAGGCGCAGCAGGCGATGCTGGCCAACACGCCCCTTGGCCGTCTCGGCGAGCCGGAAGACATCGCCGGGGCGGTACGCTTCCTGTGCTCCGACGAGGCCGCCTTCATTACAGGCGACGTGCTGCTCGTCGACGGCGGGCTCGGGATGTAGATGATGAACAACGGCAGCCTCAACGGACGGTGCAGGGTCGTGATCACCGGCCTTGGCGCGGTGACCCCGCTCGGCGTGGACGTCGAGAGCACCTGGGACGGCCTCGTCGCCGGGCGTTCGGGCGCGGGCGAGATCACGCAGTTCGACTCGAGCGACTTCGCCGTTCACTTCGCCTGCGAGGTGAAGGATTTCGACCCGACCCAGTACATCCCGTTCAAGCAGGCTCGGCGCATGGACCGCTTCGCGCACCTGATTGTCGCCGCCGCGCGCCAGGCCGAGGCCGACTCCGGGATCTCGATCGAGTCCGAATCTGATCGCGTGGGTGCGGCGATCGCGACCGGCATCGGGGGCCTCAAGGCCTTCCAGGACTGCCACAGCGAGCTGCTCGAGCGCGGCCCCGACCGGGTCAACCCGTTCTCGATCCCCGAGATCATCCCGAATATGGGCGCCGCCTGGGTCTCGATGCAGCTCGGCACGCAGGGCCCGCTCAGCTCGCAGTGCACGGCCTGCGCCGCTTCGAACATGGCGATCGGCGACGGCCTCGACGCGATCCGGCTCGGCCGCGCCGACGTGATGCTCTGCGGCGGCACCGAGGCGCCCGTGACCGAGGTCGGGATCGCCGGCTTCAGTGCGATGCGTGCGCTCTCGCGCCGCAACGACGACCCCGAAGCTGCGAGCCGCCCGTTCGACTCCGGGCGCGACGGCTTCGTGATGGGCGAGGCCGGCGCGGTGGTGGTGCTCGAAGAGCTCGAGCACGCCAAGGCGCGCGGGGCGAAGATCTACGCCGAGCTGCTCGGCTACGGCGTTTCCTCCGACGCGCGCCACATCACCGAGCCCGATCCCTCGGGCGTGAACCCGGCGCGCGCGATGACGATGGCCTTCCGCGACGCCTCGGTCGAGCCGGACGAGATCGACTACATCAACGCCCACGGCACCTCGACGCCGCTCGGCGACGCCGCAGAGACCCGCGTGATCAAACTGGCGCTCGGCGAGGAGAACGCGCGCAAGACGCCGGTCTCCTCGACCAAGGGCGCCACCGGCCACTGCCTCGGCGCGGCCGGTGCGGTCGAGGCGATGTTCTCGATCCTGGCCGTCGAGCGCGGCGTGCTGCCGCCGACGATCAACTACGAAGAGCCGGACCCCGAGTGCGACCTCGACTACATCCCGAACGAGTCACGCGAAGCCGACGTGCGCACGTCGGTTTCGAACTCGTTCGGCTTCGGCGGGCACAACGCCACGGTCGTGTTCCGGCGCTTCGAGGATTGAGACGGCCTACGGCCTAACCCGCGCAGGCTTCGGCATAGAAGTCTGCGTACTGGGCGAAGTGCGCGTTCCAGTAGTCGCCGTCGTGATTGCCCGGCCACACGTGGAAGCTGACGTCCGCGCCGCGGGCGCGTAGCTCGCGGGCGAGGTGCGATGCCGCCGGGCGGAGCTGGTCCTTGTTGCCGATGTCGATCCAGATCGGCGCGTCATAAGGCGACCTCTTCCGCGCGATCCCGATCAGGTCGTGCCGCTTGAAGTCGGCGGCGTTGTCGAACCCGAAGGAGATGTCGTCGGAACCTGGTTCGAAGACGGCAGGCGAATGCCCGCCGACCGCGCAGAACCTCCGCAGCCGGCCGAGGTCGAGCGCGCCGAACCCGCCCATCGAGATGCCGCCGATCGCGATCCGCTCCTTGTCTGCGCCGCTGCGGGCGAGGGCGGCGGGGATCACCTCGTCGAGCACGTACGAGCCCCACTTCCCCTCCTTGCGGTCGTGCCACCAGCCGATGTCGCCTTCGGGGAGCACGACGACCGGGGCGCGGTCGCCCAGCCGGCGCAACGCCGAAACGAACACGGGGCTGAGCGTGTCGCTCGGCGTGCCGCCGTAGCCGTGCAGGAAGACGAGCAGCGCCCTGCCGTCGCCTCCGCCGCGCGGCGTGACCAGCGTCTCGTAGAACGAGCGGCCGAACAGCTTGCTCTTGAGCGCGAAGGTGGAGACCTTGAGGGGCGTCTCCGGCGTCGAGCTCGACGAGCCGCATCCGACCGCAAGCACCACGACCAAGAGCGAGACCCCGATCCGCATCGGGCGCGATGGTACTGCGGGTAGCGTGCGGCCCGGTGGCCAGATTCGTCGTCGACTGCAGTGCCGTCCTCCAGCTGGCGAGCGAGGAGATCGAGGTTCACCCCGAGCACGAGCTGCTCGCGCCGACGCTCTTGCGCTCCCAGACGCTGTCGGTGCTGCACGAGGCCGTGCACCGCGGCGAGCTCGAGAGCGAGGTGGCGCTCGAGCGGCTCGAGCGCATCTGGGCGATGCCGATCCGCCTGCTCGGCGACGCGGTGCTGCGGCGCAACGCCTGGCGGTTCGCCGAGCAGCTCGGGTGGGCGCAGACCTACGACGCCGAGTACCTCGCGCTGACGAAGCTGCAGGGCGACGCGCTGGTCACGCTCGACCAGGAGCTCGCCCGCAAGGCGGAGGGCGTTGTCCCGACGGCGACGCTCGACGAGCTGCGCACACCGTCTCGCTAAGCTCGCTGCCATGGCCGACCGGTGGGCGACGTTCGACTGCTACGGCACTCTGATCGACTGGAACGGCGGCATTCGCGGCCAGCTCGCGCGGGTCTTCGGCGAGGAGCGGGCCGACGCCCTGCTCGTCCGCTATCACGTGCTCGAGCCGATGCTCGAGGCCGACGGAACGCGCTCGTACCGTGAGGTGCTGACCGAGGCGATGCGCGGCCTCGGGGCCGGCGACGAGGACGAGGATGCGCTGGCGCAGTCGCTGCCGTCGTGGCAGCCGTTCCCGGAGGTGCCCGCCGCGCTGATGGCGGCACGCGGCCGCGGCTGGAAGCTCGCGATCCTCTCCAACACCGACCGCGACTACATCGAGGCCTCAATGGCGCAGCTCGGCGTCCCCTTCGAGGTGGCGGTCGTCGCCTCCGAGATCGGCTCGTACAAGCCGGCGCTCGGGCACTGGCGCACCTTCGAGGAGCGGGTCGGCCGCCTGCCGGACGTCCACGTCGCGGCGAGCCTCTTTCACGACATTGCGCCGGCTAACGAGCTCGGCCTGCGCTCGATCTGGATCAACCGCCTCGGCGAGACGCCCGGCCCGCAGCCGACGCGCGAGCTGCCCGACCTGACCCGACTCGTGGACACGCTGGGCGAGCTCGCATGAGCATCGAGTTGCGCGACGCGACGCCGGAAGACGCGCCCGCGATCAAAGAGGTTCTCGACGCGCACGCGCTCGCATCGTTCGGCGAGCTCGAGCTGAGCGAGGAGGAGATCCGCAGCTGGTTCAGGACGCCGAAGCTCTGGATCCAGCTCGCCGAGCGCGACGGCGAGCCCGTCGGCTATCTCGACGTCCGCAGCGAGGATGGCGGCCGCTTCGACGTCGATGCGCGCACGCTCGATCCTGACGTTGCGCCGGTGCTCGTCGAGGCGGCCGAGGGGCACGCGCAGGAGGGGGTGCTGCACGGCTACGTCCAGGGCGACGAGCCCGTCCTGCGGGACGCCTACGACTCGGCCGGCTGGCAGCCGATCCGCCACTCGTTCCAGATGCGGATCGAGCTCGACGGCAACGAGGTGCCCGAGCCGGCCTGGCCCGACGGGCTGGAGCCGCGCAACGTTCGCGAGGGCGAGGAGGAGCGCGTCTACGAGGCACACATGGACTCCTTTGCCGACCACTGGGACTTCCGCCGGCAGAGCTTCGACGAGTGGAGCCGCTACACGACCGACAGCCACCGCTTCGACCCGTCGCTCTGGTGGCTCGTCGAGGACGGCGACGAGCTCGCCGCGATCTCGCTCAACTCCTGGCACTTCTCCGGCGACCCGCAGTTCGGCTGGGTGCACGTGCTCGGCGTCCGCCCGGCCTGGCGCAGGCGCGGGCTCGCGACCGCGCTCTTGCGGCACTCGTTCCGCGACTTCGCTCACCGCGGCGCGACGAGGGTCGGTCTCGGCGTCGACGGCGAGAACACCACCGGCGCCGTCCGGCTCTACGAGCAGGTCGGCATGCGTCAGGTCCGCCGCAACGACATCTACGAGAAGACCTTGTGAGCCGGCTGCGCGCGCGTTGTCCGGACTGCCGCACGTTCACGGCCGTCGCGATAGGGCCGGACTACGAGTGCCATTCCTGCGGGCGTGAGTTCGGCGCGGGCCTGGTGCGCGTGCCGCAGGCCTGGGGCGAGGGCGGCGAGTCGATGGCCGAGGCCGCCCGCTTGCCGCTGCCGTTCCCCGAGGCGGCGGTCGTCGAGGAGGAGACGCTCGACGATCAGACCCTGGCCGTCGCCATCGACCTGCCGGAGCGGCCGCTCGTGCTCGGCGGTTGCTGTTGCGCCCACATCGGCGCGGTCGAGGCGCTGGCAGCGCGCAACGACCGGATCGCGCTGATCTGGATCGACGCCCACGGCGACCTGAACACGGTCGAGAGCTCGCCTTCCGGGAACCTGTGGGCGACGCCGTTCCGGGTGATCCTCGAATCCGGCGCGGTCGAGCCGCGTGACGCGATCCTGCTCGGCGCGCGCTGCCTCGATCCGCCCGAGCGGGAGTACATCGCCTCGATCGGCCTGCGCACCGACGTCGAAGAGCTCGACGAGGCGCTCGACGGGACCGCGGGCGTCTATGTCGCCCTCGACGTCGACGCGCTCGAGCCGGGTGAGATCCAGCCTTTCATGCCCGAGCCCGGCGGCCTCACGCTCCTGGAGGCCGGGCAGCTCCTCAGCCGGATCTGCGAGCGCACGACGATCCTGGGCGCGGGCTTCAGCGCTTGCGCGGCCGAGCCGTCGAACGTCGAGCCGCTCACGCGGCTGGCACTGGCGCTGGGACTGTAACTCCCGGCCGAGGCGGCGGGTCTAAACTCGCAAGCTCGTGTCCGAACGGATCGACGTCTCCATCGAGCACCGCCATGCGCCGGCCGAAGACGGTGGCAAGCCGCACCCGAACACCTGTCCCAAATGCGGCTCGCACTACCGCGACGACGAGCTCGCGGCCTCGTTGTACGTCTGCACGCAGTGCGGGCACCACTTTCCCGTGCACGCGAGCGATCGCATCAAGCAGCTGACCGACGAGGACAGCTTCGTCGAGGAGGCAGCCGAGCTGCGCTCCGACGACCCGCTCGAGTTCTTCGACCTGCGGCCCTACACCGAGCGGCTCTCGGAGGCCGAGCTCTCGACCGGCCTGGGCGAGGCGATGGTGATCGGCCGGGCCGCGATCGAGGAGCAGCCGTGCCAGCTGGCGGTGATGGAGTTCGGCTTCATGGGCGGCTCGATGGGCCGCGTCGTCGGCGAGAAGTTCGCGCGCGCCTGCGAGGGCGCGGCCGAGCGCGGCGTGCCGCTCGTCTCGGTCACGACCACCGGCGGCGCGCGCATGCAGGAGGGGATCCTTTCGCTGATGCAGCTGCCGAAGACGGTCTGCGCCGTCGAGGACCTGCACGACGCGGGCGGGACGCTGATCAGCGTGATGGCGCACCCGACGACCGCCGGCGTGCTGGCCAGCTTCGCCAGCCTCGGCGACGTGCTCGTGGCCGAGCCGGGCGCGCTGCTCTCGTTCACCGGCCCGCGGGTCGTCCAGCAGACGACGCGCGAGAAGCTGCCCGACGACTTCGGCCTCGCGGAGTCGAACTACCACTACGGCCACGTCGACGCGATCGTCCCCCGACCCGAGCTGCGCGGCACCGTCGGGCGTCTCCTGAGGCTGTTCGCCAATGGCCGGTGAAGCCGAGCTGCGGCTGCGGGAGCAGCTCTCGCGCCTGAGGAGCCTGCCGCTCCTGCGCGGAGCCAAGCTCTCGGGCGAGCTGGAGCGGCTGCAGAAGCAGCTCGACCGGCTCGTCGCCGAGCCGAGCAGCGAGGAGATCTGGCGTTCCGTCGAGCTCGCTCGGCATCCCGACCGGCCGTACACGCTCGACTACGTGGAGCGGCTGCTCGACGACTGGTTCGAGCTCCACGGCGACCACCATCACGGCGACGACGCCGCGCTCGTCGCGGGCCTCGGGCGCTTCCGCGGCCGCACGATCGTGCTGCTCGGCAACCAGAAGGGCCGCGACGTGAAGGAGCGCACGCGCCGCAACTTCGGCATGGCCTATCCCGAGGGCTACGGCAAGGCGATGCGCGCGATGGAGCTGGCCGAGCGGCACGGCTTTCCGATCCTCAGCCTGATCGACATCCCGGGCGCCTACCCGGGCGTGACCGCCGAGCAGCACGGGCAGGGCGGCGCGATCGCGCGCTCGCAGGCCGAGCTTGCGCGGCTGCACGTTCCGGTCGTCGCCTGCGTGATCGGCGAGGGCGGCTCCGGCGGGGCGATCGCCACGGCACTCGCCGACCGGGTGCTGATGCAGGAGAACGCGATCTACACGGTGATCTCGCCCGAAGGCTGTGCGGCGATCCTCTGGCGCGACGCCGGCGAGGCGCGCAAGGCGGCGGCGGCCTTCAAGCCGGACGCGGCGCACTGCCTCGAGCTGGGCGTGATCGACGCGATCGTGCCGGAGCCGGCCGAAGGTGCCCACACCGATCCGGACGCGGCGGCGCGCCTGCTCGGAGATGCCCTCGCCGAGGCGCTCGACCAGCTTGAATCGCAGTCCGGTGAGGAGCTGCGCCGCCAGCGACGTGTGCGATTCCGCACAATCGGTCAGGTGCCCGCAACCCGCTAGAAAGCGCGGGCTGAGCGGCCCTTTTCCACATCTTCCACAGGCTTATCCCCTGGGGGAAGTGTGTATTCAAAGCACGTAAAACCTTTGTTCACAAGGCTCTCCGTATGTCTTTCGGGCGGACTAGTGAGAAGGCGGCAAGCCTTCTCGCACCGAGAAGAACAGGCTGTGCTCCCGCTTGCCGTCCATGAAGATCTCGGTGCTGTAAATCCCTTCGGATTCGGCGTCGAAACGGCAGTAGACCGGCTGAATCTTCTTGACCTCGTAGCCAGGTCGGTCGAACGGGCCGGGGACGCCGTGCATCGTCAGGTCGAGCGCATCCACTAGAGAACCATCGTGGGCCAGTAGCTCGACCTGCAGGTCGGCTTCCTCGTTCTCCACCATTCCCACCCTCACCAGAACGGTGACTTCCACTACAGCCGGTAGCTCCGCTGTCCACAGCTCGTCGATGGCCGCGCCCTCGATGTCCACAGTGCCGTCCGGCTGAGGGTCGTAGGAGCGGCAAGACACCGCCCAGATGAGGCGCAACTAGTCCTCGCGCGGAGGCGGCGGCGTCGCCCCGGCCCTGGCGACAATCCGCTTGCGTAGCCTGACGGACTCTCGTAGTGCCGTCATGAGATCCTTCTTGTCCTTCGGGTCCTCGGTCGCCTTGTAGACGCGGCCCTTTGTAAAGTCGAAGATCACGGGCGGCTCGACAGCCATCAGAGGCTCCCTTCGGGAAAACAGGCTGCGGAGTATATGCCCCATTCGGCGAAAAGTCTCGCAGTTGCAGGGGATCTAGCCCACTCAAGGTCCGCCGGACCTCCGGGTTTCCGCCGCGCCACGGGCGTCGTCTGGTCCCCTGGTCAAGATAAGCGTCGTGTACGACCAACACCACCTGTGGGAGAAGGAGGGGAGGGTGATGACTGGGGACCTCGTAGACCGGCTCCACGAGTACGAGCGTCAGGCCGAAGAGCACGAACGGCAAGCGCGCGCCCTGAGACAGATCATCGAAGGAGTTCGCGCCTTGAACGGGCATGCGGCCGGGATCACGGAGCCTCGCTTCGTAGAGCAGAACGGGAAGCTCTTCGTGGCGCAGGCGATGGACTCCAGCGGGCCTCGCGGGCGTGAGGCAGTGCGGCGCGTCATGGCTGACGAGCCGAGGCGGATCTGGAAGGTGATCGAGATCAAGCGCGAAGCCCTCGCGCGCGGATGGGCACCGACGCCGAAGGCAGTCGAAGCGAGCTTGAAGCGGATGCGAGAGCTCGGAGAAGTCGAGTGCCCGAGGTACGGCTATTACAGGCTTGTCGTCCCCGGAGGGGGCGACGCAAGAGCTGACGCGGACACTGGGGTCCACTCCCGGTGAGCCAACCGTGTCGGAAGCCCCCCGGCGGGAACTCATGATCCCCGCCGGGGGCACCCCACACGGAGCGGGAATCCACCAGGTGGTGGGCCACGGTTTAGACCCTACGGGCACCACGAAAGTGGTGTGCGGTTCGAGTCCGCCCCGCTCCGAGTTTTTTTCGTCGTCAATGCAGGGATTTTTCGTCCCATCGCTGATCCCTGCAGCGCGCATCTTGTCAGTAGCGACGGACGTAGTGAAGGGGTAGCCTGGAACCATGCCCCCAAAGAGCGGCAAAGACCGGCCTGAAGCGCCGGCCGAAGAGGTTCTCGAGAAGCAGATTCCGGGCTTCAAGCGCGTGGACTTCGAACGCGCGTTGAAGAAGGTCACGCGTCGACTAGATCGCCCTTCTTCTGAACCCGATCCAGGAACGCCCAGAACATCGGAGTAGGGCTGTTCCGGCGGTTGTAGCGGAACGCGTACTCGTCCAAGTAGCCCTGCAAGTGCTTCTTGCTGACCGAGTGGTAGACGCCGCGGATGCCCGTCTTCACGAGGCCGAAGAATCCCTCGATCGTGTTCGTGTGGACATCGCCCACGGCGTAGACCTTCGCCTTGTGGTAGATCCGGCGATGGCTGTAGCCCTTCGAAGCGATGCCCTCGTACGGCCTCCATTCGTCCGTGTAGACCATCGACCGCGGCAAGACGTGTTCCTGCACGAGCGGCATCAGCGTTAGCGCCTTCGCGTCCGGGACGACGCGCATCAGGACCCGCCCGCCACGCTCGACCATCCCGAGCACCGGCGTCTTCTTCAGGTCGCCCGATAGCGGTCGGCCAGCCCCACCCTTGCGGACGCCACCCATGTACGTCTCGTCGATCTCGACGCTGCCTCCAAGCATCTCCACGTCTTCGTGAAGCAAGTCGCGGATCTGATGGAACATCCTCAGCGCCGTCTTGTAGCTCACGCCGATCTCCCGTTCGAGCTGCTTCGCGGAGATCCCGCAGCGCGTCGAACTCATTAGGAAGATCGCGTAGAACCACATCTGCAGTGAGAGCGTCGTCTTGTGGAAAATCGTTTCCGCCGTGGGGTAGACGTGGTGCCCGCAGAACTGGCAGGAGTAGGCCGAGCGGCCCTTGATCGGATGGAACTTCGTCACCCGCTCGCACTTCGGGCACGGCGTCCCCGGCGGGTAGAAGCGGTCGCGCAGGTAGTCCAAGCACGTCCGGTTGTCCGGGAACAGCTCTAGGAACTCGCTGTAGGTCATCGTGCTCTCGCTTGACGGGGTGCGAGCGACCGAATCGCGGTTCCGAGCAGCCATAAAGGGAATGGTACTTCATACACGTACCTGTGTCAAGGACACACCGTGTACGTGCTGTGAATACACACTTCCCTCCCCTGGCCGTACACATGTCGAGGCCGGCTTGTAGCCGGCCCCGACCGTAACCCCCCGTTGGGTAGAGAAGCTTTGTAAGAAGTACGACCCCGAGTTACGGGGAGTGTATTTACCGAGCCCGCGAGGATGCAAACCTCGCGAGCTGGGTAGCGTGCGAGCATGGCCCGCTCGCTCTGGTCGGGGACGCTCTCCTTCGGACTCGTCAGCGTGCCCGTGCGCCTGGTCGGCGCGACCGCGTCGAAGGAGCTCCGCTTCCACTTCCTCGACAAGCACGACCTGCAGCCGATCGGCTACGACAAGGTCCGGCGCGATACCGGCGAGCACGTCGACAACGACGACATCGTCCGCGGCTTCGAGGTCGAGAAGGGCCGCTTCGTGCCGCTCGAGGACGAGGACCTCGACCGGCTCGACGTCGAGCTGACCAAGACGATCGACATCTGCGACTTCGTCGACCTGGACGAGATCGACCCGATCTACTTCCGCAAGGCCTACTACCTGTTGCCGCAGGACGGCGCCGAGAAGCCCTACCGGCTGCTCGTGCGGGCGCTCGACGAGACGGGCAAGGTCGCGATCGCCAAGATCGTGATCCGCAACAAGCAGCACCTCGCGGCGGTGCGGCCGTCGAACGGCGTGCTCGTGCTCGAGACGATGTACTACGCCGACGAGGTCCGCGAGCCCGAGCAGGTGGACGGCGGCGGGCAGCTGCGCAAGCCCGAGCTCGAGATGGCGAAGTCACTGGTCGAGAACCTGAGCGCCAAGTTCGACCCGGCCAAGTACGACGACACCTACCGCAAGGAGCTGCTCGAGCTCTTGAAGGCGAAGGCCGAGGGCGAGCCGTTGCCGGAACCGCGTGAGGACGCGGAAGGCGAGGTCGTCGACCTGATGGAAGCGCTCCGCGAGTCTGTCGAGCGCACGCAGAAGAAGAAGGCCGGAGGCCGGAAACGCGCTAAAAAGGCTTCGTGAGCCTTAAGGAGTACCGGCGCAAGCGCGACCCGAAGAAGACCAGCGAGCCGTTCACCGGCAAGCGCAAGGGCAAGCAGCCGATCTTCGTCGTCCAGCGCCACGACGCGCGGCGGCTGCACTACGACTTCCGGCTGGAGCGCGACGGCGCGCTCGCGAGCTGGGCCGTGCCGAAGGGCATCCCGCTTGAGGTCGGCGAGCGGCACCTGGCCGTGCACGTCGAGGACCACCCGCTCGACTACGCGGGCTTCGAGGGCGAGATTCCAAAGGGCGAGTACGGCGCCGGCACCGTCGAGATCTGGGACTCGGGCACCTACGAGCTGGTCGAGGAAAAGCGCGACGGCGGGCTCACCGTCCGCCTGCACGGCAAGAAGCTCGAAGGCCTCTGGACGCTCGTTCCCGCACACCTCGACGGCAAGGAGCAGAACTGGCTCCTGCTCCGCAAGCAGGACGACGGTGCCGCCCCGGCCGGCCCGAGGTGCAAGTACGCGCCGATGCTCGCCACGCTCTCCGACCCGAAGCAGATGCCGCGCGGCGAGGGCTGGGAGTTCGAGATCAAGTGGGACGGCTACCGGATCGTCGCGCGCGTCGCAGGGGGCGAGGCCGAGCTGCGCACGCGCAAGGACCAGGACTACACTGAGCGCTTCGCCAACGTGGCCAAGGAGCTGGCCAAGGCGCTCAAGACCCCCGACTGCGTCGTCGACGGGGAGGTCTGCGCGCTCGACGAGGAGGGCCGCCCGAGCTTCTCCGCGATGCAGCAGGGGAAACCGGGCACGCCGATCGTCTACTACGTCTTCGACCTGCTCGAGGTGGACGGCGAGCCGGTGATCGACCTGCCGCTCTCGGAGCGGCGCAAGCGGCTGCGCAAGCTGCTCGACGGACGCAACCGCACCGTGCAGTTCTCCGAGGGGTTCTCGGACGGCCCGGCGCTCTACGAGGCGGCGCAACAGCGCCGGCTCGAAGGGATCATGGGCAAGCGGCTCGACTCCAAGTACCTGCCCGGCAAGCGCTCGCGCGACTGGCTCAAGTTCAAGACCCACGGCGAGCAGGAGTTCGTGGTCGTCGGCTACACGAAGGGCAAGGGCCGGCGCGAGTGGTCGTTCGGCTCGCTGGTGCTGGCGACGAACGGGCCCGAGGGGCTGGAGTGGGTCGGCAACGTCGGCACCGGCTTCGACGACGACGAGCAGGAGCGGCTCCTGAAGAAGCTCAAGCCGCTCGAGCGCAAGACCTCGCCCTTCCCGAAGCCGCCGAAGATGCCGCGAATCCGCAAGGGCGACGTCGTCTGGGTCGAGCCGAAGCTCGTGGCCGAGGCCTCGTTCGCCGAGTTCACGCACGACGGCCGCCTGCGCGCGCCGGTCTACCAGGGCCTGCGCGACGACAAGGACGCGAGCGAGGTGCGCCGCGAGACGGCCGACCCGATCCCGGATGTGATCCGCAAGGGGAAGCGCGTGCTGCGGCTCTCGAACTTCGACAAGCCCTTCTGGCCGGACGAAGGGATCACGAAGGGCGACCTGCTCGCCTACTACCGCGACCTGGCGACGGTGCTGGTCCCGCACATCCGCGACCGGCCGTTCACGCTGAAGCGGTACCCGGACGGCTGGCAGGGCAAGTTCTTCTTCCAGAAAGACGCGCCGGCAGGGATGCCCGACTGGATCCCGACCGTCGAGCTCGAGGTCTCGACCCGCGAGAAGCCACGGCAGCGCCGCAAGATCAAGGCGCCGCTCGTGAACGACGAGCTCGCGCTGCTGTGGATGGTGAACATGGGCTGCATCGACCTGAACACCTGGTACTCGCGTGTGGACAAGCTCGACCGGCCCGACTTCGTGCTCTTCGACCTCGACCCCTCGCCCGACGTCGGCTTCGGCGAGACCGTGCAGGTCGCGCTGCTGGTCAAGGAGACGCTGGACACGCTCGGACTCGAGTCGTTCCCGAAGACGAGCGGCGCCGACGGGATCCACGTGCTCGTCCCGATCGCGCGCCGGCACACGTACGAGGACACGCGGCAGTTCGCCGAGATCGTCGCGGGCGCGCTCGCCTCGACGCACCGCGGGCTCGTCACGACGGAGTGGTCGAAGTCGAAGCGCAAGGGCGTCCTGATCGACGCGAACCAGAACGGCGAGGGCAAGACGATCGCCTCGGTCTACTCGGTGCGGCCGAAGGAGGGCGCGCCCGTCTCGACGCCGCTGCGCTGGGAGGAGGTCGACGAGTCGCTGGACCCGGCCGCCTTCACGATGGAGGTCGTCCGCAGGCGCGTGGTCGAGCACGGCGACCTGTACGAGGGCGTGCTCAAGACGAAGCAGTCGTTGTCGGCCGCTTTACGTCGTCTGCGCTAGCGGCTACCCTGCGCCGGTTCGCTTTTTTCGGCAAAGGAGGTGCGACATGACGACGACTGCACCCTCCGGTCGCAGAGCCTGAGGCTCCCCGGCCCGCCACAGCATCCACTCGTAGCGAGCTTCTGAGCCTCGGGCACTGCCCGGAGTTCACCCCTTCGTGAAAGGAGCTCGCTTGAACCTGCAAGACCTCGGCTGGGACGACGGCTTCGCGGCCGCGCTCCAGCCACATGACAACTGCATCGCGGGACGCGTGTCCACACAGCACCGCGGCGAGTACGACGTGCTCACGGAGGCCGGCGAGCTGCGCGCGCACGTCTCCGGCCGCCTGCGGCACGGCGCGTCCTCGGGGGCCGAGCTGCCGGCAGTCGGCGACTGGGTCGCGCTTCGCGACGCGGTCATCCACGCCGTGCTGCCCCGCCGTTCGGCCTTCAAGCGCAAGGTCAACCTCGACGCCGCGGAGGCCCAGGTGCTGGCGGCCAACGTCGACACGGTCTTCGTCGTCACCGCGCTCGACGGCGACTTCAGCCCGCACCGGATCGAGCGCTACCTGACCCTGGCCTGGGAGAGCGGCGCGCTGCCGGCGCTCGTCCTGACCAAGGCCGACCTCTGCGACGATCCGCTGGCGCTGCTGCTGCAGGCCGAGCAGGTGGCGGTCGGCGTGGCCGCGCACGTGGTCAGCAACGTCACCGGCGAGGGGCTCGACGAGCTCGCCTCGTACCTGGCGCCGGCCCAGACCGTTGCCCTGCTCGGCTCCTCCGGTGTCGGCAAGTCGACGCTCGCGAACCGGCTGCTCGGCCACGAGGCGCAACCGACCAAGGAGCTCGCCGAGGACGGCACCGGCCGTCACACGACGACCGCGCGGCAGCTCTTCCAGCTGCCTGGCGGAGCGCTGCTGGTGGACACGCCGGGCCTGCGGGAGGTGCAGCTCTGGGACGCGGACGAGGGCATCGAGCAGGCGTTCGCCGACGTGGACGAGCTGGCAGCGGACTGCCGCTTCAACGACTGCGCGCACAAGCAGGAGCCGGGCTGCGCGGTGCAGGAGGCGATCGGCGAGGGCCGCCTCCCACGCGAGCGGCTGCAGAGCTATCGGGCACTGCAGCGCGAGCTGCACCGGCTGGCGGCCAAGCAGGACGCCCGTCTCCGCTCGGAGGAGAAGAAGAAGCGCGTCGCCTTCGCGAAGAGCCTCAGAAAAAGCGCCTGGTGATCACAGGTCGCGACGCGAGAAGGCAAACGCCGCGATCAGCCCCACGACGAGCAGGTAGGCGCAGGCCCAGATCCGGACCGGCATGCCGCCCGTGTTGGCGCCGCCGAACGGCCCGAGCTGGATCAGGTAGCCGGTCAAGCCGATCGTCTCGGCGGTGATCTCCCGCAGCCCGTCCTGGTAGAGCGCCTCGAAGGGCGCGGCCCACGCGACGATCGTCGCCCAGTGCTCGAGGCGGTCGGAATTGAGCGCGTGGCCGATCGAGCCGAGCAACCCGGACACGAGGCCGGCGCCGAAGAGCATGAAGATCGCGATCCCGTTCGCGGTCGCGGTCAGGAAGACCGAGCCGAGCAGCGAGAGCGCCGCCACGATTGCCACGCCGCCCGCGAGCTCGATCGCCGGCACGACGGCGTGGTCGGGCCACCAGTCGCCGGCGAGGCCGGTGATCACGACGGCGGTTGCGTAGACCGCGATCACGTACGGCGTGCAGACGGCGATCGCGCCGAGCCAGCGCGCGAACAGCAGCGTCGGCCGCGACACCGGACGCACGAGCAGCGGCTGCAGCAGCCCGCGCTCGGCGTCCCCGCGCACCGCGCCGAGCGTCAGGAAGATCGCGAGCACGACGCCCAGGAACAGCGTCGAGAACATCGCCAGCCCGACCATGAACGCGCCGGCAAAGATGCGCGGCTCGATCGCCGGCGACGGCGACCCGAGGTTGTCGACGTCGCGGAAGAGGTAGTGGTTCGCGAGCCAGTAGAGGAAGAGGAAGCCGGCAGTCAGCAGCAGCACCACCGCGAACACCTTGCGGCGCAGCGCCTCGCGGAGCGCGTAGCCGGCGATCGTCAAGATCGCCGTCACGAGGTCTCGCCTCCGACAGCCTCGAGGTAGGTGTCCTCGAGCGTCGAGGTCAGGACGCGCACGCCGTAGACCTTGCGCCCGGCGGCGACCAGCTCGGCGACGAGGCGCGGCACGTCCTCGCGGGTGCCCTCGTAGACCTGCGTCCCCGCGTCCGTCTCGATCTCGACGCCGCGCCCGCGGCTCAGCTCCGCGGGCGAGCCCTCGGTGACGACCTTCCCGCGCAGGAGGATCACGACGCGGTCGCAGACGAGCTCGATCTCGCTCAGCAGGTGGGAGTTGAGCAGGACCGAGGTGCCTCGGCTCTGCAGCTCCTCCAGCAGCTGCCGCACGGTTCGCCTGCCGACCGGGTCGAGCGCGCTCGTCGGCTCGTCGAGCAGGAGCAGCGGCGGTGCCCCGACCAGCGCCTGGGCGATGCCGAGCCGCTGCTGCATCCCCTTCGACATCGCCTCCACCCGGCGGTCGCGGGCATCCGCCAGGCCGACCAGCTCGAGCAGCTCGCCGCGCTCGGCCGCGCCGCCGTGGGAGCCGGCGAGCCGCTGGTGCAGCGAGAGCAGCTCGTCTGCCGAGTACCAGCCGGGAAAGCGGAACAACTCGGCCAGGTAGCCGATCTGCCGACGCGCCTCGAGCGAGCCCGCGCGCGCGCCGCAGACCTCGGCCTGGCCGCGCGTGGGCCGGACGAGCCCGCAGGCGACCTTGACCAGGGTCGACTTGCCCGCGCCGTTCGGGCCGAGCAGGCCGACGAGCTCGCCCTCGTTGACCTCGAGGTCGACCCCGGCGAGCGCGGTCGTCGAGCCGTAGCGCTTCTCGAGCGCGTTGACCGAGAGTGCCGCGCTCATTTGGCGGGCGGGGCGAAGAACTTCGTGTAGTGACCGACCTCGTCGAACCCGAGCCGGCCGTAGAGCACCTTCGGCCAGTCGTCCGCGTCGGCGACGAGGAAGACGAACTCCGCGCCGGAGCGCCGCGCCTCCGCGACCGCGGCCAGCACGACCGCGGTCGCGTGGCCTTCGTTGCGGCGCTCGGGGAGCGTGCCGACGTCCTCGACCTGCGCGTCGGCGCCGTCCAGGTAGAGGTCGGTGTAGCTGACCACCTCGCCGTCGAGCACGGCCGCGAAGAAGCGGGTGCGGACGCGCTCGCCGATCAGCGCCTTCGCCGCGAAGATCTGCTCGAGCACCTGCGGCGTCGCCCAGGGCTCGTTGGCGAGCACACGCTTGCGTGCCTCGCGCAGGTCCGGCTCGGAGACCTCGCGGACGAGCGAGAGATCGGCCTGGCGCTCGGGCTCGCGCAGTTGCGTCATCACGACGTGGCGGTCGATCCGCCAGCCCTGCTGCTTGAACCACGGCGCGAGCGCGTCGCCGAGCTCAGGATCGGGGACGAAGATCAGCCGCCGCTCGAGCCTGGCGGCCTCGGCGACGAGCTCCTCCGGCCCGTCCGCGCTTTCGACCCAGAGGTAGTTGCCGTCGAGCCGTCGCGGCAGCTCGTCGGTGTAGACGGCGCGCCCGAACGGCGACTCGACCACGCGGGTGCCGCTCATGTCGCCGCGAGCCAGGAACTCGTATGACCGTGCCAGCTCCTCACGCATTAGATGCTTGACCCCGCGATCTCGCCGGCCCGGCTGCACAATCCGGCGCGCCTGGGCCGCTCTGGCACGACTCCGGCCGGCAGGGCCGGCCTGCGCCGCGCCGCCGCTTCGCCGCACCGGTCCCTCACCGATGCTGCCAGCATCGCCGAGGGCCCGGCACGGCGCCCCAGGTGCACCAGCTTGCGCCCCGGGGCAGACGATCTCACGGGGTCAAGCATCGAGGCGCTGAGGGTGGCCGAGCATCGAGAGCTCGGCGATGTCGCGGCGGAAGAAGAGCGACGTCGTCCAGTCGGTCACGACGCGCAGCTTCCGCGAGAAGAGCGGCAGCTGGTAGAGGTGGTAGCTCCGCGTGATGAACCAGCCGAGGAAGCCGGTGAAGCGGAGGCCGAGCACGTCGGCGATCCCCTTGTAGCGGCCGAGCGTGGCCACCTGGCCGAGCATCCGGTAGCGGTACGGCTGCTGCTCGCCGGCGACGTTCTTCGCCAATCGGCGCGCCTGGCGGAGCGCATGCTGCGACGTGGGCGGGTCGACCTGGCCCGGCGTGGCGAGGTTCGGGACGGCGGCGCAGTCGCCGAGCGCCCAGACGTGCTCGTGGCCCTCGACGCGGAGGTGCTCGTCCGCCTTCACCCGGCCGCGCTCGTCCAGCGGCAACCCGAAGCCTGCCAGCTGCGGGTCGGCCTTGACGCCGGCCGTCCAGACGACGGTGTGGGTGGCGAAGCGCTCGCCGTTGGAGAGGTGCGCTGCGTGCTGCTCGACCGACTCGAGCGTCGTGCCGACGCGGATCTCGACGCCGCGCTTGGTCAGCTGCTCGGCCGCGTACTCGCCGAGGCGGGAGGGGATCTCGGGCAGGATCTTCGGCGCGGCGTCGACCAGCACCCAGCGTTGCGGCGCCTGCCGGAGGGCGGGGTAGTAGCGCAGCGCGTCGCGGACGAGGTCGGAAAGCTCGGCGAGCGCCTCGACGCCCGCGTAGCCGGCGCCGACGAAGACGAACGTCAGCTCGCGCTCGCGGTGGCTCTCGTCGGCGGCCGCGTCGGCCGCGTCGAGCCGCTGCAGGACGTGGTTGCGCAGGTAGATCGCGTCGGCGAGGTTCTTGAAGCCGAGGGCGTGCTCGGCCAGGCCCGGGATCGGCAGCGCCCGCGAGATCGAGCCGAGCGCGACGACGAGCTCGCGGTAGCTCACCGTGACGTGCCCCTCGAGGGTGTCGACCTCGACCTGGCGGCCGGCGAGGTCCAGCTCGGTCGCGCGGCCGAGGAGCACGTCGGCGTGCGGGCACATCACGCGCAGCGGCACGACCACGTGGCGCGGCTCGAGCGTGCCCGAGGCCGCCTCCGGCAGCAGCGGCGTGAACAGCATCGAGTTCTCGGGGCTGACGATCGTGGCGCCCCGCTTGCCGAGGATCCGCGCGACGTAGCTGCCGGCGAAGCCGCCGCCGACGATCACGGTGCCGCCGCGTGCCTCCCGCTCGCTCACGCGCGCAGCAGCGGGCGCGTGAGGCACGTCGGGCCGCCGTCGCCCTTCGAGAGCTCCTCGCCGCGGTAGGTCAGCACTTCGACCCCGGCGCGCTCCATCCGCTCGCGCGTGCGCGGGTTGCCCTCGACGGCCAGCGCGACGCGCGGGGCGAGGGCGAGGACGTTGGAGCCCATCGAGTCGAACTCCTCGTCCGGGACCGGCACGAGCTCGACGCCGCGTGCGTCGAGCAGCTGCGCGAGCCTCGTCGGCAGGAGCGGCTCGTAGACGACGGCGAGGTCCGGCGCGAGCGGGCTGATCAGCGACATCAGGTGCATCACCTCGTCGCGCCCGTGCCAGTGCGGCAGGTCGAAGGCGACGACCTCGACGTCCGGTAGCAGCTCGCGCAGGCGGGCGATCCCGGCCGCGTTCGTGCGGTAGCCGCAGCCGACCAGCAGCGTCCGCGCGTCGAGCCAGCAACAGTCGCCGCCCTCGGCCCACTCGTGCTCGCGCAGCCGGCCCGCGACCGGGACGCCGGCGCGCTCGAAGTCCTCCGCCATCGCGTCCACCTCGGCCCGCCGGCACTCCTTGCCCGGGTGGAGGAGCAGCGCACCCTCGTCGGTGACGAGCGCCGGGTCGTAGGTGTAGATCGCGTCCGGGTTGCCGTCCGCGGCCGACTCGGCGAGCACGACCTCGGCGCCGGCGCCCGCCAGCAGCGAGCAGAAGGCCTCGTGCTCGCGCGCGATCCCCGCCGCGTCCGGCTCTCCGCGCCAGCCGCAGGTCTGCCAGCCACGCAGGTCTTCCGCCCGTGGGGCTCGCACGAGCACTCGCTCGAGCGCACCCGTCATCGACTGGCAGCCGTACAGCTTCTCCTCGACGCTCACGCCGAGGATCGTACTTCGGCCAGCCGGCGCTCCAGGAAGGCGCGCTCGGCGGGCTGTGGCGCGAGTGCCAGCGCGCGGTCGTAGGCCTCGGCCGCCTCACCGTTGCGGCCGAGGCGGCGCAGCAGGTCGGCCCGCGCCGAGTGGAGGTGGCGGTAGCCGTCCAAGCCGTCGATGCCGTCGATCAGCTCGAGCCCCTGCTCGGGGCCCTCGGCCATCGCCACCGCGACGGCGCGGTTCAGCTCGACCACGGGCGAGGGCGCGAGGCACGTGAGCCGCCCATAGAGCGCGGCGATCTGCGGCCAGTCGACCTCGGGCTCGAGATGGAGCGACGCGATCGCCGCCTGCAGCTGGTACGGCCCGGGCTGACGCAGCGGCAGCGCCCGGTCGAGCATCGCCCGGCCTTCCTCGATGCGCGCGGCGTCCCAGAGCGAACGGTCTTGGTCGTCCAGCAGGACGAGCTCGCCGTCCGCGTCGAGGCGGGCGGCCCGGCGCGCGTCGTGCAATTGCATCAGCGCGAGCAGCCCGAGCACCTCCGGCTCGTCGGGCATCAGCACCGCGAGCACCTTGCCGAGCCGGATCGCCTCCTCGCAGAGCTCCTCTCGCGGCGGCGGCCCGTAGCCCTCGTTGAAGATCAGGTAGACGACCGCGAGCACCGAGCGCAGCCGTTCCGGCAGCAGGTGGTCGGGCGGGACGCGAAACGGGATCGCTGCCGCGCGGATCTTCTTCTTCGCGCGCACGAGCCGCTGCGCCATGGTCGGCTCGGGGACGAGAAAAGCCCGCGCGATCTCCTCGGTCGTGAGGCCGCCGAGCGTGCGCAGCGTCAGCGCGACCTGGGCCTCCGTCGCGAGTGCCGGGTGGCAGCACGCGAAGATCAGCGAGAGCCGTTCGTCGGGCAGCGACTCGTCCACCTCCTCCGCCGGCTCCAGCGCCGCCAGCAGCTCGGTCTTGCGGCGCAGGTTCTGCTCGCGCCGGATCCGGTCGATCGCCCGGTTGCGCGCCGTCGTCAGCAGCCACGCGCCCGGGTTGGCGGGGGCGCCCTCGCGCGGCCAGCGCTCGAGCGCGGCCGCGAAGGCCTCCTGCACCGCGTCCTCGGCGAGCTCCACGTCGCCGAGCGCGCGGGCGAGGATCGCGAGGGTACGCCCCCACTCCTCCCGGAAGAGCTCCTCGACTACGAGCCGCCCTCTTCCTCGAAGACCATCACCGGCCGCACCTCGACGGAGCCGTGTCGAGAGCCGGGGATCTTGGCCGCCCACTCGAGCGCCTCGTCGATCGAGCCGACGTCGACGATGTAGTAGCCGCCGAGCTGCTCCTTCGTCTCGGCGAACGGGCCGTCGGTGGTGAGCGTCTCGTCGTTGCGGACGCGGACGGTGGTCGCGGTCTCGGTCGGCTGCAGCGCATCACCGCCCACCATCGAGCCGCTGTCCTGCAGCTCCTGGGTGAACTGCATGTAGGCCTGCATGATCTGGCCGTTCTCTTCCTCGCTGCGCGACTTCCAGCCGTCCTGGTCGCCGTAGATCAGCAGCATGTACTGCATCTCGCCCTCCTGTTCGGTCGCTGACGAGAGTACGACGAACGGAAACGCTCCGGATCGACACCCGTCGTGCCGATATCTACGCGGTGAAGCTTGCGGCGCCACTGATCCTCGTCGTGCTCGTGTGCGGCGGCTGGGTGGCCGAGAGGCACTCGCGCTCCGGCAACGAGCGGGCGCTGAGCGCCCTCGCCTCGGAGCTCTCCGGGCGGCCGGTGCACGTTCGCTGCGAGAGCTTCTGGCACTCGATCGTGAACGTGGACGGGAACCTCGGCGACGTGCCGTTCCCGGGCGGCCGTGCTGCCTCGTACACGCACGTCACACGCGGGATGTGCAAGGAGCTCGCCCGTTTCCGCAGCCGGCCCGAGGCGCCGGAGCTCGCGTGCCTGGCGCAGTTCGACTGGAACCGTTTCACGGGCAGCGGCGACCCGGCGGCGACGGCGTGCTCCGCACAGGCGAACGACATGGCCGAAGCGCTGGTCACGCTCACGCACGAGTCGATGCACATGCGCGGCTGGGCCGACGAGGCGAGCGCGCAGTGCTACGCCGTGCAGGAGGTCGCCTACACGGTCGAGCGGCTCGGCGGCTCGCGCCAGGAAGCCGCCGAGGTCGCCAGCTACCTCCTCTCGCTGCAGCCGTTCATGCCGACCGACTACCAGTCGAGCGAGTGCGCGGCCGGCCGGTCGCTCGACCTGCACCCCGAGACCAAGGTCTTCCCGGCCGAGGCTGTTCCCGGCCCGCCGCCGAGCGGCTTCTACGGTCCGCAGCTCTAGGGGTTCGCGGGCGGCGGCCCGCAGCGGCGAGGCTCTTGCGTCGACGGTGCCTTCGCGGGCATGCGCTTCGAGCACTTGACGACCGGCTTGATCAGGTCGGTGGTGCTCGAAGAGGACGTGCCGACTCCCAGCAAGACGAAGCTGAAGAGCAGGAACAGGATCGCGAGCAGTGCCATGCCGGAATGCTACGCCGAGGCGAGCATCCGGTCGAGCAGCGTGAGCGCCCCGGCCTTGTCGAGCGGTTCGTTCAGGTTGCCGCACTTCGGGCTCTGCACGCAGGACGGACAGCCCCGTTCGCACGGGCAGCCGCGCAGCAGCGTCGCCGTGTCCTCGGCCCAGCCGTCGAAGACGTCGAAGCCGCGCTCGGCGATCCCGACGCCGCCGGAGTGGCCGTCGTAGACGAAGATCGTCGGCCGCCCGGTCTGGAAGTGCAGGTTCGTCGAGAGCCCGCCGATGTCCCAGCGGTCGCACATCGCCCAGAGTGGCAGCAGCGCGATCAGCGAGTGCTCGGCCGCGTGCAGCGACCCGAGCAGCCTCGGCATCTGCTCGAGGCCCTCCAGCATCCACGGTTCCGGCAGGAACCAGACGGCTTCTGTCTCGAACTCGGTCTGCGGCAGCTCGAGCGGCACGAGCTCGAGGCTCTCCTGCGTCTGGATCGACTTCTTCTGGTAGCCGACGACCTGGTCGGTGACGACCACCGAGCCGAAGGTCAGCTCCATGCCGAGCCGCCGGTCGGAGCGCCGGGGCTCGACGATGGCGGTCGTCGTCTCCGTCTTGGCCTGCGTGTAGTAGTCGCCGGAGAACGGCTCGACGAGCGCGGTCCGGTTCTCCAGGTCGAGCGCCTGCACCCGGTAGCTCTCGCCGAGGTGGAGGTAGATCGCGCCCTCGTGGACCGTCGTGAAGGCGCGCTCCTGTTCGGCGATCCCGAGCACGGTGCCGCTCGAGCTCTCGACGATCGCGAACGACTCCGGGCCGGTCGAGCGCAGTGAGACGCGCGCGGCCGGGTAGTCGCGGCCGGCCCAGACGTAGCCCGCCTTCGTGTGCTTGAGCTCGGGCAGCACCGCCGCGCGCTCCAGGGCCGCGTCGCCGAGCACCTCGCGGTCGCGGTCGTCCAGCGGCGCCTCGAAGGCAGCGGCGCGGACGTGCCCGTCGAGCACCCGCGGGTTCTCGTGGTCGAGGATCGCGGCCTCGACACGCCTCCCCAGCAGCGCCCGCGGCTCGCGCATGAAGTACTGGTCGAGCGCGTCCTCGCTGGCGACGAGCACCGCCAGCCCGTGCCCGCGCCGGCCCGCACGGCCCCACTGCTGCCGCAGCGAGGCAACCGTGCCGGGGAAGCCGACCGAGATCACGCAGTCGAGCAGGCCGACGTCGATCCCGAGCTCGAGCGCGTTCGTCGCGCTGACGCCGAGCAGCTCGCCTTCGAGCAGCCGCCGCTCGATCTCGCGTCGCTGCTGGGGCGTGTAGCCGGCGCGGTAGGGCGAGAGCCGCGAGTCGTCCCCGAGCCGGTCGGCGGTGAAGCGGTGGATCAGCTCGGCGGCCCGGCGGCTCTTGGCGAAGCAAAGCGTCCGCAGGCCGCGCTCGACCAGGTCCGCCATCAGCTTCGACGCCTCGCCGAGCGCCGAGGCGCGCAGGCCGAGCTCCTCGTCGGTCAGGGGCGGGTTCCAGAGCGCCACGGTCCGCTCGGCGCGCGGGGCGGCGTCGTCGCCGATCACGGTCGTCTCGACGCCGAGCAGTCGCGTGGCCAGCTCGCCGGGGTTCGCGATCGTGGCCGAGGCGAGCAGGAACTGCGGATCCGCGCCGTAGACCCGCGCCAGCCGTCGCAGCCGTCGCAGCACGTTGGCGACGTGCGAGCCGAAGACGCCGCGGTAGACGTGCGCCTCGTCGACGATCACGTAGGCGAGGTTCGTGAGCACGTCGCCCCAGCGGTCGTGGTGGGGGAGCACGCCCACGTGGAGCATGTCCGGGTTGGAGAGGATCAGGTTCGCCCACTTGCGCACCTGCCAGCGGCGGTCGGCAGCGGTGTCGCCGTCGTAGATCGCGGCCTGCAGCTTGGGTAGGCGGAAGGAGCCGAGCGCCCGCAGCTGGTCCTGCGCCAGCGCCTTGGTCGGGTAGAGGTAGAGCGCCCGCTGCTTCGGCTCATGGGCGATCCCGTCCAGCACCGGCAGGTTGAAGGCGAGCGTCTTGCCCGAGGCCGTCCCGGTCGTGACGACGAAATGCTCGCCCCGTGCGGCGGCCTCCCAGGCCTCGGCCTGGTGGGCGTAGAGCGCGTCCACTCCCTGCGCCGCGAGCGCCTCGCGCACGCGTGGGTGCAGAGCCTCGGGCAGCGGCGCGAGGATTGCGTCGCGCGCCGGCACTTCCTCGAGATGGGCGAGCTCCTCGCCTTCCAACAGGCCGGCCCAGGAGGCGGCGACGCTCATCGCCGCGCCCGCAGGGCGACGAGATACGGATAGTCGCGGTCGCTCAGCTCCTCGAAGCGCTCGATCCGCAGCTCGGCAGCCGTGAAGGCGGTGACGAAGTCCTCCAGCGTCAGGTGCCGTGCCCCGACCCGGGCGCGCAGGCCGTCCGGGTCGCCGACGCCCGGTGCGGTCTCGTCGTACCGCCGGCTCGGCCGGTAGCCGGGATGGAAGGTCGGCGTGCCTTCCGCGTGCACGAACAGCGAGTGCGGCCCGACGAAGCACGGGTGGCCGCCGATGTACACGAACGGCGCGCCCGGCCGGAGCACGCGCGCCACCTCGGCCACGGTCGCCTGGAAGTCACCGACGTCGGTGTGCGTCCAGACCGAGATCGCGGCGTCGAACGACGCGTCCTCGAACGGCAACGCGTGCGCGCTGCCCTCTTCCACCTCGAGCCCGCGTCGCCGCGCGATCTCCAGCAGCTCCGGCGAGACGTCGACCCCGACAGCCGACCAGCCGAGCTCGGCCACCACCGCCGTCGCGACCCCGGTTCCGCAGCCGACGTCCAGGCAGCGCCCATCGCCGGTCCCGAGCAGGCGCATCAGGGCGGCCAGCTCGTCCGGAGACAGCTCCGGGCGCCAGCCGTCGTACCACTCGGCGAGCCCGTCGTAGCGCACGTTGCCCACGCGCTCGATGCTACGTCTCGAGCACGCAGCTGGTCCAGGCCGCAACCGGCCGGAAGCCGAGCGCTTCGTTGAGGCCGCGCATCGCTCGGTTCTGCTCGGCGTTGAGCGTCGTCACCTGCGTGACGTCGGGCCGGTCCTGCTGCAACCGCCGGAGCGACTCGCCTTTGACCCAGCGGCCGAGCCCCTTGCGGCGGTGCTCGCGGACGACTGCGGTGTCCTCCGTGCCCGCGGTCGCGCCCCGGGTTCGGGCGAGACGAAGCTCCGTGAAGGCGACGACCTCCTCCTGTTCGTCCAGCGCCACCGTGACTCGCAGGTCGCGGTCGCGCCGTTCCAACGACTCCTCGAGAGCGCGCACGCGCCCAGCGTCCCAGACCACCAGCTCCTCCGCCGCCGCACTCGGCGCGTCGTTGATCGCCTCGCGGGCGCGCGCGAACGAGTCGAGCAGCTCCGCCGGCGCAGCCCCGACCCAGCTCCGAAGCCCGTAGCCGGGCACCGGCTCCACGGCGACCGCTAGCGGGAGCCGCAGCAGGGATTCGACCTCGCGATGCTTGTCGGTCGCGCCGGCATCGGCGGCGAATCGCGAGCCGGCCTCCGTCGAGTGGCTGCCGATCAACACGCTGGCGCCGACCGCTGCTGCGCGGTGCCGAACGGTCTCGAGCAGCGCGGAGCCATGTCCGGCGCGCCGGCTGTCCGGGTGGACGAGGACGTCGACCCGCGCCGTCGGTAACGCGGGGCCCGCCGCGAGCAGCCCGAAGCCGACGCACTCGTCGTCCGACTCGGCGATCCAGACCTCGCGCGTCTCGAACTCCGGCGGGTGGCGCAGGAAGGCCTCCATCTCCGCTCGAGACCGCAACGGTGCTTCCGGGCTCGCCTCTGCGTGGCAGACGGCCATCAGCTCGTAGACACGATCCAGGAGCTTCCCTGACGCGACATCGAGGGCGCGAACCATCGCCCTCACGCTACCCTCCGGTCACCGGGGTGCCCTCACGGGCTGAGATCACACCCGTCGAACCTGATCCGGTTCGCACCGGCGAAGGGAGTGCAGTGGTTCCGAGATGTCTCACGATCGCGGGCTCCGACTCGGGCGGAGGCGCGGGGATCCAGGCCGACCTGAAGGCGTTCGCGGCCGCCGGCTGCCACGGCATGAGTGCGATCGTCGCGCTGACCGCGCAGAACACGGTCGGCGTGCTCGCCGTGCACGAGCTGCCGACCGAGTTCGTGCGGGCGCAGCTGGAGGCCGTCTTCGGCGACATCGGCGTTGACACGGCCAAGACCGGGATGCTCTTCTCGGCGGACGTGATCGAGACGGTGGCCGACTTCCTCGCCGAGCACCCGCTGCCGCTCGTGGTCGACCCGGTGATGGTCGCGAGCTCCGGTGCGCGGCTGCTGCAGGAGGACGCCGTCGACGCGCTGGTCTCGCGGCTCTTCCCGCTCGCGACCGTGGTGACGCCGAACGAGGTCGAGGCGCGGCTGCTCGTCGGCGACGGGCCGAAGCGCGAGCTGGCCGAGCGGCTGGTCGAGCTCGGCGCGCCGGCCGCGATCGTGACCGGCGGCCACGGCGACCCGGTCGACCATCTGTTCGACGGCGAGCGTCACGTCGAGATCCCGGTCGAGCGTCTCGCCGTCCGGGCGACCCACGGTGCCGGCTGCACGCACTCGGCCACGCTGGCGGCGCTGCTCGCGCGGGGGCAGTCCCTCGAAGAAGCTGCGCGGGGAGCGGCCGAAGCGGCCTCGCGGGCGGTCGCGCAGGGGCTTGCCGAGATCGGCGAAGGCGACGGGCCGGTCGACGTGCTCGGACTGCGAGGTGCCGCGTGAACGCAGGGAACGACCTTGCGCTGATCCGCGAGCGCAAGCCGCTCGTCCACCAGATCACCAACTACGTGGTCATGAACGAGACCGCGAACGCGACGCTCGCGCTCGGCGCGCTGCCCGTGATGGCGCACGCGCTGCAGGAGGTCGAGGAGATGGCCACGGCGGCCTCGGCCCTGGTCCTCAACATTGGCACCCTTTCCGACGCGTGGGTCGAGTCGATGGTGCTCGCGGGCCTGGCGGCGAACCGCGCGGGGGTGCCGGTGGTGCTCGACCCGGTCGGCGCGGGCGCGACGAACTACCGCACCGAGACCTCGCGGCGGCTGCTGGCGGAGCTGCGGATCGCGGTCGTGCGCGGCAACTCGGCCGAGATCGCCACGCTGGCGGGTCGGAGCGCCCAGATTCGGGGCGTCGAGGCGGTCGGCGAGGCGGGCGGCCCCGAGCTGGCCCGCGAGGCGGCCCGCGAGCTGGGCGCGGTCGTCGCGGTCACCGGCTCGATCGACCACGTCTCGGACGGCGAGACCGTGCACGCGGTCGCCAACGGGCACGAGCTGCTCGGGACGATCACCGGCACCGGTTGCATGGCGACGGCGATCACCGGCTGCTTCCTCGGCGTGCGCGGGGACGACCCGCTCGCGGCCGCGACCGAGGCGCTGGTCGCCTTCGGCGTCGCCGGCGAGGATGCGGCGAAGAAGGCGAAGGGCCCCGGCTCGTTCCACGTCGCGCTCTACGACGCGCTCTACGACCTCGACCCGAAGAAGCTCGACTCCCGCGCCGAGCTCTCGTGAGGCTGCACGCGATCGTCGAGGGCCTCCCGGCCGCGCGGGCGGCGGTCGAAGGTGGCGCGACCGTCGTGCAGCTGCGGCGCAAGGGCGTCACCACGGACGAGCTGGTCGCCGCGGGCAAGGGCTTCGGCGAGCTCGACGCCCTCTTCGTCGTGAACGACGACGTCGAGGCGGCGCTACGCCTCGGGGCGAACGGCGTCCACCTCGGCCGCGGCGACGAAGGCGCCGGGCGTGCGGTCGCGGCCGGACTCCTGCTCGGCACGTCCGCGGCGTCGGTCGGCGAAGCGCTCGTGGGCGAGCGGCAGGGCGCCGCCTACATCGGCGCCGGACCGGTCTGGGCCACGCCCTCCAAGCCGCACGCCGACCCCGCGATCGGGCTCGACGGGCTCGCCGAGATCTGCCGCGCGGTCTCGATCCCGGTGGTGGCGATCGGCGGCGTCGACTCCTCCAACGCGGGCGACTGCATCCGCGCCGGTGCTGCGGGCGTGGCCGTGATCCGGGCCGCGGCCGAGGCGCGAGCGCTGCGGGCGGCGATCGATGCGGCTCTCTGAGCTCGGCGAGACCGGCCTGCTGGCCGAGCTCGAGCGGCTCGGCCTCGCCCGCGGGATCGATCACGATGCGGCCGAGCTCGGCGGCGGGCTCGTCGTCACGCAGGACGCGCTCGTCGAGGGCGTCCACTTCCGGCTGGACTGGATCGGCTTCCGCGAGCTCGGCTACCGCGCGGCGGCGGTCAACCTGAGCGACCTCGCCGCCTCGGGCGCCGAGCCGCAGGCGCTGCTGGTCACGCTCGCCGCACCGGCCGAGCTGGAGCTGGAGAGCGTGGTCGAGCTCTACGAAGGGCTGAACGAGCCCGGCGTGCCGATCGTCGGCGGCGACACCACCAGTGCACCGCAGCTCGCGCTCGCCGTCACCGCGGCCGGCCGCTCGGAGCGCGTCGCCGGCCGCGCCGGGGCCAGGCCGGGCGATCTGGTCGTCGTCACCGGCCCGCTCGGCGCCGCGGGCGCGGCCTTCCGCGAGCGGCGCTACGCCCGGCCACCGCTCCGCCTCGAGGAAGGCCGCCGGCTCGCCGCCGTCGCCCATGCGCTGACCGACATCTCGGACGGCCTGGGCGTCGACGCGGGGCACCTCGCCGCCCGCTCGGGCTGCCGGCTCGAGCTCGACGCCGAACGCGTGCCGCTGGCCCCGGGCGCGACGGTCGAAGACCTGGGCTTCGGCGAGGACTACGAGCTGCTCGCGGCAACCCCCGACCCGCTCGGCTTCCCCGTGATCGGCCGCTGCGCCGTGGGCGAGGGCGTGGAAATCCGCCTCCGCGGGAAGCCCGTAGACGTGGCAGGGTGGGAGCACTTCGGCGGGCGGGGGGCCGGCTACTTGCGCTGAACCGCGCGAGCGGCAACGCTAAGCGCCCGTGCTGACCTACATCTTCAGGCGGCTGCTGTGGGCGCTCATGCTCTTCTTCGTGATCACGCTGATCACGTTCGTGATGTTCTTCGTGCTGCCCGGCGACTCGACCAACGCGCAGCGCAACCAGCAGGGGTTCGCGGGCGACCTGCAGACCACCTACAACCTCCGCGGCTCATTCGTCCACCAGTATTTCGGCTTCCTCGACCGCGTCGTCCTGCACGCCGACCTCGGCAACTCGGAGCGCTCGCAGGACGCCGTCACCGACGAGATCAGGGACACGTTGCCGGTGACCGCGTCGCTCGTGATCGGCGGGATGGTGCTCTGCCTGGTGATTGCCGTCCCGATTGGCATCCTCTCGGCGCTGCGGCCGCGCTCGCTGCTCGACCGAGGGTCGATGCTGCTCGTCCTGATCCTGATCTCCTGCCAGCCGTTCTGGCTCGGGCTGATGCTCTCGTACCTGCTCGGCGTGCGGGCACACGCCTTCCCGGTCGGCGGCTACTGCGACTTCAGCCATCACGCGCAGACCTCGAATTTCTGCAGCGGCCCGCGCTTCTGGGCCTACCACCTGGTGCTGCCCTGGCTGACCTTCGCCGCCCTGTTCGCCGCCTTCTACGCGCGCATGATCCGGGCGAGCCTGCTCGAGCAAATGGGCGAGGACTACGTCCGAACCGCGCAGGCAAAAGGCGCGAGCCCCCGCCGCATCCTGCGCGTTCACGTCTTTCGCAACGCCTCCCTGCCGGTGGTCACGATGCTGGGGATGGACGTCGGCATCGCCTTCGCCGGCGCGCTCTTCATCGAGACGGCGTTCACCCTCGGCGGCATGGGCCAGCTGCTCGTCCGCTCGCTGTACAACAGCGACCTGCCCGTGATCCTCGGGGTCGTGCTCGTGGTCAGCGTGGCGGTGGTGGTCGCGAACCTGGCGGTGGACATCCTCTACTCGGTGCTCGACCCGCGGATCCGCCTGCACGGGTCGAGCGACTCGGTGAAGGCCTCGCGCCGGGTCGTGCGCGAGGTGCGCGCGCAGCCGCAGCAGCAGACGCCCGAGCCCGCCTCGCCTACCTGAGCCACTCGGCCCACGCCTGCTCGTAGTACGAGCGGGGCCGTGCGCCGATCACCGTCCCACGCGCCTCGCCGCCTTGGAAGAGGATCGCGGTCGGGATCGAGAGCACCTCGTAGCGCGAGGCGGTCTGCAGGTTCTGGTCGATGTCGAGCTTGGTGAACTTGACGCGCCCTTCGTGCTCGGCCGCGAGCTCGGCCAGGACCGGCTCGACCGCCCGGCAGGGCCCGCACCAGGGAGCCCAGAAGTCGACCACGACCGGCGTGTTCGCCTGCAGGACCTCCTGCTCGAAGGTCGCGTCGGTCAGCTCGAGCACGGGACCGACTCTACAGGCGCCCGGCGAGCGCCCGGAGGCGGAGGGCAGGCACCTTCCAGATCGCCTCGAGCACGATCCGGCGGCTCATCTTCGAGCCGCCGTGCTCGCGGTCGACGAAGGTGATCGGGAGCTCGACGACGCGAAAGCCGGCCCGCAGCGTGCGGTAGGTGCTCTCGATCTGGAAGACGTATCCCTGCGAGGCGATCGCGTCGAGGTCGAGTGTCTCCAGCACCACGCGCCGGTAGCACCTGAAGCCGCAGGTCATGTCCCGCACCGGCACGCCGAGCAGCACGCGCGCGTACCACGAGCCGCCGCTCGAGACGAAGCGGCGCAGGCGTCCCCAGTTGCCCACGCCACCGCCCTCGATGTAGCGCGAGCCGAGCACGAGGTCGGCGTCCGCGGCGGCGGCGATCAGGCGCGGCACGTCGGCCGGGTCGTGCGAGAAGTCCGCGTCCATCTCGAGCACGAGCTCCGCTCCTTGAGTGAGCGCGCGGCGGAAGCCGGCCAGGTAGGCCGGGCCGAGACCCTCCTTGCGCGGGCGGTGCAACACCTCGACGTGCTCGTGCTCGGCCGCCAGGCGGTCGGCCAGCTCACCCGTTCCGTCGGGCGAGTTGTCGTCGATCACGAGCACGGAGACGCCCTTGTCGGCGAGCGCCTCGACCATCCGCTCGAGGTTCTCGCCCTCGTTGTAGGTGGGCAAGCAGACGACCGCCTTCACGCCCCTATGATCGCTGTCGTGGCGAAGACGCTCCCGCGCAACGCGGACGTGGCGGAGCAGCTCGAGCTGCTGGCCGACCTGCTCGAGATCGAAGGGCAGGCCGCGTTCCGCGTGCTCGCCTACCGCCGAGCGGCCTCGCGGGTGCGCGAGACGGGCACGCCCGTCGCCCAGCTGGCGCTCGAGGGGACGGCCAAGGAGCTGCCGGGGATCGGCGCCACGATCCAGGACAAGATCGTCCAGATCGTCAACACCGGCGAGATCGAAGCGCTCTCGAAGCGGCGCAAGACGATCCCGCCCGAGGTGGTCGAGTTCCTGCACATTCCGGGCCTCGGCCCGAAGACGGTGCGCAAGATCTGGCAGGAGCTCGGCGTGACGACGCTCGCCGAGCTGAAGGAGGCCGCGCGCGCCCAGCGGCTGCGGACACTGCCGGGCCTCGGGGCGAGGCTCGAGGAGAACATCCTCAAGTCGACGGCGCGCAAGAAGAAGGCGGCCGGCCCGCCGCGTGCACTGCTCGGCCAGGCGCTGCCGGCGCTGCTCGCGGTGGTCGAGGTGCTGCGCGAGCATCCGGCCGCCGACCGGGTCTCGGAGGCCGGCAGCGCGCGCCGCCGCAAGGAGACCGTGCGCGACCTCGACATCATCGCCACCGCCGGCGACCCGAAGGCGCTGACGGACTACTTCACCAAGCTGACCTGGGTCTCGGAGGTGGTGGCGAAGGGCGCGACGAAGGCGACGGTCGTCTCGCACGAGGGCTTCCGCTTCGACCTGCGCGTCGTCCCGCCCGAGAGCTACGGCAACCTGCTGCAGCACTTCACCGGCTCGAAGGAGCACAACCTCGCGCTGCGGGAGGACGCCCAGCGGCGCGGCTTCTCGGTCTCGGAGTACGGGATCACCGAGGTCGAGAGCGGCGAGGTCTTCACCGCCGAGAGCGAGGAGCAGGTCTACGAGCGGCTCGGCTACGAGTACATCCCGCCCGAGCTGCGCGAGAACGCCGGGGAGCTCAAGGCGGCGCGGGCCGGCGAGCTGCCGGTGCTGATCGAGCAAGGCCGGCTGCGCGGCGACCTGCACACGCACTCGCACTGGTCGGCCGACGGCAAGAACACGCTCGAGGAGATGGTGTCGGCCGCCGTGGCGCGCGGCTACGACTACTACGCGATCACCGACCACTCGCACTACCTGCGCGAGGGCCGCATGGAGCAGCAGGCGAAGGAGATCGACAAGCTGGCCGAGCGGGTCGCGCCGCTGAAGCTGCTGAAGGGCGTCGAGGTGAACATCAAGGCCGACGGCACGCTCGACGTGCCCGACGAGGTGCTGGCCGAGCGCGACTGGGTGGTCGCCTCGATCCACACCGCCTTCGACCGCGAGCCGACCGAGCGGATCCTGGCGACGATGGAGAACCCGTACGTGCACGTGATCGGGCACCTGACCGGCCGCAAGCTCACGCGCCGCGAGCCGATGGAGATCGACCTCGAGCGGGTGATCGAGAAGGCGCTCGAGACCGGGACGTTCCTCGAGATCAACTCGCAGCCCGACCGCCTCGACCTGCGCGACGTCAACGCCCGACTGGCCGGCGAGGCGGGCGTGCCGATCGTGATCTCTTCGGACGCCCACCAGATCAAAGCCCTCGATTACGTCGACTTCGGCGTCGCGCAGGCAAGGCGCGCGTGGCTGACCGCGGACCAGGTCGCGAACACGCGCACCTGGGCGCAGCTGAAGAAGCTGATGAAGAAGTGACGCGAGCGGTCGTCTTCGACCTCTGGAACACGATCGCCGTCTGGCCGGAGGAGCGCTGGGCCGAGACGCGGCCGCAGGTCGCCGGGCACCTCGGGCTGACGGTCGAGGAGTTCGAGACGCGCTGGTACGGCGACGTGGCCCACCTGCGCGAGACGGGCCCGATCGCGCCGGTGCTGGAGCTGTTCGACGTCTCGCCCGAGGCGGCGGAGCAGGTGGTCTCGCTGCGGCGAGCGGTGACGCGCGAGGGGCTGGTGCCGGTGCCCGGCGCGGTCGAGACGATCGCGGCCCTGCGCGAGCGCGGCCTGAAGACCGGCCTGATCACCGTCTGCAGCGAGGACGTTGCGCTGCTCTGGCAGGAAACCGAGTTCCACGGGCTCTTCGACGCCGAGGTCTTCTCCGCCACGTGCGGCCTGCGCAAGCCGGACCCGCGCATCTACCGGCTGGCGTTGGAGCAGCTCGACGTTGAGGCGGAAGAAGCGGTCTTCGTCGGCGACGGCGCCAACGACGAGCTGGCGGGCGCCGAGCGGGTGGGCATGCGCGCGATCGGGGTCGACTCCCCGAACGGCGAGCTCGGTGACTGGAACGGCCCCCGAATCACGGCTCTGCCGCAGCTGCTTTCACTCCTGGACTGAACGGGTAGACAGGCTTGCGATGGATCTGCGGGCATCGGTCAGGCGGCGCGAGGAGCTGCGCTACGGCTTCCTCTTCCTACCCGGTGCGATCGCGCTCGGGTTCGTGGCCGCTGCACTCGTGGTCGTGCAGCTCGACCACCTCGGCGGGGAAAGCGGCGTCGGGATCGGCTTCGGCGGCAACGCCGAAGGCGCGCGCACCATCCTCGCGACCGTCGCCGGCTCGCTGATCACGGTCGCCGGCCTCGCCTTCTCGATCACGATCGTCTCGCTGCAGCTCGTCTCGCAGCAGTTCAGCCCGCGCTCGATCCGGACGTTCCTGGGCGATCGAGTCACGCAGGTCACCGCGGGCGTCTTCGTCGGCACGTTCGCCTACTGCCTGCTCGTGCTGCGCTCCGTGCGGGCGGGGCCGGGCTTCATCCCGTCTCTCGGCATCACGATCGCGATCGCGCTCGGCGTGGTCGCGATGGGCTTCCTGCTCGCGTTCATCCACCACATGTCGAGCACGATCCAGGTCTCGACGATCACGGCCCGGATCGCGCACTCGACGCTGGACGCGATCGGCGAGCTCTATCCCGAGAGTTTCGGCGGGCCCAAGGCGGAGGACCCGGCCGAGGTGCTGCGCGTTTGGCGGGCGGAGGGCGAGCCGGTCGCGGTGCTGCCCGAGCGGCCCGGGTACGTGCGGGCGGTGACGCTGGACACGCTCTGCGACGACCTGGCCGAACGGCCGCTGCGGGTGCACGTCGCGGTTGCTCCGGGCGACTTCGTGACAGAGCGCGATCCGGTCGCCGAGGTCTGGCGACCGCGGCTTGACGACGAGGGGGTCGCCGCGGTCCGGCGCGCCGTGCTGACGGCGAACGAGCGCGACCTGGAGCAGGATGCGTGCTACGGCCTGCGGCAGCTCGCGGACATCGCGATGCGCGCGCTCTCGCCCTCGGTCAACGACCCGACGACGGCCGTGACGTGCATCGGCTACCTGCGCGCGATCATGGCGCGGCTCGCCGGGCGCTCGCTGCCCGCGGCCGTGCGCCGGCTAGACGACGACGTCGTGCTCGTCGTCGAGGTGCGCCCGTTCTCCGACTACGTCGACGTGGCCTTCGTCCAGATCGCCCGCTACACCCGCGACGCCCGCGCGGCGGTCGAGCTGATCGAGGCGGCGGCGGCAGTCGCGCGGGCGGCTGCCGAGGCCGGGGCGCACGACCGGATCCCGCCGCTGGAGGAGGGCGCGACCGTCGCAGCGGAGACGGCTCTCGAGGCGGCCACGAGCGACTCCGACCGCCGTCGCGTGGCCGCGGCGCTCGAGGCCTTCGACGACGGCTACTCGTCGAGCGAGGCGAGCGCCGCGTCGTGGAGCGCGACCCGGTAGCGCCAGAGGGCGCGGGCGGTCTCGAGCAGGCGCGCCCGGATCGGGCCCGCGAGCTCCTCGGCGCTGCCCCAGCGCGCGGCGCTGATCTCGTGCGTGTCGATCGGCCGCAGCTTCTCTTCGGCGCTGCGGGCGGAGAAGACGTGCGTGCGCCAGTCGATCATGCCGCCGGCGCAGCGGAAGCTCGCCTCCGTGCTGACCAGGAACCGCTCGAGCTCGATCTGGATCCCGAGCTCCTCCTTCGCCTCTCGCTCGACGCCGGTCTCGAAGCGCTCACCCGGCCGCACGCCGCCGCCCGGTGGGCGCCAGACGCCTTCCGGGTAGGACGGCTTCTGGATCAGCGCGAGCCGCCCGCGCGGGTCGAAGACGAAGACGGTGACGTCGTGCCGCCGCTGTGGGGAGTAGCCGGCGAGCGTGAACTCCTCGGGGCTGACCTCGCCTTCCCAGCGCAGCGGCCGCGGCTCGCCGTAGCGCTCGCGCAGCGGTGCCAGGACGGCCTCGGTCAGGTGCATGGCACGATGGTACGGTCGCGCGGATGCCGCTCGACGCGCTGGCGCTGGCGCTCGGCGCAGCCGCGCTGCACGCCCTCTGGAACCTGCTGCTCGCACGCGAGCGGGACACCGAAGGCGCCTCGGCGGTCGCGCTGCTGGCGCTGGTCGTCGTGCTGGCGCTGCCGGCCGCGCTGACCTGGCGGGTCGAGGGCGACGCGATCCCGTTCATCCTCGGCTCGGCCGCGCTCGAGCTCGCGTACATCGCCTTGCTCGCGGCCGCGTACCGGCGGTACGAGCTGAGCCTGGTCTACCCGGTCGCGCGTGGGCTGGCACCGGTGCTGGCGCTGCTGCTCGTCGTCGCGGCCGGAGGCGCGCGGCCGTCCGCGATCGGCGTGCTCGGCGTCCTCGCGGTGGCGCTCGGCGTCCTGCTCGTGCGCGGCGTGAAGGGCGATCTCGGCGGCTTCGTCGTCGGGATCGTGATCGCAGCGGCGATCGCCGGCTACACCGTGGTCGACCGCTACGGGATCCGCCACGCGGCGGCCGGGCCGTACCTGCTGCTCGTGATGCTCGGGCCTGCGCTGGTCTACTCGCTCTCGGTTGGACGCACGCGCGTGCGGGCAGCGGCCTCGCCGGCGACGATCGTGATCGGCGCGGCCTCGGCCTCCGCCTACCTGCTCGTGCTGCTCGCGCTGCGGCTGGCGAGCGCGCCCGCCGTGGCGGCTGTACGCGAGACGAGCGTCGTGATCGCAACCGCCGCGGCGGCAGTCGTCTTGCACGAGCGCGTCGGCCCGGCCCGGCTGGTCGGCGCCTGCGTGGTGGTCGCCGGGGTGGCGTTGCTGGCGCTCAGCTAGAGCTTGACCAACAGCTCGAGCAGCTCGACGGGTGAGTCGACCACGAGGTCGGCCGCCTCGCGCAGCTCCGCCGGCCCCTCAGCGGAGGCGACCGCGACCCGCACGGCGAGCTCGAGGCCGTCCAGGCCGCGGAAGGCATCGAGGTCGGTGGTGTCGTCGCCGGCGTAGAGCGCGCGCTCCAGCCCGCGCTCGGCAAGCAGCGCCCTTACCGCCGTGCCTTTGTCGGCCTCGACCGGCGGCCGCAGCTCCAGCACCTTCCGGCCCCAGCGCGCCTCGAGCCCTGCCCCGCGCGCCCGCTCGGCGACGGTCTCGAGTGACCGCCGGGCCTCCTCGTCGTCGGGCGCCTCGCGCCAGTGGAAGGCAACGGTCAAGCCCTTGTCCTCGAGCCACGGCCAGTCCTCCTCGCCGAACGGCCGCAGCGCCTCGCGCCAGCCTTCCGCCTCGGGAGCCAGCTCGAGCCCGTGGACGCCGACGTAGACGACTCCCTCGACCCCGACGAGCCGCGCCGCCTCCTCGCCGGTCCGCCCGCTGATGCACGCGACGAGCGCGTAGCGCCCGGCGAGCCGCCGCACCTCGGCGCGCGTCTCGTCCGGCACGACCGCCAGCTCGGGCCGCGCCACGACCGGCGCGATCGTCCCGTCCACGTCGAGCAGCACGGCCGCCCGGCCGGGCTCGGAGCGCAGCCGCATCAGCCGATCCTCCACACCGCGCAGAATACGGCCATGCGCTATCTCCTCATCGGCCTGGTCGCGGGCCTCTTCAGCGCCGTCTTCGGCGTCGGCGGCGGAATCGTGCTCGTGCCGCTGCTGATCCTGGTCGCCCAGCTCAGCGAGCGGCCGGCGATGGGGACGTCGCTCGCCGCGGTCGGCCTGATCGCGTTCGTCGGCACCGTCAGCTACGGGCTCCACGGCGAGCTGAAGCCCGGCGCCGCGGCGATCGTCGGCCTCCCGGCCGCGGTCGGAGCGGTGCTCGGCACCGGCCTGCAACAGCGGCTCGACGCGCGCACGCTCTCGCTCGGGTTCGCCGCCGTCCTCGCCGGCCTCGCGATCTGGCTGCTCGTCTGATGTGGACGCTGGTGCTGGCGGCGCTGCTCGGGTTGGCCGCGGGCGTGCTCGCGGGGCTTTTCGGCGTCGGCGGCGGGATCCTGTTCGTGCCGACGCTGACGCTCGTGCTCGGCCTGACGCAGCTTCACGCGGAGGCGACCTCGCTGCTCGCGATCCTGCCGACGGCCGCCGCGGGCGTCTGGCGCCAGCGCGAGTACGGAAACGTGCGCTGGCGCGCGTCGCTGTTGGTCGGCCTCGGGGCGATCGCCGGCGTCGAAGCGGGCGTGCAGATCGCGGAATCGCTGCCCGAGCACGCGCTGCGGCGGCTGTTCGCCGTGCTGATGCTGGCCGTCGCCGCCCAACTGGCCTGGCGCGCGCGGCGAAAACCGTCCTATGCTTCCTGACGTGGCCAGCGTCGAAGAATTCTGGATTCCGCTCGTCGACGAGCCGATCGGCACGATCGTCGCCGAGATCCAAGAGCAACGGCCGGAGATCGCGGGGCTGGTCGACTCGCCGCGCCGCCTGCTCGCCTTCCGCACCTTCGCCTACATCCGCGTCGGAATCCTGCTCGGCCGACTGCTCGTCGAGCACGATGTCAAGCCGGACGAAAGCGTGAGCTGGGCCGAGCAGCTGGCGCACAGTCCCGAGCACAACGAGAAGGTCGTGCGGGAGGTGCTCGCCGTGGCCGAGGAGGTCGCCGCCGATCCCGCCTATGCGCGTGAGCACCTGGGGCCAAGCGACGAGGAGCGGCAGCGCTTCTCGGAGTTCGCGAAGCGCCGCTTGGCCGCCGACAGCTGAAGTCACGCGTCACACGCCGCCGTCTCTGCTCATAATGCGAGGACGGTGCGGAAGCGGCTCACGATCTTCGTGGCGCTGGCTGGTCTCCTCGTCCTCCTCGCAGGGGCGGGAGGCGCCGGCGGCGCCGGCTCGACCGCGGGCGCCTCGGCACAGGCGGTGGCGATCCGCGTGGTCGTGCCCGGGCAAGCGGGCGCGGAGGCCGGGGCGATCTCGTCGCCGCCCTACCGCGCCGCCTTCGGCGCGGCCTTCACCTACCCGGCCGACGGCTCGGTCGTCAGCACCGGCCCGATCAGCGCCTCGGCCTCCAGCGACTCCGGCACCTCCGGCATCGCCGCGGCGACGAGCCAGGTGCAGACGCTCAGCATCTTCGGCGGCGAGATCACGGCCGAGACGGTCAAGGGCGCCTCGCACGGCTCGACCAGGGGCCGCGCTGCAAAGGGCGACTTCGCCGGCGCGGCGATCTCGTCGCTGACGGTGCTCGGCTCGGCGACCGCCGCCGCGCCGAACGGCCGCGTGGAGCTCGGCGACTGGGGCTACCTCGTGACGCTCGAGCAGGGCACGGACGTCAGCTCCGGCGTCGGCGGCACGCAGGGCTTCCACGGCTTCGTGACCGCGCTCGCCGTCCACCTGACCGCGCCACACGGCGCGCTTCCGGCCGGCTCCGAGATCCGAATCGGCTACGCGGAGGCGAACGTGCAGGCCAGCGTCGGGCCGCCGCCGAAGCCGATCGCTCCCGGTCCGGTCGCGAAGCAGCCCGAGCACGCGAAGCGGAAGCAGATCCCGGTCGCACCGGAGCCGACGAAGAACGGCCGCTCCTCGCACCCGCTGCTGGCGATGCCTACCGGCCTGCAGCCGCGGCTGACCGCGGGCGGCTACGTGTTCCCCGTCTACGGCCCGGTGTCGTACGGCAACAGCTTCGGCGCCTTCCGCGGCGACGTCGCCGGGAACTGGCATCACGGGGACGACATCTTCGCGCCGCTCGGCGCGCCGATCCTGGCCTGCGCCGACGGGCTCGTCTTCTCGGTCGGCTGGAACGACGTCGGCGGCAACCGGCTCTGGCTGCGCGACTCGCAGGGGAACGAGTTCTACTACGCGCACCTCTCGGCGTTCACCCCGATCGCCCGCAACGGGATGCACGTCAAGGCGGGCGAGATGCTCGGCTTCGTCGGCAACACCGGCGACGCCCAGGGGACGCCGACGCACCTTCACTTCGAGGTGCACCCGTCCGCGCTGCTGTTCATGGGCTACGACGGCGCGGTCAACCCGACGCCGTATTTGGACGCCTGGAAGCACCTCCAGGACGTGCGCTTCTCGAACGTGGCGAGCTGGCTCGCCAAGACCGGGATCGCCGACCCGGCGCCGAAGCCGGCCGCGATCGTGCTGCAGGTCTCGGACATCTCCGCGGCGAGCGGGCTCGAGCCCGGCTCGCTGCAGCGCGCCATGTCGGCGCGCGCCCGCGGCACCGAGGGCCAGGTGGCCCGGTCGCTCGGGCTGCGCCCTCGGGCGCCTAGGCCCTAGCTGCCGTTGCCCGAGGAGCCGTAGCCGAACTCCTCGTCCTCGCCGAAGATCTTGTCCTTCAGCCAGCGCCGCGTCTCGGGTCCGGTCAGCGGGTTGAAGAGGATGCCGAGCGCGATCCCGGCGAGGAGCAGCGTGCTGTTGCGCCCCTTGTGCTCCTCGTGTCCCTGCACCCGGTCGGCGGCGTCGCGCAGGTCCTGGATCGCAGAGCGCAGCTGGTCCTGGATCTCCTTGTCGCTCGCAACCCTCGTCGCGACACCCGTCACGCCGCGGTTGGCGATCAGCTCGTCGTAGACGTCACGCGCGGTGGCGAAGGCGCTGCGCAGGTTGTCCCGCAGCTCTTCGTCCTGGATCGCCCGCTTGACGTAGGGCTTCGCGTCCTCGATCCGGTCTCTCGCCTTGGCCATCAGGGGCCGTCCTTTCATTCGCTTGCTCGCGGGATTCTCTACTACCCTAGCCGCGCGCTGCGCTAAACGGGTGCGGCGGCCTGCCGCTCCGAGGCGGGCGTGGCCTGGGCGTGCGAGCGGCCCGGCGAGCTGAACGCGACCGCGAAGACGTCCTCGATCGTGTCGGCGAGGATGTACTCGAGCTCGTTGCGCGCCTCGTCCGGCAGCTCCTCGAGATCGGGCTCGTTGTCGCGCGGCAGCACGATCCGCTGGAGGCCGTAGCGCTGTGCGGCGAGCACCTTCTCGCGTATGCCGCCGATCGGGAGCACCTGGCCGGTGAGCGTGATCTCGCCCGTCATGCCGACGTCCTCGGCGACCGGCTCGTTGCGCACGAGCGAGGCGATCGCGGTCGCGATCGTGACGCCGGCGGAGGGGCCGTCCTTCGGCACCGCGCCGGCCGGAACGTGGATGTGCACGTCGTGCTCGGCGAACCAGTTCTCCGGCAGGCCGAGCTCCTCGGTGTGCGAGCGCACCCACGAGAGCGCCGCCTGCGCGGACTCCTTCATCACGTCGCCGAGCTGGCCGGTGATCGTCAGCTTGCCCTTGCCGGGGTAGGCGGTCGCCTCGATGAAGAGCACGTCGCCGCCGACGGGCGTGTAGGCGAGCCCCGTCGCGACGCCGGGGTCGGCGGTGCGCTTGCGCGGGTCGGCCGGGAAGCGGCGCGGGCCGAGCCAGGCGCGCGCCTGGTCGGTGTCGACCTCGATCTTCTCGGTCTTGCCTTCGGCGACCTCGCGCGCGGCCTTGCGCAGCAGATCGGCGATCCGCCGCTCGAGGTTGCGCACCCCGGCCTCCCGTGTGTACTCGCGGATCACGACGCGCAGCGTCTCTTCGCCGATCGTGATCTGCTCGTCGCTGAGCCCGTGGGCCTCGAGCTGCTTCGGCACGAGGTACTTCTGGGCGATTCCCAGCTTCTCGTCCTCGGTGTAGCCGGACAGCTGGATCACGTCCATGCGGTCGAGCAGCGGGCCCGGGATCGTCTCGAGCTGGTTGGCGGTGCAGATGAAGAGCACCTTCGAGAGGTCGAAGGGCAGGTCGAGGTAGTGGTCGCGGAAGTGCGAGTTCTGCTCGGGATCGAGCACCTCGAGCATCGCGCTCGCCGGGTCGCCGCGGAAGTCGGCGCCCATCTTGTCGATCTCGTCGATCAGCACGACCGGGTTCTTCGACTCGGCGTCCCGCAGCGAGCGGATGATCGTGCCCGGCATGGCGCCGATGTAGGTGCGGCGGTGGCCGCGGATCTCGGCCTCGTCGCGCACGCCGCCGACCGAGAGCCGGACGAACTTGCGCGCGACCGTGCGGGCGATCGACTGCCCGAGCGAGGTCTTGCCCACGCCGGGCGGGCCGACGAAGCAGAGGATCGGGCCGGAGAGGTCGTTCTTCAGCTTCGAGACGGCGAGGTACTCGAGGATCCGCTCCTTTACCTTCTCGAGGTCGTAGTGGTCCTCGTCGAGGATCTCGCGCGCCCGCTCGAGGTCGAGGTTGTCCTCGGTGGTCTCGGTCCAGGGCAGCGCCAGGATCCAGTCGAGGTAGGTGCGGATCACGCCGTACTCGGCCGAGGCCGGCGGCAGCTTCTCGAGCCGCGAGAGCTCACGCTCGACCGCCTTCTTGGTCTCCTCGGGCAGGTTCTTCTGCTCGACCTGCTCGCGCAGCTCGGCCAGCTCGGCCTGCTGCTCGTCGCCCTCGCCGAGCTCCTCCTGGATCGCCTTCAGCTGCTGGCGCAGGAAGTACTCGCGCTGGCCCTTCTCGAGCTCCGACTGGACCTGCGACTGGATCTTCGTGCCGAGCTCGACCACCTCGAGCTCGCGCTTGAGGATGCGGAGCACGTCGCGCAGCCGCTCCGAGACGTCGCTCTGCTCGAGCAGCCCCTGCTTCTCGTCGGTCTTCAGCCGCAGCGTCGAGGCGACGAGGTGCGAGAGCGCGCTCGGGTCGTCCACGTTCGCCGCCGCGAGCTCGAGCTCGGAGGGAAGGTAGGGGACGAGCGAGATCAGGCGGCCGAACTCGTTCTGGACGCTGCGCGTGAGCGCCTCGAGCTCCGGCGTCTCCTCGACCTCGTCGGGCACGACCGTGAACTCGCCGACCAGGTACGGGTCGTCCTGGACGTGGCGCTCGAGCCGGATGCGGCCGACGCCCTGGACGAGGATCCTCAGGGTCCCGTCGGGGACGCGGATCATCTTGTGCACGACCGCGGCGGTGCCGGTCTCGTAGAGGTCGTCCCAGCCGGGCTGCTCGACCTCGGGGCTCTTGACGGTGACGAGCGCCAGCATGCGCTCGCCCTCGAGCACGTCGTCGACGAGCTGGACGGAGCGCTCCTGGCCGATCGCGAGCGGCGAGACCGACTGCGGGAAGACGACCGTCTCCTTCAGCGGCAGCACCGGCAGCGTCGAGGGGATCTCGACATCGGCGGTCTCGAACGGCTCTTCGAAGTTCAATTCAGTCATGTGCGGCCTCGGATCACGATCGCGACGCGCTCGGCCTGCGGCGCCTGGGCCGCGATCGGGAGCGTGACGATCAGCATGCCCTGCTCGTAGCGGGCGCTCGCGGCGCTCGCGTCGACGGGCTCGTCGAGCGGGATTCGGCGCTGGAAGGGGCCGTACTCGATCTCCAGCTGCCGGTAGCGGCCGCTCACCTGCGGGCGGCGGCGCTCGCCGGCGACCACGAGCACGCGGTCGGCGGCGATCGCCTTGATCGAGCCCGGATCGACGCCCGGCAGCTCGACGATCACGCGCAGCTCCGCCGGGTCCTCGCTGCGGATGCAGTCGGCCTGCGGCCGGAAGCCTCGGCGCCCGCCCGCAAAGCGCGGCAGGTGCCAGAGCTCGTCCACGAGCTCCTTGATCTCGTCGTGCAGCCGGTCGATGTCGGTGTTCTTCTTCATGGTCTGCGGTCAAAGGGTAGTGCTGCCCACTTTCGGGCTGCGGCAAAAGTTAGCAAACACTAGCTTAGTGCCGGCCCAATACGATCCTCGCCATGAAGGGACTGATCTGCGCAGGCGGCTCCGCGACGCGGCTGGCCGAGCTCACGCGCGTGACCAACAAGCACCTGCTGCCGGTGGGCAGCTGGCCGATGGTCTACTACCCGCTCCAGCTGCTGCAGCGGCTCGGGGTGCGCGAGGTGCTGCTCGTCACCGGGCAGCAGCACGCCGGCCAGTTCATCGACCTGCTCGGCGACGGCAAGGTCGAGCAGCGCGGCGGCGGCGAGCTCCTGTTCGACCTCGACCTGTCCTACAAGGTGCAGACCGAGCCGGGCGGGATCGCACAGGTGGTGGGCATGGCGCGCGACTTCGCCGCGGGCGATCGCCTGGTGGTCTGCCTCGGCGACAACATCTTCGAGCACGCGCAGCACGAGGCGGTCGAGGCCTGGGACGGCGGCGCGGTCGTCTTCGTCAAGGACGTGCCCGACCCGGAGAACTTCGGCGTGGTCGCCTACAACGGCGACGGCTCGGTCAGCGACATCGTCGAGAAGGCCGGCGTCGTGGACATGCGCTACGAGAGCCCGCCGTCGAGCGACGCGGTGGTCGGCCTCTACTGCTACCCGCCCGAGGTGTTCGAGATCGTCGAGACGCTCGAGCCCTCGAGCCGCGGTGAGCTCGAGATCACCGACGTCAACCGCGAGTTCGCCCGGCGCGGTGAGCTGCAGGTCCAGCGCGTCGAGGGCTGGTGGCACGACGGCGGCAAGCACTGGCAGGACCTCGCGGAGGTCGGCCGCCTGATCGAGCAGACCGGCGTGAACAAGTGATCGAGGGCGTCGAGGTCTTCCCGCTCAGGCGCTTCGAGGACGAGCGTGGGTGGTTCGTCGAGCTGATGCGCGCCTCGACGCTGCCGCAGCCGGTGCGGCAGTCGAACCTCTCCTTCTCGCGCCAGGGCGTGATCCGCGGCCTGCACTACCACGAGCGCGGCCAGAGCGACCTGTTCGCGTGTGTCTCCGGAATGGTGCGCGTGGTCGTGCTCGACCGCGAGAGCGGCGAGACGTTCACCGCCGACATCGGTGACGAGAACCCGGCCGCGGTCTTCATCCCCGGGCATCACGCGCACGGCTACGAGGCGCTGACCGACTGCCTCTTCCTCTACCACGTCACCGAGGAGTACGACGCGGCCGACCCCGACGAGCACGGCGTGCGGTGGAACGACCCGCGCGTCGTCCAGCTCTGGAGCACGAAATCGCCGATCCTGTCGGAGCGGGACGCGGTTACCTGATCACCGGCGCCGGCGGCCAGCTCGGCGCCGCGCTGCGCGAGGCCTTTCCGGCGGCAGACGCGCGCACGCGCGCGGAGCTCGACGTGACGCAGCCGTTCTCGGCTGACGCGTCGCACGTGCTGCACGCGGCGGCCTGGACCGACGTCGACGGCGCCGAGTCCGACCCCGAGGGGCCCCGGCGGGTGAACGTCGACGGCACCCGCAACGTGGCCGCGCTCGGCGCGTCGGTCGTCTACTACTCGACCGACTACGTCTTCGACGGCTCGAAGCGCGAGCCGTACGTCGAGTCCGACGAGCCCCGGCCGCTGTCCGTCTATGGCCGGACGAAGCTCGACGGCGAGCGCGAGGTGCGCGAGGGCTGGGTGGTGCGCAGCTCGTGGCTCTTCGGCTGGACCGGCACGAACTTCGTGCGCACGATGCTGCGGCTCGGCGCCGAGCGCGACGAGGTGAGCGTCGTCGCCGACCAGCTCGGCTCGCCCACGTACGTCGGCCACCTGGCCGAGGCGACGCGAGAGCTGCTCGAGCAGCCGCAGGGCATCTGGCACGTCGCCGCCGAAGGCGAGTGCACGTGGGCCGAGTTCGCCCGCGCGATCTTCGAAGAGGCCGGCCTCGACTGCCGCGTGCGCGAGATCACGACCGAGGAGCTCGGCCGCCCGGCCCCGCGCCCGGCGTACTCGGTCCTGCGCAGCGAGCGCGAGGGCGCCCCGCGGCTACCCCACTGGCGCGAGGGCCTGCGCGAGTGCTTGGCTCGGCGTCGGTAGCTCAGACGACGAGACGCTGGCGCAGATCACGTTCCTGGAACCCGCGCGAGGTCGGTCGTGTAATGCCAATCGTGCGGAAGCTTCCCTCGGTCTCCGGACTCGTGCCGGTGATCGCCGTCGTGGTGACACTTCTTACCTTCGCAGTTCCGGCGAGTTCGACTACCGCGTCGCCGACAGGGTCCCGCTCCTGCCCGGTCACACTTCCGAACGCTTCTCGGACCCCCTATGACCCTGCGCGAGGGCCATATGTTGGAAACGGCTGGATCTGGGCAGCCGTGTATCGGTTCAACGTCACCCTCGCGCGGCCCTCAGATGTCGGCGCCGATGGGTCGATCGACATCAAGTTCGGTTGGTACCGTCGAGAAGCAGGCTGGCGGCGGATCAGCGGACGCCGGCTAGATCGGCCGGCGCCACCCCTTCCACGCGCGGATTCCGCTCGGCTACGGCGGGCACTTCCAGGCGAGCGCAGTCAACTTTCCGTCGCAGGGTTGCTGGCGAGTCATTGGCCACGTCGGAACACGTCGCCTGGCCTTCGTCACGCTGGTCATCGAGAAGTAGACGAGGACATGCCCGGCCGCCGCTGCTGATTCTCACTTTGAGTGGCGGCCGGAGCCGGGCTTTGCCCGGCGGGAGGCACACGACGACAAGAGCCTTTCGCCCACAGGAACCGCGGCCGGCACGTTAAGCGCGGCGAGCTCGTGGGCGTCTCGAAAGGAGGGGGCTCACGGGGGAACCAGGGGTTCCCCCGTGCTGCTCCCCCGTGCTCTTAACGCCAGGCCGCTTCGTCCACCGGCGCGCGGTCCCTGAGCGGTTCCCACCACTCGCGGTTGTCCGCGTACCAGGCGATCGTCTGGGCGATCCCGTCCTCCCAGGCGATCTCGTCGCGCCAGCCGAGCTCCTCCCGGAGCTTGGTCGAGTCGAGCAGGTAGCGCCGGTCGTGGCCGGGCCGGTCGGGGACGATCGTCTTCAGCGACTCCGGCTTGCCCGTGTGCTCGAGCACCGCGTCGGCGATCTCCTCGATCGACTTCTCGACGCCGGAGCCGACGTTGTAGGTCTCGCCGGGCCGGCCGCGCTCGAGCACGAGCTCGATCGCGCTGCAGTGGTCGAGCACGTGCAGCCACTCGCGCTTGTTCGCCGTCGAGGCGTAGAGCGGCAGCGGGTTGTCGTCGAGCGCGTTGGTGGCGAAGAGCGGGATCACCTTCTCGGGAAACTGGTACGGCCCGTAGTTGTTCGAGCAGTTGGTGATCGTCACCGGCAGCTCGTAGGTCTCGAAGTACGCGCGCACGGCGTGGTCGGCGCCGGCCTTCGAGGCGTTGTACGGCGTGCGCGGGCGGTACGGCGTCTCCTCGGTGAAGACCTCGTCCGAGTCGAGCGGCAGGTCGCCGTAGACCTCGCAGGTCGAGACGTGGTGGAAGCGGCCCACGCCGGTGCGGCGCGCGGCCTCGAGCATCGTCTGCGTGCCGATCACGTTGGTGCGGAAGAAGCGCCCGGGGTCGACGACGGCGAGCGAGTTGTGCGACTCGGCGGCGAAGTTGACGACCACTTCGATCCCCTCGTCGCGGAGCGTCTGCTCGGCGAGCCCGTCGTCGGCGATGTCGCCCTGCACGAACGGGATATCGTCCGGCAGGCTCTCGCGGTTGCCGGCGTACGTGAGCAGGTCGTAGGCGACGACGTGGTCGTCCGGGTGGCGCTCGAGCCAGTAGCGGACGAAGTTCGAGCCGATGAACCCGGCGGCGCCGGTGACGAGAATCCGCATCGCGCCGTGAGTCTAGTCAGCGAACTGTGAAGATTTCGGCCAACTGAGCCGAAAATCGCTGCACCGTGCGCTACTCTCAGAGCGTCCGGCCGTGGCGTCCGGCTTGGATCTTCGGCGCCCTCGGCCGCCCTACCAGGCGATGGTCAGCACACTCGCAGCAGCCCTTCTCGCCGCCCTCGGTCTCTCGGGACCCTCGGCGACGCACGCGGCGCCGCCGTCCGGCGCGACCTTCTTCGTCTCCGGCCACGGCTGGGGCCACGGCGTCGGGCTGGCGCAGTACGGCGCCTACGGCTACGCGCTGCACGGCTGGGCCGCCGAGGACATCGTGCTCCACTACTACCCGGGGACCGAGCTCGGCCAGGCGCCGGTGAAGCGCGTGCGCGTGCTGCTGGTGCCCGGGTCGAAGAAGGTCGTCGTCTCCTCACGCGCGCCGTTCACTGTGCGCGACGCGGCGGGCAAGACGCACAAGCTCTCGGCCGGCAGGCAGCAGCTCGGGCCGGGGCTGAAGCTGAAGCTCGCCGCCTCGACGAAGGCGGTGCCGGCGCCGCTCGTCTTCTCGCCCGGCACGGCGCCGCTCGCGCTCGGCAACCGCAGCTACCGCGGCACGTTCCGCGTGACCGGCGGCAAGGCGGTGCGCGTCGTGAACACCGTCGGGCTCGAGCCCTACCTCTGGGGCGTGGTGCCGAGCGAGATGCCCGACACGTGGCCCGCGGAGGCGCTCGAGTCGCAGGCGATCGTGGCCCGCACCTATGCGCTCACCCACCTGCAGGGCGGCGGCGACTTCGATGTCTACCCGGACACGCGCAGCCAGGTCTACGGCGGGATCGCGGCCGAGTCGGACTCGGCTCGCGAGGCCGTCAGCGGCACCGCGGGTGAGGTCGTGTTCTACCAGGGCGAGCTCGCCCAGACGTTCTTCTTCTCGAGCTCCGGCGGCCGGACGGCGAACGTCCAGGACGTGTGGAAGGGCTCGAAGCCGACGCCGTACCTCGTCTCCGTGCCCGACCCGTACGACACGCTCTCGCCCTACCACGACTGGGGCCCGCTCAAGCTGAGCGCCTTGCGGCTCGGCAAGCGGCTGGGCTCGCGTGGGTCGCTGCTCGACGTGCGCACCGATGTCGCCGCCGACGGCCGCGTCCGTTCCATGACGCTGATCGGCTCGAAGGGCAACCGCACCGTCAGCGGCTCGAGCGTGCGCACGGCGCTCGGGCTGCGCTCGACCTGGTTCACGATCGGGACGCTGAGCCTCACCAAGCCGACCCGCGTGCTGGAGTACGGCACGCAGACGCGCCTCGTCGGGCTCGCCCGCGGGATCCCGCGCGTGACGCTCGAGTCGCGGCCTTACGGCGGCCAGTGGAAGACGCTTGCCATCCTGAAGTCGCGCGGCGGCCAGGTGGCTGCGACACTCGCGCCGAAGGTGACGACCGACTACCGCATCTCCTCGGGGATCGCGCGCAGCGGCGTGGTGCGCCTGTCGGTGGCGCCCTCGGTGCGGCTGACCGCCTCGAGCGACCGGACGGCGGTCACCGGGCTCGTCAAGCCGCTGCTGCCCGGCGCGTCCGTCCGGCTGCAACGGCAGGGGAGCAACGGTACGTGGACGACCGTCTCGACGACGAACGTCAGCGCGGACGGCGCGTTCGGAGCCTCCGTCGACCTCACGCCGGGCAGCTACCGCGCCCGGGTGGTCGCGGGCAAGGGCTTCGCGGCCGGGCTCTCGCCGGTGCTGACGGTGGTGTCGGCATGAGGCGCCTGCTGGCTGTCGCCGCCCTGTCGCTGACCGTTGCCGGGACGGCGGCCGCCGCCCTCACCGCGCCGCCGAACGACCAGTACCTCGGCCGCCAGTGGTACGTCGGCCGCGACCACGCACTCGACATCTTCGACGCCGCGAAGCAGCTGTTCACCGTCCGCGTCGCGGTGATCGACTCCGGCGTCGACCTGGGCCACCCTGAGCTGAAGAACCGCGTCGTCGCCCACCGCAGCTTCGTCGGCGGCACGGTCGCCGACACCGTCGGCCACGGCACGTTCGTCGCGGGCGAGATTGCCGCGATCGCGGACAACACCGTCGGGATCGCAGGGCTCGCGCCGCCGGCGCGCCTGGTGGTGGCAAAGGTCGTGCGCGCCGACGGCAGGATTCCGCCGAAGGCCGAGGCCCGGGCGATCCGCTGGGCCGCTCGCCAGGGCGCTCGGGTGATCAACCTCAGCGTCGGCAGCACTCGTGACCCGAGCGACCCCAGCGTCGACGGCTTCTCGCCGGCGGAGCAGCGCGCGATCAGATATGCCGTCCGGCGCGGCGCGCTCGTCGTCGCGGCCGCCGGCAACGGCAACGACGCGCCCCAGCAGCCCTGGCCCTGGGCGAGCTACCCGGCTGCCTTCCCGCACGTGCTCGGGGTCGGGGCCTACGGACGCTCGGGCGGCGTGCCGAGCTTCTCGAACCGGGACGACCGCTACGTCGACCTGATCGCGCCCGGGGTGGACATCTTCTCGCTCTTCCCGCGGCCGCTCACGGCGCCGCTCTCCACCTGCCTCGAGCAGGGCTACTCGAGCTGTGGCGGCAAGGACTACCGACACGCCGACGGCACCTCGTTCGCCTCGCCGCAGGTCGCGGCCGCTGCGGCGCTGTTGTTCGGCGAGGAGCCCGCGCTGCGCCCCGACCAGGTGAGCGCGATCCTGAAGCTGAGAGCGGTTGACGCGACGCCCGCCAACGGCTGCGCCGACTGCAGCCCGGGGCCGGACTCGCTCAGCGGCTTCGGCCGGCTCGACGTCGGCGCCGCGCTCGACGCGCTGCAGGGGCCGGCACCTGAAGCCGACCGGTTCGAGCCGAACGACGACGCCGGCGACGAGGCCGCGATTGTCTACCAGAGCATGTCGGCGACCGCGACGCTCGACTGGTGGGACGATCCGAACGACGTCTACCGGATCCATCTCGTGCGCGGCCAGAGGCTGTCGGTGCTCGTCACCGCGGGCCCGAAGGTCGACCCGTCGATCGTGCTCTGGAAGCCAGGCCTGCACGCGCTCGCCGATGCCCGCTCCGACCTGCGCGCGAAGCGCTCGATCCATCCGGCCGGCACACCCGAGCGGATCCACTTCAGGGCCCACCGCACGGCCTGGTACACGCTGCAGGTGCGGCTCGCACGGCCGGGCCTGCCCAGCGCGCCCTACCGCATCCGCCTAGCGTTCTAGGAGCTCTTCTTCCGGCACTTCGCGCAGCTGCCGCGCGGGGTTGCCGACCATCAACGCCCGGGCCGGCACGTCGCGGATCACGACTGCGCCGGCGCCGATGAATGCCTCCTCGCCGATCTCGATCCCGGGCAGCAGCACCGCGCCGCCGCCGACGCGCGCGCCGCGGCGGATCGTCGGGCCCTTGACCAGCTCGTGCCGCTGCTCGGTCCGTCCCATGTAGTTGTCGTTCGTGGTGATCACGCAGGGCGCGATGAAGACGTTGTCCTCGAGCAGGGAGTAGGCGGTGATGTACGCGTGCGCCTGGATCTTCGTCAGCGCGCCGACGGAGGTGTCGTTCTCGACGAGCGAGCCGCGGCCGATCACGACGTCGTCGCCGATCGTGCAGCGTTCGCGCACGCAGGCCTGGTCGCCGACGATCACTCGCTCGCCGACCGTCGTGCCTGCGAAGACGACGGCGCCGGTCGAGACGATCGTGCCCGCACCGAGCTCGAGCGGCGGCAGCTCCTCGCGCTTGGCGGTGGAGCGGGGGGAGAGCGTCGGTTGCTTGCCCACGACCGCGTAGTCGAGGATCTTGCAGCCCTCGCCGATCACCGTTCCCGGGAAGACGATCGCGGTCTCGGCGATCTCGGTCACGCCGGAGCGGCCACGAGCGAGGCCTGCAGCTGCTCGAGCACGCGCACGACAGTCAGTCCGTCATGTGCCACACGGCGAGCGTCCCCGTCGCCGGCGCACAGCTCGAGGAAACGGCCGCACTCAAGGCGAAGCGGCTCGTCACTGGCGATCTTTGGGCTGAAGATGTCTCCGGTCCGCGTCTGCCACTCCCCGTACGTCTGTGCTGGCTGCCACGGAGCCTTGTCGTAGATCGTCACCTTGCGCTCGAGCTCCATATCGTCGAAGACGACCATCTTCTCGTTCCCGACTACCGTGATCTTCCGCATCTTGTGGGGGTCCAGCCACGAGAGGTGCATGTGCGCAATCTTCCCTGAGGGAAAGCGCAAGTAGCAGAAGACGACGTCCTCGACGCCGGGCGTCAGGAACGCATTGCCGTGCGCCCACACCTCGGACGGCTCCTCGTCGAGCAGGTGCAGGATGACCGAGAGGTCGTGAAAGCCGAGCGACGAAAGCGCGTTCTCGTCCCTGCGGATGATCCCTAGGTTCTGGCGGTTGGAGTAGACGTACAGGATGTCACCGAGCTCACCCGAGTCGACAAGCTCCTTCACTTTCTGGACGGCAGGGTGGTAGAGCAGCAGGTGGCCTGGCATTAACACGCGGTCCTTTGCCTCCGCAATCGCAATCAGGTCCTCTGCCTCTGCCTCGTTCATCGTCAGGGGCTTCTCGACAAAGACATGCCGTCCGGCCTCGAGCGCTCGCTTGGCCAGCTCGTAGTGCGTCACCGCCGGCGTGGCGACCACGACCGCGTCGAGCTCGTCGTCGGCGAGCAACTCGTCGTAGTCGGTCGTCGCGCGTGCGCGCGGGTAGCGGGCGGTGAAGCGCTCGAGCGCGTCCGGCGAGGCGTCGCAGAGCCAGGTCAGCTCGGCCAGCTCGTCAAAGTTGCGCGCGAGGTTCGGCCCCCAGTAGCCGAGGCCGGCGAGCGCCACCCGGGTCATAGCTTCCAGACTTTGCCGTCCACGCGGCCGTTCCTGCCGGTCGCGTTGCGCAGGTCGACCACCAGCTTCGAGCGCTCGGCGACGTCGGCGTAGTCGATCGAGCCGTGCGCGGTCACGATCGCGACGCAGTCGTAGTCGCCCGGCTCGAGCGGCTGCGAGCGGAGGCCGTACTCGGGCAGCTCGGGCACGTGCGGGTCGTGGTAGGCGACCTCGGCGCCCTCCGTGCGCAGTAGCTCGATCAGCTTCAGCGCAGGCGACTCGCGCGTGTCCGAGACGTCCGCCTTGTAGGAGACGCCGAGCACGAGCACCTTGGAGCCGCTGAGCGAGCGCTGGGCGCCGTGGTTGAGCGCCTGCGAGATCAGCGAGCGGCAGAAGTACGGCATGTTCTGGTTGACCTTGCCCGCGAGCTCGATGAACTCGGTGTAGAAGTCGAACTGGCGCGCCTTCCACGAGAGGTAGAAGGGGTCGACCGGCAGGCAGTGGCCGCCGAGGCCGGGCCCCGGCTCGAACCGCATGAACCCGAACGGCTTGGTCGCGGCCGCGTCGACGATCTCCCAGATGTCGAGGTTCATCCGCTCGCAGAGCTGCGCGAGCTCGTTGACGAGAGCGATGTTGACCGAGCGGAAGATGTTCTCGAGCAGCTTCGTCAGCTCGGCGGCCTCGGGCGAGGAAACCTCGACCACCTCGTCCACGGCGCTCGCGTAGAGCTCGACCGCGCGGCGGGTGCACTCCTCGGTCAGGCCGCCGACGACCTTCGGCGTGGTCTTGGTCGTCCAGTCCTCGCGGCCGGGGTCGACGCGCTCCGGCGAGAAGGCGAGGTGGAAGTCCTCGCCGGCCCTCAGTCCGCTTGCCTCGAGGAGCGGCGCGACCCGTTCCCGCGTCGTGCCGGGATAGGTGGTCGACTCGAGCACGACCAGCTGGCCCTGCTTGAGGCGCGGCGCGATCGCGCGCGAGGCGTCGAGCAGGATCGTCAGGTCGGGCTCGCGCTGGGCCGAGAGCGGCGTCGGCAGCGCGACGAGGATCGCGTCGGCGGCCTTGAGCTCGTCGTAGTCGGTGGTCGCGGTCAGCAGCCCGGCGTCGACGTGCTGCTTCAGCTGCTCGGAGGAGACGTCCCCGATGTAGCTCTCGGCGCGGTTGAGCTGCTCGACGCGGTCGGGCTGGACGTCGACGAGCAGCACCCTGTGCCCCGCGCCGGCGAAGACGTGAGCGAGCGGGACGCCGACGTAGCCGGCCCCGACGATGGCGATCGTGCTCATGAGGGCCGAAGCGTATAGAGCGCCTCAGCGATGCCAGCGCTTGCTCGGCCGTCGCCGTATAGCTCGGGCGCGTCCGGCGGGAACGAGGCCTGGTCGAGCACCTCGGAGAGCCGCCTCGGGTCGTCCGGATCGACCAGCGTGTTCGCGCCGGCGAGGACGGTGTCCACCCACTCGGTCGAGGGCCGCAGGGTCACGCAGGGCACGCCGAGCCAGTACGCCTCCTTCTGCAGGCCGCCCGAGTCCGTGACGACCGTTCTTGCACCGGCGACGAGCGCGAGCATCTCGAGGTAGCCGACCGGCGCGATCGCGTGCAGCTGCGGCGCGGGCTCGATCCCGTGCTCGGCCAGCGCCTTGCGTGTGCGCGGGTGGATCGGGAAGACGAACGTGCGCCCCGTGGCGTTCAGGCTCTCGATCAGCCCGCGCAGCCGCCCTGGCTCGGTGTTGGCCTCGCGGTGGATCGTCAGCACGTCGTAGGGCTCGTCCACGACCGGCTCGACCCGCTTGCGCGCGATCGGCTCGAACAGGCGGGTCGCGTCGGCCATCACGTCGCCGACGATCTCCGTCCGGCCGGGCACGCCCTCGCCGGCGAGTTGCGCGCGCGAGCGCTCGTCCGGCGCGAAGAGCAGCGTCGAGAGCCGGTCGACCTCGATCCGGTTGCGCTCCTCGGGCATCGAGAGGTCGCCGCTGCGCAGGCCTGCCTCGACGTGCGCAAGCGGCACGCCGGCCGCGGAGGCCGCCAGCGCGCCGGCCAGCGTCGAGTTGGTGTCGCCGTAGACGAGCACCCAGTCCGGCCCCTCCTGGCGCAGCGGGCCGGCGATCGCCGCCTGCATCTCCGCCACGTTGGCTGTGCGCAGGTCGAGCGCGTAGCGCGGCTCCTCGAGGCCGAGCTCCTCGAAGAAGACCTGCGACAGCTCGCGGTCGTAGTGCTGCCCGGTGTGCAGCACGAGCTCGTCGATCCCGCGCTCGCGGAGGGCGACCGAAGTCGGGGCAGCTTTCACGAACTGCGGCCGGTTTCCGACCACCGAGAAGACCTTCATAGCGCGGCTACACTATGCGCCGCCTCGGGCCGTTAGCTCAGCTGGTAGAGCAGGGGACTCTTAATCCCAAGGTCGTAGGTTCGATCCCTACACGGCCCATCGTCGATCGACTTCGATCGATTTCTTCTCCTCCGTAGCTGCCGTTGTGAGCCGCGCCCGCCATGTCGGTCGCGGCGGCATTGTCAGGCTAGAGTTCGCCCACTTCGAGGCAGCTGATGCGTATGCAACGAACTCCCCCTGAGCAGAGCTCGGCTGACGAAGGCGTGCGCTTCCTCGCCGAGGCGGGTCAGATCCTGGCGGCGTCGCTCGACTGGGAGCAGACGCTGGTGCAGGTCGCCAGGCTCGCCGTTCCCGCGCTCGCGGACTGGTGCATCGTGGACGTGCTCGAGGAGGACGGGGTCACGATCAAACAGGTTGCGGTAGCGGCGGCCGATCCGCGCAAGGAAGACCTGCTGCGCGAGATGCGGATGCTCTACCCGCCCACGATCGACTCGCCGCAGCCGGCCGCGCGCACGATCCGTTCGGCCGAGCCGGTCGTGTTCGAGGAGTTCGACCAGGCCGCGCTGCACGCGACGACGCGGGACGAGCGCCACCTCGACCTGATCGGGCGCCTCGATCCGAAGTCGGCGCTCGCCGTGCCGCTGATCGCGCGGGCACGCACGATCGGGGCGCTGACGCTGGCGTGGTCGGAGTCGGGCCGCCGCTACACCGAGGCGGAGATCGTGCTCGCGACGGAGCTGGCGAGGCGAGCCGCGCTCGCGGTCGACAACGCGATCCTGTACTCGCGGGAGCGGGAGGCGCGGGCACGGGCCGAAGAGGCCGCCGCCAGGCTGCGCGACCTCGAGCTGATCTCGGAGGCGGCGCTCAGCCACCTCGACCTGAACCGGCTGCTGCGGGACCTGCTCGACGGGGTGCGCACGGTGATGCGGACGGACACCGCGGTCATCCTCCTGCTTGACGAGACGGGCGACGAGCTCGTCGCTTCCTGGGCGCGCGGTCTCGAGGAGGAGGTCGAGGCGCGCGTGCGGGTACCGGTCGGGAAGGGCTTCGCGGGACGCGTGGCCGCGACACGCAAGCCCGTCTTCATCCCCGACGTCGAAACGGCGGAGGTCGTAAACCCCCTGCTGCTGAAGCGCGGGCTGAAGTCGCTGCTCGGGGTGCCGCTGCTGGTCGAGGGCCGGCTGCTCGGCGTGATGCACGTCGGCTCGGTCACGCCGCGCGTCTTCACGAACGACGACGAGCGGACGCTGCAGCTGCTGGCCGACCGGATCGCCCTGGCCATCGAGCAGTCGAGCCTGTACGAGAGCGCACGCGCAGCGGGCCGGCGGCTCGAGTTCCTCGCCGAGGCGAGCGAGCTGCTCGGCTCGACGCTCGACTACTCGGCCGCGCTCGCGCGTTTGAGCGAACTCGCGGTGCCCTACCTCGGCGACTGGTGCATCGTCGACATGCTTCGCGGCGAGCAGCTCGAGCGGGTCGCGGTCGCGCACGCCGACCCGGAGGCGCAGGCTGCCGCGTACGAGTTCCTGAAGCGCTTCCCGATCACACCGGACGCAGCTCACGGGCCCGGGCTCGTGATCGCGACCGGCCGCGCCGAGCTGATCTCCGAGGTGATCGACGAGCACCTGCAGCGCGCGAGCGGCGGCGATCCCGAGTACCTCGAGGCCCTGCGGGCGATCGGGATGACCTCCTTGATGTGCGCGCCGCTGATCGCCCGCGGCCGCGTGCTGGGGACGATCACGATGCTCTCGGAACAGCGCGAGCGCCTCTACGGGCCGGCCGACCTCGTCACCACGGAGGAGCTCGCGCGCCGGGCCGCAACCGCGGTCGACAACGCGCTGCTGTTCCGCGAGGCCGAGCGCCGCGCCGATGCGGCCCGGGTGCTCGAGCACATCGGTGACGGCGTCTTCATGCTCGACCGCGACGGGGTCGTGCGGCTCTGGAATCGCGCCGCCGAGGCGGTCACGCGGCTCGGGGCCGACGAGGTCGTCGGGCGGCGTGCGGTCGAGGCGATCCCCGGCTGGGCCGCGATCGCCGGCAACGTGCCGGTCGCGCCCGCGCCGGCGTCCGCCTCGAGTGCCGAGACGCTGCCGCTCGAGCTGCCGGGGCGCGAGCTCTGGCTCTCGATCGCGGCGGTCGAGTTCAACGAGGGCACCGTCTACGCGTTCCGCGACCTGACCGCCGACCGCGCGCTCGAGGAGCTGCGAAGCGATTTCGTCTCGACCGTCTCCCATGAGCTGCGCACGCCGCTGGCCGCGATCTACGGCGCCGCGCTGACGCTCCAGCGCGAGGATCTGCAGCTCGACGAGACGCAGAGCAGCAACCTGCTCTCCGTGATCGCGACCGAGTCCGACCGGCTGGCGCGGACCGTGAACGACATCCTCTGGGCGAGCAGGCTCGACGCCGACCGCGTCCACCTCGACGTCGGTACGCACGACCCGCGCGAGCTGGCGCGCACGGTCGTCGAGGCGGCGCAGGTGCACCTGCCGGCCGGCATCGAGCTCTCGTTCTCGTGCGAGGCGGACCTGCCGCCGATCCTCGGCGACCCCGACAAGGTCCGGCAGGTGCTGACGAACCTCATCGACAACGCGGTCAAGTACTCGCCCGACGGCGGCGAGGTCGAGCTCCAGATCGCGCGGCGCGACCACGCCGTCCGCTTCAGTGTCACCGACTCCGGCCTCGGCATCCCGCCGGGCGAGCAGCGGCGGATCTTCGACAAGTTCTACCGCGTCGACCCGAACCTGACCCGCGGCGTCGGGGGCACCGGGCTCGGCCTCTACATCTGCCGCGAGCTCGTGCGGCGGATGAACGGGACGATCTGGGTCGAGTCGCGCGAGGGCGAAGGCTCGTGCTTCAGCTTCGAGCTGCCGGTAGCGACAGCGTGAAGCGCGCGCCGCGTGGCTCTGCCGCCTCGTAGTCCAGCTCGCCGCCAAGCGCGTTCGCGTAGGCCGACGCGATCGAGAGCCCCAGGCCGGCACCGGGCGGGCCCGAGCGGCGGCTGTCGTCGCTGCGGGAGAAGCGCTCGAACAGGCGCGGCACGAACTCCGGCTCCACGCCCGGCCCGCGGTCCTCCACGACCAGCCGGCAAGGATCCCGCTCGACGCGCACCTCGACCGGCGGCGCGCCGTAGCGCAGGGCGTTGAGGATCAGGTTCGCCGCCACGCGCTCGAACGCGACCGGGTCGGCGACGATCGTCCGGCCGGGCTCGACCAGCACGCGTACGTCGTCCGCGCAGTCGCCCGCGATCCTCGGTACGAGCTCTTCGACCACCTCGCGCGGGTCGAAGCGCTCGGGTGGGCCGGACACGCCGCCGGACTCGATCCGCGAGAGGTCGAGCAGCTGGTCGGCGAGGTCGCGCAAGCGGTCGGTCTGGACGACGAGGTGCCCGAGCAGCGCGTGCACCTGCTCGACCGGCAGGTCGTCCACGCGCGCGTCCAGCGTGGCCGCGATCCCGTGGACGACCGCGATCGGCGCTCGCAGCTCGTGCGAGGCGATCGAGACGAACTCGTAGGTGAGCCGGTGCGCGGTGCGCGCCTCCGCAGTCCCCATGTCTGCCCTGTGACCAGCGGGGTGTGGTTCCAAACCCGCCGAAGCGGCCTTGCGGCCGCTCCGGTCGAATCGGGTTGCGCTCGGTCTAGTAGCCGGGCGGAGGTGCGTCCTCGACGTACCCGCCGCGGCGGCGCGACCAGTAGCCGGGGCCGGCCCAGGTCGACCAGAAGATCATCGACAGCACGGCGCCCACGATCCCGACGATCAGCAGGATCCACCCGATCGTCTGGATGTCCACACCCGAGACGGTCGCATTGACCGCGAAGGCGAGGATCGCGCCGGCCGCGATCAGCAGAATGCTTACTCCGAGTCCCATTTCGTTCCTCCTTGAAGGGGTTGTGGGGCCCGTGTACCCGCTCGACTGCTCCCTGAACCCCCTTCGTTGCAGGAGTTTCTAAGGGCCGTCGCTCCCCCCACGGCGCGCCGCCGCGTCGAGTAGTCTCGGCCCCGGTGCGCAGGGGATCGATCGTCCAGCTGGTCGTCCTGGGGATGCTGTTCGGCGCGGGCGCCGCGGCGGTGGCGCTGCTGATCCCGTGGCTGCCGGACCCGGCGAGCGAGCAGGCCGACCGGATCGACTTCGTCTTCTGGTTCGTGACCGCGATCTGCATCGCGATCTTCGCGCTCGTCGCGGCGGTGATCGTCTACGCCGTCTTCAACTTCCGCGCGCGCCCCGACGACGACGAGGACGGTCCGCCGATGCACGGCAACACCGGCCTCGAGATCGTCTGGACGGCGGTCCCGGCCGCGCTCGTGACCGCGATCTCGATCGTCAGCGCGGTCGTGCTCGCGAAGAACGAGCACCTGCCCCAGGCCTCGGCCGCCTCGGCCCAGCGCGACCCGCTCGCGCCGCTCGTCGTCGACGTCACCGCGCAGCAGTTCGCCTGGCTCTTCACGTACCCGGGGTTCAACAAGACGACGTCCTCCACGCTGCACGTCCCGCTGCACCGCACCGTGCAGCTCCGGCTGAAATCCCTGGACGTGATCCACTCTTTCTGGGTGCCGCAGTTCGGCCAGAAGCAGGACGCGGTCCCGGGACTGGTGACGAAGCTGGAGATCACGCCCAAGCGGGCCGGCACCTTCCCGGTGATCTGCACCGAGCTGTGCGGGCTCGGCCACGCGCTGATGCGCTCGGAGGCAATCGTGACGAGCGAGGACAAGTTCATCGCCTGGACGAAGAGCCAGCAGGGCGGCGGCGCGACCGGTGCCGGCGGCGTCGCGCCACAGGCGGGCAAGGCGCTGTTCATCTCGAACGGCTGCGACGGCTGCCACACCTTCAAGCCGGCCGGAGCCAAGGGAACGGTCGGGCCGGACCTCGATAAGCTGCCCGACCTTGCTCGGCAGGCAGGGCAGCCGCTGGAGCAGTTCATCCGGGAGTCGATCGTGAACCCGAGACGCCTACGTCGAGCCGGGCTACCCGAAGGGCGTGATGCCCGGCACCTTCGCGAGCCTGCCGCAGGCGCAGCTCGACGCGCTCGTCAAGTACCTGGAGGGGTCGAAGTGAGCGACGCAGTCATCGGCTTCCATCCCGACGAGGCGCAGGCCGAATACCCGCCGCCGGCGGCACCGCCGCGCGGCTTCCACCGGCTGCTCGCGCCGGGCTGGCTGCGCGCCGGCTGGATGGTGCCGCTCTTCTTCGGCATCGGCGCCGGCATCGTCGTGCTCGTCCGCTGGCTCGAGGGCTGGTACCCGATCTGGAACGGCTCGGTGATCACGACCGTCGAGCTGACCACGGTGCCGATCGGCTTCCTCGCCGGGATCGGCGGCTTCGACTACTGGCTGCGCTACGCGATCGGCGCGCCGACCCAGGCCGAGGACCACTCCGGCCACGGCGCCCGCAGCTGGCGCGACTACTTCCGGGTCAACACCGACCACAAGGTGATCGGCGTCCAGTACCTGGTCACGACGATCGTCTTCTTCGTGATCGCCGGCCTGCTGGCGATGTTCATGCGCGCCGAGCTGGCGAAGCCGGGCATGCAGTTCGTCGACAACCAGACCTTCAACGGCCTCTTCTCGGTGCACGCGGCGCTGATGATCTTCCTGTTCGTCATCCCGGCCTTCGCGGGGCTCGGGAACTACGTCATCCCGCTGATGATCGGCGCGCCGGACATGGCCTTCCCGCGCCTGAACGCGCTCTCGTTCTGGCTGCTGCCGATCGCCGGGATCATGATGGTCTCGAGCTTCCTCGTCCCGGGCGGCGCGTTCGCGGCCGGCTGGACGGGCTACGCGCCGCTCTCCGTCCACCAGCCGCTCGGCACGGTCTTCTTCAACATGGGCGTCCAGTGGGCGGGCGCGATCGTCGATCATGACCGCGCTCAACTTCCTGGTCACGATCATCACCATGCGCGCGCCGGGGATGACCTTCTGGCGCATGCCGCTGCTCGTCTGGGCGAACTTCACGACCTCGCTGCTGGTCGTGATCGCGACGCCGTTCATCGCCGGCTCGCAGTTCTTCGTCGATGTTCGACCGGGTGATGCACACCCACTTCTTCGACCGGACGGCGGGCGGCTACCCACTCGGGTACCAGCACATCTTCTGGTTCTACTCGCACCCGGCGGTCTACATCATGATGCTGCCCGGCTTCGGGATCGCCTCGGAGGTGATCTCCGTGTTCGCGCGGAAGCCGATCTTCGGCTACCGCCTGATGGCGCTCTCGCTGATGGCGATCCTCGTGCTCGGCTTCTCGGTCTGGGCGCACCACATGTTCGTGGCCGGGATGGCGCCGTGGCTGCGCGTGCCGATGATGGTCACGACGATGCTGATCGCCGTCCCGACGGGGATCAAGGTCTTCTAGCTGGCTCGCGACCTTGTGGGAGGGGCGGATCCACTTCGAGACGCCGATGCTGTTCGCGCTCGGCTTCGTCTCGATGTTCGTGATCGGCGGGCTCTCCGGGATCTACCTCGGCGCCGTCCCGATCGACATCCACGCCTCCGACACGTACTTCATCGTCGCGCACATCCACTACGTGCTCTTCGGCGGCTCGCTGTTCACGATCTTCGCCGGGATCTACTACTGGTTCCCGAAGATGACCGGCCGGATGTACAACGAGCGCGCTCGGCAAGCTGCACTTCTGGCTGACGTTCGTCGGCTTCAACGTGACCTTCTTCCCGATGCACTACCTCGGGATCGCAGGGGATGCCGCGCCGCGTCGCCGACTACGCGCCGCGGTTCGCCGACCTGAACATGTTCATCTCGATCGCGTCCTTCGGGCTCGGCGCCTCGACGATCGTCTTCCTCTACAACATGGTCACGAGCTGGCGCTTCGGGGCGAAGCGCGCCCGCCAACCCGTGGCGCGCGCTGACGCTCGAGTGGCAGGTGACCTCGCCGCCGCCGATCTTCAACTTCGACGAGATCCCGCAGGTCGTCGGCGGCCCGTACGAGTACGGCGTGCCGGGCGCGCGGCACGGCGTCTTCAACGGCGACCGCGTGCACGCGAAGGCGAGGAGGTGCACGCGTGAGTGCCGCGCGAGGCACCATGTGCTCGTGGTCGCGAACGAGACGGTCGCCGGCCGGAGCCTGATCGAGGCGCTCGAGCGGCGGCGCAAGGACGGGCCGGTGCGCGTGACCGTGATCACGCCGGTCAACCAGCCGAGCGAGGGCTACGTCGTCTACGAGGACACCCGCCGCGCCGCGGCCGGCGCCGGCTGGAGAAGACGCTCGAGTCGCTGCGCTCAGCCGGGATCCCGGCCACGGGCACGTCGTCGACACCGACCCGGTCGCCGCCATCCGCGACGCGCTCGCCACGCTCGAGCCGCCGCCGGACGAGATCGTCGTCTCGACGCATCCGCAGCAGCGCTCGGGCTGGCTGCGCCGGAACGTCGTCGAGCGGATCGCAGGACGCCGCTCACGGCCTGCCGGTCGAGCACGTCGTCGTCGACCTGGAGCGCGAGCAGGGCGCCGAGGCGAACGTGCTCGTCGTCGCGAACGAGACGGTCGTCGGCGAGCCGCTGCTCGCAGAAGATCCGCGAGCGCGCGGCGAAGGGGCCGGTCGCGCTTCCTGATCGTCTCGCCGCAGAGCGACGACGCACGCGAGCACCCCGAGGCCGAGCGCCGCCTGCGCCGCGCGCTGGCGATCCTGCGCGGCGAGGGCATCGACGCTCACGGCCAGGTCTCGCACCCGGACCCGTTCACCGCGGCCGCCCAGGCGGTTCAGCGACGAGCGCGTCGACGAGATCATCGTCTCGACCTTCCCGGGCCAGAAGACCTCGGGCTGGCTGCGCGGCGACCTGGTCGAGCGGCTGCGCAAGGAGACCGGCCTGCCGGTCGAGCACGTCGAGGTCGACCCGCGAGGAGGCAGCGGTCTGATGGCTGCACGTCGAGCCACGCCGCCCACCCGCCGATCGCGAACCAGAGCTCGCGCGTCGACGCGCGCATGCTCGGGATGTTCCTCTTCATCGCGTCGGAGATCATGCTCTTCGGCTCGTTCTTCACGGCCTACTTCTTCGTCCGTGTCGCGGCCGGGACGCCGTGGCCGACGCCGCCGTACGCAGCTGCCCGTCTTCGTGGCGGGGATGAACACGATCATCCTCGTCACCTCGAGCTTCACCATGCACTGGGCGCTGCAGTCGATCAAGCGGGGCAACCGCTCCGGGCTGCAGGCCGGGCTGCGTGCTGACGTTCCTGCTCGGCCTGACCTTCCTGCTCACCCAGATGCCGAGTACTCGCGGATCGGCTTCGCCCCGAACGACGGACGCCTTCGGGACGATCTTCTTCTGCCTGACCGGCCTGCACGGCGCGCACGTCTTCGTCGGCCTGACGCTGCTGCTTCGCCGCGACGATCCGCGCCTTCCGCGGCCACTTCTCGGCCGAGCAGCACCACGGCGTCGAGATCCCCGGGATCTACTGGCACTTCGTCGACGTGATGTGGATCGTCGTCTACACCACCGTCTACATCCTCTAGAAATGAATAACCCGCTCAGGAGCGAAGGCGAGGCGTTCCGGTTCCTGCTCGGCACGGTCGTCTACTTCGGCCTGATCGCGATCGCGGGCGTGATCGACGCCTGGGCCGGGCTGGTGGTCTTCGTCGTGCTGACCGTCGCCGTCGTCTGGTGGTGGTGGCGCTCACGGGAGCCGGTCGCGCCGGTGCAGGCCTCGCCGGTCCGCAGCGGGCCGGAGGGCGAGCGGCGGATCCTCGTGGTCGCGAACGAGACCGTCGGCGGCGAGCCGCTGCTCGAGCAGATCAAGCAGCTGGCCTCGCAGGGCAACACCCGCGTGCTGGTCGTCAGCCCGGCGCTGAACACGCCGCTGCGCCACTTCGCCTCCGACGAGGACCCGGCTCGGAGCAGGCCCGGGAGCGGCTCGACGCAGCCTGCCCGAGCTCGAGCGCAACGGCGTGCACGCGCGCGGCGAGGTCGGCGACGGCGACCCGCTGCAGGCGATCGAGGACGCGCTCCGCACCTTCGGCGCCGACGAGATCATGATCTCGACGCACCCCGAGGGCCGCTCGAACTGGCTCGAGCGAGGCGTCGTCTCGAGCGCGCGCGAGCGCTTTGCCGTGCCGATCCACCACGTCGTGGTGGACCTCGGCGACCGCTCTTAGCTACTTACCGGCGACCGAGGAGACGTACTTGGCGACGGCCATGATCTGTGCCGCGGTCAGCGTGCCCTTGAAGGCGGGCATCGCGGCGCCGCCGTTGGTCACCTGCTTCTGCGCGATCGCGAGGCTCGGCTTCAGCTGGTCGAGGTTTGGCCCGACGTTCCCGCTCGTGCCCGCGTCCTTGAGCGTGTGGCAGCTGCCGCAGTTGGCGGTGAAGATGTCCTTGCCGCTGGTCGGGCTCTTCGCGGTGACCGGCTTGCCGGCGACGAGCGCGACGTAGGCGGCGACGTCGTCGGCGTTCGCGCCGGTGACGAGGTTCGCCGGCATCGGCGGCTCGGCCAGCTCGATCTGGTCGCGGACGACCTGCTGGATCGTCACCTGCTTGAAGCCCTGCCGGCGCGACTGGGCGAAGGCGTCGTCGAGGTTCGGCCCCTGGGTGCCGTGCGAGCCCGCGGCGGCCAGCGTATGGCAGCCCGAGCACTTGGCGAGGAAGAGCTCCTTACCGTTGTCGGTGTCGCTCGACTTGGAGATGCCGCCAGTCCCGCAGCCGGCCGCGAGCAGCGCAGTGGCGAGTCCGACGAGCGCGCCGCCGCGCCGCACTAGGTCGGCGTGGGTTCCGACGAGCTCAGCGCGGCAACCGCCTCGTCACGTGTGCCGTGGATCGTGAAGACACGGTCGAGGCCGGTGATCTCGAAGATCTTCGTGATGTTGCGGTCGCTGCAGACGAGCGAGAGCTGGCCCTCGTTCGTGCGCAGCCGCTTGACCCCGCCGACGAGCACGCCGAGCGTCGTCGAGTCGATGAACGTCGTGTTCGAGAAGTCGACGATCACGCTCTTCGCGTCCTTGCCGATCACGTCCAGCAGCTGCTGCTTGAACTCCGGCGCCGTGTAGAGGTCGACCTCGCCGGAGAGCGAGATGACGTACGCGTCGTCAGAGAGCTGCTCGGTGGTGATGTCGAAGTTCATGGGCGCGGCAGTCTAACCCTGCGCCTGTCCGACTGACGCCTGCAGCTGCGCGAGGGTCTGTCGGACCGCGGGGGCGTTCGCGTTGTCGGGGGCGACATCGAGGAAGCGCTGGTAGGCGACGATTGCAGTGGCGACGTCGTTCGCGCTCTGGGCGGCCGAGGCCCACTGGAGCAGCGCGTTCGGCTCCTCGGAGGTGCCCTTCGCCACCGTGGCCGCCTGCTTGTAGACGCCGGCGACCTTCTGGTAGGCGGTCGTCACCTTCGTGTAGGCGTTGTTGAGCTGGGTCTGCAGTGCCTGGGTGTATGGGTCCGAGGTCAGCGCCTGGCCGAGCGGCGAGCTCGTATCGAGCCCCGGCGAGCTCGTCACGTTCTGGCTGTAGACGGCGAAGACGGCGCGGTAGTTGTCGGCCGCGCGGCCGGCCTGGCCGCCGTAGATGCTCGCGATCCGGTTGATCACGTCGAGGTTCTTCGGCGCCACCTTCCGCGCCTGCTGGAGCGTGGCGAGCGCCTTCGCCTCCTGTCCGTCGCTCTGGTAGAGGCCGGCGAGGTCGAGGTAGAGGCCGACGTTCTGCGGCGACTTCGCGACCGCCTGCTGCTTGTCGTCGATCTGCGAGCCGATCGAGGTGCCGCTGTTCTGCCCGAAGAAGCCCTGCAGCGCGTCGCTGATCCCGTTCGAGCCGGAGCCGACGCCGAGCAGGACGAAGCTGAACACGAACACCAGCGCCAGCAGGACGTAGACCACCTTCGCGTGCCGCCGCAGGCGCGAGAAGAAGAGCTGTTCCTCCCACGCGGGCGCGCTCTTCGAGCGCTTCGGGTCGGGCTTGGGGCGCTCCTTGCGCTGCGCCGATGCGGCTCCTCGGGCCATAGCCGGCCTAGGGTACCTGCCACTCGTAGGAGTCGCCGATCTCTTTCAGGCGGGCCTTGGTCGCCTCGTCGCAGAGCGCGCCCTCGAGCCCGGCCTCGTAGGCGTCGCGCGGGTCGAGCCCGAGCCCGGCGGCCGCCTCGTAGTCACGGCTCAGGTCGGTGCCGAACATCGCCGGGTCGTCGGTCGAGATCGAGCAAAGCGCGCCGGCCGCGACCAGCTTCGGCAGCGGGTGCCCGTCCAGCGAGCCGACCACCCGCGTGCGCAGGTTCGAGATCGGGCAGACGTCGAGCACGATCCGGCGGTCGGCGATCTCCCGCAGCAGGCCGGGATCCTCCGCCGCGCGGATCCCGTGCCGGAGGCGGTCGGCGCCGAGCTCCTCCAGCGCGCCGTGCACCGACGGCGGCCCGGCGGCCTCGCCGGCGTGCGGCACCGACGCGAGGCCCAGCTCACGCGCGAGCGCGAAGGCGGGCTCGTACGGCTCAGGAGGGAACTCGGCCTCGAGGCCGCCGAGGCCGACACCCAGAACCCCGCGCTCGCGGTAGGCCGCGGAGTAGCGGACGACCTGCTCGGCCTCCTCGAGCGGGAAGCCACGCACGATGTCGGGCGTCAGGCGCACCTCGACACCGTGCAGCTCGCGCGCCTGCTGAGCTCCGTCGCAGTAGCCGCTGAAGATCTCGTCCCACCCGACCCCGCGCCGGACGCGCTCGCTCGGCGAGAAGATCGCCTCGAGGTAGACCGCCCCGTGCGAGGCAGCCTCGGCCGCGTAGTCCACGACGACCTGGCGAAAGTCCTCGGGCGTCTGCAGCGCGTTCGTGGTCAGGATCCAGACCTCGATGAAGTGCGCGAAGTCGCGGAAGTCGTAGAGCTCGGCCAGCCCCTCTTCGGTCTCCGCCGGCAGCGGGTAGTCGTTGCGCCGCGCGATCTCGAGCAAGGTCGCCGGCCGCACCGTTCCCTCTAGGTGGACGTGCAGCTCGATCTTCGGAGTGGTCAATCGCGCCAGCGCGGCTCGAGGAAGGTCGCGAGGCCGATCGAGAGCACGTAGAGCAGCACGAGCGGGATCACCGAGAGCAGTGTCGAGACCGGATCGACGCCGGGCAGGATCACGCCGACCACGGTCATCACGAAGACGCCGGCGCGCCACGTGTGCCGAAGTTGCGCGGCGCTCAGGATCCGCAGCCGCACGAGCGCGAGCACGAACACCGGCACCTCGAACGCGACGGCCACCCCGAGCAGCACGAAGCTGACGAAGCGGTAGTAGTCGCGCGCGCGAATCTGGATGTTGTAGTAGGACGAGTCGTAGTTGGTCAGGAAGTGGATCGCCGGCGTCAGGATCACGAAGTAGCCGAACAGGACACCGCCAAGCCCGAGCACGGTCGCGAAGGCAACCGGAATCAGCATCGAACGCTGCCTGCGCTCCTCCAAGGCGGGCGCGAGGAACGCCCACAGCTGCCAGAGCACGATCGGCAACGCCAGGAGCAGCCCGGCCCAGAGGCTGACCATGATCGAGGTCGCGAACGGCTCGATCGGGCTGAAGGTGACTGGCTTGTCGAGCGTGTCGGGCAGCGGCCGGTTGAGCCAGTGGAGGATCCGGCCGTGAAAGCCGTAGGCGACGCCGAAGCCGGCGGCGAGGGCGCCCAGGCAGATGATCAGCCGCGTGCGGAGCTCGCCGAGGTGCTCGACGAGCGTGGCCTCCTCGCCATGGCCGAGGCGCCGCGGAAGCACGCTCATTGCGCTACGACGACGGAGGCGGTGGCTCGTCCGCGGAGCGGGCCGGGAGCTCGGCCTTCTCGTCGTCGTGCGAGCCGGTGATCGAGTCCTTGAATTCCCGCATGCCCTTGCCGAGCGAGCGCCCGATCTCCGGCAGGCGCTTGGGCCCGAACACGAGCAGCGCAACGATCAAGATCACGATCAGCCCGGTGATGCCAATCTCCGGCAGCATGACCCAAGCGTAGCGCTTTCTTTGCCGGGTAAGCAGACTCCGTGCCGAAAAAGCCTCTTTCGGAACAAGTCGTCGTCGTCACCGGCGCGTCCAGCGGGCTCGGCCGGGCGATCGCACAGCTGGCGGGAGCGCGCGGCGCGAAGGTGGTCGTCACCGCCCGCAACGTCGAGGCGCTGGACAACTGCGTCGGCGAGATCGAGCGCGCCGGCTCCGAGGCGCTGGCCGTTCCCGGCGACGTCAGCGACCAGACCCGGGTCGAACGGGTGGTCGAGGCCGCGGTCGAGCGCTTCGGCCGCATCGACACCTACGTCGCCAACGCGATCGTGACCGTCTACGCCGAGGCCGACCGGCTCGAGCCGGAGGAGCTGCGGCGCGTGTGGGAGGTCAACTTCTTCGGCGTCGTCTACGGCTACTGGGCCGCGCTGCCCCACCTGCGCGCCTCGCGCGGGACCTTCCTGCACGTCAGCTCGGCGCTCGCCTACCGCGGCATTCCGCTCCAGGCCGCCTACTGCTCGACCAAGGCGGGTCTGCGGGCGTTCCTCGAGTCGGCGCGCGTCGAGGAGCAGAAGGCCGGCACGGGCGTGGCGATCTCGCTCGTCTTGCCCGGCGCGATCAACACGCCGCAGTTCGATCGCGACCGGCAGAAGATCGGCTATCAGCCCGAGCCGGTGCCGCCGATCTACCAGCCTGAGCCGTTCGCCGAGGCGACGCTCCACTGCGCCGAGCATCCTGTCCGCGAGCTGCCCATCTCCTGGGGCGCGCAGAAGCTGCTCTGGGGCCAGAAGCTCTCGCCGCGAGCGGGTGACTGGGTGCTGAGGCGAACCGGCTGGAAGTCCCAGCACACGGCCGAGCCCAAGCCGCTCGACGCGCCCGACAACCTCTTCGATACCCTGCCTGGAGACCCAGGCGCGCACGGCCGTTTCGACCGTCAGGCGCGCGGCTCGACGCTCTGGACAAGGCTCCGTCTCCTGCTCCCGAAGGGCTGAAGGTGCTCGCTAGCATGACTGTCACATGGCGCTCCTAGAACTGAAGAACATCCACGTCGCGCTCGAGGACGGCACCGAGATCGTCAAGGGTGTCGACCTGGCCGTGGACACGAACCAGATCCACGCGATCATGGGACCGAACGGCTCGGGCAAGTCGACGCTCGCCTACGCGCTGATGGGCCATCCGGCGTACCAGATCACCGAGGGACAGATCTTCTTCGACGGCGAGGACGTGACCGAGCTCGAGGCGGACGAGCGCGCGCAACGCGGCCTCTTCCTCGCGTTCCAGTACCCGCACGCGGTTCCGGGCGTGACCGTCACGAGCTTCCTGCGCGCCGCGATCAACGCGGTGCGCAAGGCGCGCAACGGCGGCGAGGACGACCCGGTCAAGATCAAGGACTTCCGCCAGGAGATGCTCGCCGCGATGGAGAAGCTGAAGGTGCCGCGCGAGCTCGCGCAGCGCTACCTCAACGACGGGTTCTCAGGTGGCGAGAAGAAGCGGGTCGAGATCCTGCAGATGGCGATGCTGAAGCCGCGCATGGCCGTGCTCGACGAGACCGACTCCGGGCTCGACATCGACGCGCTGAAGACGGTCGCCAAGGGCGTGCGCGAGCTGGTCGGCGAGGAGACCGGCGCGCTCGTGATCACGCACTACCAGCGGATCCTCAACTACGTCGAGCCCGATTTCGTGCACGTCTTCGTCGACGGGCGTATCGTGGAGCAAGGCGGGCCGGAGCTCGCCCACAAGCTCGAGGCCGAGGGCTACGAAGGCTTCGGCGCAAACGGAAGGAACAATGGCAGCAACTCCTGAAACCGAGATCGTCGCTGGAATCGGCAACGACTACAAGTACGGCTTCCACGAGATCGAGGACTACTTCTTCAAGTCCGGCCGGGGTCTCTCGGCCGAGCTCGTTGCCGCGATCTCCGAGCACAAGAACGAGCCCGACTGGATGCGCAAGTTCCGGCTCAAGTCGCTCGAATACTTCCTGGCGCGCCCGATGCCCGAGTGGGGCGGCGACCTCTCCGAGATCGACTTCGACAACATCTTCTATTACATCCGCCCGACCGAGAAGCAGGCCAACTCATGGGAGGACCTGCCGCCGGAGATCAAGGACACCTGGGACAAGCTCGGCATCCCGGAGGCGGAGAAGAACTACCTCGCCGGCGTCGGCGCCCAGTACGAGTCCGAGGTCGTCTACCACAAGCTCCAGGAGGACCTCGAGAGCCAAGGCGTGATCTTCAAGGACATGGACTCTGGCCTGCGCGAGCACGAGGAGCTCGTCAAGCAGTACTTCGGGACGATCATCCCGCAGAACGACAACAAGTTCGCGGCGCTCAACTCGGCCGTCTGGTCGGGGGGCTCGTTCATCTACGTGCCGCCGGGCGTAAAGATCGAGATGCCGCTCCAGGCCTACTTCCGGATCAACGCAGAGAACATGGGCCAGTTCGAGCGGACGCTGATCATCGTCGACGAGGGCGCCTACGTGCACTACGTCGAGGGCTGCACGGCGCCGATCTACTCGTCCGACTCGCTGCATTCGGCGGTCGTCGAGATCATCGTCAAGCCGAACGCGCGCTGCCGCTACACGACGATCCAGAACTGGTCGAACAACGTCTACAACCTCGTCACCAAGCGCGCCGTCGCGTACGAGAACGCGACCATGGAGTGGGTCGACGGGAACCTCGGCTCGAAGCTGACGATGAAGTACCCGGCGATCTGGCTGCTCGGCGAGGGCGCTCACGGCGAGGTGCTCTCGATCGCCTTCGGGGGCAAGGGCCAGCACCAGGACGCGGGCGGCAAGGCCGTCCACATCGCGCCGAACACGACCTCGGTGATCACCTCGAAGTCGATCTCCAAGGACGGCGGCCGCGCCGGCTACCGCGGGCTGCTCGAGGTGGCCAAGGGCGCGACCGGCGCCAAGTCGAAGGTCGTCTGCGACGCGCTGATTCTCGACGAGGACTCGCGCTCCGACACCTACCCGTACATCAAGATCGACGAGGACAACGTCGACATCGGCCACGAGGCAACCGTCTCGAAGATCGGCGAGGAGCAGCTCTTCTACCTGATGTCGCGCGGGCTCTCCGAGACCGAGGCCTCGGCGATGATCGTCTCCGGCTTCGTCGAGCCGATCACCAAGGAGCTACCGCTCGAGTACGCGGTCGAGATGAACCGGCTGATCCAGCTGCAGATGGAAGGGTCGGTTGGCTAGTGCGGCGCTCTCAGTAGAGCGCGTCGACTTCATCACGATCCCGACGCGCGACCCGGAGCGGGCGCGGGGCTTCTACCACGACACGCTCGGGCTGCCGAAGGACCCGAAGAACCCGGACGAGCTAACGGCGGGCCAGGTGACGATCTGCTTCTGGGAGCCCGAGAAGGAGGGAATCGACTTCTCGCCGTCGATCGGCGGATTCGCGCTGCGCGTTCCGGATGTGGAGGCCGCGCGCGCAGAGCTCGAGGCTAAGGGCGTCGAGTTCGTCGGTGCCGGCGACACGGGGGTCTGCCGCATGGCGGTCTGCCTCGATCCCGACGGCAACGCGGTCATCCTGCACCGGAGGTACAAGGACTATGAGTAGGGCCGAAGCGCTCGCGCGCTACCGGTCGCTGCCGGTGCCGGACACGACCGAGGAGCACTGGCGCTTCACCGACCTGTCCGGCTTCGACCCCGACGCGTTCGGACCGGGCCGGGGTCAGACCCCGGGCGTGTCCGTTCCGTCCATGCTCGCGCTGGACGTGGCCGCGGAGGCCGTCGTCACCGAGACCGGCATCGAAATCACGCGCGCGCCGGACCAGATCCGCTTCGAGCCGCTGGACGAGTCGCACGAGCGGCTCGGTCAGCTGGTCGGCTGGCAGGACGACAAGTTCGCGGCCCACAACGCCGCCGCCTGGCAGCATGGCCTGCTCGTGCACGTGCCGGGCGGGCTCGAGCTCGAGCGGCCGCTGTTCATCCGCGTCGTGAACGCGATCGAGGGCGGCTCGCTCTTCTGGCGCCTGCTGGTGATCGCCGAGGAGGGCTCGCGCTTCTCGCTCGTCGAAGAGTACTCGTCGGCCTCACCCGACCTGCAGGGCTACTTCAACGGGGTGGCCGAGTTGTACGTGGAGCAGGCCGCGAAGCTCGAGTACGTCTCGCTGCAGAACCTCTCGCGCGAGACGTGGCACTTCGCCTCGCACCACGCGCGGGTCGAGCGCGACGCCGAGCTCGACTGGGTCAGCGGCGGCTTCGGCTCCAAGCGCGGCAAGGTGCGGATCCAGAACGACCTCGCAGGGCCGGGAGCGACCTCACGGGTGACCGGCGCCTACTTCGCCGACGGCGAGCAGCACCTCGACTTCGACACCTTCCAGGAGCACATCGCGCCCGACACGGAGTCCGACTTCGCCTTCAAGGGCGCCCTGCGCGACACGGCGACGGCGGTCTGGCGCGGGATGATCCGCGTCGAGAAGGACGCGCAGAAGACGAACGCGTACCAGGAGTGCCGCAACCTGATGCTCTCGCCGACGACGCACGCGGTCCCGATCCCGGGCCTCGAGATCCTGGCCAACGACGTGCGCTGCACGCACGGCGCGACGGTCGGCCGCGTCGATCGCGAGCAGCTTTTCTACCTGATGGCGCGCGGGCTTCCACGCGCCGAGGCCGAGCGGCTGATCGTGCGCGGCTTCTTCCAGGATGTGCTCGACCGGATCGAGCTCGAGCCGGTCCGCGAAGCCGTCACGAGCGCGCTCGAACAGCGCATCCCGCAGGGCTGACTAACGCCGCGTCGCGGCGACGCTGATCGTGATCCGGGACTCGACGACCCGGGCCTCGACGCTCGGCGGGAACAGGTCGAGCAGCTCGCGCTTCGTCAGCAGGTCGATGCGCTTCCAGCTGTCCCTGCCGAGCGCGCCGAAGGCACGGTCGGCGGCCGGGCGCGGCAGCCAGTGCAGGAACGGCAGGAGCGTGTGCGTCTCGACCGGGAACCAGCGGTTCGGCGTCGAGATGAAGACCTGCGGCGCCACGCGGCAGAGCTCGCCGACGAACCTCCGCTGCTGATCACCCCGCCCGCCGACGTGCTCGACGACGGCGTTCGAGAAGGCGAGGTCGAAGGAGTCGTCCTCGAACGGCAGCTCGGTCCCGCTGGCGGTCACGCAGCGCACCAGCGGGAACTCCCGCGCGAAGTTCGGCAGCGGCACGTCGCTGACCGCAGTGATCCGCTCCGGCCAGGGGTAGAGCGCCTCGAAGAAGTTGTGGCTCGACGCCACCCCCGGCTCGGTGCCGAAGCCGGTGTCGCCGACGCCGACGTCGACGACCCGCGTCTCGGGTCCCGGTCGCATCGTCTCGAGGAAGAGCGCCAGCTTGTGGCGCCGGTTCCAGAGGGACGCGCGCGCCGCGAGGCCGTCGAGCACTATGTGATCGCTGCGCCGCGGTAGCAGTCGGCCCGGTAGCGGCTCGGCGTCGCCTTGTTGCAGGCCGCGCGCCGCTCGGCGCCGTCGCGGTGCATCGCGCCGACGATCGTCCCGATGCCCTCCCAGCAGCGCGGCGTGAACCGCTCGGGCGCGGCCGCGCAGAACCGCGAAGCCTCGGGACCGCCGGCGTAGTTGTTGCCGTAGTCCCGCGCTGCGCCGTAGACGCAGTCGCCGGCGTTCGGGCCCGCCTGGAGGCAGAGCGCGATCGTCTTCGCCGGGTCGTACTGGGAGGCCCCCGAAGCGTCGCGCCCGTACGACTCGAAGCACGTCTCCACCCAGCCCTGCTCGCTGCGCCGGCACCAGTCCGCGGTCTTGCGCCAGTTGTAGCCGTCGAGCGTGTTGATCCTCGAGGTGACCATCAGGTAGCAGTACACCTTGTCGCGCTTGCCGACGGTGTTGCACGGGTAGATCGGGTCGTTCTTGCTGAGGTAGCGCGAGGTGCCCATCGTCGTGTCGAGGTTCTGCATGAAGACGCCGCCGGTGCAGGAGACCCGGTCGAAGTCGGTCAGCAGCTTGTGGCAGGTGCGCAGCGACCAGGGCAGGTCATCGCCGCTGTAGATCATCAGGCCATGCCCGAGCCCGTGGACGCACTGGTAGAGCAGGAACTCCTCGGTGTTCACGGCCGGCGCGCTGCACAAGTGCTGCGCCTTCTTGACGACCACGTCCCGCGGCAACCCCGCCAGCGCGACCTGCAGGACGCCGTGGTAGTAGCCGGAGTTGCAGGTCATCGCGCCGTGGGACAGCGCCTGGCCGGGGTCGTGCTTGTAGTAGGCGAGGCCCGCGCGCCCGATCCAGTGCGAGATCTGGTGGCAGTCGGCATGGACGGCCGCGATGGCCGAGTCGTCCGTCGCCAGCAGCGCGAGCGCCTTCTCCGGCCCCTCGTGGTAGGTCAGGTTGCCGAAGGCCTGCCGGAAGCAGAAGGGCTTGCCGCTCTGCTTGCACTCGGCGAGCGTGGTCTGGTCCGGCTTGAAGGCGAAGCTCGTCCCCGAGCTGCGCGAGGCCGTGGAGACGAACGACGCCACCTGCTCGATCTGGCTCGATGAGAGCTTCGCGCGGAATGACGGCATCCCGTTCCCGCCCTGCCGCACCTGCCGCGCGACCGTCGACTCGTCCGGCTTTAGCTCGTCGAGGTTCGGTCCAACCTGCCCCTTCGAGCCTGCCGCCTTGAGCGTGTGGCAGCTGCCGCAGCCTGCGCCGGCGAACACCTTCGCGCCGGGGGAGCTCGACGTGCTGCGCGAGCCGCCGCAGCCCGCCAGGAGCGGGAGAATTGCGAAGAGGACGGCTGCTGGCGCGCTGAGCTTCATGACTCGGTGCCTCGGTACGATAGCCCTGTGGCCGTGACGGCTCGCCCAGCCCTCGACGCGCAGAAGCTGCGCGCGGACTTCCCGATCTTCGAGCAGAAGATCCATGGCAAGCCGCTCGCGTACCTGGACTCGGCGGCGAGCTCGCAGAAGCCGCGGCAGGTGCTCGACGCGCTCCGCGACTTCTACGAGACCTCGTACGCGAACGTTCACCGCGGCGTCTACCTGCTCTCGGAGCGGGCGACCGAGGCCTACGAGGGCGCCCGCGAGACGGCGCGCGCGTTCGTCAACGCGCCGGCGGGTCGCGAGCTGATCTTCACGCGCAGCGCGACCGAGTCGATCAACCTGGTCGCCTACGCCTGGGGCCTCGACAACCTCGGGCCCGGCGATGTCGTGCTCGTGACCGAGCTCGAGCACCATTCGAACTTCGTCCCCTGGCAGTACATCGCCAAGCGCATGGGCGCCGAGTTCCGGCTGCTCCCGATCGACGACAACGGCGAGCTCCAGCTCGACGCGCTCGACGAGCACAGCGGCGTGAAGGTCGTCGCCACGAACCTCGTCTCGAACTCACTCGGCACGGTCAACCCGGTGACGAAGCTCGCCGCTTGGGCGCACGAGCGCGGAGCGATCATGGTCGTCGACGCCGCGCAGGGCGCGCCGCACCACCGCGTGGACGTCCAGGAGCTCGGCTGCGACTTCCTGGCCTTCAGCTCGCACAAGCTCTGCGGTCCGAGCGGGATCGGCGCCCTCTGGGGTCGCGCCGAGCTGCTCGAGCAGATGGCGCCGTTCAACCTCGGCGGCCACATGATCCGCTCGGTCAAGGCCGAGGAGACGACCTGGGGCGAGCTGCCCTACAAGTTCGAAGCGGGCACGATGCCGATCGCCGAGGCCGTCGGGTTCGGAGCTGCGATGGACTACGTCTCCGCCGTCGGCGTCGAGGCGATCGCCGAGTACGAGAGCGAGCTCGCGGCCTATGCGCTCGAGAAGCTCGCGGAAGTCGGCGGTGTGATCACGTACGGGCCGCCGCCCGAGCGCCGCGCCGGCATCGTCTCCTTCAACGTCGAGGGCATCCACCCGCACGACGTGGCGCAGGTGCTCGACTCGGAAGGCGTCGCCATCCGCGCCGGCCACCACTGCTGCCAGCCGCTGATGAAGCGCCTCGGCGTGGCCGCGACCAACCGTGCGAGCTTCTACCTCTACACCGTGCCGGAGGAGATCGACCGGCTCGCGGAGGGCCTGCACAAGGTCAGGAAGATCCTGGGTTGATGGAAGACCTCTACCGCGAAGTCATCCTCGACCACTACAAGAACCCGCGCGGGCACGGGGTGATCGAGGACGCCGACGCCCAGGCCGAGGGCCTGAACCCGCTCTGCGGCGACGAGGTCTCGATCTACGTCCAGTTCGCCGAGGACGGCGAGACGATCGACGAGGTCAAGTTCTCCGGCCGCGGCTGCGCGATCAGCCAGGCCGCGACCTCGATGCTGATGGAGATGGTCACCGGCCGCACGGCCACCGAGATCGCCGAGCTGCCGAAGGAAGAGCTGCTGGAGGAGGTCGGCATCCCGCTGACGCCGATCCGGCTCAAGTGCGCGCTGCTCGGGCTCGGCGTGCTCAAGGTCGCGCTGCACCGCGCGAAGGGGACGCCGCTGCCCCAGGAGTGGGCCGGGCTCGACGAGCTCGACCTGCGCTGAGTTGGCGGAGATCATCGTCGCCCCGGTCGAGGAGCTGCCGCCCGGGACAGTCAAGATCGTCCATGCGGGCGAGATCTCGGTCGGCGTCTACAACCTGGACGGGCGCTACTGCGCGATCGAGGACCGCTGCTCGCACGACGACGGGCCGCTCTGCGAGGGCGACTTCGACGCCGAGGAGGGCGTCGCGATCTGCCCACGCCACGGCGCGCGGATCGAGATCTGCACCGGCCGCCCGCTCTCGCTGCCGGCCGTGTTCCCGGTCGAGACGTTTCCGGTCCGGGTCGAGGACGGCCTCGTGAAAGTCACGATCGCCTAGTGGGCGAACGCTGCTGGGAGAGCGCTGACGAGGCGTACAACCGCTACCACGACGAGGAGTGGGGGCGTCCGGTCCTGGACGAGCACGGGCTGTACGAGCGCTTCTGCCTGGAGGGGTTCCAGTCCGGGCTCTCGTGGCTGACGATCCTGCGCAAGCGCGAGAACTTCCGCGCGGCGTTCGCCGGCTTCGACCCCGAGCGCGTGGCTGCGTTCGGCGAGCCGGATGTCGAGCGGCTGCTCGCCGACGCGGGGATCGTGCGGCACCGAGGCAAGATCGAGGCCGCGATCGCCAATGCCCAGGCCACGGTCGCGCTGCGCGATTCCGGGCGCACGCTGTCGGAGCTCGTCTGGTCGTACCGGGTCGATGGGCCGCCGCCGCGCTCGCGGGGCGACTGGCTCGGCAAGACGGCCGGCTCGGAGGCGCTCTCGAAGGAGCTGCGCAAGGCAGGCTTCCGCTTCGTCGGGCCGACGACCGTCTACGCGGCGATGCAAGCTTGCGGGATCGTCAACGACCATCTTGTGACCTGCCCGTGGCGTGCAGCCGCCGAGAAGGACCGAGCCCGTGCTTGACGATCGCGTTCGCGCCGTGCTCGACCGCCTCGAGGCACAGGACGCCGACGAGCGGGCCCGCAACGTCCCGCGTGAGCAGCGCGCGCGCCAGGTGGCCCGCACCACAGGGCAGTTCCTGTTCGCGTTCGTGGCCCCGCAGACCGACTGCGAGGTGCTTGAGATCGGCGGCTCGCGCGGCTATTCGACGATCTGGCTCGCAGCAGGCGTGCGCCACCTCGGCGGGCGCGTGCTCTCGCTCGAGCACGACCCGGCGAAGGTCGAGGCCTGGCGCGCCAACATCGAAGAGGCCGGGCTGGCCGATTGCGCCGAGCTTGTGGCCGGCGACGCCTTCGAGACGCTGCCCGCGATCGACGACGTCTTCGACGTGGTCTTCCTCGACGCGGAGAAAGAGCTCTACGAGCCGCTCTTCGAGCTCGCGCGCGACAAGCTCGAGCCGGGCGCCGTCGTGATCGCCGACAACGTGCTCTCCCACGAGGACGTGCTCGGCGCGTACTCGCGCGACCGCCAGGCCGACCCGACCCTCGAGAGCGTCACCGTTCCCCTCGACCGCGGCCTGGAGATTTCTGCGGTCCTCCGCAATCGCTAGAGCAAGGCGCCGCTGACCTGTGTCGTTATTTGCAACGTGTACAGTGGGCCGTACCGCGGAAAGGAGGTGGTCCGGTAGTGATTTCATCAAGTACGGGCAGTGGAGGTACCAGCGGGTAGAGGTGCCGTCCCCGGGACTCACGGGGAACCGCCTAGCCAGCGTGGGGGGCTCGCGTACCAAAGCGGATGCCCCGGCCAAGCCGGGACACCCTCTTAGCGGCATCGCAAGCGAAGCCGTTAGCGCCGCCGGCAGCACGACCGCCGGCCGGAACGCGCCTCTACCACTACGACGCTGGTAACCGGATCAGGGCCGCCTTTCGAGGCGGCCCTTTTCTGTTGCACTAGACCGCGCGCCGCAGCTGCTCGTCCAGCGGCACGAGCGGCAGCCGGAAGGTGCGCACCGCGTCGTCGTTCGAGACGACGTTGTCGCCGTGCTCGAGCATCGTCAGCAGGTCGCGCGTCAGCGGGATGTTCCCCGGCAGGCGCTCGGTGACCAGTGCGTTCGCGCGCATCAGCGCCATCGGCACGTGCACGCTCGGCCGTCGCTGCCCGAGCGCGCGCTTGAGGCGCGCCCAGAACTCGTTCCAGCTGACGGCGTCCGGCCCGCCCAGCTCGAAGGTGCGGTTCGCGGCCTCGGCCTTGTCCACGCCCTGCGCGAAGTGCGCCGCCACGTCGTCGATCCAGATCGGCTGGATCCGCTGTTTCCCGCTGCCGATGATCGGCGTCACGGGCGAGAGCCTGGCCAGGCGCCGGAAGGTCGGCAGGATCCCGCCGTCCTTGGCGAAGACGAAGCTCGGCCGGAAGATCACGTGCTCGAGCCCGGAGCCGCTGACCGCCTGCTCCTGCTCCCACTTGGCGTGGTAGTAGGGCACGAGGTCCTTCGCCTCCTCGCTCGTCCCGAGCGCGCTCATCAGCACGAAGCGCTTCACGCCGGCCTCCCGGGCGGCGGCGACGAGGTCACGCGTGCCCTCCTCCATCACCCGCCGGAACTGCTCTGCTCTTCCCTGGCGGATGGCGACGAGGTGGACGACGGCCTCGCTGCCCTTGACCGCGCGGCGCAGGCTCTCGCGCTCGGTCATGTCGCCCTGGACGAGCTCGGCGCCCCAGGCCGCCAGCGTCGCCGCCGAGCGCCCACCCGGATCGCGGACGAGCGCGCGCACCGGCCGGTCGCGCTCGCGCAACGCCAGGACGACGCGCGGGCCGATGAAACCGGTCCCTCCGGTGACGAGAATCACGCCTCGATTCTACGGCGGCCGTGCGTTAGGGTCGTTGCGAGGAACTGCGGCAGATGGGCAGGTGGGTCATTGCGCTCGTAGCGGCCGGCGTGGTGCTGGTTGCGGCGGCTGCGCGTGCGCAGACGGACCAGGTCGTCCTGGCCCCGACCGTCTTCGCCTCCCACAACCTCCCGTCTGACGCGATCACCGGCTTCACGGTGTCCTGCCCGGCCGGGTACGTCGCCGTCAGCGGCGGCGTCTCGAGCCCGGGGCCGGGGGCGACGCTGCTGAGCGTCCGGCCGGTCGGGCTGACCGGGTTCACCTTCCGCTTCGGCAACCCGGTCACGAACGACGCCACCCGCGTCACCGTCGCCGTCGCCTGCCGCAAGATCACCGGTGGGCCGGTGTTGAAGCTGAAGCGGGTCAAGACCCGGATCGTCGTCAAGCCGGGCACGCAGAAGTCGGGCACGCTCGCCTGCCCGCCGAACTCGACTCCCGCAGGCGCGGCGGTCGACCTCGCGCCGGGTCAGGCGAAGTCGGTCGATGCGTTCTCCGGTGGCCCGCTGAGCGTGCGCGCGACGACGGCGACGCTGCACGCCTTCCAGTTCAGGGTCGCGAACAGCGGCGACCGCCCCCACGGCGCGGTCGTGAAGGGGAACTGCGCGACGGTCGGGCTCGTGCCTCACGTGGAGCACGCCAAGCTGACCACGAGGATCACCACCTACACCAACGTGGTCAACTCGGGCCGGCACCAGTTCTGGCACGGCTGCAGGCGCGGGTGGGTCGCGCTCGGGACGGGCTACGTGCTCACCTCGGGCTCGCTGCGGCTGGAAGGCGCCGCCGCGATCGGTACGGCCGGCCAGGCAAGGGTGCGAAACACCGCGGCCTCGCCGCTCACGGTGCGGCTGCAGGTCGTCTGTTCCCGCGTGGACTAGAAGTTCTGCCAGTAGCGGCTCGGCGTGGGCCCCTGCTGGCCCTGGTACTTCGAGCCGAGCTTGCCTGAGCCGTACGGCGTCTCGGCCGCTTCGGTCAGCTGCACGAAGGAGAGCTGGCCGATCTTCATCCCGAAGTAGATCGTGATCGGCAGGTTGGCGACGTTCGAGAGCTCGAGGGTCACGTGCCCGTCCCAGCCGGGGTCGATGAAGCCGGCGGTGGAGTGGATCAGCAGGCCCAGGCGGCCAAGACTCGACTTGCCTTCTAATCGGGCGACCAGATCGTCGGGCAGCGTCACGCGCTCGAGCGTCGAGCCGAGCACGAATTCGCCCGGGTGCAGGATGAACGGGCGGTCGCCGTCGATCTCGACGAGCTCGGTCAGCTCCTCCTGCGGCTGCTTTACGTCGATGAACGGGTAGCGCGCGTTGTGGAAGACACGGAAGAAGCGGTCGACGCGCACGTCGACGCTCGACGGCTGCAGCAGCGCCTCGTCGTAGGGGTCGATCCCGATCCGACCCTCCGCGAGCAACCGCCTGATCGTCCGGTCGGAGAGGACCACGTAAGTGATTCTAAGGGCCTATGCTTGTGGGCCTTTCGATGGACGACAGGCATCAGACCGCTCGCGCGCGCGAGCGGCGACGACAACTGCGCCGGCGCCAGGTCAGGCGCAGGCGGCTCGCGGCGAGCGCGGTCCTGCTCGCGCTCGCGGCCGGAATCACGCTCGGTGCGCGCTCCGTCGGCGGCACTAGCCACGCCAAGCCCACGAAGTGGACTCCGTCGCAGAAGCCCGCGCCGAAGCCGGCCGTCGATCACGTGCCGCTGCCGGAGGAGATCCGCGGCGTCCACGTCACGATGGCGCTCGCGTCGCTGCCCGGGAAGCTGCAGCAGTACCTGGCCATGCCGGGCCTGAACACGGTCGAGCTCGACGTCAAGGACGAGAACGGCAAGGTCGGCTTTGTCCCCTCCGCCGTCCCGCTCGCCCGCCGCATCGGCGCGGTCGGTCCGTACTACAAGGCCAGGTGGGCGGCGAAGCTCGCGCACGCCAAGGGCATCTACCTGATCGGTCGCGTCGTGACGTTCGAGGACCCGGTGCTCTCGGAGCAGCGGCCGGACCTGGCGATCCGGACGAGCGACGGCTCGCGCTGGCTGACCAACGCAGGCCTCGGCTGGACGAACCCGTACGACCGCCGCGTCTGGGAGTACAACGTCGCCCTCGGCGTGGCGGCCGTGAAGGCGGGGTTCGACGAGATCCAGTTCGACTACGTGCGCTTCCCGAGCGACGGGGACATCTCGATCATTCGCTACCCCGGCGTCCACCAGCAGCCGATGTCGTGGACGATCCCGGCCTTCGTCCAGTACGCACGCAAGCGGCTGCACCCGCTCGGCGCGCGGGTCTCGGTGGACGTCTTCGGGCTCGCGGCCACGCACGACCTCGGCATCGGCCAGCTTCCGCGGCGGATCTCGCGTTACGTGGACGCGGTCTACCCCATGGTCTACCCGTCGCACTACAACCCCGGCGAGTACAACCTCTCCGACCCCGAGGCGGTCCCGGGAACGACGGTCACCCACTCGCTGCTCGACTTCCAGACCGCGCTCGAGGGCCGCAAGGCGCGCCTCACGCCGTGGCTGCAGGACTTCTCGCTCCGGCGCACCTACACCCTCGGCGACGTGCAGGCGCAGGTGCGGGCGGCTCGCTCGCTGCACGCGCACGGCTTCCTGCTCTGGAACGCCGAGGGGCTGTACAACGGCGCCGCGCTGCAGCCGCCTGCATGAGCGTTATGCACGTATGCATTCGACCGGCCGCTGCGGTATCGTCAGCAACGTGGCGATGACGCGGGCGATCGAGCTCCGGACCGAGATTCCGGGGCCCAAGTCGAAGGAGATCCTCGAGCGGAAGGCGCGCGTCGTCGCCGATCCGCTCTCGGTCTTCCTGCCGGTCGTGATCGACCGCGGCGAGGGCGCCACGCTGACCGACGTCGACGGCAACACCTTCCTCGACTTCACGGGCGGCGTCGGCTGCCTGAACGTCGGTCATTCGCACCCGCGGGTCGTGGCCGCGGCGCAGGAGCAGCTGGCGCGCTTTGCGCACACCGACTTCACGATCGTCCCCTACGAGGTCTACGTCACGCTGGCCGAGCGCCTCTGCGAGCTCGCGCCGGTGCGCAAGCCCGCCAAGGCCGCCTTCTTCAACGCCGGCACCGAGGCCGTCGAGAACGCGATCAAGTTCGCGCGCGCCTACACCGGCCGCCCCGCGGTGATCGGCTTCGAGGGCGGCTTCCACGGGCGCACGCTGCTGTCGCTGACGCTGACCTCGAAGACGCACCCGTACAAGGCGGGGCTCGGGCCGTTCGCGCCCGAGGTCTACCGCGTGCCGTTCCCGAACGCCTATCGCGGGCCGAGCGCGGCCGATGCGCTGGCGGCGCTCGAGCGGACGCTCGTGACGCAGGTCGCCGCCGAGAACGTCGCCGCGATCGTGCTCGAGCCGGTGCAGGGCGAAGGCGGGTTCGTCGTCGCGCCGCCGGAGTACGTCGAAGGCGTGCGCCGGATCTGCGACGACAACGGGATCGTGTTCGTCGCCGACGAGGTGCAGACCGGCTTCGGCCGCACCGGGAAGATGTTCGCGATCGAGCACTACGACGTCGAGCCCGACCTGATCACGGTCGCCAAGTCGATCGCCGCCGGCCTGCCGCTCTCGGGCGTGCTCGGCAAGGCGGAGATCATGGACGCCCCCGGCGACTCGGCGATCGGCGGCACCTACGTCGGCAACCCGGTCGCGCAGGCTGCCGCGCTGGCCGTCCTCGACGTGTTCGAGGAGGAGGGCCTGAACGAGCGCGCGGCTGCGATCGGCGAGACGATCCGGGCGCGCATGGAGGCGTGGCAGGAGCGCTGGGACGCGGTCGGCGACGTGCGCGGCCTCGGAGCGATGCTGGCGATCGAGCTGGTCCACGACCGCGAGAGCAAGGACCCGGCGCCCGAGCTTGCGAGCACGGTCGTCGAGGAGGCCGCCGAGCGCGGACTGCTGCTGCTCAAGTCCGGGATCTACTCGAACTGCATCCGCGTGCTCGTCCCGCTCGTCGTCTCGGATGCCGAGCTGGACGAGGCGCTGGGCGTCTGGGAGCAGGCGCTCGACACTTCCCTGGCTTAGCGCGTCCCGGCTACGGGCACAATTGAGCGTTGTGGTGGGGGAGCTGATCGCGGAGCGCTACGAGCTCGAGGAGCTCGTCGGCACCGGCGGCATGTCGAGCGTCTACCGGGCTCACGACCGGCTGCTCGAGCGCGACGTCGCGCTGAAGGTGCTGCACGCGCAGTTCACGGCCGACAGCGACTACGTCGAACGCTTCCGGCGCGAGGCGCGCTCGGTCGCGCAGCTCTCCCATCCGAACATCGTCACCGTGATCGACCGGGGCGACCAGGGCGGCCGCCAGTTCATCGTCTTCGAGTACGTGGCCGGCGAGAACCTGAAGTCGCTGGTCGAGCGCGAGGGGCCGCTGCCCGAACAGGACGCGGTGCGGCTCGCGCTCCAGATCGCGCGCGCGCTCGGCTTCGCGCACGACAACGGGCTCGTCCACCGCGACGTCAAGCCGCAGAACGTGCTCCTGAACGGCGACGGCCAGGCCAAGGTGACCGACTTCGGGATCGCGCGGTCGCTCGACGTCAAGGGCGGGTTGACGCAGACCGGGACGGTGATGGGCACGAGCGACTACATCGCCCCCGAGCAGGCGCGCGGCTCGAAGGTCGACGCGCAGAGCGACATCTACTCGCTCGGCGCGGTGCTCTACGAGCTGCTGACCGGCGAGGTGCCGTTCCCCGGCGACAACTTCGTCGCGGTAGCAATGCGGCACATCAACGAGCCCCCTCCGAGCGTGCGCGAGCACCGGCCCGATGTCTCGCCGCGCCTCGACGCCGTGATCAGGCGCGCGATGGCGAAGGAGCCGCGCGACCGGTTCGGTTCGATGGACGAGCTCTGCGCCGAGCTGAACGCGTGCCTGTCGCCCGAGTCCGCCGCCTCCGGCGCGCAGACGATGGTCATCTCGCGGCGACAGCGGCGCGCGTCGCGGCCGCCGGCCGGCCGCCCCAGCATCTGGCCGCTGATCCTGCTGCTCGCCGGCCTGGCGGTGCTGGCCGGGATCCTCGCCGCCGTCTTCGCCTTCACCGACCCCGGCGGCCAGCTCTCCGATCTCGTCGGCAACAAGAAGAGCAGCGGCACCGCCACCGGCCCGGTCCGCTTCACCGCCGCCAGCGCGTACGACCCCTACGGCGACAACTCCGAGCACGGCGACCGGGCGCGCGAGGCGATCGATGGCGACCCGGCGACCGCCTGGAACACCGAGCACTACAACGGCGGCCTGAACAAGCAGGGCGTCGGCCTCGTGCTGGGCCTCGGCTCGGCGAAGCAGCTGCCCAAGCTGGTCGTCCGCAGCGACACGCCTGGCTTCACCGCGAAGATCGAGTCGGGCTCCCGCGCGACCGGGCCGTTCGAGCCGGTCTCGAGCTCACAGGAGGTCGGCGGCAACACGACCTTCTCGCTCAAGGGCGACGCGGCGCAGTATTACGTCGTCTGGATCACCGACCTCGGCTCGAACTCATCGGTCGAGATCAACGAGGTGAGGGGCAACTAGTACTTGAGCTGCGAGCGACGCTCGTGCCGTTCGAGCGCGAGCTGCACGAGGCGGTCGACGAGCTCGGGGTACGGCACACCCGAGGCCTCGAACAGCTTCGCGTAGACGCTCGTGGCGGTGAAGCCGGGGATCGTGTTCAGCTCGTTGACGAGCACCTCGCCGTCGGGGCGGACGAAGAAGTCGACCCGCGCCATGCCCTCGACCTCACCGGCGACGAACGCCTGCACGGCCAGCTCCTGGACGCGCTCGATCGTCTCCTGCTCGAGCCGCGGCGGGACGATCAGGTCCATCCCGCCCTCGGCGTACTTGGCCGAATAGTCGTACCAGTCGGCTCCCTCGAAGCCGTGCGAGACGATCTCGCCGGGCAGCGACGCCACCGGCTGCTCGTTGCCGAGCACGCCGCACTCGACCTCGACGCCGTCCACGAACTCCTCGACCAGCACCTTCTCGTCGTGCTCGAAGGCCAGCGCGACCGCGGCGGCGAGCTCGTCGTCGTCGTGCACCTTCGAGATGCCGACCGACGAGCCGAGCCGCGCGGGCTTGACGAAGGCCGGGTAGCCGAACGGGTTCTCCGCGCCCTCGCCCTGCCGCAGCGTGATGTTGCGCGTGACCGGGACGCCGCGGTCGCGCATGACCGCCTTGAAGACGTCCTTGTCCATCGCCAGCGCCGAGCCGAGCACGCCCGCTCCGACGTAGGGGACACCCGCGAGCTCGAGCAGGCCCTGCACCGTGCCGTCCTCGCCGAACGGGCCGTGCAGGACCGGGAAGACGACGTCGACCTCGCCCAGCGTGGCCGGCACCTTGGCGGTCGGCACGGGGAGCGTCTCGGCGACGGAGCCGTTGCCCGTCCCCAGCTCCCAGCGGCCGTCGCGACCGATCTCGACAGTGACCGTCTCGTAGCGCTCCGGGTCGAGCGCGTCGATCACCGAGCGGGCCGAGGCGAGCGAGACCTCGTGCTCCGAGGAGCGGCCGCCGAGCAGTACCGCGACACGCACGCGCCCGCTCACGGCGTCGGCGGGGGCGGGGGCTCGGCTGTCTTGAAGCGTCCGACGACGATCGTCACCTTCGAGCCCTGTGGCGCGCTCGAGTCGGGGGTCGGGTTCTGGCTGAGCACGATCCCGTCCAGGCCGGGGTCGGTCACGTCCTGGTGCTGCACCATGACCTTGAAGCCGGCGCTCTCGAGCGTCGAGCGGGCCGAGGCCTCGTCCTGGCTCGTCACGTCGGGGACGGTCGACTCCTTCGGGCCCTTCGAGACGCTGAGCTGGATCGTCGAGCCCTTCGGCGCGCTGCCGCTCGGGCTCTGGTCGACCACCGTGTCCTTCGGCTGGTCGCTGTCGACATCCTTGCGCGAGACCAGGAACCCCTGGTCGCGCAGCGTCCGGGTGGCCTGGTCGAACGTCAGCCCGATCACCGAGGGCACGGTCACGTCGGACGGGCCGCTGGAGACGTTGATGCGCACCTTGCTGCCCTTCTCGACCTCTTCGCCCGCCAGTGGATCCTGCGCCGTCACCGTGCCCACCGGTGCGCTCGAGGCGACGTCGAACGCATGCGGGTCGAGGCCCGCGTTGACGAGTGCGCTGATCGCCGCGTCACGCGAGAGGCCCTTCACGCTCGGCACCTTCACCGTCTCCTTCCCCTTCGAGACGGTGATGTCGACGTTGCCGTGCTTGGCCACCTTCTCGCCCGGGTCGGGACTCTGGTCGATCACCGTGCCCTTCTCGACGCTGTCGCTGAAGTCACGGGCGACCTGCGGGCTCAGGCCGGCGGCGCGGATCTTGTCGACCGCGAGCTGCTCGGTCAGGCCCTTCACGAACGGCACCGCGACCGGCTTGTTCGCGTTCAGCTGGTCCTGGATCTTCGTGTAGGCGAACCAGGCCGCCCCGGCGGCCGCGAGCAGCAGCAGCACCGACAGCACCCATGGCCAGACGGGCCGGCGCCGTCGTGGCGGTCCCTCGTAGCCGTAGTAGCCGGCCGGCGGCGTTCTGCCGGGCGGCGCGGTCGTCGTGGCCGCGGGCGCGCGCGAGATGACCGAGGTCGGCGCGGCGGCCATCACGCCTGACCCGGAGAGCACCGCCGTCGCCGCGGTCTCGGTCTCCGGGTCGACCGGCAGGCCCTCGGCCACGCGCGCTAGGTCGGCGTCCATCTCCTCGGCGCTCTGGTAGCGCTCCGAGGGGTCCTTGGCCAGCGCGCGCAGCACGACGGAGTCGAGGTCGTGCGGCACCTCGGGCCGCAGCTCCGACGGGGGCTTCGGAACCTCCGAGAGGTGCTTCATCGCAATCTCGAGCGGTGTGTCGCCCGTGAACGGCACCTGCCCGGTCAGCATCTCGTAGAGCACGACGCCGACCGAGTAGAGGTCGGAGGTCTGGTCGACCGGCGCGCCGCGCGCCTGCTCGGGCGAGAGGTACTGCGCGGTGCCGATGATCGAGCCGACCTCGGTCATCTGGCTCGCGCCGGAGCGGGCGATGCCGAAGTCGGTCACCTTCAGCCGGCCCTCGGGGCCGACGAGCACGTTGTGCGGCTTGATGTCGCGGTGGACGATCCCGTGCTTGTGCGCGAAACCCACCGCGGCCAGGATCTGCCGGGCGTAGTCGATGGTGATCTTGATCGGCGCGGGGCCGCGGCCGACGATCAGCTCCTTCAGCGAGCGGCCGTCGAGGTACTCCATCGCGATGTAGTAGGTGCCCTCGGCCTCGCCGCGGTCGTAGATCGAGACGATGTTCGGGTGCGAGAGCCCGGCCGCGTTCTTGGCCTCGCGCCGGAAGCGCTCGATGAACGAGTCGTCGGCGGCGTGGCGGTCGTTGAGGATCTTGATCGCGACGCGGCGGCCGAGCTCCTGGTCCTCGGCGAGGTAGACGTCCGCCATCCCGCCCGCGCCCAGCTTGCGCTCGATGCGGTAGCGGCCGTCGAAGACGGAGCCGATCAGGGTGTCCGATACAGCCATGTCTCCATAGGAGGTTAGGGATTCGACTTCCCGTTCAGGATTGCCTCCATCACGGCCTTCGCGATCGGTGCTGCCGTGGTTCCGCCGGAGCCGCTCTGATCCTGCAGCACGACGGCGATTGCGACCCGCGGCGCACCCACCGGCGCGAAGGCGATGAACCAGGTCGTGTTCGCGGAGCCCCGGCCGCCCTGGCCGACCTCGGCCGTTCCCGTCTTGCCCGCGACCCGGACGCCGGAGATCTGCGCGGCGGTGCCGGTGCCGCCGGTGACGACGGCCTCCATCATCCGCGTCAGGTCGTCAGCGGTGTGCGTGGTCATCGCGCGCTTGTACTTCCGCGGTCTCGTCCGCGTCACGATCCCGCCGGAAGGCGAGACGACCCGATCCACGGCATGCGGCTCCATGATCACGCCCTTGTTGCCGACCGCCGCCGCCACCATCGCCATCTGCTCGGGCGTCGTCAGCATCCGCTCCTGGCCGAAGGCAAGACGGCCAGGATCGACCTGCGTCGCCGGGTCATCCGGGTAGTAGAGCCTGCCGTTCTTGTAGAGGCCGCTCGGGGAGCGCTCGTTGCCGGGCGTCTCGAGCGGCGGGTCCTCGTAGAAGCCGAACTGCTTCAAAGTGCCGAGGATCCGACCCGCGCCGATCGCCTTGCCGATCTCGCAGAAGACGGCGTTGATCGAGTGCTGGAACGCCTGCAGGAAGTCGACGGGCCCGAACGACTCCGGACCGCTCTGGTCGCCGAAGTTCTGCACCTGCTTGCCGTACTCGATGCAGTAGCCCTTGTCGACGAAGCGCGAGTCGATCGTGTACTTGCCGGAGTCGAGGGCTGCCGCACTCGTCACCACCTTGAAGGTCGAGCCGGGGGCGTAGAGGCCGTCGGTGGCGCGGTTCAGCAGCGGCGCGGCGGGGCGGCAGGCAGCGCGGATGTTGTTGATCCGCCCGAAGTCACCTTCGACCAGGTTCGGGTCGTAGGTCGGCCGCGAGGCCATCACCAGCAGCTTCCCGGTGCGCGGGTCGAGCGCGACGACCGAGCCGCACTTGCCCGCCAGCTGCTGCATCGCCACCCGCTGCGCGCCCGGCTTGACCGTCAGCCAGACGTCGTTGCCCTTGATCGTCGCGCCGCGGATCTTGTCGAGCGTCGTCTTGAGGACGGTGCCGAGGTTCGAGTTCGAGCCGGTCAGGTAGTCGTTCAGCGACGACTCGAGGCCCGCGCGCGAGCGTGACTGGGTCGAGTAGCCGACCAGGTGCGAGAACAGGCTTCCTTGCGGGTAGCGGCGCAGGTAGAGCTTCTGGCCGGCGACCTTCTTGATCCGGTTCGAGGCGAGGATAGTCCCGTCGGAGGCCCGAATCAGCCCGCGCTTGATCGAGAACTGCGCGACGCGCTGGATCTCGTTGTCCTGCCGGTCGGCGAGGCTCGCGCTGGCCCAGGTCTGCCAGTACGTCGTGCCGACGATCAGCGCCGTCACGAGCCCGACGGCGACGAGCGCGAGCCGTGCAATCTGCCGGTTCACCCGCGCTCCGCGTTCGCACGGTTGGAGACCAGCAGGAGGCCCGCGAGCAGGACGAAGTTCGCCACCACGCTCGAGCCGCCGTAGCTGACGAACGGCAGCGTGATCCCGGTCAGCGGGATCAGGCGCAGGATCCCGCCGACGATGATGAACGTCTGCAGCGCGAAGGCGAACGTCAGCCCGACCGCCAGCAGCTTCGAGAAGCCGTCATCGGCGAGCATCGCGATCTTGAAGCCGCGCGCGACGACGAGCATGTAGACGAGCAGCAGCGCGGCGACCCCGACCAGGCCGAGCTCCTGCGCGAGCGCCGAGTAGATGAAGTCGGTGTTCAGGTACGGGATCAGCGGGTGGCCCGAGGTCGTCTCGAAGGTGCCCTTGCCCAGGCCGGTGCCGAACCAGTTCCCGTGCCCGACCGAGTAGAGCGACTTGACGAGCTGGTAGCTGGCGCAGTCCTGGCGCGGCAGCAGCTTGCCGTTGATCGGACAGTACACCGCGTGGTCGGTCCACGGGTGCAGCCAGATCGTGACGCGGTCGCGGACGTGGCCGACGAAGTGGTAGACGACGAACGCGCCGGCGAGGAAGAGCCCGGCGCCGATGCCGACGTAGAGCGCGCGGCTCGTCGCCACGTACACCATCGCCAGGAAGATCCCGAAGTAGAGGAGGGCCGAGCCGAGGTCGTTCGTTTCGACGAGCACCAGCATCGCGCCGCCCCAGATCACGAGCAGCGGCCCGAAGTCCTTCAGCCGTCCCTGGGCCAGCACCTCGCGCTTCTCGCGCAGGTAGCCGGCGAGGAAGACGATCAGGAAGACCTTCGCCAGCTCGCCCGGCTGGAACTGCAGCGAGCCGACGTGAACCCACAGCCGCGCGCCGTTCACCGTCGTCCCGAGCAGGGGCAGCGCCGGGAGCATCAGCAGCACGATCGCCGAGATCCCGAACAGGTACTTGTAGCTCTCGAGCCGCCGGTAGTCGCGGTGCAGCAGGAAGAGCGTCGCCGAGAAGGCGCCGAGCGCGACCACGATCCAGAGGCCCTGGCGGAAGGCGTCCGACGGGTTCAGCCGGTAGATCTCGGTCAGGCCGATCCCGGTCAGCAGGCCGGCCATCGGCAGCAGGTACGGATCGGCGAACGGGACGGTCAGGCGCCCGACCAGGTGGGCCGCGAGGTACAGCGCAAAGAAGAAGAGGGCGTACGAGAGCGAGGCGGTCGAGACGACCTCCTGCCGCGCGATGTAGACGCTGGCGAACCCGAGAGCGGTGAGCGCACCGACGACGACGAGGTTCGCCAGCTCGCGGTTGCGGAGGCTCATTGGGCGACCTTTGCCCGATGAGCGGTGGAGGGGGAGTGCTTGCGGGGGGAACCGGGAGGTTCCACCCGGGATTCTCGAAGGGGGCACGCGGGGGAAACAGTCGTTTCCCCCGCGGGAGCGAGCCGGAGGCGAGCGACGCTCATGGGGCTCCGATCTGCTCCTCGTAGCGCTGCACCTGGGCGCGAGCCGAATCCTCGCTGCGCAGGGTGTGGTCGAACAGCTTCCGCCGCTCGGCCTGGCTCAGCTGCGAGGCGAGCAGCGGGCTTACGTAGACCGGGCGGTAGAGCTTGACGTTGCCGACCACGTTCCAAGGCAGGCCCTGGTAGACGACGACGTGGCCGTCCTGCTCGGCGCCGACGAAGTGCGAGCGCCAGAGGCTCCAGACGGCGAAGCCGCAGACGGTCACGATCACCAGCAGCGCGAGCAGCGCGAACAGCGCCCGCCGGCCCGCATGGCTGTCCTCGCCGCGGTGCTCGACGGCGACGGGCGGCACGCCGTCGTGCTCGTCCAGCGTGGTCTCGTCGTCGTCCTCGACCGGCGGAAGCGTGACGGTCTGCTCGTCCTCGCCGCCCGCGATCTCGAAGAAGACGACGGTGATGTTGTCCTCGCCGCCGCCCTTGTTCGCCGCGCGGACGAGCGCCTTCGCCGCCTTGGCCAGGTCGCCGCGGTTGCGCTCGACCTCGCGCAGGATCGTCTCGTCGTCGACCATCGAGGTCAGCCCGTCCGAGCAGAGCAGGAACAGGTCGCCGGGCTTGGTCTCGACCGAGAAGACGTCCACGTCGACGTCCGGGTCGGTGCCGAGCGCGCGCGTGATCACGGAGCGCTGCGGGTGCCCCTCGGCCTCCTCGGGCGAGAGCTTGCCGCTGCGGACGAGCTCGGCGACCAGTGAGTGGTCCTCGGTCAGCTGCTCGAGCTTGCGGTCGCGGATCAGGTAGGCGCGCGAGTCGCCGACGTGGCCGATCGCGACGCGGCCGTCCTCGACGAGCGCGACCGTCATCGTCGTTCCCATGCCCGAGGCGGAGGCGTCCTGTGACTGCCGCTGGTAGACCCGGCGGTTGGCCTCCTGGATCAGGTCGTCGACACGCTGCTCACCGCCCGCGAGCTCGGAGCTCTCGTCGCGCAGGGCCGCGGCCGCGAGGCTCGAGGCGAGCTCGCCGGCCTGCGCGCCGCCCATCCCGTCGGCGACCGCGAACAAGGGCGGCTCGGAGACGTAGGCGTCCTCGTTGTGCCGGCGCCGCCGGCCGGTGTCGGTCACGCTCGCGGTTCTGAGGCCCGTGCTCATGTCTCGTACCGCAGCTCGGTCTCGCCGACGCGCAGGACGTCGCCCGGCGTCAGCCGCTTCGCGTGCGTCAGGCGGATGCCGTTCAGGTACGTGCCGTTGGTGGAGCCGACGTCTTCGACCCAGACGCCGTCGCGCCGCGGCTCCACGCGCGCGTGGTTCGACGAGGCGAACTCGTCGCGCGCAAGGTTGACGTCGTTGCCCGAGCCGCGGCCGACCAGCAGCGCGGCCGAGTCGAGGATCAGCTCGTCGTCCTCGTCGAGCGCGGGGCTCTTGACGACCACCAGCCGGCCGCTCTGGACCTGCGGCTTCTCGCCCAGCCCCGGCACGGAGCCTGGCGCGAGCACGAAGCTCTCCTGCGGCATGCGCACGTCGCGGGCCGCCGAACGCACGATCCGCCAGATGAAGAGGTAGAGCAGGACGAGAAAGGCGAGCTTGAGGACGAGCAGCGCCTCCTCGACGGCGACGGAGCCGATCACTCCTCCTCCTCCGTCTCCCGCCTGAAGACGAGCTCGGTCGAGCCGAGCGTGATCCGATCGCCCTGCCGCAGCTTCGCGCGCTTCTGGCGGCGCCCGTTCACCTCCATCCCGTTCGTCGAGTCGAGGTCGACGGCCCAGTACGCGGTGCCCTCCTGTCGCACCTCGGCGTGCTTGCGCGAGACGTTCGGGTCGGCGAGCTGGATGTCGCAGTCCTTCGAGCGGCCGATCGTCGCCCGGCCGCCGTCGAGCTCGTGCTTGGTGCCGTCGAAGGTCAGGCTAACGATCTCGCGGCCGAGGCCGAGCTCCTCGACCGAGACGGCCTCGGTCTCGACAGGCTGGCGGTAGACCTGCGTCGCGCCGGGCATCGCCTGCGGCTCCGGCTCGCCCGGCTGCGGGATCGCGCCCTGCACCATCCGCGTCGCGATCCCGAATTCGCCCATCTCGAGGTCGTCGTCGGTCTCGAACTTCACCTCGGGCGGCGAGAGCAGCTCGTAGCGCTCGCGGCGCGCGTTCTCGGCGACGTACTCCTGGAGCTCGCTGCGCAGCGAATCCTCGTAGCTGGCGAACTGCTCGCGGTCGGACGGGGCCAGGTAGACGGTGTACTCGTTCGGCGCGTAAACGCGGGAGACCGAGACCACGCGGTGGTCCTCCATCTCCTTGACGAGCTTGCGCGCCAGCTCGACCGGCTGCACATGGGTGCGAAACGCACGCCCGAAGACACCCTCGAAGAGGCCTTCCAGCTTGTGCTCGATGTTCCTGAGGACGCTCATCCGGGCGGGGTTATGCCCCTCGCCGGAACTCTAACCCCGGGCCCTCAGTGCCAGGACGCCACACGTGAGCCAAGCCGCCAGCACGAGCGGAGCGGCTGCCACCGCGGGCGCAGGCAGGAGCGCGCAGGCGATCAGGGCGGCGCCGAGGCCGGCGATCCACCACAGGCTCCGCTCGCGGACGTAGGGGATCGCGACCGCGGCGGCGGCGAGGACGACGGCCTCGAGCACGAGCGCGGGGTGGGCTTGCAGGAAGCGGACGAGCGCCTCGGCGACTGCCACCGCGTCGGTGCTCCCGGCGATCCCGAGCCCTTTCGGTGGGGCGGCGCCGGTGAACGGGAGCGACGTCTGCCGCAGCCCTGCGACCACGGCCGCGAGCAGCATCGCCGTCACGACCTGCAGTGCGCGCCGGACCGGGTTGCGAATCGCCTGCGCTGCCAGCGGGAGCAGGCCGAGCGCGAGCAGCGGCGCCAGCAGCGGGCCGAGCGCGAAAAAGAGCCCTTGCCGCGGCGTGCGCCAGGAGAGCGCCAGCCAGGCGCAGGCGATCGTGGCGTAGACGAGCGCGAGGCCGGACGAGAAGTTCCCGAGCGGCAGCACGGGAACGGCGAGCGTGAAGGCCAGCCCGAGTCGTGGTCGCGCCAGCATCAGCGCGCCGGCGATCAGCGCCAGCAGCGGCGCGAAGAGCGTCGGGTAGAAGGCCACCTCGGCGGCGGTCCAGCCTGCGAACAGCGCCGCGGCCGCAGGTGCTGCCAGTCGCAGCGGCACCGACAGCTCCGGAACCGTCGGGCGGGTCTTGCGCCGGCGCAGCCGCTCCGCGAAGGCATCGCGCAGCTCGTGGGCGAGGTGGGCCGCAGGCGGGCGGGCCGCCGGGTCGAGGGCGAGCATGCGGTCGACGAGCGCGCAGAGCGGCTTCGGCAGGTCGGGCCGCGCCTGGGCGAGCGGCGCCGCGCCCGACTCGATCCGCTTCGCCGTCTCGAGCAGCGACCCGTTCCAGAACGGATGCCAGCCGGCGAGCGACTCCCAGAGCATCGCTCCGACCGCCCAGATGTCGGCCGGCGGGCCGCCGGACTCGCCGTGCACGAGCCGCTCCGGCGGCACGTAGGCGAGCGTGCCGGGCACGTCGCCGGTGGCGGTGAGCGACTCCTCCTCCGCGAGCTGCGCGAGCCCGAAGTCGAGCAGCCGCGCCGAGAGCCCCTCGCCTTCGGCGAGCAGGACGTTCGACGGCTTCACGTCACGGTGGACGATCCCGCGCGCGTGGGCGTGCGCAAGGCCTTCGAGCACCTGCGCGGCCGTCTCGACCGCGTCGGCGTCGTTCAGCTCGCCGGACCGCAGCGCCTGGCGCATCGTCTGGCCCGGCACGTACTCGTAGGCGATGTAGACGTTGCGCGAGTCCCGGTCGAGCCCGTAAGCGCGCAGGCAGCGCTCATGCCGCAGCCGCGCCGCAGCCAGCGCCTCCCGCTCGGCCCGCGTGGCCGCCTTGCCCTCGCGCGGGACGATCTTCAGCGCGACGTCGAGCCCTGTGCGCTCGTCACGAGCGAGCCAGACCGACCCCGAGCCGCCGCTGCCGAGCGGACGCAGGGGCCGATAGCGCTCCGCAACGAGCTCGCTGGTTGAAAGGGCAAGCGCCGCCTCGGACACGAGACCTGAGTTTTCGCCTGGCCGGCTGGAATCCTGCGCCGGCCGTCCGACTCGGTAGAGTGAGCCGACTTTTTCCTGCAAAACCGGCCCCCATGACCGAAAACGACACCGACATCGATTTCGACTTCTTCGAGGACGAGCCTCCGACCGAGGAGAACTCGCGGACGGAGCGGCTGCTCCCTCGACGCGCCCCGCGCGGCCCGCAGCAACCGCCGCGGCCGCCGACGAACCTGACGCCGCTGCTGCGGCTGATCGGCCTGATCGCCTTCGCGATCCTGATCGTCGTCCTGCTCGTGATCTGGGTGCAGAGCTGCCAGGAGAGCAGCAAGGCCAAGACCTACAAGAGCTACATGGGCAAGGTCTCCGACGTGGCCGGCTCCTCGCAGCAGATCGGCAAGCAGCTGAGCCAGGTACTGCTGGCGCAGGGGGTGAAGGAGGCGAAGGTCGAGCAGCAGATCTCGGGTCTCGCCCACCAGGAGCAGCTCGACATCCAGCGCGCGCAGGCGATCACGCCGCCGGGGACGCTGCGCGACGAGCACCAGGCCCTGATCCAGGCGCTGCAGTACCGGGCCAGCGGCCTCAGCGGCCTCGCCAGCGCGCTCGCCGCGACCGCCAGCGTGAAGGACACGACTCGAGCGAGCACCGTGCTCGCAGGCCAGATGCAACGCCTGCTCGCCAGCGACGTCATCTACCAGGACTCGTTCAAGGCGCCCTCCGCGGCCGAGCTCGACCGCCAAGGCGTGACCGGCACGAACGACAGCGGTGGGCCGCTGATCCCGGACTCGAACTTCCTGCAGAGCTCCGACCTCGTCACACCGACGGCGATGGTGACCGTGCTCAGCCGCATCCGCGGCAGTGCCTCCTCGCCCACCACCGGCGGCCTCCGGGGCACGAATATCGTCTCGGTCAAGGTGCAGCCGGCCGGGACCGAGCTGAGCACCTCGTCGCAGACGACCGTGGTCGTGCGCACGAACATGTCGATCGTGGTCACCGTCGAGGACTCCGGCGACTCGCAGGAGGCGAACATCCCGGTCACACTCAGGATCATCCAGTCGGGGGTGCCCACGGTCACGAAGCACGCGACGATCCCGTTCATCAACCCGGGCGAGCAGAAGCCCGTTACGTTCACGAACTTCCCGGCGCCGAGCTTCCAGAACCCGGCGCAGATCAAGGTCGAGGTCGAGCCCGTGCAGGGCGAGTCGAACACGAGCAACAACTCGGCCGACTACTCCGTCATCTTCTCCGTCGCGTAGGCCTTGAGCTTCTCGAGCGCGACCGCCGCCTGGATCGCGATCGGCGCCGCCGCGGTCGCGGTGCTGGCGCTGCTCGCCGTCATCTGGGTGCTGCTGCGGATGCGGCGGCTGCGGGAGGGCCAGGCCGTGCTGCTCGGGGACGGCAAGACCGATCTGGTCGACTTCGCCGTCTCGCTGCAGGGGCGGATCGACGACCTGCACCGCGCGGTGGACGAGATCGCGGCCGGCCTCGTGCGCGTGGACCGACGGGTGGACGGCTCGGTCACGAACACCTCGATCGTCCGCTACGACGCCTACGAGGACACGGGCGGCCACCAGTCGGCCTCGCTGGCCGTGCTCGACTCGGCGCGCAGCGGGGTCGTCGTGACCGCGATCCAGGGCCGCGACTACGCGCGGATCTACATGAAGGAGCTCGACCGCGGCCGAGCCTCGATCGCCCTCTCGCCTGAGGAAGCGGAAGCCGTCGAGCGAGCAATGTCCCGCTAGAGTTTCCGGCGCCATGCAGCAGGTTCTCGTCCTGAATGCGAGCTACGAGCCGCTGAACGTCACCACCGTTCGCCGTGCGCACGTGCTCGTCTTCAAGGGCAAGGCCGAGGTGATCGAGGAGCTCGACCAGCCGCTCAGATCGGCGACGGGAGCTTTTCCGTGGCCGCACGTGATCCGGCTCGTTCAGTACGTGCGGGTGCCGAGGACGCTGCAGCGGAAGATCTCGCGCCGGGCGCTGTTCGCCCGCGACGGCTGGCGCTGCATGTACTGCGGCACGACCAACGGCCGGCTGACGCTCGACCATGTCGTCCCGCGCTCACGCGGTGGTGACTCGGTCTGGGAGAACGTCGTCACCTCGTGCGCGCCCTGCAACATGCGCAAGGGCAACCGCCTGCCGCACGAGGTCGAGATGACGCCGCGCAAGCCGCCGCGCGCGCCGGCGCCGGTGCTCTTCATCCACCTGGCGACCCCGAAGGTGCCCGCCGGCTGGCAGCCCTACCTGACCGGCCTCGGCGACGAAGCTGCGACCGCGACGGCCTAGGGCCGGACGCGTCCGTCGCGCCCGGCCCTAGCCATCCGGCTCTCCTCAGCCGGTGATGTCGCCGCTCTCGGCGGCGGGCGTGTCGTCCTGGTTCAGCCAGGTGCCGTGGTGCTTCTGGGCCTTGTAGATCCAGCCCCACTGGGCGAGCTCGTCGCCTGACGTCGAGCCGGAGTAGTCCTTGTAGCTCGGGTAGGCACCCGGGCAGTCGGTCGCGCTCGTGCACATCAGGTCGAACGTGCCGAGATTGCCGCTCGTCGACCGTGTCGGCGCGTACGTGCCGCTGAACGACGTCGTGACGTAGCCGCCGTTCATGCGCCCCGGGATTCCCGCGCTGACCGTCGAGAGACCGCTCGGGCTCGCGCCTGCGAAGGTCACGAAGCTGCCGGTGTCGCGGACCTGCGCGCAGAACTTGCCGGTGGCCTTCGACTTCCAGATCCGCAGCTGCCGGTGGATCGTGTCGTTCGCCCACGCGTTGCCGGCGAAGCCGGAGTCGTAGTCGTTCACCAGCGTGTAGTTCACGTTCACGAGCAGCCGTGGCTGCCCGGTCTTGCAGGCGGCGGCGCTGATGTCCGCCTTGTCGAGCATCAGGCCGCTTGCAGCCGTTGCCGCCGTCGCTGCGGCAAGCGCCGCGAGCACGGCAACGACAAACCCCACTTTCCTCATTCGTTCCCCCTCTGGATCGCAGTACAACGGAGTGCGACCTACTTATAGGCAGCATCGCCACCTCCGGTCAAGCGGGCGTGACGCCCGAGGGGGACGGCGGCGTACCTCCGGCAGAACCCGAACCGGGAGGAAGCGATGAAGCTCGTCAAGATCGGACTCGTGGCGGCCGCGCTGGCAGCGGCGGTCGCGTTCGTGGGAATCGGCAGGCCGGACTACGCGCGTGGCTCCGCGCCCTCGGGGCGCACGGTGACCGTGACCGGGACCGGCAGCGTCGAGTCGGTGCCGAACCAAGCCGGCCTCTCGGTCGGCGTCAGCAGCGACGCCTCCACCGCGCGCGCCGCGCTGGCGGCCAACGCGGGCAAGGCGGCCGGCGTGATCGAGGCGCTGCGCGCCGCGGGCGTCGCCAAGGCCGACCTGCAGACGACTGACATGACCGTCTCGCCGCGCTGGGACGACCGCGGCCGACAGAACGGCTTCACCGCGCACAGCTCGGTGCAGGTCGAGGTCGCGAGCGTCTCGCGCGCGGGCGCGATCCTCGATGCCGCCGTCGCGGCCGGAGCGACCGAGACATCCGGCCCAAGCTTCGACCGCTCCGACCGAAGCGAGCTCTACTTGAACGCGCTGAAGGCAGCCTTCGCCGACGCTCGCGGGAAAGCGGCGACGCTGGCGGGCGAGGCCGGCGCGAGCCTGGGAGCGGTGCAGGGGATCGAGGAGTCACCGGCGGTCCAGGCGATGCCGCTGTTCTCCGCCGCGAAGGACTCGGCCACGCCGGTCGAGCCCGGCACGACCGCGGTGCAGGCGACGGTGACCGTCACCTTCAGCCTTTCGTGACCGGCAGCCCGAGCTGCTCCCACTCGCTCCAGGAGCCGGGGTAGAGCCTGCCCTCGCGGCCGACGAGGAAGAGCCGGTCCAGCGTGACGCAGGACGTGATCCCTGAGCCGCAGTAGGCGGCGAGCTCACCCTCGGGCAGCTCGGGCAGCGGCTCGTCCCACGGTGCGTTGAGCGCTCCTGGGATCCGGCCGGGGCTCTTGTCGAACGGGTTCGGCTCGCCCCGGAAGCGCTCGGGCCGGCGCGCGTCGACGACCACGAGCTGGTCGAGGCGCCGCGCCAGCTCGTCGGGCTCGATCGTGTCGCCCTCTCGCTCGCGCGGCACGAACTCGGCCGGCTCGACCTGCTCCTCGCCGGCGCGGAGCGGCCCGAGCCAGCCGTCGAGCTCGAGCACGGCGCAGTCGTCGTGCCCGAAGTGGCGCAGCAGCCACCAGAGCCGCTCGGCGCCGCCCATGTTCCCGTAGGCGACGACGAAGGCGCTCTCGCCGATCCCGGCGCGAGAGGCGGCGCGGCCAAAGTCCGCGGCACCCGGCAGCGGGTGCCGTCCACCCTGCCCGGGCGACGCGGCCAGGTCCTCGTCCACGTCGAGGAACGATGCACCTGGAATGTGCCCGGCGAGGTAGAGCTCGCGTCCCTTTCCCGGCGAGCCGAGCTCCCAGCGACAGTCGACGAACTGGTACCGCACCGTCGAAGCGTGCCTGAGCTCGCTGTGTCTAGGGACGGACCGGCACGAACGTCGCGTCGGCTGTGACCGCCGCCGCTCGCTGATGCGTCGCGAAGGGCTTGCCTGCGCGGAGCTGTGACCGCGGCAGCGGCACGACCCTCGGGCCGCCCGGATGTTCGAACGCGCCGCCGCCGACGGGGTGGTAGAGGCCGGAGAAGAAGTACCCGAAGAGGTCCCTTCCGAGGAAGGGCCCGCAGCTCTGGGGAGGTAGCGGTTGCGGAGCGGCGATCTTGTGTGACCAGTCCATCCCCTGATGCCCGACGGTCCCAATCCACATGATGGCGCCGATGACTCCGCCGCGGGATCGGAATGTCCCTGCGCACGAGCCGATGTCGGCGGGCGGGTCGCACGTCGTCGCGCCGATCGTCAGTGTCATGCTTGCCGGGATCCTCAGCTTCAGGTCCCAGGCGGGCACGCTGGAGCCGCGCAAGAGGAGCGGGCGCGCTGTCTTCGCGAATCGGATCCAGCCACTCGGCGACCCGATGTGAGGCTTCCTCACCGCGGGGGTGCCGACGTAGAAGGGTGAGCTCTTCCCGACGAGCTTCACCGGCGTCTGGCATTGCGAGCCCTCGGGCCCGTCCAGCTCGACGGCGTCCGTGACGGTCCACGTGAGCGACGCGACTTTGAAGACCCGCCAAGGCGACCGGCTCTCGTCGTCGAGTGCCCAGGCCGTAGCGGAGCCGCCGGCTGCAAGGCCGGCGCCGATCGCGACGAGCGCTAGGCGGCGTCCGGGCATGCGTCCAACGCTACGTCCGCGAAGGGCATCGTGTCTACTGCAACGACGTGCCCGTGAAGGTGGCCGTGGGCTTCCGTGCCGTAACCGCCCGGGACCGGGATGTAGAACTCGGGATAGCCCCACATGCCGTGTTCGCTGACGTCGAGGCCGGCGGTCTCGGTCTCCTCTTCGACGCGGATTCCCCACAGGCGCTTGAGCGACCAGAGGCAGCCGAACGAGGCGCTGAAGGTGAACGCGCCGACCGCGGCCAGGCCGAGCAGCTGCACCCAGACCTGGTGCAGCGAGCCGGTGTAGACGAAGCCGCCGCTGCCGGTGTTCAGCGTCGCCGCGAGCGCCGGTACCGCGAACAGTCCGGTGGCGACCGTGCCCCAGACGCCCGAGACGCCGTGGACGGCGACCGCGCCGATCGGGTCGTCGATCCCGATCCGCTCGACCCAGAGCACGCCGACGACCGCGATCACGCCCGCGACGAGCCCGATCACCACCGCCGCCCAGGGTGCGACGAAGCCGCTCGCCGCGGTGACCGCGACGAGCGCGGCGAGCACGCCGTTCAGCATCATCGAGATGTCCGGCTTGCGCAGCACGAGCCAGGCGGTGAGCGCGCCGCTGACGGCTCCCGCCGCGGCCGCGAGGTTCGTCGTCAGCGCAACGTAGGCGAAGAAGCCGACCTTGTCGCCGGTGACGACGCCGAGCGTCGAGCCCGGGTTGAAGCCGAACCAGCCGAACCAGAGGATGATCGTCCCGAGCACGGCGTACGGGATGTTGTGGCCCGGAATCGCGTTGCCGCGGCCGCCTTCGAACTTGCCGATTCGCGGGCCGAGCAGCAGCGCTCCCGCCAACGCGGCGAGGGCGCCCTGGTAGTGCACGACCGTCGAGCCGGCGAAGTCCTGCATCCCGAGCCCGAACAGCCAGCCGCCGCCCCAGACCCAGTGCGAGGTGACCGAGTAGATCAGCGTGAAGGCTGCGCCGAAGACGAAGTAGACCCAGAGCTTGGCGCGCTCGGCCATCGCTCCCCAGACGATCGCCAGCGAGACGCCGGCGAAGACGACCTCGAACAGGTAGCCGGCCGCGCCGGGCACGGTTGTGAAGAACGAGTACGGCGCCTGCCCGACCGCGAGCAGCGAGTCAACCGAGGGCGCGAAGCCGCTCGTGCCGATCACGCGGTTGCCGTCCCCGAAGGCGATCCCGAAGCCGACCGCCCAGTAGACGAGCGAGCAGACGCCGAAGATGAGCACGTTCTTGCCGGCGATGTGGGCGGCGTTCTTCATCCGCGTCAGGCCGGCCTCGAGGAAGGCGAAGCCGGCTTGCATGAACATCACGAGGATGGCGGCGACGACGACCCAGATCGTGTTCGCGGCAATCAGGAGGTCGGCGTTGCTCATGCCGCACGCTCCAGCGGCAGGCCGGTGCGGTGGTGGATCACGTGCTCGATCGGCGTCGTCCAGACGAGCCCGTCGCCGTTCTCGTTGCCGCTGCGCGCGGCGTCGGCGACGGTCGCCGCGACCGCGGCCGCGAGCTCGTCGGTGACCACGAACATGAGCAGCGCCTTCGGCAGGAAGCGCGACTCGAACACGCGGCAGCGGTACTCGTGGGTGATCCCGCGCTCACGGCCGTGCCCGACCGCCTCGACGACGGTCACGCCGACGTGACCCGTCTGCTCCTCGACCGCGTCGATCACGATCTCAACCCGCTCGCGCAGGACGACGGCCTCGACCTTCGTCATGTCACCCCCTCGCTTCGTCGTTCGAGCAGGACCACGTCGCGCCAGACGTCGTGCAGCCGGCCGATTCGCTCCTGGGTGCCGAGCACACGGAAGCCGTATCGCCGCAACAAGCCGAGGCTTGGCTCGTTCTCGGGGAAGACGCCCGTCTGCAGCGTCCAGATGCCCGCGCGCTCGGAGCTCTCGATCGCCGTCGCCAGCAGCTCGCTGCCCACGCCCTGGCCACGCGCTTGCTCGCCGACATAGGTGCTGATCTCGGCGACGCCCGCGTAGCAGCAGCGTGGGGAAACCGGCGCGAGCGCGACCCAGCCGGCGACCCGGCCGTCACGCTCGGCGACGAAGCGGTGCTCCGCAAGATGCGCCGCGTCCCACGCCTCCCACGACGGCACCTCGGTCTCGAAGGTCGCGTTCCCCGTCCGGATCCCCTCCTCGTAGATGCGCGCGACCTCCGCCCAGTCGTCCGAACGGAGGTCGCGCACCTCCGGGCGCATCGCCTAGGCCGCGAACGCGTCCTCGATCAGCGCCTGCGCGGTGACCGACTCGATCGTCTGCAGGATCCGGCCGGTGATGCGGTACGGGTCCGCCAGTGAGTTCGGACGGCGATCCTCGAGATAGCCGCGGTGGCCGCTCGAGACGAAGCTGTGCGGGATGCGGACCGATGCGCCGCGATCGGCAACGCCGTAGGTGAACTCGTCGATCGCCGCGGTCTCGTGCAGGCCGGTCAGGCGCAGCTCGTTCTCGGGGCCGTAGCACGCGATGTGCTCCTCGCGCGCCTCCGAGAACGCGTTCATCAGCGCCGTGAAGTACTCCTCGCCGCCGGCTTCGCGCATGTGCTTGGTCGAGAAGTTCGTGTGCAGGCCGGAGCCGTTCCAGTCGAGGTCGGCGCCGAGCGGCTTCGGATGGAAGTTGACGTCCACGCCGTGGCGCTCGCAGAGGCGGAGCATCAGGTAGCGGGCGATCCACAGCTCGTCGGCAGCGCGCCTGGCGCCCTTGCCGAAGATCTGGAACTCCCACTGCCCCTTCGCGACCTCGGCGTTGACGCCCTCGATCCCGATGCCGGCGGCGAGGCAGAGGTCGGTGTGGGCGTCGACGATGTGCCGGGCGATGTCGCCGACGTTCTTGAAGCCGACGCCGGTGTAGTACTCGCCCTGCGGCGCGGGGAAGCCCTCCTTCGGGAACCCGAGCGGCGAGCCGTCCTGGTAGAGGAAGTACTCCTGCTCGAAGCCGAACCATGCGTCGGCGTCGTCACCGATCGCGGCGCGGCTGTTCGACGGATGCGGCGTTCCGTCCGGCAGCAGCACCTCGCACATGACGAGGTAGGCCTGGTTGCGCGCCGGGTCGGGGAAGAGCGCGACCGGCTGCAGGAAGCAGTCCGAGCTCGAGCCGTCCGCCTGGCGGGTGGAGCTGCCGTCGAAGTTCCAGAGCGGCAACTGCTCGACCGTCGGCTCCGAGTCGAAGTCGACGATCTTCGTCTTGCTGCGGAGGTTCGGCACGGGCTCGTAGCCGTCGAGCCAGATGTACTCGAGCTTGTACTTCATCCTGGTTCCTCCTGGTCTCGGACCAACAAAAAAGGGCCCACGACTCGCAGTCGTGAGGCCCCAATGCCTCCGCGCCCGCCTTCGGCGGCGAACGCTGGGCACAACCTAGCGGAGGCGGCGGATAGAACGCAACCCTTGCTACCAGCCGGACCGGTAGGTACCCTCGGCGGGCGATGTTGCTCCTCGGCTGACTCCGGTTTCCGCGCGCACCGCCTGCTTTCGGCGAGTGCGCACTGTCCGCGTCCCGTCGAGTTGGAGCAACCATGAAAGCCCTAGAAGTCCACAACCTGCGCAAGGAGTTCACCCGCCGCGACGGCCGTGGCAAGCGCCGCGTGGCCGCGCTCCGGAGCGTCGACTTCGAGATCGAGCGCGGCGAGTGCGTCGCGATCCTGGGCCCGAACGGCTCGGGCAAGTCGACGCTCGTCCGCCTGCTCTCGACGCTGCTGCTCCCTGACGGCGGCACGGCGACCGTCTTCGGCTGCGATGCCTTCAAGCACACCCGCGCCGTGCGGCGGATGGTCAACCGTGTCTCCGTCGAGGCGAGCTTCTTCAAGAAGATGAGCGCGGTCGAGAACCTCAGCTACGCCGCGCGCTTCTACGGCCTGCGCCCGCACGAGACCAAGGACAAGATCCCGGAGATCCTGACCCGCGTCGGCTTCGCGGCCGACCGCCGCGACGAGCCGATGGAGAACCTCTCGCGCGGGATGCAGCAGAAGGTCGCGCTCGCCCGAGCGCTGCTGACCTCGCCGATCCTGCTGCTGCTGGACGAGCCGACCACCGGCCTCGACCCGCGCTCGAAGCAGGAGGTGCAGGAGTTCATCCGCGAGGTACGCGCCGAGCACGACGCGACCGTCCTCCTCTGCACGCACGACCTGGCCGAGGCCGAGACCCTCGCCGACCGTGTCGGGATCCTCGACAACGGCGAGCTGCTCTGCCTGGAGCCGGCCGACCAGCTGAAGGCCCGCTACGACTCGACCACCCTGGAGGAGGCGTTCTTCGCCGCGAGCGGCCACGCCTTCGAGAACGGCGACCGGGAGGAGGATTAGATGCGTGCCATGAGCCTCGCGCTGCGCCACGAGCTCGTCGGCCTCGGCGGCGTGATCGAGCGCAACATTTACCTGGTCAAGCGCTACATCTGGTGGGACGTCGCGTTCTTCCTCTGGACGGTCGCGAACACGCTCACGATCGTCTTCATCGCCAAGGGCATCCCCGCGGTGGGCGGGAAGATCGACGTCGAGAAGCTGACGACGATCCTGCTCGTGGGCGCCGTCATCTGGGCCTACCTCGGGATCATCTTCGAGATCCTCACCGAGACGGTCGCCTGGGAGCGCTGGGAGGGAACGATCGAGTACACCTTCATGGCGCCGCTCTCGCGGCCGGTGCACCTGTTCGGAATGGGCCTGTTCGCGATCGGCTACGGCGTCGTGCGCGCGATCCTGCTCTTCGGCGTGGTGGCGGCGTTCTTCAGCCTGCACCTGCCGGACGCGAACTACGTGGCCGCGCTCGTGCTGCTGATCGTCGCCTCGATCTCGTTCATCGGGATCGGGATGATGACGGCCGTCCTGCCGCTGATCTCGCCGGAGAAGGGCACGCAGCTCGGCTTCGTCGCCCAGGGCCTGCTGCTGGTCGTCTCGGGGGTCTATTACCCGGTCTCCGTGCTGCCGCAGTGGATGCAGTGGCTGTCGGTGATCTCGCCGGCCACGTACGCCCTGCGTGGCTGCCGCGCGGCGATCATCGACGGCGCGGGCCTGTCCGACCTCACGACCGAGATCTGGGCGCTGCTCGTGATCGGCGCCGTCTCGGTGCCGCTCGGCCTGTTCATCTTCCGGACCGGTGAGCGCTACGCGAAGAAGCACGGGAAGCTGAAGCGGTCGGGATGAGGCCGCTCCCGGCCCGCGCGGTCTACTTCGGGCTGCAGTTCGGCGCGCACCTGCCGACGTGGGTCGTGATGGCGGTCTACCTGGTGCGGGAGCTGCACTTCTCGCCGCTCCAGCTCGTGCTGATGGGGACCGCGATGGAGGCGGCGGTCTTCCTCGGCGAGGTGCCGACCGGTGTTGTCGCGGACACCTACAGCCGCCGGCTCTCGCTGATCATCGGCTACGTCGGGATGGGCATCGCCTGGGCCGCGGTCGGGCTCGTCTCGGCGCCCTGGCTGGTGATCGCGCTCTGGGCGGCGTGGGGCCTCTCGTACACGTTCACCAGCGGCGCCGAGCAGGCCTGGATCACCGACGAGGTCGGCGCCGAGCACGTCGGCCTTGTCTTCCTGCGCGGCGCGCGCTGGGGGCAGGTCGGCTCGGTACTCGGCCTGCTTGCGCAGGTGGCCGTCGGGGTCGTCTCGCTGCGGGCAGGCGTGATCCTCGGCGGCGTCTTCACGATCGCCTGCGGGCTCGGCTGCCTCGCCTTCATGCCCGAGCACGGTTTCGTCCGGCGGCCGCGCGAGGAGCGAGGCTCCGCACTCGCGGAGCTGCGCACCACCGCCTCGGCGGGCGCGCGCTACGCCTGGGCGGCACCGGCGATCCTGCTGCTGATCGGCGTCGAGCTGTTCATGGGCGCCTCGAGCGAGGCGTTCGACCGGCTGAAGGAGGCGCACTTCCTCCGTGACGTCGGCCTCCCGGGCGAGATCGACCCGGTGGTGTGGTTCGGGCTGCTCTGGCTCGCCGGGATGGTGCTGAACATCGCGGCGATCGGCAGCCTGATCAAGCGCGTCGACCGCGGCGGGCGCGAGTCGGTGGCGCGCTACCTGTTCGCCTTCGTCTTCCTCGAGCTGGTGGCGATGCTCGTCTTCGCGCTGACCGGCTCGGTCTGGCTCGCGGTCGGGGGCATCCTCGGCGTCTTCTTCGCCCGCAACATGGCGGGCCCGCTGTTCGACACCTGGCTGAACGAGCAGATCACCGACTCGAGCGTCCGCGCGACCGTGATCTCGCTGACCGGCCAGTCCAACGCGATCGGCCAGTCGGCCGGCGGCCCGGTGCTCGGCGTGGTCGGCAACGTCTGGGGAATCCGCGCCTCGCTGGCCGGAGGCGCCGCCGCGATCGCGCCCGCCTTGGCCCTCTTCGCACGCGCGATCGCCCACCACGGCCGCGAGCCGGAGCTCGAGCAGCTTCCCGCAACTCCTGCTGTAGACTGAGCGCGTTCGTAGGCGACGCGGCCTCGGGCGCCCAGAGCGCTCGGGGCTTTCGTGTTTCAGGGAAGGAGTCGAGCGTGGCGCAGGTCGAGAGCAAGCCGAGGGCGACGAGCGATCCGGAGGCGCGCAAGCGCGTGCTCGGGCGGATCAAGGACGAGCAGATCGAGTTCCTGCTGCTCTGGTTCACCGACATCGAGGGGCACCTGAAGAGCTTCGCGGTCACCCCGAGCGAGATGGAGGCCGCGCTCGACGACGGCATGGGCTTCGACGGGTCGTCGATCACCGGCTTCAACGCGATCGAGGAGTCGGACATGGTCGCGATCCCCGATCCGGAGACCTTCACGCCGATGCCGTGGAAGGAGGGCGAGACGAAGGTCGCCCGGATGATCTGCGACGTCGTCACCCCAGACGGCGCGCCGTACGAGGGCGACCCGCGCTACGTTCTGCGCCGCGCGCTCGAGCGGATGGAGACGATGGGCTTCGAAACCTTCAACGTCGGCCCCGAGCTCGAGTACTTCCTCTTCAAGGACGACCAGGGCACCGAGACGCTCGACGAGGGCGGCTACTTCGCGATGACGACGCTGGACGCCGCCAGCGAGCTGCGCCAGGAGACGGTGCGCGCGCTCGAGACGGTCGGCATCCCGATCGAGTACGTCCACCACGAGGTCGGCCCTTCGCAGCACGAGATCGACATGCGCTACGCGCCGGCGCTGGCGATGGCCGACCACACGGTCACCTACCGCCTGATCGTGAAGGAAGTCGCGAAGAAGGCCGGCTTCCACGCGACCTTCATGCCGAAGCCGATCTTCGGCGAGAACGGCTCGGGGATGCACACGCACATGTCGCTCTTCAGCGACGGGCGCAACGCCTTCTTCGACGGCGACGACCAGTGGCACCTGTCCGACGTCGGCAAGGCCTTCATCGCCGGCCAGCTGCGACATGCGCGCGAGATCTCGGCGGTGTTCGCGCAGTGGGTCAACTCGTACAAGCGGCTCGTGCCCGGCTACGAGGCGCCGGTCTACGTGGCCTGGTCGCAGCGCAACCGCTCGGCGCTGATCCGGATTCCCTTGTACAAGCCGGGCTCCGAGCAGGCGACCCGCGCCGAGATCCGCTGTCCCGACCCGGCCTGCAACCCGTACCTGACCTTCGCGACCCTGCTGCACGCGGGGCTCGAGGGAATCGAGCGCGGCTACGAGCTGCCCGAGCCGATGGAGACGAACCTCTACCACCTGACGCCCGAGCAGCGACGCGAGCGCGGGATAGTCTCGCTGCCGGAGACTCTCGGCGAGGCGATCGACGAGCTCGCCGGCTCGGAGCTCGCGCGCAAGGCGCTCGGCCCGCACATCTTCGAGCGCTACGTCGAGCTGAAGCGCAAGGAGTGGGACGACTACCGCGTGCAGCTCACCGACTGGGAGCTGGAGCGCTACCTATCCGTTCTCTAGCGTGAGAAGATGAACAGCGGTCTCGCCCCGCTCTGCGGCCGGCGAGGCCCAACTGACGGCCGACTGCGAGCTGCTGGTCTAACCGCAGCTCGTGGTCGTTGAGGATGGCCCTTCTAGGGCTTTCCGGACATCGCGACCCAGGCGACGCCCAGGGCGACCACGTAGACCGCTGTCAGCACCGGCACGGCCAGCATCACGCGCTGGCGTCGGACGGCGAGCAGGATCCCGACGATGAGCAGCAGGATCACGCCCGCGTCGGAGATCAGGAAGCCGACGCCCACCCAGCCCGGCTCGTCGCCGTTCGGAAACTCCTTGCTGTCGATCCACTGCGCGCCGACCCGCATGACGATGTACGCCGGGACGATCCCGAGCATGAAGGTGCGCTGAGCGACGCGCGCGAGCAGCTGGGCGTAGTCGGGCTTGCCGCGGCTGGCGAAGCCGGCAATCGCGACCGTGGCCGTCGTCCCGAACAGCACGGTCGCGCCGAGGATGTGCAGGAAGAGCGGGAAGTTCCAGCTGTCCGGGCGGATCAGCGCCAGCATCATGCGCCCGGCTTCCAGACCATCAGGGCGAGCACGACGATCAGCACGAGCCCGCTGCCGTAGCTGAGCGCGAGCGAGATCGGGTCGCGCACGCGCGCCTTCAGCTCGGAGCTCGGCGCGTCGCCGGCGGCGGCGAGCTCGCGTGCCAGCTTGGCCGTGGCCTGGTCGCGCTTGCCTCCGGCGCCGCCGAGCGCGTTGGCGACGATCAGCAGCAGGAACGCTGCCACCACCCAGCCGTCGAAGTAGCCGTAGCCCGCCTCGTGCACCAGCCAGAGCCCGAACACGAACGCGAGCGCCGTGCCGGCTGCGATCGCCACGACCGCGATCCGGATCAGCCCGAACAGGAGCAGGATCTCGCTCGGCCGCTCCCGTCCGAGCGCCGAGAGGTTCAGCGCAGCCGCGATCGCGCCCCCGCCGAGCAGCAGGAACGCGCCCGTGACGTGGAAGATCAGCAGCCACTGGTAGGTGTTCATCGCGCGGAAGCGTAAGCGTAGGGGCGGCTACCTACAATCGCCGGGTGGACGAGACCGCCCGGCACCTGCGCCTCCTGACCAAGACGATCGCGGCGGTCAACTCGACGCTCGACCTGGAAGAGGTCCTCTCGCTGGTCGCGCGCGAGGTTGCCGACGCGCTCGGCGCCGACGCCTGCTTCGTCTACCTCTACGACGAGCAGGCCGACGAGCTCGTGCTGCGCGCGACCCTCGGCACGCGGGTCGAGGAGATGACCGGCCGCCCGCGGATGCGGCCGGGAGAGGGGATCACGGGGACAGCGGCCGCGGCGCGTGCCCCGGTGATGATCGCGGCGCAGGCCCACCTCGATGAGCGCTTCAAGGCGTTCCCGAACCTGCCCGAGGACGAGTACGAGTCGATCCTGGCCGTTCCGATCCTGGCGCGAGATCGGTTGGAGGGCGCGCTGAACGTTCGCACCCGCGAGCCGCGCGAGTTCACGGGCGCCGAGATCGACCTGCTGGTGGCGATTGCCTCGCAGGTCGCACAGACGATCGAGCACGCGAAGCTCTACGCGCAGGCGCAGCGGCGGGTGGTCGAGCTCGAGGCGCTGGCACGGATCTCGGAGGCGGTCTCGGAGTCGCTCTATCTCGAGGAGTCGCTCGAGGGAATCGTCGCCGCGACGGTCGACGCGCTCGGCGCGACCGGGGCTGCGCTCGTGCTCGAGGACGGCGAGGTCGTCTGGCCGGACGGTCGCGCGGGCGCCCACGCCGTGCGCGTGCCGCTGCGCTGGAAGGGCCGCCAGGTCGGCGAGCTGGTTTGCGACCGCGACACGCCGTTCACCGCCGACGACCGCGCCCTGCTCGCGTCGATCGCGAGCCACGCCGCGGTCGCGCTCGAGCATGGCCGCGCGGTGATGCGCGGCGTCCTCGCTCAGGAGATCCACCACCGCGTCAAGAACAACCTGCAGACGGTGGCCTCGTTGCTGCGGCTGCAGTCTCGGGCCGAGGACGTGGACGCGCGCAAAGCGCTCGACGACTCGGTGAACCGGATCCTCGCGATCGCCGCCGTGCACGAGGTGCTGACCGAGCGGCGCGACGAGGACGTTGAGCTCGACGAGCTGCTCGACCGGCTACGGGCGATGCTCGTCCAGGGGCTCGGCGCCTCGAAGGCGGTCGAGTCGTCGCTGGAACCGGTTGCGCTGGCCGGGAGCCGGGCGACCGCGCTGGCACTCGTCTTCTCGGAGCTGCTGCAGAACGCGCTCGAGCACGGCGGCGAGTCGGTGCGGGTCGAGCTGGCCCGGCGAGACGGCGACGTGGTGCTGGCGATTGCCGACGACGGCTCGGGCGTGGACGGCGAGCCGGTCTCCGGCACGGGGCTCTCGATCGTGCGGGCGCTGGTGCAAGACGAGCTCGGCGGGACGCTGGCGCTGGAGTCGAACGGCGGCCTGCGCGCGGAGGTTGTCTTCCCGGCCTGAGCCGCGGCCGGAAGAGATCGTCACACCTCTGGCACTCCCACGTCACAGACAGGTGACGAGTTGAGCGGTACGCTCGCAGCGGGTGGCGGGTGGAACCTCACTCCCCACCCATTGGGTGGGGCCGCGCGCGCGTGAACATCTACAACGGCGGCGGCGCTGCTAGCGGCGTTCGAACACCGCGACGCGCCAGATCCGGGTTGCGCGCTCGTCGAGCACCGTGGAGAAGCCTGCAGCCTCGGCGATCCGGACGACCTCCGCCGGTGGGTGGACGTAGGTCTGGATCCCGCCGCGCAGCCGGAACCACACGTTCGCCGCGCCCAGTCCCGAGCCGCATCCACCACGTGTCGCGGGGAAAGCTCAGCGCCAGCAGCCGCCGCGCGTGTCTGGCAGCGGCGCCGACGAGCAGCTGCGGGTCGGGGTAGCAGCAGACGACCCGGTGCATGACGACCACGTCAGCCGGCTCGATGGACGCCTCCTCCTCGGCGAAGTCGCCGTGGCGCCGCTCGATCCGCGCCTCGGCCCCGGCCTCTGCCGCGAGGGCCTGCGCCTCCTCGTCGTAGCCGTTCGACAGCTCGACGACCACGGCTCGCTCCGCTCCGCGTCCGAGCAGCTCGAGATCGACCGCGCCGACGCCGCCGCCGACTTCGAGCACGCTCGCACCGTCGACGCCGCGCTGGGCCAGCTCGGCCACCAGCCGCCGCGCGGTCTCGTCGAGCCCGTGCTTCCGGTATCGCCTCGCGTCCCGGCGCGCCTGCCTGGCTCCGAAGAAGCGGTCGTAGGCGGGGCCGCAACAGGCGCTCACGGTCAGCAGTCTACGATCCGCGCGATGAGGATTCTGGTCGCCGAGGACGAGACGATCATCCGGCTCGACCTGCGCGAGCTGCTCGAACGGGCCGGCTTCGAGGTTTGTGCCGAGGCCAAGGACGGCGTCGAGGCGGTCGAGCTCGCGCGCAGCGAGCAGCCCGACCTCGCCGTCCTGGACGTGAAGATGCCGCGACTGGACGGGATCGAAGCGGCCCGGCGGATCCTCGACGAGCGCCCGATCCCGATCGTGATGCTGACCGCCTACGGCCAGGAGGAGCTCGTTTCGCGCGCGATCGAGGCCGGCGTCTTCGGCTACCTGGTCAAGCCGTTCCGGGAGCAGGACCTGCTGCCCGCTATCCGCACCGCCCGCGCCCGCCACGAGGAGCTGGCCGCTCTCCGCGAGCAGGCCGACTCGCTGGTCGAGGCGCTTGCCTCGCGCAAGTCGATCGAGCGGGCGAAGGGCCTGCTGATGGAGCGCGAGGGGCTGACCGAGCAGGAGGCCTTCGCCCGTCTGCGCAAGGCGAGCCAGGTCTCGGGCCGGCCGATGAAGGTGGTCGCCGAAGCGGTGGTCGCCACCTTCGAGCGAAGGGACTGACCTCGTCGGCACAATGCCGAGGTGGGTCTGCTCTCCTCACCTCGCCGGCGCCGCCGCGTGCTCCGGATCGGCTTCGTCGCCGGCGTTGTCGCGCCGCTGATCTTTCTCGCGGTCCACTTCTCCAGCTCCGGCGACCCCGGCAACGCGAACGGGCCGCTCGTGAACGAGCCCGGCAACTCGCAGCCGAAGACGGCGCCGTTCACGAAGCAGGACCAGCAGGCCGTCAGCAAGGTCCTGCGCGAGTTCGTCCTGACCGCGGTCGACCGGCGGGACGTCGGCCGCTCCTGGGAGATCTCGGCGCCGAGCCTGCGCGAGGGCTTCACGCGCAAGCAGTGGACGCGGGGCGACCTGCCCGTCGTGCCGTACCCGGCCGCGAACCGCGGGCTCGGCCGCTGGAGCTACGTCGAGTACTCGTACAAGGGAACGGTCGGCCTCGAGGTCTTCCTCTTCCCGAAGCCGGGCTCGGGCTGGTCGGCGATGACGGCCGACGCGGAGTTCGTCAAGGGCCACGACGGGAAGTGGCGGGTCGACTACTGGATGCCGAAGAAGTTCCACGGCCCGCCGTCGCTCTCGGCGGCGGCCAAGGCCAAGGCGAAGAAGCAGGCCGCGAAGGCCCACGCGGCCGCCAAGCGGTCGCGCCAGACGACCCGCAAGGCCGCCGCCCCGCCCCCGCCGCAGGCGGAGACCGGGCCGCCGAAGCCGAGCAACCTCTGGTGGGCGGTGCCGATCGCCTTGCTCGCTTTCATGGTGCTCGCCCCGTTAGGGATCGGGGTCGTGATCTGGTACCGGAACCGCCGCGCTGCCCGCCAGTGGGCGACGCGTACCTAGGCCTGCGCTTCCTCGAAGAGCCGTTCCCAGCGCGAGATCAAGCGCTGTAGCTCCTCGCGAGCCTGGCGGTGCGCGGCCAGGGCGTCGACATCCGACCAGTCGTCGGCGAGGCGCCGCTCGAGCTCCGCGACGGCGTCTTCCTGGCGCGAGATCCGGCCCTCGAGCTGCTCGAGCTCGCTCGGGCGCGGCGCCCGCTCGCGCTGCCGCTTCGGCTTCTCCTTGCGCGGCCGCGGCGCCTCCGTGGGCACTGCCGGCTCGTTTCGGTGCTGGGCATACTCGGCCCAGCCGCCGTCGTAGGAGTGCAGCGCGCTGTGCTCGATCGCCAGCAGCCGGTGGGCGACCGCGTCGAGCAAAGCACGGTCGTGCGAGACGAGCAGCACGGTCCCGGGAAACGCGTCGAGGGCGGCCTCGAGCGCCTCGCGGCTCTCCAGGTCGAGGTGGTTCGTCGGCTCGTCGAGCACGAGGAAGTTCGCGCCGGAGGCGACGACCAGGGCCAGCGCGAGCCGCCGCCGCTCGCCGCCCGAGAGCGCGGTGACCGGCTTCTCGTGCGCCTCCCAACCGGAGAAGAGGAAGCGGCCGAGCATGTTCTGGGCCTGCGGGCGCGAGAGGCCGGTCGAGCGCTGGGCACAGTCGAGCACGCTGCCGCGCTCGTCGAGCTCGACCTCGTGCTGCGAGAAGTAGGCCGGCACGACGCCGTGCCCGAGCCGCACCGAGCCCGCGACCTGCTCGCGGAATGCGAGCACGGTCTCGAGCAGCGTCGTCTTGCCCGAGCCGTTCGCCCCGACGAGACCGACGTGCTCGCCGCGCTCGATCGCGAAGGTCGCCTCGGTCAGCAGCCGCTTGTCGCCGGCGGCGACGCCGAGCCCTTCCGCCTCGACCACCGTCCGCCCGCTGCGCGGCGGCTTGAGGAAGTCGAAGCCGAGTCGCCTACGGCGTCCAGCTTCCGTCAGCAGCTCGAGCTCGCCTCGCGCGTCCGAGCGCTCGCCCTCGAGGCGCTTGATCTGCGTCAGCTTCGCCTGGGCCTGCTTGGCCTTGCTCTTCTTGTAGCGGAAGCGCTCGACGAACCGCTCGAGCCGTGCGATGTCGACGCCGACGCGCTCGGCGGTCTTCGCCGCGTGCTGCGCGCGCGCGGCCTTCTCGAGGCGCCAGACGTGCCACGGGCCGGGGAAGAAGAGCGAGCGGCCGGCCTCGAGCTCGAGCACGCCGGTCGTCACCGCCTCGAGGAACCAGCGGTCGTGGGCGACGAGGATCACGGCGGCGTCGAGTGACTGCAGCTCCTGCTCGAGCCACTCGAGGTTCTCGACGTCGAGGTGGTTCGTCGGCTCGTCGAGCAGCAGCAGGTCGGGATCGCCGGCGAGCGCGCGAGCCAGCGAGGCGCGTGTCAGCTCGCCGCCGGAGAAGGTCGTCAGCTCCCGGTCGAGGTCGCGCTCGGCGAAGCCGAGGCCACGCAGCGTCGCCGCCGCGCGATCGCGCCACGTGTAGCCGCCGGCGTGCTCGAGCCTCGCCTGCGCCTCCGAGTAGCGCCGTAGCGTCGCCTCGTCGTGGTCGCCGCCGGCCATCGCCTGCTCGAGCCGGCCGAGCTCCTCCTCGGTCTCGATCAGGTCGCGCGCGCCGGTGAGCGAGTACTCGCGCAGCGTCAAGCCGCGGTCGAGCGGGGGCCGCTGGTCGTGCAGCGCAATGCGCGTGCCCTTGGCGAACGAGAGCTCGCCGCCGTGGATCTCGCTCTCACCGACGAGCATGCGCAGCAGCGTCGTCTTGCCGGCGCCGTTCGGGCCGGAGAGCGCCAAACGGTCGCGGCGCTCGACCGAGAACGAGACGCCCTCGAAGAGGAGGGAGCCGGCGATCTCCTTGCGCAGGTTGGCACCGGTGACGATCGGCATGCGCTAAGCGTATGCGCGGGTCTTAGCGCGAGCCGACGGCGGCGCCGACGAGCGAGCGCGCGGCCGTGGCGATGTGCTCGGCGTCGATCCCGGCCGCGGCCAGCAGCTCGGCCGGCTTGCCGGAGCCCGGCATCTCGCGCACCGCCAGCCGCACCACCCGGGCCGGGGTCTCGCCCTCGGCGAGCACCTCGAGCACCGCGTCGCCGATCCCGCCCTCGGGCCAGTGGTCCTCGACGGTCAGGATCCGGCCGCCGGTCGCCTCGGCCGCCGCGCGCAGCGTCTCGGCGTCGACGGGCTTGACCGAGTAGAGGTCGATCACGCGCGCGTCGATTCCCTCGCCGGCCAGCTGCTCGGCCGCCTTCAGCGACTCGTGCAGCGTGATCCCGGCGGCCACGATCGCGAGGTCGTTGCCGTCGCGCAGCACGCGCGAGCCGCCGACCGGGAACTCCTCGTCCGGGCCGTAGACGACCGGCGTCGCCGCGCGGGTCGTGCGCAGGTAGACGATCCCGTCACGGTCGGCCATCTCGGCGACCAGCTTGGCGGTCTGGTTCGCGTCGCTCGGGTAGAGAACGGTCGAGCCGTGGACGGCGCGGAGCATGGCGAGATCCTCGAGCGCCATCTGCGACGGCCCGTCCTCGCCGATCGAGACGCCGGCATGGGAGCCGCAGAGACGAATGTCCGCCTGGCTGATCGCCGCCATGCGGATGAAGTCGTACGCGCGGGACAGGAAGGCCGCGAAGGTGGAGGCGAAGGGCACCCACTTGCGCACCTGGATGCCGACGGCGGCGGCGATCATCTGCTGCTCGGCGATGTACATCTCGAAGTAGCGGTCGGGATGGGCGTCGCGGAAGATCTCGGCGTAGGTCGAGTTCGAGACTTCCCCGTCGAGCGCGACCACGTCGCCGCGGATCGAGCCGAGCGCCGCCAGGGCGTCGCCGTAGGCCCGCCTCGTCGCGACCTCCTCGCCCAGCTCCCACGCCGGCAGCTCGCCGCCGCTCACCTCGAAGCGGTGCGGCTCCGCGGCCTCCGGCTTCGCCACTTCGACGACGATGTCGCGCTCGCCGCCGAGCTCGGCGATCGCCTCCTCGGGGTTGTCGAGCGCCTTGCCGTGCCAGTTCGGCTTGTCCTCGACCTCCTTAACGCCCTTGCCCTTGAGCGTGTGCGCCACGATCACGGTGGGCTGGCCCTGCTGCGCGGCCGCCTCGCCGTACGCCTCGTCGATCGCCTCGACGTCGTGGCCGTCGATCTCGATCGCGTGCCAGCCGAAGGCCTTCGCGCGGTTGGCGTAGGAGTCGAGGTCCCAGCCGTGCATCGTCTCGCCGCGCTGGCCGAACTTGTTCACGTCGATGATCGCGATCAGATTGTCGAGCCCGTAGAAGGCGGCGTGTTCGAAGGCCTCCCACATCGACCCCTCGGCCATTTCGCTGTCGCCGCAGAGGCACCAGATCCGGTACGGGAGCCGGTCGAGCTGCTTGCCGGCGAGCCCGATCCCGACCGAGAACGGCAGGCCCTGCCCGAGCGAGCCGGTGGCGACGTCGACCCACGGGATCGCCGGGGTCGGGTGGCCCTGCAGGCGCGAGCCGAAGACGCGGAAGCTGAGCAGCTCCTCGTCGCTGATCGCACCCGCCGCCTTGTACATCGAGTAGAGCAGCGGCGACGCGTGGCCCTTGGAGAAGACCAGGTGGTCGTTCGCCGGGTTGTCCGGCTCGTCGAAGTCGTAGTGCAGGTACTTGGCGAGCAGGACGGCCATCAGGTCGGCCGCGGACATCGAGGAGGTCGGGTGGCCCGACTTGGTCACCGCTGCCGCGCGGATCGAGTCGACCCGCAGCTGCTGTCCCAGCTCACGCCAGAGCTTAGGCCCTTCCATGCGGGGTAACGTAACGGTCCTATGCGAGTCGCCGTCGCCTTCGACCACCGCGGCGTCAAGCTGCGCGAGCGGCTGCTGGAGGAGCTGGCAGCGCTCGGGCACGAGACGGTCGATCTGGGCACCGACAAGCCGGAGCCGCGCATCGACTACCCGGACAAGGCGCGCGAGGTCGCCGAGGCGATCCGGGGCGGAGACGCCGAGCGTGCGCTGTTCGTCTGCGGTTCCGGCGTTGGTGCGGCGGTCGCTGCCAACAAGGTCGCCGGGATCCGCGCGGCGATCTGTCACGACACCTACTCCGCGCACCAAGGGGTCGAGCACGACGACATGAACGTGCTCTGCATCGGCTCCGAGGTCGTCGGCCCGGAGCTGGCCGCGGAGCTGGCGCGAACCTTCCTGGCCGCCGGCTTCGACGGCGGCGAGCGCTACGTGCGCAGGCTTGACAAGATCGAGGCGATGGAAAGGGAGTTCACCTATGGCTAAGTCGAGACTTCACGAGCTCAGCGAGCTCGGCCAGAGCGTCTGGATCGACTTCCTCTCGCGGCAGCTGCTGCAGAGCGGGAAGCTCGCCCGGATGATGGAGGAGGACGCCGTCGTCGGCGTCACCTCGAACCCGACGATCTTCCAGAAGGCGGTCTCCGAGGGCGACGCCTACGACGAGCAGTTCCGCGACGTGCTCGGAGAGGAGGAGAACCCGAAGGAGGTCTTCTTGAAGCTCGCCGTGCAGGACGTGCAGAACGCCTGCGACCTGCTGCGCCCGGTCTGGGACGGCGGGCAGGGCAAGGACGGCTACGTCTCGATCGAGGTCGACCCGAACCTCGCCTTCGACACCGACGGCACGATCGCCGAGGCGCAGCGGCTGCACGAGCTGGTGGACAAGCCGAACTGCTTCGTCAAGATCCCGGGCACGAAGGAAGGGCTGCCGGCGATCGAGGAGATGATCGCCCGCGGCCGCAACATCAATGTGACGCTGATCTTCTCGCTGCAGCGCTACGCCGAGGTGGTCGAGGCGTATCTGCGCGGGCTCGAGCGGCTGGTCGAGAGCGGCGGCGACCCGAGCCGAGTGGCCTCGGTGGCGAGCTTCTTCGTCTCGCGCGTCGACACGGAGGCCGACAAGCGGCTGGACGAGGCCGGCGCGCCCGAGGAGCTGAAGGGCAAGCTGGCGGTCGCGAACGCCAAGCTCGCCTACCAGCGCTACCAGGAGCTCTTCTCGGGCGAGCGCTGGCAGGCGCTCGCGGCCAAGGGCGCGACGACGCAGCGCTGCCTCTGGGCCTCGACCTCGACCAAGAACCCGGCCTACCGCGACGTGCTCTACGTCGAGGAGCTGATCGGCCCGGAGACGGTCAACACGATGCCGGAGGAGACGATCGAGGCCTTCCAGGACCACGGCGAGGTCGCGCTCACGCTGGAGCAGGACGTCGACGAGGCAAAGCGCGTGTTCGAGCGGATCGCGGAGGCGGGGGTCGACTACGACGACGTGGTCGCGACGCTCGAGCAGGAAGGCGTGCAGAAGTTCGCCGACTCGTTCGCCGAGCTGATCGACGGCGTCGAGGCCAAGCGCGGCGAGCTCGTCTCGGCCTGAGGCACGACGCGTGGCGATCTACGCGGAGGTCGCCGGCGAGGGGCCGGAGCTCGTGCTCGTGCACGAGGGAATCTGCGACAGCCGCATGTGGGACGAGCAGTGGGAGCGCTATGCCCGCGAGTTCCGTGTCCTGCGCTGCGACCTGCGCGGCTTCGGGCGCACGCCGCTCGAGCCGGGCACCTTCTCGAACGCGCGCGACCTGATCGACGTGCTCGAACAGCACGGCTTCGAGCGCGCCGCGCTGCTGGGCGTCTCGCTCGGCGGCCGGGTGACGCTCGAGGTCGCGATCGCCCGGCCCGACCTCGTCTCGGCGCTGGTCCTGGTCGCGCCCGGGCTGCCGGGCCACGACTGGTCGCGGGAGCTGCAAGACGCCTGGGGCGAGGAGGAGGCCGCGCTCGAGGCGGGTGACCTGGCCGAGGCGGTCGAGGTGAACCTGCGCACCTGGGTCGACGGCCCCGGGCGGGAGCCCGAGGAGGTCGACCCGGCCGTGCGAGAGCGCGTCGCCGAGATGCAGCTGCGCGCGTTCGAGCTCCAGATTCCCGTCGGCGAGGATGCCGACGAGGAGCTGCTCGTGCCCGACCTCGCCGGCCGCCTGGGTGAGGTCAAGGCACCGACGCTGATCCTGGTCGGCGACGAGGATGTCCCGGACATGCAGGCGATCACCGAGCGCCTCGCGCGTGAGATTCCCGGCTCGCGGCGGGAGACGATCGCGGACACGGCACACGTGCCGAGCATGGAGCGGCCTCGCGAGTTCGACGAGCTCGTGCTGCCGTTCCTGCGGGAGCAGGCGTGAGCACGGTCGCGCCTGCCGAGCTCGTCGCCCGGATCTGGGAGCGCGACCCGACCCTCTGGACCGGCCACGACGAGGCGAAGTGGCTCGGCTGGCTGGACGAGCCGATGCGGATGCGCAGCCGGCTCGCCGATCTCGAGCGGTTCGTCGAGGACCTCGCCGCGCCCGGCCTCGTCGACACTTTCGTGCTGCTCGGGATGGGCGGCTCGAGCCTCGCGCCCGAGGTGATCAAGCGCAGCTTCGGGGCCGAGAGCTTCCACGTGCTCGACACGACGCACCCGGCGGCCGTGCGACGTCTGGCCGAGACGCTCGACTTCGACGCGACCCTCTTCGTCGCCGCCTCCAAGTCCGGCACGACGCTCGAGACGCGCTCGCACCTCGACTTCTTCTGGGAGCGCGCCGGCAAGCGCGGCGAGTTCTTCGCGGCCGTCACCGATCCCGGCTCCGAGCTCGAGCGGCTGGCCAAGGAGCGCGGCTTCCTCGCCACCTTCGAGGGGGAGCCGACGATCGGCGGGCGCTACTCGGCGCTCTCGGTCTTCGGCCTCGTCCCGGCCGCGCTGATGGGCGTCGACCTCGAGCGGCTCTTCGAGCGCGTCGACGAGACGGTCGAGGCCTGCCACGGCGAGGAGGGCAACCCGGGCCTCGAGCTCGGCCTCGAGCTCGGCAACGGATGGGCCGAAGGCCGGGACAAGGTGACGATCAACCCGAACCCGGGCGGCTTCGGGCTCTGGGCCGAGCAGCTGCTCGCCGAGTCGACCGGCAAGGACGGCAAGGGCCTGATCCCGGCGCCCGAGGAGTCGCCCGACGGGCCCGACCGCCAGGCGCCCGAGGTGCGGCTGCCGTCGCCGTACGAGCTCGGCCAGGAGTTCTACCGCTGGGAGTTCGCGACCGCCGTCGCCGGCTCGATTCTCGGGATCAACCCGTTCGACCAGCCAAACGTCCAGGCGGCGAAGGACAAGACGAACGAGGTGCTCGCGGCCGGCGAGCCCGACGTCGAGCCGCGCGGCTCGCTCGACGAGCTGTTCGCGCAGGCGCGGCCGGGCGACTACGTGGCCGTGCAGGCGTTCATCGACCCCGAGCGCGAGCCCGAGCTGGAGCCGCTGCTCGCGCGCGCGCGCGAGGACACCGGCTGCGTCCTCACGCACGGCCTCGGGCCGCGCTACCTGCACTCGACCGGCCAGCTGCACAAGGGCGGGCCGAACACCGGGCTCTTCGTCCAGGTGGTCGACGACGCCGGCGACGAGCTGAAGATCCCGGGCCGCGCTTTCGGCTTCCGGCGGCTGATCCACTCGCAGGCCTTCGGCGACTTCGCCTCGCTCGAGGAGCTCGGGCGGCGCATAGTGCGGATCAGACTGGAGGAGCTCTGATGCAACTCGGGATGGTCGGCCTCGGCCGCATGGGCGGGAACATGACGATCCGGCTGGGCAAGGCCGGCCACGACGTGAAGACCTTCGACCGGCACGCCGACTCGACCGCGGGGACGCTCGAGGAGCTGGCGCAGCAGCTCGAGCGGCCGCGGTCAGTGTGGCTGATGATCCCCGCCGGCGTCGTCGACTCGGTGATCGGCGAGCTCGCGCCGCACCTCGAGCAGGGCGACACGATCATCGACGGCGGCAACTCGTACTACGTGGACGACCTGCGCCGCGCCAAGGAGCTGGGCGAGCGCGGGATCCACTACGTCGACGTCGGGGTCAGCGGCGGCGTCTGGGGCCTCGAGCGCGGCTACTGCCTGATGATCGGCGGCGACGACGAGGCCGTCGGGCGGCTGCGGCCGGTCTTCGAGGCGCTCGCGCCCGGGGTCGACGCCGCGGGGCGCACGCCCGGCCGTGCCGGCGAGCCCGCGCCCGAGGAGCAGGGCTGGCTGCACTGCGGCCAGAGTGGCGCAGGCCACTTCGTGAAGATGGTGCACAACGGGATCGAGTACGGCCTGATGCAGGCCTACGCCGAGGGCATGAACGTGCTCAAGCACGCGAACATCGGCGAGCACGCACAGGAGACCGACGCGGAGACGACGCCGCTCCGCGACCCTTCCCATTACCAGTACGAGCTCGATGTCCCCGCGGTTGCCGAGCTCTGGCGGCGCGGCTCGGTGGTCGCGTCCTGGCTGCTCGACCTGGGCGCGCAGGCGCTGTACGAGTCCCCCGACCTCGACGACTACGCCGGCCGCGTGAGCGACTCCGGCGAGGGCCGCTGGACGGTGCAGGCCGCCGTCGAGGAGGGCGTGCCGACGCCGGTGCTGGCGGCGTCGTTGTTCAACCGCTTCGCCTCGCGCGGCGAGGCCGACTGGGGCAACCGCGTGCTCTCGGCAATGCGTAAGGCGTTCGGGGGCCATCTGGAGAAGAGCCCGGAGCAGTGACCGCGACCGAGCCCAAGCAGGAGACGAACCCGTTGCTCGAGGGCCTGCAGCTGGTCCGCACGCCCGACCCCTGCGTGCTCGTGATCTTCGGCGCCTCGGGCGACCTGACGCGACGCAAGCTCTTCCCGGCGCTCTACTCGCTCGCCCTCCGCCGCCTGCTGCCGGAGCGCTTCGCCGTCGTCGGTGTCGCGCGCAGGGAGGAGAGCGACGACGAGTTCCGTGAGCGGATGAAGCACGCCGTCCAGGAGTTCGGCCGCGACGAGTTCAAGGAGGACGTCTGGAGCTGGCTCGCGGGGGGGATGCGGTACGTCGCTACCGATTTCGCCGATGAGGACGGCGAGAACCACCTTGCCGCGGTACTGAACGAGCTCGACCGCGAGCGCGGCACGGCCGGCAACCGCGTCTACTACCTCGCCGTCCCGCCTGACGCGATCTCGACGCTGCTGCACGAGATCGGCGAGCGCCGTTCGGCCGAGGGCTGGACGCGCGTGATCATCGAGAAGCCGTTCGGCCACGATCTCGAGTCGGCCCGCGAGCTGAACGAGGAGATCAAGCGCCACTTCGCCGAGCAGGAGATCTTCCGGATCGACCACTACCTCGGTAAGGAGACGGTCCAGAACCTGCTCGCGCTGCGCTTCGCGAACGGGATCTTCGAGCCGATCTGGAACCGGCAGTTCGTCGACCACGTCCAGATCACGGTCGCCGAGTCGATCGGGATCGAGGGCCGCGCCGCCTTCTACGAGCAGGCCGGCGCGATCCGCGACGTCTTCCAGAACCACCTGTTGCAGCTCGTCGCGCTGACCGCGATGGAGCCGCCGATCGACTTCACGGCCGACTCGGTGCGCAACGAGAAGGTGAAGGTGCTGCGCGCGCTGCACACGCCGGGCCCGAAGCACGTCGTGCGCGGGCAGTACGGGCGCGGCCACGTCGAGGGCGAGGAGGTGCCGGGCTACCGCGAGGAAGAAGGCGTCGCGCCGGACTCGATGACCGAGACCTACGTCGCCGCCAAGCTCTACGTCGACAACTGGCGCTGGGCCGACACGCCCTTCTACGTTCGCGCCGGCAAGCGGCTGGCCCGCCGCGAGACGACGATCGCGATCGAGTTCAAGCGCGCGCCGCATCCGCCGTTCGAGATCGTGGACGACGAGGGCCTGCGCCCGAACGTGCTGGTCTGCCACATCCAGCCGGACGAGGGCGTCTCGCTCGAGTTCGCGGCCAAGGTGCCGGGCCAGGGGATGATGCTGCGCACGGTCCACATGGACTTCCTCTACGGGCCGACCTTCCGCTCCGGCATCCCCGAGGCGTACGAGCGGCTGCTGCTCGACTGCCTGCTCGGCGACGCGACGCTCTTCACGCGCTCCGACGAGGTCGAGGAGCAGTGGTCGCTCGTCGACGCGATCGTCGCGTTCTGGAAGCGCGACCGGCCGTCGTTCCCGAATTACGCGTCCGGGACCTGGGGCCCGGCGGCCTCGGACGAGCTGATGAAGCGAGATGGTCGAACGTGGCGACGGCGCTAGGCACGATCTCCGAGATCGACCGCGAGCTCGCGCGCCGGCGGGTCGACCCGAAGACAGGTGAGCCGATCCAGCGGACGAGCGTGATGACGCACATCGCCTGGGTGCCCAAGCAGTGGGTCGAGGCCGCCGAGGACGTGCTCGCGGGGCTTGCCGACCGTCATCCCTCGCGGGCGATCGTGCTCGTGCCCGACCCGGACGCCGAGGACGGGATCGACGCGCAGGCCGAGGTCACCACCTACCCGTTGGGCGAGGGGCGCCTGGTCTGCGTCGAGACGATCCGCGTCCAGCTCAACGGCACGCGCGCGGAGGTGCCCGCCAGCGTGGTGCAGCCGCTGCTGCTGCCCGACCTGCCGGTATTCCTGCGCTGGCGCGGGCTGCCGCCGTTCGGGGAGGAGCCGTTCGAGGAGCTCGTGGACGTGGTCGACCGGCTGATCGTCGACTCGACCGAGTGGCCGGACCTGCCGGCCCCGTACTCGCGGCTGGCCGAGATCTTCGAGCGCGTGGCCGTCTCCGACATCGCGTGGGCCCGCACGAGCCGCTGGCGCGCACAGCTCGCCTCGCTCTGGCCGGACATCAAGGACGTGAAGACGATCGAGGTGACCGGGACCGAGGCGCAGGCCAACCTGCTCGCCGGCTGGCTGCGCTCGCGGCTCGGGCACGACGTCGCGCTCGAGCACGTGCCGTCCGACGGGCTCAAGGGCGTCAAGGTCGACGGCGAGCCGGCGCCGTTTCCGCCGGGCGACCCGCCCGATCCGGCTGACCTGCTGAGCGACGAGCTCGACCGCTTCGGCCGCGACCGCGTGTACGAAGACGCGGCTCGCAGCGCATGATGTGACGCGATGACCAGGCTGCGGCGTATGAACGCCGTGAAGACGGAATTCGCGGAGGCGGCCGAGCGCCACCTCGACGACGTTCATGCCTATCTCGTGTACCTGACCGGAGACCGAGCGACCGCGGAGGAGCTGACCGCCGAGACGTTCGCGCGGGCGCTCGAGCGCTGGCACCGCTTCGACCCGCGGCGGGCCGGCCCGCGCACGTGGCTCTGCCAGCTCGCGCGCTCGACCGCGCTCGACCACTTTCGCGCCGAGGCACGCCGCCGCCGGCGCGAAGGGCGCTATGCCGCCGCGGAGCCGGATGAAGCGGCGCAGGTGTTCGGAGAGGGTCTGTCGCCGGAGCTCGAGGCCGCGTTGGCCCGGCTCACGGCGGCGGAGCGCGAGGTGGTCGCGCTGCGCATCGTGCTCGAGCTCGAGGGCGAGGCCGCGGCGCGCGTGCTCGGCATCAGCACGACGGCCTGCTCGACCCGGCTGAGCCGTGCCCTGCAGAAGCTGGAGGAGGAGGTGAGCGCCGGTGTCGCCGCTTGAGCTCGTCGGAGACTCAGACCGCATCGTGAAGGAGCTGCGCGCCTCGCGGCCCGTCGCCTCCGCTGCGTTGCGCGAGCGGGTTGCCGCACGCGGGCCGGAGCCCGCGCCGCGCCGGTCGTTCCACTGGCCCTCGCGCCGCGTTGTGCTCGGGCTTGCGGCGGCGGCGCTCGTGGCCTCGTTTGCAGCTGCCGGGCTGACACGTGGTTCCGGTAAGCAAGCGCGGGTCGAAGGGCTCCGGGCGACGGTGACGAGAGCGGCCCCTGCGCAACGGGGAGCTGCCGAGAGCGAACGCTCGCTCAAAGCTCTGCCCGCCCCGGCCACGGCTCGGCTCCAGCGCTACCAGGCGACCCTGCGCCTGCGGGTCAAGGATGTCGACGCGCTCTCGACCGCGACCAAGCGCGCGATGACGCTGGCCCGCTCGCTCGGCGGGTTCGTGGGCGAGGTGCAGTACTCGACCCACGCCGGCAAGCGCGGCGGCGCGAGGGTCGTGCTGCGCGTCCCGGTCGGGAGCGTCCAGGCCGCGCTGACGACGCTGACCGGCCTCGGCACGATCCTGCAGCAGCAGACCGGGATCCTCGACGTGACGCGCCGCGCCGACCGCGAGTCGCGCCAGATCGCCAAGCTCGAGCAGCAGCTCGAGACCGCGAGCCCGCAGGAAGCGCCGGCGATCCGGGCGCACCTGCGCACGCTGCGAGCCAAGCACGTGCGGCTGCTTCGGAGCGCCAGCCTTGCGCGGATCGTGCTGACGCTGACGACTCCTACACAGCAGGCTGCGGCGCCGAGCCGCTTCCACCGCACGCTCGACGATGCGGGCGGCGTGCTCCTGCGCGAGCTCCAGTTCCTGCTCTACGCACTGGTCGTCGCGGGCCCGCTGCTCCTGCTCGGCGGCGCGGGAGTGATGACGGCCCGCGCGGCGCGCAGGCGTTCAAACGAACGCTTGCTCAGTGGATGACGCGGAAGCGCGGCTTCGTGACGACCACGCGCACCGGGTCCGACCATGAGAGCTGCGGCTTCGTCCCGGTCATCAGGAAGTCGATCCCGCGCACCCGGTAGAACCAGGTTCCGGGCGTCAGCTGCAGCGTCATCGAGGTGCCGAACGTGAGCGCAGTGGAGATCGTCTTCCAGGGGTAGCCCTTCTTGCTCACCTGCAGCTCGTACTGGTCGGCGCCGACGAGCGGCTGCCACGCGACGAGCGGCTGGCCGTAGAACTTCGGCGTCTTCGTCTTCGCCGAGACGAGCTTCCCGTAGGGAGAGAGCCCGGAGGCAAAGGGGGCATCCGACTGCGCGGTGACGACGGGCTCGCTCGTCTTGCCGAACGAGAGCCGCCTGCCGCTTGCGCACGAGTCCTGGGTCAGCTCGGCCTCCCGGTACGTGATGCCGCCGCCGGGCCTGACGACGTCTTCGCCGGGAACGTGTGCCTGCGCGACACCCGCCTTGAGCGTGATCGTGTTCCCGACCACGCTCTCGACGACCGCGTTCTCGTGAAGCGGCGAGCCGATGTGGAGCGTGTCGCCGGCCCCGATGCCGGATGCGTCGACGACGTCGATGTCGGTGTCGCCGGGGTCGGTCGGATTCGCGAGCTGGGTCGTGATCGTCACGGCGGGGACGATGTCGACCGGCATCGCCGTCCAGTAGTAGCGGCCCGTCGGCCAGTCGCTGTCCCACAGGTCGATCTTCCTGCCTGAGAACGAGACCGCGCCGGGGGGGATCGTTGCGAGGTCCGACTCGTTGCTCGGGGCGAGCCGCCCGTCGTACGTGTAGACGTCGGGCTCCGTGCCGTCGAGGAGGAAGCCGTTCCGCGCACCCGTGACGCCGTTCACCGAGGTCGGCAGCCCGAGCGGGCCGGTCGCCCGCGCGGAGTACGCCGGCGCGCCGGTGACCGCGCCTCGGAAGACGGGGTTCAGGCAGTCCTCGTCGGTGAAGACGATCACCCGGTAGAGCTCGTCGACGGTGTTCCACATCGAGGTGTTGCCCTGGTAGGTGAACGCCGGCATGACTTCGTGCTCGCGGGTTGCAGCTGCGTCCGAGACGACGTTCGAGATCGTCGAGAGGTCCTTCAACGGGCCCGTCGCAAACGGCGGGTTGTAGCTGGCGTAGATCGGGCTCCAGGGGCCGAAGGACGTGCTCGGCAGGGCGTTGTCCGGCGTGCCGTACAGCCAGCGCATCGGCTTCACGCGCCAGTGGACGACGCCGCTGAAGGCCGGGTCCTGGTGGAAGGTGTAGTACTCGCGCTCGTCGGCCATGTTCGTGCGGACGACGATCTGCTTGTTCACGTCGGTGAACCAGAGCACGTACGCGGTCGCGCCCGGGACCGGCGTCCAGCGCAGCAGGCCGGGGCTCGCGGGCGTGACGGGCGTCGGGATGTCCGGCCAGCGCATGTTGAAGCCGAAGGCGGTGCTCCAGGGGCTCGTGCCCTTGCGCGTGACCGCACGGGCGTGGGCGTAGAGCGAGTGCGGGCTGCCGCTGATCCACGGCAGCGAGATCGGGACGGCGACGGTCGGGCTCTTGAGCCCGGTCGTCGACCAGATCATGCCGCTGTCGGAGAAGCGCCTGCTCGTCGCCAGCTCGAACTCGTAGCTGACCGCGCCGGCGACCGGGTTCCACGCGAACGAGGGTGTGCGCGAGAACGTGTGCACCGAGGCCTCGTCGGCGCGCAGCACGAAGCCGTGGAGGCTCTTGGGTGAGGCGGCGGCGGCATGCGCGCTCGCGGCAGGCAGAGCCACCGCAAGCGCGGCAGCAAACGCAGCAGCGAGACGGGCGCAGGCCATCTGGGGAGTTGTCGGCACGCGCGTCGCGCGTGGCCTCCCTCGTTCGAGTGACGCTAATCGAGGGACAGCGCGCGCTCGAGCGCCCTCGCCGCGCCGAGCACGAGGGCGTCCTGCCCGGGCGGGGCCGCGACCTGCGCGGAGGCGGGCAGGCCGTCCTCGGCGGACCCGCAGGGAAGCGCTGCCGCCGGCCAGCCCGTCGCGTTGAACGGATAGGTCAGCTTGATCAGCCGGTCACGCAGCGCGAGCTCGTCGGCCGGCGCGGGGGGCGCGACGCAGAGGAGGGTCGGCGTCAGCACGAGGTCGACTCCGGCAGCCGCCTCGGCCAGCTGCTCGCCGTAGCGCTCGCGCCGCTCGCACGCACGCTCGTACTCGGCGTCGGTGACCGCGAGGCACCGCTCGATCTTGGGCCGGACGTTCTCGCCGTAGGAGTCGGCGTGCTCGGCGAAGAGCTCGCGGTGGACGTCCGCGACCTCGCGGCTGAAGGCGTCGTAGAAGCCGTCCGCGAGCGGCAGCTCGAGGCGCCGTCGCCGTGGGAACAGCTCCGCCGCGGCCTCGACCCGGGCGCGCACGAGCGGGTCGGCGAGCTCGGCCCAGGCGACGCCGACCTCGACGTCGCCGAGCTCGAGCTCCGTCGGCGCGAATCCCGGGACGAGCGCCTGCAGCATCCGCTCGCAGCCCGCGACGTCGCGAGCCAGCGGGCCGGCGTGGTCGTAGCTCGGCGCGAGCGGGAAGCAGCCGTCGATCGGCACGAGCCCCCAAGTCGGCTTGAAGCCGGTCACGCCGCAGCAGGCGGCGGGGATGCGGATCGAGCCGCCGGAGTCGGAGCCGAGCGCGGCGTCGGCGAGCCCGGCCGCGAGCGCCGCCGCCGAGCCTCCACTGGAGCCGCCCGCGATCCGGCCGGGGTGGCGCGGGTTCGGCACCGGCCCGAAGTGCTCGTTCTCCGAGGTGGTGCCGTAAGCGAACTCGTGCAGGTTGGTCTTGCCGACGTTCGCGTAGCCGGCCGCCTCGAGCCGCCGCACCGCCTCAGCGGTCTCGCGCGGCACCTGCTCGGCGAACAGGATCGAGCCGTAGGTGGTGACCAGCCCCGCGGTGTCGAACAGGTCCTTGACCGCCAGCGGGATCCCCTCGCCGGGCGTCTCCGGGCGGGCGAGGAAGATCAGAAGACGGCGAGGTAGATGAAGCCGACCGCGAAGGTCAGCGCGACCAGCACCACGAAGAGCCCGAACAGCGCCAGGCCGATCTTCGTGTTCTCGCGCTCGAACTCCGGCCCGTCCTCGGTCATCAGAGCAGCGGGTCGATCGCAAGCGCCACGAACAGCAGCGCCAGGTAGAGGAGCGAGTAGCGGAACAGGGCGCCTGCGCGGGCGGTGGTGGTCTCGCGCCGCAGCCGCCAGGCGAAGCGCAGGAAGATCGCGCCGAGCAGCACGGCCGCGGCGAGGTAGGCCACGCCCGCGGTGTGCCACGCGAACGGCAGCAGCGTCACCGCGACGAGCACGAGCGAGTACCAGACGATCTGCCTCGCGGTCTCGTCGTCGCCGCGCACGACCGGCAGCATCGGCACGCGCGCGGCGGCGTAGTCGCGCTTGATCACGAGCGCGAGCGCCCAGAAGTGCGGCGGCGTCCAGAAGAAGACGATCAGGAACAGGAACAGCGCCGGGAGGCTCAGGTTGCCCGTCGCCGCCGCCCAGCCGACGAGCGGCGGGACCGCGCCCGCCGCGCCGCCGATGACGATGTTCTGCGGAGTCGTCCGCTTCAGCCAGCGCGTGTAGACGAGCACGTAGAAGAGGCCGCCGACGAGTGCGAGCACCGCGGTCAGCACGTTCACCAGCGAGGCCAGCAAGACGAACGAGAACGCCATCAGCGCGAGGCCGAACTCGACCGCCCGCTCGGGCGTGACGCGCTCCTCGGCCACCGGGCGGTGTCCTGTGCGGTGCATCAACCGGTCGAGGTCGCGGTCGAGCACGTGGTTGAGCGCGCTCGACCCGCCGCACGCGAGCGCGAGGCCGGCCATCGTGACCGCGAACAGGCCGAGCGGCGGCACGCCTTCCGCGCCGACGAACATCCCGGCCGCTCCGGTCAGCAGCAGGAGGGTCATGATCCGCGGCTTAGTCAGCGTGAGGTAGTCGCGCCACGGCGCGGCCGGGACGGGCTCGCCGCGGAAGGTCTCGGCCGCGACGACGAGCGCCGCCGCCAGCGAGAGGCCGGCGAGCGCGAGGTGCGCGGGCTTCGAGATCACGAGCGCCGCTGCCAGGAAGGCGACCAGCGCGGTCAGCGAGGGGACGAGCAGCCGGCGGTACTCGACCCAGGCGGCGGCCACGAGCGCCGCGAGCGGCGGCAGGGCCAGCGCTGCGAGCCCGCGATGGGCGGCGCCGAGCTCGAGCGCGCCGCTCACGACCGCGGCGCAGCAGGCGGCGGCCGCGAACAGCGCGGTCAGGCGCAGCCATGGACCGGGGCGCAGCTCAGGCACGGGCCTCCGCGATCCGCCGGCGCAGGTCGCGCAGCGGCCGAGCGCTGGTCACGTAGGGCACCTTGTCGAAGTTGTGCGGCGGCGGCGGCGAGCTCGTGTACCACTCGAGCGTGTCGGCCAACCACGGGTCGTTGACGGCGCGCGCGCCCGAGCGGTGGGTCTTGAGCACGTTCCAGGCGAAGACGAGGATGCCGAGCGACATGATCCCCGACCCGATCGTCGAGGTCAGGTTGTAGCCCTCCCAGGCGCCGCCGTAGTGGTACGTGTAGATCCGCCGCGGCATCCCGAGCAGGCCGAGCATGTGCATCGGGAAGAAGGTCAGGTTCATGCCGGCGAAGATCAGCCAGAAGCTGACCTTGCCGAGCGGCTCGCTGAGCAGCTTCCCGAAGATCTTCGGCCACCAGTAGTGCAGCGCGGCGAAGACGGCGAAGATCGAGCCCCCGAAGAGGACGTAGTGCAGGTGGGCGACGATGAAGTACGTGTCGGTCACCTGCCAGTCGAACGGGTAGGCGGCGACGAAGATCCCCGACAGGCCGCCGATCGTGAAGATCGCGACGAAGCCGAGCGCGAACAGCATCGGCGTGTCGAAGTGCAGGTTGCCGCGCCAGGTGGTGGCGAGCCAGTTGAAGATCTTGATCCCGGTCGGCACGGCGATGATCATCGACGAGATCATGAAGAAGCCCTGCAAATAGCCCGGCAGGCCGACGGCGAACATGTGGTGGGCCCACACCAGCATCGACAGGAAGCCGATCGCCAGCGTCGAGAGCACGATCGCCGTGTAGCCGAAGATCGGCTTGCGCGAGAAGACGGGGAGCACCTCGGAGATGACCCCCATCGCGGGCAGGATCATGACGTAGACCTCGGGGTGCCCGAAGAACCAGAAGACGTGCTGGTAGAGCACGGCGCTGCCGCCCTCGCTCGGGATGAAGAAGTGCGTGCCGGCCTGCCGGTCGAGCAGCAGCATCGTCAGCCCGGCCGAGAGCGCCGGTAGCACGACCACCAGCAGCGCCGCGTAGACCTCGATCGACCAGACGAACAGCGGCACCCGCATCCACGTCATCCCGGGGGCGCGCAGGCGGTGGATCGTGACCAGGAAGTTGATCGCGCCGAAGAGCGAGGACAGCGTCAACACGTGCAGCGAGAGGATCCAGAGGTCGATCCCGTGCCCCGGTGTGAACGCCTCGCCCGAGAGCGGCGGGTAGCCGGTCCACCCGGCTCGCGGCGCGCCGCCGGCGGCGAACCAGCTCGAGTAGAGGATCAGCCCGCCGAACAGGAAAAGCCAGTACGAGAGCGCGTTCAGCCGCGGGAAGGCCATGTCGCGGGCGCCGATCATCAGCGGCACGAGGTAGTTGCCGAGCCCGGCCCAGATCGGCACGACGACGAGGAAGATCATCGTCGTACCGTGCATGGTGAAGAGCTCGTTGTAGCTGTTGCGCGTCACGAGGTGCTCGTTCGGGGTCGCGAGCTGCGCGCGCATCAACAGCGCGAGCACGCCGCCCGCCAGGAAGAACGCGAGGCTGGTGACGATGTAGAGAATCCCGATCCGCTTGTGGTCGACCGTCGTCAGCCAGCTCGAGACGCGGCCCTGCGAGACGACCAGCGAGACGGGGGGACGCTCAGCCCTGGCCGCCACCGCTCGCTCCTTGCCTGAAGCGCTGCTGGAGGTACGCGATCGTCGCGTCCAGCTGCTCCTGCGTCCAGTCGTTGCCGACCGCGGGCATCTTGCCGGTGCCGTGCCGGATCACGTTCGAGATCCCGTTCCGGTCGCCGAGCAGCGGGTTCTGCGCAATGTTCGGCCCGTAGCCGCCCTGCGCCGCGAGGCCGTGGCACTTGGCGCAGACCCCGACGAAGGTCTCCTTGCCGAGCTCGAGCTTCGCGTTCGCGCGGGCGCTCACCCAGGAGTCGTACGCGTCGGGCGGCAGCACCTCGACCTGCGCCAGCATCGCCGCGTGCAGCAGGCCGCAGAACTCGGCGCACTGCCCGCGGAAGGTGCCGAGCTTGGTCGGGCGGAAGGTGAGGTGGTTCGTCTTACCCGGAATCGCGTCGAGCTTGCCGCCGAGGGCGGGGATCCACCAGCTGTGGTCGACGTCGGCCGAGCGGACCGTCAGCCTGACCGTCCGGTTGTACGGGACCCGCAGCGTGTCCACCGAGACCGCGCCGTTCGGGTAGGTGAAGTCCCAGTAGTACTGGTGACCCTCGACCACGATCTCGTCCTTCGCCTGGCGCTCCGAAGCCGGGAGGCTCGAGGTGGCGCCGATGTCCGAGACCTTCCAGAAGACGAAGCCGGCGATGATCGCGAGCAGGATCACCGGCCCCGCGGTCCAGGCCAGCTCGAGGTTCGTGTGGCCGCGGACCTGGGGGCCTTCGACCTCGCGGGAGCGGCCTCGGCTGCGGTACTTGATCACGAAGAACAGCAGCGTCGCGGTCACGAGCACGAAGATCCCGCCCGTGATCCCGAGGATCAACCAGTAGACGTCGCGGATGTTCTTGGCGTTCGGCGAGGCCGGGGCCACGGGTGCGAGCCCGCCGTTGCCCGCGAGGGCCGTGCCGGTCAGCACGAGAGCGAGCGTGACGCTGAGGACGAAGACGGACCGGCGCACAGGCGGTGGCATTCTACGAGGCGTGCTGGAGCGGACGCGTGTGGAACTTCCGGCGGGCGTGGGCGAGAGCTTCGAGGTCTTCGTGAACGGCGTCGTCCAGCAGCCCGAGCGGGACTTCCGGCGCGAGGGCAGTGAGCTCGTCTTCGAGCGGCGGCTGGCCCGCGAGGGGCGGCTCGGCTTCTGGCGCTGGCTGTCGCTCTTCCTCGGCGTCGCGGGCACGTACCGGCAGAACGACAGCGTCGACGTCGTCTACGAGCACGGCGGCCGGCGGATCGTGGCGACCAGCCTGCCGCTCAGGGACGAGGACTAGGAGGCAGCTCGACCGGCTCGTCGTCGACGAGCACGTGTCGCCGCTCCAGCTCGCACGCGGCGACCCAGCGAGCGACCGCGTGCAGGACGGCGTCGAGCTCTCCTTCGGTGCTGCCCGCGACGCGCACCTCCCAGCGCTCCTCGTCGAGAGGCACCACGTCGGTCTGCGCGAAGGCAACGAGATCCTGCACGAGGAGGGCGGCGGTGCCCTGGCTGGGCGCCTCGATGCGAATGGAGCGGATGAGAACCCCTTTGGCGGCGGAAGCATCAGGGTACCGCAGTCCGCCGGCAGCAAACCTCGCCGAGGCCGGCCGACGAGGAGGCCAAGCTGTTGCACGGTGAGGCTTGGGTCACCGACCCCACGTGCCGATGCCCTCGTCGTGAAGCGGGATCTCACGACTCGCATGCTCGGGGCGAGCCTGGCCCTGGCGGTGCTCGTGGGCAGCGTCCTGACGGTGTTCGGCGCGACGCTCCTCGGGTTCCGGGAGACGCCCAGCTCGTGCGCCATTCGGAAGAAGTGGTCGCGAGCGCCAACCACCTCGAGAAGGAAGTGCTCGATCTCGAGACCGGCGAGCGTGGCTTCATGCTCACGCGTCAGCAGCGCTTCCTCGAACCGTGGCGCAGCGCGGGGCGGCAGCTGCCGGCCGGCACCGACCGGCTCCAGCGCCTCGCCCGCGACAACCCGGAACAGGAGCAGCGCGCCCGAGGCATCGCGCGCGCCACACGCACCTACTACCTGACCTGGTCGGTACCGATCGTGCGCCTTGTCCGACGGGACCCGGCCGCGGCGACGGCCAAGGTCTCGACCGGAGAGGGGAAGCGCCGGGTCGACGCCATTCGCCGCCGGTTCGCGCGCTTCATCGAGGTCGAGCAGCGGCTCCTCAACGAGCGCCGCGATGCGGCGACGGCGAGCGGGCGCCGAGCTGCCTTCCTCGGGCTCGGCGGGATCATCGCCTCGGTGCTGCTGATCCTTGCGTTCACGGGCTACCTCGCCCGTCAGATCGTCGTGCCGCTGCGGCGCATCGTGTCCGCCGCGCGTCAGGTAGCCGCCGGGAACCTCTCCGCCCGCGTGCCCGAGGTCGGGCCGGGTGAGCTGGGCGTGCTGGCCGAGACGTTCAACTCGATGGCGGGATCGCTGGAGACGGGGCACGAGCAGCTCGCCGCGCACAACTCCGAGCTCGCACGGCGCGCCGGGATCAATCGCGCGGTGCTCGAGGCGACGAACGAGGCGATCGTGCTGTTCGATCCCTCCGGGCGGCTGGTGCTGACCAACCCGGCGATGGATCGTTTCCTGGCGCTCGTCGGTGCTTCATCCGCCTCTGGCCTGCTCGAGCTGGCGGCTCACGTGCGTATCGGGACGAAAGACCCGCAGGCCTACTGGACGGTGATCGCGTCGGCGGTCGAGAGCCCGGAGTTCGCCGCCTTCAGCGAGTTCGAGCTGGTCGTGTCACGGAAGGCGTTCGCGAGCTTCACCGGGCCGGTGCGGAAGGCCGACGGCCGGATCATCGGGCGGCTGTTCGCGATCCGCGACGTGACCGAGGAGCGAGAGGCCGACCGGCTCAGGTCCGAGCTCGTCTCCACGGTCTCGCACGAGCTCAGGACACCGCTGGCGAGCATCCTCGGCTACGCCGAGCTGATGGTCACCCACGAGCCCGACGCCGAGGCGTTTCACCGCTACGCGCAGACGGTCCACCGGCAGGCGCAGCGGCTCACCGACCTGTCAACGACTTCCTCGATCTCCAGCGGATCGAGGCGAGACGCCTGCCGCTGGCGCTCGAGTGGTTCGAGCTGGGTGAGCTGCTCGCGGAGCAGGTCGAGGCCTTCTCGGGTCAGTCCGGGCTGCACCGGCTCGAGCTGCGCGCGCTCGACGCCCCGGCGTTCGTCCACGCCGACCGGCAGCGCACTGCGCAAGTCGCCGCCAACCTGCTCTCGAACGCGGTCAAGTACTCGCCCGAGGGCGGCCTCGTGCAGGTCGTGCTGACGCGCGGTGAGGGCAGCGTCCGCGTCGAGGTGACCGATCAGGGCCTCGGGATTCCGGACGACCAGCAGCCGGAGATCTTCACCAAGTTCTTCCGCGTCGACTCCTCCGACAGGCGCTCGATCCGCGGCACCGGGCTCGGACTCGCCTTCTCCCGCGAGCTCGTGCACGCCCAGCGCGGCACGATCGGCTTCCACAGCACGGTCGGCGCGGGCTCGACGTTCTGGTTCGAGCTCCCGGCCAGCACCGCCGCTGGCCTCGCCCAGGCCGTCTAATCGACGAGCGCGAGCACCTCGTCGAGGGCACCGAGGCCCTCGTCGAGCTCCTCGCGCGTGATCGTCAGCGGCGGCGCCACCACGATCACGTTCCAGTGCGTCATCAAATAGACCCCGCGCTCCATTGCGGCCTTGACCAGCTTCGCCACCGGCGCGCCGGCCTCGCCGGCCGCGTTGAAGGGCACGAGCGGCTCGCGCGTCTCGCGGTCCTTGACGAGCTCGATGCCCCAGAAGAGCCCCTTGCCGCGCACCTCGCCGATCGACGGGTGCTTGTCCATCAGCTCGTCGAGCCGCGCGCCGAGCACCTCGCCCATCGCCGCCGAGTTCTCGACGATGCCCTCCTCTTGGAAGGCCTCGATCGAGGCGATCGCCGACGCGCAGGCGAGCACGTGCCCCGAATACGTCAGCCCGCCCGCGAAGTACTTGTCCTGCACCCAGTCCGCGAGCTTCTGGTTGATGATCATCGCGCCGAGCGGCACGTAGCCGGAGTTGATCCCCTTGGCCACGGTCATGATGTCCGGCACGACGCCCCAGTTGTCGACGCCGAACCACTTGCCGGTGCGGCCGAAGCCGGCCATCACCTCGTCGCAGATCAGCAGGATCCCGTGCCGGTCGCAGACCTCGCGGATCGACTGCAGGTAGCCGTCCGGCGGGACGATGATCCCGTTCGTCCCGACGATCGTCTCCATGATCACCGCCGCGACGTTCTGGGGGCCCTCGTACTGGAGGATCTCCTCGAAGTGCGGCGCGCCCGTGCAGACCGGGCACGGGTCGGGGTGGCCGGCGGGGCAGCGGTAGGTGTACGGGTCGAGCATCCGCACGACGCCCGGGATCCCCGGCTCGGCGGGCCAGCGGCGCGGGTCGCCGGTGAGCGTGATCGCGCCGCCGGTCGCCCCGTGGTAGGAGCGGTAGCGCGCGACGATCTTGTGCCGGCCGGTGTACCAGCGCGCGAGCTTGATCGCGTTCTCGTTCGCCTCGGCCCCGCCGTTGGTGAAGAACGACATCGTCAGGTCACCCGGCGTCACCTCGGCCAGCAGGCGCGCCAGCTCGGAGCGAGCCTCGTGCGCCATCGGCGGCCCGATCGTCGTCAGCTTGTCGGCCTGCTCCACAATCGCTGCGACGACCTTCGGGTGCTGGTAGCCGATCGAGACGTTGACGAGCTGCGACGCGAAGTCGAGGTAGCGGTTGCCCTCGGCGTCCCAGAAGTAGCGGCCCTCGCCGCCCGTCACGACGAGCGGGTGGAGCTGGTCCTGAACCGACCAGGAGTGCAGCACGTGCTGCTTGTCGAGCTCCTGGATCCGCCTGGCGTCTAGGCCCTGTTCGACAGCCACAAATTGATCCTAGCGCTAGTCTGGCGTCGACTCGAAGGAGGCGGAGATGACCGAGGTAGCGGAGCAGTTCACGGACGAGCGCTCGGGCGAGGTGGCGCGGATCGCCCACTGGATCGACGGCCAGCGCGTCGAGGGTACGTCGGGGCGCAGCGGCCCGGTCTACAACCCGGCCACCGGCGAGCAGAGCGGCGAGGTCGACTTCGCCAGCGTCGAGGAGGTCGACGCGGCGGTCCAGGCGGCCAAGCGCGCCTTCGAAAGCTGGCGCACGGTCTCCCTCTCACGCCGCACGGAAACGTTCTTCCGCATCCGCGAGCTCTTCCACGACCACTCGGAGGACCTCGCGCGCCTGCTGACGCTCGAGCACGGCAAGGTGCTCTCCGACGCGAAGGGCGAGGTCGCGCGCGGGCTCGAGGTGATCGAGTTCTGCTGCGGGATCCCCGAGCTGCTGAAGGGCAGCTACTCGGAGCAGGCCTCGACCGGGATCGACGTCTACTCGATCCGCCAGCCGCACGGCGTCGTCGCCGGGATCACGCCGTTCAACTTCCCCGCGATGGTGCCCATGTGGATGTGGGCACCCGCGATCGCGTGCGGCAACACCTTCGTGCTCAAGCCGTCGGAGAAGGATCCGTCCGCCTCGATGTTGACCGCCGAGCTGCTGAAGGAGGCCGGCCTCCCGGACGGCGTATTCAACGTCGTGCACGGCGACAAGGTCGCCGTCGACGCGGTACTCGAGCACCCGGAGATCGCCGCCGTCAGCTTCGTCGGCTCGACGCCGATCGCGCGTTACGTCTACGAAACGGGCACGAAGAACGGCAAGCGCGTGCAGGCGCTCGGCGGGGCCAAGAACCACATGATCGTCCTGCCCGACGCCGACATCGAGATGGCCGCCGACGCGGCCGTCAGCGCGGGCTACGGCTCGGCGGGCGAGCGCTGCATGGCGGTCTCGATGCTGGTCGCAGTCGGTCACGCCGCCGACGACCTGGTCGGCGCGATCCAGGAGCGGCTGCCGAAGGTCAAGGTCGGCGACGGCATGAACCCGGACTCCGAGATGGGTCCGCTCGTCACGCGCGAGCACCGCGACAAGGTCGCCTCGTACATCGAAAAGGGCGCCGCCGAGGGCGCGAAAGTGGTCACCGACGGCCGTGAAACCGGGCCGGATGGCGGCGGCTTCTTCCTCGGCGTCACCCTGCTCGACGAGGTCACGCCCGAGATGGACGTCTACAAGGACGAGATCTTCGGGCCGGTGCTCGGGATCACGCGCGTGGACACCTACGAGGAGGCCGTGCGCCTGGTGAACGAGAACCCGTACGGCAACGGCGTCGCGATCTTCACGCGCGACGGCGGCGTGGCGCGGCAGTTCCAGTTCGAGGTGAATGCCGGCATGGTCGGCGTCAACGTCCCGATCCCGGTTCCGGTCGCGTACTACTCGTTCGGCGGCTGGAAGAACTCGCTCTTCGGCGACCTGCACATCTACGGGCCCGAGGGGATCCAGTTCTACACGCAGGGCAAGGTCGTCACCTCGCGTTGGCCCGACCCGGCGACCTCGAAGGTCGACCTAGGCTTCCCGCAGACGCGCTAGGCGATCGCGCTTTTCGCGCGTAGCTCCTGGCCGAACTTCGCTCGCGCCACGTACTGGCCGATTCCCGGCGAGGCGACGAGCTCGTCACCTTCGACGAGCACGTTCCCGCGCAGGAGCACGACCTCGGGCGTGCCGGTCACCTCGGTGCCCTCGTAGAGGTTGTAGTCGGTCTTCGAGTGCTGCGTCGCCGCCGTGATCGTGTGCTTGCGCTCGGGGTCGAAGACCACCAGGTCGGCGTCGGAGCCGACGGCGATCGTGCCCTTCTTCGGGTAGAGGCCGAACAGCTTGGCGGGCGAGGTGGCCAGCAGCTCGACCATCCGGTTGAGCGAGATCCGGCCGGCGCGGGCGCCGAACTCGTGGATCATGTGCAGCCGGTTCTCGAGGCCGGGCCCGCCGTTCGGGATCTTCGAGAAGTCGTCCTTGCCGAGTGTCTTCTGGCCGTCGAAGAGGAACGCGCAGTGGTCGGTCGAGATCGCGGAGAGCGCGTCGGTGCGCACCGCGTTCCAGAGCACGTCCCAGTTCGACTTGTCGCGGACGGGCGGTGAGTAGACGTACTTCGCGCCCTCGAAGTTCGGCTTCGCGATGTCGTCGAGCGAGTTGAAGAAGTACTGGGTGCACGTCTCCCCCCAGACGTCCCAGCCCGCCTCGCGGGCCCGGGCGATCGGCTCGACGGCCTGCCGGCAGGTGACGTGCACGACGTAGAGCGGAGCGCCGGCGACGTGGGCGAGCTGGATCGCGCGGTTCGTCGCCTCGCCCTCGGCCTCGGGCGGCCGAGTCAGCGCGTGGTAGAGCGGCTCGGTGTTGCCGGCCTCGAGCGCCTGCCGCACGAGCACGTCGATCAGGTCGCCGTTCTCGGCGTGCACCATCACGAGCGCGCCGGTCTGCGAGGCGGTCTCCATCGTCCGGAAGAGCGTCTCGTCGTCGACCATCAGCGCGCCCTTGTAGGCCATGAACAGCTTGTACGAGGTGATGCCCTCGTCGGGCAGCGTGGCCAGCTCCTCGAGCGAGCCGCCGTCGTGCAGGTCGGTGACCGCCATGTGGTAGCCCATGTCGATCACCTGCTTGCCGGCGGCCTTCGAGCGCCAGTCGGCGATCGCATCCGCGAAGCTCGAGCCCGGCGGCTGGATGATGAAGTCGACGTGCGTGGTCGTCCCGCCGAAAGCGGCCGCGGTCTGGCCCGACTCGACGTCGTCGATCGTGACCGTCCCGCCGAAGGGCATGTCGAGGTGCGTGTGCGGGTCGACGAGGCCCGGCAGGACGTATTTGCCGCTCGCGTCGATCACCTTCTCGGCGCTCACGTCGAGCGACTCGCCGATCAGTGACACGGCCTCGTCCTCGACGAAGACGTCGGCGACGTAGTCGTCGGCGGCGGTGATGATCCGGCCGCCCCTGATCAGAACTGACATCCGGGCCTCCTCGTCTCGCTCGCCGCGAATCTAGTGGAAACCGGGGCCTCCGCGGTGGAGGCCCCGGCTCGATCCGGTCCTACGCTCCCTTCGGAGTGACCTTGACGGCTGGCTTCGTGTAGTCGTCGCCGTTGACATCCGCGCCTTCGGCGGAGATCTCGTCCACGGCGTCCTGCGCCAGGTCGGTGCGGTACGCATCCGCGCTCGGCGCCTTGCTGATCACGCCGAACTGCTTCGCGATCTCCGCGGTCTGCTCGTAATCCGCCTTGTCCATCACGCCGATCCCGTTCTTGGAGGGCCAGGCCAGCGCGTTGATCTCGTTCATCATCCACGTCTGGTGGCCCTTGCCGAGCGTGGGCCCGTTGTCGAGCACGATCTGCGTGCACTCCTGGACGTGGTCGCGGCAGTAGATCCAGCCCTTGAAGCTGGCCGCGAGGAACTTCTTGGCCGTCTCCGCGTTGTCCTTGTCGGCGATCCAGTCGCCGCGAACGAAGACGCCGTCCTCGAGCATGCCCGTGCCCGCGTCGTCCATCTTGATCACGTTGATGTCGCTCGGCTGGTAGAGCTTGCCCGTCTTCGGATTCGTCGTCTCTAGCACCTGGGCGAGCTCGTTGTAGGTCATCGCCGCGGCGGCGTCGACCTGCCGGTTGAGGAACAGGTTCATGTCGAACGGCTGGTTGACGATCGTCACGTCCTGCTTCGGGTCCATCCCGTTCTTGTTCAGCGCCGCGTAGAGCTCGTTCTCGTTCCCGCAGCACCAGACGCCGACCTTCTTGCCCTTCATCTGGCCGATCGAGGTGATGTTCGAGTCCTTCCAGGTCAGCTCGGTCATGCCGCTCCTGCCGAAGACCTGCGCGATGTTGACGAGGTCCTGGCCCTTGTCGCGCGACGCGAGCAGGCTCGGCAGCCAGTCGATCCCGAACTCGGCCTGCTTGCCCAGCACGACCTGCTCGGGCGTGATGCTCGGCCCGCCGACCTTGAGGTTGACGTCGAGCCCTTCCTCGTCGTAGTAGCCCTTCTCCTTCGCCGCGTAGTAGCCGGCGAACTGGGCCTGCGTGACCCACTTCAGCTGCAGCGTGACCTTCTTCTTGGCACCGCCGCCCGCGTTGTCGCTCTCCGACGACTTGCCGCCGCCGCCGCAGCCGGCGGCGAGCGCGCTCACGAGCAGCACGAGCAGCGCCCCCAGCATGAACCTGCGCTTCATCCGTTCCCCTTTCGTGTCGACCGCGATCCGGTTCGGGCCATTCTGACCCCCTCTCACTCCGTCTGGAAGTCCCTCCGTGACGGATCCCACGAGGTCGCGAGCCGCTCGGCAGCCGCCACCGCGCCGTAGAAGAGGATCCCAAAGGCACTGGCCAGCACGATCCCGGCCCAGGCCACCGAGAAGTTCGAGTAGGCCGAGGCGTTCAGGATCGTCACGCCGAGCGCCGTCGTCGGGCCGCCGAAGTACTCGCCCACGATCGCGCCGATCATCGAGAGCACGCTGGCGATCTTGAGGCCGGCGAACACGTGCGGCAACGAGGCCGGAATCCGGACGCGCCGGAAGATCGACACGTTGCCGGCGGCGTAGGAGCGCATCAGCTCGATCGCGCGGGGGTCGACGGAGGTCAGCCCGCGCAGCGTGTTGATCAGCACCGGGAAGAAGCAGAGCACCGCGGCGATCGCCATCTTCGAGAACGGGTTCAGCAGGCCGAACCAGTCGTTGAAGATCGGCGCGAAGGCGATGATCGGGACCGCGTTGGCGGCGACCGCGAACGGCATGAAGGCCGTCCCGAGCCAGCGGAAGTTGGCGAACAGGAGCGCGCTCAGGATTCCGAGGCTCGAGCCGAGCGCGAAGCCGCCGAGCGCCTCCTTGAACGTGTAGATCCCCGCGCGCCAGAGCGAGCTGCGCTCGTCCCAGAAGGTCTGGGCGATCTGGGTCGGCTTCGGGAGCAGGAAGTCCTGGACATCGAAGGCGACCACCAGGCCCTGCCAGGCGACGATCCCGAGCACGAAGACGACCACCGCCGGGCCCCAGTCGACCGCCCGCCGCTGGAGGGTGGCAGTCACGCCGCCACCTCGCCGCCGGCGAGGCGCTCTCGCACCTCGGTCACGAGCTCGAAGAAGCGCGGCTCCTCGCGCGTGCGTGCCGTGCGCGGGTACGGCAGGTCGACGTCGACGATCGCCGAGACGCGGCCGGGCCGGGCCGACATCACGACCACGCGCGTCGAGAGGAAGACCGCCTCGGGGATCGAGTGCGTGACGAAGACGATCGTCGAGCCGCTCGCCTCCCAGATCCGCAGCAGCTCGAGGTTCAGCCGCTCGCGCGTCATCTCGTCGAGCGCGCCGAACGGCTCGTCCATCAGCAGCAGCGCCGGGTCGAACGAGAGCGCGCGGGCGATCGCGACGCGTTGCTGCATGCCGCCGGAGAGCTGCCACGGGTGGTGATCCTCGAAGCCCTCGAGCTCGACCAGGCCGAGTAGCTCGTCGACGCGCCGCCCGCGCTTCTCCTTGCTCCAGCGCAGCAGCTCGAGCGGGAGCGCGATGTTCTTCGAGACCGTGCGCCAGTCGTAGAGCACGGCTTCCTGGAAGACGATCCCGTAATCGTGGTCGAGCCGCGCGCGGTGGGCTGGCTTGCCGTTCACCTCGACCGTGCCGGCGGAGGGCTCGATCAGGTCGCCGATGATCCGCAGCAGCGTCGACTTGCCGCAGCCGGAGGGGCCGATCAGCGAGACGAACTCGCCCGGCTGGACTTCCAGGTCGATCTCGGTGAGCGCGGTGACGCCCGCCTTGAACTGCTTCGAGAGACCCTGGATCGCGACGGCCGGCCGGTCGTTCACGCGACATGCTCCGGAGCCCGGTGCAGGACGAGTTTCTCGGCCAGGACGATCACGCCGAAGAAGGCGAAGCCGAGCACCGCGCAGACGATGTTCGTCGCCCACAGCCGCTCCGGGCCGGTCGAGTAGTACTGGTTGAAGTTGACGATCGCGCCGCCGAGCCCGTCCTGGATCGAGGCGGGCGTCTCGCCGATGATCGCGCCGATCACGCACGCCGTCGCGGAGATCTTCAGCGCCGAGAAGACGAACGGCAGCGAGGCCGGCACGCGCAGATTCCAGAGCACCGAGCGTCGGTCGGCAGCGTACGAGCGCATCAGCTCGAGGTCGCGCCGGTCGGGCGAGAGCAGGCCGCGCAGCGTGTTCATCGAGACTGGAAAGAAGGTCAGGTAGGCGGCGATCACGGAGACCGCGATCCACGGCTCGACGCCCTTCTGGCCGAGCCCGACGACGACCATCGGCGCCACGGCCAGGATCGGCACCGTCTGCGAGACGATGATGTACGGCAGCAGACCTCGCCGCATGATCCGCGAGTGCGCCAGCAGCACCGCCAGCCCGAACCCGATCGCGGCCCCGAGCACGAAGCCGAGCAACGCCTCCTTGGCCGTGAAGAGCGCCCAGTGCCACTCGTAGTGGGCGAGCGGCGGCCCGCCCGGCTGCAGCGGCTGCGTGAAGGCATGCAGCATGTCGTGGATGTGCGGCATGTTCACCGCGTTCACGGCGAACGGCCACGTGATCCCGAGCGTCTCGCCGATCCAGCGGTAGCCCTCCCAGAGACCCCAGAAGGCCGCGATCCCGCAGACGACCAAGAGGACGCGCCGGGCTCCGTGTACCGCCGCGATCCTCGGTGTCGTCGTCCGGTCGACCGCTATCGACGCCATTCGCGGATGCTTACCACACTGCGCTGCGCGGGTTAGCATCGCGCCGTGCCGCTCAATCCCGCCAGAACCGTCGCCGAGTTGAAGGAGCTGCGTGAGCTGACCGGCGACGAGAACGGCGCGCAGCGGGTCGCCTGGACCGACACCTGGGAGCAGGCGCGCGGATGGCTGCGCGGGAAGCTCGACGGCCTGCCGCTCGAGTACGAGCTCGACGAGGCCGGCAACCAGTGGTGGACACTGCCGGGCCGGGTCGAAGAGCGGGCGGTCCTGATCGGCGGGCACATCGACTCGGTGCCGAACGGCGGCTGGCTCGACGGCTGCCTGAACGTGCTGGCCGGCGTCGAGGTGCTGCGGCGGATCGCGGAGGACGGGCAGCCGGCGGCGACCGTGCGGCTGGTGGACTGGGCCGACGAGGAGGGCGCGCGCTTCGGCCGTTCCCTGTTCGGCTCGTCGGCGGCCTCGGGGACGATGGCCGACCAGGACGAGATCCGCCAGCGGCGCGACGCCGACGGCGTGCTCTGGACCGACGCGCTCGCAGAGCACGGCGTCGAGCTCGACCGCGCACTCGAGGCGCGCTCGCAGCTCGAGGGAGCCGCGGCCTACCTCGAGCTGCACATCGAGCAGGGGCCCGTGTTGGAGTCGATGAGCCTGCCGCTGGGCGTCGTGCTCGGGACGTTCGGCGTCGAGCGGCACCAGGTGACCTTCCGCGGCCAGGCCGCGCATGCGGGCTCGACGCCGATGGACAAGCGCCGCGACGCGCTGGCCGGCGCGGCGAAGCTCGAGCTCGAGATCCGCGAGATCGCTGTGCGCACCGGCGGCGGCGCGGTGTGCACGATGGGCGGCGTCGTCACGAAGCCGGGAATCGTCACCTCCGTGGTCGAGACGGCCGAGTGCCTGCTCGACCAGCGGCACCTCGACGCGAACCAGCTCGCCGAGATGCTCAGCAACGCCGAAGCGGCCTCGCGCCGGTTCGCCCAGGAGGAGGACCTCGAGGTCGAGTGGGAGCGGATCTGGAATATCCAGCCGATCCTGTTCGACGAGACGCTGATCGAGCTCGCCGACGAGTCGATCCGCGAAGTCGCCGGCGAGTCGCACCGGCTGCCGAGCGGGCCGCTCCACGACGCCGCCGAGGTCGCGCGCGCCGGCGTGCCCACGGTGATGCTCTTCGTCCAGAGCCTGCGCGGCCTCTCGCATACGAAGCTCGAGGACACCAAGGAAGAGCATCTCGAGCTGTCGGTCCAGGCCCTCGACCGCCTGGCCGACAAGACGATCGGCCGCGTCGCCGGCGGCTGACACACTTTCGGCACGAAGGCGTCACACACGCGTGACGGTTGCTCGGGCACGGTGGTGAGATGCGATTCGTGCTCGCCCTCCTGCTCGGCCTGGCGCTGGCGGCACCCGCGTCGGCGGCCGTACACAGCGTCGTGCTCCCGCCCGCTGACGACGTCTCGCTGCCGTTCCTCTGCAGCTGGGGCTACGACTGGCAGGAGCGCTGCTATCGCGATGACCTCGACCGGCTCGAGCTCGGCGGGGCCGGCGACAAGGTCTGGCGCTCAGCGCTTCGCTTCCAGCTGGACGCGTTGCCGCCCGGCGCGGAGGTGCTCACTGCCGAGCTGACACTTTCGTACGACCGCACGTGCGTCGAGCCGCGGCGCCGAACGGCGCCGTGCACGGGCCGGGCGTTCACGATCGAGGCGCGGCCGATCTACACGGCGAGCTGGTACACGCGCCGAGAAGTGGCCTTCGGACCGTCGGTGGCCTCGGCCGCTATCGAGCCGGACGCGGGCCCGGAGCGGCTCGTCTGGGACCTGACCGACACGGTCGCCGCCTGGGCCTTGGGCGATCTGCCCAACGACGGCGTGCTGCTCAAGCTGACCGACGAGCAGGAGGACCCCGGCGTTGGCGGGCCGGCCCTGCCCAGCTCGAGCTACCCCGACGCCTCGTTGCGCCCCTCACTGGAGGTGTTCTACATGTCCTAGAAGAACCGAACCAATGCGACCCCAGCCGCGAGCAGGACGACGCCGGCGATGCGGCCGGTGCTGAGCGCGTGCTCCTTGTAGAGCACGCCGTAATGGTCGAGCACGACCGAGCAGAGCAGCTGCCCGAAGATCACCGCCGCGAACAGGTTCAGGGCGCCCAGCCGCGGCGCGGCCGCCACCGTCGAGGCGACGTACCCGGCCCCGACGGCGCCGCCGAGCCAGGCCCACCACGGCACCTGGCCGAGGCGCGAGGTGTTGATCACGCCCCTAGTGACGAGCAGCGAGAGCACGAACAGCACGAGCGTCCCGATCCCGAACGAGATCATCGAAGCGCGGATCGGGCCGCCGACGAAGGTTGCGAGCCGTGCGTTCAGCCCCGCCTGCACGGGAAGCGCGGAGCCGGCGACGAACGCGAGGACGAGGAACGCGAGGGCCATGTGCAGGCCGATTTCGGGGCGGTATGCTCATTCCCCTGCCACCGACCGGGGAGGAGGAGCACATGTTGAGCTTCGGCGTCACAGCTCTGCCGGACCCGCCGTACACGCGCCTCGTCGAGGTGTTTCGGAGCGGCGAGGGCAAAGGCTTCGAGTACGGCTGGACCTACGACTCCCACATCCTCTGGCAGGACAGCTACGCGACGCTCCCGATCGCCGCCGTGCAGACCGAGAAGATCAAGCTCGGGCATTGCGTGACGAACCCCGGGATCCGCGACCCGACGATCACGGCGAGCTGGTACGCGACCCTGCACGACGTCTCCAACGGCCGCGCTGTGATGGGCATCGGCCGCGGCGACTCCTCGCGGCGCGTAGTCGGCCTGAAGCCGGTCAAGGTGGACGAGTTCGAACGTCGGCTCGTGATGATCAAGGACCTGATGAACGGCCGCCAGGTCGAGTGGAACGGCAAGGAGCTCGTGCTCGAGTGGGTGCGCAAGGAGCTGCCCGACATCCCGATGTACGTCGCCGGCTACGGGCCGCGCGCGCTCGGGGTCGCCGGGCGCGTCGGCGACGGCGTGATCATCCAGCTCGCCGACCCGCAGATCATCCAGTGGATCATGGGCACCGCCCGCAAGGCCGCCGAGGAGGCCGGTCGCGACCCGGCCGCGCTCCAGTGCATCGTCTGTGCGCCGAGCCACGTCACCGACGACCTCGCCGAAGCGCGCGAGCAGGTGCGCTGGTTCCCGGCGATGGTCTCGAACCACGTGATGGACCTGATCGAGCGCTACGGCGAGGATTCCGACGAGATCCCGAGCGCGCTGACCGATTTTGTCAAGGCGCGGAAGTTCTACGACTACTCCGAGCACAGCCGCGTCGGCGCCAAGCACGGGGAGTTCGTCACGGACGAGATCTGCGACCGCTTCTGCGTGCTCGGCACCACCGAGCAGATCACCGAGAAGCTGCGCGAGCTCGAGGGCATCGGCGTCGACCAGTTCGACATCTACCTGATGACCGAGCGCGCCGACGAGACGCTGGCCGCCTACGGCAGCGACGTGATCCCGCAGTTCACCGGCGTCGCCGCCTAGCGGGCGACGCGCTTCATCGGGACGAACACGACCGCGCCGCGGTCATTGCTCGTCTGCACGGCGTACGCGACCCCGGGCGCCTCGATCTGCACGGCCACGATCCCGTTCTTCTGGGTGGTGAGCACGGTGTCCCGGCCGGTCTTCAGGCGCAGCACGTGCACGGTGCGGAGGCGGTAGCGGTCGCCTCCGGGCTTCGGTGCGCAGTAGACCGCCAGCCCGCTTTGGAGGTCGAGCGAGATCGCGCCGTTGGCCACAGCCCAGGTATGGAGGAGCCTGCCGGAATGCGAGTTGCGAACCTCGAGTCGCGCCGACTTGGTCAGCACCCCGAGGTAGTCACCGCGAACGGCGACGTCGGTGGCCGAGCGCGGCTTGACCACGCGCAACAGCTTGCCGGCCGTCGAGTAGACGCCGACGGTCTGGTCGCCTCGCAGAACGGCGACGAGCTTGCCGTCCGTGGACTGCGCCTCGAGCGTGCTGGGCCCGATCGCGATCGTCCGCAACCCCGCTCCGATCGCCATCAGGCGCACCGCGGTCGGAGCCCCGTCGCTGCCGGTCGTCCACCGGTTGACGCCGAGGAACCCACCGCTCCCGACGAGACCGCCGATCCAACCTCCGATCAGCACCCCGTCCTGATTCCGGTTCCGCAGGGCCGCTCCGGGCCGCCGCTCCTGCGGGCGCGGCAGGGTGGATGTGAAGAGCTCGTCGGTGCTCTCGGAGTTGCCGCCCTGGTTGACGATCCACGCCACGCGCGGTCCCGCCACCGCGAGCTCGCGGACGCCGGCGCCGGTGCTCGTGATGTCGGCTTCGCAGGTCCGCTTCCCGCTCACCACGGTGGTCGCGCCCGTCGCCACGTTCCAGACGTAGACCTTGTTGCAGCGGTTCACCCCGGGCGCCAGGTTGCCCCGGACGTCGTACGCGATGCGCGGCCCGTCCATGGCGAGCGACTCGACCCAACCCGCCGTCGTCCTCGCCTGCTGTGCGGTCGGCGCACCGGCGGCTCCTCCTGCCAGTGCGAGCAGACCGAGCGCGAAGATGGCTGCAAATCGCATACCTCAATGGTCCGTCCGGGCAACGTTGGCGGCATCCGGGAATCCCCGCACGGGCTGTAAATCTTCGGTAAGTCCTATGTGGGCAATCGGGGTTTGCGCGTTCGCGGGCATGCCGTACCACCACCTGATCTCGCCGAACGGCGCCGTGGACGTCAAGTTCAAGGTGCAGAAGTTCGTCCGGCAGGGCAGTGGCCTCGCGGCCGCCGGGCAGGCAGTCACGACGTACCAGCCCGCGACGGGCGCCGCCCAGACGATCACCAAGTCGTTCAAGGCCACGGTGCTCCTCGGCAAGTCCGGCCAGCAGGCGAACCGGCTCTGCCCGGTGTTGTTCCTGTCGATCCAGAGGCTGTCGCTCGTGCTGCTCGGCCTGCACGTCGACCTGGACAAGGTCGCGCTCACGATCACGGCAGATCCGACGGGAGGGGTGCTCGGCAGCCTCTTCTGCTCGCTGACGCACTGAGGGCTTGGGGCCCGGCGCCGCCACGCCGGGCCACTTCTCCCGGTAGCGTGCGCTCATGGCTGAGCTCGCGGTGCTGCAGGTCGTCGGGTCGGAGCCCGAGGCGGAGATCGTGCTCGCGCTGCTGCGCAGCGAGGGGATCCAGGCGATCGCGCAGAAGACGAACTTCGCGGTCGGCGTGGCCGATGCCGCCTCGAGCGGCGCGGGGCCGCGCGAGATCCTCGTGCACGAAGAGAACCTCACGCGGGCGCGCGAGGTTCTCGAAGCGCAGCAACCGATCTAGTTCTGCGAGACCCCGTCCAGTAGCGCCCAGTTGGCCGCAAGCGCGGCCTCGGCCAGGCGGACCAAGCGCGCGTCCTCCGCGCCCTCGAGCGCCGTGCGGGCCTCGGCCGCGTGCTCGTGGTCGCGCTCGCCGTGGACGGCGAAGTACTCGACCCCGGGCGAGTCGGCCGAGAAGCCGTAGTGGTCGAGCAGGCCGCGGAGCTTCGTCTCCGAGATCGCAGGCTGGCCGGCCTCGATCGCGTAGAGGATCGCCGCGGCGCCGAGCTGGTCGTCCGCCGCCGCCCAGGCGGTAGCGCAGCAGCGCGTCTGCGGCAGCGGCTCTGCCTGCTCCGTGCCGAGGGCCGAAGCGAAGTCGTCCCAGAGCGCGATGTGCTGCGCCTCCTCGTCGGCGTGCAGCCGCGCCGTGTGCGCCGCGCGCGCCAGCGCCACGACCGCGTGCCGGTACTCGCCGGCGTAGCGGGCCAGCTCCTCGCGCGTCAGCTCTCCCTGCTCCCAGCGCGTGTAGAACGGATGCTCGAGCCCGTTCCAGCGCGCCCGAGCCGCGTCGATGCCTGCGATCACGTCCATCCTGGGCAACCTCCCCGTCGACCGACCCCGCCGCTCGATCCTACAACGTGCGCCCGCCGGCAACGTGAGAGGGCCGCGGGAAGTCGTCCACGTCGCCCTCCGGCTCGTCGGTGTCGGGCTCGGGCTGCGGGTCGGGATCGGCGGTGGTGGACATGGCATCTCCTGGTTGGGTGGTTGTGCCCACATCGTGCGCGCGCGTGTGTGCCGTTCGCATTGGGGCACCCCTGGACCCACCCCTAAGGTTTCGTCTGCCTGGCTCTACAATCGGGGATTCCGGGCTTCGAAAGGGATCCAGACTGAGCACACCAGCAGTACGCGAGGCTTCAACTGCGCTGCCCACGGGGACCGTGACCTTCCTGTTCACGGACATCGAGGGCTCGACCCGCCTGCTCAAGAAGCTGGGCCGCGACCGCTATGGCGACGTGCTCTCGACGCACAACCGGCTGCTGCGCGCTGCCTTCTCCGAGGGCGGCGGGATCGAGATCGACACCAAGGGCGACTCGTTCTTCGTCGTCTTCCGCAGCGCGGGCTCGGCGATCGAGGCCGCCGCCGCCGCGCAGCTCGCGCTCGCCGAGCATCAGTGGCCGGAGGAGGTGCAGCTGCGCGTCCGCATGGGGCTGCACACCGGCGAGGCCAGCGTCGGCACGGACGGGTACGTGGGCTTCGCCGTCCACCAGGCCGCTCGCATCGGCGACGCCGGCCACGGCGGGCAGGTGCTGCTCTCGAGCACGACCGCGAACCTCGTCCGGCACGACCTGCCCGGCGAGCTCGGCCTGCGCGACCTCGGGCCGTCGGTCCTCCCGGACTTCGACCGGCCCGAGCGGCTCTTCCAGCTCGAGATCCCCGGCCTCGCACTCGAGTTCCCGCCGCTCTCGACACGTGAGCGCGAGAAGGCCCGGCCGCGGATCCCGAGGCGCCGCACGGAGGTCCAGGTCTCGAGCTGGCCGCTGCTCGAGCGCGACGCCGAAGTGGCCGCGCTGCAAGCCGCCGTGGCTGCGGCAACATCGGGCGCCGGGCGCGTCGTCGCGATCGAAGGCCGCGCCGGAATGGGCAAGACCCGCCTGGTCGCGGAGGCGCGGAGCCTTGCGGCAAGCGCCGGCTTCGAGGTGCTGCTCGCGCGCAGCGCGGATCTCGAGCAGGAGTTCGCGTACGGCGTCGTGCGCCAGCTGTTCGAGCCGTTCCTGGCCTCGCTGCCGCCGCAAGAGCGCGAGGAGGCGCTCGCCGGCACGGCCGGCCTCTCGGAACGGCTCTTCGGCGACGAGGAGCTGACCGGCGCGACCGCGGGCGACGTCTCGTTCGCGGTCATGCACGGGCTCTACTGGCTCGCGGCCAACCTCGCCGCCCGGCGGCCGACGGCGCTCGTGATCGACGACCTGCACTGGGCGGATGCATCGAGCCTGCGCTGGCTGTCTTTCCTCAGCCGCCGGCTCGAGGGGCTGCCGCTGCTCGTCGTGCTGGGCCTCCGCCCGCCCGAGCAGTCCGTCGAGACGGGGCTCCTGACCGAGCTGATCTCCGACCCGACGGTGCTCGTGATCCGGCCGGCGTCGCTCAGCGAGGCAGCCGTGAAGGCGATGGTCGTGCAGGAGTACGGTCACGAGCCGCAGGCGGAGTTCGTGGCGGCGTGCCACTCGGCGACCGGCGGCAACCCGCTGTTCGTGCGGGCGCTCGTGGCCGCGCTCCACGGGGAAGGCGTCGAGCCCGTCGCCGGGAACGCGCGCCGCGCCCACGAGATCGGCCCGGAGCCGGTGACCCGCGCCGTGGCGCTGCGGCTCTCGCGGCTGCCAGAGGAGGCTCGGCGGTTCGCAACCGCCGCGGCCGTGCTCGGCGACGGCGCCGAGCAACGCGACGTCGCTGCGCTGGCCGAGATCGACGACAACCAGCTGGCGACGCTGGCCGCGACCATGCTCGCGCGGTCCGAGCTGCTGCGCGTCACGACGCCGACGGTCGAGTTCTCGCACCCGGTCGTGCGCGCGGCGGTGTACGAGTCGATCGAGCCCGCGCAGCGGCTGCTCGCGCACCGGCGCGCGGCGGACCTGCTCCACGTCGCAGGCGCCGAGCCCGAGCGGGTGGCTGCGCACCTCGACCTGGTGCCGCCCTCCGGCGACGCGTTCGTGGTGGACACGCTGCGCGTTGCCGCCGACCGGGCGCTCGTCCGCGGCGCTCCCGAGGTCGCCGTCCGCCACCTGCGGCGCGCGCTGGCCGAGCCGCCGTCGGCCGAGACGCGGATCGACACACTGGCCGAGCTCGGGTTGGCGGAGCAACGCGTGGACGTCTTGGCCGCCGCCGAGCATCTGCAGGAGGCGCTGTCGGGGACCGACGAGCCGCTGCGCCACGCGAGGCTCGCGCTGCAGCTTGGGCGCTCGCTCTTCCGCCTCAACCGCGGGCCGGAGGCTGTCAAGGTCTTCGAGCAGGCGATCGAGCGGCTCGGGGGCGAGTCGCCGGAGCTGCGCGAGCTGCTCGAGGCGGAGCTGATCAACTCGGCCGGCTTCGACACGGACGTCTACGAGGTCACGCGCTCGCGGCTCGACCAGGTGGACGAGGACGCGCTGACCGGAGACGTCGGCCGCGCGGTGATGGTGGCGACGCTCCGCTACTTCGACTCTCGGCGCGGCATCGGCCGCGAGCGCGTGGCGGCGCTTGCCGAGCCGGCCATGCTCGGCCTGCTGCTGGAGAGCATGCCCTCGGTCGCGCTCTCGTGCGCCGCCTCGGCGCTGATGTCCGCAGAGGCGGATGCCGAGCTCGATCGCTACTTCGAGACCGTGATCGCGACGGCGAAGAAGCGCGGCGAGCTCGTCACGCTCTCGAACATGCTCTTGTTCCGCGGCCTGACGCTGGCTCAGCGCGGGGACCTCGAGGCCGCGACCCAGGATCTGCGCGAATCGGACGAGCTCGTCAGCTACCTGCCCAGCCAGCAGGGCGCGATCTACTTCCACTCCTATCTCGCCGACGTGCTCACCAACCGCGGCGAGATCGACGAGGCCGAAGCCTCGCTCGCCACGCTCGGGCTGGCGGAGGAGGTCGCCGAGAGCGGTCACCTGATCTTCTTCCTCGGCGCCCGCGGCTGGGTGCGCCACGCGCGGCGCGACTTCGAAGGCGCCGCGGCCGACTTCACGCGGCTCGGTCGCTGCATGGAGGCCTTCGAGATGCGGAACCCGGCCACGCTCGCGTGGCGCTCGCATCTCGCGCTAGCGCTGCTCGGGCTCGACCGGCGGGACGAGGCGCTGGAGCTGGCGCGCGAGGAGGTCGAGCTGGCACGAGCGTGGGGCGCGCCGAGGCCGATCGGGGTGGCGCTACGCGCGCGCGGCCTGGCCGAGCGCGGGTCCGAGGGGATCGAGACGCTGCGCGAGTCGGTCATGGTGCTGGAGGGATCGACGGCGCGGCTCGAGCGGGCGCGCTCGCTCATCGCGCTCGGCGCGGCCCTGCGCCGGGCAAACCAACGTAGCGATGCGCGCGAGCTGCTGAAGACGGGGCTCGACCTCGCCGTCCGCTCCCGGGCGGTGCCGCTCGTCGAAGAGGCCGAGCAGGAGCTCGCGGCGACCGGGGCGCGACCTCGCCGGCTGTTGCTCTCCGGCGTCGAGTCGCTCACCGCCAGCGAGCGCCGCGTGGCAGGGTTCGCGGCGGAAGGTCTCTCCAACAAGGACATCGCGCAGGCGCTCTTCGTGACCACCAAGACCGTCGAGGTGCACCTCAGCAACGTCTACCGCAAGCTCGGGATCGGCTCGCGCAGCGAGCTCCCGCAGGCGCTGGACGGTGAGGACTGATGCGGCTCCGGCGCAAGGGGGGCGACGAGCCGGTCCGGCTCGTGCTGGTCGCGACCGACCGCTCCGAGACGGCCGAGCGCGCCGTGCGCTTCGCGGCCGAGATGGCCGATCGCTACGAGGCCGAGCTGCTCGTCGTGCGCGTGCTGGTCGACAATCCAGGCGACCGGGCCGAGGTGGCGCGTGAGCTGGACGAGCACGTCGAGACGCTTGCCGGCGAGCGGAAGCGCACGGCGGTCGTCTCCGGCGACGATCCGGCCGAGGCGATCGTCGAGGCGGCGCGGCGCGAGCAGGCGGACGTGCTCGTGGTCGGCAGCGTCGGCATGAGCGGCCGCAGGGAGTTTCTGTTGCGCAACGTCCCGAACCGTGTCTCGCACAATGCGCCCTGCACGGTCGTGATCGTCCAAACGCATCGGGACGAGGCGTGAGCCCCCCTGTCCAATCGAGCCACGTCCAGGGTCTGACCCCGGCCGTGGCCGGCACGGCCATGTACGTAGAGGGCAAGGCGTGAGCGCGGCGGCCGACCAGCGGCTGCTCGGACGCGCGGCGCGGATCGCGACCGTGCTCGGCAAGTACGGGTTCAACGAGTCGCGCCGCGACGACGACCCGCCGGAGCTGCGCGCGCGGCGGCTGCGCGAGGCGCTCGAGGAGCTCGGCCCGACCTTCGCCAAGCTCGGCCAGATCCTCTCCACACGCCCCGATCTGATCCCGCCCGAGGCCGTCGCCGAGCTGGCCGCGCTGCAGGACCGTGTCACCCCGCTCGACGAGAACGCCGTCGTGATGGTGATGGAAGAGGAGCTCGGCGTCCCCTGGGAGGACGTCTTCGCCTCGATCGAGCCCGAGCCGCTCGCAGCGGGGACGATCGGCCAGGTGCACCGGGCGGTGCTCGACAACGGCGAGCGCGTCGTCGTCAAGGTGCAGCGGCCGACCGCGCAGGACGACATCATGCGCGACCTCAGCCTGCTCGAGCTGTTCGCCAAGAAGACCGGCAACCGCGAGGCGCTGCGCAAGATCGTCGACTTGCCGGCGGCGATCGAGCACCTCTCCGACTCGCTCCGGCGCGAGCTCGACTTCGAGCTCGAGGCCCAGAACGTCGAGCGCCTGCGCTCCGCGCTGACCGCCTTCCCGCGCCTCGACGCGCCGCGCGTTTACCAGGAGCTCTCGACCAGCCGCCTGCTCGTGCTCGAGGAGATCCCGGGCGTGCCGGTCCGCGAGATCCCCGAGGGGCCGGCCCGCGGCGAAGCGGCCCGCCAGCTGCTCGAGTGCTACTACCAGCAGATCCTCGTCGAGGGCTTCTTCCACGCCGACCCCCACCCCGGGAACATGCTCTGGGCCGACGAGAAGATCTTCTTCCTCGACTTCGGCATGGTCGGCGAGCTCTCGCCCGAGATGCGCGGCCAGCTGCTTTTGCTGCTGCTCGCGTTCTGGCAAGAGGACGTGCCGTTCCTGACCGAGGTCGTGCTGATCATGGCCGGCCCGGAGGCCGAGGACGCCGACGCGGCAGGGCTCGAGGTCGACCTGACGCATCTGCTGCAGCGCTACCGGCACGCCTCGCTCGGCGAGATCTCGCTCGGCCCGCTGATGCAGGAGATCGCGCACACCTCGACCCAGCACGGCGTCCGGCTGCCCGCGCCGCTCGTGCTGACGGGCAAGGCGCTCGCGCAGATGCAGCTCGCCGCGACCGAGCTCGACCCGGAGCTCGACCCGTTCTCGGTCGTCGGCCGCTTCCTGATGAAGAACCTGCTCACGCGCGTCCAGTCGAGCGCCGACCCGAAGCGGCTCTTCTACGACGTGCAGAAGCTGAAGGTGCGCGGCGAGCGGCTGGTCGAGTCGTTCGAACGGATCAGCGGCGCGCGGCCCGGGCAGCGGCTGCAGGTCGACATTCGGGGGATCACGCCGCTTGAACGGACGATCCGGATCGTCGCGCGGCAGCTCGCGCTGGCGATCACGGCCGGCTCGGCCCTCGTCGCCTGCGGCGCGACCGCGGCCGCGGTGCACGTCGCCCGCTGGGTACCGATCACCCTCGGGGCGGTGGGCGGCGCGCTCGCGCTGGCGCTGCTCCTCGATCTCGCTCGGCGGCGGGTCTAGCGCGGCACGATGAACTGCGCGTTGCCGAGTGCCCGGTAGCGCGCGAAGGAGCGCCGGCCGATGCCCGCCCAGACGTACCAGCGGTACAGCCCCGGTGACAGCTGGCGCCGATGGCCTGCCCACTTCCATCTGGCCGGCAGACCGAGGTGATTCCTCGTCGGCCACGAGGCGAAGACGCGCTTCGACCCGCGGTAGAGCTGAACGTTGTAGTAGCGCGCTCCGCGCACGGCCGGCCAGCGCAGGATCGGTTGCTCCGAGACGCGCGGGACATAGGGGAGCTTCTGCAGGGTCAGGACTTTCGGCAGGCCCGCCACGACGAGCCGCTTGGAGGCGTTACCTGCCTGGTCGAAGGTCTGCACCGCGTAGGCGTACTCGAGCCCGGGTGCGACCTTCCTGTCCATGAAGCTGGCGCCGGTCCCGCGGAAGACGACCGGCTGCTCCTTGCCGCCGCGCGGCCAGCGCTGCACGACGGCCGTGTCTGACGGGCTCGACGACGACCACTGCACGAGGTCGGAGCTGCCGGAGCGACCTTCGACGGTCACCTTCTGCAGCACTGGCGCGGTCGCGTCGTAGTTGATCGTCAATGGCGCCACCGCCGAGTTGCCGGCGTTGTCGGTGCAGCCCCCGCTGATCGCGGCCGCGCCCTGGTCAGGCCCGCCGTAGGTCACAGAAGAGCACGATGCGATGCCGGAGGTGGCATCGGTTCCCTGCCAGGCGGCGGCGACCGGATGGTTGTACCAGCCGTTGAAATCCGCAGCTCGGGCGAAGTTCGCGGAAACCGCAGTCGGCGGGTCGGCGTCGATCTTGATCGGGTGGGTCGTTGTGTCGATCCATGTTCCGTCGCTCAGCTGTATCTGGCACGTTCGAGTTGCGCCGTTGCTTGGGCCGGGAACCTGCGTCGGGCCGCAGTTCTTGCTGTCGATCACAGGGGCGTTGATCGACCAATACACCACGACGAAGTTGCCGTACTGGTTGCCGCGATACCAACCGTTCGTCCCCGAAATGCCGTTGATCGTGTACGTGACCGGCAGTCCGTCTGCCGACGCTCCGCTCAGTCCGACCGACACGCACCCAAGGACCACCGCCGCGACCACGAGCCCTCTTGAGACGGGCTTGGACTGTTTCAGCATCGGGCGGCGACGCATTGCCATCACTCCTTGCTAGCTGCCGGGAGGCGGAAGAGGCCGGCGGACGGTCGTGCTCGGCGGCGCGGGAATCGGGCCGGTGCCGGACGGGCTCGAGGCGGAGCTCGTCGAGGCGGGTGTGCTCCGCGCCGACGTTTGCGCAGGTGCGCGGTAGCTCGCGGCCGCGGAGGTCTCAACCACGGCCATTGACGGGGCACTCGACCGGGACGTGACGTGCTGCCGGTGGCGCGTTGCGCTGGGCGCGCTGCGTTTCGCGGAATCGTGCGCGGCCCGCGGCTTCACCTGGGTGAACACCGGCCGGATCGACGGCGCGGGTGCCTGCGCCTCGAAGAACTGAGTGTCGCGCGCGAGCTGCACCCGCCCGGCTCCCGCCGCGGTCAACGCCACGGCGGCCACTCCGAGTGCGGAGACGAGACGTGGCCGTGACCAAACGCTCCAGCGGCGTTTCGGGGTCGCCGGATGGATCGGATCCGAAGGATCGAGGCCGAGCTCGGCGATCCAGAAGGGGATACCGCCGTACCGGCTGGCCGCGACATAGAGGTCGAGATGCCCGGCCTCCCGGAACTCTGCCGGTGCCGGCCACGAATCGCGTCCGGCGCAAAAGGCCTCGAGCGCACTCTTGATTCGCTCATGCGTCCAGCGCCGTCGTCCGCCTCGCCCTGCGGCCGGGGCCTGGACGAGCCGGTAGCGGGTTGCCCGCCCCGCGCCGACGCGCTCGAGAATGCCAGCCTCGACCAGCTCCGCCAGGTCGTATGCGGCTTGTGAGCGGCTGACGCCGGCGAGTTCCTCGTACCTCGTGCGCGTGAGGCGCGAGGTGCACTCGGACTTCAGGACGCCCAGGACCCGTTGCTGTGCTGGCTTGAGCTCGAATCGACCGGTAGAGCGTTGCGGCGGCACCCGCCCCTCCCCATGAGCTGCGGTCAGCCCACTGTAGACCCACTTGCCGCGGTACGTCAACTCCTAGAGGCCGATCTAGCCTTTCGTTTGTCGTCGATGTCCTACGCGGCCTTCTGCCCGCTCTCTTGGCTAACTGAAAACGCCAGATTCTCAGCGTCTTTCCCCGCTCATCGGGCGGATTCCCGCTCTTAGTCCAACGCCAATCTTCAAATCGTCCACGTATTACTGTTGATAATTCTCTTTTCAATTCACTGAGAGAACGTTGTTCATCTGTGCGCACAACGAAATATCCCAAAATTTATGCATTGGAGACTTGAATTCCGAAGAGTAATTCTGCTACGTTCGAGCGCGAGAGATGGCGACTCCCGAAACGACCCGGACCCCACGTCGCGTCTGCCGGCACAGTCGGCGGACCGCCTCGGCCGCCGCTCTCTCGGTTGTCGCGGCGCTTGCACTCGCCGTAACCGGTAACGCCTTCGCGGGCGGGTCGGATCCCCTACCTGACTCGTCCGCGGGGCTTCCAGACGCGGCTGCGCCGCCGGCGAGCTCTGACGAAGCGTCGTCGCTCGAGGCGGCAACGCAGCAGGCAGCGACCGCGATCGCGAACGCGACCCAAAGCAACGTTCAGAACATCGTCGTCATCATCCGGATCAACAGCCCCGGCGACGACGTGATCTCGCAGAGCAACACTGCAAGTGCGGGTGCCGCCGCGACGAACACGTCGACGACTCAGCAAGACAGTGGCGCGGGCGCGCCGGGAGACCAGGCTGAGCCGACCGCTTCGACCAGCGCGCCCGCCGATGACACGGGCGGCGGTGGGACGCCAGCGGCGGGCGCCCCTCCAGCGCCGATGCCGGCTCAGGACGAGCCTCCCGCCACGACGCTTCCTCCGAGGGTGGCAACACCAGCTCCGGAGCGCGCGCGGCCGCGAGTCACCGCCGTGTCGCGCCCGTCAGGCGACAGCGGGGACGCCTCGCGCCGAGCTGCAGGCGCTCGGACTGGCAGCAAGCCCAAGCACTACGCGGCCACCTCTGAGGTTGCGCCCCGACAGGCCGCTGAGGCCGCTCCGCGCTCGGCGAGCGCTCCAAGCGCCCGCAAGAGCCGGCCAACAACGGTGACGCCGGCGCCGGCACCCATAGAAAGGGCCGCAGCACGTGCCGGCGCCGGCGTACCGCACTTCGTCAGCAGCCTCGCCCCGAGGCCGACGCTGCCCGGCAGCTCTGCCGACGAGGTCGACAGCATCTCGACCGCCGTTCTCATGGCGCTCTTGGCGGTCGTTCTCGCGATCCTGCTAGGCGTCGGCTCGAGCTACGTCCCGGCGGTCCGCGCACGGGCCTGGCGATGACGCCCGTCTGGACGATTTCGCTGCGAACGCGCACAGACAGGCAATTTTCAGTTCGCGCATGGGTGCTGGCGGCAGCCGTCTGCGGTGCGTTGGCGGCGCCTGGAGTCGCCCGGGCTGCGGGCTCTCCTGCCGGCGTGATCGACTTGACGACCACGGTCGACACTGCCCTCGCGCAGGTCGACGCCGTCGCGCCGGGGGCTGGCGCGGCGGCGGAGCCCGCCGTGATGCAGGCGCTCGGCGCAGCCTCTGCGCTGTCCTCCCTCGCGCGTGGGCCCGCGCCGCCCGCCGGCCCATCTGGCCTCCCTGAGCCCGCGCTGCCACCCACCGTCACGCCGGCCGTGGTGACGACAAGCGTCGCGGTCCCGGCGTCCGTGCCCCCGACCGCTGTTCCGCCCGCTGTCGACGCCTTCGGCCCACGCCAGGTGGTGGCGGGGGTCGACCGGCCTGAGCCTGCGGCAACGCTCGCGCGCGCCGTGCCTTCTGCGGCCGCCACCGGCCGTCACGCGAGCCTCACTCCGGCGGCCGTCGCTACCGCGCCGACAGCAGTCACCCCCACGACGCCTGGGGCGGCGCCTACCGGGGTGAGGCCGAGCGCCCGTCCCTCGGGCGGGCGCTCGGCCGGCGGCTCTCCGGCGGGCGCTATTGCGCCTGGGCCGCTGCCACCGACCCCTCCCGGCCCGGAACCCGGACTCACCTCGCCCGGCCAGGGTGGCGTGCCCGGGCCGCTCCTGCCGCTCCTCGTCGCGGCACTCGCAGCGGCGCTCGCCTTTGCCAGCTTCCCGTTCCTGTCCCGCCGGCTTCCGCGATCGGCCTTCCGGAAGCCGAGACGGGTTGCGCTCGCCGTCTGGGCCCCCGGCTGAACCTCCTTCACCGGCCTACGGAGCGCGCCGTTCTGCGCGGCGCGCAGCAGTCACCAATGCCAACGAAGGAGAGAGATGAAAGCCAAGCTACTGAGCGTGGCCGTGGCGCTCGTCGCCCTCGCGGCGGCTCCACCGGTGCTCGCGGACTCGGGAGGCTCCGGCGGTTTCCAGGCCGGGGTCCAGAACGCGAACACCGGTCAGGCAGCCGTGGGGCTCGCGTCGAGCAACCAGAACGCGGTCAACGCGAACGTGCCCGTCTCGATCGCCGGCGGCAACGTCAGCTCCGGCCCGAGCACGGCAAACCAGACGGCGACGTCCACTGCCACAACGGGCGTCTCCAACAAGGCCAAGACCGATCAGGACCAGTACCTGCAGCAGAACGTCGGCGGCTCCGGCTGTTACGCCGGCTGTGGCGGCTCGGGCGGATTCCAGGCCGGAATCCAGAACGCCGAGACTAACCAGCTCGCGCTCGGCGCGGCCGACAGCCACCAGAACGCAGTGAACGCCAACGTGCCCGTCTCGATTGCGGGCGGCAACGTGAACTCAGGCCCGAGCTCGGCGACGCAGACGGCGAGCTCCTCGGCCACGACGGACGTCTCGAACAAGGCCAAGACCGATCAGGACCAGTCGCTGCACCAGAACATCGGCGGCGGATCCTGCTCGCTCGGCTGTGGTGGCGCGGGCGGATTCCAGGCCGGGATCCAGGACGCCCAGACCAACCAGCTGGCTGTCGGCATCGCGAAGAGCGACCAGAACGCCGTGAACGCGAACGTGCCCGTCTCGATCGCCGGTGGGAACGTCTCCTCCGGCCCGAGCAACGCGACGCAGACGGCATCCTCGAACGCGACCACCGACGTCTCGAACAGGTCGAAGACCGACCAGGACCAGCACCTCAGCCAGAACATCGGCGGCGGGTCCTGCCTGGCCGGCTGCGGTGGCGCGGGCGGCTTCCAGGCCGGAGTCCAGAACGCCAACACCGACCAGACGGCGATCGGGATCGCGAAGAGCGACCAGAACGCCGTGAACGCCAACGTGCCCGTCTCGATCGCCGGTGGGAACGTCTCCTCCGGCCCGAGCAGCGCGACGCAGACGGCGACGTCGAACGCGACCACCGACGTGTCGAACAAGGCGAAGACCGACCAGGACCAGTCGCTGCACCAGAACCTCGGCAACAAGTGGTGCGGTTGTGACGGTCGCGACATGAAGACGCAGTGCGTCGCCGGGTGCGGCGGCGCGGGTGGCTTCCAGCTTGGTGTGCAGAAGGCCGACACCAACCAGGTGGCTGCGGGAGCCGCGTTCAGCAACCAGAACGCGGTGAACTCGAACACGCCGGTCTCGACCGCGGGTGGGAACGTCTACTCGGGCCCGAGCTCGGCGACCCAGACGGCGACGTCGAACGCAACCACCGACGTCTCGAACAGGTCGAAGACCGACCAGGACCAGCACCTCAGCCAGAACCTCGGCGGGGGCTCGTGCCTGGCCGGTTGCGGTGGCCCCGGCGGCTTCCAGGTGGGGGCGCAGGTCGCCAACACCAACCAGTGGGCAGCCGGCGCCGCGTTCAGCAACCAGAACGCGGTCAACGCCAACGCACCGAGCTCGACCGCCGGCGGGAACATCGCCTCCGGCCCGAGCTCGGCGACCCAGACCGCCACGTCCAACGCCTACACCGACGTCTCGAACAAGGCCAAGACCGACCAGGACCAGGGCCTGAAGCAGGACATCGGCGGCAAGGACTGCGGCTGCAGCAAGGACGGCCATGACGGCCTCTCCGCCGGTTCCGGCGGGGCGGGCGGCTTCCAGGCCGGCCTCCAGGCTGCCGAGACGAACCAGTGGGCGCTCGGCATCTCCAAGAGCGACCAGAACGCCGTCAACGCGAACGCGCCGGCCTCGACCGCGGGTGGGAACATCTACTCCGGGCCGAGCACCGCAACGCAGACGGCATCCTCGAACGCAACGACCGACGTCTCGAACCGGTCCAAGACCGACCAGGACCAGTGGCTTAACCAGGACCTGGGCGGCAAGGACTGTGGCTGCAAGCGTGACGGCAAGGACGGCCACGACGGTCTCTCCGCCGGTTCCGGCGGGGCCGGTGGCTTCCAGGCCGGCGTCCAGTCCGCAGAGACGAACCAGTTGGCCGTTGGCGCCGCGTTCAGCAACCAGAACGCGGTGAACTCGAACACGCCCAGCTCGACTGCCGGCGGGAACATCTACGGCGGCCCGAGCATGGCCACTCAGACGGCGATGTCGAACGCCTACACCGACGTCTCCAACCGCGCGAAGACGGATCAGAACCAATGGCAGCGCCAGCAGCTGCCGGTGTCGCGCATCTGAGCGATCGGCGAGAGGGCCGCGGTGTTGCCGCGGCCCTCTCATCCTTCGCTGCGACGCTCATCGCGATCGGCGCCTGCACGCTCGTGCTGGCGGCGACGGCGTCGACCGCGGTCCACGAATCGGCGCAAGCAGACCGGGCCGCAGCGCCGTACCGGGCGACGGTCGGCTGCTACGACCGCGAGGACTGGGCGGTGCTCGTCCGCTCGGCTTATCCGGCCGAGAAGGGGCACGAGACCGATGTCTACGGGCTTTGGCTCTACGAGCAGCGCGAGGTCGCGCTGCCGTCGCAGGCGTGCCTCGCCTTCGAGCGCTGGCGCACCGTGAAGCTAAGGATGCTCGGGATCTGGATCTTCGTTCTCGGCCACGAGCTGACGCACGCGCAGCAGTCCGACTTCGAGGGCGCGCCCTGGCAGCGCCCCTTCGACGAGGTCGAGGCCGACTGCGGTGGGTACGCGAAGTTCGTACCGCTCAAGCTCGCGCTCGGGATCAAGCGCGCAGTGCAGCCGCCGCCGCGCTACTTCACACGGTGTCCGCTGAAGCGCGCGCGGCGCCCTTGAGCGACGGGGCGGTCCAGCTCACCAATCGGGCTGGTCGTTCACGACCTGCTTGCCGTGGTGCCGAAGCCGGGTGCGGCCGCTGCCGTCGGGGCGGACCTTGTACAGGTCGGCGTCGGCCATGAAGACGATCCAGCGCCGGTCGGCCGACCAGTGCGGTTGCGTGGCGAAGAGGCGCAACGTGTGCCGGTGGCTCCCGTCGGCGTCCATGATCGCGAGCCGCCCCCCGAGGGTGAACGCGATCCTCCGGCTGTCGGGCGACCAGGACGGGTAGAGCGCCGCCGGGCTTCCGGACGTGAGCTGCACCACACGCTTCGTCGTGGGTGAAAGCCGCCAGATCCGGTAGGCGCGCGTTCGTCCCTCCGAGAAGAAGGCGATCCAGCGGCCGTTCGGCGACCACGACGGCCCGGCCTCGCTGAGCACCGTGTGGGTCAGCTGCGTGACCGTGCCCGTGCGCGCGTTGACCAGCCAGAGCTCGGTCGATCCGCCGACCGGCGAGGCGAACGCCTTGATCACGATCGTCTGCCCGTCCGGAGCCCAAGTCGAGCTCGCCGTAGAACTGGACGCGGGTGAGATGCGTCAGTTGGCGCTGGTGGCTGCCGTCGGCATTCATCAGCCAGACCTGCCGCTTGGGCCGGAAGAACGCGATCTGCTCGCCGTTCGGCGACCAGGCCGGCGAGCCCTCGGAGACCGCGTTCCGGGTCAGCACCCGAACGCCGGAGCCGTCGGCTCGAATCGTCGCGATCTCGCCGCGCCCGCAGTCTTCCTGACGGCTCCCGCAGTGGCGGTTGGTGACGAACACGATGCGCCCGTCGGCGCCCCGCGAGACCCCGCCTGCGGAAGCGACGAGCACGAGCGCGAGTACCGCAAGGCCGCCGGCCGTAGTTGTCAGCGTCCGCACCGCGCGACCCTATCTTCGGCCGCGGACGAGCCGCGCGTCACGGGACGGCCACCTCGACGATCGCGCTCGCGCCCGCGAACCCGCTCGTCGAGGCGCTGACGCAGCCCTTCGGCGCGGGCGAGGGCCCCTGGCAGCGGGAGTACTGGAGCACCGTGCCGCCGGAAGCGCGGAAGAACGTCGTCGAGGCGATTGGGACCGAAGCCGAGAACTGCCCGGCAGCATCCGTGGTCTGGCTGTCGATGCTCGGGTTGAGGATGCCCGGGAAGCTGCCGCCGCCGAGAGCTGTGCCGTGCCAGAGCGGGAACGTCAGCCCGGCGACCGGCTGCCCACCCTGCGTGAGGCTGCCGGTGACCCTTGCTGCGCCAGACGACGGATCGTAGGTCCCGTTCAGCGTCCAGACGATCGGAAGCAGCTGGGTGGCGCGGCCCTCGACCGTCGCGGCGGGGTTGGGCCGGCCGTTCGTGCGGAAGGGTGTGAAGAAGCCGTGCCAGACGTAGGCCGCCGGCTCCGCCGGCCGCTCAGAGACCACGCTCGAGTCGACTGACAACGTCAGGAGCCGGAAGACCGCCGTTGCCGGCCAGCCCGTGATCCGCCGCTTTGCCGAGCTGAAGCAGACCTGCAGTCGGCCCGTGGTTTGTCCACTCAGGGTGTCGACGTAGACCGGCACGGCGAGGCGGAGCTTGCCGTCGGCGGTGCTCGTCCGCAGGAGCCACACCGCGCCGTGCAGGCCCGCAGCGCAGGAGCTGCGGGTGTAACGAGTCGGATCGGCGGCGACGATCGTCCCGAGCCGGCGCGGCAGGTCGAGCGTGCGCTTGCCGACCTGGGCCTTGCCGCTGACGCGTCCGATCGCGGTCCCGGGCGCGGCGGACAGGTCGAACGTGACGCCGCCCGGCGCGAGCAGGACGACCTTCGCGGTCGCGCTCCTATTCGAGCACATGCTGATGTCGGTCGAGACCGGGTTCGAGTCGAAGTCGTACAGGCTCGGGTTGACATAGAACGACGGGATGTAGCTCTTGCCGGCGTCGTGCCCGCAGTAGATCAACAGGCTTCCTCGCCCGGCGCCCTCCGCGCCCGCGGCGACGAGCAGGAGGAGCACGAGCGAGAGCGCGAGCGGGAAGATCCGGCGCAAGCGGCTGACCGCCGCGTTCATCGCACCGTCACCATCCTGACGCTTCCGTGGCCGTGAACGTTCTCCGCCCACGCGATCCGGTTCCCCTCGATGGAGAGCCCGATCGGGACGGACTTGGCGACGGCCACGAGTCTCGACCTTCTTCCGTGGAGCTGGTAGATGCCGGAGCCGTCGCGGAAGACGATCCCGCGCGGCGAGGCCGAGAGCGACGTGGCTCCGAGCGGGAGCAGGTCGCTTGCGTCGAGGAAGGACCCCGTTCCCAGTCCGTAGTGGGCGATCACCTTGCTGCCGTCGGGCCGCTCCAGCAGCAGAGCGAGGGCCTTCGGCGTGAGCGCGAGCCCCCTGACGGTGCCGATCAGCGGGATCTGCGTTATCAACCGGCCAGCGAGGCCGAAGACGGAGACCGGACTGTCCTCGCCGATCCGTGGCACCCACGCTCCCTCAGGCGTGGGCGAGCGGGCGGCGACGACGGCCACGCGCCCCGAGCCAATCGCCATGAGGGCCGGCGGCGGCACGTTCGGAATGGAGGGCGGTCGTTGGCGGGATGCTTGCACGGGAACGACGGCCACGCCGCCTCCGGTCACGATCAGCGGGCAGCTGCCCAGCGGGTTGCAGAGGTCGCAGAGTCCGTACGGTGTGCCTGCGCAGGCCTCGTCCGCCCAGCCGAAGGCAAGGGTGCTGCCGTCACCGGCGATTCCCGCGAACCGCTCGCCGTCGCCGAAGTTGCGCGCGCCTCCGAACAAGCCGTGAATCCTGCTTTGCGCCCGCCCGGGAGCTCCGGACGCGAACGCGGTCTCGTAGTTGTTGCCGCTGTTGTCCCAGGCCCAGAGCGCGCGGGTGCCGGCCAGCGCGACGGACGCCCCGAAGACGCGCTCCGGCGGATCGACCCTGCCGACGACCCAGGTCTTGGCTCGCTTCACGCTTCGAACGCGAACCCGTGCGTCCGAGGCGACCCAGGCGAGCCCGTCGCCGTCCTGCGCGAAGGCGTAGATCGCGCGAGGCGAGCTGACCAGCGTGCGCGGCGTCACGAGCGAGGTGTGTGTGCCCGCCGGCGCTTTCGCCGTGGCGGCCGCGGCCGTGAGCGCGAGGGTGACCAGCACGACGGAAAGCCCCGCTCTTCTGAGCCATGCCATCGCCCTCACCTCCGCTCTTGAGCCTCACGTGGACGGGCCGGCTCGGCATCGGTGCCGGCGCTGAGGAAGGTTGCTCGAATCTACGGACGGCTCAGCGCCGCTTGGCCAGCGCCTTGACCAGACGCCGTTCGACCAGGAACGCGACGACGCTCATCAGCAGGCCGAGGATCGCTCGCTCCAGTCGCCGTCGCATGGCCCGGACCCTACAGCTCGAGCGCGCGCGTGCCGCCGAGATCGACCCACGTGCGCGCGCGGCCGCGGACGATCGTGATCATCACGTTTCCGCAATGCCGGCAGCGCACGACGACGCCCGGGCAGTCCATGTACACGTCGAGCCGCGCCAGCTCCTCGCGCGCGCCGCAGCCGGCGCAGCCGCAGGGGGCAGCCGTCAGCTCCCTGCCGAACAGCTCGAGCAGCAGGCCGCCGATCGCATTGCCGTCGAGGACGCGCGATTCCATCAGCCCGTCGCTCCGAAGCGCTCGGTCCGGATCGACAGCGGGTCGTAGCCGAGCCGAACCAGCCCGTCGGCGGCTGCGTCCACGAAATGCGTCGAGCCGCAGACGTAGACGCGGGGGCGCTCGGCGGCCGGGAACGCGACCTCGCGCAGCAGCTCATCGTCGAGCCGGCGCGCGTAGCCCTCCCAGCCCGGCGGCTGCTCGCGGGTCAGCGTGTACACCAGCTCGATCCCGAGCGTCTCGAGCTCGTCGCGGTAGATCACGTCGTCCCACGAGCGCGACGAGTAGAGCAGCCGCATCGGCGCCGTCGAGCCGACGCGCCCCCGCTGCCGAGCCATCGCCGCCAGGGGCACGACGCCCGACCCGCCGCCGACGAGCAGCACCGGCTCCGGCTCGTCGCCGTCCCAGATGAAGTAGCCGCCGATCGGGCCGCGCACCTCGAAGACGTCGCCGTCGCGCGCCTCGTCCACCAGGTACGGCGAGACCTCGCCGTCCTCGAGCCGCTCGACGGTGATCGCCAGCGGCTCGCCCGGTGCCGAGGCGATCGAGTACGAGCGCTCGGCCTGGTAGCCGTCCTCGGCCGTCAGGCGCACGTCGAGGTGCTGGCCGGCGCGGTGGTCGGTCCAGCCGTCGGCGTCGAGCTCCAGCGTTCGCACCCGTGGCGTCTCCTCACGCGCCGCGGTGACGGTCGCGGCCAGCCAGGTCAGTCGCCCCAGTACCGCTGCTCTCGCCAAGGATCTCCGTACATGTGGTAGCCGTTCTGCTCCCAGAAGCCGGGCTCGTCCTCGTCCAGCAGCTGCAGCCCGCGCACCCACTTGGCGCTCTTCCAGAAGTAGAGATGCGGGACGAGCAGCCGCGCCGGACCGCCGTGCTCGGGCTCGAGGGGCTCGCCGCCGTAGTTGTAGGCGACCCAGGCTTTTCCGTCCGTGAGGTCCTCGAGCGGCAAGTTGGTCGTGTAGCCGCCGTCGCAGAAGGCGAGCGCGTACCCGGCGTCGTGGTCGACCGCGTCGAGCAGCGTGTCGACCGAGACGCCCTGCCAGACGGTGTCCAGCTTCGACCACTTGGTCACGCAATGGATGTCCTTGGTGACCTCCTCGCTCGGCAGCGCCTGGAGCTCCTCCCACGTCCAGGTGACCGGGTCCGAGCCCCCGCGGATCTCGAACGTCCATTCCTCGAGCGGCGTGTGCGGCGTCGGCCCGGCCGAGAGCACCGGGAAGTCGTCGGTCAGGTACTGGCCCGGCGGGACGCGGTCGGGCGGCCCGTCCTGGCGCCGTCCTCGAAATCCTCGCGAGATGATGCCCATCGGTCGGCCTCCCTCCGAATCGGCGACCCCGCGTTGCGAGCCTAGCGGCTCACTGCCAGCAGCGTCGGCACAGTTCGGCCACCCCGCGCCGGCCTCAGCACCGTCACGTAGGCGGTCGTCGGCGAGAGCGCGGTCGTCCAGAGCATCTTCGCCGTCACTCGCGGCTTGTGGGGGCAGGGGAGATGCTCGCCCTGGCTCGTGTGGTGATGCTCGTGGCCGGCGTCCTGGCCGGCCAGCGGGCCGAGCTCGTAGAGGACTCTGTCGCGGCCGCCGCGGAGCCGCCCGAGCACGAGCTGCTGCGAGCAGCGCGAGGCGCGCACGTAGAGCAGCTGCCCCGCGAGCAGCGAGGGATTCAGCAGCTGCGCGTCGCTCGAGGAGCGCAGCCGCAGGCGCTTGCCCGAGACGACGTTCACGGCGGTGATCCAGCTGCCCGCCTTCGTCGCGCGATGGAAGACGACGAGATCGACCCCCAGCGCCGGGCGGCCCAGGGTCCCGGGCGCCTTGACCCGCTCGACGGTCGTGCCCGGCCCGGTCGCGGTCACCGGGCGAACGTGGATCTCGGTCGGCGTCCGGTAGGCGAGCCAGCTGCGCGAGACCGCGAGCTTCTGGAGGCCGGGGACCGACTCCTGGACGACGGGGGTGAGCGAGGCGCGGTCGGCCAGGGTCAGGTCGGCGCCGGCCCGCCAGGCGACGAAGGTCGCGCCGATCGCCGGGTCGTTGCCGGGGAGCTGCGTCGTGGTGTCGTCTCGCCGGAGGAAGCCGCCGACCCCGGGCTGCTGCCAGGCGACGTCGGTGCCGGCCGCGCTCGGGTCGCCTCCGGGCGAGGCGATCGTTCCCGCCGCCTCCACCCGCCCGGCCACGAGCGCGGCGAGGAGGGAGGCGGCAGCGAGCACGCGCAGCAGGCGCCGGCCCTGCGGCCGCTCGGCGATCGCGTGCTCGCTCAGGACGAGCACCGGCAGCGCCCGCCCGGCGGCGAACCCGGCCGCGATGGCGAGCGAGGCCTTGACGTCTCCGAGCGCGAGGCTCAGCGCGGGCAGCGCCCAGGCGGCGGTCGCCGGAACGTAAGTCGTGAGGCCGGTGCCGAGGAGCAGCCCGTAGAGGAAGAGGGCGCGCGGCAGCGGCATCGTCCGGCGCCAGGGCTCCGGAACCTGGAAGTGGATCTGCGGCCGCACCCGCAGGCCGAGCGCGTCGCTCGCCACGGCCACGACGCCCAGCGCGACCGCCCCGATCAGGACCGCCCGCCCACTGATCACGGAGCCGAGTGCGCCCAGCGCGACGAAGATCGCCGCAGCTCCGAGCGCGAGCCCGGCCGCGAAGGCGGCCGCCGCGCGACCCCGATGACGAGCGGCACGCACGGTGCCGGCCATGGAGAGGCTTCAGGGCGACCAGGCGCCCGCGAGCCCGACGAGCAGCGCGGTCAGCACCAGCGCCGGCGTCAGCACTTGATCTTCGTGTCGTAGTACATAACGCAGAACACCTTCCGGCCGCTGTAGCAGTAGCCGGTCAGCGCGTAGTCGCCGTTGATCCGGTACGTCGTGTAGCCGCAGCAGTCGACGAGCTTGCGGATGTGGCCGTTGCAGCAGCGGTACCAGGCGCCGTCGACCTGACCGCGGAAGCCGTGCTCGCGGCTCACCTTGGCGCAGACGCGCGTGCGCGGGCCAGGCGGCAACGGGTTCCCGTCGGGATCGCGCAGCAGCTTGCGGTGGGCGTCGACGGGCCGGCCGAGCTTGTCCACCGGCCGCCCGAGGTCGTCCACCGGCTCGCCGTCGTCCGCGCGCAAGGGGAAGCCCTTCGCGTCGATCCGCGGCAGCCCGGTCGGGTGCGGGCAGGAGCCGGTCGTGTAGATGTGGCCGCAGAAGTGGAAGGCCTCCGCCCGCTGGGCGCGAATCGCGCCGAGCACGTAGCCGCCGCCGGCGAGGCCGAGCAGCAGCCGGCCGGTGCGGGCGAGGAAGCCGCGGCGGGACGTCGCGCCCGCGACGGCTTCGCTAAGCACGCACCGCCGCCGGGCCGAGCAGCGATTCCAGCTGGTAGAGCGAGTTGAATGTGCCCTTGGCGAGCACCTTGCCGTCGGGCGCGAGCACGACCGCGTACGGGCTGCCCGGCACCGCGAGCGACTCCCAGGCTTCCGCGTCGTCATGCTCGTCGAAGAGCTGCAGCTCGACCTCGGGGTCGGGGGCGAGCAGCCGCAGCGACGGCTCGAGCGCGGCGCAGAGCGAGCAGCCGGCCGAGGTGAAGACCGCGACCGCCAGCGGCGCGCGCCGCTCGAAGCGCTCGATCAGCCCGACGCGGCCGCCGAGCTCCGGGCCTTCGTGCTCGAGCGAGAGCGCCGCCTGCGGGGCGACCGCGAGCCGGAGCTCACCGAGCTCGCGAGCCAGCGCGAGCAGCGCCACGGCCAGCGCCGCCACGCCGACGAGCGCGACGCCCAGGCCGACGCCGAGCCAGCCCTCGGTCGAGAGCGAGGCGTCGGGCAGGAACGGCAGCACCGCGAACGCGGCGGTGAGGCAGGCCGAGCGCACTACCGCGCCCCAGCCGATCCGCGAGCGGCTCCCGAAGCAGCCGCACGGCCGGCCGGCCCGACCGCGCGCGATCGCGACCACGAGCAGCAGCGTGAAGAGGCCGAGCAGAACGGCGGCGGCCTCCGCCGAGCCCGGCACGCCTGCGGCAACGGCGATCCCGAGCAGGCCCTCGACCGCGATCGACCCAGCCCAGGCAACCACCGCGTTGGGCCCGTGCAGCCCGTAGCTCGCAAGCGCCCGCCGGCCCCGCGCGCCGGCGGCGAGCTTGGCCGCCGCGGAGCCGAGCAGGACCGCGGCGAGAACCAGGCGGAGAAGACCCACGACCGTCAAGCGGCCGAGGATATCGGCAGCCCGTTTCCGCTCGCCGTTTGCCGGGTAGCCGTTTTGTCCGCAATCTCAACGAGGAGGGGACTGATGGCAGAGCTGACCGCGCTCGAGAGCAAGCTCGGCGAGGTGCTGGGCCTGGCGATGGCCGCCCAGGACGCGACCGCGAAGGTGGGCAAGCTCGTCGAAGAGGAAGGCGGGCACGACGATCTTCGCTCCACGCTCCAGCGCATGGCCAAGGAGGCGAAGGAGACCGAGGAGCGGACCACCGACCTGGCCTCCGAGCTCGACGGCAAGAAGACCGCGATCCTCGAGAAGGCGCGGGAGACCAAACAGGAGGCGACGGAGATGATGTCGACCTACCTGGGCGACGACGCCGACGCGCTCGACGGCTTCGAGTTCCTGACCATGGCCGAGGCTGGCGAGGTCGGCCACTGGCAGGTGGTGGGCACGATGAGCGAGCGCGCCAACGTGCCCGGGCTGCAGGAGCTCGTCCAGTGGGCTGAGCCGATTCAACAGCGCCACTTCCAGCAGACGCTGGAGGGCTCGGTCGAACTGGCCGCCGACGAGGATCCGAACGAGCCGGCCTGAGCTCCATCGCGCGGCGCCGCGCTAGCCGGCGCGTAGCGCGTGCACGACGAACGCCTCGACCGGCTCCCCCTTGCCCTTCAGCTGGAGCGGGGGGAGCCGGTCGAGCACGGCGCCCGGTGGTAGGGCGGCCGCGGTCTCGGCCCCGACGACCACCTGGCCGACCGGCGCGATGGACTCGAGGCGCGCGGCCAGGTTCACCGTGTCGCCGACGACGCCGTGCTTGCGGTGGCCGCTGGGGCCGCCGACGAGCCCGGCCAGCACCTCGCCGCTGTTCACGCCCGCCCGGAAGCGAGGCCAGTCGGGGTGGCCCGAGGCGATCTCGGCCGCGGCGGATTGGAAGGTGAGTGCGGTGCGCACCGCGCGCCTCGCGTGGTCGGGCTGGTCGCCGTGCTGGTTGAAGATCACCATCACCGCGTCGCCGACGATCTGGTGGACGACACCGCCGTCCCGCTCGAGCAGCGGCACCAGCTTCCCGAAGTAGCCGTTCAACATCGCCGCCACCCGCGCCGGAGTCGTTCGCTCCGAGAACGACGTGAAGCCCTGCAGGTCGGCGAACAGGATCGTCGCCTCACGGGTGTCCGCGAGCGTCTCGTCGAGATAAAGCGGGCTGAACCGTTCCTCGTGCCACTCGCCGCGTGCGCTCACGGCGATCGTGACGAACGCGGTCAGCATCAGCAGGTGCCATTCCCACCACGAGGCGTGCCAGTTGCGAGCCCACGCGATCACGAGCATTGCCTCGGCCAGGAGTGCGAACGAGAGGGCGACGCCGAGCAGGAACTGTGCGCGGCGGCGCCGGTAGAGGCGGAAGTAGCCGACCGCCGCGGTCGCGTACAGCACGACGCCGATCACGGCCAGGGTGACCTGCCAGCCGTCGAGCTGCTCGACGCCGAGCTCGCCCGCGAGGGGCGGCAGCTCCGAGAGCGAGATCGCCGCCCACAATGCGAGCAGCGTCGCAAGCGCCGCGATCAGCGCCCAGGCCCGGCGCAACACGCGCTCGGCCGCCGCGGGCCGGAGCTGCAGCCCCGAGGCCGCCGCGAAGAGGCCCGCAACCGCGAGCCCGAACGGCGTCGCGAGCTCGAAGCCCGCGTTCTTGCCCAGCAGCACGCCCGGCGTGGCGAGGGCGTGCAGGCCGAGGAAGCCGGCCGCCGAGATGAAGGCGAGCGAGACCAGGAACAGCCGCGCATCTCGCCGTCGGCGGGCCGCGACGCCGACCGCGTAGCCGAGCACGACGCTGACCGAAGCCGCGCTCAGCACGAGCCAGAAGTGCGCGGGGTGGTTCTCCCAGGCCTCGTCAATCCCCGGATGCAGCAGCAGGAGCGCGAGCAGCCCTGCGCCGAGCAGGAGTGCGGCGGCCGGCCACGCTGCGGACGTGCGTGCCGCCTCGGCCTTGGCCGCCGCAGTCACCGGTCGTCTTGGCCGTGTGGCTCGCCGTAGGCCCCGAGCAGGTCGAGGAACGGGACCGCGTCGAAGGCCTCGGGCCCGAGCACACCGCTGCCGTTCCACGTGCCGTTCGCGAGTAGCTCCAGCGCAACGACCGGGTTCAAAGCGGTCTGCAGGACGACCGCCTGTGAGCCGTACTGGCGCATCGTCCGCTCGTTGTCGGCCACGTGGTAGAGGTAGGTCGCCCGCGCCTCCCCGTCCAGGCCGGTGCCGGTGACGAAGGTGCCCGCGCAGGTCTTGCCGTGCATGCGCTCGCCGAGCGTCGCCGGGTCGGGCAGCGCCGCGGCGAGCACGTCGCGCGGCGCCACCTCGACGCCGCCGACCGAGACCGGCTCCTTCGAGTCCAGTCCGAGCTTGTGCAGCGTCTTCAGCACGCCGATGAACTCCTCGCCGAGGCCGTACTTGAAGGTGACGCGCTTGCAGTCGACCCAGCGTGGCACGAGCACGACCTCCTCGTGCTCGACGTTGACGCACTGAAGCGGGCCGATCCCCTCCGGGAAGTCGAACACCTCGGGCTCGCTGAACGGCTCGGTCGTGTACCAGCCGCGCCCGCGCTCCCAGATCAGGGGCGGGTTGAGGCACTCCTCGATCGTCGTCCAGATCGAGAAGGTCGGCGCGAACTCGTAGCCGTCGACCTCCAGGTTCGCGCCGTCGCGCACGCCGATCTCGTCGATCTCGGCGAACAGGTGATCGGCGGCGTAGCGGGCGAAGACGTCCGAGAGGCCCGGCTCGACGCCGATCCCGACGAGCGCGAGCAGGCCAGCCTCGGTCCAGCGCTCGTGCTGGTCGAGCTGCTCCTGGCCGAGCAGCGTGTTCGGCCCGGAGAGCGACATCGCCATGTCGAGGTAGGTGCAGCGGGTCTCGAAGGCGGCCTCGAAGATCGGCAGGACAAAGCGCGGGTCGGTCGCGTTCAGGACGGCGTCGTGCTCGCGCGCGAGCGCCGCCACGCTGGACTGGTCGGACGCGTCGACCCGGGCCGCGCCGAAGCGGTCGTCGTCGAGCCGTTCGACGAGCGCCCGAGGCCGTGCCGGGTCGAGATCGGCGAAGGTGATCCGCTCGAAGAAGTCGCGCCGCTGCGCCACCGCCGCCACCGCCGCTCCCACGCCTCCTGTTCCGACGACCAGGATCTTCACGCCAGGACTGTATTCCGGCCTCGTCCTGCGGGGCTTAGAGTCCGCAAAGGGCACGAATGCTGCGGATATCGGCCTCACCTCTGCTCGGGCATGCGCTGGACGTCAGTCTTGCGGTCGACGTGCGCTGGAAATTCGCCGGCCTGGCCGGGCTCGCCACGTTCGCGACGCTCGTGCTGCTCGCGTTGACGCTTCGCTCCTTGCGCCGAGACGAGCTGATCCATGCCTCCGGGCAGCGTCACGATCGCCGCAGGCGAAGCGCTCGCGGGCGGCCGGACGCCCGCGCGGCGCTCGCGCTCGTGGGCGACGCGCTCGCAGCCACGCACAACCCTCGCGCGCTCGTGCCGGTGATCCTCGACGTCGTCGCGGAGGCGACCGGCGCAAGGGGTGCGCGGATCTTCAGGGACGGGGAGGAGCTCGGTTGGATCGGCGAGCCGGTTGATGGACGCAACGAGCTACGGCTCGATCTCTCGGCCGAGGATGAACCAACTCGCACCGAGCTCGTGCTCTACCCGCCGCCGGAGGGCTTCACGGCCGAGACGAGGCAGCTCGCCGAGTGGCTCGCGGCCCAGGCCGGGATCGCCCTCGAGAATGCGCGCCTGCACGAACTGGTTCAGCGCCAGGCGATCACCGACGACCTGACGGGCCTCGTCAACCGGCGTCGCTTCCTGGCGGTGCTCGACACGGAAGTGGAGCGGGCGGCCCAGTCCGGAAGCGGTCTCGGCATCGTCCTGATCGACCTCGACGACTTCAAGGATGTCAACGACCGCTTCGGCCACCACTCGGGAGATCGCGTGCTGGCGGCCTTCGGCAATTTGCTGCAGGACCACGTCCGCGATGTCGACCTCGCGGCGCGGCTCGGCGGTGAGGAGTTCGCATTGCTGCTGCCGGAGATCGAAGGCCGTGATGCCGTGCTGGTCGCCGAGCGGTTGTGTCGTTCGCTGTCAGAGCGTCCCATCGCCCGGGTGGAGGGGAACGCACTCAGCTCGACCGCCAGCTTCGGCGTCGCCCAGTACCGGCAGGGGGACACCGGTGAGGACCTGCTGCGGCTCGCGGACGATGCCCTCTATCGCGCCAAAGGCGAGGGCAAGAACCGCGTCTGCGTGGCTCGCAAAGGCCGCGCGGCCTGAAGTGCCGTCCTCCCAGGTCGCGATACTCAAGCTGTGCCGGTCAGAACCCTGCTGCTCGCGCTCGCGCTTGTGTTCACAGGTTCAAGCGCAGGCTACTTCTGGCGTGCCGCACTCGAGCCGCCGGAGGCTCGGGTCGTCGAGGCCGCCCCGCCGGAGTCGCCGGCGCAACCGTCCGTCCAGCTGCCCGAGGCTGCCCCAACCGGAAAGCGACCTCCGTCCGCGCCCGTTGGGCATCCGGGTAAGCGAGCCCGGCCCGGCGGGACGATCGTGCTCGCCGGCGGCCGCTCGGAGGCGCAGCGGCTGGCTGTCGGGGCGCAGGCGGCTGTCCGGGGCGCGGCCGCCCGTCGCGTGAGCCCGGCGCCTTCTCGTGGCGGATCGCCGCCGCCGCCTCCTCCTCCACCGCCCCCTCCGCCGCCGCCTCCGCCTCCGCCACCGCCTCCGCCTCCGCCGCCACCTCCGCCCCCTCCGCCGCCACCGCCTCCGCCGCCACCGCCGCCGCCTCCGCCGCCGCCGCCGCCTCCTCCTCCTCCTCCTCCTCCCCCTCCTCCTCCTCCTCCTCCTCCTCCGCCACCCCCTCCGCCGTCGCCGGCGGTCCCGCCACACAAGACTCCGCCTCCGCCGCCGTATGAACCCCGGCCCGGGTACGGCCTCGGCGACAAGAATCACGAGCACACCGGGCCCCGCGGCAAGCCCTGAGCCGCCGCGCCGAGGCTCTGCTCGTGCGCGAGCTCGAGCGCTTCGAGCGCGAGCACCCGCGCTCACGCGAGCTGGCGAACGAGGCACGCGGCTCGCTCCTTTCCGGCGTGCCGATGCCGTGGATGATCCGCTGGCCGGGCGGCTTCCCGGTCTTCGCGGCCGAGGCACACGGTGCGCGTTTCCGCGACGTCGACGGGCACGAGTACGTCGACTTCTGCCTCGGCGACACCGCGGCGATGACGGGCCACTCGCCCGCGCCGACCGTCCGCGCGGTCGTAGAGCAGGTTGGGAAGGGGATCACCACGATGCTGCCGAGCGAGGACGCGATCTGGGTCGGGCGGGAGCTGGCCCGTCGCTTCGGCCTCGCGCGCTGGCAGTTCGCGCTGACCGCGACCGACGCCAACCGCTTCGCGATCAGGCTTGCGCGTGAGCTCACCGGGCGGCCGAAGATCCTCGTCTTCAACTGGTGTTACCACGGCTCGGTCGACGAGACGTTCGCCGGCCTCGAGGACGGCCGCGTGGTCTCGCGCGACGGCAACGTCGGGCCGCCGGTGCCGCTGGACGAGACGACGCGCGTTGTCGAGTGGAACGACTCCGAGGCACTCGAGTGCGAGCTCGCCCACGGCGACGTCGCCTGCGTGCTGGCCGAGCCGGCGCTGACGAACATCGGCATCGTCCTTCCGGAGCCGGGCTTCCACGAGCGGCTACGCGCTGCGACGCGCGATACGGGGACGCTGCTGATCGTCGACGAGACGCACACGCTCTGCGCGGGGCCGGGCGGCTACACGGCCGCCTACGGGCTCGAGCCGGACCTGCTCACGGTCGGCAAGTCGATCGGCGCGGGGATCCCGGTCGCCGCGTACGGGTTCTCGGCCGAGGTCGCCGAACAGCTGGAGGCGCTGCTGCCGGCCGACGAGAAGGCCGACGTGGGCGGGATCGGCGGCACGGTTGCGGCGAACGTGCTCTCACTTGCCGCGACGCGCGCGACCCTGGCCGAGGTACTGACCGACGAGGCCTTCGAGCGGATGATCGCCCTCGGCGAGCGCTTCGAGGCCGGCGTCGCGGAGACGATCGAGCGGCACGGCCTGCCCTGGCACGTGACGCGCCTCGGCTGCCGCATCGAGTACCTCTTCTGCCCCGAGCGCCCGCGCACCGGCAGCGAGGCCGCCGCCGGGGGCAACGCGCTGCTCGACCGGCTGATCCACCTCTACGCGCTCAACCGCGGCATCCTGCTGACGCCGTTCCACAACATGGCGCTGATGTCGCCCGCGACGACCGAAGCCGACGTCGATCTGCACACGCAGGTCTTCGAGGAAGCCGCGCGGGAACTGGCGTGAGCAACGCTGGCCCAAGCGAGGCTGTTCGCGGCACGAACCCGTTAGCCGCTCACCAAATGAATGGGATCAGCCGGTGTTTTGTGCGCCGTTTGTAGTCGCGGTAGCCCGCGTACTGCCGCTCGAGCCAGAGCTCTTCCCGCCGCGACTTCAGATCAGCGAAGACCGCGAGCAGGATCGTCAGGGCCAGCCCTAGCACCGTCGCGAAGATCGTCGACCAACCGAGCGCGATGAGAATTCCACCGCCGTACATGGGGTGACGAGCGAGGCGATAGACGCCGCCGGTCTGCAGCTCGCCCTGGCTTCGCGGCGCCGGAAACGGCGTCAGCGCGGAGCCGAGGCCGATCGCGCCTCCGAGGAGCAGTCCGAGCCCAACTGCAAACAGCAGTGCTCCGGCGGCGTAGGCGATCGGGGCAAGTGCGTCTGGCCAATTGAGGCCAACGAGCGCCGAGAGCGCTATCGCAGCAAACAACACGGCCTGGACAGCCACCCAGCCACCGCCCCTCGTGCCGAGGGCGGGGAGAGAGAAGTTGCGATCGCTCTCTGAGTGCGAGGGCGGCGGAGTGCTGCTCATGGGTATCTCTGCAGACAAGATCCGCCTCGTCGGTTCCGCGCGCATCGGTGCATCCACGGATCTAGGCTGATGCCCGCAGTCGCCTCAACTCAAGTGACATTCCCGCACACTGGCCCAGGCGACTTACCTTGAGCCATCGACCTGCCGGCCGACCCCTTCGGCGGCCAAATCAGTGAACGGGTAGCGCGAGGGCGGGATCTCCCGGCGATTTCACGTTGGTTCCGTGGTTGGCGGCGTGAACGGCGACCACTCGTAGACGTTCACCGCGCATACCTCCCGGAAGCCCAGCCGCTCGTACATCGGTTGCCCCATCGGTGACGATCCGAGCACGCCGACGTCGAAGCCGAGCTCGAGTGTGCCTGCGAGCGCTTCGTGGCTGATCGCCGCGCCGATCCCGCGGCGGCGGGCGGCCGGTACGGTGCAGACGAAATAGAGGCCCGCCACGCCCGCCGCGAGGAACACTGAGGCGCACGCCACCGGGTCGCCGCCGGCTAGGCCGACGTAGTGCCGCCAAGGCACGTCGTCACCAACGCCGATGCGTGCATACATCTCGTGTACCCACGCCGCCTCCGGAGGTCCCTCACCGAAGCCAAGCGAGAGCACCTGCTCGTACGCGTCGAGACCGGTGTCCGTCACGACACGCGAGATCCGGACGTCCGTCGGCGCCTCGACGTCCGGGAGCGCCCGGAGGTTCGCGGCCATGCCGGGCTCCGGGCCGCTCTCGAAGCCGTGCGCTTCGAGGCGGGTTCCGAGGTCGGTTGGACGCATCGACGGCCCGACGTGCCACGAGCCCGCGACGCCGCTCGTGCGCATCAGCTTCTGCGACTCGGTTATCGCGGCGTCTGCGCGCTCGGGCTCGAGATCGGCTCGCACGACGCAGTTGTGGTAGGCGATCGGCGAACCGCCGATTACCCACGTGATCTCCGCGTCGTCGCGCTCGCGACCTCCTCCCGCGCGTCCGAGCGCGAGCAGGAATTCCGCTTCGTTGTCCTCGACCGCGCGTGCGACCCAGGCGGCGGACACTTCCGTCATGTCTCGCATGCTACGAGCCGCGACGACGAGGCCAGCGAGGAGCCAACCGGTGAAGCCGATGGTCATTCTCGTTCGCAGGCGGCTCTGCCTCGGGTGACATTCCCGAACACTCATATGGAGTGCGGTCTGTCAACCGCGCAGGGGTTGTTCGCCCCGCTGTTTGCGGGGTTGGGGTCGGCGGGGGGAGCGCATCGGCTGTCGTCGACGTTGTGTCGCGACTCATATGCGCGGGTTGGTGCCGCATGACCGGTGTGCGATGGTGAGGAGCGGTGCCGTTCTCTGGCGTCGAGCGTGGCCCGTTGTGGGCTGCTCCCAGTGTTCTCTCGGGTCGCTCCTCGCGTCGTTGCGCCGGTGCGCTCTCCTCGCCGAGCCGTTGGTGTGGCGGCTACTCCATGGTCGCCAGTGCCCAACAGTGTCCCGCGAGTTCGCGGGCGACGGCGACCACGATGATCGAGCGGGGCTTGCCTCGGCCCTCGAGCGCCTGCCAGCGTCCGTGGAGTCGGCGGGCGCTGCGGTCGGCCTGGGCTCGCAGGGCGAGGGGTTTGCCTTCGCGCCTGCGTTCGAGGGTGACGCTCAAGCGCGGCGGGCGGCGTTGGTGCCAGGCGGCCTCGATCAGGAGCCGGCGCGCGTTTGTGTTGCCGGCCTTGGTGATCGCGCCTTGGCGGCGCCGCTCCCCGCTTGAGTGCTCGCTGGGGGTGAGGCCGAGGAAGGGGCCGAGCGACTCGGGGCGGAACCTGCTCCAGTCGCCGAGCTCGACGGTCAACGCGAACGCCGTGAGCGTGGAGACGCCGCGGAGACAGACGAGCCGCTCGACGACATCGAGGTAGGGCGGCGTCGCGGCGAGCTCGGCGATCGCCGCGTCGAGTGCGTCCCTGCTGGTCTTCGCGCCGAGCATCCGGCCGTAGCACTCGTCGAACACGATTGCGAGCGGCCCGCTCTGGAAGCGCTGCCGGCGAAGCCAGGCGTCGTGTGCCCGCGTCCAGGCGGTCGCGTCATAGACCGCGCCGTGGCGGAGGAGCAGCTTCGAGAGCCGGTGCCGCGCCCGCATCAGATCGCCGCGGGCATCCTCGCGGGCGCGGACCAGATCACGCGCGGCCTCCTCCTCCGGCCCGGGCACCCGTACCGGGGTGACCTCACCCAGCCGAAGCAGCCTCGCCAGCCGCTCGGCGTCCCGCCGGTCAGTCTTGACCCGATCAGCCGCCGCCCGGATCCGCGACGGCGCCGCGACAACGCAGCTGATCCCCGCCCCGGCACACCCACGCGCGAGCCCGTACCCGGTCGGCCCCGCCTCGTACACGACCCGAACCGGCGCCGGCAGCGTCTTCAGCCACGCGACCGTCGCGTCACACCCCGGCGGCAGCCGCAGCGCCCGCACCTCACCGCTCCCCCCATCGATCACACCCGCGACCACAGAGCGAGCGTGCACATCAAGACCGACCCAGCTACCTTCGCTCATAACCGGCGCCTCCCGTAATTGCGGCTCTACCGCCGGGCCACTCCCGACGGCAACCCGCGCCAACTTACGAGCGAGGCGCCGGGCACTCCATACGGTCTGGCGCACGCGGCGGTGGGGTCACTCGCGCAGCGGCTGCTTCCTCGCCTTAGGATCTCGCTGTCCCGTTACCTGCGGAAGGGAGTCGTCTTGGCAGTCGGTATCCGGATCAAGCTTCCAGGTGTGACACAGGAACAGTTCGACGCTGCACACGACCACATCAACCCGGATCGCTCCCCGTGGCCGGGGATGCTGTTTCACTCGTCCGGGCCGATCGATGGCGGCTGGGGAGTGATCGACTTCTGGGAGTCGCGGGCAGACTTCGACGCACACCTCGAATCCAACATCCAGCCGGGGATCGTCGCGTCAGGGGTGCAGATGCAGGGGCCACCGGACATCAAAGAGTTCCCGGTCCACGAGATCATCCACCCTTAGAGAGCAGCGCAATGCGCAGGCAGGCGTCCGACCGCGAGACCCTGCCCTACCGCACGTAGCACCCAGGGCCTTGGACACATTCGCGCCGTTCAGCGGACATTCCTGAATGCTGGCCCAGGGCACGTTGCTGTCCCTGGCCGCTTCGGCCTCTTTCGCATTGCTGGTGGGCGCGCGACAATCTGGACGTGGATGACGAGCTGATCGCGCGCGAGGAACTGACGGCTACGCTGTTTGCAGTCGTCGACATTCGTGCCGACGTACGAGCGATTCGAGAGCTGCTGGAGGACGACGATGGCGAAGCCACGGAAGATGACTCCTGAAGAAGAGGCGGAGCGGGAGAAGCGCGAGCGCGAGTTCCACGAGCTGCTCAAGCGCCGCCAGGCTCGCGATGCCGAGCTCCGAGCTCAGCGCGAGGCCAGCGAGCAGCGGTAACGGGCGCGCGGCTTCTATGCTCGCGACGACCTCATCGACGACCTGGACCGCCGCACGGAAGCCGTTCCTGGCCGGCTAGGTACGCTGGAGTACATGATGCTGCGCCTGCGCGAATCGTTCAGCGACCGCCGGATCGCGGTCGTCGCCTCGCTGGGGCTCCTGACGCTGTTCACGCTCGCGATGCTGGCGGGGAGGATCGCGTACACCGGCACGCGCGGGTCACGGCTGGCTCGGCTGGAACCTGTTCCTGGCCTGGATACCGTTCGCCGTCGCCCTCCTGCTCTACGAGCGCGCCCGCGCCGAGGCGCCCCTGCGCGTGCTCGTCCCGCTCGGCCTGCTCTGGCTCGTCTTCTTCCCGAACGCGCCCTACCTCGTCACCGATCTGAAGCACGTGGGCGGCGGCGGCCGCATCCCGGTGCTCTACGACGTGCTGCTCCTCTCAGCCGGCGCCTGGACCGGTCTCTCGCTCGGGTTGACCTCGCTCTTTCTCGTGCACCTCGTCGTGCGCCGGCGCCTCGGCGCGCTGAACGCCTGGGGCGTGGTCGCCGGTGTCCTCGCCTTGAGCTCGTTCGGGATCTACCTCGGCCGAGTCCTGCGCTGGAACTCGTGGGACGTGGTGGCCAACCCCGGCCCGCTCGGTGCGGAGCTCGCGAAGGGCCTGCTCCATCCGCTCGATCACCCGCGCCCGCTCGGCTTGACGGTCCTGCTGACCGCGTTTCTGCTGACGAGCTACCTGGTGTTGTACTCGTTCGCGCGACTCAACGCGCTCGCGCGAGACTGACCGGCTGAGTGCCCCCGGCAAGAATCGAACTTGCGCACGCGGTTTAGGAAGCCGCCTGCGAACAGGGCTTGACACCGCTTGACAAGCGGCGTGGCGGCTCGGCCGATGAGGGCATCGCATGACGGATCGCATCTGCGCAGCGGCCGAGACACGTCGGCGGCTGTACCGCTGCGCGCCCGCCGCGAGCTGCCGCGAGACGTGCCCGCCGATGCTCTCGTTACGGTTGCCGCAGCCGCCGCAGCTCGTCCGTGGCGGACCTAGTGGCATGAGGTAGACCAGATGGTCACCTTCGCAAGACAGCTTCATCGCGCGACCGCGCTCCACGTCCTAGAGACGGTGGAGGCACGGTCGTGGCCCGCCACGTAGAGGCCGCGCCGATCCCCCGGCTGGCCCTCTCGCCCGATGGCGTCGCGGCGTCGCTCGGGTACTCGCGGGCCTACTGCGAGGAGAACGGCATCTTCGCCGAGCTGGATTGGGTGATCCGTGGCTCGCGGCGCTTCGTCCCCGTCACCGAGGTACAGAGGTGGCTGGACGAGAACAAGCGCCCGATCCTCGAGGGCTAGGTCGTGGCTACAAAGCAAACCGCCCCGGCCGAGGCCGAGGCGGTCGAGAGCATGGGAGGCTCCGGTGACGAGGGTAGCGGCCTCAGCGGCGAGCGGACGCCGTTCGCTCCGATCCCGGAGGCTGTCCTCGACTCGAAAGAGCTGAGCGACTTCGAGGTCCGTCTTTACGGCCTGCTCCTCCGATACCGCAACGGCGGGACGGGTGAGTGTCGGCCGAGCTACGAGACGCTGGCCGCGCGACTTGGCTGCTCCGAGAAGAAGATCGAGCGAGGCATCGGAGGACTCGTCAGGGCTGGCGAGGTCGTGGTCCGGCGACGGTCGAACGGGAAGCACGGGCGGCTCCCGAATCAGTACGACCTCGCCAGGTTCCAACCCCGCAAACCTGCGGCCTTGGTGCAACCCGACAAATCTGTCGGGTTGGACTTGCAACCCGACAAATCTGTCCCTTGCAACCCGACAAATCTGTCGGGGGAACGCAAGCCTTTGAACGAGAGAAACCCAAACCCACCATTAGGGGCGGTGTCGGGTCTAGAGACGCCGCGCGAGGTGCTGATTTTCTCTTTCGACTGCCTCACCTGCCACGAGCGGTTCGAGACAGCGAACGAGGCCGAGGGCTTCTGTCCTCGTTGCAAGGCGTCTATCGAGAAGGAGGGGTAGCGAATGAACACGACCACTGAGAGCGTCCACGCGGTAAGGCTCTCGAACGCCGAGGGGCTTCTGCTTGAGCTGCTGGCCGAGCGTCCTCACCGGCTGGCCGAGCTGCGCGCCGAGGCGAAGGCTCGCGGCCTCGACGTCAGCGAGTCGGCCTGGAAGAAGGCGCGGCGTCGGCTCGGCGTCGAGTCGTTCGGGAGCGGCCGCGTCTGGTGGCTAAGGCTCCCCGGCGCGGCGTTCGAGCAGGACCTCGCCGCGTGGCTCGACTCGCCCGAGGGTCAGCGCGCGGCTCGTTCGGCCGAGCTGGACCGCCGACTCGACGCTTGGCTCGCCGAGCACGACCCGCAGATGGCGTTGGAGATCGAGTCGTGAGCGCCGTGCTTGACGGAGTAGCTTCGGCCGCGCTCGAGACGCTGCCGGACGTTCGCTACTCGGACGTGGCGTTGGAGCTCGACCAAGGGATGAGCTACCACCGCGCCGAGGAGGTCGGCTCGATGCTCGGCCGCATCCACGCCGCCTCGCGCTGGTGGGTCGGCGACTACCTCCTCCAGACCGAGGAGCGGTTCGGGCACGAGGCAGCGCAGCTCGCCGAGACGCTTGGCCTATCGCCGGACACGCTGCGGGCCTATGCCTGGGTCGCCGAGCGGGTGCCGCCCGTTGTGCGCCGCCGCACACTGAGCTGGTCCTGCCACCGCGAGGTCGCGTCGGCCGAGCCAGCGCAGCGCGACGCCCTGCTCAACCGCGCCGAGCGCGAAGGGTTGCGCTCGAAGGACCTCCGCGCTCTGAGGGCTTCTCCCGGCCCCGAAGTCCTCGAACGGTTCGCCGTTCGAGTCCCGGCGACGGTCGCGGCAGCGGCGCGGAGACGCGCTGGCGGGAGGCCGCTCGGAGACGTTTGCGCCGAACTACTAGCGGCGTGGCCGGAGGCGGGGCGGTGAAGATCTTCGCGGCGGGGTCGTGGTCGTCGCACCGCAAGGGCTTCGCCTACGTGACCGCTCGCGTCTCCGTTCGCCACTTCCTTGCGAGCGCGGCCTACCTCCGACCGGCGAAGGCGCGGGCGCGCTGCGACGAGATGAGGAGCTGCGGGGTCGAGGAGCTGTGGCTCGACTGTGGCTCACCCTCGGTCAAGAGCGGCGTCGCCGAAGGGCTGGCGCTCGCGGAGTATGAGCGCATGGTCGAGCGCGTCGAGCCGGACGCCCACTTCCAGTTGGACGTGATCGGCAACGCCGCCGCGACGCGACGGCACCTCGAGCAGATGAGGAAGGACGGGTTCGCGCCCATCCCGATCTTCACCAAGGGCGCGCCGTGGGACGACCTCCGCCGCCTGCTCGAAGAGGGAGAGGACTTGATCGCGCTCGGCGGCGTCAGCTCCGGTCGCGGCCTCACCTCGGGCACGCAGGCGTTCCTCACCGGCTGCTTCTCTATCGCGCGTCGGTGGCAGCTCGAACAGGGCCGGCCGCACCCGGTGCGGTTCCACTTCCTCGGCGTGACGCAGAGCGCGCCCCTGTTCGACTACCCGTTCTTCTCCTCCGATTCGAGCGGCGCGGTCAAGGCTCCGGGCTTCGGCTGCCTGCTGACGACGACCTCGACCGGGCAGCTCAAGACGCGGCCGGTGTCGCTGAGGCAGGGCGAGCGCGGGAGAGAGAACGCAGGCCGCTACCCCGCCCTCGTCGACCTCCCCGGCGACTCGAAGTACCTCGACCGGATGGTGGAGTCGCAGCGGGTCCTCAACGACCTCGAAGCGAGGCTGACGAAGGTGTGGGCGATGCGCGGCGTCGAGTGGGACGGCCATGCGTGAAGGCGCGGAGGCGAAGGGCCGTCGCTACCTCACCGAAGGGCGGCTCACCGTCGAGCGCGTCGGCGACGTGATCGAGGCGACGTGCCGAGGGAACGGTGAGAGCTACCGGCTCGGGCACGACGGCCACGCCTGGTGGTGTAGCTGCCCCGCCCTCTCTCGCCGCTGCGCCCACCTGCTCGCCCTGCAGCTCGTCACCGACCTCGGAGGCCGACGTGGGAGGGCAGCGTAGGCACCGCAGCTCGAACGGTCGCTACCTCGAGCTGCGCGAGGGCGGCGCTCGGACCTATGAGCACCGCCGCGTCCTCGGCGAGCGGATCGGCCGCGCCCTCCTCCCCTCCGAGATCGCGCACCACGTCAACGAGGTGAAGACGGACAACCGGCCCGAGAACCTGTGGCTGTTCCCCGACGCCGCGAGCCATAGCGCCTGGCACGGCCTCCTCCGACGCGGCGGCGAGCTGCGAGGCGAGATGCCGCCGTGCCGCCTCGACCCCACGCGGCCGGGCATCTACCCCTGCTTCACTGACCGCCAGGAGCGGCTGTTCGCGGCATAGATGGAAACGCCCCCGTTCGGGGGCGCTCCCGGCGACCGTTTCGAGCGGCTGCTACTTCGCGGCCTTCGCCTCCTCCTTCGCGCGCTGCTCCTTCCCCTTCTTCATCGCCGCCTGCGCCTTGTTCGGGTTGCCGTAGTGGGCGTGGGCGACGACGCGAACCGCGCGGTAGAGGTCGCCGAGCATCGTCGGCGACTTGACCTTCTTCGCGCCGAGGTCGTCGGCCAGCTCGCGGTAGGACTGCCCCGACTCGACGCCCTGCACGACGGCCTGGCGGAAGTCGTCGGGCACCTCGCGCGGCTTCGAGTCGGTGCCCTTCGCGGTGAAGCCCTTCGTGCCGTTCGCCTGCTTCGCGGTCTGCTTGGCTGCCATCTCTGCTCCTTCCTGCGCCCTCCGGTTGGGCGCGTGGTCGGCCGGATTCCGGACACCTCGCCACCAAGGTGTCAATCAGTAGGTGCCCTGGTCCGTGTTCGGCGTCGAACAGCTCCGCCGCAGGGCGTGAGAGAGGCCCGCCGCGGGCGCTCGTCGTCGCGCTCGCACCTGCAAGCCGCAGGATCGTAGACTCGGCGGGTGATCGACACGGCCCCGGAGGTCTAGGCGGCGGTGCTAACGAAGGCGCTTCTCGTCTGCTCCTTGGTGCTGGCGGGTGTGGCGCTTGCGGTCGCGCTGTTGGGCAACCCTTTCGGCGATAGCGACCACGATCGCGCCCGCGCCCTCGCCTACGGCGGGATGCTCATCAACGCCTACAACCCAGGCCACCCTTGCTGCCACGTCGTCGGTGCCCAGCGAGTCGCCCACAGCCTCTGGCGGGTGGAGATCAAGGAGAACATCGCCCGCGGCTACCCTCACCCGCCGCACTACGCCTGCTACACGATCCAGCTCAACCGCTTCTACGTCCACAAGAGCGCGAGCGACGACGTCTCGTATGGCGGTGTCGGGACCACGGTGGGCCGCTGCCCGAGTCGCTGAGGGAGCGCACCTCCGTTATCCGATTCGTCGGGCAGCCTGGAACGCATGGCGCGCAAATGCTCGATCTGCACCCACCAAGACCGCAACGCGATCAACCGCGACCTGATCGCGGGGAGGTCGCAGATGGAAATAGCGCGTGAGCACGGCCTCGCGCAGGCTTCGCTCTCGCGTCACCTCCACCGGCACTTAGGCCCTGAGGCCGCTCGCGCGCTCGCTCGCTTCGAGGACGCCGACGCCGACGTGCTCGGCCGTTACGTCACCGGGCTGATGGAGACATCGGCGCTCGGCCTACTGCGAGCGCAGCAGAGCCAGGACGCCGGAGAGGTGCGAGCGTGGAGCGCCGAGCTGCGCCGGTGCATCGAGCTGCGCGCGCGCCTAGCCCACATCATCGGCGACAGTGGCCGCGTTCGGATCGACCTCGCGGACATGCAACGGCAGGCGGCGGCGCTCGCCGAGCTGAGTACCGAGGAGCTGCGCGCGCTCGCGGCGGGCGGATGCGATGCAGATGCGACGGCTCTTCCGGTGCCGCATGACGAGCGGGGTTCCGAGGCGCTAGCGGTTCCAGCAACCGCGAGCATCAGCGACGGCGAGCACGTCGAGGACGCCGAGGTCGTCGAGTGAACCGGCAGGCTGCCGTCGCCGCCGCCGCGCGCGCCGAGCTGGCGCGCCGGTCGCTCGTGGATTTCAGCGAGGCCGTCGTCGCCGACTACCAGCGCGCTCGCCACCTCGACCTGATCGCCGACTATCTCGAGCGGTTGGAGTCACGCTCCATCACGAGGCTCATCATCGAGGCGCCGCCGCAGCACGGCAAGAGCTTGAGCGTGAGCCAAGTCCTCCCCGCCTGGTGGTTGGGCAGGCGACCCTCGGAGCAGATCATCCTCGCCAGCTACGGGCAGGAGTTGGCCGACCGCAACAGTCGCCTCGCGCGCTCGTTCGTGCAGCACGAGAGCTACCCGTTCGCCGTTCGCGTCGCCGACGATTCGAGCGCCGTCTCTCGCTGGCACACCTCGCAAGGCGGAGGCTGCCTCGCGGCGGGCACCGGCTCCGGCCTCACAGGCTGGCCGGCGCACCTGGTCGTGATCGACGATCCCGTCGCCGACGCCGAGCAGGCCGCCAGTCCGACCGCGCTCGCCAAGGTCGCTGAATGGTTCGCCACCGTCGCGCTCACCCGCCTCCGGCCGGACGGCTGCGTCGTCGTGATGCAAACCCGTTGGAGCCAGCGCGACCTCGTAGGCACGATCCTCGACGGCCCCGATGCCGACGAGTGGACACGGCTCCGGCTCCCGGCGCTCAGCGAGGGCGACGGCGACCCACTCGGCCGCGTCGAGGGCGAAGCCTTGTGGCCGGAGAAGTACCCGGCCGAGGTGATCGAGAGCCGTCGCGTCGCGCTCGGCTCGCGCGCGTTCGCCGCCCTCTACCAGCAGGCACCGACCTCGAGCGAGGGCACGACCTTCAAGCGCGACTGGCTCGGCGGCACCTACGACGCGCTGCCGGACCAGCTCCACGTCGTGACGGCGGTGGACTCATCCTACGGCGAGGGCGAGAGCGACTGGTCGGCCATCGTCACGGTCGGCTCCGATCGCCGCCACTTCTTCGTGCTCGACGCGCAGCGCGGCCGGTGGACGTTTCCTGAGTTACTGCGCCACCTCCGCGCGGTGCGCGATGAGTGGAAGCCGAGCGCGCTCCTGATCGAGGACACGGGCAGCGGCAAGAGCGCGAAGCAGAGCCTGCAGGCCGAGGGCTTCGAGATCGTCGGCGTCTCCCACGGCGGTCGCTCGAAGCGGGCGCGTGCCGAAGCGGTCACGCCCTCGTTCGAGTCCGGCCGCGTCCTCTTTCCTTCGGCCTCGCCGACCTGGAAGGGCGAGCTGATCGAGGAGCTGGCGTCGTTCCCCGGCGGCAAGCACGACGACGCGACTGACGCGCTCGTCTACGCCCTCGCGCGCCTCCGGGCGACAGGGCGCTCAAGCTTCGGCGAGGCGACCCGCGTCCAGCACGGGCACGAGATCGCCGCCGCCACTCCCGATCCCCGCGCAGACGTCTCCGGCGCGGCGACGCGCGACCTCGCCTTCGAGGAGTGGGACAGAGGGCACCACAGCTCGCCGCGCGGCGCGTGCTTCGTCGGCGACGCTCTCCGCGCGGCCGGACTTGAGGCCGAGTGTCGGCTGCTCGGCCCCTCGTCGCGCCTCTGCCAAGCGCACCTCCGCGCCGCAGCTCGCCGCGAGGCGTTCGTGCAGCTCGCCGCCTGACAGCCCTTCTCTTCTCGCCGCGACCGTCCGGCCGCGCTCGCCGTCGCGTCGCGTGAGCGGCCCTGTCATCGCGTCGTCGTTCGGTTGCCGTCCGATGCCTTCGGCACGCTGACTCTCGGAACCGCGCGAACGCCAGAGCGCCCTCGAGTGCCCGAGTGTCAGAGCGGACGGTAGGACGACGTTCGGAGGGCAGCATGGCGCTTAGCGATCTACTTGGGACGAGAGACGCGGCACGGTCTGCAGGCGTGCCGACATCGACCTTTCAGTCGGCCGTCGAGCGCGGCGAGCTGCCCTACTTCGTGATCGGCGTGGCGCGGACGCGCTACTTCGACCCCGAGGACGTCGAGACGTGGGCCGAGCAGCGGCGACAGGATGGGCGAACAGCCCCGGCCGGTGGCAACCTACGCGAGGTGGCGGCATGAGCGTCCTCGTCGCAGAGGCGCGCGGCGTGCCTGTCACGTTCGAGGAGCTGCGGGACCTCGTGTTTCGAGGGCACCCGCAGCCGGAAGCGGTCGCGGAGATCGTGATCGAAGGCTGGCTGACGCTGCAAGACGCGGAGGCGTGGTACGGCAGCACGGCCTCCGAGCCAATCGAGCAGGCCGTCAAGCGCGGCGACCTGCGCCCGGTGCAGCTCGGAGGCGTGGCGTTCGTCAGCGAAGCGGACGCAATCGCGTGGTGGAACGAGCACGCCGAGAGCGTCGAGGAGCTGGCGGCGCGGCCGCTACCGAAGTGGGAGGTACCAGCATGAGGAACGAGCTCGAAGTGGCCGAGGCCGAGCACGCGGCCGCTCTCGCGGAGTGGCGGGCCTTGGGCGGGCGCGAGGCGGCGATTCGTCGCGGCTCCGTGCTCACAACGGTCGATGGTCGCAAGCGAGAGCGCAAGCTCGACCCGGTGGAGCGGTCGGCCGCGCTGTCCAAGCTCGACGCCGAGCGTGGGCCTACGGCCGGGAAGTTGCTCGAGGCCCGCGCCAAGCTCGCCGAGGCGAAGCGCGGCGAAGTGAACGCGACCCTCGCCGCCGAGCAGGTGCCGGCGTGGACCACGGCTGTCGAGAAGGTCGCCGCCGAGCGCGAGCAGGTCGAGGCGGCTATCGCCGCTCTCCTCGTCGCGCTGTGGCGCTATGCCGACGCGAAGCAGGGCGAGAGGGCGACAGCGAGCGCGCTCGTCCGCGCGGCCGGTGCCGCGCTCGATGACGACGGGCGGCAGGGCATCCGGGCGCAGCTCGGCCACGCCGTCCCGGTGGGCGTCACTTCGGAGGGCGCGACGATGGCCGACCGGCCGAAAGGCATCCTCGGCAGCGACGACGACGCGCGGACGCTGCGGGCGCTCGGCGAGGTCTTCGTCACGGAGCCGAGCTACGCCCGAGCCAACCTGAGCGACCGGCTCCGCGAGCTGGTCGACGAGATCGAGAGGTAAGAGACGATGGCGAAGAAAGTCACAAGGGTGGTCGCTCAGTTCGAGGACGCCCCGAAGAAGGAGGCGAGCAGCCGTGGGTGGGTGTTCGCCAAGAGCACGCCCGTGAAGCGCGAGCGGGACCTCGAGCGCGAGCTGGCCGAGCAGCGCAAGACGTGGGTCATCAAGGGCGGCAAGTTCTCCAAGCGCGCGCCGACGCGCGCGGAGGCGAAGGCGGCGGCGAAGGCCGAGGCCCGGAGGCTGGTCGCGAAGCTCAGCCCCGAGGAAAAGGTCGCCCTTGCGAAGCGCCTCGCCGACGAGCGCGAAGTGGCCGAGCTACGCAAGTCGGCCGACGACCCCTCGATCCGGGTCGGGCACCTCCTGGCCGGGACCGAGGACGGCGACGTGCAGCCGCTCGGCCGAAGCGAGGGCGAGACGCCCCGCCACCAGGGCGCGATCAGCTACGACCTCGGCGACGGCGAGAAGCCGCTCGGCGCAGGTGACCAGCCTGTCGAAAAGACGAAGAGGCCGAGCTACGACTCGGTGATGCGTCAGCGGGCCTGGAATGGCACGCGCTACGACTCTTAAGGTCGCGTTCGCCTTGACGCGCGACACATCGGCCGGGGTCGCTCGACGCAGCGGCCTCGGCCGCGACGCGAAGGCTTGGCGCGTGACCGCCGCGCCAGGAGACGGGCGACCGGCCTTTTGACCCCTCGGTCGGTCGCCCGCCTGCACTACGTTCGCCCCTGTCGCGCGGCGAAGACGCGAGTTGAGGCGCAGCCGTTGCTACCTCCCTGCGAGCACGCGGCGCGCCTCCTCGCAACCGGCCCTGCGGGCCAGCTTCTCCGGGCTGCAGTCGGCGAAGAAGTTAGCCCGTCGTCGAAGCGGCGGGTGAGCGCGTGCAGCGACGCGCTCACCGTGCCGATGTGACTAGACGAGCTCCTTGGTCCGTTCCGCGTACTTCTCAACTCGCCGCTGGCGCGCCATTGCCTCGGCAGGCGCTCGGCGGAAGCCGTAGATGTAGTGGAACATGAGGCCGATGCCCCATCCGACGAGTGGGAACACCGCCCAGGGGAATGTGGCATCCGCGTAGATCCACAGGAGCGCATTGAGCACACTCAGCCCCGTCATGACGACCAGGTAGATGCTCGCGTGGATCTTGAAGCCGCGTCGTGACTCGGCAAGCGTGTAGCCGAACTCAGCTTGCCGGTACTCCTCGGCAGTCAGCATCGCAATCCACCTCCTTTCCACCGTGAGCATCGCTTCACGATGGAATCCAGGCATCGGGGTTCTTGCTGACTCTCGCGTCGTACTTATTGCCTGTCGTCCTGTACAGAACCGTGACCTGAGTGGCGGCCGTGGCTCAAGCGTGTCGCGCTCGAGAAGGGGAGTTCGCACGCTCGGGCGGTGAACGGTTCAGCGACCGTCGGCAAGCCGCCGTTTCAGCTCGCCCACCTCGGCTTCGATCCGGTGCAGGGCGGACAGCATCTCCTCGGTGCTCGTGTCGGTCTGGACGAAACGAGATGCGATCGTCGCCGTGAGCACCGACAAGAAGCCGATGCCAAACAGCATCACGACCATCGCGATCAGGCGACCCCCCACCGAGTTCGGATAGAGGTCGCCGTAGCCGACGGTTGTCACGGTGACCACGGCCCACCAGATGCCGTCCCAGGCCGAGGGGAAGTCCTTGCTGTCCACCAGCGACTGGACCGCACCCGCGATCACGACGACGAGCGTCGTCAGGAGCGCGACGAAGCGGAAGATGACCGCGCTCGAAAGCTCCCGCTCGCGTTGGAGGGCACGAGCCAGAATCGCGCCGAGCCGGAGCAGGCGCAGGAGCCGTGCGAGCCGAACCAGCCGAAGCGACGCGAGGAACTTGCCGAAGAGAGGCACGGTGACAACGACCACGAGTTCGTCCAGCCAGTGCGCTCGCGCCGCCGCGCGCTTCTTCGGGGCGACCGCGAAGATGAAGGCGAGTTCCGCAGCGAAGATCGCCCAGATCGTCCAGTTGGCCGCGACCGCGAAGTTCTGCCAGAAGTCCGACTTTGCGTCCGCCTCGATGATGAGGACCGGAATGAGCGCGAGCGTCGCCGCGAGGACGACGGGCTCAAAGCGATGGGTTACCCGGCCCGAGTCAAGCTGTTTCCACACCTCCGGTGTGTTCGATTCTCAGCCGGGCCTACCTGCTGCTCGGCCTCGTTACGTCTCGCACCCGATCCCATCGTGGTCACCGTCGAAGCGATGGGGGTCCGGGTCGGGGACGTTCCAGAGAACCGTGAAGTTGCGATAAGGGACGTCGGCGCAGTTCAGGTCCGGCGGCGGCGGTGGGATGCACACCGTGGGGTACGACGCTGCGCACGGACCTGGCGGTGGCGGTGGAGGCGGGGGCGGCGGTGGAGGAGGCGGAGGAGGGGGCGGAGGGGGCGGAGGGGGTGGAGGGCCTCCGCTCAGGCAGGCGAAGCCGAGGATCGGGTGAAGCTCGATTGCATTTGGGGCAACACCGGTCTGACCATGGAAGTAGTCCCAGAAAGCGACACCGAGGACTCGAGCTCGCGCACAGACCCGCACCTTCGCGCGCGCTTGCGTCATTTGGCGGCGCCGCGTGGCCGTCGCGCCTCGCGTACAGGCTCCCGAGGGAGCTTCGGCGATCATGTGACTCCGTCCGTCTTCGAGCACAAGGTGTAGGTCGAGATCGTCCTCCTGGCGGACAAGCGTCACTGCCGCTACCACGCTGTAGATGTGGCGCTCGAACGCGAGCCGCCGCCTGGGCGGAACGCTCGCTGGTCGGCTCAGACTCACGAGACGCGCAATAGTCGTCGCGCGTGCCGGTAGTAGGCGCGGTCGGTCTCGAAGTGTCTTGATGCTCCATCGTTCGATGCCGCACGCGGCGGCTGCCGAAAAGCGCGCTTGTGGTTCTCGCGCTGGCGCCGCTACGCGAGCCCCAACAGCGGTGGCCACTGCGACGGCAGCTACAAGAGTGACCCGCCTGCGCAAGTGGTTGCCCATCGTCAGCAGCGTACGACGATCTTGCGCGAAGTTCTAGACCCCGGGAGGGAAGGCGTCTCTAGTCGGAAATCGGGCGGATCCGGATCGTTGCTTTGCCGCCCTCCTCGCTCTCCGTGAAGAGGACGAGCGCATCCCGACCGGCGACGCTGCCTTCGCCAAAGGCGTAGGTGACGTCCCCTAGGCGACGGTGCTCCAGCGAGATCTCGCTCACCTGAATTGCGGCTTGGCCGCGAACATGCATCTCTTCGACCACATGAAGCTCCGGCTCCTCACCTGAGTCGTCGCGGACGTAGAGCCGATGCTCAGCGCCGTCGATCTTGATGATCCAAGGTGGCCCGACGCCTAAGAGGAACTCGCTCGTCATGTCATCAGCGCTGTCTTGAAGCCCGATTTGCTCGGCGATCGCCAACATGTTCGCCTGGATGAACGCTTGCATCACCTCGAGTAACGTCCCGATCTCCTGGCCATCGTCGAGGAAGATGATGTGATCGTGTTCGGCCTTGAAGCGGACGACATCGTCGGTGCGAGGCCGGCGAACGACAAGGCGGACGCCTCGGGGCGTTAGCGAAATCACCTTAGGCCAGATCGAGCGGAGGTGGTTGACGACCTCGAAGGCGGGGTCATCCGAAGCAAGGTTTTCCGGCGCGATCGCGGCCACTCCCTTTGCATCGGCGTAGGCACGCGCCTGATCACGAAAGCCGTTCTCGGAAACGAGCAAGAGCTTGTTAGTGGGAAGGTCAGCGTGCTTCCCGATCATGCGCTCGACCCATTCCACCGTTGCGGGCCGCTTGGTCGCTGATGCTTCCACGCTGATGATGACGGTGTGTCCACCAGCCTCGGTCGTAATGACGACGTCGACCTCACGCTTCTTGCCGGTCACCCGGTTCTCTAGCTCCGCCGATTCCTCAACGGTTGCTCCCTCCGCCATGTGCGAGGTGATGATGCCGACGACGTCCTGAAACAGATTGGATCTGCGAGGCATGGAGGAAAACCGAGGGCTAACCTAGCCTAGAGCGTCCGTTCCCTTGGAAAGACGTGCGGAGCCGAGCGCGGGGTCGAACTTCCGCCGCGCTCGGACGCTTCCCCGCGATGCCCGGCTCCGCCGGTGACGCTATGCGCTGCGGGTGACGCGCGCTAGATGGCTCTATCGGACACGTCTGCAGGGACATCTAGTGGCGCTCGACGCGCGGCTGTAGGAGCGATTCTGCGGCGTCGAGCGCGCGAGTCGAGCCGACGGGTCGAACAGGTGTTCCCGTCGCGCGAGCGGCCTTCCTGTCGCCGCCGGAGCGAGCGAGCGCCCCCACTCGGGACGGCGCTCGGCTTCGACGGGTTCAGCTAGGCCGCAAGCTGCCGCAGGCGCGTCTCGGTATCAGCGCGCTCGATCTCGGCGGCGATGTTCGCGTTGGCCCGCTCGCGGAGGTCGTGCAGGTCGTTCGGGAACAGGTGGCCGTACTCCTTGAACGTCGTCTCGATGTTCGCGTGGCCCATAACTTCCTTGATGACGAGCGGCGACGCACCCGACGCGATGAGGCGCGAGGCGAAGGTGTGGCGGGCCTCGTGCAGCCGCGTCCCCTTCTTCCCCTCCCACGCCTTCTTCGCCCGCCGCCCGAGCGACGACGGCACGAAGGGCGTCCGGCCCTTGCCGAACACGAGGTCGCCCGGCGCGCGGTCCTCGACGCCGCGACCGCGCAAGTAGGGGATCAGCTCATCGAGGATCGGCACGACGCGGTAGCCCGAGTCGGTCTTGGTCGCCTTCTCTCCTTCGACGTCATCCCACCCGTAGCGGACGTGGATCTCGAGCGCGTCGAGGTCGACGTCCTCGCAGCGCAGCGCGCGCAGCTCGCCGCAGCGCAACCCGGCGAAAGAGGCGGTGGCGAAAATCGCGCGGTCATTGTCGTCGTCGAGCGCGGCGAGGAGCGCGCGCGCGTCGTGCGGTGACGTGACCGTGATTTCCTTCTGCCTTTTCACCTTCGGCAGCCGCACCCCGTCGCAGGGGTTCGACTTGACCTTCTTCGCCGCGACCGCTTCACGAAAGAGGGCGCGGAGGGCGTTGTAGCGGTTGCGAATGGTCGAGGCGTGAAGCTTGTCGCGCTGCCACTGCCGGACCAACTCCTGCACGTCCTCCGGCTCCACGTCTCCGAGCTTCACGTTCCCGATCCCGCCGTCGCGCGCCGAGGGGATGAAGTGGGCCTCGAGCGCCTGGATGTAGCCCCGTCGCGTCTTCGGGGCGAAGGGCTCGTGGCGGCGACTGAGGGCCGTGCCGTCCTTGAGCGCGGCGACGAAGGCGCGCGCGGCCTCGGCCACCGTCTCGCTCCCGTTCGCCTTCCGCTCCCCGGCCTCGATTGCCTGCTCGGCCGCGCCGAGCCACACCTTCGCCTCGGCGACCTTCTCGAAGGTCCGGTTGAAGTGGCGCTCATGCTTCGCGCTCCACCGACGCGCGTCGTAGCGAACGCGGTCGCCACAGGTGCAGCGCGCCTTCTCGTCGTAGCCCTGCGGGCAGCCCTTCGGCACGTGGCGCTTCCAGAGGTTCTCCGCGACCTTCGTGCGGCGGCTGTAGCTAGTACCCTGCGTCTGCATGTCGGACCTCCGTTGTCCGGTTTGCCACGCCCCCGGCGCACCACCGCGCGGGGGCCTTTTTCGTACTACGAAGCATATGGGTGACTTCGGCGAGCATCGCAAAGGCATCGCATCTGCGCGCCTTCGTCGGCGGTATTCGACGGTACGCGAGCGGTACAAGCGCGCTCGACGCTAAACCGCTGCACCTCGGCTGTTCATGCGGGTTTTCGGCTTGTCTACTGCGATGCCCCCGGGCCGGATCGAACGGCCGCGCGCGGTTTAGGAAACCGCTGCTCTTCCACTGAGCTACGGGGGCGCGCTGTTCGCGCGCCCCAAGTGTAGAAGCGCTAGTTCGGGCGAGTGCCAAGCGTCACGGTGACCGTGTGCTCGGAGTCGCCGCGCTGGTAGGTCACGCTGACCTTGTCGCCCGGTTGGTGGGCGTCGATCGCGCGGGAGAGGTCGTCGCCGCTGTCGATCGTCGTCCCGGCCACGTCGGTGATCACGTCGCCCTTCTTGAGGCCGGCCTTCGCTGCGGGAGTGTTGTCCTGAACGTCGGCGAGGAGCGCGTTCGGTGCCGAGGAGTCGATCGAGACGCCGAGGTAGGCGTGCACCGCCTTGCCGCTCTCGATCAGCTGCGAGGCGACCGACTTGACCGTGCTCGAGGGGATCGCGAAGCCGACGCCCTCGTTGCCGCCCGAGTCGCTCTTGATCTGGGCGTTGACGCCGACGACCTGGCCCTGCGTGTTCAGCAGCGGGCCGCCGGAGTTGCCGTGGTTGATGGCGGCGTCGGTCTGGATCGAGTCGTTGATGGTGAAGTTCGTCTGGCTCTGGATCGCGCGATGGAGCGCGCTGACGATGCCGCTCGTGACCGTCTCCTCGAGCCCGAAGGGGCTGCCGATCGCGACGACGCCGTCACCGACCTGCAGCTCCGTCGAGTCGCCGACCGTGAGCGGGTAGAGCTCCGAGGAGGGCACGTCGACCTTGATTACGGCGAGGTCGGTCGACTTGTCGGTGCCGACGACGGTGGCCGAGTAGGTCTTGCCGTCCCAGAAGCGCACCTTGATCGAGGTCGCGCCGTTGACGACGTGGTAGTTCGTGACGAGGTGCCCGTCGGAGTCATAGACCCAGCCGGAGCCCTGGGCCTGGGCCTCGCCGCCGGGGACGGGCGAAGCGGCGCCGACTTCGGTGACGGTGATCTCGACGACGCCGCGGTAGGCGCGGCGGTAAATCTGGTTGACCGACAGGGGCGCCGCCGAGGCGGTGTCGGCCTGCTGCACGGTGACCTGCTTGACGACGGTGTTGGTGCCGCTGTCGTGGAGCGTCGCGTAGGCGACGGCCCCGCCGCCCGCCCCGAGGCAGGCTGCTGCAAGGAGAGACGCAACGATCGTCGTGTGGCGCGGGCGGCGAGGCATCAGGGGAGGGTCCTTTCGTCAGGTGTCGTGCTCCATGAAAGCACCGCACCGCTAAGAGCCGCCTGAGACGCCGCTAAAAACTCCCTAAGAAAACAAGAGACCCCGCCTGAACGGGGCCTCTCGTCGCACAAGGGTTTTGGGGGATCCCTTGATCGATGACACCGCGATCCTCCCGCGCGAACCTAAGACCACCGTGAACGTTGTCTAAGAACATCCTAAGAGCGCGCGCTGAGCAGGGAGTTCTCACCCGTCGTTCACCTTCCGGCGCAACAATGCGCGCATGAAGATCCTGGTGGTCGACGACGAGCGGGCCGTGCGCGAGTCGCTGCGGCGCGCGCTCGAGCTCGAGGGCTACGAGATCGAGCTGGCCGAGGACGGCTCCCAGGCGCTCGAGCGGTTGGAGGCCGGGCCCGAGCCCGACGCGATGGTTCTCGACATCCTGATGCCGGGCGTCGACGGGCTCGAGGTCTCGCGCACGCTGCGCCGCAAGGGCAGCAAGCTGCCGATTCTGATGCTGACCGCCCGCACGCAGGTCGAGGACCGCGTCGAGGGCCTCGACGCCGGCGCCGACGACTACCTGACGAAGCCGTTCGCGCTGGAGGAGCTGCTCGCGCGCGTGCGTGCGCTCTTACGGCGGATGGGCGACGGCACCGGCGAGACCCTGCGCTTCGCCGACCTCGAGCTCGACCCGGGCACGCGCGAGGTGACACGCGGCGGCGAGCGGATCGAGCTGACCCGCACCGAGTTCTCGCTGCTGGAGCTGTTCCTGCTCAACCCGCGGCAGGTGCTGACCCGTTCGTTGATCTTCGAGCGCGTCTGGGGCTACGACTTCGGCTTCGCCTCGAACTCACTCGACGTCTACATCGGCTACCTGCGCCGCAAGACAGAGGCGGGCGGCCAGCCGCGGCTGATCCACACGGTTCGCGGCGTCGGCTACGCGCTGCGCGAGGCATGAGCTTTCGCACCAGGCTCGCGCTCGTCGCCGCCGCGGCGGTCGGCATCGCCGTGGTCGTCGCCTCGGTGGTCGTCTTCGTGGTCGTGCACAACGAGCTCTTCGGCGAGGTCGACCGTGCCCTGCACAGCCGGGCCGTGGAGATCGCGAGCGGCCCGCAGCCGGAGATCGAAAACGGCCAGCTCCACATCCCCGGGCCGCACGCCGGCGTGCAGAGCGACTTCGTCCAGGCCGTCCCGCTTTCCGGCGGCCCCTACGTGGAACCCGACGCGGCGTACAAGCTGCCGGTGACCGAGAAGGACCACGAGGCCGCGCGCGGCGAGCAGCCCCTCTACTACAGCAACCGCCACTACCAGGGGATCGAGTTCCGGGTGCTGACCATCCCGGCCACGCCGTACGCCGTCCAGATCGCCAGGCCGCTGGGCGAGGTGAACCGGACGCTGCACCGGATCACCATCTTCCTGATCCTGATCGCGGCCGGCGGGATCGGCGTCGCCGCGGCGCTGGGGCTGATCGTCTCGCGCGCCGCGTTGGCGCCGGTGCGCAGGCTGACCGAGACCACCGAGGCCGTCACCGAGACTCGTGACCTCTCGCAGCGGATCGAGTCGACCTCGACCGGCGAGGACGAGCTCGGCCGGCTGGCTTCGAGCTTCAACACGATGCTCGGCGCGCTGGAGGACTCGAGCCGGGCGCAGCGGCAGCTCGTCGCCGACGCCTCGCACGAGCTGCGCACGCCGCTCACCAGCGTGAAGACGAACATCGAGGTCCTCGCGCGCGAGAACGAGCTGGCGCCGGAGGCCCGGGAGCAGCTGCTGCGCGACATCGTCGAGCAGATCGACGAGATGACCGCGCTGATCGGCGAGCTGATCGAGCTCGCGCGCGAGGCCAGGCCGGACGCGGTGGTCGAGCCGGCGCGGGACGTGCGCCTCGACCTCGTCGCCGCCGACGCGATCGAGCGAACCCGCCGCAACCGGCCCGGGATCGAGTTCGAGACCGACCTCGACGAGTCGATCGTCTACGGCGCGCCGTCCACAATCGAGCGGGCGGTCGCCAACCTGCTCGACAACGCGGCCAAGTGGAGCCCGCCCGGCGGGCACGTCGAGGTGGCGGTGCGGGAGGGCGAGCTCTCGGTGCGCGACCACGGACCGGGCATCGCCGACGAGGACCTGCCCTACGTCTTCGATCGCTTCTACCGCTCGCGCACGGCGCGCGGGCTGCCCGGCTCCGGCCTCGGCCTCGCGATCGTCAAGCAGGTGGCCGAGTCGCACGGCGGCTCGGTCGTGGCCGAGCGGCACAAGGACGGCGGGACGCTGATGCGCCTGCGGCTGAACGGCCGCCGGCCGCACTCTTAGCGACTTCTCACGGCGCTCTCACGAGCCTTTCAGGGCGGGTTGGTTGTCTGCGTACACCAACCCCGAGCCCGAGGAGGCCCGATGCGTTCCAAGCCAGAGAAGATCGTCCCCGCGCCGCGACAGCCCTTCGCGAGCACCGTCCCCCCGACTCCGGCCGAGGAGCAGGTTGCGGGCGCTTCGTGGGAGCGCCGCGGCCTGCTCGACCGGCTCGTCCGCCGAGGCTAGCTCCGTGCCGGAGCGCACTTCACGGATCGCGGAAGCCCGTCGCCGCGTCGCCGATGCCAAGCAGGCGGCACTTGCCTTGGCGGCGGCGGGCTTTCTCGCGATCGCGCTGCTCGCCCGCGCGAGCCACCCGGGCCATGCGAGCTCGGCGACCAGCACGTCGACCGGCTCGCCGACGGTCGTCCAGTCCGATGACGACGACGGCTTCAGCCTCCGGTCCGGGCAGCTCGGCCAGAGCAGCGGCTCCTCCGGCAGCGCGCAGACGGGAGTTTCGTGATCGCCGCGTCCGCCACGGCGTGGTACGCGGCGCGGGCCGGCGGGATGCTCGCCTACCTACTGCTCACCGCCTCGGTCGCGGTCGGCCTGCTGATGTCGGGCCGTGCGCGGCTGCAGCGCTGGCCGCGGTTCGCGCTCGAGGACGTGCACCGCTTCCTCGGCATTCTCGCCGGGGCGTTGATCGCCGTGCACGGGGCCGCGCTGCTGCTCGACCACGTCGTGCCGTTCTCGCTCGGCCAGCTGTTGGTGCCGGGCACCGACTCGTACCGGCCGCTCTGGGTGGCGCTCGGGATCGTCGCGGCCGAGCTGCTCGCTGCGCTGGCGGTGACCAACCACTACCGCAAGCGCCTGCCGCACAGGCTCTGGCGCCGGCTACACCTGCTCAATTTCGCGGTCTGGGCCCTCGCGCTCGTGCACGGCCTGACCGCCGGCACCGATGCCTCCACGACCTGGGCGCTCGTTCTGTACGCCGGCTCGGCCTGGCTCGTGCTCGCGCTGCTCTTCCACCGCACCCCCGTACAATCGACCGAAAGGAGAACGAAATGGCAATCAGACGCAAGGTGATCGCAGGAGCCGCGGCCGCGCTGGCAGTCGGGGGCGCCGGCGCCGGCGTCGCGGCGACGAAGCTGACAACCAACTCTCCGAGCGAGGAGAGCAAGGCGATCGTCAACGACGCCGCCAAGAACCTCGGCGTCGAGCCGAGCAAGCTCAGCGCGGCGCTGAAGAAGGCGTACGAGGACCGGGTCGACGCGGCCGTCGCCGCGGGCCGGCTGACGAAGGAGCAGGGCGACAAGCTGAAGCAGAGGATCGAGTCCGAGGACTTCCCGCTCCTCGGGCCGCCCGGCTTTGGCCACGGCCCCGGTGGGCCGCACGGGGTGCGCCTCCACGGGCGCGACGCGGCCGCGAGCTACCTCGGGCTGACCGAGGAGCAGCTGCACAACCGGCTCGAGAGCGGCAAGACCCTCGCCGAGATCGCGAAGGCACAGGACAAGTCCGTGGACGGGCTGAAGGACGCCATGGTCAAGGACGCCAAGACGCACCTGGACGCCGCCGTCAAGGCGGGCCGGCTCTCCGCATCGATGGAGAAGCAGCTCCTCGCCGACCTCGAGCAGCACATCGACGACCTCGTCAACGGCAAGCTGCCCGACCGGCACGGCTTCCGCGGTCGGGGCTTCGACCGGCACGTCCCGCCGCCCGCGGGGGCCTTCGCCGGCCCTTCGGCCTGACGAGCGCGAGCAGCGCGCACGTGCCCGGTACCCTGGGCGCGTGCGCGAGCTCGCTGAGACAATCGAGCGCTGGCGGGCGCGGGGCGACCGCGTCGCGCTGGCGACCGTGGTGGCGACACGGCGCTCGGCGCCGCGGCCCGTCGGCGCGAAGCTGGCGGTCGCGGAGCGCGGCGAGCTGTTCGGATCCGTCTCGGGCGGCTGCGTCGAGAGCGATGTCGCGGCGGCTGCGGCAGAGGTGCTGGCCGAGGGCACGCCTCGGCTGCTGACCTACGGGATCGACGACGAGCAGGCGTGGTCGATCGGCCTCCCGTGCGGCGGCGAGATCGACGTCTTCGTCGAGCCCTTCGAGGGCGAGCTGCCGCAGGAGCCGTCGGTGACGCTGACGGTGCTCGAAGGCGCGCGCGCCGGCGAGCGGCTCGACGAGGAGGTGCCGCCGGGTCCGAGCCGCGTGCTCGAGCTGGACGGCGTCCGCGTCTTCGCCGAGGTGCTCGGGCCGCCGCCTCGCCTGGTCGTCGTCGGCGGGGTCGACACGGCTGAGGAGCTCTGCCGCGCGGCCAAGGCGCTCGGCTGGCGCACCGAGGTGGTCGACCCTCGGCCCGCGCTCGTCACACGCGAGCGCCTGCCGAGCCCGGACGAGCTGACGGTCGCGTGGCCGGACGAGCTGACAGCCGACGCGGACACCGCGGTCGTCGTGCTCACCCACGAGGAGCGGCTCGACGTCCCCGCTCTGACGGCGGCGCTCGGGAGCGATGCCTTCTACGTCGGCGCGATCGGCTCGAGGCGCACGCAGGCCAAGCGGCGCGAGCGGCTGCTCGAGGCCGGCGTCGCGGAGGAGCAGCTCGAGCGGCTTGCCGGCCCGGCGGGCCTCGACCTCGGCGCGCACACCCCGGCCGAGACCGCCGTCTCGATCCTCGCCGAGGTGCTCGCGGTCCGCGCCGGCCGCCCGGGCGGGCGGCTAGCCGAGCGCAGCGGCCCGATCCACGCCACCGCCTAGAAATGGGCTGGCTGAGCGAGCTCGTCGAGGAACGCGGCGTCGAGGCGCTCGACCTGCACGCGCAGACGATCAACCCGCAGTTCGTGAAGCTGCTGCGGACGATCGGCTTCGACCGCCGCTGGGCCCGCGCGCAGGGCGCCCACCTCTGGGACGACGACGGCAACCGCTACCTCGACCTGCTCGGCGGCTTCGGCATGTTCAACGTCGGTCGCAACAACCCGCATGTCCGGGAAGCGCTCGTCGAGGCGCTCGAGCTCGAACGGCCCGGGTCGGTGCAGCTCGGCGTCGACGTCCTGCCCGCGCTGCTGGCCGAGGAGCTGCTGCGCCGCGCGCCGGGCTCGGTCGAGAAGGTGCTGTTCACGAGCTCCGGCGCCGAGTCGGTCGAAGCGGCGATCAAGCTCGGCCGCGCGGCAACGGGCCGCTCGCGCGTCCTCTCGACCGAGCACGGCTTCCACGGGCTGACGCTCGGCGCGCTCTCCGCCAACGCGAGCCCCGAGTTCACCGAGCGCTTCGGCCCGCTGCTGCCCGGCTTCGAGCGCGTGCCCTGGAACGACCTCGAGGCACTCGAGCAGGCGCTCGCCCGCGAGGACGTCGCGCTCTTCCTCGTCGAGCCGGTGCAGGGCAAGGGCGTCAACCTCCCCGAGCCCGGCTACCTCGAGGGCGCGCAGGAGCTCTGCCGCCTCTTCGGCACGCTCTTCTGCGTGGACGAGGTGCAGACCGGCTTCGGCCGCACCGGCCGCCTGCTCGCGCTCGAGCACTGGGGGCTTGAGCCGGACCTGATTACCGTCGCCAAGTCGCTCTCCGGCGGCTACGTCCCGGTCGGCGCGCTACTGATGAGCGAAGCCGTCTACGAGGGTGTCTTCGACTCGCTGCCGAACGCGGTCAGCCACGGCTCGACCTTCGCGCCGAACGACCTGGCGATGGTCGCCGGCCTGGCCACGCTGCGGGAGCTCGACAGCCAGGGCCTGGTCGAGCGCAGCGCCCGCCTGGGCGAGCAGCTGCTCGAGCGGACGCGGCCGCTGGTCGAGCGCTCGCCGGTCGTCAAGGACGTTCGCGGCCTCGGCCTGATGTGGGCGATCGAGTTCGAGGAGCCCGAGGGCGGCTCGCGCACCTGGAAGCTGCTCGAGCGGATCCAGCCCGCCCTGTTCGCGCAGCTCGTGGTGGTACCGCTCTTCCGCGACCACCGCGTGCTCAGCCAGGTCGCCGGCCACGGTTTGAACGTCGTCAAGGCGCTGCCGCCGCTCGTGATCGACGAGGACGATCTCGACTGGTTCGTGACGGCGCTCGACGAGACGGTCAGTCGGGCCGAGAAGATGCCGCGCGCGCTCGTCCGCTTCGCCCTTCAGGCCGCCCGCGCGGGGCGGACGCCGCGCAAGCGACTGGCCCGCGCGTAGATACTCCGCACGTCGTGACGAGAGGGAGGCACAGATGACGATCGACCTGCGCGTCGTGCGAGCGGCGCTGCTGCTGGCGGCGGCGATCCTCTTCTTCGCGGGGGCCGGCCTTGGCATCGAGCACGAGCGCAAGACCCTGATCGTGTGGGGCGTCGGCTTCGGGCTCGTGACGCTCGACCGCCTGATCGTGCTGGCGATCGAGACCTTCTGGCTGCGCGAGAGCTAGATCTCTCCCACGTCCGCGCGCGGCCGGTCGGCGAGGCACGTGGTGGCCCACTGCTCGGCGGCCTCGACCAACCGCCCGCAGAGCATGTCGAGCTCGTGCTCGTCGTCGGGCAGCTGCTCTGGCGAGACCTCGATGCGGACCTGATTCAGCGACGCCTCGGCGTCCTCGCCGATCTCGTGCCGCTCCTCGGCCACGATCGCGACCTCGCCCACCTTGGGCAGGAGCGACTTGGCGAGCTCGTCGATCTCGGCGGGAGTGGCCCCGCGTCCCGCGAAGACGCCGAAGTTCACTCGGACTTCGACTCCCGGCGGTTCGACTTCTCGCACGCAGAAGGCAATCTGCGGCTCGACCCTCATTGCAAGCCGTATAGCCGCTGGGCCGCGAAACCTAACCCTCGCTCGGCTCCCAGCGGAAATAGCGCAGCGCGACGATCACGCCGAGCAGCCCCCAGGCCGCTACGACGGCCACGTTCGTGCTCTGCGTCCAGATCGACTGGTCGTGCAGCATCACGTTGCGGATCAGGCGCAGGAAGTAGGTCAGCGGCAGCACATCGGCGATCGCGCGCAGCACCTCCGGGAAGTGCTCGGGCGAGAAGAACGCTCCCGCGATGAACGACGCCGGCAGGTAGATCGCGTTTACGACCGCCGAGGCCCCCTCGGCGCTCTTGATCAGCGCGGCTACGGCGATGCCCAGCCCGCAGAAGGCGACCGCACCGAGCAGGACGGCCAGCACCAGCGAGCCGATCCGGTCGGGTGGGTCGATCCCGAACAGCACCTGGCCGAGCAGGATCAGCGCGGCGACCTCGACCGCGAAGGCCGCCAGGAACGCCGTCAGCAGGGCGGCGATGTAGGCGGGGGCGGGCAGCGGCGTCGCGCGCAGCCGCTTCAGGATGCCCGACTCGCGGCGGATCACGAGCACGATCGCGAGGCCGGCGAAGGCGATCGAGATCGCGCCGTAGCCGATCATCCCGGCCTCGAGGTAGCGCGAGCCTTTGACCCCGTCGACGGTGTCGTTCCCGTAGGTCGAGCCGAGCAGGACGAAGAAGATGATCGGCAGCAGGAAGGTGAAGAAGGCAAGCTCGCGGCTGCGGGTGTAGAGCAGCAGCTCGCCCTTCAGCTCGTGTGCGTAGAGCCTCACTCCTGACTCTCCTCGGTCAGGCTCAGGTAAACCTCCTCGAGGCTCGGGCGGCGCACGACCAGGCCTTCGAGCTCGCGGCCCTCGGCGAGGGCGCGTCCCGTCAGCTCGTTCAGCACGCGCGTAGGCTCGCCGGTCTCGAGCACGACCTCACGGCCGTTCTCGCGGTAGCGGATCTCGGTGTCCGGCACCGAGCCCGTCAGCTCGGCGGGCGCCCCCGAGGCGACGATCTGCCCTTGCGCGAGCACCGCCACCCGGTCGGCGAGCTGCTCGGCCTCGTCGAGGTAGTGCGTCGTCAGCAGGATCGTCTTGCCCAGGCCGCGCAGGCCGCGGATCGTCTCCCACGCGCGCCGGCGGGCGCCGGGGTCGAAGCCGGTTGTCGGCTCGTCGAGGAAGATCAGCTCCGGGTCGCCGACGAGCGCGAGGCCGAGGTCGAGCCGGCGGCGCTGGCCTCCCGAGAGCCGACGCACCCGCTCGTCGCGCTTCTCCTGCAGGCCGACCAGCTCGATCACCTCGTCCACCGGCCGCGGCTCGCGGTAGTAGCCCGCGAACAGGCGCAGCATCTCGGTTGGCGTGAGCGTCTCGTACATGGCCGAGGACTGGAGCACGACGCCGATGCGCTCGCGCCAGTCGCCGCGGGCGCGCGCCGGGTCGGTGTCGAGCACCTCCACCTCGCCGCCGTCGCGCTTGCGGTAGCCCTCGAGGATCTCGACCGTCGTCGTCTTGCCGGCGCCGTTCGGTCCGAGCAGGCCGAAGACCTCACCTCGCTGCACCTCGAAGTCGATCCCGCCTACCGCTTCGAGCGCGCCGTAGGACTTGCGCAGGCCGCGGACGGCGATTGCGCTCACGAGAGCTCGAGCGCGAGCATCCCGGCGGGCGGGAAGGCCGGCTCCTCGCCTCCGCCGAGAGCGGCCGCGATGCGGGAGCAGTCGGGCTGGTGGCCGACGACGACCACGGTCTGGCCGCGTTCCTCCGCGGCTGCCCGCACCGCCCCGGCGGTCGCGCCCGGCGCGAGCCGCTCGTCCGGCTCGGGCTCGAGGCCGGCCGGCCGCGCGATTTCCCGCGCGGTTTCTCGCGCGCGCAGGAGCGGGCTCGTCAATACCGCGTCCGGCTCGATGCCTTCCTCGGCGAGGCGCTGCCCGAGCGCCCTGGCGGCCTCGCGGCCCTCAGGCGTGAGAGGCCTGAGCTCGTCCGGCTCCCCGGACACAGCCTCGGCGTGACGGACGATCACGAGCCGCACGGGCCGGAGCATAGTCTTCGGTTCGTGCGCACCTTTCGGTACGTCGTGGCGGACGTCTTCACCGACACGCCGCTTGCCGGGAACCCACTCGCGGTCTTCACGGACGGGCGCGGCCTCGACGACGAGCAGATGCAGCGGCTCGCGCGCGAGCTGAACCTGTCCGAGACGGTCTTCGTGCTGCCCTCCGAGAGCCGCGGGCACGCGCGGATCCGGATCTTCACGCCGGCGGTCGAGCTGCCCTTTGCCGGGCATCCGACGCTCGGCTCGGCGTTCGTGCTCGCGGGCCCGCTGCAGCTGATGGAGATCCAGCTCGAGACCTTGTCGGGGATCGTCCCCGTCGAGCTGGAGCGCGAGGGCGACCGCATCGTCTTCGGCCGCATGTCGCAACCGCTGCCGAAGTGGGAGCCGTACGGCGACGCCGACGCGCTGCTCGCGGCGCTCGGAGTGGGGCCGTCGGAGCTCCCGGTCGAGCACTACGACAACGGCGCGCAGTTCGTCTACGTCGGGCTCGGCTCGGTGGAGGAGCTGTCGGCGCTGCGGCCGGACGCCGGCGCGCTGCTCGACCTCTCGGGCCTGCTCGGCGCCTACTGCTTCGCCGGCGAAGGGATGCAGTGGCGCTCGCGCATGTTCGCGCCGGGCGGCGGCGTCACCGAGGATCCGGCCACCGGCTCGGCGGCCGGGCCGCTCGCCGTGCACCTCGCGCGCCACGGCCGGATCGGCTTCGGCGAGGAGATCGAGATCACCCAGGGCGTCGAGATCGGCCGCCCGTCGACGCTGTTCGCGCGGGCCGACGGGACGGCCGAGGCGCTCGAGCGGGTCGAGGTCGGCGGCAGCGCCGTGATCGTCGCGCGCGGCGAGTTCAGGCTTCCCTGAGCTCGACCGCCTCGATCTCGGGGAGCTCCGGCGTGAGCGCCTGCCAGAAGACACCGCCGTTCCTGGACTCGTAGAGCCGGTTGCGGGCCGCGTAGACGACGTGGTCGGGATCGTCCTCGGCGATCGCGATCGCTCGTCCCGGCGGCAGGCCGCCGCCCGCCTCGCGCCAGGTGCGGCCCGCGTCGTTCGAGACGGCGAGCGGCGGGCGGCGGTCGACCACTGCGATCACGGTCGAACCGACCGCTGCGGCGGCGACGACCAGCGGGAGCGAGAGCGGCACCTGCTGCGGCTCGACCTCCTCGGAGGAGGGGCCGAGCACGACGTCCTCCTCGAGGTCGAGCTCGAAGACGCCGTCCACCGTCCGCACGAGCGCCCTCACGAGACCCGCCGGCCGATCACGTCGGCCACGATCGCGCTGGCGCGGCGGGCCGCCGGCACCGGCGCGTAGCCGGACGAGCGCGAGACGAGGTAGGCGGCCGAGAACGCGTCGCCGGCGCCGGTCGGGTCGACCTCGTCGCCGAGCGCACGCGCCGGGACGCGCTCGAGCCGCCCGTCGGCGAAGACGAGCGAGCCCTCGGAGCCGAACGTGACCAGGATCTCCGGCACGCCGAGCGTGGCCAGCGCCTCTGCGTCCGGCTCGCCGACCAGGACCTGCGCTTCCTCCTCGGCCAGCTTCAGCACGGAGACGTGCTGCAGCACCTGGGGGTCGTACTCGGCGTCGAGCACGAGCGGGCCCGTCCGCGCGGGCCGCACCAGCCCCTGCCCGTCGAACGAGAGGCGTCGGTCGCGCGCGAGCACGGCCAGCGTCTCGGCCGGGAAGTCCGAGCGGGCGAGCGCGCCGACGTGCACCCAGCCCGCCCGTTCGAGCCCGCGCAGGTCGGTGGGCGTCCAGGCCGGGCCGAGCGCGTCGACGACCATCGAGCGCAGGCTGCCGGAGTAGCGGAACGAGAACTGGGCCGTCGAGTCGCCGCCGCGCCAGAGCACCGGCAGGCCGAGGCGCACGAGCGGCGGCAGCAGCAGGCGGCGGTCGGCCTCCGCGCCCTTGGCCGCCACGATCGCCGGCCGGCCGAGCACGCGCAGCGCGCGGGCCGCGTGGAACGGCGCGCCGCCGGCCCGCGGCTCGCCGCCGTCAACGCGGTCGAGCGAGAGGTTCCCGACGACTGCGAGCGGCCGCACGGAGCGAATCTACGCGGTTCGCGACGAGCGCCAGGCAGAACGCGAGCGCGAAGCTCGGCAGCGAGGCCGTCAGCGTGGCGTGTCCGGGGCTCAGGTGCTCGACCTGGTCGGTCCACCAGCTCGGCCCCTGCGGCGAGAGCCACTGGTAGAGCGCGAACCCGCCGGCCCACGCCGCGAGCAGCGGCCAGCGCACACGCGGCCCCTCGAAGACGTCGCGCTCCGAGTAGTGCGCCCCGCGCCCGAGCCAGTCCGCCAGCAGCACCGCGAACAGCGGCACGAAGACCGAGCCGAGCAGGTAGAGGAAGGTCAGGTAGTTGCCGAGGTCGATCACGATTGCGCCGGCCGTCGCCGTCGCCGCGACGAGCGCGATCAGCAGCCGCTGCGAGGCGCCCGAGATCAGGTTCTGCAGCGAGACCGCGGTCGAGTAGATGTCGGCGAAGGCCTCGTCGCTCTCGTCCACGGTCAGCATCAGCAGCGCGATCACCGCGAGCACGCTGCCGGTCGCGACCACGGTCGGGATCTGCGTCGGCTCGCTCAGGTCGCGTGAGAGCACGAGCAGCGAGCCGATCCCGAAGCACCAGACCGTCGGCACCAGGTAGCCGACCCCGGCGCCGAAGAAGGCGCTGCGCCGGTCGCGTGCAAAGCGCGTGTAGTCGGCGGCGAGCGGCGTCCACGAGACGATGTTGGCGATCACGAGGTCGATCCCCTGGCCGATCGAGACCCCGCCCGTGCCCGGTTGGTGCCAGAGCGCGTGCAGGTTCGCCCTGTCGAGCACCCACCAGGTCAGGTAGACGATCGAGGCCGCGACCGCCCAGACGGCGAACTTCTTCAGGTAGCGGCGGATGAAGCCGATCGGGCCCAGCAGGCCGAGCGCGAGCGAGATCGCGCCGAAGAGCAGGGCCCAGAGCCAGCGCTCGCGGAAGCCGAAGACGCGCTCCGAGAGGGCCGCCGCCGCAGTCGAGATGATGATCAGCTCGAAGGTCGACCAGCCCAGGTTCTGGGCCACGTTCAGGACGGTCGGCGCGTACGAGCCGCGGCGGCCGAGCGGGGCGCGCAGCACCACCATCCCTGGCACGCGCGCGTCCGCGCCGATCGCACCGGCCAGGCCGAGCAGCACGTTCCCGGCGACCGCGCCGATCGCGATCGCGAGCATCGCCTGCGGCAGGGAGAGCATCGGCACGAGCCCGGCGGCCGCGACGATCACGAGCAGGCTGACCGAGAGGTTGCCCCAGAGCAGGGTCAGGTCGAACAGGCCAAGCACCCGCAGGCGCTCCGGCACAGGAGTGATTCCCCAACTCGGTGTCTGCTGTTCCATCCGCTCCCTTCGCTGGTGCGAGCCAGATCAGGTTCGACGGGTGTGATCTCAGCCGCTTGCCGCGGCACCCCGGGACCGGCACTGTATCCGGCGATGGAGCGACGGCGCAGACGGGAGCGGTTGACGCCGATGAGCGGTGAGCTGCAGGAGATGTTCGACTACCGGTCGGCCGATCCGACGAAGGTCGAGCGGCCGGGACGGCGACGGCGTGAGCGGTGCGCGCCGACCACGCGCCGCGCCGTGATCCTGCACGGGCTCGCGCGGCTGGCGCTGCTTCTCGGCGGCACCGCCGGCTCGGTCGTGCTGATCGGCTGGCTGGTGGCGAGGCATTCGGGCAGCCCGCTCGGTGACGTGCTGCCGACCGCCTTCTACTTCGCCGGCGCCGGCGTCGGCACGCTGGCCGTGCTCGGCGGGACCGGCGCCGGCCGCTCGTACCGCTCCTACGGCAGTTACGGGCCGGACGCGAGCGTCCCGCGGCAGCGAGCGGTCAACAGCTCGGTCTTCTTCGCCCTGCTGGCGCTGTTCCTGTTCGGCCTCGGCCTCATGCTCGACTACCTGCTTTAGCCTCGAGACGCCGCTGGCGCTGCTCGGCGTCCTCGAGCCAACGCAGGCCGAGCACGACGAAGACGGCGGCGCCGACGAGCATCATCTCGACGAGCATCACGCCCCCGCCGGCCCGCTGGTCGTCGATCACCGACAGCCCCCACGTACGCGTCGCGTCCTGGTACGGCGAGTAGTACGAGGTGTCGCTCCAGAGGAAGACGTTCGCGAGCGCCGCGCCGACGACCCAGACGAAGGCCAGCGACGCGAAGCGGGCGCCGAGCCCGTACCAGCGCGGCCCGGGCAGCAGCCCGAGCAGCGTCGACCAGAGCAGCAGGCCGCCGGCGAGGAAGCACACGTGCTGGAGCGCGTGCACGAGCGGGTGCTCGAGGGCCGCGTCGTAGAGCACCGGCAGGTGCCAGATGCAGAGGTTCAGCGCCCAGAGCGGCAGAGCGACCAGCGGGTGCGTGAGGACCTGCAGGCGCTGCACCGGCCGCGGCGCGAGCAGCGGGCGCAGGAGCGGCCTCGAGAGGCCGAGCGCGAGCAGCAGCGGCGCGAGGTCGCCGAGCAGCAGGTGCTGCAGCATGTGCACCGAGAAGAGCCGCTCCTCGCCGATCGAGTCGACCGGGGAAGTGACGGCGAAGAAGAGCACCGCCAGGCCGGCGCCGAACGCTGCCAGCTTGGCCACCGGCACCGGGCGCCCGCGCCGCGCGAGCGTCCGCGCCCGCCGGGCGTAGAGCACCGCTACGAGCGCGATCGGCACGAGCTGCGCGGGCTCGAACGACCAGCCCATCGGCCGAGCGTACCTGCCCGAGTTTCACCGTCGAGCCATTTCGGAACACGACGTTCGTCGGGAATTGTCGAAGGAGCAAACGCGTGGTGGGAGCATGAGGGGTCGGGTCGGGAGCGGTGTCGTCGTGCTCGCCGCGGCTCCGCTGCTGCTCACCGGATGCGGCGACAAGACCCAGAACGCGCTCGCGCCCGAGAGCCATCAGGCGCGGGACATCGCGGGCCTCTTCTGGTGGATGATGGCCGGCGCCTGGATCGGGCTGGCGGTCGTCGTCGGCCTGCTGCTGCTGGCCTGGAAGCGCCGGAACCGGCGCGGCTTCGGCGGGGACACCGAGGGCGAGAAACCGGGCGAGCGGCTCGGCTGGCTCGTCGTCGTCGGCGCCGGGATCGTCGTCCCGATCGTCCTGCTGGCGGCCCTGTTCGTCGTCTCCGACCTGTTCGTGATCAAGACGACGCAGGCGCCGGCCGCGATCGCGACCAAGCGAACCGTGCTCGTGATCGGCCATCAGTGGTGGTGGGAGGTGCGCTACCCGGGCACGCCGGTCGTGACCGCCAACGAGATCCACATCCCGGTGCGCACGCCGGTGCGGCTCGAGGTGCGCACCGACGACGTGATCCACAGCTTCTGGGTGCCGCAGCTGAACCGGAAGATCGACACGCTGCCGGGCCGGACGAACACGATCGAGCTCTACGCCGACGCCGCCGGCCGCTACCGCGGGCAGTGCGCGGAGTTCTGCGGTCTCCAGCACGCCCACATGGGCGTCTACGTCTTCGCCGACCCGCCCGCGAAATTCTCTGCCTGGCTGGCCGGGCAGTCGAAGCCGGCCGCGGCCGGGCAGGACGAGTTCCTCGACCACTGCTCGAGCTGCCACGCCATTCGCGGCACGAGCGCGAGCGGCGACGTCGGCCCGGACCTCACGCACGTCGCGAGCCGCACGACGATCGGCGGCCTCACCCTGCCGAACGACCGCGACGAGCTGCGTGCCTGGATCCGCGACTCCCAGCACTTCAAGCCCGGCAACAAGATGCCGAGCTTCGCGCAGCTTCCAAGCTCGCAGCTGGACGCGATCGTCGCCTACCTGGAGCGCCTGAAGTAGTGGCGATCGCGACGCCTCCCGCCCAGCGCGTCGAGCGGCTCGAGGTGATGTGGCAGAGCCGCCCCGGCGTGCTCGGCTGGCTGACGACCACCGACCACAAGCGCGTCGGGCTTCTCTACTTCTGGACGACGCTCGCGCTCTTCGGTGCCGGCGGTGTCGAGGCGCTTCTGATGCGGACGCAGCTGATCAGGCCGGGCAACGACCTCGTCTCGCCGGAGACCTACGACCAGCTCTTCTCGCTGCACGGGATCACGATGATCTTCTTCTTCATCATCCCGATGTCCACCGGCGCGTTCGGGAACTACCTGATCCCGCTGATGATCGGCGCGCGCGACATGGCCTTCCCGCGCCTGAACGCGCTCAGCTACTGGGTCTTCCTCGGCTCGGCGGTCTTCCTCTACACGAGCCTCGCGCTCGGGACGGCGCCCGACGCGGGCTGGTTCGACTACGTGCCGCTGGCGAGCAAGCAGTTCAGCCCCGGGCACAACATCGACTTCTACGCACTGGCGATCATCTTCAACGGGATCGCCTCGACGCTGACGGCCGGGCAGTTCATCGTCACGATCTTCAAGTCGCGCGCGCCCGGGATGTCGTTCAACCGGCTGCCGCTCTTCTGTTTCGCCTTCCTGGCGGCGTCGTTCGGGCTCCTGTTTGCGCTGCCGTTTCTGACCGCGGACACGATCTTCCTCTTCCTCGATCGCAATGTCGGCACGCATTTCTTCGATCCCTCGCACGGTGGCGTGGCGCTGCTCTGGCAGCACCTCTTCTGGATCTTCGGCCACCCCGAGGTCTACATCCTGATCGTCCCGGCCTTCGGGATCGCGACCTCGATCATCCCGGCCTTCACGCAGCGCCGGCTCGTCGCGTTCCCGCTGGTCGCGATCGCCGAGCTGCTCGTCGTCTTCATCGGCTTCGGCGTCTGGGCCCACCACATGTTCGCGACCGGCATGTCGACCGTCTCGCTGATCTTCTTCGCCGGCGCGACCGCGGTGGTGGTGATCCCGAGCACGATCCAGGTGTTCGCCTGGTGCATGTCGTTCGTGCTCGGGCTGGCGCGCTTCAAGACGCCGCTGCTCTTCATCGCGGGCTTCATCTTCATGTTCGTCACGGGCGGCCTGACCGGGATCATGTTCATCGCGATCCCGTTCGACCAGCAGGTGACGGACACGTACTTCGTGATCGCCCACTTCCACTACATCATCTTCGGGGCCGCGGTCTTTCCGATCTTCGGCGGGATGTACTACTGGTTCCCGAAGGTCACCGGCCGGATGTACCACGAGCCGGCCGGACAGATCAGCTTCTGGCTGGTCTTCGCCGGCACGAACCTGCTCTTCTTCCCGATGCACATCGTCGGCCTGCTCGGGATGCCGCGCCGCGTCTACACCTACCCGGACGGGCTCGGCTGGACGGCCTACAACGTGGCCGAGACGATCGGCGGCTACCTGACGGCGGCCGGCATCCTCGTCGTCTTCGGGAACCTCGCCTGGAGCTACCGCCGGGGTGTGCCCGCCGGCCCCGATCCCTGGCACGGGCCGACGCTCGAGTGGACGACGAGCTCGCCGCCGCCGGACTACGACTTCGCGGTCGTCCCGACGGTGACGAGCGCGTATCCGAATTGGGACCTCGACGACCGCGTGGCCGACCGGCGCCGGCTCGCCGAGGGCGTCCTCGTACTGGACGAGGGGCACGAACAGGTTGAGGTCACGCCGGTCGACGGCCGCCTCTCCGAGATCGTGCAGCTGCCGCACGAGTCGCCTTGGCCGGTGCTGCTCGCGGCCGCGCTCTCGCTGGTCTTCGTGATGCTGCTGCTCCAGCAGTACGGCGCGGCCGCGGCGATGGGCGCCGTCTGCCTGCTGACGCTGCTCGGCTGGCACTCGGAGGAGCCGCAGCCCGCCGATCCCACCGCGGCGGCGCGGCGTATCGGCAGGCCGGCGTCGTGGTGGGGGATGCTCGTCCTGATCGCGGCCGAGGCGACGCTCTTTACGGCCTTCATCGGCACCTACTTCTACCTCCGCTTCAAAACCACGCCCTGGCCGCCGGACGGGATCCCGGAGCCGAAGGTGGTCCTGCCGCTCGTCCTCGTCGCGATCCTGCTGACCTCGTCGGCGGCGATGCAGCTGGCGTCGAACGCGGCGCGCGCGGGGCGGTTGGCGGCGACGCGGTTGTTCGTGCTGCTCGCCCTGGTCGTGCAGAGCGGGTACCTCGCCTACGAGGTGCACGACTTCGCTGACCAGCTCGGGACGTTCGACATCGGCCGCGACGCCTACAGCTCGATCTACTACACGCTGCTCGGCGCCGACCACGCCCACGTGGCGCTCGGGATCCTCTTCAACCTGTGGCTGTTGGGAACGCTCGCGCGCGGCCTGACTGTGTATCGCGTGAACGCGACGCAGGCGATCGCGTGGTACTGGCACGCGGTCAACGTGCTGACGCTCGTGGTGACCGGCACCCTCCTCTCGGCGGCGGTCGGATGAGGCGGCTCGAGATCCTGCAGTGGGCCGGGCTGCTCGGCGGCGCCGCGCTCTGGGGACTCGGTCACGTCGCGGGCTACGGGGTGACCGAGGCGCGCTGCGGCTCGGGCGGGGTCGCGGGGGGCATCGACTTCGACCTTTGGGAGGGGCTGATCACGGGGCTCGCGTGGGCGCTCGCGCTCGCGGCGGCGCTCGCCTCGCTGGCGGTGATCGCGGGCACGCGCGGCGTGAGCTACGAGTCGGCGCCCCCTGCCGGCCGGCTGCGCTTCTTCGCGATCGCCGCGCTCGTGGCGAACACGATCTTCATGGTCGCGCTGCTGCTCTACGCGCTGGGGACGATCTTCAACGTCGCGTGCAGGCAGGCATGAGGCGCCTCGTCCTGATCGCGCTGCTCGCGCTCGCGGCCTCGCCGGCCGCGCAGGCCGGCGACGTCATGCGCGGCGAGCACCTCTATGGCCGCTACTGCCTCACCTGCCACGGCGCGAACGGCGCGGGGACGAATCACGGCGAGCGCCAGGGCCCGCCGCTGCGCGGCGTCGGCGCGCTCTCACCCGACTTCTACCTGCGCACCGGCTACATGCCTCTGCAGGACGCTGGCGACCAGCCGCGCCGCAGCCGGGTGCTCTTCTCCGAGCAGGAGATCGAGGCGCTCGTCGCCTACGTCGCCTCCCTCAGCCACGGGCCCGGGGTACCGCGGCCGCACCCCGAGCGAGGCAGCCTCTCGGACGGCCAGCAGCTGTTCACCGACCACTGCGCCGGCTGCCATCAGGTCGTCACCGAAGGCGGCTACCTGACCGGAGGCGTGGCGCCGCCGCTGGAGGAGGCCACCGCCACCCAGGTCGCCGAGGCGATCCGCATCGGGCCCTACGTGATGCCTCGCTTCTCGCCGCGGCAGCTCTCGCCGCACGACGTCGACTCGATCGTCCGTTACGTGCAGTGGGCCAAGCATCCGGACGACCGCGGCGGCTGGGCGATCGGCCACCTCGGCCCGGTGCCCGAAGGCTTGATCACGTGGTTCCTCGCGGCGGCGACGCTGGTCGCGGTGTGCATCGTGATCGGGAGGAGGCTTTGCAGTGGGTAAGGCGCGGGCGTTCCTGGTCTCCGCGCTCACGCTCCTGTTCGCCAGGCGCCGCCGGCCGAGCCTGGGCCCGGGCGAGCGCGAGCGGATCGTTCCCGAACCGCCCCATCGCCACGACGCCGAGCTGCTGGCGATCGGCTTCTTCCTCGCCTCGGCCGCGTGCGCCGTGGCCTTCGTCGTGGTCTACGTGCTCGACCGCCTGCCCGCGCACACGCAGCTGCTCGGGCTCGCGCTCGGCCTGTCCTTCGCGTTCTTCGCCGCTGGGCTGATCGTGATCGCGAAGCGGCTGATCGCGACCGAGGAGCTCGAGGACGACTACCCGGAGCACGAGCACCCGGCCGAGCAGGAGCGCATCGTCCAGGTGGTCGAGGAGAGCGGCCTCACCCGCCGCCGGCTGCTGCTGCTCGCGCTCGGAGCCGCCGGCGGCTCGCTCGGCGTCGCCCTGCTCGCGCCGGCCGCCTCGCTCGGCCCAGTCATCCACATGGCCCGCTTCTACCTGACGCCCTGGCGGCGCGGCACGCGCCTGGTCGACGAGCACGCCTGCCCGCTGCGCGCCGACGAGATCGAGGAGCAGACCTTCTACACGGCCTTCGCCGAGGGCGCCGACAAAGAGCAGCTGCCCTCGTCGCTCGTCGTCGTCCGGCTGCGTCGCGACCAGCTCGACCTGCCCTCCGAGAACGCCGGCTTCGACGCGGACGGGGTCGTCGCGTTCTCGAAGATCTGCACCCACGCCGGCTGCGCGATCGCGCTCTACCGGGCCCCGCTGTTCGAGCCGACCGACCCGAAGCCGGCGCTCGTCTGTCCCTGCCATTACTCGACCTTCGACCCCGCGACCGGCGGTACCGTCACCTTCGGCCCGGCAGGGCGGAAGCTGCCGATGCTGCCGCTCGAGGTCGACCCGAAGGGCTTCCTGCGGGCGCGCGGCAACTTCGACGGCCCGGTCGGCCCGTCGTGGTGGGGCGTCCGCCTGAAGGAGCCGACGACGTGATCCGCGGGCTCGTCGGCTTCGTCGACCAGCGCACCGGCACCGCGCCGTTCCTGCGCAAGACGCTGCGCTACCTGTTCCCGGACCACTGGTCGTTCCTGCTGGGCGAGGTGGCGCTCTACGCGTTCGTCGTGCTCGTCGGCACCGGCATCTACCTGACGCTCTTCTACGAGGACAGCACGGCGACGGTCGTCTACCACGGCGGCTACGCGCCGCTGCAGGGACAGGAGATGACGCACGCCTACCGCTCGGTGCTCGACCTCTCGACGAACGTGAAGGCGGGTCTGCTGATCCGCCAGACCCACCACTGGGCGGCCAACGTCTTCATCGCCGCGATCGTCCTGCACCTGCTGCGGATCTTCTTCACCGGCGCCTACCGCAAGCCCCGCGAGCTGACGTACTGGATTGGGCTGACGATGTTGCTCACCTCGCTGCTCGAGGGCTACCTCGGCTACTCGCTCGCCGACGACCTGCTCTCCGGAATGGGGCTCGCGATCGGGTACGCGGTCGCGATGTCGATCCCGTTCGTGGGCGCGAACCTCGCCGCGCTGGTCTGGGATGGGCCCTTCCCGGGCAGCGACGCATTCTTCCCGCGGATGTACATCGTCCACGTGCTCGTGATCCCGCTGCTGCTGGCGACGCTGCTCGCCGTGCACCTCGCCCTCGTGGCGCTCAAGCACCACACGCAGTTCCGCAGCGACCCGCGCGCCACAGAGCGGAAGCTGGTCGGCGTGCCGACGTTCCCCGGGCAGGCCCCGCGCTCGCTCGGGCTCTTCATGGCGACCGCCGCAGTGCTCTTCCTGCTCGGCGGCCTGGTGCAGATCAACCCGATCTGGCTCTGGGGCCCGTACCACACCTACTCCGCGACCAACGGCGCGCAGCCCGACTGGTATCTCGGCTGGCTGATCGGGGCACTGCGCATCGTGCCGGGCTTCGACGTCACGATCGGGAGCTACACGCTGGTGCCGAACCCGTTCTGGGGCGGCGCGGCACTGCCGCTCGCCTTCTTCGCGTTCCTCTACCTCTGGCCGTTCCTCGAGCGGCGCTTCGTCACGCATGACTACGGCTTCCACAACCTGCTCGACCGCCCGCGCGACGCCCCGCTGCGGACCGCGATCGGGCTGGCCGTGCTGACGGAGGTCTTCCTCGTCTTCCTGGCCGGCAGCGCCGACCGTGCGGACGTCTTCTTCGGGCTGCCGTACGTCCCGCAGGTCTGGGCGTACCGCGTGCTCGTGTTCGTGGGCCCGGTGCTCGCGGCGCTGCTCGCCTACCGCGTCTGCGTCGAGCTGCAACGGGGCGAGCGCGTCGAGCACGAGCGCAAGCGCGCCGAGCGGCTCGCCCGGAGCCGCGCCTGATGCTGACCGTCCTGCAGGAGACCCTCGCCGAGGCGCACGGGCTCGCGATAGCCGCGTCGGAGACGGTCGAGCGGGTGGCGGAGCGGGTCGCCGACCGGGAATTGCTCCGACGGCTGGACGAGCTGCGGCTCGACGCGCGCGAGGTGCGTGCGCGCTGCCTGGAAGCGGAGAGCGAGGAGCAGCTTGCTCACGCGAACACGATCGCCGCCAAGGCCGCCGACCTCGCGAATGCGTGGTTCAAGGCTGGCACCGGGCCGATCGCCGCTTGGGCGTTCCTGGCGATGGGCGAGGCGGGGGAAGTCGCGACCTGGACGGCGCTCTGCTCGCTTGCCGCTCCCGACGAGCGGCTGGCCGAGCTCGCGGAGTGGGGGCTGGAGGTTCAGCGCCGCCACCTCGAGCTGGTGCTCGACGGTTCGCTGCTGGCTACGGGCGGTTGAGCCCTCCTAGTTCTGCTTGACCGGCGCGGTGAGTGCCGCAACGGCGCCGAGGCCGACGAAGACCGAGCCGGAGACGTAGCGCTGCATCGCCGGAAAGCGGCGGCTGCGGCGGAGACGCTCGCCGAGCGTCCCGGCCACGAGCGCCCACGCGCCGTCGCTGCAGAAGCCGAGCGCGGCGAAGAGCAGGCCGAGCGCGAGGATCTGCACCCAGGGCGTGCCGCGGCCCGGGTCGACGAACTGCGGCAGGAAGGCAAGGAAGAAGAGCGCCGTCTTCGGGTTGAGCTTGTTGACGACGATCCCCTGGCGGTAGAGCCGGGCGAGGTCGCGCGTGTCGCGCGCCTGCGGGCCGCTCGCGCGCTCCCAGCCGGCCAGGCGGCGGATGCCGACCGCGATCAGGTAGGCGGCGCCGAGGTACTTGACCACGTCGAAGGCGAGCGCCGACGACGCGAGCAGGGCCGAGAGCCCCACCGTCGCCGCCGCGATGTGGACGAGCGTTCCCGTCGTGATCCCGGCCACGGAGACGACCCCGGCGCGGCGGCCGTGCGAGACGCTCTGCGTGACGATGTAGAGCACCGACGGCCCGGGGACGACGAGCAGCAGCAGCGCAGCGCCGACGAACAGCGCGAGTCGAGACGGATCCGGCATGCCGCCGACGATACCGTTGGCACATGGCCGGCACGATCGTCGCGATGGGCGGGATCTCGTGGGAGGACGAGGAGCGGCGCCCGCTCGAGGACTACTGGCTCGAGCTGACCGGCGCGGGGCGGCCCCGCGTGCTGGTCGTGCCGACCGCCGTCGCCGACGACGCCGAGCCGACCCTGAATCTCGTCACCCAGCTGCACGACCGCGCGGTCGTCTCGCACCTGCCGTTCTTCCCGTGGCCGCCGAGCGACCTGCGGGAGCTCGCACTCGCGCAGGACGCGATCTACGTCTCCGGCGGGAACACCGCGAACGCGCTCGCGATCTGGCGCGTCCACGGCTTCGACTCGATCCTGCGCGAGGCGTGGCAGGCGGGCGTCGTCCTCGCCGGCTGGAGCGCCGGGATGATCTGCTGGTTCGAGGCCGGCGTGACCGACTCGTTCGGCCCGCAGCTCGAGGGGATGCGCGACGGGCTCGGCTTCCTCCCCGGGAGCGCCTGCCCGCACTACGACGGCGAGGGCGAGCGGCGGCCGGTCTACACGCGGCTCGTCCGCGAAGGCTTTCCGCCCGGGCTCGCGGCCGACGACTGTGTCGCGCTGCGCTTCGACGGCCCGGAGCTCGCCGAGGCTGTCAGCTCGCGCGCGGGCTCGCGCGCCTACCGGGTCACGCCGGAGGGCGAGGAGCCGCTCGAGCCGCGTCTGCTCTAGCCCGCTGCGGCTCGACGGTGTACTTCGGGTCGCGCGCCGACTGGAAGCCGGCCTTGAACACCGACCAGCGCACCGCGACCTCGCCCGCCAGCACGAGCACGCCGCCCGCGGCGGCGGCCAGGCGGCTGCGGCGACGCGGCCCGGCGAGCAGCGCCGCGCCGCCGAGCGTGCAGGCCTTCGCGAGTCTCTTGTACCTGCCGGCCCCGCCGGTCGAGTAGGGCTCGCCGGCCATTCCGAGCCGCTTCTCCATCAGCTGGAAGACCACGTTCTCGACCAGCGCGCCGCCGACGGCCAGCCGTCGCGCGGGGCCGGCCTCCGCGGGCGGCACCGCGATCGCAGCCGCCGCGCCGGCCGAGGCGACCGCGCTCGAGCCGAACAGGAACGGCAGCTCCCGCCGCGCCTCGTGCCAGACCGGGATCGCCGTGTTCGAGACGAGCGTCGCCGTGTAAACGGACAGCGGCCCGCCCGCCAGCGAGGAGACGAGCTCGGCGGCGTACTTGACCGGCTTCAGCCGGCCGGCCCACTCGAGCAGCGCCGCCGTCGAGGTCGCGCCGCCCGAGACGAGCAGGACCCAGCTGCCGACGCTCATCGGCGAGGTGACCTTGAAGACGCGGAACATGTTCAGGAACCGCTCCGGCCGGCCGAGGTCGGCGATCAGCAGGGGCGGGCTGACGAGGTCGGCCACCGCGCCGATGTAGAGCGCGCGCTTCGCCAGCGTCTCGTTCCCGCCGATCCGCGCGACGAGGCTCAGGATCGAGGACGCTCCCGCGAGCCCGCCGGTGAAGAAGTACGCCGGGATCTCTGGCGTCCAGACCGGCTCCTTCAGCACCGGCCGTCCGTAGTACGAGCTCACCGCGAGCCTCCGAGGAAGCCGGCGACGACGCCGAGCACGACCGCGCCCGCGGCCAGGGCGGCCGTCCGCCACATCTCGGGCAGGTCGCGTGTGGTCACCACCGGGTCGGGCGGCAGCCCGTAGACCTCCGGCTCGTCGAGCAGCAGGAAGAACGCGCCGAAGCCTCCGACGCCGTCGTCCGGGTCGTGGCCGTAGAGCCGCGCTCCGTTCCAGTCCTCGGCCTGGAGCTTGTCCAGCCGCTGCGAGGCGCGCTCGCGCAGCTCGTCGAGCCGGCCGAACTGGATCGAGTCCGTCGGGCAGGCCTTCGCGCACGCCGGCTCGTGGCCGCCCTTCAGCCGGTCGTAGCAGAGCGTGCACTTCCAGACGCGGCCGTCCTCCTCCTTGGTCAAGAGCGGGATCGCCGGCGGGTCGTGCCGCGGCAGGTGCCGCTTGTCGATCACGCCGAACGGACAGGCGGGCACGCAGTAGCCGCAGCCGTTGCAGACGTCCTCCTGGACGACGACCGTGCCGAACTCGGTGCGGAAGAGCGCGCCGGTCGGGCAGACGTCGAGGCAGGCCGCGTGCGTGCAGTGCTTGCAGACGTCGGAGCTCATCAGCCAGCGCAGCGCGTCTACGTCACCCTCGCCGCGCGCCGGCTGGTTCTGCTCGATGAAGGCGACGTGCCGCCAGGTGTTCGCGCCGAGCTCCGAGGTGTTGTCGTACGACTCGCCGGTCCAGACGAGGCCGTCCTCGGGCACGAGGTTCCACTCCTTGCAGGCGACCTCGCAGGCCTTGCAGCCGATGCAGACCGAGGTGTCGGTGAAGAAGCCGACCCGTTCCTGCGCCTCGGCTCCGTAGCTATCGAGCACCGCGCGGCCGCCTCCCTGGTTTGATCCCGACCGAGAGAGGCTTTTCCTGGATGTGCACGTTCGGGTCGAGCACGATCGAGCCGAGATCGTTCGCAGCGTCTCCCGTCGTCAGGCCGCGCGTGCCCCAGTGGTAGGGGAGCCCGACCAGGTGCGTGGTGCGGCCCTGCACCTCGAGCGGCCGGATCCGGTCGGTCACCAGGACGCGTGCCTCGATCGTGGCGCGAGGGCTGTAGATCGTTGCCCAGCCGCCGTTCACGAGGCCGGCCTCGGCTGCGAGCTCCGGGCTGACCTCGCAGAACATCGCCGGCTGCAGCTCCGACAGGTAGGGCACCGTGCGTGACATCCCGCCGGCGGTGTGATGCTCGGTCAGCCGGTAGGTGGTCGCCACGTACGGGTAGTCCTCCGAGCCGACCGCGCTGTACGGGTTGTCCGGCCGGTCGAAGACCTGGCGGCGCGGGTTCGCGCGCTGCCGGTAGAGCGCGTTGTCGAACGGCGACTCCTGCGGCTCGAAGTGGGTGGGCAACGGGCCGTCCTCGAGCCCCTGGGGGACGAACAGCCACGCGCGCCCGTCGGCCTGCATGATGAAGGGGTGGTCGCCTTTGATGGCGTCCTCGGCCTTGGCGCCGTCGGGCGGCACGTAGTCCGGCGGCTTGTCCTCCTGGAAGTCGGGGACGTCGAGGCCCGTCCACTTCTGCTCCTCGGCGTCCCACCAGACGTACTTCTTGCGCTCCGACCATGGCTTGCCGTCCGGGTCGGCCGAGGCGCGGTTGTAGATCAGGCGCCGGTTCGCCGGCCACGCCCACGCCCACTCCGGCGCGACGTAGCTCTGCTCCCAGTGCGGCTTCCTGCGCGCGGCCTGGTTCTCGCCGCCGGCGAAGACGCCGCAGTAGATCCAGCAGCCGCAGGAGGTGGTGCCGTCGGCCTTCAGCTTCGGGTAGGCGTCGATCAGCTCGCCGCTGGAGAGGTCGCGGCCGCTGATCTCCTGGAGCACGGACGCGGCGTCCGGCTCTTCGAGCCGCGTGTGGGTCGGGTAGTCCCACTGCAGCGCCTGGAGCAGCTCGTCGCGCGGCTCCTGCGAGTCGTCCAGCCGCTCCTTCAGCAGCCGCCCGAGGTGGAAGTAGAACCAGAGGTCGGAGCGGCAGTCGCCCTTCGGCTCGAGCGCCTGATGATGCCACTGCAGCAGGCGCTGGGTGTTCGTGAAGGAGCCGTCCTTCTCGGTGTGCGCGGCCGCCGGCAGCAGGAAGATCTCGGTCGGGATCTGGTCCATCACCAGCTCGCCCGACTCGATCTCCGGGCTGTCGTACCAGAAGGACGCCGACTCGACCTCGACCAGGTCGCGCACGACGAGCCAGTCGAGCTTCGCCAGCGCGCGCCGGTGGAGGCTCGAGTGGGCGTTGCCGACGGCGGGGTTCTCGCCGACGAGCAGGTAGCCCTTGACCTTGCCGTCGACCATGTCGAGCGTCGTCCGGTAGACGCCGTTGTCCTCGTCGATGCGCGGTAGCTTGGAGAAGAGCCACTCGTTCGCGGCCGTCGCGTGCTCGCCGAAGTAGGCCTTCATCAGGCTGATCCAGTAGGCGTCGAAGTGGCCCCACCAGCCGGTCGGCGAGGTGTTCGCGTCGACGAACTCCTGCAGGTCGCCCTCGAAGTCGGCGTGCGGCATCGGCAGGTAGCCGGGCAGCGTGTTGAAGAGCGTCGGGATGTCGGTCGAGCCCTGGATCGAGGCGTGGCCGCGGAGCGCCATGATCCCGCCGCCCGGTCGGCCCATGTTGCCCAGCAGCTGCTGGATGATCGCCGCCGTGCGGATGATCTGGACGCCCACCGTGTGCTGCGTCCAGCCGACCGCGTAGCAGAAGGCACTGGTCCTTTCGCGACCGGAGCTCTCCGTCAGCGCCTTGGCGACCTGGAGGAAGTCCTCGACGCTGCAGCCGCAGGTCTCGGCCACGAGCTCGGGCGTGTAGCGGCGGTAGTGGCGCTTCAGCAGCTGGAAGACGCAGCGGGGATGCTGGAGCTCCGGGTCCTCCTCGGGCGGCTCGCCGTGCTGAAGGCCGCCGCCGTGCCCGCCGTGGCCGGCTTGCTCGCCCTTCGTCTTCGTCTCACGCTGCCCGGCGGAGCCGTGCACCTCCATGCCCGCGTACTGCCACGTGGTCTGGTCGTACGTGCCCTGTTCGGGATCCCAGCCCGAGAAGAAGCCGTCGAGGTCCTCCGTGTCGGCGAAGCCCTCGTCGATGATCACCGGCGCGTTGGTGAAGTGCTTGACGTACTCGTCGAACCAGAGCTCGCGCTCGAGGATGTAGTTGACGATCCCGCCGAGGAACGCGATGTCGCTGCCGGCGCGGATCCCGACCCACTTGGTCGCCATCGCGCTCGTGCGTGTGAAGCGCGGGTCGACATGGATCACGTGCGCACCGCGCTCCCGGGCCTCGATCACCCACTGGAACCCGACCGGGTGGTTCTCGGCCGTGTTCGAGCCCATGATCACGATGCAGTCGGAGTGCTGGAGATCCTGCTGGAAGGTGGTGGCGCCGCCTCGTCCGAACGAGGTCCCCAGACCGGGGACCGTGGAGCTGTGTCATATGCGGGCCTGGTTCTCGACCTGGACGATCCCGAGGCCGACGCACAGCTTCTTGATCAGGTAGTTCTCCTCGTTGTCGAGCGTCGCGCCGCCGAGGTTGCCGATCGCCAGGGTGCGGTTGTTCTCCGCGTCCCAGTGCGCCGCGCGGGTCTCGACGATCCGGTCGGCGATCATCTCCATCGCCTTGTCCAGCCGGAGCTCCTCCCAGCTCGTGCCGTACGGGCGGCGGTACTTGACCGTGTACTCGCGGTAGGGGCCCTGGACGTAGGACTTCGAGGCCTGGCCCTTGGGGCAGAGGCGGCCGCGTGAGATCGGGCTCGCCGGGTCGCCCTCGATGTGGCTGACCTCGCCCTGCTCGACGTAGACGAGCTGGCCGCAGCCGACCGCGCAGTACGGGCAGATCGACTGCGCAACATGGTCGGCGCGCTCGAGCCGCGGCCGCAGCGTGCGCGAGCGCTCGGACTGGGCGGCCTTGCCCAGGCCGAGCGGGTCGCCCTCCCGGAGCTGTCGGACGACCGGCCAGCGCGCAAACGCCTCGCCGAGCTTCATTCGAACTCCTTTCTTGCCGGCACTCGACAGCCTAAACGCTTCGTATTACGATCTACGGCTGGCGAAGGCCGCGCCGGCGAGTGCTGCGAGCCCGGCAGCTGCCAACGCCGTCTTGGCCCGGGTGTGGTGTGGGGGACGCGGCGATGCGGCCCGCTCGGGGTGGGGTCCTGGCGGGCCGGCCGGGCCGTGCTCGCGCGCGAGCGCCAACACCTGGGCGGCGTGGAGCGCGCGCCGCTCGGTGTTCGAGGCCTGCTCGATCTGCGAGCGGCACGAGAAGCCGTCCGCGACGAGCAGTGTGTCCGGCGCCGCCGTCCGCACCTTCGGCAGCAGGACCCGCTCGCCGCAGGCGACCGAGACGTCGTAGTGGCCGCTCTCGTAGCCCCAGCCGCCGGCCATCCCGCAGCAGCCGGCGTCGAGCACCTCGACCTCGACCCCCATCTTTTCGAGCAACTGCTGGTCCGGGCCGGTGCCGCCGGTCGCCTGCTGGTGGCAGTGGCCGTGCAGGAGCGCGCGGCGGTGGAGCCGCGGCGGCTCCCAGCCGTCGGCACAGCTCGTCAGGAAGTCGCAGAAGTGGTGCGTCTGCTTCGCCAGCCGTTTCGCGTCCTGGTCCGCCGGCCAGAGCTTCAGCAGCTCGTCCTTGAAGACGGCCACGCAGCTCGGCTCGATCCCGACGACCGGCGTGCCCGCCCTGATCTCCTCCGCAAGCGTCGAGAGAACGTTGCGCAGGTAGGCCTCGGCGAGGTCGAGCATCCCGTAGTCGTAGAGCGGCCGGCCGCAGCAGAGATGGCCCTGCGGGATGACGACGTGGAAGCCGGCCTCTTCGAGCGCCTCGACGGCGGCGATCCCGACCTCCGGCTCGAGGTAGTTGGTGAAGGTGTCCGCCCAGAGCAGCACGCGCCGGCCGCCGCCGTTGCGGAGCGGCCGCCGTGCGTGCCAGCCCTTCAGCGTCACCGGCGCGAACTCGGGCACGTGCCGCTCGGGGTGGATCCCGGCGGCGAGCTTGAACAGCCGCGTGCTGGTCGCGGCGTTGGCGAGCCCGGGCACCTTCGAGGCCAGTCGCGCCGCCTGGTCGATCAGGCCGAAGGCATAGGCCGCGCGCGGTCGCAGCCGTCCCTTGTAGCGGTGCGAGAGGTACTCCGCCTTCAGGGTCGGCATATCGACGCTGACCGGGCAGTCGTTGGTGCAGCCCTTGCACGAGAGGCAGAGGTCGAGCGCCTCGTCGACCGCGTCGTCGTGCCACATCGTCAGCTCCTCGCCGTTCAGCATCTCCCAGAGCAGGTGGGCGCGGCCGCGGGTCGAGTGCATCTCCTCGCGCGTGACCATGAAGCTCGGGCACATCACGCCGCCGTCGGTGTGCCGGCACTTGCCGACGCCGACACAGCGCGTGGTCGCATGCGCGAACGAGCCCTTGTCCTTGAGGAAGGCGAAGTGCGAGTCGACCTGGGGCGGATTGAACGTCTCCGGCCCGAGGCGGATGTTCGAGTCGAGCGGGTAGGGGTCGACGACCTTGCCCGGGTTCAGCTTCCAGTCCGGGTCCCAGATCGACTTGAACTCCCGGAACGCCTCGACCAGCTCGGGCCCGAACATCTTCGGGAGCAGCTCGCCGCGGGACTGGCCGTCGCCGTGCTCGCCCGAGATCGAGCCGCCGTAGGAGACGACGAGGTCGGCGCCCTCCTCGACGAAGGCGCGGTACTTGGCGAGGCCCGGCTTGCTCGAGAGGTCGAAGTTCCAGCGCGCATGGATGCAGCCGTTGCCGTAGTGGCCGTACATCGCGCTCTCGTAGCCGTACTTGGCCGCGAGCTTGCCCAGGTCGCGCAGGTAGTCGCCCACGCGCTCGGGCGGGACGGCCGTGTCCTCCCAGCCTTCGTAGGTGTCCTCCTTGCCCGGCAGGAAGGCCGTCGCGCCGAGCCCGGCCTCGCGCACCTTCCAGACGTGCTGCTCCTGCTCGGGGCTGTCGTACAGCTTCATCCCGCGCAGGCCCTCCTTGCCGACGCGCAGCTCGCCCATCAGCTTGCGGGCGTACTCGTCGGCCTCCTCCTTGCTCTCGCCGCCGAACTCGACGAGCAGGAAGCCGTGCCCGTCCGGGAGCCGCGAGAGATCGTGCACGTGCTTGCCGAGCTGGGTCATGTCCTCGATCAGCTGCTGGTCGATCCCCTCCAACCCGAGCGGCCGGTGGGCAAGCACCTTCGGCACGGCGTCGCCGGCGGTGGGCGCGTCCTCGTAGCCGAGCACGAGCAGCGAGCGGTGCGGCGGGCTGTGCAGCAGATGGACGGTCGCCTCGAGGTAGGTGACGCACGTGCTCTCGGTCCCGGCCAGCGCGCGGGCGACGTGGAAGCCCTTCTCGGGCAGGAGATCGTCGAGGTTGTAGCCCGAGACGCGGCGCGGGATCTGCGGGTAGCGCTCGCGGATCAGGTCGGCGTAGCGGTCGCGCAGCTCGACGAGGCGGCGGTCGATCGCGGGATCGCCGGACGTGCCCTCGCGGGCGCGCAAACGCCGGCCGTCGTAGAGCAGCACCTCGAGCTCGTGCACGTTGTCGGACGTCCGCGGGCCCGGACCGTAGAACTGGGCCATGATCGAGCGCACGCCGCAGGAGTTCGACGCGATCATCCCGCCGAGCGTGCAGTACTCGTGCGTCGAGGGATCGGGCCCGAAGGTGAGCTGGTGCTCCGACTCGGCCTGGTCGCGCAGATGGTCGAGGATCAGCCCGGGCTGGACGCGCGCGAGCCTGCGCTCGGGGTCGATCTCCAGCGCGCGGTTCAGGTACTTCGAGAAGTCGATCACGACCGCGACGTTGGTCGTCTGCCCCGCGAGGCCCGTGCCGCCGCCGCGCGAGAGCAGCGGCGCGCCGTGCTCGCGGCAGAGGCGCACCGTCTCGATCACGTCGTCCACCGTGCGCGGGATCACGACCCCGATCGGCAGCTGGCGGTAGTTGGCGCCCGTGGCCGAGTAGAGCGCCCGGTCGCCGGCCGTGAAGCGCACCTCGCCATCGACCGCGTCCGCCAGGTCGTGCTCGAGCGCGCGCACGTCCACCGGCTCGCGCCCGACCGGCGGCAGGTGGAAGCGCGGGTCCTGCGAGGGGACGTCGATCACGCGGCGTACCTCTGCGCGTCAGCCCGCTTCAGCTCGAGCCCGTTGCCCGGACGCGAGCGGTCCGGCCTCAGCGAGCCGTCCACGGGCTCGAGCACGCCGTCGAACAGCAGCGGCTCGAGGCGGACGTGGTCGTGGAACCACTCCAGGTGCCGGAAGGCCGGCACCGCGCAGCAGGCCGCGACGCTCGCGCTCGGCGCGCAGTGCGCGGAGAGGTCGAGCCCGAAGGCCGTCGCAAGCGCACCGGCGCGCAGGAAGCCGGTGATCCCGCCGCAGCGGGTGACGTCGGCCTGCAGGCAGTCGACGCAGCCGAGCAGGTTGCGGAAGTCGGCGGGCACGTAGGCGTACTCCCCAGCCGCGACGTCGAGCGGTGCATGGTCGCGCACCAGGCGCAGCCCCTCGAAGTCCGCCGAGCTGACGGGCTCCTCGTGCCAGGTGACTCCCCACTCGCGCCCGAAGCGCTCGGCCCAGCGCACTGCCTCTTTGCGCGTGAGCGCGCCGTTCGAGTCGACGTAGAGCTCGGCCTCGTCGCCGATCGCCGCCCGGGCCGCGTCGAGCCGCTCCGGGTCACGCTCGGGCTCGCGCGAGACCTTCATCTTCACGCGCGGGATGCCCTGCTCGACCCAGCCGCCGAGCTGTTCGCGGATCCGCTCGCGCGAGTAGGAGGTGAAGCCGCCGCTGCCGTAGACGGGCGCCTCCTCCCGGGCCGGGCCGAGCAGGTCGACCAGCGGCAGCCCGAGCAGGCGCGCCTTCAGGTCCCAGAGCGCGAGGTCGACCGCCGAGAGCGCGCAGAAGCCGATCCCCGGCCGGCCGGCGTTGCGCAGGCCGACTGCCATCGACTCCCAGGCGTCGCCGGTCGCCATCGCATCACTGCCGCGAACGAGCTCTACAAGCTGCTCGTCGACGAGCTTCCCGGCGGCGGCCGGCGCGTACGTGTAGCCCAGGCCCGCCTCGTCCCCCGCCCGTGCCTCGACGACGACGATCGTGGTCGAGTCCCACTCGGCCGTGCCGTCCGACTCCGGCTCGTCGGTCGGCACGGTGAACGCCGAGACCGCGAGGCTCTCGACCGGCGCCTGCACACCGGGGCGCGTCTGAGTGGTGCTCACCGTCCCGGGATCAGCTCTTCGATCTTCTGCCTGAACGACTCCTTGATCACGGCGCCGCGATCCGGGTCGTGCCGCACCGCGCGCATGAAGTTGCGCGCCTCCTCCAGCGTGATGTGCGGCGGCAGCGGCGGCACCTCCGGGTCGGTGACCGCCTCGAGGAGCACCGGCCGGTCGGCCGCGAGCGCCTCGTCCCAGGCGGGGCCGACCGCATCCGGGTCGTCGACGCGGATCCCCACAAAGCCGAGCAGCTCGGCGTAGCGCGCGTACGGGAAGTCGGGCAGCACCTGCGAGGCCTCGTACTTCGGGTCGCCTTCCATCGCGCGCTGCTCCCATGTCACCTGGTTGAGGTCGTTGTTGTGCAGCACGAGCACCACGAAGCGCGGGTCGCTCCAGCGCTCCCAGTACTTGGCGACCGTGATCAGCTCGTTCATGCCGTTCATCTGGAACGCGCCGTCGCCGATCAGGGCGAACACCGGGCGCTGCTGGTGCGCGAACTTCGCGCCGATCGCGTAGGGCACTCCGGGCCCCATCGTGGCGAGCGTGCCCGAGAGCGAGCCCAGCATCCCCTTGCGCAGCTTGATGTTCCGCGCGTACCAGTTGGCGGCGGAGCCCGAGTCGGCGGTCAGGATCGCCCCCTCGGGCAGCCGCTTGGAGAGCTCCGAGAAGACGAGCTGCGGGTTGACCGGATCGGCGTCGAGCTGCGCGCGCCGCTCGATCAGCTCCCACCAGTCGAGCACCTCCCCCTCGATCTGCTCCCGCCAGGAGCGGTCCTCCTTGCGCTTCAGCTTGGGCAGCAGCGCCTGCAGCGTCTGCTTGGCGTCGCCGACGAGGTTGACCTCCATCGGGTAGCGGATCGAGACCATGCGGCCGTCCAGGTCGATCTGCACGCCGCGCGCCTTGCCTTCGGCGGGCAGGAACTCCGAGTAGGGGAAGCTCGAACCGACCATCAGCAGGGCGTCGCAGCCCATCATCAGGTCCCAGCTCGGCTTCGTCCCGAGCAGGCCGATCGAGCCGGTCACGAACGGCAGGTCGTCGGGCACGACCGCCTTGCCGAGCAGCGCCTTGGCCACGCCCGCGCCGAGCAGCTCGGCCGTCTGGACGACCTCGTCGGCCGCGCGCAGCGCGCCCTGGCCGACCAGCATCGCCACCTTCTCGCTCTCGTTCAGGACGGCGGCCGCGTGCTCGAGGTCGCCCTCTTCCGGGACGACCTTCGGCCGCGAGTAACCGATGCCCGAATGGATCGTGCCGTGCTTGCGCGGCGGCGCCTCGACCGCTTTCTCGGAGGCGAGGTCGTTCGGGACGATGATGCAGGTAACCGTGCGCTGGTCGAGCGCGATGCGGATCGCGCGGTCGACCAGGTGGCGCATCTGCGCCGGGTCGGTCGCCATGTGGACGAACTCGTGCGCGACGTCCTTGAAGAGGGTGACGAGGTCGACCTCCTGCTGGTAGCTGCCGCCAAGCGAGGCCATCGCCTGCTGGCCGACGATCGCGACCACCGGCGCGTGGTCGAGCTTCGCGTCGTAGAGGCCGTTCAAAAGGTGGATCGCCCCGGGGCCGGAGGTGGCGATGCAGACGCCGACCTCGCCCGTGAACTTCGCGTGGCCGCACGCCATGAACGCCGCCATCTCCTCGTGCCGGACCTGGATCAGCTCCGGGTCGCCGCCGGCGCGGTCGAAGGCGCCGAGGAAGGCGTTGATCCCGTCTCCCGGGTACCCGTAGATGCGGTGGACGCCCCACTCGCGGAGGCGCTTCAGCGTGAAATCGGCAACGAGCTCGGCCACGGCGCTCCTTTCGGGTCGCTTTGCTTCGGTCTACCGTGACGGGTGGCGCGTCAAACCGAGCACGTCCGGGCGGTGGTAGTGCCCGGTCGGGTCGAAGCGCTGCCGTTCCGCATCCAGCCGAGCCGGCTCGAGCTCGGCGTAGAGCACGCCCTCCTCGTCCCAGAGCGGGCCGGCCAGGTACGAGCCGTCTGGGGCGAGGATCGCGGAGCCGCCGCGGCCGATCACGTCGACGCCCTCGAGCAGGCGCGCGAGCGGGAAGTCGTCCGGGTAGCTGGCCGCGCGCTGGAAGTGCGAGGGCGCGATCACGAAGCAGCGCGACTCGCGGGCGAGGTGGACGAGAGTCGACTGCCACTCCTCGCTGTCGTCGGCCGTCGAGGCGACGTACAGCTCGATCCCGGACTCGTACAGCGCGAAGCGAGCAAGCGGCATGTAGTTCTCCCAGCAGACGAGCCCGCCGAGCCGGCCGTAGGGCGTCTCGACCGCCTCGAGCCCGTCGCCGTCGCCCGGGCCCCAGACCAGCCGCTCGTGGTTGGTCGGCACGAGCTTGCGGTGCTTGAGCGCGAGCTCGCCGTCCGGCGAGTGGAAGAGGAGCGTGTTGTAGAGCGTGCCCGGGTGGGCGGGGTCGCGCTCGGTCACGCCGGTCACGAGCCAGACCTCGTGCTCGCGCGCGAGTTCGCCGAGTCGCCGTTCTGCGGGGCCGGGCACCTCGACCGCCTCTCGTGCCAGCAGCGCGAAGGCCTCTTTGGCGCCCCTCCTCGGCCCAGCCGGCGAGCGCCTTCGCCCAGGTCGAGGACGGGTAGGCGGGGATCACCGCCTCCGGGAAGACGACCATGCGCGCGCCTTTGCTCGCGGCGTCGGCGGCGGTGCGGCCGAGCTTCTCGATCGTGGCGTCCCGGTCGAAGATCACGGGCTCGACCTGCGCGCAGGCGACGGTCAGGCGCTCATGCATGCGCCCAGTCTCTCAGCGCACGCGCAGGACCGTCTGCATGCCGAGCGCGCGATGGTCGGCGATCGAGCACCAGAACCGGTACCGGCCGCGGCGCACGTGGAGCGCCAGCGTGCGGCGCTTGCCGGGCCGCGTCAGCGGAATCGAGAAGGTGTGCGTGCCGCCGACGCGGCGCACCCGCAGGTCGTGCGGGTCCTCGCCGTCGTTCTGCAGCTCGATCTCGAGCACGCCCGCCTTCACCGACGGCCGCGAGAGCGTCAGGTGGAACTCCTGCGCGCTGACCCCGAGCCGCGCCGGCGTCGGGTGCCAGCCGAGCGCGAACGCCATCGCGACGATTCCGAGCGTCTTCACTTGACGAGCGCCGGCCGCGCGAATGCCTTCGCGCCCGGAATCACCGCCGAGGGGTCCGCGCCGAGCCACTGCTCGAGCAGCGAGCAGTAGACGCCGCGGAAGTCCGAGGTCGGCTTCAGGTTGCCGTCGCCGTCGAGGCCGTTCGCGAGTCCGGGGAACTCGCCGACCATCTGCCCGCTCGCGCGAGAGCCGATCAGGAAGGCCGTGCCCGCCGCGCCGTGGTCGGTGCCGTCGCTGCCGTTCTCCTCGCCGCGGCGGCCGAACTCCGACCAGACGAGCGTCAGCACGCGGTCGGCGAGGCCGCGGGCCTCGAGGTCGCGCTGGAAGGCGAGCAGCGTGCGGGCCGTGAGGTCGAGCCCGCCGGCGAGCGCCTGCGGCTGGTCGGAATGCGTGTCGTACTCGCCGGGCGCGGTCAGCGCGACGCAGTGCAGCGGCAGCCTCGCGTCCAGCATCGCGGCGAGCCCGGCGAGCTGGCGCGGGAAGCCGCTGTCGTCATCGGGGTACTGGACGGGGCTGCCGAAGCCGTTGTCGGCGCTCTTGGCGAAGGGCTCGAGCTGCCGGCGCAGGCGGTCGGACTGCTTGATCGCCTTCGCGGCCTGGTTCAGGAACGGGTCGCGACGGTGCGCGCCGAGGCTGCCGAGCGTCGCGAGCATCCGGTCCTCGACCTCGCCCCACACGCCCGGCGCCCAGAAGGTGTACTGGTCGGGCGCAGCCAGCGAGGCGACCGGCACCTTGGTCGAGGCCAGCGCGGGCTGGAGCTGGTAGTCGAGCGAGAGGCCCTGCAGCGGGTTGTCGCTTACGCCGTGGTGGTCGAGGTAGCGGCCCAGCCAACCGCTCGCCAGGCGCGCGTCGGTGGCGCCGACTTCCCAGAAGTGGCGCGAGGTGAAGTGCGACTGGTCGGGGTGCGTGTAGCCGATCGCCGGCATGACCGAGACCTTGCCCTCGCCGTGCAGCGTCGCGAGCGGCTGCAGCTTCGGGTGCCAGTGCAGGCGGGTGTCCTCGGCGAAGACCGGGCCGGCCGACTCGGGCAGCGCCAGCGTGGGACGCAGCTTCTTGTAGTTCGGGTCGAGCGCCGGGTAGAGCACCGACAGCGAGTCGGCCCCACCGGGCAGGAAGACGGAGACGAGCACCGGCTGCGCGGGGCCCGAGGCCGCCTGCGCGATCCCGTCCTCGAACAGCCGCAGCTTGCCGAGCCCGTAGACCGAGAGCGCGAGGCCGAGCGCGCCCGAGACGAAGCTGCGCCGGTCAAGCCCCGTGCCCGCAGGCGCCGGCATCCCGGGCTCGATCGCGGGCAGCCCGCGGCCGGCCTCGGCGGCGCCGCGCCGGAGCAAGGAGACGCGGGTGAACTCGTCGCAGTGGTGGCAGGAGCGGCTCATCAGCAGGTCTGCAGGTCGGGGGCGGTGGCGAGCAGCTGCCGCAGGGCGTTCTCGATCAGCGGCGGGTACTGCTGCTTCTTCCAGTGGGAGTCGGCGTCGCGGAGCGCGTGCCTGGCGAAGCTCGCCAGCGCCGCCTCGGTCTGCCCGGTCAGCGTCGGCTCCCCGAGCACGGCCCGGGCGCGGTCGACCAGCTTGTCGGCCTTGCCGGGCACGTTCTTGGCCGATTCCTTCAGCACCTTGGGCCGGATCGCGTAGCCCGCGATCTCCCAGCGCGCGCGGAAGGTGGCCGTGTCGAGCCAGCGCGAGTCGTCCCAGCCGCCGACGTTCGGCGGGTAGAAGAGCTGCTGGCCGGCGAGCTGCAGCAGCCACGTCCAGGCCTCGGTGTCGATCCCGCGGCCGAGCCCGCGCAGCAGGCCGGCGAGGTAGAGCGCCGGCGACTTGACCATGCGCGGCCCGGTGAAGAGCGCGGGGTGGCGCAGGATCGCGCCGACGACCGGGCCGATCTCATACCCGCTGCGAACGTAGAGCCGCTCGAGCGAGCGCCGTGTGCCAGCGCTCGGAGGCACCGGCACGAAGTAGCCCCAGAGCTTGGTCACGAAGAACGACGGGTGCTTCCGGTGGTGGACGCAGAGGCGGCACGAGTCGCGCCAGTCGAAGTGGCCGCGCTTGCCGAAGATGTGCTTCGAGCCGGTGTCGTGACGCTTCGGGTCGAACCGGAATCGAACCGGGCCGAGCTTGTTGCTCCACGTGTAGCGGAAGCCGGTCAGCGCCCGGGCCTGTTCGCGCACGTCGTGCTCGGTGTACGCGCCGCGGTCGGCGCCGAGCGTGAACAGCTCCATCAGCTCGCGCGCGTAGTTCTCGTTCGGCGAGCCCTTTTCGTTGTCCACGCCGGAGAGCCAGAGCAGCATTGCGGGGTCGCGCGTGACCTCGATCAAGAGGCCCGGGAACGAGCCCAGGCCGAGCCGGCGGAAGAGCTGGTTCTGGCGCAGCATCAGCTTCGCCGGGCCGACGCCGTCTCGCGAGGTGGCGAACCAGTCGTGCCAAACGAGCGTCATGCGCTCGTGCAGCGGCTTGGTCGTGCGGACCATCCGGTCGAGCCACCAGAGCTGGTCGTGGCCCCAGCGATCGTAGGGCGAGAGCTTGCGCCCGCGGTCGTCGTGCGCTCGTGGGCCCTTCAGCCGGTCGCGGCCGGGGCGCATGAGGGCCTGCACCGCGCCTTCGAGCCCGAGCTTCGCCAGGCGCTCGGCCTCGCCGGGGCGGGGGCCGAAGCCGGCACGCCAGAGCAGGCGCTCGGCCTGCGGCTTGCCGAAGGGACCGCGGTAGACGGGCGGCATCTCACGTTCTCTATCGGCGCGAAGGCGCCGAACCCTTTATCCCTAGGCCAGTTCGCGCCGCAGCACTGCCGCAACTGCGGTCAACGCGAGCTGCGTCTCCTCGTCCGAGGGCTCGCGCGTCGTCAGTCGCTGCAGCGCAAGGCCGGGGACGAGAAACACGTGCGCAAACCTCGAGCGCGAGGTCTGGACGAGCTGCCAGAGCTCCATCGTCAGCGCCAGCGAGAGCAGCGAGACGGCGAAGGGCGTGTAAAGCGCCGGCGCGACGGGCCAGATCCGGTCGAAGAGCACCGAGACCGGCACGACGAGCGCGGCGAAGTTCGTGCCGCAGCGAGGCGCGAAGCGCGAAGGCCTCGCCTCCGCGTTCCAGGTCGCGACCAGGCGGCGTTCCTCCGCGGCCGCGATCGCGCGGTGCTCGGCGCCGTGCAGGAAGAGGGTGCGGCCGCGCAGCATCCAGGCGAGCAGGACGACGGCCGTGCCGATCCCGAGCGGCAGCGAGGCCGACTGCGGCAGGACGATCAGCGAGAGCGGTGCTAGCAGGGCGGCGACGAGCAGGAGCCGTTCGCCGCGGCCGGCGACGCCGGCGCCCCGGAAGAGCGGAGCAAGCGCCGAGCCGAGCCTGATCAGCCCGCGCACGAGCGGCACGCGCCGCAGCGTCTCGGGCGGCTGCGGCATCGAGCCTTCGCGCACGCTGCCGTCGCGTGCGGCGAACGCCCAGTGGTCGGCGCTCGCGATCACGACGCCGTCGGCACGGGCCATGCCGCCCATCCGGGGCAGCGCGGCCGAGCCGTCGGCCCGGGCCAGCACTTCGAGAAGGGCGTCGCGATCCACCCGGTCAGGATCGCTTCAGGCCGGCCGCCCGGCAAGTGCCGGGCGGCCTAATCGTGCGTTAGCTAAGTCCTACCAGCGACCGCGCGAGAAGAACCCGAGCAGCAGGAGGACGAGCACGATGATCAGGATGATCCAGAGAATCGACACGGTGGAGCCCCCTTCGGCGGTTGTTGTCGGAGGAGTAACGGCGCACCCCCCCGATCGGTTACGGACTCGGCTTAACCGAGGCTTAACGCCGCATAACGGGGGTTGAACACGCCCCGGATATAACGCGACCCGTGGCAGGACGCGTGCAGGTGATCTACGCAGCCGGGCTGGTGGCCGCTGCCGTGCTGGGCGGAGCCTTCGCCCTCGGCGGCGCCGCGCTCGTGGGCGGCTTCGACACGACCACGACGGTCCGCGACGTCCCCGCAGCGCTCCCCTCGCCCATCTCGCTGAACCAGTCCCCGGCCGCCGGTGCCGGCGCGCTCTCGGTGAACGCGATCTACAAGCACGCGGCACCCGGCGTCGTCCAGGTGACCGCGACGCAGGTCGTCTCGACTCCGGGCGTCGACCCGTTCGGGTTCGCCTTCCCGGCGCAGCAGCCCTCGCAGGCGCTCGGCTCGGGCTTCGTGATCGACAAGGCCGGCCACATCGTCACGAACTACCACGTGGTCGAACACGCGCGCTCGGTCGACGTCAGCTTCTCGAACAACGAGAGCATGAAGGCGAAGCTCGTCGGCGCCGACCCGTCCACCGACATTGCGGTGCTGCAGGTCGACACCCACGCGCGGGCGCTGACGCCGCTCCCGCTCGGCAACTCGGACGCCGTCCGCGTCGGCGACTCGGTCGTCGCGATCGGCAACCCCTTCGGCTACGACCGCACCGTCACGGCCGGGATCGTCAGCGCCCTGCAGCGCGTGATCCGCGCCCCGAACAGCTACTCGATCGACCACGTGATCCAGACCGACGCCGCCCTGAACAAGGGCAACTCGGGCGGCCCGCTGCTCGACGCGCGCGGCAACGTGATCGGCGTCAACTCCCAGATCGCAGCCGGCGACTCGGGCGCGAGCGGCAACGTCGGGATCGGCTTCGCGGTGCCGATCAACACCGTCAAGACGGTCGCGGCGCAGATCATCAAGAGCGGGCACGCGGAGCACGCGTACCTCGGCATCTCGGTGCAGCCGGTCACGGCCAGCGCGGCCACGCTCTTCCACCTGCCCGCGACGCACGGCCTGCTCGTCGCGAGCGTCCAGCCCGGCAGCGGGGCCGCCAAGGCCGGCCTGCGCGCGGGGAAAGGCAACGCGACGCTCGCCGGCGAGACGTACCCGCTCGGCGGCGACCTGATCACGCAGATCGACTCCACGCCGCTCTACTCGCTCGACCAGCTCCGCGACGTGATCGGGCAGAAGCAGCCGGGCGACGACGCGCGGCTGGAGGTGTACCGCGGAGACCAACGACGCACGGTGACAGTCAAGTTGGGACGGCAGCCGATCTCCCCTGGCTGACCGTCCAGTTGGCCCCACCCCCCTGGGGCCCGGTTCCCGGCCGCGCCGTTCGCCAGCACGGCGCGCCGGGATCGAAAGAAGGAGGCCGGAAGCCTGCCCCGGCCTCCTTCTTGTTTCTCTCCCAGATCCGGTGCCTGACTTCAGTCTGGCACCGGCGTGCCTAGTCCAGGAACGCCGAGTCGACCAGGTCGGCCATGCTCGGCACGGCGCGCTCGGCGGCGGCCTTGACGCCCTCGCCGAAGGTCGGGAAGACGTGGTGCATCATGGCCAGGTCGTCGATCGTCGCGCCGAAGCGCAATCCGAGCGAGAAGCCCTGCACGATCTCGCCGGCGCTGCGGGAGACGACGTGGATGCCGAGCACCTTCCGGCTGCCGCGGTCGAAGACGACCTTGAAGAGCCCGTGCTCCGCCCCGACGAACTGGAACCGTTTGACGCGCTCGTTGCGCGTCGCGCCGACGTCGTGGCCCTGCTCCCGCGCCTGCTCCTCGGTCAGCCCGACGCTGCCTAGCTCGGGGTCGGTGAAGATCGAGGTCGGCAGCACGGAGTAGTCGGCCGCCGGCGCGTCCTCGCCGAACATGTCGGCCACCGCGACGCGGGCCTGGTACTGGGCGATCGGGGTGAACTGCGGGCCGGCGGTCACGTCGCCCGCCGCCCAGATGCCTGCCGCCGAGGTGCGCAGGTGCTCGTCCACCGTGATCCCGCTCCTGGTCGTCTCGACGCCTGCGGCCTCGAGGTCGAGCTCCTCGACGTTTGGCACGCGGCCGGAGGCGAGCAGCACCTTGTGCGCGCGCCGCTCGTACGGCTCTGAGCCATCGCGCCGGGCGATCGTCGCGACCACCTCGTCCCCGTCCTGGCGCAGGCGCTGGACGAAGACGTTCGTCGCCAGCTCCATGCCCTCGGCCTGCAGTGCCGCCGCGAGCGTGGCCGAGGCGTCGGCGTCGGCGAGCGGCGCGATCCGCTCGGCCGCGTCCACGATCCGCACCTGGGCGCCGAAACGTGAGAACGCCTGGCCGAACTCCAGGCCCACGGCGCCGGCCCCCACGACGAGCAGCGAGCGCGGCACCTCGTCCAGGTCGAGCGCCGAGACGTGGTCGAGCCAGTCGATCTCCTCGATCCCCTCGACCGGGGGCACCGCGGTGCGCGAGCCGGTCGCGACCAGGATCCGGTCGGCGTCCAGCTCGCGCTCGCCGACGCGCAGCGTCTTCGGCCCGGTGAACGTCGCCTGCCCGGTGATCGCCGTCAGGCCGGCTTCTTCGAGGTCGCGCACCCACTCTTCCTGGGGCTTCTTGAGCGACTCCTTCCACTTGCGGACGCGGGCGAGGTCGACCCGTGCCGGCCCCGTCTCGATCCCGAGCACCGGCGCGCGCGTATTGACGTCGTGCGCCAGCTCGGCCGCGACGAGGTAAGCCTTGGTCGGAGAGCAGGCGACGTTGGGACAGCTGCCGCCCCAGCGCTCGCGCTCGACGAGCGCCACGCGCGCGTCGTAGTCGCGCCTCGCCATGTTGGCGGCGTCGCGGGCAGCGGAGCCGCCGCCGAGCACGACCAGGTCGAAGCGATCGTTCACGACGCGCATTGTCTCCTCCGAGAGCGCGTCGTTACAGTCCTTGGCGTGGCAGTAGCCGAGTCCGAGCTCCTCGACAGGCTGCGGGCGGGAGACGAAGAGGCCTTTGCGGCGCTCGTGCGTGAGTACCAGCCGTCGCTCGTGCGGGTGGCGCGCATGTACGTCGCCACGCAGGCCGCCGCCGAGGAGGTCGCGCAGGAGACATGGCTCGGCGTGCTCAACGGCCTCGACCGCTTCGAGGGCCGCTCGTCGCTGAAGACGTGGATCTTCCGGATCCTGACCAACATCGCCAAGACCCGGGCCGTGCGCGACGGACGCACGCTGCCGTTCTCGGCGCTGCAGGAGCCGGGACGCGTGCCCGAGGCGGCCGTCGACGCGGACCGCTTCCTCGATCCCGAGCACCCACGCTGGCCCGGGCACTGGGTGGTCAAGCCGGTCGCGTGGCCCGAGGAGGCGCTGGTCGCCGCCGAGACGCGCGAGCGTCTGGCCGAGGCGATCGAGGCGCTGCCGGCGACGCAGCGCGCGGTCATCTCGCTGCGCGACGTGGAAGGCTGGTCGAGCGAGGAGGTCCGTAACGCTCTCGACCTGAGCGAGACCAATCAACGTGTGTTGCTGCACCGCGCCCGTGCAAAGGTGCGGGAAGCGCTGGACTCGTACCTGGAGCAGGCATGAGCGTGGTTTTCGAACAACTGAGTTGCCAGGAGTTCGTCGAGCTGGTGACCGACTACCTCGAGGGGGCGCTCTCGCCCGAGCACACGGCCCGCTTCGAGGACCACATCGGCCGCTGCACCGGCTGCGCGGCCTATCTCGAGCAGATCCGCGAGACGATCGCGCTCACCGGCCGGCTGACGCCCGAGTCGCTCTCGCCCGAGGCCGAGCGGACGCTGCTGGACGCGTTCCGCGACTGGCGCGGCAGGTGACGGCGCCCCGCACGAGAACCCTCTTCCATGGCTCGCCGAGGCTCCGATCTCCTCTTTGCGGTCCTCGTGGCATTCGCGCTCGTCCTCACCGTGGTCGCCGGCCTCGTGCTGAGCGGCCGGCTCGTCTCCGATCCCTCGCGCTCTGACGAGGCGGCTCCTCCCCCGCCGGCTGCCAAGCCGCGCCCTCCACGGACCGAGACCCAACCGGCGGCGACTACCCGGTCGAAGCCGGCGGTACGGGCCGAGAGCGTGCGAATTGCCGCCACCCGGGGTGACTGCTGGGTCGTGGCCCACGCCGGGTCGGCCGACGGGCCGGTGCTGGTCGAGCGGGTGCTCCGAGCCGGCGAACAGGTCACGCTGCGGGCCCAGCGCATCTGGCTCGAGCTGGGCGCCGCCGGGAACGTCGACATCACGATGAACGGGAAAGCGCGACCGATCCCCTTCGGCACGACAAATCTCGTCCTCGGCTGAGGCCGTAACGAAGCGCGCCTCCCGCGCGTTCACATTGCGGGAGGTACAAACATGCGGCGCCTGATCTTGCTCCTGTTCGTGGGTTGCGCAGGGCTCTTCGCCGGTGTGGTCCTGACCGGGCCGGCGCACGGCGACCTGCTGCCGACGCTGACGCTGCCCACGCTTCCCACGGTCACGGCCCCGCCGCCGTTGCCACCGCCTCCGCCGCTGCCGCCTCCGCCGCCTCCGCCGCCGCTGCCGCCGTTGCCACCGCCTCCGCCACTGCCGCCTCCGCCGCTCGTGCCGCCTCCTCCACCGGTGCTTCCGCCACCGCCTCCGCCGCCTGCGCTGCCCCCGGCGCCACCGCTCCCCGGGGGCGGCCCGCCGTCGGCGATCACCCCGCCGCCTGCCGCCACGCAGCCCGCAGGCTCTACAGGCGGGCCTGCGACGGGCACCGAGTCGGCGCAGCGCTCGGCACCGGCTCGCAGCGTTCGCGTCACCAGGACGCGCTTCTCTACGAGCGGCCCGCCGGCGCACCGCGGCACGGCGATCAGCTTCCGGCTCAGCAGGCCGGGCAAGGTGCTGCTGGTCGTGCGTTCCGCAACCGGCACGTGTGAGGTCGTGGGTCGCAGGCGGGTCGCCGGCGTACGGGGGTTGAACCGCGTGCGCTTCAGCGGACGCGTCCACGGCCGGCCGCTCGCCCCAGGGCGGTACATCATCGACGTCGTCGTCGTCCGCGGGAGGAGCCACAAGCGTGTCGGGCGCGTCGCGATCGAGATCGTCCGGCCCGGCAGGCGTCTGACGAGGGCGCAGCGGGTTGCGCCTGTGGGCGTCGCCTGCGCGGCCCCCGCTGGATCGCCCTCCCTGCCGGCAGCCGTCATCGACACCCGAAGAGTCGGCGGGAGCGGCGATGGTGGCAGCGCGGCCGGTAACAGTCTGAAGGCCCGCGGCGGATCCATCACCGGCGGGCTCGGGGCGATCTTCAAGCCTCCGAAACTCCCGGGTGGGAGTGAGGGTGGAGGCGGCGGACTCGCGTGGCTCGGGCTAGGCGTCTACCTCGTGCTCGTCGGAGCGTTCCTGGCGATGCTGCTCTACGTGGCGCGCTTCCTGCGCGGCTCCTGGAACCCGTAGGTCGATGCGTCGCTGGCTGCTCGCAGCGCTCGCTGGGTGCTCTACGGCGTGATGGGACTTGCGGCGCTGGCGCTCGTGTTCGCGCTGACGGAGTTCGCGCGCAAGCAGTGGCCCGCGCGCGGCTAGCGTACGGCCCTTGATCGAGCAGCATTTCGGCGAGAGCGCCCTCTGGTCGCTCGGGATCGAGGAGGAGGTGCTGATCCTCGACGTGGACACCCTGGCGCTGGCGCCCGGGGTGGAGCCGGTGCTCGCGGCCGTCGAGGGACGCGAGCTGCCCGGCGTCCTGAAGATGGAGCTGCTGGCTTCGATGGTCGAGGTGTCGACGAACGTCTGCGCGACGCCGCAGGAGGCGCTGGCGTCGCTGCGTGAGCTGCGTGCCGCCGCGGAGGAGGGCGCGCGGGCGAGCGGCCACCGGATCGCGGCCGCGGGGACGCACCCGTTCAGCCTCCCCGAGATCCAGGACATCGCGCCCGACCCGCGTTACCGGGAGTTCGTCGAATACGCGGGCGTCACGGCCAGGCGGCAGGGGGTCTGCGGGCTCCACGTCCACGTCGGCATGCCCGGCCCCGACGAGTGCATGCGGGCGCTCGAGGGCGTCCTGCCCTGGCTGCCGCTCGTGCTCGCGCTGTCGGCGAACTCGCCGTACCTCGCGGGCGAGGAGACGGGCCTCGCCTCGGCGCGGGCAGAGGTGCTCGCGCAGCTGCCCCGCGCTTCGGCGCCGCCGGTCTTCGAGTCCTATGCGGAGTGGGAGGCGTTCGTCGAGCGTTTTGTCCGGATCGGGCTGGCGGACGGCTACACGCGCTTCTGGTGGGACATCCGTCCGCACCCGCGCTTCGGCACGCTCGAGGTGCGCGCGCCCGACCAGCCGACCGCGGTCGAGAACACTGCCGCCTTCGCCGCTCTCTTGCAGGCCCTCTGCGTGACCGTTCTCGACGGCAAGCCGCCCGCGCCGGCCAACCGCGGCGACTACGCCCAGAACCGCTGGGCCGCGCTGCGCTTCGGGCCCCGGGCGGAGCTGATCCATCCCGACGGCGAGCGGCTCGTCGGCGTCGAGGAGCTGACCCATGAGCTGCTGGAGCTGGTCGAGCCGGCCGCGCGGATGCTGGGCAGCACCGACATGCTGCAGGGACTCGACCCATGCAGCTGCGAAGGCGACCGCCAGCTCGAGGTCGGGCGCGGGCAGGGCCTCCGAGCCGTCGCCGCGGACACCGCCGAGCGAACGCTACGATCGAGCTAGATGGCCACCCGCTCCGAGACGATCCAGGTCAGCGGCATCCGCTGCGAGCGCTGCGTCGGCCGCCTCGCCGGCGCTCTGCGGGGCCACGAGGGCCTCGAGCTCGCGAACGCGAACCTGATGGGCCAGGTGCAGCTGCAGTGGGACGACGAGCACACCGACCGCGAGTCGATCCTGGCCGCGATGGCCAAGGCCGGCTTTCGCGAGCTTGAAGCCGTCTAGAGCGGGTCGTGCGGATCGGGCGGGATGATCTGCCGGCCGCGAACGCCGGCTTCCTGGCCCTCGCGGCTCTCGACGCGTTCCTTGGGCGCCGGCTCGACGCCCGACCATAGCCCTTCCTGCTCCGCGCTCGGAGCCGGGTCGTCCGGCGGTTCGTCGTAACCCTCGGCGAGCCCGTAGTGCGCGGCGACCGCCTGGTGGTCGAGGTCGCCGTTCTTCAGCGGCGGCGAATCCTCGACGAGCTCCTTCGAGACAGTCAGCCGCACGACCTTCTCCTGGTCGTCCGAATGGGCGAACGCCTTCGGCATCGCGTACCGCGCCTTCCGCAGCATCCCCTCCTCGACGACCAGCAGATCGCCCTCGACCGCGACCACGTGGCCGAGCTTGCCACCGTCGCTGCCGATCACTCCGTAGCCTTCCATGAGCGGCCCGTACCCACCGCGGCCCGGGCGGAAACGGGAATGGCGAGCCACGCGCAGGCGTTCGAAGGCGAGACAGAGACGATTGCTAGGGTGGCCGCGATGGGCGAGACCACTCCGGAAGCGGATCCCAGGAAGCTGGCCGAGGAGGCCCGCGACCGGGTGCGCTTCGAGGAGGAGGCGCTCGATCTCGCAGACCAGGTCTACCGCGTGGCGCGGCGCCTGGTGTCCACCCGTGAGGAGGCGGAAGACCTGATGCAGGAGACCTACGCGCGTGCGTTCCGGGCCTGGCGCTCGTACACGCCGGGGACGAACCTGCGCGCGTGGCTGCTGCGGATCCTCACCAACCTGAACATCGATCGCGGCCGCAAGCAGCAGCGCTCGCCCGACCTGCAGCCGCTCGAGGAAGGCGACTACTACCTCTACAACCGCCTCGAGGAAGCAGGCCGCGAGCCGAACGCCGGCCAGGACCGCGTCGACGAGCGCCTCTCGCAGGACGACGTGGTCGCGGCGCTCTCGGCCGTTCCACACGACTTCCGCGACGTGGTCGTGCTCGTGGACATCGGCGACTTCAGCTACGCCGACGCGGCGCAGATCCTCGAGATCCCGATCGGCACCGTCATGTCCCGCCTGCATCGTGGGCGGCGTATCCTGAAACGAGAGCTGGCGGACGAGGCGGTGCAAAGCGCCTGATGGCCTTCGGTGCGGAAGTCGATCCGTGTGACAAGTGCGAGGAGCTTCTGCAGCCCTACCTCGACCGCGAGCTCTCCGACGCCGAGCGCGCCGAGGCCGAGCTGCACCTCGACGGCTGCTCCTACTGCCGAAAGCGCTACCGCTTCGAGGAGAACCTGCGGCAGTTCGTCAGGCAGGCGGCGGTCGAGGAGATGCCTCCCGACCTGAAGCAGAAGCTCGCCGAGCTGCGCACGTCGCTCTTCTAGCCCGTGGCGTGAGCGGGGCCGGCGATCACGACGAGCCGGCGCTGGTTCTTCCCGCCCGGGAGCGGGTGCGTCGGGACGCCGCCGAGCTGCGCCGCCAGCCGCTGGGCCAGCGCGCCGCCGCCGGGCTCGAAGTAGATCGAGGTCTCCTTGTAGTCGAAGCGGTTCGCGCGCGTGACGTGCTGGATCCGGTAGCCGAAGGAGCCGATCCGAGTCGCGACGCGGCGGGTGTAGTTGATGTCGCCGGCGCCGTTGAGGACGTCGATCGACACCTTCCAGGGCGGCGGCAGTGTCGAGGCGTGCAGCTGAGCGGCCGAGCGACCGTGGCCGCCGCCGAGCCCGATCGCGAATGTGATCGTCACCGCGACGAGGATCGCGGCGGCCGCTCCGGCGGCCAGCCAGCGCCCGACCGGACGCCGCGACGGCGGCTCGACCGGCATGCCCGAGAGCCGGCGCGCCTCACGGTGGTCGATCCCGAGCGCGGTCGCGTAGCGCAGTAGCGCCAGCACCGCGGTGTGCTGGCCCTGGAAGCGGTAGAGCTTGCCTTCCTCGATCCACTCGAGCTGCTCAGGCCAGAGCGCGGCGCGCTTGGCGGCCTGCTCGATCGTCAGCTTCCGCTGCAGGCGAAGCGTCGTCAGCGGCGAGGTCTGCGCGGACGGTTCGGCGGCTAGGGGTCGGGCGAGCTCCACGGCTTCAGTCTCTCAGGCACCTCATCGGCGAAATCGACATCTCCTGGAGGGGACAGATCGTCGCAGGCGACGAGGACGGCGTCGAGATCTTTCGCGCCCTCGTCCGGAATTTGCGGCCAAACCTTGCGCGCGACCAGGACCGGATGCAGGCGGATGCCCTCGTAGGTGGCGGCGATCACCGGCGCGGGCTGCTTGCGCCAGGCGGCGATCACGCGGTCGATCGCGACCGGGTCGAGCCCGGGGCCGTCGCCGAGGATGACGATCGCGGCCTCGGCCTCGGGCGGCAGGGCCGCGAGCCCGCAGCGGAGCGAGGCGCCGGGCCCGCGCTCCCAGCCGGGGCAGCGGACGGTGCGCGCCGAGCTCTCGAGCTCGTGGGCGCCGAGCACGACGAGCACGTCGTCCACCGAGCTGGCGCGGACACGTTCGAGCACGGGCTCGAGCAGCAGCGCCTGCTTGGGCGAGCCGAACCGGCTCGAGGCGCCGGCCGCCAGCACGACGGCCCAGATCATCAGCCCAGCGCTTCGAGCGCCCGCCGGACGAGCGGCCGCGCAAGGTCGACCTTGTACGCGGTGCCGGCCAGCGGCGTGGCGCGGTCGAGCTCGTCCGGGCGCGAGAGGGGCCACGGGATCGGCGCCACGCCGGCCAGCGCGAGACGCGTTTCACCGCCGGTGCGCGCGGCCGCGACTCCGACGAGCGCGAACGAGAACCGGTTGCGCTCCATCGCCTTCAGGTACGTGCTTGCCTCCGGACGGGGCACCTCGAGCTCGAGGATCAGCTCGCCGGGCTCGAGCGCGGTCACGTCGCGGTCGTCCTCGGTCGGCAGCCGGTAGAGGTCGGCGAGCGGAAGCTCGCGCCGGTCTGTGCGCAGCGTCGCTCCGAGTGCGAGCAGCGCCGCGGCCGGGTCGGACGGGTGCGCCGAGGCGCAGCGCTCGTTGCCGAAGATCGCGTGCTCCCGATGCGCGCCCTCGCGCGCGTGGCAGGTCGAGCCACCGTGCAGGAAGCACGGGTAGTTGAGCCGCCAGTACCAGCAGCGCGTCGCCTGGAGCAGGTTGCCGCCGATCGTCCCCATCGAGCGGAGCTGCGGCGACGACGCCAGGGCACACGCTTCGCGCAGCGCCGCCGGGATCTCGGGGTCGGCCTCGAGCTCGGCAAGGGTCGTGCCCGCGCCGATCCGGCTACCGCCCTCATGCACCCCACGCGGGACGACGGCGCGGACGTCCACCAGCGTCTCCGCCTCGACGAGCCGAGAGCGCAGCAGCGGCACGAGCTCGGTCCCGCCGGCGAGCGCGACCGAGCCGTCCCCCAGCGCTGCGGTCGCGTCCTCGACCGATTCAGGCTGGACTAGCTGCAAGCTTCTGCTCCCGCGCTCGGGCCTCGGCCAGCGCCCGCAGCATCTCCTCGCGGGTCACGGGCAGCGAGCGCACGTCGGCCCCGGTCGCGTCGCGGATCGCGTTCACGATGGCCGCAGCCGTGGGCACGATCGGCGGCTCGCCGAGGCCCTTCGAGCCGAGGTTGGTCAGGTGCTCGTCCGGGATGTCCAGCAGCTCGACGACCATCTCCGGCACGTCGGCGATCGTCGGCAGCTTGTAGGCGTCGAGCGTCTGCGTCAGCACGCGCCCGCTGGCGGGGTCGACGAGCCGTTCCTCGGAGAGCGTGTGCCCGACGCCCTGGATGATCCCGCCCTCGACCTGGCTCTGGGCGCCGAGCGGGTTGATCACGCGGCCGACGTCGTGGATCGCAGCGATCCGCTCGACCCGTACCTCGCCGGTCTCGACGTCCACGGCCACGTGCGCGACCTGGACGCCGAAGGTGAGCACGCGCATCCCGGCCGGGTTCGGGCCGCGGGAGCCCTTGCCGAGGATCTGCGCGTCCTCGAGCAGCCCGGTCACCTCCTCGAGCGGCCACGAGCCGCCGTCGGCGGAGACGATCTGGCCGTCCTTGAGCGAGAGCACGCGCTCCTCGACGTCGTGGCGCTGCGCTGCGATCTCGAGGATCTGCCGGGCGGCGTCCGCAGCTGCGGCGCGCACCGCCGGTCCCATCGAGGGCGTGGTCGAGGAGCCGGCCGAGATCGACGCGTACGGCCCGCGCGCCGAGTCGCCGAGCTCGCAGCGGACCCGCTCGAGCGGCAGCCCGAGCTCCTCGGCCGCGATCTGCGCCATCGCCGTCCGCGTGCCGGTGCCGATGTCCTGCATCGCCGTGAGCACGACCGCGTTGCCGTCCGAGCCGACGCGCACCCAGGCGTACGAGGGCGGGCCGCCGCCGCCGTACCAGATCTGGCTGGCGAGCCCGGTGCCGCGGCGAACCGGGCCCTCGGAGCGCGCGCGCACCTCCTCGCGCCGGGCCCAGTGCTCGTCCGCGCGGTCGTAGCACTCGAGCAGCTTCTTGGAGGAGTACGGCCGGCCGTCGGCCAGGTCGTTGTCGGCGTGGTTGCGCCGCCGTAGCTCGAGCGGGTCGAGCTCCAGGCGCGCGGCCAGCTCGTCGAGCACGCACTCCAGCCCGAAGGTGCCCTCGACGAAGCCCGGCGCGCGGAAGGCCGCGTTCGGCGGCAGGTTGAGCTTCGTCCCGTAGGTCTGCGTGCGGACGTTCTCACAGGCGTAGAGCATCTCGATCGGCCCGTAGGTCGGCCCCGAGAAGCCGGACCAGCCGATCGTGTTCACGTACTCGGCCTCGAGCGCGACGAGCGTCCCGTCCGAGCGCGCGCCGGCTCGCAGCTTCTGGATCGTGCCGTTGCGGTTGCCGGTGGCGAGGTTCTCCTCGCGGCGGGTGAGCGCGCAGCGGACCGGGCGGCCGGTCTTCTCGGCGAGCGCGATCGCGATGTAGGTGTAGTCGCCGGGCCCGTTCTTCGCGCCGAAGCCGCCGCCCATGTAGTTGCAGACCACGCGCACGCGGTCGGGCGGCAGGCCGAGTTGCTCGCTGACCGAGTCGCGGATCCCCCAGATGAACTGGGTCGAGATGTAGATCTCGAGCGTGTCGCCCTCCCAGCGGGCGACCGACTGGTGTGTCTCCATCGCGTTGTGCAGGACGGTCTGCGTGCGGTACTCGGCCTCGACGACCGCGTCGGCCGCCGAGAAGCCGGCGTCGACGTCGCCGCGCTCGTAGCTGCGCGGCTCGTCCACGAACGACTTCTGCCGCACGGCCTGCTCGGGGTCGAGCAGCGGCTCGAGCTCCTCCCATTCGACCTCGACCAGCGCGAGCGCCTCGCGGGCGCGCTCGTAGCTCTCGGCGGCTACGGCGGCCACCGGCGAGCCGTGGAAGGGCGGCTCGGCCTGCAGCACGTGGCACTCGTCGGGCCCGACCGCGGCGAGCACGCCCGGCAGCTCGAGCGCGCGGCTGAAATCGATGCTGTTCACACGCGCGCGCGCGTGGGGCGAGCGCAGCACGGCCGTCTGGAGCAGGCCCGGCAGCTTGAGGTCGGCCGTGAAGATCGCCTCGCCCCGTGCCCGCTGGCGCCCGTCCTGTCTCGGCGCGGGCCGGCCGACGACCTCGCCCGGGCCCTGCGGCCACTGGTCGAGCGCGTCGTCGTCGCCCTCGACGACGACCCACTGCTCGGTGTACCTACCTTCGACTTCCTTCTCGGTCCGGATCAGTCGCGCCACGTCAGCACCGCCTCCTCGATTCGCGGGTACGCGCCGCAGCGGCAGAGGTTGCCGGCCATCGCGTGGCGGACGCGCTCGGGGGTGGGATTCGGCTCGGCCTCGACGAGCGCCGCCGCCGAGACGATCTGCCCCGGGGTGCAGAACCCGCATTGGAGCGCGTCGGCGCGGACGAAGGCGTCCACCAGCGCGTGGTCGCGCAGGCCTTCGATCGTCGTCACCTCGCGCTCGCCGACCGTGTGCACCAGCGTGATGCACGAGAGGACGGGCACACCGTCGAGCTGCACCGTGCAGGCGCCGCAGTGGCCCTCGCCGCAGGCGATCTTCGTGCCGGTCAGGCCAAGCTCGTCGCGGAGCGTCTCGGCGAGCGTGCGCCCGACCGGCGGGTCGACCTCGAGCACGGCCCCGTTGACACGCAAGCTAAGCACCGGACGTCACCGCCAGGATGTCCGCCAGGTGCACGAGCCGAAACGTCGTCCGGCTGACGATCCGCTGCTCGCCCTCATCCTCGACCTCGGGCAGCGTGCGCCAGAGGTCGCGGGCCGCCTCGAGCAGCTCGCGGATCCGCTCGCGTTCCTCCTGGTGCCCGTCGCGGTCGGCGGTCGCGTTGAGCGCGAGCCCGAGCACGCCGATCGTGTCGGCCTGCCGCGTCCAGAGCAGCGGCGTCGCCATCGAGAGGTACTGGTGGATGCGCGCGAACGCCATCGGCTGCGAGAAGGTCTTGCTCCCGATCGGCGCGCTCGGCTCGAGCGGGGGCTCGCCGTCGGCGATCCGGTTCGCCGTGCCGGCCAGCATCGCCCGCATCTCCTTGTCGCCGAACCCGGCCAGGTGCGCCGTGCGCACAGCGATCAGGAGCGAGCTCGGCTGCTGCCCGTAGGGGTAGTCCGAGGCGTAGACGACCTGCTCGGGCGAGACGAGGTGGTAGAGGCTGAGCAGGTCGATCGGGCTCCAGACCGAGGTGTCGAAGTAGACGCCCGCCATGCCGCCGAACTCGGCCGCGAGCGCGCCCAGGTCGGCGATCCCCGCGTGGGCGATGATCAGCTGCGCTCCGGGGTTCGAGTCGACGAGCCGGCGCAGGTGGTCGGCGATCGGCGGTAGCCCTCGGCCGCCGTGGATCAGGATCGGGACGTTCCGCTCGGCCGCCAGCGCAAACACCGGAGCGAGCCGCTCGTCGTTCAGCAGGAAGCGCTGCGCCCGCGGGTGCAGCTTTATCCCGCGCGCGCCGAGGTCGAGGCAGCGGGCCGCCTCCTCGATCGGCTCCTCGGAGAGATCGAGCCGCACGAAGGGGATGAAGCGGCCGTCCGAGCGCTCGGCGTAGGCCAGTGTGCGGTCGTTGGCCGCGCGGAAGGCCGGGTGCCGGTCGACCTCGTCCATGCAGAACATGAAGCAGCGCGAGATCCCGTAGTGGTCGTTGATCCGCTCGAGGTCCTCGTAGACCCCGGTCATGCCGTCGATGTCGTGGCCGAGGTGGACGTGCGCGTCGAAGACCTCGGCGCCCTCGGGCAGCTCGCGCGCCAGCTCCTCGTCGTAGCCGGCGATCAGCGACTGCGCCTTCTGGAGCACCTCCTCCACGATTCGCGAGTCTAGATGTACGATCCTCGCCGCCGTGGCAGACGTCCTCATCTACGCCGACACCATCCGCTCGCCCGAGATGCGGCACGAGGTGCCGCTCGCGGTTCCGGACGCGTTCCTCTACGCAGAGCGGGACGGCGAGCAGTCGGTCGTCCTGAGCTCCTTCGAGCTCGACCGCCTCGCCGAGGTCGCGCCGGGCCTGAACGCGCTGCCGTACGAGGAGCTCGGGATCGACGAGCTCTACGCGCAGGGGCTCCCGCGCGAGGAGATCGAGCTCGAGGTGATCCTGCGCGCTGCTCGGCGCTTCGGCATCGAGCGGGCCGTCGTGCCGTCCACCTTCCCGCTGCAGGTCGCCGACCACCTGCGTGCGAACGGCATCGAGGTCACGGCCGACCGCGGGCACTTCGTCCGGCGCCGGCGCGTGAAGAACGACGCCGAGCTGGCAGGGATCCGGCGGGCCCAGCGCGCCGCCGAGGCCGCGATGGACGCGGCGCGTGAGCTGCTCCGCTCGGCCGAGCGCCAGAACGGCAGTCTGCTGCTGGACGGCGAGCAGCTCACCTGCGAGCGGCTCAAGCTCGCGGTCGAGCAGGCCTTCACCGCCAACGGCGCCTTCGCGGACGAGTTCATCGTCTCGCACGGCGCGCAGACCGCCGTCGGCCACGACATGGGCTCCGGCCCGATCGCGCCCGACGAGCCGATCTGCCTCGACCTCTTCCCGCGCGACCGCGACTCGGGCTGCTTCGCCGACATGACACGCGTGTTCGTGGTCGGCACGCCGTCCGACGAGCTGCTCGAGTGGCACAAGCTCTGCAAGGAGGCGCTCGACCGCTCGGTCGCCGCGGTCAAGCCCGGGATTCCCGGCACCGACCTGTTCACGATCACCTGCGACGTCTTCGAGGAGAACGGCTACCCGACGCTGCGCTCGAAGGAGCCCGGCGAAGTGCTCCAGGACGGCTTCTACCACTCGCTCGGCCACGGGGTCGGGCTCGAGGTGCACGAGGAGCCGACGCTCGGCCGCGCCCCCGGCGAGCTCGTCGCCGGCGACGTGATCGCGGTCGAGCCGGGCCTCTACCGGCACGGCCACGGCGGCTGCCGGCTCGAAGACCTGGTGCTCGTGACCGAGAACGGGCCCGAGGTGCTGACGGACTACCCGTACGACCTCGAGCCCTAGTGGCCCACGCCATCGAGACGATCCTCCTGGAGGAGCGGCGCTACCCGCCGCCGCCGGAGTTCGCTCAGCAGGCGAACGCGCAGCCCGAGATCTACGAGCGGGACTTCGACGAGTTCTGGGAGACCGAGGCGCGGGAGCGCGTGACGTGGTTCGAGGACTTCACCCAGCTCAACGAATGGGAGCCGCCGTACGCGAAGTGGTACCTCGGCGGCAAGCTGAACGTCGCCTACAACTGCGTCGACCGCCACGTCGAGGCCGGCCGCGGCGACAAGGTCGCCTACCACTGGGAGGGCGAGCCGGAGGACGAGCGGCGGACGATCACCTACGCCGACCTGCAGGGCGAGGTCGTCAAGCTCGCCAACGCGCTGAAGCAGCTCGGCGTCGGGAAGGGCACCGCGGTCGGGATCTACCTCGGGATGGTTCCCGAGGCGCCGGTCGCGATGCTCGCCTGCGCACGGCTCGGCGCGCCGCACACAGTCGTCTTCGGCGGCTTCTCGGCCGACTCGCTCGCGGACCGGCTGAACGACATGGGCTGCGAGGTGCTGATCACGCAGGACGAGGGCCTGCGCAACGGCGGCACGGTGCCCCTCAAGCGCAACGCCGACGAGGCGCTCTCACGGGCGCCGGGCGTCAAGCACGCCGTCGTCCTGCGCCGCACCGGCGGTGAGATCGAGTGGAACGACGAGCGCGACCACTGGTGGCACGAGCTCGTCGCCGACGAGCCGGACGACCCGGCGTCGTGCCCGTGCGAGCCGATGGACTCGGAAGACCTGCTCTACCTGCTCTACACGAGCGGCACGACCGCGAAGCCGAAGGGGATCGCGCACACCACGGCCGGCTACCTGGTCGGCACCGCCGCGACCCACTACTACATCTTCGACGTCAAGCCCGACTCGGTCTACTGGTGCGCCGCCGACATCGGCTGGGTCACGGGCCACAGCTACATCGTGTACGGGCCGCTCTGCAACGGCACCACGAGCGTGCTCTACGAGGGCGTCCCGAACTACCCGGACAAGGACCGCTGGTGGGCGATCGTCGAGCGGTACCAGGTGGACATCCTCTACACGGCGCCGACCGCGATCCGGACACACATGAAGTGGGGCCCCGAGTACGCGGAGCAGCACGACCTCTCCTCGCTGCGGCTGCTCGGCTCGGTCGGCGAGCCGATCAACCCCGAGGCCTGGGTGTGGTACCGCGAGCACATCGGCGGCGACCGCACGCCGGTCGTCGACACGTGGTGGCAGACCGAGACCGGGATGATCATGATCACGCCGCTCCCGGGAGTGACGACGCTCAAGCCCGGCTCGGCGACCAAGCCGTTCCCCGGCGTGGACGCCGCGATCTTCGACGAGCAGGGCAACGAGGTCGGCCCGGGCGGGGGCGGCTACCTCGTCTTGCGGCGCCCGTGGCCGGCGATGCTGCGCGGGATCTACAAGGACGACGAGCGCTACCGGGAGACGTACTGGTCGAAGTACCCGGACGTCTACTTCGCCGGCGACGGCTCACGGGTCGACGAGGACGGCGACTTCTGGCTCCTCGGCCGCGTGGACGACGTGATGAACGTCTCCGGCCACCGGATCTCGACGATCGAGGTCGAGAGCGCGCTGGTCGACCACTCGAAGGTCGCCGAGGCCGCCGTCTGCGGTCGCAAGGACGAGCGCACCGGCCAGGCGATCGTCGCCTACGTGACGCTGAAGGGTGGCGACGACGGCTCGGTCGAGATGCTCGAGGAGCTGCGCAGCCACGTGGCCGCCAAGATCGGCCCGATCGCCAAGCCCGCGAACATCGTCTTCACGCCCGAGCTGCCGAAGACCCGCAGCGGCAAGATCATGCGGCGACTGCTGCGCGACGTGGCCGAGCACCGCGAGCTCGGTGACACGACCACGCTCGCCGATCCGGCCGTCGTCTCCGAGATCCAGGAGCGGGCGACGACCGAGCAGTCCAAAGAGGACTAGTGACGCCCGAAGAGGAACGGCAGCTCGCCGTCGATCTCTTCAACCGGGCCTGGACGCTGATGGAGCTCGAGGAGCGGACGCCCGAGCAGGACGACGAGCTGATCCACACTGCGCACGCCTCCGCGTACCACTGGATGCAGGTCGGTACTCCGGCGAATCGGGCGCGGAGCGAGTGGCAGCTCTCGCGCGTCTACACCGTGCTCGGCCGCGCGGAGCCCGCGCTGGCCCACGCGCGGCGCTGCCGGCAGATCTGCGAGGCGCATCCCGAGGCGCTCGAGGACTGGGACCTTCCCTACGCCCATGAGGCGCTCGCGCGCGCCCATGCGCTCGCGGGTCAAGCGGACGAGGCGGGCCGCCACGCGGCCGCTGCCCGAGAGCTGGCGGCTCGCGTCACGGGCGCCAAGGACCGCGAGCACCTCGAGGCCGACCTAGCGACGCTATAGCAGCTCTTCGAACGGCGCCGCGTCGTCGAACGGCCCGATCAGCGCGAGGTTCATCCCGGCCGAGGCGATCACGTCCTGCGCGACGCGCTGGACGTCGTCCGCGGTGACCGCGTCCAGCCCGGCCGTGATCTCCTCGGGTTCGACCGCCTTGCCCTCGAGCACCTCGCGGCTGAGGCCGAACATCGTCATCCCCTGCGGGTTCTCGAGCCGGAGCACGAAGCGGCCCTTGGCGAGCGCGCGCGCCTTCTCGAGCTCCTCGGCGGGAACGGCCTCGTCGGCGATCTTGCGGAACTCCTGCGCGATCGTCTCGACCGCCTCGTCGGCGCGGTTGATGTCGACCCCGGCCTGCGAGTAGAGCGAGCCGGCGTCCGTGTAGCTCTGGTTGTGGGCGAAGACGTAGTACGCGAGCCCGCGGCGCTCGCGCACCTCGGTGAAGAGCCGTGACGACATGCCGGTGCCGAGCACGGTCGAGAGCAGCTGCAGCGCGTAGCGGTCCGGATGGTCGAGGGGGTAGCTCCGGACGCCCAGGCAGAGGTGGGCCTGGTCGGATTCCTTGCGGTGGACGGTCACCTGCGAGACCGAGTCGGCATCGACCTCGACGGGCGCCGGCGCTCCGGTCTCCTCCGGCTCGAGGTCGCCGAGCAGCCGCTGCACGGTCTCGAGCGGGTCGCCCTCGAGCTTGCCGCCGAGCCCGACGACCATCCGCTCCGGCTTGTACCAGCGGTCGACGTAGCCGAGGAACGTGTCCCGGTTCGCCGCGCGCACCGTCTCCTTCTTGCCGATGATGTCCCAGCCGAGCGGCTGGTCGCCGTAGAGGAGCTCGTCGTAGACGCCGCCGATGAAGTCGCGAGGCGTGTCGTAGTACATGTTCATCTCCTCGACGATCACGCCCTTCTCGCGCTCGATCTCGTCGCTTTCGAACTTCGAGTTGCGGAGCATGTCGACGAGCACGTCCAGCGCCCGGTCGCGGTACTCGGCCGCGCACTTGACGTAGTAGCCCGTGTACTCCTTGCTCGTGAAGGCGTTGAACTCGCCGCCGAGCCCGTCCACCTCCATGCCGATCTCACGCGCAGTCGGACGGCGCTGGGTGCCCTTGAAGAACATGTGCTCGGCGAAGTGCGCGATCCCGTTCGTGTCCGGGGTCTCGTAGCGCGAGCCGGCCGCGAGCATGATCATGCAGGTGACCGATTGCACCGAGGGCATGTCGGCGGTCAGCACGCGCAGGCCGTTGTCGAGGGTGTGCCGCTCGAAGACGCTCACGCGGCCAGCTTCTCCCGCCACGCTTCGGGGATCGCGACCGGCTCGCGGCGCTCGTAGTCGTAGGTGACGAGCACGGTCTTGGCCTCGGCGACGAGCGTGTCGCCGACGCGCAGCTCGTGCTCGAGGTCGAAGCTCTTCTCGCCGAAGCGGCTGACGCGCACGCTGACCTCGACCTCGTCGCCGAAGCGGACCGGCGCGCGGAAGTCGATCTCGATGCGCGCCACGATGATCGCCAGGTCCTCGAGCGTCTGCACCGCGCCGAGATGCTGCAGGAAGGCGGCGCGCGCCGACTCGATGTAGGTCAGGAAGACCGCGTTGTTGACGTGGCCCATCGGGTCGAGGTCGCGGAAGCGGACGGCTTCACGGTGCACGAACATCGCCGCGATGCTAGATGCTCCGCACGTGGCGGGGGAAGAGACGAGGCGCGCGATCTTCGCGCAACCCGAGTGGCTGCGGGCGATTCCGGCCGAGAGGCGCCTACCGGAGGGACCGGTGCTGCACACCGGCTGCGGGACCTCGTTCCACGCGGCGCAGACGGGGGGCTGGGCCGAACAGGCGCTCGAGCTCGTGCTGCGGCCGCGCGAGGCGGACGCGCTCGTCGTGGTCAGCCACGAGGGCGACACGCCGCTGTCGCTCGAGGCCGCGCGTGCCTTCGACGGGCCGGTCTGGCTCGTGACGGGCAAGCCCGACAGTCCGCTCGGGGAGCTCGCCGACGAGGTCGTCGTGGCAACGCCCGAGATCGAGCAGAGCTGGTGTCACACGGCGAGCTACACCTGCGCGGTGGCGACGATCGCCGCGCTGCACGGCGAGGAGGTCGGCGGCCTGCCGGGCCTCGTCGAGCGCGCGCTCGAGCACCACGAGCCGGTCAGCGCCCACGAGCGCTGGCTCGTCACCGGCGCCGGGCGCGACTGGCCGACCGCGCAGGAGGCGGTGTTGAAGCTGCGCGAGGGCGCCTACGTCGCGGCCGAGGCGCATCACACCGAGCAGCTCCTCCACGGCCATCTCGCCGCCGTCGACGAGTCGGTTCGCGCGTTCGTGCTCGAGGGTGAGGGCCGAGCGGCGGAGCGGGCGGCCGGCGCGGTCGCGGCCCTGCGTGAGCTTGGCTGCGAGACGACGCTCGTCCCGACCGTGCACCCGGTGGCCGACATCGTCCGCTTCCAGCTGCTGACGCTCGACCTGGCTGAGGCGCGCGGCGTCGACCCGGACAAGATCCGCCGCGACGATCCGCGCTGGGACCGGGCCCGCCAGGCCTACGAGTGAGCGGCCAGTAGCTCGGCCTCGCGCTCGGGCGTCAGGCCGACGCCTTCGACGGTGGCCGCGTGCTCGAGCGTGTCGCGCACGGTCTCCTCGAGCGGCCGGAAGGTGAGGCCGGCGGCAACCGCGCGGGAGACGTCCGCCTGGTGGATCGCGACCGAGCCCGGGTCGGCCACCCAGAGCGGCAGCTCCATCCACTCGCCGACCTCGTGCTGGTTCAGCAGCTCGGCCGGGACCCACTCGAAGCTCGCGTCGCTGCCGCTCACCTCGCGGCAGGTCTCGAGCAGCTCGTGCCAGCTACGGCCTGGGTGCGTGGCGTTGTAGACGCCGCCCGCCCTGCGCCCGGAGAGGTCGACGAGCCAGGCGCCGAGATCCTTCGCGTCGACGAACTGCACCTGTCCCTCCGGCGGCGCCGGGGCGAGCACGCGGCCGCCGCGGGCGACCCGGTGCGGCCAGTAGGTGAAGCGCCCGGTCGGGTCGTTGGCGCCGACGATCAGGCCCGGCCGCACGCTCGCCTGCCGCTCGCCGAAGACATCGGCCACGACCTGCTCGCAGAGCGCCTTCAACGGCCCGTAGTTCGAGTAGTCGTCGGTGAGCTTGTCGTCGGGCAGGTCGCCGAGCTCCGCGACCGGGCTGGCCTCGTCGACCGGCTCGGCCAGGCTCGCGTAGACGGAGACGCTCGAGACGAACAGGTAGTGGGCGGTGGAGTCGGCCAGCGCCTCCGCCGACGCGCGCACGACCGACGGGATATACCCCGACGGGTCGAGCACCGCGTCCCACTCGCGGCCCTGCAACACGTCGAGATCCTGCGTCCGGTCGCCGCGCAGCTTCTCCGCCTCGGGAAAGAGCTCCGGGTTCGTCTCGCCGCGGTTGAAGAGCGTCACCTCGTGCCCCCGCGCGAGTGCGGCCTCGACCGCCGCGCGCCCGAGGAACTTCGTCCCGCCGAGGACGAGCAGCCTCACAGTGAGGCGAGCGCCTCGACCAGCCGATCGACCTCGTCAACCGTGTTGTAGTGGAGCATCCCGGCGCGCACGGCGCCGTCCGGGAGGCCGAGGCGGTTCATCACCTCGACCGCGTAGTAATTCCCGCGCCAGACCGCGAGGCCGCGCTCGCCGAGCCGCGTCGCGGCTTCGAGCGGCGAGAGGCTCTCGACGTTGAAGCAGAACGTGGGCACGCGGCCTTCCATGGTCGGGAGGCCGTAGAGCGTGCAGCTCGAGGGAAGCCCCGCGAGGAAGCGCTCTCCAAGCTCGCGCTCGTGGGCGGCGATTGCGTCGAAGCCGATCGAATCCAGGTAGCGCACGGCGGCGACGAAGCCTGCCAGCAGCTCGTGCGGCAGCGTGCCCGTCTCGAACTTGTGCCCGAGCGGCGTCTCGGCTGCCGGCCGCACCTTGTATGGGCGCCAGCGTTCGAGCAGCTCGGCCCGCGCGAACGCTAGCCCGAGGTGCGGGCCGAAGAACTTGTAGGGCGAGCAGATCAGCACGTCGGCGCCGACAGTTGCGACGTCGATCGGCCCGTGCGGCGCGTAGTGCACCGCGTCAACCCAGGCGAGGGCACCGACCGAATGCGCCAGCTCCGCCACCCGCGCGACGTCGACCAGGGTGCCGACGGCGTTCGACGCCCATGGGAACGCGACTACCCGGGTCCGGTCGGAGAGCTGGGCCTGAAGGTCGTCGAGGTCGAGGCTCGTATCGTCGCGGATCGCCGCCACGCGCACTTCCAGCTCGAGGTCGCGTGCCAGCTCGAGCCAGGGCGAGACATTGCCGTCGTGGTCGAGCTGTGTGACGACGATCTCGTCGCCGGCCTCGAGCTCGCGGCCGACGGTGCGGCTGAGCGCGAAGTTGAGCGTCGTCATGTTCGCGCCGAAGACGACCTCCTCTGGCGAGCAGCCGAGGAACTCGCCGCCGGCCCGGCGCGACTGGTCTACGAGCTCCTCGGTCCGGCGGCTGGTCGAGTACGGCCCGCTGACGTTCGCGTTCGAGGTGCGCAGGTAGTCGGCGATCGCCGCGATCACCTCGTCGGGCACCTGGGAGCCGCCGGGGCCGTCGAAGAAGACGAGCTCGTTCTCGAGCGCCGAGAACCGGGCCCTAACGGCCGCGACGTCGAAAGCCACCGCGCTCACCGCACGGACGGTATCGGAAGGTTGATCGCGACCTGCTACCTTCGTCGGGACCGATCGAGGGGAGCCGGACATGGAAGCCGCCGCAGTACCAGCCGTGGATGTTGCCGACCGGGCACCGGGCGCAGTCGTCGCCGCCAAGGACGTCACCCGCCGCTACGGCGAGGGCGACACCGCGGTCGACGCCCTGCGCGGCGTCTCGCTCGAGGTGCAGCAGGGCCAGCTGACCGCCGTGATGGGCCCCTCGGGCTCCGGCAAGTCGACCCTGATGCACATCCTGGCCGCGCTCGACCGGCCGACCGGCGGTGAGGTCTGGATCGCCGGCACGAAGCTGGGCCAGCTCAGCGACAACGAGATCACGAAGCTGCGCCGCGACCACATCGGCTTCGTCTTCCAGTTCTTCAACCTGCTGCCGATGCTCACGGCCGAGGAGAACATCGTCCTGCCGCTCACGATCGCCGGCGAGAAGCCCGAGAAGGCCTGGCGCGAGGAGCTGCTGAAGACCGTCGGGCTCGACGACCGCCGCGACCACCGGCCGGCCGAGCTCTCGGGCGGCCAGCAGCAGCGTGTGGCGATCGCGCGGGCATTGGTCTCGCGGCCGACCGTCGTCTTCGCGGACGAGCCGACGGGGAACCTCGACTCCAAGACCGGGGCCGAGATCCTCGAGCTCCTCCGCGGCTCGGTCGAGCAACTCGGCCAGACGACGGTGATGGTCACGCACGACCCGCACGCGGCCGCGATCGCCGACCGGATCCTGTTCCTCGCCGACGGACTGATCGTTCGCGACATGCCGAACGCCGACGCCAGCGCAGTGATCGCGGCGATGGACGGTCTCACCCAGAGCTGATGCTGCGCGTCGCGCTGAAGGGGCTCGCCGGCCGCCCGGTGCGGGCGCTGCTGACGGCGATCGCGATCATCCTCGGCGTCGCGATGATCAGCGGCACCTACGTCCTGACGGACACGATCAACAGCGGCTTCGACACGATCTTCGAGCAGTCGTACCAGAACGCCGACGTGGTGATCACGGGCAAGGCCGCCTTCGACAGCGCGAACGGGACGCAGGTCGAGTCCCCGCCGATGCCCGAGTCGCTGCTGGCGAAGGTGCAGCAGCTCCCGGACGTCGCGCTCGCGGCGGGCTCGGTCACGACCGACTCGCTCAAGCTGATCGGCAAGGACGGGAAGGTGATCTCGACCGGCGGCGCGCCGACGCTCGGGTTCTCGGTTACGCCGAGCGGCCAGCCGTTCAACCCGACGAAGCTGACCGAGGGGAGCTGGCCGCACGGCTACGACGAGATCGCGATCGACAAGGCAACCGCGGCGAGCAACGGCTTCACGGTCGGCGACCGGATCGGCGTGCAGGCGTTCGGCCCTGCGCAGCAGCTGCTGATCAGCGGCATCGCGGAGTTCCCGAACGTGAGCGTCGGCGGTGCGACCTTCGCCATCCTCGACCAGCCGGCCGCCCAGCAGCTCTTCCATAAGGTCGGCCAGCTCGACGCGATCCGCGTCCAGTCCAAGCCCGGCGTCAGCGAGGAAGACCTGGTCGCTCAGATCCAGCCGCTGCTCGGCTCGGCCGAGCAGGTCCGCAGCGGCACCGAGCAGGCGAAGAAGGACCAGGAGACCGCGGGCAGCTTCATCTCCTTCCTGCGTTACGCGCTGCTCGCGTTCGCGGGCATCTCGCTGTTCGTCGGCGCCTTCGTGATCGCCAACACGCTCTCGATCACGATTGCGCAGCGGATGCGCGAGTTCGCGACGCTCCGTACGCTCGGCGCCTCGCGCCGCCAGGTGCTGTGGTCGGTCGTGATCGAGGCGTTCGTGATCGGCCTGGTTGGCTCGGTGATCGGCCTCTTCCTCGGCCTCGGGCTGGCGAAGCTGCTGAACTGGTTGTTCGTCAAGATCGGGATCGACTTGCCGCACGGCTCGACGGTCTTCGCGACCCGGACCGTGATCGTCAGCCTCCTCGTAGGCACCCTCGTGACGCTGTTGGCGAGCATCCGGCCAGCTCGCAGGGCAACTCGAGTCCCGCCCATTGCCGCGGTGCGCGAGGGCTCGGTGCTGCCGCCCTCGCGCTGGGCGAAGTACGGCACGGTCACCTCACTGATCGTGCTCGCGATCGCGATCGCGATGGTCTCGCTCGGCGCGCTCGCCAGCGGGATCGCGACAGGCCCGCGGCTGCTGGTGCTCGGCATCGGCGTGCTGCTGCTCTTCTTCGGCGTCTCGATGAACGCGCCCAAGGTGGTGCGCCCGCTGTCGGCCGTGCTCGGCGCGCCGGCACGGACGATCGGCGGTGCCCCGGGGATCCTCGCGCGCGACAACGCGACGCGGAACCCGGGCCGCACGGCCTCGACAGCCTCGGCGCTGATGATCGGCCTCGCGCTCGTCACCTTCGTCGCGATCTTCGGCCAGGGGATCCGCAGCTCGTTCGAGGATGCCGTCAACGAGCTCTTCATCGCCGACTACGCGCTCACCTCGACGAGCACGTTCAACCCGATCGAGGTGGCCGCCGGCCAGGCGCTCGTCGGCAAGCCGGGCATCCACGACGTGACCGCGATTCGCGCCGGCTCGGCACGCTACCTCGGCAGCAACAACGACCTGACCGCTGTGCAGCCGAATCTGAACAAGGGCGTGTTCATGAAGTGGACGCAGGGCGACAACGGGGTGCCTGGGAAGCTCGGCAACGACGGCTTCTTCGCGAGCAAGAAGTACGTCGAGGACCACGACCTGAGCCTCGGCGCGCCGGTGACGCTGCAGTTCCCGAGCGGCGAAAAGACGACGGTCGAGCTGAAGGGCGTCTGGGACGAGCCGAAGGGCGGCTCGCCGTTCGCCCCCATCACGATCTCGACGACGCTGTTCGACAAGTTCACGCCCCGGCCGCGCGACGAGATGGTGCTCGCGAACACGCCGGGCGGCGTCACCGACGCGAATACGGCGAACCTCGAGAGCGCGGTCAAGGGCTTCGCCGACGCCAAGGTCCAGACTCGCGACGAGTTCAAGTCGAATTTCGAGGCTCCGATCAACAAGCTGCTCAACCTGCTCTACGCCCTGCTCGCGCTGTCGGTGATCGTCAGCCTCGTCGGGATCATCAACACGCTCGTGCTGACCGTCTTCGAGCGGACGCGGGAGATCGGGATGCTGCGCGCGGTCGGGATGACGCGGCGCCAGGTGCGGATGATGATCCGCTACGAGAGCATCGTCACCTCGCTGATGGGGGCCGTGCTCGGGATGATCGTCGGCGTCTTCCTCGCGCTGCTCGTGACGCATGCGCTCTCGAGCTCCGGAGTCGTCTTCGCGGTGCCGTGGATCCAGATCGTCTACTTCGTGATCGCCGCTATCCTGGTCGGCATTCTCGCGGCCGTGATCCCCGCACGGCGCGCAGCTCGGCTGAACGTCCTCCAGGCGCTGCAATACGAGTAGTCCTCCGTCCGGAGCCCTGCATAGGCTCCGGCCGTGCGCCGGCTGCGACCGCTCAGCGAGGAGGAGTGCTACCTCCGCTGCTACGGGGTCGACGAAACGACCGTGCGGGTCGTGCGGCTCGAGCCGGAGCGGCCGGCCCCGCGCTTCCGGGTGACCGGTGAGGAGCTCCGGCGGCTATTCGAGGTCCGGCTCGACGCCCGCGAGGCGGAGCTGGCGGCGTGAGGACGTGCGCGCGCTGGAGCCGGACGCGCCGGGTGATCGGGCTGCGGTTCGTTCCTCGGCCTTCGGCGCATGACCGGCCCTGCTCGCCGCGCCGGCGCTCGGCCACGCGCTGCCGCTAGCGCGGTCCCGGACGTCCTCGGGCCGGATCTCCGCGTCGTCTTCTGCGGGATCAATCCCGGCTTCGTCTCGGACGCTGCCAAGGCGCACTTCGCCAACCCGCGGAACGACTTCTGGCGGCTCCTGCAGGCGGCCGGCTTCACGTCCCGACTGTACGAGCCGTCGGAGCAGTTCGAGGTGCTGCGCGAGGGCATCGGCCTGACGAACGCGGCCGCTCGGACGACTCGTGGCTCAGGCGACCTGCGGCGGGCGGACTTCGCGGGCGCCGTCGAACGGCTCGAGCGGCTGGCACTGGAGCTGCGCCCCCGCTGGATCGCCTTCGTCGGCAAGGAGGCCTATCGCGGTGCGTTCAAGGACCGGGCAGAGCTTGGCCCGCAGCAGCGGCGCCTCGGCGAGACACGGCTTTTCGTGCTCCCGTCGACATCTCCGGCTAACGCCGCCGTGCCGTGGGATGAGCGGCTGCGCTGGTTCCGCAAGCTGCACGAAAGCGTGAACAAACCGCACCGAAAGCCTCGCAAGCCCTAGCGCTCCGGCCGCCGAACCGGCACGCTGACCGCGAGGGAGGCGGGAAGCAAACCCCACCCGATTGCAGGGTGGGGGTGTGCTCCGGCGCGGCCGATCGCTCGGGCTGCCGGCCGCCGCGGTGGGCGTATCAGTCGCCGACGCCGATTGCGGTCAGGAAGACCAGCACGACGGTCGTCACGGCGAGCAATCCGTGCAGGGCCACGACCGGCACGGGGAAGTGCTGCTCGGCCGGCGTGCCGGGGTCGACAGTCTCGCGAACGGCGCCGCGCTGTCGGCGCTGGTACCAGATCGCGAACATCGTGAACCCCAGCAGGGCGACGACTCCCAGGATCGCCAGGGCGATCCAGGCGAGGGCATCGCTGTCAGTCACGACGTAGATGATCCAAAGCACCAGCCCGGTCGCCGCCAGCAGGAAGTGGCCGAGGATCAGCGGCGGGCGAATCCGACTTCCGGGCTCGCGGCCCTGCTGCATTCCGCCTCTCGACAACCAGATCGCTAGGAGGACGAAACCGCCCGCAGCGGTCACGACCCACGCGATCAGCGCAGCCCATTCCATCCCTCGCCTCCTTGTGCGGATTACCGAACCGAGTACGAACTACCCCTGCCAGCGGTTTGAACGCCGGCCGTAGCGGGTCTTCAGCCTTCATGCTGAGTCGGAGAGACGAGACCAATTCGGCGGAGGCGGGCTGGGCCCGCCGGAGCCTCAACTGCGCGGGACTCGTCAGCCGCGCCAGCGGTTTGTAATCGGTGTGCGGCGGTCGCGGCCGAACGCCTTCGGTGTCAGGCGCACGCCGGGCGGGGCCTGGCGGCGCTTGTATTCGGCGCGGTCGATCAGCGCAAGCGCACGCTCGACGACGTCGGCGTCGAAGCCGTCCTGGGAGAGCTCCTCCCGCGAGCGGTCCTGCTCGACGTAGGCCTCGAGCACGCGGTCGAGGGCATGGTAGGGCGGCAGCGAGTCCTCGTCCAGCTGATCGGCGCGCAGCTCGGCACTCGGCGCGCGCTCGATGATGGTCGCGGGGATGAGCTCCGTGCCGGCGCGCTCGTTCAGATGACGCGCGAGCCGGAAGACGTCCGTCTTGAAGACGTCCTTCAGCAGCGCGAAGCCGCCGGCCATGTCGCCGTAAAGGGTGACGTAGCCGACCGAGAGCTCGGACTTGTTCCCCGTCGCGACCACAAGCCAGCCGAACTTGTTCGAGAGCGCCATCAGCAGGACGCCGCGGATCCGCGCCTGCAGGTTCTCCTCGGTGAGGTCGGGCTCACGGCCGGCGAAGCTCTTGGCCAGGATCGATTCGAAGGCGTCGACCGCCGTGTTGATCGGCAGCTCGCGGAACTCGGTGCCGAGACTCTCGGCCAGCCGCCGCGCGTCGCTGCGCGTCGCCTCGGATGAGTAGCGAGACGGCATCGAGACGCAGTGCACGCGTTCCGCGCCGAGCGCCTCGACCGCGAGCGCCGCCGTCAGCGCCGAGTCGATACCGCCCGAGACGCCGATCACGACCTCGCTGAACCCGTTCTTGTCCACGTAGTCGCGCAGCCCGAGCTCGAGGGCAAGGCGCATCTGCTCGAGCTCGCCCAGCCGCTCGGCGAGGAACGGCTCGATCCGGTCGTCATGGGAACGGCAGTCGCCGAGCTGCACGATGGGCACGGCGGGCACGGCTCCTCGTTCACGAGCGAGCGCGCGCCGGCGCACGTCCCTGAGCCTGCGCCCGACTGCATCGGCGGGGTCGATGTCCACAACCAGCAACGCCTCCTCGAAGCCCGGTGCGCTGGCGAGCACGTGGCCCTCCTCGTCGAGGACGAGCGAATGGCCGTCGAAGATCAGCTCGTCCTGGCCGCCGACAGCGTTGCAGAAGGCGACGAGGCAGGCGTTGTCCCTGGCGCGGGTGGCGAACATCTCCTCGCGCTCGCGATCGCGGCAGGTGTGAAACGGCGAGGCGGAGATGTTCGTCAGCAGCTGCGCGCCGGCGAGGGCGAGGTCGGTCGCGGGCGGGCCCGGCTGCCACAGGTCCTCGCAGATGGTCGGGCCGACGAGCGTCCCACCGAGCTCCAGCAACAGGCAGTCTCGTGCGGGCGCGAAGTAACGGTCCTCGTCGAAGACGCCGTAGTTCGGCAGGAAGCGCTTGCGGTAGACGGCCTTCACCTCGCCCTCCGCGCAGACGGCGCACGCGTTGTAGAGGTCGCGGTCGAAGTGCGGGTAGCCGACGAGGGCGACGAGGCCGTGCGTCTCGCGGGCGATCTCCTGCAGCGACTCCTCGGCCGCGCGGATGAAGCCCGGCCGCAGGAGCAGATCCTCGGGTGGGTAGGAGGTGACGGCGAGCTCCGGCAGGAGCACGAGATCGGCTTGGGCGCCGCGGGCCTCCGAGATCGCCTGGAGGATGCGCTCGCGGTTGCCGTCGAGGTCGCCGACGGTGGTGTTGATCTGGGCGAGCGCGAGTCTCATCGGGTTTTAGACTACCAGTCGAAAACTCCTCAACGGTGGCGGAGAAAGTCGATCAGGACGCGGCTCGCCCGCTCGTGGTACGGAGCGAGCTCGACGAGATCCCAGCCGTGGTAGCCGCCGGGGAACAGGGCGAGCCGCTTGTACGAGGATCCGGCACGGCGCTCCAACGCCTGGGCGTCCTCGACCGAGAGGTAGCCGTCTTCGCGTGAGTCGAGGATCAGAATCGGTGTCCGCAGCCTCGGGATCGCGGCCTGTGCGTCGAGCTCGGCGTCGGGTCCGTAGTTGTTGCCGAGGTCGGGCTCGCCCGAGAGGCTGACGACTCCCGCGATCCTCGAGCCGAGCCGGGAGCCCGCGACCATGCTCGCCGCGCCGCCGAACGACGCGCCGCCGATGAACACTTTGGACGCGCCCTCTCGCTTCAACTCGGTGACGGCGCCCTCGAAGTCACGTGTGAAGCGGCCCGCCTTGGCGCGTGACGGGGACTGAGAGAGCCCGAAGCCTCGCAGGTCGAAGATGAGCACCCGAAAGTCGGCGCGGCTGAGCACGCGCGCGTACGAGGCCCAACCGCAGAGGTCGCCGGGCGACTCGTGCGCGAGGGCGATGCCCGTAGAGCCGGTGCCGAGGGAGGCGCCGTCCAGCAGGACCCCGTCCTGGGTGCGAAACCAGCCCGTCGTGACCCGGGCCGCCTTCCCCGGCCCGCGCCCGCAACGCTCGGTCAAGCCGGGCAACGGGCGCCCGCGGGCAGCGAGCGTCGAGGAGCTCGACCCGCCGCCGCAGCCCGCGGCACCGAGCGCGAGGAGTAGCGCCCACGCGGCAGCCGCGCGCATTACCGGCGCAGGCGGATCGCGTTCAGGTCCTGTTCGCGGATCTCCTGGGCGCGACGGATCAGGTCCTCGATGTCGTCGTGCTCCGCGTGGATGTAGCGGCCCGCGAGCTCGTCCGCCCGGCCCGAGGCGAGCACCCGCACGAGCTGCGGCGCGAGCTCGGGCGGCGTCCAGGGCGCGTCGTCGGAGAAGTGTCCCTCGGTCATCTCCGTGCGCACGAGCCCGGGGCTGATCAGGAAGATGCGCACCGGCGTCTCGGCGAGCTCGTTTGCGAGCGTCTCCCCGAGCCGGTTGGCGGCGGCCTTGCTCGAGGTGTAGCCGGTGTTGCTCGCGCCGGGGAGGTAGCCGGCGCCGCTGCCGGTAATCACGATTCGCCCGCGGCCGCGCTCGAGCATCCCCGGGATCACGGCGCGGGCCGAGTGGTAGACGCCGAGCACGTTCACCTCGAACGTGCGCCACCACGCGGCCGGGTCGCTGTCGGCGAGCTCGCCCTCGCCGCTGCCGATGCCGGCGTTCGCGGCGAGCAGGTCGATCGGCCCGAGCTCGCGCTCGGTCTCGGCAACGGCGCGCTCGACGGCGGCCAGGTCGGTGACGTCGAGCTCGACCGCGAGACCGCCGATCTCCTGGGCGACCTGCTCGACCTGGTCCTTCGTGCGCGCGGCGACCGCCACCTTCGCGCCCGCGTCCGCGAGCTCGCGGGCGATCCCGGCGCCGATCCCGCGCCCGCCGCCGGTGACGAGCGCGACCTGTCCGTCGAGGCGGTCAGCTGGCTGCGGCATGCTCGATCTCCTCCAGTGTCTCGGGGTTCTCCAGGGACGAAAGGTCGCCGGGATCTGCCCCGAGCGCCTTCGCACGAACCGCGCGCCTGACGATCTTCGCGCTGCGTGTCTTCGGCAGCGCGGAGACGAACAGCACGCGCTCCGGGGCGAACGCCTTGCCGAGCGCGTCGGACGCGAGCCCGCGCAGCTCGGCCGCGAGCTCGTCGCTCGGCTCGGCGCCGGGGACGAGCGCACAGAAGACCCACGCCACCTCGCCCTTCACCTCGTGCGGCACGCCGACAGCCGCCGCCTCGGCCACCGACGGGTGCGCGACCACGGCCGACTCCAGCTCGGCAGGCCCGAGCCGCTTGCCTGCGATGTTGAGCGTGTCGTCGGAGCGACCGTGCAGGAACCAGTAGCCGTCCTCGTCGACCGAGGCCCAGTCGCCGTGCACCCAGATCCCGGGTAGCCGCCGCCAATAGGTGTCCAGGTAACGCTCGGGGTCGCGCCAGAAGCCGCGTGTCATCCCGGGGAACGGGCGACGGCAGACGAGCTCGCCGACCTCGCCGCGCACCGAGCGGCCTTCGGCGTCGACGACGTCCATCGCCATCCCGAGTGCCGGGCCGCCCAGCGAGCACGACTTGATCGGCGCGGCGGGGGTGGGCGAGAGGAAGCAGGCCCCGACCTCGGTGCCGCCGGAGCAGTTGATGATCGGGCAGCGGCCGCCGCCGACATGCTCATGAAGCCAGCGGTAGGGCTCCGGGTTCCACGGCTCGCCCGTCGTGACGAGCACGCGCAGCGACGAGAGGTCGTGGCGCTCGACCAGCTCGGCGCCGTGGGGGATCAGCGCGCGCACCAACGTCGGCGAGAGCCCGAGGATCGAGACGCGCTCGGAGTCGACGAGCCCCCAGAGCCGGTCGGCGGCAGGCCAGTCGGGCGCGCCCTCGGCGAAGACGATCGTGCAGCCGAGCGCCATCCCGCCGACCACCTCCCACGGGCCCATGATCCAGCCCATGTCCGTGACGAAGTGGATCACGTCGCCGGGCCGCGCGTCAGCCTGGTAGGCGACCTCGCGCGTGATCGAGACGAGAAAGCCGCCCTGCACGTGGAGCACGCCCTTCGGTGGGCCGGTCGTGCCCGAGGTGTAGGTAAGCAGGTACGGATGCTCGGAGTCGACCTCGAGCGGCTCGAGCTCACCGGGGGATTCCGCGACCGCCGCGTCCCAGAAGACGTCGCGGCCTTCCTGCATCGGCACCTCGCCGCCGAGCCGCCGCCAGACGAGGACGTGCTCGACCGACGGCGACTCCTCGAGCGCCTCGTCGACGAGCGCCTTCATCGGCACCTCGCGGCCGCGGCGCAGCGAGCCGTCGGCGGTCACGATCACCTTCGCCTCCGAATGTTGGAGCCGCTGGGCGATCGCGGGCGCGGCGAAGCCGGAGAAGACCGGCAGCTGGACCGCCCCCAGGTGGGCGCACGCGTGGGAGGCGATCGCCACCTCCGGTGACATCGGCAGGAAGATCGCCACGCGGTCGCCGGGCTCGACGCCGAGCCGGGCGAGCGCCTCGGCCAGCCGTGTGACCTCGTCCGACAGCTCCCGGTACGAGAGTGACCGTCGTTGTCCGTCCTCGCTCTGCCAGACCGCGCCAGCCTCGTCGGCCCGCTCGCCGCGGGCCCAGCGGTGGACGCAGTTCCAGGCGAGGTTGAGCTTCCCACCGACGAACCAGGTCGCCCATTCCGGCCCACGCGACTCGTCGACCACCGCATCCCAGGGCCGCGAGAACTCGAGCCCCAGGTCCTCGATCGCCGCCGGCCAGAAGCGCTCGGGCTCCCCGGCCGAGAAGCGCACGAGCGCGGCGTAGTCGTCGAAGCCGAGCTTGCGCGCGAGCCGCATCGCGTTTGTGCGCTCTCGCGCGGCCTCCTCTGGACGCCAGACCACTTCCATGACGTCAAGCGTAACTTGACGGTTTTGGCTAGTGCTCGCTAACCTAGTGCAGGCTAACTTTCGACCAGCAGGAGGGAACGTGCGCTCGAAGATCTTCGCGGAGGAGAACCGCAGGTGGTGGACGCTCGGGGCGCTCTGCTTCGCCCTGTTCATGATCATGCTCGACAACACGGTCGTGAACGTCGCCCTGCCGGCGATCAGGGCCGACCTCGGGATCAGCGTCTCCGAGCTCGAGTGGACGGTGGCGGCCTATGCGCTGACCTTCGCGTCGCTGCTGCTGACCGGCGGGAAGCTGGGCGACCTGGTCGGCCGGCGCCGGATCTTCATCATCGGCCTGACCGTCTTCACGCTCTCCTCGCTCGCCTGCGGCCTCTCCTCGAGCGCGCCGCAACTGATCTCGGCCCGCGCCGTCCAGGGCATCGGCGCCGCCCTGATGATGCCGGCGACGCTCTCGATCATCTCGGCGACCTTCCACGCCCGCGAGCGCGGGATGGCGATCGGGATCTGGGCCGGCGTCTCCGCGCTGGCGCTCGCGATCGGGCCGCTGCTCGGCGGGATCATCACCGAGCACATCTCCTGGAACTGGATCTTCTACGTGAACGTCCCGATCGGCGTGCTCGCCGTGATCGCCGCGATCGTGGTCGTGCCCGAGTCCAAGGACACCTCGCGCGAGCAGCGGCTCGACCTGCCCGGCCTGCTCACCTCGGGGATCGGGCTGCTTGCGCTCGTCTATGCGCTGATCGAGGGGCATCAGTACGGCTGGACGTCAGCCCGCATCATCGGCCTCTTCGTGGTCGCCGCGGTGGCGCTCGTCGCGTTCGTGCTGCTGGAGACGCACCAGCGGCTTCCGATGCTCGACCTGACGCTCTTCCGCAACGGCACCTTCCTGGGCGCGAACATCGTCGCGATCCTGGTGACGCTCGCGATGTTCGGGATCTTCGTCTTCTTCCCGATCTACATGCAGACCTTCCGCGGCTGGTCGCCGATCCAGGCGGGTGCGGCGCTGCTGCCCTGGACGTTGATGATCGTCGTCTTCGCGCCGATCGCCGGCAAGCTCTCCGACCGCGTGGGCTCGCGCTGGTTGATGGCCGGCGGGATGACCGTCGTCGCCGCCTGCTGCCTGCTGCTCTCGACGGTGACGCTTCACTCGACCTTCTGGAACATGCTGCCGGCGTTCCTGCTCGGCGGGCTCGGGATGTCGTTCGTGATGACGCCGATGTCGGCCGCCGCGATGGGCGCGGCCCCGGTCGCCAAGGCAGGCGTGGCCTCGGGCGTGCTCAACACGTTCCGCCAGGTGGGCGTTGCGCTCGGGATCGCGATCACCGGCGCGATCGTGGCGAACCGCGCCGCGTCGGCCGCAGCCGGTGGGGCGAGCCCGCCGGAGGCGTTCGTGCACGGGCTCACCTTCGCGATGCGCGTCAGTGCAGCGATCTGCTTCGGCGCTGCGATCGTCGCCGCCACGCTCGTGCGCCGGTACCGCCACGCCGAGGCGAGCCAGCCGCTCGAGGCAGCTGCATGAGCTCCCGCCTGTCCGGACCCGAGAGGCGCCAGGCGGTCGTCGAGACAGCCTGCCGCATCTTCGCGAAGAGCAGCTACCGCGGCTCGACCACCGCGCAGATCGCGCGGGAGACCGGCGTCACCGAGCCGGTGCTCTACCGGCACTTCGCCTCCAAGCGCGAGCTCTACCTCGCCTGCCTGGATGCGGTCTGGGAGCGCGTCCGCGTTCTCTGGGAAACGGCCCTCGAGCGGGAGGATGACCCGTCGAACTGGCTGCGGGCAATCGGCAAGGCCTATCTCGAGGAGCGCGGCGCGGCCCGGATCGTGCTCGTCGACCTCTGGATCCAGTCGCTGACCGAGGCTGCCGACGATCCCGAGATCCGCCGCGCGCTGCGCGCGCAGCTGCGCGAGGTGCACAACTTCGTCGCCGACGTGATCCGCCGGTCCCAGGCCGAAGGCGGCATCGTGGCCGATCGCGACCCGGACGCCGAGGCGTGGATCTTCATCTCGCTCGGCCTGCTGTCGACGATCGACCGCCGGCTGGGCAACCTGGTGGGCGACGAGTTCGATCGGATCGTCGACAGCCGGCGCACGTGGATGACCGGTACGCCCTAGGCGTCTAACGACGAATCGCCGCCGGAGGCCGGCTTTGCCGGCCGGGAGGCTCACGACGACAGAAACCAGCGGCTTCCGTGCCAACGGCCGGCATGGCGAGCGCTCGAGATCCGCAACGTCTCGGAAGGAGGGGGCATCTGGGGGAACCAGGGGTTCCCCAGACCAAAAAGAAAGCCCCCGGCTGCGGCTCCGGGGGCTTTTGGTTTTTGCGCTTATGCGAGAGGCGACGGCCCGAAGGCCTTGGCTCTGCGGCCCAGCCACAACCTCCGGGCCTTCCGTCGCCGTCTCTGGCGCGCCCCTTGCATCCCGTAAGCCTGGCGTCCGGCTGGGTGCAAGGTGGACGGAATATAGACCTGTCCGAAGCCGCCGTCAAGTAGCTCGGTCAAGTGATTTTGCGTTCCGCCAGTTCACCCCGTTTGCGGCTCTCTTATGACCTTTTTGGGGGATATTCGGAAACAGACACTTGCGCATCAGTCAAGTATCCGTTTGACTTCGCCTGCAGGCTTATGTCCTCCCGCATGTCCGCAACCCGCCAGCTTCGCCCCGCCGCCCAGCCCGGTAGCGCCCGCCTCGGCGAGCGCGTCCGCCAGCTGCGCGTGGCCGCGGGGCTGACGCAGACCGACCTCGCGGGCGATCGTTTCTCCAAGGAGTACGTGAGCCAGATCGAGCGCGGCAAGACCAGGCCCACGCGCGAGACGATCGAGTGGCTCGCGGGCAAGCTCGGCGTCGACGCGGCCTTCCTCGAGAAGGGCGTCTCCGCCGACGAGCGCAGCCGCGTCGAGGCCATGCTCGCCCGCGCCGAGGCGCTGGCGAACAGCCACCAGTACAACGAGGCGATCGAGGAGCTCGAGAACTCGCGCACCGCCGTGCTGGCGACCGGCGCCGTCGAGCTCGAGGCGCGCGCGATCAAGACCGAGGCCTGGGCGCGGATGGAGCGCGGCGAGATCCGGCCGGCGCTGAACCTGCTGGAGCAATGCCGCACGCTCACGGAGGGCCCCGGCTTCTCCGACGTCGATCGCGCGCAGGTCCTGTTCCGCATGGGTGCCTGCCGCTACCACCTTTCGAGCATCGCTTCCGCGGTCGCGCTCTTCAGCGAGGCGCTGAAGCTCTGCGAGAGCTCGCAGCTGCCGTGTGACCTGCTGCGCTCGGAGATCCTGAACTGGCGCTCGCGCTGCTACCGCCGCCAGCGTGATCTCGAGGCGGCGCGCGAGGACGTCGAGCGCGCGCTCGAGCTCGCTGCGGCGATCGACGACGAGCGCACGATGGCAAGCGTCTACCTGCAGGCCTCGCTCGTGTCCGAGCGCATGGGTCACTGGGTGCTCGCCCGCAGCTACGCGGAGCGCGCCAAGGCCTACTGCGAGCGGCTCAACGACGAGCGCAACGTCGGGCGCCTGCTGAACAACCTTGGCGGCCTCAACTTCCAGCTCGGCAACCCCGAGCGGGCGGTCGAGGATCTCAAGAGCGCCTACCGCGTGCTGCTCGAGAAGGGCAGCGACGCCGAGGCCGGCAACGTGGTCTCGTCGCTCGCGCACGTGCACCTCGCCACCGGTCAGGTGCAGGCGGCCGAGGAGGAGGCGCGGCACGCGCTCGACCTCCTCGCAGACCGCGAAGACTTCCTGGTCGACATCGCTCCCACCCAGCTCGTGCTGGGCCGGGCGCTGCTCGAGCAGGGACGGCTCGACGAGGCGCAGGAGATGCTGCGCACCGCCGAGGCAAGCGCAGAACAGTTGGAATCGATCAGCCACCGCGCCGCCGCGTGGATGGCACAGGGCGATCTCGCCGCACGTCGCGGCGAGGACGCGACCGCGGCTCGGCTGTACCGCAACGCCGCCGAGGCGCTCCAGGATGTCCGCTTCTAAGCCAACGAAGGAGGTGAAGATGAACAAGGCTCGCCTGATCACTCTCATGGCCTCCCTGTCGCTGCTGGCCTTCTCCCTCCAGGGGTTTGCCCGCGGCCTGCACGGTCTGCTCGGCCACCCCGGTAGTTGGTTTGACGGCATGTAGATGCCCGGAGGCGCGTTCGGAGCCGGGGGGTCTGAATCGGGCTCCCGAACGCACCGGCCCTGTCGGCCGCGCTCCTGCTCGCGCGACCTACGACCTGACGCCGCCCAGCTAGACTCGACCCCGTGGGCCGGGTTTGTGCTGTCCTCGTACTGACAGCGGCTCTCACGGCCAGCTGCGGAGGCTCTCACGCCTCGAGCGGCACCACGCTCGACTCGATACTGCAGCGGCCTGGGCCGAACATCGGCGTCACGGCGGGAGCCGGAGACCTGTCCGTCGGCCTGGTTCGCTTTCCGTTCCTCGTGATCGCGAACAACGCCAAGCCTGTCGAGCGGCCCGCCGCCACCGTCTGGGTGGCGCGGAGCCGTGACGGCGTGCCCTTCGCCCGCGTCGCGGCCAAGCTCGAGCCGATCGGGATCCCGGGCCGCTCCGAGCCGGCGTTCGGCGGCGTCCAGCGCATCTACGTCATGCGCGTGCGGATCCCGCGGCCCGGGCGCTACTGGATGGTCGCCGAGCCCGTGGGCGCAAAGCTCCAGGCGCTCGGCGCGCTCGACGTCTCCGCACGTTCACGCAGCGTTGCCGTCGGCGCCGCGGCTCCGCGCTCGGACACGCCGACGCTGGCGACCGCGCCGGCCGCGCAGATCACGACGAGCAGGCCGCCCGACCTGCCGCTGCTGCGCCACTCGGTCGCGGCGTCGCTCGCGGCCCACAAGCCGTTCGTCGTCACCTTCGCCACGCCGAAGTTCTGCACCAGCCGCACCTGTGGGCCGGTGGTCGACGTGGTCGAGGCCGCGCGGCGGCAGTTCGCCTCGCGCGGGATCCGCTTCATTCACGTCGAGGTGTTCGAGGGCAACGACCCGACGCGCGGCTACAACCGCTGGATGCTGCAGTGGGGCCTGCGGAGCGAGCCGTGGATCTTCCTCGTCGGGAGCGACGGCCGAGTGAAGGCGAAGTTCGAAGGCTCGGTCTCGGAGGCAGAGCTCGCCGCCGCGATCCGCGCCCGCTTGCACTAGGCGTTTGCCGCGCCCTCGCGCGCGGGGAGGAAGCTACGGATGTCCCCCGGATTCGACCGTGCGCGGCGTGCCCGCGAAGTCGTCGGCGTTGCGCGCGGGCGCAAGCTCGTCCGCGTGCTGCGCGAGCTCGGCGTCGCCGGCAGCCGTCCCGCCACCCGCGAGGGCGCGGTCGAGTTCCGCGAGGCCCTCGAGCAGCTCGGCACGACCTTCCTCAAGCTCGGCCAGCTGCTCTTTCCTCACGCCCGGACCTGCTCCCCGACGTCCACATCGACGAGCCCTCGAAACTCGTGGACGAGGTGCCGCCCTTCCCGTTCGCGGAGGTCGAGCGGGTCGTGCGCGAGGACGTCGGCGACGCGGTCGTGGAGCTCGACCCGGAGCCGCTGGCGGCCGCCTCGATCGCGCAGATCCACGCCGCGCTCATGTCGGACGGCCGCGAGGTCGTCGTCAAGGTGCGGCGGCCGGGCATCGTGGAGGAGGTCGATCTCGACCTCGCGCTCGTGCGTTCGACGGTCGAGTTCCTCGAGAAGCGCTCCGAGACGGCGCAGCTGTTGCAGCTGCGTGCGCTCGCGGACGAGCTCGAGGTACACCTCCGCGCCGAGCTCGACTTCGTCGAGGAGGCCAACAACACCGAGCTGATTGCCGATCAGCTCGAGGACTACGACGACCTCGTCGTGCCGCCGGCCCCACGTGAGCGAGCGGCTGCTCGTGTTCGAGCGGATCCAAGGCCGCAAGCTCGACGCCCACCACGGCCTGCCGCGCGAGCAGGCCTTGCAGCTGGCAGCCGACTTCTTCCGCGCGTACATCCGCCAGGTCACCCAGGCCGGCGTCTACCACGCCGATCCGCATCGCGGCAACGTCCTGCTCACCGACGACGGCAGGCTCGCGCTGCTCGACTTCGGCCTGCTCGGGCGCCTGGACGACGAGACGCGCACCACGCTGGCGCTGCTCCTGCTTGCGCTCGCGCACAACCGCTCCGAGGACGTGGCTGCCCTGCTGCTCTCGCTCTCGTTGACGACACTCGGCTCCGACGAGGCCGGCTTCGTCCACGAGCTGCGCCGGAAGCTGCCGCGCTACCACTGGCGCCCGCTGGCCGGGATCCGCTCCGGCGAGGCCCTGGCAGACCTGCAGCGCATCTGCCTCAAGTACGGCATCCGCCTGCCTCCGAGCTTCGCGCTCGTCGGCAAGACGCTCTCCCAGGCCGACTCGATCGCCCGCACGCTCGACGAGTCGCTCGACCCGATCACGCTGATCGAGCAGGAATCGCTTGAGCTGATGCTGAGCGAGGCCGAGTCGCGCCTGGAGCCGGAACAGCTCTTCAGCCTGTTGTTCACCCAGCTCGGCTCGCTCGCGCGTGTGCCCAGACGGCTGGCCCAGATCGCCGACCGGCTCGAAACCGGCACGCTCAAGGTCGGGGTCGAGCCGACGGGGCTCGACGACCTGGAGCACATGCTGCGCTCGCTCGCGAACCGGCTGGGCGCGGCCCTGATCGTCATCGGCCTGTTGGTCGCCTCGGCGCTGATGGCGCGTGTCAGCCACACCGTGGCGCTGGTCGGTTTCGTGCTCTCGGGAGTGATCGGCCTCTGCATGCTCTGGCGCATCCTCCGCACGCCCGGCAACTTCTAGTAGGAAGCGAGCCATTCGTCACGAACGGGGCGGAACGGCAAGACAAGCTCCTCCTCTCCCCTAGGTGACGGCGGCTTCGGCCGTCGTCGCCTTTCCGGAACGGGAATACGGGCGAACCGTTCGTCGTACATGGACGAAAACCCGAACGGTCCCTACAGTTCCCGAAACCGATTTCAGGGAGACGCCGCCGTGAACCTGGACACCGGCTCCGTAAAGCTCACCGACCTCGCCTCCTGCGGGGGCTGCGCCGCCAAGTACTCCGCCGCGCGCCTCGAGCAGCTGCTCGCCGGCTTCGTCCCGGCCGAGGCCGAGGACCTGCTGGTCGGGCTCGCCCCGGCCGACGACGCCGCCGTCTACCGGCTCGACGACGAGCGGGCGCTGATCTTCACGCTCGACTTCTTCCCGCCGGTTGTGGACGACCCCGCCGACTACGGGGCGATCGCGGCCACGAACGCCCTCAACGACGTCTTCGCGATGGGCGGCACGCCGCTGCTGGCGCTCTCGATCGCGGCCTTCCCGGAAGAGCTGCCGATGGAGATGCTCGCTCAGATCTTCGCCGCGGCCGACCAACAGGTGCGGGCGGCCGGCGGTCTGCTCGCGGGCGGCCACACGATCCGGGACGCCGAGCCGAAGTACGGTCTCGCGGTCGTCGGGACGGTGCACCCGAAGGGGATCTGGCCGAAGAACGGGGCGAAGCCCGGCGACGCGCTCTTCCTGACCAAGCCGCTCGGGACCGGCCTGGTCATGTCCGGCTTCAAGCGCGGCCAGGCCGGCACGCAGCAGCTGGAGCGCGCGATCCGCTGGATGCGGACGCTGAACAACGACGCCGCCGACGTGCTGCGCGGCCTTGAGCCGAGCGCGGTCACCGACGTCACCGGCTTCGGCCTCTTCGGCCACGCGCACGAGGTCGCGGAGCGAAGCGGCGTGCGCATCCGGCTGGAGTCGGAGCGCTTCCCCGCGATCGACGGCGCGCTCGACGCCGCCCGGCAGGGAGTACGCACGAGCGGCGACCCGCGCAACCGCGACTTCGCCGGGCGGCACGTGACGCTCGAGGGCGTGCCCGAGGCCTTCGTCGCGCTCGGCTACGACCCGCAGACCGCGGGCGGCCTGCTCGTCTCGCTCCCGGCCGAGCGCGCGCCAGCGCTGGAGGCGGAGTTCGAGTCGCGCAAGCTCTTCATCCGCCGCGTCGGCCGGGTCGAACAGGGCGCCGGCGTCGTCGTCGGCTGAGCACTTGAAGCGAGGGATGATTCACGGGCGGTTCCAGCCGTTCCACAACGGCCACCTCGAGTACCTGCGCGGTGCGGCCGAGCGCTCCGACGAGGTGTTCGTCGGGATCACCAACCCCGACCCGGCGCGAATCAAGCCGGAGGCCGCCGACCCGCTGCGGCACCTGCCCGAGTCGAACCCGTTCAGCTACGTCGAGCGGCTGCTGATGGTGAAGGCGGCCGCGGTCGACGCGGGCCTGGAGCCCGAGCGGCTGCACGTGATCCCCTTCCCCGTCAACGAGCCCGAGCTGTGGGACGCCTACGTGCCGCCGGACGTGGTGCAGTTCATCCGGCTCTTCTCCGACTGGGGCGGGACGAAGCTGGAGCGGCTCCGAGCGGCCGGCTACGAGGTGGTCGTGCTCGACGAGGGCGCCGAGAAGGAGCTCTCCGGGGCCGATGTCCGGGCCGCGCTGCGCGAGGGCGGGGACTGGGAGCCGCTCGTGCCCCCTGGAGTCGCCGGCGTGATCCGGCAGCTCCAGCGGGTTCCGGTGTAAAGGAGCTGTAAGGCCCCAGAACTTTTCGGCGGCCCGAGCGTTTGAACGGGTAGCACTCGCCGCAAACTCCAGGGGGTTCTCGCATGCGCACCGCCGTTCTCTCCGCCGTCGCCGGGCTCGCGCTCGCCATCACCGGCGCGTCGCAGCCGGCGACGACGGTGACCAAGACCGTCTCGATCACGGCTAAGGCTTTCAAGCCGGCGACCCGGACGATCGCGACCACCGACGCGATCAAGTGGACGAACACCGACACCAAGAACCACCAGGTGATCGCCAACAACGGCAGCTTCGCCTCGCCCACGATCGCGCCCGGCAAGACCTACACGCACACGTTCAACACGGCCGGCACGGTCCGCTACCACGACGCACTGCACCCGAGCCTGACCGGCAAGATCGTCGTGACGGGCGCGCCGCCCGCGATCACGATCGGGACGCTGGCGCCGATCATCGCCTACGGCCAGTCGACGCACCTCTCGGGCATCGTCTCGAGCAAGCAGGCCGGGGAGACCGTGACGGTCTGGGCGCAGCCGTACGGTCAGGCCTCGCAGGTGCAGGTCGCGACGTTGCTGACCGCCGTCGGAGGCGTCTGGGACTTCATCGTCAAGCCGACGATGCTGACGAGCTACCAGGCTCGCTGGAAGAGCACGGCGAGCGAGGTGGTCGGTGTCCAGCTTCGCCCGGCAGTCCTCTTCAGCGCCTACAAGCGCTGGGGCTCGGTCAAGGTGAAGGCCGACCGCGCGCTGCGCGGGCAGAAGGTCTACCTGCAGAAGTTCACGCGCTTCCACGAGTGGGTGAAGGTGCGGCCGGTCTTCCTCAACCGCAGCTCGCAGCAGCGTTTCCGGCTCGGTCTCCGGCCGGGCTACCGCTACGCCGTCCGGATCTTCATGTCCCTGAACCAGGCCGGCGCCGGCTACCTCGACGGCTTCAGCCGCACGGTCGTCGTCAAGGTTCCCGGGTAGCACTCGTTGCACGCGGCGCGGGGTAGCCTCCGCGCCGCGTGTATCCGATCGTCGTCTTTCTGCTCGACGGGCTCGCCGACCGGGCGCACGAGGTGCTCGGCGGGCGAACCGGGAACGAGGCCGCGGCCACGCCGAACCTCGACGCGCTGGCGGCGCGCGGCTCGACCGGGCTGCTTTACGCCGTCGGGCCGGGGCGGGCGCCGTCGTCCGAGGTCGCGCACTGGTCGATGCTCGGCTACCGGCCGGACGAGTTCCCCGGCCGTGCCGTCTTCGAGGCGCTCGGCCGCGGGCAGGACGTGAGCGTCGAGCACGTCTTCGCCTACGCGGCGCTGCGGCCGGCGGAGCGGCGCGAGGACGGGTGGTGGCTGACCGGCCGGCCCGACCCCGGCCGCGACGCCGAGCTGGCCGAGGAGCTCGTGGCCCGTTGCGACGGGATCGAGGTCGACGGACTGACCTTCTCGCTGACGCCCGTCTGGCGCGGCGAGGCGGTCCTGCGGATCTCGGGCGGCGCGGACGAGCGGGTCACCGACACGGACGCCTTCTTCCGGGCGTGGCACCCGCTGCTGCGGCCGCAGCCGCTGGTGCCCGAGGCCGGGCTCACCGCGAGCGCCTGCGAGGCCTGGACGCGCGAGGTGATGCGCCGGCTCGAGGGCGAGCGCTTCAACGTGATCACGCTCAAGTGGTTCGGCCGGCCGCGCTCCGTGCCGAGCTTTCTCGAGCGCCACGGCGTCAGCGGCGCCTTCGCGGCCGATTCGGCCTTCCTGCGGGGGCTCGGAATCGCGCTCGGCCTCGAGCCGGTGGACGCGCCGGAGACCGACGACCCCGTTGCAGACCTGCGCGGCCGGGTCGCCCTCGCGCGGGAGCGGCTCGACGCCGGCGACACGTTCGTCTTCTGCCACCAGAAGACGACCGACGCAGCCGGGCACACGAAGGACCCGGCGGTGAAGCGCGACACGATCGCCGCGCTCGACGCGGCGCTCGGCGACTTGCCGACCGAGCGGGCGATCGTCTGCATCACCGGCGACCACGCCACGCCGGCCTCGCCGGACGTGATCCACTCGGGCGACCCGGTGCCGCTGGTGCTCGCGGGCCCCGGCGTCCGGGCCGACGCGGTCACCGAGTTCGGCGAACTCCCGTTCGCGGCCGGCATCCTCGGCCAGCTGCGCGGGCCGGACCTGATGCCGGTGCTCCTGAACGCCGCCGACCGCCCGCTCTTCCTCGGCTCACGCCCGACGCCGTTCGAAGGCGCGGACGGGTATCCGGCCCTGCTGGAACCGCTTCTCTAGCATTCCCGCCGTGGAGGTCACCACCGCTCGCCTCAGGCGGATCGAGCTCTCGCCGGCGCGGTTCTTCCAGCTGACGCTGGTCTCGCTCGGCGCGCTCTGGCTGATCGTCGTCACCGGCGCGGCGGTGCGCGTGACCGACTCCGGGCTCGGTTGCCGCCACTGGCCGGGCTGCGAGCAGGGGCACCCGCTGCCGGCGAAGGACTACCACGCCTTCATCGAGTTCGGGAACCGCGCGCTCGGCGCCGTAGTGATCTTGTTCGTGCTGCTAACGGCGGTGTCGTCGTTCTTCGTGCCCGGCCTGCCGCGGCGCGGGCGGCGGCTCGCGGTGGCGATCCTGGTGGGGACGCTCGCGCAGGCGCCGCTCGGCTACCTGGCGGTGCACAGCGACCTGCACTGGCCGGTCGTGGCCGCCCACCTGCTGCTCTCGATGGCCCTGCTGGCCGGCGCGGTCGTGCTCGCGCTCGAGGCCCTGGCGCTGCGCTCCGGCCGCGCCGAGCCGGTCGCGCCGCTCGAGCTCCGGCGCGGCGCGTTGGCGGTGACGGCGGCGGCCGGCGTGCTGCTCCTGACGGGTGCGCTCGCGACGGCCGGCGGGCCGCACTCCGGCGGCGGAGCGGAGCACGTCGACCGGCTCTGGCGGCTGCAGCCCCTGATCTACGTCCATGCCGCGGCCGTCGGCGTCTTCGCGGTCTCGCTCGTCTTCGTGCTGGGCTACCTCGCCTCGCAACGGCAGCGCTGGCCGCGGCTGTTCAAGTTCGGCGCGGCCGTCTTCGCCGTGCTGCTGGCCCAGATGGCGCTCGGGGAAGTCCAGTACCGGACGCACCTGCCCTGGCCGCTCGTGCTCGTCCACGTCGGCCTCGCGGCCGCGGTCTGGGCGCTGCTGGTGGCCTTCGTCACGGTCCTGTGGCGTCCGCCGGCGGCTCTCGCGGCAGGCCGCACGTAGACTGAGCGAGTGGCGGACGAGCTTCGCATCGACGACCGGCCGGAGCTCACGCGGCCGATCCTCGTCGCCGCCTTTCGCGGCTGGAACGACGGGGCGCAGGCGGCGTCGCTGGCGGCCGGCTACCTGGCCAAGACGTGGGGCGCGGAGCGCTTCGCGGAGATCGATCCGGAGAACTTCTTCGACTTCCAGGCGACCCGCCCGCACGTCTCGCTCGAGGACGGTCTGACCCGCCGGATCGACTGGCCGGAAACGTCCTTCTACCACGCGCGCCCCGAGGGTCTCGACCGCGACATCGTGCTGCTGCTCGGGATCGAGCCGAACCTGCGCTGGCGCACGTTCACCGACCTGGTCGTCGGGTTGGCGCGCGAGCTCGGGATCGAGCTGCTGATCACCCTCGGCGCGCTGCTCGCGGACGTGCCGCACACTCGCTCGGCGCCGGTGACAGGAAGCGCGAGCGACAAGGAGCTCGTCGAGCGGCTCGGCCTCTCGGCCTCGCGCTACGAGGGGCCCACCGGGATCGTCGGCGTGATCCACGACGAGTGCGGAAAGAGCGGGATCCCGTCGGCGAGCCTTTGGGCGGCGGTGCCGCACTACGTCTCGCTGACGCCCAGCCCGCGCGGCGCGCTCGCGCTGTGCGAGCGGCTCGGCGACGTGCTCGGGATCGAGATCGAGGCCGACGAGCTCGAGGAGGCGGCGCGGAACTACGAGGAGCAGGTCAGCGAGGCCGTCGCGTCGGACGAGGAGACGGCCGCCTACGTCGACGAGCTCGAGCGCCGCTCGGACCAGCTGGAGGACGCCACCGAGCTGCCGTCGGGCGACGCGCTCGCCGCTGAGCTGACGCGCTTCCTCAAGGAGCGCGACGAAGAAGACGGCGAGGACCCCGCCGCTCGCGAGCAATAGCTCGCTTACACGGCCGGGCGGGCTAAGCCCGCCCGGCCTCGAGGCGGCACCGCAAGCGGTGCCTTGGCAGTAGAGTCGCACCGTGACCTGGGTCGTCGTGATCCTGGTGGCTGCGGCCGTGCTGCTGCTCGTGCTGGTCGTGGCCGCCTACAACCGGCTCGTCCGCTTCCGTAATCGCACGCAGAACGCCTGGTCGCAGGTGGACGTCCAGTTGCGGCGCCGCTACGACCTGATCCCCAACCTCGTGGAGACGGTCAAGGGCTACGCGTCGCACGAGCAGCAGACGTTCGAGGAAGTCACGCAGGCGCGGACCGCCGCCCAGCAGGCGCAGGGCGTGCAGGCCCAGGGCCAGGCCGAGAACGCGCTCACGGCGGCGATCGGCCGGCTCTTCGCCGTCGCCGAGGCGTACCCGCAGTTGCGCGCGACCGAGAACTTCCAGCAGCTCCAGGCCCAGCTCGCGGACACCGAGCAGAAGATCGCCGTCTCGCGGCAGATCTACAACGACACGGTGCTCACCTACAACAACGCCACGCAGACGGTGCCGTCGAACGTGATCGCCGGGACCTTCCACTTCCAGCCCAAGGAGTTCTTCGAGATCGAGGAGCCTGTGCGGGAGGCGCCGCAGGTCCGCTTTTGACGCGCGCGGCGGTCGCTCTCGCCGCGTGCTTCGCCGCTCTCGCCCTCGCGTCGGCCGCGGCCGCGAAGGAGTTCACGCTCCCGGCCGCCGACGTCCAGGTGCAGGTCGAGCCGGACGGAGGGCTGGCCGTGACCGAGCGGATCACGTTTGCCTTCGACGGCGACTTCGAGGGCGCCTACCGCGAGGTGCGGCTCCGCTCCGGCGAGAGCCTCGACCGGGTGTCCGTCTCCGAACGCGGCCAGGAGTACACGCCGGGCGCCTCCGCGGAGCTCGGCAGCTTCGGGGTGCCCGGGACGTACGGCGTCACGAGCACCGACAAGGGCGTGCGGATCGTTTGGCACTACCGGGCCTCGAACGAGCTGCGGACGTTCGTGGTGCGCTATCGGCTGAGCGGGCTGGCCGTCGCCTACGACGACGTGGTGGACGTGAACCTGCAGGTCTGGGGCGACGAATGGCAGACGGGCCTCGACCGGCTGACTGTCGCGCTCGCGCTGCCGGCAAAGGCGTCGGGCCCTGCGTACCGGGTGTATGGCGCGCCGGCGTACGTTCGCGGAGTCGTCGGCCGCGAGCCGACGCGGGCGACCCTCGAGGCGTCAGGAATCCCCTCGCACCAGTTCGTCGAGCTGCGCGTCCTCTTTCCGCGCTCGCTGCTGAGGTCGACCGCCCGCGCGCGGGTCGAGCACGGAGTCGCCTTGCCGCGGATCGTGGCCGAGCAGGAGCAGGTGGCGGCCGAGTTCGAGCACGGGCGCGAGAAGATCCACGACGCGGTCACGCATCTCGGGCGGACGACGCTGATCCTGCTTGGGCTCGCGCTCGGCCCGGCGGCGCTGCTGCTCTTGGGCGTCTGGCTGATGCTCGGGCGCGAGCGCCGGAGCGACTACGACCGCGAGTACGAGCAGGAACCGCCGAGCGAGCTCGCGCCGGCGCTTGTCCCGACGTTGCTGCGCCAGGGCGGGACGGTCGGCTCGCTCGAGTTCACGGCGACGCTGTTCGACCTGATCCGCCGCGGCCGCTTCACGGCGAAGCCGGTCACCACCGAGAAGAAGACGTGGGGCGGGCTCAAGCACGAGTCGGTGGCCGACCTGGAGCTGAGCCGCGGCTCGGCCGACGGCCTCACGCCGTACGAGCAGGACGTGGCCGAGGTGGCCGACTCGGTGCTCGAGGCCGGGCCGGAGCGGCTCTCGAAGTTCCGCGACCGGATCGTCGAGGACCGCAAGACGCAAAGCACGCGCTTCACGAGCTTCAAGACGGACGTCGGCAAGAGCGTGGGCGAGCTCCACTGGTTCGAGAGCGCCGGCGGCAAGTTGCTCGGCGCCGCGCTCGTGATCTCGGTCGTCTTGGCCGTCGTGCTGCTCTGGGTCGGGATCGACGGCTTCCACGCGCTCGCCCCGCGCTGGAGCGACGTCGTCCTGATCGCGCTCGGCGTCTGCGCGGCCGTGAATGCGGCGCTGCTGCTGGTGGGGCTCACGCGCGTCCGGCTCTGGCGGCGCAGGCGGCCCGAGGCCGAGCGCGAGGCCGAAAGCTGGGACGCTTTCCGCCGCTACCTGACGGACTTCCCGCGCCTGGCCGAGGCGCCGCCCGCCTCGCTCGAGCTCTGGGAGCGCTACCTCGTCTACGGGATTGCGCTCGGGATCGCGGAGCGCGTGCTGCAGGGCGCCCAGCTGCACATGCCCGAGGAGATCCACCAGGCGAGCTCGATCTACTGGATCAGTCCCGGCGGCGACCTCGGCAGCGGCGCGAGCGCGCTGGCCATCGGCGACCTCAGCTCCGGCTTCGGCTCCGCGCTGACGCCGCCCTCGAGCGGTGGCGGCGGCGGCTTCTCGGGCGGAGGGGGCGGAGGTGGCGGCGGTGGTGGCGGCGGCGCCTGGTAACTATCCGAACGTAAAGGCGTAGGCCGCGATCCCCGGCGTGAAGCGCAGCTCGAGCGCGCCCTCCGCCAGGCCTTTGTAGTGCAGCAGCGTGTAGAGCCGGCTGAGCCCGGTCACCCGGACCGTCTTCACCGGCCGGCCGCCGACGACCACCTGCAGCCGCCCGTGCCCGCTCAGGACGAGGTAGACGTTCTGGGCGAGGAAGTGGAGCCGCAGGCGCGCGTCTCGGCCCGCGACGATGCGCTGGCGCTGGACCGTCCAGATGCCGGAGTAGGCGAGGTCGTTGAGCGGGATCTCGCCCGGGAAGCGGTAGCGCGCCGGCACGTTCGCCGTGAGCCGCGAGCCGACGTAACGGTCGAGTCGCTCCCAGCCGAGGTACGACTCGGGCGTCGTCAGGTGCTGCGGGGTGCGGTCCTTGACCGACGCGAGCTGCGCGCCCCCGGGCTCGCCGAGCAGCGTCCGGATCGAGCGCTCCGTTTCGTCGTACCGCCCCTCGCCCTTCTTGATCTCCCGCACGTGGCCGCGCTTGTCGATCAGGTACTCGGCCGGCCAGGCGTCGTTCTGGTAGGCCGACCATGTGCCGTAGTCGTTGTCGATCGCGACCGGGTAGCGGACGCCGAGCCTCCGTGACGCCTGGCGGACGTTCGAGGGCACGTGCTCGAACGCGAACTCCGGCGTGTGCACGCCGACGATCACTAGCCCGGCCTTGCGGTAGCGCTTGTCCCAGGCTTCGAGGTGCGGGAGCGTGCGCAGACAGTTGATGCAGGAGTACGTCCAGAAGTCGACGAGCACGACCTTCCCGCGCAGGCGCTGCAGCGTGAGCGGCTTCGAGTTGACCCAGTCCGAGATCCCGGTGAAGTCTGGCGCCGTCCCGTAGTCGGTCAGTTTGTCCGCGGCCGCCGGCGCCTTGAACCGCGACGGCCCGCGGTGCTGCAGCTTCGAGAGCTCGTCGCGGGCGATCGAGCTGCGCTCGGCCCCCTGCAGCGCGTGCGTGTAGTCCGGGAACCAGGTCTGCAGCCTCGTGTCGGCGTTGAAGACGAGCGCCAGCGCGGCCAGGGCCAGGACGATGCCGAGGCCGGTCCGCAGTGCCTGCGCGTTCATCCGGATCCGGCGCGTCGCCCGCTGGCCGAGCGCGGCGATCGCCAGCATCGGCAGTGCGGCGCCGAGCGCGTAGGCGAGCGTGATAGCGACCGTTTGCCAGCCGAGGTGGACGCGCGCGGCGTTCGCGGAGATGGCGCCGATGATCGGCCCGCCGCACGGGACGAAGACGAGCCCGAGGCTCGCGCCGAGCAGGAAACCGCCGCCGAGGTCGCTGTTCGGGCTCCGGCGGCTGAGGCGCGCCAGCGGGCGTTCGATCCAGACCCCGACCTGCGGGAAGATCAGGCTCGCCGCGACCAGGAACAGCAGCCCGATCGAGAGGTTGCGCAGGAAGTCCTGCGGCAGGTGCAGCTGGCGCAGGAGCCAGGTCGCGATCAGCGTGAAGGTGGCGAAGCTCGTGACGAGCCCGGCGATGATCGCGTAGGGCCTCCTTCGGCCGCCGGTCGCGCCGCCCGCGAACAGGATCGGCAGCACGGGAAACACGCACGGCGAGACCGCGGTGACGACGCCCGCGGCGAAGGCGATCGGAAGCAGGATCAGGAAGCGCCCGTCCATGCGCTATCGGTGCAGTCTCGGGATGGCGCCCGGCGTTACGCCTCGGCGGCCGGGGCGGTTTTCCGCTCCGGTTTGTCCGCGGCCGGCTTCGGCCCGTTCTGGGACTGCTTCTGCTGCTGCGCCTGACCCTGCGCCTGCCCCTTCTTCTTGCGCTTGCGGCGCCTGCGGCGCGAGCGGCTGCCGGCCGCCTTCGGGGCCGGCAGGTTGTCGGCGAGCGCGTTCGCGACCTCCTGGATCGTGCCGAGCCGCTCGCGGGCGGCGTCGATCAGCTGGTTCGCGCGCGGCGTGTAGCCCTCGGCCGAGGCGAGCAGCGCGGCTCCCACCTCGCGTGACTGGTCGAGCGCGGCGTTGACGAGCTTGGCCGCGTTCTCCTCGTGCCGGTGGCCGCGCGAGTTGGCGAGCGCGCCGAGCAGGCGCTTGGCTTCCGGGAACTCCGCGCTGGCGCGCCGGTCCTGCACCTTGCGCGTCGAGCGGGCGAGCCGCCAGGTCCAGCGGGAGAGGATCTGCTCCGGCGCGTCGACCTTCTCCTCGCCGAGGGCGCGCAGCAGCGTGCGGACGCCCTGGACGCGGTCTTTCTCCCAGGTCGGCGCCTGCGTGACGAGCGTGACGAGGTCGTCGAAGCTCGCCCGGTCGACCTTCATCGAGACCCGGTCGGCGAGCGCGGTCAGGCGCAGGCGGCGGTTCGGGTTCTCGGCGGCACAGGCATTCAGGAACTGCTCGAGCGCGCCGCGGTTGGCCTTGCCCTCGGTGAACTTCTTCACGAACTCGACGCGCTCGTCGAAGCGGACGGCACGGCCGGCGATCGTGGCCCAGTAGAGCTGCTCGTCGTCGTCCAGGAAGTGCGGGTCGATCCGCTGCCACTCGCGGTCGATCACGGCCAGGCGCCGCTTCACATCCGGTGTGACCGGCACGAGCCACGGCGCCGGCGAGAGCTTCCGCCGCGCGCGGCGCTGCACGCGGCGGCGCGGGGCCGGCGTGACGCGCGCGCCCTCACGGTAGAAGTCCGCGTCGAGCAGGCTGTGCAGCGAGGTGACTCGCTCGTTGTGGGTCGCGCCCTTCGGGACGAAGTCGATCACGACGCCGGCCTCCTTGCGCGGGTGCATGCGCATGATCCGGCCGATCCGCTGCTGGTAGACGCGGCGCGAGGCGGTCGGGGCGAGATGCATGCAAACGGTCGCGCGCGGCGAGTTCCAGCCCTCGGCGAGCAGCATCGCGTTGATCAACACGTTGATCTCGCCGCGCTCGTAGGCGGCGAGCGTCTCGGCGAGCTGCACCGGCGGCGTCTTGCCGCTGACCGCCTCGGCCTTGAGCCCGACGGCGCGAAACTCCTTCGCCAAGTTGTAAGCGTGCTCGACGCCCGCGGCATAGACGATGCCCGGCGTGTTCTCGAACCGCTCGCGGTAGAGGCTTGCGGCGGCCTGGTTCAAAGCCTGATGGTCGAGCACCGCGGCCAGTGCGCGCTCCTCGAAGTCTCCGCCGACGATCGGCACCGACGAGATCGCGGCGGCCGGCGGCACGCGCAGGCAGCGGAGCGGCGCGATCAGCCCGCGTCGCGCTGCATCGCCGAGCGGGAGCTCGTCGATCGACGCCGGGAAGACGTCCGAGACCTGCTTGGCGATCAGCTGCTCGGTCGCGGTCATGCCGATGTAGATCGGGTCGGAGAAGCTGCGGATCGCCTGGCTCGTCTTCTCGCCGAGCGCCGTGTGCGCCTCGTCGGCGATCACGAGCTGGTACGTCTCGGGATTCAGGTCGCCGTGGTGGCGCGCGAACCAGGCATAAGTCTGGACGGTGACCGGGTTCTGCTTCTTCGGTTTCTTGCCCTTGAGGATCGCGTCCTCGAAGCGGCTGCCGTAGCCCTCCGCCGTCAGCTCACGGTTGAACTGCGAGACGAGCAGGCGCCGGTGGGTGAGGATCAGCACGCCGAGCGTGCGCGCCGCCTCGACGAAGCCGGCGGCGGCAATCGTCTTGCCGGAGGCGGTCGGGTGACGGAAGCGGTAGCGCCGGCTCGCGCCCGGGTCCTTGCCGTGGTGCTCCTCGGGCAGCTCGAGCTCGTCGGAGCGCTCCTCGAGGTGGACGCCGAGATCCTCCTCGTCCTCCTCGGGCTCGAGCTCCGCGACCGCGGCCCCGTTGCCGTTGCCGTTCAGCTCGGGCTCGACCTGCGTCGCCGCGATCAGCTCCGTCAGCATGCCGGCGAGCGCGTCGACCTGATGGCGGCGCAGCTCCGTGCCCGAGGCGAGCTTGGGCGGGCTCTGGCTGAGCACCCGCTCGAGCCCGAGCATCAGCGCGTAGCGAATCTTCCACTCGTACGAGGGCTCCCGCGCGCCCGCCTCGACCTCGGCGAGCGCGTCGTCGAGCGCCCGGCGCCTGGCCGTCTCGGGCGCAAGCGCGACCACCGGATCTTCATCCGGATGGAGGAAGGGCTCCCCGGCCCAGGCTTCGGCCTGGAGGGCGGAAGCGGCTAGGCCGTCCGGAGCCTCCGGCGCCAGCGTCGGTTGCTCGGTCGTTTCCTGCATACGTGCAGCACGTCGCCGTGCCGCGAATCTCTGTGAGAGAGCGCGCTCGCGTGCAGTCCAGTGGGCGAGCGACGCCTGCGAATCATACCCGATCCGCAGGCCGGAAGCCTAGCCGCCGAGTCCGCCGAAGACCGCGAACGGATTCTGCGGTGTGACCTCCCAGACGACCTGTCCGCCCGGCTCGGCCTCGCCGTGCACGCGCTGCGCGAGCGCCTGCGCGTCTTCCTCGGAGGCCGCGCCGACGATCAGGTAGCGCCAGCGGCGCACGACGTCGTAGCCCTCGCTTTCGAGCTGGTCGGCGAGCTCGTCCGCCTCGTCGCGCGAGGGCAGCTCGACCCGCACCTCCCACGGCGCGTGGTCGCGCGCCAGCTCCTCCTGCTCCCAGGTCTCCTGCGGCGGCTCGCCCGACCAGCGCTCCTCCTCGGACAGCCAGCGCTCGACTTCGACCTCGGCCTCCATGCCCTCCTCGGCGAGCTCCGCCTGGACGATGCCGCGCGCCTGCTCGGCCTGCGGCTGGGTCTCGGCGTAGACCAAGACCGTGTCGTCGTCGCGGGAGACCGCAAGGCGGTGACCCTGCAGCTCCTCGGCCAGGCGCTTCGCCTCGTCGGAGCCGAGGTCGAGCCCGAGGCGCTCGAGCAGCGTCTCGCTTTGCTCGGCCTCGCGCGGCTGGATCCGGATGCGCCAATTGTCGCTCATGCGAAGGTTCTCCCGAACATCCTCTCCGAAATGCCGACCTGGTCGAGGTACTTGGTGATCCCGCCGAGCCAGAACGGCCAGCCGGCGCCCAGCAAGAGCGCCGTGTCGACGTCCTTCGCCTCCGCGACGACGCCTTCTCGGAGGAGGTGGTGGATCTCGTCGGCGAGCGCCTCGAGCGCGGCCTCGAGCAGCTCTTCCGGCGAGAGCGGCGCCTGCTCGCGGACGACGATCTCGTCCTTGCCTGCGGCGTAGCTCGCCAGCGTGGGCGAGAGAGGGAAGCGGTCGGGGTGGGCGTCGTGGAGCGTGCCGAGCACGTGGTCGGCGACGCGCGGGCCGACCATCTGCAGCAGCACCGACGGCGCCATCGGCAGGCCGAGCGCCAGGATCGCCTCGTCCGCCTCGTTGGGATCGGTGCCGCGCTCGAGCGCGTCGAGCACGACGCTCATCAGGCGCGTCAGCACGCGGTTGACGACGAACGCCGGCGCGTCGGCGACGAGCACCGGCCGCTTGCGCAGGCCTTCGGCGAACGCCCAGGCGGTGGCGAGGGTCTCGTCGTCGGTGCCCGGCGTGCGCACGAGCTCGACCAGCGGGAGCACGGCGACCGGGTTGAAGAAGTGGATGCCGACGTCGGCGCCCATTGCCTCGACCGAGAGGCTGGAAGTGTTGGTCGCGAGCACGCAGTCGGGCCGGGTGTGCTCGCGCAGTTCGGCGAAGACCTGCTGCTTGATCTCGAGCTCCTCGAAGACCGCTTCGAGCACGAGGTCGCAGTCGGCGAAGTCCTCGTAGCCCGTCGAGGTGGAGACGAGCGAGGCGAGGAAACTGGCCTTGCCCTCGTCGTAGCGGCCCTTGGCGACCTGCTCGGCGAGGCCTTCCTCGACCGTCGTGCGGGCCGAGGCGAGCGCCTCGTCGCTGAGGTCGCGCATCGCCACCGGCACCTCGAGCCGGCGCACGAACAGCGTCGCCAGCTGGGCCGCCATCAGGCCGGCTCCGACGAGCCCGACCTTGCGGATCGGCCGAGATGCGACGGCTGGCCGTCCCGGCGCGCTCTTGGCGCGGCGGTCGACCAGGTCGAAGGCGTAGAGCGACGCCTGCGCCTGCCGCCCGGGCAGCAGCTCGCCGACGGCCTCCTCCTCGGCGGCGTAGCCCTCCTCCAGCGACCAGCCCGAGAGCGCCCCCTCGATCAGGTCGAGCGCCCGGTAGGGCGCCGGTGCGGAGCCGTGCACCTGTCCGTCGAGCCTCGCGCGCGCCTTCCGCAGCACTTCTGTGACGTCCTCGTCACCGTGTCTGACACCGGTGGTTCCGAGCTGGAGGGCGAAAGCGATCGACTCGTCCACGAACTCGGCCGGCTCGAGCAGGCGGTCGGCGAGGCCGAGCTCGAACGCCTCCGGGCCGCTCAGCATCCGGTTCTGGCGCATCGGGTTGGCGACGATGAACTTGACCGCCGTCTCCGCCCCGACGAGCCGCGGGACGAGCTGCGTGCCGCCCCAGGCCGGAACGATTCCGAGGAAGCACTCCGGGCAGGCGAAGTGCCGCACCGCCGTCGAGATCGTGCGCGCGTCGCAATGGAGCGCGATCTCGACGCCACCGCCGAGGCAGGCGCCGTTGACGGCCGCGACGGTCGGGTAGGGCAGCGCGCGGATGCGGCCGAAGAGCTCATGGCCGGCGCGGCTCCCCTCGACCGCCAGCTCGCGCGTCGCGCCCGGGAACTGCGTCACATCCGCGCCGGCCGCGAAGACGAACGGCTTTCCCGTCAGCACGAGCGTGTTCCAATCGTCCTCCTCCAGCTCGGGCAGCAGCCGCTCGAGCGACTCCAGGGCTGCGCGCCCGAAGAAGGTCGGCTTGGTGTGATCCTCGCCGTTGTCGATCGTGACCAGGGCGACCACGCCGGCGTCCGCCACCTCGACGCGGGCCAGCTTGAACTCAGTGTCCGGCAGCGACGTTCTCCCAGACGAGCGCCGCGCCCATGCCCAGCCCGACGCAGAGCGCGGTCAGCCCGTAGCGCGCGTCCGGCCGTTCGCGGAAGCCGTAGGCAAGCTGGGCGAGCAGCCGCACGCCGGTTGCGGCCAGCGGGTGGCCGCAGGCGAGCGCGCCGCCGTACGGGTTGAGGCGCTCGTCCTCCGGATCGACGCCCAGCCCGTCGCACCAGCTCAGCACCTGCACCGCGAACGGCTCGTTCAGCTCGAACAGGCCGAGCTCGTCGAGCGTCAGACCCGCCCGCTCGAGCGCCTTCTTCGTCGCGGGCACCGGGCCGAGGCCCATCAGCTCCGGCTCGACACCGGCGAACGCGTACGAGACCAGCCGCATGCGCGGCTCGAGCGAGTGCTCGGCCAGCGCCTGCTCGGATGCGAGCAGTGAGACCGTGGCGCCGTCGGTCAGCCCCGCCGAGTTGCCGGCCGTCACGCGGCCGCCGGGCCGAAAGGGCGTCGGCAGCGCGGCGAGCGCCTCCAGCGTCGTCTCGGGCCGCAGGAACTCGTCGCGGTCGGCTGCACGCCAGCCCTCGTCGGTGAAGACCGTCATCGGGACGACCGTCTCGCGCATGACGCCGTTCGACCACGCCGCCGCGGCGCGCTGCTGCGAGCGCACCGCGTAGGCGTCCGCGTCCTCCTTCGTCAGCTGCGGGAAGCGGTCGTGCAGGTTCTCGGCGGTCGCGCCCATCGTGACGGCCGACGGGTCCACGAGCCGCTCGGCCACGAAGCGAGGGTTGAAGTCGACGTCCTCGCCCATCGGGTGGTGGCCCATGTGCTCGATGCCGCCGGCGAGGACGAGGTCGGCTGCGCCCATTGCGATCTCGCCGGCGCCGGCGGTGACCGCGGTGAGCGAGCCGGCGCACATCCGGTCGACCGCGAAGCCCGGCACGCTCCGCGGCAGGCCGGCGAGCAACGCGACGTCGCGGCCGAGCGTCAGGCCCTGGTCGCCGACCTGCGCGGTCGCTGCCAGGACGACGTCGTCGATCCGCTCGGGCGGCACCGTCGGGTTGCGGCGCAGCAGCTCGCGGACGACCTTGACGCCCAGATCGTCGGCCCGTGTGCGCCAGAAGACGCCCTTCGGGCCCGCCCGGCCGAACGCGGTGCGGACGCCGTCGACGTAGAAAACCTCCCGCAACTCGCGCACGTGAAGACCCTAGTCAATCGTCACACTCTCGCCACACTCCCGTGACACACCTGCGCGCCGCACCTCGATACGATCGCCTCGGGGAGGAGGTTGGGTGTGCCTGAACTACGGAGCCACACCGCCGAGCAGGACTGGGCGGCGCACCTCGAGCGCGAGCGGTCTCGCTACGCGGACGGCGAGTCGCGGCTGCCGGACTCCGAGGACGCCGACGCGCGACAGCGCCAGCTGACACGGCTCGGCAACGCGGCCGGTGGGGCCGGGCTCGCGCTGCTGATGCAGGGTCGGCGCGACGAGGCCGGCGAGTGGTTTCACCGCGCTGCCGCCCGCTACCGAGAGAGCTTCGCCGACGCTCCCCCGGGCAGCTGGGGCCGCCCGATCGGCTCGATCAAGTCCCTCGTCCTCGCCGGCGACTGGGCCGGTGCGGAGGACGCGGCGCGTTGGGCGCTCGACGCCGGCGCCGCGACGAGCGAGAGCCCGATCGGCCGCTATGCGGCGGCGCTCGCGCTGCTCGTCCTCGGCGACGACGAGCATGCGCGCGTGCACGCCGACACGATCCGCACGCGCGACGACTTCCCGACCGACGTCGGCGACGCGCTTGCCTACCTCGCGGCGCAGGACGTGGTCGGCTACACCGAGGCGGTCGAGGCCGTGCTCGAGTCGTTCGAGGCGCGCGAGGACTACCTCGAAGAGCTGCCGGTCGCGGACACCGTGCTCGTCCTGCAGGCGCTCGCCCGGCGGCGAGGGATCGAGGTCGAGCTGGGCTCTTCCCTACTGCCTTAGTCGAGGTCCACCGTCGTCGGCGGGTGGAGCACCGTCGTGATCACGATCGGGGCCAGCGACGGGTCCTCGGCCTCGCGCGCCCGCTCCGAGAGCTCTTGGATCAGCTCGACCGCCTGCTCGGGCGAGATCCGCGCCGTCACCTGCGCCGAGCGAAACTTGCCGCTCGTGCCGTGCTCGGCCCAACCTCGCTGGACCTCGTCGAGCATCGCGGCGCGCAGGTCGCTGGTCGCGTCCGACTTCAGCAGTGCAGGCGCGACCCGCACGGTGCGAGCAACTGCGCGGTACGGCTTCTCGCGGCCCTGGCCCGCCTCGGCCAGCTCGATCAGGCCGGCCCGCAGCAGCATCCGCACGTGGAAGTGCAGGTGACCGGGGTCGACGCCGAGGCGGCTCGCCAGCTCGCGGTTCGTCAGGTGCTCGGAATCGCCGGCGCCGAGCGTCTCCAGCACGCGCAGGCGCAGCGGGTGCCCGAGCGCCTTCAGCTGCTCCGGTTTCTCGAGTGTCAGGACGTCCAAAAGCGGCTTGGACTCGGCAGCGGCCATGCCGCTGGTATACACCCGCCCGCCCGCCGCTGTCTAGCCAGGCAATCGCGACGCGGCTGCCGCGTCGAGAACCACGCGCGTGCGGCCTTCGTCCGAGCGAATCAGGCTGGCGGGCGTCTCCGGGCCGGGCGGCCGGGCAAACGCGCGCTCGACGGCCTCCGCCTTTGCCTCTCCCGTGACGATGAAGACCACCTCCGGCGCGGAGCAGAGCACTGGCCGCGTCAGCGTCACACGTTCGACGAACGGCTCGAGCTTGGCCTCAGCCGGAATCGCGCGCCGCTCGCGCTCCTGGAGGGTCGGCTGCCCGGGAAAGAGCGAGGCCGTGTGCCCGTCGGGACCGAGCCCGAGCAGGACGTAGTCGAGCCGCGCCCCGCGCAGCAGCTCGTCGTACTCGCGCGCCGCCTCTTCGCCGCCGAGCTCGCCGCGGATCCGCTGGACCTCGCGCGGCGGCGCCTCGATCCGATCGAGCAGGTTCTCGCGCGCGAGCCGGAAGTTCGAGCGCTCGTCCTCGGGCGGCACGCAGCGCTCGTCGCTCCACCAGAGCGAGGCGGCGCTCCAGTCGGGCTCGCGCTTGGCCGCGAGCTGGTAGGCCCGGCCGGGAGTGCTGCCGCCGGTGAGGACGATCGACATGCCGGAGCCAGCGGCCTCGGCCAGCTCGTCCCCGACGACCCCGGCAACCTCCTGCTCGTCGGAGCAGCGCACCAGCTCGACGCCGTAGAGCGTCACTCGTCCCCCGCGGCGAGCTCCCGCGACCGCTCCATTGCGGCTTGAATGGCATTCAGGAAGGCCGCGCGCACGCCCGCGCGCTCGAGCTCGCGGATCGCGCGGATCGTCGTCCCGCCGGGCGAGGTCACCTGCTCGCGTAGCTCGACCGGGTGGATTCCCTCGTCGCGCAGCAGGTGCGCCGTGCCGAGCATGGTCTGGACGACGAGCTGCGTCGTCACCTCTCGCGAGAGCCCGAGCAGGATCCCGGCCTCGATCATCGCCTCGGCGAGCAGCGCGAAGTACGCGGGGCCTGACCCCGAGACGGCGGTGACCGCGTCCATGTAGCGCTCGGGCACCTCGACCACCGCGCCGAGATGGCGAAGCGCCTCCTCGGCCAGGCGCAGGTGCTCCTCGCCGGCGTGCGCGCCGGCGCAGATGCCCGCGATGCCCTCGTGGACGGTCGCAGGCCGGTTCGGCATCGCGCGCACGACGGGGACGCCGTCGGCGATCTGGCGCTCGATTGCCGCGGTCGGGATCGCGGCCGCGACGGAGAGCACGGTCTGCCCCGGTGTCAGCACGCCGCCGATCTCGCCGAGCAACGCGTCGAAGTCCTGCGGCTTGACCGCGATCACGACGAGCGCCGCACCGGCCACTGCCTCGGCGTTCGAGAGCGTGACCCGCACGCCGTGGCGCTCTTCCAGCTCGCTGGCTCGCTCCTCGTCGCGGACGGTCGCGACGATCTCGCCGGGCTCCCGCCAACCGCCGCTCAGCAACCCGCGCAGGAGCGACTCGCCGATCGTGCCGGCGCCGATGATCGCAACGCGACGCGCGTCCACGCGCCCGAGTCTAGGCGGGATTAGCGGGCCATCGCGGGACAGCCGTTGGTTCGTCAAGCTCGCCTTCTAGGCGGCCTTCGGCAGCGGCACGAGCCCCTTGGCGAACCCGTTCAGCAGGTAGATGCTCGCGAGGCCGGCCCACTCGCCGTAGGGCTCGAGCAGCTCCGCGGTCTCCCAGCCCTCGACCCAGCGGCCGCGGAGCGCGGAGAGGAGCTTGACCAGGCCGAGGTCGGCGACGAGCCCCCGGTCGTAGCGGCCGAGGCCCTCGAGAAAGACGATGCCGACCGACCAGGGCCCTAGGCCGCGCTCGCGCAGCAGCCGCTCGGCCGACGCTTCGCTCGGGAGCGTCCGCAGCCGCTCCAGGTCCAGCGAGCGGCAGATCCGCACGAGCGAAGCCCCGCGGCGCATCCCGAGACCGAGCCGCCGCAGCTCTGCGGGCGAGACGCGTGCAAACAACTCGCAGCCGGGCGGGGCGTGCAGTTTCGTCCCGGCCAGCCGCGGTGTCAGCGCGCGAATTACGGTGCGCTCGATCTCGCGGGCCCGGCTCGCCTGGATCAGCTGCCCGCAGACCGCGCGCAGCAGCGACTGCGCGACCGTCGCCGTGCGCAAGGGCCGGAGCCCCCGCTCGCGGCGAATGGCCTCGCCGATCAACGGGTCGCGGGCGAACCGGCGCACGAACTCGGAGTGGTCGTCGTCGAGCGCCAGCACGAAGCGGAGCTCGTCGATTCCCGCCTCCCTCGGCGCTCGCAGCTGGACGACGCCGTCCGGCTGCTGCCAGGCGCGTCCGGCCCCGCCGCACGCAAGGCCGGCGACCAGCACGCCGTCGATCACGCTGCGCGTGGCGTCGCTCCCGTGCCGCAGGGTGGCGCGGAGGGAGTACGGGCCCCGCGGCCGAACCGCGGCGGAGATCACCGAGGCGAGCGCGTGTCCGAGGCGACGGGCTCGGAGGCGAGGTCGGCGGCGCGCTCGAGCACCTCGAGTGCCTCGTCCTCGCGGCCCGAGCGGCGCAGGAACTTGCCCCAGGCCCGGTAGGCCTCGACGTAGTCGCGCCGGTGGCCCTGTTCCTCGAGCAGCGAGGTCGCCTTGCGGAAGGAGTCATGCGCCGCGTCGGTGTCACCGGTGAGCGCGAGGCCCTCGGCCAGGGCCCAGAGCGCGTTCCCCTGCTCGTGCGGATACTCGTCGCCGACCGCGTCGAGCGCCGAACGTGCCCGGCGGACCGCCTCCTCGCCGTCGCCGAGCTGCGCCGCGCGCCTGGCCTGGTCGGTGTAGAGGTTCGCGACGTCGATCGGCTCGGGGTTCGACCCGAAGAGCTGCTCGGCAACGTCGAAGTTGCGGCCGGCTTCCTCGGCGCGGCCCTGCGTCATCAAGATGCTGCCGCAGAGTAGGTGTGCGCGTGCGAGGTGAAGAGTGTCGTCGGTGACGTCGAGCAGCGCGATCGCGCGGCGAACGTAGTCGAGCGCGGCAGCCGGGTGGCCCTGGAGGTCGCTCAGGCGGGCGAGGCCCCAGTAGAGACGCACCCGCGAGTAGGCGTCCGTCAGCGCGTCAGCCTTCTCGAGCGCCGCGTCGAGGACGGACTGCGCGCGCTCGAGGTCGCCCATGTCGGTCAGGGCAAAGCTGAGGTAGGTGGTGAAGCGGACCTGCGCGGCGGCGTCCTCCGGCGCGTCCTGCTCGACCTCCTGGAGGCTGCGCTCGAACACCTCGACGGCCTTGTCCGAGCGCGAGGTGGCGGCGTATGCCCGCCCGAGCGTCGCGAATACGTCCGGTCGGGCGCTGGGCGAGACCGGAGACAGCTCGAGGCCGGCCTCGAGCCGCTCGATCGCATCCGCGTTGTGTCCTGCGGCTGCGGCGGCGAGGCCGAGCGCGATGTTCGCCCGTGACGCGGCGAGGGTGTCCCCGGCAGCCGCCGCCTCGTCGAGCAGCAGCTCGAGCTTCTTCGCGGCGTCGGCCGGATCGTCGGTCAGGCGCAGCTCGAGCTCGGCGTCGGCGATCCGAAGCTCACGCTCGTCGGTGTCGCGGATCTCGGAGCCGGTCTCCAGGTAGTCGGCCGTGACGCCGAGCTTCTTGGCGAGCATGCGCAGCGCCTTGACCGAGGGGCGCCGCGCTCCCGCTTCGATCCTCGAGATGTACGCGTACGAGACACCGGGGCTCGAAAGCTCGCGCTGAGACAGCCCGCGCTCGTGGCGCAGGCGTCGCAAACGCTGGCCGATCGTCTCGACCTGTCCCTCGGATTCGCGCGCCACCGGTTGCAATTCTTACCTCCGCATCCGACATCGTCAATCGAGAGGCATGCCTTGACAACAAATGGCTACCTCGATTGGGTACCACGCGGCCTGCGGCCCAGCCGTCTCAAACCACCGAAAGGAGGTGCCTTGTGTCCGCCAGGATTCAGTTGTTGCTGATCGTTCTCGGCATGATCGTGCTCGCGGCGTTGAACGCTTCGTCTCCCTGGGGCCCCTAGGGCTGAAGAGGCGGGCGGGGACTCGCCTTCCGCGTGCCCCCGCCCGTCGGCTTTTGGCAACGCCAGTAGGTGATTCGCTATCACCGCAGCCGCTATCGTCGCCGCCATGAGCCTCGACCCGCGCGTCGACATCGGCCACGTCCACCTGAAGGTCGCAGACATCGACCGCTCGCTCGCCTTCTTCCGCGACATCCTCGGCTTCGACGTCACGCAGCGGCTCGGCGACGAGGCAGCCTTCATCTCGGCCGGTGGCTACCACCACCACCTCGGCCTGAACACGTGGGAATCGCGTGGCGGCTCGCCGCCGCCGCGCAACACGACCGGCCTCTTCCACGTCGCGATCCGCTACCCCGACCGCGCGCAGCTCGGGAACGCGCTCAAGCGGCTGGTCGAGGCGCAGTGGCCGATCGACGGCGCGACCGATCACGGCGTCTCCGAGGCGATCTACCTCCGCGACCCCGACGGGAACGGGATCGAGCTCTACCGCGACCGGCCCGAGCCCGAGTGGCCGCGCGCAGATGACGGCGGCCTGTCGATGATCAGCGACCCGCTCGACCTGCAGGCGCTGCTGAGCGAGGCGGCCTGATGGCGAAGGGCTACGCCGAGGGGCCGGCGGCCGAGGAGGCCGAGCGCCGGCTGGAAGAGCTCGAGCGCGGCGGCGGCCAGGGTGGCGAGCCCGAGCTGCGCCAGGCGGTCTACGGCTCGACCGAGGACGAGCCCGAGCGGCACTTCATCGGCTGGCGCGACGAGGTCGATCAGGACGAGCTGTTCGCCGCCGGAAAGGCGTGGGGCATCTTCGTTAGAGCGATCGTGCCGGCAGAGCCGGCACGATCTTCCAGTCGGCGTCCTAAGACGCCTTAGGTCCGCGCTACGGTGTAGCCGTGGGGAAGCAGGTCGAGCAGCTCGAGCAGGTGACCATTCGCTTCGCCGGGGACTCCGGCGACGGCATGCAGCTGACGGGCGGCCGGTTCACCAGCGAGACGGCGCTCGTCGGCAACGACATCTCGACGCTGCCCGACTTCCCCGCCGAGATCCGTGCCCCGGCCGGCTCGCTGCCCGGCGTCTCCGGCTTCCAGCTCCACTTCGCCGACCACGACATCCTCACGCCCGGCGACGCGCCCGACGTGCTCGTGGCGATGAACCCGGCCGCGCTGCGGACGAACCTGCGCGACCTCCCGAAGGGCGGCACGCTGATCGTCAATCGCGACGCCTTCACCGAGCGCAACCTCGAGAAGGCGGGCTATGAGGCGAGCCCGCTCGATGACGGCTCGCTCGAGGAGTACCACCTGCACGAGGTGCCGCTGACGACGCTGACGCTCGAGGCCCTCAAGGACGTGGACGTGACCAAGCGCGAGGCGGAGCGCTCGAAGAACATGTTCGCGCTTGGCCTCATGTCCTGGCTCTACCACCGGCCGACCGAGGGCACGATCGCCTTCCTCGAGCGGAAGTTCGCGTCGAAGCCGGCGATCGCCGAGGCGAACGTCAAGGCCTTCAAGGCCGGCTGGGCCTACGGCGAGACCTCGGAGGACTTCGTCGTCTCGTACGAGGTCGCGCCCGCGCCGATGGAGCCGGGCACCTACCGCAACATCACCGGCAACCAGGCGCTCGGACTGGGCCTGATCGCTGCCTCCGTCAAGAGCGGCCTGCCACTGTTCCTCGGCGCCTACCCGATCACGCCCGCCTCGGAGATCCTCGAGCACCTCTCGCGGCACAAGCGCTTCGGTATCCGCACGTTCCAGGCCGAGGACGAGATCGCGGCCGCCGGCGCGGCGGTCGGCGCGAGCTTCGGCGGCGCGCTCGGCGTTTGCACCTCCAGTGGCCCCGGCGTCGTGCTCAAGGCCGAGACGGTCGGCCTCGCCGTGGCGCTCGAGCTGCCGCTGTTGATCCTCGACATCCAGCGCGCCGGCCCGTCGACCGGGATGCCGACCAAGCCCGAGCAGGCCGACCTGCTGATGGTGCTCTACGGCCGCAACGCCGAGTCGCCTGTCCCCGTGGTGGCGGCATCGACGCCGGGCGGCTGCTTCGACGCGGCGCTCGAGGCGGCGCGGATCGCCCTCAAGTACCGCACGCCGGTGTACCTCCTCTCGGACGCGTACCTGGCCAACGGCTCCGAGCCGTGGCTGCTGCCCGACGCGGCCGCGCTGCCGGAGATCCCCGTCGAGTTCGCGACCGAGCCGAACCGCGACGGGGAGTTCCTGCCGTACGTGCGCGATCCCGAGACCCTCGCGCGCGCGTGGGCCATTCCCGGCACGCCAGGACTCGAGCACCGGATCGGCGGGCTGGAGAAGCAGGACGAGACCGGCAACGTCTCCTACGACCCCGACAACCACGACCGGATGGTGCGGCTGCGCGCGCAGAAGGTCGCGAACATCGCCGCCGACATCCCCGAGCTCGAGGTCGACGATCCGGACGGCGCGTCGCTGCTCGTGCTCGGCTGGGGCGGCACCTACGGCCCGATCACAGCGGGCGTGCGCCGGCTCCGCAAGGAGGGCAAGCAGGTCGCGCAGGCGCATCTGACGCACCTGAACCCGTTCCCGCGCAACACCGGCGACGTGCTCCGCTCCTACGACCGGGTGCTCGTGCCGGAGATGAACCTCGGCCAGCTGCTGAAGCTCGTTCGTGCCGAGTTCCTCGTCGACGCGGTCGGCTTCAACCAGGTGCGCGGCCTGCCGCTGCGGGCCGGCGACCTAGCCGACGCGATGGAGGCGCTGCTGTGAGCGGCAACGGTGGCCTCAGCGCCAAGGACTTCAAGACCGACCAGGAGGTCCGCTGGTGCCCGGGCTGCGGCGACTACGCGATCCTCGCCGCGGTGCAGAGCTTCCTGCCGGAGCTCGGGATCCCGCGCGAGAACATCGTCTTCATCTCCGGGATCGGCTGCGCGGCGCGCTTCCCGTACTACGTCGAGACCTACGGGATCCACTCGATCCACGGCCGCGCGCCGGCGATCGCGACCGGGCTCGCGCTTTCGCGGCCCGACCTGTCGGTGTGGGTCGTGAGCGGCGACGGCGACGCGCTCTCGATCGGCGGCAACCACCTGATCCACGCGCTGCGGCGGAACGTGAACGTGAAGATCCTGATGTTCAACAACCAGATCTACGGCCTGACGAAGGGCCAGTACTCGCCGACCTCGCCGCTCGGCACCGTGAACAAGACGACGCCGATGGGCTCGGTCGACTACCCGTTCAACCCGGTCGCGCTTGCGCTCGGGGCGGAGGCGAGCTTCGTCGCCCGCTCGATCGACACCGACCGCGCGCACCTGACCGAGACCCTGCGCCGCGCGCACGCTCATCCGGGCGCGGCCTTCGTCGAGATCTACCAGAACTGCAACGTCTACAACGACGGCGCGTTCGACGCCGTGCGCGATCAGAAGGAGAACCGGATCCTCTTGGAGCACGGCGAGCCGATTCGCTTCGGCGCCGAAGGTGAGCGCGGGGTGCGGATGCGGGCCGACGGTTCGGCGGAGATCGTCGACGGGGCGGCCGAGGAGGAGCTGCTCGTGCACGACGAGCACGCCGAGACGACCTCGCTGGCGAACGCGCTCGCGCGGCTCTCGCACACGCCGCACGGCCCGACGCCGATCGGCATCTTCCGCGACGTCGAGCGCCCGGTCTACGACCGGCTGCTGGACGAGCAGCTCGAGCGCGCCCGCGCGGAGCAGGGCGAGGGCGACCTCGGCGAGCTGCTCCACGCCGGCGACACCTGGACGATCGGCTGAGCGCCACCTTTCCGTTTCGCGACTGGCAGACGGCGTACCGCGTCTTCGGTGAAGGCGAGGCGCCGGAACGCTTCCCGCTGCTCGCTTTGCACGGCGGGCCGGGCGGGTGCGCCCTGCCGCTCGAGGCGCTGGCGCCGCTTGCCGAGCAGGAACGTCGTGTCGTCTTCTTCGACCAGCTCGGCAGCGGCGAGTCCTCGCGGCCCGACGATCCGGAGCTCTGGACGGTCGAGACCTTCGTCGAGCAGGTACAGAGCGTCCGTGACGGGCTCGGGCTCGAACGCATCCACCTGTTCGGCTCGTCGTGGGGCGGGATGCTCGCGCTCGAATACGCGTTCACCAAGCCGGCCGGGCTCGCCAGCCTGGTCCTCAACTCGACGCCGACGAGCGCGCCGCGCTGGGCGGTCGAGACGCTGCGCCTCCACGCCCAGCTGCCGCCCGGGCTCGACGACAAGCAAGCCGAGGAGGAGTTCAAGCGCCGCCACATCTGCCGGCTCGACCCGGAGCCCGAGGTGCTCGCGCTGGCGCGGGCCCAGTTCGGCAAGCAGGTCTACGAGACGATGTGGGGCCCGAACGAGTTCACCGTCACGGGCACGCTCAAGGAATGGGACGTGATCGATCGGCTCGGCGAGCTCGACGTGCCGACGCTGATCACCTCCGGCCGCCACGACGAGTGCACGCCGGCGCTCGTCCAACCGCTGGCCGACGGGATTCCCGGCGCCGAGTGGGTGCTGTTCGAGGAGAGCGCACACATGCCGTACCTCGAGGAGCCGGAGCGCTACCTCGAGGTCGTCGGCGGCTTCCTCGAGCGCGTCGAGTTCTCTGACGTGGCGTAGTTGGTAGGCCCGAGCTCCCGCTACCCAGCGCGGGCGTTAGACGGCCACGTCGGCAAAGCCGCCGTCGCCTCTCTTGTCGGCGCCGCCGAGTCGGCGCCTTAGACGAACGCCTGAATCGCCGCGCCGGCGCCGGCGGCGAGCAGGACGAAGCCGATCGCGCGGATCAACGCGGGCTCGGAGAGGCGGCCCGTCAACCGGGCGCCGATCAGCGCAGCCGGGATCGAGGCGCCGCCGCCGACGGCGATCAGCTTCCAGTCGGGCGCCGCCGAGGGCAGGTGCCCGACGAGCCCGGCGACGCCGACGCAGACGCCGACCGCCAGGTTCGTCCCGACGGCGCGTGAGGCCGGCTCGCCGACGAGGCGCAGCAGCGCCGGCATCCGCAGCGAGCCGAGGATCAACCCGACGAAGCCGCCTAGCAGCCCGATCACCAGCCCGGAGCCAACCGCAGCCACCCGCGAGAACTCGGCCCGTACCTTCGCCTGCCGGGGCTTGCGCAGCAAGAGGTCGAGCCCGCTGTAGAAGAGCACCACGGCGATCGCGAGCAGCAGCGCGGTCTTCGGCACCCGCCCGGCCAGATAGCCGCCGGCGAGCGCGCCGACGACCGAGGGCGGCGCCATCCAGCCGAAGAGCGTCCAGTTGATCCGGCCGGCGCGGATGTGCGCGGTGCTCGCCGTGGCGGCAGCGATCCCCGAGACGGCGATGTTCGCCCCGCCGCCCGCGGCCGGCGAGGAGGCCACGGCGGCGAACAGCGGCAGCCGCAGGTTCCCGAGCACGAGCCCGACCACGCCGCCGGCGACCGCCACCGCGAACGACCAGGCCGCCACGGCGACCAGCTCCAGCCCGCTCACGCCGCGAGCCTACAAAGGGCGAGGCCCGCCGGTTCGGCGGGCCTCGGGGAGGACGACTGGGCTGGGTGGGGAGGAGTTAGTCGTCCGAGCCGACGTTGACCACCTTCAGAAGCTCGCAGTTCGTGGTCACGTCGTTCTCGCCCGCGCGCAGCCACGCCACATCGTGGTCGCCGGGGCCGCAGTCGAGCGTGTCGACCTGGTTGTCGCGAGCAAGCGCGTGCAGGACGTCGTTGCCGGCGCCGCCGAGCTCGTGGTCGACGCCGCGGCCGCCCCAGAGGTAGTCGCGCCTGGAGCCGCCGTTGAGCGTGTCGTCACCGGGCCCGCCGTGGAGACGGCTGAGTCCGTTCTCGCCAGCGGTGAGCGTGTCGTTGCCGTAGCCGCCCCAGACCACCGCGCGGCCGTTGCCCGCCGTGATCGTGTCGTCGCCCGGGCCGCCGAACAGATGGTCGAGGCCGGGCCCGCCGTCGATGGCGTCGTTGCCCTTGCCGCCGTAGACGAAGTCGCGGCCTTCCGCGGCCGAGATCTGGTCGTTGCCGGCGAAGCCGAGGATGTAGTCGCGATGCACGGTGCCGGCGATCACGTCGTCGCCCTTCGTACCGCGGATCACGTTGAACCAGCGTGCCCCCGCGACCCCGGTCACGGCAAGGCCGACGCCGAGGGCGAGTGCGAGGACGATCAGCTTGCGAACCATGGGAACCTCCGTTGAGAGAGCCTGCTGCGCTCAGTAAACGACCCGCCCATTAGGTGTCTTTGGGTGAATTGCAAAGATTTCCTCAGGACGAGGTTCGGGGTTTCGCCGGACCGGAGAGGACGCGCGGGATGAGATACCGTCGCCCGCGCGCCGAGGCGGCCACCGTCGTCGACGAAGGCCCGCCCGAAGCCGTCTTCGAGGAAGAGGTCGCGCCGCCGCCACCGCCGCCCGAGCCGTCGCCTCGGCCGCTGCTCTGGCCCTGGTTGCTGCTCCTCCTCGCGCTCGTGATCGGCGGCCTGCTCGCGGCCTGGCTGCTCACGCGCGACGACGGCGACAAGGGCGCCTCGACCGTCAACGTGCCGAACGTCGTGCGCCTGCAGCAGCGCGAGGCGGTCCAGCGGCTGAACCAGCGCGGCCTGATCGCTCGCATGAGAACGAGAGCGAGCTCGGCCGAGCCGGGCACCGTGGTCGCGCAGGATCCGAATCCGGGCGCGGACGTCGTCCGTCACTCGGTCGTCACCCTGACCGTCTCGGCGGTGCAGACCGAGGCCGTGCCGAACGTGGTCGGCAAGCGCGAGGCGGCGGCCGTGAACGCACTACGCGCGCAGGGCTTTCAGGTGAAGACCGTCACCGCGGTCTCGAGCAAGCCTTCCGGAAAGGTGCTCGCGCAGAGCCCGGCGGCCGGCGCGCGGGTCGCTCACGGCTCAACCGTCACGGTCCGGGTCTCGCGCGGGCTCGTGACCGCGCCGGACACCGTCGGCCAGTCGCGCAACGACGCCGCCGCCGGCCAAGCCGCCGAACGTCACCGTGCCCGACGTCACGGGCCAGCAGCAGGACGTCGCGCAGAAGGAGCTCAACGCGGCCGGCCTCAAGGCGGGTGTCGTCTACGTCCCGTCGGACGAGGTGCAGGGAACCGTCGTCTCGCAGGCGCCGGGGAGCGGGACGACGCAGAAGCGCGGCACCCGGATCCAGCTGAACGTCTCGCGCGGGCCCAGGGCCGTGGTCAAGGGCGTCCCCGACGTACGCAACCTCGATCCCGTCGAAGCCCGCGCGAAGCTGACGGCCGCCGGCTTCAAGGTGCAGACGCTCTCGCAGGGGGTCAGCGACCCGGGCCAGGTCGGTGTGGTCGTCGACGAGCAGCCCGCCGGCGGCAAGAACGTGCCGGCAGGCTCCGTCGTGACGATCTACGTCGGTCGCAGCCCTTAGGTCTAGAGCTCGTCCCCGCCCTCGACCACGTCCACGGAGACGATCAGGTCGGGGCGGATGAACCGGCCGGCGTAGAAGGGCCACTGGCCCTCGGTCGCCGTCGAGAACTGCTCGATCACTTCCTGCGCACCTTCCATCGCGGTGCCGAAGTCGCGGAACGAGCCGACCTCGACGCCGTCCCCCTCCTTCAGGCGGACGACCACGCGGAAGTCGGTGGCACGCTTGGGCGCGAACAGCTCCTCGAGCTCGGGCACGTTGACCGGCTCGGGCGCGATCTCGGCCACAGGCTCAGGCGCGAGCTCGACCGGAGCGGGCGCGACGGACGGCTCGGGCTCGACGAACGGCTCGGGCTCGATCGCCGCGACGGGCTCGGGCTCGGGCGCGATCGCCGGCAACTCGACCACGGGCTGCACGGCAGCGGGCTCGGGGGCAGGCTCGGGCTCGGCCGGGGCCATCAGGGGGATCGTGTGGAGCTCGACCGCCGGAGCAGCCTCGGGCTCGGCCGGAGCGACCGGCGCGGGCGCGGGGAGCTCCTCGACCGGAACCGGCTCCTGGGCCGCAGCGGCGTCGGTGGCGAAGTAGTCGATCACGGGCGCAGGCGGCTCGACCGGAGCCTCGGGCGCCATCGGCGGGAGTGCCGGCTCGGCCTGGACCGGCTCGGGGGCCGGAGCAGGTGCGGGCGCAGGCGCCGGAGCAGGCATTGCCGCCGGCTCGGGCTGCTGTTGGGGCACCTCGGCCTGGACCGGCGCGGGCGCCGGAGCCGGAGCCGGGGCCGGAGCGGCCTCGGGAGGCCGGATCGCCGGGGGAGGCGTCGGCAGCTCGGAGAGGCCGTTGTCGCCGGCAGGCATTGCCGAGGCAACGGGGCCCCGAACCACCGGCGGGCTGAGCGGAGGCTCGAGCCCGAGGCTCGTCCCCGCGGTGAACTCGTGAGTCCCTAGTGCCGACATGTGTGATCCCTTTCCGTTGGCCTCATGCGGCTCCCGCAGGAGCGCGCGTGCTCGCTCGGCCAGCTCGGCGTCCACGAGCATGAGCTCGGGCGAGAGCAACCGTTCGAGTGTGTGCTGGTGAATGAGACCAATCGCCGCAGTTTCCGCAGTTTTCTGAATACGCCATGCGAGGCGTAGAACCCCGCAGGCGCAGTATCGGTGAGGTCTCCGCGGCCTAGCATGCCCCGTTGGAGTGATTGGCGGGCGGCACGCCTGGCGCACCGCCCGCCCGCTCGTTCTAGTGGTTCGCGGCGCCCGGAGAGGGCGTCGAGCTGACCGAGAAGTCGGCCGCGTTGTCGTTCGTGTCGTGCCCGTCGGGGAGCCGGCCGGAGCTGCTGCCGGGAGCAGCGGTCGCCGGCGGTGCCGTCGTCGGATGGGCCTCGACGAAGGCGTTGGTCGTGTCGCCGTAGCCGACCGAGTCGAGGATCGCGCCGCCCGAGTCGCGCACGGCGAGGCCGCCGCCTGTGGACGCGAGTGACGTCGAGAAGCTCTGGTCGGGCGTCTGCGAGCCGAGGTAGCCGCTGCCCGCGAGCAGGTAGAAGCCGCCGGCTGGGATGGTCGTGCCGGCCGGGATCGTCGCGAGCGAGATGTCGCTCGTGCCCGCCGAGGAGCGGTAGGCGACCTTGAAGCCGCCGACGTCGGCCGCGCTCGAGCCGGCGTTGAACAGCTCGACGAACTCGTTCGAGGCGGCACCGGTGGAGCCGGTCATGAACTCGTTCACGCGGATCTCCGCGCTGGAGCCGCCGCCCGAGGCGACGCACTTGAGCGTGGCGACGCCGTCGGCGTCGTAGGTGAGCGTGGCGGTGCCGGGCGCTCCGGCCAGGTGGCAGCCGACGCCGTTCAGGCTCTCGAGCGAGGGCAGCGAGGGGCCGGCGGGTCCCGCCGGGCCCTGCGGGCCGGCAGGTCCGGCCGGGCCCTGTGGGCCGGCAGGTCCGGCCGCGCCGGCGGGGCCTTGCGCGCCGGCGTCGCCCTTGGGGCCGGCGGCTCCCGCTGGGCCGGCAGGCCCCTGAGGCCCGGCGGCTCCGGCCGCGCCGTCGGCGCCGCGAGCGCCCTGGGCATTCCAGGCGACTCGCGACTCGCCCCGGCGGCACTTGGCGGTCGCGGGCACGATCCTGACGAGGCGGGTCTTCGTGTTCACGCACGCATGGATGACGGCGCTCGAGGCCTGTCGGCCCCCCGGCTGGGCGGCGAGCGCGACGCCCGTCACGAGGACGAGCGGCAGCGCGGCGAACAAGACGCGTCTTCGGGGAAGGCGCATGTGGATCTCCTCTCGGTCGGTTGCGCCAACCGATACCGGCCTCCGGGCCGTGCCTCGGCCCTCCGCGCGCCTTCCGGCGCGCTTTCGTTTCAGAAGTGCGCGCCGCGCCAGCCGCTGGCGATCACGATCACGATCAGGGCCGCGAGCACCAGCCGGTAGATCACGAAGATCGTGTAGTCGTGCCGGCGCACGTAGCCGAGCAGCAGGTCGATCGCGATCAGCCCGACCGCGGCCGCCGCCAGGGTCCCGACGACGAACGGCCCGACCGAGCCCGCCGGCAGCGGGTTCAGGACGACGTCCTTGAGGCCCTTGAAGACGACGGCGCCGAAGACGATCGGGATCAGCAGCAGGAAGGCGAACCGCGCGGCCGCGTCGCGCTCGAGGCGCATGAAGCGTCCGGTCGTGATCGTGATCCCCGAGCGCGAGACCCCGGGCATCAGGGCCAGGATCTGCGACGTGCCGATCCAGAAGGCCGACCGCAGGCCGAGCTCGTCGATCCGCCGCTGCTGCGGCGAGCGGTCGGCAATCCAGAGGAGCACGCCGAAGACGCTCAGGAAGATCGCGATCTGCCACGGCTGGCCGAGATGCTTCTCGATCGTGCTCTCGCCGAGGGCGCCGGCGATCGCGGCCGGGACGGTGGCCGCGAAGATCCACCAGGAGACGCGCTCGTCCAGCGTCTCGATCTTCCGCCGCCGGACCGTGCGGAACCAGGCGCCCACGTACAGCGTCACCTCGGCCCAGAAGTAGCCGACCACGGCGACGAGCGTGCCGAGGTGGAGCGCGACGTCGAAGGTCTTGTTGAAGCCCGGGTGCGCCTCGAGGTAGTGCCAGTCCGCGATCCACGGCACCAGGATCAGGTGGCCCGACGAGGAGATGGGCAGCAGCTCGGTCAGGCCCTGCGTGACGCCGAGCACGAAGGCCTGCCAGTCGGAGAGCCGGCCTGCCTGCTCGCCGACGCCGCCGAAGGAGAGTGCCGCCGCGATCAACAACAGGACGGCCGCGACGCCGTAGACGAGCCTCGGACGGAGGCGCCGCTGCGGCTCGGCGGCTGAAGCGGCGCTCGCGTTCACCGGCGGTGACGGTAGCAGCGCCGGCCGCCTAGCTTGACTTCGAACCCTCGCCGGCGGCGCGGACCGGCACGTCTTCCGTGACGTGCACCACACCAAGGCCTTCTGGCGCACGGCCACGCTGAAGCGGGCGACCCCCGCGCGGCTACGCCCGGCGTTCGGCCTACGTCGGCGGCCCGGCGAACGTGACCGCCACCAAGGTCGCGCTGATCAACCGCGTCAGCCAGGTCTACCACGACGACAGATGGAGCACACAGGGCACACCCTCGGGGCTCTCCTTCCCGCCCCGGCGCCTCGCACTACTTCTACGGCTGGGAGACCGACGCGGCCTGGGCCGGCAGCTGCCCCCAGTTCAGCCTGCAGCTGAACGACGGCACGGCTCCGCACCTGGCGACGTTCATGTTCTTCGCCGGGGACGTCTCACGGGGGAGCGGCTCGGGCCGCTCCCCCACTAGGCTTCCGCGCGTGACTGCTCCCGAGGCGAGGATCGAGCAGACTGACGAGGGCGCGGTGGTCGCCTCTCCCGGCTGGTTCGTGCTGAACATGGCCGACTGCGCATGGACGCGCGACGACAAGGGCGGCGAGTGGGCGACCTACGGCGAGCCCGAGGGCGAGTTCCAGCAGTACGGGATCGGGATCCACGTCCTGCACCCGGGCCAGGTGAACGGGCTCTACCACTCGGAGAGCGTGCAGGAGGACTTCCTCCTCCTCTCCGGCGAGTGCCTGCTGCTGATCGAGGAGCAGGAACGGCAGCTGAAGGCCTGGGACTTCGTGCACTTCGCGCCCGGCACGCGGCACATCTGCATCGGCGCGGGCGACGGGCCGTGCGCGATCCTGATGGTCGGCGCCCGCGGGCCCGGCAAGACGCTGCACTACCCGGCCACGGCGCTGGCGCAGAAGCACGGCGTCGCCGCGCCCGAGGACACAAACGACCCGCGCCAGGCTTACCGCGAGGTGCCGCGGAACTTCCAGCGAGTGCGTGCGCCGTGGCCCGTCTAGTTCCCCTCACGCTCCTCGTTCTCTGCGTGACGGCGTGCTCGTCGTCCAAGCATTCGAGCGCCGCGACGACCACCGGCCCGGTCAAGTCGCCGATCGTGGTCAAGACGCCGCTGTCGAACACGCAGTGGCGGAGCCCGATCCGGGTGAAGGGCACGTCGACTCTTTCCGACGCGCTCACGGTCGAAGTGCTCGACGCTGCGGGCAAGCAGCTCGGCAGCAAGGAGACGACTGCCAGTGACGGCCGCTTCTCCGTCGAGGTGCCCTTCACAGCGAAGAAGCTCATTCCGGGCACCCTCTCCGTTCACGACGAGAGCCGCGAACACACGGTGCTGATCTCGGTCGTGCTGACGCCCTAGCGTTCTAGGCTTGCTCCATGGACGAGCACGTGCTGCTCGTGGAGGACGACGCCTCGATCCGTGAGGTGGCGACGCTCGGGCTCGAGCAGTCCGGGCTGCGCGTGACCGCGGTCGGCGACGGGCGCGAGGGGCTCGACCGCTTCCGCCAGGGCGGCGTCGACCTGGTCGTGCTCGACGTGATGCTGCCCTCGCTGGACGGCTTCGAGGTCCTGCGTGAGATCCGTCACGACAGCCAGGCGCCGATCGTGATGCTGACGGCTCGCAGCGAGCTGCACGACGTGGTCGTCGGGCTCGAGCTCGGCGCTGACGACTACGTGACCAAGCCGTTCGAGCTGCCCGAGCTGGTGGCACGCGTGAAGGCCGTGCTGCGGCGAGCGGCGCCCGCGGGGAACGGCGCCACGATCAGCGTCGCCGGGCTCGAAATCGACCCGGAAGGGTTCATCGCGAGGAAGCGCGGCGAAGAGCTGCAGCTGACCGCGACCGAGTTCCGGCTGCTGCTCGAGCTCGCGCGGCGGCCGAAGCAGGTGTTCACGCGCGAGCTGCTGCTCGAGCTGGTCTGGAACTACGACTACCTGGGCGACTCGCGCCTCGTCGACGCGGCGGTGCAGCGGCTGCGGGCGAAGGTCGAGGACGACCCGAAGCAGCCGGCGCTGATCAAGACCGTGCGCGGCGTCGGCTACCGCTTCGACGCCGGGTCGTGACGCTCCGGCGCCGGCTGACCCTCGTGCTCGCGCTCGCGGTGGGCCTCTCGGGGATCGCGCTCGCAGCGGGCTCGTACTTCCTCGTCCGTCACAACCTGCTCTCGGACTCGGTCGACTCGAGCATCGTGCAGACGCGGCGGAACCTCGCCGTCGCGCCCGCGTACCCCGACACGGGCGAGCTGGTCGACGCCTACAAGAGCCGCGGCGACTTCCTCACCGTCGCCACGCGGGGCGGACGCACGTTCCTCTCGAGCGCGAGCGTCTCGCTGCGCTCGGTGCCGGCCGGGCTGCGCGCCGTCGTCGAACGAGGTGAGCTCGGCTACCAGCGCACGAGCGTCGCCGGCGACCGGTTCCTCGTCACCGGTGCTCCCGCCGCGAACGGGACGAAGCTCTACTTCTTCTTCCCCGAGAACGGCGTGCGGCACGAGCTCTCGGTGCTGCGCAACGTGCTGCTCGGCGGGGTCGGGATCCTCGTGCTGCTGGCCGCGCTCGCCGGTGTCGTGCTCGCGCGCAGCACGCTGCGTCCGGTGGCCCGGGCGAGCACCGCCGCGCGCTCGCTGGCCGAGGGCCTGCTCGAGACGCGGCTGCCGGTCGAGGGCCGGGACGAGTTCGGTGCCTGGGCGCAGTCGTTCAACGAGATGGCGGCGGCTTTGGAGGCGAAGATCGCGGCGCTCTCGGCGGCGCAGGCGCGCGAGCGGCGCTTCACCGCGGACGTCGCCCACGAGCTGCGCACGCCGCTGACCGCGCTGCTGGGCGAGGCCTCGCTGCTGGCCGACCACCTCGACCGCATGCCGCCCGAGGCCCGCCGGCCTGCCGAGCTGCTGATCGCCGACGTCGGCCGCCTGCGCAAGCTCGTCGAGGACCTGATGGAGATCTCCCGCTTCGACGCCGGTGCCGAGAGCGTCCACGCCGAGGAGATCGACGTCGCAGCGCTCGTGCGCGCGGCGGTGCGGGCGCGCGGCTGGGACGACCGCGTGCGGCTCGAGGGCGACGGCCTGCGCGTGACCAGCGACCCGCGGCGGCTCGAGCGGATCGTGGCCAACCTCGTCGACAACGCGCTCGAGCACGGCGGCTCCTCGGTCTCGGTGCGGATCGGCGAGAACGAGATCGAGGTCGCCGACGACGGGCCCGGGATCCCGCAGGAGCATCTGCCGCACGTCTTCGAGCGCTTCTACAAGGCGGACGCCTCCCGCAGCGGCGGCGGCACCGGCCTCGGCCTCGCGATCGCGCGGGAGAACGCGATCCTGCTCGGCGGCGAGCTCGAAGTGGCGAGCGAGCCTGGACAGGGCACGCGCTTCACGCTCCGGCTGTAGCGAAACCGTTACGCGGCCGTGACGGGCACGTTGCTCCGCTGGTGGAGGATGGCAGTGCCAATGGAAACACCAGGAGCCGCAATGTCCCGCTTGCTAGTCATCTTCGCCGCGCTCACGGCCCTGCTCGTGGCCTCCGCTTCGGCCGGGCCCCCCGCGACCACGATCCGCGTCAGCGTCGCGAGCTCCGGTGTGCAGGCCGACCGGGACTCCTTCGCCGCCGGCCTGAGTGCGAACGGCCGCTTCGTTCTGATCAACTCGCAGGCGACTGATCTCGTCCCCGGCGACACGAACGAACGCTGGGACGTGTTGGTGCACGACCGCTCGAGCGGCGTGACCGAGCGGGTCAGCGTCTCGACCGGCGGCGCCCAGGCCAAGGCGACGCGCGATCCCTGGGGCGGCTCGACCGCCGGCGCGATCAGCGCGAACGGGCGCTACGTCGTCTTCCAGTCGGACGCCCCGAACCTCGTCCCCGGCGACACCAACCGGCTCGTCGACGTCTTCCTCCGTGACCGCGCGAGCGGCGTGACGAAGCGCCTCAGCGTCGGCGCGCACGGCCAGGCGAACGGCGCGAGCGGCTTCGCGGCGATCAGCGCGAGCGGCCGCTACGTGGCCTTCCAGTCCATGGCCTCGAACCTCGTCGCCCACGACACCAACCGCAGCGTGGACGTCTTCATCCGCGACCTCGCAACCCGCAAGACGTCGAGGGTGAACGTCTCGAGCCGCGGTCTGCAGGCCAAAGGCCCCAGCGAGAGCACGCAGCCCGCGCTCAGCGCGGACGGACGCTTCGTCGCGTTCGAGTCCTCGGCCACGAACCTCGTCCCCGGCGATACGAACAAGCTCGCCGACGTCTTCGTCCGAGACCGCCGCACGGGCCGCACCGAGCGCGTCAGCGTCACCAGCAAGGGCAAGCAGGCCGGGGCTGACCGCACGAACAACGGCAGCAACGCGCCGTCGATCAGCGGCGACGGCCGCTACGTCGCCTTCCACTCGGCCGACTCGAACCTGGTGCCCGGCGACACGAACCGGACGTTCGACATCTTCGTCCACGACCGCAAGACCGGGCGGACGACGCGCATCAGCGTCAGCAGCGCAGGCCGCCAGGCGAACGGCGAGAGCCTCGGCGCGTTGAGCGTCAGCGCGGACGGCCGCTACGTCGCCTTCACCTCGCTGGCCTCGAACCTCGTGCCCGGCGACGCCAACGACATCACCGACGTCTTTGTCCGCGACCTGCGGGCCGGCACCACCACTCTCGCCAGCCTCGGCGCCGCGGGCCAGCAGGGCGGCGACGCGAGCTCGGTCAGCGGGATCGCCTTCAGCAGCGACGACCGCCGGCTCGCCTTCTCCTCCTGGGCCTCCAACCTGGTCCCCGGCGACACGAACGACACTCCGGATGCCTTCCTCCGCGAGCTCGAGGGAAGCCGGTATTCGTCCGCCCGCGTCGAAGGGAAGTAGCGGTGAATACGCGGCTCGCATTCATCGGGATGCTTGCACTGGGCGTGCTGGGCTTCGCCTTGGCAGGTTGCGGGTCGGAGAACGCGGTCTCCCTCGGCAAGCCCGGCACGAGTGCGACGACCGGGACCACGCCCGAGCAGACCGGCACGCAGACCTCGAACCTCTCGCTCGAAGTCTGGTTCTCGCGCGACAACGGGCTCGTCGCGGTCCGACGCTCCCACCCGCCGACGCAGCTCGTCGCGACGGCGGCGATGACCGCCCTGCTCGACGGGCCGACGGCCGCGGAGCGCTCGGCCGGCCTGTCGAGCGCCGTGCCGGAGGGAACGCGGCTGCTTGGGATCGCGATCCGCAACGGCCTGGCCACGGTCGACCTCACGTCGGAGTACCAGTCCGGCGGCGGCGCCCTCTCGATGCAAACGCGGCTCGGCCAGGTCGTCTACACGCTGACGCAGTTCCCGACCGTGGAGAAGGTGCGCTTCCGCCTCGACGGCTCGCCGGTCAACGTCTTCTCGAGCGAGGGCATCGTCCTCGCCCACCCGGTCGGCCGCAGCGACTACGCCGACCTACTGCCGGCGATCGACGTCGACAAGCCGGCCGCCGGCGACCACGTCACGAGCCCGGTGACCGTCTCCGGGACCGCGAACGTCTTCGAGGCGAACGTGACGGTCGAGGTGCTCGACGCCAACGGCAAGGTGGTCGGCAAGACGTTCACGACCGCCAGTTGCGGCACCGGCTGCCGCGGAACGTTCTCGGTGGCCGTGACCTACAAGGTCGCGCAGGAGCAGGCCGGCACGATCGTGGTGCACGACGACGACGCCGCCGGCACCGGCACGCCGCCGCACTCGGTGCGGATTCCGGTCACGCTCGCGCAGTAAGCCACTGCTCGAGCGGAGCCAGCGCCTCGTCGAGCCGCGAGGTGTCGCCCCAGGCGCCCAGCAGCTCGAGCGTGCCGGTCTTGCGGTCGAAGCGCGGCTCCGCTCGGCCGACGACCTCGTCGCCGACCAGGAGCGGCAGGACGTAGTAGCCGTACTCGCGCTTCGCTCGCGGGACGTACATCTCCAGCCGGTAGCGGAAGCCCCAGAGGGCCTCCGCGCGGTCGCGGTCCTTGACGAGTCCGTCGAAGGGCGACAGCACCGTCGCGCGGCCTTCCGACAGAGGCTCGTCGGAGCTGTCCGGGTGCGCGTGCCACTCGCCGCGCTCCCGCCAGGCTCCCTGTCGCCGGCGACGGCGCTCCTCGAGCTCGCGCTCGGCCTCGCGCCACGACAGCGTCTCGGTCTCGGGCCAGACGCGCTCTGGGAGATCCCAGAGCCGATGCGTGCCGACGCGCCCGCCCACCGCGATCTCGCCGCGGCTCGCGAGCAGGTCCATCATCAGCCGCAGCTCGCCGCGCCCCCACCAGCGGTGCCGCTCGGCGTCGGCAGGCGGGTCGTACTTGAGGTCGCGGGAGAGGAGCGGGCCGTTGCGCTCGACCTCGCGGAGCACATAGCGCCGCAGCCGCGCGTTCTCACGCAGGAACTCGCGCACCCACTCGTCGCGCTTCAGCTTGCCGCCGCGCCGGCGCCTCGCCATTCGCGCCCGCTGCAGCGGCAGGTCCTCGACCGGGTAGATGAAAGCGTCGTACTCGAACAGCTTGCGCTGCTTCCAGAGCAGGCGGTCGAGCTCCCTGGAGTCGAAGGGGCCGAGCCGGCTGAAGAGGACGAGCTCCTGCGGCCTCGCGACGGTCGCGATCGGGTCCATCTGCAGGAAGCCGAGCTGCCGGACCGTGTCGAGCACGCCCTTCGCGGAGCCGTCGAGCAGCTGCGCGCGCACGGCGATCCGCCGGGCCTGCTCCGGCGTGACGACCCGCTTGGTCATACGTCGAGCCGGGCGTCCTCGAGGTCGAGGTCACGGACGACGCGGCGCATGACGTCGTCGCCGATCACGCCCTGCTGCCGTAGCTGCTGCACGGCCATGCGCTCGGCGTCGAGCAGCTCGCGGCGCAGGCGCTGGTAGTTCAGCGAGCGCTCTTCGACGGAGCCGTCGCCGTCGGGGTCGTAGCGCGAGCGGAAGCGCTCCTGCCGGAAGCCGTAAAGCCCGCGCATCCGCTCGGCGGTGTCGTCGCGCACCCAGTTCTCCGTCTGCAGCTCGTCGAGCCGCTCGAGTGCCGCCTCGGCCGCCCGGATCCGAGCCTTCACCTCCTCGTGCTCGGCGACGCCGCCGTCGTCGAGGTCGAGCACGCGGATCAGCGGGCCGAGCGTCAGGCCCTGCAGCACGAGCGTGGCGAAGATGACGCCGAAGGTGAGGAAGATGATCAGGCTGCGGTCGGGAAACGGCCCGCCCCCGTCGATCGTCAGCGGCAGCGCGAGCGCCGCGGCCAGCGAGACCGCACCGCGCATCCCGGACCAGGCGATCACGGCCTTCGCCTGCCACGAGGGCGCCGGGTCGTCCATGCGGATGCGACTGTCGATCCTGGCGGCCAGATAGGTGCCGAGCAGCCACGCGACCCGCGCGCCGATCACGACGGCGCTGACGAGCGCGGCCCAGCCGAGCAGCTCCGCGGTCGAGCGGCCCGAGAGGGCGTCGAGGATCGACGGCAGCTGCAGTCCGATCAGCGCGAACAGGAAGCCGTTCAGGAGCAGGAAGACGATCTCCCACACCGCCTGTCCCTGCAGGCGGGTCTGCACGGTCGTCAGCTCTGGCGTGTGCCAGCCCATGTAGATCCCGACCGTCACCGCGGCGAGCACGCCCGACACGCCGAGCGCCTGCGCCGGCAGGTAGCCCAGGTAGCCGCTCAGGAGGGCGATCGCGATCTCGACCGGCGGGTTGTCGATCCGCTTGCGCAGCTGGCGGATCAGGTAGCCGACGACGAGGCCGACGCCGATCCCGCCGACCACGTTCCAGACGAAGTGCCAGCTCGCGTCCAGCAGCGAGAAGCTGCCCGTGACCACGGCGGCGACGGCGAAGCGGTAGGCGACGAGCGCCGTGCCGTCGTTGACGAGGCTCTCGCCTTCGATCAGCGAGACGAGGCGCGTGGGGAGCCCCAGCCGCTCGAAGATCGCGCTGGAGGCGGTCGGGTCGGTCGGCGCGACGAGCGCGCCGAGCACGAACGCCTCCGGCCAGGCGAGCTCGTCGATGAACTCGTGCGCGACGGCCGCGACCGCCACCATCGTCACCAGCACGAGCCCGACGGCGAGCAGGCTGATCGCCTTCACGTTCGCGCGCAGCTCGCGCAGCGAGGTGAAGAAGGCCCCGCCGTAGAGGAGCGGCGGCAGCACCGCCACGAGCACGAGGTCCGGGTTCAGCTGCACGTGCGGCGCGTGCGGCAGTAGGGCGATGAGGGCGCCGCCGAGCACTAGCACGATCGGGTACGGCACGCGGACGAACTGCGAGACCGCGAGCAGCAGCAGGCCCACCGCGAGCAGCGCTGCGAGCAGTGCGCTGTCGCCCGCGCTGAAGCTCTGCAGCAGCATGGGCCGAGACTAGCGCCCCACGCGCGCGTGAACGAGACTGCGGCCCGTGCGCGCCTTGGTGCTGCTCGCGCTCGCGCTCCTCCTGGCCGGCTGCGGCTCGGCCGCGTCGCAGCGCTTCGCGCGGCCGCAGACGCTCCGGCTCGACTGGCACGAGAACTGCGGCCCTCACGCGCGGCGGTTGACGATCCAGACGAAGCGGCTGACGGTGGAGAGGCAGCGTTGGCAGGTCGAGCTCACCTTCCGCAACGAGACCGGGATCACCCTCGGCGTGCTGCGGCCGCACGCGATCGACGAGACGCTGTTCGGGCTCGCGCCGTACCGGACGACGTCGTTGCGCGAGGTGCGGGAGAGACTCGACGCGAAGCCGTTGACCTACGCGGATCGCTTCAGCCCCGCCACGCCGAGGCTGCTCGCGCCGGGCGAGCGCTGGTCAGGGTCCTTCTCGGGCCCGGGCCACCTGCCGCGCGGCGTGCCGGTGCGCGTCGTGCTCGGCCGCTTCGAGATCACCGGGAAGGTGCCGCGAGGGCTCTACAGGGGCTTCTTCTGCGTCTCGGACCGCTACGTCCGGCTGCGCTAGCGGACGACGATCGGCCGGCTGGCAGTCGCTGTCTGGAGTGAGATGACGCGGAAGCGCGTCCCGACCGGCGCGGAGACGACGCGCGTGTAGGAGCCCTTGAGGTCGGTCAGGGCGGGAACGCCGATCGGTGTCCAGCCCGTCGCCGTGCGGCGCTGCAGCTGGTAGGCCCGCGCCCCGACGCCGGGTCGGACCTGGCCCCAGATGGTCGTGCGGCTGCCCCTGCGGACTGCCACCGCGATCGGGAGCATGAACGAGTTGAACGCCGGCTTGAACAGGCCGGTGCTGGAGATCAGCCCGCTCTGCCAGCCGTTCGGCCGGCCTTCGTCCTGGAGCATGAACTGGACGAGCAGGTCGACGTACGGCGCCACGGCCGCCCGCTCCGCCGCCTCGGCGACGAACCGCGCCTGCGAGTTCCACGAGACGCCGTTTTCGTCCGGCGGCTTCGTCTCGTAGCCGTATTCGGTCAGCCAGATGCGCTTGGGCCCGAAGTCGCGCTTCACCTCGCGGATCAGCTTCTCCAGGTTCGCCATCGTCAGCACGCCGGTGCAGTAGCGGCACACGCCGCGCGCGAAGCCGAAGGGCGTCTCGCCCCGCGTGACCGCGTACGGGTGGTGCGAGTAGGCGTCGAGCCTCGCGTGTGCCGCGTGCATGCCGCGCATGAACTTGACGGGGGAGAGCCCGGTGCTCGTCGAGCGCGGCGAGGTCGCCCCGCCGGCGACGCGGTTCGCCGGGTTGAGCGCGTGCAGCTCGACGTAGGCCGGGTTCAGCAGCCGCTGCACGTAGAGCCGTGGCGAGTTCGGCTTCAGGAAGGACTGCAGGTTCGGCTCGTTCCAGATCTCCCACAGCCGCAGCCACGGATAGCGCTTCGCGACGGCGATTGCGAACGCCGCCAGCGCGTACTTGCTCGTCGGCGCAGCGCTCTGGGCGAGGCCGCTGCTGGCCCAGGCGGGCGTGCGCACCAGGGTCGCCACCACGGTGATCCCGCGCGCGTGAAGCGCCCCGAGCGTGGCGTCGACGGCCGTCCAGTCGTAGGCCTTGTCGCCCGGGTTGGCCGGATGGCGCGGCTTCGCCGGCGCGACCTGCCGCCAGTTGACGAAGTAGCGCACGACCCCGACGCCGAGCTGGTCGAGCGTCAGCAGGTTGAGCTCGAGCGAAGGCCCGGGCGCGAGGAACGCGTCATCCTGGATCCCGAACTTGACGAACGGCGATGCCGCCGCGGTGCCCGTGACGAGCAACGCGGCGGCAACGGTCGAGAGGGCGAGCTTCACGCCCTGATTGTGGCAGCAGCTCAGCGCACGATGATCGGCCGGCTCGAAACCTGCTCGCCGCCGTTGGCGCCGCGCGGGTAGTACAGGATCCGCAGCCGCAGGCCTCGCGGGGCGCGGATCACGCGCGAGTACGAGCCGAAGACGTTCGTCCGCGTCGGGTGCCCGATCGAGACCCAGCGGCCGTGTGCCAGCCGCTGCAGCCGGTACCAGCGGCGAGCATGGCCCGGACGCACCTGGCCCCAGATGGTCGTGCGCAGGCCCTGACGGGCGGACTCGACGATCGGCAGCTGGAACGAGTTGAACGCAGGCCTGGTCACGCCGGCGGCGGTGAAGAAGCCGCTCTGCCAGCCGGACAGCTGCGGCTCGTCCTTGATGACGAAGTGGATCAGCACGTCCACGAAGCGGGCCCGCTTCGCGCGCAGCGCCGCCTCCGCGACGTACTTCGCCTGCACGGAGCGCGAGACGCCGAAGCGGTCGGGGCTCGTCTGGTACGCGTACTCGGTCAGCCAGATCCGCTTGGTGCCGAAGTCACGCCGCACCTCCTTCAGCAGCACGGGCAGGTTGGCCAGGGTCAGGACGCCCTTGCAGTACTTGCAGACGTTCCGCGCGAAGCCGGTCGGCCGCTCGCCCCGCGTGACCGGGTACGGGTGGTGCGAGTAGGCGTCCAGCCGCGCGTGCGCCGCGTGCATCCCGCGCATGAAGGCGACCGGCGAGAGGCCGCTCGGCGTGGGGCGCGGCGAGGTGGCACCGCCGGCGACGCGGTTGGTGCCGCGCAGTCGCTTGAGCACCGCGTAGGTCGGGTTGAGCAGCTTCTGGACGTAGAGGCGCGGCGAGTTCGGGCTCAGGAAGTGGCGCAGGTTGGGCTCGTTCCAGACCTCCCACATCCTGATCCAGGGGTAGCGCTGAGCGACGGCGAGCGCGAAGGCCGACAGGGAGTACTTGCTCGTCGGCAGGCCGTTCGCGCCGCGGCCGCCGTTCGCCCAGGCGGGCGTGCCGTAGAGCGTCGCGATCACGGCGATCTTGCGCGCATGCAGCCCGTTGAGGACCGCGTCGGCGTTCGACCAGTCGTAAGCGGGGTCTCCCGGGTTGACGGCGCGCCGCGGCTTCCGCGTCGCGATCTGGCGCCAGTTGACGGTGAAGCGGACGACCTGGGCGCCTAGCCGGTCGAGCGTGTCGAGCCGCGACTGGAGCGCCGGGCCGGCGGACAGGTACGCGTCGTCCTGGACGCCGTAACGGATGTAGGGCGAGGCGGACGACGTGGACGGGACGAGCAATGTGACGGTGGCGGCGGCGAGTGCCGCGAGCACGGCGAGCTTCATTGGTTGAGAACCCCCTGGGGTTTGATTTACCTGGCTCCTATCCGTTAGGACGGAATGCGATAGAAGTCGTCGGTAAAGCTCCTGTAAGGATTCCGTGCATTCGGCAGTTTCTGTATCTTGCAGGTATGAGCTCACGCGCCGCCCTGAAACCGCTAGCCGCAGAGCTTTCCACCTGCTGGCGCGAGCTCGGCTCGATCCTCGCCAGTCGCCGCCTGCATTCCTCGCTGCACCCCGAGCTCGGCAAGAAGCTGACTCCGAGCAAGCTACGCGGGCTCGAGCTGCTGGCCCAGCACGACGGCTTGCGGATCGGCGAGCTGGCCGAGCGCGTCGGCGTGGACGACACCACCGCTACGCGGCTCGTCGACCGGCTCGAGGACCTCGGTCTCGCCGAGCGCCGCAGCGAGGAGGGCGACCGCCGCGCAATCCTCGTCGGGCTCACCGCCGAGGGCCGCGAGCTGGTCAGCGGCGTGTCGGCCCAGCGGCAGCAGTTCTTCGCCGACGTGCTCGCCTCGCTCGATCCCGACGAGCGCATCCAGCTCGTCCGGCTGACCGAGAAGGCGGCACTCGCGCTCCGCACCCGTAGCCAGGAGCTGGTCACGCGTTGACCGCGCTCGCGCGGGTCGAGGTGCTCGAGCGGGTCGTCGAGGTCGAAGGTCTCGTCGTCCGCTTCGGCGGGCTCGAGGCAGTCGCCGGGATCTCCTTCGAGGTCGGCGCGGGCGAGGTCTTCGGCCTGCTCGGCCCGAACGGTGCCGGCAAGACGACCACGATCCGCGTGCTCACGACCCTGCTGCGCCCGGCCGAGGGCTCGGCGTTCGTCGCCGGCCACGACGTCGTCCGCGACGGCCTGGCCGTGCGGCAGTCGATCGGCTACGTGCCGCAGGCGATCTCGATCGACGGCGCGCTGACGGCCTACGAGAACCTCGAGTTCTACGGCCGCGCGACCGGCGTGCCCCGCCGCGAGCGGCGCGAGCGGATCGAGGAGGCGGTCGAGGCGATGCAGCTCGCGTCCTTCCTCGACCGGCTCGGCCGCACGCTCTCGGGTGGGATGCTGCGGCGGCTGGAGATCGCCACGGCGCTGCTCAAGCAACCGGTTGTGCTCTTCCTCGACGAGCCGACGGTCGGGCTCGACCCGACCGCGCGCCGGCTCGTCTGGGAGCGGCTCGAGCTCCTGCGCCAAGAGGCGGGCACGACCGTGCTCGTGACGACGCACCAGATGGAGGAGGCCGAGCGCCAGTGCGACCGGATCGCGGTGATGGACCTCGGCACGATCGCCACGCTCGGCACGCCGCAGGAGCTGCGCCGCCGCCACGGCGTGGCCGCGCTCGAGGACGTCTTCACCGAGGTCACCGGCGGCCGACTCGAGGAAGGAGGCAGCTTCAGAGATGTCCGCGCGAGCCGCAGACGTTCACGCCGGCTCGGTTGAGTCCGCGCTGCGCTCGCTGCCCGTGCGTGCGGCGCGCCTGCGCGACGGGACGTTGGCGATGGGCTGGGCCGAGCTGCGCAAGCTCCGCCACGACCACCTCGACATCTTCACCCGCTCGGTGCAGCCGCTGCTCTGGCTGTTCGTCTTCGGCACGGCGCTGCAGCACAACCATGCGCTCTCGGGCGGCTACGGCGACTACCGCGCCTACCTCGCGCCGGGGGTGATGGCCCAGGCGGCGCTGTTCGTGGCGATCTTCTTCGGCCTCGGCGTGATCTGGGAGCGCGACGTCGGGCAGCTGCAGCGCCTGCTCGCGACCCCGCTGCCCCGCCTGGGAATCGTGCTCGGCAAGGCGACCGGTGCGGCCATCCGCGCGCTCGCGCAGGCGGTCGTGCTGCTCACCGTGATCGCGATCGCCCGGATCTCGATCAAGTGGAGCGTGCAGGGCGTCGTCGGCGCGGTCACGTTGTTGCTCCTGGGCACGGCCGCCTTCGCCTGCCTGTCGATGATCCTCGCATCGCTGGTGAAGACGCGGGAGCGCTTCATGGGCATCGGCCAGCTCGTGGTGATGCCGCTCTTCTTCGCTTCCAGCGCGCTCTACCCGCTGGCGATCATGCCGGCCTGGTTGCGCGCGGTCGCCCACGCGAACCCGCTCACCTACGAGGTGCATGGGATGCGTCAGCTGTTGCTCGGAACCTCGGCCGGCGGGACGCTCTGGATCGACTTCGCCGTCGCGATCGTGTTCCTGGTCGCCATGGCGGTGATCGCTGCGAAGACCTATCCGCGCGCCATCCTCTGAGATGCTGACCCGCGTGAGCGGGAAGCGCAGGGTGCTGGGCGTGGACGTCGGCGGCTCCCACGTGAAGGTACGGCTCTCGAGCGGCGACGAGGTGCGCCGCTTCGACTCCGGGCCGGAGCTGAGCGCGCAGCAGATGGTGGACGGCGTCCGCGAGCTGACCGCTGACTGGGACTTCGACGCCGTCTCGGTCGGGATCCCCGTCCCGGTTCGCAACGGGCGCGTCGAGGTCGAGCCCGTCAACCTCGGAGCCGGATGGGCCGGGTTCGAGTTCGAGCGGGCCTTCGGCAAGCCGACGAAGGTCGTCAACGACGCGACGATGCAGGCGCTCGGCAGCTACGAGGGTGGCAAGATGCTCTTCCTCGGCCTGGGCACGGGGCTCGGCTCGACGCTCCTGGACGGCCGCGCGGTGGAGCCGCTCGAGCTCGGCCACCTGCCCTATCGCAAGGCGACCTTCGAGGACTATGTCGGCGAGCGCGGCCGCGAGAAGCTCGGCAAGAAGCGCTGGCGCGAGGCGGTGGCCGAGACCGTCGAGCTGCTGAGCAGGGCGCTCGAGCCGGACTACGTCGTGCTCGGCGGTGGGAACGCGAAGCTGCTGAAGGAGTTGCCGCCGAACGCGCGGCTGGGATCGAACCAGAACGCCTTCGTCGGCGCCTTCCGCCTCTGGGACGACGCGATGCCCTCGCCCTGAGCGCGCTGGCATCCTTGGCGCGTGACCGGCGAGCTCGCCATCCGCCTGCGCGGAGCCGTCAAGCGGTACGGCCCGATCACGGCCGTCGACGGCCTCGATCTCGACGTCCCGATCGGCACCTGCGTCGGCCTGCTCGGCCCGAACGGGGCGGGCAAGTCCACCACCATGCGCCTGCTGACGGCGCAGGCGATCCCGGACGGCGGTGAGCTCGAGGTGCTCGGCCACCGCCTGCCCGAAGACTCGAAGGCCGCGCGCGCCGAGTGCGGCGTCGTGCCGCAGCTCGACAACCTCGACGTGACGCTGACCGTCGAGCAGAACCTGCTCGTCTTCTCGCACCTCTACCGGATCCCGCGCGCCGAGCGGCGCGAGGCGATCGAGCGCGCGGTCCAGATGGCGAACCTCGAGCCGCGCCGCCACGACAAGGTCGACAAGCTTTCCGGCGGGATGCGGCGGCGGCTGTTGATCGCCCGCGCGCTCGTCCACCGGCCGCGGCTGGTGCTGCTCGACGAGCCGACCGTCGGCCTCGACCCGCAGGTCCGGCAGGAGCTCTGGGCGCTGATCGACGCCCTGCGCAGCGAGGGCACGACGATCCTGATGTCCACGCACTACATCGAGGAGGCGCAGCGCCTGGCCGACACCGTGCTGATCATGTCGCACGGCAAGGGCGTCGCCTCCGGGCCGCCCGCCGAGCTCGTCCGCGAGCATGCCGGACACGAGGTGCTCGAGGTCTACGGCCCGCCCGGGCGCCTCGCCGAGGTGCAGGCCGAGGCCGCCGACGCCGGCCTGCGCACGCGCCGCACGGGAACGAGCATCTCGATCCTCGGCGTCGACCGGGACGGCCACCCCTTCGAGGGCGAGCGCCGCCCGGCGAACCTCGAGGACGTCTTCGTGCTGCTGACCGGCGAGGAGATCGAGTGAGCGAGCGCACAGCCCCGCGGATCGGACGGCTCGAGCGCCCGGCGATCACCGGCGTGCTCGTGCGCGAGGTCGTCAACTTCTCGTCCTACTGGAAGGCGAGCACGTTCTCGTCCACGGTCGAGCCGACGATCTACCTGCTCGCGTTCGGCTTCGGCTTCGGCTCGCTGGTCAGCACCGTCGGCGGCTTCAAGTACGTCGAGTTCGTCGGCACGGGCACGGTCGCGACGGCGGTGCTCTTCTCCTCGGCCTTCCCGGCAATGTTCGGCACGTTCGTCAAGTACAAGTTCCAGCGCACCTACGACGCGATCCTCGCCGCGCCGGTCGACACCGAGGAGCTCGTCACCGCCGAGGCGGTCTGGATCGCGACGCGCGCCGGCGTCTACGGCTGCGTCCCGATGCTCGTGGCGATGTGCTTCGGGCTCGACCCGGCGTGGGGGATGCTGACCGTGCCGCTGATCGGCTGGCTCGCCGGCTACGGCTGGGGCTGCTTCGGAATCATGATCGCCGGCTTCGCCACATCGATCGAGAACTTCAACTACGTGGTCAGCGCGGTGCTGACGCCCCTCTTCCTGCTCGCGGGCACGTTCTTCCCGCTCGACGCCCTGCCGCGCTGGGCCCAGATCCTCGGCGAGCTGAACCCGCTGCACCAGTGCGTCGAGCTCGTCCGCCACGCCGTCTTCGGCTTCGAGGGCTGGACCGACCTGCTGCGGGTCGGCGTGCTGGTGGTCTGGGGCTTCGTGCTCTGGCGGATCGCGATCCACGCGATGGAGCGGAAGCTGATCGACTGACCTGGTTCGGCGCTGCCTCGCGTACGCGCGCTCGCTGCCCGCCAGGCGCTGACTCAAATGGGTCTGGCGGCTACGCTGACCCAGCGGGTCAACTTGAAGCGATGGCCATCGAGACAGAGAAGTTGCTCGAGGCTTTGTCCGCCGGGGCCGTTGCCGCCCTCGAGGTGGTCGGCGTGCCGGCGTACATCGTCGACAACGACCTCCGGGTGCGCTGGCAGAACGCCGCCTCGCGCGAGCTGGTCGGCGATCTCCGCGGGCGTCTGGAGGGCAGCTCCCAGGTCGTGCCCGAGGATCGCGACCGCGCCCGCGAGGCCTTGACGCAGAAGCAGAGCGGAGCCGCGCACACCGAGCTCGAGCTGTCGCTGCTGCGCCGTGACGGCTCGCTCGTTCGGGTCGCGGTCAGCTCGGTGCCGCTCAAGAACCCGGCCGGCGAGATGATCGGCAGCTTCGGGCTCGTCCGGGTGCTGCGCGAGCTCGAGCCGGCCTCGCAGCGGCCCCCGCGGATCAGCCCGCGCGAGCGCGAGACGCTGACGCTGCTGGCGGCCGGCCACTCGACGGCGGAGATCGCGGAGCGGATGGCGATCTCGAAGGAGACGGTGCGCAACCACGTCAAGCGCGTCCTGCGAGCTCTCGACGCCAGCTCCCGAGTCGAAGCGGTCGCCAAGGCGCGCCGCGCCGGCCTCGTCTGACCTGCACTCGCGGCGTACCCTGAGCGCGATGGGGATGTACTTCCACTCCTCGCGCGAGGAGCCCGTGCGCACTGCCGACCCGGCGCAGCGGCGCGCCAACCTGCGCCGCATCGGGCCGCTCTTCGCGCCGTACAAGGCGCGCCTCTCCGGCCTGCTCCTGCTGATCGTCGTCTCCGCCGGCCTCGGCGTGCTGCCGGCCTTCCTGCTCAAGCGCGTGCTCGAGGCGATCGGCCGCAACGACACGACCGAGCTCTCGCTCGCGGCCGGCGGGATGATCGCGATCGCGATCGTCACCGGCGCGCTGGGCGTCGTCCAGACGCTGCTCTCCAACCAGGTCGGCCAGCGCGTGATGCACGACCTGCGCGCCAACGTCTTCCGCCACCTCCAGCGCCTGTCGCTGGCGTTCTTCACGCGCACGCGCACGGGCGAGGTGCAGTCGCGGATCTCGAACGACATCGGCGGCGTGCAGAGCGTCGTCACCAACACGGCGACCTCGATCGCTTCGAACGTGACCACGGTCGTCGCCACGATGATCGGCATGCTCCTGCTCAGCTGGGAGCTCGCGCTGTTCGCGTTCGCGCTGATCCCGGTCTTCGTCCTGCTCACCCGCCGCGTCGGCAACGAGCGGCGCCGGATCGCGAAGACGACGCAGGAGACGCTCGCCGACATCTCGAGCCTCGTCCAGGAGTCGCTCTCGGTCTCCGGGATCCTGCTCGGCAAGACGATGGGCCGCGGCGGCGAGCTGGCCGACCGCTTCGAGTCCGACTCGCTGCGGCTGGCCGAGCTCGAGGTGCGCCAGCGCATGGCCGGCCGCTGGGTGATGGCCTCGATCCAGACGAGCTTCGCGATCATGCCGGCGGCGGTCTACTGGTTCGGCGGGCTGGCGCTCGCTCACGGCTCGACGGCGATCACGGTCCCGGTGCTGGTCGCCTTCACGACCCTGCAGACACGGCTCTTCTTCCCGGTCGGCTCGCTGCTCGGAGTCGGGCTCGACGTGCAGACCTCGCTCGCGCTCTTCGACCGGATCTTCGAGTACCTCGACGAGCCCGTGGACATTGCGGAGAAGCCGGACGCGCTCGTGGTCGCCGAGGCCGGCGACGTCGTCTTCGACCACGTCTGGTTCCGCTACGACGAGGACTGGACGCTGGAGGACGTCTCGTTCACGGTGCCGCACGGGACGACGACCGCGCTCGTGGGCGAGACCGGCTCCGGGAAGACGACGCTCGGGTATCTGGCGGCGCGGCTGTACGACGTCTCGCGCGGGAAGATCGCGATCGGCGGCGTCGACGTGCGCGACCTCAGCTTCGCGGCGCTCAGCGACCTCGTCGGCGTCGTCTCGCAGGAGACGTACCTCTTCCACGCCTCGGTGCGCGAGAACCTGCGCTTCGCCAAGCCCGACGCGACCGACGAGGAGATCGAGGCCGCCGCTGAGGCGGCGAGGATCCACCACGTGATCGCCGCCCTGCCGGAGGGCTACGACACGGTCGTCGGCGAGCGCGGCTACCGCTTCTCGGGCGGCGAGAAGCAGCGCATCGCGATCGCCCGGACGATCCTGCGCAACCCGCCGATCCTCGTCCTCGACGAGGCGACCTCGTCGCTCGACACCGAGACCGAGCGGCTGGTGCAGGAGGCACTCGACAGGCTTTCCGAAGGCCGCACGACCATCGCCATCGCCCACCGCCTCTCGACCGTGCGCGACGCCGACCAGATCGTCGTCCTCGACCACGGCCGCGTCGTCGAGACGGGCAGGCACGAAGACCTGCTGCTCGCCGGCGGCCGCTACACGACGCTGGCCGCGCGCGACGCCGAGCTCGTCGGCGCGTAGCGCTTCGCTACCTTCTCCCGATGGAAGTGATCGCGATCCTCGTGGTGATCATCCTCGTGCTGTTACTGGCCGGCACGCTCGTCGGCCTGGCGTTCGAGCTGCTCGGGCTCGTGCTGACGGGCCTGATCGTCGGTGGGCTCGCACGCCTCGTCCTCCCGGGCAGACAGCAGATCGGCCTGCTGACGACCTCGCTGATCGGCATCGCCGCGAGCCTGCTCGGCGGGGTGCTCGGCAACGTCTTCGACGCGAGCTGGCTCGTGCGCTTCCTGGTCGCGGTCGCCCTGGCGGCGATCGGCGTCACGCTCGCGGAGACGCGAGGCGCTCAGCGCGCTGCTTGATCCCGCACAGGATCCTGCGCTCCCTCCCGAGCGAGGCGGGCTTCGACCAGCTTCTTCGCCTCGGCGGCCACGAGGACGACGCTCGCAAGGCCGAGGCAGATCAGCCACTCGTCGAGCCCGAGCGGCGTGGTGTGGAAGGCGTGGTTCAGGAACGGCAGCTCTACGACCGCGACCTGGAGCAGCGCCGAGAGGGCGATTGCGCCCCACAGCCACCGGTTCGTGAACAGCCCGCGGAAGGCGCTCGTCCGATCGGACCGGGCGTTGAAGCAGTTGAAGAGCTGGGCCAGGACGAGGGTCGTGAACGCCATCGTGCGCGCCTCGGCGACGTTCCCGGAGCCGCCGACGATCCCGCCCGGCAGGCGCAGGTCGAGCGCGAGCAGCGTGACGAACGCCATCACGGCGCCGACCCAGAGAATCCCGACCCACATCTCGGCGTCGATCACCCGGTCGGTCAGCCGGCGGGGCGGCCTACGCATGACGTCGGCCGGAGGCGCGTCCACGCCGAGCGCCAGCGCCGGGGCACCGTCGGTGAGGAGGTTGATCCAGAGGATCTGGGTCGCGAGCAGCGGCACCGCGATCGCCTCGCCGGTGTCCTCGAGCCCGAGCGCGCCCGCGAGCACGACGCCGAAGAACATCGTCAGCACCTCGCCCATGTTCGACGAGAGCAGGAAGCGCAGGAACTTGCGGATGTTCGCGAAGATTCCGCGTCCTTCGCGGATCGCGCTCACGATCGTGGCGAAGTTGTCGTCCGCGAGGATCATGTCCGCTGCCTCCGACGCGACGTCGGTGCCCGCGATCCCCATCGCCACGCCGATGTCCGCCGCCTTGAGCGCGGGAGCGTCGTTCACGCCGTCACCCGTCATCGCGACAATCCGCCCGTCCGCGTGGAACGCGTCGACGATCCGCAGCTTGTGCTCCGGCGAGACCCGGGCGTAGACGGAGGCGTTCCGCACCAGCGCGACCCGCGCCTGGTCGTCGATCGCCTCGAGCTCGCCGCCGGCGACCACGGGCGAGCCCGCGGGCGCGGTGTCGAGGTCGGCCGCGATCCGCGCCGCGGTGCGCGGATGGTCGCCGGTGATCATCACCACGCGGACGCCTGCCGCATGCGCGTCCGCGATCGCGGCCCTCGCCTCCGGCCGCGGCGGGTCGATGATCCCGACCAGGCCGAGGTAGACGAGCTCCTGCTCCACCGACTCGTCCGCCGGCGGCCGTGCGTCGGCCGGCAGCGGCCGGTACGCGACCGCGAGCGGTCGCAGCGCCAGGTCGCCGAGCCGCTCGACCGCCGCAAGGATCGCGCCGCGGCGCTCGTCGTTGAGTGGGCGCGTCCGCCCTGCGACCCGCTCCTCCGTGCACCGCGCGAGCAGGACGTCGGGCGCGCCCTTGGTGAAGACCGCGATCCCGGGCTCGCCCTCGAGCGCGGCGTGCACCGTGCTCATCAGCTTCCGCTCGGAGCTGAAGGGGATCTCGCCGATGCGCCTGAACCGCGCCAGGCGCGACTCGGCCAGCCCCTCGACCTTCGCCTCCGCCACCAGGAAGGCCGCTTCCGTCGGGTCGCCCTGAATCGTCCACTCACCGTCGACCTCGCGCAGCACCGCCTCGTTCGCCAGGCTCCCGCCGGCCAGCACCGCGCTCACCTCGGTAAGCAGGACCGGGTCCTCGAGCGGCTGCCCGTCGACGCGCAACTCGCCCTCGGGCCGGTAGCCGCTGCCGGTCACGTCGACCTCGCCCGAGCCGGTCACGACCTTCTGGACGGTCATCTCGTTCTTCGTCAGCGTCCCGGTCTTGTCCGAGCAGATCACCGACGCGGAGCCGAGCGTCTCCACCGACGAAAGCCGCTTCACGATCGCTCGCTGCCGCGCCATCCGCTGCACGCCGAAGGCGAGCACCACCGAGAGCACCGCGGGCAGCCCCTCCGGAACGGCGGCGACGGCCAGCGCGACCCCGACGAGCAGCACCGTGACGACGTCGGAGGCACTGTCGATGTCGGAGGTGAGCAGGATCGCCGTCACCACCACGACCGTGATCGCGAGCACCGCGATGCCGAGCATGCGCCCGATGCGGTCGACCTCGACTTGGAGCGGCGTGGGCTGCTCGCGGGTGCGGCCGAGCAGGCGCGCCACGTTTCCCATTTCCGTCGACATCCCGGTCGCAGTCACGACCGCACGCCCGCGACCGCGCGCAACGGCGGTGCCGCTGAACACCATGTTCACGCGGTCGCCGAGCTCGACCGCCCCGTCGAGCGGCGCGACGTCCTTCAGCACGGGCTCGCTCTCTCCCGTCAGCGACGCCTCGGCGACGGTCAGCGAGCTGGCCTCGAGCAGACGGCCGTCCGCGGCAACGGCGTCACCTTCCGCGAGCAGCAGCACGTCGCCGGGCACGACCTCGGCCGCCGGGATCCGCTCCTCGCGCCCGTCGCGGAGCACGCCGGCCGTCGCCGCCGCCAACCGCTGCAACGCGGCCACCGCCTGCTCGGCGCGCGCCTCCTGCACGTAGCCCAGCACGGCATTCGCGAGGACGATCGCGGCTATCACGATCGCGTCGTAGGGCGCAGCCTCGCCACCCTCCAGCGCCCAGGCGACCAGCGAGACCACGACTGCCGCAAGCAGCAGGTAGATCAGCGGGTTGGCGAACTGCCCGAGGAACTTCCGCCACTCCGGCACCCGCTCCGCGGCCTCGAGCCGGTTCGGGCCGTACAGCTCCAGCCGCGCCCGGGCCTCCATCCGGCGCAGGCCACGGCCCGGGTCGGTCGCGAGCGCAGCGGCGACCTCGTGCCCACGGCGCTGCCACGCCTCCTCCGGCAGGCCCGGAGGGGTCGCACTCGTCCGAGCCTCGATGTCGGGAATCAGGCTCACGACTCCCCCAGCGTCGCAGACTCGCCGGGCAGGCGAATCCGAGCCGGCCCCGACTGGGGCCGCGGGTTTTCCCGTCGGGATACAGTGGGGTGATGGCGGTCTTCGCGCGGGTCGTCGTCGGTGTCGACGGCACCGACTGGGGTTTCGAGGCGCTTCGCCAGGCACTCGCGCTCGCGCCGGCCGAGGACTCGCGCGTCGATGCCGTGACGGCGCTTCATACGAGCCCCGCGGCCCGGACCGGCTTCGAGGCGGGTCATTGGGTGGACGTGCTCACCACGGAAGCCGAAGAGGCGCGCGAGGCGGCCGCGACCATCCTCGGCGATCGTGCCGGCTCCTCCGCACGAGTCGTCAGGGGAACGGCGCTCCACGTGCTGCGGCAGGCGCGCGACGAGGTTCACGCGACACTGCTCGCGCTCGGCGCGCGGCGCAGCAGCCGCTTTCTCGGGATCATGCTCGGAGACACCGGGAGCGAGCTGCTGCACGACGGCGCCTGCTCGGTGCTCCTGGCTCGCCCGCCGCACGACGGCGTCTGGCAGCCGCGACGCGTCGTGGTCGGCCTCGACGGCTCAGCGTCCGCACTCGCCGCGCTCGCGACGGCGGACGAGCTCGCGAGCCGCGCCGGTGCGACGGTCGAGGTCGTCTGCGCAGTGAGTGGCGGCCCGCGAGTCGAAGGCGCCTGGACAGGCCGCGTGGACAGCTGGGACGACGCTGAGCCGGTCGCCGCCCTCGTCGGACGCTCGCGCGCGGCAGACCTCGTCGTCGTCGGCTCTCGCGGCCTCCACGGCCTCCGGGCGCTCGGAAGCGTCAGCGAGCGAGTGGCACACCGGGCTCACTGCTCCGTCCTGGTCGTGCACGAAGGCTGAGACGTCGAGGCCCGTTCCGGCGTGCGGCGAACTACCGATTCGGTAGTGCGGTTCTGCCCGATGCACGATCGCAGGCCGCCGTCGACGATTTGAAGATGAGCGCCGACGGAGCAACCGCGCTCGCCCACGACTCGCCCGCCGACGCGCGCGAGGACCCGGCGCAGCTCTTTCGGGAGTTGCGCAGCTCGCCGAGAGGACTGACGAGTCGCGAGGCGGCCAGGCGGCTCGCGGCCTACGGTCCCAACGAGCTGCAGCGCCGCGGCGGGGTCACGTGGCCGAGGCAGGTCCTCGCGCAGCTGACCCACCCCCTCGCGCTGCTGCTCTGGGTCGCCGCGGCGCTCGCATTCGCGGTCGGCAACCCGATCATCGGCGCGGCGATCGTCGCGGTCGTCCTGCTGAACGCCGTCTTCGCGTTCGCGCAGGAGCGGCAGGCCGAGCGCGCGATCGAGGCGCTGCGGACGTACCTGCCCGAGCGGGCGAGCGTCGTGCGCGACGAGCGCGCGCAGGAGGTCGAGGCGAGGGAGCTCGTGCCCGGCGACATCCTTCTCCTCTCGGAAGGCGACCGCGTCTCCGCCGACGCGAGGCTGCTCGAAGGCGCGCTGGAGATCGACCTCTCGACGCTGACGGGCGAGTCGCAGCCGGTCTACAGGTCGGCGGAGTTCGTGGACGAGACCGGGCCGGTGCTCGATGCTCGCGACGTCGTCTTCAGCGGGTCGAGCTGCGTCGGCGGGGAGGCCAGGGCGCTGGTCGTCACCACCGGGATGCAGACCGAGCTCGGCCGCATCGCGGCGCTGACCGAGCGCGTCAAGCCCGAGCCCAGCCCGCTCGAGGAGCAGGTCCGCCGCGTCGCCTGGCTGATCGCGCTCGTTGCCGTCCTCGCCGGGCTCGCGTTCCTGCCGATCGGGTACTTCGCCGCGGGGCTGCCGCTCAAGGACGCGGCGACCTTCGCGATCGGCCTGATCGTCGCCAACGTGCCGGAGGGCCTGCTGCCGACGATCACGCTCGCGCTGGCGGTCGGCGTGGCCACGCTCGCGCGGCGCGGCGCGCTGGTGAAGCGGCTCAGCGCCGTCGAGACCCTCGGCTCGGCCGGCGTGATCTGCACGGACAAGACGGGAACGCTCACGCAGAACCGGATGCGGGCCATGCGCGTCTGGACGCCGCTCGGGGAGGTCGACCTCGAGGCCGGAAACGGCGACGGCAACCCGCTCCTGACGCTGCTCGGCCGGACGATCGCCTCGTGCTCGACTGCCGAGCTCGCAGCCGAGCAGAGCAAGTCACGCGGCGAGGCGACCGAGATCGGGATGCTCGAGACGGCTCGCACTCTGGGCATCGACGTCGAGGTGCGGCGGCGCGAGCGCGCCCGGCGCAAGCTCTACCGCTTCGATCCGAAGCTCCGGGTGATGTCGACCGTGGACGAGCGGGCCGACGGCACGCTGACCGTCCACGCGAAGGGCGCTCCGGAAGAGGTGCTCGCCCGCTCCGCCGCGATCGGTGGCAAGGAGAACCATCGCCCGATCACCGAGGCCGACCGGGCCGAGGTGCTGGACGTGCTCGACTCGTACGCGAGACAGGGCCTGCGCGTGCTGGCCGTGGCTCGCAGGCGGCTCCCGGACGGCGCCGTGCCGCCCGAGCGCCGGGAGGACGCCGAGACGGAGCTCTGCCTGCTCGGGCTGGTCGCATTGTTCGACCCGCCGCGGCCGGAGGTGGCCGACGCTGTAGCGCGCTGCCACAGCGCCGGCATCCGGATCATCGTCATCACGGGCGACTACGGCCCGACGGCGGCGCAGATCGCGCGGCGCGTCGGCATCGCTCGCGACGGCGTCCGCGTCGTCACCGGCGAGCAGTTGGAGGCGCTGAGCGAGGAGCAGCTCGACGCGCTCCTTCGCGGCGGCGAGGAGCTGGTCTTCGCCCGGAGCTCACCCGAGGCGAAGCTCCGGATCACGGACGCGCTGCAGGCCGAGGGGCAGGTCGTGGCCATGACGGGCGACGGGGTCAACGACGCGCCGGCGCTGCGGCGGGCGGACATCGGCGTCGCGATGGGGCTCACCGGCACCGACGTCGCCCGCGAAGCGGCGACGATGGTGCTCACCGACGACAACTTCGCGACCATCGTCGTCGCCGTCGAAGCGGGGCGTCAGGTCTTCGACAACATCCGCAAGTTCATCCTCTACATCTTCGCCCACCTCACTCCGGAGGTCGTGCCCTTCCTCGTCTTCGCGCTCTCGGGCGGGGCGATTCCCCTGCCGCTGACGGTCTTGCAGATCCTCGCGATCGACCTCGGGACGGAGATCCTGCCCGCGCTCGCGCTCGGGCGGGAGCCGCCGGAGCCCGGGCTCATGAAGCACCGGCCGCGGCCACGTTCGGAGGGCGTGATCACCGGCTCGCTGCTCAGGCGTGCCTGGCTCTTCCTCGGGCTGATCGAGGCCGCGCTGGTCCTCTTCGGTTTCTTCTTCGTCCTCGTCGGCGCGGGCTGGCACCTGAACGACGTCGTCTCGGCCGGGCACCCGCTCCACGGCGCGTATCTGCGGGCGACCACGATGACGTTCGCCGGGATCGTCGCCTGCCAGATCGGCACGGCCGTCGCGGCACGGACCGAGCGCGCATCGCTCCGCTCGGTCGGCTTCTTCACCAACCCTCTCCTGCTCTGGGGCATCGCCTCGGAGATCGTCTTCGCGGCGGCCATCATCTTCGTGCCGGTGCTCCAGGACGTGTTCGGAACGGCCGCGCTCAGGCCCGTCGACCTCGCGGTGCTCGCGCCGTTCCCGGTGATCGTCTGGGGCGCCGACGAGCTGCGCCGCTTCGTCCTGCGCTCGCGGGGGTCGTAGGACATGAGCCGGACAGTCGCGGTGATCGGCACGAGCGCCAACGAGACGAACGCAGAGCTCGTCGCGGCCTGGCGACAGCGTGGCGTAGACGCGACTCTCGCCTCCGCGCGCGAGGCACGAGCCCGGCTGGGTCGCGGCAGCCTGGCGCTCGGAAGGCTCGACGTGCTCCCGACTCTCGACGGCGTCGAGGAGGGTCTGCTCGACCTGCTCTGGCTGGAGCGGAGCGGTGTGAACGTGCTGAATTCCGCCAAGGCTCTGCTCACGGCCCACGACAAGGTCCGGACCGCCCACACCCTCGAGGCAGCCGGGCTGCCGCAACCGCACACCGCCGTGGTACGGCAGGGCGAGCCGACTCCGCTCGAGCCGCCGGTCGTTCTGAAGCCGCGCTTCGGCAGTTGGGGGCGTGACGTGTTCCGCTGCCGCGACGGAGTGGAGCTCGAGCGCGCGCTGGCACAGGTTTCCGGGCGAACGTGGTTCCGCCGCCACGGCGCACTGCTGCAGGAGCTTCTGCCCTGGACCGGCTACGACCTGAGGCTGATCGTCGCGGCCGGCGAGGTGGTGGGCGCGGGCGAGCGGGTCGCTGCTCCCGGCCAGTGGCGCACGAACATCTCCCTCGGAGGCAGTCTGCGCCCGGCCGATCCTCCACCCGCGGCAAGGGAGCTCGCCTCGGCGGCAGCCGGCGCGGTCGGCGCCGATCTCGTCGGAGTCGACCTGATGCCACTCATGGGTGGCGGCTTCACGATCCTGGAGCTGAACGGCGCCGTGGACTTCGACGAGCGCTATTCCCTTGCCGGGAGCGACGTGTACGTCGACGCGGCGCGGGCGCTCGGACTGCTTCCGTCCCGAAGCTCAGTACACGCGGCGTGAGGGGCTAGAGGCCCTCGGTGCCCGTGAAGAGCGCCCGCAGGTCGAGCGACGGCGCGTGGGTTTCCGCGGCCAGCGACACGTACTTGCGCGCGAGCGCGTCCTTGCCGCAGCCGAGGACCGTGCTGACCGATCCCAGCGCCTCCGCGAGCTGCGCCGGCTCGAGCCTGTCGAGCGCCCGGGCCCACGTCGCCTCCTCGAGAGTGTTGAAGGCGGTCTGTACCTCCTGGAGGTCGTAGCCCGCGTCGAACCGCTCCACCGCGACCGCCTCGGCGTACTCGACCATCGCCGTGAGATCGCGACGGGCGAGCCCGTCGAGCAGATGGTCGAACAGCGCCTCGAGCCGCCGGTTGACCTCTTGCTCGCCTGCCGATCGGAAGTGCTGCACGGGCATCCGGCCGAGCCCTGCCTGCGCGGCGTCGATGATCGCGCCACGCTCGCTCTCGAGGAACTCAACCGTGTCCATCTAGGGCGCCAATCATACGAACGCTCCGGGAATCGGCGGGAAAGCCGCAAGCTCATCCGGGTAGCACCCGATGCGGTTTTCCGGTCCTCGGGAGACGATTCGGGCGATCCCAAGGGAGGTGAAACCATGACCACGATGCTCAAGTGGGCGCCCTTCCAGGAGCTCGACTCGATGGAGCGCCGGATGCGGCGAATGTTTGAAGGCGCCGGCTTCGCACCGGTCCTGCCGCCCGCAGCCGACATCTACGAGACCGACGACGAGTTCGTGATGGAGCTCGAGGTTCCGGGCTACGAGGAGAAGGAGCTCGCGATCGAGGTCTTCGACCACACGGTCAGGGTGAAGGGCGAGCGCACGGAGGCGAAGGAGGAGAAGGAGAAGTCCTTCCACCTGCACGAGCGGCTCGAGCGCGCGTTCGAGCGTCGCTTCGAGCTGCCGGCCGAGGCCGACACCGAGCATGTCCGCGCGAAGTTCGCGAAGGGCGTGCTCGAGGTGCACGCGCCGAAGCTGGCCATCTCGAAGCCGCACAAGGTCGAGATCACGAAGGCGTGATCCCTGGGAGCCGGGGCGGCGGAGAACCCGTCGCCCCGGCTTTCGGATTCATGATGGCGCATGGCGTTCTGGGTTGCCGTTTCGCTCGCGCTGGTGTTCTCGCTGACCAACGGGTTCCACGACGCGGCGAACGCGATCGCGACGCTTGTCGCCACCCGTGGCGCGCGGCCGGGGCAGGCGGTGGTGGTCTCTGCGGTCTTCAACCTGCTCGGAGCCCTGCTCGTCGGGACGGCCGTCGCGAGCACGATCGCCGGCCTCGTGACCGTGCCGCAGGAGCACGCGGTCGCCGTGATCGGCGCGGGGACTCTGGGCGCAGTGGCCTGGAACCTGCTGACGTGGTGGCGAGGGTTGCCGTCCAGCTCGGGCCACGCGTTGGTCGGCGGGCTGGTCGGCGCAGCGTTGGTCGAGGGAGGCCTCGACGCGATCAGATGGGGCGGCCTGGACGGCTTGAAGCCGGTGGGTGTGTTCGGCGTCGTGATCGCGCTTGCAGTCTCGCCGCCGCTCGGCTTTGCGCTCGGCTTCGCCGTTGTCCGCTTGGCCCGGCGGGCACTGCTGCGGGGGACTCGGCTGGTGCACGGGCCGATCCGCGCCGGCGAGTGGGGGATGTCCGCAGCGCTCTCGTTCAGCCACGGCGCCAACGACGCCCAGAAGGCGATGGGCGTGATCGCGGCGCTGCTGCTTGCCGAGGGCCGACAATCCACGTTCGCGGTGCCGTTGTGGGTGAAGCTCGGCTGCGGCGCGGGGCTGACGCTCGGCACCGCGCTCGGCGGCTGGCGCATCGTGCACACGATCGGGCGCCGGATCTTTCGGCTGGCGCCCATCGATGCGTTCGCCAGCCAGGGCGCCTCGACCGCGGTCATCCTGGCTGGGTCCTGATCTGGGAGGCCCCGTCTCGACGACGCAGGTCGTCGCCTCTTCGGTCGTCGGCGTCGGCGGCGGCCGGCGTCGCCGGCGGCACGTTCGCTGGTTCGTCGTCCGCTCGATCGCGTTCGCCTGGCTCCTGACGCTCCCCGCAACGGCAGCGCTCGGGGCGGGTAGCTTCCTCGTTTGGAGAGCAATCGCATGAGGCGACGGCACACCTGGTTCCTGCCGGAGAGCCCGGACGTGCTGGCGATGCTCCGCGACCAGACGGCGATCACGCTCGAGGGGATGGACACGCTCGTCGCCTGGGCCAACGGCGACGCGAGTGCCGTCGACCGCTTGCGCGACTGCGAGCACCGGGCCGACGATCGCAAGCGCGAGCTTCGCGAGGCGCTCGGCGTCGCCTTCACGACTCCGCTCGAGCCCGAGGACATCTTCGAGCTCTCGCGCGGGCTCGACCGAGTGCTGAACGGCGCGAAGAACGCCGTTCGTGAGGCGGAGGTGATGCAGACCGCCCCGGACCCGGCGATGGCCGAGATGGCCACGGAGCTCGCGGACGGATCGCGGGAGCTCGCCGAGGCGCTCACCGCTCTCGGCCGGGACGGCGCCGCTCTCGCCACCGAGGCCGCCACGCGAGCGGCGAAGACCCAGAGCCGCCTCGAGCACGTCTACCGGCGGGCGATGTCGGCGCTGATCGCGGTCGACGACCTGCGCGAGATCGCCGCGAAGCGGGAGCTCTACCGCCGCCTCGCCCGCATGAGCGACGACCTGCGCGAGGTCGCCGAGCGCGTGTGGTACTCGGTGCTCAAGGAGAGCTGAGCCCGACCAGCCGGTCAGGGATCGTGGATCAGGACCGGCTCGTCGTCTTCGGATCGCTCGATGTGCCGGACGCGGGCGTCGCTGCCCGGCGTGAAGACGCTCTCGTGACCGTCCTCCCACCGCACGCGGTAGTGCTCGTGCTCGGCCGTTCCGAGGATCTCGAGGATCTCACCGCTCCGGCTGGACTCGCCGAGGCGATGGCCGTGAATGACGATCAGATCGCCTACTCGTGCATGTGGAGCCTCGGTCATCGCAATCCCTTTCGTCTTGTGTGTCACACCAGGATCACGCCGGGCCTGCACGGTGCCATCGGGGCCATCACTGACCCTGCGTCCGCGCTTTTCCGCGTCGAGGCGGCCGGACTCGAGGCCCCAGCGCGCTGGTGTTTGGCCGCAGCCTCTGTCAGTGCGTCCGCGGATGATCGCGCCAATCGAGCGGCGCAGGATGCTTCTGGGAGGAGACGATTGGGTTCGGGTAAGCGGATCTTGTTGCTGGCAGTCGCGGTGCTCCTGTCCGCCTCCGCCCTCCTCGCGATCGGCATCCTCCTTGTCGGCCACTTCGGGAGGACCGAGGGCCGGATCTTGGCGACAACGGCTCTCCTCGCTGCCTACGGGTTGCTGGCGTTGCCGTCCACGATCCTGCTCGACCAGAGGCGCTCCAGACGTCTCGCGGTGATTGGCCTCTCGCTCCCCACCGTGGGTGCGTCGCTTGCCCTCGTCGCCCTGTGGACGAGTAACCCGTCGGCGACTCTCGGCAACGCGGTCGGCACCGTGACGGCGTTTGCGCTCGCCTCGACGCAGGCGTCTGCGCTCGCCGCCGGCCGCCGCGAGCGCGATCCGACCTCGGTCCGGCGGCTGTACGCGTTCTCGTCGGCACTCGCGGCCACCGCTGCCGCGATGTTCACCGCCTTGCTCTGGGCGCAGATCGAGCGGGAGAGCTATGTCCGGCTGCTCGCGGCCCTCGTCGTGCTCGACCTTCTGCTCGTCGCGCTCCAACCGATCCTTGCCCGAGCCCGGCCGCTCGGCGCCCGCTACCGACTACGCGTCCTCGTCGAGCCCGACGAGACCGTCGTACTGGAGGTCGAGGCGCCCGATCTGGCCACCGCGGCCTCGAAGGCGATCCGCGCGCTCGAACGGGACGACCGGGTGGTCCTCGGCCTCGAGGTCGGCGAGCGGACCTTTCCGCGGACCTCCGAGCGTCAGATGGCTACCTCCGGCTCGATCAAGCCGTAGCCCGGTCGAGGCGGCGGTGCGGATCCTGCTACCGGAGGGGTTAGGGGCTGGCGCTCGTTCTGCGCGGTCGCGAGGAAGGCGAGCCAGGCCCCGCCGAGTGCGCCCTGGACGATGAACAGGAACAGTCCCCCTGCGACCATCAGGTAGCCGAAGCCACGGCCGATGTCGGCGGCGACAACCGTGGCCCAGGCGAAGTCGCCCTTCGCGCCCCAGAGCGCGGCGCGCAGGACCCGGCCGCCGTCGAGAGGCAGCGCGGGCAGCATGTTGAATGCGAGCAGGAAGAGGTTGATGTAGCCAAGCCAGGCGGCAACGCCGTCGACTGCCTCCGGCAGCGGCGCCAGCCATGCAAGGGCGGCGAACGCGCCGCCGAGCACGAGCGTGACGAGCGGGCCGGCGATCGCCATCCGGAACTCGGCGCCGGCGCTCGGCAGCTCGCCCTTGAAGCGGGCGACGCCGCCGAAGAGCCAGAGCGTGATCCCCTCGATCTCGATCCCCTCGTGCCGCGCCTCGACCGCGTGTCCGAGCTCGTGCAGGAGCAGCGAGGCGAAGAAGAGCAGGGCCGCGACGAACGCCATCGCCACGTAGGTGCCCTTCGCCTGGCCGGGATTCTGGTCGGGAAAGACCGTCGCCGCGAGCGACCATGTGATCAGTGCGAAGACGATCGCCCAGCTCCAGTTGATGCCAACCTCGACGCCGGCGATGCGGCCGAGAGAGAAAGTCGGGTGCACGGAAGCATCGTCTGCGGAGGCGGGCGCTGCAGGCATCCGGGCGGACGCCCATCGGTCGCACGGCGAACTATCGATCCGGGGCTCGTCTGCGGCATTCGAGCCTCCGGGTCGTCTACGCCTGGCTCCCCCCGCAGATCGGCGGCCGGGGATACATCCCGGTGGAGCTGATCGATCCGGAGCTGCTGCGTCAGACGGCTCAGGAGCGGCTTGACGGCTTCGTCGCCGAGGTTGCCGCTGAGAGCCCGGAGGTCGAGCTCGAGCGCATCGCCCTCGATGGCCCCGCTGCGAAGGTGCTGGTCGACGCCGCCGACGATGCGGAGCTTCTGGTCGTCGGTTCACGCGGCCATGGTGGCTTCGCGGGGTTGCTGCTCGGCTCGGTGAGCCAGCAATGCGCACACCACGCTCAGTGTCCTGTGGTCATCGTGCGCGGGCCCGCACAAGATGCGGAGGCGGGGCCCTAGGGCTGGTACTGCTGGTCGAGCGAGAGGACGGGGTTGGGATACTTGTGGCCGACGCGAATCCAGAAGCCGAACCCGCCGACCGGGCCCATCAGAGCGCGGTGCCTCGGGTGCTTGCCGCTGAAAAGCTGGGCCAGCTCCGAGACACTGATCCTCGCGTGTCCCGCTCCGCTGGTGACGATCGTCACCGGCGCGCTCGCAGCGACGACGTACGTCAGCAGCCGGTGGCCCTCATCGACGATGTAGTAGTCGTTCGGAACGCCCTGCCCAGGCGAGGTTGCTCCGTCTTCCACCGCCGCACCCTCCGCCGCAACTCCGGTCAGCCACCAGGCAGGATCGACGCGCATCTCGAAGCGACCGTTCTTCTGCCCGACCGACTTGACGTGCCCGTAGATCACCATCTGCCCCGCCGGTGCGGCCGGTGGCAGTTGCACGAAGGGCGATGTCGGAGCCTTCGACTTCGACGTGCGGGTGACCGTCACCGTCTTCGTCACGGTCTTCGTGCTCCCGCACCCGGCCGCGAGGCCGGCGACTGCCAGCATCAGCCCAGCCAGCAAGGCGAACAGTCGCTGCCGGGGGGCCTGAACGAACATGCCTAGCCCTTGACGACGCCGATCGGCGCCAGCCGCGCGACCCGGCGCGCCAGGCCGGCCCGCTCGACGACCTCGACGACCCGCTCGACGTCCTTGTAGGCGAACGGGGCCTCCTCGGCCAGGCCTCTGTTCGAGGGGCAGCGCACGACGATCCCCCGCGCCTCGAGCTGCCGGCGGAGCTCGCCGCCCGCGATCCGCTTGCGGGCGCGCGTGCGGGACATCGCGCGGCCGGCGCCGTGGCAGGTCGTGCCGAAGGAGCGCTCCAGCGAGCCCGGCTCGCCGGCAAGCACGAAGCTGGCCGTGCCCATGCTGCCCGGGATGAAGACCGGCTGGCCGACGCGCGGAAGTCGCGCGGGGATCTCGGCTCGACCCGGCCGGGAAGGCTCGCGTCGCGCCCTTGCGGTGGACGAGGACGCTCGCGACCGCCGTGGCGCTCGACCTTGGCGACGTTGTGGGCGACGTCGTAGACCTGCCGCGTGCCCTCGGCGATCTCCGGCCCGAGCACCCGCGCGACCGCCTCGCGGACGCCGTGCGCGATCGCGTGCCGGTTGGCGAAGGCGAAGTTGGCGGCGGCGGCCATCGCGCCGAGGTAGGCGCGGCCCTCCGGGGACGGAGGCGGGCGCGCAGGCGAGCTGGCGGTCGGGAAGCTCGATCCCGTAGCGGGCGCGGACGGCGTCCATCGGCGCGGACGTGGTCGGTGCAGACCTGGTGGCCGAGCCCGCGCGAGCCGGAGTGGATGAGCACCGTCAGGCCGCCCTCGGCGAGGCCGAATGCGCGCGCCGCCGTCCTCGTCGAAGACGTGATCGACTCGCTGCAGCTCGACGAAGTGGTTGCCGGCGCCGAGCAGTGCCGAGCTGTCCCGGCGCCGCGCTCGTGCGCGCGCTCGGAGACCGCGGCCGGGTCGGCACCGGGCAGGCAACCCTCCGACTCGGTGCGCTCGACGTCGTCCTCGCGGCCGACGCCGCGGGCGACGAGTGCGCGCGGACCCTCGTGCAGAGACGACGTTCAGCTGCGATCGCGAGAGCCGCAGCGGGCCGCGCCTGCCGGTCGCCGGCCGGGATCGCGCGCGAGAACTCGTGCACGAGCGGCTCCCGGCGCGCGTCCGAGCTCCTCGGCCGAGAGCGGCAGCACGAGCAGCCGCACGCCGCAGTTGATGTCGTAGCCGACGCCGCCCGGCGAGACGACCCCGTCCGGGAGCTCCGTCGCAGCGACGCCGCCGACCGGGAAGCCGTAGCCCTGGTGGATGTCCGGCATGGCGAGCGCAGCGCCGACGATCCCCGGGCAGCGTTGCCACGTTCTGCAGCTGCTCGAGCGACCGGTCGCCGAGGATCGCATCGAGCAATTCGCGGTCGGCGAAGACCCGCGCGGGGACGCGCATGTCGGGGCGCGCCTCGGCCGGGATCTCCCAACAGGTCTCGTCCAGGCGGACGAGCTCAGACGTCGAGAACGACACGGCCGTGCCAGCCACCTCCCTCCTGCTCGAGCTCCAGGCGGTTGAGCGTGACCGCCTTGACCAGGTGGCGCGGGCGGTGGCGACGACCTGCGACGGTAGCCTTGAGAGTGCCGTCGCCGAGAGCTCGAGCGAGGCGATGTGCTCGGGCACGAATCCCGCCGTTTCGGCGAGGAAGACGAGCTCGCTCAGCCAGTCGACGAGCAAGAGCGCGTGGTCGGCGCCTGTGAGCTCGACCTCGTGAGCGACCGGAACGCCTCCCGGGCCCGGGTCGACCAGATCGACAAAGGCGGCCAGCGCAGCCTCGAAGATGTCGGTCTCGCTCGCCGCGGCAAGCTCGACCTCTATCTCGCCGGTGTGCTCAACGAACCGATACGCCACAGAAGTAGCTTGCCGCCGGGGAATTCCGGCGCCATCCGGGTGGTCACTGACCCGCCATCGGCAGCCTCCCCGATGCAGCACCGGCAGCCGTGCACGACCATCGAGCCCAAGGAGTGCGATGGGACGAAGCACCGAGAAAGCCGGCTGCCTACCGCGCGGACGGGGCGACTTCCTGCGCCAGCTCGCGATCTGGCTCGGCTTCGTCGTCGCCTACCAGGTCGCGCGGGGCCTTGCCGACCGCGGAACGCCGGAAGCGCTCGCGAACGCTCGCCGCGTGATCCACGCCGAGCGTGACCTGCACGCGTTCTTCGAGCCGGACCTGCAGCGCCGGGTGGTGGAGACGGGCGGGGTGCTGGTCCACGCCGTCGACTGGAGCTACTGGCTCTCGCAGCTCGCCGTGGTCGTCCTCGCGTTGCTCTGGGTCTATCTCCGCCACAACGACGCCTACCTTCGGTTCCGGAACACGTTGATGGTCACCAACACGATCGGGCTGGTCGGCTACGTCGCGATGCCCACCGCGCCGCCGTGGCTCTTTCCGCAGCTCGGCTTCGTGGATACGCTGGCACAGTCCGAGCTGGTCAACCACAAGACGGGGCTCGTGACGCTCTGGCCAACCCGTACGCATCCATGCCGAGCCTGCACGCGGCCGACGCCCTGATCATCGGCGTCACCCTCTCCGGCGTCGCGCGGGGGCCCATTGCGAAGGTCGTGTTCCTCCTCTGGCCGGCCTGGGTCTGCTTCTCGCTGATCGCGACCGCGAACCACTTCTGGCTCGACATCGCCGCGGGCCTGGCGCTCGCAGCGGTCGGGGCCTGGACCGCCCGCCTACTTGAGCGGCCCCGCTTGCGGACCTTTCGGCGAAGCGGGAGCGACGGGACTCGAACCCGCGACCTCCGGCGTGACAGTCCGGTCTTGGTCGTGCCGGTCTGGGCGGGCATCGGCGGGGATTACCGGTGCCAGCAGGGCTTTCCAACCGTCGTCTTGCGGGGTTCTCCGGGCGCCCGCGGGAGCCTCCGGTGACCTCCTGCGGGATGGGCGCGGGATGCTCGGTTGTCTCTCTGGGAAACGAACCGGATCTGCGTCGAGAAGGCGAGTTCCACGAAGTTGCGGCAGTTCCAAAAGAGTGCGCAAAAGACTTGCTTAGGTATGCGAGAAGCCACGTCTCACGAACCAGCGTGGAACATGTCACCCGTCAGCCGTCACCCGCCTTCGTCCCTCTGTTGTCGAGCGAACCGGAGGGCCTGCTCCTGCACGGGCCCTCCGGTTCGCCTTGCTCGAGACCTCAGCCGCCGACCGCGCTGAGCGCGTTCACCTGGCCGTGGCCGTAGAAGCCGTTGTAGCCCGAGCCGCCCTCGCAGATCGCGAGGTAATTGAACGGCGGTCCGGGGTTGAAGGGATTCGGCGGGCAGGCCTGGGAATCGGCCGTGCGGTCGACCAGTGCCTGGACCCCGCCGGCGCTCATCTTCCCGTGCGCGGAGATGGCAAGCGCTGCGACGCCGGCGGCGTGGGGCGAGGCCATCGACGTCCCCTGCGCGTAGGCGTAACGGTTGCCCGGATACGTTGAGAGGACGACCCCGTTCGGAGCAGCCGCTGTGCGCTGGAAGCGCGAGTCGCCGCCCGGGGCGACGACCTGTGCGACGCCGACACCGTAGCTCGAGTAGTAGGACTTCTGCATGAGGTTGCCGTCGGCTGTCACGCCGATCACGCCCGGGATCTCGACGGGGATCACGACACAGGCGTTGGTCACCTCACGCGTGATCGGAGTCGAGTCGTCCGGGCTGGTCGTGTCCACGTTCTGTTTGGAGAGGTCGATGTTCTCGTTGCCCTGGGCCGCGACGACGGTCACACCCTGTTGCATGGCGTAGCGAATCGCGCGCTGCTCGGCCTTCCAGATCGCCCGTTGCCCCGGGTCGTTGCGACAGTTGAAGAGCCAGGGGTCAGCGAAGTAGCTGTTGTTCGTCACATCGAGGTGGTGCGAGCCCGCCCACATGAACGAGCAGATGACCGCCTCCGGGAAGAAGTAGCCGTCGGCGTTGCCTGCCTTGATCCCCGCGACCTTCACGTTGGGGGCGACCCCGACGATGCCGATGTCGTTCTTAGCTGCGGCGATCGTGCCGGCCGTGTGGGTGCCGTGACCGTTGTCGTCGTTCCATGCGCTCGGAGCCGTATTCGGCACGCCGCTTACACAGGACGCGCTGTCCGCGAAGTCGACGTTCGGCGCCAGGTCCGGATGGGTGTAGTCGAGCCCCGTGTCGATGTCGCCGACCACGACCGAGGGGCTACCTCCGTTGATCGCCCGTGCCTCGGGAGCGTGGATCTGGATCATGTCCCACTGGAGCGGAGACAATGGGTCGTCCCCCGGAGCCGGCGCGCTGTCCGGGAGCGGCCCGTCGGCGCCGAGGATTGTCATCTCGTCATCGTTCAGGCGAGTCGCGAACTGACCGGTCGCCGAGACGCCCTCGACTTTGTTCGAAGACGAGAGCCTGCTCGCGAACGAGGAACTGTCGGACCGGGCGATCGCGACCCCGATCTGGTCGTAGCTGTAGACGAGCGCGCCGCCGGCGCTCTCGATCGTGCTTGCCGCACCCGCCGGAACCGCGGACTGCTTGTAGAGGACGATGTACGTGTCTGCGCCGCCAGCTAGGGCACCTGAAGACGTGATCGCGACGGCGAGCGCCGCTGCTATGGCGACGAATGCTGCCAGGATGTCGAACCGGGCGATTCTCCTGCTCACAATTCTCCCCTCTCTTGACCCCTCTTGCCACGGGGACCCTTTAACCTCGCCGCCCTCCGTGTCAAGCGGGATCGGCTGGACCGGCGGGACGAGTGCGAGCCGGCACAACATGTTTCGGCTGAGCGCCGGGCTGGCGAGAGTGAGATGCGTACCTCGGCGGCGATGATCTTGACGAGCCTGCGGAGCTCACCATCTACCCCCAGCGCGCCGAAGGCGAGTTCGGCAGCGAGTCCTAGAAACAGGTAGCGAAGCGCCGACTAGCTGACCTGCCCACACACGTTGTGAACGGCTGAGAGATACATCCGGCCCTCCTTTGAGGCTGTGCGCGTCCGCCAAGACGTGCGACCCAAAGGAGGGCCGTGATGGATCTTCACGCTAACGCCAAGCTCGGATTGGCCGGCCGACGCGAGCTCGTCGCCGCGATCGAGTCAGGTCTTTCGCTGAAGCGGGCGGCCGCCCGCTTCAGCATCTCGCCCGCGACCGCGCACCGCTGGTGGCACCGCTGGCTGGAAGGCGGCCGACTCGATTCGGCGCTCCTGGATCGTTCGTCGCGGCCGCACCGCCAGCCGCGCCGGCTCTCGCCGGGGGAGGAGGAGCCGATCCTGGAGGCGCGCCGCCGCACCAACCTTGGCCCCGGCCGTCTCGCGGGGATCGTCCGCCGTGCCCGCTCCACGATCTGGAAGGTGCTTTGGCGGCACGGCCTCTCGCGCCGGCCACGCCGGCCGCGTCAGAGCTACCGCCGCTACGAATGGTCACAGCCGGGCGCACTGCTGCACATGGACGTCAAGAAGCTCGCTCGCTTCAGTGTCCCCGGCCACCGCGTCACCGGCGACCGCTCGACCAAGGACCTCCACCGCGGGATCGGCTACGACCACCTGCACTGCGTCGCCGACGACCACAGCCGGATCGCCTACGTCGAGCTCCACCCACACGAGGACGCAGAGACAAACGCGCGCACGCTCGAGCGTGCGCTCCGCTTCTTCGCCGACCTCGGCTGCCAACCGCCCGAAGCGGTGATGACCGACAACGCGATGGTCTACCGCAACAGCCGCCACTTCCGCGACCTCCTTGCCGCCACCGGCGCCCGCCACATCCGCACCCCCGCCTACACGCCCCGCTGGAACGGCAAAGTCGAACGCTTAATCCGCACGCTCCAAGACGAATGGGCCTACGCCCACAGCTGGCCCGACTCCCACGCCCGAGCACGATCACTCCTAAGCTTCGTCCGCTACTACAACCGGCAACGACCACACAGCTCAATCGGAGACCGGCCCCCGATCAGCCGCGTTCACAACCTCCGTGGGCAGTACAACTAGCCGAGCCGGTCGAGGTCGGCTTCCGCCGCCTCGCGTTGATCGGACATCGCCCGCGCATCTCTCTTATGTCAAATCTGATTTGCTAGCGGGAGCGACGGGACTCGAACCCGCGACGAAGTGCTCGCCGTAGGGGTGCCGGCGAAGTGCCCGCTTAGTGCGATCTTAGCCCTGTTGGACGTGGCGGACCCGATGATCTCGAGGTGTGCAAACGAGTCGTGAAAGTTCAAACCGGGGCGGGCATCGCCCCCTCGGCAAGCTTGATCCGGGTCCAGACGTTCATGTTGACGACGACGCCGACGATCTCGAGGATCTCCTCCGGGCTGAAGTTCTCGGCGAGTGCGTCGTGGAAGCGCTGGAATGCCCCGTCCCGGTCGGTGTCGGCGGCACGGGTGAGCGCCTCGGCATACCGGAGGGCCGTCTGATCGGCTTCGGAGTGAAGCTCGGTTTCCCACCACGCGGTAAGGGTGTCGATCTTGGCCCGGGGGATGCCCGCCTCGCGCGCCGCCTCGTAGTGCAGGTTGAGGCAATAGGTGCAGTTGTTCAGCTGCGAAACTCGCAGGCGCAGGAGCTGCGCAAGCTGGCGGTCTATCCGCAGGTCGGCCGTGTACCCGAACGCATCCGCGCCCATCCGGGCGATCCCGATCAGCGCCTCGTTCTCGCTCGCGTCGAGCCGTCGGTTCGTCACCTGGACATCGTCAGCCAATTTTGGTTCCTTTCCCTGTTCATAGGACGTTGTCGCGCTGAGCGCTCGTTGAGCAGATCGCGAGTCGCCCAATCGTCGACGATCGGCGGAGGTGCAGGGGGAAGTGAGACGGGACCGGGACTGACGTTGGCACATTTCACCAGCCGCAACGAAGGCGCGTCCCATTACGACCCGAAGCGCGCGGCCATCTACTACGACGCCTTCGGTGAGAAAGGGAGTGGAACCGGCTCGAGCTGTTGAAGGCCTGCCGATGAGTTTTCCGCCGTCGCGCGGTCCCAACGAGGACGAGGTCGACGCGAAGGAGGTCCAGTGAAGGTCGGGACGGAGCAGGAGTGGCAGGCGGCGCGAAAGGAGCTGCTGGCCACCGAGCGGGAGCTGGAAGGAGCAGGCGAAGCGCGTCGAGGAGCAGCGGCGCGAGCTGCCGTGGGTCCCGGTCGAGAAGGAGTACAGCTTCGCGACCGAGGACGGCGCCAAGTCACTAGCCGAGCTGTTCGAGGGGCGCTCGCAGCTGCTCGTCTACCACCTGATGTTCGGGGAGGACTGGGCGGTTGCGTGTCCGGGTTCCTCGTCGCTCAGCCGACGGGCTGGGCGGCGTGGTCGCGCACCTGAACGATCGCGACCTAACGCTCCTCTGCATGTCGCAGGCGCCGCTCGACAAGCTCGTCGCGTACAAGAGGCGTCGCGGGTGGATAGTGCCGTACGTGTCGGCCCACGGCGGCGACTTCCTGTTCGACTACGGCTACGCGTTTCGCCGGGAGGAGATGTCCGGCATCGTCCGAGAAGAGTTCGACATGGGGCAGCTGCTCCGCGAGGCGCCGCAGTGGCTGCGCGAGTACCGCGAGGAAGTCGGGGCACCGGACCTCGAGTCGGCCGTGTCCGTGAGCGCGGGATGGAGCGTCTTCGCGATGCGGGACGGTGCGGTCTACAACACGTACCGGGTGTATCCGCATTCGCGCCTCATCACGCCGCTGTTCTCCGGGTTGCTCGAGCTGCTGCCGAACCAGGAGTGAGTCGCGCGCGGCAGCCAGGCCTGTTGCGTGTGCTCGCGAAAGTTGGCTTGCATGCGGCTCACCTGTGCAGCCGAACGCTGAACGACCTCCGGCTGATTCTCGCGCGGGATCTGCGCGGGATCAAAAGAAGCCGGCGGTCGTTATGTCAAATACATGTACTGATTGCAGGGCTTTTACGGGAGCGACGGGACTCGAACCCGCGACCTCCGGCGTGACAGGCCGGCGTTCTAACCAACTGAACTACGCCCCCGGGAACGCCGCAGTGTAGCTAGATAGCGGTCAATCCGAGCTGTCGCAGGAGGGTGACCGAGTCCGAGTAGACGTCCTTGCGCGCGATCAGGCCGTCGCGGATCGGGATCACGTCCATGCCCCGGTAGTCGACCTTGCGGCCGGTCGGCGGCACCTCGATCCCGGAGCGCGTCATCGTGCCCTCGTGCGTGCCCTTGGCGGTCCACTCCTGGACGACGAGGTCCTCGCGCAGGTAGGCGCGGCGTGTCTCGAAGGTGAGGTCCGGGAAGACCGAGAAGATGCCGCTGATGGCCTTGCCGATCGCCTCGCGCCCGACGTTGACGTCGCCGGTGACGTGGTTCTCGAAGACCGAGTCCTCGGTGTGCATTGCGACGATCGCCTCCACGTCGTGCGCGTTCCAGGCGGCGTTGTAGGCGTCGATGAACTCCTGCAGCTCCTGGCCGTCCATGGCGTCTAGCCTAAACCCCGCGTGACTGCCGTCGACTGGGTCGCGCTCGGCCTGGTGCTGCTGACGGCGCTCGGCGGGGCGGTGCAGGGCTTCGTCTGGAGCGGGCTCTCGCTGGCCGGGCTGCTCGCGGGCGCGTTGCTCGGCGGGCGCCTGGTGCCCGTGCTGCTTTCGAACGGGACACACTCGCGGTACGCGCCGGTGGTCGCGCTGGTCGCCGCGATCGCGTTCGCCATCGTGTTCGAGGTGCTGGGCAGCACGGTCGGGGCGTCGATTCGCAGCCGGCAGGCGCGCGGCGTGCGGGTGCTCGACTCGGCGGGCGGGGTCGTGGCCGGCGCCCTGATCGGCTTCGCGATCGTCTGGGTGCTCGGCGCGATGGCGCTGCAGCTGCCGGGCCAGACCGACCTCCGGCGCGCGGTGCAGCGCTCCTACGTGCTGCAGCGGCTGAACGAGATCGTGCCGCCGAGGTCGCTGCTGAACGCGCTGGCCCGCATCGACCCGTTCCCGAGCTTCGCCGGGCCGCCGCTGCCGACCCAACCGCTCGACCCGGGCGTGCTGCGCAAGCCGGGCGTGCGCGCGGCCGCGCCGAGCGTCGTGCGCGTGCTTGGGACCGCGTGCGGGCTCGGCGTCGAGGGCAGCGGCTGGGTGGCGGCGCGCGGGTTGGTGGTCACCGCGGCCCATGTGGTCGCCGGCGAGGACGACACGGAGGTCGTCACGCTCGGCGCCGGCGTGCTCGCTGCGCAGGCGGTCGCGTTCGACCCGCACAACGACATCGCCGTGCTGCGGGTCGACGACCTCGACGCCCCGCCGCTCGAGCTCAAGAACCCACAGCCCGGCGCGGCGATCGCGATCGTCGGGTACCCGCTGAACGGGCCGCTCGACGCGAGCGCAGGCCGGGTCGGCGAGACCGAGACCGTGCTCGCGCAGGACGCCTACGGCCGAGGGCAGACGCGCCGCCTGGTGACGAGCCTGAGCGGGACGATCCGACATGGCAACTCCGGCGGCCCCGCCGTGGACTCCTCCGGCGCCGTGCAGTCGACGGTCTTCGCGGCCCGCGCGGCGGGCGGCGGCGGTTACGGCGTGCCGGCTTCGGTGGTGCGGCGCGACCTCGCCTCGGCGGGCGCGCCCGTCTCGACCGGCCCCTGCGTGCGCTAGAAGAGGTCGAGCGCGGCTTCGGGCTGCTTGAAGGGCGGGATCACGTACACGCCGGCGACCTTCTCGCGCGCCTGCGCATACAGCTCCCGGGCCAGCGCCAGGCCCTCGGCGCCCGCGTTCGGGCCCGCCTGCTCGAGGCGCCGCTGGATCTCCTCGGGCACGACGATCCCCGGCACCTCGTTGTGCAGCCGCACGGCGAGCTGGTGGCTGCGGACGTAGAAGATGCCCAGCAGCACCGGCACCGGCCAGCCGCCGATCAACTCTTCGAAGCGGTCGAGGTAGGAGAGGTCGAAGAGGGCCTGCGTCATCGCGTAGCTGGCGCCCGCTTCGATCTTCCGGTGGAAGCGCTCGACCTCGGTCTGGAGGTCGTCCGCGGACGGGTTGACCGCCACGCCCAGGAAGAACGAGGTCGGCGCGTCGATGCCCTTGCCGTTGTAGTCCTCGCCGCGGTTGAGCTGCGAGACGATCTGCGAGAGGCCGATCGAGTCGACCTCGTAGACGCCGCGTGAGCCCGGGTAGTCCCCGATCTCGGTCGGATCGCCGGTGACCGCGAGCACGTTGCGGACGCCTTCGGCGTGCGCGCCCAGGAGGAGGGACTCGAGTCCCATGATCGAGGCGTCGCGCGGCGTGACGTGCGGGATCGTCTCGATGCCGCAGTCGCGCTCTATCGCGACCGAGGCCATCAGCGCGTTGGCGCGGGCGCGGGCCATCGGATTGTCGTTGATGTCGACGAAGCCGACCTTGCCGGAGCGCTTCAGCTCCCGCGCGACCGCAAGCATCGCGTCGTAGGTGCCGCCTTTGGGCGGATCGAGCTCGACGCAGGTGACCCACTCTTGCTCGCGTAGCTTGCGCGCGAGCTCGGTCTCGTAGGCGCCGCGCTCGAGGTGCGGCTCGACGAGCTCGCGCTCGATCACGTCCAGCGGCGCGCTCGGCTTTCGCTCCTCCTCGACCGCGGAGGCGATCGCGGCGATCTCGAGCGGCGTCGTCCCGCAGCAGCCGCCGATCAGGCGCGCGCCGAGCTCACGTGCGTGCGCGGCGAACTCGGCGAAGTACTCGGGCGTGGCGTGCGGGTAGATCACGCGGCCGCCGCTCAGGCTCGCCAGGCCGACGTTGGGCAGCGCGGCCAGCGGCGGGCCGCCGTCGGAGCCCATCGCCTCGAGCGCGGCCAGCGCGGCGTGCAGGCCGGCGCCGTGGTTCGCGCCGATCGCGGCCAGCCCGAGCGGCCGCAGGCGCGCGGCGGCGTCGGAGGCCGTCACGCCGGCCAGCGTCTCGGCGCCCTCGTCGAAGGTCAGCGTGGCGACGATCGGCAGGCTCGAGACGCCGCGCACCGCCTCGATCGCCGCCTCGAGCTCGTCGAGGTCGTAGAAGGTCTCGACCATGAACAGGTCGATCCCGCGGCCGTCCAGCAGGGCGGCCTGTTCCGCGAACAGCTCGCTGCGCTTGGCCGGTGGCACGGCCAGGTCGCCGAGCGGGCCGATCGAGCCGGCGATGAAGATGTCGCGGCCCGCCACCTCCCGCGCCTCGCGGGCCAGCTTTACGCCCGCGCCATTGATCCGCTCGAACTCGTCCTCGAGGTAGAGCTGCGAGAGCTTGCGCCGGTTCGCCCCGAAGGTGTTCGTCTCGATCAGGTCGGCGCCGGCGCGGATGAAGCTCGTGTGCAATGTCACGACGCTCTCGGGCGCGCGCAGGTTGGCCTCTTCCGGGCAGCGCAGGCGCGGCACGGCGCTCGTGACGAGCACGCCCATGCCGCCGTCGCCGACGACGATCGGGCCTTGCTCCAGACGGGCTTCGAAACGGCTGTTCATGCGGGTTTGACTCTACTCGTGAAGTGAAGCGCAACGGTCAACCGTAAAAGGGTGATAGATCAAGCGACCGCCGCGGCGCAATACTCCGCCAGCAACATCGACGAGCGCCCCACTGCGGCAGGGGCAGAGCGTCGAAAGCGGACGGGCCCGATGCGGCGAGGCCCGCCCGACACGGAAAGGGCCCGATGCGGCGCGGCCCCTCCGGAGATGTAACTGCGGCTCTCTCACGGGAGACTCAGGCGGGCCCGGGCGGCGGGCCCGCCTGATGTTTATGAAGCCCGCGCAGAGCACTCGGGCGTCGCCCGAGTCCTGCACGCTGCACGGTCGATCCGCTTGGTCTCCGAGGGAAACCCTCAGAGCCCGTGGAGGACGCGGCCCTCCATGCCGCCGGCGACCGTGACCACCTGGCCGGTCACGTGGCCCGAGAGCACGTCTGAGGCGAGCACGACCACCTGCGCGGCCACGTCCTTGGGCTGGGCGACCTTCTCGAGCGCCATGGTCCGCGTCACCCGGCGCAGCGTCTCCTCGTCGAGTGAGCCGCGCGTCATCGGCGACTCCGTCCAGCCGGGACAAACAGCGTTCACGCGCGCGCGAGGCGCGACCCGCACCACCTCGTTCTTCAGGCTCAGCAGGAGCCCGTGGGCGATCGCCGACTTCGCGGCCGCGTAGTCCGCGTGGCCCGCCTCGCCGAACAGGCCCGCGGTCGAGGCGACCAGCACCAGCGACCCGTGTCCCCGCTCCGCCACGCCGCGCAGGAAGCCGCGCGCCGTCAGGAACGTCGCGGTCAGGTTCGCGCGCAGCGTCTCCTCCCAGCGCTCGAGCGGGAGCTCCCAGACCGGCACGTCCTCCGCCGGCCAGACGCCCGCGACCACCGCGCACACGTCCAGCGGGCCGGCCTGCTTGAACAGCCGCTCGACCTCCGACTCCACGCGCAGGTCGGCGCCGGCCACCGCAGCCGCGCCAAGCGCCTTGGCCCGCTCACGCCCGAGGTGATAGTGGGCGACGACCTCGCAGCCCTCGGCCATGAACAGCCGCGCACACGCGCCGCCGATCCCGCCGGAGGCGCCGGTCACGAGCACACGCTTCCCTGCGAGCCCGGTGTCCACGACGTGCAAGGCTACAAGCGTGAAGGTCTTCATCATCAGCGACATCGAGGGCGTCGCCGGGATCGTCAAAGGCGAGCAGACCGGCCCGCCCCCACACGGCGACTCGATGCTCTTCAACGAGGGCCGCAAGCTCTACACCGAGGAGATCAACGCGGCCGTGCGCGGCGCCAAGGCCGCCGGCGCGACCCAGATCGTCGCCATGGACTGCCACGGCGCGGGCGGCGGCTACACGTTCAACTCGCTCATCCCGGAGGAGCTCGACCCCGACTGCGAGTTCGTCGTCCAGGACCAGTGGACCGAATACACGGAGTTCCTCGAGCAGGGCGTCGACGGCGCGCTCTTCGTCGGCATGCACGCGCGCGCAGGGACGCCCGAGGGCGTGCTCAACCACACCGTCTCCGGCCCGAACTTCCAGAACCTCTGGTTCAACGGCACGCTCGTCGGCGAGACCGGCATCAACGCCGCGCTCTGCGGCACCTGGGGCTGCCCGGTGGTGCTGGTGACGGGCGACCAGGCCGCGTGCCTCGAGGGCAGCGAGCTGCTCGGCGACGGCCTCACGACCGTTCAGGTCAAGCGCGGCACCGGCGTCCTCAGCGCGCGCAACCTCGTTCCCTCCCGGGCGCGCGAGGCGATCGAGGCAGGCGCGAAGCAGGCGCTCTCCGACCTGAACGCCGTCAAGCCCTACGACCCCGGCCAGCCGTGCGAGATCAAGGTCGAGTACAAGTGGACCGACCCGGTCGCCAAGCTCCGCTACCGCCACGGCGTCGAGCTCGTCGACCCCCGCACGATCGTCTCCCGCGCCGACGACTGGTGGACGGCGTGGAAGCAGTTTTTCTTCTGAGCCGCCCGTGACCGACGCGCGCGAGCTCGCCGAGCAGATCTCCGCGGCGGACGCGGTGCCCGCGTCCGGTTGGGTGGCGGGCGTCTCGGCCTCCTTCGCCGCGGCGCTCGTGGCCAAGGCGGCCGGCCGCTCGGGGGGTTGGAGCGACTCGGCCGGCGCTCGCGCCCAGGCGGTCGACCTGCGCGACCGCCTGCTCGCGCTCGCCGCACAGGACGCGCAGGCCTACGAGACCGCGCTCGACGCGCTCGAGCGGCGCGAGCACGACCTCGCCGGCGCGCTGGCCTCGGCCGCCGACGCGCCCCTCGCGCTCGCCGAGGCCGCGGCCGACGTCGCGATCCTCGCGGCGGACGCGACCGAGCGGGCCGACGGAGCCTCGCGCGCCGACGCGGCAGCCGCCGCCGCGCTGGCCGCCGGAGCCACGCGGGCCGCCGCCAAGCTCGTCGCGATCAACCTCTCGACCCAGCCCGGCGACGAGCGAATCGCGGCCGCCGAGCGGGCGGTCGAGGCCGCCGACGACGCTGCGCGCCAGGCGCTCGCTGCGGAGATCTAGCACCGCAGACTAGGCTCGGCACGTGGGCGAGATCCAAGACTTCGGCCTGATCGTCCTGTTCGTCTCGGGAATCGTCTCGCTTGCGCTCCTCTCGAACAAGGTCAGCGAGCGCATCCCGCTCCCGGCGCCCGCGATCTTCCTGCTGGCCGCCGCCGTCACGGTGCACTTCTGGCCGAGCCTCGGACGCAAGCTCTCGGTGCTGGACGTCGAGCGGCTGGCGGTCGTCGCGCTGATCGTGATCCTCTTCGACGGCGGCATCCGGGTCGGGTGGAAGCGCTTCCGCGTGGCCGCGGTGCCGATTACCGTGTTGGGCGTCTTCGGCACCTTCACGACGGCCGCGCTGGTTGCCCTGGCCGGTCGCTACCTGTTCGACTTCAGCTGGACGGGCGCGGGCATCCTCGGCGCGGCGCTCGCGCCGACCGACCCCGCGGTGATGTTCTCGGTGCTCAGCAAGCGTGAGGTCGGCGGACGCACCGGGACGATCCTGGAGGGCGAGTCGGGCGTGAACGACCCGGTTGGGATCGCGCTGATGCTGGGGATGATCGAGTTCGCCACGCACGCGGACGCGTCGTTCTGGGTCGTGGTGCGCGAGTTCGTGCTCGAGATGTCCATCGGTCTCGTAGTCGGCGTCGCAGGCGCCTGGCTCGTGCTCCAGTCGATCCGGCGCATCGCGCTCGCGAATCCCGCGCTCTACCCGCTGCGCTGGCTCGCGGCCGCGGGGCTGATCTACGGCGCCGCCGCGGTCGCGCACGGCTCGGGCTTCCTCGCTGTCTTCGTCGCGGGAATCGCGATCGGGGACGCCCACTACCCACGCCGGCGCGACGTCGAGCGCTTCCACACCTCGCTTGCAAGCCTCGCCGAGGTGGTCGTCTTCATCGCCTTCGGCCTGACGGTGAACAAGGTCAACCTCGAGCCGGTCTGGAAGGACGCGATCCTGATCGCGCTCGTGCTTGCCTTCCTGGCGCGCCCGTTCGGAATCGCGCCGCTCCTCGTCCCGCTCAACCTGCGCCGGGGCGAGCGTGTGTTCGTGATGTGGAGCGGCCTGAAGGGAGCGGTCCCGATCCTGCTCGCCTCCTTCGCGCTGCTCGAGCGCGTGCCGGGCTCCGACCGGATCTACGGGATCGTGTTCGTCGTGGTGGCGTTCTCCGTGATCTTCCAGGGCAGCACCGTGCCCTTCGCCGCGCGCAAGCTGGGCATCCCGATGCGGCTCGTCGATCGAGGCGACCCGTGATCGTCGCGCACCTCGACCTCGACGCGTTCTTCGCGGCGGTCGAGGAGCTGGAGACGCCGGAGCTGCGGGCGAAGCCGCTCGTGGTCGGCGGCGACCCGCATGGCCGCGGCGTGGTGGCGACGGCCAACTACGTGGCGCGCAGGTTCGGGATCCACTCCGCGATGTCGTGCGCTGAGGCCCTCCGCCGCTGCCCGCAGGCGGTCTTCGTCCCGCCGCGCAAGCGGCTCTACTCGGAGTACTCGCAGGCGGTCTGGAACGCCGTGCGCGAGGTGGTGCCGACCGTCGAGCGGACCGGGATGGACGAGGGCTACCTGGACGTGGGGGAGGTGGCCGCCGACTTCGGCCGCGCGCGGGCGGTAGCGGAGGCCGTGCAGGCGGCGGTGCGGGGCGCGACCAGCCTCTCGTGCTCGCTCGGCGTCTCCAGCTGCAAAGTGGTCTCGAAGATCGCCAGCGACCGGCGCAAGCCCGGCGGCTTGACCGTCGTGCCCGGCGGCCGCGAGGCCTGGTTCCTCGCCCCGTTCGACGTGCGCCGCCTGCCAGGCGTGGGCCCGCGAGCGGAGGAGCGTCTGCGGCGCGGCGGGGTCGAGACGATCGGCGACCTGGCCGCGCTGGAGGACGCGAAGCTGCGCACGCTGCTGCCGGGAAAGCTGGGGCCGCTGCTGCGCGACCGGGCGCGTGGGATCGACCCGCGGTCGCTCGAGCTCTCGACGGAGACGGTCTCGGTCAGCGCCGAGGAGACGTTTCCGCGTGATGTGGCCGAGGTCGAGCGGCTGCAGGAGGAGCTGCGCCGGCTCGCCGGGCATGTCGCCGAGCGCCTGGCGGCGTGCGGCCAGGCCGGCCGCACGGTCACGACGAAGGTGCGCTACCCCGACTTCTCGATCCGCTCGCGCTCGACCTCGCTGCCGGTCGGCACCGACGACGCGGAGCGGATCTGGGAGCTCGCCTGCGCCTGTCTCGACCGCGCGCTGGCCGACCGCCCCGGGGCGCTGCGGCTGGTGGGCGTGGGCGTCTCCGGCTTGGAGACGCACCGCCAGCTCGAGCTCGTCTAGCTCTTAGCGACTTCTCACCCTGCCTTCAGTCTCTTCTCAGCGACCCCTGCTTCGCTTGAGGGCATGACCTCTCTTACCTACATGCTCTCGGAGCTGCGGCGCCGCCGCGGCCGGACGCTGTTGACGGCGCTCGGTCTCGGGATCGGCGTCGGGCTCGTGATCACCGTCAGCGCCCTTTCGAACGGCCTCGACAGCGCGCAGGCGAAGGTGCTGCAGCCGCTGACCGGCGTCGGCACGGACATGTCCGTCACGAGGCCGCTGAAGATCTCGAGCTCGGGCGGCTTCCCGCAGCTGACGGCCAAGGAGCGCCAGGAGCTCCAGTAGGAAAACGGCGGCGGCCGGCTCGACTTCACCAAACTGAAGCCGGGCGCGAAGTTCTCCCGGGACGTCTTCAACTCGACCTCCCAGCTCAGCTTCCCGTCGAGCCAGGTGACGAAGGTCGCCTCGCTCTCGGGCGTGGGCGGCGCCGCCGGCGGGCTGACCCTGAGCGTCGCGCACATCACCGGCACCGTGCCCACGCAGACCAGCCAAGGCGGCGGCTTCGGCGGCGGCCCCCCGCAAGGCGGCGGCAGGTTCGCCGGCCCCCGCGGGATCAACTTCTCGCTGATCACCGTCTCCGGCGTCGACCAGTCGAAGCCGGACCTCGGCGCGATCACCTCCGGCGAGATCACGAGCGGGCGCTACTTCTCGGCCGGCACCTCACGCGAGGCGATCCTGAATGTCAGCTACGCCCGTCGGAAGGGCATCGGCCTCGGCGACCAGTTCACCGTCGGCAGCAAGAAGCTCACCGTTGTCGGCCTCGCCGAGACGCCGATCGGCGGCCAGTCCGCCGACGTCTACGTGAAGCTCTTGCAGCTGCAGGCGCTGTCGGGCCGCGCCGGCCGCGTCAACACCGTCTATGTCCGCGCAACGAGCGCAGGCCAGGTCGACGCGGTCGCCAGGAACATCAAGGCGTCGGTCTCGGGCTCGTCGGTGACGACGGCGCAGTCGCTCGCGAACAGCGTCACGGGCTCGCTCAAGGACGCAAAGAGCCTGACGGGCAAGCTCGGCATGGCGCTCTAGATCGTGGGCCTGCTCGGCGCGATCCTGATCGCGTCGCTGCTGACGCTCGCGTCCGTCTCGAAGCGCGTGCGAGAGCTCGGGACGCTGAAGGCGCTCGGCTGGTCGCGCTGGCTGGTCGTTCGCCAGGTCAGCGGCGAGTCGCTCCTGCAGGGCGTGCTCGGGGGCGTCTTCGGAATCGCGCTCGGACTCGCAGGCGCGGCGGCGATCACGGCGCTTGCACCGTCGCTCACGGCCACCTTTGCGAGCGCGGCGTCGTCCGCGTTCCGCGGCCCAGGGCCGTTCGGCCAGGGAGCAGTCTCGAATGCCGCCTCGACCACCGTCCACCTGTCGGCGCCGGTCTCGCTCGGCGTGATCGTGCTCGCGGTCGTGCTTGCCGTCCTCGCAGGGCTCGTCTCGGGAGCCGCGGGCGCACTGCGCGCTTCACGGCTGCGACCGGCCGACGCCCTGCGCCACATCGACTGAAGGAGGAACGTTGACCGTCACCGACATCGCGCACCCGCCTCTCTACGAGCTGCGCGGCGCGACCAAGGCCTACGGCCAGGGCGCCGCCGAGGTGAAGGCGCTGCGGGACTTGAGCCTGACGATCGAGAGCGGCGAGTTCGTCGCCGTCGTCGGACCGAGCGGCTCGGGCAAGACGACGCTGCTCCAGCTGCTGGGCGCGCTCGACCGGCCGAGCTCCGGCCAGGTGCTGTTCGAAGGGCGCGACCTCGCCACCCTCAAGGACCCGGAGCTGACGGCGCTGCGGCTGGCGACGATCGGCTTCGTCTTCCAGCAGTTCAACCTGATTCCGACGGTCTCGGCCGCCGTGAACGTCGAGCTCGCGCTGGTGCCGAGGCACCTCTCGGCGGAGCAGCGGCGGGAGCGGGTCGACGAGCTGCTTGCAGCGGTCGGCCTCGCCAACCGGCGCGAACATCTCCCGCGGGCGCTGTCGGGCGGCGAGCAGCAGCGCGTCGCCATCGCCCGGGCGCTCGCCAATGAGCCGCGCGTGTTGCTCGCCGACGAGCCGACGGGAAATCTCGGCGCCACGACCGGAGAGGAGATCGTCGGCCTGCTCAGTTCCTTGTGTGGCGAGCGCGGCCAGACGGTCGTCCTGATCACCCACAACCCGGAGATCTCGGCGGTAGCCCACCGGACGATCCGCCTTCACGATGGCGCGCTCGTGCCGCCCGAGGCGCAGGCGGTCAAGGGCTAGCTCTCCTCGGTGCTCCAGCGCGCAACGTCGCGGATCGAGACGATCCCGACTGCGCGGCCGTCCTCGACGATCGGGACGTGGCGAAAGCCGTTGTCGAGCATGATCTTGGCGGCCTCTGCCGGCGCCGCGTCCGGCCCGAGCGTCAGCGGGTCGGCAGTCATCCACTCGCGGACGCGCGCCTCGCTGGAGTGGACGCGGCCCGCGACCGCGCGGGTCAGGTCGCGCTCGGTGACGATCCCGATCAGGGTGCCGTAGTCGGAGACGACGGCCGAGCTGACACCGCGCTCGACCATCTGCTGCGCGGTCTCGCCGATCGTGTCGGACGGGTCGACCGAGAGAACGTCGCTGGTCATCAGGTCTCGGACGGTGCTCACGCCGCGAGCGTAACACCGCCTGCGACGTGAACGAGGGCGTCGAGCAGCTCGGTGAGCTCGGCGCGGATGCCCTCGTCGACCAGGTCGCCCCGCTCGTCGAAGTGCAGGTAGGCCTCGGGCACGAGCACTTGCGGCTGGTCGAGCACGACGGCCCGCGGGAACTCGAGCGCCTGACGCAGCTGCTGTTGCGCGAGCGCCGTTCCGTTCCGCCCGGTCGAGGCGCCCATCAGCGCCACATGCTTGCCGGTGAGCGGCGAGCCGAGCGGAGGGCGCGAGGCCCAGTCGACCGCGTTCTTCAGCCCGCCGGGCACGCCGCGGTTGTATTCGGGCGTGGCGATCAGGAGCGCGTCCGTGTCGCGGATCGCGTCCTTCAGTGCCACGACGGGCTCGGGATCGCCGGCAACCTCGACGTCGCCGTCGTAGAACGGCAGGCCGCGGATGTCGAACTCGACGAGTTCGACGCCTTCCGGCAGGAGCTCGTGAGCCGCGCGCAGGAGCCCACGGTTGTACGAGCCCCTGCGCAGGCTGCCGGCGATTCCCAGGATCCTCACGGTGCTCAGACCTCCTTGACGGCCGAGACGGCCGCCGTGATCTCGACCGTCGTGGTGCCCCAGTCGAGGGCGCCGCGCACGTCCACGAGCACGCGCTCGTCGCCCGCCTTGCCCTGGCCCTGGCCGCGGATGCGGCCCTCGAGCTCGACCTCGAAGGGCGTGTCCTTGACGATCAGGTTGCCGCGGGCCGTGAAGCGCTCGGCGTCGAGCGGCTCGACGGCGGTCGTCTCGAAGCGGATCTCCGGATGCCGCGCGGCATCCAGGAAGTCCGCCGAGATCAGGTGCGCGTCGCGCTGCTCGTTGTCGGTGCGCAGGCTGTCGACGCGGATCGTGCCCGCGAGCGACGGCTGCCCACCGCCCGTGATGCGGCCCTCGAACTGCGTGAAGCGCCCGATCACCGAGCTGAAAAGGTCGCTCGTCTCGGTGACCTGAAAGCCGATCGTCGTGTGGACGGGGTCGACAGCCCAGGTTCCGGCGGGGATCACTTCGGGGATGATGGTGGTGCTGGTCATGTGACTCGCTCCTTTGCGCGTCGTTGGTATACTTGAGCTGTCAACAATATTAGCAAAGAAAGTTGAGCCGTCAAGTTTTGAGCACTCAATCATCTACGCGCACAACTCCCGAGATCCAGGCCTGGGTCGCGCTGCTGCGCGCTCACGCCACGAGCATCCGGCGCTTCAACGCCGAGCTCGTCTCCGAGCACGGGCTCACGCTCAACGACTACGAGGTGCTGCTCCATCTCTCGCACGCCGAGAGTGGCCGGCTGCGCAGGGTCGACCTCGCCGAGCTCGTGCTGCTGACCCCGTCCGGGATCACGCGCCTGCTGGAGGGGCTCGAGCGGTGCGGCTACGTCGAGCGCGCCTCCTGCGAGTCGGACGCCCGCGTCACGTACGCGCAGCTGACCGAGGCCGGCGACGCGAAGCTGCGCGAGGCGGCCGAGACTCACGTCGCCGGGATCCGCGGCTTCTTCCGCGAGCGCTTCTCGAACGAGGAGCTGCAGGCCCTCGGCGGGCTGCTCGAGCGGCTTCCGCTCGACCCGGCCGAGGACGTCTCGTGCACGCCCTGAGAAAAAATCTCGCAAAGAGCGGGCACGAGTTTTTTCAGGCCCTTGTACGGACCTGTCCGCGTCGCTAGGTTGCCGCTTGCGCCGAGCACGGAGCGCGAGTAGGACGAAGCTTCACCGGAGGGCGGTACGCGGAAGCGGAAGGTCAGCCGGGCGAAGTGGACAAAAGCGAAACCGGCTCGGCGAATTTTTTTGGTCCCGCACGGAATACGACGGCCCGGAAGGCCGTTGTAGTGGTTGGTGGCGAACGCCCTCGCGCTCGCCCGACAGCCACGAAGCAAAGGATGTGAGGAAGAACTGAGCACCACGCTTGAACTTGCTGTCCCTGCGTTCCTCGAAGAGGCCGAGGAGCACGAGTCGATCGACGAGGCCGCCCTGGAGGCGTTCGCGCTCGAGCACGATCTCGACGAGGAGGATCTCGTCGAGCTGCGCGCCGAGCTAGAGGCCCGGGAGGTCGAGATCGTCCAGCCGCCGGCGGACGAGCCGGTCGCCCCTGCGCACGCGCAGACGGCCGTGCCGACCGACGCGCTCTCGCTCTTCATGCACCGGGCCGGCCGCTACCCGCTGCTGACCGCGGCGGAGGAGGTCGCGCTCGCCAAGCGTGTCGAGCGGGGCGACGCCGAGGCCAAGGAGCGCATGATCAACTCGAACCTGCGCCTGGTGATTTCGATCGCCAAGCGCTACCAGCGGAAGGACCTGCCGCTGCTGGATCTAGTCCAGGAGGGCGTGATCGGGCTGAACCGTGCCGTCGAGAAGTTCGACTGGCGGAAGGGGTTCAAGTTCTCGACCTACGCCACCTGGTGGATCCGCCAGGCCTGCCAGCGGGCGATCTCGAACCAGTCCGCGACGATCCGCATCCCGACGCACGTCAACGAGCGGCGCGTGAAGCTCGGGCGCGCGGAGAGCCGGCTGGAGGCCAGGCTCGGCCGCAAGCCGACCCGCGAAGAGCTGGCCGAGGAGGCCGAGCTCGAGCTCGTCCACGTCGAGGAGGCGCTGGACGCGGTGCAGGCGAACGTCTCGCTGAACCGGCCCGTCGGCTCCGAGGAAGACGGCGAGCTGGGCGACCTGTTCGGCGACGAGGCCGCGGCCAGCCCCGAGGACGAGGCGGTCGACTCGGTCCGGCGCCGCGAGGTGCGGAACGCGATCGCGGCCCTGCCCGAGCGGGAGCGCCGAATCATCGAGCTGCGCTTCGGCATCGGCGGCGACCCCCAGGCGCTGGAGGCGATCGGCAAGGAGCTGGGCATCACGCGCGAGCGCGTGCGCCAGCTCGAGGCGACCGCCCTGGCCAAGCTGCAGGACGAGCTCGCCGCAGCCGCCTGACGCCTGACGAATCCGACGGCGGTCGCGGTCCCTGGCCGCGCCCGCCGTCTGCTTCCAGGCCGTGCGCCTGACCCCCGGCATTGAGCTCGCGCGGAGAGCGTGAGACGCTTTGCTCGGTGAACATCGAGCAAGTGGCCGAGCGGAAGGGTCTACGGGATTCGGTGAAGGCGGCAAGCGTGGAGACGCGCGTCGCCTTGGTCGCGTTCGGCTTGATCGGCTTCCATCTCGTCGACGACAGCTTCCTGCAGCCCGAGCCCGGGACGGCGGTCGCCGACCACCTCGTCTCCGGGCTCGTCCCGACGGCGGTGGTCGCGGGCGCGGCGGTCGCCTACCTGCGGCTGCGGCCCGGCCTGAGTGCCGCTCTGGCTGTAGTACTCGGCATCTTCGGGATCGTCACAGGCGCCGTGGAAGCCGCGTTCTACGGCCCCAAGGAGGGCCTTTCGGGCGACGACTACAGCGGTGTGCTCGCCGCCGCCGCCGGGCTCTACCTCGTGATCCTCGGCGTGGTCGGAAGCTGGCGTGCGCGGAAGGGCGACCACCCGCTGGCCTGGCGCTACGGCCGCCGTCTCCTCCTCGGCGTCGCGTGGGTCGTCGGCGCGTACTTCGTGCTGTTCCCGCTCTCGCTCTCGTATGGGTTCACCCACGTCGCTCGGGTGACAACGCCACACGGCGACCTCGGAGCGCCGTACATGGCCGTTTCGTTCCAGGCCGACGATGGCCTCAGGCTCGATGGCTGGTTCGTCCGCTCCAGGAACGGTGCGGTCGTGATCGTCTATCCCGGCAAGAAGGGGACGCAGAACCACGCCCGGATGCTCGTCCGCCACGGTTACGGCGTGCTGGTGTTCGACCGGCGTGGCGAGGGGACGAGCGAGGGGGACCCGAATGCGCTCGGCTGGGGGTTCGACGACGACCTCAAAGGCGCGCTCGCGTATGTGCGCTCACGCGGGGTCGACCCGGACCGCATCGGCGGGCTCGGGCTCTCGGTGGGGGGCGAGGCGCTCCTGCAGACCGCGGCCGAGACCAGTGCGGTCACGGCGGTGGTCTCCGAGGGTGCCGGGGCGCGCTCGGTGCGTGAGGACACCGTTCACAGATCCGGGAGCAAGCTGCCCGAGATCTGGTTCTCAGGAGTGATGACCGCGGGAACCGCGCTGTTTTCGAACCGCCTCCCGCCGCCGAACCTGAAGAGCCTTTCCGGCCGCATCACCCAGCCGGTCTTCTTCATCTACGCGAAGAAGGGAGCGGGCGGCGAGGACAACAACCCTGAGTACTACGCCGCGGCTCGAGGGCCGAAGCAGATCTGGAAGATCGACACCTCCCACACGCACGGCCTCAGCGCGCGCCCCGCGCAGTACGAGCGGCGGGTCGTCGGCTTCTTCGACCGGACGCTCAGCGGCGACTGAGCGCCGCTACCACTTCGACCGGCGTCCGCGGCGGCTCGTGTAAACGAGCTTCGCGGGCGCCGATCGCATGCCGGCGTCCTCGAACTGCTCCTGGTGGCCTAGACGCCGCGCGACGCGGCTCGTGTCGGCCTGCTGCTCGGGCAGGACGAAGGTGATCGCCGTGCCGCTGCGGCCGGCGCGGCCGGTGCGGCCCGTGCGGTGGACGTAGCCCTTGTCCTCGTCCGGCGGGTCGAAGTTGATCACGTGCGTGACGTCGTCGAGGTCGAGCCCGCGCGCGGCCACGTCGGTGGCGACGAGCGTGGCGACCTTGCCGCTCTCGAAGCGGGCGAGTGCCCGCTCACGGGCGTTCTGCGACATGTCGCCGTGCATCGCGACCGCGGCCACGCCCTGCTTCTTCAGCTTCTGCACGAGCCGGTCGGCGCCGCGCTTCGTGCGGACGAAGACGAGCGTCGAGCCGCCGGTGCGGATGTGCTCGACCAGCGTCTCGACCTTCGAGTCGGCGGTGACCGAGATGAACCGGTGCTCGATCTCGCCCGGCTGGCGCAGTGCCGAGAGCTCGCCCTCGATGCGCGTCGCGCCGCTCGTGTACTTGCGGGCGAGCTCGCCGACCTCGCCGTCGAGCGTGGCCGAGAAGAACATCGTCTGCCGGTTCCGCGGCAGGCGCCGCACGAGCTTGTCGACCTGGGGCTTGAAGCCCATGTCGAGCATGCGGTCGGCTTCGTCGAGCACGAACGTCCGCACCTGCGAAAGGTTCACGAGGCGGCGGTTGGCCAGGTCCTCGAGCCGGCCGGGCGTCGCGACGAGGATGTCCGCGTCCTTGATCCGGTTGGCCTGGGACTTCAGTGGCACGCCGCCGTATGCCGGCGCGACGGTCAGCCCGCGCGCCTTGGCGAGGGGCTGGAAGTCCTCCGTCACCTGCGAGGCGAGCTCGCGAGTCGGCACGAGCACGAGCGCGGACGGGCGCGCGTCGCCGTGGTCCGTGCGCTCGACGATCGGCAGCACGAAGGCCAGCGTCTTGCCCGACCCCGTGGGCGAGCGGACGAGCACGTCGACGCCCTGGAGTGCGTCCGGCAGCGTGCGCGCCTGGATCGGAAAGGGATGTTCGATGGACTGAGCTACGAGCGCGTTGGCGACGGGCGCGGACACGCCGAGCTCGCGGAAAGACTGGTCTGACATCTGGTTCGACTCCTTTTCGGGTTCGAGACTTGCCTACCTCGAAACGCCCGAAGGAGGACCGAGAAGCTCATCTCACCGGGCGGCGCCGTTGCCAACCCGTGCTCACACCGTAGCAGGACGCCTGTACCCTGGCGCGATGGCGACCGAGAAGGCCGAGCACCTGACCGAAGCCCAGAAGGAGCAGCTCGAGGCCGAGCTGGCCGAGCTGGAGGGCCCGCGGCGAGCCGCGATGGTCGAGGCGATCAAGACGGCGCGCGGCTTTGGCGACCTCTCCGAGAACTTCGAGTATCACGCCGCCAAGAACGAGCAGGGCCTGCTCGAGCGGCGGATCCGGGTGCTGCGCGACCGCCTTTCGCGCGCCGTGCTCGTCGACGAGGACGCGGCCGCCGACGGCACCGTCGGCGTCGGCTCGAAGGTCGAGCTGGAGGACGAGCAGGGCGGTCGCCTGGAGGTCGAGATCTCGAGTGTCGGCGGCGTCTCGCCGGACTCGCCCGTCGGCCGCGCGCTCCTGGGCGCCCAGGCCGGGGACGAGGTCCAGATCGAGGCGCCGAGCGGCGCCTGGCGCGCCCGCGTGATCTCCGTCGGCCGCTGAAGCGCCGCCCGGAGCGGACGGCGCTTCGTCGCGAATTTCAGCTCAGGTGCGCAGCTTGTGCCCGGCGTACACCGCCAGGGCGTAGATGATCACGATGTCGACCGCGAACATCGTCAGCGACCACAACGGGAACGCGGGAGCGGCCATCAGCTGCCCGATCGCGTTCAGGCTCGCCGTCGCGATGCCGAACCACCGTGCCAGCTCGCTGCCGCCGAACAGCGAGAACGCCGCCAGCAGCTGGAGGGCGCCCAGGATCAGCAGGATCCAGGCCCAGGTGCGCAGGTCGCCGAAGACGTAGGTCGCGTCGGCCGTGAAGAACTTCGACTTCGACAGCCCGACGATCCCGTCGATGATGTTGAACGTTCCGGCCAGGCCGAGCAGGGTCGCGGCGAAGGTCAGCCAGCCGCTGCCGGCGACGTCGTAGCCGTCCATGCCGGCTCGCGGCGCGTCGTTGGCCATCCGTTGCTCCTTTCGCTCGTGTGCGGCCAGGGAAGCCGAGGCCGCGCGGCGCTACATCGTCCCGATGGGATGAACCTCGGCGGCAGGCGCGGGCTCGACGATCAGGGTCAGGCCGTCGATCGCCCGCACGACCGTTTCCTCGCCGACGTCGGCACCGGCCGCGCAGGTCGCCTCCCAGAGCTCGCCGTTGAGCCGCACCTGACCGGTCGGGCGGCAGGCCGTCACGACCTCGGCGTGCTCGCCGATCATCGCCTCGGCTCCGGTCTGCGGTCGCCAGCGCTTCGCCAGGCGGCGGCCCCAGATCACCTCCAGGACCTCGACCGACGCGCCGCCGATGACGACGAGCACGTTCCACGGATACGGCACGAAGAACGCCAGCAGGATCGAGATCAGCAGCGCCATCTCACCCGAGCCTAGACCCGAGGCTGCTCGGCGCGTTCATCCTGATGGGACGATGCCGCCGGATGCCGCCGGCCGGACGATCCTCGTGCAGGTTCGCGAGCGAAAGGACGGTTAGCGATGAGGATGCGAAGACGCCGCCCCCTGATGCGGGCGGCCATGGTCGGCGGGGTGGCCTACCACGCCGGCAAGCGGTCCCAGGAGGGCCGGGACGCCGATGCCGACCGCGACGCGCGGCTGGAGGAGCTGGAGTACCAGCAGCAGCAGGCTCAGCAGCCCCAGGGCGGCGGCGGTGGCGGCGGGATGAGCGACAACACGATCGAGCAGCTCGGCAAGCTCGGGCAGCTGCACGAGCAGGGCGTGCTGACCGACGCCGAGTTCGAGGTGCAGAAGCAGAAGCTTCTGCAAGGCGTATGAGCACCCTCCCAACCCACACCGACGAGGGCCTGACGCTCGGCCCGGTGCAGATGCTGATCGTCGGCTTCACGGGCGACAACTTCGACGGCTCGATCATGAAAGAGCTCGACCGCCTGAGGGAGCACGACATCGTGCGGTTGATCGACCTGCTGTTCGTGAAGAAGAACGAGGACGGCGAGATCGAGGTCCAGCAACGGAGCGACCTCGACGCGGGCGAGGCGCAGGAGTTCGGCGCGATCATCGGCGCGCTCGTCGGCTTCGGCGCCGACGGCGAGGAAGGCGCCGAGTACGGGGCGCTGCAAGGAGCGGCCGAGCTCGAGGACGGCCACCTGTTCGACGACGAGGCGGTCTGGTACCTCGGCGACGCGATCCCCGACGGAACGGCCGCGGCGGTCGCCTTGCTCGAGCACCGCTGGGCGATCCCGCTGCGCGACAAGATCGCGCAGGCCGGAGGGCTCACCCTCTCGGACGCGTGGGTCCACGTGGCCGACCTGGTTGCCGTGGGGGCGCTCGCGTCAGCCAAGGCATGACGGGAAAGTCCGAGTTCACGTCGGAGGAGTGGGAGCTCGTCCGCGAGGGCCCGCCGACCGCGGCGCTGATGGCCATGACGGCCGAGAGTGGCGGCAGCTTCCGCGAGTCGTGGGCCCTCGCCAAGGCCTACACGGAGGCCCGGCAGGCCCACGGCGAGAGCGAGCTGCTGGACGCGCTCGTGGGCGAGAGGCCGGATCTCAAGCGCTACAAGTCGGCCGAGGAGCTCGAGGCGCAGGGCCTCGGCCGGCTGACGGAGGCGGTCGCGCTACTCGAGCAGAAGGCGACCGCCGACGAGGTGGACTCCTACCGGAAGTTCGCGCTCGACGTCGCGGAGCGGGTCGCCGCGGCGCACAAGGAGGGCGGCCAGCCGGTCAGCGACGCCGAGCGCGCGGCGATCGAGCTGGTCGAGTCGAGCCTCTACCCGTCGGGCTCGGCGTAGACGACCTCGGTGCCGGCGACCAGGTCGGGCAGGCCGCGCCGGCGGCGGTCGAAGAGCACCGGTAGGTAGCCCGCGAAGAACGGCACGATCGAGATCCACGTGGCGAGCGCGCGCACGATCGCGCGGCCGACGCCCGGCGGCCCGCCCGAGGCCACGCGCACACGCACGCGCAGCAGCTGCATCCCGGGCGTGCGCCCGGCGGCGCTCCAGAAGAGGACGAGGTAGGCGCCGCCGACGAGCACCCAGCCGATGCCGAGCAGCGCGCCGACGAGCCAGGTCGGGCGCAGGGTGCCGACGAGCGACGAGATCAGCGCGACGAACCCCGAGATCGCGGTGAAGACGACGACGATCAGCAGCGCGTCGACGGTCAGGGCGAGCGCGCGTGTGACGATGCCTGCGCCTGTCTGGCGCCGGCCGATCCGGGCGTCGCGGCCACGAGCCCAGCGCCGCAGCTCGGCGGCGAGCTCCTCCACGAAGCCGGTCGTCTGCTGGGCGACCGCCTCGCGCACCTCGCGGCTGGCGGCGATCTCCCGGATCGCCCGCCGCAGCTCCGGGCTCGCGATCACCCGGTCGACCAGCTCGCTCGTCCGCGGGCTCGCGAGCGCCTCGTCGACCATCCGGTCGAGCGCGCCCGTGCGCGCCAGCTCCGCCGCCATCCGCTCGAGCACGCGGTGCTCGACCAGCGAGTCGACGAGCTCCTCGGGGAACGACTCCGCCAGGGCCGACTCGAGCGGGCCGCGAGAGGCCCGCGCCGCCACGCGGGCCGGGTAGAAGGCCAGCCGCCCAGCGGCTCCGAAGCGCGAGCGCCCCCTCATGCGTCAGGCCGGGACGGCGTCGGTCGTCGGCACGAACGGGTGCAGCTCGTCCTCGCCTGGCTGGATCACGCCGTAGGACGCCTCGGGCACTTCGTTCCACACGCCGGGCAGGTCGCCGAGCGGCTCCGAGACGACCAGCCGCGACTCGTCGTCGAGGCCGTGGATCTCCTCGTTCTCGGGATAGAGCTCGCGGAGCGTTTCGATCTTGGTGCTGAAGAAGAGCGAGCGCGACGCTCCCTGGCTCGAGTAGCGGAACGCCCAGACGGACTCGCCGTCGGTGGTCGCGATCGTGCCCTGGAACGGGAACTCGACCCCGTGCGCGTGGCCGGTCGCCTCGACGAAGCCGACCATGCGGGCGACCGCCGCCGGCGGGTCGTCCTCGAGCCCGAACGTCAGCGCGAGGTTGAACATCAGCTCGGTGTCGGTCGTGCCCTCGATCTCGGGGTAGAGCGCCGGGTCGACGGCCAGCGCGAGGTCGCGCTTCGTGTCGTGGAAGCCGTCGAGGAAGCCGTTGTGCATGAACAGCCAGCGGCCGTGGCGGAACGGGTGGCAGTTCGTCTGTTGCACCGGCGAGCCCGTCGAGGCCCGGATGTGCGCGAACACGAGCCCCGAGGTGATCTGGCCGGAGAGCTCCCGCAGGTTGCGGTCGTTCCAGGCCGGCTCGATGCTGCGGAAGACCCCGGGCGCGTCCTGCTCCCCGTACCAGCCGAGCCCGAAGCCGTCGCCGTTGGTCTCCTCCGCGCCGAGCCGCGAGTGGAGGCTCTGGACGATCAGCGAGTTCTTGCGGTTGTAGAGCAGCTCCTCGACGAGGACCGGCGAACCCGAATATGCGAGCCAGCGACAGATGCCGTGATCGTCGTCACGCGGAAAAGGCGACGCCTCATCCCTTTCGGACGATGCCGCGAAACGCACGGCGCGGGAGGTTGGACGCAGTAACGACCGCGACCAGGGAGACGTGCAGTGCTCGCAGTTCTGGCAAAGACCGACTACCCGTTCCTGGACATCATGTGGACGATGTTCATCTTCTTCGCCTGGGTGATCTGGATCTGGCTGCTGATCATGGTCCTGGCGGACAACTTCGCCCGCCGCGACCAGTCCGGCTGGGCGAAGGCCGGCTGGACGGTGTTCGTCATCTTCCTCCCGTTGATCGGCGTGCTGGTGTACATGATCGCCAGGCCGCCCGAAGACAAGACGGTGATGACACGCACCGTCTCGTGATCCCCTGAGACCCGCTCGGCGCCGAGGTCTCTGGGGACGGCGCCGGGCGGGCGGGGGCCGAACGGCCCGACGATGACCGTCTCGCAGACACAGGCTGCCGCCTCGCCGGCCCCCCGCGGGCATGTCAACCTGCGGCGGCTGCTGATTTGGGCCGTCCTGATCGTCGTGATCGGCACGGCCGCCGACCTGCTCGGCTGGGACATCCGCGACTGGTTCTCGAACCTCTGGGACACGATCACCGAGATCTCGGCGGCCTACCTGGTCGCGGGGATCGCGCTCAAGACCGTCCAGACGACGCTGACCGCCTTCGCCTGGTACGCGATCCTGCGCTACGCGTACCCGACCACGAGCTTCAAGGTCGTGCTCGCCTGCTACGCGACCTCGGTGGCGTTGAACGGGTTCCTGCCGGCCAACATCGGCACCTTCGTGATGCTGCTGATGTTCACCACGATCATCGCCGGAGCGACCTTCTCGGGCGTGCTCGGCGCCTACGTGGTCGAGAAGATCTTCTTCACGCTGATCGGCGCCTTCACGTACCTGTACCTCTTCCTCTCGGTCGGCGGCTCGTTCGACGTCAAGTTCGCCTTCGTGCACGAGCGCCCCTGGGCGACCGCGATCCTGCTGCTGGGCGGCGGCTTCCTGATCTACCTGGTGCTCCGCGCGTTCTGGCCGAAGGTCGTGCACTGGTGGGACGACGCCAAGGACGGCGGCGCCATCCTGAGCGAGCCGCGCAAGTACGTCGTCCGGGTCTTCACACCGTCGCTGCTCGGCTGGATCGCCAGCCTCGGGGTGATGGCGGTCTTCCTCGCCGCCTACGACATCCCGGTCAGCTTCGACACGCTGATGCGGATCGCCGGCGGCAACTCGATCGCCAACGTCACCTCGGTCACGCCCGGCGGCGCGGGCGTCAACCAGGCGTTCAACGTCGCCTCGCTGAAGGGCGTCACCGACGCGACGACCGCGACGGCCTACTCGGTCGCGCAGCAGCTGGTGACGACCGCCTGGAACATCCTCTTCGCGATCCTGCTCGTGGTCTGGGTCTTCGGCTGGACCGGCGGCAAAGAGCTCGTGGAGAGCTCTTACACCGACGCCAAGCAGAAGGCGGCCGACCAGAAGACCGCCCGTGCCGAGCGGAAAGAGACGAAGCGGGCGGCGAAGCATGCCTAGGGTCTAAGCGGAGTGGGCTGGATCGACGCCGAGCTGGCGCTGACCGCGCTGGCGGCGATGCTCTCGCCGACGACGCTGACCTTCTCGGTGCTGGTGCTCGTGCTCAGCGACCGGCCCTTTCGGACCGGCCTGTGGTTCTATCTCGGCGCACTCACGGCGACGCTCGGGATCGGCGTGCTCGCCGCGTTCGTGCTCGGGAACGCGGCCGCCTCGCACACGCCGAGCACGCCGAAGACCTGGGTCGCCGTCCTCGACGTGGTGCTCGCGCTCGGGTTGCTCGGCCTCGTGGTCTGGGTGCTGCGACGGCCTCCGAACGAAAAGCGAACGGCGGGGATGATCGACCAGATGGAGAAGGTGGCCTCGTCGCCGATCGTGGCGATCGCCGGCGCGGGTGCCGCGCTCGCCAACCCGGGGGCCTTCATCCCGATCGCGCTGAAGGACATCTCCGAGTTGGACCCGAGCGCGACCGAGTACGTCGTCAACTGGGTGTTCTTCGCGGTGGTCTCGCTGCTGCCGCTTGCGACCGCGCTGGTGCTGCTGCTCGTCGCCCCCAGCTGGACGAAGCGCACTCTGGGCTCGGTGAGGGGCTGGCTCGACCGCAACGCGCGCACCGTCGCCGCCGCGATCGTCGTGCTGCTCGCCCTCTCGCTGCTGCGGAACGGGATCGCGGGGCTAACCGCCTGAGTTCGTCCGGAGAGGGTGATGCACCGCTCGGCCGGTGCCGAGTAGGGTTGCTCGCATGAAGCTGGCACTCGCCCCTCTGGCCCTCGCCGTCGTGCTCGTCGCCGGCTGCGGCGGAGGCGGCTCGTCCTCCAGCAGCTCCTCGCCGTCGGCGCAGGACTGGGCGCAAGGCCTCTGCTCGGCGATCACGACCTGGTCGAGCTCGGTCAAGTCGGCGGGCAAGTCGCTCCAGAGCGGCAGCCTCTCGAAGGACAGCCTCAAAGCGGCGACCGACGACATCAAGAACGCCACGAAGGAGTTCTCGGACGACCTGAAGGGCCTCGGCAAGCCGAACACCGACGCCGGCCAGGACGCCAAGGAGGCAATCGACAAGCTTGCGGACCAGGTCAAGGACGACGTGGATGAGCTTCAGAGCGCGGTCGACAAGGCCTCCGGCTCGGGGGCGAGCGGCGCCGCGGCCGCCGCCTCGGGCATCGCGACCTCGCTCTCGACGATGAGCACGCAGATCGCCGCGGCCGCCTCCTCGCTCCAGCAGGCCGACGCGAAGGGCGAGCTCGAGCAGGGCTTCCGGGACGCCCCCGCCTGTAAGAAGCTCAGCTCCTAGCGCCGCCGCGCATCCGCGAGACGAGCAACGCGATCACGGTAACCAGGTAGAGCTGGCCGAAGAGCGCCTCGACGATCGCGAGCGTCCGGCCGAGCTCGTGGGCCGGGGTGTAGTCGCCGTAGCCCAGCGTCGCCAGCGTCACAAAGCTGAAGTAGAGGCGCAGCGAGCGGGTGCCGTCGGTTCCTTGGGCGAAGAAGTCCTCCGAGCTGACCACGGCAATGACTCCGTAGAGAAAGACGAACAGCAGCCCGATCAGGACGTAGACGCAGACGGCGCCGGACACGGCCTTCATGTTCGCCTCGCCCTGGTCGACGATGCCGAGCGCCACCGTCAGGATCGTGGCCAGGGTCAGCAGCCCGGCGAGCACCAAGACCACCGCTTTGAAGAACGTCCCTCCGAAGACAAGAAGCAGCACCGCCGATGTGGTCGCGAGCGTCACCAGGCCGATGCTGATCTTCGAGTCGGCCTGGGCGACGCCCGAGGTCCAGAGGGCGGTCACCAGCGTCAGGCTCTGGAGCAGCACCAGCGTGCTGTCCGCCCACGCGCTGTCCGGCGCCACCGAGGTGAAAACGAAGACCACGATGATCAGGCCGAGCACGAGGCCATAGCTGTGCGCCGCGCGAAGGCGCGCGACGCGGGTGTGCCGGGCCTCCGATCCGACGATCAAGGCGCTACCGCATCGAGCGCCTTGGCCTCTGCCGGGGGCGAGCCGTTCAGCCGGCGGCGCCAGTCGGCGAGGACGCTGTGCACCGCGGCCGCGCCCACGATCGGCTCCGCCGGGAGCGGGAGCTCGACGGGCGCCAGCAGGAACGGCTGCGTCTGGGCTCCGCCGATCCCGCCGTGGAAGGAGATCAGCTCCTCGAAGGCGCAGCCCTCGTCCAGCTCGGGGTCGTAGAAGCTGCCGACCATGATGTCGCCGACGTGCTCGAAGCCGCTGGTCCGCAGCAGGTGCTGCGGCGCGGTCGGCGAGAAGGGCGCGAGCGGGTCTTCGCCCTCGACGCGGCCCTCGGCGAGGTAGTGCGCACCGTTGGCGCCGAGCACGACCGGGCCGTCGCGCTCGGAGCGGACGAGCAGCCAGCCGACGTGCGGATGCTCGCGCAGGGCCGGCAGTAGGCGCGGGTGCCGCTCGTCGATCTCCTCGCGTGTCAGCCGCCGGCGCTCCTCCAGCAGGTAGACGAGCCCGAGGTTGCCCGACCCGAGCACGACCACGTCGCGGTCGGAGACGTCGTTCTTCGGGAGCTTCCGCTTCTGCGTGCTGCCGGTCGCCTCGCCGAGCGCGTTGCCGACGTTGCTGTGGTTCTCGTCTCCGTTTGCCACCGCGGCCACGTCGGCCCCGCGTTCGAGGGAGCGGGAGACGAGCTCGTCGAGCCCGTAGCCGTTCCGCTGCTTGAAGGTCGCGCCCTGCGTCTGCCCGTGATCCGAGAGCACGACGATCTCGTACGGGCGGGCCGCGTAGGCTCTCGCGCGCTCGATCCGCCCGAACTGCTGGTCGAGCTTGCGCAGCGCCTCGAGCGTGTCGGCCCGCTCGAGCCCCGAGTGGTGGGCGACCTCGTCGTAGCTCGAGAAGGTCGCGTAGACCGCGGGCCGCCCCTTCATCATGTCGGTGAGCACGCTGTAGACGATCAGGTCGCGGACGACGACGCAGAGCGTCGCCCGCAGGAACGGGTAGATCCCGCCGCGGTGGCCGCGGGGCCTGACGTCGCGCCGCCTCTCCCGGCCGGCGGCCGACCACTCGAGCAGGATCTCCCAGAAGAAGAGCACGAGCACGGTGACGACGTTGAAGCCGTTGGCGAAGAATGCCCGGTAGCCCGGGTTCGCGCGCTTCTCAGCGTCCATGCGGCTGACGGTCAGGATCACCCGGTCGGCTTCGCCGGAGAGCAGGTTCCCGCGGCTGGCGCCGCCGTCGGCGAGCAAGCCCTGGCCGGACGCGTGCCGCCGCTCGATCTCCGCGCAGTCGGGCGGCCCGGAGCAGGCGACCAGCTTCGCCGTCTCCTTCTCGACCCAGCGGAAGGCGGGAATGTCGTCGTTCGAGCCCAGCAGGATCCCGGCCTGGCTCGCCCCGGTCTGGGAGGAGAGGTCGGTCTCCCACCCGGCGAGCCGGTGCGTGCCTTCCTCGACCCAGCGGGCCATCGTCGGGGCGCTGCCGTCCCGCAGGGCGCGCCGCAGCACAGGCAGGGCGAGCCCGTCGATCTCGAGGAAGAGGATCCCGGGCGCGTCAGTGATCGTTCGCTCGCCCGAGCGCCTGGCGATCCGCTGGGTCACCCGCAGCGTGTAGGTGTCGTCGTCGTTCGTGCCCAAGACGGTGTCGAGCACGACCGTCACCGCCGCCGCCACGAAGGCGACCCCGAGCGCCGACCAGAACGAGTCGATCCGCAGGTCGTGGTCGGTGATGCGGTCGGCGGCGAGCAGCATCAGCGCGTCCGCGATCAGGATCAGCAGCAGCCCGGTGAGCGCCATGAAGGGCAAGCGCAGGGCGGCCAGCAGGGGCGGCACGATCGCGTTCAGGACGGCGATCGCCAGCGCGGCGGCCAGCGCGCCGAGGAAGCCGTCGACGGATGCGCCGGGAACGATCCAGGTGGCGACGAGCAGCGCCGCGGCGGAGACGAGCCACGCGACGACCAGGTGCAGCGGCCTGAACTTCGGCCGGCTCGGCTGCCAGCTGGGTCCGTCGTGGGCCTGTTCGCGGCTGCTGATCACCGGCGCTCCGGGCGATTGTTTCGTGAGACCCTGGGCCGGGCCTCATCCGAAGGGGGTGATGAACGTGGCCGCAGGCGGGTATTCGATCCTGGAGGACGTGGTTTGAGCGGGCTCACCTGGCTGGGGCACAGCAGCGTCGTGATCGACGTGGACGGCACGCGTCTCGTCACCGACCCCGTCCTGCGCCGGCGGATCTGGCACCTGCGCCGGGACGCGGTCGCCGACCCCGGCCACGTCGACGGGATCCTCGTCTCGCACACCCACTTCGACCACCTCGACCGCGGCTCGCTCGGCCGCTTCGACCGCTCGTTGGAGATCGTGGTGCCGGCCGGCGCCGGCAAGCTGCTGGGGAGCTGGGGGCACTCGCGGGTGCTGGAGGCCGCCGCGGGCGACGAGCTCGAGCTGGGCGAGCTGCTCGTGCGTGCGACGCCCGCAGAGCACGAGTCGAGCCGCGGGCCCTTCTCGGCGCAGGCGGACTCGCTCGGCTACGTGGTGCAGGGCTCGACGAGCGTCTACTTCGCCGGCGACACCGACCTGTTCGACGGGATGGCCGAGCTCGGCCCCGTGGACGTGGCGGTGCTGCCGGTCTCGGGCTGGGGATCGAAGCTGCCGGCCGGCCACCTCGACCCGCGCCGCGCGGCGGAAGCGCTGCGGCTGCTGCGGCCGAGGATCGCGATCCCGGTCCACTGGGGCACCTACCGCACGCCGTTCGCGCCGCGCCCGGACGACCGGCCGGCGGCGGAGTTCGTCCGCGCTGCCGCCGAGCTGGCTCCCGAGGTCGACGTCCGTGTGCTCGCGATCGGCGAGACGCTCGCAGTCGAGGCGGCGCGTTGAAGCCCTGGGTGAAACGCGGCCTCACGATCGCGCTCGCCGTGGCGGTGATCGTCGGGACGTACGTCTTCGTCCTGCCGCAGTTCGCCGACTACGGCGAGGTCTGGGCACAGGTGCGAATGCTCTCCTGGGAGTGGATCGCCGTCCTGCTCGCGGCCGTCGTGCTGAACCTCGCCACCTTCGGGCCGCCCTGGATGGCCGCGCTGCCGGGGCTCGGCTACTGGCCGGCGGAGGAGGTGACGACCGCCTCGACCGCCTCGACCTACCTCGCTCCCGGCGGGCCCGCGGTCGGCATCGGGATCTCGGCGGCGATGCTCATCGGCTGGGGCTTCCACGCGAACGAGGTCGCGCTCGCCGTGACCCTGACCGGGATCTGGAACCAGCTTGCGATCCTCGGCTTCCCCGCGCTCGCCTTCGCGCTCCTGACCCTGACCGGTGGGGATGGGGCGGCCTTGCAGACGATCGCGACCGTCGGGCTGGTCGCCTTCGTCGTCATCGCGGGTGCCTTCGCGCTCGCCTTCGCAAGCGCCAAGATGGCGCGCCGCGTCGGGGACCTGGCGGCCCGTGTGCTGAATCGGGCGCTCGCCCTCGTCAAGCGCGGCCCGGTCGGCTGGAACGGAGAGAGCCTGGCGCGCTTCCGGGGCCAGGCGATCGGCCTGCTGCGCCGGCGCTGGGCCGCGCTCACGCTCGCCACGCTCGCGGGCCAGCTGACGGTCTTCGTCGTGCTGCTCGTCTGCCTGCGCGCGCTCGGGGTGGGGGGCGACGAGGTCAGCCTGGCCGAGGCGTTCGCCGGCTGGTCGCTGGCCCGCGTGCTCGGCTCGATCCCGATCACCCCGGGCGGCCTCGGGCTCGTCGAGCTCGGCCTGACGTCGGTGCTGGCGGGTTTCGGCGGCAACCACGCCGGCGTCGTCGCCGCCGTGCTCGCCTACCGCTTCCTGACGATCGTGCCCACGCTCCTGTTCGGGGCCGTCGCGGCCGCGACCTGGCGGCGACGCCGCCCCACGAGCCTCGGCGAGGCGGCTAGCTCTTTGCAGGTTTCGGACTTGCCACCGGGGCCAGCGGACGTCCGAAGACATCGATGAAGAGGGCGCACGGCCCGTAGCGGGGCGGCAGGGTGCCGTCGAGGATCTCGACCTCGTAGGTGAGCGTGTCCTGCTCGAGCCGGGGCTCGCGCAGCACGACGACGGCGTCCTCGGGCGACTCGCCCTCCTGTTCGAGGAACGAGAGCACGGCGTTCGGGGGATCGACCGCGAAGCTGTTCGGGCCGGACTCCCAGAGCTCGACGAAGCGGTGCGAGGGGATGTGCCCGATCTCGCGCCGGGGCCGGTCGGCGAAGTAGACGGTCGAGTCGGCCAGGCCGTGGAGCGTGATCGTCCCAGGCCCGCTCGAGAAGGCCGTCGCGCTCTGCACGAACAGCGCGTCGATCCGCTCAACTTGAGGGTCCGAGATCCGGCTCACGTCCTTCCTGACGCAGTGTCCCGCCCGCCGACCGGTTCGCCGTCATGCCGACCGGGTGAAATGCCGCTCAAGCGCAGGACATCACCCTCTCCGGACGATGCCTGCCTGGCCCGAGGGGAGAACCATCGCTAGCCGTGGACGTGCTCAAGCGCCTGCGCAAGAAGCCTCCGCCCGAGCCTGCGATGTTCGAGCTCGCGCCCGGGGAGGCCGGCCAGCTCGCCTCGGCGTTCGCGCCACCGCGCTGGCTGCGCGACCTGGGGCGCGCGTCCTGGCTGCTCGTCGGCGTCTTCGCCCTGGTGATCGGCCTCGTCTGGCTGCTCGGGACGACCTACACGATCGTCGGGCCGGTGGTGGCCGGGCTGATCGTCGCGACCGTGGCGATGCCGGTCGTCGGCACGCTCGCGCGGCACATGCCCCGGGCCGCGGCCGCCGGGCTCGTCCTGGTGGCCCTCGCCGCGCTTGCCGTGGTCGTGGTGATCGTCGTGATCGGCGGGATCACGGCCCAGCGCGACGCGGTCTCGCAGCAGGCCTCGGCGGGCGCCGACCGCGTGGAGACCTGGCTCAACGACCTCGGCGTGGACAAGTCCGGCTCGTCCAGCGCCAAGGCGGGCGTCGAGAAGGACGTCCCGGCGATCATCTCGACGCTCGTCACCGGGGTGATCAGCGGGATCAGGGGGCTGACCTCGCTCGCCTTCGCCCTCTCCTTCACGCTGCTCAGCCTCTTCTTCCTGTTGAAGGACGGGCCGATGATGCGAGGCTGGGTCGACCGCCATCTCGGTGTGCCGCCTCCCGTCGCGACCCTGATCACCGGCGGCGTGATCCGGTCGCTGCGCGGCTACTTCCGCGGCGTCACGCTGGTGGCGGCCTTCAACGGCGTCGTCGTCGGCCTGGCCGCGCTCGCGCTCGGCGTGCCCCTCGCGGGCACGATCGGGATCGTCACCTTCATCACCGCCTACGTGCCGTACATCGGCGCGTTCGTGGCGGGAGCCTTCGCGGTGGTGATCGCGCTCGGCGCCAACGGGACGACGACTGCGCTGGTGATGCTGCTGATCGTGATCCTGGCGAACGGGATGCTGCAGAACATCGTGCAGCCGTTCGCGATGGGCTCGGCGCTCGACCTGCACCCGCTCGTGGTGCTCGTGCTCACGATCGGGGCCGGCTGCATCTTCGGGATGCTCGGTCTCGTGCTGGCCGCGCCGATCGCCTCGGCCATCGTCCACATCAGCCGCGACCTGGCGCGGGCCCGTGCGGCGGCCGCCGCCGCTCAGGAAGAGGACGGCACGGTCACCGTCGCAGACGCGCCAGCCTGACGGACATCACCCGGTTGGGACGATGCCGGTGGAGAGGGCCGCTGCGACGCTCGGCAGGAGCTAGCAAAGGAGCGAAACGTGGACGAAGGACTCGGCGCAAAGTTCTGGTTCAAGCTGGTCGGGATCATCATCCTCGGCGGGATCGCCGCGTTGATCCTCTTCCTGCTGGTCACGAGCGCGTGGTACCGCTGGGGCGGGATCGGCGCGATCATCTTCTTCTCACTGCTCGTGCTCCTGTGGGGCTGGATCTACGACAAGCGGCACGAGAAAGAGTACGAGCGGCTCCGGACCGAGGCGTAGTTCAGGAAACGGCGGACTCGGCGTCCGCTGGCGGCCCGGGGACGGCGCTGCCGACCGACGCGTCGACGAGGCCGAGCTCCGCGGCCCTGGCGATCGCGTCGCTCCGGCTTGAGACGCCGAGCTTGCGGTAGACGGAGATCGCCTGGGTCTTGATCGTGTTGCGCGAGACGAACAGGCGCTCGCCGATCTCGCGGAAGGAGAGATGCGTCGAGAGCAGCGGCAGCAGCCGCAGCTCGGCCCGGGTCAGGCCAGAGGTGCCTCCGCCGGCCGCCTCGGGCATGGCCTCGATCTCGGCCTTGAGCGCGGCTACCTGCTCGGCGAGGACTCCGAGCCCCGGCCGCAGGACGAGAATCGCCTGAGCCTCGTCCAGCAACCCCTGCGCAGCGTTGCGGTCGCGCAAGGTCACGTAGGCGTGGGCGAGCTCGAGCCTGACCTGCACCGAGAGCCACGGGATCGCGTGGGTCAGGTAGGGGGCGAGCCGCTGGGTGACCGTCAGCTGCCTGCGCGCCTCGTCCCAGCGGCCGTGGCGCAGGAGCGCGCGGGCGGTGGCGGCCAGGTCGAGCGCTGCCGTGGCGTAGGCGTCGAGCTCGCGCTCCTCGATCAGGCGGCGCGCTTCGAGCGCCAGCGCCTCCGCCTCCTCGTCGCTGCGTCCCGCCGCGAGCAATGAACGCTCGCTGAGCGCGAGGGCGTGGCTCTCCGGCTGCGTCGACCCGGTGGCCGCGACGGCGAAGACCTGGTCGGCGAGCTCGTCCTCCCCCAGCAGCACGTGCGCGGTGCCGTTCACAACCAGTGCCCAAGGGCGCCAAGGATGCTCTGGCGGGAGCTTCCTGAGCGCCGACGTCGTCCGCTGCAGCATCTTCTCGGGCCCTTCGGCGCACATCGCCGCGCGGACGACGTCGATGCAGGCCCTCGTGACCGCGCCCTTGCCGTTGACCGGCACGCCGCGCTCCGCGGCCGCGAGCCAGGCCTCGGCCTGATCCGGCCGGCCCCGGAGGGCGTGGATCCTCGAGCCTTCGACCGCGACCTCCGGGTGGCGCTCCAGCGCCTCGTCTTCGAACCGTTCGAGCCACGACTCGACCGACGCGACGCGGCCCGCCGCCGAGACCGGCATCGCGATCGCGCTGAGGATGCGGGCGGCGCTGTCCTCGTTGCCGGCCGCGTGCGCGTAGTCGAGCGTCGCCTCGTCGTCCCCCTGGGCCTCGAACCAGTCCGCCGCCCGCTGGTTCAGCACGGGCACGAGCTCCGGCTCGCGGTCGTCGAGCTCCCGCCGCAGCAGGTCGCGGAAGAGATGGTGGTAGCGAAACGCACCCCGGTGCCGGTCGAGCGGCACGACGAACAGGTTCTCCTGTTCCAGCGAGGCGAGCTCGAGCGCCGAGCCCTTTCGGTCCAGGACGGCGTCGCAGAGCGGGCCGGACATCGTCTCGAGCACCGAGCTGCGGCGCAGGAACGTCAGCCGTTCCGGCGCCAGGTGCGAGAGGTACTCCGAGCGGAAGTAGTCGGCGAGGAAACGGTCGGCTCCGGTGACGGCGCGAACGTCCGGCTGCTCGTCGCTCTCGGCGCGGGCGGCGAGCGCGGTCAGGTAGAGCCCGGCCGCCCAGCCCTCGGTGCGCTCGACGAGCTCGTTGATCTCGTGGTCGTCGAGCTCCAGCCGGGCCGCGCGCAACAGCAGTTCGGCCTCACGCCGGCTGAGCGCGAGCTCGTACGCCCCGAGCTCGAGCAGCGGCCCGCCCGCCCGCAGCGCCGCGACCGGCAGCTCGGGGACGACGCGGCCGGCCAGGACGATCATCGACCCGGACGGGATGTGCTCGACGAGCCTCCCCACCGCCGCGATCGAGTCGCCCGAGAGCCGGTCGGCTCCGTCGAGGACGAGCACGAACGGCGAGCGGCGGACGCCGATCGCCGCGCCCAGGCGCTGCAGGGCCCGGGCCGGCGCCGGCCTGCGATCGGGAGTGAGCGGCTCGAGCGCCGTCGACGGGAGCGGCTCGATCCGGTCGAGCGCCGCCGCCACGTGCTGGAGCAGCGTGACGGGGTCGTCGTCGCCCTCGTCGATCGAGACCCAGGCGAACGGCCGCGCATCTCGGTGGGCCCACTGCGAGAGCAGCGTCGTCTTGCCGTAGCCGGCGGGCGCCACCACGAGCACGAGCGGAAAGGCTCCCGCGGCCCGCAGCCGGTTGACGAGCGCCGTCCGCGAGACGGTGCCGGCTGCCAGCGCGGGCAGGCGGATCTTCGAGTCCACGATCTCGAAGGGCAGCGCCGGCGGCGCCGGTGGCCCGACGAGCACTGCCTTCGCGCCCGCCTGGCGCAGCCCAGGGTTGCGGGGCTCAGCCGCAGCGAGCGCGGAGCTCAGCTGGATCACGTGGGCGACGACCTCCTCGAGGACTGGGGAACCCTCTCGTCCGCGAGTATCTGCCCTTAGGCGGGATCCGGGTATGCGGGGATCCGCGGATTGCACGGTAGGAAATACCGAGCAAATCACCACGATTTGCACGCCGGTCTGCACCGGTCTTGTGCGATACTGGTCGCGGAGACGCGCCGTCCAGCGCGCCTCCCAGGGGTCTGCACCAGGGAGGCGACCGGCACGAGAGCCGCACCGACACCAGACCGTTTCATGGCCGTCCCGTGATCACGGTCGTCCTTGCCGACGACAGCTTCCTCGCCCGCGAGGGGCTCGCGTACGTGCTCGGCTCGATCGACGACGTCGACGTCGTCGGTGCCTGCGCCGACCTGGACGAGCTCCGCTCGACCGTCGAGGAGGTCAGGCCCGACGTCGTCCTGACGGACATCAGGATGCCGCCCACGAACACCGACGAAGGCATCCGCTACGCCGGCGAGCTGCGGAGCTCACAGCCGGAGGTCGGCGTCGTCGTCCTCAGCCAGCACGCGGAGCCGGCCTACGCGCTGAGCCTGTTCGAGGACGGCTCGAGCCGGCGCGCCTACTTGCTCAAAGAACGCGTCAAGGACCGCGACGAGCTGGCACGGGCGCTGCGCGAGGTCGCGGCCGGCCGCTCGTTCGTGGACTCGCGCATCGTCGACCAGCTTGTCTCCAACCAACGGAGCGACCCGGGGATCGAGCAGCTGACGCCGCGCGAGCGCGAGATCCTCGCGCTGATCGCCGAGGGACGAAGCAACACGTCGATCGCCGAGTCGCTCGAGATCACGAAGCGCGCCGTCGAGCGGCACATCAACGGGATCTTCGTCAAGCTCGACCTGCCCGAGGACGGGGACGTCAACCGGCGGGTGAAGGCGACGCTGCTCTACCTGCTCGGCGAACGGCGCTGATGTCCGAGGTCGTCTACCGGTCAGAGTCCGCCGACCGAGCGTGGGTCGACCGCCTCCCGCACGCTCCGGCCCGCTATGCGGCCGGCGTGCTCGCCCTCGCGGCGCTTTACTACGCGGGCGCCAAGACCGGCTACCTGCTCGAGTTCTCCGGCCCGGTCGCGGCGATCGTCTGGCTGCCCGTCGGCGTCGGCATCTCCGTGCTCTACCTCGGCGGAGTCGCGTACTGGCCGGGCGTGCTGATCGGCGACCTGCTTGCCAACGACTACTCGGTCCTGCCGCTCGGCTCGGCGCTCGGCCAGACCTGCGGGAACATCCTCGAGGTCGTGATCGCGGTGCTGCTGCTGCGGCGCCTCGTCCGGCACGGCTCGCCGCTCGCCACGCCGCGAGGCGTCGGCGCGATCGCCGTCTCGGTGGCGGCCGGCGCGGCCGTCAGCGCGACCGTCGGGGCGGCCTCGCTGCTCTCCGGCGGGGTGATCGGCTTCCAACACGTCACGACCGTTTGGCGCACGTGGTGGCTCGGCGACGCCACCGGGGCGCTGCTCGTCGTGCCGCTCGCGCTGGCCTGGTACCAGCCGCTGCCGAAAGGCTGGCGCCGCTGGCGCTGGCTCGAGGCTGCGGTGCTCCTGACTGCGATCGTCGGTCTGGCCGCCTTCGCTTCCCGGAACTCCACCCCGGTGATGTACCTGGTCTTCCCCTTGCTGATCTGGGCCGCGCTGCGCTTCGGGCAGCGCGGCGCCACGCTCGGGGTCGCCGTCACCGCGGTCTTCACCGTCTGGAACGTGACCCACTACCACGGCCCGTTCCACTTCGAGTCGGTTACGCGTAGCGTTCTCAACACGCAGCTGTTCATCTCCGTCGCCGCCCTCTCGGCGCTCAGCCTCGCCGCGGTCGTCAGCGAGCGTGAGCGTTTTGCCGCGCGGCTCGCGGCTTCCCGGGCACGCGTGATCTCGGCCTCCGACGATGCTCGTCGCCGCCTCGAGCATGACCTCCACGACGGGGCGCAGCTCCGGCTGACCTGGCTGGCGTTGCGGCTGGGCGATGCCGCCGGGATCGTGCGATCCGAGTCGAAGCTGGCGGGCTCGCTGCTGGAGGAGGCCGAGCAGGAGCTCCAGCTGGCGATCGACGAGCTGCGGGAGCTCGCGCGCGGAATCCACCCGGCGGTGCTGGTCGACCTCGGCGTGGCCGAGGCGATCAAGAGCCTCGCCCAGCACTCGAGCATCAAGGTCGAGCTGCTCGAGCTGCCCTCCGAGCGGCTGAGCGCCTCCGCCGAGACGGTCGGCTACTACGTCGTCGCCGAGGCGATCGCCAACGCGCAGAAGCATTCAGGCGCCTCGCTGGTCGAGGTGCGGGCCTCGCTCGCGAGAGACACCTTGCGCCTCGAGATCTCGGACGACGGCGTCGGCGGGGCAGTCGAGCGGCCGGGCTCGGGCCTCGAAGGCCTGCGCGACCGCGCCGAGGCGGCCGGCGGGACGATGGAGCTCGACAGCCCGCCGGGCCGCGGCACGCGCATTCTGGTTGCAATCCCGCTCACCACGGCCTGAGCGGCTTTCATCCCTTCGGGGGGATGAAGCCCGCGCCGAGCCGCGGTTTGCTGGTTCGGTGACCTCGGAGGGCAAGGGCTACCGGCACCACAAGATCGTGGTCACGCTGCTCGTGATCGCCTGCGTGCTCGCCCCGATCGCCGGCACGGCGATCTGGATCAACAACCAGGTCACGAAGACCGACCGCTACCTGCGGACGGTCAAGCCGCTCGCCTCGGACCCCCACATCCAGGCGGCGATCGCGGACAACGTGACGCGGACGCTGTTCGCGAACGTCGACGTCAGGGCGAGGGCCGAGCAGGCGCTGCCGCCGCGCGCGGACTTCCTCGCGCCGGCGATCGTCACCGGCTTGCACACGTTTGTCGAGAACACCACGAAGAGCTTCCTCGCGTCGGACTCGTTCCAGAAGCTCTGGGTCGAGATCAACCGCCGCGCCCACACGCAGCTCGTCAAGGTGCTGACGGGCAAGGGCGGCAAGCTCGTCGAGACGAAGAACGGCCAGGTGGTGGTCAACCTCGCCCCGGCGCTCGCGCGGGTCAAGGAGCGTCTCCGCGACCGGGGCATCGAGATCTTCGACAAGATCCCGCCGACCGCGATCCCGTCGAGCTTCGTCATCCTCGACTCCAAGCAGCTCGAGAACGGCCAGCGCGGCGTGCGGCTGCTGAGGGCCCTCGCGATCGCCTTGCCGCTGCTCGTCCTGGCGCTGATCGCCGCCGCGATCGGTCTTTCCCAGCGGCGGCGGCGGACGCTGCTGCAGGCGTCGCTCGGGATTGCGGCCTCGATGGCCGTGCTGGGCGCCCTGCTCACGATCGGCCGCTCGATCTACCTCGACCAGATCGCCGGCCCGAACCTGCCCACCGACGCCGCGTCGGCGTTCTACGAGGTGCTCGTGCACTACCTGCGCCTCGGCGTGCGGATCGTTGCCGGAGTCGCGCTGCTCGTCGCCGCGGGCGCGTGGCTGACCGGCCCGTACAAGAGCGCGGTGGCAGTCCGTGGCTGGTTCGGCTCCCGCGCCGAATGGGTGCAGGGCGAGACCGGCGTCGCGGCGACGCCGTTCGGCCATTGGGTCGCCGCGAACAAGCGGGGCCTGCGCATCGGCGCCATCCTGCTGCCGGCCTCGATCTTCCTGCTCTGGAACAGCCCCTCGCTGACGGTGCTGATCGTGCTCATCTCGATCACGGTGCTCCTGCTGCTGACGGTCGAGGTGATCGGCCGGGCGCCTCCAAGCGAGTACGGCACCCCGACCTCCGTGACGTGAACGGGTCGAGCCCTCACCTGGTCACCCTGCTGGTGACGATCGGCGTCGGCCTGGTGATGTGCCGGATGGGCTTCCGCGAGCGGCGCTTGCTCCCACGGCGGAGCCGCGGCAAGTGCGCCTCGTGCGGCCGCCAACTGGGCGCGAACCGCCGCTGCCCTTCTTGTAGTTAGCTCGTCGCCAGGAAGCCGTGCCGGGCGACGGCGACGGCCTCGATCCGGGAATGGACGCCGAGCGCCCGGAACAGGTGGCGGATGTGGTTGCGCACGGTCTCGGGGCTGAGGTGCAGCTCGCCCGAGATCTGCGCCGTCGAATGACCGCGCTCGAGCAGTCTCAGGACTTCGGCCTGCCGCGGGGTCAGGCTCGGGTGCGGCGGACGATCCGGCTCCTCGTCGACGTGCACGAGCTGGCCGAAGACGCCGATGATCTGGCCGCCCGCGTAGAGCGGGACGGCGCTGACCTCGACGTTGATCCGGTCGCCGTCGTCCTGGACGAGCACCACCTCCTCGTCGGTGGCCTGGACGTTGCCGACGACCTTCTGCGCGAAGGACTGCCGCGCGCGCCGGATCTCCTCGGGCGCGACCACGGAGGTGAACTGCCGGCCGGTGACGTCGCCGACCACGCGCTTTCCGGCCGGGTTAACCCAGCGGATGATCCCGTGGGCGTCGATCACGTAGGTGGGGACGTTGATCTGCTCGAGCGCCCGCTCGACGTCCGCGTCCATCGCCCGAAGCCTGGTCATCACCCTCCTTCCTAGCCGATCCGCGAGCGGGCCGCCACTTCGAGGGCGTCGGCACCGTCGGCGGCGGTCGGCGCCACGCCCGCGGCGGCGTAGGCGTCCTCTTCGTCCAGCGTCTCGTGCTCGAGCAGCGCCTTGGCGAGCGAGTCGAGCTTGGCCCGGTTCTCTCGCAGCAGCGCCAGCACCTGCTCGTGCGACTCCTCGACGATGCGCCGCACCTCCTCGTCGACGAGCCGCTGCGTGTCGGACGAGGTCTCCGGGGCGCCGAAGGGCCCGGTCCCGTCGCGGGGCACGACGGCCACCGGCCCGATCGCGGGGCTCATCCCCCAGCGGCCCACCATCTGCCGGGTGATCTCGGTCAGCTGCTGGATGTCCGACTCCGCGCCGGTGCTCGTCTCGCCGAACACGATCTCCTCGGCGGCGCGGCCCCCGAGCGCGACCTTGATCCTCGCGAGCACCTCGGGCTCGCGGTAGTTGAAGCGGTCGCTCTCCGGGGCCGAGAACGTCACGCCGAGGGCCATCCCGCGCGGAATGATCGACACCTTGCGCACCGGGTCGGCGCCCGGCGTGAGCATGCCGACGATCGCGTGGCCGCCTTCGTGGTAAGCGGTCAGGCGCCGGTCGTCCGGGCTCATCAGCACCTGCCGCTCCGCGCCGAGCACGATGCGCTCCAGGGCGTCGGTGAAGTCCGACTCGGCGACCTGCTCGTGGTTCCGGCGCGCCGCCAGGAGTGCCGCCTCGTTCGCGAGGTTGGCGAGGTCGGCGCCGACCATCCCGGGCGTGGTCGCGGCGATCCGGCCGAGATCGACATCCGACGCGAGCGGCAGCCCGCGGGTGTGGACCTTGAGGATCGCCTCGCGCCCGGCGCGGTCCGGCGGCTGCACGGACACCCGGCGGTCGAAGCGGCCCGGACGGAGCAGCGCCTGGTCGAGCACGTCCGGCCGGTTGGTCGCGCCGATCACGATCACGCTGGTGGAGGAGTCGAACCCGTCCATCTCGGTCAGGATCTGGTTCAACGTCTGCTCGCGTTCGTCGTTGCCGCCGCTGAAGCCGGCCGCGCCGGAGGTGCGCGAGCGGCCGATCGCGTCGAGCTCGTCGATGAAGACGATCGCGGGCGCCGCTTCCTTTGCCTGGGCGAACAGGTCGCGGACCCGCGAGGCGCCGACGCCGACGATCGCCTCGACGAACTCGGAGGCGGCCTGCGAGAAGAAAGGCACGTCGGCCTCGCCCGCGACCGCTCGCGCCAGCAGCGTCTTGCCCGTCCCGGGCAGGCCGGAGAGCAGCACGCCGTGGGGGATCCGGCCCCCGAGCTTGTGGTACCGCTCCGGATGGCGCAGGAAGTCGACGACCTCGCTCAGCTCCCCCTTCGCCTCGTCGATCCCGGCGACGTCTGCGAACGTGACCCGGTCGCCCGAGACCTGGTAGCGGCGAGCGCGCGAGCGCCCGAACTGGCCGAGGACGTTCTGGACGTTCCCGGCGCGGCGGATCAGCGTGAAGAGCAGCAGGAGGAACAGGAGCGTCGGCCCGAAGCCGAGCAGGAGGCTCTCCCACCACGGCGGTCCCTTGTCCAGCGGCTGCGCGTTGACGACGACGCCCTTCTTCTCGAGCAGAGCCGAGAGCGCGTCGTTGTTCGCGAACGCCGGCACCTCGGTCTTGAACTTCGTCGTCGGCTTCGAGCCCGCAAAACGCTCCTGCTGCGTGAACGTCCCCTGGATCGCCGTGCCCTTGGACGTGATCTCCTTCACGTGCCCGGCGTTCACCTGCTTGAGGAAGAACGGGCTGTACGGAACGCGGACGCGCGAGGACGGCTCGGTGGCCCGCGAGCTGAAGTAGATGTTGAAGGCCAGCAGCGCGAGCGCGAACAGGATCCAGCCGCGCGAGAAGCGAAAGCGGGGCGGCGACGGCGGAGGCGCGTTCTTGGGCTGCTCGGGGGTCGACACGCCGGCCGGTCAGATCGGGTTGGGAGCCGGAGGGCCGCCCGCGCTCGCGGGCTCGAGACGCTCTCGGAACAGCAGTGTCACCAGGACGCCGAAGACGAAGCCGCCGACGTGGGCGAAGAAGGCGGTCCCGCCGCCGTGAGCATGCGCGTCGAGCAGCCCGAAGTTCGCCTCGAACAGCTGGTAGAGGAACCAGAAGCCGAGGAAGAACATGGCCGAGACCCGGACGGGCCAGACGACGACGAGCCCGAAGACGGTGCTGTTCGGGTAGAGGATGAAGTAGGCGCCCAGCACGGCAGCAATCGCACCGCTGGCGCCGAGGTTCGGGGTGTGCGCGTCGGCGCTGTTACCGAACATCAGCGTGAAGAAGGTCTGCGTCAGCGTCGCCGCGAAGCCGCCGGCGAAGTAGAAGACGAGATAGCGAAGGTGCCCGTAGGAGTCCTCGACGTTCTTGCCGAAGACCGCGAGGAAGAGCATGTTGCCGAGGATGTGGTCCCAGCTGCCGTGCAGGAACATCGACGTGATCCAGCTGTAGCCCCACGACTCGGGGCCGTGGCAGGACCCGTTGACGGTGCACGGATAGAAGGACGCATGGAAGACCGCGTGGTGGAGGTCGGGCAGCTCGTAGAAGAGCCAGACCGCGAAGTTGGCGACGATGATCCCGACGTTGACGAAGGGGAAGCGCCGGGCCGGGATGCCATCCGAGAGCGGAAGCACCCAACGAGTATCCGCCTCGCTCTTCGTGCGCGCAATCGCTGCGATGATCAGCGGGGCCGCACCGCAAACGAAGGAGGGCGAGATGGGCTTCGACCAGTACCACGAGCCTGCTCAGGAGCTGAGCGCCGAGACGAGGACGTTCGCTCGCATGATCGCGTCGCTGACGGAGGAGGCCGAGGCGATCGGCTGGTACGAGCAGCGGATCTCACTCGAGCCGGACTCCCAGGCGAGGGCGATCATGGAGAACGCCCAGTCCGAGGAGTTCAAGCACTTCGGCATGGACCTCGAGTTCCTGTTGCGGCGGACGCCGAAGTGGCGAATCGCGCTGCAGACGATCCTGTTCAGCGAGGGCGACATCGTCGAGGCGGGTGAACAGGCGGAGGAGGCCGAAGGGCTCGGCTGAGCCCAGCGAGCTCGTGACCGATGGGCCGGGCAGCGATCGAACCTGCGACCTTGGGATCAAAAGTCCGACGGGAACGACGGCGGCATGGCGTGGCGAACGGAAACGTGCTGCAACGGACACGATTCGCTGATGCAGCTAGGTGCAACAAGCTGGTCGTTGCGGAGACGAGCTCGTACTCTCGCTCGTACTCGCGCCCGTGAACAAGAGCATTCTGGTGAGAGGACGCTCGCGCAGGCGAGAGAGAAAACCGCGCCCAAGACTGAGCGGTCGACATGCCCCAGAGCGAAGCTTTAGTCGTTCTTCGACTCGAGGAGTTCTAGGAGTTCGCCGATCTCGTGGCCTTGTTGGGCGGGGTGACGCATGGCGATGTCGGTTCTGATGCGATAGCGGTTTCGACGGCCGATCCGCTCTCTCTCTACGTAGCCGGATTTGATCAGGTCGGCGACGATGCGCTGGGCGGCTCGCTCGGTGATTCCGACGCTCTGGCCGATGTCACGGAACCGCGCGTTCGGGTCGCGGGAGAGGCAGAGAAGGACTTGCGTGTGGTTGGAGAGGAACCGCCAGGTCCTGTTGTCGTTTTCAGAGCTTGACATACGATATCCGTAGCGTATATTTCTTTTCGTACGTTGTGTGTCGTGTCAATGTAAGCGCGACTTCGGAGGGATGTTACATCATGAGTCACGCCCCCGCCTTCCAGGTGCCGACCATCGAGGTTCGGTCGCCGCGACCGCAGGTTGCGCTCGTCGTACTCGCCGGGGAGCACGACCTCCACTCGGCAGACGAGGTTCAGCAGACATTCGACCAATCTCTGGCCGTCTGCGACCACCTGATCGTCGACCTCTCAGCCGTCGAGTTCATCGACTCCACGATCATCGGCGTGCTACTGCAAACGAAGAAAGACACCCTTGAGCGCGACAGCAAGTTCAACGTCGTGCTGGGGACAGCGCCGATCGTCGAACGGATTCTCGAGGTTACCGGGGTAGTCCCGCTCTTGAACATCGTCCCGACTGTCGAACGGGCACTCGCTGCGTAGCACGGACTCGGCACCATCGTCGAACCCGTAATTCAGCGTCGGGTGACATTCGCGCACACTGGCCCATGGAGCCGTTACTGGGGCCGGTAGCTCAAGCCTCTGACAGACGACTGGCGAACTCGTACAGATTTCCGTCGGGAGCGCGGACGTGGATCCACTCCCAGCGGCTGTCGCGCTCGGTCGAGCCCACGACCTCGACGCCTGCAGCCTCGAACTCGCGGCGCGCCGTATGAACATTGTCGACCTCGAAGAGCGGGACGGGTCCATTCGCTTGCTCGCCGAAGAACTCGTAGTACGGGTCTCCGGGTGCCATGACCTGCACCTCGTCCCCCTCCGAGGTCGTGAACTCAATAGTCGTCGATTCCTCGAAGTTGACGCGCAGACCGAGGACGTCTCGGAGGAAGCCGATCATCGCCTCATAGCGATCGGTCCGGATCCCGACCCATCGGCCGTTCCGCACTTCCATCCGAGCCCAGTCTAGGTTCCGGTTACTCAGTTCGAGGGACATTCCCCGCACACTGGCCCAGGCGACGCTGCGGGGTTACCGGTGAGTGCGGTAGGGGAGATCTAGTGAGATGAAGAACCCGCCCGAGGGTTACACGCGCGTCTGTCCGTACTTGCTTTACGAGGACGCGTCGAGCGCCATCGAGTACCTGACCACGGCTTTCGGCTTCGTTCAGCGCCTGGCACAGATGGGCGCCGCCGGCCGGATGCACACGGAGCTGGTGCTGGGCGAAGACGGCTTGGTGATGGTCGGTCAGGCTGGCGAGAGCTTCAGGAGCCCGAAGCGGCTCGACGTGTACCCGCCGGTGCTGATCCATTTCTACATAGACGACGTTGATGCTCTACATGAGCGCGCTAGCGCTGCTGGCGCTGACGTAACAGACCTCGAGATGACGCCGGCCGGAGACCGACGTTTCACGGCGACCGATCCCGAGGGCCAGGTGTGGGTGTTCGCACAACGCGTCGAGTGACATTCCCGCACGCAGGCCCACCCGAGCGAGAGCTAGGTTTGCCTGGCTTGAGCGCTGGTCTCGTCGACGTCCATGCGACCGTCTTTCTCGACCCGCATCTCGCAGCTCGCATCGACGAGCTGCGTACACGGTGGGACCCGATCATGACCTCGCAGATCAGACCGCACGTGACGGTGACCTACCCGGACGAGATTCCGACCATCGAGGTGATGAGCGAACGGGTCGCCGCTGCAGCGCGACAGACCGCGCCATTTCGTCTCGGCCTTGGAGGTGTCCGCTACTTCGGTCGTCCCGAGCGCGGCCTGTACGTCGAAGTCGACGACGTGGAGGAGGGCTGGCGTTCCCTGCGCCAGGCTGTCGGCTCGCTGTCTGCCCCTCGCCGTCGAGCCGCATGTCACGGGTGTACACCCACGAACGAGCAAGGAGGCCGCGGGAGCGTGGGCGGTGCTTGGCGGACGGACTATCGGTGGCGAGACGACGGTGGACGAAGTCGCGGTCACGGCTTTCGACGGAAGTCGATGGGTCTCCGTCTCCACTTTCGCCTTGGCGGCCGAAACGCGCCCAGTGGGTAGGCCGTTCGAGTGACATTCCCGCACACTGGCCCAGACGAGCGACACGCTGCAGCAGTGCATCTAGAATCAATCTCGATGCACCTACTCCGCTCGCTTAGGCGTCGCTTCCGTGATCGAGACATCGTCACGGACAGCACGCTCGAGGCCGAGGCGAAGGCGCTGGGATCCGATCGCCTTTCGATTCGAATCTCTCAAGCGGCCGGATCGACAGCCGGTAGCGGGGGGTTGGTGACGCCCACGCCCGGCGTTCTTCACCCACACGAAGGCGAACGCCAGACAGAAGGGCGGTAGCTCAACCGCCTGCTCTGCCTAGCGTCGGGTGACATTCCCGCACGCTGGCCCAGCTGAGCGGTGCAGAAACGCAAGCTGCGGGCTCAGGCTCCGGCTACGGTCCCGGCGTGGCTCATGACACCCCGCCCTGGGCGCAGATCTGCCTCAGCACCGAGAGGCTGTGCCTACGCACGCCGACTCTCCAAGATGCGGGGGTCTTGCACGAGCTGTTCGCGGATCCGGTGGTCATGCACGGCTTGAAGAGAGAACCCGTCTCCGAGCTCGACGAGACCCGAGCCATGATCGAAGGGGGGATCGACAGTTGGCGAACCGACGGACTCGGTCCGTTCATTCTCGAGACCGCTACTGACCGTCGGACGGGTCCCGATCCATCGACCTGTTGGTCTCTTTGATCTCGCCCAACAACGTCCGCTCGCAGCGCGTCGCGAAAAGACTCGGCGCGACACCGACCGAGACCGCCTGCGCACACGAAGGAGAAAACGGTCGTCTGGAGGCATACGCCCGATGCTTGACGCAGAAGCGAAATCCGCCGGGTCGGGTCGCACGCAAAGTCTCCGCTCAGGCGTCATTCCGGAACACTCATATGGAGTGCGGTCTGTCAACCGCGCAGGGGTTGTTCGCCCCGCTGTTTGCGGGGTTGGGGTCGGCGGGGGGAGCGCATCGGCTGTCGTCGACGTTGTGTCGCGACTCATATGCGCGGGTTGGTGCCGCATGACCGGTGTGCGATGGTGAGGAGCGGTGCCGTTCTCTGGCGTCGAGCGTGGCCCGTTGTGGGCTGCTCCCAGTGTTCTCTCGGGTCGCTCCTCGCGTCGTTGCGCCGGTGCGCTCTCCTCGCCGAGCCGTTGGTGTGGCGGCTACTCCATGGTCGCCAGTGCCCAACAGTGTCCCGCGAGTTCGCGGGCGACGGCGACCACGATGATCGAGCGGGGCTTGCCTCGGCCCTCGAGCGCCTGCCAGCGTCCGTGGAGTCGGCGGGCGCTGCGGTCGGCCTGGGCTCGCAGGGCGAGGGGTTTGCCTTCGCGCCTGCGTTCGAGGGTGACGCTCAAGCGCGGCGGGCGGCGTTGGTGCCAGGCGGCCTCGATCAGGAGCCGGCGCGCGTTTGTGTTGCCGGCCTTGGTGATCGCGCCTTGGCGGCGCCGCTCCCCGCTTGAGTGCTCGCTGGGGGTGAGGCCGAGGAAGGGGCCGAGCGACTCGGGGCGGAACCTGCTCCAGTCGCCGAGCTCGACGGTCAACGCGAACGCCGTGAGCGTGGAGACGCCGCGGAGACAGACGAGCCGCTCGACGACATCGAGGTAGGGCGGCGTCGCGGCGAGCTCGGCGATCGCCGCGTCGAGTGCGTCCCTGCTGGTCTTCGCGCCGAGCATCCGGCCGTAGCACTCGTCGAACACGATTGCGAGCGGCCCGCTCTGGAAGCGCTGCCGGCGAAGCCAGGCGTCGTGTGCCCGCGTCCAGGCGGTCGCGTCATAGACCGCGCCGTGGCGGAGGAGCAGCTTCGAGAGCCGGTGCCGCGCCCGCATCAGATCGCCGCGGGCATCCTCGCGGGCGCGGACCAGATCACGCGCGGCCTCCTCCTCCGGCCCGGGCACCCGTACCGGGGTGACCTCACCCAGCCGAAGCAGCCTCGCCAGCCGCTCGGCGTCCCGCCGGTCAGTCTTGACCCGATCAGCCGCCGCCCGGATCCGCGACGGCGCCGCGACAACGCAGCTGATCCCCGCCCCGGCACACCCACGCGCGAGCCCGTACCCGGTCGGCCCCGCCTCGTACACGACCCGAACCGGCGCCGGCAGCGTCTTCAGCCACGCGACCGTCGCGTCACACCCCGGCGGCAGCCGCAGCGCCCGCACCTCACCGCTCCCCCCATCGATCACACCCGCGACCACAGAGCGAGCGTGCACATCAAGACCGACCCAGCTACCTTCGCTCATAACCGGCGCCTCCCGTAATTGCGGCTCTACCGCCGGGCCACTCCCGACGGCAACCCGCGCCAACTTACGAGCGAGGCGCCGGGCACTCCATACGGTCTGGCGCACGCGAATACGTCGACGTGCCGGTCAGTTCCCGACGGCCGGGTCGGGCATGAACTCCCGGACTTCCTGCGCGCAGCGGCAGGCGACGGCGGTCTTGGCAGCCCACTCCAGCGCCTCCTCGCGTGAGGGCACGTCGGCGACCCAGAACCCGCCGATCGCCTCCGGGTACGGGCCCTCGGAGATCGAGCCGTCGGTGGACACGACAGTCGCGTTCTGGTGTTCCAGTCCGCCGCCGAAGACCCACGCGCCCGCGTTCAGGGCCTCCTCGACCACCTCGTGCGCGGCCTTCGCCACGGCGGGCACGTCCCCATCGGGGATGTGATCCATCGCGTGGGCATCGAACGAGATCAGGTATCGCGTCACCTGGTGCCTCCTTGTTCGGGGCGACCTACTCCGGCCGCATCGCAGAAGAGACTGACAGCCCACCGAGAACTCATCGGCGGCGGCAGAATCCGGCTCACTCCTTCAGGCGTCATTCCGCAACACTGGACCAGGCCGTGTTCAGTTGTTCCCGTGCTCCGTCGGTCTTAGCGCCGCTGCGGCCGGTCAGTAGCATCGTCGTATGAGCGCCGTAAGGGAGCCGGTGCCTTTCGAGGTGTACGAGCCGGGCGTGTACCTGCACGGCACAAAGGCAGACCTCGCGGTGGGCGAGCTGCTGGTGGCCGGCCGCGAATCGAACTTCGAGGCAGGCCGGCTGATGAACTACGTCTACTTCACCGCAACTCTCGACGCCGCGGTCTGGGGCGCCGAGCTCGCCTCCGGTGAGGGCCGTGGGCGCATCTACGTCGTCGAGCCTCTGGGGGGGTTCGAGGACGACCCCAATGTCACGAACAAGAAGTTCCCTGGGAATCCAACGCAGTCCTTCCGCAGCCGCGAACCCTTACGCATCGTTGACGAGCTCCTCGACTGGGTCGGTCACTCGCCCGAGAAGCTCGAGGCAATGCGGGCCCGACTCGATTCCTTGCAGCAGGAGGGAACGGGAAAGATCGAGGACTGAGTTGCCGCGTGTCCGGCTGACGTCTACGTAGATTGGTGTTGCCATGTCGAGCTGGTACGACGCCTGGGCGGACCGATACGAGGCGGAGGGGTCACCTCGCGCTGATGGGCCTGCGCCTCGAAGCTCTCTATGGCGGATTCAATGGGGAACCGCTCGACGACGACAGCCGTGAGTACATCTTCGTGACCCGTCGCTAAGCGTTCCGGTCGCCGTCCACGACAGCGCCAGGGAACATTCCCGAAGGCTGGCGCATCCGGGGTTCCTCTACCGAGCCGCGTCAAGGCCGAGGGCAGCCTCCTGGAAAGCTGAGATCCACGACATCCTTGGCGCTGGCCTCCACGTCGAAAGCTTCGCACTCGCGCCCGGAGCGACCCGCGCTTGCAGTTGATCGACTTGTAGGTCGTGTAGTCGTGAAGCTCGCGTTGAGTCTGGGCTGCAGAAAGCTTGCGCGGAAAGAAGAAGTCGACTGCGACCACAACAGCCGCAACGGCCAGTACGGCGAGCACTACGACGAACAGCCATCGGGGGCGGAAGTCCCCGGCCCATAGCGGTGACGGAGTCTGCCAAACGTTCTTAGCCGCTCGGGTGACATTCCTGCACACTGGTCAATGCAAGAGACCGGCGCTACCGGCGTGGCTTACGTGATCAAGTCGGATACCGTGAGGCTCTCTCTTCTCTGCCTCAGCCTCTTGCAACACCCGGCCAGGCACGCTGCTCGCGCGCGGGAACGTCAATAGGCCCAGTGGCCTAGACGAGCTTGCTCGACCCGCGCTTGGATAGATGCGTCCGCTCGCTAGACCTGCGCGTCCTCGACCACGGTCACACCCGGTTTCGTAGTCACCAGACCGCCGCGACACCATCGCCCAAATGCCGTCGGGTGCGTGATTAGAGCGAGCCGCTCTGGGTAGGACCAGCTGGTGCAGTGTCGCGCACGCTTGTTGCGCACGGTGCAGAGCATCAGGCCGTCAGGAGAAGCGGGAGCGCCGCTCCGGCCGCCCGCTGGAGTCACACGCGCGCGAGCGACCCCGACTGGGAGCAGGCGTCGATGAGTGATCCCAATAGCGTGCGGGTCTTCGTCGCGTCAGAGGTTCGCGTGTATCGGGCTGGTCTCTCCCGACTCGTTGCGACGGAAGACGGCCTCGAGCTCGCCGGCGCCGGCAAAGCGCCTGAGTGCCCCTCCAGGTTTCGAAGCTCGGCGCAACCTGACGTCGTCCTGATCGACGTGACCGAGCACGGAGCCCTCTCGGTTGCCCGAGAAATACATTCAGCCGCCGGAGAAGCCAAGCTAGTCGTGCTTGTTTCGCCGGACCAGGAAATCGATCTTCCGGAGTGGGCGGGTGCCGGGGTGTCTGGGTTCTTGTCACGCGAGGCCTCGTCGCATGAGCTGGTCGAGATTCTCAGGCGTGCAGCGTGTGGCGCGAGTCCTTGTTCGCCCGACGTCGCCGACGCCTACTTGAGGCGGGCGCGCGAGAGGTCAGGAAACCCCGCGAGGCTCGAGGCAGCGTTGACAAAGCGGGAAGCACAGATCGCCGAACTCCTTGCCGACGGATTGTCCAACAAGGCGATTGCCTCTCGACTGTTCATCGAGCTAACTACTGTCAAGAACCACGTACACAACATCTTGGAGAAACTCGATGTTCATAGCCGCGGCGAGGCAGCGGCAAAGTTGAGACAAAGCGGTTTGGTCGAAGCGCCTAGGGCGTTCTAGATCGAATTATCCAGACAGTTTCGACCTTTTTGTCCATTCATCTTCGGTGCCGGCTCCGTCAGACTTCCTCGGTTTTCTTGCTCAAGCCGGAAGGGGAGAATCATGGAAACGAGCGAACAACCGCGGCGTCTGATGAACCGTCGTTCCTTCATGATCAAGGGAGCTGCGCTCGGAGCCGGAGCCATCGGCGCAGGTCGCCTGTTGGCCGATCCACCAGCAGCCTCTGCCGGTTCGGTTCACCATCGTGGCCGCCTCCCCAAGGGTGACGTGGCAATTCTCCAATTCCTGGCGGCGGCCGAGCTTCTCGAAGCGGATCTGTGGAAGCAGTACAACGAACTCGGCGGCGTGCAGGACAGCGAGGTTCCGGGCGGCAGCGGGAACCCGGCCTACACGCAGGCGCTTGCGGTCCTGGACGAGGACATGGGGCAGTACATCCACGACAACGCCGACGACGAGCAGAGCCACGCCGACTTCATCAACGCCTATCTCGAGGCGCACGGAGAGGACTCGATCAACCTGGATGGCTTCCGCACCCTGCCCAGCAGCCAGGCAACGGGCGCCGAGCAGATCGGGCGCTTGACCAACCTGATGCAGCTCACGGTCGATACCAGCTACTGGACGCGGTACCGGAGCGATTCTCAGAACCCGGACCTCGGCGACACCCTTCCGCAGGCCGTGCCCGACCTAGCCGTCGGTGAGCATCCGGCCATCCCTCGTAGCGACGACGATCTCAGCCCGCCCGACCACCTACAAGCGATCGCCAATACGGCCGCCTTCCACTTCGGCTTTATCGAACAGGGCGGCACGAGCCTCTATGCCGGGCTGGCACAGCGGGTCACTGATCCGGAAGTGCTGCGCATCTTGCTCTCCATCGGTCCGACCGAGACGATGCACTTCCAGACCTGGCAGGACAAAGCTGGGAACGCCCCGCCACTGACCGATTCCCTCACCGGACTCTCCTTCCCCGACCTCAACGCCGATGGTGAGCTGACGCAAACCAATCTGATCATGCCCGAGCCGACGGTGTTCCTTCGCCGCACATTCCCGATCTGCTCGATCATCCGACCTACACAGACAGAGGGCATCGCTTCCGGCGCGGCGCAGGCCCTCATCGCCGATGGCCTCTTCATCGGGCAGACAGCAGAGTTCTTCGACGCGGTCGGAGCACTCGTGGCCGCTGCGGATGCCGCTCGACGCCGAGGCTAGGCCGGATGGTCCACGGCCCAGATGGGCCTAGCGCACGAGCCCTTCGCACTCTCCGGTACCCAGGTCTGAGACGAATGGCGCCGCGCCCCGTATGACTGACCTACTACGCCGAAAGGAAGGCACATGTCTCTGAGCGAACCCGTTCTCACCGGCCCCGGCAGCGGCCGGACCACCACCTCCGACCACGGTTCCACCGCCGAACTGAAGCTCGCGGGCGAGCAATCCGGCGGCGACTGGGCGGTCGTCGAATGGCGCGTGCGCTCTGGCGACGAGCCGCCGATCCACACCCATACTCGCGAAGACGAGACCCTCTATGTCCTCGACGGGGCGATCACCGCATTCGTCGGCGATCAGCGAATCGACGTCGATGCCGGCTCCTACGCCGCGCTTCCCAAGGACGTGCCGCACGGCCTGAAAGTGCGAGGCGACGAAGCGCGTCTGCTCGTCACGCTGGAGCCGGCCGGTGCGGAGTACTTGTTCGTCCCCCGCGACGAGAACGACGCCGACGCGAGCCGGTTCGGGATCGTTCTCAACGGAAGCGCCCGGCCAGCCTGACGGCGGGATCGAGTCGTTGGGCCGCCAGCCGGGATCGGTGTGCCCATGCCGACCTCGTGAGCAGCCGAAGTGGTGTCTTGCCCATGCCCGACGACGAACAAGGATTTCGCGATGGGCCGGGCAGGGATCGAACCTGCGACCTTGGGATTAAAAGTCCCCTGCTCTACCAGCTGAGCTACCGGCCCGAGGCCCCGAGGGTACCCTCCCGCCGTGATCCGGATCGAGGTCGCGGTCGAGATCGCGTGCCCGGCGCAGAAGGTGTTCGCCGCGCTGACGGATCTCGACCAGCTGCCCGAGTGGCAGTCCAGCGCAATCTCCTCGAAGCCGGACGGCCCGCTCGCCGTGGGCGCGCGCGTCCGCGAGCAGCGCAGCATGATGGGGCGAGAGATCGACAACGAGCTCGAGGTGACGGCATACGACCCGCCGCAGCGCTTCGCGCTCGAGGGCCGCAGCGGCGCGATCCCGCTGAGCATCGACCACGAGCTGGTCGAGGAGGACGGCAAGACGGTCCTGCACGTGCGCGCGCAAGCGGAGCCTGGAGGGCTGTTCAAGCTCGCCGAGCCGATGATCAGGCGCACCGCCGAGCAGGAGCTGCGGGCCGACTTCCAGCGGCTGAAAGGTCGGCTCGAGGCCGGGGGCTATCCTCCTCAAGCTGCCCCCGTCGACTAGCGGCCTAGGTCACAGCCCTTTCAAGGCTGTAGCGCGGGTTCGAATCCCGCCGGGGGCATCGCCGACGAAAGTCCGCCCGCTCCGCGGGCATGACGACTTTCGCCGGCCTCTCGTCCTTCGGAGAGCGTCAGCGAGCCGCGGCCGCTCAGGTCGGCCGCGGCGGCGGCTCGTATCCTGCGAGCGTGGTCACCGTCGACGAGGTTCGGGCGGTTGCGAGCGGGCTTCCCCGTAGCTCGGAGGGGCTCGTGCGCGGGCAGGTGAAGTTCCGCATCGGGCGGATTGTCTGGCTGGCGCTCTCCCGCGACGGGGCGACCATGGGGTTCGCCTTCCCGAAGGAGCTGCGCACCGCGCTTGTCGAGTCCGACCCGGACAAGTTCTCGCTGCCGAGCCAATCCGACCTGCGCTACCACTGGGCGCACGTCCGGCTCGAAGCGATCGACGAGGAGGAAATGCGCGAGCTCGTCGAGGACGCCTGGGCCTTCTGCGTCCCGAAGCGCGTGGCCGAGGAGTACGCCGCCGCGCAGGGCTACCTCGAGTCTGGCACCCTGGAAGCCGAGGGCGGTTAGCTCAGCTGGGAGAGCGCCTGCCTTACAAGCAGGAGGTCGCTGGTTCGAACCCGGCACCGCCCATCTAGGAACCCGCTGGAAACGGCGGGTTCCTATTGGGCTGAGCTTGCAGACGTGCTCAGTGCTTTTTTGAAGCCGCTTTTAGAAACGCTAGCCGCTGACCTCTAAGGGGCCAGACCTCGCCGCATGAGGTCCCAGACCGAGCAGCGTCGCGTGTCATACTGGAGGGCGGAAGGAAACCATCGTGCCGCAGTTCGCCCACCTGACCGAGGCGGACATCCGGCGCTACGTCGCCGGAACGGTGACCGTGAGAACGGAGCGGCACGTAAGGGTCTGTCCCACCTGCATGCAGCGGCTCGCGGATTCGGCAGTCCGTTCTGTTCCTTGGGAGCGGCGGGGTCTGCTTGGGCGACTCGTGAAGATCGACATCCCGCAGGTGATTGACGAGTTGCTGGCCGACATCGCCGAAGAACAGAGACGGGACGCAGCCTGAACGGGCCCCGAGCGCGATAGCGGCCTGGTCGTCGCCCCCGTGCCCCGAGCGAACGTATGGCGCGCACCGGTCATTTGCGGTGCGCGCGGCGACGGCGCTCGGCCTTAACTGCGACCGGGCGGTCGGTACTGCGGTGCTGACCGCCCTCGGGTGAGACGGAGCTGGGAGTGCGTTCCTCCCTCGACTACTGTCCGCCCGCGGCCGGTGCGCCGATTACGAGCGGTTCAGCGCGAGTGACTTCGACCGACGCTGTCCGGGCGTCGGCCGTTTCCGTGCCCGCGACCGCGGTGCGCACTTTCTCGGCCGCGGTTTCCTGGGTGGGGGCGCTTCGACGAAATCTGCTTTCCGTGCTTGGTAGGAGGCATCGCAGTGGCGGGCGTTGCAGGGCACGCTCCGATGGTGTCTCCGTGGGCGGCATGGGCAGTGACAGCGTGCTCGTCGACGCTGATCGCGTGGAACGGGTGCTTCCAGGAACCGGTGTGATGACAAAGCATCACCTTGTGCTCGGCCGGTTCCTGTTCCTGAGACGTCGTGTCGCTCTTCGAGTCCTGGCCCTCATCGTCGGCCTGGTCGTCTTCCCTGTTGGCCGAAGCTCCAGAGGGCCGTGTCGGCGTCGACCTGGCCTGCGCAGCGGGCGCGGGGAAGATCGTCCGCTTCGAGCGCTGGTGCGCATGCTTTGCTGGCTTGTCGCGGAGGAGATCCAACGGGCTACTACCACTCGCAGCCGCTGTCGCAGCAACGCCGGCGACCAGCACGAGACCGGCAAAGAGCGCTATCAAACCTCGTCCCACGTTCCCTCTCCCCTCTGGCGCAGCTGCTCAGTAATCAGATCCCCTCTTGGCCGGCGACCTGTGCTGTGCTCGGGGACATTCTCACCGCGCAGGTGCCCACACAACTCCTCGCTGGCGCCGAGTACGATGGAGGCCGCCACGAGGGCGGCCTCCATTGTTCCCTTGGTTAAGAGGTCGGCGTTAGACGAGCGCCTTGAAGAAGACCTTGACCTCCTCCGCAGGGAACGTCTCGGTCTCGAACGTCTCGAGCTTTGCGATCTTGCCGAGGACGCGGAACGCGGTCTCGAGATCGGGATACTCGAAGATGCCGAGATACTCCCATGGGCCCATGATTGCGAGGAAGCGCTCGACGGTCCCGCCCTCGTCCTCGACGATCTCGTAGATCCTGTCGAAGTACTCGGGGGTCTTCTCGAGGTGCTCCCGGGCGATCGGTGCGACCCTGAAGAGCCCGACATAGGTGAACATGCGTCACCTCACTGCTTGGGGGCATCGCTAAGAGCCCCACAAGCAGGGACCGTCTCACGTCCTCGGGCCGCTTGAATCCGCGAATCCCCTATTCGATCTTCCTCTTTGTACTGAGGCGAGCTCGAGCTTCTGTGCCTACCTGAAGCTGTTTGCTGCGGAGCAACTTAGGAATGCAGCCGGAGGTCGAGCGGCAACCCCGAACGCCATGGGCCGCGTGGCTCATCCTCGAGCGCGGCGAGTCCCATCGCCACCGGCCCGACGCCTTAGACTCCCTGGCGTCGTCTCGGCCCCGGGGAGGAGCACCGTCGACCTCATCACGGACCGCTGGGCCACGCGCCTTCTCGTCTTTTGTGAACGCTCCGCGCGGCGAGGTGAACGCGAAGCGAGTCCGTGTGGGAGACTCGGCGCCACTCGACCTCCGGTAGGGGGAGAAAGGATCCAACGCATGGGATGCCTCTTCCTGGTGATCGCAGCACTCTCGCCCCGATTGGCTGTCCTGCTGATGTGGATCTTCACGCCATGGGTTGATCGCGCTTTCGGTCCGCTCATCTGGCCGATCCTCGGCATCGTCTTCCTTCCGTTGACAACACTGCTTTATGTGATCTTTTGGAACACGGGCGGTCGTGGCGTGACCGGCTGGGAGTGGTTCTTCGTGATCCTCGCGGTACTCGGCGACCTGGCGTCGTACGGTGGCAGCCGGTACGGCAGGCGGCCCGCGTACTGAATCTCTTGAGCACAAAGGCGGCACGCAGACTCGGCAAGCCGAATCCACGGCCAGCCGCAACCGGTTACGGCCCCTGCGACCGCCTTACAGGCAGGAGGTCACCGGTTCGAGCCCCAGTACCGCCTCGGCGTTCTCACGTGCCAGCATCGCCTAGCCGCCCATCAAGCCGTCGGGCGCAGCTGCGCGGCGCCCCAGGCCTTGTTGCACTTTTCGCAGAAGACCTGCACGGTCGCGTGCAGCGCCGCCGGGCCGGCGCCTGAGAGGACGTAGACCTGCTCGCCCCACGGGCGCTGCAGGACCATTCGCCTCGAGCCCATGTGGACGTACAGGGCCGGGGCGCGTTGCGTTCTGAAGTCGCGGCTGAAGCGCAGGATCACCTTGCCCGTCCGCGTGCGCTCGATCGTGACGGTGCCGTTCGTGCCCCATGAGACGGTCTTGAGCGTGCCGCTCGCCAGCACCCCGGCCGGCCCCTGCGCGAGGGCGTTCTCGGGCCCGCCGCGCGTGAGCGTGAAGCCGAGCGCCAGGCCGGCGGCCGCGGTGAGGCCGAGCCCTGCCAGCAGCAGTCGTGGTCGTCTCCTCATCGGATTAGCTCACTTTGCCACAAACTGGCCGACCAACTTTCTCACGAGATCTTCACCGAATTGCAGCCCACCGTTCAGGATTACGGCGCAAAGTTGTCGCTGGATGCGTTTCGCCGTCGTCGCCCACAGCTCGAGCCCCACCAATCTCGCGCTTGCCGCGGGCGGCTGGAACGGCGTCCCGGGCGAGTTGCTGGCGCCGCGCGAGGCGTTGCTGACGCTCGGCCGTGGCGACGTCGCGCTCGCCCGCCTCGACGTTCGCCAGTCCCTTGACGGTGTCGAGGACGGCCTCTGGGCGCTGGAGCAGCTCGAGGAAGCCGGCATCCGCGTGCTCAACCGCCCCGACGCGATCGTCCGCGCCCACGACAAGCTGCTCACCGCGCGCGTCCTGCGCCGGGCCGGGTTGCCGCATCCGCGCACGATCCTGATCGAGCGGAACGCGCCGGCGCCCGATCTCGACTTCCCGGCGGTCGTCAAGCCGCGCTTCGGCAGCTGGGGCCAGGACGTCCGGCTCGCCCGCGATTCGGCGGAGCTGCGCGCGGTGCTCGAGGGCCTGACGTGTCGCCTCTGGTTCCGTGCGACCGGGGCTGTCGCGCAGGAGCTGATCCCGCCGCTTGGCCACGACCTGCGCCTGGTGGTCGCCGCCGGCCGGATCGTCGCAGCGGCAAAGCGAATCGCTGCCCCCGGCGAGTGGCGGACCAATGTCGCGCTTGGCGCGAGCGTCGTCCCGGCCGAGCCTCCGCCCGTGGCGTCCGAGCTCGCGCTGGCGGCGGCGAAGGTCTCGGGGCTCGACCTGGTCGGCGTCGACCTGCTGCCGACCGGGCCTGGCGGCTTCAGCGTGATCGAGCTGAACGGCGCGGTCGATTTCCGGCCCGTCTACGCGCTCGGCGAGGGCGACGTCTTCGCTGGTGCGGTGGCGGCGCTGGCAGGCGGCGAGGCCGAGCCTCCGGCCGCCTTCGCGCAGATCTCCTGAAAACGGCACTTCCGGCCGATAAGAGGCCGATGGAGTCTGCGGAGAGCATCTGGCGACCGCTCGGCGAGCTGCTGGTCGAGAAGAAGCTGCTGACGGAGGACGAGCTCGAGCTTGCCCTCACGGAGCAGGCCGAGACCGGCCGGCTGCTGGGCGCGATCCTGGTCGAGCGCGGCTACGTCTCCGGGCCCGCGCTGGCCGTTGCGCTGGCCGAGCAGTACGGCGTCGAGCTCCACACCGAGCGCGGCTTCGGCACCGGTCTCTGGGCCGAGATCGACCGGCGTCATCGGGCCGGTAGGGGGCATGAGGACAACGTCGTCAAGCTAGAGGCCGTCCCTGCGCCGGTGGTCGAGATCGTGCGCGACCCAGAGCCCAATCCCGAGCTCGACCGGCTCGAGGGCGAGAACCGGCGCCTGCAGGACGAGATCGAGCGCCTGCGCGGCGAGTTCACGAAGCTGAAGCTCGTCGAGACGCCCGCGCCGGCGTCCTCGCACCTGCTGTTCGTTCCGACGCCGGCCCGCTACCTGCTCGTCGAGCGCGACGGCGCTCCGCCGCAGCCGGGCGCACGGCTCGAGCTCGAGCAAGGCGCGTTCTCCGTGGCCAAGCTCGGCGAGGCGCCGTTCCCGGGCGAAGATCGCCCGTGCGCCTTTCTCCTGCCGCTCGCCTGAGTAGGAGGGTCTGACGAAACGCTGTCGAGGCCCTCGGGCCGCGCTGCTCGCCCCGAGGCGGCGTCCTCAGTCGCACCCGTAGCCTCCGGCTACGACCACTCCATGCGTCCTTGCCTCGGAACGATCAGCACACCCCGAGGGCGTGCATCGTTCCGCCAAACCCTCCTATGCGCTGTTGCCCGACGAGGGCGGCTGGATCACGATCACGTTCTGCGTGATCCCGAGGTACTCGTAGAGCCTCGAGGCGGTCAGGTCCTTCACCGTCTCTTCCTCGCGCGGGGCGATCCTGCCCGGGACGGGGGGCGTCGCCTGCGGCAGCGTGCGGCGCAGCGGATGGTCGAGGCTCCCGGAAAGGTCGTCGCGGCTGAAGAACAGCGTCGAGCTCAGCTTCTTCTCTCCCTGCGCCGGCGGGAAGAAGATCAGCACGTTGTCGATCGGGCGCGCGTACTCCATCGTGTAGAGCGCGAGCTCGAGGGCCTCACGGCGCAGGACGGTCCCCGGCGAGCCCTGCGTGATCGCGCAGGTGCTCGGGTTGTCGCCGCAGAGGATGAAGACGGCGGTGTTCTCGGGCTCGAAAGAACGGTCGAGCGCCCGCGGGTTGTCCTTCTTGACGATCGCGACGCCGGCGAAGTCGTTGCCGTTCTGCGCGCCGCCGACCTTCACGGCGACGAGCGGGTCGCCGCTCGGCAGTTTGTAGGAGCTGCCGACGTGCTGCGCGATCTCGAGCACGCGCGAGTCGGTCGAGCCTGCGGCCGGCTGCCAGCTCGACCAGGGCGGCCCCGGCTGCGGGCCGGAGCGCTGGACGAGCACGATCAGGCCTCCGACCGCGACGCCGACCGCGGCGCCGAGCAAGAGGTAGGCCACCGCGAAGCGCCCGCGGGTGCCTAGACCGCCGGCCATGCCTTCGCCTGGGTGAGGTCGATGCGAGGGATCTTCAGCTTGGCCGACTCGAGGATCTCGACCAGCTCGTCCCCGAACAGCTCCTTGCGCTCGATCAGCGCGTCGGCGATCTGCTCGACTGCCTTCTTGTTGTGCGAGATCAGGGCGTAGGCGGTGACGTAGGCCTGGCCGAGCAGCTGCGCGGCGAGCGCGCGCTTGTCGTGGTCGCCGAGCACGCCGGCGAGCGGGTCGCTGCCGAGCGCGCCGCCGTTGCCGGTGCGGTTCATGATCTGCAGGCCGATCTGCTCGAAGCGCTCCATCACGTTGTCGACCTTCGCCCCAGCCGACTTGGCCCGGCTCGCGGTGCCGTTCGTCCGGCCGTGCCCGTTCAGCTCCGGCGACTCGGGCGCCATCCCGCAGGCGCCGACCATCCAGGCCGCGCGGGCGGTCGCGCTCTGGACGTCGCCGCCGACGCCGGTCGAGTTCTCGCCGTAGAAGACGCGCTCAGCCGCCATCGCGCCGAGCGCCCAGATCAGCTGCGCCATCTCCTCCGAGCGCCAGGAGCTGAAGCGCTCCTCCTTCTCGCGCGCCTGGTGGTGGCCTAGGGCCGCGCCGCGGCGGCGGATCGAGAGGCGCGTCGACTCGGCGCCCTTCATGTAGACGTGGGCCGCGGCCGCGTGGCCGGCCTCGTGCAGCGCCACCGCGCGGGTCTCCTCGGGGACGTACTCGGTGCCGATCGCCGTGCCCGACTCGACGGTCGTCATCGCCTCGACGATGTCCGGCCAGCTGAAGGCCATCCGGCCGTCGTGGTGGGCGATCGTCAGCGCCATCGAGCAGACCTGCTCGATCATCGCCGGCGAGTAGCCGTTCGTCACCCGCGCCAGCTCGTCGCGGCGCTTCTCGGTGTCGAGGTCCTCGTCGTGGGAGACCTTGGTCAGGTAGAGCTCGAAGATGTCCTTCCGGTCGTGCTTGGTCGGCGTCCGGAACCAGACGTGGCGACCCATCCGGCCGGGGCGCGTGAGCGCCGGGTCGAGCATCTCCATCGGGACGTTCGTCGCGCCGATGAAGTAGATCTGGTTGCCGACCGGCCGGGCGTGGGGGAGCCGCAGCGAGATCCGCGAGCCGATCCGGCGGGGGACGATGTAGAGCGCGTCCAGGAACGTGTTCACGCGGTTCGTCATCGTGCGCTTGAAGAACGGCGGGTTGTCGATCCCGTCCATCACGATCAGCAGCTGGTTCAGCGCGAGCTGGCCGCCGCCGCCCTGGCCGCCGAACATCCCCGGGACGACGGCGTTGGCGAGCCGGCCGAGGAACGGCGTCGGTGGCGCGACGTGCGGGTTGCGCTCGGCGAAAAGCCGCTCGCGCCAGGCGCGGGACTCGAGGACCAGGTCCTCGCTCGCGGTGAGCGCGCCGTTCGGGCCGTGGAAGCAGAGGTCGTGGAAGCTCTGCGGCCGCGGGGTCATCAGCCCCTGGGCGCCGCCGAGCGACTGGCGCCGCATGCCGACGGCGTCGATCTCGTCGATGAAGACGATGCACTGGCCGCCCCACTTGCGCGCGAGCTTCTTCGCCTTGCGTGCCATGTAGCGGACGATCACGACGTCCATCCCCATGAACGTCTGCGCGAAGCCGGAGCCGGGGATGGTCACGATCGGCGAGTTGAAGCCGGTCGCGATCGCCTTGGCGAGCATCGTCTTGCCGGTACCGGGCGCGCCGAGGAAGAGCAGGCCGCGCTCGCGCCGTCCGCCGGCCTTCTCGAACGCCTCGCCCGACTGCCAGAGGTTGACGACGCGCCGCACCTCTTCCTTGGCCTCCTTCTGGCCGCGCACGTGGTCGAGATGGACGCCCCAGTCGGCGTCGCCGGGCTCGAAGCCGCGGATCTGCGAGATGCCCATGAAGAGCATCGGCCCCATCAGGATTCCGAAGTTGAAGATGAAGAAGAGGCCGAACGTGAAGAGGAGGCCGAGCGTCTGGCCGTTCACGTGCGCCTTCGCGGTCAGCCAGTTCCAGGAGTCCTTCGCCGTGTCGACGATGCTCGCGTCGGCGATCCCGTACTTGAGCACGCGCACGACGTAGATGGCGAAGATGATCAGCAGGACGAACCAGGCGATCTTCGCCCACCAGCGCCAGAACCAGACCCGCCGGCGCGCGACGACGTCTTCCTCGCGCAGGCGCGGGTTGTCGATCCCGAACAGGCTCGGCCACTCGATGAAGCGGTGGAAGATCAGGTCGAGCAGGCCGCGGAAGGCGGCGACCGAGAGGATCGTCGCCACGATCGCCCAGGCGAGCGTGACCTCTTGCATCTTGAAGAGCCAGACGAAGAGCGCCGGGCTCGAGAGCAGCGCGACCGCCGTCGCAGCACGGCGCAGCGCCCGCCACTGGTTGCCCAGCTCGCGGGAATCCTCCATGGAGAGGCGCCCGACGACCGGTCCCGCGCTCATTGCCGCAGTGTAGTTGTCACTAAGCTCACCTACTTCGACGTGAAAGCTTCGGATTCGTTTGCCGCGAACGAGATTTCTCGCGCGCGTGACTATCACCGGCCGCTCTACCTGGCGCTGTTCGCCGACTGGGCGTTGCAGCTGGCCGTGCTCCTGCTGATCGCCTTCGGCCCGCCCGGCGACTGGCTCTGGGCGGCGACCGGCGGCCCGTGGTGGGCGCGGACGTTCGAGCTGACGGTGCTCGTGCTCGCCGTGTCGGCGCTGGTCCGGCTGCCGCTCTCGGCCTGGCGCGGCTGGGTGTGGGAGCGGCGCTGGGGGTTCTCGACGCAGGCGCTCGGAGCCTGGCTCGGGGACGTGGCCAAGGGACTGTCCCTGGGCGCCGCCCTGGCCGGCCTCGGCCTGACCGCGCTCGTCTGGTCGGCGCGCATCTGGCCGACGTGGTGGCCGGTTCCGGCAGCGCTGGGCGCGGCCGCGCTGGCGCTCCTGCTGAGCGTGCTCGCGCCGCTGCTCTTCGAGCGCCTCTTCAACCGCTTCGAGCCACTCGCGGACGAGGAGCTCGCACGCGACCTGCACAGCCTCTCGGAGCGGGCCGGCGTGCCGGTACGGAGGACGCTCGTCGCCGACGCGAGCCGCCGGACGACCAAGCACAACGCCTACGTCTCCGGGCTCGGCCCGACGAGGCGGCTCGTCCTCTACGACACGCTCCTGCGCGACTCGCCGGTGCCCGAGCTGCGCGGGGTCGTCGCCCACGAGCTCGGCCACCGCCGCTTCGGCCACGTGGCACGCGGGACGGCGCTCGCGATGCTCGGCGCGGCCGCGGCCGTGTTCGCCCTGCGAGTCGTCTTCGCGTGGGACGGCCTCGTCGAGGCGGCCGGCTCGGACGGGCCCGGCGACCCGCGGATCGTGCCGCTCGTGCTGCTGGTGCTCTTCGTGCTGGAGGTCGGCGCGCTGCCGTTCGAGACCTGGCTCTCGCGGCGCTGGGAGCGCGTGGCCGACCGCTTCGCCGTCGAGCTGACCCGCGATCCCGAGACGATGCAGCGGATGCACCACCGGCTGGCGCTCGCGAACCTGGCCGACCTCGACCCGCCGCGGCCGGTGTACCTGCTGCTGTTCACGCATCCGACGCCGCCGGAGCGAATCGCGGCAGCCACAATGGGAACGTGAGCCACTCGCACTCTCACACGTCGGCACGGCGGCCGCTGGCGATCGCCCTCGGGCTGATCCTCGGCCTGATGGTCGGTGAGGTGGTCTTCGGCATCGTCGCCGGCTCGCTGGCGCTGCTCGCCGACGCAGGCCACATGCTCACCGATGCCGCCGCGCTCGCGCTAGCGCTCGGCGCCGTCTCACTCGCCGGCCGTCCGCCGCGCGGGCGCTGGACGTTCGGCTTCCGCCGACTCGAGATCCTCGCCGCCCACGTGAACGGGATCACCCTGCTCGTCGTCGGGGTCGTGATCGTCTACACGGCCGTGGGCCGCCTGGTCGACCCGCCCGAGGTTCGCGGCGGGCTCGTGCTCGTCGTCGCCCTGGCCGGGATCGTGGTCAACCTCGTCGCGGCCGCGCTGCTGCACCGGCCGAGCCGCGAGAGCTTGAACATGCGCGGAGCGTTCCTCCACGTCACCACCGACCTCGCCGCCTTCGTCGGCACCGCGGTCGCGGGAGCGGTCGTGCTTGCCACCGGCTGGAACCGCGCCGACCCGGTCGCGAGCCTCGTGGTGGCGGGGCTGATCTTCTGGTCGAGCCTCTCGCTGCTGCGCGAGTCGACCCGGATCCTGCTCGAGGTCTCGCCGCAGGAGCCCGGGCAGATCAGTGAGGCGATGCTGGCCGTGCCGCACGTGGCGGACGTGCACGACCTGCACGTCTGGACGGTCGGCAGCGGCTTCCCGTCGGTCTCTGCCCACGTGCTCGTCGATCCGGGCGCAGACTGCCACGCGATCCGGCTCGAGCTGGCGACGATGCTGCGCGAGCGCTTCAACCTCGGTCACTCGACGCTGCAGGTCGAGCACGCGCCCGCGCCCGCGCGCGAGAGCCAGCTCCCGATCGCCCGTTAGAGTCCGACGCCGTGGCCGCGCTCGAGGGCAAGACCGCCATCGTCACCGGCGCCTCGAGCGGGATCGGGGCCGCGACGGCGCGCGCGCTCGCCGAGGCGGGCGCAAAGGTCGCCGGCGGCGCCCGCCGCGTGGACGAGCTCGAGACCGAGATCGCGCTCGAGCTGGACGTGACCGACCCGGCCGGCTGCGAGCGCTTCGTCTCCGCGGCGATGGCAGCGCTGGGCGGGCTCGACATCCTCGTCAACAACGCCGGCCTCAGCCTCGGCCGCGAGCCCTTCGACGCGAGCACCGAGGAGGACGAGGAGACGGTGCTCGAGACGAACGTGCACGGGTTGATGCGGATGACGCGTCTCTGCCTGCCGCACATCCGGGACGGCGGCCACATCGTCAACATGGGCTCGATCGCGGGAAACCAGCCGTACGAGAACGCTGCCGTCTACATCGCCTCGAAGTACGCCGTACACGGCTTCTCCTACGCGCTGCGCGAGGACCTGCTCGGCCGCCCGATCCACGTCACCACGATCGAGCCCGGCCTGGTCGAGTCGAACTTCTCGCGTGTCCGCTTCCGTGGCGACGAGGAGCAGGCGAGCGCCGTCTACGCGAACGTCGAGCCGCTCACGCCCGACGACCTCGCGGAGTGCGTGATCTTCGCGGTCACCCGGCCGCGGCGCGTCAACATCGACGAGCTCGTGATCAAGGCGCTGGCCCAGTCGACGCCCGTCCGAATCCACCGAGACGCCTAAATGGCCCTCACGATCCTCGAAGGCTCGACCTTCTGCATCTGCGACGAGCGCGGCGACATCACCGGCGAGACGCAGGGCCTGTTCGCCGACGACACGCGCTTCCTCTCGCGGCTCTGCCTGACGATCAACGGCGCGGCGCCGCTGATCCTCTCGTCGGGGGTGGTCGAGTACTTCTCGGCGGCGTTCTTCCTGCGCAACCCGCTCGCGGGCGGCCTGCCGCAGGACTCGATCTCGATCATCCGGCACCGCTTCGTCGGCGACGGCATGCAGGACCACCTGATCGTCGAGAACCATGCGATGGAGCCGGTTGCCTTCGAGCTCGCGCTCGAGCTCGGGACCGACTTCGCGGACATCCTCTCGGTCAAGGAGCACGACTTCGCGCTCGGCGACCCCTCGCGCGCGGAGCCGCTGCCGGAGCCCGTCTCGCCTCGCTACGAGGAGGAGCACAACCAGTTCGTCCTGGAAGAGTCCAACGGCGTGGGCTCGGCGAAGACGCAGGTGATCCTCTCCCAGCGCGGCGAGATCGAGGAGCGCAGGGTCGTCTACCTGCTCGAGCTGGGGCCGCGCGAGAGCTGGGAGCTGCGGCTCGACATCCTCGCCTCGATCGAGGGCGACTCGGTCACGCCGCGCACGGCCGAGCGGCGCTTCGGCGAGGAGCTCACGCGGGTGCGCGAGTCGCTCGCCGCCTGGCAGCTGCGCGTGCCGCAGGTGCGCGCGGACTGGGACCAGCTCGACCGCTCGTTCTTCCAGTCGGTCTCCGACCTCGCCTCGCTGCGGATGCGCGGCGCCGGCCGCACCGGCCGGATGCCCGCGGCCGGGATGCCGTGGTTCATGACCGTCTTCGGGCGCGACACGCTGATCACGTGCCTGCAGACGCTGCTCTTCGGGCCCGAGCTCGCGCGCACCGCGCTCGAGGTGCTGGTCGAGCTGCAGGCGCGCGACGACAACCCGGACGTGGACGCGGAGCCGGGCAAGATCGTCCACGAGCTGCGCTCCGGCAAGGCGGCGCAGAAGTGGTTCCGCACCTACTACGGCACCGTCGACGCGACGCCGCTCTTCCTCGTGCTGCTCTCGGAGGTCTGGCGCTGGACCGACGACGCGGCCGTCGTTCGCGAGCTGAAGGATCCGGCGCTTGCCGCCCTGCGCTGGATCGACGAGTACGGCGATCGCGACGGTGACGGCTTCGTCGAGTACGAGCGGCGCACCCCGCGCGGGCTCGAGAACCAGTCCTGGAAGGACTCCGGCGACTCGCAGCGCTTCCAGGACGGCTCGCTCGCGCACGCGCCGATCGTGCCGGTCGAGGTGCAGGGCTACGTCTACGACGCGAAGCTGCGCACGGCCGAGCTGGCGCGCGAGGTCTGGCGCGACCGGCCGCTCGCCGAGCGCCTCGAGCGCGAAGCGGATGAGCTGAAGCGGGCCTTCAACGAGCGCTTCTGGACCGACGCGCGCGGCGGCTACTACGTGCTCGCCCTCGACGGCGAGAAGCGGCAGGTCGATTCGCTCTGCTCGAACATCGGCCACCTGCTCTGGAGCGGGATCGTTCCCAAGGAGCGCGTCGACGCGGTCGTCGACCAGCTGATGGGCCCGGAGCTCTGGTCGGGCTGGGGCGTGCGCACGATGTCGAGCGGCGACGCGGGCTACAACCCGCTCTCGTACCACAACGGCACGGTCTGGCCACACGACAACTCCCTGATCGCGCACGGGCTCGGCATGCACGCCCGCTGGCCCGAGGCGCAGCGAATCGTGCGGCGGATGCTGACCGCCGCCTCGTTCTTCGGCTACCAGCTGCCCGAGGTGTTCGCCGGCCTGCCGCGCGAGGAGACCCCGTTCCCGATCGCGTATCCGACCGCCGCGCGGCCGCAGGCGTGGGCGGCCGGGACGCCCGTGCTGCTGCTGCAGGTGCTGCTCGGCCTCGAGCCCGACCGCCGGCGCGGCCAGCTGATCACGCGCGCGCCCGAGGAGCTGCCCTCGTGGGCCGGCCGCTCGCTGCGCCTGACCGGGATCCGCGCCTTCGACCGCGCCTGGGACGTCCGTGTCGAGCACGGCCACGTCACCGTTGAGGAAGCATGAGGATTGCCGTGATCAGTCCGCCGTGGTTCCCGGTGCCGCCGACGGGCTACGGCGGGATCGAGTGGATCGTCTCGCTGCTCGCCGACGGGCTGGCAAAGGAGGGGCACGACGTGACGCTCTTCGCTTCGGGCGACTCGCGTACCAGGGCGAAGCTTGCCTGGGTCTTCGAGCACGCGCCGAGCGAGCAGATCGGCCGCTCGCTGCCCGACCTGCGGCACGCACTCGCGGCCTACGAGCGGGCCGGCGACTTCGACGTGATCAACGACCACACCGGGCATGTCGGCGCCGTGCTCGGCGGGCTGGTCGAGACGCCGGTCGTGCACACCGTCCACGGCCCGCTCGACGGCGAGCCGGGCGAGGTCTACGAGTCGATCCGGCAGGTCGCGCCGCAGGTCGGCCTGATCTCGCTCTCGCTCAACCAGCGCCGGACGCGGCCGGACCTAAACTGGATCGCGAACATCCCGAACGCGCTCGATCTCGAGCACTACCCCTGCCACCCGCACAAGGGCGAGTACCTGCTCTTCCTCGGCCGCATGAACCACGAGAAGGGCGCCCACCGCGCGATCGCGGTGGCGATGGAGCTCGGCCTCCCGCTCAAGCTCGCAGGCAAGGTGCGGGAGCGGAAGGAGCAGGAGTACTTCGCGGAGTTCGTCGAGCCGCACCTCGGCAACGGGATCGAGTACCTCGGGGAGGTCAACCACGGCACGAAGGTCGAGCTGCTGCAGAACGCGCGCGCGACGCTCTTCCCGATCGAGTGGGAGGAGCCGTTCGGCCTGGTGATGATCGAGTCGATGGCATGCGGGACGCCCGTGATCGCGACGCGGCACGGCGCCGTCCCCGAGGTGATCGAGGAGGACGGCCGCGGGGGGCTCGTGGTCGACTCCTGGCGGCAGATCCCCGACGCGCTGCCGCGCGCGGACGAGATCGACCCGCGCGAGGCCCGGCGCTACGCCGAGGAGCGGTTCGCGCCCGAGCGAATGGTCGCCGACTACGTTCGGGCCTACGAGTCCGCGATCGCCGCGAGGTAGTTCGCCCGCACGTACACCGGCTCGAAGCCGGCCCGGACGATGTTCCGGTAGGAGCCGTTCGGGTGCCCGTCGATCGGCTCGCCCGTCTCGGTCACGACGACCTCGCAACCGGCCTCCGCAGCGGCCCGGATGCGGGCTGCGAGCAGGGCGCTCTGGCCGCCTTTGCCGCGCTGCTCCGGGACGGTCGCGCCGATCCCCGTCCAGCCGACCTTGCCCGCGATGAAGAGCGCGCCCGCCGCGGCTGCGGCCTCGCCGTCATAGCCGACGAAGCACTGCCAGCCGTCGCGTCCGGCGAGCCGGGAGAGCCAGTCGCGGAAGAGCCGCGGCACCTCGAAGCCGCATTGCGCGGCCTCGGCGAAGGCCTCGCCCGAGTCGTCCCGCTCGACACGCAGCGGGGTGCCCGCGCGCGGCGGGTCGGCGGTCGTGCGGACGAACTTCGCCCAGCCGCGGTCGCGCGGGAGCCCCCGCGCCGCGAGCCGCTCGCCGAGATCCCGTGGCTCGGCCTCGGGCGCGACGGTCACGTAGGCCTGCGCCCCCTGCAGGAACCCGAGCGCCTCGTCGAGCTGCTCGTCGGTCGCGGGCGCCTCGAGGCCGAGGCCGAGCACCCGGTTGAACATCGTCACCGTCGAGAGGGGCTCCAGCCGGATGCAGAGCGCGCCGCCGATCTCCTGCGCACGGGCGCCGAGCTCGGGCGGCGCCGCGGCGTAGAGGTCGCGGAACGCCTCGAGCTCCCCCAGCTCGGCGGGGTGGATCAGGCGACGACCTCGAGCGTGGGCTCGCGCAGGTCGATCGGCTCGCGGCGGCGCAGCTCCCGCACCTCGCGGACGACGAGCACGGAGAGGGTCGCCCCGAGGCTGAACAGCCCCGCGGCGATCAGCGTCGCGCGTGTGCCGACCGCTTCCGCGAGGGGCCCGGCGACGGCGAGCCCGAGCGGGATCAGCGCGAAGGAGCCGAGCGCGTCGTAGGAGTAGACGCGCGAGAGCCGGTCCTGCGGGATCTCCTGCTGCATGGTCGTGTCCCAGAGCACGCCGAAGGTCTCGATCCCGAGGCCGGCCGCGAAGGCGAGCATGAGTACCGAGACCAGCGGCAGCGGGACCGCCAGCCCGAACAGCAACGGCACCGTCAGCACCATCCCGAGCGTCGCCACGAGCAGCATCCGCCTCGGCCGGGCGCGCAGCATCATCAGCCCGCCGATCAGCAGCCCGACCGCCTCGGCAGCCGCGATCAGGCCCCAGCCGGCCGCGCCGTGGTAGTGGTCCTTGGCGACCGCCGGCCCGAGTACGCTCTGCGAGCCCTGCTCGACGGCGTTCACGACCGAGAACTGCAGAACGATCGACCACAGCCAGGCGCGTGACGAGAACTCGCGCCAGCCGAGCGCGAGGTCGGCCAGGAAGTTCGAGGACTCCATGCGCAGGCTCGAGGGCAGCCGCATCCTCGCGGTCAGCCAGGCCGCGACGAGGAAGCTCGCCGCATCGACCGCGATCCCCGTCGCCGGGCTGGTCGCCGCGATCACGAGGCCCGCGAGCGCGCTGCCGAAGATGACCGAGCTGTTGCGACCCAGGCGCAGGACCGCGTTCGCCTCCTGGAGCAGGGACTCGGGCACGGTCTGCGGGATGATCCCGGAGGAGGCCGGGAAGAAGAAGGCGCTGCTCGCCCCGTTCACCGCCGCGAGCGCCGCCAGCTGCCAGATCTGCGCGTCTCCGAAGAAGAGCAGCCCCGCGATCGCCGCCTGGCTCGCGCCGGAGAGCAGGTTCGAGGCCACCATCACGTGGTGGCGCGGCAGGCGGTCAGCCCAGATCCCGCCCACGAGCAGGAAGACGACCATCGGCACCGTCCGCGCCGCGAGCACGTAGCCGAGGTCGGCCTTGGAGCCGGTCAGCTCCAGCACGGCGAAGGCGAGCGCGACGTTCGCGAACGAGCCGCCGACGAACGAGATCGTGCGTGCGCCGAAGAGCAGGCGGAACTGCCGCTCCCGCAGCACACGAAGGCTATGCCGCACGTTTTTCCCAGTAGCGCTTCAGGCCGGCGTAGGACTGCCAGAACGGCATCGCCTGCTCGTAGGCGGCCCGGTCGCCGCTGAGCTCGGCAGCCGCCTCGGCAGCAAACTGTTCCTCGGTCGCGCCCGCACGGACGCGCTCGGCCCACTCACGCAGGCGGCGGCGCAGCTCCTCGAGGTGGCGCTCGACGTCCTCGAAGACGCCGAAGTGGATCAGCGCCAGCCGCTTGGGCCCGCGCCGTTCGAGGTCGTCGAGCGTGCGCTCCCAGGCCTCGAGGTCGACCTCGGGCGGCGGCGTCGGCGGCAGCACGAACTCGCTCGGCCGGATCCGCACGCCTGACGCGTCGCCGGCGTAGAGGGTGCCCTCGCCGTCGAGGTAGCAGACGTGGTGGCGTGCGTGGCCGGGGGTCGGGAAGGTCACCAGGCCGAGCGTCTGGTCGCCGACGACGTGGAGGTTCTCGCTCGGCACGGGAGCGAGCTCGCCCCAGAGCCGGTCGAAGTCTTCGCCGTACAGCCGCCGCGCGCTGCGCTCGAGCCGGCTTGGGTCGACGAGGTGCGGCGCGCCGATCTCGGAGACGTGCACCTGCAGGCCCGGATGCTCGCGCACGAGCACGCCCGCGGCGCCAGCGTGGTCGAGGTGGATGTGCGACAGCAGGAGGTGACGCACGTCGCCGAGCTCGAGGCCGCGCTCCCCGAGTCGGGCCTTCAGCTCGGGCACGCAGGTAGTGGGGCCGCAGTCCTGGAGCGCGAGCCCGTCCTCGGTCTCGAGCAGGTACGAGCCGATCACCCGCTCGCGGCCGAGGTGGCACAGGTCGAGCGGCTCGGGCTTCAACGACGGCACCGCTTGATCCTACGACGCCGCCTACATTCCGCAACACACTCGCGGTAGCAGCGTGCGTGCGACGAGCGGCGCGAGCTTTACGTGCCGGCGGTCGCCGTCGAGCGGACCAGCGCCGCTTCGAGGTCGGCGATCAGGTCCTCCGCCGACTCGAGCCCGACCGACAGTCGCACGAGGTTGCGCGGGGCCGCGAACGGCGCATCCGCGGTCGAGGCGTGCGTCATCCGGGCCGGGTGCTCGATCAGGCTCTCGACGCCGCCGAGGCTCTCGGCCAGCTGGAAGATCCTCGTGCGCGCGCAGATCGCGACCGCTTCCTCCTCGGACTCGGCCAGGAACGAGACCATCCCGCCGAAGTCGCGCATCTGGTGCGCGGCGATGGTGTGGCCGGGATGCGTGGGCAGGCCTGGGTAGAGCACCTGCTCGACCTTCGGGTGCCGGTCGAGGAAGCTCGCGACGACCTCTGCGTTGCGGCAGTGCTCGCGCATCCGCACGGCGAGCGTCTTCAGCCCGCGCAGGACGAGCCACGAGTCGAACGGGCCGGGCACGGCGCCGAGCGACTTCTGCAGGAAGAGCACGCGCTCGGCGACGGTGTGGTCGTTCGTGGCGACGAAGCCGCCGATCAGGTCGGAGTGCCCGCCGAGGTACTTGGTCGTCGAGTGCACGACGACGTCCGCGCCGAGCGAGAGTGGTTGCTGCAGGTACGGCGAGGCGAAGGTGTTGTCGACCACGACCAGCGCGCCGGCCGCGTGGGCCGCCTCGGCCGCGGCGCGGATGTCGACGATGTTCAGCAGCGGGTTGGTCGGCGTCTCGAGCCAGACCATGCGGGTCCGCTCGTCGAGGTGCGCGCCCAGGTTCGTGTTGACCTCGTCGGCGGGCACCCAGTCGAAGAGGTAGCCCTTCGGCTCGTAGACCTGCGAGAACATCCGGTAGACGCCGCCGTAGACGTCGGCCACGGCCACCACGCGATCGCCCGGGTTGAGCAGGTGCATCAGCGTGGTGGTCGCGCCCAGGCCCGAGGAGAAGGCAGCGCCGTGCTCGGCGCCCTCGAGCGAGGCGAGGCAGAGCTGCAGCGCCGTCCGCGTCGGGTTCGAGACCCGCGCGTAGTCGTAGCCCTTGTGTTCGCCGACCGCCTCCTGCACGAAGGTCGACGTCTGGTAGATCGGGACCGTGATCGAGCCGGTGGCCGGATCCGGCTCCTGCCCGTCGTGGATCGCGCGCGTCTCGAAGTCCACGGGCTCGATTCTAGTTGCGGACGCTGGCGGGGCGGCTGGCTAGAATCGCGCGCTGGACGGTGTCGCGGATCGAGGCCGCGATCCTGATCCTGCTCGTCTTCGACATGGTGATCAAGCCGGGCCAGTAGCCCGGCTCCGGCCCCTCAGCCGACGGCTACGAGGCGCTCTTCTCCGGCGCCGCGGTACTCGTCCCCGAGCTTCTCGCGCAGCGTCCGCTCCAGCTCGCCGGAGGCCTCGAGCTCCTCGACGATGTCCGCCCCGCCGATCAGCTCGCCGCGCACGAAGACCTGCGGGATCGTCGGCCAGCCGGAGAGCGCCGAGAGGTCCTGGCGGATCTGCGGGTCGGGCAGGATGTCGACCGCGGTCACGGGCGCACCCGCCCGGCGAAGCGCGTCCAGCGCCCGCTGTGAGTTCCCGCACATGACGAACTGCGGCGTGCCCTTCATGAAGAGCGCCACGTCCTCGGTCTCGATGATCTCCTTGATCCGGTCCTTCACGGTGTCCCTTTCGTCGTGATCCTCAGTTCGTGAATGGTGCCATCGGCGAGCGGCCCGGCGAGCGCGTCGTAGACGAGGCGGTGCTGCTCGACGAGCGAGAGGCCGTCGAAGCGCGGGCTCGTAAGCATCACCTGGAAGTGGTCGCCCCCGCCGGTGCGGTCCTCGACCGCAACCTCGTCGCCCGGAAACGCTTCGCGGAGCAGCTGCTCAAGCCGCTCGGTCACTTGCGGGCCAGGTACTCGAGCAGGTCGGAGCGGGTCAGCATGCCGGTCGGCTTGCCGCGCGTGGCCACGACGACCGCCTGGCTGCCGCCGCTCAGCGCGGAAAAGACCTCGTCCAGCGACTCGTCCGCCTCGACGGCCGCCAGCGGCGGCTGCATCGCGGCGGCGACCTCCTCGTTGAGCGCGTCCGGGTTGCGGAAGACCAGGTCGAGCAGGCCGCGCTCCTGCAACGAGCCGACCACGTCCGCAAGCGAGCCGGCCGAGTCGTGCCGCATCACCGGCAGCTGCGAGATCGAGTACTGCTGCATCAGGTCGATCGCGGCTCCCACCTTCTGGTGCGACTCGATCGTGATCAGCTCGGGCGCGTGCCCGTTCTGCTGCTTGAACTGCAGCACCTCGCGCACCTTCGGCGTCGGCTCGCCGCGGTCGAGGAAGCCGAGCTCGATCAGGTAGTTGTCGTCGTAGAACTTCGACAGGTAGGCGCGGCCGCCGTCGGGGAAGAGCGTGACCACGGTCTTGCCGGGGCCGAGCTCCTTCGCGATCTCGACCGCCGCCCAGGCCGCGGTACCGCCCGAGCCGCCGACGAGCAGGCCCTCCTCGCGGGCCAGCCGGCGCGCGGTCAGGAACGACTCGCGGTCGCCCACAGTCACCCAGCGGTCGACGACGGACGGGTCGAACGTCTCCGGGTAGAAGTCCTCGCCGATTCCCTCGACGAGGTACGGGTGCTGCTTCTCGGGGCCCGAGGTGTAGATCGAGCCCTCGGGGTCGGCGCCCACGATCAAGAGGCCGGGGCTCTGCTCCTTCAGGTAGCGCGCCGTGCCCGTGATCGTGCCGCCGGTGCCGACCGCGATCACGAGCGCGTCGAGCTCGCCGCCGGTCTGCTCCCAGATCTCGGGCCCGGTCGTCTCGTAGTGCGAGCGCGGGTTGCCCTCGTTGCGGTACTGGTCGGGCTTGTAGGCGCCGGGAATCTCCTCGGCGAGCCGGTCGGAGACGGAGTAGTAGCTCTCCGGCGACTCGGGCGCGACGGCGTACGGGCAGACGATCACCTCGGCGCCGAAGGCCTTGAGCAGCGAGATCTTCTCGCGGCTCATCTTGTCGGGCATGGTGAAGATGCAGCGGTAGCCGCGCAGCGCCGCGACGATCGCGAGGCCCGTGCCGGTGTTCCCGGAGGTCGGCTCGACGATCGTGCCGCCGGGCTTCAGCTTCCCTTCACGGTCGGCCGCGTCGATCATCGTGATCGCGATCCGGTCCTTGATCGAGCCGCCCGGGTTGAGGAACTCGAGCTTGGCGAGGACGGTCGCCGCGCCTTCCGGAACGACGTTCTGGAGCCGAACGAGCGGGGTGTTGCCGACCAGCTCGAGCAGCGTCGGATACTCGCGCGCCATCGCCGTCAAGCGTAATCGCTAGCTCGCGACGGTCGCCGTCTCGCCCTCCGCGACGGGAGCTTCGGTCCCGCGCAGGAGCACGAACGCGGCGACGGCGCCGGCCAGCGAGATCGCGACGAGGGCCCAGAAGGCCAGCTGGTAGCCGGAGGTGAAGGCCTCCGCCGGCGAGTGGCCCGTCTTCAGCAGCGTCTTCGCGTGCGAGGTGAAGATCGTCGAGGCGACGGCGACGCCGATCGCGCCGCCGATCTGCTGGTTCGTGTTGATCAGCCCCGACGCGAGGCCCGCTTCCTGTGGCGAGACCTGCGCCAACGCCGCGATCGTGACGGGGACGAAGCCGAAGGCGAGCCCCAGCGCGAAGGTGAGGTAGGCCGGCAGCAGGTCGGGCCAGAAGTGCCCGTCCACGGGGATCTGCGTGTACCAGAGCAGCGAGGCCGCGAGCACGAGCATCCCGATCACGATCACCGGCATCGGCCCGTAGCGCGTGGCGAGCGCCTGTGCGACGCCGGCCCAGATCACGACGGTCCCCGCCGTCGCGAGGAAGGCGACGCCGGTCTGGAGCGCGGACCAGCCGAGCACCTGCTGCACGTACAGGGTCAGGACGAAGAAGTTGGCGAAGATCACCGCCCCGAGCAGGAAGCCGACCACGTTCGCGCCGAGCAGCGAGCGGAGCTTGAAAATCGAGAGCGGTACCAGCGGAGACCTGGAGCGCGACTCGATCAGGATCGAGATCCCTGCCAGCGCTGCGGATGCGAGCAGCAGCAGGATTGTCCGTGCCGAGCTCCAGCCGTCGTCGGGGGCCTTCGAGATCGCGTAGACGAAGATCGCGAGGCTGCTCGTGATCGTGATCGCGCCGGCCGCATCGAAGCGGCGGTGGCCCAGCTCGCCCGTGCTCTCCGGGACGAAGCGCAGCGTCAGGAACAGCACCAGCGCGCCGACGGGCACGTTGACGAAGAAGATCCACTCCCAGCCGAGGTACCTGGTCAGGATCCCGCCGAAGAGCACGCCCGCGGCCGCGCCCGAGCCGCCGAGCGCGCCCCAGATGCCGAGGGCCTTGTTTCGCTCGGCGCCCTCCTTGAAGGTCGTCGTCACGATCGAGAGGGCGGCCGGCGAGATGATCGCCGCGCCGAGACCCTGCACCGCGCGCGCGCCGATCAGGACGTTCGCGCTGTTGGCGAGGCCGCAGGCCAGCGAGGCGAGCGTGAAGATGACGAGCCCGACGATGAAGATCAGGCGGCGCCCGAGCAGGTCGGCCATCCGGCCGCCGAGCAGGAGGAAGCCGCCGAAGGTGATCGCGTAGGCGGTGATCACCCACTGCACCGTCTTCTCGGGGATGTCGAGGTCGATCTGGATCGACGGGATCGCGACGTTCACGATCGCGACGTCGAGCACGGTCATGAAGAACGCGGCGCCGACGATCGCGAGAATCAGCCAGCGGCGGTCGGCGGCGGGGCTCAAATCTTCCTCCTTGGGTCGTTGCGGTCGTTGAACGAGGCTCGGCGAAGGGCTATTCCGTAGCCCGCCTGCGGGTCGTGCCGGGCCTCTCGCCAAGGGTAACGCCGGCGCGATTTCGGCACAACGCGCGGCCGCGCAGGTCCAGGCAGCGAGCCGTCTGGGCTTTCCGACAAGATTCGTGCGTGGCACGCCCTCAGCCGGCGCCGATCTCGACGTGCGGTCGATGACCCGCGCCTCCGCCTGCGCGCGGCCGGGGCTGCTCGCGATCGTCCTCCTGCTCGCTGCCGCGTCCGGCGTGGTGACGGCTCGCACGAGCCCGGCCCCGCCCAGCTGCACGCCGCTCCACACCGACTCGGCCTACAACGACGCCGTCCTCGGCGCGCTCGCCAGCAGCAAGGACGTCTGGGGGAACGAGGTCCTTGGCTCGTCCGACGGCCCGACTTACGCCGGGATCCATCGCTACCTCCACCCGCTGCTGGGCGTCGGCCGGCCCGCCGGCCTGACCCCGCGTCGCCTCACCGACTCCGGCGTCTACTACCTCGCCTTCGGGCAGCCGCGCGGGAACGGCGGCGCGGGTCAGGTGCAGCTTCACGTCGCCGACGGGAGCCAGATCGTCTCGCAGCTCGCCGACGGACCGAGCCTGACAGTCTCGGTCGGGCGTCGTGCACGTGAGCGCTACGGAACTTGCCTGTCGCGCTTGTCGACTCCGCGCCTCGCGGACGGCTACCTGCCGATCCTCGAGACCTCGTACGTCGACTCGAAGGGTGTCCGCTACCGACAGGAGTCGTTTGCGGCGCGGATCCCGCAGACACGGGCCCTGGTCAGCTTCGTGCGGCTGATCGTCGACCCGGCCAAGGCGAAGGTCCGCACCGCGGTCGTCCGCTTCACCCCATCGGTCCATCTGAAGCGTGTCGGGACGCAGCTGCGCCAGGGCACGCGCGCCAGGGTGCTCTTCAGCAGCGGCGCCCGCTTCGACGCACGCGGCCTCGAGTACGTTCTCCACCGCCGGCGCACCATCTACGTCGCCTGGCTCGACGGGGCCAGGCCCACGCGGCGATTCGTCCTCGGCCGCAAGAGCTACCTGCATGCCCGGCACTCGCTCTCGGCGTACTGGGCGAAGCGGCTCGCGAGCAACGCCCAGCTCGTCGTCCCCGAGCAGCGCGTCTACGACGCCGAGCGAAACCTGCTGATCCAGAACATGCTGCTCTCCTGGCGCTACAGCCTGGGCAACTCGTACGGCCGCTTTTCGTGGGAGCTGATGGACGTGGCCGAGGTGATGGGCGCGTACGGCTACAACGGGATCGAGCGGACGATCCTCAAGGCCGCCGGTCACGCGCCGACCTACTTCCCCAACCGTGCGACAGGCGAGCGAATGACCGTCTCGGCGGACTACTTCCGGCGCTTCCGCGACGAGGCCTACGTGCGCAAGGTCACGCCCGCCCTCCGGCGCACGATCGAGGCGTTTGCGCAGCAGATCGCCGCCGACCCGCACGGCCTGCTGCGGCGGGAGCGCTACGGCTCCGACATCGCCGAGCCGATCTACGGCCTGCACGCGCAGGCGCTCGCGCTGCAGGGGCTCTGGTCGATGGTTCCCGTCTGGCAGCAGACCGGCTACCCCGGGCTCGCGGCCGAGGCGGCCGACGTCGCCGCCCGCCTGCAAGCCTCGCTACGCGCCGCGGTCAGCTCGAGCGAGCAGTACCTGCCCGACAGCTCGCTGTTCGTCCCGGTCGCGCTCGTCGACGGGCTCGAGCAGCCCTACGACAAGCTGACCGCGACCAAGCGCGGCGCGTACTGGAACCTCGTCATGCCCTACGCGCTCGCGTCGGGCTTCTTCCGGCCGGGCAGCGCCGAGGCTTCGGCGATCCTCCGCTACCTGCTCGACCATGGCGGCCGCTTCCTTGGGCTCGTCCGCTTCGCGCCGCACACCGGGGTCACGAACCCGGGCTACCAGAGACCGGGCACAGACGACGTCTACGGCACGAACGTCGCGCGCTTCCTCGCCGACAACGACCAGCCCGAGCAGCTCCTGCTCAGCCTCTACGGCAAGCTCGCTGCGGGGATGACGCAGAACACCTTCGTCTCCGGCGAGGGCTCGACGGTCGGGCCGGTCAAGGGTCGGTATTTCCGCACGATGCACCGGCCGCCGAACAGCGCCAACAACGCCTTCTTCCTCGAGTCGCTGCGGCTGGCGCTCGTCCACGAGACCACCGACTCGACCGGCCAGCCGCAGGGCCTCGAGCTCGCGTACTCGACGCCGCGGGCCTGGCTCGACCAGGGCAAGCAGATCGCCGTGCGCGGGCTGCAGACGAGCTTCGGGCCGCTCACGTACTCGATCGACTCGGCCGCCGACGCGGTGCACGTCCAGCTCGACGTGCCCACCGGCTTCGTCGGGCCGCTGCGGCTCCGGCTGCGACTGCCGGACGGTCAGCGCATCGCGGCCGTCACCGTCAACGGCACGCCGTGGTACACCTTCGCGGGCCCGGAGACGCTCGACCTCAGCGGTCTGACCGGCCACCTCGACATCGTCGTCACGCGGCGCTGATCACGGCAGCCGCCAGAAGCGACCGGTGAGACCGACCCGCTCGAGAATCGACTGGTTCTGCTCGCGCGTGTGCGGGCGCCAGTCGGGATCCAGGCGATCGGCCCACCACGCCACCGCCAGCTCGCCGAGCTGCCGCAGCGGCATGGTCGCTCCCGGTTCGTAGTCGTTCGCCGCCAGCCAGTTCGCTGTGTGCTCCTCCGACCGGAAGAGGTTCATCGTGCTTCAGGTGAAGACGATGTCGTCCCACCAACGCGGGGCCGGCAGGAGGATGTGCGCGACCAGGTCGGCCGGCTCGGGCCTTCCGTCGACCACGTCGACCTCAAGCGGCTCGCCGCAGTCGAGGCACGTCGCCGAGACGTGGCCGTCGACCCCGAGCGCCGCCGGGATCCCGAAGGCGTCCCAGACGCAGTTGCCGTACCACGAGCGGCCCCCGGCCTCGACGCGGTAGGCCGTCGGCACGGCCGAGAACGGGTTCAGCATCCGGATCTCCGGGCGGTCGGGCTCGAGCACCAGCGCGTGCGCGTCGTGCAGGCGGCGCAGGGTGGCCTCGTCGGCGCCGGCCTCTTCCATCGAGGGCGGACGGCCGTGCTCGACGAACCACGCGTAGATGCGGTTCCGCAGCTCGACGTCCATCAATGCCGGAAATGCCGGCGGTGCGTGAAGATCATCGTCGCGCCGGCCCGCTCGACCGCTTCGATCACCTCGCCGTCGCGCTTCGAGCCGCCCGGCTGGATCACGCCTGTCACGCCCGCGGCCAGCGCGAGCTGCGGGCCGTCCGCGAACGGGAAGAATGCGTCCGAGGCCATCACCGCGCCGGCGGTCGGGTGCCCGTGCTCGCGGGCCTTGTCGAGCGCGATCCGCACCGAGTCGACGCGGCTCATCTGGCCGGCGCCGATCCCGATCGTCTGCAGGTCGTGCGCGAGCACGATCGCGTTCGAGGTGACGTGCTTGCAGACCCTCCAGGCGAAGAGTAGGTCGCCCCAGGCCATCTCGCTCGGCGAGCCGCAGACGACCTCCATGCCCTCGCGGTCCTCGATGTCGGAGTCGCGTTCCTGCACCAGCAGCCCGCCGAGCACGCGCTTCAGGTCGCGCTCGCCGGGATTGTCGCGCCGGCGCTCCCGGTCCTCGAGGATCCGCGTCGCCGGCTTCTGCGTCAGCAGCTCGAGCGCCGACTCGTCGAAGCCGGGCGCGAACAGCACCTCCACGAACTGCTCGGCCAGCTTCTCGCCGAGGGGCTCGCTGACCGGCCGGTTGAGCACGACCACGCCGCCGTACGCGGAGACCGGGTCGGCCGCGAGCGCCCGCTCGTAGGCCTGCTCGATCGAGCCCGCGATGGCGACGCCGCACGGGTTCGCGTGCTTGACGATCACGCAGGCCGGCAGCTCGAACTCCCGCGCGACCAGCCGCGCCGCCGAGAGGTCGTTCAGGTTGTTGAACGAGAGCTCGCGCCCGTGCACCTGCTCGACCCGCGAGAGCAGGTGCCGCCGCGCCCCGCGCTCCGAGTAGTAGGCGGCCCGCTGGTGCGGATTCTCGCCGTACGCGAGCTCGAGCTCCTTCGTGAAGCCGGACAGCAGGGCGGCTGGAAAGGCCTCCGGGTCGGAGAACCAGTTCGCGATCGCGGCCTCGTAGGCGGCGGTCATGGCGAAGGTCTCGCCCGCGAGGCGTCGTCGCGTCTCGAGCAGCAGGTCGCCGCGCTCGCGCACCTCCTCGAGCACTTCGTCGTAGCGCTCGGGGCTCGGCACGGGGGCGACGTGGGCGAAGTTCTTCGCGGCCGCGCGCAGCATCGCCGGGCCGCCGATGTCGATCATCTCGACCGCGTCCTGCTCGCCGACCGCACGCCGCGAGGTGACCTCCTCGAAGGGGTAGAGGTTGACGCAGACGAGGTCGAACGGCTCGATCCCGTGCTCGTCCAGCGCGTCGTTGTCGGCCTGGTTGCGCCGCGCGAGGATCGCCGCGTGGATGCGCGGGTGGAGCGTCTTGACGCGGCCGCCGAGCAGCTCGGGCACCTCGGTCAGGTCCTCGACCGGGGTCACCGGGATCCCGACCTTCTGCAGGAACGTGGCCGTGCCGCCGCTCGCGACGAGCTCGACGTCGAGCTCCGCCAGCCCGCGCGCGAACGGCTCGAGGCCCTGCTTGTCGTACACGGAGATCAGCGCGCGGCGGATCACGAGATCAATCCGCGGACGACCTGGGGCAGGAGCTGGTGCTCGACGGCCTGGACGCGGGCCTTGAGCGTCTCCGCGTCGTCGTCGGGCAGCACCGGCACGCGCTCGGCGGCGATCACGGGGCCGGTGTCGACCCCGCCGTCGACGTAGTGCACGGTGGCCGCGGTCTCGGGCACGCCGGCCGCGAGCACGTCGTGGATCGGGTGCGGGCCGGGAAACGCGGGCAGCGGCGCCGAGTGCGTGTTGACGATCTTGCCCGGGAAGCGCTCGAGGAAGCAGCGGCGCAGCAGGTGCATGTACCCGGCGCAGACGACGAGGTCGACGCCGTGCTCGACGAGCCAGTCGGCCATCGCCGCGTCGCGCGCCTCACGGTCCGCGTAGTTGTCGAGCTCGAAGGCGGCTGTTGCGATCCCGGCCGCCTGTGCGCGCTCGAGCGCCCGCGCGCCCGCCTGGTTGCTGGCGACCGCGACGATCGGCAGGCCCTCGTCGATCAGCGCCTGCAGGTTCGTGCCCTCGCCGCTGACCAGGACGCCGATCACACGAGCCGCCCGATCACGGTTCCGGCCCCGGCGTCGGAGGCCGGCACGACCGCGCACATCCCGATCCCGACGTTGAAGACGCGCCGCTGCTCCTCCTCGGCGACACCCTTCTCGTCCAGCCACGCGTAGACCGGCGGGCGCTCCCAGGAATCCCAGTCGAGCTCGACGCCGACGCCCTCCGGCAGCACGCGCGGGAGGTTGCCGAGGATCCCGCCGCCGGTCACGTGCGCGAGCGCCTTCACGTCGGCCCGTTCGCGGAGCGCGCGCACCTCGTCCAGGTACAGCCGGTGCGGCGCGAGCAGCAGATCGGCGTCGAAGTCGTCCTCGCCGACGAGCGCGCGCACGAGCGAGAAGCCGTTGGTGTGGAGGCCGGAGGAGGGGAGGCCGAGCACGACGTCACCGGGCTCGCAGCGGGAGCCGTCGATCAGGTCGGCGCGGTCGACGATCCCGACGCAGGTGCCGGCGAAGTCGAGCTCCTGCTCGCGGTAGACGCCCGGCAGCTCGGCCGTCTCGCCGCCGATCAGCGCGCAGCCGGCCTCGCGGCAGACCTCGGCCGCGCCTTCGACCAGCTCGGCCACCTGCTCGAGGTCGAGCTCGTGGGCGGCGACGTAGTCGAGCAGGAAGAGCGGCTCGGCGCCGGTGGTGAGCACGTCGTCGATGCAATGGGCGGCCAGGTCGCGGCCCGCGTCGTGCAGCCGGCCCGCCCGCCGCGAGAGCACGAGCTTGGAGCCGACGCCGTCCGTGGTCGCCGCGAGGAAGCGCTGCCCGTCGAGCGGATACAGCCCCGCGAACGCGCCGAATCCTTCGGCTCCGGTCGACTCGACCGCCGCGCGCAGCCGGCCGACCACCTCCTCCGCGGCGGCAAGCGAGACGCCCGCCGCCTCGTAGGTCCTGCCCCCGGAGCTCACGGAGCGAGTCTAAAGGGGCGGCTTGTCGGCGCTAGCGCTTGGGACGACCCTTGCTCTCTTGCCGTCGGGCTGGAGGATCACGCCTGCAGCGGTCCCGCCGACGACCTTCGCGAGCGTGCCGAGCTTGGTCAGGACCAAGCCACGGCGGCCGAAGCCGGCATCGAGCGAGCCGTCGGCGTCGTAGCGGACGAGAGTCGCCTTGGAATGACCGCTGCTCCCGGCGCTGAGGCCGCCGAGGACGATCTTCCCGTCCGGTTGCAGCACGAGCGCCTTGGCGGCGGAAACCTGGCCGATCGCCGTGGTCGCGACGCCGTCCGTCGCGAACCCGGAATCCGGCAATCCGTTCGGCTTGAGCCGGGCGAGCGCGACGTCGGAGCTCGCGCCGCTCGAGGCGTAGCCCGCGACGACGATCTTGCCGTCGGGCTGGACCGCGACGGCCCATGCCCGGGTCGCGTCCCCGACCTGGAACGTCTGCTTCCCGTCCGCGGCGAAGCTCGGATCGAGCGACCCGTCGGGCCTGTACCTCGCGAGGGCGAACCTCGCCCGGTAGAAGATCTGTCCCGCCACGACGATCTTGGCGTCCGGCTGGAGCGCGAGCGCCGCTGCCTGAGAGTGGGTGCCCCACGACGTCGTCGTCGTGCCGTTGCTGCCGAACTGCTGGTCGAGCGACGCGTCGGCCGCATAGCGCGCGAGCGCGAAGACCCCGTCGCTGCCGTCCAGGCTCCACCCGGCCTCGACGATCTTGCCGTCGGGTTGGAGCACGAGCCCCGCGCCGGAGGAGCTGGCGCCGATCCGCGCGGTGGCGATGCCGCCGCTGCCGAAGCTCGGGTCGAGGCTCCCGGGCACGGCCTGGGCCGCGCCCGGGACGAGCACGAGCACGGCTGGCAGCAGCAGTGCCGCAATCCCGAGTCGCATCCTGTTGTTATACGAGCCGGGGGGACGATTAGTCGAAGATCTCGGCGTGCAGCTCCGGCCGGCCGCGTGGGCCCTCGGGGAAAAAGCGCACGGTCGTGCTGCCGACCACGACGTCACCGTCCGACCGTTCGAGCTCGAGCAGGCGGCAGAGCGCGTCGGCCTTCGCGTCCGGGTCGTCGGCGCGCAGGTGCAGCTCGTGCAGGCGCAGCTCGTCCGCGTTCTCGAGCAGCTCGTCGATCCAGTCGCGCTGCGGGTGCACCTCCAGCCGGTAGCCGGCGTCGGTGGCGACGAACGTGCGCCGGCCGGGATATTCCTGCACGCGCAGGCGGCGCTTCGTCGCCCGCTCGAGCACCTCGCGGAACTCCTCGTCCTCGAGCGACACGCCGAGGTGGTCGACCCGCGGCAGCGGCCACTGGCCGGGCTGGACGACGACGTTGACCGCCCCGCGCTCCAGCTCGGAGAGCCGGTGCCGGAAGCCGTTGCGGTCGAGCTCCTCCCAGGAGACGCCGGCCTCGAAGTGCACCTGGTCCTCGCCGATCCGGCCATAGCGCGCGATCAGCCGGAAGCCGAGCTTGCCCAGGTACCGCGCCTCGACGTCACGGACGTCGCTCGTCACCAGGTGATAGTGGAAGAGCTCCAACAGCGGCCGATTCTGCAGGAAGAACGGCGATCACGCGGAATGTGACGGGCGGCACATGAACGGCTCCGCGCTGCACCACGTCGACCTCGTCGTCTCGTCGATCGAGCGCAGCCTGCCTTTCTACCGCGACCTGCTCGCGCCGCTCGGCTTCCACCGCATCGGCGAGGTCGAGGGCGAGCGCGGCGAGACGATCTGGTACCTGTCGGGCGCGGGCTGCTCGCTGGGGCTGCGCGAGGCGCAGAGCGAGGGCCCGTTCGACCGCTACCGGGTCGGCCTGCACCACCTCGCGCTCGAGGCGGGCTCGCGGGGAGTGGTCAACGAGCGGGCCGAGTGGCTTCGATCCCACGGCGCAGAGATCGAGAGCGGCCCCGAGGAGTATTCGTATGTCCCGGGGTACTACGCCGTGTTCTTTTACGATCCCGACGGCATCAAGCTGGAAATCGTGCACGTCCCTGGCCTTGCGGCCTGAAGAAAGGAGAGCTGGCATGTCGACGACTCCTCCGGAACCACAGCGCCAGACGATGGGGATGCCATCCATCGCCTCCGGCGCCCGATTGCCGGTCCCGGGCAACGCGGAGTTCGCGCTCTACTTCGTCGTCGAAGTGATCTTGATCCTGATCTGGATCATCGCCGACAGCGTCAACACGAACCAGTGGTGCGTCTTCACGGTCGCACTGACGGCGTTCTACCTGCTCAGCCGCGGAATCGCGAAGGCGAGCCGCGTCCTCGAGCAGTAACTTCAGCTAGATACGTGCCGGCTCGAACCTGAGCTTCGCGCCCTCGCGCGGGACTGCCGTCGGGTAGTCCCGCGTGAGGCACGCGCGGCAGAGCTCGTTCGGCGGCCGGCGCGTCGAGGCCTCGAGGCCTTCCAGCGACAGATAGGCGAGCGAAGTCGCGCCGATGTGCTCGCGGATCTGCTCGACCGTTCGCGTGCTGGCGATCATCTCGTCCTCGGCGGCCAGGTCGATCCCGTAGAAGCACTGCCCGACGACCGGCGGCGCCGAGACGCGCACGTGCACCTCGGCCGCGCCGGCCTCGAACAGCAGCTCGACGATCTTGCGCGTCGTGTTGCCGCGGACGATCGAATCGTCCACGGCGACCACGCGCTTGCCCGCCACCTCGGCGAGCGGGTTGAACTTCAGCTTCACGCCCTGCTCGCGCAGGCCCTGGTCGGGTTGGATGAAGGTGCGCCCGACGTACCGGTTCTTGATCAGGCCCTCGCTGAACGGGATCCCCGTCGCGCGTGAGAAGCCGATCGCGGCCGGCGTGCCTGAGTCGGGGATCGGCAGGACGAGGTCGGCCTCGATCGGCGCTTCCTCGGCGAGCCGCTCGCCCATGCGCACGCGGGCGCCGTGCACCTCGACGCCGTCCAGCCGCGTGTCCGGGCGGGCCAGGTAGAAGAACTCGAAGATGCACAGCGCGCCGTGCTCGGCCGGCTCGACTGCCTGTGTCGTGCGGAGGCCGTGCTCGTCGATCAGCACCAGCTCGCCCGGCGCGAGCTCGCGCTCCAGCTCCGCGCCGACCAGGTCGAGCGCGCACGACTCGGAGGCGAGCAGCCACTCGCCGCGCTCGCCGCGTCCGAGGCAGAGCGGCCGGAAGCCGTGCCGGTCGCGGAACCCGACCAGCGTCCCGTTCGAGAGCGCGACCACCGAGAACGCGCCTTCGAGCCGGGCCATGGCGCCGGCGACGGCGTCCTCGAGCGGCGCCTCGTCGTTCGCGATCAGCGCCGCGATCAGCTCGGTGTCGGACGTCGTGCTCAGCGTGACGCCCTCGCCCGCGAGCTGCTCGCGCAGCTCGGTCGCGTTGACCAGGTTGCCGTTGTGCCCGAGCGCGACCGTGCGCCCGTGCCCGCGCTGGATCAGCGGCTGGGCGTTCGCCCACTGTGTCGAGCCGGTGGTCGAGTAGCGCGTGTGGCCGATCGCCGTGTCGCCGTGCAGGCCGCTGAGCTTCTGCTCGTCGAAGACCTGGTTGACGAGGCCCATCTCGCGCAGCACGGTCAGGCGGCCGTGGTCGGAGACGGCGATCCCGGCCGACTCCTGGCCGCGATGCTGCAGCGCGAAGAGACCGAAGAAGGTCACGCGCGCGACGTCACGCTCGGGTGCGCGGATGCCGAACACGCCGCACATCAGCGGTCACCTCTCACGCAGGGTGAGGGGGCCGCCACCTAGGCGACCGTCCCGAGCTCGCGCAGTGTGGGCCAGTCCGGCCGCTTGCCCGCGAGGATCACCGAGCCGGACGGCGCCTCGCCCTCCGCCTCGAAGGAGCGATCGCTGAAGACTGACGCCTCTGAGAGCGCGTGGGCCAGGCCGCCCGCGCCGACGTCATGCGCGAGCGAGAGCTGCGAGGCGTTGCGCCAGAGCCAGCCGATCAGCTCGATCTCGTCGCCCTCGGCCAGCCAGACCGTGTCACCCGGCCGCCAGCCGCGCGGCGCCTCGCGCACGTCGGGCACGAGCCCGACGCACCCGACCACCGGCGTGGGCGGAATCGCCCGCCCGTCGGTCTCGTTGTAGAGCGACACATTGCCCGAGACGACCGGAATCCCCAGCGCCTCCGCCGTCTCGGCGATCCCCTCGATCGCCTCGGCGAGCTCCCAGCCGATCTCGGGCTTCTCCGGGTTGCCGAAGTTGAGGCAGTCGGTCAGCGCGAGCGGCTCGCCCCCGGCACAGGCGACGTTGCGCGCCGCGCCCAGCACCGCCGCGCGTCCCGCCTCGCGCGGGTCGCGGCAGCCGGGCGGCGGCCCGTCGAGCGAGACCGCGAGCCCGCGCCAGGAGGGCCGCAGCTGCAGGACCGCCGCGTCGAGCCCGGGCCGGCGCACCGTGCGCGAGAGGACGAGCTGGTCGTATTGCTCGTAGATCCACTCCTTCGGCTCGCGGTTGACCGGGTCGGCCTCCGCGGGCGGCCGGGCGGCCTCGAGCCGGTCGACCTCGTAGCGCGGGCACTCGTCGGTGAGGAGCGCGGCCGGGATCTCGCCGAGGACCTCCCCGTCGAAGAAGGCGCGCAGCTCCCCGCTCTCGGTCACCTCGCCGATCGCGGCTTGGTGGAGCTCCCAGCGGGAGAGCACGGCCTCGACCTCCGCCAGCCGCTCAGGCCGGACGACAGCGACCATCCGCTCCTGGCTCTCGGAGATCATGACCTCCCACGGCTCCATCCCGTCCTCGCGCAGCGGGACGCGGTCGAGGTGGACGTCGACGCCCACGTCGCGGGCCATCTCGGCGAGCGAGGAGGCGAGCCCCGCCGCCCCGCAGTCCTGCAGCGACTCGACCAGCCCGGCCTCGACGAGCTCGAGCGAAGCCTCGATCAGCTTCTTGCCCGTAAAGGGGTCGCCCACCTGGACCGTCGGTCGCTTATCGGCGTCGTCCTCGCCGAGCTCCTGGCTTGCCAGCACCGAGGCGCCGCCGATCCCGTCCCGGCCGGTGGTGGCGCCGTAGAGGACGAGCGCGTTGCCGACGCCGCGCGCCCCGGCGCGGGTGACTCGTTCCGCCGGGAGCAGGCCGACGCACATCGCGTTGACCAGGCAGTTGCCGGCGTAGGCCTCGTCGAAGACCGCCTCGCCGCCGACCGTCGGCACGCCGACGCAGTTGCCGTAGTGGCCGATCCCGGCGACCGCGCGCCGGAAGCTCCAGTCGGGCGCGCCGAAGCGCAAGCCGTCGAGCAGCGCCACCGGCCGCGCGCCCATCGCGACGATGTCCCGCAGAATCCCGCCGACGCCGGTGGCGGCGCCCTGGAACGGCTCGACCGCTGACGGATGGTTGTGCGACTCGACCTTGAACGCGACCGCCTCGCCCTCGCCGAGGTCGATCACGCCGGCGTTCTCGCCCGGCCCCTGCAGTACGCGCTCACCCGCGCTCGGCAGGCGCTTGAGCAGGCGCGCCGAGTGCTTGTAGCCGCAGTGCTCCGACCAGAGCAGCGCGAAGACCGCCAGCTCGAAGTGGTTCGGGTCGCGCTCGAGCAGCTCGCAGATTCGCGAGTACTCGAAATCGGTGAGGCCGAGTGCCTCGTGCAGCGACTGATCCGAGACCCGCGTCAGGTGCCGGAGTCTAGCCGCCTCACAGGACAGGTCGAGCGCGCGTTATGCAGGTAGTGGCGCGTCACCGCAACCTCGCGATGCTGATCGGGCTGGCGCTGATCTGGGGCGCCTCCTTCCTGTTCATCAAGGTCGCCGTGCGCGAGCTGACCCCGGCAACGCTGATCGTCGGCCGGCTCGGCCTCGCGGCGATCACGCTCGGGCTGCTGGTGCCTTTCGTGGTCGGCTCGGGCGAGACCTTGCGCCAGCTGCGCGAGAACTGGCTCTGGTTGGTCGTGGTCGCGCTCGTGAACACGGCGATCCCGTTCTGGCTGCTCTCCTGGGGCGAGACGCGGATCGACTCCGGGCTCGCCTCGATCATCCAGGCGTCGGTGCCGATCTTCAACGCGCTGATCGCGTTCGTCGCCTTCCGTGAGGTGCGGGTGACCGGGATCCGGCTCCTCGGGGTCGGGGTCGGGTTCCTCGGCGTCGCGCTGCTCGTCGGCGCGCAGCCGGAGGGCAAGGTGCTCGGCGCGCTCGCCGTCGTCGGGATGGCGTTCTGCTACGGCCTCGGCGGCTTGCTGACCGGCCGCTACCTGAGGCCGGCGCAGCCGCTCGTGGTCTCCTTCGCCTCGACGGCGATCGCGACGCTCGTCTGGCTGCCCGTCGGCGTCGCGCAGGCGCCGGCGCAGATGCCTGGCTGGAAGACGATCGGCTCGGTGCTCGCGCTCGGCATCCCGGGGACGGCGCTCGCGTACCTGCTCTTCTTCGGCCTGATCACCGGCGCGGGTGCCGCCTATGCGTCGCTCGTGACCTACCTGATCCCGCCGATCGCGCTGGCCTACGGCGCGATCTTCCTCGGCGAGCGCTTCGGCGCCTCGGCCTTCGGCGGCCTCGCGCTGATCCTGGCCGGTGTCGCCCTTGGAACAGGAGCCGTGCGCTTCAAACGCGCACGGCAACCGCAGCCGGTTGACGGCTAGTACTGCTTCGCCGCGTCGGCGAGCTCGCCGGCGCACGGGAGGCAGTACCCGCTCAGCTCCTCCGCCCGGTCGTTCAGGCGGCGCCTGGCGTTCTCGGGCCCGAGCAGGTCGTGGTACTGCCGGACGAGCGCGATGTAGCGCTTGGTGGCCGCCTCGAAATGGCTGTTGTTGTACTGCGAGGTGACGGTCTCGAGCCTGGACATCTCGTAGTCGACCTGCGCGAACTTGTTGTTCATCGCCGTCTGGTCGGCCGACTCGTTGTCGCCGCAGCCGCCGAGCAGCGCGGCCGCGAGCAGCAGCGGGACCGCCGTGCACGAGATTCGCATGTGGCGAATCTAGCTAGCCTCGCAGGCGGTGTCGCGTTCCTACGTGATCTACATCGCGCTCCTGGCCGCCTTCTGGGGCGCGTCGTACATGTTCATCAAGGTCGCGGGCCGCGCCTTCGAGCCGGCGGCCATGATCATGTTGCGCCTCGTGATCGCCTCCTCGCTGCTGCTCGTCGTGCTCGCCGTGCAGCGCGGCTGGCACCGGACGCTCGGCGAGATGCGCGCCCTCGGTTGGGAGGGCTTCGCGCTCGGGGTCGTCAACGGCGCGATCCCGTTCACGCTGATCGCCTGGGGCGAGCGCTACATCGACTCGGGGGTGGCCGCGATCGCGAACGCCTCGATGCCGATCTTCGTCGTCCTGCTGGCGATCCGGTTCAAGCCGAGCGAAACCGTGCGCGGGCTGCGGCTGGCCGGCTTCCTGATCGGTCTCGTCGGCGTCGGCGTGCTCGCGGGCGTCCATCCCGAGGGCGGCTGGTGGGGCGTCGCGGGGACGCTGGCAGTCGTCGTCGCGTCGGTCTCGTACGCCGTCGGCAGCCTCTGGGGCCAGCGGCTGATCGCGAACACCAGCGGGCTCGTGCTCTCGGCGAGCTCGATGCTCGGCGGCCTGCTCGTGTTGCTGCCGTTCGGGCTGGCGCAGCTGCCGTCGGCGGTGCCCGGGTGGAAGGAGACCGGCTCGCTGGTCGCGCTGGCGGTGATCGGCACCGCGCTCGCGCAGATCATCCTCTACCGCGTGCTGCGCAGCGACGGGGCCGCGCGCGTCAGCCTCGTCACCTACCTGCTGCCGGTGACCGCGCTCTTCTACGGCGTGACCCTGCTCGGCGAGCCGCTGACCTGGGAGGAGCTCGCCGGGATGGTGTTGATCCTCGGCGGGGTCGCGCTCGGGTCGGGCGCGGTGCGCTTCGCGCGGCGTGAGCCGGTCGCGGCACCCACGCCATGAACGTCGCACTCAGGCGCGCCGAGCCGCGCGACGTCGACTTCCTGCTCGAGCTGATGGGCGAGGAGGACGTCGAGCAGAACCTGGCCGTCGTCCGCCCGCGCGACCGCGACGGGCTGCTCGAGGAGATCGATCGCTCGCAAGCCGAGCCGGACGAGTACGGCCGCTTCGTGATCGAGGTCGACGGCGAGCCCGCGGGCCTGATGGGCTTCCAGGTCGCGAACAAGCGCAGCCGGATCGCCAACCTCGGCTCGCTCGCGGTGCACCCGTCCTTCCGCGGCCGGGGCCTCGCGGACGAGGCCGCGCGGCTCTTCCAGCGCCACCTGCTCTTCGAGCTCGGCTACCACCGGCTGCAGCTCGAGATCTACGGCTTCAACGAGCGCGCGCAACGGCACGCGGAGCGGGCGGGCTTCGTCAAGGAAGGCGTACGCCGAAAGGCGTACGACCGCCACGGCGAGTGGGTGGACGGCGTGATCTACGGCCTGGTCCGAGAAGATCTGGAGCCATGAGCTTCGCGCAGCGCTGGGCCGACGGGTACCGGGTCGCCTGGGAGGCGAACGATCCGGTGGCGGCAGCCGCGCTCTACCACCCCGACTGCATCTTCCGCTCGGCGCCCTTCCGCGAGGTGGAACCGCCGATCGACTACACGACCCGCGAGTTCCCGGAGGCGCGCGCGGAGGACGTGCGCTTCGGCGAGCCCGTCGAGGAAGGTGACCGGGCCGCGGTCGAGTGGTGGGCAACGCTCGTGCTCCCGGACGGCGAAGAGCAGGCGCTCGCGGGCTGTTCCATGCTCCGCTTCGACGACCAGGGCCTCGTCGTCGAGGCGCGGGACTACTGGCACCTGGAGCCGGGCCGCCGCCAGCCGCACGACACCTGGGGCACGTGAAGCGCTGGCCGCTCGTGGCCGCTGTCGCGGTCGCGTTCGCGGATTCCTCGATCGTCGTGCTTGCGCTGCCCGAGCTGTACGGGCGCTTCGACACGACGATCGAAGGCGTCTCCTGGGTCGTGACCGCTTACAACGCGGCGGTCGCGGTGACCGCGCTGGCGCTGCTGCTGCTCGTGCACCGGCTGAGCTCGGCCGTGCTGCTTGGGACGGGGCTCGGCCTCTTCCTCGCCGCCTCGATCGCGTGCGCGGCGGCGCAGAGCCTTGCGTTCCTGATCGGCGCGCGAACCGTCCAGGGCGTGGGCGCGGCGCTGCTGCTCGTCGGGGCGCTGCCGGTGCTCGGCCGGGTCCAGTGGACGGCGGCGGGGACCTTCGGGCTCGCGCTCGGGCCCGCGCTCGGCGGAGTGCTGACGCAGGCGTTCGACTGGCGCGCGATCTTCGTCGCGCAGGCACCGGTCGCCGCGCTCGGGCTGGTCGGCCTCCTGCGGGCGCACACGGATGCCGAGGCCGAGGAGGGCTGGAGCCGCTCGCTCGCGAGGACGCTGCCCGCGAACGCCTGTCTCGGGCTGCTCTTCGGCGCGCTCGTCGGTGCCCTCTTCCTGGCGGTGCTGCTCGTGATCAGCGTCTGGGACTACTCGCCGATCGCCGGCGCGGGGATCGTCAGCGCGCTGCCGCTGGCCGCGCTGGCCGTGCGGCCGCTCAGGCTCTCGCCGCTGACCGCCGTCTGCGGCGGCTCGGCGCTCCTCGGCATCGGGCTCGTCGGCCTCGCCTTGCTGCCTTCGGCGAGCGTCCCCTTCATGGTCTGGTCGCTCGCCCTCTGCGGCGCCGGCCTCGGGCTCGCGCTGCCGGTGCTCTCGAACGCGGCGCTCGACCAGGGCGCCGGGCTCACGCGCAGCGGCACGCTGACGGTCGGCGCGCGCCACGCCGGCCTCGTGCTCGCGCTCGCGCTGATCGCGCCGCTGCTCGCCTCGCGCGTGCCAGACGCCGGCGACAAGGCGCTGCTGCGCGGGACGGCGGTGCTGCTCGACGCGCCGATCGGGCTCGACAAGAAGGTGCCGGTCGCGCTCGACCTGCGCAAGGCCTTCGACCGGGCGCAGGAGGGGGAAACGCCCGACCTGCGCGAGCCGTTCAACGCCCACGGGGCCGCGCACGACTCCGAGCTCGCGGCCGTGCGCGACCGGCTCTTCGGAGCGATCGCCGCCACGATCACACGCGCCTTCCGGCCCGCCTTCTTCCTCTGCGCCGGCTTCGCCGGGCTGGCGCTGGTCGTCGCCGCGGTCTTCCGCCGGAGGATCGCGTGAGGCCGGCGTCCTGGGTGCTCGTCGCGCTGCTGGTGAGCGGCGTCGCGCTGGCCGGGGTCGAGCTCGGCAAAGGCGCGCTCGACGAGCCGGCGCCGCAGATCGCCGATCCGTGCCAGCCGCGCGAGGGCCGCACCGGCGGGCTCGACGCGACCGTCCAGCGCATCGTGCTCGACGGCCTCGACGGCGCCGCCTGCCGGCTGCACACGACGCGCGAGGAGCTCGTGCTCTCACTCGGCAGCGGCGTCGGTGTGACCCGCCACTGGGACGAGCACACGATCGAGGTCGCGCTCCGGGCCGGGCTGTTGCGCTCGCTCGACGCCGCCGTCCAGCACGGCGACGTCCCGACCTTCCTCGAGCCGACCCTGCGCGGGATCATCGAGCACGCACCGCTCGACCAGCTGGTCCGCGGCGGGATCGCGCTGCTCGGCTAGCCCTCCGGCTTCGGCAGCGGCGGCGCGTCCACGCAGACCACGGTCGCGTCCTCGTCGCCGAGCACGACGTAGGAGTGCGCCGTCCCGGCCGGCGTCACGATCACGTCGCCCGGGCCGGCGTCGAGGCTCTCGCCCTCGACCGTCCAGCGCATCAGCCCGGAGCGGATCGTGATCACGTGATCCTGCGGCGGGTTGTGGACGTGCGTCTCCTTCACCTGCCCGGCCGGGTGCGTGACGAGGTGCACCTCCAGGTGGTCGAGCCAGATGCCCTCGTCCTCGTCGGTCGGACGCGCGAAGCGGCTGTAGTCGCTCTTGCCGGTGATCTTGACCATCGGGCTAGGCCTGCTGGTGGGCCTCGACGAACCAGAGGTACTTGTCCACCGTGCGCGAGATCTCGGTGAAGAGGTCCGAGGTGGACTGGTCGCCCAGCTCGGCCGTCGCGTCGATCGCCGAGCGCACGGCCGCGGCGTAGGCGGCCAAACGGTCGGCGACCGCGGTGACGGTCTCCATCCCCTCGATCGCGTTCACTGGGTACTCGTCGAGCGACGAGGCAGACGCCGCCATCCGCGCTGTCCCGAGCGCGAGCCCGCCGAGCTGCGTCACGCGCTCGGCGATCTCGTCCACGTACGGGAAGATGTCCTCGGCGACCTGGTCGTAGAGCAGGTGCAGCTGGTAGAAGTCGCTGCCCTTCACGTTCCAGTGGGCCTGCTTCAGCTGCGAGTAGAGGTCGAACGTGTCGGCGAGCCGGGCGTTCAGGAGCTCGATCACCTGCTCGCGCGTGGCCTCGGGAATGTCGATGCGGGTCTCGAACGTGCGGTCGGTCTGGGTTGCCATCTGCTCCTCCTCTTGCTCAGCGCTCGCGGTAGTCCGCGGCGACGATGTCCTGGTACTCCGGGTGTTGCTCGACGAACCACTCCACGAACGGGCAGAGCGGCACGATCTCGAGGCCCTCGCGGCGCGCGTCGTCGAGCGCCTTCGTGACCAGCCCGCTGCCGAGACCGCGCCGCTCGAGGGCCTCGTCGACCTCGACATGGATGAGCGCGATCCGGCCGTCCCGGCGCCGGTAGGCGAGCTCGCCGATCATGCGCTCGCCGTCGCGCAGCTCGTAGCGCGAGGCCTGGGGCACGTCGACGACGGCCGGCTCGGTCTCCGGCTCGTCCCCGGGGCTCGCGCGGAAGTACTCGACCAGCCGGCCGGGCGCGTCGGACTCACGGGCGTCACGGTGGTCGAGGAAGCGGCGGCGGTGACCGTCCGCGTGCTCCCACGGCTCTCGCTCCTGCAGGTAGCCGAAGATCGCCCGCGTCCCGTGGAAGAAACGCCCCTCCTCGGTCTCGAGCGCGGGGATCTCGTCCTTGCCCGAACGCTCGACCAGGTCAGCGCGCTGCTCCGGCCAGGGCTCGACCTGCCGCGCGACGAAGTCGATCCCGAGCTCGGTCAGCACCTCGCGCACGGCCGACGAGAACGGGCACCACTCCGCCTGGTAGAGCGTCAGCCTGGCCGTCGGTCGGGCCATGGGCCGATGGTACGCCTAGCGCGGTAGGCTCCGGGCCGTGGAGCTGATCCATACCTGCTACCGGATCACCGACCCCGAGCGCTCGGTTGCGTTCTACGAGGCGCTCGGGCTGGAGAAGCGGCGCGAGCTGCCGATCCGCGACGAGGCTGTGAACTACTTCCTCGGTGTCCCCGGCCAGGACTCGCCCGAGCTCGAGCTGACCCACAACTTCGGCGTCGACTCCTACGAGCTCGGCACGGGCTACGGGCACGTCGCGCTGACGGTCGAGGATCTCGACGGCACGCTCGAGCGCCTGGCCGCGCAGGGGATCGAGCCCGAGCGGGAGCCGTACACCGTCCGCGAGGGCGGCTCGCGCCTCTGCTTCGTGCGCGACCCGGACGGCTACCGCATCGAGCTGATCGAGCGCTAGCCGGGTTGGCGACGGCTCGCAGCCTCGAGCTCCGCCGGTTGGCCCAGCGGATCGCCGACGCGCTCCCGCCCGTCGTCCAGGAGGTGGTGCTCACCGGCAGCGTCTCGCGCGGGGTCGCCGACGAGGTCTCCGACATCGAGCTGCTCGTCGTCACCGCCGAGCCGCTCGAACTGGCGGCCTGCTTCGAGCACGCCGGCAGCGCAGGTCTGGAGCGTCTCGACACCTGGGGGCCGCAGGGCACGCCCACCTCGTGCGTATTCGGCTACTGCGAGGGCGTGCCGATCGAGCTGGTCTGGTGGCCGCACGACTTCGCCGAGTCGTCCGTGGCCGCGCTGCTCGTGGGGCCAGAGTCGGGCTTGGCCGAGGCACTCGCCAACGGCGTCTCGCTGCGGACGATCGGGTTGCTGAAGCGCTGGCAGGCGGAGCTGCGCGAGTACCCGGCAGAGCTCGCGGCGACCCGGATCGAGGATGCGGCGCTGACCTGGGGCGGCTTTGCGCCCGAAGGAATGCTCACCATCACCCGCCCCGGCGAGCGGCTCGTGCTCGTCGAGCGGATGGTCGACGACGCCACCCGCGTGCTGCCCATCATCTACGCGCTCAACCGCGTCTGGCTGCCGACCACCAAGCGGGTGGCTGCCCGCGCCGAAGGTCTGGCTGTGAAGCCGGACCGCCTGGCCGAGCGGATCGAGGAGGCGCTCACCGAGTCCGACCCGTTCCGCGCGCTGCTCGTGCTGCACCAGCTGCAGCTCGAGACGGTCGAGCTCGCGCCGAGCGGCACCAACGTCGACCGCGCCCGCGTCTGGCTCGCGCAGGTGCTGGAAGTGCTCCGGGTAGGATCGCCGGCGTGACCGAGGAAGCGCGACTCGAGCAGACCGACTCCGGCCTCAAGCCGGCCACCGAGGGCTGGTTTGTCGTCAACGTCGGCGAGACCGGCTGGGCCGTCCACGACGCGTTCGGCTCCGGCTGCACCTTCGAGGGCCGCGAGGCGCCGTTCCGGCAGTTCGGGATCAACGTCAACGTCGTCGAGCCCGGCCAGCCGCTCTGCCTCTACCACGAGGAGAGCGCGCAGGAGGGATTCCTCGTGCTCGCCGGCGAATGCGTGCTGCTCGTGAACGGTGAGGACCGGCCGCTCAAGGCCTGGGACTTCTTCCACTGCCCGCCGGGTGTCGAGCACGTGATCGTCGGTGCCGGCGACGGCCTCTCGATCGTGCTGGCCGTCGGCGCGCGACCCGAGGACGAGCACATCAGCTACCCGAAATCGGAGCTCGCCGAGCGCTACGGCGCCAGCGCGGTCGAGACGACCACCGACCCGCAGGAGGCGTACACGCGGGCCGGGCACGACCGGCCGAGGCACGAGCGTCCCGCCTACTGGGACAAGCTCCCCTGGGCTGAGTAGCATCTCGGCGGTATGACGACCTTCTCGGTGATGGTCCGTGTCCGAGCGGCGCGCGCGAACGGCGCGCCGGTCGGGGCGCGCTCCTAGTCAGCACTTCCTCCGCCGGCCGGTCGCTGCCGAGCTCGTCCGCGACGCGCGCCTCGCGCGGGACGACCTGGTCGTCGACCTCGGCGCCGGCACGGGCCGGCTGACCGCCGAGCTCGCGCGCGCCGCCCGCCGTGTCGTCGCCGTCGAGTTCGACCCCGGCCTGGCGGCCGGGCTGCAGGGACGCTGGGCGAACGTCGAGGTCGTCGAGGCCGACGCGCGTCAGGTCGAGCTCCCGCGCGAGCCCTTCCGCGTGGTCGCCAACCTGCCGTTCGCCGGCACGAACGAGATCCTGCGCCACCTGCTCGACGACCCGCGCGTGCCGCTCGTCCGCGCCGACCTGGTCGTCCAGTGGGGCGTCGCCGTCAAGCGCGCGCTGCCCTGGCCGAGCACGGTCAACGGCGTCGTCTGGGGAGCCTGGTACTCGACCCGCGTCGCCCGCCGGCTCCCGCGCGGCGCCTTTGCGCCGCCGCCGAGCGTGGACGCGGCCGTGCTGGTCTTCGAGCGGCGTCCGGCTCCGCTGGTGCCGCTCGAGCTCGCGTCGGGCTACCGCCGCTTCGTCGCGCGTGGCTTCCGCGAGGGGAGACGGCTCGTGCGCGCCGAGCCGCGACAGCTCGATCCGTACGAATGGGCGGCGCGCTATCTAGCCGACACGTGAGCGCATCGCCAGCCGCTCGGCCTGCGAGGGCATCGCGACGACCTCGGCGGCGGTCAGCCGGCTGCGGATCAGCTTCTGCGCGTAGAGCCGCTCGTCGGCCGCGCGGAAGAGCAGCAGCGCGCTCTCGCCGTCGCGTGGGCAGACGGCCCAGCCGAAGCTCATGCTGATCCCTTCCTGCGCCAGCGCGGTCGTCAGCCTGCCACAGAGTGCGCGGACGGTCTCGCTGCCCGGGAGGCTCGTGATCACGGCGAACTCGTCGCCGCCGATACGGGCAACCTGGTCGCCTGCCTCGCACCCGCGCGCGAGCACCTCGCCCGCGAGCCGGAGCACGTCGTTCCCGACGGCGTGGCCCTCGGAGTCGTTGATCTCCTTCATGTTGTCCATGTCCGCGAGGATCAGGCCGAACGGCCCGCCGCGCTCGAGGCGAGCGGTCAGCGCCGCATCGAAGGCGCGGGTGTTCAGCAGCCCGGTCAGGTGGTCGCGCTCGCTCGCGATCCGCAGGCGGTCGGAGAGGTGGCGATGGTGGGTGGCGAACCAGCCCACGAGCGCGCCCATCGAGGTGTAGGTGACCAGGCGCACGGTCGAGCCGGCCGTCAGCACCTGCGAGGATGCGATGTGCGGGTTGAGCACCATGCCGACGGTGTAGAAGCCGGTCGCGGTGAGCCCAGCCGCGGCGCCCCAGCCGGCGCCCTCGGCCAGCGCGACCATCGCCACGGGCACGTAGTAGAAGTGGCCGAGACCGAGGCCGGGCTTCTCGAAGAGCAGGAAGGCCGCGAAGATCAGCGGGTAGAGCACGGCGGACATCGCGAGCAGGAAGGCACGCTGGTGATTGGCCGCAGGCACACTCGGACAATGCTCCGGCGAGAGGCCCGCCGCGTCCCTCGAAGTGGTGATTCGCGCCTGTGACAGTTCCGGCACGAAGGCGTCACACACCCGTGACAGGTGCGCAGCTACCGTCGGTTGCGATGGCCAAGGCGGCGACACCCTGGGGCCCGGCGGAGCTCGTCGAGGAGGTCACGCTGGCCCAGCGCGCGGGCGAGAAGCGCTTCTCGTCGGTCGTGCAGCTGCTCGAGGCGCCCGGCGGCGAGCGGCTGGTGCGGTTCGCCTACACGACGGGCGGCTCGGCCCGGCGCGGGCCGGTGACGCTGCGCGGCCGCGACCTCGAGCGGCTGCGCGAGGGACTGGCCAAGCGCCCGGCGCTGGCGGAGGCCCTCGGCCTCAGGCCGCCGTGAGCTGGCGCTCGCGCGCCGCGTCGACGAGCGAGCCGAGCACGAGCGCGCCGTCGGTCGAGCCGAGCAGCGGGTCGACCGCATGCTCGGGATGCGGCATCAGGCCGAAGACGTTCCCGCGCTCGTTCGTCACGCCGGCGATCGCGCCGACCGAGCCGTTGGGGTTCCCCTCGTAGCGCAGGACGACCTGACCGTTCCGCTCGAGCTCGTGGAGCAGCTCGTCGTCGGCGAAGTAGCACCCCTCGCCGTGCTTGATCGGGATCGTCAGCGTCTGCCCAGGGTTGGCGCGGCTCGTGAACGGCGTCTCGGCTCGCTCGAGCCGGAGGGCGACGTCGCGGCAGACGAACTCGAGCGACGCGTTCGGTCGCAGCGCGCCGGGAAGGAGCCCCGCCTCGCAGAGCACCTGGAAGCCGTTGCAGATCCCGAGCACGAGCCCGCCGTCGTCCGCGAACCGCCGCACGGCCTCCATCACGGGCGCGAAGCGGGCGATCGCCCCGCAGCGAAGGTAGTCCCCGTACGAGAACCCGCCCGGCAGGACGACCGCGCCGACCTCCGGCAGCTCCGGGTCGGCGTGCCAGACCAGTGTCGGCTCGGCGTCGAGCCGTTCGAGCGCGAGCGCCGCGTCCCGGTCGTCGTTCGAGCCGGGGAAGACGAGGACGGCGATGCGCGGCTTGGGCTCGGCGCTCACCGCTCGACGGCGATCTCGTAGGACTCGATCAGCGGGTTCGCCAGCAGCTGCTCGCAGGCCCGCTCGAGCCCGGCCCGGGCGGCTTCTGCGTCCTTGTCCTCCAGCTCGAGGTCGATCACGCGGCCCACGCGAGCTTCGCCGACCGTGAAGCCGAGCTGGCGCAGCGAGCTCTGCACGGCCTCGCCTTGGGGGTCGAGGATCCCGGGCTTCGGCCGCACGAGGATCGTCGCCTTCATCCGAGCACGACCGCGGGGTCGGCGAGGTAGGCGTCGAAGCCGATCCCGGTCAACCGCTCGAAGGCCTCGACGTAGCGGGCGCGCGTGCCGGCGACCACGTCCTCGGGGAGCTCTGGCCCGGGGGCCGTCATGTCCCAGCCGAGGCGCTCGCAGTAGTCGCGCACGAACTGCTTGTCGAAGGACGGTTGCGCGCGGCCCGGCTCGTACTCGTCGGCCGGCCAGAAGCGCGACGAGTCGGGCGTGAAGGCCTCGTCGCCGAGCACGAGCCGCCCCTCCGGGTCGAGCCCGAGCTCGAACTTCGTGTCGGCGATCAGGATCCCGCGCTCGGCCGCGTACTCGGAGGCGAAACGGTAGAGGTCGAGCGAGACGCGCTCCACCTCGTCGAGGCGCTCCCGCCCGACCAGCTCGGCGGCTCGCTCGCGGTCGATGTTCTCGTCGTGCCCTTCCTGCGCCTTGGTCGCCGGCGTGAAGATCGGCTCCGGCAGCCGGTCCGAGTCGCGCAGCCCGTCCGCGAGGACGTGCCCGCAGACCGAGCCGGTCGCCTGGTAGTCCTTCCAGCCGGAGCCGGTCAGGTAGCCGCGCACCACGCACTCGAGGGGCAGCATCTCGAGCTTGCGGCACTCGATCGAGCGACCGTCGGGCCGCAGACCGAGCAGGTGGTTCGGCACGAGCTCGCGCGTGCGCGTGAACCAAAAGGCCGAGAGACCCGTCAGAACGCGCCCCTTGTCCGGGATCTCGGTCGGCAGGACGACGTCGAAGGTCGAGATCCGGTCGCTGGCGACGAGCAAGAGCCGATCGCCGTCCAGCTCGTACAGCTCTCTGACCTTGCCGCTCCCGACATGCGTGGCCGCTTCAGGCATGAACCGCATCCTCCTTTCGGGCGAGCTCGCCCAGCCGCTCGAAGACGGCGTCGACGTGACGTGTGTACCAGCCGAGGTCGAAGATCGTGTCGAGGTCGACCCGGCCCGCGATCTCCTCGTCCGCGCGCACGAGCTCGCGGAAGTCTTGCTCCTCTTCGTGGGCGCGCAGCGCATGACGCTGGACGAGCCGGTAGGCCTCGCCGCGGGCGAGCCCGGACTCGACGAGCGCGAGCAGCAGCCGCTGGCTGAAGAAGAGCCCGTGGCCGGCCTCCAGGTTGCGGCGCATCCGCTCCGGCTTGACGTCGAGCCCTTCCATGAGCCAGGCGACCCGCTCGAGCATGTAGTCGAGCGCGAGGAACGAGTCCGGGATCACGACGCGCTCGGCCGAGGAGTGCGAGATGTCGCGCTCGTGCCAGAGCGCCACGTTCTCGAGCCCGACGAGCGCGTTCGCGCGCACGACGCGGGCGAGCCCGCAGATGCGCTCCGCCACGACCGGGTTCCGCTTGTGCGGCATCGCCGAGGAGCCCTTCTGCCCCTTGCCGAACGGCTCGGCGACCTCGGCCACCTCGGTGCGCGCCAGGTGGCGGATCTCGAGCGCGAACTTCTCCAGGCTCGCCGCCACCAGAGCGAGCGCGGACAGCAGCTCCGCGTGCCGGTCTCGCTGGACGATCTGCGTCGAGACCGGGTCCGGCTCAAGCCCGAGGCGCTCGCACGCGAGCCGCTCGAGCTCCGGGTCGGTTGCGGCGTAGGTGCCGACCGCGCCCGAGAGCTTGCCGATCCGCATCGTCTCGAGCGCCCGCGTCAGGCGCCCGCGCGCCCGATCGAGCTCGAATGCCCAGCCGGCGAGCTTGAGGCCGAAGGTCGTGGGCTCGGCGTGCACGCCGTGCGTCCGCCCGATGCAGATGTCGTCGCGATGCCGCTGCGCCTGCTCGACGACCGCGTCTTGAGCACGCTCGAGGCCCGTAAGCAGTAGTTCGCCCGCCGCGCGAACCTGGAGCGAGAGCGCGGTGTCGACGACGTCGGACGAGGTCAGCCCGTGGTGAATCCAGCGCCCGTTCGGCCCGACCTCGGCCGCCACGGCGTCCACGAACGCGGCGAGGTCGTGCTGCGTCTCGCGCTCGAGCTCGGCGACGCGTTCGGGGCTCGGCGGCCTGGCGCGCTCCCGGATCTCGGCGACGGCGTCCGCGGGGACGGCGCCCAGCTCGGCCCAGGCTTCGAGAGCGGCGAGCTCGACGTCCAGCCAGCGCGCGAGCTTGCTCTCCTCCGACCAGACCCCGGCCATCTCGGGTCGGGAGTAGCGCGCGATCACCGGCTGCAGTCTAGAGCCCGGGGAGGAGGACCTCCGGGGAGAAACCGTCACACGTCCGGCACACCCCCGTCACACACCCGCGCGCATTTCTCAGGCATCCTCGAGATCCCAGGGTGGGTGGGGGTTAGGGATGGGTCCCGCCACTTCGCGTGGACCGGGCCGGCGGCGCGCCGCCGGCGCTCAGCTGTCGAGGATGCGGGCCGCGAGGGCGGCGGCGTTCTTCGCGTTGTCCACCCCGACCGCGGCGACGGGCACGCCGGGCGGCATCTGCGCGATCGAGAGCAGCGCGTCGAGCCCGTCCAGCACGCTGAGCCGCGAGCGCAACGGCACGCCGATGACCGGGAGATCGGTGTGCGCGGCGACCGCCCCGGGCAGCGCCGCTGCCAGTCCCGCGCCGGCGATCAGCACGCGGATCCCGCGCTCCCGCGCTGTCCGCGCGTACTCGGCGACCGCGTCCGGGTTGCGGTGCGCCGAGCGCACCTCGAACTCATAGGGGATGCCGCGCGCTTCGAGCTCGTCGAGTGCGGGCTGCATCGCCTCGCGGTCCGACTCGGAGCCAACCAGCAGGCCGACGAGCGGCCCGTCAGCTGCGGACATGGCCCTCGGCCGCAGCAAGTGCGATGTCACGCCGGTAGCGCATTCCGGCGAAGGAGATCCGGCTCGCCGCCTCGTAGGCGCGCGTGCGCGCGGACCCGACGTCGTCGCCGGTCGCCGTCACCGCGAGCACCCGCCCGCCGTTCGTGACGAGCCGCCCGCCTTGCCGTGCGGTGCCCGCGTGGAAGACGAGCGCGCCGGTCGCCTCGGCGTCCTCGACGCCGTCGATCGGCGTCCCGCTGTCGCTCCGCGCCGGATAGTCGCCGCCCGCCAGCACCACCGTGACGGCCGCGTCCTCTCCGAAGGAAGCGCTGCCCGCCAGGTCGCCGGTCGCCGCGCCCAGAAGCAGCGGCAGCAGGTCGCCCTCGACGCGCGGCAGGATCGCCTGCGTCTCCGGATCGCCGAAGCGGCAGTTGAACTCCAGCACGCGCGGGCCGTCTTCGGTCAACATCAGCCCGGCGTAGAGCAGGCCCGTGAAGGGCGCGTCCCGCCGCGCGAGCTCCGCGAGTACCGGCCGGTGGACGGTTTCCAGCAGCTCCTCGACCTCGGGCTCGGCGAGGCCGAGCACTGGCGAGTACGCGCCCATGCCGCCGGTGTTCGGGCCGGTGTCCCGCTCGCCGACTCGCTTGAAGTCCTGCGCCGGCGCGAGGGCGACTGCGTGCTCGCCGTCCGAGACCGCGAAGAGCGAGATCTCCTCACCCTCGAGCAGCTCCTCGATCAAGAGGTCGCCGCCGAGCTCCGAGGCAGCGCGCAGGCCGGCATCGAGCTCGTCCTGCGTGTGGCAGACGAAGACGCCCTTCCCGGCCGCGAGGCCGTCCACCTTGACCACGCACGGCGGGCGCGCGACCGCGAGGCGCTGCGCGGTCGGCACACCGGCGGTCTCGAGCACGTCCTTGGCAAACCCCTTCGAGCCCTCGATCCGCGCGGCCGCCCGGGTCGGGCCGAAGGTGGCGGTGCCGCCGCGACGAAGCGTGTCGACGAGGCCGACAACGAGGGGCGCCTCCGGGCCCACCACGACCAGGTCGATGCCGAGCTCGCGGCAGAGCGAGAGCAGACCCTCGCCGTCTTCCGCGCGCACCGGATGGCACTGCCCCAGGGCGGCGATGCCGGGATTGCCGGGCGAGGCGTGCAGCTCGTCGAGCTCGGGGCTCGCGGAGAGTTTCCACGCGAGTGCATGCTCGCGGCCGCCCGACCCGACGATCAGCACCTTCACGGCGGCGAGTGTACTGCCGGCGTCGGCGCAGTCCAGGTCGGCCCGCCGGGTACAAGGTTCGCCCAGCCTCCTCCCCAAGGCGATCGTATCGCCCGTCGGCGCACGTGTCTGTGACGGGACTGTCGTGAATGTGTGACGAGCGGCGGCTACGCTCCGGCGCGTGAGCCGGGAGGACGACGCGCTGGAGCTGCCGCCATACTCGGCCGCGCCGGTCGAGGTGCTCAGGTTGCCCGCCGGCCGCAGCGAGCGCGACCAGGTGGCGGTCGAGGAGCCGCTCGAGATCCGCATCAACGGCTCGCCGGTTGCAGTCACCATGCGCACCCCCGGCCACGACGAGGAGCTGGCGCTCGGGTTCTGCCTCTCGGAAGGCCTCCACCCGACCCGGGCCGCACTGCCCGCGGACCTCGCCGCGAACACGGTTGAGGTCGAGGCACCCGCCTTCGACCCGCAGCGGCTGCAGCGCAGCTTCTACACGAGCTCCTCCTGCGGGGTCTGCGGCAAGGGCGCGCTCGAGGCGGTCGAGGTGGAGGCGCCGCGGCTCGAAGCCCGGCTCGAGGTCGCAGCGACGCTCCTCGCCGAGCTGCCCGAGCGCCTGCGTGCCGCCCAGCCCGCCTTCGCCGCCACGGGTGGGCTGCACGCGACCGGCCTCTTCGACCCCGACGGCGCGCTCCTCTGCCTGCGCGAGGACGTCGGCCGGCACAACGCGATGGACAAGGTCGTAGGCTGGGCCTTCGCGGCAGGCCGGCTGCCGCTCGCAGGCGAGATTCTCTGCGTCAGCGGGCGGCTCTCATTCGAGCTTGTCCAGAAGGCCGCCGTTGCCGGCTGCCCGCTCGTGGTCGCGGTCGGCGCGCCCTCGAGCCTCGCGGTCGAGCTCGCGGCCGACCGCGGCATCACCCTCTGCGGCTTCGCTCGCGGCGGACGCCTGAACGTCTACACCGAGACGTGGCGCGTCGTCGCCTGACGGGCGTCCTCCTCGTCGGCGGCGCGAGCACGCGCTTCGGCTCGCCCAAGGCCCTTGCGCGACTCGGTGACGAGACGCTGGCCGAGCGAGCCTGGCGCGTGCTGGGCGAGGCCTGCGACGAGCGGCTCGCGGTCGGCAAGCGGGCCGACGGGCTGCCGCTGCCGTTCGAGCTGCTCGACGACGACACGGAGACCCGCGCCGCCCTCGCCGGTATCGTCGCCGGCCTCCGAGCCGCACCGACCGAGCTCGTCGTCGTGCTCCCGGTCGACACGCCGCTCGTCACCCGCCACGTCCTGCACGCGCTCGCGGAGGCCTGCGCCGACGCGTCGGTCACGCAGACCGGACCGCTCCCTGCGGCCTTCCGGAAGACGGCCCTGCCCGTCCTCGGGCGACGGCTTGCGGCACAGGAGCTGGCGCTGCACGAGGCGCTTGTCGAGCTTTGCACCGTTCGGATCGAAGTTGACGAAACGCTGCTCGCCAACGTGAATACGCCCGATGAGCTTCGAGGTCTCGGGTAACGCCTACGACCGGTTCATGGGCCGCTACTCACGGGAGCTGGCTCCCGTGTTCGCGGACTTCGCGGGCGTGGAGGCAGCGCAACGCGTCGTCGACGTCGGCTGCGGCTCCGGCGTCCTGACCGAAGAGCTCGCGCGCCGGGTCGGCGCAGACCAGGTCGCGGGCGCGGACCCGTCGCCGCTGCTCGACGCGTGCGCCGAGCGGGTGCCCGGCGCGGATCTGAAGCGCGCAGCCGCCGAGGCGCTGCCCTGGCGCGACGACTCGTTCGAAGCGGCGCTCGCGCAACTCGTCGTCCACTTCATGGACGACCCCGAGGCCGGCATCGTCGAGATGGCCCGCGTCACGCGCCCGGGCGGCGTCGTCGCCGCCTGCACCTGGGACTTTCCGGACGCGATGAAGCTGCTCGGCACCTACTGGAAGTCGGCGAAGGCCCTCGACCCCGGAACCGAGAGCGAGTCGAACGCCTTCGACGAGGCTCGGCTCGACGAGCTCTGGCGACAGGCCGGGCTCGGCGACGTCGAGGTCGAGGCGCTCGTCGTCTCGAGCCGGTACGAGAATTTCGACGAGCTCTGGGAAACGTTCCTGCTCGGCGTCGGTCCTTCTGGCGGGCACCTGATCTCTCAGCCCCCCGAACGGCAGTCGGCGATCCGCACGGAGTACTTCACGCGCCTGGGCGAGCCGGCCGGCGCGTTCGACCTCGAGGCTCGCGCCTTGGCCGTCCGCGGCCGCGTCCCCGGCTAGGGCCGGGCGAGTGCCTCGACCGTGCCCGGCGCGAGCACGCGCTCGCGCTCGGCGCCGGTGCCGATCAGCGAGACCGGCACCTCGAGCTCGCGCTCGACGAACGCGACGTAGCCGCGCGCCTTCGCCGGCAAGGCGTCGAGCTCGGTCACCTCGTCGAGCGGCTCCTGCCAGCCCGGCAAGGTCTCGAAGACCGGCCGGCAGTGGTGGAAGTCGCTCTGGTGCGCCGGGAAGTCGGACGTCTCCGTGCCGTCGCGCAGCCGGTACCGCACGCAGACCGGCAGCTCCGCGAATGACGAGAGCACGTCGAGCTTCGTCAGCGCCAGGGAGGTGATCCCGTTCAGCCGCACCGCGTAGCGCAGCGCCACCAGGTCGAGCCAGCCGCAGCGGCGCTGCCGGCCGGTGGTCGTGCCGAACTCCGCGCCGAGGTCGCGCACGCGCTCCTGGTCGGCGCCTTCGATCTCGGTCGGGAACGGCCCCTCGCCGACGCGCGTCACGTACGCCTTGGCGACGCCGATGATCGCGTCGATCCGGTTCGGGCCGATCCCGACGCCGACCGCGGCCGCGCCGGCCACCGTTCCCGACGACGTCACGAACGGATAGGTGCCGTGGTCGAGGTCGAGCAGCGTGCCCTGCGCGCCCTCGAGCAGCACGAAGCGCCCGTCGCGCAACGCGTGGTCAACCAGCAGGGAAGTGTCGGCGACGTAGGGCCGCAGCCGTTGCGCGAAGCCCTCGTAGCGCGCGGCCAGCTCCTCCAGCTCGAGCGGTTCTGCGCCGTAGACGCGCTCGAGCCAGACGTTCTTCTCGGCCAGCGCGACCTCGATCTTCTGCCGCAGGATCTTCGGCTCGAGCAGGTCCTGCACGCGGATCCCGAGCCGCGCCGCCTTGTCCGCGTAGGCCGGCCCGATCCCGCGCTTGGTCGTCCCGATCTGCAGCTCGCCGAGCCGCCGCTCGCTGCCCTGGTCGATCGCCACGTGCCACGGCATGATCAGGTGTGCCTCGCCCGAGACGCGCACGCAGCCGGTCGAGATCCCGCGCGCCTCGAGCCCGTCCAGCTCCGCCACGAACACCTCCGGGTCGATCACGCAGCCGGCCCCGAGGATGCACTCCTTGCCGTGCAGGATCCCCGACGGCATGTGGTGGAACTTGTACTTCTCGCCCTCGGCGACGATCGTGTGCCCGGCGTTCGGCCCGCCCTGGTAGCGGCAGACGAGGTCGGAGTGCTGGGCCAGCAGGTCGACGATCTTGCCCTTGCCCTCGTCGCCCCACTGGGCCCCGACGATCACGGTCGCAGGCACGAGCCGGAGTGTTACCGATCGAGCGGCCGCCGGCCGCCTCTGGCCGAAACGGCCACGGCCGGGGTCTGACCCCGGACGTGGCTAGGGCGTCCGTCGGCTACCAGAGTGCCGAGGCGTCGCTTGCGGCGCCATCTCAGGACGCATGGGCTTTGCCCGTGCGTCCGTCTGAGATGACCGGTCGATCCGCCGGTGTCTCACCAGAGGGGCGAGGTCGCCTCGGCGTGCACCGCCGCGCCGGCGCGGATCACGCGGATGCGGTGGCCGTGCTGGCACGTCGTCCAGCCGAGGTCCTGATCGAGCCGCATCGCGCCCTGGGCCGTGTGCGCGACGTGCTCGCCGCGCGCGTCCAGGTCGGCGCACGCCTGGCAGACGACGGTGAAGGCGGTCGTCCGGGCCAGGAGAACGACGGTTTGCTCGTACATCTACGTGCTCGACGGAGCCAGGTCGGCGAACTTCGCGTAGCGCTTCAGGAACGAGAGCTTGACCGTGTCCGTCGGCCCGTTGCGGTGCTTGGCCAGGTGCACCTCGGCGATCCCCTGCTGGTCGGACTCGTCGTTGTAGTACTCGTCGCGGTAGATGAACATCACGAGGTCGGCGTCCTGCTCGATCGAGCCGGACTCGCGCAGGTCGGAGAGGATCGGCCGCTTGTCGTGGCGCTGCTCGACCGCGCGTGAGAGCTGCGACATCGCGAGGATCGGCACGTCGAGGTCGCGCGCGAGGATCTTCAGCGAGCGGGAGATCTGCGAGACCTCCTGTACCCGGCTCTCGACGTTCGAGCCCGAGGTCATCAGCTGGAGGTAGTCGACGACGATCAGGCCGAGGTTCGGCTCGCGTGACTTCAGCCGCCGCGCCTTCGAGCGGATCTCCATCATCGTGATCGAGCCCTGGTCGTCGACGTAGATCGGCGCCTTGGCGAGCTGGTCGCACGCGGCCGTCAGGCGCGGCCAGTCGTCGGCGCCGAGCTTACCGGTGCGCAGGCGCTGCGACTCGACCTTCGCCTCGCTGCACATCAGGCGCTGGGTCACCTCGGTCTTCGACATCTCCAGCGTGAACAGGGCGGTCGGCACCTCGGCGCGGACGGCGAGGTTCGCGGCCATGCAGAGGCCGAGGCCGGACTTGCCCATGCTCGGGCGGGCGGCGACGATGATCAGGTTCCCCGGCTGGAACCCGGAAGTGAGGCGGTCGAGATCGCGGAAGCCGGACGGCGTACCCGTGACGTCGGCGCCGGCTTCGTAGAGGGCGGTGATTCGCTCGAAGCTGTCCTTCAGCAGCTCCTCGATGTGACTGAACTCGCTCGTGACGCGCGCCTGCGAGAGGTCGAAGACGACCTGCTCGGCGCGGTCGACGAGGTCGGTTGTCTCGCCCGGCCGCTCCCAGCCCAGCTGGGCAATCGCGCCGCCCGCCCGAATCAGCCCGCGGAGGGTCGCCATCTCGCGCACGATGCGCGCGTAGTGGCCGGCGTTGGCGCTCGCGGGGACGAGCGTGGCGAGCTCGTGGATGCGGACGCGGCCGCCCGCGTCCTCGAGCTCCCCGCGCTCCTCGAGCTCGTCGACCAGCGTGATCGCGTCGACGGGCTCGCCCTTCGCGTACAGCGCCAGCGCGGCGCGGTAGATGACGGCGTGGCTCTCGCGGTAGAAGTCGCTTGCGTCCAGTGCTTCGCTGACCGCCCCGATCGCGCCGGGGGAGAGCATCATCGCGCCGAGGACCGACTCCTCGGCTTCGAGATTCTGCGGCGGGACCGGGGCGGTCGGCGAGGCCTGGGCAAGCTGGGCCATCGGGCTACCCAAGCACGGCGGGCGCGGTCGTGGAAGGTCTGGACGACGCCGCTTTCGACAGGGGGCCGAGCGTCCGGAGGGTGCGGTTTGCAGGCATAAGGGAACACAGGTTCCCACGACCCCCGGACGACACCTGTGGGCGAAATCTCCGCTCGGAGCGGGAAGTTCAGAGCGAATTCCACAGGCCTCGGCCCGCCTGTGGAGAACCTGTGCGCTTTTGTTACGAGTCGGGCTGCTCTTCGGGCTGCCTGGGGTGGCCCGGGAGCTCGTCCCCGGCGTCCGCTGCCCGGTCGAACGCGTCGTCCGGGATCTCCTCCGCCTCCGCCTCGGCGTCCGGCTCGAGCTCGTCTTCGGCGATCACGGTCTCGATCACGGCCTCGGCTTGCGCGTGCTCGGCCTCCGCCTCGGCGGCGGCGGCCGCCTCGGCCTCGGCCTCGGCCGCGGCGATCGCGTCGAGCTCCTCCTGCGGCGGCAGCTCGCCCCCCTCGGGGTGGACCGCGACGCGCAGCGTGGCCGTCGCGTCGCCGAAGAGCTCGACCGAGATCTGGTAGCGGCCGATGCGCTTGATCGACTCCGGCAGGTCGAGCTTGCGCCGGTCGATGCGGACCTTCTGCGTCTCCCAGACGCGCTCGGCGATGTCGGTCGCCGTGACCGAGCCGAAGAGCGTGCCGGTCTCGCCGGCCGGGGCGTCGAAGCGGAGCTCGGCGCCCTCGAGCTTCTGCGCGATCTCCTGCGCCTGCTCGAAGCTCTGCGCCTCGTGCCGGGCGCGCTTCTCCTCGTGCTTGCGCAGCTCGGCGACCTTGGCCGGCGTGGCCGCCTCCGCGAGCTTGCGCGGCAGCAGGTAGTTGCGCGCGAACCCGGGGGCGACGTTCACCACCTCGCCGCGGAGGCCGACCTGCTCGACGTCCTGCCTGAGGATGACGTCCATTAGCCCTTCGAGTACTCGAGCAGCGCCATCTCGCGCGCCCGCTTCACCGCGATCGCCACCTGCCGCTGGTGCCGGCGGCACGCGCCGGTGATGCGGCGGGAGCGGATCTTGCCCTTCTCGGAGACGTAGCGCCGGAGCTGGTTGATGTTCTTGTAGTCCACCTCGGTCACCTTCTCGCGGCAGAAGTAGCAGTTGCGCTTGCGGATCGGGCCGCCGGGGGCGGGCCGGCCCTTGCGCTGCTGACGCTGTTCTCGCTGCGGCATCAGAAGGGGATGTCGTCGTCGGCAGCCTGGCTGCCGAAGTCGGCGTTCTCGGTCTGGGCGCCGCTCGGGACGAACTGCGGCTGGCCGCCGCCTCCGCCCTCGCCGTCCTGGCGCGAGCCGAGGAACTGGACGCTGTCGGCGATGATCTCGACCGCCTGGCGCTTGGTGCCGTCCTGGGCGTCCCACTCGCGCCAGTCGAGGCGGCCGTCGACCGCGATCGGGCGCCCCTTGGCGAGGTACTGCGCGCAGCTCTCGCCCTGGTTCCCCCAGACGGTGACGTCGAAGTAGTTCGGCTTGTCGCCCCACTCGCCCGTCTGGCCGTCCTTCTGCCGCGTGTTCACGGCGAGGCGCAGCTTGCAGACCGCGGTGCCGCTCGGCGTGTGCCGCAGCTCGGGGTCCTTCGTCAGGTTTCCGACCAGGACGACACGGTTGATGTTCGCCATTACTCGCTCTCCTCTCCGGCGCTCTCTCCGGCGCTGCTCTCGGTCTCTGCATCCTGCACGGTGACGGCCGCCACCGCTACCGGTTCTTCGGGCATCGGCTCGGGCGGCCGGGTCGTCCCGCCCTCGACGCGGCGCACGGCCAGGTGGCGCATGACGCCGTCGGTGATCTTGAGCACGCGCGAGATCTCCTCGAGCGTCGTCGGCTCGGAGGCGAAGGTCAGCAGATGGTAGGCGCCCTCGGGCTTGTGGTCGATCTCGTAGGCGAGCCGGCGCCGGCCCCAGGGCTCGTGTGCTTCGAACTTCCCGCCGTCCTTCTCGATCGCCTCGCGCGCGCGGGTCACGATCTCCGTCTGCCGCTCTTCCGGCAGCTCGGGATCGAGCATCAGCAAGATTTCGTAGTCGGTCACGCTCCCGAACACCTCACTTCCCTCGGTCTGAGTCGGCCTCGCCGGCAAGCGCAACTCGGGAGCGAACTGCGCGAGGCGAGGCAGGAAGGCGGCCAGTGTAGCATCGGCCTCGTGAGAGCCCGGACGGCGTGGTTGGCAGGTGCGGCTGGCGCCGCGATCGCCGTCTACCGGAAGCTCCGGCCGCAGCCCACGCCGGTCCCCGCGGACGACCCGCGCGCAGAGGAGCTGCGGCGCAAGCTCGAGGAGTCGCGCACGGTCGCGGAGGAGCAGCACGAAGAAGCCGCCTCGCCGGAGATGCCGGTGGACGAAGCCGACGTCGAGAGCCGCCGCGCCGCCGTGCACGAGCGGGCGCGGTCGGCCACCGACGAGATGCGCGGCGAGTAAGAGCTCAGGAGCGGCCGGCGAGGAAGGCCGCGACGCCCCGCACGAGGCCGAGGGCCACGCGCTGCTGGTACGCGGCCGTCTTCAGCCGGCGCGACTCCGTGGGGTTCGACAGGAACCCGCTCTCGAGCAGCACCACCGGAACGTCGGCCCAGTTGAAGCCGGTCAGGTCGCTCCGGCGGACGACCCCGCGGTTGGTCGCGCCCGTCGCGCCCGCCACCGCCGACTGCAGCGCCCGGCCCGCCCGCAGGCTGCGCGTGTAGATGTCGTCCGTCCACCCGCGGTGCCACGCCGGCACCAGCGTCGAGACGCCGTGCAGCAAGCGGTCGCCCGACCCGTCGGCGTGGATCCGCACCATCAGCGCCGCGTGCCGCCGGTTGCAGAAGCGCGCCCGCGCGATGTTGCCGTTGCCGTCGCCGAGGTGGATCGTCGGCCCTGTGCGCGTCATCGCCACGCGGTAGCCGCGGGCCAGCAGCAGCCGCCGCGCGCGCACCGCGATCGCCAGCGCGACCGGCGCCTCGCCCGCCGCGCCGCCGCCGTCTTTGATCTTCCGCTCCCGCGATCCCGGCCCGATCGGCTCGAGCTGCCGGCCGATCGCCGGCGGCGTGCCGTGCCCCGGGTCGAGGCAGACCAGGGGCGCAACCGCCGGAGTCGCGATCACGACAGCCGTTCGGCCAGGTACTTCACGGCGGCCGGATAGCGATATTCGATCGCCGAGTGCGTCGCGTCGAAGAGCTCGAAGAAGTAGTCCGTCACGCCCACCGCCTCGAGCTGGCGCCGGAAGGCCTCCGCGCCGAGGTCGAGGAAGAACTGGTCGCGCTTGCCGCAGTCGATGTAGACCGCCGTCAGCGAGCGCAGGGCGTCGGCGCGCTTCGGCGCCATCCGCACCGGATCCCACTCGAGCCAGCGCGCCCAGATGTCCTCGCGCAGCTCCCCGGTCTCGGTGTCGTAGGGCAGCTGGACGGTGCCGTCCTCGTCGGCCGAGTAGCAGGCCGCCATGCAGTAGTCGTTCAGCAGCACGTGGTCGGTGTCCTTCGCGAACGCCGGCCGCGAGCGGAAGTCCTCCCAGAAGCGCTCGAACGAGCCGTCGTAGTGGTCGCGCAGCGCGCGCACCGACTTGCGGAACTCCGGCAGGTAGCACATCTCGAAGAGCGCGTCGCCGGCGTGCGTGGCCAGCCCGCCGAAGATGTCCGGCCGCAGCATCGGGTTGACCATCGCCCCGTAGCCGCCGCTCGACTTGCCGCTGATCCCGCGGTGCGCGGCCTCGGGCAGCGTCCGGTAGTGCGCGTCGACCCACGGCACGAGTTCCTCGACGATGTACGTGTGGTAGCGACCCGTGCCCGGCGAGTCGACGAACTGGCTGCCGCCGAGCGACGTCCACGCGTCGACCCAGACGAGGATCGCCGGCGGCGACTCGCCGTTCGCGAACAGCTCGTCCACCAGCTCCGGGAAGTTCTTGCGAAACGGCATGCGGTTGCGCCAGCCGTCGAGCTGCCCGGTCAGCCCCTGGATGACGTAGATCGACGGATAGCGCCGCTCGGCGTCGTCGTCGTAGCCCGGCGGCAGGTAGACCCAGAGCGGCCGCACGTGCGGGTCGCCGAGCGCGTTGTCCTTCAGCACCTCGCTCTCGAAGGCGTGCTCCTCGAAGCGGCCGGCGAGCTCGTACGACCAGGGCTCCATGCTCCGGATGCTACGCAGCGGCGGGCGCCGGCGTGACCGGCAGGCCCTCGCGCTCGAGCAGCTGCCGCAGCATCTGCGCGTTGACGGGCGCCTGGGCGATCTCGGCACCCTCCTCGGCGGGGTTGTCGAGCGTCGGCAGGCCCGGCATCGTCGAGCGGCCGTTGTTGTTGAACATCGCGTAGACGTTCTCGGCCTGGCCGGAGAGCTCGGCCAGCGGCGAGACCCACTCGCCCAGCTCTTCCTCCGAGTAGAGGTAGTCGAAGCGCTCGGCCGCGCTGCCCGTGCGCTTGTTCCAGGTCGCCACGTTGCGGCCGTGGAAGCGGATGTACGCGTTGGGGCTCGTCGTGGCGACGACCGTCGGCGAGACGTTGCGCGCCTCCATCCGCGGCGCGTCGACGATCACGTAGGTCATGTGGTTGCGCTCGAGGAAGTCCAGCGTTTCGCGCCGGTTCTCCTCGTCGAGCCAGCTCGCGTGCCGGAACTCGACCAGCATCTCGTCGCCGCCGAGCTGCTCCTTGGCCCACTCCAGGTACTCGAGCGCCGAGGGCTTGAAGACGATGTACGGCGGCAGCTGCATCAGGATGCCGCCGAGCTTGCGCGTCTCCCGCAGCGGCGCGAGGGCGTCGTGGAAGCGGCGGAAGACCTCGGCGCGGAACTCGCGCGGCGGCCGGTCGACGCGGCCGCGCGAGTCGAGCGGCGCCGCGTCACGGAGGTCGGTCGGCAGCTGCTCGGCCTTGACCGGGTGTCGCGTCATCACGCCGAAGGCCTTCACGTGCATGACGAACCCGTCAGGCGTGCGCTCGGCCCAGTTGTGAACCATGTGCTCGTCCGGGAGCCGGTAGTAGGTCGAGTTCGCCTCGACCACGTCGAAGCGCTCGGCGTAGTAGCGCAGCCGCTCCTCGGCGCCCTTGATCCCCGGTGGATAGAAGTACTTGGTCAGCGACTCGTCGGCCCAGGAGCACGTCCCGATCCGGATCGCCGCGGCCATGGCCCGATGGTACGCCGCCCTGTAGCTCCGATGGCGGATACTCCGCCGGCATGACCGGAGAGGGAAGCGCGGCCCGTTCGGGCACGCAGGTCGTCCTGCTGACGCTGGCCGCGGGCCAGTTCCTGATGACGCTTGACAGCTCCGTGATGAACGTCTCGATCGCGACGGTCGCGAAGGACGTCGGGACGACGGTGACCGGCATCCAGGGCGCGATCACCGCCTACACGCTGGTGATGGCGGCCCTGATGATCACCGGCGGCAAGATCGGCGGGCTGATCGGCCGCAAGCGCGCCTTCTCGATCGGCTGCGTCATCTACGGCTGCGGCTCGCTGACGACGTCGCTCGCGCCGAACCTGCCCGTGCTGCTGTTCGGCTGGTCGTTTCTGGAGGGCGTGGGTGCGGCTCTGATCCTGCCCGCGATCGTCGCGCTCGTGGCCGGGAACTTCCCGACCGAGCGGCGACCGGCCGCCTACGGTCTCGTCGCCGCCGCCGGGGCGGTCGCCGTGGCCGTCGGGCCGCTGATCGGCGGCTTCGCCACGACGTACTTCTCCTGGCGCTGGGTCTTCGCGGGCGAGGTCGTGGTCGTGCTCGTGATCCTCGTGCTCGCGCGCCGGATCGCCGACGCTCCCGTCGAGACGCGACCGAAGTTCGACCTGGTCGGCGCCGTCCTGTCCGCTACCGGGCTCGCGTTGCTGGTCTTCGGGATCCTCCGGTCAGGCGAGTGGGGCTGGATCCGCCCGAACGAGAGTGGCCCCTCCTGGGCGCACCTCTCACCGACCGTGTGGCTGGTGCTCGCCGGGTTGTTCGTGATCTACCTCTTCTTCAACTGGGAGAACCGACGAGTCGACCAGGGCAAGGAGCCGCTGATCCGGCCCGCGATGCTGAAGAACAAGCAGCTGACCGGCGGCCTGACGATGTTCTTCTTCCAGTACCTGGTCCAGGCCGGCTTCTTCTTCGTCGTGCCACTTTTCCTCTCGGTCTGCCTGGGCCTGTCAGCGCTCGCGACCGGCGCCCGGCTGCTGCCGCTCTCGGTCACGCTGCTCGCCGCGGCGATCGGGATCCCGCGCTTCTTCCCGCAGGTGTCACCGCGGCTGGTGGTGCGGTGCGGCCTGCTCGCGTTGCTGGCTGGAACCGTCGTCCTCCTGGGCACGCTGGACGCCGACGCCGGCCCGGAGATCGTCTTCGTGCCCCTGCTGCTGATCGGTCTCGGCATCGGCGCGCTCGCCTCGCAGCTCGGCAGCGTCACGGTCTCGGCCGTTCCCGACGACCAGGCTCCCGAGGTCGGCGGCGTCCAGAACACGATGACGAACCTCGGGGCCTCGATCGGGACCGCGCTGGCCGGCTCGCTGCTGATCGCCTCGCTGAGCTCGGCGTTCCTGACGAACATCGAGCAGAGCAACGCGATCCCCTCCAGGGTCAAGTCGGAGGCCAACGTCCAGCTCGCGGGCGGCGTGCCGTTCATCTCGGACGCCGACCTAGAGCATGCCCTCGACGAAGCTCACGTCTCGTCGAGAACGAGCGACGCGGCGCTCGCCGCCTACCAGGACGCCCGGATCAGCGGGCTGCGATCGGCGCTCGCGATCCTCGGCCTGATGGCGATCCTCTCGCTCTTCTTCGCCGGGCGGATCCCCGTCAAGCAACCCGGGTCGACCTGAGCGTGCTTTCGTCAGCCGGCCGCGCGGCGCTCGGCGAGCGCCTCGGCGGGTTCATCTACGGGACGATCCTCGCCCTGGCGGTGCTCGTCGGAGGGGTGAATGCCTTTCCCGATGACGCCTGGAAGATCATCGTCCTGATGGCGCTCACGGCGCTCGTCTTCTGGTTGGCGCATGTGTACGCGCACAGCCTTGCCCACGTCGTCTCGGAGAACCGGCATCTCTCGCTCGCTGAGTTGCGCCGGATTAGCCGGCACGAGAGCTCGATCATCGAGGCCGCGATCCCGCCGGTTGCGGCGATGCTGCTCGCGGCCTTCGGGCTGATCTCGACCAGAGCCGCCGCGTGGATTGCCTACGGCCTCGGCCTGGCCGTGCTGACCGCGTCAGGGCTCGTCTTCGCGCGCGTCGAGCGCCTGGGCTGGGTCGCGACGCTCGTAGTCGTCGCCTTGAACGTCGCCCTCGGTGTCGCGCTGGTCGGACTGAAGTTGTTCGTCAGCCACTAGCCAAAGGTGAAGCAGTAGGCCTCGACGGGCGCGAGGAAGTCGAGCTCGAGCGTCCGGTCCTCGATCCGGCCGGGCTGGCGGATCAGCTGGTGGAGCCGCTGCTCGCTCACCGTGCCCCGCCCGTCGGCGTCGACGTCGCCCCCGTGCGCCTCGCCCGGCTGCTCGCCGTCGAGGAGCACCCGGAACGGCGCCTCCGCGCCCCGCTCGCGCGGGCCCATCACCAGGTGAGCGTCGCGGGCGTGGAAGCGGAACGAGAGCCGGCCGCTTCCCTCGGCGAGCACAGCCGCGCCGGGCTCCTGGCTCCAGTCCCCCTCGAGCGACCACTGGTTGAGCGACAGGTCGCCGGGCGGTGCCTGGTTCTGCGCCTGCCGTGAGCCGAGGTACGTCTCGGGCGAGCGCAGCGTCTCCCAGTCGGCCTGAACCTCGAAGCCGGCCGGCTCCACCGAGACGAGCTCGCCGTCGACGCCGAGCAGGCTCTGAATCGCCCGCTCCTGCTCGTCGTAGCCGCCCTCGCCGAAGTGGTGGTGCCGGATCTGTCCCTCTCCGTCGGCGATGTAGGCAGCGGGCCAGTAGCGGTTGGCGAAGGCATCCCAGACCGCATAGTCGGGGTCGAGCGCGACCGGGTAGCGCACGTCCATCGCCGCCACGGCCCGCGTGACGTTGTCGGCGTCCCGCTCGAACGGGAACTCCGGCGTGTGGACGCCGACGAGGACCAACCCCTGGTCGGTGTAACGGTCGGCCCACGCGCGGACCCAGGCGAGCGTGCGCAGCCAGTTGATGCACGTGTAGGTCCAGAAGTCGACCAGCACGACCTTGCCCCGCAGTGCCTCCGGGCTCAGCGGCGACGAGTTGAGCCACCCGGCGGCGCCCTCGAACGACGCCAGGCGGCCCTCGACCGGCAGGTCGACTCCGGTCGCCATCGCTAGCGGAGCGACGCGAACGTCGCTCGCACCTCCGTCGCGAACAGCTCCGGCTCTTCCCAGGCCGCGAAGTGCCCGCCCGTGTCCACGTCGTTGTAGTACGCGAGGCTGGGGTACGACTTCTCGACCCAGCTGCGGGGGGCCACGAAGATCTCGTCCGGGAACGCGGTGAATCCGACCGGGACCGACACCGCCGGAGGAGCCTGGCCGGCCGACTGCGCGGCCGCTTGTTCCTGTCCGCTCTCCCAGTACGACCGGGCTGCCGAGGCCCCGGTGCCGCTCAGCCAGTACGTCGTGATGTTGTCGAGGACGTTGTCGCGCGTGAGGTTGCCCGTCGGCTTCCCGTCGACGAAGGCGCCGGCGATCTTGTAGTAGCTGTCCGTGTCGTGGTCGAGCATCCACGCCGCGAGAGCGACGGGTGAATCCAGCAGCGCGTAACCGATCGTCTGCGGCCGCGTCGCCTGCTCGAGGAAGTAGCCGAAGCCGGTTGCCCTGAACGAGTTCAGTGCATCGGTCGCCGCGTTTTCCTGCTCGGTTTCGGTCGGCTGGGGGACGCCCAGCGCAGTCACCAGCAAGTTCGTGTGGATGCCGACCAGCCCTTCTGGTGCCTGGCGGCCCATTGCGTCGGTGACGCTCGCCCCGACGTCGCCGCCCTGGGCGACGTAGCGGGAGTAGCCGAGGCGCTGCATCAGCACCGCCCAGCCCTGCGCAACCCGGCCGGGGCCCCAACCGAGCTCCTTGGGCTCACCGGAGAAGCCGTAGCCGGGGATGGAAGGCAGTACGAGGTGGAACGCATCCTCGGTGCTCCCGCCGTGTGCTGTGGGGTCGGTGAGCGGCCCGACCGAGTCCAGCAGCTCGATCACCGAACCGGGCCAGCCGTGCGTCATGATCAACGGGAGCGCGTCCTCGTGCTTCGAACGCACGTGGATGAAGTGGATCTCCACGCCGTCGATCTCGGTCGTGAACTGCGGCAGCGCGTTTAGCCGCTGCTCGATCCTCCCGAAGTCGTAATCCTCGGCCCAATAGCGGGCAAGCTCCCGGAGGGGTGCGAGCTGCACGCCCTGCGAGCGGTCGTCGACGAGCTCCTTCGTCGGCCAGCGCGTCGCGGCGATGCGGCGGCGCAGGTCGTCGAGCTTGTCCTCCGCGATGTCGAGGTGGAACGGCTGAACGTCCGTCGCCGTCGGTGCCTGTGCGCTCATCGTGACCTCCCCAGGTCCGTGGCTGTGGCCCCTGGTGCGGAGTTATCGCGGTTCTCGGGCGCGCCCGTTTCACCCCAACGGGAGGAAGTTGTCTGAACGGAGCGGCGCCGGAGTCGAACCGACCGAGCCGTGGGTTACACGACCGCACTGGTTTTGAAGACCAGCTGGGCCACCGGGCCCATGCCGCTCCGCTTACGAGCCTAGCCCTCAGGGCCCGTCGGCGGCTCCGGGAACGCAAGCCGCGCGCCTCCGCTCGCAAGGAGGGGGCTCATGGGGGAACCAGGGGTTCCCCCATGCTCACCACCGGGCCCATGCCGCTCCGCTGCCGGGCCTAGCGCGAGGGGGGAGCCGTGGCGGCGGCTCCCCCCTCGGTCCGCGTTAGCAGGGGTTCTCGGCCTTGATCGCGTCGATCGCGCTGAAGAGCTGGTCGCGTTGTGCCGTGCTGATCTTCTTCGGCACGAAGGACGAGATCTGGGCCTTGAGGGCGTCCAGGTCGGCGCACGGGCTCTCGCCGCGCTTGACCTCCTTGCGGATCGCCTCGATCGAGTTCTGCAGCTGCGTCGTCACGCCGGCCGCGAGCCCCATCCCGCCGACCGTGTTCGAGAGCGACTCGAGGTCCGTGACGACCTGGGCGTTGTAGCGCGGCGTCCCCGCCACGAGCGGGATCCGCCAGGTGCCGCGGCCGAACGTGGCCACGTAGAGCTGGCCGGTGCTCGCCTGGGTCCGGACGTCCTCGGTCGCCGTGTTCGGCAGGTTGTCACCGAGCCTGAACCAGTTCTTGGTGTCGCCCTGCATGAAGAAGACGCCGAGGTCGGTCGCCGCGTAGAGCGTGTCGTTCGCCCGGTCGTAAGCCAGGAAGTTGACCGGGCTGTTGGGCAGGTTGCCGCTGACGTTGTGCCACGTGGCCGTGCCGCCGGCGAGCGTCGTCTCGAACACGTTCGCCGAGCTGTAGCCCTCGCGGAAGCCGCCGTACGAGGCGTACGCGTGCGTCGCGTCCACGGGGTCGACGACCACGGAGGTCACCCACCGCGGCGGGTCGGGGGCGAACGGGTTCGGGAACTCCTGCCAGGAGGTGCCGAGATCCGTCGTCTTCCACAACCGGCCGTTGTCGGTGCCCACGTAGATCGTGTTCGGCTGCGACTTGCCGACGCCGATCGTCGAGATCGTCGCGAACTGACCCGCGTAGAGCGGGTTGTTGTTGGCGGTGTCGTCCGGCGGGGACGGGCCTGTGAGCAGGTTGGGCGCAGCGATCTGCGTCCATTTCGCTCCTCGGTTCGTCGACCGGGAGAGGTTGTTGCAGCCGAGGTACAGCGTCGCCGAGTCGGTCGGATCCTGGACGAGCGGCGCGTCCGTCGTGCACCGCAGCCCGCTGCCCCGCGAGCCGAAGCCGAGGCTCTGTGTCCCGGTGACGCCGTTCTTCAGCACGGTCGCGCCCGACGCGTGGGCGAAGGCGAGCGACGGAGTGAAGGTGACGCCCGTGCCGCCCGAGCCGGAGGTGCCCACGACGGTCATCGTCACCGTCTCCGGGTTCGCGCCCGTCGAGTCGATCGTGATCGTGTTGCCGGCGACCAGGCCGGTGACGCTCGCGACTTTGACGTTCGTCGCCCCCGCAGCGACAGCCGCCGACAGCGTCGTCGTGGTCGAGGTGAGGTCGTGGACGCCGCTGCAACCCGCGTTCTGGCTGCACGAGTAGTAGTAGGTGTCGTCCTGGCTGTCGACCACGACGTAGTGGCCGTCACCGCCGCCGTAGGAGGCCCAGTTCGCGGTGGCCGGGTCGGCGACCGCGTCGTTGGCGTTCGACCAGCTGCGGTTGGAGCCGTTGTCCTGCAATCCGAACGCGATCCGGTTCGGCCGGGTCTGCGAGACGGAGAGGTGGTACAGCTGCAGCCACGGCATGTTCGTGCCGTGGATCCAGCCGCTGTTCCCGTTCGCCTCGGAGCGGTACATGCCGCCGTCGTTGCCGAGGTAGACCCGGTTGGGGACGTTCGGGTCCCAGGCCATTCCGTGCTGGTCGGCGTGCGGGCCGCCGACGTTCGACCACGTCGTGCCGCCGTTGCTCGAGACGCGCAGGCTGACGTCCATCTTGAACAGGTGGTCCTTGTTCACCGGGTCGACGAACAGGCGGCCGAACCACCACTCGAAGCGCGGGTTGCCGCCCGCGTGGCCGCCGGCCACGAAGATCGGGCCGCCGTCCGCGAGGGCGCGGTCGCCGTTGTCGGAGACGAAGAAGCCCTTGTCGTTGCCGAGCGACTCGCCGGTGATCAGGTAGACGCGCGTGTGGTCGGACGGCGCGATCGCCACGCCCATCCGGCCCAGCGTTGCCGAGCTGTCGAGGCCGGAGCCCGAGGCGTCGTAGCTCGGCAGCGGGCCCGAGACGTGCGAGTTGTCGATCCGCTCCCAGGTCACGTTCGACGCCGGCACCTCCATGGCGTTGTCCGTGACGTAGAGCCCCGAGCCGACGCCGCCGTACGGGCGCAGGTACGAGGTGCGGTGATGGTCCCACTGCGTCGCGTAGACGCGGTTCGGGTTGGTCGGGTCGATCGCCACGTCGACGACGCCGGTGTACGGCGCCGCTTCGAGATCTGGAGTGAGGATCGCAACCCAGTGCGCACCGCCGTCCACCGTCCGGTAGAGGCTGCGCTTGCCGCCGGTCGAGTAGATCGAGCCGGCGGCCGCGACGAGCACGCGGTTCGGGTTGGTCGGATCGACCGCGATCCGGCCGATCATGCCCGCGTTCCCGAGCCCGACGTTCGTCCAGGTGACGCCGCCGTCTGTCGACTTGTAGACGCCGTCGCCGACGTAGGTGATGCCGCCACCGGAGGCGTTCGCCTCGCCGGTGCCGGCCCACAACGTGCCGTCGGAGCCGCGCGCGAGCGCGCCGATCGCCTGCGGGTAGTCGCTGGGCCAGGAGGGCGTGTAGGTCGAGCCGGCATCGGTGCTCTTCCAGATGCCACCGCCCGCCGCGGCGACGTAAATCGTGTTGGCCTGCGTCGGGTCGACGACGACGTCGGTGATGCGGCCGCCGATGTTGTTGCCGCCGGCGTACTCCCACGAGCCGCCCGCCGAGGGAACTGCCTCGGCCTGGTTGGCCGCGCGCAGGAGCTCGGCGCGGCTGAGCGTGTCATCGCCGCTGAGCAACTGGCCCGAGAGGCTGCCCGGTGTCTCGGCGGCCTCTGACTCGCCCGCGGGTGTTGCTGACGGTTGCCAGCCGACGCGCTGGCCGGACGCCCGCCCGAGCGCGGCGACGAGCGCGATCAGCGCCAGGGCCGCGAGGGACACCACCACCCTCCGCCGCATCGTCGAAGCGCCTCCGCTTGGCGGTTTCCTCGTCCCTCGCATCTCGAATCCCCCTTGGTCCGTGCGGTGTTCGGCCAGACTAGAACGCCAAGATAGGCGTGTCCAGTCAGCGACGCAGGCGCCGCTCGTCGCCGACGCGCAGAGTCAGCCCGTCCGCGTCGTAGCGCTCCAGCAGCAGCTGGGCGGTGCGGCGAGAGATCCCGAGCGCGTCGCGGAAACCGGCCAGCGTGATCGGCGAGAGGGCCTGCAGCGCCTCGCTGCCGCGGTCGTAGAGGGCGGTCGAGACCGCGAAGCCGTCGCCGACGCGCTTCAGCGTGCCGCGCCCCTCGAGGAAGCCGGCGAGGCTCCGGTCGTCGACGCGCACGAGATCCTCCGCGGCGAGGCGGGTCTCGAGCTCCGCCGCCGCGGCCGCGTGGTCGCCGAGCTGCGGCACCGCGCCCGGCGCGTAGGCCTTGCCGTCGCGGCGCTCGACGTGCAGGAGTTGCAGAACGGCCGGCGCCCAGGGCTCGTGCGGCAGCAGCTCGCCGAGCGGGATGCCCGGGTCGAGCGGCGACGAGCTCGCCCGCTCGGCAAGTCGCTCGCGGACGGCCGCCCGCTGTTCCTCGAGCCACTCGGGCGCGAAGAACCACTCGCCGGCGCTCTCCACGGCGGCGAGCCCCTGCGCGAGCTCTGCAGGCGCAAGCAGCCCGCGCGACTGCAGCTCCGCTCCGGTCACCGGCTCGCGCACTAGCGCGCGGACGATCGACTCCGGGTCGCCGCGCTCGAGCAGCTCCAGCCGCTGGGGGTCGAAGCGCCGAGGAGGCGAGGGGTCGAGCACCGTCCCGCCGCCGACGGTGGTCTCGGTGCGCAGGACGACGCGGTCACCGCGGGCGGCCACGACCGGCTCGCGCAGCCGCAGCTGGGCGTAGCGGCCCTCGCGCACGACCCGGGCGGGCACGTCGCTCGTCCCGATGTGGACGGTGACCGCGGCCGGCACGGGCTCGAGCTCCTCGAGGGCGACGTCGAGCCGCCAGCTGACCGGGTAGGCGCCCGGCTCGACGAGCACGTCCCCGCGCTGCGGCTGCGAGCGTGAGATCCCGGGCAGGTTGACCGCGACGCGCTGCCCTGCCTCGGCGCGCTCGACCTGGACGTCGTGCACCTGGACGCTGCGTGCGCGCGTGCGCAGGCCGGAGGGCTCGACGCGGAGCTCGTCGCCCGCGGCGATCGAGCCCGACCGCAGCGTGCCGGTGACGACGGTGCCGGCGCCTGGGATCGTGAACGCGCGGTCGACGTACAGCCTCGGCCGGGCGTCGCTCGAGCGGGCGGGCACGGCCGCGGCGGCTCGCGTGAGCGCCTCCCGCAGCTCGTCCAGCCCTGCGCCGGTCTTGGCGCTGACCGCGACCACCTCGGCGCCGGGCACGAGCTCCCGCGTGTCGACGAGCGCCAGCTCCAGCGTCTCGGCGTCCACCGTGTCGGCCTTCGTCACGGCGACGACGCCGCGCTCGATCCCGAGCAGCCGCAGGATCGCGAGGTGCTCGTGCGTCTGCGGCCGTGCCCCCTCGCCGGCATCGATCACGAGGAGGAAGAGGTCGATCCCGGTGGCGCCGGCGACCATCGTGCGCACGAAGCGCTCGTGCCCGGGCACATCCACCAGCGAGAGCTGCGTTCCGTCCGGCAGCTCGAGCGGCGCGTAGCCGAGCGCGATCGAGATCCCGCGCTCGCGCTCCTCCGGCAGCCGGTCGGTGTCCTTGCCGGTGAGCGCGCGGACGAGCCAGGTCTTGCCGTGGTCGATGTGCCCCGCAGTCCCGACCGTCAGCGCCATGGGGCAGACGCTAACGTCGGCGGCGATCCAGCCGCGTCTCAGGCAGCTAGTAACAGTCTGTTACTTGCTCCGTGACCCCGGCGAGACCGCTCTCCGGCAGCGTTCGAACCGACTAAGTAACAGTCTGTTACTTGGATCGGCGGCTTACGCCTCCGCTGCTGGGACGGCTTCGATCAGGCCCTCGTGGAACGCGACGGGCTCGAAGCCGCCGGCGGCGAAGAGCTCGCGCCACTGCCGTTCGTCGCGCTCCTTCCCCTGCGAGACCGCGAGCATCAGCACGTCGAGCCACTTGCCGCCGCCCGGGTCGTTCCCCGGCGGCACGACCGCGTCGATCACGAGCAGCCGGGCGCCGGCGGGCGCGGCGGCCCGGATCGTCTGCAGGATCTTCGTAGGCGTGCTCGTCGTCCCAGTCGTGGAGGATCGTCGAGAGCACGTAGACGTCGCCCTCGGGCACACGTTCGAAGAAGTCGCCCTCGACGAACTCGATCCGGTCGCCGAGCGCCGCCTCGTCGCGAACGGTCTCGGGGAGGTCGAAGACGATCACGCGCAGGCCCGGCTGCCGTTTCAGCAACGCGACGAGCAGCGAGCCGTTGCCCCCGCCGACGTCGACGACCGTCTCGTCGCCGCGCCACTCGACCGGCGCGAACCGCTCGACGCGCTGCTCCTTGCCCTGCTCCATCGCCAGGTCGAAGAGCGCGCGCTCCCGCGGGTGCTCCGCGAGCCACGACCAGAAGTCGGCCCCGAGCGCGCGCGGGAACGAGGCCTCGCCCGACGCATCGAGCTCGCCGACGCCGCGGTAGAAAACGTCGCCGAAGAGCTGCGCGAAGGCGTTCCAGCCGCTGCCGCCGACGAGCAGCTCCGAGGCGGGCGTGTTGCGGAACACGCCGGGCTCCTCTTCGGTGAAGACGCCGTCGCTCGAGAGCGCGCGCAGGAAGCGATAGAGCGCGTCGGGATCGGCTCCGGCCTCGGCGGCGATCTCCGCGGCGGGGCGCGGGCCGTCGGCGAGCGCGCGGGCGACGTCGAGCTCGGCCACGATTCCCAGCACGCGCGCGGTCAGCGGTCCGCGCAGCAGGTTCCAGGCGATCTCCGCGGGCGAGGCGCTCAACGGGAGGCGCGGACCGCCGCGGCGGCCTCGTCTGCCTCGGCGTCCGTCAGCGCGCGGCAGTCGAGCAGCAGGCGGCCGTCGCGGACGACGCCGACCACGGGCGGGTCGCCGGCGCGGAGCGGCCCCGCGAGCGATTCCTCGACCGCGCACGCGAAGCTCGGCAGCTCGGCCAGCGGCAACGCGCCGCCGCCGACGCGGGCGACCGTCTCCTCGACCTCGCCGCCGACCACCGTCGCCAGGTGTTCGGCCCGCGCGCGGACGGCCTCGAGCGGTTCGTTCAGCATCCGCAGCACCGGCACCTCGCGCAGCGCGCGCGCGGGCTCGAGGTAGAGCACGAGCGTCCCCTCCAGTGCCGCCAGCGTGAGCTTGTCCGCCCGCAGCGCGCGCTGGAGCGGATGCCGGCGCAGCCGCTCGACGAGCTCGGCGCGGCCGACCACGATCCCCGCCTGCGGGCCGCCGAGCAGCTTGTCGCCGGAGAAGCAGACGAGGTCGGAGCCGGCGGCCAGGCTCTCGCGCGCCGACGGCTCGCCCTCGAGGTGGACGAGCACGCCGGAGCCGAGGTCGTCCACGAGCGGCAGGCCGTGCCGCCCGGCGACCGCGGCCAGCTCGGCCACCGAGGGCTGCTCGGTGAAGCCGACGACCCGGAAGTTCGACTGGTGCACGCGCAGCAGCACGGCCGTCTCGGGGCCGATCGCGCGCTCGTAGTCGGCAGCGCGCGTGCGGTTCGTCGTGCCGACCTCGCGCAGACGCGCGCCGGAGCGGACGAGCACGTCGGGGATGCGGAAGCCGTCGCCGATCTCGATCAGCTCGCCCCGCGAGACGAGCACCTCGCGCCCCTCCGCCAGCGCGGCCAGCGCCAGCAGCACCGCGGCCGCGTTGTTGTTCACGACGAGCGCGGCCTCGGCGCCGGTCAGGCGGCGCAGGATCCCGGCGACGTGGTCCTGCCGCGAGCCGCGCCCGCCGGCGCGGAGGTCGTACTCGAGGTTCGAGTAGCCGCGCCCGATTTCGACCGCCCGCTCGAGCGCCGCCTCGGGCAGGGGCGCCCGTCCGAGGTTCGTGTGCACGATCACGCCCGTGGCATTCAGCGTGCGCCGCAGCGCGGGCGCCCGGGCCGACGCGAGCTCGCCCAGCGCCCGTTCGACCAGGTCGCCTGGGTCGTGGCCGGCTCTGATCTCCTCACGCGCGCGCGCGAGCGCGGCCCGCGCCGCCTCGACCGCCAGCGCGGGAGGCTCGCCGGCCAGCCGCTCGTCCCGAGCGACCTCGTCCACGGAGGGCAGATCGCGGAGCTTCATCCGTAACGAGTCTAAGGCGCCGACTCGGCGGCGCCGACCAGCGAGGCCCGTGCGGGCTTTGCCCGCGCGGCCGCCTAAGTACACTCGTGCCCGGTCGATGGCGGCAGGAATGGTTACTCGAGCGAGAGGCACGGCGTTGTGCGCCTGCTTGCTCGTGCCCGTCTTCGCCTCGACCAGCGGGGCAGCGGCGCGTGTCGGGATCGGGAAGATGACCGTCGCGCCGAACCGCGTGATCGCCGGAACCGACAACGAGCTCAGCTTCGCGTTCACCGCCGACTCGGCGCCGCTCAAGGGCACGACCCTCGTCGACGTGCCGCGCGGGTGGTCGAAGCCGCAGCAGACCGATCCAAGCGGCCCGGGCTACGTCGAGCTGCAGGCCGCCGGGTGCGTCGGCACGCGGATCGCCGGAATCTCGAGCCGGCGGATCGTGATCGCGACGCAGTGCCCGCGCCGGCACCTCTTCCGCCTGCTCTACCACAAGGCCGCCGCGCCGCTGCTCTCGGCCGACGGCTTCGTCTTCCTGACGCAGACCCGGAAGGCAAACGCCCCGAAGAAGACGCCGTTCCGGCCGCTCGGCCCGCAGAAGCAGCCGGTCGTGCGCGTGCGCGGCGCCGCCCAGGCGGGGCTCTTCATGGCGGTCACGTCGGTAGCGACCTCCGGCGTGCCCTTCAGCGCGACGGTGCGGGCGGTCGACCAGTTCGGCAACAACGCGGCCGACTACGCCGGGACGGTCACGCTCACGAGCAGCGACCCCCTGGCCACGCTGCCGGCCCCGTACGTGTATGCCACGACGGACGCCGGGCAGCACGCCTTCACCGGCGTCGTGCTGCGCACCGTCGGCCCGCAGACCCTGACCGTGACCGACTCGAACGGCTTCACCATCCAGAGCCCGCCGATCAGCGTCTCGGCGAGCTAGCGACCTACTGCGCGTCGGCCTTCGCGGGCTCGGCCGGCATCGAGGCGCAGCGCCGCTCGTAGCACTCGAGCAGCAGCGCGACCGCGCGGCCGGGGTCGTGGGTGACCTCGAGCAGCTCGAGGTCCTCCGGCGAGATCATCCCGTCCGCAAGCAGCCGGCCGCGGATCCAGTCGAGCAGCGGCCGCCAGTACTCCGAGTCGAACAGGACGACGGGAAAGTGCAGCACCTTGCCGGTCTGGATCAGCGTCAGCGACTCGAACAGCTCGTCGAGCGTGCCGAAGCCGCCCGGGAAGATGACGAAGCCCTCGGCGACCTTCACGAACATCGTCTTGCGCACGTAGAAGTGCTTGAAGGTGAGGCCGATGTCGACGTACGGGTTGGCGGCCTGCTCGTGCGGGAGGTCGATGTTGAAGCCGACCGAGAGCCCGCCGGCGTCGCGTGCGCCGCGGTTCGCCGCCTCCATCACGCCCGGGCCGCCGCCGGTCACGACCGCGAAGCCGGCCTCCGCCAGCAGCCGGCCTACCTCGCGCGCCTCGGCGTAGACCGGATCGTCCTCGCCGATCCGCGCCGAGCCGAAGACCGTGATCGCCGGCCGGTCGAGCCGCTCGACGGCGGTGAAGCCCTCGAGGAACTCCTCGCCGATCTCCTCGGCGTGGCCCGCGAGGTCGCCGTCGTGGCTCTCGAGGATGCGCCGGTCGTCCGTCATCAGAGCCGGTGCTGCGGGACGTGCGTGCCCCACATGCCGAGCGCGAGCAGCACCGCGAGCCCGATGTAGAGCGCCAGGATCAGCGTCGCGTTCCCGCGGCCCGCGCCGGGGAGCATCACCGCGGCGCCATCGGCCTGCAGCGGCACCATCGGCGCGGACTTCGCCAGGCGGTACGAGCGCCAGATCGCGCCGCCGTCGAGGATCCCGATCGGGATCAGGTTGAACAGGTTGAGGAAGAAGCCCGCGTAGGCGAGCGCGTGGAAGAGCGACGAGCCGGTGTACGACCCGTACGCCCAGCAGGCGAGCGCGGCGAGCCCGCCCGCGGCCGGCCCGGCGAGCGCCACGTAGGAGTTCTTCACCGGGTTGAGCGGCGAGTTCTTGATCGCCACGTAGGCGCCGAGGAAGGGAATGAAGCGCGGGATCGAGACGTCCAGCCCCTGGCGCTTCGCCTCGACGAAGTGCCCGAGCTCGTGGATCAGGATCAGCGCCACGAAGCCGACGCCGAACTTCCAGCCCCAGATCAGCGCGTAGGCCGCGACCGAGACGAACAGGCCGAGGAACTTGAACGCGAAGACGCTGAACTTGATCGCCAGCCCGAGCACCACCGCGACCGGCGCCCAGATCTTCCGCGCGAGGTCCTTCCAGCCCGGCTGCGGGTGGATCGGCTGGTAGTTGCGGAAGTCAGGCTCGAGCTCCGGCCTGGGCGTGAGCTGGCTCACCCTCTGAGGATAGCCGTGGAAGAACTCGTGAACAGGCGCCGTCCTGTTCCCTGGACAGACTCCCTGACACGCCGTCAGTACTTCCGCTACCGAAAGGACGGGTCACGATGACCAGAGGGTTTGGGCGCTTCCTGCGCCGTAACACGATTGCGCTGCTCGCGCTGTTCCTCGCACTCGGAGGCACGACCTATGCAGCGTCCAGCGCATTTCCGAAGAACAGCGTCGGCTCCAAGCAGGTGATCAACGGATCGCTGCAGACGGTCGACCTGAGCAAGAAGGCGCGGAAAGCGCTGAAGGGCAACAGAGGGCTGCGAGGGCTCACGGGTGCGAAGGGCGCGACCGGCGCCGCCGGCGCCGTCGGCGCCCAGGGCGCGAAGGGCGACAAGGGCGACCCGGGTGTCGACGGGACGGCTCGCGCATATGCAGAAGTCGACGACTCCGCGCCGAGCTTCGTCGCGGGAAGAACGAAGAACTTCACCGCGGTCACCAGGCCCGGCACAGGGGTGTACTGCCTCACGGCGACAGGCATCGATGCGCGAACAGTCGCATCCGTGGCTGCGGTCGACTACGGCATCTCGTCTGTGCCCGGAGTCGCTGAGGTCCGCGGCTCGGGCCTGGGGTGCGCAGCGACGCAATTCGAGGTCGAGACTTTCAATCTCGCCGGCACACTTGTGAACACGATCTCGTTCCATCTGATCGTGCCGTAAAGCGCCATCGAGGCTATGGCGAGGGGCGCCCAAAGGGCGCTCTTCGCTTCTCCGAAGACACGAGCGAGGGTGTTAGACACCGTTTGCTGTCAAGTGGCTGTTCCAGCCGCGGCCGTGCTAGTCGGGCGTGACCACATCGAGGCCGACACCGGCTGCCGCCCCGGCCTGTCGCAGGTCGTACGTGACGAACGCGTCGAGGGTCTCACCGAGCGACAGCGCGGTGGCGAGGTGGATCGCGTCGAGCGTCCGGACTCCCTCCGGTTCGACCGCGCAGGCTCCGTCGAGGATCGCGCGGTCGAGCTCGATCAGGTTCACGAGCTCCAGCACGTCGCTCGTCCGCTCGGCTGCGCTCTCCGTCGCGCGGCGGGCGGCTCGGCTGACCTCCACGTAGGCGAGCACGCTCGAGACATGGGTGTGGCGGCCGGCGAGAAACGTCAGCAGAGACGTGGTTTCGCGCTCCTCGAGGACGAGCTTGACGAGGGCGGAGGAGTCGAGGTAGGTGAGCTCGCCGGCTCGGCTCACTCGCGGTCTTCGCGCTGTTGGTCCAGGGCCCCGCTGATGTCCGCGCCCTCGATGCGAAGCGGTGGCCCGAGCTGCTCCAGCCGGCGCGTCGCTCGGCGTGCGACCCGACCTTCAGCTGCGAGGCGGTCGATCGGGTCCGCGTGCTTCGGCAGCGGTGTCAGGAGCGCAACGGGGTGACCGCGTTCCGTTACCTCCAACGACTCGCCACGACGCACGCGGCGCACGTAGACGCTCAGGTTCTGGCGTAGCTCGCGAATCCCGACGCGTGGCCTCGTGCTCATGACGCACAACGTAGCACAAGGCGGGCCAACTGCTTCGATTTCGCCGACTGAGTCGTTACTTGTACTTTCCGGCAGGTTGTAGCGAAAAGTGCCCCGCTGACCTATATGGGTCTAAAGACATAAACACCGGACTCCGATAACTTCTGGCACATAGGGGATGACGAAAGGATCCGGGGGTGTCGCAGCCCCAGGCAGATCCGAAAAGTGCTCGCCGCATAGTCGTTCCCGTTTTCGGCCACAGGGCGGGCGCCCTCTCGGGCCGCCCGCCCTGTCGGCGGTTTCAGCTCGTGACCGTGTAGTGCTTCGTCGCGGTCGTCGTCGTGCCGTTCGCGTCGGTCGCCGTCACCGCGAATGTGTCCGGCCCGGCGTGCACGTGTCGAGCGCCGTGCCTGTTCCATCCCTCGTTCCAGGGTGCTCGTTCGAGTGATGCGACCCGATACCGCCATGCGTGAGCGTCGTCGCCCGGACGCTCTGTGCGGTAGCCGCAGTCGCGCTGCTCGCCGCGCCGAGCGCAACAGCTTCCTCCCACGTCGTGCGGCAGCTCGCGCTGCTGCAGCGCGCGGGCGTGCAGGTGCCCCGCGTCGTCAAGCCCGTTCAGCGGCGAGCGCTGACCGTCGACGAGCCGGCCCTGGCCGAGACGTACCAGCCCGGCATCGCCTGGGAATGGCAGTGGGCGGACTCGCGGGTCGGGGAAGTGCCCGACTGGGTGCTACGCGCCGCGGCGAGCGTGAAGATCGCCGTGATCGACAGCGGCGCCGACGTGAACGCACCCGATCTCGCCGACAAGTCTCCGCGCACCTGGAGCGTGCTCTCCCGCTCGACCCGCGTGCGCGACCGGCTCGGGCACGGCACGTTCGTCGCCTCGCTCGCGGCGGGCTCGGTCAGCAACGGCACCGGCGTCTCCGGCTTCGGCGGCGACGCGCGGCTGCTGGTCGTCCAGGCGATCGACGCCGACGGCTACATCACCGACGTGGACGAGGCGGCGGCGATCGTCTACGCGGTCGAGCGCGGCGCGAAGATCGTCAACCTCTCGATCGGCGGCTCCGAGACCTCGCAGGTCGAGCGGCAGGCGATCCGCTGGGCCGCGCGGCGCGGCGTCCTGATCGTCGCGGCCGCCGGCAACGAGCACGACGAGGGCAACCTGCCCGAATACCCGGCCGCGCTGCTCCAGCCGCTCGGCTCGCACGGCCGCGGCGGGATCGGCCTCGCGGTCGGCGCGACCTCGATGGACGGCACGCGCTCGTACTTCTCGAACACCGGCTCCTACCTCTCGCTGGCGGCGCCGGGCTACAACGTCTTCGCGGCCGAGTCGGCGGATGCGCCCTGGCCGCGCGCGCAGCTCCCGTGGAGCTCGCCGGGCTACTACGGCTGGGCGAGCGGCACGTCGTTCTCCTCGCCCGAGGTGGCCGGCGCCGCCGCGCTCGTCTGGGCGGCCAACCCGCGGCTGACTGCGCCGCAGGTGGCGAAGGTGCTGAAGCAGAGCGCGACCGGCACGACGTGGAACCGCGAGCTCGGCTGGGGCCGCCTCGACGCCGTCGCAGCCGTGCAGCTCGGGCTCGCGACGAAGGGCCTGGCGCTACGGCAGGTGCGTCACGACCCGCGGCCGATCCACTCTTCGCCGCCCTCGTAGACCTCCTTCTTCCAGAGCGGCACCGTCTCCTTGAGCGTGTCGATCGCGTCCTGGCAGGCCGCGAGTGCGTCCTGGCGATGTGGGGCCGAGACGGCGACCACGACGCTCGCCTCGCCGATCCCGAGCGTGCCGACGCGGTGGTGGATCGCGACCGCGCAGAGCTCGTACCGTTCCTGCAGGTCGCGCGCGAGCTGGGCCATCACGTCCTCGGCCATCTCGGCGTAGGCCTCGTACTCGAGCCGCGTCACCTCACGGCCGCGTGACTGGCGGCGCACCGTGCCCGTGAAGGTGGCGACGGCCCCGGCCCGCTCGTCCGCGACCTCGGCGGCCACTGCTTCGAGCGAGAGCGGCTCGTCGGTCACCCGGAAGGCGCCGCCCGAGACCGGCGGGATCAGCGCGACCTCGTCGCCGTCCACGAGCTCCCGCTCGCGCTCGGCGTACTCGCGGTTGACGGCGTAGAGCAGCCCTGCAGGCTCGTCACCGAGGCCGAGCGCGGGCCAGACGTCGGCGACCGTTGCGGCCTCGAGCTCGCGCCGCGACCAGCCCGCCTGCTCGCGCAGACCCGCGAAGAGCCTCACGGTCACGGCCATGCGGGATAGCCTAGTTTCGTGGCCAAGACCGAAGGCCGAGAGACCGACTCCGGAATCGAGATCAAGCCCGTCTACGACGCGGACGACGCGCCGGGCGAGCTCGAGCCGCCGGGCGAGTACCCGTTCACGCGGGGGCCCTACCCCGACATGTACCGCGGCAGGCCGTGGACGATCCGCCAGTACGCGGGCTTCGCCTCGGCCGAGGAGACGAACCAGCGCTTCCGCTACCTGCTCGACCGCGGGCAAACCGGGTTGTCCGTCGCCTTCGACCTGCCGACGCAGCTCGGCTACGACTCCGACGACGTGCGCGCAGCGGGCGAGGTGGGGCGGACCGGGGTGGCGATCGACTCGATCGCCGACATGGAGCTGCTCTTCGCGGAGATCCCGCTCGACCAGGTCTCGACCTCCATGACGATCAACGCGCCGGCTGCCCTGCTGCTGCTGCTCTACGAGCTCGTCGCCGAGGAGCAGGGCGTCGCGCCGGAGCAGCTCCGCGGCACGGTCCAGAACGACATCCTCAAGGAGTACATCGCCCGCGGGAACTACATCTTCCCGCCGCGACCGTCGATGCGGCTGACGACCGACCTGTTCGCCTACTCCGCCGAGCGGCTGCCGCACTGGAACACGATCTCGATCTCCGGCTACCACATCCGCGAGGCCGGCTCGACCGCGGTCCAGGAGCTCGCGTTCACGCTCGCCAACGGGATCGCCTACGCGCAGGCCGCGGTCGACGCGGGGCTCTCGCCGGACGAGTTCGGCGAGCGGCTCTCGTTCTTCTTCAACGCGCACAACGACTTCTTCCAGGAGGTGGCGAAGTTCCGCGCGGCGCGGCGGCTGTGGGCGGAGATCATGCGCGACCGCTTCGGCGCCACGAACCTGAAGGCGCAGGCCCTGCGCTTCCACGCCCAGACGGGTGGCTCGACGCTCACCGCGCAGCAGCCGGAGAACAACATCGTGCGCGTGGCGGTCCAGGCGCTCTCGGCGGTCTCGGGCGGGGCGCAGTCGATCCACACCAACTCGTTCGACGAGGCGCTCGCGCTGCCGAGCGAGCACGCCGCGCGGATCGCGCTGCGGACGCAGCAGCTGCTCGCCCACGAGGCCGGCGGCACCGACACTGCCGACCCGCTCGGCGGCTCGTACTACATCGAGGCGCTGACGGACGAGCTCGAGGCGCGAGCGCGCGAGCTGATCGTGCGCGTCGACGAGCTCGGCGGCGCAGTCGCCGCGGTCGAGCAGGGCTTCGTCCAGGGCGAGATCGACGAGGCGGCCTTCCGCTACTCGCAGGAGGTCGAGTCGGGCGAGCGCGTGATCGTGGGCGTCAACCGCTACGAGGAGGCCGAGCCGGAGCCGATCGAGCTGCACCGGATCGACCCCGAGGCCGAGCGGCGCCAGCTCGAACGCACGGCGCGCGTCAGGGCCGAGCGCGACGCCGGCGAGGCGCAAGGAGCGGCCGAGCGAGTCCGCGAAGCCGCCCGCGGGACGGAGAACCTGCTCCCGCCGCTACGCGAGGCCCTGCAGGCCCGCTGCACGATCGGCGAGCTCTGCGATGTCCTGCGCGAGGAGTTCGGCATGTACGACGCGCAGCGCGCACCGTGACGGTCGTCTGCGGGTAGCTACTGAGCGCGATCCGAACCCGCACCGATGCCCACTGGTGCGGCGCCTGGGATCGTGACTCTTGCCAGGCACCGGGGGTCTCGCTTGCCATGGCTTGGCGCCCGGCGCCTCCCTTCGACAGAGGGAGATGATCTCCATGAAGCGAAGACTCCGCGGCCGCGGCGGCCTGCTCGCCGTCGCCGTGCTCGCGCTCGGGCTGCTTGTCTCCGCGCAAGCATCCGTCGGCGTTGCGTCTGCCGCGCCGTCGCATCCGCAGGTCGTGGCCTCGTGGCCGTTTGCGCCCCCGTACGGGTCGTTCGCGGAGAGCATGACGCTCGGCACAGACGGGAACCTCTACGTCTCGCTCACGACCTGGGGCGACGTGAGCGATGTCGGCCAGGTCGTCAAGGTGACGCCGGCCGGAGTGATGTCGCCGTACGGCCAGAGCATGGACCTCGGCTTCGGCCTCCTGACCGGGCTCGCCTTCCACGGGGGCGACCTGTACGTCGCGGTGGCCTTCTCCGACTCACCCGCCGTGTACCGCGTGCCAGTAAGCGGGTCGCCGACGCAGGTGCTCGCGCTGCCGGAGGAGAGCTTCCCGAACGGGATCGCCTTCCACGGCGGCGATCTGTACGTCACCGACAGCGCCCTCGGCGCGGTCTGGCGGGTAGACCCGACGACACCCTCCGCTCCGTCGGATCCCTGGTTGCAGGACGAGCTGCTCTCGCCCGGCAGCGGGCCGAGGGATCATGAGATCGGCGCGAACGGGATCGCCTTCAGCGGCAACTCGCTGTACGTCGCGGTCGCAGATGCCGGCCGGATCGTCAAGGTCGCACTCGGTACGGGCGGCTCTGCTGGACCGCTCGACGTGGTTCTCGAGCGCGCGACGCTGAAGAGCGTCGACGGGATCGCCTTCGACCCGTCGGGCAACCTCTGGGTCACCACGAATGGCCCGAACTACGGCCAGGTGCTGATGCTCGGCACCAACGGCAAGCTCGCCGTCGCGGCGCCCCAGGTGGGGCTCGACTATCCGACGCAGCCGGTCTTCGGGCCGACCGGAACGCTGTTCGTCTCGAACGGCTCCTTTGACGGCGGCGCTCCGAGCGTCGTCACCTTGCCGTAACGCCCGGCGAGGCCGGGCCGCTCACGCTTACGGCCCGGCCTCGCCCGCTGCGCCGAAGCGTCAAGCTGTCGGCGTGAGGATCCTGCTCGTCTCGCAGATGTATCCCGGCCCCGAAGACCCCGACCTGGGCGTCTTCGTGGCGCAGATCGAGCGGGCCCTCGCGGAGCGCGGCCACGAGGTCGAGCTGGCAGTGCTGGAGTCGCGCGGGGGTGGCAAGGGGCGCTACGCGATCCTCGCGCTGCGGACCTTGCGTGCTGCACGCCGGTTCAAGCCCGAGGTCGTCTACGCGCACTTCCTCGTGCCCTCCGGCCTGCTCGCCGCGGTGGCCGGGAAGGCGCCGCTCGTCGTCACCGCGCACGGGCGGGACGTCCGCAACGTCGGCGCGATCCGCGGCGTCGGGACGGCCACCCGCGCGACCGTGCGCCACGCCGAGGCGGTGATCGCCGTCTCGGACTACCTGCGCCGCGAGCTCGAGGCCAAGGTGCCGGAGGCGCGCGGCAAGACCGACGTGGTCGACTCGGGCGTCGACCTGGAGCGCTTCCGCGTCGAGCCCGCGCCCGAGGGCGGGCCGCATTTTCTCTGCATCGGCTCGCTGACCGAGCGCAAGAACGTCGTGCGGCTGGCGGACGCGTTCGCGCGCCTCGGCGAGGGCACGCTGACCTTCGTCGGCGACGGGCCGTTGCGCCCGCACCTCGAAGGCCGCGAGCGGGTGGAGCTCGCCGGGGCCGTCCCCCACGAGGAGCTGCCGGCGCGGATCGCGTCCGCCCACGTCGTCTGCCAGCCGAGCCTGATCGAGCCCTTCGGCCAGGCAGCGCTCGAGGCGATGGCCTGCGGGCGCTCGGTCGTCGCCACGCGCACCGGCGGCCCGCCCGAGTTCGTGCCGCCGGCGGCCGGCGTGCTGGTCGACCCGCTCGACGTCGAGGGGATGACCGATGCTCTGCGCGCCGCGGCCGCGATGCCGTGCCCGAACCCAGCCGCGCGGGCCGTCGCCGAGGAGCACGACGTACGCAAGCAGGCCGAGCGGATCGAGGCGATCCTGGAACGGGCCGCAGCCGAACGCGGCTGAAATACGTTTCTCTAACAGTGCCGCCAATACCGATTCGCGTCCTGATCGCCGACGACCACCGGCTCTTCGCCGAGGCGCTCGAAGCGATCCTCACGGCCGAGCCGGAGTTCGAGGTCGTCGGCCACGCCCGCGACGGCGAGCAGGCGGTCGAGCGCTCGCTTGCGCTGAAGCCCGACGTGATCCTGATGGACATCGCGATGCCGGTCCTCGACGGCGTCGAAGCGACCAAGCGGATCCGCAGGAAGCAGAAGCGGGCCTGCGTGCTGATGCTGACCGGCTCGAACTCGCGCAGCGACGTCGCGCGGGCGCGCGAGGCCGGCGCCGCCGGCTACGTGACGAAGGACAAGATCGCCGCGCAGCTGATCGAGGCCATCCGCGAGTTGGCCGCCTGAGCGACGCTGGTACCCTGTCCCGCGCTGTGGTTCAGCTCTTTGCGGTCATCCAGGTTCTCATCGCGGCGGCCCTCGTCGGCCTAGTTCTGATGCACTCCGGCCGCGACGCCGGCCTGGGCGGGATGGGCTTCACGCCAGCCTCGCAGGGCGGCACGCACATCGTCGAGCGGAACCTGACGCGCCTGACGATCTTCGTCGCGATCCTGTTCGCGGCGAACACGATCCTGCTCTTCCACCTGCTCAAGTAGGTGCGAGGGCGCCGGGCCGCGGCGCTCGCCGTGCTCGCCCTGGCGGCCGCGGGCTGCTCGTCGGCGCCCGAGCCGAAACGCGTTGCGCCGGTCCCGGTGAGCGGGCCGCCGAACGTCGTCCGCGTCGCGCTCGTCGACCTGCTCTTCCCGCTCGAGCCGAAGCTCGCGAAGACGCGAGACGAGCTCGTCGTCGCGCGGATGCTGTTCTCGACGCCGTTGCGCACGGACATTTCCGGGCGGTTGCGGCCGGGCCTGTGCACGAGCTGGCACAAGACCGGGACACTGTGGCGCCTGCGCTGCAGCCATGCGGGCGCAATCGCCGCCCGCCTGCGCCCTACCTGGCAGGCCACGGCGCCGGACGAGCACACGCTGGTCGTGCGGACGACCGACCCGGAGCTGCCGCTCAAGCTGACCGAGGTCGCGTACGCGCCGCCGGGCGTCCCCGGGCCCTTCCGGCTCATCTCGGCCAGCCCCTCGCGGATCGTGGCGGAGCGCAAGGGCGTCCGCGTCGAGCTGCGCAAGCTCGAGCCCTTCCGCGCGCTGCGCCTCTTCCGCGCGGGGAAGCTCGACGAGGCGCCGGTCCCGCTCGGCGACATTCGCGCCACGAAGCTCGACCCGCAGCTCGAGCCCGCGCTGCGCGTCCGGCGGCTGCTCGCGGCCGACGCCGTCGTCTTCGACCGGTCGATTCCCCGCAACGTGCGGAGCGTCTACGACGACACCGCGGACCGCGCCGACTACCAGGCGCTCGTACCGGAGTTCGAGGCGCCGCCGGCGGAGGATCTGCGGCAGCGCGGCAAGCCGAGCGCCTCGCAGGCCGCGATCGCGCTACGCGATGCGAAGCAGCGAATTCCCTCGCTGCCCAAGGTCGCCGTGGGCTTTTCGCCCGGCTCCGACCCGGCGCTCGCGTACGGCACGAGCCTGCTGGTCGCGGCCTGGCGCGACCTCGGCCTCGGCGCACATGTCGGCGGCGACGATGCGCAGCTCGTCCGCCTCGCTGCGCCGTACCCGAAGCTGTCGTCACTGATGGCCTACGGGCGCGCGAACGTCGTCCCGATCGCGTGGGTCGCCGACGCCCGCCTGGTCTCGCCCCGCCTGCAGGGCTGGCGCGAGGACGAGCTCGGCTCGGTCGACTACACGCTGGTCAGCGCGAGGTAGTCAGGGTCGCGAGCATCTCGTTCGCGGCTGCCTTCATCTCGGCGGTCGGTTGGTTCCGGCCGAAGTAGACGTACGCGTTCATGACCTTCGCGCCGATGCGTGCATCGATTGCGCAAAAGGAGACATTCGCCGCCGGTTGGCCCTCGTAGCGGTCGGCATGGCAGTAACCATCGGCAAGCGTCAGCGGGAACTCGGGCGTGGGCACTTGCTCGTCTCCGGTGTAGACCCACGGGCCGCCTCGAGGACGATTCCCTCGGCCGGGAGCGCTCGAATGGTGGAATCGGGCCAGGCAGTCGGGGCCCGATCCTGCAAGAAGGGCACGTTCGCCGCCCAAGTGACCGGCAGCCCGTGCTCGTCCGCGCGCTCGGCTGTGAACCAGCCGTCACGCGGCTGGAAGGAGAAGAGCGGCCCAGGCGGGGCGGCCTGGTGTGTCGTTCCGCAGGCGCTCGTGCTTGCTGCGATGGCCATCAGCAAAACGGCAAACACGGTCCTCATGCTGTAGATACGCGCCGCCGGCGCCTCGGAGTCCGGGCTAGATGCCCGGGCCCGAGCCAGTCCCGGTGACGTCGAAGCGCGCGGTCGCGACCGCCGGCGAGAGGAGCCCGGTCGGGTAGCGCTCGTCGTAGTAGGCGTTCTGGTTGATCAGCACGGGCTCGCGGGTCAGCCCGGGTAGCTCGGCGAGGAGCTGCGGCACCGAGACGGTGAAGCGCAGGTTGACGAGCGGGTCGGCGATCTTGCCGCCGCGGATGCGGAAGGTCCCGTCCCGCGTCATTCCGGTGACGATCCCCTCGCGCGGGTCGACGATGCTCAGGTAGTGGAGGCGCGTGACGTAGATGCCGTCGCCCACCAGCTCCGCCAGCTCCTCGGGCGAATCCGCCTCGCCGCCGGCGACCGAGAGCGAGATCGCCAGCGGGCCCCAGTGACGAAGTGAGCTCGGCGGCGCGTGGCCGGTGGTCTCCCGCCCGCCGCCGGCGCGCTTGGCGCTCGTACGGTCCCAGACGACGCCGGTGAGGACGCCGTCCTGGACGAGCTCGACGCGCTGCTTGGGGACCCCTTCGAAGTCGAATGCCTTCGGCAGCCCGCGCGGGTCGAGCGCGTCGTCGGCGAGCGAGAAGCGCTCGTCGAAGACCTGCTGGCCGAGCTTGTCGAAGGCGTAGCTCCGCTCCTCGATCAGCCCGAGCGCGCCGAAGGCGTCATAGGAGAAGTAGGCGAGCAGCTCGGCGAAGGCCGGCGCCTCGAGCACCGCCGGGTACGAGCCAGGCTCGAGCTCGACCGCCCCGCGCGTCAGCGCCGCCTTCTCGTTCGCCTCGACTGCTGCGGCCGCGGGGTCGACGTCCGCGAGCCGCCAGCCCGTGCGCTCCGCATAGCCCGAGGCGCCGTCGACCGCGGCCAGCGCGAGCGCGGCGACGTCGGTCATCGTCTGCTCGACCGCGAGCCCGGTGGTCGAGGCGATCGCGATCCCGGTGACACCGCTGGTGACGAAGCCGTAGAGGTCGCACTCCGAGGCGTCGATCGCCGCGGCGGCGAGCCGGGCCTGGTCGTCGGCGCCGAGCGCGGCCGTCTCCGCGTCGTAGCCCTCGACCCGTGCCGGCTCCGCCGCCGGCGCGAGCCCGGCGAAGTCCGGGTCGGCCGGGGCGTTGTCCGCCGCCTCGGCCGCGCGCACGGCGAGCGCCTTCAGGCCCTCGTCGTCGGTGCGGTTGCCGGTCGCGATCCCGAGGCGGCCGTCACGGACGACCTGCAGCTCGACGGTCTCGTTCTCGATCAGCGTCGGCTGGTGCACCTCCGAGCCGGCGAAGCGGGCCATCCCGGAACGCTCGCTCTGCACGAGCGCGAGCGCCTCGTCGCCCTCGGCGGCCTGCAGCGCCTTCCCCGCGAGCTCGAGCGCGCTCATCCCTTGAAGCCGACCTGCACGTTCCGGAAGCGGGCGGGCGAGGCGCCGTGCGAGACGTGCGCGTGCTGGCCGGGCTGGCCCTTGCCGCAGTTGGTCAGGCCGTGCAGGCGCCATTCCTCAGGACCGGCGACGGCGTCGAGCGAGCCCCAGAAGACCGGCGTCTGCCCCGTGTAGGTCGCGTCGCGCAGCATCCGGCCGAGCTTCCCGCCCACGATCTCCCAGGCGATCTGCGTGCCGAACTGGAAGTTGAGCCGCTTGTCGTCGATCGACCAGCTCTTGTTCGTCTGCAGGAAGACGCCGTCGTCCACGTCCTCGAGCAGGTCGTCGAGCGAGCCCTCGCCCGGCTCCAGATGGAGGTTCGTCATCCGCACGAGCGGCATCCGGCTCCAGCTGTCGGCGCGCATCGAGCCGCCCGAGCCGCTGCCGATCCGGGCCGCCGTCTCGCGTGAAGTGAGGAAGCCGCTGAGGATCCCTTCGCGGACGATCGGTTCGCGGCCCGCGGGAACACCCTCGTCGTCGAAGCCGAAGGCGCCGAGCCCGCCGGGCGTGGTCGAGTCGGTTGTGATGTTCATGTGCTCGGAGCCGTAGCGCAGCGAGCCGAGGTCGTCCGGCTTGACGAAGCTTGTGCCCGCGTAGGCGGCCTCGGTGCCGTAGACGCGGTCGAGCTCGGTCGGGTGGCCGACCGACTCGTGCACCTGCAGCGCCGTCTGCTCCGCGTCGATCACGACCGTGGTGACCCCGGACGGGCAGGGCTCGGCGCGCAGCAGGGCGGCGGCCTGCTCGCCGACGCGCGGCGCCTCGCGCTCGAGCCCGAGCGACTCGACGTACTCCCAGCCCGCCTGCGCGCTCGTGCCACCGTGCGCGCTCGGGTAGCTGCGGATCTGCGTGATCCCGTCGCTGGCGGCCATCGCGTCGATCCCGCCGCCGCACTCGACCAGCTCCTGCTCGGTGGAGGCGCCTTCCGAGGAAACGAAGAACTTCAGCTCGCGCTGGGCCCGGACGGAAGCCGATGTGACCTTCACGTCCTCGTGCGCGAGCGCCTGCTCGGCGCGCAGGCAGAGATCGACCTTGTCGGCGACGGAGACCGAGAACGGATCGCGCTCGACCTGGGTGCGGAACTCGCCCCGCGCCGGCTCGAGCGGGGCCAGCTCGCGGCTGTGCCCGCCCGGGGCGGCCTTCGCGAACGCAACCGCCTTGCCGGCCGCGGCCTCCGCGCCGCCCTGGTCGAGCCGCCGGTCGCAGGCGAACCCCCAGGCGGCGCCGACCAGCACGCGCACGCCGATGCCCTCGCTCTCCTGGTCGTCGAGCCGCTCGACGCGGCCGTTCCTGGTTCCGACCACCTGTGAGCGGCGCACGACGACGCGCGCGTCCGCGTACGAGGCCCCGGCGCCGAGTGCGGCGGCCACGGCGTGCTCACAAAGGTGCCGCATCGGTTCGTAGATTAAGTGCGCGGAGGGCGGGTTGGAAGGCGCGGCTACAATGGCCGGCGCGCGCTGGTGGCGGAATTGGTAGACGCGCAAGGTTGAGGGCCTTGTGGGGTTAATACCCCGTGGAGGTTCAAGTCCTCTCCAGCGCATGCACACGGCGGCCGCGAGAGCGGCCGCTTTTTCATGCTTGACAGATACCGCGGTCAGATATATTGTCGCGATACATGAAGCAGACAGCAGTGACCCCGGTGATCCTCGGCCTCCTCTCCCTTGGCGCGCGCTCGGGCTATGACATCAAGAACGTCGTCGACCGCTCGACGCGCTTCTTCTGGGCCGCGAGCTACAGCCAGATCTACCCGGAGCTGAAGCGCCTCGAGGGCGAAGGCCTGATCAAGGGCGAGGACGCCTCGAACGGCGCTCGCGACCGCCGCGTCTACGAGCTCACCGCCACCGGCCGCCAAGCCCTCGAGGAGTGGTTGCTCGGCCACACGCTCACGATGGAGCTGCGGGACGAGTCCCTGTTGCGCTTGTTCTTTGCCGACAACCTCGCGCGCGAGCAGGCACTCGGCCTGCTCGAGGCCAGGCGGCGGGGTCACGAGCAGTTTCTTGCGGTCTTGCGCTCGATCGACGAGCGGCCGGGCGACGACCCGGAGTTCGTGAACCTCGTCCTCCAGTGGGGAATCGCCTTCAACGAATGGGGAGCGCAGTGGTGCCAGCAGCAGCTGGAGCGCTTGCAGAGCGCGAAGACGACGGCCTGAGCGCGCCGACCTTCTGGGGCGTCCTGATGACGGGGCTCCCAGGCTTCCTGCGGGAAGGGTTCCTACCGCTCGGGGCGTTCTACGCGGGGCTGAAGCTCGACGGCCTCGTGGCGGGGATCGTCGTCGCCGCGCTCGCGTCGGTCCTGATCTACGTCTACGAGCGCCGGGCCGGGCGCGACGCCCTGATCGTGAGGATCTCGCTGGGCTTCGTCGTCGTGCAGTCGATCGTCGGGCTCGCCGCGAACAGCGCGACCGTCTACCTCGCCCAGCCGGTGCTGCTCGCGGCGGCGTGGGGGCTCGCGTTCTGGGTCTCGATCCCGCTCGGCCGGCCGCTGGCGGGCGTGCTCGCCGACGCGTGGTACCCGTTCCCGCGCTGGCTGAAGGAGAGCTCGGACTTCAAGCGCGTCTACGGCGTCGAGTCCGTCGTCTGGGGCGCGTACTTCCTCGCCCGCAGCGCCCTGCGGCTCGTCCTGCTCCTGCAAGGGAGCCTCGAGAGCTTCCTGGTGGTGGTCTTCCTCACCGGAACCCCGGTGATGCTCGTGCTGCTCGGCTGGTCGATCCGCTACGCCATACGGGGCCTGGCGGACGCCGAGCCGCCTGCTTGACGCCGTCCGGGAGGAAGGCTAGGCTGGCTGGCGAACATACGTTCGTTCCCGCCAAACGACCTCCCGAGGTGTCCTCGATGCTGACCGGCAGACAGCAGGAGATCTGGAAGTACCTGACCGACTACGTCGACGCGCACGGCTACCCGCCGACGGTGCGTGAGATCGGCGAGGCGGTCGGGCTTGCGTCGCCCTCGACGGTGCACGCCCACCTGGCGAACCTCGAGCGGGCGGGTCTGATCAAGCGCGACCCGACGAAGCCGCGCGCGCTCGAGCTGCGGCGCGATCCCAAGCCCACCGCCGCGCAGGCCGAGGACGTCCACCGGCTGCCGCTGATCGGCGAGATCGCCGCCGGCGGGCCGCTGCTCGCCGACCAGAACGTCGAGGACTACCTGGCCGTGCCGGAGCCGCTCGCGCACGGGGGCGAGGAGTTCCTGCTCCGCGTGAAGGGCGACTCCATGATCAACGCCGGAATCCTCGAAGGCGACCTGGTCGTCGTGCGCCGGGCGCAGACCGCGAAGGACGGCGAGATCGTGGTCGCGCTGGCCGGCGAGGACGAAACCGCCGACGAGGCGACCGTCAAGCGCTTCTTCCGCGAGAACGGCCGGATCCGCCTGCAGCCCGAGAACGACGAGCTCGAGCCGATCTACGCCGATCACGTTCAGGTGCTGGGCGTCGTGACGGGGGTCTTCCGGACGCTGTGAGCACGGTCGCCCCGCTCAACCGCACGCTCGAGCAGGAGCTGAACGCGCTCCTGCGCGGCGTGAACCTCGAGTGCCTCGTGTGCGGGGAGTTCGTGCTGCACTGCGCGGACGGGATCGTCTGTCCCGAGTGCCAGGCGGACTACGGTGAGGCGGCGCAGCCGCGGCTACAATTGGACTCGCAGGCCGGGTGACCGCGGGCCCTCGTGGCTCGAGGAAAGTCCGGACACCGAAGGGCAGGACGCTGGGGCGACCCAGGCGGCGAAAGCCGACGGAAAGTGGCACAGAAAGGAGACCGCCGGCGGCATATCTCTAGAGATGCCGAAGGTAAGGGTGAAACGGTGGGGTAAGAGCCCACCAGCGTCGTGGCGACGCGACGGCTAGCCAAACCCCGTCCGGTGCAAGGCGAACAGGCTCCGCCGAGGCGGCCCGCCGAGGAGCCGGGTAAGCCGCAAAGACGGATGGTCACCCTCGACAGAATCCGGCTTACAGGCCTGCTAACGGAAAGCCCCGCTTCGGCGGGGCTTTCCCATTCGATCGCCGCGGCGCGGCCGGCTAGCGCCTAACGGGGTCGCTCGACGCGGCGAGATAGCCAGGCCCGGCCTGGTAGCCGGTGATGAACGCCTTCAGCTTCGTGCCGCTACGAACGTGTAGCCGGAAGGTTGCCCGCCAGATCACTTCGCGGTTCGTGGGATTGAGGAAGATCCTGGTGACGTGCACGTAGCGCCCACGCGCCGGTGACCAGCGTGAAATCCAGACGTAGTTGTTCGGCAGCTGGTTCAGATCGAACAGCGTGACCGAGAAGAATCCGTTGTGGAGCCTCCTCAGGCTCAGCCGCGGGCGAACGAGCACGGTCTTGCTTCCCTGGCTCGTCACCGGTCCCCAGCTCGCCTCGTAACGCGTCTGAATCAGCGGGAAGACGCGGAGCGACCAGTAGCCGCCCGTCTGCGTGGTCGCCGTGATCAGGCGTGCCGGTTGGGCGAACGGCGTGGCACGGATCGTGACCTCCTCGCCGGCCCGCCCGTTCGAGACGCGACCGGCCAGCCTGGTGCTCGTCCCGTATGTGAGCACCGTCCGCGAGGCGCCGAGGCTGACGGTTCGCACGACGACTGCACCTTTCAGGGAGTTGTGCAGCGCGCCCCGGTAGTTGAACGTGCCGTTGGCCGGGAAGACGTGCGAATACGTCGCTCCCGGCGCGAGCACAGGTGACTGGAACGAGCCGTCGGTCGCGACGACCTGGTGCTTGGCCTTGTCTCCATTGGTCCAGACGACCGTGTCGTTCTGGGCAACCGTCGCGGTCTTCGGCGAGAAGCCATGCTTCAGGATCTGGACGGTGACCGTCTTTGCGAGTGCCTGCGGCGCCGCCAGCAGCGCCGCTAGGGCCGTGGTCACCAGTACGAGCTTGCGCATCTCCTAGCCCCTTTCCTGCCTCTGGTCGCGAGGCTCTTTCCCGGTAAATGGGACTACGATGCAGGTTCTTCGAAACGCTTACGTACTCTTTACCTGCGGGCGATGCAGAACCGCAGAACGGGTAGCACGAGGTGAAATGCGGACTACCACCCATGGCCGAGCTGCGCGTCGCGCGGGCAAGCTCCGCGAGGTGAGCCTGCCCACGTCGACGGTGGCCGCGTGGCGAACCTGCGCGGCCGCCGTACGGCGTGCGCCGCGGCGCTTCAAGCGCGTGATTCGACCTGAACCGGGTTACCGGCGGCTGTCGCTGTTCACGCGCGTGATTCTCGTCAATGCCGCCGTGCTGGTGACGGCGACCCTGGTCTTCGCCGTCAGCCCGGCGACCGTCTCTTTCCCACTCGCCGTGAGAGAAGCCCTCGTGCTCGCGCTCGGGCTTCTGGCGATTGTGATCGCCAACACCTTCCTGCTGAGGCTCACCTTTCGTCCGCTCGGACGCCTTGTGCGGCTGATGAGCTCGATCGACCTTCTGCAGCCGGGACAGCGCCTCGAGCTGAGTGGCGGTGTCGAAGTACGGCGTGTGATCAGCACCTTCAACGAGATGCTCGAGCGGCTCGAACGTGAACGGCGGGAGAGCAACCGGCGCACGCTGACCGCGCGAGAGGGAGAGCGCCGCCGGATCGGCCAGGAGCTCCACGACGAGATCGGGCAACGGCTCACCGGCTTGTTGCTCCAGCTCGGGCGAACGCTTCGCGACGCTCCCGAGGAGACGCGCAGCGAGCTGCTGGCGGCCCAGGATCTGGCTCGCTCGACCCTCGACGAGGTCGGTCGGCTGGCGTGGCAGCTTCGGCCGGGCATCCTCGACGACCTGGGGCTCGTCGATGCGCTACGGGCGCTCGTGGAGGAGCTCGATGATCGGGATGGCGTGCGCGTCTTCATGCGGGCCGGCGGGTCGGTACCGCCTCTGGGTGCCGAGGCCGATCTCGTCGTCTACCGGATCGCACAGGAGAGCATCACGAACGCGCTGCGCCACGCGGACGCTCACCAGGTCGAGCTCGAGCTCGGGCGCCGCGACGGGGCGGTGACGCTAACCGTGAGTGACGATGGCCGAGGCATCGACGGCGCCGACGAAGGCCCAGGCATCCGCGGCATGCGGGAGCGGGCACTGCTGCTCGGGGCGAGTCTCCGGCTCCGGTCCGATCCCGGCCAGGGACTGATCGTGAGCCTCGAGCTACCGCTGCAGCAGGAGAGCGACTGAGATGCCCGTCCCGTTCCCGGCCAAGGTCCTGGTCGCCGACGATCACGCGGTCGTGCGGGACGGACTGAAACTGCTCCTCAACCACGAGCCCGACTTGCGGGTGGTGGCAGAGGCGGAAGACGGTGCGGATGCCGTCGAGCGGTGCTTGTCGGACGAGATCGACTTGGCGATCCTCGACGTGGCGATGCCGCGCCTGACGGGTCTCCAGGTGGCGCGGGAGCTTTCGCGCCGTCGTCCAGAAGTTCGATCCCTGATCCTGTCGATGTACGACCGCGATCAGTACCTCTTCGAGGCACTTTCCGCCGGCGCCTCCGGCTACGTCGTGAAGCGCGCAGCGGACACGGACATCGTCGAGGCCTGCCGCGCGACGTTACGGGGAGAGGCGTTTCTCTACCCGAGCGGGATCTCGGCGATGCTACGGCAGAAGCTCGAGCGCGCGCTGGAGGGCGAGCTCTCCCAAGCGCCCTCCCCCTTGACGCCCCGAGAAACGGAGGTCGCCAAGCTCGTGGCGGAGGGTCACAGCTCGCAGGAGATTGCCGACCTCCTCGTGATCAGCCTGAAGACCGTCGAGCGTCACCGGGCCAACATCCTCGAGAAGCTCGAGCTGCGGGACCGGGTCGACCTGACCCGCTACGCGATCCGTCAAGGGCTGGTCGAGGCGTAACCGCCCAGCTCTGCCATCGTGGCGAGCCAGTGGCGGCCCACCACGTGGCGGAGTGCGTCCTCGAGCGTCGGCTCGACGACCACGAGCCGGTCGGCCCCTTTCCGCTCGAGCACCCAGAGCACTGCCGGGTCGCTGCAGACGACGATCACCTGGCGGGCGGAGGTGCGGACCCGGGTCGAAGAGCTCATCGCCGTCGCGAGCCGCCGGCCGTGCGCCGGATCCATGCCGTCGAGGTTCAGCACGATCGCGTCGCCCTGAGGCGCGCTGTCGAGCGCGTCCGTAAGTGCTGCGCACTCGACACTGCCGTCGGAGGCAAGCGACAGCAGACGCGCCCCCAGGGCGAGCCTCAGGGTCCGGAGCGGGACTCTGTCCGCCATCCGCCTGCACAGTCGCCTGCCTGCGGGCTCGTGCCAATGGGGGGCGCCACCCATTGGGCACGAACGCGGGGTGTCGCAAGAGTGCGGAGATGATCGCGACCGCCCTCGGCGTTGCAATCGGCAGCCTCGAGATTCTGCTCGTAGGAACCGTGCTCCGGCGCTTTTGGCGCTTCCGTCGAGGATTTCCCTGGCTGGTCGCGCTGGCCATGTTCTTCCTGCTGCGTGGCGTCGACCGGATCGTCGTCTCCTTCGCCGCAGAGCCGCCGCCGGAGTTCGGTCTCGCGCTCGACGTCGTCCTGCTCACAGTGCTCGTGCTGCTCCTGCTGACGATCGAGCGCGTGATCGCCGGACTGCAGCTCGCCGAGGACGCTGCTCAGTATCGGGAGCGGGAGTACGGCCGTGCGCTTCGCGACTACCGGCGGCTCGTCCGACATCGCCTCGCCAACCCACTCACCGCCATCGTCGGCAGCGCCCGCGCGCTGCGCGAGCTGACTATGGATAAGCCGGCGATGCGGGAGGAGTTGCTCGAGGTTCTCGAGCATGAGGCCGAGCGGCTGGAGAAGATCTCACTCGACCCGGCCGACGAGCTGCGCGCCGAAGAACGGGCCTTGCATCCCGAGCCGAAGCTCGAAGGCACCGACTAGCGAAGACGTCTCGCTGAACCTGTCGCAGATGGGTGCCGTCACGGATTTCACCTGCTCGCCCGCGGGCCAATGCTCGAGTGCGACGATCGTGAAAGGAGGTCGTATGAACACGACCACAATCGACGAGAAACGGCTCGAGGCGTTCATGACGTGCCTCGTCGAAGACATTGGCGCCGCGATGAGCGCACCGCTGGTCCGGATCGGCGAGAAACTCGGCCTGTACGAGGTGATGGCGCACAGCGGCCCGCTGACCTCGCAGGACGTGGCCGAGCGCGCCGGTGTCTCGGAACGGTACGTCCGGGAATGGCTGCGCAGCCAGGCTGCCGGCGGCTACGTGAGCTACGACCCGGAAACCGACCGTTACACCCTTCCCGACGAGCATGCACTAGTAGTCGCCGACGAGGAGAGCCCCTTCTACGTCCTCGGCGCGTTCGACGTCGTCGCCTCCGTCGAGGCTGACGAGGAGGAGCTGTTGACGCGCTTCCAGAGCGGCGAAGGGCTGGGGTGGCACGAGCACGACGAGCGTCTTTACTCCGGCACGGAGCGGTTCTTCCGCGCCGGCTACCGCGCGCATCTCGCGAACGACTGGATTCCGGCGCTCGACGGTGTGGAGGAGAAACTCGAGCGCGGCGCGACGGTCGCCGACGTCGGCTGTGGCCATGGCGCGTCGACGATCATTCTCGCCGAAGCCTTCCCGAGGTCGCGCTTCGCGGGCTTCGACTATCACGACGTGTCGATCGAGCGCGCTAAGAAGGCCGCGGCAAAGGCCGGTGTGGCCGATCGGATCGACTTCGAGGTTGCGTCGGCCAAGGACTACCCAGGCTCCGGCTACGACCTCGTCTGCAGCTTCGACTGTCTGCACGACATGGGCGATCCGGTCGGTGCGTCCGCGCACGTGCACGAGACGCTCGACACTGACGGGACGTGGATGATCGTCGAGCCGCTGGCGGGCGACAGCGTCGAGGAAAATCTCAACCCGGTCGGTCGCCTGTACTACAGCGCCTCGACAGCGCTCTGCACGCCTGCGTCACTCGCACAGGAAGTGGGGTTGGCGCTCGGAGCACAAGCCGGCGAGTCGCGTCTCACGGAGGTGGTGAAGGACGGCGGTTTCGGCCGTGTCCGCCGCGCGACGCAGACGCCGTTCAACCTGATCCTCGAGGCGCGGCCTTAGCGCGTCCCGCCGCGGGCCCTCAGCTGGCGGCCGCCCGGTGCGGCGCGGTGAGCGCACGGTTCGCCGCGTTGGCGCGTAGCCGGTCGTATGCCTGGCGCGTCAGCCACGCGGGGGCGAAGCAGTCGGGGTCGTCGCACTCGCAGAAGAACGGGATCGCCTCGTCTGGATCCAGCCGCTCCAGGCCGTGACGCATGTAGTGATTTGCCCGACGCTTCCGCGAGTGCGCGCTCTCCCCCGACGGCCATCCGGTCGCCGGTCTGTGGTGTCGTCTCGAAGTGGGGGTGTCGATCATGGCCGCAGGCTCGCGAAGCTGTCGCGTCGTGGCCATGGGGACTACCACACATCTTCGGCGCTGAATGCAGGGCAACCCCCATGGTGGCGCGCGGCGCTGGGTCCGAGCATGGCGGGTGGAGGTCTATCGAGAGAGAGGTGAGGAGATGATCGACCAGCACCAGCAGAACCTGCTCGCGATCGCGGAGGCGATCGCGCCTGGCTGGGAGCGGCGCAGGCCGTTCATCGAGGAGACCACGGCGCCCGTCCGCGACTGGATGATCGACGCGCTCGCGCCGCAGCCGGGCGAGACCGTGCTCGAGCTCGCAGCCGGCGCCGGCGACCTCGGCTACGCGGCGGCCGCCCGCCTCGGCGAGACCGGCCGTCTGGTCACGGCCGACTTCTCGCCCGCGATGCTCGAAGTCGCCCGGCGACGCGGCAGCGCGCTCGGCGTGGGCAACGTCGACTACCGAGTGATGGACGCGCAAGACATCGAGCTCGAGGACGACTCCGTCGACGGCATCCTCTGCCGCTTCGGCTACATGCTGATGCCCGACCCGCAGGCGGCGCTCGCCGAGGCCCGACGCGTCCTCCGCCCCGGCGGCCGGCTCGCGCTCGCCGTCTGGGGCCCGGCAGAGCGCAACCTGTTCTTCTCGCTGATCGGCATGGCGCTCGTTCGGCGCGGACACATCCCGCCGCCGGACACGACCGAGCCCGGGGTCTTCACGCTCGCCGACCCGAGCCGCACGCGCGCGCTCCTCGCAGAAGCGGGCTTCGGCTCGGTACGGCTCGAGGAGGTGCCCGTTGTCTTCGGCGTGGCCGGGGCCTACGAGTACCTCGCGATCATCGCCGACACGGCAGGGCCGCTCGGCCTTGCACTCCGCGACGCCGGTGACGACGAGCGCGCGCGGATCGCAGACGAGCTACGCGAGCCACTCTCGAAGTTCGCGGTCGCGTCCGGTTATCGACTTCCTGGCGTTGCGCTCGCGGCGAGCGCCTCATGAGTCGTTCTTCCGTCAGGGCGACGGCGGCAGGTTCGAGAAGTCCTTCTTCCTCGAGCTCGTCCTTGCCGAGCTTGTGCTTCAGCGACGAGCTCGCGACCTGGGTCGGGCCCTTGCAGACCTGCACGAAGAACTGCGTCCCCTCGGCGAGGGCGCCGAAGTAGAAGCCGTCGTCGCTCGGCGTGACGTTCAGCAGCGGCGTGCCCGTGCAGCTCGCGCCGGCGCTGCTCTTCCAGAACTGCACGTGGTAAGGCGTGGGAGGGACGTTCCCGTCCGCGACGCAGTCGATCGTGACCGCGAAGGAGTCGTGCTGGGTGAAGGTGAGCGCGTCGCCGTTCTCCTTGTGCGCCGGGCCGGTCGCGCTCACGTTGACCGTGTAGCTGCCGTCCGCGGCGCTCGCGGGCACGGTCGTCGAGATCGGGATGCTGAAGGTCTGCTGCGCGTGTCCCAGGGCGTGGGCACGACCGCCGTGCTGCCGCTCGCGGTGATCCCGGCCGCCGTTGCGTCCGCATCCGGGGTCGCCGTGACGGTGAGCATTGAGCCGCCGTCGAAGTGAACCGTGCCGTTGAAGCGCACCGTGACCGCGCCGGCGACCGGCGTGCCGTGGTTGCTGCACGCGAGGCCCGTCAAGCTACGGGGCATCCCTGAAACGAGGGATCCGCGCCGCCCCGCGGGCGCCGATCCAGAGAGTGCGTGTTCGCCCGCACCGCCCTCATTTCTGTGGCAGTTGCCGGCTTTCTGGCTCTGACGCAGTTCGCCGCGGCCCGTCCGGCAATCGACATCGACGTCGAGCCTTCCGCCGTGTCCCCGCCCGGCCACGGCGTGCTGACCGGCTCGATCGAGCAGACCGACCAGATGTGGGTCTGCCGCGGCCCGGTCGACCTCGACTCGGTCTCCGTGGCGATGACCTCGGCACTGACCAGCCGGCGTGGCGCCGACGCCGTACACCTCGAGCCGGGCTGCACGGGCCGGATCGGCCGGCTGGACGTGGACACGTCCGCCGGAGACGCCGTCAAGGCGACCGAAGGCGTGCACGACCTGACGATCGACGGCGGCACCGTCCACTGCGCAGCGAAGCTGCCGACCATGCACCAGGACGGCTTCCAGATCATGGGCGGGACGCGAATCACGCTGCGCGGCCTGCGGATCGACTGTGGCCGCGCCGGCGAGTCGCTGATCAACTCGAACCTCTTCATCAAGCGCGCCGGGCGCTCGGTCAACCCGCCGACGGACGTCGTCTGCGTCGACTGCTTTCTCGGCGCCTCGGCCGCGCACACGGCGAGCATCCAGGAGTCGGTGCGGTCTGGCCTGGTCGACTCGACCCTCTGCACCGCCAAGTACCCGCGCTTGACGTTGACGATCGGTCCCGGCGCAGTCGACCCGGTTGACAGCGACAACGTGCTCGGCACCTGCTGACGAGCTAGGCTCAGCGCCCGCGATGAGCGGCGCGGACGGGCAGGTGGCGATCGAGGTCGTCTCGAACGGCGAGCTGCGGGCGGGCGGGGGTGCCCGAGCGGGTGCCGACCTCTCGGCCGAGAAGCGATCGGCATTGCTCGCGAACCCACTGCTCGGCGGCGGCGACGAGCCGGTGCGGCTGTTCGCGCTGGTCGGCTCGCAGCAGGCGGGCGGGCTCGACCTCGTCGCGGGCGAGCTCGAGACCCCCGACGGCCCGCAGCGCGTGTTCTGGGGCTCGGCCCTCTGGGTCGCGCCGGAGTCCCGCGGCCGTGGCCTGGCCGGCGCGCTCCTTCGCGAGGCGGAATCGTTCGGCGAGGCGGCGGCGGCGGCGTGTGCGCCGTCGCGGATGTCGTTGCCCCTCTACCGCAAGTTCGGCTACGTCGACCTCGAGCTGCGCCGGCACGTGCTCGTCAGGCGGGTCGCGCCGCTGGCCGTCCCGCGGCTGGGTCCGAGGGCGGGTGGCGCCCTCGCGGCCGTCGCCGACGTGGCACTCCGGGCTCAGCGGTCGCTGTTCGGCCTCGCGGGCGGCTCGCGCGCAGGTTCGCTCGAGGCGACCCCGGTCGCGGCGTTCCCGCCCGAGCTCGAGTCGCAGTTGGCCGCCGAGCGCGCTCCCTACGCGCCGCACCGTTCCGCTGCCTGGCTCGACTGGATCGTGCGCGAGAGCTTCTACGGCGACGACCACCGGCGAGAGCTCCGTCTGATTCAGGGCGCCGGCGGCGACGTGCTCGGGTACTTCGTCGTCAAGGCGCGCCGCTATTCCGGCGTCACACGCTGGCGGGTGGAGAACCTCCACCTCGGCTCGCTCGTGGACTGGCGGGTGTTCGAGCCGCGTGTGCTGTCCTTCGAGCAGCTCGTCCGGCTCGCCACCGAGGTGCTGGTCGGCTGGGGCGTGGACGCCGTCGAGGTGTGCCTGCCTCCGGGCGAGCGCGCGCGGCTGCTACGGCTCGGCTTCGTTCAGTCGGGTGCGCAGCACGTCGTCTGCCGCCGCCAGGGGAAGGAGCTGCCTCGCGACCCGTCGGCCTGGACGCTCCGGCCCGGCGAGGGTGACCATGCCTTCTCCTGAGACCGGCGGGCGGCTGCGCCTGATCCTGAACGCGGATGACTTCGGCTACGACGCGGACACCGCGGAGGCGACGGTCGAGTGCTTCCGTGCGCGCGCGCTGACGAGCGCGACGATCATGCTCGGCATGCCGGCGACCGAGCAGGCGCTCGAGTTCGCCCGCGGCCATCCCGAGCTCGACTTCGGCGTCCACCTCGTCTTCACGGGGGACTTCGGCCAGAGGCCACTCGCCGGCGCCGAGCGCGTGCCGTCGCTCGTCGACGCCGACGGCCGGTTCCTCCCGGTGCGGACGGCGCGGGCGAAGGCGCTCGCCGGGCGCTTGGCACAAAGCGAGCTCGAGCAAGAGATCGAGGCCCAGGTGCGCGCTGTGCAGGAGTCCGGCGTGCCGGTCTCCCACGTCGACTCGCACCGGCACGTGCACAAGCTGGGGTCGATCCGGGCGGCGCTGGCGCGGGTCCTCCCGGGCCTGGGGATCCGGCGCGTGCGCACGGCGCAGGACGTCTACCTCACGCGGCCGCTCACGAGCCTGACCTACTGGGCCGGACCGCGCTGGCGGCGCCGGCTGCAGAAGTGCTTCGAGACGACCGACCACTTCTTCATGGCCGGGGTCTCGGACCCGCAGTGGGGCACGCCTCTGGCGGCGCGCCTGGACGGACTGGCCGGCTCGCTCGAGGTCGGAGTGCATCCCGGCCGCGCGCAGGACTGGCGCGACCGCGACCGCCGAGCAGTGCTCGAGCTCGCCGCCGGCCTGGACGACCGCGTCGAGCTGATCGACTGGCGCTCGCTCTGATGGCCCGCTCGATCAGTGTCGTCATTCCCGCGCGGAACGCTGCCGCGACGATCGGCGCCGTGGTCGACGCGCTGGCGGCACAAGATCCGGCCCCCGAGGAGGTGATCGTCGTGGACGACGCCTCGGACGACGGGACGCCCGCGATCGCCCAGGCCCGCGGCGCGAAGGTCGTCCGGCTCGAGCAGTCGCGCTCGGCCGGCGGCGCGCGCAACCGCGGCTGGGAGGAGGCGAGCGGCGACGTGGTGGTCTTCCTCGACTCGGACGCCGTCCCGGCAGCCGGCTGGGGCGAGGGCGTCCAGCGCGCGGCGGAGGAGTTCCCGGGAGCGGTGGTGGCGGGCGCCCGCACCTTCACCGCACGAACGCGCTGGGGCTGGGTGTCGCACCTGGCGCTCGAGACTCCGTACCTGCCCAGCGGCCCCCCGCGCAAGCGGCCGACGCTCTCCTCGTTCTGCCTGCTGGTGCCGCGCGACGCGCCTCTGCGCTGGCACGAGAGCTACGGCGGCGAGGACGGGCTCTTCTCGGTGGACGCCAAGCAGGCGGGGCTCCGCCTCGTGTTCGACCCGCGTTTTCATGCGCTCCACGATCACCGGCGCGAGAGCTTCGGGGAGCTGCGCCGCCAGCAGCGGCGAGTCGTCTACGGCTTCGCCCGCGGACGGGGACTGCTCGACGAGCCGTTCTACCGCCGGCTCTCGCCGCGGTTTCCGATTCACTACTTCGCCTTGCTGCGCCTGCCCGTGATCTACGGCCGCATCCGGCACGACCCCGAGCTGCGCCGACGCTTCATCCGCCTGCTCCCCTGGCTCGTCGCCGGCGAGTGGCTGTTCGGCCTGAGCGCGTGCCGGTACGTCCTGCGCAGGCCGGACGCGAGTGACCCGGCGCGGACGTTCGGATGAGCGCCGGCCCGCCGATCCTCGTGACCGGCGCCCATCGCTCCGGGACGACGTGGGTGGGCCGGATGCTCGCGCTCGCGCCCGGCGTCGCGTACATCCACGAGCCGTTCAACCCGCGCACCGCGGCCGGCCTCAGCCCGGCGCGCTTCGACCGCTACTTCACGGTCGTGACGAGCGAGAACGAGGCGCGCTACCGGCCGGGGCTCGAGCAGACCGTCCGCTTTCGCTACGGCCTCGGCGCACAGGTGCGCTCGCTGCGCGGAGTCGCCGATGTCGCCCGCACCGGCCGTGATCTGGTGCGCGTTGGACGCGCGCGGCTGACCGGCGCGCGGCCGCTCGTCAAGGACCCGATCGCGCTCCTCTCGGCCGAGTGGCTGGCGGAGGCCTTTGCGATGGACGTCGTCGTTCTGATTCGCCACCCGGCTGCCTTCGCCGCGAGCCTGAAGCGGCTCGGCTGGAAGCACAGCTTCGCGACCTTCATCCAGGACGGCCGCGTGCCCGAGGTGGTGCGGCCCTACGAGGCCGAGATCCGCGAGCAGGCCGAGCGGCCGGGCGAGATCCTGGCGCAGGCGGCGCTCCTCTGGCGGCTGCTCTACAACGCGGTCGACGGCTACCGCGAGCGTCATCCCGACTGGGCCTTCGCGCGGCACGAGGACGCCTCGCTCGACCCCGTCGGCACGTTCGAGCGCCTCTACGAGCAGCTCGGCCTCGAGCTGACGGAGGCGGCACGCGCGCAGATCGCCCGCTCGAGCGACCCGGACAATCCGGCGGAGCTGCCGACCCCGCATTCGGTCGCGCTGGCAAGCGCCGCCAGCCTCGGCCGCTGGCGCGCAGACCTGACCGCCGAGGAGGTCGAGACGCTGCGCGAGCGGACGCGCGACGTCTGGCCGCGCTTCTACGACGACGAGGACTGGTAGCCGAAGCGCTCGAGCGCGTCGGCGGCCCGCTCGGTCAGAGCCTTGGCCAGGTGCGGGTCCGCGTCGTGCCAGCGGCCGAGCGTCGGCGGCGCGTGCACCTCCTCGGCGGCGATTCGCTCGGCGTCGCCGTCCAGCCCGAAGAAGCGCAGCACCCGCGCCGCAACGACGGCCGGCTGCTCGCAGAGGTCCTCGAAGCGGATGCGCAGGTAGCGGCCGCCGAGCTCGCGCTCGCCAAAGTCGGCCGCCCGCAGGTTGACCTCGCGCCAGAGCGCGATCGAGCGCAGAGCCTTGGGCTCGTCGGTGCGGCCGAGCACCGCATCGCCGTGCTTGCGCAGCTGCACCTGGTTCTCGGAGAAGGCCATGTCGCGGCCGTCGCGGACGACGTGCAGGAAGCGCAGGCCGGGCAGCTCGGCGGCGAGGAAGGGCAGCAGGTAGATGCTCCGCGGCTCCTTCCAGCCCCAGGGCCGGCCGCCCGCCTCCTCGTGCTGGCGCGCGACGAGCGCCCGTAGCTCGGCGGCCGCGACGGGCGGGAGCTCCCGTCCGACCCAGCGGTCGAAGAACGCGGCGAAGTCGAGCGCGTCCAGCGAGCGGTTCAGGTCCGAGCCGACGAACATCCCGGCGCGCTGCACGATCGCCGCCAGCACCCGCGTCCCCGAGCCTCCGGTGGCGCCGATCACGCCCGGCTCGAGCCCCGGCGCGAGGCGCTCGACCGGCGGTGGCGCGGGCCGGCGGCTCTCGAACGGCGGCGGCCGTCGGCCCAGCAGGAGCGAGGTCGCGGCCCGCGCGGCCACACGCCTGCTCGGCTCTCCGTGCAGTGAGCGAAGCCCGTAGCGCAGGAGCAGTGCGCCGCGAAAGACCGGCCGCGAGACGGCGGGCAGGTTCTTGTCCGCATACTGCAGCCGGGCCCAGGCGAGCTGCGTCTGCAGGCGCGGGTCGGCCGGGCGGTCCGAGTTGCCGTGGTGGAGGATCGTCACGGCCGGGCTGTGGACGACCTTCCAGCCGGCGCGCCGTACCCGCAGGCAGAGGTCGACCTCCTCCGAGTAGAGGAAGAACCGCTCGTCGAAGCCGCCGACCGCGTCGAAGGCCTCACCCCGGACGAGCATGAACGAGCCGATCGTCCAGTCGCCTTCGAACTCGCCGTCGTAGCGCTCGAGCCGCAGCTCACGCTCCCCGAGCCAGTCGGGTCGGTGTGGGAGCCGCTCCAGGCCGAGCGAGTCGCCGAGCGCTCTCGACGCCGAGGGAAACAGTCGCATCGTGGGGATGAGCGCGCCGCTGTCGTCGAGCTGGCGGACGCCGGCGATCCCGACCTCGGGCGCCAGTCCGGCCGCAAGGTCCCGCAGCGAGCCTTCAAGCAGCTCCGTGTCCGGGTTGAGGAACAGCAGCCAGGACGCGTCGCAGGTCGCGGCGGCCAGGTTGCACGCGTGCGCGAAGCCGCGGTTCTCGCTCGCGATCGCCCGCGACTGCGGGAAGTCGCGCTCGACCAGCTCTCGTGCCGCGCCGGTGCCGTTGTCGACGACGACGAGGTCGAGCGTCAGCCCCTGCGCGTGCTCGAGCAGGGTCGAGAGGCAGCGCGGCAGCCAGCGCTCCTGGTTGTGCGAGACCACGATCACGGCGAGATCGTGCACGGCGGGACGGTAGCGTCTGGCCGTGGGCGAGATTCGGCGTTACCTGGAGGAGCGCGAGCTGGCGCGGACGCGCGGCATCCGGCGCGGGCGGGCCGCGAGGCTGCTGCGCCGCGTCTCGAGCTTTGAGGCTCGCCAGTCGGCCAAGGTGCAGGCGACGAAGCTGCTCGCGCCCCTGGAGCGCCGCCGTGCGCGCCTGTTGGGGCAGGCCAAGCCGCTGCGGCTGCACCTCGGCTCCGGCGGGCACGAGCTGCCGGGCTGGGTGAACGTCGACCTCGTCGGCATGGGCTCCGACCTGCGCTGGGACCTGACGACGAGGCTGCCCTTCGAAGACGGCTCGGCGGACGCGGTCTTCCTCGAGCACGTGCTCGAGCACTTCCCGCTCGAGACGGTGCTGGCGATGCTCGCCGAGTGCCGGCGGGTGCTCGCGCCGGGCGGGATCCTGCGCGCGGGCGTGCCCGACTTCGGCCGCTACGCCGAGAGCTATGCGGGCGACCGCGCCTTCCTCGAGGAGCGCCGCCCCGGCCGGCCGACGCCGCTGCTCGCGCTGGCCGAGGTCGCGCTCAGTCACGGCCACCGCTCGGTCTGGGATGCCGAGACCCTGGAGCGCGTGCTCGCGGAGTCCGGCCTCGTCGAGGTCCGGCGCCGGGCGTTCGGCGAGACCGACCTCGCCGAGTCACCGGACAACCCGAAGCGCGAGGCCGAGTCGGTCTATGCGGAGGGCCGCGCCGCCTAGAGCGGCCCGCGCGAGAACGCCGTCCTGGCGCGGGTGCGGAGGTACTGCGTCGCCTTGCCCAGCCGCTGCCGGTTGACGACCGCGGCGCGAGCCGCCGCGAAGGGAACGGTTCCCCACGCCCACGCCAGGCGCACCGGCGAGACGGTCACGTCGTCGGGCGCGTAGCCGAGCTGCGAGAGCAACGGCCCGCAGACCGACTGCACGATCCCGACCTCGGCGGGCGAGAGCCGCTCGCGCCAGCGCTCGACCGGTTCGCTCGAGACGCCTGCGCCGGTCGTCGCGTACGAGCTATTCACGACCGGGATCTCGAGCAGCGCCGGCTCGAACTCCAGCCCGAGCCACGCGCAGAGCTCGCGCACCTCGGCCTCGGGCGAGGCGGCCAGCCGCTCGAAACGCTGGATGCGGACGCGCTCCGGCCCATGACGCTCGAGCGCTGCGAAGGAGGCCCGGACGACGCCGCGCCAGAGCAGGCTCATCAGGACGGGGTTGTACGAGCGGCGGCTGCGCTCGCGGTCGGCCTCCAGCTCGGCCGACTCGGTCACGCCGCGCCGGGCGGCCGCCCCGTGCCAGTCCTTGTAGGAGGCCACGACGGCGCGCGGGTCGCGGACGAGGCACACGACCTTCGCCTCGGGGTACGTGCTCAGCAGCTCGTCGATCCGGTAGACGTGCCTGGGCGTCTTCTCGCCCCACTGCTCGCGGCCGTGCCGTTTGGCACGCAACCGGCAGAGCGCCTCGAAGTACGCGTCGCCCGACCCGCCGAGCTCTTCGGCCAGGGCGCGCAGCTCGTCGCGGTCGAAGCGGCTCTCCGCGGGATCGCCCGCCTGGCCGAAGGCGCGGTGCGAGAGCGCGAGGAGGTAGCGCTCGCAGCGTTCGCGCGCCTCGCCCGTGAGTTGCCGGGTCCCGTTTCCGGGCAGCCGCGGCCGCAGGTCGTCGAAATAGTGCGTCTCGGCCGAGACCCAGAGCGTGCTGTGGGCGTTCAGCAGCGCGCGCACGAGGTTCGTGCCCGAGCGCGAAGCGCCGACGACGAAGATCTCACCGCTCACGGCAGCCGCAGCGAGTCGCTGCGCCCGGCCAGATAGCCGGGCGTCCCGGCGACCGTGATCCGCACGCTCACGCCGTGAACGCTCGGACGGAAGCGGGCTCGGGAGTGGCGCTGGAGCTCGATGCGCTGCACGCCGACCCAGCGGCCGTGACGCCGGGCCTGGAGCGCCACGGGGCGGCCGGCGTACGAGCGGCCCGCGCGCACCTTGACCACGAGCGACGACCCTCGTCGCTGTAGCACCACCCGCGGGCGGACGTTGACGTGGAACGACGGGCCATGGACGACGCCCGAGCGCAGCCGCACCACCCCGCCGATCCGCGGGCGCAGGGTGAGCCGGAAGCGGCCGTTGCGCTTGCTGCGCGTGGCGTCGGCGCGCGCGAACCTCCGCTCGCCACGCTCCCGGGCCTGCGCGACCACGCGTGTACCCGGCAGCTGGCCGAGGAAGAGGCCGCGCAACTGGAGCCGCTCGCCGAACTCGACCGTCCGTGGGCCCGGCTCGACGGTGAGCTTGCCGGGACTGCACTGCCGTACGTGGTTTCCTGAGACGAGCGGATCGATTGCTTCGTCGCCGACGGCCAGGGTGAACTGCGGGAAGCGCGCCACGCAGAGCTTCGAGCCGGTCACTCCGGAGCGCACCGACGCCTGCACGCTGACGGTGTGCGCGGCCCAGCCGCCGAAGGTGCAGCTCTCGCAGACGACGTCGCGCGGGGGCAGGCTCGAGCGCCCGCCCTGGTTGACGAAGAAATTCGCGTTGATCAGCCGTTCGTCCCGGCGGCCGCACGAGATCTTGAGCTCGCGGAAGGTGATGCGCGCGCCGCCGAGCACCTGGATCCCGTCCTGGTGGAAGCGCGGTGCCTTGGCGAGACAGCGGATGCTGCCGCCGCCGACGACCAGGTCGTGCACGCCCTCGGCGACCTTGACCCCGTCGCCGGAGCGCTGCACGACCACCAGCTTGCCGATGCGCCCGGTGCAGCCCGGCCGCAGGCGCACCGCGTCTTCCCGCTCGCCGCGGGCGATCGTCACCTGCACCAGGTCGAGATCGACCTTCTGTTTGCAGGTCCAGGTGTGGTTTGTCCGCACCTCGTGCTGCGCGAGACCCAGCGCGGCGGCGGCGAGCAGGACGATCACTTCGCGACGACCGCCGGCTTCACCCGTAGCCGCAGCAGCTCCCGCTCCTCGGCGCCCGCGGCCGACCACCAGAAGAGCACGGCGTACAGCGGCACGAGCAGCGCCGTGGTCGCCAGCACCTGCGCCAAGGGCCCCGGCCAGTCGACGAGCAGCGCGAGCGGCGCCGTCAAGGCAGTCGCGGCCAGGCCGGCCACGATTGCCCGCGCCGTCTCTGCGCGGAAGGGATTGATTCCGAAGAGCGCACGCACCTGCGCCAGTTTGACCAAGTTCACGAGGGTGACCGAGGCGGTTGTCGAGCAGGCGGCCCCGATCAGCCCGTAGCGCGGGATCAGGATCAGGCAGCCGGCGATGTTGAGCGCAGCCACCGCCGCGTTGTTCACCAGCGTCAGGTACGGCCGGCCGGACATGTTGATCACCTGTCCGAGCGGCCCGGTGGCGGCGTTGAAGAGCTGGCCCGCGGCGAGGATCGTGAGCGCCGTCGCGCCTGTCCGGTAGGCGGGCCCGAAGATGCCCAGCAGGGCCTCGGGCACGAGCAGGAGCAGCGCGAAGACCGGGATCGCGAGCGAGACGTTCCAGTAGGTCACGCGCTTCAGCATCACCTCGAGCGTCGAGCGGTCGCCGCGCGCGTCCTCGGCGGCGATGCGCGGCGCGAACATCTGGCCGGTCGCGGTCGAGACGGTCTGCGCCGGCGAGAGCAGCCGCTGGACGATCGCGTAAACGCCGACCTCCGCCGCGGGGCGCAGACGGCCGAGCAGCAGCGAGTCGGTCCAGAGGATCGTCTGCAGCAGCAGCGAGGTCAGCGTCTGCGGCAGCGAGAAGCGCAGCAGTGCCCACACGCCGGCGCTGCGGTGCGTGGGCACGAAAGCCTTCGGCAGCGCGCGGCCCAGCAGGAGCGCCGCGACGACCAGGGTGCTCCAGGAGACGGCGAGGAAGGCCGCAGCGAGCCCTTTGGCGCCGTGGCCGAGCAGCAGCACCGGCACGGCGACGGCGACGTTCGTCCCCACGCGGATCGGGTTGACCAGCGCCGAGTAGCGCATCACGCCGAGCCCCTGCAGGCCGCCGATCACGACGCGGGTGAGCGCCAGCGCGGGGAGGGCGAGCGCCACGAGCCGCACGAGGTCGGTCGCGGCCGGCTTGTGGAAGAACGACTCCGACAGCCAGGGGGCCTGCCAGTAGAGGAGCGCCGCGAGCGTGCCGCTGACCAGGGACACGATCCCGAGCGCCGCCTGCAGGCTGGCGCGGGCGCCCTCGGCGTCGCCCTGCGCGGCGCGCAGCGCGACGAAGCGGACGGTGCCGACGTCCAACCCGAGCGTCGCCGGGACCTGGCCGAGCAGCACAGTCACGAGCGCGATCGAGTAGAGGCCGAACGACGTGGCCCGGATCTGATGCGTGATGAGGAGGCTGAGCGCGAACGAGAGCGCCGTCGCCAGCAGTGCGCCGCCGACGTTCGCCGCCGCGCCGCGTGCCATCGTCCTCGCGTCGGGCGCGAGCTCCGTCCGGAGCGTGCGCCGCCGCGTCATTCGACGAACGTGCGCGTGCGCATCCCGATCGCCCCGATCACGAAGAAGACGAGCGTGCACTGCACGAACGCGAAGGCGTCGAAGGTGAGCATGCCAACGCCGAAGCCGCCGCACGCGACCGCGCAGGCGGCGACCAGGTCACTCGCGGGGCCGGCAAAGCGCCGCGCGGTCGTGACCATCCGGCGCACGCCGCCCCAGACGAACCAGAGCACCGCGATGAGGCCGACGAAGCCGATCGAGACGAGCGAGTTCAGGTACTGGTCGTCGAAGATGATCGGCGCTCCGGTCTTCGGGTCGACGATTGCGCCCGGCTCGTTCGAGCGGGCCACCTTGCCCGTGCCGAGGCCGTGCCCGAACACGGGCGCCTGCTTCCAGCTCCGCAGGCCGGGCCCGAGATCGGCCACGCGGCCCGAGCCGACGTTGCCGCCGCGCGCCGTCTGCGACTGGACGAGCCCGCCCTTCGGCAGGAAGGAGTGGTAAAGGCTGCCGAGCGTGTGCGGCGCCGCGAGGTGGACGGCGGCGACCAGCACGATCGCCAGCGGCCAGAAGCGCATGACGACCTGCTTGCGCACGAGCAGCGCGACGATTGTCATCGCGATCGCCATCGACACGACCGTGCGCGAGACGGTCGTCAGCGCGCCGATGACGCAGAGCACACCGGCCGCGCCCCAGAAGAAGGCCGTCGCCTGGTTGCGTGCCCGGGTCACGAGGTATGCGGCGAGCGGCATTGCCATCGTCAGCGCAGCTCCGAGCGCGATCGGGTGCTGCGCGGAGGCGTGCACGCGCAGGCGCGTCCCGCGCCTCGCCGACTCCTTGATCGCGCGGGTCGGCTCGAGGAACGAGAACCACTTGTGCAGGTGGTCGAAGACGTCGTAGTTCGTCCGCGCCTCGTAGATCGCCGCAATCGAGATCGCGGCCGCTCCGAGCACCAGCGCCCGTACGACGAGCTCGGCCGCGGGCAGCGTCTCGATCGCCGAGCAGACGAGCAGGTAGGCAAGCAGGAAGCTGAAGAAGTACGAGAGCGACTTGATCGCCTGCGACTGGAGCCCGGCCTCCGAGAGCGCGTTCGTGTTCGCGACGATCGAGAGCACGCCCACGGCGGCGAGCAGCGCGATCGGCTTGCCGAGCCCGGCCGCCGAGACCTGCCGTGAGCCGGTCACGATCGCCACCAGCCAGGCGCCGACGAGCACGATCAGCAGCAGCCGGTAGGTCTCCAGCGAGAACGGCAGCGCGACCGGCAGCCGGTAGCTCTTGATCGGCACCGCCCAGACGACGAGCACGAGCAGCCCGATCGCCCCGCCCCACGAGAACCAGCTCTCCGCGCGAGTCGACGCGCGCCGTTCCAGCTCCGCCCGGCCGAGGTCGACCGCGGCGGCGCTCACGGCTAGGCGTCCAGGCGGGGCGACGCCGCGGTGCTGGGCGCGGGCTCGCTCGGCCGCTCCCGCTCCGGCTCCCGCTTCCGCTCACGGGCCGGGCGCGTGTTGTCCGCGATCACCGCGAGCCCGCAGAAGCCGAGGAAGACCAGTGCCCCCACGAAGAGCGGCAGCCCCCAGGAGGGCCCGCCGGTCGTCGTCAGTGCCGGCTCCTGGAGCTGGGTCACGGTGATCCGCTGCGCCGACGGGATTCCCGCGCCGCGCTGCTGCTCCAGGATCCAGGTCTTGAAGGCCGCAACCGTCGCGGTCGCCAGCTCGGACGCGTTCGAGGCAAGGTGCGAGGTCGCCTTGACCTCGACGATGGGCAGCGACGACGGCCGGAAGACGCCGAAGGTGTTCGTCGAGGAGTTCAGCGCGTTCGCCTTGACCGTCCCCGGGATCGTCCCGGCCTGGGACTCGCGGATCGTCGCGATCCGGTCGGACTCGATCAGCAGTGGGTAGAGGTTCGCCGCGTTGACGAGCGTCTGCGTGTCGGGCGCCTCGCTCGTGGCCGACGGCGGCTGCTTGACCGTGCGCGTGCCGCCCGTCCCGCTGCGAACCGTCCGCACCTTCGGCGCCTGCGACTGCGTCTGTTGCGTGCGCAGGTACGGCGCGGACGGGCTGCTCACGAAGATGCGCGTGGTGGCCGTGTGCTTCGCCTCCGACTGGAGGCTGTAGACGAGCACCGCGACGAGTACGCCCGCCGCGATCCCCGCGACGACGAGCCACCAAAAGCGAGCCAGTGCGCCGACCGCCGAGTTCATCGTCGCAAACTCCTATTCGTCCGCAGTTCAGTCATGAAAAGGTTGCCACCCAGTCCCCGGGGTTGAAAGCGTAGCCGCACTCACTATAGGCTGCTTAGACGGGTTTTCAAAGGTTGGTATCGGGATCGATGCTTGACATCCCGATCCAAATAGGGGAAGAAGAGGAGTACGTGAGGGCGACTCGTCGTGGGGGAGCGACCGGAGTCCTTTGGTCTGTGGTGATCGGAGGGGTCTTGGCCGCGTGGCTGCACAGCTCGCAGATCGCGCTACCAAGTGATCTGGCGGAGGCGCAGCCGGAGCCTGCGCTGGACCCGCCGCCTCGCGCGGAGCCCGCGACGGCCTCCAATCCGGCCGGCCACCGGCTCCGGCGGCGCGGCTGGGTCCTGCGGCGCGTGCTGCTGCTCGCGGACGCCGCGGGCTTCGTGGCCGCGGTCGCGCTCGTCGACCTTTTCCGGGCCGACATCAACCTCGCCGACCCGGCCGCCTGGGCGTTCGGGCTCGGCGCGTTCTGCGCCTGGGTGCTGTTCGCCCACGGCTATGGCCTCTATCTGAACGACGAGCTCCAGCCGGTGCGGCCGACCGCGGACGACGTGCCGGGTGTGATCCTGCTCGTCACGCTGACCACGTGGGTCGGCGTGCTCGTGCTCGACGCGACGGCGATCGCAACGCCGCAGCTGGGCCTGACGGCGCTCTTCTGGGCGGCCGGGATCGCGCTCCTGCTGACGGCGCGGGCGATCGCGAGGGCGGTGCTGAGCCGCCGCTTCGTGGTGCGCGAGCGGACCCTGATCGTCGGTGCCGGCCAGGTCGGCTCCGAGATCGCGCGGAAACTGGGCCGCCGCCCCGAATACGGTCTCGAGGTGATCGGGTTCCTGGACGACGAGCCGCTGTACGACCCGCTGCGCGCGGCCGACCAAGGCCCGCCGCAGCTCGGCGGCACGTCGCGGATCGAGCACGTGCTCGAGACCTACCAGGTCGAGCGCGTGATCTTCGCGTTCTCGCGGCTGCCGGCCCGTGAGCAGATCGAGCTCTTCCAGCGCTGCATGGAGCTGGGCGTGCAGGTCGACATCGTCCCGCGGCTGTACGAGGTGATGGGCTCGCGGATGCAGGTGCACGACGTCGAGGGCCTGCCGCTCGTCGGACTGCGCGTGCCGCGCCTGTCGCGCTCGTCGCGCCTGCTCAAGCGCAGCCTCGACCTGATGCTCTCGATCGCGCTGCTGATCGTCTTCGCGCCGCTGCTCGTCTACTCGGCGCTGCGGATCAAGCTCGAGTCGTCGGGCCCCGTGCTCTTCCGGCAGGAGCGGATGGGCGCAGGCGGCAAGCGCTTCCGGATCGTCAAGTTCCGCACGATGTACGCGGACGCCGAGGAGCGGAAGGCCGAGCTCGAGCACCTGAACAAGCACACCGAGGACGGGCCGACGATGTTCAAGATCCCGGATGACCCGCGGATCACGCCCTTCGGCCAGTTCCTGCGGCGCTGGTCGATCGACGAGCTGCCGCAGCTCTGGAACGTGCTGCGCGGCGAGATGAGCCTCGTCGGGCCGCGCCCGCTGATCCTCGCCGAGGACGAGCACGTCGTCGGCGCCGGCCGCCAGCGCCTGCGGCTGACACCGGGCGTGACGGGCCTCTGGCAGGTGCTGGGCCGAAGCGACATCCCGTTCCGCGAGATGATCACGCTCGACTACCTGTACGTGACCAACTGGTCGCTGTGGGGCGACGTCAAGCTCCTCGCCCGCACCGTCCCGCGCGTCCTGCAGAAGACCGGCGCCTACTAGCCAATTGGCAGAGCTCCTGCTCGTCTCCTCCACGGGCGGGCACCTGCTCCAGCTCCGCGCGCTCGAGCCTGCCTGGGCCCAGTTCACGCGCGTCTGGGTGACGTTCGACTCCGTCGACTCACGTGCGCTGCTCGAGGGCGAGGAGGTCGTGCACGCTCACTGGCCGACGAACCGCAACCTGCTGAACCTCTTCCGCAACCTCGTGCTCGCCGCGCGCGTCCTGCGGCGCGTCCGCCCGTTCGCAGTCGTCACCACAGGCGCCGGCGTCGCCGTCCCCTTCGCCTGGCTGGCCTGGGCCTACGGCGCCCGCGTCGTTTATGTCGAGAGCCTGACGCGGATCGAGCGCCCCTCGCTCACCTACCGGTTGATCAGGTCGTTCGTCGCGCGGGCCTACGTGCAGTGGCCGGAGCTCGAGCGTGCGCTTCCCGGCTCGCTCTACCGCGGCACGGTCTTCGATCGCCCGTGATCTTCGTCACCGTCGGCACGCAGGAGTTTCCGTTCGACCGGCTGTTGGGCGCGCTCGACGGGGTCGACGAGGAGCTGGTCGTGCAGGGCGGGCCGTCGACCGTTCGGCTCGAGGGGGCGACGTGGTTCGACTACCTCTCGTACCCAGAGGTGCGCGACCTCGCAAGCAAGGCGCGCGTCGTGATCTGCCACGCGGGGGTGGGGTCGGTGATGACGGCGGTCGCGGAGGGGAAGCGGCCCGTCGTGGTGCCACGGCTGAAGCGGTACAGGGAGACGGTCGACGACCACCAGCTCCCGTTCGCGCGGCGCCTCGCCGAGGCGGGCCTCGTCATGCTGGTCGAGGATGCCTCGCGCCTGCGGGAAGCGATCGTCGAGACGCCGGAGCCGCCGGCATCGCTCGGTTGTGGCGGCGGCCTCGCCGCCGACCTGCGTGGCTACCTGGAAGGCCTCGCTGGCTACTCCAGGTAGCCGAGGTCTCGTAGCCGCTGCTCGACCTCGCGCGGGCTCTTGTGCTCGGCGACGACGGGGGCGGATTCCTCGTCGTCGTCGAACTCCGGCGGCCGCTCGTCGAGCACCGAGGGCTCGATCGCCTCGGCCAGCAGGCGGCCTTCGAAGGAGGCGGGAACCTGCTCGCCGAGTAGGTACATCACGGTCGGCGCGACGTCGGCGATCCCGGCGCCCACCAGCTTCGCCCCGGCGCGCGCATCCGGGCCGGAGAGGGCGAAGACCCCTTCCTGCCGGTGGCCGCCGGCGTAGAGCTGGTCGGGATGCGCGCGGATCGCGATCCGGTCCTCGAGCGCCGGCGTCCGCTCGGTCAGGTTGCCCTTGCCGAGCCAGGCGTAGTCGCGGAATTCGACCACCAGGTCCGGGATCTTGTCCAGCTCCGGCCCGGCGTAGAGGTCCTCGCGCCGGTGCACGGCGGCGACGATCTGCTGGCCGTCGCGCCAGCGCAGGTCGAGCAGCCGTTCGCTCAGCTCCTCGCGGACTCGCTCGTACTCCTCGCCGGGCTCGACGATGCCGGCCCGTTCGCGGCCTGCGACGTTCAGGACGATGTTCCCGAAGATGCCGTAGGCGAAGGCGCGCGTCCGGCTCCAGTCGACGATGCTCGGCGGCCGCACCCGATAGGCGCGCTCACGCAGCCACGGCAGGCGCTGCTTGGCCGAGTAGCGCCACTCCTTCGGCAGCTTGCGCCGCAGCTCGAGGAAGCGGTGAGCGCCGCCGACGCCGTTGTCGTTCTCGCTGTAGGCGAGATAGCCCTGCTCGGCCAGCCAGGCGTTGAGATTGACGACACCCTTCAGCGAGCCGCCGCCATGGTCTGAGACTACGAGCACGTTCGTCCCGTCGTCCGCGCGCTTGAGCAGCTCGCCAAGGGAGGCATCGAGGATCCGGTACGCCTCCGCGACGATCGACTCGCGGCCGCGCTCCTCCCAGTCCGGCCAGGCCAGGTGGTGGACGTGGTCGGCGGCCATGAAGACGACGAACAGCAGCTCGGGCTCGTAGCGCTCGGCCAGCCAGTCCACGATCGCGACCTTCTGCTCGCAGGCGCGGCGGACGAGCTCCAGGTCGAGCCGCCCGTCGGAGTCGACCGGGAACGTGTGGTCGAGCAGCAGGCGGCCGAAGTGGTCCTGCAGCTCGTGGACAAGCTCGCGCGGGCTGGTCATCCCGTCCTCGCGCGCGGCCGCGTCGATTCCGGCCAGCGCGAAGCCGTTCACGTCCGGGGCCGGCCAGGTGAAGGGGACGTTGACGATTCCGACCCGCCGCCCGGCCTCCGAGAGGCGGGTCCAGAGCGCGGGAGCGCGGCTGTGGCTGCCGTTCACGACCTGCAGGCCGTAGCCGCTCGCGTCGCGCTCGGAGAAGTCCCAGATGCCGTGCTTGCCGGCGTTGACGCCGCTGACCATTGTCGTCCACGCGAGCGGCGTCAGCGGGTGCGTGGTCGAGCGCAGCGCGCCGCGGGCACCCCGGTGCAGCAGGTTGCCGAGATTCGGCAGGTCGCCGGACTCGACGAGCGGATCGATCACGTCGAAGGTCGCCGCATCGAGCCCAACCACGAGCAACTTCGGTTTAGGCATCAATATCAGTGTAGGTCAGCTTTTCCCGACCTACACTGCCCGGCGGATGGCGGCGAAAGTGATGATCATCGGGCTCGACTGTGCGGAGCCCTCGCTCGTGCTCGAGCGCTGGCGGAGCGAGCTGCCGACGCTCTCAGGGCTGATGGATCGAGGCCGTTACGGGCGGCTCCGCTCGGTCGTGCCGCCGATCACCGTGCCCGCCTGGAGCTGCATGATGGCCAGCCGCACGCCCGGCGATCTCGGCGTCTACGGCTTCCGCAACCGCGCCGACCACTCCTACGACAACCTTGTCGTCGCCGACGGCTCCGCGATCCACGCGCCGCGGCTGTGGGACCTCGCCACCCGCTACGGCAAGCCGTCGATCGTGGTCGGCGTCCCCGGCACGTACCCGCCTCGGCCGCTGAACGGCGTGCTGGTCAGCTGCTTCCTGACGCCTTCGCGCGAGAGCGGCTTCACCTACCCGTCGCTGCTGGCCCGCGAGGTCGAGCAGGTCGTCGGCGAGTACCTGTTCGACTGCACGAACTTCCGCACCGAGGACAAGGACGACCTGCTGCGGCAGGTCTACGAGATGACCGACAAGCGCTTCCGGCTCGCCGAGCACTTGCTCGAGACGAAGCCGTGGGAGCTGTTTACGCTCGTCGAGATCGGCCTCGACCGGATGCACCACGGCTTCTGGAAGGACCTGGACGAGCTCCATCACCGGCACGAACCCGACGGGCCCTACGCCGGCGCGATCCTCGACTATCTGCGACACCTCGACGGGCTGATCGCCCGGCTGCTCGAGCACGCCGACGACGAGACCGTCGTGCTGGTCGTCTCGGATCACGGCGCCAAGCGGATGGAGGGCGGGATCCGCGTCAACGAGTGGCTGCGGCGCGAGGGCCTGCTGCAGACCGTGCGCGAGCCCGACGGCGTCTCCGCGCTGCGCGACACCGGGGTCGACTGGAGCCGCACGACGGCCTGGGGCGAAGGCGGCTACTACGGCCGCATCTTCCTCAACGTCCGCGGCCGCGAGCCCGAGGGGACGATCGCGCCGGAGGACGTCGAGCGCGTCCGCGACGACCTGGCCGAGCGGCTGGCCGCGATCCCGGGCCCGGACGGCGAGCCCTTGGCGACGCGCGTCTACAAGCCCGAGGAGGTCTACGACGAGGTGAACGGCGTCGCTCCCGACCTGCTCGTCTACTTCGACGACCTCGCCTGGCGCGCCGTCGGAACGATCGGCGGCGAGGTCGGCATCCACTCCTTCGAGAACGACACCGGTCCCGACGACGCCAACCACGCCCAGGACGGCCTGCTGATCATGGCCGGGCCCGGGGTCGAGCCCGGTCAGGCGGAAACGATGAGCCTGCTCGACGTCGCGCCGACGGTGCTCGAGCTGCTCGGCCTGGAGCCGCTTCCGTCGATGCGCGGAACGAGCCTGCTGCGGGACGCGGAGCTCAGCAGGCCGCGCTGAGCGCCCGGCTCACCTGCGTGGCGTAGCCGTCCTTCGCGTTGCTGTGAGTGGCCGCGACGCGAACGAGCCCGCGTCCGCGACGCACCGCGAAGGAGACGACCCCCGCGCCGCTCGGCCGCTTGGAGGCGATCCGCTTCCAGCGGCCCGGGCCGATCCGGCATTCCAGCGTCAGTCGCGAGGCCGCGCCCGCGGGCTTGAGCCTGGCCGTCACGCCGGCGCCACGCCGGGACGCGGTCAGCTTCGGCCGCACGTCGATGAGCTTGATCGCCGAGCGGATCTGTCCGGCCGCGACCGTGGCGCGCAGCTTGCCGCCGCGCGCGAGGCGGATGGTGGCCGTGTAGGAGCCTGAGCTGCTGCTGAAGACCGTCGCCAACGTCGTCCAGTGCCAGTCGCCGGCCCGGTGCACCTCCACTACGACGGGCGTCGAGTGCAGGCTCGTCGTTCCCTTGAGCCTGACCGCGCGCCCGAAGTTGACCGACGTTCTGCCCACGCTCAGCGAGATGTGGCCCGTGAAGTCGACCTCGATCTTGCCCGGGAAGCCCCTACCGCCGGTCTGGCGGAAGCTGTAGGTGTGCGCCCGCCCGGTGATCGTGGTCGTGAAGGTCTTGCCGGGCAGGAGCACGCCGGTCCGCAGCTCCGCGTGTGAGGAGATGAGCGAATGGGCGACCGTGTCGGCGTTCGTGATCCGGAGCGTGTCGCCCCAGGGGACCGTGACGGTGTCGGGCTCCGGCCCGACGTAGGTCAGCGAGAGCGTGGTCGTGCCGGCCAGCGCGAAGCCGGCCGCGCCGAGCGCGAGCCCCGCAGCGCCGAGCAGCATCAGCCTGATGACCCGTTTCCTCACAGTCAGATCCCCTTCCTGCCGCCAGTCCTCGACCTCATCGTAGATACGAACGCACCGCTCGCCAACCCCAGGAAGCAGAAGGGCCGCCCGGAGGCGGCCCTTCTGAGCTTCAGCTGGTGGTGCTGCTTACGGCGTGACCGTGAGCGTCGTCACCACCTGCGTGATGCCAGGCGTCCTGTTCGACGTCATCGAAGCGACCGAGTGCCACGTCCCCGGCTTCTTCGAGGTGATGTCGTACGGGATCGTCACGGAGCCGCCCGCGGTGGGAGGCGAAGTGACGACGCGGTACTCCGAGCCGTTGGCCGGAGCGGTCGCAATATTCAGACCGCTCGTGCCGTCACGGTTCTCCGCGCCCCAGTTGACGCCCGAGTCGGGATCGCCGGAACCGGCGTTGCCCAGCCCAGGGCCGTCGCCCGGGAACGTGGTGTTCGGCCCGTACGAGTACGTGACCTCCTCGCTGGCAGGCCCGGTCCGCGTGCCCTTCTGGATCCGGATCCAGATCTCGAACGAGTGGGTCGTCGAGTTGCCGAAGTTCTTGATGCCGGCATAGTCGACCGTGATCCAGCCGTCGTTGGCGCCGCCACTGAGCACGGCGACACGAATGCCGCCCGAGCCCGACGGCCCCGGGTTGAGATCCGTCCAGAGCGCAGCGAGCACGTTGTTCGGCCGCGCCGCGTTCGGGAAGTGCTGCGGCGTGAACACGATGTCGGCGCTCGTTCCGCCGCCGATCACGATGTACCCGTTGGAGACAACGCCGATCGACGTGTACGGCTCACCGCCGTAGTAGAACGTCGGAACGCTGAAGTTGGTGATCGTGTCGTCACCCACTCCTGCGGTATTCGGGACGCCGAGCAGCGACAGGTCGAGGTAGCCGCCGTCCGGCCCCTGGCCGGTGACGTTGTTGATCGCCGTCACCTGCGGCGGAACCGCCGGCGCGAGGGTGCCACTCCACTGGACGCCGTCACCCGAGCCGATGACCGAGCCAGGTGCGCCGACGTTCTTGTAGATGAGCGCACCGCCCCGCTCCTGCTGCGAGATGTTCAGCGCAGCATCGGCCGACTGCGGCGAGAAGTTCGCTACGGTCGCGGAGCAGTGGGTGGCCGTCGGATGAGCGTTCGTGCTGGCCGGGAAGCTGAGCGGACTGCAGGTGTTGCTCAGCGTCACGGCGCCCTGCTTCTTCACGAACGCGACCGGGATCGTGACCGGGTTGCCGCCCTTGCGCGACACGAGGTTGATCCGGCCCTGGTACTGGCCGTTCGCAACGCTGGGAGCGTCGATCGTGACCGGGAAGGTCGCGCTCGAGTCCTTGGCGACGTGAATCGGCCGGCCGTCGTTGACGGTGATCGTGACGCCCGCCGGCTGCGTGACGTTCACGTCAAACGTCTGGTTCTTCCCCGAGACGTTGATCGCAGTGCGCTGCGTCGAGATCGAGCCGCTCATCGTCGTTGCGTCGATCGACGGGATGTTCAGGTCGATGCGGTGCAGCGTGTCGCTGCCCGCGGCGACCATGTCCGCGTACGTCGCGTTGAACACGAGCGTCGGGTTGACCGCGCGGTCTGCGCGGATCGAGCCCGCACCCATGTCGAACGCGTCGGCAGGCGTGACGCCGTCTTCCTTGACGACGCTCTGGAGCGACGAGGTCATCAGCGCCGACTTGATCTCGGCGGGCGTCCAGTCCGGGTGTGACGCCTTGACGAGCGCCGAGACACCTGCGGAATGCGGGCTGGACATCGAGGTGCCCGCGATCGCCATGAACAGGTTTCCGGGCGGCCCGTTGTCGGCCGTCGTCTGGTCAGGCTGCGGCGTGGTGCCCGCGAACACCTGCACGCCCGGGGCCGTGACGTCCGGCTTGATCCAATCGCCGAGCGGTCCGCGGGACGAGAAGGAGGCCATCACGTCGGGCTGTGCCGGGCTGGCCGTTCCCTGTGCCCAGGTCGCCATCGTGTTGGTGTGGCCGCTGACGAAGTTGGCGATCGCGTTCGAGTTGAACTGCGTCTGGATCGCCGGCAGGTAGTGGTTGTCGGACTCGAGGTCGGTGACCGCGGCCGAGTTGTTGGTCAGGATCATCCCCGCCGCGCCACCGGCGAGAACCCTGCGGCCCTTGTCGATGCGGCCGTTGACCCCGCGGTTGCACAGGACGACCTTGCCCGTAGCGGTACCCGGAGCGAGGGTCGACTGGCAGAGCGCATCCTCACCGGGCAGCGACGCAGCCAGTACGACCGGAGTCGGGCTGCTGATGCCGTTGGTGAGGGTGACGCCCGACACGTCGAGCGTCGCGCCGCCGTCAGCGGTCAGGTGCAGCGTCGAGGTGAACGAGCGCGGGCCCGTCGAGGCACCCACCGTCGTCACCCACGGGCCGCCGTGGTCGGAGGTCGCGGCACCCGGGCCGGAGTTGCCGGCCGAGGCGTTGACCGAGATCCCGGCGTTGAAGGCATCCAGGAAGGCGAGCTCAACCGGATCCGTGTACGGCGAAGCGCCGCCCGAGATCGAGAAGTTGATCACGTTGACGCCGTCGTGGATGGCCTGCTGAACCGCGCTGACCGAGTCGGAGCCGAAGCACCCGTTCACGAGGCAGACGCGGAACGCGATCACGTGCGCGCCGGGCGCGATGCCGCTGGCCGGCCCGCGGTCGACGCCGTACAGGAGCGCGTGGTCGACGCGGTCGCCCGCGGCGGTCGACGTGGTGTGCGTGCCGTGGCCCTCGGAGTCACGCGCGGAGCACACATCGGTCGTGTCGTTGCAGAACTCCTGTCCGTCGGAGTTCTGGATCGACATGTACGTCTGGGTCTTGTTGTACGCGCCGATCAGCTTGTTGTTGCACGCGAATGTCGGGCCGAGATGTGCCACGTCCGTGCCGTCGCCGAAGTCGCAGTGGTAGAACGACAGCGGGTGCGGCGGCGCGGGGAGACCGCGGTCGACGAAGTAGGGGTTCTCCGGCCAGATGCCGGTGTCGATCACGCCGACGACGACGTTGCTACCGGCGTTGTCCTGCCCGCCCAGCGTCGGCCACACGTTGGTCGCGCCGATGAAGCTGGTGTTGTCGTCCTGCGGCTGGCTGAGCGTGTCCTTCTGGACCGCGACGACACCCGGGATCGCGAGCAGCCTGGAGATCTTGTTCGCAGGCACGCGGGCGGCGACGCCGCCGTAGGCGATCGTGAACGTGGTGCCGAGCTTGGCTCCGCGCACCGCGCGCTTGACCGACTTGTTGATGCCCTTGACCCGGTTCTTGGCCCAGCGCTGGTAGCGATTGACCGCCAGGGTGTTCTTGGCGAGCGACTTGTGCGTCACCCGCGGGCTGGTCGCCTTCAGGCCCCTGATCCCGCCCGCGTATGAGGCGGTGGGCGTAAAGGCGTACTTGATCATCACCGGCACCAGCTTCGAGCCCTTCAGCCCGAGCAGCGAGGGATCGGTCTTCGCGATCCCGGTCGCATGCTTCGCGGCCGCATAGGTCGAGGTCTGGGTCGGCTGCCCCGCAACCGTCAGCTTGGTCCCGGCCCCCGAGGCGACGCCGATGGCGACGAAGCTCAGTAGACCGACCAATACCAACGACGCGAGCACGAATGTGCTCCGGCGGCGCCGGAGCCGCGTCGTTTTCGACACGTTGAATTCCCCTCTCTCCCGTATGTTCCCCGAGACGGAAGTACCGCTCGCCCCGGTTCCGTCGCCGTGATCTTCGTGCCAATACGCCGATTCGTCAAGGCGGCAGTGCAGATTACGGCAGCGGCGGCAGCCCCAGGCGCTGGCCGAACTGGGCCACCCAGACGGTCACGTTCCGGCGGCCGAAGAGGCTCCTCGCGCGCACGCGCGCGAGACCCAAGTCACGCCAGCTCGCTCCGAACAGGATCTGACGGTGCTCCGGCGAGGCCAGCCAGCTCGCCATCGCCGAGCGCGCGGTGCCGAGGCGTCCCTGGCCCCAAGCGAGGTTCTCGCCCCCCGCCGCGAGCGGGTAGCCGACCAGCTGGAAGACCGCGATGAAGGGCTCGCCGCACGGCGTATGGGAGAAATCCTGGCAGCGGCGGATATCGCCGGCTCGGAGACCGGCGGAGCGGTCGAGCTCCGGGCTCCGGCGCAGTTCCGGCTGGCCGCCGTGCCGACGCGCCCAGTTGATCAGGCAGCGCAGCGCCCGGATTTGCACCGCCGCCGGTGCCTTCAGCGCCGCTTGGCCCCGGCACGCGTTGCGCGGGGCGAGCGAGCCTGCGTTCGTGGTGGTTCCTGCCGGCGTGCCCGAGAACGCGAGAGCCGCCGCCACGACTCCGAGTAGGAGCATGCCCAGTTGAGTGCCCGGCCGCGCAAAACTGCCGCACTGCCCGAGGGATCTTTACAAGTCGGATTTACGAGTCGTATTCAGCCCGCAATTACGACATAAAACTACGCGCGGAGCACGACTTCCAGCGCGGTTCCGCGGCCTGGTGCCGAGATCAGCCGGAAGCCGCCGCCGATCGACGCGGCCCGGGCGCGCATGTTCTTCAGGCCCTGCCCGGCCGCGATCTCCTGCTCGTCGAAGCCGGAGCCGTCGTCCACGACGGTGACGAAGCGCTCGCCGGCACGCTCCTCGATGCGCACCTCGGCCCGGCGGGCCCCCGCATGCTTGCGGGCGTTGGCGAGCCCTTCCTGGACGATGCGGAAGACCTCGATCTGCTCGTCGGGCGCGAGCCGGATCCCGTCCTGGACCTCGAGATCGACCTCCAGCTTGCCGTCGGCGGTGAGGAAGTCCACGTACCGGCGTAGCGCCGAGTCAAACGGCGCGGAGCCGCCTGCCGAGGAGAGCGCGAGCACCGCGAAGCGCGCCTCCTGCTGGGCGGCCGTTGCCGCATCCTTCAGCTGCTTCAGCGTCGGCTCGGGATCGGCGCCGTTCTCGAGCATCGAGGCGTGCGTCGAGACGGCAAACAGGTACTGCGCGAGCCCGTCGTGGATCTCGCGCGCGACGCGAGCGCGCTCCTCCGCGACCGCGCGGCCGAACTCGGCGAAGCGAATCGCGCGCCACACGCCGACGAGCAGCACGCCGTACGAGAGCAGCCGCAGGAAGTCGCCCTGCGAGACGAAGTGGCTCGAGAGCATCGGCGTGAAGACGTAGTGGAGCTCGGCGAACAGCGCCAGGGTCGCGCCGAGGCAGAGCCAGCGGTCGAGGTCGTTCCGGCGCGAGCGGAAACGCAGGCCGAAGCCGACCATCGCCACCAGCGAGAGCAGGGCCTGCGCGGAGAGCGCTCCCATCACGAGCAGCGGCTGGTCGCTCCCGGCGTGGTCCGAGAGCGCCGGCAGCGCGGCGCCGGCCTGGCGCGCGATTCCCCAGCACAGCCCGAGCACCAGCGTGACCGCGACGATGATCTCGCCGAGCGGCCGGCCGCGGGCGCTCGTGCGCCGCTTCGAGAACGGCGCTGCCGCGATCAGCAGCGCGGCGAACAGGCGCCCGCCGATGCCGGCCCAGGCCTCGGTGCGGTGGAGCGGCTGCCCGCCGAGCACGGGGGCGATGCCGAAGGCGAGGGTCGAGGCCGCGACCGTCGTGAACCCGCCGCAGAGAAACAGGTCGAGCCGCCGTCCGTCGACGGCGAAGCGGATTCCCGCCAGCAGCGCGACGATCGCCGCGGCCAGCGTGACCGCCGTGTCCAGCACGAGCCGCACCTGCGGCAGCTCGTACGTGCTCCGTAGGCTCGGGTAGGCGACGAACAGCAGAAGCGCAGCGCCGAGCAGCCCGATCAGGAGCACCTCGCCCCAGAGCCAGGCCTGGTAGTCGTCGCGCTCTTCGTGCCGCATAAAGGACTTGTCGGCAGCCGCGGCCCTGCCGATAAGGGCTGCATGCGGATCCTGCTCGTGGACGACCACCCGATCACGCGTGCGGCCCTGTCGTCGCTGCTGGAGGGCCACGGCTTCACCGTCGCCGGCGAGGCCGCGGACGGCGAGGAGGCGATCGAGCTCGCGCGGCGGCTGCTGCCGGACCTCGTCCTGCTCGATCTCTCGATGCCGGGGATGGACGGCCTGACGGCGCTGCCACGGCTGCGCGAGGCCGCGCCCGAGACCGAGGTCGTCGTGCTGACCGCGTCGGGCACCGAGGAGAACCTGCTCGCCGCGATCCGCGGCGGCGCGGCCGGCTACCTGCTGAAGAGCGAGCCGCCCGAGCGGATCGCCGAGTTCCTGCGCGGAGTCGCCGAAGGACAGGCGGCGCTCTCCGGCGAGGTTGCCAGGCGCCTGCTCGAGCAGGTGCGCGAAGGCGGCACCGGCCGGGGCGTTCCCGAGTCGATCGCGGCCTCGCTCAGCGCTCGCGAGCTCGAGGTGCTACTCTTGCTCGACGAGCACCTCGGCACGGACGAGATCGCGGAGCGGCTCTACATCTCCGAGCACACCGTCCGCTCGCACGTGAAGAGCCTGCTGCGCAAGCTGAACGTCTCCTCGCGCCGCGAGGCCCTGGACGCGCTCGCTACGGCCCGGGCGGCCTAGTGCAAATCCCCCAAGGTGGGGGATGCGATTCACCCAGACTCCAGGCGGCCTGCGCCCGATAGTGAGATCGGCACACTCCTTGAGTGCCGGAGCGCGGTGGCTCTGTGCTTCCTCGGTAAGACGGCCGGTCCTCGGGCCGGCCGTTGTCATTCCCGGAGCCCTTCGAGCGCGGCACCGACCAGCACGGGCAGCGTACGCGGGTCGTAACCGCCCTCCAGCACGGCAGCGACGCGCGGCGCGAGCGCGGCCGAGCGGCGGGCCAGCTCGCGGAAGCCGTCGGTCGTGACGCGCATCCCGGCAAGCGGGTCGTCGACGTGGGCGTCGAAGCCGGCCGAGACGAGCAGCAGCTCCGGTTCGAAGGCCCGCACGACCGGCGCGACCCGCTCGTCGAAGGCGAGCAGGTAGTCCTCGTCGCCCGAGCCGGCCGGGAGCGGCACGTTGACGGTCGTGTCGTTCTCCTCGCCGGGCCCGCCGGTGCCCGGGTAGAAGGGCCACTGGTGCAGCGAGGCGAAGAGCACGGAGGCGTCGTCCCAGAAGATGTCCTGCGTGCCGTTGCCGTGGTGGACGTCCCAGTCGACGATCGCCACGCGCCCGAGCCCGAGCTCGGCCCGGGCGTAGCGGGCGGCAACGGCCACGTTGTTCACCAGGCAGAAGCCCATCGCCCTGTCGGGCACGGCGTGGTGGCCGGGCGGGCGCACGAGCGCGAAGCCGCCGCGGTCGACCGCCGCCAGCGTGCAGCCGGCCGCCAGCAGCGCCGCCTCGAAGCTCGTCTCCGAGGCGACAGTGTCGGGGTCGAGCATGGTCGGCACCTCGAGCGCCTCGAGCCGGTCGAGGTAGCCGGGCGCATGGCAGCGCTCTAGTTGTTCACGCGAGGCTGGGCCGCCCTGGACCACCTCGAAGGCGTCCAGCAAGACGAGCAGCCGCTCCCGCGACTCGACGTGCGGCTCGGTCGGGTGGAGCTGGGCGAGGGCGGGGTGGCTGACGAGCTCCGTCGATCAGCCCAACTTCGCCAGCCGCTCGGCCAGACCGTTCAGGCCCCACTCACTCGCCAGAGAGGACGCCTCCGCCCACGTGGGTGTCTGGTCTGCGAGGGGAGGGAGCGGGGCGGAGGCGTCCACGGTCGCTATTCGACGGAAGAGGCGCAGATCCTCCGCCTCCGCCGAGAAGCGGCCGGCCTCGAGCGCCGCCTCAAGGGAACCGTGCTCGCGCAGCACGTCGGCGGCCTTCTTCGGCCCGACCCCGCGCGCGCCGGGAAGCTTGTCGGAGGGGTCGCCGCGCAGCGCGATGAAGTCCGGCACCTGCGCCGGCTCGACGCCGTAGCGCTCGACCACATCGGCCGGCCCGATGCGGGCGAGCTCGGAGACGCCGCGCACGGGCTGCAGGATCGTCGTCCGCTTGCTCACGAGCTGGAACATGTCCCGGTCGGAGGTCGCGACCAGTGCCACGCCGCCGCGCTGCTCCTCGAACGCGACCGCGGCGCCGACGAAGTCGTCGGCCTCGTAGCCGCCGCCCTTCGCATTGGCGAAGCCCATCGCGCCGACGAGCTGCACCATCAGCGGCAGCTGCTCGAGCAGGGACTCCTCGAATACGCGGCCGCTCTGGTAGGCCTCGAACTCCTTGTGCCGGTACGTCGGCACCTCGTAGGTGTCCCAGCCGACGAGCACCGCGCGCGGCTGCTCGGCCTCCCACAGCCGCGTGGCCATGTTCGCGAAGCCGAGCACGCCGTTCAGCCGGATCGACTTCGGCATCGCGTGGTAGGCGCGGTGAGCGAGCGAGTCGCCGTCGATCACGAGCAGTGGCCTCACAGCGTCGTCTTCAGCTCCTCGATCGCGCTCATCAGCCGCTCGGTGGCGACCGCGGCGGCGCGCTTGGTCTCCATCCCTGCGAGATCGGAGACGTCGATCGGCTCGCCGTAGACGACGCGCAGCGGCCCGAGCCGGCTGAGCCGCTCGGTCCCGCCGATCGCGGCGGGCACGAGCGGCACGCCGGCCGTGAGCGCGATCCGCGCCGCGCCGGTGTGCGGCCGCGCTTCGCGCTTCTTGCGCAAGCCTTTCTTCTGCCGCGTCCCTTCGGGGAACATGACCACGATCTCGCCCTCGCGCGCGAGCTTCGCAGCGGTTCGCATCGCCTCGATGTCACCTTCGCCCCGGCGCACCTTGAAGGCCCCGCCCGCCCGCAGGATCGGAGCCAGGACCGGGTTGAAGAGTTCCGCTTTGGCCATGAACCGAAGTTGGCGCTTAGGCAGGAACGGGATCCCCAACGGCCAAGGATCGAAATTCGACGTGTGGTTCGCGGCGAGCACGAACCCGCCCTCCGGGATGTGTTCGAGCCCTCGCGCGCGGAGCCGGTAGAGACCCTTCACGACAGGCCAGCTGAGCGATCCGGCTACGAGGTAGAGAGGCGAGGTCATGGGCACGCAATCGTCACATTTCCGTAGGACACATGCGCGTTTTCGGCCACTAGGGTCGTGGGCAGGGCGTTCGCTAAGGTGGATTCCGTGAAGACCCTTGTGATAGCGGAGAAGCCGTCGGTCGCCCGGGACCTGGCCGATGCGCTCCCCGGAAACTTCGAAAACCACGACAGCTACCTCGAGTCGGACGACACCGTGATCACCTTCGCGGTGGGACACCTCGTGGAGCTGATCAACCCCGAGGACTACGACGAGCGCTTCAAGAAGTGGCGCATGGCCGACCTGCCGATCGTGCCCGAGGAGTTCAAGCTGCGCCCGCGCGACAAGAAGGCGGAGAAGCAGCTGAAGGTGATCCACAAGCTGCTGCAGCGCGACGACGTCGACCGGGTCGTGAACGCCTGCGACGCCGGGCGCGAGGGCGAGCTGATCTTCGCCTACATCTACGAGACCTCCGGCGTCGACAAGCCGGTCGAGCGGCTCTGGATCAGCTCGATGACGAAGACCGCGATCAAGGAGGGCTTCGAACAGCTTCGCCCCGGCGAGCAGCTGCGCCAACTCGAGGCTGCCGCGCGCTCGCGCTCCGAGGCCGACTGGCTCGTGGGCATGAACGCCACCCGGGCCGCCACCATCCGCGGCCGCGCCTGGGTCGGCGGCGTGGTCTCGCTCGGCCGCGTGCAGACGCCGACGCTGGCGCTGCTCGTCAAGCGCGAGCGCGAGATCCAGGCCTTCGTGCCCGAGCCGTACTGGCTCGTCCACGCCGTGTTCGACCCTCGCTACGAGGGCCTCTGGTTCGAGGGCGACGAGACGCGCCTGAAGGAGGCCAAGCGCGCCGACGAGATCGCGGCGAAGGTCTCCGGCAAGGACGGCGTCGTCGAGTCGGTCGAGCGCAAGGAGCAGTCCGAGCGCGCGCCGCTGCTCTACGACCTCACTTCGCTCCAGCGCGACGCGAACCGCCGCTTCGGCTTCTCGGCGCGCCGCACCCTGCAGGCCGCGCAATCCCTCTACGAGGACAAGAAGGCGATCACGTACCCGCGCACCAGCTCACGCTGGCTCTCCGGCGACCTCGTCCCGCAGCTGAAGCCGACCGCGGCCACGCTCGAGCCGATCGGCGAGTACGCCGCGGGCGCGCGCTACGTGCTCGGCCTGCAGCAGCTGCCGCTCGCGCGCGTCGTCAACGACTCGAAGGTGAGCGACCACCACGCGATCATTCCGACCGACGTCGAGCACGACGTCAGCCAGTTCTCGCCCGACGAGCGGCGCATCTTCGACCTGGTCGCGCGCCGCTTCCTGGCCGTCTTCCACCCGCCGGCGCGCTACGCCCGCACCACGGTCGTCACGCTCGTCGAGGAGGAGCGGTTCCGCACTCGCGGCAAGGTCACGCTCGAGGCCGGCTGGCGCGGCGTCTACGGGCTGCTCTCCGAGGCCGACCAGGCCGCGCAGAAGCAGGACGAGGAGGGCGAGAACGAAAGCGCCGAGCTGCCGCCCCTCGAGCAGGGCCAGGCGGTCAAGTGCGCCGCCGCCGAGGTCGAAGCGAAGGAGACGAAGCCGCCGCCGCGCTACACCGAGGCGACGCTCCTCTCCGCGATGGAGACCGCCGGCAAGCTGATCGACGACGAGGAGCTGCGCGAGGCGATGAAGGAGAGCGGTCTCGGCACCCCGGCCACGCGCGCGGAGACGATCGAGACGCTGATCCGCAGGGAATACATCGAGCGCGGCGGCAAGGACCTGCTGCCGACCCCGAAGGGCCTGCAGGTGATCACGATGCTCGAGGAGCACCCGCTCACCTCGCCCGAGCTGACCGGCAGCTGGGAGAAGCGCCTGACCGACATCGAGCACGGCGAAGAGGACCGCTCGAAGTTCATCGGCGACATCGCCGAGTTCACGCGCGCGACCGTCGAGAAGATCGCCGAGCTCGACAAGGAGAAGCTGCGGCCGGAGCGCGTCGAGCTCGGGCCGTGCCCGCGCTGCGGCGCCGAGACCGGAGAGATCATCAAGGAGAACTCCAAGGCCTACGGCTGCACGAGCTGGAAGAGCCGCGAGGAGCCGGGCTGCGGCTTCGTCATCTGGAAGCGGGTCGCGGGCCGCACGCTCACGCCCGAGATCGCCCGCCAGCTGCTCGAGGAGGGCAAGACCAAGGAGGTCATCTCCGGTTTTCGCTCACGTGCCGGCAAACCTTTTCGCGCGCGCCTCGTCTTGAACGATGAGGGCAAGGTGGAGTTCGACTTTCCCGCTCGCGCGCAAACCAAAGAGGCCGCCGTCGCGGAATAGCACGAGCACGAAGCGCGTTACCAGGGCCGAGCGGATCGGACGGTCGGATCCCCCTGGCCAGCCCAGGACAATCCGCCTACAGTGCGAAAGGTTCGAGGAAGTACGCCGTCTAACACCCACGAGGACAAATTGACCCAGACGCAACTTCAGGAATTGCTGGAGACCGAGCCCGCGCGCGTGCTGCTCGACGGAGCGGAGGAGCGCGGCTTCGTCCTGCCGGCGGAGCTCGAGGCCTTCGCGCTCGAGCACGATCTCGCCGAGGACGAGGTCGAGCAGCTGACCCGCGAGCTCGAGACCAACGGCCTCGAGGTGCGCGAGCCCGCAGAGGCAACCGGGCCGGAGGCAGAGGCGACCGCCGAGAAGCCGGAGGCGGCCGAGCCTGCCCAGCCGCAGCCGCAGCAGGCGCTCGTCGGCGCCGCCGACAGCCTGCAGCTGTTCCTGGCCGACATCGGCCGGCACAAGCTGCTGACCGCGGCCGAGGAGGTCATGCTCGCCAAGGCGATCGAGCGCGGCGACCTGACCGCCAAGCGCCGGATGATCGAGTCGAACCTCCGCCTCGTGGTCTCGATCGCAAAGGGCTACCGCGGTCTCGGCGTCCCCTTCCTCGACCTGATCCAGGAGGGCACGCTCGGGCTCAACCGCGCGGTCGAGAAGTTCGACTGGCGGCGCGGCTACAAGTTCTCCACGTACGCGACCTGGTGGATCCGCCAGTCGGTGCAGCGCGCGGTAGCGAACCACGCGCGCACGATCCGCGTCCCTGTCCACGTCGTCGAGCGGCAGCAGAAGCTCGGCCGGGCCGCCCGCCGGCTCGAGGTCGAGCTCGGCCGCGAGGCGACGAAGGAAGAGCTCGCGGAGGCGACCGGACTTCCGATCCAGCACGTCGACGAGGCGCTCGGCGCCGCGCAGGCCTCGGTCTCGCTCAACCAGACCGTCGGCGCGGACGACGAAGGCGAGCTTGGCGACCTGTTCGCCGACCGCGAGGCTCCCGATCCGTTCGAAGAGGCCGAGGAGTCGCTTCGCCGCCAAGGCGTACGGCGGGCGCTCGACGCGCTCCCCGAGCGCGAGCGGCGCATCCTCGAGCTGCGCTTCGGCTTCGAAGGCGAGCCGTGGACGCTCGAGGCGATCGGGCACGAGCTCGACCTGACGCGCGAGCGCGTCCGCCAGCTCGAGGGCCAGGCCCTCGCCCGGCTGGCCGCCCTGCGCGAGCTCCAGACGGTCGCCGCCTGACCGAGCTTCGGGTCTGCGCCGCCGAGGCCGCGCCTGTGCGCGCGGAGCCCGACGACGCTGCCGAGCAGGTCACGCAGGCGCTGGCCGGCGAGCCGCTCGCGGTCGAGGAGTCGCGCGACGACTGGGCGCGCATCCGCACGGCCTACGGCTACCCCGGCTGGATCCGCGCCGCCGTTCTCGGCGACGAGCCCGACGGCGAGTGGCCGGGCCTGCCGCGGACGGGTGATCCTGTCGAGGAGGCTCGCGCCTACCTCGGCACGCCCTACGAGTGGGGTGGGATGACCGAGCGCGGGATCGACTGCTCTGGCCTCGTGCACATGGCGTATCGCCGCCTCGGCCGGCTCGTCCCGCGCGACGCCGACCAGCAGGAGGAGGCGGGAGAGGAAGTCCCGGAGGGAGAGTTGAAGCCGGGCCACCTCGTCACGTACGGCGACGAGCAGACGACGCATATCGCCTTCTGGCTCGGCGAGTGGCGCATCCTTCACTCGACCGACCGCGAAGGCGCGAACGGCGTCGTGGAAGAGCCGGAGCCGGCGGACCTGAAGGCCCGCCGGCGCAAGCTCGTCCGTCTCTAGGCGACTACTTCGAGATCAGCCAGAAGCGCATGATGAACGTCGGGTCGAGCGTCTCGTCGATGCCCTGCACGTCCTTCTGCGAGACCGCGATCATCGCGCCCTGCCAGTACGGGATGATCGGGACGTCCTTGGCAGCCAGCTGCTGCGCCTGCTTGATCACGTCCGTCCGGTCGGTCGACGACTCCGTCCCCTGCTCCTTCGAGAGCAGGGTGTCCATCTGGGCGCTCTTGTAGTTGTTCGAGGTGAAGTTGCTCTTCGAGTCGTAGAAGGGCAGCAGGTAGTTCTCGCCATCCACGTAGTCCGGGAACCACCCGAGCTGGAAGGCGCCGTACTGCTTGCCGAGCGCGTCGCTGTACTGCGCCCACTCGGCCGACTTCAGCGTCACCTTGAAGACACCGCTCGCCTCCAGCGCGCGCTGGATCTCCGCGAACTCGTCGGCCGAGGCATCGCCGTAGTGCGTCGGCGTGTACCAGAGGGTCAGGTTGACCGGCATCGACACGCCGGCGCCCGTCAGCGCCGCCTTCGCCTTGTCCGCGTTCGGGCTGGCGCCGTATTCCGACTTGAAGGCGTCGACGTGGCCGGGCAGGCCGGCGGGCACCATGGAGTAGAGCGGCTTGACGGTCCCGTTGTAGACGCGGCTCGCGATTGATTCGCGCGGCATCAGGTAAGCGATCGCCTGGCGCACCGCGAGCTGGTTCGTCGGCGGCATGTCCACGTTCAGCACGAGGTAGCGAATTGCCGAGCCGCTGCCCTTGTGCACGACGAGGTCTCCCTCGCCCTCCAGTGAGCGCAGCTCCGTCGGCGTGAAGTCGCGGAAAGCCATGTCGATGTCGCCGTTCTCCAGGGCCAGCTTCATCGTCGAGGACTTCGTGTAGTAGCGAATGATCAGGTTGTCGGTCTTCGGCGGGTCGCCCCAGTAGTCGTCGAACTTCTTGAAGACCGCCTGCTGGCCGGGTTTGTACTGGGTCAGCATGTACGGCCCGGTGCCGTACTGCGGCTGCCCGTTCGGCCGCACCTTGCCTGCCGGGTAGGCGCTCTTGGGGACGATCTGCGCCGCGCCGGTGGTCAGGATCTGCGGCCAGGTGGCCTGCGGGGCCTTGAGGTGGAAGACCACCTTGTTCGGGCCCTGCGCCTCGACGCTCTTCAGGTTGCTGAGCAGCGTGTAGATGCCCGAGGGGTCCTGGATCTTGACCACGCGGTTGAACGACGCGACGACGTCCGCCGAGGTCATCGTCTCGCCGTTGTGGAACTTGACGTTCTCGCGCAGGTCGCAGGCATACGTCGTGAGACCGTTCTGGAACTCGCAGCTAGTCGCGAGCACAGGGTGCGGCTTGAGGTTGCCGGGGCCCGCCTCCAGCAGGTGTTGGAAGATCACGTAGTCGACCGTCGCCGAGCCGAAGTCGTAGTTTCCGGCGGGGTCGATGTTCGTCACGCTGTCGGTCGTTCCGTCGACGAGCGTGCCGCCGCCACCTCCGCCGTTACTGCTGCTCTTCGACGAGCCACCGCCGCACGCAGCCGCGACGGCCGCCGTGAAGGCGAGAACGACGAGGAGCGCTCCCAGCCGCCAAAAGACTCTCCGGTTCACGATTTCCTCCCTGCTAGAGACGACATCGACCCCCTCGCACTTCGATGCTACCGGAGGCTTCAGGAAGCCTTGACGGTTCCGCGCCGCCGCTCCGCCTCCGCCAGCGCCTCTTCGTCGTAGAGATGACACTCGACCTCGACCTGCCCGGATGGGAGCAGGCGCGGGGCGACCGGCTCCCACCACTCGACCTCGACGTGCTTCTCGTCGGCGGTCATGCTCTTCACGCCCGACCAGAACGGCTCGTCGGGATCCTCCTTGCGGATCTTCTCGAGCACGGCGCGCAGGTCCTCTCCTCGAGCGCGCCCGCGGACGGAGATGCGCACCGTCGGCGCGTTCCCCTCGAGCGCCTCGAGCTCGCCCACGATCGCCCGCTCGGCCTCGTACTCGTCGGGGCTCATGTGCGACCAGCGCCGCTCGAGCAGGTCGCGCAGGTCACGCGCCTCCCAGCCGCAGACCTCGAACGCGCGTGGGCAGCGCGGGTGGAAGGAACAGCCGAGCGGCGGGCGCGCCGCGTCGGGGACCTCGCCGCGCGGCAGGTCTCGCGGGACCGTTCTCAGCGGGTCCGGCTCCGGGATCGCGCGGAGCAGCGCCTGCGTGTAGGGGTGCTTCGGATCCTCGTAGATCGCCTCGGAGGGGCCGATCTCGACAATCCGGCCGAGGTACATGATCGCGATCCGGTCGCAGAAGAACTTCGCAGTCGCGAGGTCGTGCGTGATGTAGAGGTAGGTCAGGTCGAAGTCGCGCTTCAGCGCGAGCATCAGCTCGAGGATCTTGGCCCGGACGCTCATGTCGAGCATCGAGACCGGCTCGTCGGCGACCAGCAGGACCGGGTTGAGGATGATCGCGCGGGCGATCACGGCCCGTTGCTTCTGGCCCCCGGAGAGGTCGCTCGGGTACTTGTCGAGGAACTGGTCGGCCGGGGCGAGCCCCACGTGCTCGAGCACGTCTGCCACCCGCGTCACCACTTCGTCGTCCTTCGCAAGCCCGTGGATCGTGAGCGGGTGCCCGACCGACTGGCCGATCGTCATTGCGGGATTCAGGGACGCATGCGGGTCCTGGAAGACGATCTGCATGCGCCGGCGGTGCTCGCGCAGCTCGCGCTCACGCAGGCCGATGACCTCTCGGCCCTCGAACATGACGCTGCCGCTGGTCGCCTTGACCAGCCCGAGCAGGGTGCGGCCCAGGGTGGTCTTGCCGCTGCCCGACTCGCCCACGAGCCCGAGCACCTCGCCGTGCTCGAGGTCGAACGAGACGTCGTCCACCGCGCGCACCGAGCCCGCCTCACGACCGAGCAGCCGCGCCCCGAAGTTGCCGCGGATCGAGTAATAGGTCTTCAGGTCGCGGACCGAGACGAGCGGCGAGCCGTTGGTCTCTGCGTGCTCAGGCTTCATCGGCCACCGCGATTCGCTCGCGCTCGAGCGGCCGGGCCGTTCCCGGCGGTATCTCCTCCTCGGGGCCGTGCAACCAGCACTCGACCCGGCGGTCGCCCTCGAGCTTCACGGGGATCGGGGCCTTGCGCGGGCAGACCTCCATCGCGTCCGGGCAGCGCGGGTGGAACCGGCAGCCGCTCGGCGGGTCGATCAGGTTCGGCGGCGCGCCGGGGATCGAATGGAGCTCGGTCGTCTCGAGCGAAATCGTCGAGCGCAGCAGCTCCCGCGTGTAGGGGTGGGCCGGCTCGGCGAAGAGCGGGCGCGCCGGGCCTTCCTCGACGATCCGGCCCGCATACATGACCGCGACCCGGTCGCAGGCCTCGGCGATGATGCCGAGGTTGTGCGTGATCAGCAGGAGCGCGGTGCCGAACTCGCGCTTCAGGTCGGCCAGGATCCCCAGAATCTGTGCCTCGACGATCACGTCGAGCGCGGTCGTCGGCTCGTCGGCCACGAGCAGCTTGGGCCGCAGCACGAGCGCGAGGGCGATCATAATCCGCTGCCGCATCCCGCCCGAGAACTCGAATGGGTACTGGCGGAATCGGGTCGGCGGAATACCCATCTTCCCCAGCGTCTCGAGCGAGCGGCGCCGGATGTCCTTCTTGGAGAGGCCCGGCTCGTGGCGCTTGAGCGTCTCCTCGAAGTGCTCCTCGATCCGCATCAGCGGGTTGAGCCGCGTCATCGGCTCCTGGAAGATCAGGCCGAGGTCGGGGCCGCGCAGCCGGCGAAGGTCTTTGTCCGCAAGCGTGACGAGGTTGCGACCTCCGTACATCACCTCGCCGTCGGACTCCGCGCCTTCCGGTAGCAGGCCGAGGATCCCGCGGCCGAGCGTCGACTTCCCGCAGCCTGACTCGCCGACGAGCCCGAGCACCTCTCCCTCGCCGATCTCGAGCGAGACGCCGTCGACCGCGCGCACCGACCCGCGCGTCGTTCCGTAGTACACGCGCAGATTCGAGACCGAGAGGACCGGGTCGCTCAGGAGCCGACCTCGGCTTCCCCGATCGAGGTCGGAGTCCCGAGCTCGGGCGCCTCGATGCGCCGCTTGCGCAGGACCGGGTTGATCGACTCGTTGAGCCCCTCGCCGAGGAGGGTCAACCCGGTCACGAGCAGCACGATCGCGAGACCGGGGTAGAGCCCGGTCCACCAGATTCCGGAGCTTGCGTCCGAGATCGCGCGGCTGATGTCGTAGCCCCACTCGGCCCCGGCGGACGGCTGGATCCCGTAGCCGAGGAAGCCGAGAGCGGTGAGGGTGAGAATTGCGTCCGCCGCGTTGAGTGTCGCGATCACCGGGACGTTTTGGACGACGTTGAAGAAGACGTAGCGGCGCATGATCGTGAACGGCTTGGCGCCGATCGCTCGCGCGGCTTCCACGTACGGCTCCTCGCGAACGCTGATCACGTGGTTGCGCACAACGCGGAAGTACTGCGGGATGTAGACGACCGTGATGGCAATCGCCGCGTTGATCACGCTCTGACCACCCAGGAGGAATGCGATCACGATCGCGAGCAGGAGGTATGGGAAGGCGAAGAGTGCGTCCATGATCAGGACGAGCACGCGGTCCAACGGGCCGGCGAAGTAGCCGGAGATGATCCCGAGCGGCACCCCGACCAGCAGGCCGAGGATCAGGGCGAGGAAGACGACCTCTAGCTCGGTGCGGGCGGCCCAGATCACCCGGGAGAGGACGTCGGTCGACTGCACGGTCGTCCCGAACAGGTGCTCGGACGAGGGGTGCGCGAGCTGTTCGAAGCGCTGGCCGTTCGCCTGGTACTGGTCGAACCTGTAGGGCGAGATCGACGGGCCGATCAGCGCCAGCACGATGAAGAACGTGGTGATCGCAGCCCCGGTCCAGAGCATGATGCGGGCGCCGCCGTGCGCCTCGGCGATCGGCGCCAGAATGCGTCGCGCGCCGACGAAGCGCCGCCTGCGCCCGCTTGTCGCCACGGCCGCCATCAGTACCGGATCCTCGGGTCGATGAACGCACTGGCGAGGTCGATCAGCAGGCTGATGAAGACGACGATCAGCGCGAAGACGACGATGATCCCCTGCACCGCTGCGTAGTCCCGGTTGTCGAGGTAGAAGATCAGCTCGTGACCGATCCCGGGCCAGTTGAAGGTGGTCTCGGTGAGCACCGCACCGGACAGCAGCAGCGCCATCTGCAGGCCGACGATCGTGATCACCGGAACGAGCGCGTTACGAAACGCGTGGGAGTACACGACGGAGCGCTCCGGGATCCCGCGCGCGCGAGCGGCCTCGATGTAGTCGTCCTTCAGCGTGCGGATCACGTTCACGCGCACGAGGCGGATGAAGATGCCGCTGATCACGAGCCCGAGCGTGACCGCGGGCAGGATCAGGTGCTTGAACACGTCCCAGAACGCGGTCCAGTTCTTGTTGATCAGGGTGTCGATCAGGAAGAGGTTTGTGTGCGTCGTCAGCAGCGCCTCCGTGATCGGGCTCGCGCGGTCGGAGGTCGGCAGGATCCCGAGGTACGAGCCGAAGAACAGCTGCGCGAGATAGCCGAGGAAGAAGACCGGCATTGCGTAGATCACGATGCCGAACAGGCGGCTGCCCGCGTCGGCCGGGGTGTCGCGGAAGCGGCCTGCCACGAGGCCGAAGAAGACACCCACCGTGATGGCGACGAACATCGCGGCCATCGTCAGCTCGAGCGTCGCGGCTCCGTTGACCTTGATGATCTCCGTCACCTGCCGGCGGTCGGTGATGGTCGTGCCGAAGTTGCCGCGCGCCGTATCCGAGAGGTACTCCCAGGTACTGGGTCAGCATCGGCTTGTCGTAGCCGAGCCGGTGCCTGATCTTGTCCACCTCCGCCTGCGGCACGCGGCCGCCGAGCGACGCCGAGATCGGGTCTCCGGGCGCGACGCGCATCAGCAGGAAGACCATCGTCAGGAGGATCAGGACCATGGGGAAGACGAGCAGGAGGCGCGTTAGGAGGTACGCCTTGAGGGAGGTTCCTTGAGCGGCCATTGGCGGAGCTACCGATCCTGACGAAAAACGCCCGGGCGCGCGTCAGGCGCGCCCGGGCGTTCGTTGCTTGCTACTTCGAGATCAGCCAGAACCGCATGATGAACGTCGGGTCGAGCGTCTTCCCGATGTTCTTCACGTTGTTCCGGGAGACGGCAATCATCGCGCCCTGCCAGTAGGGGATGATCGGCGTGTCCTTCGCCGCGATGGCCTGCGCAGACCTCATCAGGGCGAGGCGCTTCTTCAGCACCTTCTGGGCCTGCTCCTTGTGGAGCGTCGTGTCCATCTGCTTGCTCTTGTAGTTGTTGGACGTGAAGTTGCTCTTCGAGTCGTAGAACGGGAGCAGGTAGTTCTCAGCGTCGACGTAGTCGGGGAACCAGCCGAGCTGGAACGCCCCGTACTGCTTCCCGAGCGCGTCGCTGTACTGCGCCCACTCAGCCGACTTCAGCGTCACCTTGAACAGGCCGCCGGCCTGCAGGGCGCGCTGGATCTCGGCGAACTCGTCGGCCGACGAATCGCCGTAGTGCGTCGGCGTGTACCAGAGCGTCAGGTCGACGGGTGTCGGGATGTTCGCGTTGTTGAGGGCCTCCCGTGCCTTCGCCAGGTTCGGCGATGCCCCATACGTGGTCTTGAACGCGTCGATGTGGCCCGGCAGGCCGGCGGCCACCATCGAGTAGAGCGGCTTGACGAGCCCGTGGTAGACGCGGCTTGCGATCGCCGCCCGCGGCATCAGGTACGCGATCGCCTTGCGCACGGGAAGCCTGCTGGTCGGGAACATGTTCACGTTCAGCACGAGATAGCGGATCGTCGCGCCGCTGCCCTTGTGCACGACGACGCCCTTGGTCTTCTGGAGCGAGAGCAGCTCGGTCGGCGTGAAGTCGCGGAAGGCCATGTCGATGTCCTTGCGCGTGAGCGCGAGCTTCATCGTCGAGGACTTCGTGTAGTAGCGGATGATCACGCCGTCGTTCTTGGCGGGCTTGCCCCAGTACCCCTTGAACTTCTCGAACACGGCCTGCTGGCCGGGCGAGAACTTCTTGAGCTTGTAGGGCCCCGTGCCGGACTGCTTGGCCGTGCTTGACCGTAGGCGCTTCAGCGGGTAGTCGCTCTTTGAGACGATCTGGCCCGCGCCCGTAGTGAGGATCTGCGGCCAGGTGGCCTGCGGTGCCTTCAGGTTGAAGACGACGCCGTACTTTCCCTTGGCCTTCACGCTTTTCATGTTGCTGAGCAGCGTGTAGATGCCCGACGGGTCCTTGATCCGGACGACGCGGTCGAACGACCAGACGACGTCGGCCGAGGTGAACGGCTTGCCGTTGTGGAACTTCACGCCGTGGCGCAGGGAACAGACGAACGTCTTCAGGTTGCCCTTGAAGCCGCACTTCGTCGCCAGCACCGGATGCGGCGTGAGGCCGCCCGGGCCGGCTTCCAGCAGGTGCTGGAAGATCTGGTAATCGACCGTCGCGGAACCGAAGTCGTAGTTCCCCGCGGGATCGATGTTGGTAACGCTGTCGGTCGTGCCGTCCACGATGATGCCGCCGGCTGTCTTGTGCGAAAGCGCGGAGCGCGCAGCTCCGACACCGATGGCGGCAACTACGACGAGGACGAAAGCGAGCAACGCGGCCAGACGCCACCTGCCCTCTCGGTTCATGAAGCGCCTCCCCATGGTTGTGAATCTGTGACCCTGGCCCGCGCATCCGGCGCGGGCCTCGATGTTACCCGTCATTTGCGGGGAAAGCCAGGTTCGGCGAGCAATTTCGGCCCGGGAGCCGGCATCCCTGAAACGGGGTAGGACGCGGCGCTAAAGCGCGGCTTGCACAAGGCCGATAGGCCTCTCGTGGACGCGGCTGAGCGCAAAGAGATCCTGTCCCGTTACGTGGACCACAGCCGCCGCTTCGACGCGGTAGCGAAGCGGCGCGGCGGCAACTCGGCCGGCGGGGAGGTCATCCCGTTCGCCGGCCCGCTGCAGGAGCTCGAGCAGGAGCCGACGGCCCGTGAGATCGAGGTGCTCCAGCTGATCTCCGACGGCCTCGTGAACCGCGAGATCGGCGTCCGCCTCTTCCTCTCGGAGGAGACGGTCAAGTCGCACGTGCGCCACCTGCTGGCGAAGCTGCAGGCCCGCTCGAGGGCCCACGCAGTGGCCGTCGGTTTCAGGCGCGGCCTGATCGCCTAGCAGTTACAACGCATAAAGAGAACCGGACGTCTTCGACGCCGGTTTCCACACCCCTGTGGAAATCCCTCAACAGGGTGATGTGGACAGCCTGGGGAAAACGGAAGCTACGACCCGCTGTGGGTCCGACTAGCCGCTACCAGAATTTGACGTTTCCAGTAACCGCTGCCAGCGATGCGAGCGAGAGCAGCAAAGTGGCGACACGAGAACGCACTTTTCCTCCTCGAGGGACTAACGGCGGTTCGGAAGGTATCACCCTAAAGGGTGACTTTCAAGTAGATACTTCTAGTCTTCGGAAGGATATTGAGGGGTGGTTCCAGGCACTTTTCGGCCTTGAGTCTCGGCCGAATAATCGGGATTGGGCTCTCATCGGCTACACGGGCTGGCTTGGTGTTCTTCTTCTCGCTTTGGTGATAGCCGTTCTGTTGAGCAGTTCAGAGCCCGCTGCCACCCTCACTTGGCCGCTGGTGGCTCTCGCGGTCTCAGCGTTCATCGCCGAGATGCAAAGCGTCCGCCTGACCTCGCGAGCCAGCGTTTCTGTTTCATCTCTCCCAATCGTTCTTGCGGCGGTGATCTATGGACCGTTGGCGGCGATCGTTGTGAGCGTCGCGAGCCTCTTGTGCGACCTCCGCTCCCCGTACGCGCGATGGCTGACCTGGACTTCGTCCCGTTCGATAGCCGCCGGCTGCGCAGGGATAGTCGCGTTCGCGATTGATGGAACGGGCGCACATGGCTTCGGGCCCGTCGTCGCGGCAGTTGCGTGCGCCACGGTCGTGGAACAGCTTGGCGATCTGGCTCTCGGGTCCGTGGCGGCGCGACTGCGCGGGATAACGGTCGCCGAAATCACGAAGGCCTCTGGCGCGGCCTTTGCCGCGTTGCCGCTCTATGTCCCAATGACGGCGCTTCTGGTCTATGCCTGTCGAGAAGTCTCCACCTGGAGCGTCGTGCTCTTCTTATTCCCGGCTTTTGCAGCTCAAAAGTTCTTCCTCCTCTACCGGGAGCAGCGTGCAACTTCCGAGGAACTAACCGCAGCGATCGAGCAGCAAGAGCGAGCGAACCTGTCTTTCGCGACGGCACTCGTCGCCACGCTGGATGCGCGAGATAGATACACAGCCGGCCACTCCGCGTCGGTTGCGACCTACGCGCGCGACATTGCGAGCCGACTAGGGCTTTCGTCCGATGAGCAGCAACTTGCTCACCTGGCTGGGCTCGTCCACGACATTGGCAAGATCGGCCTTTCACCGGGACTCCTGGAGAAGGTGGGTCCGCTGACTCTGGACGAGAGACGTCAGATGGAAGCCCATCCCGTCATCGGCGAGCGCATCTTGAGGAATGTCGAGGGTTACGAAGAGATCGCTGACATTGTGCGTTACCACCATGAGCGCATGGACGGCCACGGCTACCCCGATGGCCTTTCCGCGCGTGAAATTCCCCTCCTCGCCCGCGTGCTTGCAGTCGCCGACGCCTACGACGCAATGACGTCGGACAGACCGTACCGAGACGCGATGTCGTCTGACGTCGCCCGTCTACGCCTAGCTCAGGGTGTCGGGACGCAGTTTGACACCACTGTCGTTGCGGCCTTTGAGGCGATCCTTTGCGATGCCCCCGCGAGTTACCGGTCGGGTGCGAGTGACCCCGGAGCGCCTCCTGGAGAGTCCGCGAAGCCTAGTCTCCTGCCCGTACGGTTGCGGGTCATCGCCTCTTAACGGCTTGAATCGCAGCTTCAGTTCGAGTCCTCACACCTAGCTTGCGCAGTATGTGACGGACGTGAACTTTGACGGTTGTCTCGGCTAGGAAGAGCGCCCTTGCGATCTCGCGGTTCGTCTTGCCTTGGCCGATCAACGCGAAGACCTCGCGCTCGCGCCGTGTGAGTGTTTCAGACCCAAGCGGAGAGCTAACTCTATGAATTCCGAGGTCCGTTATCTCAAGACGAGCAAGCAGTTCTCGCAGTCGCGGACGTAGTCTTGGCATTCGGTTCACTGCCTGTGTGAGCCGTGGTTCCAATCTAAAAGCAAAGACGAACGGATCGAGCACGCCCTTGGCCGCGTATTTCCCGAAGTCCGAAGCAAAGGGAGCAAGCGAAACGTTCTCTCGCTGTAATTCAAGCAGCGCTGCGACGCAGCTATTCAATGCAATCGCTTCGTTCTCGCTGCTCGCCGTGCGTGCTTCTTCTAGAAGTGCAAGGGCCTCGCCGATATCGTCTGTCATTCCGCGGATGAGCGCCCGCAGGGACAAGAGTTCGGAGTACTGCCCACTGGATGTCATCTGCGTGAACGGGCCATCGACCGCCGCCGCCGCAGATCCAACGTCTCGATCGAGGAGGTGGGTGCGGCAGCGCAGAGCTCGCTCACTCATCTGTAGGTAAACGTCTCCGGTTTGGCGGGCTACAGCCGCGACATCCTTGAGCAAAGCCAGCGCCTCGGAATAACGGCCGAGCCCCAAATAAATCGCGGAGCGCGTGAGATGGACGTGCGCGCGGGCGAACGTGAGGTCGAATGTGTCCGCCTCTCTGAGCGCAATGTCCGAGGCGACCAACGCCTCGGCGTAGGCGGCGGCCAACCGAAGTGCCCCAGCATAGACGTGCCAGAACGATATGCGGATAACTGGGTCTGTGGCCTCTTCCGCAACCGCAGCCGCCGCTTCTGCTCCGGACAATCCGCGGTAAGTGGAGCCGATTCGCATCCCAAAGTGGAGACGGCCATTCTGAAGTCGGAGGACATCGTCTGGGTCAGCGTGGCAAAGAGTTTCGAAGTCGGCCAAAAGCGCTTCGGCGGCCTCATCCTCTTGCTCGACGGCGGCCAAGAACAATCCCCATTGGGCGTCACGCTTGTCAAGACGCGTCGAAGCTAGCTCGCGAGCTTTCGCAAAATTGGTAACCGCGCTGGGCGTCTCGTCAAGGAAGTACGCACTTTGGCCAGCTCGGCAAAAAGCCTTCGTCGCAAGTGATGGTTTCGCCATCAGCTGGGCACCTGCAACTTCAGCCAGTCCCTTGGATCTCTCGTGCATACCTTCGCGAAAGGCCACCTCTGCCTCCGCCAGAAGGAGAGCTGGTGCAGAGATCCCCGCTCCGCGAGCGCTTGATGCGATCTTCGTTATCGTCGAGACCAAGCCGCGGCCCAGAAGGTCATACAACGCCGCTTCGATCAGATTCACCAAAAGGTCGGCAACGCCGAATGACACCGAAACCTCAAGGGCGTTCTCCCACTCCCCGTCAGTCAGCATTGCCTCGACCGCTCGCGACACGGTGTGCTCGAGTTGACCCGTGTCTGACGTACGCAGCTTGCGGAGCAAGAAGCTCCGAAGTAGCGGGTGAAAGCGGTATGACCCCGAGCCATCCTCAGCGAGGAATCCCACACGCAGGCCTTCAGCAATGGCTAGTTCGCTTGTTTCGGGGAGGACGCTTCGAGCACGCTTCGGGGAGACCGAGAGGAAGAGGCCTAGACAGGCCACGTCATCACGAACCGTTGGGTCAAGCGTTGCGTAAAGTTCGTCGGCGATGTAGGCATGAAGCTGGGGCGGCAAGGTCCCCTGGCCGAGGCGCGGTGATTCTCGAGCGAAGGACGCCAGGCCGATCACCGCGGGCCACCCATCTGCGATCTCGATCACGCGTGTGGCGTCATGACCGAGATGTCGCAAGATCTCAACGGCTTCGTTGTTATTCATCGACAGTGCTGATCTGTCGACCTCAAATATGTCGACGTAAACGAGGTCGCGAGGCGTGCACCACATTGGACGCCGCCTGGTTGTCAAGAGAAGTCGCAGATGTGGAAGAGAATGTAGGCGGTTGACGAGTTCTTCGGCCTCAGGGGAGAGTTGGTGGTAATCATCGATCGCCAGCCATGTGGTTGACGGGAACGTGGCGAAATCCGCTCCCAAGAATTCCGCCGCTTGGCCAAAATCGTAGGGCTTTCGCTGAGCAAGCAACCACTGGCGAAAACGGTTTCCTACGTCTTTCTCGACGTCTTCAGCCGCTTCGAGGAGTCCTATCCCGACCGCTGCCATGTCAGTACCGCTTCGTGCCGAGTACCAGGCATGTTGCTTGTCCGCAAGCCACTGCCTGGCGAGCGTCGTCTTCCCGTAACCCGCCGGCGCGAGGAGGACGATTACTCGTGCCGTCGTCTCGTCGAGCAGGCGTGTCAGGCGAGGCCGCTCGATGATGTGGCGGTTCGCTGCGGTGGCTGCCTGCTCTTGAAGCTCAGTCATCCTGTCACGGGCGCCGCATCCCGCTGGGGTAACCCTAATCCCCTACTCCCCGCCAGCCAAGATGTCCTAGAAGGACGCCGCGCCTGCGGCCCATCCAGGCCGCAGGCGCGGGTGCCGTCAGTCCCTCGGAGCGGGTGGTCCTGCTCCGAGGCCTTGGGAGAGGGGATCGCGGCCGGTGAGCGTGCGGTACGCGCTCGGGATCTGCCTTCGCCTCGCGCAACCGAGCTTCTGCCGGAGCACGTCCGAGTGGGCCTTCGCGGTTCTCGGCGAGATGCCGAGCCGTTGTGCGACCTCGTCGTTCGAGTATCCGGCGGCGATCAGCTCGATCACCTGAAGCTGCCGATCCGTGATTGCCGGCGGCCCCTCGTGCAGGACTGTGACCATGCGGCGACGCTAACAACGCGTTCCGCGCGCGCCTATTGGCCGGACGGCGTGTCTTTTGCCCTACTCCTAAGGGCGTACGCCGGCGCTCTGCGCATGGACGAAGCTCGCCTCATGGCCGCGCGCGTTTGCCTCGGCCAGCTCGTTCTCGTCGAGGGCGCCGATCCGCTGCAGCAGCTCGAGCTCGTCGCGCAGGTGCGTCCGCATCATCTCGGGGCCGTCGGTGGCGATCGTGAAAGGCACGCCGTGCTCGACGAAGGCGCGGAAGGTATCGCGCACGGCCTCCTCGTCGGGCAGCGCGCGGGTGAGCAGGTTCGAGGTGGGGCAGATCTCGAGCACGATCTCCTGCTCGCGGATCGCGGCCATCAGCTCCGGGTTGCGGGCGGCGAGGATGCCGTGGCCGATCCGGTCGGGGCGCAGGTGCTCGACCACCTCCCCGATCTCGGCGTCGCCGTGCTCCTCGCCCTCTTCGCCCACGTGGATCGTCACGCCGAGGCCGGCGTTGCGCGCCTCCTCGACGAGCGGCGCGAGCTCGCGGTACGGGTAGCGCTCGCCGCCGGGGCGCGGACCGGCGATGTCCACGCCGACGATCCCGCGCGGCGCGTAGCGGATCGCCTTCTCGACGATGATCGCGTTCTGCCGCTCGTCGAAGGTGCGGTCCATCATCAGGATCAGCCCGGCGCGGACGAGCGGGTACTCGAGGCTCGCGCGGTCGAGCCCGCGGACGGCGGCCATGATGATGTGGTCGAGGTCGCGCTCACCGCCGCGGTTCCGCTTCATCGGGTTGAAGCGCAGCTCGAGCGTGGTGATGTGCTGCGAGCGATAGGCGCCGCCGATCGCGGCGTGCACCGAGCGCTCGACCGCGAGCGGGCTCGACTGGATCAGCTCGGTCCAGTGGTAGATCTGGTCGAGGGCGTCGAGCGAGTCGACGCGGCGCGGGTCGGCGATCGTGACGAGCCGGTCGAACTCCCAGTAGTCCTTGACCGGGAGCGCGATGCCCTGCTCGTGCGCGAGGCTCCACAGGATCTCCGAGGCGACCGACGCGCCGAGGTGGGTATGGAGCTCGGCGAGGCCCTCGTCGACCATGGTGCGAGTCTACGGATGGATGGTGATCTGAGCGCCGAGTGGGACCTGGCGCATCAGGAAGCGCAGGTCTGACTCGGCGGCGTGCAGGCAGCCGGTGCTGACGGCGCCGCCCGTCGAGCCGCCGTGGATCGCGAGGCGGTCGCCCCCCGTCCAGCCGGGCGGGAGGTTCGTCTGGTGGCCGGAGAGCGCGAGAATGCAGCAGCCGTAGACGGACGAGTAGTCGGAGCCGCGGAGCTTGTCGGTGATCGCGAAGCGGCCCGTCGGCGTCGACGTGCCGGGAGCGCCGATGCCGACGCGCATGGCGCGGACGAGGCGGCCGGCGACGCGAACGCGCAGGACGCGGCTGGAGAGGTCGACGTCGAGGCTGACGGTCGTGCGGCTGAGCCGCAGCGCGCCGTGGGCGTCGACCCAGCCGGTGCGGCCGTTCGGCAGCTCGGTGGTGATCACGCGCAGGCCGTGGCCGGCACGGGTCACCGCGAAGGTGCGCGGCGAGCCGAACTGCGTCAGGGACGAGAGTTGCGCGACGACCGGGCCGTTGGGAGCGCTGCGGACGGCGACGGTGCGGCCGCTGCGGACGTAGGCGACGAGCGTGCCCGCCGGTGCGCGGTGAACGGGCTTCGGCGGCGGCAGCGGGATCGCGGGCCGTACGGGTCGCAGCGTCGCGGTTCGCGCCGGCTGCGCGTGCACCGAGACGTCGCCTGCAAGAGAGGCTGCGAGGAGAACGCCGACAGCAAGAGCGATCCGTCGGGCCACCCTTCCGGGATCGGCGGCAGTCCCGCATCAGGGGTGCCTCGAACGAGGTATGCGCGCTAGAGCTTCTTGGTGCGGCCGAGCGAGAGCCACCAGCGGCCGGCGGCCAGCTGGAGCCACGAAACCAGCACGAGCGGGATCGCGAGCAGGGCGGGGAGGACGACGTCGAAGATCCCAATCGCGACCGGCTTGACGAACTTGTTCTCGGAGTTCGCGTAGATCGCGACCACGCCGAGGGTGGCGAGCCCGACGATGAAGAGGGCCGTCCCGTGCGGAGTTAACAGCAGCCAGAAGCCGTAGACGGCGGCGCCGAGGGCGGCGAGCAGCAGCATTAGCGTGAGCGGCAGCAGCAGCGGCAGCATCCGCGCGGGCTTGAAGAAGCGCTCCTTGGAGGCGTGCAGCACTTTGAGGTACTTCTCGCTCGGCTGGGCGAGCTGCTCGGAGACGACCTCGAAGGGCCAGTCCACGTCGGGGCCCGCGGAGCCGAGCGCGGCGAGCCCGGCGCGGGTCGGGACGATGCGACCGGTCAGCTGGTACGCGTCGGCCATCAGTGACCACGCCTCGACCTCGCAGAAGGAGTCGAGGTCGGTACGCACCTGGGCGAGCGCGCGCTGCACGTCCTCGAGCACGCCGAAGTCGGTCGATTCGATCTTCGCCTCCTTCTCGGAGACCTCGCCGCCCGGCGTGCGCTGGCGCGCGGGCAGGCCTGTCTGCAGGTGCATGAAACCGGTCGAGTCGCCCTCGCGCAGGAGCTGCAGCAGCCGCTGCTCGCGCTCGGCGTCGCCGTAGATCGAGATCACGCGGCCGAGCACGGCCGGCAGGCGGGTGGAGGGGCGCGCGAGGTCGGGCATCTGGCCCGAGCCGTCGCTGATGATCCGGTGGGTGCAGCCGCGGTCGACGAGTCCTTCGACGCCCTGGTTGTCGTGGACGCCGCCGTCGACGAGCTCGATCGTCAGGTCGTCGAAGATCTTCGGCACCACCACGGGCGGGAAGCCGCCGGGGAAGCAGGCCGAGGCGGCGACCGCCCCGCCGAGCGGGAAGTTCTGGCAGGCCTCGGGGAGCGCCTCCCAGCGTGTCCGCTCGAGGATCACGTTTTTGTCCACGTCCTCGCGGGCTGCCTGGTCGGCCGTCCCTTGCCGCGGCGGCTCGCCGACGTACATCGCCTCGAAGCGCCAGTTGTGGCCCGTGTTGAGCGTGGTCGCCTCGAGCAGCAGGATGGGAACGGGCGCGTTCCGCTGCGGGTTCTCTTCGTCGGGGTCGAAGGGGCCGTCGTGGCCCTTGGGCTCGATCAGCAGGTCGCGCATCGCGATCCGGCCCTTGCGTTTGGGCCGGTCGCCCCAGGCCTTCGCGTAGAAGCGCCGCTCGTACAGCTCGGCGACGCGGTCGGTGCGCGAGTAGGTCGGCTTCGCCATCTTGAAGTTCTCGAGCAGGTTCGCCCAGCCGGAGCCGCGCACGTTGCTGGCGGCGGCCTCGCGGTACTCCCGCTCGACCGCGCGGACGAGCTCGACGTAGTCGGCGTCGGCGATCTCGGCGTCGGCCTTCGACTCGAGCAGGTTCTTGACGTGCAGGTAGTAGAGCGCGCCGATGATCGAGCCGCCCGAGACGGTCGAGATCACCTGCACCGGGCGCAGCAGGCCGAGCTCGGCGAGCTTCGCGAGGACGCCGATGTGGAAGAAGGCAGCACGGTGACCGCCCCCGGAAAGGGCGAGGCCGAGCTTCGGGTGCTCCCGTTCCTCGGACACTGGCGGCTCGTTCACGATCTCATCGGCAGCGGGGCGAGTCAATGTCCGCGAGTTGACCCACGTGGGTCATGACAAGACGGGTGCCGGCGTGAAAAAGTCGTCCGCAGCGCTCGGACGGACAAGGTATCGCCCATACCTTCCCCCTCGGGACCGCCACCCCCTAGGCGAGTACCGATCCTCCATCCGGACGAGCAAACCCCCTACCGGCCGCCCGCGGCGGGGTTGGCCGGTAGGGGGTGTTCTTTGCCGTCACGCCGACGTTCCGGCGTCGTCAGAATCGCGGCACGATGAAGGTCGGCATCGTCGTCCCGTACTCCTGGTCCTACTGGGGCGCCGTTCCCGAGCACGCCGAGCTGCAGGCGGCCTCGCTGCAGGGGCACGGGATCGAGACGCGCACCGTGATGGGCAACGACCCGCCGGGCAGCTTCACGCGCGTGCTGCACCCGCGGCACGGGCGGCACGGGCAGCCGCCCGCGGACGTGATCCCGGTCGGGCGCTCGGTGATCGTGCCGGCGAACGGCGCGCTGCCGAACATCGTCTTGAGCCCCCGCGCGGTGCTGCGGATCAAGCAGGTGCTCGAGCGCGAGCGCTTCGACGTCCTGCACTTGCACGAGCCGATGACGCCGGTCATCTGCACGGCGACGCTGGCCTGGGCGCGCTGCCCGGTGGTCGCGACCTTCCACGCTTCTGGCGGCCTCGGCTGGCTGCACGCGGGGCGCCCGGTATGGGGCTTCTTGATGGACCGGATCGACCGGCGGATCGCCGTCTCCGAGGCCGCGCGCGACTCGGCCGCGAACTGGTTCCCGGGCGAGTTCGAGGTGATCCCGAACGGCGTCCTGATCCCGGAGCACGCCGAGCCCGGCGGCCGCGAGCACCGGATCGTGTTCGTCGGCCGGCACGACCCGCGCAAGGGGATGCCGGTGCTGCTGCGGGCGTGGCCGGAGATCCACCGCCGCACCGGCGCGCGGCTGCGGATCGTCGGCGCCGATCCGTTGATGGTGCGGCTCGCGCTGACCCGAGCGGGCGTTGCCCAGGACGGGATCGACTCGCTCGGCTTCCTCAGCCAGGACGACCTGACCGAAGAGCTTGTGACCGCCAAGGCGCTCGTGGCCCCGTCGCTCGGCGGCGAGAGCTTCGGGATGGTGCTGACTCGTGCGTTCGCCTGCGCGACGCCGGTCGTGTCCTCCGACATCAGCGGCTACCGTGACGTCATGACGGACGAGAGCGGCGTGCTCGTCCCGCCGGGGGAGCCGGACGCGCTGGCGGAGGCGGTCGTCGGGCTGCTCGAGGACGAGCCGCGACGAGAGCGCTTCGGCGCCGCCGCGCGGCGGCTTGCGCAGGAGCGCTACTCCTGGGACGACATCGGGCGGCGGCTGGCCGAGATCTACCGGGAGCTCGCCTGAACCTCCGCCTCCCCGGCTCGGTGCTACTGCGAATCGTGGTCACGCTCGCGTGCGCGGCCGGCGTGGTGGCGCTGCTCTGGTGGCGCGGGCCGGACTGGCACACGGTCTGGCACGCCTTCGACGCGGTCAAGTGGTACTGGGTGGCCGCGGCGATCGGCTTGAACCTCCTTTCCGTGGTCACGCGGGCCTTCGCCTGGCGGACGGTGATCAACCAGGCGCTCGAGCCGCCGCACCCGCGCTTCATGATCGTCTTTTCCGCGTTCTCGGTCGGCCTGTTTGCGAACGCCGTGCTGCCCGGCCGGATCGGCGAGCTGGCGCGGGTGGCCGTGCTGACACGGAAGCTGCGGCTGCAGGGGCGCGGGAACGGCACCTGGGCCGCGCTCGTGGGCACGGTCTTCGCGCACCGGCTGTTCGACCTCGTGCCGACCGCGCTGCTGATCCTCTACGTGATCGCGACGGCCAAGATCCCGCACTGGGCGATCGCGAGCCTCCTGGTCGTCGGCGCGGTCGGCTTCGGGTTGTTCGCGTTCGCGTTCATGAGCGCTCGGCACCACAACCGCTCGGTGCTCGAGGGCGTCGGGCCGGTGCGGCGGCTGGTCGAGATGGGACGCTTCGGGCTGGGCGTCCTGCACGCGCCCGGCCCGGCCACGGTCGCGGCGCTCTTCCAGACGCTCGGCTGGGTCTGCCAGCTGCTCGCGGTCTACGTCGCGATGCGGGCCTTCGACATCCACGCGCCGCTGCCGGCGGCCGCGCTCGTGCTGCTGCTGATGAACGTCGCGACACTCTTCCCGCTCTGGCCCGGGAACATCGGCCTGCTGCAGGCCGCGATCGCGCTGCCGCTGCGCTCGTACGGCGTCCCGGCCGGCCAGGCGATCGCGTTCGGCTTCGGCCTGCAGGCGATCGAGGCCTCGGTCGGGGTCGGCGTCGGGCTGATGTTCCTCGCGCGTGAGGGCCTCTCGTTCGCGATGCTGAGGCGGATGCCAGATGCCGCCGAGGCCGAGGTGCCCGACGAAGAGAACGCGGCGAGCGCGGTGCGCGAGGAAGAGTCCCGTGAACGCGCTCGCATCGCCGGCTAGCCTCAAAGGCGTCCTCACGGCCGGTGAAGCGGCTGCGGCGCTGGCCCGGGGCTTCCGGCGGGCGGGCGCGGAGGCGGAGGAGCTGGCGCTCGCGGACGGCGGCGAGGGAACGGCGGTCGTGCTCGGTGCGGAGGTCGTCCGCGTCGAACACGTGCACGACGCCTTCGGGCGCGAGCGCGAGGCGCCAGTCCGGGCGCTCCCGGACGGGACGGTGGTCATCGAGAGCGCCGACGCGATCCCGCTCGATCCGGCTCGTCTCGACGTGCGCGCGGCCTCGAGCCGCGGCTTCGGCGAGCTGATCGCCCGCGCCGGGCCCTGCGAGCGATTGCTCGTCTGCCTCGGCGGCACGGCCACGATGGACGCGGGGGCCGGGGTGCTCGACGCGCTGGACGGGCTGCCCGCGCCGACAACCGTGCTCTGCGACACGCGGGCCACGCTCGTCGAGGCGCCGCGGCTGTTCGGCCCGCAGAAGGGCGCGAGCGCTGACGAGGTGGCCGAGCTCGAGTCGCGGTTCGCGCGCTTCCCGCTCGCGGAGCTCCCGGGCGGCGCCGCCGCGGGTGGGCTCGGGGCGGCGCTGGCCGCGCTCGGAGCGGAGCTCGTGCCGGGCGCGGACTACGTGCTCGAGGCGGTCCGCTTCCGCGAGCATGCCGCGCGGGCCGAGCTCGTCGTCACTGGCGAGGGCACCGTTGACCGCACGAGCTTCGAGGGCAAGGCGCCGGGCGAGGCCGTGCGCGCGTGCTCAGAGCTCGGCGTGCGGTGCGTGCTCTTCGGCGGCCGGGTCGACGACGGCGTCGAGGCGCTCGCCTTGAGCGGCGACCCGGCTCGTGCCCGCGAGGACCTGGAGGAGCTAGGCGTCCGACTCGGCGGCGCGTAGCCGCTTCGCCATCGCCTGCAGGAGCGGCCAGGCGATGCGGGCGTCGCTCTCCACGAGCGGGCGGAAGTCCCAGAAGGTGAGGCCGTAGCACTTGAGCTCGGAGACGGCCTCGATCGACGCGGTGCGGTCGCCCTGGTCGATCATCGCGATGTCGCCGAAGTAGTCGCCGGGGCCGAGACGGCCGCGCTCCTCCCCGTGGACGTTCACCACGGCCTCACCGCTCTCGATGATGAAGAAGCCGGCGCCGCCCTCGCCCTCGGCCGCGACCGACTGGCCGGCGTCGAAGGTGCGCTCCTTGAAAGAGCCGCTGAGACGCTCGAGCTCGCGCGGGTCCAGCTCCGCGAAGAGCGGGACGCGCTGCAGCAGTTCGACGGAAGGCCCGGCCACGCCCGGGATGCTAACCGGGGTGGCCGGGCCCTCGCAATCGAACCGGCGCTAGGTGCGCAGGCCGCGGCTCCAGGCCGGGCCGTACATGAACGGGCCCGCCTGCGCCTTGGTCAGGAATGCCCGCAGGATCACGCCGTGCGGGAAGCGCGTGCGGGTCACGCCGACGGAGTCGTACGAACCGATCTTCGCCGTCAGGCGTGTCAGCTTGACCCTTCGGAACGTGTGCCAGCGGTGGCTTCGCTTGTTGAAGCGCTGCAGCAGCGCGGAGTGGCGCACGAGCGAGACGTCCGCGCGAGCGTGCACGTAGAGCAGGTGCCGCCCGACCTGCTTGAGGCGGACGAACGGCTTCACGTTCACGACGTGCTCGCTGCTCGGCACGTTCTGCCAGACCGCCCGGTAGGTGGTGATCCGGCGCGGCTTCACCTTCACGCGCCAGACACCGTTCTTGGTCGTCGTACGGGCGACTTCGTGGAAGGTCGTGCTCCCGGCGGGCATCGCCTCGATCGAGACCTCCTCACCGGTCGAGCCCAGGGTCGACACCGAGCCCTGAAGACGGACGGCGCGGAAGATCTGCACCGTCTTGGCGCTCTGGCGCATCAGGACGACGCGCGTCGTGGCGACCTCGACCGTGCCGTGCTGGTCGTTCTTGAAGGCGCCGTGGTAGGTGAACTTGCCGCCCTTGACGAAGATGTGCGACCACGTGTCGCCAGGCTTCAGCACGGGCGACTTCCAGGTGCCGTCGTCGCTCACGATCTGGCGGTTGACCGTGTCGCCGTTCTTCCAGACGACCGTGTCGCCGTTGTTCACCCAGATCAGCGGCGGGAAGCCGCTGGGCGCGATCGTCGCCGTGTAGTCGTCGGCCCCGGCAGGCGCCGCGGCGGCAAGGCCGAGCACGAGCAGAGGTAGCAGAATCAGCCGTTTCATCGAGTTTTCCCCCTATGAGTCGTAGTACGATCTTTAAGCCTGCAAGCGTCTATTGCCAAGGCTTCAAACTCATAAACGCCTTCCCGGCGCTCAGACGGTCGAGACGCCGAGCCGCGTGCTGATCACCACGTCCGCGGCCTGCGCGCTGCCCGCGTGGCCGGTCACGGCGGGGAGGAAGTCGTCGCGGTCGAGCGCGAACAGGTCGGCGTCGGTCGCCGCCCTGACCGTCGCGGTGCGGGGCACGTCGCGCAGGAGCGCGATCTCGCCGAAGTAGGAGCCCTCGCTCTCGCGCCGCGGCGGCTCGCCGTCCACGAGGATCTCGACCTCGCCCTTGTCCACCACGTAGAAGCGGTCGCCGTGGTCCCCGACGCGGATGAGCTCGTCGCCGGCATTCGCGTGGACGGGGGTCAGCCGGGCGGCGAGCTGCTCGAGCACGGGCGGCGAGAGCGGCGAGAAGATCGGGATCGCCTCCAGGAGCGCCAGCCGGCGCGGGTCGCCGGGCTCGACGTCGAGGCGCACGAGGCTCGCGCGAGTGAGCACGGCCAGGACCGGCAGCAGCGAGCCCACGATCACGAGCGTCCAGCGGACGCCGAGCCAGTGGATCAGCGGCGGCGCGAGCACGGCGCCGAGGGCCACGGTCGCGTAGAAGAGGCTGTGCAGGACGCCGAACACGCGGGCGAGCACCTCGCTCGGCGTCCCGCGCTGCAGGATCGTGAAGCCGCTGACGTCGCAGATGATGTTGGCGAACCCGATCAGGCCGAAGGAGACGAGCGCCGCCGCCGTGGTCGGGATCCCGCCGAGCAGGAGCAGCGGCCCGCCCGTCCCCGCCACCGCTATCCCGAAGGTCGTCGCCAGCCGCCGGTGCCCGACGAGGCCCAGCGAGACGAGCCCGCCGATGATCCCGCCGACGCCCACGGCCGCGTTCAGGTAGCCGACACCGCCGGAGCCGAGGTCGAGCAGCTCCAGCGCCGAGACCGCGATCAGCACGCCGAAGGCGCCGTTCACCAGCGTCTGCGCCGAGAAGAGCCCGACGACGAGTCGCAGCCGCGGGTCCTGCGCGATCGCGCGGAAGCCGGCCGTCGCCTCCTCGGCCAGGTGGGTGCGCTCGCGGCTCAGCGGCGGCTCGGTGATCCGGAGCAGCGGCGCCAGCATCACCGCCGACCAGAGGAAGAGCGCCGACGTGAACATGAAGACGACCCACACGCTCGAGACCGCGAGCAGCAAACCGCCGAGCGCCGGCCCGACGCAGAAGCCGAGGCTCTCGATCGTGCTGGAGCTGACGTTCGCGGCGGTCAGCTCCTCGGGCGTCTTCGCGAGCGAGGGCAGCAGCGCGGCCTGGGCGGGCTGGAAGGCCGTGTTGATCACGGCGACCGTGCCCGCCAGCGCGTAGACGACCCCGACCGGAGCGTCCGTCAGCACGCAGACGGACATCGTCGCCAGCCCGACCGCACGCAGCAGGTCGGAGGCGAGCATCACGGGCACGCGCGGGTAGCGGTCGCCGAGGATCGCGGTGAAGGGCGAGACGACCGCGGCCGGCAGCCAGCGGATCAGCGCGATCAGGCCGACTGCGGAGGCGCCGCCGTGGCTGTAGGCGAAGACGACGAGCGCAACCGCGTAGGCCCATGTGCCGATGATCGAGCCGGCCCAGGCGAGCTGGAGCTGGCGCAGCCCGCGGTTGTGAAACACTGCCTGCAGCGCGCGCCAGGACTCGCGCAGGTGCTCTCGAAGCCGCTCCACGAGCGGAGAATGGCAGGGCCGATTGCGTTTTTGAAGATCCCGTGGAAGATTTCGCGGGCGAACTCCGTCAGGTGACCAGGTTCCGGAAAGTTCGGAAGAAGGTTCGAAAGGAGGAAGTTCGATGGAGGATCAGGACCGCGAGACTCGGATCGACGAAGACGTCGAGGGTCATTCGCACAAGGGCTCGCACAAGGGCCGGAACGTGAGCAAGGACGAGGGCGACGACGTCGAGGGCCATTCGCATTACGGCTCGCACAAGGGCGCCGCGAACAAGGGCCGCAACCTCGGCAAGGACGAGGGCGACGACGTCGAGGGCCACGTGCACCTCAACACCGCGAACAAGGGCACGCACAAGGCCTGAGTTCCCGGGCTTCGAGCTCAGCCCAAGCTGAAGAGGGAGCCGAGAGGCTCCCTCTTAGCGTTCTCTGAGGAGCTTCCCCAGCGCGTCGAGCAGCTGGAGCGCCGCCTCGCGCTTGTCGGGCTCGGCCTCGTCGAGCCGCACCGCGAAGCTGGCGAGCGCCGCGGCATCGCCGCCTTCCTCCTCGAGCACCGTCCGCGCCGCCCGGGCCTTCTGCAGCAGGTCGAGCGCGATCGCGGCCTCGTTGGCAAACAGGCCGAGCAGCTCCATCTCCGCCAGCGAGAACGCGGCCTGCTGCGGCCGGTCGAGCACCTCGAGCACGCCGAGCGCCCGGTCCTCGTGCAGCAGCGGCACCGCCATCAGGCCCTTGGGCACGAACCCCGTCGACTCAGCCGCCTCGCGGGCGAAGCGCGGGTCCTTGTCGAGCTCGTCCACGACGAGTGGCTGGCGGGTGACGAGCACCCAGCCGGCGATGCCCGTGCTGGAGGGGAAGCGCTGGCCGACGAGGTCGTCGGCGCCCTCGCCGGCGACCGCCTCGAACACCAGCTCGTCGGAGCCCTCGTCGAACAGGAACACCGACGAGGCGCGGGCGCCGAAGATCGCGCGCGCCACCTCCACGATCGACTGCAGCAGCTCGCGGTAGCTCTCCTCGGAGCCGAGGGCCCCGGCCGCGACTGCGGCTCGCAGGTCGCTCATCGTCCTCCTCCCACGTTGTCGGCGGTCAGGTAGAGCACGCTCTTGAGCTGGAACGGCGTCAGCTCGGCGTGCTTCGAGAGCACGAGCGCGCAGATCGCGCTCATGTGCGGCGTGGCGAAGCTGTTGCCGGTCGAGAGGATCGTGCCGCCGCCGAGCCACGCGATCTCGACGCCCACGCCGCGCGCGAAGAACTCCACCGGAGGCGAGGGGTTGTAGAAGAACGTCATCGGGTCGGGCTCTTCGTGGCTGCCGACCGAGATCACCGACGAGAACCGCCAGGGATAGCTCTCGACGGGCATGTTGTGCGCCGAGGCGACGAGCACGGTGTTGTTGAAGTACGCCTTGTCGGCCAGCTCATGCAGCAGTTCGGCGAACTGCCGCTTCGTCGTCGAGAGGCTCATGTTGATCACGTCGAAGCCCTCCTCGACCGCCCAGCGCAGGCCTTCGAGCAGCACCGGGCCGCTGCCCTTGAAGCCGGCGCCGAGCACGCGCGCGCTGTAGAGCTCGCACTTCGGGGCGAGACTGCGGACGATCCCCGCGCAGGCCGTGCCATGGCCGCAGAGGTCGCCTTCGGTGTCCTCCACGCGCTCGATCTCGTCGTCCTCGCCTCGGCGGAAGGCGACGGCGCCCTCGACCGAGCCGACCTGCGGGTGGCCGGCCTCGATCCCACTGTCGAGGATGCAGACCCGGACGCCCTCGCCGGTTGCCTCGCCGAAGGCCCAGTCGCGGGTGACCTGCTCGGGCCAGTCGACGCCGATCGAGATGCGCTCACCCGCGCCGGCCGGCAGGCTCCACGCGGGAAGGTCGGCGGGCTCGCTCACCCGCGGATCGTAAGCGACCTAGTCGTTCGCCAAGAGGCGACGGAGCTCTTCGACGAAGCGGGGCTGCGGCTCGACGCCTTCGTCCTGCAGGGCGCGCTCGAGATCGGCGAGCACCTCGGCGCGGAAGGCCGCGTCCGCCTCGGCCCGGGCGACCAGCTGGTCGAGCCCGCGCCTGGCGGCCGGCAGCTCCTGCGCCGCCTGCACCCAGGCCTCGGGAGCCGGGGGAAGCATCCCGATCAGCCGCGAAAGTTGTTCGTGGTCGTAGTTGCTCATCACGTCACCTGTCCACCAGACGCAGCGGGGGGCGCATTTCTTCCTTCGAAGCTGTCGCGAAGCTTGTCGAGGCAGCGCGAGATGCGGCTGGCGATCGTCCCGGCGGGCAGTCCGAGGTTGTCGCCGATCGTCCGGTAGCTCTCGTCGCGGGCGAAGAAGCGGTCGAGGATCTGCTGGCAGTTCTGCGGCAGCTCGGCCATCGCCTCGTGCACGTCGAAGGCCTGCTCGAGCGCGCCGAGGGCATCCTCGGCAGGCAGCTCCGGCAGGTCGTCGAGATCTGCGTCCGACTCACGCGAGCCCGAGCGGAGCCGGTCGATGCAGACCCGGCGCGTCAGCTGGGCGATCCAGGGCCGCACCGCCTCGTCGTCGCGGAGCGAGCCGAGCCGCTCGTAGACGCGCGCGAAGACGTCCTGGAAGACGTCCTCGGCGTCCTGCTGGCCGAGGCGGAAGCCCTGCACCGCGATTGCGTAGACGTAGCGCGAGAAGCGCTCGACCAGCTCGCGCCAGGCGTCGTCGTCTCCCACGCGGCAGCGTGCGACGAGTGCGGCGTCGCTGACCTCGGCCGTGATCAGCTCTGGGCTGCGCGCAACCGCTTCGCCATCGTCTCCAGGAGCTTCCACGCGATCGAGGCGTTCCCCTCGACGAGGGGACGGAACTCCCAGGACGTGAGCCCGTAGCAGCGGAGCTCGCTGTCGGCGGTGACCGTTGCGCTCCTGGCGCCCTCGTCGATCAGCGCGATCTCGCCGAAGTAGTCGCCGGGGCCAAGCTTGTCCCGTTCGTCGCCGTGAACCGAGACGGAGGCCTCGCCGCTCTCGATCACGAAGAAGCCCGCGCCGGTCTTGCCTTCGTCGACGACGTGGCTGCCGGCCTCGAAGGTGCGCTCCTTGAAGGAGCGCGCGAGGCGCTCGAGCTCGCCGCGCTCGAAGTCGGCGAACAGGGGGACACGCTGGAGGAGCTCGACAGGTGCTTCGGCCACGCGCAAATACTAAGGCTTTGCCGCTTTGGCGCGGCTCGCCAGCTCTTCGATCTTGCCCTCGGCGGTGTCGAGCCGCTCCTTGCAGAAGCGGTACAGCTCCTCGCCGCGCTCCCACAGCTTCAGGGCTTCGTCGAGCGGCGCCTCGCCGCTCTCCAGGCGCTGCACGATCTGCTCGAGCTCCTGCTGCGACTCCTCGAAGGTCATCTCGTCTCCTCGACTCGGGCGCCAAAGCCGCCTTCGGCCAGCTCGACGTCGACGAGCTCGCCCGGCTGGACCGTGCCGGCGAAGCGGACGATCTGCTCACCGGCGCGGACGATCGCGTAGCCGCGCTCGAGGGTCGCCTTCGGGCTCAGGGCGCAGAGACGACCTGCGCTCTGCTCGAGCTTCGCGCGGCGGCGCTCGAGCAGGAGCCGCGGCGCGCGCGCGAGCCGCTCGTGCGTGCCGTCGAGCCGGCGGCGCTCGCGCTCGAGGCTCCGGCGCGTGCCGCGCTCGAGGCCGGCACGCGAGCGGTCGAGCCGCTCCAGCAGCTGCGCGAGGTCCGGCACGACGAGCCGGCCGGCGACGCTCGGCGTGGAGGCGCGCACGTCGGCCGCGAGGTCGCAGAGCGGCGTGTCCTGCTCGTGGCCCACCGCGCTGACGACGGGCACCGGACAGTCGGCGATCGCCCGCACGAGCCCTTCGTCGCTGAACGGCAGCAAGTCCTCGAAGCTGCCGCCGCCCCGGGCCACGACCACCACGTCGACGCCTTCGCGGCAGAGCGCCCGTAGCGCCTCGACGACCGCGCCGGCGGCGCGCGGGCCTTGGACGTAGGTCTCCGCGACGAGCACGTTCGCCGGCGGGAAGCGGGTCGTGACCGCGGTCAGGACGTCGCGTTTCGCGGCAGCGTCGTTCCCGGTCACGAGGCCGATCCGTGCTGGCAGCAGCGGTAGCGGCCGCTTGCGCTCGGGGGCGAAGAGGCCCTCGGCGGCCAGCTTCGTCTTCAGCCGCTCCAGCGCGGCCAGGTGCTCGCCGAGCCCGAAGCGCTCGAGCGAGAGGGCCCGCAGGCGGAACTCGCCGCGCGCCTCGAACAGCTCCGGCCGCCCGTAGGCGTGCACGCGGTCGCCGTCGGCGAGCTCCAGCCGCAGCGCGTCGAACTGCCCGCGCGCCATGGAGACGCCGAGGCAGGAGCCGTCCTGCGGGTCCTTGAGCGTGAAGAAGACGCTCGCCCAGCGGTCGGAGCGCCGCAGCTCGGTGACCTCGCCCTCGACCCAGACCGTCGGCAGGCGCTGCAGCCAGGAAGCGACGCCGCGGTTGAAGGCGCCGACGGAAAAGACCTTGCGGTCGCCGTACTCGATCGCCTCGACCTTCACGAGGCCAGGATAGAGCCGAGCGCTTAGATCAGGATTTCCGTCGCCGTCTCGGGCGAGCAGCCCTGGTGCAGCAGGTCGACCGCGTGGTGCAGGTCGGCATCGCTGTGGGCGATCTTCTCGGCGAGCGGCAGCGGGAAGCCGGCTTCCATCAGCACGTGCAGGCGCCAGCTCTCGACTTTCGCCTGTTCGTCCCTGGGTGTCTCGGCGATCTGCGTCATCGGCGTCCGGGTAGTTCGCCTTGTCCTAGACGAACCCTCCCCACGGAAGTTTGTCGCTTTTCGTCTCAGTTGCGAAACGTCGGCGCGAGCCGCGAGCCCGCCTCGGAGAGCGCCTCGTCGATCCGCCGCTGCAGATCCTGGAGCCGTGCGTTCAGCACCGTCCGCTCGGCCTCGGCGTCGGCAGCGAGCGCCTGCACCTGCGAGCGCAGCTCGAGCTCCGCGTCGCCGACACGGCGTTGGAGCTCCGCCACGAGCTCGTCGCGCTCGTGCTCGAGCGTCGAGCCGATCTCCGAGAGCCTGCGCTCGAGCCGCTGGCCGCCCGCGTCGGCGACGTGAGCGAGCCGCTCGGCCAGGACGCCCTGCGCCTCCTTGGCGAAGTGGTTGACGGCGCGGTCGAGCTCGCGAGAGAGCCGTTGGGCCGCATCGTCGCGAGAGCTGCGAATCGCGTCGGCGAACTGCTTCGAGATCGCCTCGGAGAAGCTGTCTGCCGTGCGCTCGACGACGCGCTTCAGCTGGTCGAGCTGACGGCGCTCGGTGTCGGCGAAGCCGGCCTGGATGCGCTGGATCGCCTCGGCCTCCTCCGCGGCGACGCGCTCGCGCAGCTCGCGCTCCCGCTGGCGCAGCCGCTCGGCCACCTCGTGCAGCGCGCGGCGCCGGTCGCGCTCGTGCGCCTCCAACTGCTCCTGCGAGGACTGCGAAAGCTCGTCGGCGGCGCGCGCGAACTGGACCTCGAGCGTGGCCAGCCGCTCTCGCTGCGCCTCGCTCGCGGCGTCCAGGCGCTCGGTGTCGAGCTCGAGCCGCGACTCGGCCTCGGCCATCAGCTGCCGCTGGCGCTGTGCGAGCGTGGCGAGCTGCGAGGTGAGCCCGCGCTCGGTTCGCTCGAGATCGGCGTTCAGCTCGGCGATCCGGTGCGCGACCCGTTGCTCGACCTTGGCCAGCGCCTCGCTCAGCTCCGCGCCGGCGGCTCGCTCGCGCTCCGCCAGGGCGGCGCGGCGACTCTCGCCGATCTTCCGCTCCTCGGCGACGAGCTTCGAGAGCGAGTCGGCGCGCGCGCGCGAAAGCGTTCGCTCGAGCTCGGCGGCGCGGGCCTCGACCTCGGCCGAGACGAGCGCGTCGAAGCGACCCTGGGCCTCGGCCAGGCGCCGGTCGACCTGGCGGGCCTGCGCGACCAGGCGCCGGAGGTAGACGATGCCGAGTTGCAGCGCGGCGCAGACGGTGATCCCCCCGGCCGCGACGGCCACCTCGCGCGAGGGCTTCAGTGCGAAGGAGGCCCAGGCGACGGCTGCGGCGGCGCCCACGAACGCCGCGAGCGAGACGAGCGTCTTCTGTGAGACACGGCCGTAGACGGCGGCCACGGCCGAGCCGAAGACCACCACGACCGCTCCTGCGAAGACGAGCTCGAGGACCTCCGCGCGCACGGCGGGCATGCTACGCCAGCCGGAGCACCAGCAGCGCGGCCGCGAGGGCGACGTTCGCGGCTGCGAGCGCCTGCAGCGCCCGCTCGGGCGCGGCGACCAGCGTCTCGCGCGTGACCGGCTCGCGCCCGCCGTTGCGCAGCTCGACCGTCCCACCGACCGCGGCCACCCGGCGGCGAACGTGCCGGACGGGCGTCGAGAGCACGCGCTGCACGTAGCTCGTCAGCGCGGCGTAGGCCGCAGCCAGCAGCGCCGCCCACGTGATCGTCCCCGCGCAGGCGAAGTAGCCGGTCAGCAGCGGGAAGGCGCCCCAGGCGAGCGCGAAGCCCGCGCTGTTGTGGATCGCGCCGCCGAACAGCTCGAGGTTGTAGACCGGCACGAGCGCGAGCCCGGTCGCGACGAAGACGAGCAGCCAGCCGTTGAAGGCGAGCGCGCCTGCGATCCCGATCCCGACCGCGATCGCGAGCGGCACGACGGTCAGGCCGACGAGCATGCTCTTCGGGATCTTCGTCTGCAGCGGCCGGCCGTTGAGCTCGTCCAGCGCGTGCGCGGAGATGCCGAGCGCGAGGAAGAACGCGACGAGCGCGGCCGCGAGCCGGCCCTCGTAGAGGTGCGGCGCGAGGCAGGCGCCGATCGCGACGTAGCTCAGGTGCCAGGCCGTGTAGGGCGGGTGCAGCAGCGTGACGTAGTCGCGCCAGCCGCCCGGGGCGAGCGCGTAGAAGGCCGGCCGCGCCTCGGTCACGTGCGCCGGCCCCAGAAGACGGTGCAGCCGCCGAGGCTGAGGCGCTCCGCCTGGACGTCCTCGAAGCCGGCCTCGCGCAGCGCGGTGAGCAGGCGCGGCACCGGCCAGCGTGAGTCGAAGTCGCGGATGCTGCCGCCGAGGAAGCGCCCGACCTCGTGCCAACCGGGTGAGATCGCGCGGCCGGCGAGGGGAAGGCCGAAGTCGACCCAGACCTCCCACGCGACGCGGCCGAGCGGGCTCGGCGGGACGCCGAAGTCGAGCAGCGCCGCCGTCGCGCCCGGCCGCAGCACGCGCGCGAGCTCGCGCAGGCCGGCGGGCAGGTCGTCGAGGTAGCGCAGCAGGTACGCGGCGGTCAGGCCGTCGAACGACGCGTCCTCGAAGGGCAGCTCCCGGGCGGAGGCCTCGACCAGGCGCACGCGGCTCGTCTCGGCGGCGAGCACGAGCCGGCGCCGCGCCTCGTCGAGCATCTCGGGGCTCTGGTCGACGCCGACCACGGAGCAGCCTTTCTGCCGCACGAGCTCGAGCGCCACGGCACCTGTGCCGCACGCGACGTCGAGCACCGTCTCGTCGGGGCGGACCTCGAGGCGGGAGACGAGGAAGCGGCGCCAGCGGGGGTCCTGGCCGAACGAGAGCAGGTTCGCGTAGCGGTCGTAGGTCGGCCCGAGCGGGGCGAAGAGGCCGCGGGCAAGCTCCGTACGGGTGCCGGGCACGCGCCGAGTCTAAGCTCGCCGTGTGGGACTCGAGCAGGACCTCAGGCGCATCGCCGAGCGCGCCGCCGTCTATGCCGCCGACGGCGAGGACGTCGCTGGCATCGTCCCGGCCGAGCCGGCGAGCGGGATCCGGCTCTACGTCTGCGCGTACGGCAACGAGGACGCGGCGAGCTGGCTCGTGCTGGACGCGACCGGGGTCCCGGTCTCGGATCGTGAGATCGTCCGCGACGCGGTCTCGATCGCCGCGTTGTGCGAGGTGGCGGAGGATGCTGCCGGCGTCGAGCCGGACACGGCACGCGTGGCCGGCCCGGGCCTGCTGGACGAGCTCGGCGCGGAGGCCGGCCTGGAGGTCGCAGAAGCGGTGAAGGCCGCCGCGGGCACGGTCGAGGAGCTCGTCCGCGACGTCGAGCGCGGCTACAAGCGGCCGCTGAGCTAGTCTGGCCGCATGGAAGGATTCCCCTTCGGCGGCGACCCCGAGGACCTGATGCGCAGCCTGCGCGAGTTCGCCGAGCAGCAGGCCGAGACCGTCCAGGAGGCCCAGCGCGAGCAGTTCGCGACGCTGACCTTGAACACCGCCGTCGAGCTGACGTCTGCGGCGTTGCAGCAGGTTCAGGCGAGCGGCAGCGCGGAGGAGCAGGCAGCTGCCCTCCGCGATGCCATGCGCGTGCTCTTCCCCGAAGCCGTTGCGCTGGTCAGTGCTGCGCGACAGGGGTTCATGCGGGAAGGGCAAGGCTGAGCGGCGTTAGACGGCTGCGGCGGCAAAGCCGCCACAGCCTCTAAACGGCATCGCAAGCGACGCCTCGGTCAGCAGCGCGGCAGGGCTTCATGCGCGAGGGCTGAGCCCGGCTCCGAGGAGAGCCGGCGACCGGCCCCGATCAGCCAGCGGCCGAGCGTCAGGCGAACGCGTCGGCGCGGCTCCGAGATCGGGGCCCAGTCGCTGCTCAATCGCGCCGTCCGCTCTCTGACGGCGTCTGCGCGGATCTCGTGTTCGATCATCCGGAACTCCTCTCGACCAGAAGTATCTCGACCTCGAAGCAAAAGGTTACAGGTAGAGTCTCTTGACGTCAAGAGATTTTTGATCAAGAATCCGCACGTGAAAGAAGAAGACCACGTCGACCGCTGGCTGGCCGAGCACGAGCTGCCCGGCGCAGTCGACCCCGAGGTGGAGGGCATCGTCGACCGGGTCAACGGCCTGCAGCGCCGGCTTCACCGGATGCTCGACGAGACGCTGGCCGACTTCGACCTGAGCGTCGGCGAGTGGAAGGCGCTGACGCACCTCCAGCTGGACGGGCCGCCGCACCGCAAGTCGCCCGGCCAGCTCGCCAGGTGGGCCGAGCTCTCGAGCGGGGCGATGACCAACCGGCTCGACCGGCTCGAGGAGGCCGGGCTGGTGCGGCGCGTGCCCGACCCCGACGACCGCCGCGGCGTGCTCGTCGAGCTGACCGATAAGGGCCGGGCCGCGTGGGAGCAGTCGGTCAGCGCGCAGGCCGAGAAGGAGTCGCTGATCGCCGCCGCCCTGAGCGCCAAGGAGAAGCAGCAGCTGAACGCGCTTCTGCGCCGGTTGATGCGCGAGTTCGAGCGGCGCGAGCAGAAACCCTCCTAGAATCATCCGAGCCTGTGAGCCTGGTCGACTCCGCGATCGTCCGCCTGTTGCCGGCCGTGCCCAAGCCGGTCGTACGCAAGATCTCGCAGCGTTACATCGCGGGCGAGGAGCTCGACGACGCGTTGCGGCTGGTGCGGCGCCTGAACGACCAGGGCAAGCTGGCGACGATCGACGTGCTCGGCGAGGAGATCGCCGAGCCGGACGAGGCGCGCGCGATCGCGGCGGCCTACCGGGAGGCGTTCGAGGCGATCGAGCGCGGGCGGCTCGACTCGAACGTCAGCGTCAAGCCGACGGCGCTCGGGCTCAAGCTGGGCTACGAGCTCTTCCGCTCGAACCTGTCGGAGGTCGTGCGGCACGCCGCCGAGCGCGGCAACTTCGTCCGGATCGACATGGAGGACTCGTCGACGACCGACGACACGCTGCGGGCCTATCGTGAGCTGCGCGCGGCCGGGCACGACAACGTCGGCATCGTCCTGCAAGCGCGGCTGAAGCGGACCTTGGCCGACCTGGCCGAGCTCGCCGACCTGCGGCCGAACGTGCGGCTCTGCAAGGGCATCTACCTCGAGCCGGCCGAGATCGCCTATCGCGACTTCGACTCGATCCGCGCCAGCTTTGTGCAGGCGCTCGAGGAGCTGCTCGAGCTGGGCTGCTACGTCGGGACCGCGACGCACGACGAGTGGCTGCTCGAGCAGGGACAGCGGCTCGTCGCCGGCCGCGGGCTCGGGCGGGAGGAGTACGAGTTCCAGATGCTGCTCGGCGTGCGGCCCGGGCTCGGCGACGAGCTCGTCCGGGGCGGCCACCGGTTGCGGATCTACACGCCGTTCGGGCGGCACTGGTACGCGTACTCGCTGCGCCGGCTGCAGGAGAACCCGAAGCTCGCCGGCTACATCGCGGCGGACACGGTCGGGCGGCTGCTGCCGGGGCGCAACGGCACGCGCGGCTGACTTCACAGATCGCTGCGAGGGTGTTACGTTGCTGGCGGAACGCCTGTTGTCGCCGCAGGCGAGAGTGCCGGGGGGATCCTGGGGGCTCCCATGAGCGAGATGATCCGCCACATCAGCCGCAGCCGCGCGCTGCGTGTCGTCGTCGTGTTCGCGCTTTCCGCAGCGGCAGTCGCCGTCAGCGGCCGTGCGATTCACGCGATCACGAACCAGCCCTTCGAGACGAAGGCCGCCACCGAGGGCCACGAGCTGCAGTTCCTCAAAGACCACAGCGACGCGTTCGGCCGCGTTCGGCCCGATCTCTGGCAGACCGGCGTGGAAGGGTTCCGCGCCCTGCCGGTCTCGGCGGCCTGGCACGACGGTGCCGTGTCCGGAAAAGCGCTTGCGCACCCGGCCTCGGCGCTGGGCCCCGTGGTCGGGGCGCAGTGGAAGCAGATCGGCCCGCAGCCGCTGCGGATCGACAACGAGCAGAACTTCCAGGGAGCGGGCCCCGACTCGGGCGAGATCGTCGACCTCGCGATCGACCCGCGCAACACGACCGACCGCACGATGTACATCGCCGGCAACGGCGGCGTCTGGAAGACGAGCGACGGCGGATCGCACTGGCTGCCAAAGACCGACTTCATGCCGTCGAACTCGATCGGCTCGGTCGCGGTCGACCCGGCCAACCCCTCGACCGTCTACGCCGGGAGCGGGAACATCGCGGCCGGCAGCTGTGTCTTCTTCAAGGGCGTCGGCCTCTACAAGTCGACTGACGGCGGCGACACCTGGAGCATCCTCGGCGGCGCGCTCTTCAACAACGTCGCGATCTACAAGATCCGCGTACAGGGCAACGTGCTGCTCCTGGGCACGAGCAACGGCCTCTTCCGCTCGGTCGACGGCGGCCTGAACTTCGGCGCCAACGCACCCACGTTCAACGACGGCAACGCGGTGCTGCCGGGCTTCATTACCGATCTCGACCTCGACACGACGGCCGCGAACACGGTCGTTGCATCCGTCGGCACCTACAGCCGTTGCGGCGTGACCACCGCCTCGCCGACAGGCGTGTTCCGCTCCACCGACGGAGGCCAGACGTTCACCAACCTGTTCACCGCGACCAACGGCGCGCCGACGAACACGAAGCTGTACATCGGCTTCGCGCAGTCCACTACCCCGAACAACCAGACGCTCTACGCGACGACCGCGGACGGGGCCTCGACCTACGGCGGCCTCTTCAAGTCGACCGACGGCGGGGCGAACTGGACGAACATGCCCGGCGCGAACGCACCGGCGTCCGGCTGCCAGTGCCGCTACGACCACGAGATCGGCGCCGACCCGCTGAACGCGAATCGCGTCTACCTCGCCTTCCAGGACCTGTACCTCTCGACGGACGGCGGTGGGAGCTTCGGCCAAGTCGGCGGGAACGCGATTCACGACGACCACCACGCAATGGTCTTCAGCCTGCACGACACATCCGACCCGACCACCGTCTACTTCGGCCACGACGGCGGGATGTCGTCGACGGCCGACGCCGGGTCGAACTTCGACAACAGCTACAACGAGACCATCGGCACGAACCTCTTCTTCCAGATCGACATCGGCCGGGAAGGGGCCGCCGACGCCTACAAGTACAGCTACGGCGGGACGCAGGACACCGGCAACATCGCCCACAAGGCGAGCCACAGCGGCACCGACTGGCACCTGCACGACGACGGCGACGGCGGCGCGATGGTTGTCGACCCCAACAACCCGCAGGTCGCCTTCATGGGCGGTAACCGCTGCTACAAGAAGACGACCGACGGTGGCGACAGTTGGAGCGTCCCGGCCGGCGTGCCGAGCGGTGTCTGCCTCAGCCAGGGCGCGGTCGACCCGAACGACGGCAACAACGTCTTCGTCGCCTCGGGCGGCCAGCTCTACCGCAGCACCACGGGCGGCAGCACGCTCAGCTCGATCTTCACCGCGGCCGGCGGGGCGAGCATCACCGACGTCGACACGGCGAAGATCGACTCGAACGTCCTCTGGCTCGGGCTGAGCGACGGCAAGGCGGCGTACACGACCGACGCGCTCGCCGGGAGCCCGACGTTCACGACCGTCACGGTCACCGGGGCGCCGGCCTCCCAAGGCGTGGCCGGGATCGCCGTCGACCCGACCGACACGAGCAGCGCTGTGGCCGTCTACGCGGGCTTCAACGGCGTCGTGGGCGGCGTCTCGCCGCACGTCTTCCGCACGACCGACACCGGCTCGACTTGGGCGAACATCAGCGGCATCAGCGGCGGCCTCGCCAACCTGCCAGACCTACCACTGCACTCGGTCGTGATCGACGCGGGGACGACTCCGCACTCGATCATCGTCTCCAGCGACGCCGGAGTAGCCCGCTCGCTGGATCTCGGCGGCAGCTGGCAACAGCTGGGCGTAGGGCTACCGACGATCGACAGCACCTCCCTCCAGCTGAACGCGGCGCACGACCCGCCTGTCCTGCGCGTCGGGACGATGGGCCGCAGCGTTTGGGAGCTCGCCGCGCCGACCGGCCCGCAGCTGGCGGTCAACGCCGACCTCGGCTTCGGCAATGTCGGCCTCGGCCAGCGCGTCAGCCGGCTGGTACAGCTGTTCAACGTCGGCACCGCCGACCTGCACATCGCGGGCTTCAACCGGCTTTCGGGCAGCCCGGCCTTCAGCCTGCTGCCGACGCCGACCACCCCGGTCACGATCGCTCCGGGCGAGGAGCTCGACTTCACGATGCAGTTCCTGCCGACCACGCGCGGGAACCTGAGCGCGATCTTCCACATCCAGAGCGATGATCCCTCGCAGCCCGACTACCAGCTGGCCGCGAGCGGCACCGGCGTGACGGGCAAGATCGCGGTCAGCGGCTCGCTCGACTTCGGGACGGTCGCCCGCGGTACCTCGGCGACCAGGGCGCTGACGCTGACGAACACCGGCCTGGCGCCGCTGACGATCAGCAACGTGGCAATGCTCGGCGGCTCCGACCCGGCGTTCACCGTTCTTCCGAGCCCGGGCGTGCCGCAGACGCTGCAGCCGAGCGACAGCATCGTCTACTCGGTCCGCTTCGCCCCGCCGGGCTCTTCCAACGCGACACCGCGGAACGGCACCGTTCGGGTCTCGAGCGACGATCCGGACAACCCGACCGTGGACGTCGCTGCGACCGGCACCCCCGGCGTTCCGCACGGCTCGCTCGACACGAACTCGATCGACTTCGGTGGCGTCCCGGTCGACAACCGCACGACGCCACACCAGGTCGACCGGACGGTGACGGTCACCAACCAGTCGTCCTGCGTGCTGTGCGACCTGACGATCAGCTCGCTCGTGATCAGCGGGCCCAACGCGAGCGACTTCAGCGTCGTCGGCGCGCCCGCGACGCCGTTCGCGATCGGCGCGGGCAACCACGTCGACCTCACAGTCCGCTTCAACCCGCCGGTCGGCGGGACGCGGAACGCGACGCTGACGGTGAACAGCGATGACCCGGCCAATCCGGCGCAGGCCGTCTCGCTCACCGGCCAGGGCCTGCTGCCGGCGATCACGGCCGCGCCCGCGACGATGATCTTCGGGCCGACGGTCTACGACCCGAACTGCGGCATCTTCTGCGGCCAAACGCAGACGGACGTGCTCACGAACACCGGCCAGGCCGAGCTGATCGCCGATTTGGTCTCGTTTACCGGCGACCCGGCGTTCTCAGGGCCCGGGCCGTCCAGCCCGCCGGACCGCTTCGCGCAGGGCACCAGCCTGTCCGAGCCGGTCACGTTCCGCCCGACGGTGCCGGCGCGCAAGGTCACCGGCACCCTGACGTTGCGCGACAACCTGCCGCTCGACTCGGTCACCGTCGAGCGCCAGGTGCCGCTCTGCGGCGAGGCGGTCGGGCGCGGGATCCGCGTCCTCGTCGAGGACAATGCGGGCATCTCGGTGACGACGCCGATCGACCTGCGCCTGCACTCGGTCGGCACCTCGCCGAACGTCAACCTCAACATCAAGAACCTCTCGCTGCAGACGATCAGCCCACCGACGAGCTGCCAGACGATCAGGTTCCAGTACGAGAACCAGAAGCTGCCGGCCACCGAGCAGGACCACCCGAGCAGCTCCTACTACACGCTCGACGTCACGGCGGGCGGCAACCGCTCGGCGACGATCACCTTCGTGCTCGCGCCGAACGAGTTCCGCCAGATCGTGATGACGATCGACACGATCCCGCCGACGATCCTGGGGGCGAGCGTGATCAGCGCGACGACGACGAGCCTCAAGGGCCGGCACGTGTCCTTCCGCATCCTCGCGAGGGATAACCGTGACGGCCGAGTCGGGGTGCGCTGCTTGCCGCGTTCGGGCAGCTTCTTCCGCCTTGGCCGGACGCGGGTCACCTGCCGCGCCCACGACCGCGCAGGCAACAAGACGGTCCGGCGCTTCACCGTCCGGCTCAGGCACCGGAAGTAAGGAAGCAGCTCAGGGTTTCCGGGCGACCACGATCAGGTCGCCCGGAACCCGCACCTCGCGGCGGCCCCAGCGGTTCGGGTCGGGCAGCTCTTCGAGCCGCTCGAGCGCCAGCCCGGCGCCGCCGAGCGCGTGGATCAGCCGCCCGAGTGGCCAGGTCTCGAAGTAGCTCTCGTGCCAGCGCAGCATCTGGTCGAGGCACGCGGCGACCGGGTGCTCGTCGTAGAGGAACAGCACGCCTTTGCGCTTCAGCGCCGCCGCGATCCCGCCCGCCCAGCCGTCGAGGTCGCCGATCTCGGCCAGCGCGCCCCAGGACGAGTAGACGACGTCGAAGCGGCCGCGCCGGAGCTCGACGGGCAGCGCTTCCGGCGACGCCGTGACCAACGCCGCGTCCGGGAGTCGCTTGCGAGCCGCGACCACCGTCTCCTCGGACGAGTCCACGCCGGTCACCAGCGCGCCAAGTGACATCAGCGCGGCCGTCTCCCGGCCGGCCCCGCAGGCCAGGTGCAGCACGTGCCGGCCGCCGATGTCCGGCAGCCGCTCGCGCACCGGCTTCGGCAGCGTCCGCGACCCGCGCGCCGAGGAGCGGCGAATCCGCTTGTGCGCCTCTTCCCACGCTCGCAGGTTGGTGTCGGTGGGCTCCATCAGGCCAAGAGTGAGAAGCCGCCGTCGACGATCAGCGTGTGGCCGCAGACCATCGCGGCCTCCGGCGAGCAGAGGAACGAGACCGCGTCCGCGATGTCACCGGGCTCGACCAGCCGTCCCGCCGGCGTCCGCTTCAAACCCGCGGAGATCATCTCCTCGCGGTTGGGAAAGTGCTCGAGCGCGCCGGTCTCGACGACACCTGCCGAGACGGCGTTGACGCGGATCTTGCGCGGGGCCAGCTCGACGGCGAGATAGCGCACGAGCGCCTCGAGTGCGGCCTTCGAGACGCCCACGAGCGCGTAGTTCTCCATCACGCGGATCGAGCCGAGCGAGGAGACGCCGACGATCGAGGAGCCCTCCGGCATCTGCGGCACGCACGCGCGCGCCAGCGTGAGCAGCGCCCGCGCGTTCGCCGACAGCGTCCAGTCCCAGTGCTTGTCCTCGGTCTCGAGCGCGGGCTTGATCACGCCGGTCGCCGCGTTGTGCACGAGCACGTCGAAGGGCCCGAGCCCGGCCGCCTCCGCCGCCACGCGCTCCGACGCGACGCTGCCCCGCAGCAGCAGCGGCTCGGCGCCGGCCGTCCGCAGCTCCTCGGCCGTCTCTTCGGCCGCGCGGTCGTTCCGCAGGTACCCGATCGCGACCCGCGCGGCGCCCTGCTCGGCGAACCGCAGCGCGATCGCCTTGCCGATCCCGCGCGAACCGCCCGTGACGAGCACGGACGCCCCTCCGAAGGAGCTCATTGCCGCGGCGGCAGCGGCGCGTCGGCGGGCGCGGAGCTCGGGATCTCGTCCCAGCCGGGAACGTCACGCCGGACGCGCGGCCCCTCCTGCGCCTTCGTCGAGGCGTGCCCGAGCCGGTCGAGCAGCTCCATCTGCTGCTCCGCGTAGCGGCGCACCTCGTGCTCCTCGGGCAGGTCGAGCACGAGCTCCTCGATACGCGCGCGCAGCTGGTAGGCGAAGTGCGGCGTCGCCGGACCGACGAGCGCGTCGATCTGGTCGGTGGTCGGCTCACCCTGCGGCATGGGCCGAAGCCTAATGGGTAGGTTCGAGGCGATGCGACGTCCCGAGCTAGCCGACCTGATGCTGCTCGCGACGGTCACGCTCTGGGCCCTCAACTTCACCGTCACGAAGTACGTCATCTCGCACGGCTTCCAGCCGATCGCGTACGGCGTCCTGCGCTTCGGCTCCGCCGCGGTCGTGTTCGCGGCCTTCACCTGGTGGCGCGAGCGCTCCTTCGCGCTGGGCCGCCGCGACCTCGCGATGCTGGCCGGGGCCGCGCTGGTCGGGATCTTCCTCAACCAGCTCTCCTTCGTCTACGCGATCAAGCTCACGACCGCGACGACCGTGGCGCTCCTGTTCGGGACGCTGCCCGTGATGACCGGCATCTTCGCCCGCCTGCTCGGGATCGAGCGGCTCACCTCGCGGTTCTGGATGGCGGCCGTGCTCGCGTTCGGCGGCGCGGCGCTCGTGGCGCTCGGCTCGGGCACCGGCGTGTCGGGCCAGCTCTGGGGCGACCTGCTCGGCTTCGCCGCGTCGGCGACCTGGGCCTGGTACACGGTCGCCGTCTCGCCGTTGCTCCAGCGCTACTCGACACTGCGGGTGAGCGCGGTCGCCTTCACGATCGGGACGATCCCCCTGCTGCTGGCCGGCGCGCCGCAGCTCGCGCGCCAGGACTACCAGCTGCCGGCGACCATCTGGCTACTGCTCGCCTTTGCCGTGGTCGGCCCCCTCGTGGTCGCCAACCTGCTCTGGTTCGGCGGGATCAGCCGCGTCGGCCCGTCGCGCGCCTCGGTGTTCGCCAACGCGCAGCCGTTCCTGGCCGCGATCTTCTCGCTCCTGATCCTCTCCGAGCCGCTCGGCCGACTGCAGGTCGTCGGCGGCCTCCTGATCGCCTGCGCGATCCTGATCTCGCGGATGCCCACCCGCGCCCGCGCCGAGGTGGTGCCAACGTGACCCTGCGCGAGCGGCTCTCGCGCACGCCGCCGGGCTACCGTTACTCGATCGGCCGGATCCTCGCGATCTACTCGGGCCTGATGGTCGCGCTGCTGCTGGCGGCGCTCGACCAGACGATCGTCGCCACCGCCCTGCCGAGGGTGGTCTCCGAGCTCGGCGGGATCAGCCAGTACTCGTGGGTCTTCACCGCCTACGTGCTCGGCTCGACGGTGACGGTGCCGCTGTACGGGAAGCTCGGCGACGCGCACGGGCGCAAGCCGCTCTTCATGGTCGCGATCTCGATCTTCCTCGTCGGCTCGGCGCTCTGCGGCCTGGCACAGAACATGGTGCAGCTCGTCATCTTCCGCGCCATCCAGGGCGTCGGCGCGGGCGGCCTCTTCCCGCTGACGCTCGCGATGGTGGCGATGATCGTGCCACCGCGCGACCGCGGCAAGTACCAGGGCCTGATCGGGTCGGTCTTCGCCGGCGCGTCGATCATCGGGCCGCTGATCGGCGGGTTCATCGTCGACAACGCCTCCTGGCGCTGGATCTTCTTCGTCAACATCCCGGTCGGGATCCTGGCGATGGTCGTGATCGCGATGACGATGCCGAAGCGGGCCTATCGGCAGGAGCACTCGATCGACTGGCTCGGGGCGGGCGTGCTCGCGCTGGGCACGACGGCGCTGCTGCTCGGGCTCGTCTGGGGCGGGCACGACTACCCGTGGGGCTCGTGGCAGGTGATCGGCGCGCTCGCCGCCTCGGTCGTGCTGCTGGCGCTCTTTGCAGTGATCGAACGGCGCGTCCGCGAGCCGATCCTGCCGTTCGACCTGCTGCGCAACCAGACCGTCGCCTCGAGTGTCGCGTGCATGTTCCTGGTCGGCGCGGCGATGTTCGGGACGATCAGCTTCGTGCCGCTGTTCGTGCAGGGCGTGATCGGCACGTCGGCGACCTCGTCCGGCGTGGTGCTGACGCCGCTGCTGCTCGGCGCAGTCACGACGAGCTTCCTCGCCGGGCAGGTCGTCTCGCGCACCGGGCGCTACCGGCCGAACACGCTGATCGGGCCGATCGTGCTCGGGATCGGCGAGCTGATGCTCTGGCGACTCGGCGTGAACGCGACCAACGCCGACGCGGCGAAGGCGATGGTGATCGCCGGGATCGGGCTCGGGATGATGATGCAGATCTTCGTGCTCTCGATCCAGAACTCGGTCTCGCGCTCGGCGATGGGCTCGGCGACCGCCTTGAGCCAGTTCTCGCGCTCGATCGGGGCGACGCTTGGCGTGACGCTGATGGGCGTGATCGTCAACCAGCGCCTGCCTGCGGGCGTCGGCGGCGAGGGCACGATCATCCACCGGCTGCCGCCCGCCGGCCGCGCGGCGCTCGCGAACGCGCTGCACCCGGCTTTCCTGCTCGCCGCCGTCCTTTGCGCGCTGGTGTTCGTGATCTCGCTGCTCTGGGTGCGCGAGGTGCCGCTGCGCCACGAGCTCGAGGAGCACCCGCCGCCGGTCGGCGACGAGGGCTCTCCGCAGCAGGCCGCAGTAAGATCAGAGGGATGAGCCAGACCGACTTCATGCCGCTGGACGGGTGGGACCACGTCGAGCTGTGGGTCGGCAACGCCAAGCAGTCGGCCTACTTCTACGAGCACGCGTTCGGCTTCACGCGCACGGCCTACGCGGGCCCCGAGACCGGCGTCCGCGACCGCGCCTCCTACGTGCTCGAGCAGGGCGACATCCGCCTGCTCGTGACGAGCGGCCTGCGCAACGACAGCGAGATCGCGCAGTACGCGGGCCGCCACGGCGACGCGGCGAAGAGCATCGGGCTGCAGGTGCCGAGCGCGGCCGAGGCGTACCGCCAGGCGGTCCAGCGCGGCGCGCGCGGGATTGCCGAGCCGCACTGGCTCGAGGACGACTTCGGCCGCCTCGAGCTGTCGGCGATCGGCACCTACGGCGACGTGGTCCACACCTTCGTCAACCGCAGGGAATATGCAGGCCCGTACCTGCCCGGCTACGTCTCGTCGACCGACAACGGCTACGCGGACGCGGGCGTCGGCCTGAAGGCGCTCGACCATGTCGTGGGCAACGTCGAGCTCGGCCGGATGAACCACTGGGTCGAGTTCTACGAGCGCGTCTTCGGGATGACGAACATCGTCCACTTCGGCGACGACCAGATCCAGACCGAGTACTCGGCGCTGATGTCGAAGGTGATGGCGGACGGAAGCGGCAAGATCAAGTTCCCGATCAACGAGCCGGCCGAGGGCAAGCGCAAGAGCCAGATCGAGGAGTACCTCGAGTTCAACCACGGCCCGGGCGTGCAGCACATCGCCCTGCAGAGCGAGGACATCGTCAGCACCGTCGAGGCGATGAAGGAGCGCGGAGTGCTCTTCCTCGACACGCCCGACGCGTACTACGACGAGGTCGAGGGCCGCGTGGGCGAGATCGGCGAGGACTACTCCGACCTGCAGCGGCTGAAGATCCTGGCCGACCGCGACGAGGACGGCTACCTGCTGCAGATCTTTACGAAGACGACGCAGGACCGGCCGACGGTCTTCTTCGAGGTGATCGAGCGCCACGGCGCGACGACGTTCGGCGAAGGAAACTTCAAGGCGCTGTTCGAGTCGATCGAGCGCGAGCAAGCGCTCCGCGGCAACCTCTAAGGCTTCGCGACCCCGCAGTACCACCAGCCGATCGCGGGCAGCGCGCCCGCGTCGATCAGCCGCTGCTCGTCTCGCTGCAGGCCGTCCTCGCCGAGCATCCGCGCCAGGTAGGGACGTTTTGTGACGCTGAGGCGGTCGAAGGCCGCGTCGAGTGCCTCGCGGACCCGTTCGCCCCGATGGAGATCGCCGTGCTCTGCTCGCCACTCTCCGACCGGGCGGGGCTCGCCGTGCGCGGCCACCCACTCCGACGCGCGCTCGTCGTAGGCCTCCCAGGAGAACTCGTCGACGAACAGCCGGCCGCCCGGCCGGAGCAGGCGCTCGATCGCCGCGAGCACCGATTCGAGCTCGGCGTGGTGAAGCGCCATCACCGCACAGGCTGCGTCGAAGCGGCCGATCGAGCCCGCGTCCTCGATCCGCTCGCGGATCAGCCGCGGAGACGCTGGGGCGTTCGGATCGACGCCCACCGCGTCAAGCCCCTGCGCGGCTAGGCGGTCGACGAGCCTGCCGTCGCCGCAGCCGACGTCGAGCACTCGCGAGCCCGGAGCCAGGGCGCGGAGGAGCACAGCGTCGAAGCCGCGCCACCAGCGGTCGCCGGCCACGGCTACGACTCGCGCTGTTCCCAGCGACGGAGCCCGCGTTCGGGATCCCAGGCAAGCCCGTAGCGCGCCGGCGCGAACTCGACGAAGCCGGCCGAGTCGATGTCGACCGCGAAGACGTGGTAGTTCGGCTCCTCGGGCTCCCAGTCGATCCGCGCCTTGACCGTCTCCCGGTAACGCGCGCGGCGGTCGCCCTGCTCGACGGGTGCCGCGCGGCCGTAGAGCTTGAAGTCGCCCTCGTCGCCCTCGCGGCGCGAGACGACGCTGTGGACGACGAGCCGCGGGTCGCGCAACAGGTCGAGCGCCTTCGGCGAGCGCCACATCATCCCCAGCATCAGCTCACCGTCCACGAACTCGGGCTCGACCGGGCTGATCCGCGGCCAGCCGTTGGCCCGCAGGGTCCCGACGAGGCAGAGCTCGCGGCCGCGCAGCCGCTCCTCGCCGAGCGCGGCCAGCTCGCGGGCGGCTGCTGCAAACTCGTCCCAGCGCATGGGCCGGAGGCTAGCTGGCAGAGCGCAAGAACGGCTTGGTTCCGGGATCTTCTGGGTGCAAGCAACGAAAACCAGGAGGCAAACTGAGATGAAGAAGCGCTGGATTCTGCCGGGCCTTCTCGTGGCCGCCTTCGCCTTCGCGGCGACCGGCTTCGCGGATCCCGGCCACGGCAAGGGCCCAGGCCACGGCAAGCACGGCAAGTTCGGCCCGTACGACGTGGTCACCGACGACCACGGCTCGTGCGGGAACGCGTGGGCCGTCGACACCGAGAAGCGGAGCTTCACGGTGCACAAGAACCGTGACGGCTCGTACACGCTCCTGCGCAGGGATCGCGGCACGTTCGAGACGAACGCCGGCCAGAGCCCGGGCGCCTGCGAGACGACGAAGCATCATGGCGCGACCGTCCTCGCCGGCAAGAAGGGCCGCTTCCACGGCTACCTGCGCGGCAAGGTCACGGGCGGCACGTTCGACCCGAACGCGACCTGCCCGGCCGACTGCGGCTTCACGGACGTCTGGATCGCGACGTTCTTCGGCCCGAGCGCGACGTTCTCGTGCTTCGAGAACTCGAAGGCCTGCAAGTTCGACTTCGAGTACAGCGGCTTCAAGCACCAGGGGCTCAAGTACCGCCACTGGTTCGACAAGGGCCACGGCGCAGGGACGTTCCTGAAGGAGCGCTTCCGCGGCGACATCGCCAACGCGTAACACCTCACCTCGTATCGCCACCGAAGGGCCCGCTCCGGCGGGCCCTTCCTATTGGTGTGTGATCCTTCGGCGTCGTGAGCCCCCAGCGCCGCACCGCGCTCGTCTCGATCGTCGCCGCTTGCCTGCTGATCGCGGTCAAGCTCGTCTCCGGGATCGCCACCAACAGCCTCGGCCTGCTCTCCGAGGCGGCGCACTCGGGCACCGACCTGATCGCGGCGATCCTGACCTTCGTCGCGCTCGGCGTCGCCGGCCGCCCGGCCGACACCGGCCACGCCTACGGCCACGGCAAGGCCGAGCACCTCGCAGCGCTCGCCGAGGCCGCGATCCTGGTCGTGGTGAGCCTCCTGATCGCCTGGCGCGCGCTCTGGCGCCTGCTCGGGCTCGCGGAAGGCCAGGTCGAGCCCCACGGCTGGGCCTTGCTCGTGATCGGGGCGGTGATGCTCGTCGACGCCGGCCGCGCCTACATCTCGTATCGCACAGGGCGCCGTTATCGAAGCCCGGCGCTCCAGGCGAACGCGCTCCACTTCGCCAGCGACTTCGCCGGCTCGACCGCGGTGCTGCTCGGCCTCGTCGCAGCGCGGGCCGGCTACCACTGGGCCGACTCGGCGGCCGCGCTGTTCGTGGCCGGGCTCGTGCTCCTCGCGGCCGGACGGCTGATGCGCGTCAACGTCGACGTGCTGATGGACCGCGTGCCACCCGACGCGCAGGAGGCCGCGCTGGCGGCGATCGGGGCGCTCCCGGGAATCGAGCTGCGCCGCCTGCGGATGCGGCAGGCGGCGGGCCGGCAGTTCGCGGACGTGGTGATCGGCGTGCCGCCCGGCGCCGCGGTCGGCCAGGGCCACGCGGCCGCGGACGCGGTCGAGGACGCCGTCCATGGCGCACTGCCGGACAGCGACGTCGTCGTCCACGTCGAGCCGCAGCAGGACGAGGCGGCTCTGCGCGAGCGCGCCCTGGCCGCGGCGCAGCGGGTCCCGCGCGTGCGCGAGATCCACAACCTGACCGTGCTGCGGGTCGGCGGCTCGACCGAGGTCTCGCTCCACCTCAAGCTTCCGGGCGAGCTGCCGCTCGAGGACGCGCACGAGATCGCCTCCGAGGTCGAGCGGGCGATCGTCGAGTCCGTGCCGGAGGTGGACTCCGTGCAGACGCACCTCGAGCCGCTGGCCGAGGCTGCCGAGGGCGAGAGCGTGAGCGGCGACCGCGGCCTCGTCGAGCGGATCGTGCGCGAGCAGACCGGCCAGGCGCCACGCGAGCTGCGCTTCCTGCGCACAGACGACGGGCTGCTCGCCTACCTGACGCTCAGGCTCGACCCCGGCACCTCGCTGGCAGAGGCTCACGCGCGCGCGAGCGAGGTCGAGGAGCGCATCCGCCGCGAGCGGCCCGAGATCAGCGACGTGATCGTGCACACCGAGCCCTGATGAAGCTGTGCATGTTCACACCGTTGGAGCACGAGGTCCGCGGCTGGCCGGGGAGGATCGAGGGCGACCGCGTGATCCAGCTGGCGGCGCAGACGCTCGAGTCGTACTTCACCGGCGGCGGCAACGCGCGCGAGCACGCCGAGTACGCGCTCGACGAGGTGCGCTTGCTCGCCCCGGTTCAGCGCCCGCCGTCGGTGCGCGACTTCTACGCCTTCGAGGAGCACGTCCGCAACGCGCGCGCCGTCACCGGCCGGGGCGAGGTCGTGCCCGAGTGGTACGAGCTCCCGGTCTTCTACTTCTCCAACCCGGCCGCGATCTACGGGCCCGACGACGTGATCCCGTATCCCGAGGGCTCGCAAGCGCTGGACTACGAGCTCGAGGTGGCCGCGGTGATCGGCGCGGGCGACCAGATCGGCGGCTTCACGATCATGAACGACTGGTCGGCGCGCGATCTGCAGCGCAAGGAGATGAAGGTCGGCCTCGGCCCGGCGAAGGGCAAGGACTTCGCCACCTCGCTCGGGCCCGTCCTGGTCACGCCCGACGAGCTCGGCGACCTGCGCCTGGAGATGGTCGCGCGCGTCAACGGCGAGGAGCGCTCGCGCGGGAACCTCGGTGACATCTACCACTCGTGGGAGTCGATCCTCGGCCACGCGGCGCGCAACACGGTGCTGCGCCCCGGCGACGTGATCGGCTCGGGCACGGTCGGCACCGGCTGCATCCTCGAGCACGGCGACGAGCGCTGGCTGCAGCCCGGCGACGAGGTCGAGCTCGAAGTGGACGGCATCGGCGTCCTGCGCAATACGATCGGCTCACGATGAAGGTGGCGGTCATCGGGGGCGGCGTGATGGGTCTCGCCACCGGCTGGGCGCTTCGCCGCCGCGGCCACGAGCCCGTCGTCTACGAGCAGTTCCGGGTCGGCCACGCCCGTGGCTCCAGCCACGGGCGCTCGCGCATCTTCCGGCTTGCCTACGCCGAGGACGAGTACGTGCGCCTGGCGCAGGAGTCGCTCGACCTCTGGCGCGAGCTCGAGGCCGAGACGGGCGAGACCGTGCTCGAGCTGAACGGCCTGGTCGAGGTCGTGCAGACCCTCGAGGAGAGCACGGCCCAGACGCTCGAGCGCTGCGGCGTCACCTGGGAGCGGCTCGAGCGCGCCGAGGCAGAGGAGCGCTACCCGATCCGCGTCCCCGACGGCTCGTTCGTCGTCGTCCAGCCCGAGGCCGGGATCGTTCGCGCGGACAGGGCGCTCGCCGCCTTCGCGCAGGGCCTCGACGTGCGCGAGGACTCCCGCGTCCGGCCGGACGAGCTCGACGCCGACGCGGTGGTCGTCACCGCCGGCCCGTGGGTGAACGAGCTGCTCGACGAGCCGCTGCCGGTCAAGGTCACGCGCGAGACGCTCGCCTACTTCCGGCCCGAGAGCGGCCGCCCGGTCCCCTCCGTCGTCTCGTTCAAGCCCGGCCGGCACACGCACGAGATGTACTCGCTGCACGACCCGAAGCACGGGCTCAAGGTGGGTGCGCACCACGCCGGCCCCGAGGCCGCCGCCAACGTCCTAGGCGAGCCCGAGCCGGAGCTGATCGAGCGGATCGCCGCCTGGGCGAACGCGACGTACCGGCTGGCCGACCCCGAGCCGGTCGGCGCCGAGACGTGCATGTACACGACGACGGCTGACGAGAGCTTCATCCTCGAGCGGCGCGGCCGGGTCGTCGTCGGCTCGCCCTGCTCGGGCCACGGCTTCAAGTTCGCGCCCGCGATCGGCGAGCGCCTCGCCGACCTCGCAACAGCCTGACTATCCTTCGCGCGTGCCCACGTACCAGGTCAGAGGCGAGGTCCCGCGGAAGCGGCACATCCAGTTCCGCGACAACGGGACGTTGCTGACCGAAGAGGTGATGGGCCTCGAGGGCTTCTCGGGGAACGAGTCGATCCTCTACCACCTGACCTCGCCCTGCCGCGTGACGAAGGTCGACGAGTTCGAGCCGATCGAGCGCGACGAGTGGGTGCCGGACGGGCACCAGCACCGGCACTTCGCGACGATGGGGCTCGACCCGGAAGGCGACGCGATCAGCGGCCGGCGCCTGCTGATGTGGAACCAGGACGTCGAGATCTCGCTCTGCCGCCCGGACGCCGAGATGGACTACTTCTTCCGCAACGGCGAGGGCGACGAGGTGATCTTCGTCCACGAGGGGTCGGGCACGCTCGAGACGATCTTCGGCGAGCTGCCGTACAAGGAGGGCGACTACGTCGTCGTCCCGCGCGGCACGACCTACCGCTTCCGGCCCGAGAGCGAGCAGCGCTACCTCGTCTTCGAGTCACCCGGCCTGATCGAGATCCCGCGCCGTTACCGCAACGACTACGGGCAGCTGCTCGAGCACGCGCCCTTCTACCACCGCGACATCCACCCGCCTACCGAGCTCCGGACGCACCGCGACCGCGGCGAGTTCAACGTCAAGGTCCGGATCCGCGACGGCTACCAGACCTACCAGCTCGACTACCACCCGTTCGACGTGGTCGGCTGGGACGGCTACGTCTACCCGTGGACGTTCTCGATCCACGACTTCGAGCCGATCACCGGGCGCATCCACATGCCGCCCCCCTCGCATCAGACCTTCGAGGGCCGCAACTTCGTGATCTGCTCGTTCTGCCCGCGAAAGCTCGACTTCGACCCGCTGGCGATCCCGATCCCGTACCACCACTCGAACCTGAACTCGGAGGAGATGATCTATTACGTCTCCGGGAACTTCGGCTCCAGGCGCGGGATCGAAGTCGGCTCCGTGACGCTCCATCCGTCCGGCATCCCGCACGGGCCGCACCCGGGCCTGGCGGAGAAGTCGATCGGCCAGACCGAGACGCATGAGCTGGCCGTGATGTGCGACACCTTCCATCCGCTGCGGCTGACGAAGCTCGCGAAGGGCCTCGACGACGGCGAGTACGCCTACTCCTGGCTCGAGGAGCGCGCGCCGGCAGCGGGCGACGCCGACGAGGATCCAGCGGGGGTCACTTCCCACTTCTAGTCCTCGACTGGGACGGCACGGTCACTGAGCGGGACACGCTCGACCTGGTGCTCTCGGAGTTCGGCGTTGCCGAGGTGTACGAGCGCGCGGAGCACGAGCTCGAGACCGGCCGGATGACACTCAACGACGTGATCTCGGCTGAGTTCGCGACGGTCACCGCCTCGCTCGACGAGGTGATCGCGTACGTGGTCGAGCATGCGCGGGTGCGGCCCGGGTTCGCCGAGCTCGCCCGCGCGCGGCACCCGCTCGTCGTCTCGTCCGGCTTCCACGAGCTGATCGAGCCGGTGCTCCAGCGCGAGGGCGTGCTCGACGCCGTCGAGCTGCGGGCCAACCGCGTCGACGCGCGGACCGATGGCTGGCGCGTGCGCTTCCGGGTGGCCGAGACCTGCGAGGTCTGCGGCGAGCCATGCAAGCGCGGCGACCTGCCGGCGGGCGAGGTCGCCTACGCCGGCGACGGCCACTCCGACTACTGCGCGGCGCTCGCGGCCGACCGCGTCTACGCGACGGGGAGCCTCGCACGCTTTCTGGACGAGCGCGGTGTGGCCTTCGAGCCGCTGACCGACTTCCGCGCGCTCGCGTGACCCTGCTCCGCCTGCCGGAGCCGTTCGACTTCGAGCTCTCGACGGAACGCTTCCGTGCCTTCGGGCCGGACCTCGCGAATCTGTGGATCGAAGGCCGCCTGCACCGCGTGGTCGGCGCTCGCGAGCTGCGGATCGAGCCGGCCCCGGGCGGCGCGGACGTCGAGCCGCTCGACCGCGAGACGCGCCGGGTCGCCCTGACGCTGCTCGGCGCGCCGTTCGACCTCGAGGGCTTCTACGCCTGGGCGCAGCACGACCCGGTGCTGGCGCGGCTGACCCGGACGCTCTCCGGCTTCCGGCCGCCGCTCGCGCCCGATCCGTTCGAGACGCTGGTCACCTCGATCACCGCGCAGCAGGTCTCGCTCCTCGCCGCCTTCGCGATCCGTAACCGGTTGATCGAGCGCTTCGGCCGGCGCGTCGGCCAGGCGTACGCGTTCCCGCCGGCCGAGCGGCTGCGCGAGGCCACGCACGAAGACCTGACCGCGCTCGGCTTCTCGAACCGCAAGGCGGAGTACGTGCTCGGCCTCGCGCAGGAGCCGGTCGACCTGGACGAGCTCGCCTCGCTGCCGGACGACGAGGTCAAGAGGCGGCTCGTCTCGATCCGCGGGCTCGGCGACTGGACGGCCGAGTGGTTCCTTGCCAGGCACCTCGCGCGCCCGCGCGCGTGGCCGGTCGGCGACGTCGCGCTCGAGAAGGCCGTGCGCGCGTTCTACCCGGACGTGACCGATCTCGAGGCGGCCCGCGAGCGCTTCGAGCCGTTCCAGAACCTGTCCGCTCACTACCTGTTGACGGGGGCTAGGCTGGCCGTCGGATGAACGTCCGCGAAGCGACCGCTGCCGACGAACCGACGCTGCTCGAGTTCACGCGCGCGATCTGGGCCGAGAACTGGGACCGGCCCTGGCGCCCGCCGGAGCTCACGGCGGGCATGTTCGAGGGCAAGCTCGTACTGCTGGCCGAGGACGAGGGCGAGCCGGTCGGCTACGCGTTCGGCGAGCTCGACCCCCATGGCTACGCGCACGTGAACATCGTCTACGTGGTGCCCGAGCGCCGCCGGCGGGGCGTGGCCAAGGCGCTGCTCGCCGCGTTCGGCGAGCGCGCCCGCGCGCAGGGGATCGAGCACCTGACCCTCGACGTCGCCACCCGCAACGAGGCCGGCAGGGAGGCCTGGCGGCGGCTCGGCTTTACCGAGTGGTCCCAGCGCTTGACGGTCCCGATCGCGCGCCTCGAGCAGCACGGCCAGGCGGGCGAGTCGTACGCCTCGCTGCACGTCCAGAGCGACGACCTCGACATCGTCCGGGCCCAGGTCGACAAGTACCTGCCTCGGCTCGGCGGCTCGGACCCGCGCGTCGAAGGGCCGCGCAACGGCTGGGTCGCGGTCTACGCCGAGCTCGTCGACCGGGACCGCCGCTCGCGCGAGCGGCTCGCCTCGGAGCTCTCGAACGCGACTGCGGCCGTGGTCTGCGCGCTCAGCGTCGACGACGGCGTGGTCGTCCGCTACGTCCTCTACGAGCGCGGGAGCGTGGTCGACGAGTACCAGTCGCTGCCGGAGCACTTCGGGCCGCTGCCGCCCGGCGACGTGGTCGCCCTCGGCGCGAACCCGACGGTTGTCTCGCGCCTCACCGGCGCCGAGCCGGCGCGCGTGCGGGCGGTCGCGCGGAGGGCCTCCTCGCCGGACGAGCTCCCTCCCGCGGACGAGCTCCTGCAACAGCTCGCGGACGTGCTCGGCCTCGACGGCGCGGGGCGCGGGTAGATTCACGCCGTGCCGACGCTCTACACCGCCGACCGCTGTCCCTACGCGGCCCGCGCCCGGATCGTGCTCGCCGAGAAAGGGATTGCCTACGACGCCGTCGAGATCGACCTCGACGACCGGCCGGCCTGGATGTACGAGAAGAATGCGACCGGCCGCGTGCCGGTGTACGAGGAGGACGAGGGGCTCGTGGTGCCGGAGTCCGAGGTGATCATGGAGTACCTCGAGGAGCGCTACCCGGAGCCGGCGCTGTGGCCGGCAGATCCGGCCGAGCGGGCGCTCGCGCGGCTGTGGCTGCACCGCTTCGACGACCGGCTCGGCGACGCCTACTACGCGGCACGGCGCGGTGACGGTCGTGAGCAGCTCGACGCGCGGCTCACCGACCTGGAGCGCGCGCTCGAGGCGCGGCCCTACCTGAGCGGCCGCGCGTTCGGCCTCGCCGACATCGGCTACCTGCCGTGGATCCTGCGCGGGCTCGAGCGCTTCGGCCTCGAGCTCGGCCCCGCGACGGCGGACTGGCTCGAGCGCTGCTCCGAGCGGCCCGGGGTCGCCGCCGAGCGCAACGTCATCGCCGCGCTGTGAGGATCGTGCTGCTCCACGCGTATCCGCTGGACGAGCGGATGTGGGAGCCGCAGCTCGAGGCGCTGCGCGACTACGAGGTCGTGTCGCCCCGGCTCTACGGGCGCGGGAAGACGATCGACCACTACGCGCTCTCGGTGCTCGCCGAGGTCGACGGCGAGCTCGCGCTCGTGGGCGCCTCGTTGGGCGGCTACACCGCACTGGCGATGGCGCACCGGCAGCCTTCTCGCATCCGGGCGCTCGCGCTCGTCGGCGCCCGTGCCGACGCGGACTCGCCGGAGCGGCGAGCGGGCCGCGCCGACACGAAGGCGCTGATCGAGGACGGCGGTGCGCAGGCGCTGTGGGACAACCAGCGCACGAGGCTGCTGCTCGAGGACGCGAGGCCCGAAGCCGTCGACCTCGTCCAGGCACAGGCGCTCGACCGCTCGACCGAGGAGCTCGTCGAGGCGCTCGAGGCGATCCGCGACCGCGACGACCGCTCCGGCACGCTGGCGAACTTCCCGAGCCCGGTGCTCGTCGCCGTCGGTGACGGCGACCTGTTCTTCCCGCCGGAGGAGGCCCAGCAGCAGGCGCACACCGCGCCCCACGGGCGCTTCAGGGTGTTCGCGGGCGCGCGCCACCTGCCGAACCTCGAGCAGCCGGACGAGTTCAACGCGGCGCTGGCCGGCTTCCTCGCCGATGCCTGAGCTGCCGCCGCTCGTCGACGCGGCCTGGGTGCAGGAGCACCTGGGCGAAGAGGACCTCGTGCTCGGCGACGTCCGCGGGCCGAACGCGCACCAGCGCGGCCATCTACCGGGCTCGATCCCACTCGTGCTCGGCTCGCCTCCGCCGCTGGCGACTCGCGAGACCGTGCAGGAGTTCGCGGTCGAGGTGCAGCGGCGGCTCGGCCGCCACGGCGTCACCGGCCGGGAGCGGCTCGTGCTCTACGACCGCGGCGACTGCGTCGGCGCCGCCGCCTCGGCTCAGGCCGCCCTCGTCGCCGGCCACCCGCGGGTCGCCGTGCTCGCGGGCGGGATCGCGGCGTGGCCCGACGAGCTCGAGCAGGGCGCCGTCGAGCTGCAGAAGACCAAGACTGCGCTCGAGCCGCGCCTCGGGGCCGTGCCGACCTGGGAAGAGCTGCGCGAGCGGCTGGAGGATCCGGAGCTGACGATCCTCGACGTCCGCAGCGAGGACGAGTTCCGCGGGCGCGGCGGCTATCCGTGCGACCCGCGCCAGGGCCATATCCCCGGCGCGCGGCACCTCGAGGTCGAGCGCCTGTTCGCCGGGCCGGGCCGGCCGCACGAGCCGTGGGGGATCCGCGAGCTCGCCGGGCTACCGGAGGGCGCCGCGATCGTCGCCTACTGCCACTCCGGTTCGCGCTCGGCCCTCGCCGCGCTCGCGCTCAGGGCCGCCGGCTACGACGCGCGCAACTACCCGGGCTCCTGGCACGAGTGGTCGCGCCACGACGACCTGCCTGCAGAGCGCTGAGCGGGGCCCCCGAAGACGGCCCCGCTCGCGCACGCGAACTAGTGCTTCTTCTTCTTCTTTTTCTTGGGCTTCGGCTTCAGGACCTTGACCTGGTTGCTCGTCACCGCGGCGATGCGCTCGTGGTGACACGGAACCGGGAGGCCTGAGGGCGACGGCCCGGTGCAGGCAGTCGTGTAGTTCTCGAACCTCGTCTGGAAGAAGGTCTTGAACTTCACGTTCCGCCTGGCCATCGTGTACTTGCCGCTCGACGGCAGCTTGGCGCTGGAGGCGGCGCGCTTGCCGGTCCCGCCGGAGACGGCGTTCGGAGCCGGAGCCGGCTTCTTGCCCCCGTAGAGGTCGAGCTTGACGCCCTTCGGGTCGACGCCGGCGACCTTCAGCTGGCCGACGAGCTTGAACCCCCGCTTCGCCGCGACGCGCTTGAGCGTGAGCGACGAGGGCAGGCCCACGAGCGTGCGAGCCTCGAGCGTGCCGGCAGGGTTCGGGTTGGCCGTGCCCGGCGTGTACGGCGTGAAGATGCCGGCCCACTCGTAGTCGCCGTTCGTGCCGGCGTTGGTGAACACGTTCTTGATCGTAAAGTCGGCCGCGAACAGCTGCGCGCCGAACTTCGCCCCGCCCATCGCCTCGGGAATGTCCGGCGAGGGGAGGCAGACCGTCTGCACGACGAGCGGCCCGACCTGGTCGACGAAGACCGGGATCGCAACCGTCTGGCCCTGCAGGCTCGTGTTCAGGACCCAGATCGAGGTGTGCGTGGTCTTCCCCGTGCACTGCGTGGCCGCGGCCTGGATGGTCGGGTTGGTCGGGTCGGCCACCAGCACCTTGCCGGCGAGCGTGAGCCGTGCGCCGCCGAGCGCCTTCGCCTTCACGCGGGCGACGACGTTGCCGATCTCCGTGCCGGGCGCCGCCGTCAGGTTGGCGTTGTAGCCGACCGGCGAGAAGATCCGCAGCTGGGCGGTCGGATCGGCGTCCGGGTCGATCGAGACGAACACGTCGGCCGTCGTGGCGCCGCCGAGCTTGTAGCTCGTCTGCTCCATGATCAGCTCCGGGTCGTACGCGGAGAACGCGGGTGCCGCGACCGCGAGCCCGAGGAAGCAGGCACCGCTGAGCAGTGCCAGGCGGATTGACTTCTTCATGTAGCCCCTTCTTTCTCGTGGTCCCCTGGGTGACGTGGAATGAGACGTCGCGCGCACCGAGATAGTTAACACCGCCTAACGGGCGTTGACCAGCGGGCCGAACAGCACCCACAGGTTCTTGCGGTAGCCGATCATCCGGGCCTTGGCGATCGGGAAGTAGTTGGTCGGGCTCGTCTTGACCGCGATGCCAGGAAGGAGGAACGGGTTGTTGCGCTCGTCCATGTGCGTCATCGCGCGGCGCAGGCTGTCCCGGGTCGGGTTGCGGCCGGCGTGCTTGAGCGCGTCTACCAGCGAGAACGCGACCGTCATCCCGTACCAGTTGTAGACGTCCGAGACCCTCCCGCCCGGGAAGTAGCGCTTCATGATCGACCTGTAGAGCGCGACCGCCTTGTCCTTGCGCCAGGCCGGCGAGGTCGGGTCCTTGACGAAGGCGACGCTGAGCGCGTTGTCCGTCTCCTTGCCGTTCGTGCCCTGGCGGGCCACGGCCATGATCGAAGGCTCGATCGAGACGGCGCTGACGAAGAACTGCGGCCGCCACTTCAGCTTGTAGGCGTAGACGAAGGACTGGATCGTCTGGTACGGCAGCGCGAAGAGCATCAAGGTGTCGGCCTTCGAGCGGCGCAGCTTCGCGATCTGCGAGTTGACGTCGGTGTCGGTCACTTCGTAGCTCTGCTTGGCCACGATCCGTGACGCCCGCTTGCCGAGCCCGCGTTGTAGCCCGTGCAGCAGGTCCTTGCCGTAGTCGCTGTTCTCGTAGAGCACCGCGATCCGCGCCTTCGGCCGGTGCTGGACGAGGTAGCGGCCGTAGATCGCGCCCTCGCCCTCGAAGCTCGGCAGGTAGCCCATCGTCCAGGGGAAGTTCTTGTGGCCGCGGGCGATCACGCTCGCGCCGGTGCCGCCGAAGATCTGCGGCACCTTGACCGCGTTCAGGTAGGCGCGGATGGCGAGGTTGTGCTCGGTCCCGACCGTGTTGAAGATCGCGAAGACCTTGTCCTGCTGGACGAGCTCGCGGGTCTGGTCGATCGTCCGCGACGGGTCGTAGCCGTCGTCGCGCCAGAGGTAGCGGATCTTGCGCCCGAAGACGCCGCCGTGCGCGTTGACGTACTTGAAGTAGGCGTTCGCGCCCGGGCCGACGGTGCCGAAGGCCGAGGCGGGGCCGCTCAGCGGGACGGTGCCGCCGATCAGGATCTCGGTCGAGGTCACGCCCGGCGTGCTGGACGGCAGCGAGAGCGCGCCGGTGGCGAGCAGGGCGAGTGCGACGATCTTCACCGCGAGACCGGCTTGCGCAGGATCGGCAGCGTCAGCTTGGCGGGGCCGAGCGCGATGCGGGAGGTCCTCGGCATCGGCAGGTTCAGGTAGAGCAGGTTGCCCGGGTTCTGCGCGACCGAGCTCGAGGCCAGCGTCAGCGTCAGCCGCGCGCCACGCGGGATCAGGGTCGCCGTGTCGAGCAGGCGGATCGTCAGCTTGCGCGTACCTTTCAGGCCGGCGGTGTTGACGCCGCCCTCGCTGACGACGGTCACCGGGCCCTTGCGCGGCTCGGCGGTCAGCACGGCGACCAGGCGCGACCAACCGCCGGTCAGGCGGGCGGTCAGCCGCACGGTCGCGGACCCGAACGTCTCGGCCTTGCCGGTGAAGCGGCCGCTCGTGCGCTGCGCCCGGCCCGCGCCGGCGAGGTGATCGTTGCCGGGCAAGGCGATTGTCAGCCGCCGCGTGGCGGGCAGCCTGGCGAAGCTGCGCAGCTTCCCGCGCCAGGGGCTGGGCGCGAGGCTGACCGGCGCGATCGTCGTCGATAGGCCGCCGAGGTAACGCGTGAACCAGGCCAGACCGAGCTTCGTCATCGGCACGAAATCCGGCCCGGGGAAGGTCGAGGGCGCGTGCCCGAAGTCGCCGATGTAGAGCCGCCTCGGCCCCTTCAGCTGCGCGTAGCCGGCCTTGGCCTGGGCGATGTCGAAGGCGAAGTCGCGGCGGCCCTGGAACATGAAGACCGGCGTCTTCACGGTCTTCAGCAGCTTCAGGCTGGAACGGGTGTCGGTCCAGGCGCGCAGGACGGCCAGGTTCTTGCTGGCGAGCGCGTCGTCGCGGATTGCGAGCACGGACGGGTCGAGCCGCTCGGTGGGCACCGAGCTCAGGAACTGGAAGATCGCGCCCGACTTGGCCAGGTTCTGCGGGGCGAGCGCGGTGAAGAGGTCGGTCCACGTCTCGGCGGTCTCGACGGCCGCCCACAGCACGCCTTCGACGAGCGAGCGCAGCACCGCGCCGCCGCCGAGCGACATTCCCCAGGCGCCGATTCGCGTCTTGTCGATCTCGGGCCGGGCGGCGAGCTGGTTGAAGACCTCGCGCGTATCGGCGATCTCCCGCGGCCCGTCGATCGAGACGAGCCCGCCGGACTGGCCGTGGCCGCGCAGGTCGAAGGCGAGCACGGCAAAATCTGCGTCGAACTGCTGCGCGACCGCCGCCAGGTCCTGCCGCTTCCCGCCCAGCCCGTGGAAGAGCACGATCGCCGGGTAGCCGGCGGGAGGCGGCACCGCGCTCGGCTCGTACAGCGTGGCGGCGAGGTCGACGCCGTCGTCCATGCGTAGCGTCAGCTCCTGCTGGCTCGCGGACGCGCGCCCGGCCGCGCAGAGCGCGACGAGCGAGACGAAGACGGTGAGCGCGACCCTCCGAGCCAAAGCGCACGACAGCGTACCGCTCGATCGAGCGCACTTGGCCGGAGCGCCGGGACCGGAGATACTGGCGCGGTCCGGACCAGGAAGAGGTGCCATGAGCGAACCGCTGGACTTCGAATCGAGAGACACGCCTTTCCCCGTCGCCCTGGCGGGGATGATCGGCATCGCCAAGGCGCTCTTCGAGGGGTTCTACGGTGTGCTTGGGATCGCCATAGCGAGCTCGGTGGACGACTCCTTCGGGGTGGGAGCCCTCGTCTTCGGGATCGTCTTCCTGATCGCCTCGATCCTGCTCCTGCGAGGAAGCCGGTTCGGGTACTACGTGACGGTCGCGCTCTCCGTGATCGGGCTGGTCGGCGCGGTCATCTACATGTTCAGCTCGGGAGGGGCCGTCTTCGGCGGCGCGTTGCTGATCGCCCTGACGAACGCACTCGTCCTCTATCTGCTGCTCGGCAGGGACAGCTCGCGCGAGTTCTTCGGACTGGGCGCCCGCGCCAGGCCGTAAGCCCTCCTAGAATCGCCGCGTGGACCCCAGGCCGATCGGCGTGTTCGACTCGGGCGTGGGCGGCTTGACCGTCCTGCACGAGTGCCTGGTGACGATGCCGCACGAGGACTTCGTCTACCTCGGCGACCACGCGCGGCTGCCGTACGGGCCGCGGCCGCTGGAGGAGATCCGCGGCTTCGCGCGCGAGATCGCCGGCTACCTCGCTGCGCAGGACGTGAAGCTCGTGCTCGTCGCCTGCAACGCCGCCACCTCGGCCGCGCTGCCGCAGCTGCAGGAAGAGCTCGAGGTGCCGGTCGTCGGCGTGATCACGCCCGAGGCCCACGCGGCCGTGCAGGCAACCCGCAATCGGCGGATCGGGCTGCTCGCCACCCAGGCGACGGTCGACGCCGGCCGCTACGTCGAGCTCGTGCACGCGCTCGACGCGGGCGCCGAGCTCGTCCCGGTCGCGTGCCCGCGCCTCGTGCCGCTGATCGAGAGCGACGACCCGTTCGCCGCCGAGACGACCGGGGCGGTGCGCGAGTACGCGGCGCCGCTGAAGGACGCGGGCGTGGACACGGTCATCCTCGGCTGCACGCACTACCCGCTGATCCGGCCGATCTTCCAGCGCGTCTTCGGCCGCGGCGTGACGCTCGTCTTCTCGGCCGAGGAGACCGCGCGCGAGGTCGCCGAGACGCTCGCGCGCAAGGGGATCGAGAACGAGGAGGGCCGCGAGGGCTCGTACCGCTTCCTCACCACCGGCGACCCGGCCGCCTTCCGCGCGCTCGGCGAGCGCTTCCTGCAGCTGCCGCTGGGCGAGGTCGAGCACGTCGCCGTCGCCGACCTGGTCGTTGTATGAGAGAGGGCCGGCGTCGAGATGAGCTGCGCCCGGTCGAGATCGTGGTCGACTACCTCGAGCAGCCAATGGGCGCGGTGCTCTACTCGCAGGGGAAGACGAAGGTCCTCTGTACGGCTTCGCTGGACGAAGGCGTGCCCCGTTGGATGCGCGACCAGGGCCGCGGCTGGCTGACCGCCGAGTACTCGCTGCTGCCGGCCTCGACCGGCGACCGGACGCAGCGGGAGGCGAGCGCCGGCAGGCAGAAGGGCCGCACGGTCGAGATCCAGCGGCTGATCGGGCGGGCGCTGCGCTCGGTGCTCGACTTCGAGGCGCTCGGCGAGCGGACGCTGTGGATCGACTGCGACGTGCTTCAGGCCGACGGCGGCACGCGCTGCGCCGCGATCTCGGGCGCCTGGGTCGCGGCCGCCCGGGCGCTCGGCAAGGCCGGCCTCTCGCGTGCGCTGCCCGAGTCGGTCGCGGCCGTCTCGCTCGGGATCGTCGGCGGCGAGCTGCTGCTCGACCTCGACTACGTGGAGGACTCCGGCGCGGAGGTCGACCTGAACGTCGTCATGACCGGAGCCGAGCGGCTGGTCGAGGTGCAGGCGACGGCCGAGCGGGCGACATTCGACCGGGCGCAGCTCGACGAGCTGCTCGATCTCGGCGCGAAGGGGATCGCGGAGATTCGGGCCGCGCAGGAGGCGGCGCTCGATGCTGCTGCTTGAGCTCCCGTCGCTGACCTGGTCGGAGGAGCTTTGGCGCGTGGCGGTCGCCGCGGGCCTCGGCGGCGCGGTCGGCCTCGAGCGGGAGCTGCGTGAGCGCGAGGCGGGCTTCCGCACGCACCTGCTCGTCTCGGTCGGCTCCTGCCTCTTCACGCTCGTCTCGGCCTACGGCTTCAGCGAGTTCAGCGGCCGCTCCGTCGACCCGACCCGGATCGCCGCGCAGATCGTGACCGGGGTCGGCTTCCTCGGCGCCGGCGCGATCATCCGGCAGGGCCTCTCCGTGCGTGGGCTGACGACCGCCGCGACCCTCTGGGTGGTCGCCGCAATCGGGATGGCCTCCGGCGCCGGGTACTTCTCGGCCGCGGTGATCACGACGGCGCTCGTGCTCTTCACGCTCTGGCCGCTGCGGATCGTCGCCTTCCGGGTGGTGAACCGCATCCGGCCCGAGACCGACCGCCTGATCGTGCAGCTGCCGGCCGGAGAGAGCCCGGCGCCGCTGATCGAGAAGCTCGAGTCGCTCGGCGGCAGGCTGCAATCGCTCGAGGTCGGTCACGAGGCCGACCGCCGCACCGTGCTGGTGGACGTGACGCTCCCGCCGAAGGCGGACGCGCCGGGGATCGTGGCGCAGGTCTCGCAGCTCGAGCACGTGCTGGAGGTCCGCTGGAGCGATTGATCGTCTGGCTCTGCTCCCAGAACCGGAACAAGCTGCGGGAGCTCTCGGCGCTGCTGCCCGGCTGGGAGCTCGAGCTGCTGGAGGCGGAGGGCTACCCGGAGGAGGGCAGCGACAGCTACTACGAGAACGCCCGCGCCAAGGCGGTCTACGGGCGCTCGGTCGGGCCTGCCGACGCATGGATGCTCGGCGAGGACTCCGGGCTCGAGGTGGCGGCGCTCGGCGGCGCGCCGGGCGTGCGCTCGGCGCGCTACGGCGCGGAGGGCGGCGAGGCGATCGAGCGGCTGCTGCGCGAGCTCGAGGGCATCGAGGACCGGCGCGCCCGCAACGTCTGCGAGCTCGTCCTGATCGGCCCGGACGGCGAGGAACGCCGCGGCTCGGGCGTGCTGAGGGGCCGCATCGCCGAGCAGCCGCGGGGCTCGGAGGGGTTCGGCTACGACCCGGTCTTCCTCCCGGCCGGCGAGGACGCGACCGTGGCCGAGTTGGGCAACGAGTGGAAGTCGCGCAACTCCCACCGCGCCAAAGCCGCCGCGAACCTCCAGGGACAGACACAGGGACAGACACAGGGACAGTCCCCGGGGTGACGGTTTAGGCGAGGCCGGCGGCTTCTTGCTCGTCGGCGGTGGGCCGGTGGTGCTTCTCCGCGTAGCGCCAGTTCACCTCGGCGCCGAAGACGATCACGTTCGCCATCACGTACAGCCAGACGAGCAGCAGGGCGGGCCCGCCGAAGGCCTTCAGGGCGACGACGTTGTTCGAGAAGCGCACGTAGATCGGCAGCACCTGGAAGCTCGCCTCCAGCAGCACCGCGGCCACGACTGCGCCCGGCAGCACGTCCATGAACGAGTGCTCGACGTTCGTCAGCAGGTAGTAGATCGCGAGCAGGAAGACGAAGACCGCGATCGTCGAGACGACCACCGAGAGCCCGTACGCGACGTAGGAGTTGCCGGCGACGCCGGCGGCATAGCGCTTGAGCAGGTCGAACCCGAACGAGCCGGCCAGCAGCCCGAAGAACAGCGTCACGAGCGAGAGCAGCATCAGGCCGACCGCGAGCAGCTTGCCGCGCAGGAAGGAGCGGTTCGGCTGCCCGTAGACGATGTTGAACGCCGACTCGAGCACGCTGAAGAGCGAGAGCGACGTCCACAGCAGCCCCGCCGCGCCGAGGATCCCGAGCGCGGTCGCATGCTTCTGGATCTCGCGCACGGTGTGGACGATGCTCGAGATCGAGCTGCCCGGGAAGGCGCGCTTCAGCTCCGTCACGAGGTAACTCGACTCGTCCGGCCGCCCGGCGAGCGAGAGCACCGAGATCAGCAGGAACAGCAGCGGCACGAACGAGAGCAGCGCGAAGTAGGCGATCATCGCCGCGAGATGCGGGCCACGGTCGTCGAAGAACTTCCCGAGCGGCTGGGGCAGCGACGGCATCAGGCCGGAGTATGTGTCTGTTAGCGTCAACTGCGTGTCGAAGGCCGCCGATCCGCTCGCTCACCTGACCGAGATCTCGACGCAGATCGAGGCCGCGGTCGTGCTGGACCGCGAGGGCAACGTGCAGGCCGCGACCGTCGACGACGAGCGTGCCGGCCGCATCGCGCGCGCCGCGCTCGAGCTTTTCCGGCAGGCCGACGCCCAGCGCGAGCAGGAGCTCGTCCAGCTCGACGCGGTCCTCCCCGGCGGCAGCGTCTTCGTCGTCCGCGACGAGGAGCGCCTGATCGCGGCGACGACCGGCCCGGGGCCGACGGCCGGGCTCGTGTTCTACGACCTGAAGAGCGCCTTGCGCAGCTTCGCCGAGCCGAAGCCGAAACCGAAGCCCAGGACGAGGCGCGCGCCCGCGAAGCGCACGACCAGAGCGCGGAAGAAGCCCGATGCGAGCGCGTAGGCTCCTGGCCGTCGGCGCAGCGATCGGCTCCGCCGCGGGCGCGGTCCTGCTGCGGCGCCGCGCCGGGCGCAGCCGCGACCGGGTCGAGCTCTACTTCGACGACGGCTCGCTGGTGACCGTCACGCAGGGCTCCCCCGAGGCCGTGCCCCTTCTGCTTCACGCGCGCGCGCTGCTCGCGGCGGCCCGCGGCTAGTGGACCGGGCCGAGCTCGGCGCCGCGCTTGCCGACCACGCTTACCTCGAGGGCGACTTCGTGCTCCGCTCGGGACGGCGCTCGCAGTACTACCTCGACAAGTACCGCTTCGAGACGGTGCCCGAGCTGCTCGGCCCGCTCGGTGAGCTGATCGCGGAGACCCTGCGCGAGCACGAGCCGGACGCCGTGCGGCTCGCCGGCCCCGAGCTCGGCGCGGTCGCGCTGGCGGCCGCGGCCTCGCTCTCCTCGAGCCTGCCGTTCCTGATCGTCCGCAAGGAGGCGAAGGAATACGGCACCGCGAACAGGCTCGAGGGCTTCTTCGAGCCGGGCGAGCGCGTCTGTCTGGTCGAGGACGTCGTCACCTCCGCCGGCGCCGCGATCGAGGCCGTCGAGGCGCTGCGAGAAGCCGGTCTCGAGGTCGGAACCGCGGTCTGCGTGGTCGACCGCGAGGAGGGTGGAGTGGACGCTCTCGCGCGCGTCGGCGTGCGCCTGCGCGCGCTCTTCCGACCGACCGAGCTGCTAGAACTGTCCAAAAGCGCCGCAAAACCGCATGGTTGAGCCGAAAGCTGAACCCTGCTAGGGTCTTGCGCCGTGATCCCAACTAGGCAACCGGGAAGAGAGGAGCGACTGTGACGAAGCAAGAGTTCGTCGACAAGGTGGCCCAGAGGGCAAACCTGTCGAGGCGCGACGCGGCCGAGGCGGTGGATGCGGTGCTCGACTCGATCACCGACACGCTGAAGAGCGGCGGCGAGGTCAACTTCACCGGCTTCGGGAAGTTCTCGACCCAGTTCCGCAAGGAGCGCCAGGGCGTCAACCCTCGCAACCCGACCGAGAAGGTGACGATCCCTGCAGCGACCGTCCCGAAGTTCTCCGCAGGCAGCTCGCTGAAGACCGCCGTCAAGGCCGGCGGCGCCGGCGGCGGCGGCGGCGGGTTCTAGCCCGAAGCTCCCGAAGGTTTGCAGTGAGGGCCGCGAAAGCGGCCCTCACTCGTTTCCCGGCCGAGGCTCCCGCTAGCCTCTGGGCCAGGTGAGGGCAGAGCCTGCAGTCGCGACCGCGCTCTTTCCCGACCGTCTCGCCGAGGCGGTCGAGCGGAAGCGCTCGCAGCTCCTGGTCGGGCTCGACCCGCGGCCCGACCTGCTGCCGGTCGAGCTGGCGGGCGACGCGCACCTCTCGCCCGACGCGGCGGCCGACGCCTGCGGCCGCTTCTGCTGCGGGATCGTGGACGCCGTCGCGCCGCACGTCGTCGGCGTGAAGCCGCAGCTGGCCTTCTTCGAGGCGCTCGGCGCCGACGGCCTCCGCGCCTTCGAGGACGTCTGCGCCTACGCGCGCTCGGCCGGCCTGGTCGTGCTCGCGGACGCGAAGCGCGGCGACATCGGCTCGACCGCCCGCGCCTACGCGACGGCCTACCTCGAGCCGCGCGGCGAGGGCCGGCCCGTCGCCGACGCGATGACCGTCAACCCGTACCTCGGCCGCGACTCGCTCGAGCCGTTCCTCGGCGCGTGCCGGCGCCACGGCGGCGGCATCTTCTGCGTGGTCAAGACCTCGAACGAGGGCGGCGCCGACGTCCAGGACCTGAAGCTCTCCGACGGCCACCCGGTCTGGCACCACGTCGCCCTGCTGGTACACGAGCTGGGGGAGGAGCTTGTCGGCGAGCGCGGGCTGTCGACCGTCGGGGCGGTCGTCGGCGCGACCCATCCGCGCGCGGTCGGCGAGGCAAGGCGGCTGCTGCCGCAGGCGATCCTGCTGCTGCCGGGGGTCGGCGCCCAGGGTGCGACCCCGGCCGACCTCGCCCGGGCCTTCACGAGCGGCCCGGCCAGCGCGCTCGTCACTGCTTCGCGAAGCGTGATCTACGCCTTTCGCAACGGCCAGGAGGACTGGCGCGCGGCCGCCTCGGCCGAAGCCGCCCGGCTGCGGCGCGAGGTCTGGGCCGTCTCCGGCTGGTAGCCGGTGGAGCGCGGTTGGCGAAGGCAGGCGAAGCGCTACGGCGCGCCGGCCGCCTTCCTGCTCGCGGTCACGATTGCGGTCCTGCTCGTCCGCTCCGGGCTCCAGAGCGACCCCGCCGCCACCACCTCCGTGCCGACGCAGACCGTGCCGACCCGGCCCGCCACGACGCCGGTCCCCGTCAAGCGCCGCCGCTTCTACCGCCTGAAGGCCGGCGAGACGCTCAGCGACGTGGCGATCAAGTTCGACACGAACGTCGAGCAGCTGCTGGCGCTGAACCCCGGGATCGAGCCGACGAACCTGATCGTCGGCCAGCGCGTCCGGGTCAAATAGACTCCCGCCCCGCTTGAAGGGTCTCCTCTTTGCCGCCGCGGCCCTCGCGCTTGCGGCTCCCGTGCTTGCGGCTCCGCCGCAGGTGATAGGCCGTGCGTACGTCGTCGAGAACGGCGCGACAGGCGAGGTGCTGCTCGCGCGCGACGCCCGCGCGCGCGTCCCGATTGCCAGCATTACGAAGCTGATGACCGTACTGCTGACTCTCGAGCGGACGCGGCCCTCCGACGTCGTCACCGTCAGCGCGCGCGCCGCCGGCGTCGGCGAGTCGAGCGTGAACCTCCGCGTCGGCGAGCGGCTGACCGTGCGCGAGCTGCTCGAGGCGGCGCTGATCCAGAGCGCGAACGACGCCGCCGACGCGCTCGCCGACTACGTGGGCAAGGGAAGCGAGGAGCGCTTTGTCGCGCTGATGAACCAGCGGGCGCGCGAGCTCGGCCTGCGCGACACGCACTACGTCCGGCCCGACGGGCTCGACGCGGCCGGGCACGTCTCCAGCGCCCGCGACGTGACGCTGCTCGCGCGGATCCTGATGCACCGGCCGCTCGTGCGGCAGATCGTCCGTCAGCGGGCGGCGACGATCTCCGGCGGGCGCAGCCTGCACACCTGGAACGACCTGCTCTCGAGCTACCCGGGCATCTTCGGCGTCAAGACCGGCCACACCTCGGCGGCCGGCTGGAACGAGGTCGCAGCCGCCCGCCGAGGGGCGGTGACCGTCTACGCGACGCTGCTCGGCAGCCCGGACCGCGGCGTGCGGAACGACGACCTGGCGGAGCTGCTCGACTGGGGCTTCTCGCGCTACCGCGCGGCGAGCGTCGTGACCAAGGGCCACGCCTACGCCCGCGCGGTCGTCGGCTACGGGCGCGAGCCGGTCGCGCTCGTCGCGGCTGCTTCGCTGACGCCTTCGCTGCGGGTCGACTTCCCGCTCGTCCGCCGGATCGTCGCCCTGGACACGGCCGAGCTGCCCGTGTCCCGGGGACAGTCCCTCGGCCAGGTCCGCGTGTACCAGCGCGGCAAGCTCGTCGGGGTCGTGCCACTCGTTGCCTCGCACTCGGTCTCGCGCCCCGGCCTCGCCGGCCGCGCCGGCTGGTACGCGACACGTACCCTGCACCACATGGCCGGGTGGTTCTCCTGATCGTCACGGTGACCATGAACGCGGCGATCGACCGCACCCTGACCGTCCCGAACTTCCAGCGCGGCCAGCGCCACCGCGCGAGCGCCGGGCTGACCCTCGCCGGCGGCAAGGGGATCAACATCGCGCGGGCGCTGAAGCGGCTGGGCGTGCCCGTCGTCGCCACCGGCCTCGCCGGCGGCCGCACCGGCACGCGCATCGTCGAGGAGCTGACGGCCGAGGCGATCCTCAACGACTTCGTCCGCATCGAAGACGAGTCGCGCACCTCGACCGCGATCGTCGATCCGACCGGCGGGAGCTACACCGAGGTCAACGAGTGGGGCCCCCACGTCTCGCCCGAGGAGCTCGAGATGCTGCTCGAGAAGCTCGTCTACCTCTCCCAGGGCGCGGCGTACGTCGTCTTCTCGGGCTCGCTCCCGCGCGGGATCGACGACGGCTTCTACGCCGAAGCCGTGCGCGAGCTCAACCGCCGCGGCGCGCAGACCGTGCTCGACTCCGAGGGCGAGCCGCTCCGCCTGGGCGTGCAGGCCGAGCCGCTGCTCGTCTCGCCGAACGAGCGCGAGGCCGAGGCGCTGGTGGGCCAGGAGTTCAACGACGACGACGACTTCCTCACCGGCCTCGAGACGATCGCCGAGCTCGGGGCGCGGAACGTCCTGATCACGCGCGAGTCCGGCTGCTGGGCGCTGCTCCGCAGCGAGCGCCACGCGAGCCGCTACCGCGCGGCCGCGCCGCTGGTCGATCCCGTCTCGGCGGTCGGCTCCGGCGACGTCCTGCTCGCAGCCTTCGTCGCGGCTCGGCTCGACGGCCGCTCGGACGAGGAGGCGCTGCGTGCCGCTGTGGCCGCCGGAGCCGCCTCGACGCTCGAGATCGGCGCCGGCAGGTTCGAGCCGCGCGAGGCCGGCCGACTGATCGGCTCGGTCGAAGTGGCGCAGCTCGAGCCCGTCGGCAACTAAAGCGCTCTCGAGCCGCGGCCGATACCTCCCGGGCGATGACACGTCAGCGCCTGCCTGTGGTGCTGTCTGCGGCCGCCCTCCTGGTCGCAGTCCTCGGCGCCACGCCCAACGGGATCGCCGGAAGCGCGGTTCGCGTCGCGCTGTTCGCGAAGAACGCCGCCAAGGTCGGCGGGATCGGTGTCTCGAAGAAGCCGAAGGCCGGCAAGCTGCTCCCGCTCGGCAAGAACGGCAAGTTCCCCGCCTCGGTGTTCCCGGTCTCCGTGCGAGGCCCGGCGGGCCCTGCCGGCCCCGAGGGCGCGCGCGGCCCGGCTGGATCGGCCGGTCCGCAAGGCGCGCAGGGGATTCAGGGCCTGCGAGGCTTCAAGGGCGCGACCGGCTCCACCGGCCCGAAAGGGACGACCGGCGTGCAGGGCCCGGTCGGGCCGCCCGGCGGCTTCGGGCTGCTGAACCTCGGCCGCGCGACCGTCGCGACGGTGAGTCTCGACGTGGGCGGTGCGCACTCCTCCAGCACGGCCGGCCCTGATGGCTTCCCGCTGGTCGCGGTCTTCGACGACTCGTCGAAGAGCCTCGTGGTCGTGCACTGCAACGACGCGGCGTGCTCGAGCAAGACCGGCACGACCGTCGACGCCTCGGTCGCCGACGTCGGCCGCCACCCGTCGGTCACGATCGGCTCGGACGGGCTCGGCCTGATCGGCTACGTGGACGCGACCAACGGTGCGCTCAAGGCGGCCCACTGCACCAACGTCGCCTGCACCACCTCCACGACGGCGACGATCGTCTCGAACGGCACCGTCGTCCAGGACTACACCTCGGCGACCGTCGGGCTGGACGGCCTCGGCCTGATCGCGTACGTGGACAACGGCCAGCTCCGCATCGCGCACTGCTCGACTTTTGGCTGCTCGGCCGCCACCTCGAACCCGATCGACTCGACCGCCACCGCCTACGCCTCGCTGGCAATCGGTGCCGACGGCCTGCCGCTGGTCAGTTACTTCGACAGCGCGAACGCCGACCTCAAGGTCGCCCACTGCGCCGACGTGCTCTGCGCGAGCGTCAACGCCACGACCCTCGACAGCACCGGCACGGTCGGCCTCTACACCTCGTTGACGGTCGGCTCCGATGGGCTCGGCCTGATCAGCTACCGCAGCGTCGGCGGCGGCCTGAACGTCGCCCACTGCTCCGACGTCGCCTGCTCGGCGGCGACGCCGCAGACGGTCGACGCGGGAATCAAGGGCGAGTACTCGGCGATCACCCTCGGCGTCGACGGCCTCGGCGTGATCAGCTACTACGACGGCGCCGGGGGGACGCAGGACCTGAAGGTCGCCCATTGCGCCGACGTGCTCTGCGACGCCGCCACGTCGGTCGCGGTCGACACGCCGGGCCAGGTCGGCTGGAGCACGTCGATCACCGTCGGCGCGGACGGCCTCCCGTTCATCAGCTACCGCGACGTCGACGGCGGCCAGGTCAAGGGCCTGCACTGCCCGAACGTCTTCTGCGTTCCGTACCTTCGGCGACGGTAGGCCGTCCCGCGTCGGTGTTACCCTTGCCGTCCACTTGAGAGACGGCGGCGAGAACGGATCTACGGCCCAGGCGATCGCGACGATGCCTGGGCCTTTCTGCATCCGGGGGAGGTAGTCGTGGAGATCGAGATCGGGCGAGGCAAGAAGGCGCGGCAGGCGTACGGGTTCGACGACATCGCGATCGTGCCGTCCAGGCGGACGCGCGACCCGCAGGACGTCGACATCGGCTGGAAGCTCGGCCCACATCTGCTCGAGCTGCCGCTGCTGGCGTCGGCGATGGACGGGGTCGTCTCGCCGGCGGTCGCGATCGAGCTCGGCAAGCTGGGCGGGCTCGGGGTGCTGAACCTGGAGGGCATCTTCACGCGCTACCCGCAGGCCGACCGGCAGCTCGAGAAGATCGCCAAGCTGTCGAAGGAGCAGGCCACGCGCGGGATGCAGGAGATCTACGCGCGGCCGGTCGAGCCGAAGCTGATCGCCCAGCGGATCGAGGAGATCAAGGCGGCGGGCGTGCTCGCGGCCGGCGCGCTGACGCCGCAGAAGGTGCGCGAGCACTACGAGCTCGCGCTCGAGGCCGGGCTCGACGTGCTCGTGATCCAGGGCACGGTCGTCTCGGCGGAGCACGTCTCCTCGAACGGCCACGCGCTCAACTTGAAGGAGTTCATCTCCGCGCTGCCGATCCCGACGATCGTCGGCGGCTGCGCCTCGTACCAGACGGCGCTGCACCTGATGCGCACCGGGGCCGAGGGCGTGCTCGTCGGCGTCGGGCCCGGGCAGGCGTGCACGACGCGCGGCGTGCTCGGCGTCGGGGTCCCGCAGGCGACCGCGATCGCCGACGCGGCGGCGGCGCGGGTGCAGCACCTGCTCGAAACCGGCAAGTACGTGAACGTGATCGCCGACGGCGGCATGCGCACCGGCGGCGACATCTCGAAGGCGATCGCCTGCGGCGCCGATGCCGTGATGGTCGGCTCGCCGCTGGCCCGCGCGAAGGAGGCGCCCGGCCGCGGCTTCCACTGGGGCATGGCGACGTTCCATCCCACCCTGCCGCGCGGCGCCCGGGTGGCGGTCGAGCAGAACGCGACGCTGGAGGAGATCGTGATCGGCCCGGCCCGCGAGAACGACGGCACGCTCAACTTGATGGGCGCCCTGCGAACCTCGATGGCGACCTGCGGCTACGAGTCGATCCACGACTTCCAGAAGGCCGAGGTGATGCTCGCGCCGGCGATCAAGACCGAGGGCAAGTCGCTCCAGCAGGCCCAGCGCATCGGGATGGGGTAATGCCGGGCGAAGTCGTCCCGCTGCCCGTTCCGGAGCCGTCGCCTGAGGAGCGGCCGGTGCTGGTGCTCGACTGCGGCGGGCAGTACGCGCAGCTGATCGCGCGACGCGTGCGGGAGGCGCGGGTGTACTCGGAGCTCGTGCCGCACTCGATCTCGGCCGCCGAGGCGCGGGCGCGGCAGCCTCGGGCTCTGGTGCTCTCCGGCGGGCCCGCGTCGGTGTACGCGGCCGGTGCGCCGCGGGTCGACCCCGGCCTCTTCGAGTTGGGCGTGCCGACGCTCGGCATCTGCTACGGCATGCAGCTGATGGCGCAGGAGCTCGGCGGCACGGTCGAGCGCACCGGCGTCTCGGAGTTCGGCAAGACGGAAGTTCGCATCGAGCCCAAGGGTGAGCTGTTCGCGGGGCTGGGCGCGGAGCAGACCGGCTGGATGAGCCACCGCGACTCGGTCACCGCGCCCCCGGCCGGAGCGCGCGTGACGGCGGGCTCGCCGGCCGCGCCGATCGCCGCTTTCGAGAACCCGGAGCGCGGGCTCTACGGCGTCCAGTTCCATCCCGAGGTCGTGCACACGCCGAACGGGCAGGAGATGCTGAAGAACTTCCTCTACGCCGTGGCCGACGCACCGCCGACCTGGACGGCCGCGGCCGTGATCGAGGAGCAGGTCGAGCGGATCCGGGCGCAGGTCGGCTCCGACCGCGTCCTGTGCGCGTTGTCGGGCGGCGTCGACTCCGCCGTCGCGGCGCTGCTCGTGCACAAGGCAGTGGGCGACCAGCTCGTCTGCGTGTTCGTCGACCACGGCTTCCTGCGCAAGGACGAGGCGGCGCAGGTGGTCGAGACCTTCGAGGGCCACTTCCACGTGCCGCTCGTGCACGTCTCCGCGGAGGAGCGGTTCCTCGCCCGGCTCGAAGGCGTGGCCGATCCAGAGGTCAAGCGCAAGGCGATCGGCGAGGAGTTCATCCGCGTCTTCGAGGAGGAGTCGAAGAGGCTCGGCGAGATCAAGCACCTGGTCCAGGGGACCCTCTATTCGGACGTGATCGAGTCGGGCGGAGACGCCTCGGTCGCGGCCACGATCAAGTCGCACCACAACGTGGGCGGGCTGCCCGAGGACATGGAGATGGAGCTCGTCGAGCCGCTGCGCCTGCTCTTCAAGGACGAGGTGCGGCGTGTCGGCGAGGAGCTCGGGCTGTCGGAGCGGATGGTCTGGCGCCAGCCGTTCCCCGGGCCGGGGCTGGCGATCCGGATCATCGGCGAGGTGACGCGCGAGCGGCTCGAGATCCTGCGCGAGGCCGACGCGATCCTGCAGGAGGAGGTGCGGCGGGCCGGCCTGTACCGCGAGCTGTGGCAGTCGTTCGCGGTGCTGCCGGCGATTCGCTCGGTCGGGGTGCAGGGCGACGAGCGGACGTACGGCTATCCGGTGGTGGTGCGCGCGGTGACGAGCGACGACGCGATGACGGCCGACTGGGCACGGCTGCCGTACGACCTGCTCGAGACGATCTCGTCGCGGATCGTGAACGAGGTGCCGGCGGTGAACCGGGTCGTGCTCGACATCACCTCGAAGCCGCCGTCGACGATCGAGTGGGAATAGCCGTCAGGCGGCCGAATCGACGAGAGAGCCGGCCGCGGGGTACCGCGCACGCACCTCGTCCACGTACGCGCTCAACCGCCTCGCCAGCTCCGGCTCCTCCAGCTCGAGCACGTTCTCGGCGTTCTTCTCGCCCGAATGCGAAAGGTTGAACGACCCGACGAAGATCACGTCGTCCGCGACGACCACCTTCGCGTGCATGAAGTTGTGCAGGCTCCCCGTCGGCAGCCAGGGCTCGGAGCGCTTGCCGGTGAACTGCCCCGCCAGCACCTGCTCGAGCAGTGGGATCTTCCAGCCGACGGCGCCGTTCTCTCGCCACTGCCTGATCACGTCCGCGATCTGCGTCGCGTCGACGCACCCCGCTATGTCCGCGCTCCCGTCCGCGATCCGCTGCGCCAGCGTCGCCAGCACCGGCGCCGAGGTGATCACCGGCGAGCAGATCCGCACCAGTCGCGCGTGCCCGATCTTCTTGGCGATCCGGTGCGTCAGCGCGTCCGCGAATCCGGGCGTGAACCACGGCCGCACCGGCACCCCGTCGACCAGGACCGATCTTGGCTCGACGAAGCCGCTCTGCTCGACGTCACCGTCGCGCCACAGCTCCTCGAAGTTGAGCGTGAAGGCGTGCGCGAGCTCGGCCGAGGTCACGGTCACAACGACGTTCTCCTGCACCGACCACGAGTCGTCGGTCCAGTTCGTCGAGCCGGTCCAGACCGTCTCGTCGTCGCGCACGACGAACTTGTGGTGCATCAGGTCGGGCACGCCCGCGATAGCTTTGGCCGGCACGTCGAGCGCCGCGATCAACTGCACGTCCGGCTCCGGCGGCGGCGGCACCGGGATCGGGTTCTCATGGTCGACGTTGTAGAGGATTCGCACCTCGACGCCGCGGGCGTGCGCGTCCGTGATCGCTCCGCCCACCACAGCGGCCGTCTCCTCGCCCAGGTGGAAGTCGTACTGCGCCAGGTCGAGCGAGCGTTTCGCGGCGGAGATGAAGCCGGCGACCTCGCGCGCGATCTCCGCCGGCTGCTGGCCGCCGTCCGTCAGAGTGCGGATGTTGATGGAAGAGCTCATCGAGCGGTTGCGACGCGCCAGGATCGGCGCCACGTTCAACTTCTATCGTGACGGTGACGGCGCGGCCCGGCGCTGCCACCGGCTCCTTACCTATCTCGAGGCTCGCGAAAACGTGCCGCTGCTGCTGGTCGGCGAGGCGGCCGGGCACCGCGGCGCCCGCATCTCCGGGATCCCGTTCACCTCGGAGCGCCAGCTCACGGGCCACGGGCCGGCGGAGGCAACTGCCACGATCGTCCGCCGCACGCTGGCCGAGCTCGGCCTCGAGGAGCAGACGCTCTGCTGGAACGTCGTCCCGACGCATCCGCACCGGCCCGCGCGGCCGGACACGAACCGTCCGCCCACGCGCGCCGAAGTCGAAGCCGCGAAGCCGTTCCTGGACGAGCTAGCCCGCGGGCGCCGGGTGATCGCCGTCGGCCGCGTGGCGCAGGCCGTGCTCGGCGCGCCGTACGTCCGGCACCCGAGCCACGGCGGGGCGACGGAATTCCGGCTCGGGCTGCTACGATTCGCCGCCGGCGGACGCAGAGTTCGCCGCTTTTTATGAAGACTTGGAACGCAAAACCGGGCGAGGTCGAGCGCCGCTGGTACGTGGTCGACGCCGAAGGGAAGACGCTGGGGCGTCTGGCGACGCAGATCGCCGACACGCTGCGCGGCAAGGGCAAGCCGCAGTACACCCCGCACGTCGACACCGGCGACTTCGTCGTCGTCGTGAACGCGGAAAAGATCCACGTCACCGGCAACAAGCTCGACGCGAAGATGTACCACCGCCACTCGGGCTACCCGGGCGGGCTCAAGAGCCGGCCGCTGCGCGCCGAGCTCGAGCGCCGGCCGACCGAGGTGCTGCGCAAGGCCGTCAAGGGGATGCTCCCCCGCAACCGCCTCGCGCGTGCCCAGATGACAAAGCTGAAGATCTACGCCGGCCCCGAGCATCCGCACGCGGCGCAGGCGCCGTCCGAGCTGAAGGTGGAGGCATGAGCGAGCTCGCCAGCTACAGCGGCACCGGCAAGCGAAAGACCTCCGTGGCGCGGGTGGTGCTGCGGCCCGGCGACGGCACGACCTGGTTCAACGGCCGTACGATCGAGCAGTACTTCCCGCGCGCGACCCACCGGGAGCTGGCACTCGCTCCGCTGAAGGTCGCGGGAGTCGAGGGCACCTTCGACGTCCGCGTGCGCGTCCACGGCGGCGGCCCCAGTGGGCAGGCGGGCGCCGTCCGCCACGGTATCGCCCGCGCGCTCGTCGAGGCCGACCCGGAGCTGCGGGTCCCGCTCAAGCGCGCAGGCTTCCTGACGCGCGACGCGAGGATCGTCGAACGCAAGAAGGCCGGCCTACACAAGGCGCGCAAGGCGCCGCAGTTCAGTAAGCGCTAAAGCTGCGCTTTAGCGGTTGGCCTGGCTTCACGCGCGCTCCTGGGCTGCTGGTACCGCGTGCCGTGGACCATGCCGCGTGACGCGGTCCGCAGGGTAGTCTCCGCCGCCGTGTCTAGAAGGTATTTCGGAACGGATGGAGTTCGCGGCGTCGTCGGCGAGGACCTGACCCCTGAGCTCGTCGAGCAGCTTGGTCGCGCGGCGACGCTCTGGTCGGACGGCGGGCGCGTCTTCGTCGGGCGCGACACGCGCGCCTCGGGCGACGAGCTGGAGGAGGCCTTCGGCCGCGGCGTCGTGGCCGCGGGCGGGAACGCCGTGCTCGCGGGCGTGCTGCCCACCCCGGCGGTCGCGCTGCTGGCGCTCGACCTCGGCGCCGTCATCTCGGCCTCGCACAACCCGCCGGAGTACAACGGCGTCAAGCTCTTCGACGGCGAGGGCCGCAAGCTGACCGACGCGGCCGAGGAGGAGATCGAGGCGCTCTTCGACGTCCCCTTCGCCGGCAGCCCGGGACAGGTCGACCACGTGGCCGTCGCCGAGGAGAGCTACCTCGACCACATCGTCGAGCGCTTCGGCAGCGACCTCACGGGCCTGCAGCTCGTGGTCGACTGCGCCAACGGCGCCTACTCCGGCATCGCACCGACCGCCTTCGAGCGCCTGGGGGCGGAGGTGACGGCGATCGGCTCCGATCCCGACGGCACGAACATCAACGTCGGCTGCGGCGCCACCGACCTCTCGACCTTGCAACAGACTGTTACTAGCTCCGGCGCCGACGTCGGCGTGGCGTTCGACGGCGACGGCGACCGGATGCTCGCAGTCGACGCGCGCGGCGAGGTCGTCGACGGCGACCAGATCCTGGCGATCCTGATGCTCCAGCTCGGCGTCGACCTCGTGGCCGTGACGGTGATGGCGAACCTCGGCCTGCACCGGCTCGCGGAGGAGCGTGGGATCCGCGTCGTCACGACCGACGTCGGCGACCGCTACGTGCTCGAGGCGCTGCGCCGCGAGAACGGGATCCTCGGCGGCGAGCAGTCCGGCCACATCATCTACCTGCGCGACCACGTCACCGGCGACGGCCTCGCCGCGGCCCTTCTGCTCTGCGGCGCGCTCGGCGGCCGGACGCTCGAGGAGGCGGCCGCGGCGATGCCCCGTTTCCCGCAGGTGAAGGAGAACATCCGCGTCGCCAGCAGGGAGTTGCCGGAGGCCCTGCGCGAGGAGGTAGACCGCTTGAACAAGCGGTTTGACGGCCACGGTCGCGTGCTGGTGCGGCCTTCCGGCACGGAGCCCGTGATCCGCGTCCTGGCCGAGGCCGAAACGGCGCCGGAGGCCGAAGAGGCCTGTGGTACCATCTCCGCTCTCGTGAGACGAGAGCTCGGCTGACCGAGGCCCGACGAGGGGCCCGGGAGAGCAGCCGGGCCTTTCGCGTTCTAAGGGAGGTTTCGGCGTGTGCGGGATCATCGGATACGTCGGCCACAGAGCCTGTAAGGACCTCTTGCTGCAGGGGCTCGAGCGGCTCGAGTACCGCGGCTACGACTCGGCCGGGCTCGCGCTGCGCGAGGACGCTGAGCTCGACTACGTGCGCGTCGTCGGCAACCTCCAGGCGCTGAAGCGCGAGGCCGGCTCGAACGGCTCGCAGGCGAAGACGGGGCTCGGACACACGCGCTGGGCCACTCACGGCGCCGTCAACGAGCAGAACGCGCACCCGCTCACCGGCTGCGACGAGCACAAGCTCGCGATCGTCCTGAACGGGATCGTCGAGAACTACCGCGAGCTGAAGGCGTCGCTCGAGGCCGAGGGCCACGTCTTCCACACCGAGACCGACGCCGAGGTGGTCGTCCACCTGGTCGAGCGCCACTACGACGGCGACCTGCTCGAGGCGACGCGCCTCGCCTACCGCGAGCTCGAGGGTCACTTCGCCTTCGTCGTCATTCACCACGACCATCCCGAGGAGCTCGTCGGAGCGCGGCACCAGTGCCCGCTGCTCGTCGGCGTCGGCAACGGCGAGATGTTCCTCGCCTCGATGGTCGCGGCCTTCATCGGCGAGACGCGCTCGATCCAGCTGATCGAGGACGGCGAGGTCGTCTCGATCACGCCCGAGGGCTCGCGCTTCGTCTCCGTCGAGGACGGCGAGCTCGAGCGCGAGGTGGTCGAGGTCGACTGGGACATCGAGGCCGCCGAGAAGAGCGGCTACGAGACGTTCATGCTGAAGGAGATCTACGAGCAGCCCGACGCCGTCGCCGAGACGCTCGGCGACCGCATCCGGCACGGCGAGCTCGTGCTGGAGAGCCTGGGCATGAGCGAGACCGAGCTACAGAACCTGCGCCGGATCGTGGTCGTGGCGGCGGGCACCTCGTACCACGCGGGCGTCGTGGGCCGCTACATGATCGAGGAGTGGGCGCGCGTGCCGGTCGAGCCCGACATCGCGAGCGAGTGGATCTACCGCAACCCGGTGATCACGAAGGACACGCTCGTGATCGGGATCTCGCAGTCCGGTGAGTCGCGCGACACGGTCAACGCGATCAAGCTCGCCCGCGGCCGCGGCGCGCGCACGCTGGCGATTACGAACCTGATGGGCTCGCAGATCACGCGTGAGGCCGAGGCCGTGATCTACACGCGCTGCGGCCTTGAGGTCGGCGTCGCCGCGTCGAAGACCTTCACCGCCCAGGTCGCGCTGCTGGCGCTGATCGGCCTCAAGCTGGCGCAGGTGCGCAGCACGATGAAGCCCGAAGAGGTCGAGTTCATCCTCGACCAGCTCTACGAGCTGCCGCGGAAGATCGAGCAGTTCCTCGACGGCGACCATCCCGTCGAGGAGATCGCCCAGCGGCTCTACGAGAAACCGTTCTTCCTCTACCTCGGCCGCCACATCGGCCTGCCGGTGGCGCTCGAGGGCGCGCTCAAGCTGAAGGAGATCTCCTACATCCCGACCGACGCCTACTCGGCCGGCGAGATGAAGCACGGGCCGATCGCCTTGCTCGACGAGGGCACGCCGGTCGTCTGCGTGGCGACCGACCAGAAGGTGATCTACGACAAGGTCGTCTCGAACATCCAGGAGACGAGGGCCCGCGGCGCGCACGTGATCGCGATCGCGACCGACGGCAACGAGGACATCCAGCATCACGCGGACGACGTGATCTACATCCCGCGCTCGCCGGCCTTCCTGCAGTCGGTGCTCGCGGTCGTGCCGCTGCAGCTGCTGGCCTACCGGATCGCGAGGCTGCGCGGCCTGAACGTCGACCAGCCGCGCAACCTCGCGAAGACCGTCACCGTCGAGTAGCGCCGTGCCCGTATCGTCGGGCCGATGGACGTGCTGAGCACGATCGGCGACGGGCTCCTGAACGCCTTCCGGATGGCGTGGGAGGTCTGGTGGGCGCTCGTGCTCGGCTTCCTGCTCTCGGCGATGGTGCAGGCCTGGGCGCCGCGCGAGAGGCTCGAGCGCGCGCTCGGCGGCCGCGGCCCGGGGACGATCGCGCTCGCCACCGGGCTCGGCGCGGCCTCGTCGTCGTGCAGCTACGCGGCGGTCGCGATCGCGAAGTCGCTGTTCCAGAAGGGCGCCAGCCTGGCCTCGGCGATGGTCTTCCAGTTCGCTTCGACGAATCTCGTCTTCGAGATCGGGATCGTGATCTGGATCTTCCTCGGCTGGCAGTTCACGCTCGCGGAGCTCGTCGGCGGCTTGCTCCTGATCCTCCTGATGTGGGTCGGCGTGCGGGTGTTCGTCTCGCGGCGGGACGAGGAGCGAGCCCGCGAGCGGGCGCAGTCGGTCGACGCCGGGCACCAGCACCATTCGGCCGGCGGCTCGCCGGCGCTGTCGCTGCAGGGCTGGTCGGACGTGGCGCACAACTTCCGCGGCGACTGGCAGATGCTCTGGAAGGAGATCGGCCTGGGCTTCCTGATCGCCGGCTTCGTCGCCCTGCTGCCGAAGTCATTCTTCAACTCGCTCTTCTTGACGGGACACGGCGGAACGCTGCAGGTGGTCGAGAACGTGCTCGTCGGCCCGCTCGTGGCCGTGCTGTCGTTCGTCTGCTCGGTCGGGAACGTACCGCTGGCCGCGGTGCTCTGGGGCGGCGGGATCTCGTTCGCGGGCGTGATCGCCTTCATCTACGCCGACCTGATCATCATCCCGCTGGTGCTGATCTACCGCCGCTACTACGGCCGGCGCGTGGCGGGGATCGTGGTCGCGTTGATGTTCGGCGCGATGGTCGTCGCCGCGCTCGCCGTGGACGGGCTCTTCAGCGCGCTCGGGCTGGTGCCCTCGACCCGGCCCTCGATCGACTCGATCGTCGAGCGTGGCGTCACCTGGAACTACACGGCGGTGCTGAACATCGTCTTCACGGTCGTCGCGGCGGCGCTGATCGCGCTGACGCTAAGGCGTGGCGCGCGCGACCCGGTCTGCGGGATGACCGTCGACCGTCGCACGGCGCTCTCGGTGGAGCACGGCGGCAAGCGCTATTTCTTCTGCGGACCGGGCTGCCGCGCGAAGTTCGAGGCTAGGGCAGCTTCGGCAGATCCGGAATCGGCAGGTTAGGCAGGTTCACCGGCGGCAGCGAGGGCACCTCGACCCTCGGCAACGGGGGGAGAGGCGGTGGCAGCGGCGACACCTCGACCTTCGGCAGCTCCGGGGCCGGCGGAGCGGGCGGGACGGTCACCGGCGGGGTCGCCGGCGGAGTCGGCGTGTCCGCCACAGGCGGTGCCGCCGGAGTCGCCGGCTGCGGTGGAGCCGCCGGCGCCGGCGCCGGCACCGGCCTCGACGGGGTCGCCGGACTCGACACGACGACCGCGGTCGGCCTGGGGGCGGCCGCCTGGGACACGGCTTGCGTAATCGCACTTGCTCGAACCGGGGTCGTGGTCTCGGCCCGATTCGCCACGGGCATGAACACCGCCGGCGTGTGCTTCGGCGCGAGCGCCTGCGGCGACCGGTGGGGATGCACGATCGGCGAGGCCGCCGTCACCCCGGCGGTGACGACGAGCGTCGCCGCCGCGAGCTGCGCCGCGGTTCCGCCCACCAGCGACTTGGCCCAGGCTAGCGCGGAGCCGAGCTTCGAGAGGCCCCACACGCGCCCGCGCGAGCGGTCGAGCTTGCTCGCCAGCGAGCGGCGGGCCCGGAAGAGCAAGGTCTCGACAGCGCCCTCGCTCAGCGAGAGCTCAGCGGCAATCTCGCGGTACGACAATCCCTGCCACTCGCGCAGCAGGATCGCGCGGCGCTGGTTGGGCGTCAGCTCGGCCAGCGCGTCGGCGACGCCCGTCAGCTCCTCGTGCGAGCGCTCGGGCGCCGCGCGGTCGCCGACGAGCCCGTCGTCGGAGACGACCTCGATGCGGCTGCGCCGCCAGGCCGAGCGGCGCCGCTCGCGGCAGACGTTCGCGGCGATCGCGAACACCCAGGCCGCCTCGGCGCGCGGGCGGGTGCCGCTGCGCAGGCTGCGGTAGGCGTTCAGAAACGTGTGCTGGACCGCGTCCTCGGCCTCTTCCTGCGAGGACAGCCGAGCACGGCAGAAGCCCTGCAGCTGACGGGCGTAGCGCTCGTAGAGCAGTCCCGCATGCGCGGCCTCGTCGGTCGCGGCGGACTCGCGGAATGTGGGTGCGGCACTCATGCCTGGGCGACTCGGTGCAGCTCTCTCTCAGTTTCGTCCGCCGGCGCGAAAACACAAGTGCCGACCTCGAGCAGCGCGCCGACGACGTGCTCGGCGGAGCAGCCCTTGGTCAGATAGGCGGCCGCGCCGGCGGTGCGCGCCCGGTGGGCGTCCTCTGGGGAGAGGGACGCGGTCAGGACGACCACCGGGCACGCGGGGAGCAGCCTCTGCAGCATCCGCGTCGCCTGAATGCCGTTCAGCACCGGCATCTCGAGATCCATCAGCACGGCATCGGGCTGGAGCTCGAGCGCCAGGCGCACGGCCTCCTTGCCGTTCCGGGCCGAGCCGGCGACCTCGACGCGCTCGTCGAAGTCGAGGGTCAGGCCGAGGGTCTCGGCGAACAGCTGGTGGTCGTCGGCGATCAGGACGCGAAGCGGCGGCATTCGGCTCCTCCTCTGGTGGACACTCTTGAGAGGCCCGCGGGGTGGCGAAACCTGCGCCGTCTTTGCCAAGATCCCCCTTTCGGGTGCCAGGAGGCGAGATGCGCGTTTGCAGCGAGTGCGGCAGGGAGCTGGAGGCGGCCTACCGGTTCTGCCCCTGGTGTGCGGCGCCGCAGCGGCGCAAGCTGGTCGAGTTCTTCCGGGCCCACCCGCGCGACGCCGGCCAGGCGCTGCGCGTGTCCCGCTACCTGACCGAGGAGCCGCACGTCCGCTTCAGCGTCTGGAGCGCGGAGGGCGTGGCTGAGGCGGCCGTTTCGCTCGAAGAAGAGGAGGCCGAGCGGCTGGCGGGCTTCCTCGCCGCGCCGGCGGCGGTGCGGCCTCGGGCCGTCGAGCGGCTGCTCGCCCGCCTGCGCTAGCGCGAGCGGCTCTTGCGCTGGGCCTTCGCGGACCGCTCGAGCGTCTCGAGCTCGTCGAGGCTGCGGCCGGCGCCCTCGACCACGCAGGTCAAGGGTGACTCTGCGATCTGCACCGGGAGCCCGACCTCCTGGCGCAGCTTCTCGTCCAGCCCGCGCAGCAGCGAGCCACCGCCGGCGAGGACGATCCCGCGCACGCCGAGGTCGGCCGCGAGCTCCGGCGGCGTCCGCTCGAGCGTGTCCTTGACCGCGGCCACGATGCGGCCGACCGGGCCCTCGAGGGCGCGGCGCACGTCCGCGCCGGAGACGGTGACGCGCCGCAGCAGGCCAGTGACGAGGTCGCGGCCGGCGACAGTGGTCTCGCCGCCGTCGTCGTCGGTCGAGACCGAGCCGATCTCGATCTTCGCCGCCTCGGCGGTCTCCTGGCCGATCAACAGCTTGTGCATGTTCTTGACGTGGTCGACGATCGCGTCGTCCATCTCGTAGCCGCCGACGCGGATCGACTCCCAGACGACCATCCCGCCGAGCGAGATGACCGCGACCTCGGTCGTGCCGCCGCCGACGTCGATCACCATGCTCGCGACGGCGTCCCCAACCGGAAGGCCCGCGCCGATCGCCGCCGCCATCGGCTCCTCGATCAGGTAGACCGTGCGTGCGCCGGCCACGCGGGTGGCCTCGTCGACGGCGCGGCGCTCGACGTCGGTGATCCCGCTCGGCACGCAGAGCACGACGCGGGCGAAGGCGAAGCGCGAGCCGGCCGCCTGCGTGATGAAGTGGCGCAGCATCGCCTCGGTCATCTCGAAGTCCGCGATCACGCCGTGCCGCAGCGGCCGTGTGGCCCGGATCGTGGACGGCGTCCGGCCGATCATGCGCTTGGCCTCGGCCCCGACGGCGTGCACCTTGCCCGTCTCCTCCGAGATCGCGACCACCGACGGCTCGAACAGCACGATCCCTTTCCCGCGGATGAACACGAGCGTGTTCGCGGTGCCTAGATCGACCGCCATGTCGCGGCCGCCGCCCAATGACCCCCAGAGCCGCATCAGCGCTGCAGCCTAGATATAAACGCCCGCGTGGAGGCGGAGGGCCGGATCCCGTTTCGCGGTCGGCGTCGTCCGCGAGGCGCTCGGGCTCGACCGCGTCCACGGGTGGAGGTCGCCGCAGCCGCTTGAGGTCGCCGCGACGGCGGTCGGGCTCCAAACCCAGGTGTCAGACACCGTGTGACGGCGGCTATTCGGGCGGCCGACGCAGGCGCTTCGTGTCGCCGCGGCGGCGCTTCTGCTCCAGCCGCCGTTCCTTCGACGCCTTCGTGGGCCTCGTCGGGCGCCGCCGCCTCGGGACCCGCAGTGCCTCGCGCAGCGACTCGACCAGCCGCTCGGTCGCCAGCTCGCGGTTGCGCCACTGGCTGCGCTCGTCCTGGGCGACCGCTCGCAGCACGGGGCCGGCCTTGGCGACGACTCGCCGCTTCTGCGCCTCCGAGAGCGCCGTGGAGGCTTCGACGTCGAAGCTCGCCTCGACGCGCGTGTCGCTCTTCTGCGCGTGCTGCCCGCCGGGCCCGCTCGAGCGCGAGAACCGGTAGTCGATCTCGGAACGCGGGATCGAGACCGACCGTGTCACCTGAATAGGATCGTCGGCCATGAGGTGGATTCTGACCGCCGTCTGCCTCGCCGCCGTCTGCGCAGGCTGCAGGTCGGGCCAGCGTGAGGTCTCGGGCCCCCCGGACTGTGCCGCGCGCGTCACCTGGAACGGCACGGTCTACTACGGCGAGACGTTCTCGTCGCTGCCGCCGGCGACGCTGATGCTCGGCACGGGCGGGCGGCCGACCTGCGGTGACGTGAACGGCGGGGAGGCGGGGGCGAGCTCGACCGTCGAGGTCCGGCGACTGATCGGCGTCGACCCGCGGGTCGCGGTCGCAGTACAGGGCGAGCCGGAGCACGCGTACCTCGCACGCGGCTACTTCGTCCAGCTTCCAAGCCATCCGCTTCACCGGTCGCTCGCGCCGTGGCAGCGGTCGCGGAGCGAGCTCAAAGGCTGCTCCGCAACCCGGCGGGTCGAGCTCGCGGGCACTGTCCGCTCCAGCACGGGCGCAGGAATCGGTGTCGTGCGCGGCCGCGGGGAGGCGTTCCTCTTCGTCGACCCCTTCACGCGTGTGCGAGGGCTGGAACGGAACGGGCTGCCGTACGTCGCACCGGGGCAGCGCGTCGCCGTGGACGCGACCGCCTGCCTGTGGCCCGGCGGCCGCTTGCGCAAGCTCGTGCCGCGCCTCGTTCGCCCGGCTTAGACTCGCGCTCCATGGCGGGCATTCTCCTGGACGTCGACGGCGTCCTCCACGTCTCCGGTGCGCCGATCGCCGGTGCGGCCGAGGCCGTGCAGCAGCTGCGCGAGAACGGCCACCGGCTGCGCTTCGTCACCAACAACACGACGCACTCGCGCCGACGGCTGGCCGAGCAGATCCGCGGCTTCGGGATCGAGCTGGCCGACGAGGAGCTGCAGACCACGCCGACCGCGGCGGCGCACGCGCTGCAGGGCAAGCGGGTGCTGGCGCTGACGATGCCCGACATCGTCGAGGACCTGGGCGAGATCGAGCTGGTCGGCGAGGGCGCAGACGCAGTCCTGATCGGCGGCGCCGACGAGACCTTCGAGACGAACCAGGTCTTCAGCTACATGAACCTCGCGCGAGCGTTCGCCGAGCTGCAGGCCGGTGCCGAGCTCTACTGCCTGCACAAGAACCGCTGGTGGCAGACCGCGCGCGGGCCGCTGCTCGACTCGGGCGCCTTCGTCGCCGGGCTCGAGTACGCGGCCGAGCTCGAGGCGACGGTGCTGGGCAAGCCGAGCCCCGCCTACTTCCAGGCCGCGCTCGACGCGCTCGACTCCGACGCCGAGCTGACCTGGATGGTCGGCGACGACATCGAGGCCGACATCGCCGGAGCGCACGCCTGCGGCCTGAAGACGGTGCTCGTGCGCACGGGCAAGTTCCGCCCGGATGCGGTCGAGGTCGCCCGCGTGCAGCCGGACGGGATCGTCACGTCGATCGCGGCGCTGCCCGGCTGGATCGAGCACGCTGCATAAAGTGACGCCGTGCGCGTCGGCGTCGACCTGATCGAGATCCCGCGGATCGCGCGGGCGCTGGAGCGCTACCCGGGCTTTCGCGAGCGCTGCTTCACGGACGCCGAGCGCGCCTACTGCGACTCGAAGCCGAACCCGCCGCAGCACTACGCGGCGCGCTTCGCCGGCAAGGAGGCGGTCGGCAAGGCGCTCGGCTCGGGCGTGCGCTTCACGTGGCGCGAGATCGAGATCGCCGGCCGGCCGAAACCGGGCGTCACGTTGAGCGGGAAGACGAAGGCGTGGGCCGAGCGCGTGGGCGCGGGGGAGATCGAGCTCTCGATGACCCACTCGCGCGAGCTCGCCCAGGCGGTGTGCGTTGTCTCCGACGTTTGAGCCGCTCTACACCGCCGAGGAGATGAAGCGGGCCGAGGCCGGCCACGACGTGGGCGAGCTGATGGCGCGCGCCGGGCGGGCGGTCGCCGAGGAGGCGATGCGCCGCTTCCCGGACGCGGTTCGGTTCGTGGCCGTCTGCGGCGGCGGTGCGAACGGCGGCGACGGGCGGATCGCGCTCGAGGTGCTGGAGTCGGCCGCGAAGATCGCGCGCTCGTCCGACGACGCGCCGGTCCGCGAGGCCGACGTGATCGTCGACGCGCTCTTCGGCACCGGCTTCCACGGCGAGCCGCGCGAGGATGCGGCGCGCATGATCGAGGCGATCAACGCCGCCGGCAAGCCCGTCGTCGCGGTCGATCTTCCCTCCGGGGTGAACGCCTCGACGGGGGAGGTCGCCGGCGCGTGCGTGCAGGCGACCGTGACGGTCACGATGCACGGGCCGAAGGTCGGCACGGAGGTCGCTCCCGGCCGCTTCCGGGCCGGCGAGGTGGTCGTGGCCGACATCGGCCTCGACCCGGTCGAGACCGAGCACCGGTTGGTGACGCCCGCGATCCTGCGCGCGGTCCCGCGGCGCAGCGAGGAGCAGAACAAGTACACGGCCGGGACGGTGCTTGTCGTCGGCGGCTCGCGCGGCCTCACCGGCGCGCCGAGCCTCGCGGCCGAGGCTGCCTTCCGCGCCGACGCCGGCTACGTCGCCGTCGCGGTGCCCGACTCGACGCTGGCGGTCTTCGAGCAGCGCCTGCTCGAGGCCGTCAAGCTGCCGTGCCCCGAGGACGACGGGAAGATCTCGCCGCGCGCGATCGAGCCGATCGCCGAGTTCGCCTCGAAAGCGGGCTCGCTGGCGCTCGGGCCGGGGCTCGGCCGTGGCCCCGGGCCGAAGGAGGTCGTGCGGCGGCTGCTGGCCGAGCTCGACCGTCCCGCGGTGGTCGACGCCGACGGGCTGCACGACCTCGAACCGTTCGAGCGGGAGGCGCCGACGGTGCTCACCCCGCACGAGGGCGAGCTCGCCCGGCTGCTCGGCGTCCAGTCGGACTGGGTCGCCGCGCACCGGCTCGAAGCGGTGAAGCGCGCCGCGGCCAACTTCCACTGCGTCTGCCTGCTCAAGGGCGCGGACACGCTCGTCGCCGCGCCGGGAGAGGGCGTGCTGGTCGTCTCGCTCGGGACGCCGGCGCTGGCCACGGCCGGCAGCGGCGACGTCCTGACCGGGATCGTCGCGGCCTTCCTCGCGAAGGGCGTTGACGCGCGCACGGCTGCGGCCGCGGCCGCGGCGGCGCAGCAGCTCGCCTCGCGGGCGATCCCGCAGTCGGGAGCGGTCGCGAGCGACGTGGTGGCCGCGCTGCCGCTGGTGCTCGATGCACCGGTCTGAGCTGACCGTCGACCTGGGCGCGGTCCGGCGCAACGCGCGGACACTGCTGCGTGTGCTCGACGGGTCCCAGCTTTGGGCGGTCGTGAAGGCGAACGCGTACGGCCACGGCGCGGTCGACGTCGCCGGCGCGGTGCTCGACGAAGGGGCCGGCGCGCTCTGCGTCGCCACGGTCGCCGAGGGACTGGAGCTGCGGGCCGAGTTCGGGCTCGCGCGGATCCTCGTGATGGGGCCGACCTCTTCCAGCCGCGAGATCGCCGAGGCGCGGGAGGCACGGCTCGAGCTCGCGTGGTGGGACGAAGAGCTGCCCGAGGGCGTGCGCGTGCACCTCAAGCTCGACACGGGCATGGGCCGCTGGGGCCTCTCGGAGCTGCCGGCGCTCGGCCCGGAGGTGGTGGGCCTGATGACCCACCTCGCGACCGCCGACTCAGACCCCGACTTCGCCGACCAACAGGTCGAGCGATTCCGCGCCGCGACCGAGCCGTACGGCGAGCTGATGCGGCACGTCGCCAACAGTGCGGCGGCGCTGCGGGTGCCCTCGTCGCGTTTCGACGCGGCCCGTTGCGGGATCGCGCTCTACGGCCTCTCGCCCTTCGGGGAGGACCCGGCCACGGACGGGCTCGAGCCGGCGCTCTCCTGGCGCAGCTACCTCGCGCAGGTCAAGCGGCTCGAGGCGGGCGAGAGCACCGGCTACCGGCGCGCCTTCGTTGCCGAGGCGCCGACCTGGATCGGGATCGTTCCGGTCGGCTACGCGGACGGCTTCCGGCGCGACCTCACCGGCACCGAGGTGCGCGTCAGCGGCGAGTCCAGGCGCGTGGTCGGGGTGGTCTCGATGGACGCCTTCGCCGTCGAGCTCGAGCACGAGGAGCCGGTCGGCGCGCCGGTCACGATCCTCGGCCACGGGGTCCTGGCGGAGGATCATGCGCGCGTGGCGGAGACGATCAACTACGAGCTCACCTCCCGGATCAGCTCGGACCCGCGCCGGGCGAGGCGGACGGTGGTCGATGCTTGAGCTCGCCCGGGAAGTGCTGGCCGGCGAGGAGGCCTGGGTCGTCGGCGGCGCGGTGCGCGACGAGCTGCTCGGCCGCGAGCTCGTCGATCTCGACATCGCCGTGCGCGACCCGCGCCAGGCGGCTCGCGCGTTCTCGAAGCGAGCCGGCGGCGCGCCGTTCGCCCTCTCCGAGCGGCACGGAGCGTGGCGGGTCGCGCTCGAGGGCGGCCGCACGGTCGACTTCACGCCGCTGCCCGGGTCGATCGAGGATGACCTGGCCACGCGCGACTTCACGATCAACGCGATCGCCCGGCCACTCGCGGGCGGCGAGCCGGTCGACCCCTTCGGCGGCCGCGACGACCTCGAGGCGCACCGGCTGCGCGCGGTCGGCGAGAGCATCTTCCGCGACGACCCCTTGCGCTTGCTGCGCGCAGTCCGGCTGGAGGACGAACTCGAGCTGCGCCTCGACCCCGAGACGGAGCAGCTCGCCCAACGCGACGCCGGGCTCGTGACCCAGCCGGCGGGCGAGCGGATCGTCGCCGAGCTGCGGCGGCTCTCGGCCGGCGGCTACCGCCGCCTCGACGGGCTCGGGCTGCTCACGTCCCTCGGCGGCCGGATCGACGACCGGCTCGACCGCTGGGACTCGCCCGACTACCGCCTGGTGGCCGTTTTCGGCGACGAGCTCCGCCGCTTCCCCGTCTCGAACGAGCTGCGCCGCTTCGCGGCCGCGCTGCTGCGGGCCCAGCCGCCGGAGCTGGACCCACGGGCGATCCACCGCTTCCGCCGTTCCGTGGAGCCGTGGGCGCTCGAGGCGCTCGCCTTCGCCGGCGCGTCGGAGCTCGCGCCGGCGATCGAGGAGGCGCGCGCCGACGAACCGGCCGAGCCGCTGCTCCGCGGCGACGAGCTCGACCTGCCGCCGGGCCCGGAGATCGGCCGCCTGCTCGCCGAGATCGAGGAGGAGCGGGCCGCGGGTACGATCGCCACCAGGGAGGAGGCCCTCGACTATGCACGACGCCACACGGGAGCGGTTCGGCAAGACGGCTGAGCGGGTCGCCGCGCTGCAGGACGCGCGCGCGCCGGAGCTCGAGGAGAAGGTCTTGCGCTTCGTCGCGCCGAAGGGCGACGAGCGGGTGCTCGACTCCGGCAGCGGCCCGGGCGCCCTTGCATTCGCGCTCGCGCCGCACGTGCGCGAGGTGGTCGCGGTCGATCTCGTGCCCGAGCTGCTCGAGGAGGGCAGGCGCCGGGCCGAGCGCTTCCCCAACGTCCGCTTCGTCGAGGGCGACGCGACGAGCCTGCCGTTCGAGCTCGGTGCCTTCGACCTGGCCGGGTCGCTGCGGACGCTGCACCACATCGCGCGGCCGGAGCTCGCGGTGGCCGAGCTCGTGCGCGTGACCCGTCCCGGCGGCCGGGTGCTCGTCGTCGACCAGATAGCGCCGATCGACCCGCTGGCCGCGACCGAGCTGAACCTCTTCGAGCGGGCACGCGACCCGTCGACCTCGCGTGTGCTCGCGGAAGTCGACCTGCGTGGCCTGTTCGAGTCCAACGGCCTCGTGCTCCTGCGTAGCGAGCACGAGCGCGAGCCGCGTGACCTCGACGCGTACCTCGAGCTCGCCGGCTGCGAGGGCGACGAGCGCCGGCGCGCAGAGTCACTCGCGCCGCAGGGCTACACCGCCGAGCTCGGCTGGTACCTGCTCGAGCGGCGCTAGAGCGCCGCGCGGACCTCGCCGGGCTCGGGGAAGCGCCCGGTCTCGGCCTTCGAGAAGACGAGCCGCCCGTCGGCGATCACGTCGTACTGCCCCTTGCCACCCGGGATCGCCTCGGCCTCGAAGCCCTCGGCGCTGAGCTCGGTCGCGAGACTCGCGGCCCTCTCGTCGTAGCCGCCTCAGGTGGGGCAGTAGTGGATCTCGACGCGCACGCCGCGATCCTACGTCGGCAGTCCGGTCGACTGGAGGTGCTCGAACGCCTGGCTCAGGGCCTGGCGCTCGCGCTCGTTGCTCGTGAAGACCTCCGCGAGCCTCCGGTCGCCCTCCGCGGTCAGGCGCAGGATCGCGATCCGGCCGTCCTCGCTCGAGCGTTCGCGCTCGACCAGGCCGATCTCCTCGGCGCGGCTGACGAGCTCGGTGACGGTGCTCTGCGCGAGCTGCAGGCGCTCCGCGAGCTGGGTCACGGTCGACTGCTCGCTCTGGTCGGGCGCGCCCTTGATCATCAGCAGCAGCAGGTAGCGCTGCGGCGTCAGGCCGGCCGCGCGCGAGTTCCGCTCCGAGGTTCGCAGGAAGCCGCGCAGGGCGGCGCGGAACTCGGCGACCGGGACGGCATCGGCGGCGGACAGCATGCGGGAATCCTAATCTCCCGCGGGCCGAATGCCACGCGCTGCGAACCGCGCGACCAGCCCGGGCGCCAGCGCCTGCGCCAGCGGCGCGATTCGGTACCAGCGCGGCACGAAGACCTCGCGCCGGTTCTGCCCGACGGCGTCGAGCAGCCGCTGGGCCACGAGCTCCGGTTCCACCACCAGCGAGCCCACGCGCGGGCCGAAGCGCTCGCGCTGCGGGAAGCCTTCGGTCTCGACGAACCCGGGCAGGATCGTGTGCACGCGAATCCCGCGCGGCCGCAGCTCGGCGCCCACCGAGCGCGAGAACGCGAGTTGGGCGTGCTTGGAGGCCGTGTACGGCCCGGCCGAGCCGGCGGCCACCGTGCCCGCAACCGAGACGACGTTGGCCACGTCGGAGGGAGCCGCCGCCTCGAGCGCCGGCAGGAAGGCCCGCAGGCACCAGACGCCGCCGAGGTAGTTCGTGCGCGTCACCTCCTCGACCCGCTCCGGCGGTGTTCGCAGGAAGCCACCGCGGCCGGGGACGCCGGCGTTGTTGACGAGCAGTGAGACGTGTGGGTGCCGCTCGACGATCGCGGCGGCCATCTGCTCGACCGCCTCACGGTCGCCGACGTCGCAGAGCTCCCACTCGGCGCCGAGCTCCTCGGCGAGCGGGCGCAGCCGCTCCTCGCGGCGCGCCACCAGCACGCAGTCCCAGCCGCGGCCGCGCAGGGCTCTCGCCACCGCCGCGCCGATCCCGCTCGAGCCGCCGGTGACGACGGCTAGCGGCACACGCGGACGCGCCGGGTGGCCGAGGCGGTTGCCCCGCGGCGATCGGTCACGACGGCGCGCAGGACGTGGCCGCCTGCGCGTGCCTTGCGGGTGCGCCACGGCGTCACGAACAGGCCCTCGCTGCCGCGCTTCTCGGTGGCGATCAGGCGCTTGCCGTCGAAGAACTTGACCGAGCGCACGCCGTGCGATGCGCCTGCGAGCACGAACAGCCCTCCGGCAGCGCACGCACGCGGGCGCGGCAGCAGCCAGGTCACGGTCGGCCGGGTGACGGCCCGCAGCCGGAAGTCGCGGAAGACCGAGTTCGGGAGGACGTTCCCGGCCTGGTCGAGGTTCTTCGACTCCTGGTAGTCGGAGGCGATCGCGACCATCGACGTCTTGCCGACGCCGACCTTCGGCGCGCCGTCGAGCGCCCAGAGCACGAGCCCGGTGGTCGGGTCGTAGAGCGCGGCGAGCAGCAGCGTCTGCTTGTAGGCGAGCACCAGCGAGAGCGGGTCGACCCCCGCGCCGCGGTCGGTGGCGATCCCGGCGATCACGGGCCGCCCGGGCGTGACCACCTTGCTCAGGACCGTGAAGCGCGGCGGCGTGACGTCGTTCTGCCACGCGTGCAGCAGGTACTCGCCGCGCAGCGGCTGGTCGGTGTACGGGTCGGCACGGGAGTCGAGGGCGACGAAGTAGCGGCCCTCGTGCGGGAAGTCGACCGCCGCCGCTTGGGTGTCGAAGAGGTACTCGAAGGTGAGGCCGTTGACGTTCAACGGCGTCCCTGCGTAGCCCTGGACATCGTCCTCGTTCAGCGAGCCGAGAAACCACGGCTCGACCAGCGCGTCGGGCCCGGCCGCGACCACCGCCACGCCCGCGTTCGCGACGTGCTCGCTGACGCGGACGGTGTAGACGCGCTCGGCGCCGTCCTCGTTGAACGGCTTGCCGGTGTAGAAGGGCGGCGGGCCGAAGGGCTCGGTCGGGTAGCGGTACTGGTCGACGTAGTTCGTGCCCTTGCTGGTGTCGCCGAGCTGGTTGGCCTTGATCGTGTCGCGCGGCGCCAGGCCGATCCGCGGGAACGAGACCCGGAAGTAGTACGGGATGCGGACGCGATCGCTGCCGCGGGTGAAGACGACGAAGCCGGTGTCGTCGCCGGTGGGCGCGGAGTTGACCGCCGTCGCCACGATCGGCAGGTCGACCGTGCCGCCGGGTGAGATCGTCACCGAAGAGGTCGCCGGCGCGATCGCCGCCCCGGGTGTCGCGGACTGCGGCTCGATCGAGACGCTCCAGGCACCGCCACCGGTGCCCGCGTCCGAGAGCTCGAGCAGCAGCGGCTTGCGCGCGGCGTGGTTGTCCGTGTTGAGGTAGCCGAACGACAGCGACGAGGGCGCGGCGAACAGCTTCGGGTCGTTGGTGGCCGAGACGTCGACCAGGCCGCCGCCCTCGAGCAGGACCGATGCCTCCTGCGTCCGGGCGGTGTTGCCCCACGCGGGCTGCGCCGAGGTCATCAGCGCCGACTTGACCTGCTCCGGCGACCAGCCCGGATGCTGCTGCAGCAGCAGCGCCGCTGCGCCCGAGACGTGCGGCGCGGCCATGCTCGTGCCGTCGAAGACCGCGAACGGCGCGCCGGCGAACTCGGGCAGCGTCGAGGAGAGGATCTGCCCGCCCGGCGCGGCCACGTCGGGCTTCAGCTTGTGGTCGAAGTTCGTCGGGCCGCCCGACGAGAAGCTCACGATCATCCCGCTGCGGCCGGTCTGGATCTCCTTCGGGTCGCTGAGCGCGCTCGAGCGGAAGGTCGTGCGGCCGCCCTGGCCCGCCATGTACGCGCGCAGGTTGGCGCCGTCGAGGTCGGAGACCATCCCGGCGGGAGAGCCGAGGTCGACGGCGATGAAGTTCGCCTCGCCGGAGCGGTTGTCGACGAGCAGCATCCCGGTCGCGCCGGCCTTGCGCACGCGCTCCATCTTCGAGACGAACGTGCAGCCGCCGCGCGAGACGAGCGCCACCATCCCGCTCAGCGAGCCGGACGGCAGCGACGTGAAGCGCGAGTCGTTCGGGTCGAACCCGGGCGGCGAGCAGACGTGGTTCTCGACCGGCTGGCCGTTCGTGCCGGTGACAGTGCCGACGTCGACCAGCGTCTGCCCGGCGATCCAGGCCGGCGCGACGCGGACGTTGAAGGAGAAGGGGATGTGCTGCAGGTCGGCCGGCGCGCCCGGGCCGGTGACGGTCAGCTCGGTGCCGAAGACGTGCAGGTTCGAGACCGCGGCCACCGAGATCGCGGACGGCGCGTTGCTCGGCGAGCCGACGGAGCCGCCGCCGAAGTCGTCGCGGTCGTTCCCGGCCGAGATCACGGGGACGACGCCCGCCGCGGCGACGTTGTTCAGCGCGTCGATCAGCGCGTCGTTGGCCGGGTCGACCTCGGGGCCGCCGCCCGAGAAGTTGATCACGTCCATGCCGTCGTTCACGGCCGCCTCGAAGGCGAGCACGATCTCCGGCGTGAAGGCGTCGAGCCCGCCGGTCGGCACCGGCACGTTGAAGACGCGGTAGTTCCCGATCCACGCGCGCGGCGCGATGCCGGAGAGGCCGCTGACCGCCGGATGGTCGGGGCCCGGGGTGACCACCGTGCCGGCGACGCCGGCCGCGATGCCGGCGACGTGCGTGCCGTGGAACGAGTCCTGCCGGTTCAGCGCGAGGTGGCCCTGCCGTCCGGAGCCTGGGCCGGGGAAGGCGCGCGCGACGATCACCTTGGGCGTCGTCCACTTCTTGCCGCCCTTCGGGAAGCCGGCCGGATACGAGAAGCCGGCCGCGTTGAAGAACGGGTTCGTCTCGTCGACCCCGTCGTCGACGACGCCGATCTTGATCCCCTGGCCGAAGCCGCCCGTGGTCGCCCAGAACGTGTCGGTGCGGATCACCGACGGGCTCTTGTTCGTGTCGAGGTGGTAGCGGAGGCTCGGGTAGACCTTGCGGACGGCGCCGACCCGCATCAGTCGCGGCAGGTCGCGGTAGCGGAGGCTGACCGCGAGCCCGTCGAGGATCGTGCGGTAGCGGTACGAGATCCGCGCGCTCGGGACGGCGCGGCGGATCGTGCGGGCGGCGACGGCCTGGGCGCGCGCGAGGCGGGCGAGGTAGGCCTGCGACGAGCTGCTCGCGACGTCGAGCTGCTTGCGCCCGCCGAAGGCGAACAGGCCCGGGCCGTAGCGTTGCGCGAGCGGCGGCAGGCGCAGGCCGACGAGCACGGTCACGCGTCCCCGTGCCTGGCCGCGCGGGATGTGGAGCACGCCGTGGCGGACGCGGGTGGAGGTCGTCTCGCCGCGGTGCGGCAGGCGAATCGGGCGCAGCCCGGCGGCTGCGGCGGAAGCGGTCGCGAGGAGGAGCAGCGCCGCGAGAAGCGAGAGAAGTAGTGGGCGGCGCAAGGGCAGGAGAGTATCGGACATTCGAAAGACTTAGACTCGCGCGCCGTGGAACGGTTTGAGGGTAAGCGCGGGCTCGTCCTGGGCGTGGCGAACCGGCGGTCGATCGCCTGGGCGATTGCGAAGCAGCTCGCCGAGGGCGGCGCGAGCCTCGCGTTCACCTACCAGGGCGAGCGGATCGAGAAGGGCGTGCGCGAGCTCGCCGAGACCGTCGATGCGCCGCTCGTGACCGCCTGCGACGTGCGGTCCGACGAGGACCTGGAGCGCGTCTTCGGCGAGGTCGGCGAGGCCTTCGGCGGGCAGCTCGACCTGCTCGTCCACTCGGTGGCGTTCGCGGCCGCCGAGGATCTCGAGGGCCGCTTCACCGACACGCCGCGCGACCGCTTCTGGATGGCGCTCGACGTCTCCGCCTACTCCCTGGTCGCATGTGCGCGGCTGGCGGAGCCGCTGCTGGAGGCCGACGGCGGCGGCTCGATCCTGACGATGACCTACCTCGGCGGCGAGCGCGCGGTGCCGCACTACAACGTGATGGGCGTGGCCAAGGCGACGCTCGACTCGTCGGTGCAGTACCTCGCCTGGGACCTGGGCAAGAAGAACATTCGCGTGAACGCGATCTCCGCCGGCCCGGTGCGAACGCTGGCCGCGCGCTCGATCGCGGGCTTCCCGACGATGGAGTCGATCGTCGAGGAGCGCTCCCCGCTGCACCGCCCGATCGACGCCGACGACGTGGGCGCCGCCGGTGCCTATCTGCTCTCGGACGAGGCGAAGAACGTGACCGCGACGACGCTCTACGTCGACGCGGGGTACCACGCGATGGGCATGTAGATCGCTTCGATAGGGTCGGGTTGACTTTCACCCGACCGGAGGGAGCTCGTCATGGCGTCAATTTCCGAGCGGGAGAACCGGGAGATCGAGGCGGCCAACGCATCTGGCAACACCACCCCGGTCGTCTTCATCCACGGGCTCTGGCTGCTGCCGAGCAGCTGGGCCGGCTGGGCGGACTTCTTCAAGCAGGCCGGCTACGCGCCGCTGACGCCTGACTGGCCGGAAGATCCGCAGACGGTTGAGGGGGCCCGGGCGGAGCCGGAGGTCCTCGCCAAGAAGACCCTGAAGCAGGTCGCCGACCACACCACCGAGATCGTCAAGGCGCTGGACAAGAAGCCAGCGCTGATCGGGCACTCGACCGGAGGCTTGCTGGCGCAGATGCTCGCGGGCCGGGGCCTCTCAGCGGCCACCGTCGCGATCGACCCCGGAGTCTTCCGCGGTGTTCTGCCTCTGCCGGCCTCGGTGCTCAAGGGCGTTGGGCCGTTCCTGGTCAACCCACTCACGCGCGGCCGTGCGATCACGCTCACGTTCGACCAGTTCAGGTACGGCTGGGCGAACGCGCTCGACGAGAAGGAGGCGAAGGAGCTCTACGACACGTTCCACGTCGCCGGCTCCGGGATCTCTCTCGTGCAGATGGGTAACGCGAACCTCAACCCGTGGACCGAGGCGAAGGTGGACACCAAGAACCCCGAACGCGGCCCCCTGCTGATCATCGACGGCGAGCAGGACCACACGGTGCCGTGGGCGATCGCGAAAGCCGCGTACAAGCGGCAGCGGCGCAATTCCGGGGTGACGGAGATCGTGAAGATGCCGAACCGAGGCCACTCCCTGACGATCGACCACGGCTGGCGCGAGGTCGCCCAGACGGCGCTCGACTTCGTCAAGCGGTTCGCCTAAGCGGTCCGTGCTTACTCGGACCTGGACTGGCTGAGCCAGTCCTCGAAGCGGGTCGGGGCGATGCGTGCGTTGCTGCCGGGGGTGAGGGAGTGAGCGGCGAGCTCTGCGCCGAAGTAGCGGGCGTGGACGTCGGAGGTCACGGGACGCGGGTCGTCGTTGGCGCGCAGAACCCGCCGAGCTAGCTCGTCGAGCCGGAACTGCTCGGGACCGGCCAGCTCGACGATGCCGTTCACCGGTTCGCTCACGGCGACCTCGGCGAGTGCGGCGGCGACGTCGTCGGCCGACTCCGGCTGGACGAACACGGGCGCCAGGCGGACCGTGTCGCCGTCGACGCTCGAATCGGCGATGCGCCCGATGAACTCGAAGAACTGCGTCGCCCGGAGGATCGTGTACGGCACCGACCCGGTCTTCGCCGTCTCCTCCTGCGCAAGCTTCGCGCGGAGATAGCCGCTCTCCGGGAGTCGATCGGCGCCGACCACCGACAGCGTCACGTGGTGCTTCACACCGGCGGCGGATTCCGCGGCCAGGAGGTTCCGAGACGAGGCCTGGAAGAAGTCCAGCACCGCCGCGTCGTCCGAGTCGGGCGCATTCGCGACATCGACGACCACCTGGGCACCCTGGAGCGCTTCGGCCAGTCCTTCGCCGGTGACGGTGTTGACGCCCGTGTCCGGCGACGCCGCGAGCGCGTCGTGGCCGGCCCGGCTCAGCTTCTCGACGAGCTTCGACCCGATCAGGCCTGTTCCGCCGATGACAACGATCTTCATCTCGGCTCCTTTCGCTTGCGATCCGACTCACCGCCTGGCAGAAGATCAGGTGGGAGAGCCACCGGAAAGGCGGCGACGATGAAGGCGAAGAAGCGGAAGGCGCCGAGCGTATGCGCCCAAGCTGCGTCGGCGACGGTGAGGAACCCGATCCCGGCCACGAAGCAAGCGATCGCGAGCCGCGGCAGCAGCCCTGGTGCGAGGGCGGTGAGCAGAGAGCGCGCCTGGGCCGGCCGCTCGGCGACGCTCCCTCGGCCAGTGGGTTGCTCGCTAGAAGAACGAGCTGGCTCATGTTCTAACGCGTCTGTCGCGCGGTCGAGTTCGCAGGTCGGCCATGCTGCCGAGTCTTATTACCAGCCGCGTGCCTGAGGAATGGAATCGCTGCCGGCAGTGGGCACTTCCAGCGGTCGAGTTCGGCCGCCTAGACTGCCCGACGTGAGCGCCGTCGATCGGGTCGTTCTTGTAGCTCGGCTAAGGCCCGGCGAGCGCGAACGCGCAGAGAAGCTCCTCGCCGAAGGTTTCGAGCCGATCGTCCCTGAGGCCGTCGCTGGCTGGGCGATCTTCGTCTCGGAGAGCGAGGTCGTTTTCCTCTTCGAGGGCGGAGGTGCGCGCGAGTCGGTTCTGGCGACACTTGACGACCCAGTCATGTCGACTGCCCTCGCGCCCTGGCTTCCGCTCTTCGACGGCCCGCTCCATCGGGCGTACGAGGCGCGTTCATGGGAGCGTTGAGCTTCCACCCACCGTTCCGGCCGATGGGCATCTAGACCGCTGCCGTGGGCTCCCACGACGTCATCCTCTTCCTCGCCACCTTCCTCGCCAGCGGCGTCGAGGCGGTCGAGGCGCTGACGATCGTGCTCGCGGTCGGCGTCGTGCGCGGCTGGCGCTCGACGCTGTTCGGCGTCGGCGCGGCCTCGCTCGTGCTCGCCGCGGTCATCGCCTCGCTCGGGCCGGCGCTGCAGCACATCCCGATCGGAACGCTCCGCTTCGTCGTCGGCGCACTGCTGCTTGCCTTCGGTCTGCAGTGGCTGCGCAAGGCGATCCTGCGCGCGAGCGGCTACAAGCCGCTGCACGACGAGGCCGAGGCGTTCCAGCGCGAGCGCGTGGAGGCCGGGTCGGCCTCGCGGGAGCCGCGAGGCCGGATGGACTGGTACTCGTTCACGGTCGCCTTCAAGGGCGTTCTGCTCGAAGGGCTCGAGGTCGCCTTCATCGTCGTCACCTTCGGCGCCACCCAGGGGCAGCTCGGGCTGGCGACCGCGGCGGCTGCGGCGGCGGCTCTCGTGGTGATCGTCGCCGGCGTGGTCGTGCGCGGGCCGCTCGCACGCGTCCCCGAGAACACCCTCAAGTACGCCGTGGGCGTACTGCTCACCAGCTTCGGCATCTTCTGGGGCGGCGAGGGCGCCGGGGTCGAGTGGCCGGGCGGCGACGTCGCCATCCTCGGCGTGGTCGCGTTCATCGCCCTCGCCTCCTTCGTGCTCACGCGCGATCTCCGCCACCGGCGGGTCGAGCTCCGGCCATCGGCGGCCCAGGGATGAAGTACATCCTCGCGTTCGGCCGCTTCTGGTGGGACTTCATCGTCGGCGACGACTGGCGGGTCGCGGCCGGGCTGGCCGTCGCGTTCTTCCTCACCTGGCTGCTCGAGCACGAGGGCATCAGCGCCTGGTGGTTGCTCCCGCTCGCGGTCGCACTGCTGCTCGTCGAGTCGGTCCGGCGCGAGGCGCGCAGCAGCAGCTGAGCTCAGCGCGGCTTGTCGGCCCACTCGCGCTCGGCCTCGCCCTCCATCCGCTCGAGCCGCTCGTAGTAGTCCGGGAACTCCTTCATGTGGGCGAGCGCGATCTTGCCAGTCAGGATCGGGTCGTCGTGGGTGACGTCCGTCTGCGGGTCGTGGCTGCCGTGCTCGTACTCCACGTCCATTCCCTGGCGGAACTGCTCGAGGTCGAAGCGATTCCAGTCGACCCCGATCTCGTCGCCGACGCGCTGTGCCTCTTCGGTCGATGTGCGGCGTGTCTCAGTCATGCCTCTCCTTTCTTTGGGCAGATCCATAGTGGCGCTCGCGTGGCCTGTCGGCTAGGCGTACGCTGCGCCTGCGCTCACCGACCCGAGGAGGCTCTTCATGTCCACGACGACCTCGCCCAGGCTCACGGACGAGCAGCAGGCCGAGTTCCTGGAGCTCGCCAAGGAGTCCGACAGCGTCGAGCTGAAGCTGACCGTGCCCGAGTCGGACCAGGCCTCGACGGTCGCGGCGCTGGGGATGGACCCGTTGCAGGCGCAGATCCGCCAGGTCTTCTTCTTCGACACGCCCGAGCTCGCGCTCGACAAGGCCGGGGTCGTCGTCCGGGCCAGGCGGATACAGGGCAAGGGCGACGACTCGGTGGTGAAGCTGCGCCCGGTCGTTTCGGCCGAGCTCCCGGCAGAGCTGCGCGAGTCGCCGAGCTTCCGGGTCGAGGTCGACGCGCTGCCCGGCGGCTTCGTCGCCTCGGGCACGCTGAAGCGGACGCTGCGCCCGACCGCCGTGCGCGCCACGTTGGCCGGCGAGCGCCCGCTGCGGAAGCTCTTCTCGAAGGAGCAGCGCGCGTTCTACGCGGCCCATGCGCCGGAGGGAATCGCGCTGGACGACCTGACCGCGCTCGGCCCGATCTTCGTGCTCAAGGGGCGGCTCGACCCGCAGGAGCTCGGACGCCGGCTCGTGGCCGAGATGTGGATCTACCCGGATGGCTCGCGCGTGCTCGAGCTCTCGACCCGCTGCGCCACGAACGAGGCCTTCCAGGTGGCGGCCGAGGCCCGCGCGTTCCTGACCAAGAAGGGCGTCGACCTCTCGGGCGAGCAGCAGACGAAGACGCGCAAGGCGCTGCGGCAGTTCGCGAAGCACGCGTCTGCGTGACGCTCCGCTACGCGGCCATCGACGTCGGCACGAACTCGGTCAAGCTCCACGTCGGCGAGCTGCTCGACGACGGCGAGTGGCGGACGGTCACCGACCGCTCCGTGATCACGAGGCTCGGCGAGGGGATCCACGAGACGGGCCGCCTCGGCGAGGAACCGCTCCGCCGGACTGTAGACGCGATCGCCGACCTGGCCGGCCTGGCGCGGAGCGAGGGCGCGGAGCAGATCGTCGTCGTGGGCACGGCGGGCCTGCGCCAGGCGGCCAACTCGGACGAGTTCCTGGCCGCCGTCCGCGAGCGTGCCGGCGTCGAGGTCGAGGTGATCTCGGGCGAGGAGGAGGCGCGGCTCTCCTACCTCGCCGCTGCCGAGGCGCTGGACCTCGGCGAAGGCAGGCTCGGCGTGTTCGAGACCGGCGGCGGCAGCTCGCAGTTCACCTTCGGCGAAGGCGGCCGTGTGACCGAGCGCTTCAGCCTCGACCTTGGCGCGGTGCCGGTCACCGAGCGCTTCGGGCTCGACCGGGCCGTCGGCGAGGAGACGGTGGCGGCGGCTCGCGAGTCGATCGCGTCTCAGCTCGAAACGCTGGCCGGCCGGCCGCCGCTCGATGTCCTGGCCGGGATCGGCGGCGCGATCACGAACCTCGCCGGCGTCCAGCTGGGGCTGGAGCACTACGACCCCGGCCGCGTGCGGGGGCTGGAGCTCGAGGCCGCGGAAGTCGACCGGCAGATCGAGCTCTACCGCACGCGCGACGCCGAGGAGCGGCGCTCGATCCAAGGCCTGGAGCCGAAGCGCGCGGAGGTGATCCTCGCCGGCGCCTGCATCGTGCGCACCGTGCTCGAGCAGCTCGGCCGCGACTCGCTGACGGTCAGCGACCAGGGCCTGCGGCACGGCGTGCTGCTCGAACGCTTCAGCGCGTGACCGTGACCCGCAGGCCACGGTCGGCGCGGTCGAGGTCGACCCCGATCAGCCACCAGCCGGCGCGGCCGATGCGAATCGAGACGGGCGCGGTCAAGCGCAGCGTGTGCACCGGGCGCCGGTTCAGCGAGAGCGTCACGCGCACTCGGGTCGCGCGTCGTCAGGTGCACGCGCACCTGGCCGCGGGCCCAGAAAGCGGCGTGGCGGTAGCGCGGCGAGCCGCCCTGCCAGCCCTCGCAGAAGACGACCCGCTTGCTCGGCTCGGCGACGGGTGACGACCCGCCGGAACGGCCGCGCTCGAGCATCGTCACGCCGTCGTCGCGGGCCACCTGGCCGAAGCCGTGGTCGAGCAGCCCCTGCCACGCGAACCAGCCGGTCTCGCCCGCGAGGCCGCGGTGGAAGGCGACGTAGCGGACGCCGAGCCGACGCAGCAGCCCGTCGTCGTCACGCCGCCAGTCGCCGCAGTTCAGCTCGGCCAGCCGTAGCGAGAGCCGGGCCGCGGACTGCGGCGCGATCGTCGAGTAGCCGCCGGGCCGCTCTCGGCGGGCGACCTGGTCGTACCAGAGGTAGACGCTGCCGAGGTGGACGTTCGGGTGGAGCACCGGCAGCTCGAGCAGTCGCCCGGGCGCGCTCAGTCCCTCGTACGCACGCCTGCCGGGCTGCGCCGCCGCCGCCTCGTAGATCGAGACGCGCAGGTCGGCGGCGACGAGCACGAGCAGCGCCACGACGAGGATCCAGCGCAGGCGCGCGACGGCGAAGGCGGCGAGCGCGGCCAGCGCCAGGCATGCGACCGGCATCTGACGCTCGGGCACGCGCGGGTAGCGCATCGGCGGGAAGTGATGCCAGAGCGTTGAGTAGAGCGGGAAGTGCGTCCCCAGTGCGAGCAGCATCGGCACGAGCGCGCCGACGGCGAGGACGGAGACGAGCCACCAGCGCCGCGCGCGCACGAGCACCGCCAGCCCGGCGAGCGCGAGCAGCGGCGTCAGCCAGCCGAGGAAGACGAAGCTCTCGAGCCCGTGCCGCGGGTGGCGCGTGACGAAGTCGAGCCCGGTCGCCGAGTAGTGAGCCACTTCACGAAGCGAGCGCCCGCCGGAGCCGATCCCGCTCGTCGAGTAGTGCCCGACGAGGAGGGCCGCCCCCAGCGCCGGCAGCGTCGCGAGCGCGCCGCCGAGCCAGGCCCCGCGACAGAGGGCGTAGAGCAGGAAGAACGGAATCGCGCCGAGCGCGAGGTGCACGTCCGAGAACGGGATCGAGGCCAGCGCCGCGCCCGCGCACACGTACCACCACGGCGAGCCGCGACGCCCGCGTTCCAGCGCCCACAGCGAGAGCGGCAGGAGCGCCGAGATCGGCCCGCGCAGGTGTCCCGCGCTCTGCGCCACGCGGTAGGGCTCCAGCGCGAAGACGAGCCCGCCGAAGGCCGCCGCCGCCGCGGGCAGCGCCAGCTCGCGGAGCCAGAGATACGCGAATCCGCCCGCCGCGAGGTAGGTCAGCAGCAGGAACAGGTTCCACGCGCCAACGTGTCCGACCAGCTCGTCGAGCGGCCAGAAGACGAGCCCGAACGGCCAGCCGCCGAAGTTCCAGCGCGGCGGGCTCTCCGGCCGGAAGGTGTACGGGTCGCGCCACGGCGCGTCCCCGTGCGAGAGCTGGTGCCCGACGAGCCAGAGGTGGTACTCGGCCTGCAGGTGGTCGCCCGCCGCCGCCTCGCCGGAAACCGGGGTCCCGCGCGCGAGGAAGCGCGAGCCCGCGTGCGAGAGCTGCGACGCCATCGCCACCAGGCCGGCGCCGAGGTAGAGCGCGACGAGAAGCGCTACAAGGCCCGGGCGGCCGAGAGCAGCTCGTCGAAGTCCGGCAGCTCGGCCGTCTCGTAGCGCCATGCGCCGCGGACCGTACCGCTCCGGTCGACCAGGAAGGCCGTCCGTTCGGCGACGTCCTTGAAGCCGCGAAAGTCGTGCGCGACCCCGAAGGCGCGCACCGCCTCGGCGTTCCAGTCGGAGAGCAGCGGGAAGTTCAGGTCGAGCGCCTGCATCCAGGAGATGTGCGTCCAGGGCGAGTCGCGCGAGATCCCGGCCGCCTGCACGCCCGCCTGGTCGAACTCCGCGCTCCTGTCACGCAGGAGCTCCAGCTCGTCCGTTCAGGTCGCGGACCAGTCAAACAGATAAAAGAGAACAAGCAACGGCCTCTCAGCTGCCAGCGACCGCAGGTTCACCGGCTCGCGTGGGCCGAGCCACACGGTCACGTCCGGAACGGTGTCGCCGACGCCGAGCATGACGGAGGAGCCTAACTCCCTGGGACGCCGGCCGCCGCGGCCCGGCCGTGATCGGTCAGCCGCTGCCCAATCCGTCGAGAGGGGCCGTTGCGGCGACCCTCTCCCATCTGTAGTAGCGAGAGCCTGTCGATAACCGCTCGGCGAGGCTCTGCTTCGGTCCCGCCGATCCCGCCGTAGTAGCCGATTTGCAGCGTATTCCCCAAACCAGGCAACCTGTGGAAAGAAGCCGCGGCCTCGGCGCGGGTTATCAATCCGTCCGACCCGGTCCGCTAGCCTCGGCCGACTATGGCGAACGGTGATAACCAAATCTCCCAGATCGATGCGAAGCTCACGGCGCTGCTGGCGCTCTTCGTGGACGGCTACATCCGCGAGACGGGCATCGCGAAGCCGAAGGAGCGGTCCATCGACCGGATCCTGTACGACGCCGGGCTCTCGGCGAGGCAAATCGCCGGCTTGCTCGGCAAGACGGAGCGGGCTGTGCACCTCCAGCTGGAGCAGAAGGCGAAGAAGCCGCGGAAGAGGGCGTCCTGATGGCCGCGCGGCGGAAGAACACGTCTGTCGACCCGGTCGAGGCCAAGCTCGACGAGGTCGCTCGGCTGCTCGCGATCCTGGTCGCCCGCGACCGGTCCCTCCAGGATGCGGTGGCCGAGCTCGCCGGAGTCGGCTTCGGCCCGACGCGCGTCGCCGAGCTCCTCGGCACCACGCCGGGCTACGCGAAGGTCGCGGCGGACAGGGCGAAGAAGCGGAAGAAGTAGGCCGGCCGTGGCGACGAACAGGGAGCTGCGGAGTGAGCTGCTCAGGCGGCGGAAGTTCTCGCCGCAGCGCCTCTCCCAGCTCGTCAAGCGGCGGAAGGACGAGCTCCCGATGAGCACGGAGCTTGCGACCTACACGCTCGCGCACGAGGCCGGAATCGACGTCTCCCGCTACCTGACCGACGCCGAGACGGCCGAGGTGCGCAATGCGATCCGCGACCTGAAGGCTGGCGCCTCCGGGAACGGGGGCGGACGCCCCGCCGCCAGCCGCGCGTCCGTGCGGGCGAGAACGGAGACCGTCGTCTCCATTGGCGGCGTGGACGTCGAGCGGCTGCCGGGCATGACGAAGTCACACGCTGACGACGCGAAGCGGATGGCCGAGAGAGCCTACCCCGCGCTGTACGTATTCGAGAACAGTGCGCGAGACGTGATCGCCCGAATCCTCGAGGCGGCCTACGGCCCCGATTGGTGGAGCAAGGCGGTGCCGAAGAGGATTCGCGACAAGGCCGCTGATGTGCGGAAGAAGGAGGAAAAGGATGCGTGGCACGGCTCGCGCCGCGGTGCTCGCGACATCGACTATGTTCTGCTGACCGACCTTGCGACGATCGTTCGGGCGCGCTGGTCGGACTTCGAGGACATCTTTCCCAGGCAGTCGTGGTTCGAGGAGCTCGTTTCCGGCGACATGAACGTTCCCCGCCGCGTGATCGCCCACATGCACTCGCTCGCGGGCGAGGACGTGGCGGCGATCGAGACTGCGTTTCGCAAGTGGGCGAGACAGCTGAAGGCGAAGGCGGACAAGCTGCCGTAGCCGCTGTAGACCGCCGCGGCCACGTCGTCTTGCGCGCACGTCATTCTTGCGCCATGCGCGGGATGGGAGGGCTTCGACTCATGGACCTCTTCGCCGGGATCGGCGGGATGACCTGCGGCTTCGTCCAGACGGGCGACTACGACCCCGTCTTCGCCGTGGAGATCGACCCGGCCGCCGCCGCGATCTACCGGGCCAACTTCGGGGACCACGTCCACGAGGGCGACATAGCCGAGGTCGGTCGGTTCCCGGAGGTGGACGTCGTGATCGGCGGGCCGCCGTGCCAGGGGTTCAGCCCGCTCGGCAAGAACCCGCCGGACGACCCTCGCAACAAGCTCTGGGAGCACTTCGTCCGCGCCCTCAGGGAGTCGGGCGCGCCGGTCTTCGCGATGGAGAACGTCCCCGAGCTGTTCAAGTCGGAGGAGTACGCGCGCTTCAAGCGTGCCGCCCGGCGGCTCGGCTACGCGCTCGCCGAGGACGTGCTCAACGCGGCGGACTACGGCGTGCCCCAGCTCAGGAGGCGGGCGATCGTCATCGGCTCGAAGCTGGGCGAAGCTCCTTGGCCGACGCCGACCCACCAGGCAGGCGGCCACGTGACGGTACGGCAGGCGCTCAAGGGGCTTCCGCTGGAACCTGACGGTCGGCGGTGGCACCGCGCGCGGCTGAAGCTCCGCCCGTCCTCGCTCGACCGCTATAGGGCCGTGCCTGAGGGCGGCAACCGCTTCGATCTGGCGCGCAACCGGCCCGACCTACTCCCGCGCTGCTGGGCCGAGAAGCCGAGCGGCACGACGGACGTCTTCGGCCGCCTCTGGTGGGGCAGGCCGGCGTTCACGATCCGCACGGAGTTCTACAAGCCCGAGAAGGGGCGGTACCTCCACCCGGAGGCGCACCGGCCGATCACGATCCGCGAGGCCGCGTGCCTCCAGAGCTTCCCGCGACGGCACGCGCGCCCTCCGCACGGCTTCATCCTCCCGGAGCACCTTCCGATGACGGAGGTCGCGAAGGGGATCGGGAACGCGGTGCCGCCGAGGCTCGCGCGTGCGATCGCAGAGACGATCGCCGCCCACTTCGCCGGGCGCGCACGCCTCGCCGCCTAGACCGGGATCGCGTCGTGGCAGGCGTTGCAGAGGGTCTCTAGGTTCTCGTCCTCGGAGCCGCCGCCCTCGTGCACCGGCGTCCGGTGGTGGACCTCCACGAAGCGCTTGCCGTGCGTCGGCGGGTCGCCGACGCCCCAGCCGCACCGTCGGCACCGGTAGCCGTCCCGCTCCAGGATGCGCGTCCGCTGGTCGGCCGACAACCGCTCGTTGGCCGGGAGCTGATCGAGCGTCTCCAGGACGTACTCGCCCGGCTGGAGGTCGGTCCGGTCGACGTTGGTCGTGATGACGTACCCGTGCTCGGTCCGGAGCTCGCGCACGCGACGGCCCACCTCATGCACGTTCGCGACGTAGCGCAAGTCGTCCATCGTCACCGGCTGGCCGACGTTCTCCCGGAGGTACGCGAGGATTCGGGCGCGTGCGCCGTGCTCGGGGTCGCGTCTGATCCGGTTCATGACCCGCCACCGCCGCGCGGCCTCCACGTCAGGCTCGGTCGACTCAAGCCGGTAGACGGAGTTCGGGCCAGCTCTCACACGCGTGATCGGGTAGCCATGCTCGACGCGGAGCTCGCGCACCCGGCGCGCCCACTCGCCGATCCCGGCGACCTCGGCGATCTGCTTCCCTGGAACTTCCTTCCCGACCCGCTCGACGAGGAGCGCGAGGATGCGCCGGTGGGTCTTCGTGAGTCGCGGCTCTGGCAGGTCCACGAGGGTACAACCGCACCGGGCCAGCCGGCTAGAGCGCGATAATCGACCGCGTGGCGGACACGTTCACGGCCGAGCAGAGGAGCCGCGTCATGGCCCGCGTGCGCGGCCGGGACACGAAGCCGGAGCTCGCGCTCCGCAGGGCGCTGTGGGCGGCTGGAGTTCGCGGCTGGCGCTGCCACCGACGCGACCTACCCGGCAGGCCAGACGTCGCCTTCGGCCGCGCCAAGCTCGCCGTGTTCGTGGACGGCGCCTGGTGGCACGGCCACCCCGACTACTACACGCCGGGCAAGAGCGGCGAGTTCTGGGATAGCAAGATCACCCGAAACGTCGAGCGCGACAGGCGGGCCGACGAGGAGCTCGCCGCCCTGGGCTGGCGCGTCATGCGGATGTGGGACTTCGAGGTCGTCAAGGACGCCGACGCTTGTGCAGCGCGCGTGGCTGCGTCCCTCACGGACGTGTCCGAACCAGCGTCTAGCGGCGGCCGCCGGTAGCCCTTAGGGTCGAACGCGGGCCGGGTCGCGTTGCAGCGCCCGGGCGTTCGGCTCGCCGCCCGGCCCCATCTACTTCGCCTCGCGCCCGTGCAAACTACGGTGATGGCCGGCGAGAAGCAGGCGGACTTCCGCATCTACGGCGACGAGGCGAAGTGCAGGTCAACCGTGCGTAGGCACATAAAGCGCGCGGAGGAGCTCCTCGATCAGGCGGAGGGCGTGAAGAGGAGGGTCGAAGCCGCGGAGACGCCGCTAAACGCCGCCGTGATCGAGCAGGAGTGGGTCAAGGAGGTCCGCCGGTGGTTCATCTCGGTGAATACCGCGGTCGGCAAGTTCCTGCAGGACCAGTTCCCCGGCCCCGTACCCGTGATCGCCTACGGGCTACCGCCGGACACGGGGAAGCCGCGGCACATGGTCTACCTCGAGAACGGGGAGCCGTGGCTCAGGAAGGCCGTAGAGGAGCTAGAGGGGTTCGAGGCCGCGCTCGCCGCGAGGCAATCCGGCTCGGGTGGCGGTGTGATCAAGCCCGGAAAGCCGTACTCGAACCTGCTCCGCCTACGGGAAATCCTCCGGGACTGCAGGGCACACATTTGGTGGGCGGATCCGCATTTCAGCAAGCAGGGGCTCGAACCCCTCGCGGATGAGGCGCGCGCCGACAGAGTCCAGGAGATCCGGATCCTCTCTGGCCCAGAGCATGTAGGAGCGGCCGCGGCTGACTACGAGCGGTTCAAGAAGGAGATGGACGCGGCCGGTATCAGTGTGGAGTGGCGGGTCGTCGAGAGAGGCGACCGCGACTGGCACGACCGGTTCATCGTCACGAAGGGGCGAGCCTGGAACGTGCCCCCGATCAACACCCTCATGTCCAAGGGCGACTACAGCGTGATCGCGGAAACCGAGCCGCCGCCGTTCGAACGCTGGTGGGAGCAGGGCGCGCCAGTCTAGATTGCAGCGCCCGGGCGTTCGGCTCGCCGCCCGGCCCTACCTCGGGCTCGGGCTCGGGCTAGCCCAGCAGCTTCCGGAGCGAGTCGGCCACGGCCTCCGCGGCCTTGGCCGCCGGGAGCTCGTACCCGTTGCGCTGCCTCAGCTCCGTGCCGACGGCCGGCACCCGGCCCATCGACTCGTTCCCGCGCACGGCTGCCCTGGCCCACTGCGAGTGGAGCCTGGCCCCGTCGACCGCGGCGACCTTGGCCACGAGGTCGTCGGCGGCGCTCAGCGCGTCCTCCAGCGCCTTCCGGAAGTTCTCGTTGTTCTTCGACAGGATCGCCGCGCCCTGCTCGGCCAGGAGCTCGACGGCCGCCTCGGTCGCCGCGAGGGTCTCGTCCCTCAGGTCGGCGGCCTCGGGGCGTAGCTTCTCGGCCTTCGCCTTCGTCGGCCCAAGCTCGGGGTCGTTGGCCTGCATCCTGGAGGCGGCCGTGTCGAGCGCGTAGAGCTCCTTGTTCGCCGAGTCGCGCCGCTCCTCGAGCTCGGCCAGGTCCCTCAGCGCCTTCGCCACGGGCTGGGGGAGCGCCTTCGGGTTCGGGGGCTGCGGGAAGCGGAACCGCCTGGGGCCGAGAGCCGTCGGGATGATGGGGCGTTCGCTCATCTGCCTATTCGGCCCGCGCGGGTGGCAGCAGTGCTACCCCCTAGGTGCGGCGGGGCACGACCAGGTCGAGCTCGCACTGCCTGATCGGACATAGCGACAGGTGGCGCTCGACGGCCTCGGCTGCGTACGTCCTCCCGTGCCGCTTGCCACCCACGACACCGGCGGGCACCGTCTCGCGGTATCCGCACCTGCAGGCGACCTCGACCGGCTCGGCCTCGGCAGCGGGCGTGTAGTTGCGCCGCGGGCTCATGGCTTGGCCTCGGGAGGTATCGCGCCCGTGGGAAACTGGTCGGTAGTTCCGGCCGTGAGCCTCGGCTTGCGGTGCAACCTTCGGATCTCGCGGTTGAACCTCTCGTCGAGCGTCAGCCGCTCGCGCCGGCCATGCCGTCGCACCCCGACGACTCCCTCGCCGTGGAAGACGCCGAGCCCACGAGGCGGTGGCTCCATTCCGGGCTGCGCTGGCATCAGCTTCGCTCCTCCCTCACCTGAAGGACACCGCCTTGCGACTGGCGAAGCCGCCCGTTGTTGGCCGGCGCACGGCTCGTGCAGGTCGAAGGTTGTTGTAGGAGTTCGGGTGCGCGCTAGTCGGCCCATGGCCGCCGAGAATCGCCACACGCTGGAGGGCGTCGTCAGCCTCGCGCACAGCGGCCTCGGCGCGGTCCAGGTTGCGCGCCCAGACGTCGACCGCGTCGAGCACGTCGTTCATGCCATTCCCGGACGGGAGAAGGTTGTCGTCCTCAAGCACGACGTGCGGGCAGTCGGCGTTGAGGCCGTGCAGCACGGCCCGGTACTCGGAGAGGAACTCGAGCTCGGCCCACGTTGCGCCTCTGACTGCACGGAGTGCGTCCCACTCAGCCTCCAGGTTCGGACGTGGCGTTCCCGGCCTCACGCCGTCACCCGCTTCTGCGCCTTCCGCCAGGCACGGTGAGCCTCGGTGTTCGCACGGCGACACGCATCGCAGCGGCAGCCCTCGTTGGTGTAGCGACTGTAGGAGCCGGCGTGCGGCTTGGGCTCGGACACGGCGACCGGCGCCTCGAAGTCGCCACCGTCGCCTGCCTCGCGGTTCCAGTCACTGAAGTCGACGTCCACATTGATCTAGCCGGCGCCCGACGCGACTCCGATACCCCTCGACCTGCCTATACGTCGGCTGCCCAGGTATAGGCACTAGCAATATGTTTTCCACGTTTGACTCACCGGCGGTGTCGGTATCTCGCGTCGGGGTCCTGACCGCGGGCCACGGGCTCACCATCGGCTCAGTGTGGTGCTGCGATGCAGCACCCCTGCTACTACGCCTACTGCGAACGCAGCGACGTTGACGGCGAGTATGAGCGCTTCATAGATCACTTCGGCACCACGACGTAGCCTGACCGCTTGACGGCCCACGCGCGCTCGACCGCGTCCGGTGTGCACGGCTCCCGGTTGCGCGTCCACTTGAGGACGCCGCCGGGATGCTCCTCGCCGCAGTCCCGGCACGGGACAGGCGCGCAGTGCGCCACCTTGTGGCCGTCGCTGCCGATGCCGTGGGTGTGCCGCTCGCAGCACCCTGGGCAGTCCACGACCACCGCGTGCTCCCGCGTCTCGACGATCGGCGCGGCCGGGAACCACTTGCCGTGGAAGGTGACCAGCTTCACAGCCGCCCTCCACGCCGAAGAAGGTGCGGTCCGGCCGGTCCGGCCGGTCCAGCCTCCCCCTTATCGTTTCTCTCTATGAGAATCGACCCTCGAACTTCCGGACAGAAACAATTAGGTGGACCCTGGACCGGCTGGACCACTTGGACCGAAACCTGCCTAAAACTACTCATCGTCTCGCCGCCTCAGCCCGACGATGACCCTCACGCGCTTCGATCCTGCCCTCCGCTTCTCCTCGCGCAGCCTCGGGAACGCCGCGTAGAGGTCCCGGAAGAAGACGTCCTTGTTGCCCGCGTACTGCGACCCCTCCTCCTCGCACCAGTCCTCCCACGCCTCGAAGAGCTCGTCCTTGACCTCGTCGCCGGCCGGGTCGGGCTCGTACAGCTCGCGCACGAAGGTCGAGACCGGCGCCGCCATGCGCTCGAGCTGCGCGATCGTCGCCGCGCCCGACTCGGGCTGGACGAAGTGCCCGCGTTCCTTGAGCCGGTCGCGGCCCTCCAACGCCCAGTTGACGATCGCCGGCGCCTCGGCTTGCAGCTTCGCGTCCAGCCCGAGGTCCTCCCGGTTGAGGAACGACTCCGTCATCTGGAGCGTGATGAACCTGGACGCCAGGGCGCCGCTCGCGTCGCGGAAGCGCGGGACCTCGTTCGTCAGCACGACGAACCGGGTCGGCAGGGCGCCGTTCCAGTCGTCCTTGTACTTCCGAGGGATCGTCTGCGGGTCCTCGCCGGAGATGGACAGCAGCCGCTCGACCGCAGCGTAGGTGTCGTTCCGGTTGCCGAGCCTGGCGTCCGCGATGACCGCGACCGGCGTCCCCACGAGCGACCCAAGGCCGAAGTTGGTAGCCAGGCCAGACATGGTCGGCGAGCAGACATTGCCGCCGCCCACCAGCGCGGCCAGCAGGCGGCCGTAGGTGCCCTTGCCCGACCGCGGCGGCCCGACGAGCATGAAGATCTTCTGCATGGCCGTCTCGCCGGCGAGCAGGTAGCCCGTGACCTCCTGTAGGCACGCCGCTGAGTCCGGGTCGTCCGGCCAGACCGAGGCCAGGAACGACTCGAACGCCGGCATCTCGCGCGCGTCCGGGTCGTAGTCGAACGGCAGCGCGTAGACGTTGAACAGGTCCGGCGTGTGCGGCGAGGTATCGCGCGTGGCGAGGTCCAGGATGCAGTTCTGGAACGCCACGAAGCCGGTGCGCCGCCGCCGCTCCAGCTCGTCCGGCAGAACGTACGCCTTCGAGCCAAGCGCGTCGATCAGGTTCGAGATCGCCACGGCCGTCGTCGGCCACGGGATGCGCTTGCCCTTGTTGACGTAGACCTTGTCCGAGACGAACTCGTAGGCCGCGCGACGGAGCTCGTTCCGCTCCGGCTCCTCCCAGTGCGTGCCGCGGTGGACCCAGAACGCGCCGCCGCTGTTGATGAGCTCCCGTCCGCCGTCCCACCGCTCCGCGAGCAGCCGCTGCGCGACGGCGAGCGGGTTGGACGGACCCTCGATCAGCCTGACGTCGCCCTCGGTCTCGGCCATCGCGTTCGCGACCGTCCCGCGGACGTAGTCGCCACGCACCGTCACCTTTGAGCGGTCGCCCAACGGCGACGCCTGCCAGATTCGCGTGACCTGATCCTCGTCGCGGGTGACGCGACACAGGGAGCAGACGTAGGCGTAGTCGTTCTTGGACAGGTCGTCCTCGTCGACCGCGTCGTGCCCGCCCTCGTGCAGCGCACGGAACGCCGGCTCGCGCAGTGCAGCCTCGACGACGGCGCTGTCGTCGGCGGCCGGTGCGGCGATCTCGCTCACCCCCTTCGGGTTGCTTGGTACCGCACCGTCACCGCCGAACGTCTGCGCGTAGAGCTCGTCGATCGCCGCCTGGCCGTCTCCGATCGGCCCGGAGCCGTTGAGCGACAAGCCGGTCACGGTGAAGTACCGCTCGCGGTCGAAGAGCTCCAGCTTCTTGCCCCAGTCGACCTTCGTCGTGCTGCACTTCTCACCCGGCTTCGTCGCGCGCACGAGTGCCTTCACTCCCTGCCCGCTTGGCGACGTCTCGGCGTAGGCGCCGGCAGCCAGCAGCCCGTCCACGAGCCGCTTCGCCCCGATGTGCATCACGCCGGTGGCCGGGTCGATGCAGTCGTCGAGGTCCACGCCGGTGTACGGGTCGTCGGCCGAGAAGACGTAGCCGACGCCGGAGAACCCACCACCTTCGTGGGCTGCGACGGCCTCCTCGAACGTCGTCCACGTCTTCGGGTCGTTCGCCTTCGCCTTGCAGCCGTTGACCTGATACGGGATCTTGGTCGGCTTGTCGTCGTGCGTCGTCTCGTGCTTCCAGACGACCCACTGCGGCCGCTCCTTGAGCTCCTGCGGGACGAGGTCGAGGCTCATGACCCTGCCTCCAGCTTGCAGCGCCGCACGCAGCGCCATGTCCCGCCTCCGATGAACCGGGAATCTCGCTGCCACTTCATCTCGTTCCCGTGCCGGCACCTCGGTGCCTCAGCGCCCGACGCCCTTAGCGCACGACGGACCATGCTTGCGGATGTGGCTGGCGTGTCGCCATCTCACCTATTCCGCCTCCGCTGTGTGCCGCTTGTGTACTAGTCGATCTTGGTATCCGCTCGGATATTAGGCAGCGACCGTAACGCCGCCCGGTGGCCCGTCCCCCAAATAACCGACAGGGCCAACTCGACAAGGAGGCGGTGCCAGATGGAGCGGAACTGGGTCACGATCGGCACGGAAATAGGTGCGATATCCAACTCCCGCGATGGGAGAAGGCGCTGGTGGCGTAAACCGGACTACCAGCCCGAACGCGGGCGGATCGGCCGCCCGCTCCGGAAGTCGAAGCCGTCGGCGGAACCGCCAGCGGCCGCCTAGAGCTCCGGCGCGCCGAGCTCGGCCAGGTCGGCCGTCGCCTCCGCGAAGTCCGCGGCGATCCGGTCGAGTAGCCGCGTCGGGTCTGCGCCGGGCGCCAGCTCCACCGCCACCCGCTCCTCGGGCCGGCCGCCGTTCGCCGGCGCGACGGTGGCCGTCGCGACCAGGAGCTGGACCAGCTCGCGCCTCGCGCCCAGCCCGAGCTCCTCCCAGACGAGCCCGCCGTGCACGACCGCGCCGCGAATGGCACTGACCTCTCCGAGCGCATCCCTGGCCGCGTCCCTGGTCGCTCGCGCCTCGGCGAGCGCAGCCGAAGCCTGCGCCTCGTCGACGTCGCCTAGCATCGCGACCCTCGTCGCGCGGTCGAGCCTGGCCTGCGCGCGGTCGAGCGCGTCCTGTAGCGGTGTGAGCCCGTCGCCCGATCGCCCCTGCACATCTCTCAGCGCGACCCTGACCGCGTGCTCGACGGCGCGCTCGGCCGCATCCGCGGAGATCGCGACCCTCCTCCCGCAGTGCCCGTTGGGCGGGCACCTGTAGACCACGACGCGGTCGCCGGCCCTGCCGCCGGTCGCGACGACCATCCTCGAACCGCATCCGGAGCACCGGAGGACACCAAGTCGAGCCAGAAGCCGGCGCGACCTCGGCCTCGAGCCGCGCTTCTTGTGCGCGGCCGCAGCCTGCCGCTGGAGCCGCTCGACGTCCGGGCTGATCGGGTCGTGCGCGCTCGGATTGACCCACGGTCCGAAGGAGACCTGGCCACGGTAAAAGGCTGAGTGGCCCAGCTTCTGGACGCGCGTGAAGTCGAGGTCGTGGCCAGCCTCCCTCAGCATCGCCCGCCGCTCCTCGACGCTGGCGCCGTCGGCCTCCATCCTCAGCGCACGGACGACGAGCTCGGCCTCCTCCTGGTTGACGGTCGCCGGCTCGTGCGGCTCACGGTCGTAGCCGAAAGGCGTCCTTCCGCACGGGACACCGCGCTCGATCGCCCGCCGCTTGGCGTCAGCCGTCTTCTCGCCGACCTTCCGGCGATAGTGCTCGTCGGACGCGCCGAACACGGTCGACGCGAAGCCCTCGTCCGCCGTGCCGAAGGTGACGCGGCCCGAGTCCGCCGCCCAGACCTCGCCGCCCGCCGCCTCGACGCGACGGCAGACCTCGCGGCGCACGGACAGTTCGCGGTCGAGCCTGTCCCGGTAGGCGACGAGGAGGACATCGGCTGAGCCGAGCTCGACGTCCTCGACGGCGGCGGTCAGGCCGCGCCGGGAGGCGAGCTCGAGACCGCCGGACGTGCCCGGCTCCGCGTGCTCGGAGACGACCTCCCAGTCCCGCAGGGCCACGAACTCGCCGCACCGACGGCGCTGCCCCTCGATGGACTGGGCCGGGTCGCGGGAGGAGGACTTCCTGAAGACGAGGGTCGCGCGCGTCAAGCAGCGAGCCCGTCGTAGAGGATGGCCTTGCACTCCTCGCACTTGGCCCTGTCGTAGCCGTAGACGTCACGGAGGTCGTCCTCCGAGACGGCGGTCACACGGCGGCCGTCGATGCAGCCCTCACAGACGAGGCCGTCGTAACTGGTCAAGTACCCGGCGTCGATCACGAGCCGGCCCTCCTTCGGTCGTCGGGCGGCCATTCCGCCCGCTGGCCTCATTCTACCGCGTTCTCATCCGTCCGTAGACCAGTCGAACAAGTAGAAGAGCAGTAGGAGCGGCTTCTCCGCCGCCAGCTCACGCAGGGAGACTCGCTCCCGCGGGCCCAGCCAGACCTGCACGTCCGGAATCTGCTCGCCCACCTGCAGCATGCGCCGAGCTTACGGGACGGACAGGGCGAGCACCGCCATCGCGTTCCGCCGCGCGGTCGCGGACGAGATCGGGCCCGCGGGGAACTCGACCACGAAGGCGGGCGAGGCCGGAAAGTGGCGACGCTGCCAGCGGGTCGCAGCACCGCGGGGCGCGGTCAGCCTGCGGTAGGGCAGGCCGCTGAGGCGCGCGTAGCGCTTCAGCACGGCGACGTGCGGGTCGGAGCCGTAGACCTCGTCGAGCGGCTGGTGGTACCAGATCGTCAGCTTCGGCTTGATCCGCCGGATGAACGCGGCCAGCGCCCGGCTCTCGGGCTCCGACAGCGGGCGTGGTCCTGAGACGCCGGTGCGCACCCAGGCGGCGGGCCAGTTGCGGTTCAGGTCGACGCCGTGGGCGTTCCGGCGGCTGCCCGCGGCGAGCCCGTCCGGGTTGATCGTGGGCACGAGCCAGAGGTGGACCTGCGGCGGCAGTCGCAGCCGCCGGAGCTGCGCGATCACGGCCAGGCCGGCGGGCTCGCTGCCGTGGATCACCCCGACCACGAGCGTCGCCGGAGCCGAGCGGTCGCCGCGCTCGTAGGCCACGATCGGCCGGCCGCGTACCGAGTGGCCGATCACCGGCAGCTGCGACGCGGCCGAGGCGAGCCCCGCGGCCGCGAGCGCCGCGACGATCAGCCCGCGCAGCACCAGCCCTGGACGCGCGGGAAGCCTCCGAACTGCACCGAGATCCGCGATGCCCCCACGATACGGCGCGGCGTCCCCGGCCGGACGAACACCCACTGGTCGGCGGTCGGCCACGTCACCAGCAGCCAGCGTCCGTCCGGCGAGCGGACGGCCTGGTCGAAGCTGCCCGTTCCCCGGAAGACGACCCGGCCGCCGGCGAGCACTGCGCTCTGGCCGGCGCGCCGGCGGATGGTAGCCGAGCCCGAACGTGGCAGGCTCCGTCGCGCGACCACATGGTCGCCCGTGCCGTCCCCCGCGACCATCCGGAGCTGCCCGCCCGAGCGGTAGGTGATCCGCGTGTCGGTGCGCGTCCCCGTCCAGACGGGCTCGCGCGGCGCGGGCCGGGCGAGTGTCCAGCGCACGTTGCCCTGCGGGTCGAGCGCGACGAGCTGGTTCGCCCGCGTCGCCGCGATGAAGAGCCCGTGGGGCGAGAAGGTCGCCTCGCCGTAGTGGCCGAGCAGCCGCTTCGAGCCGTCGCGGTGGACGAGCCAGAGGCCCTTGCGGCTCGTCACAAGCAGGTCGCCTGGCGTGGGCAGCGAGAAGAGCGCCGGCTCGGCCTGCTCGACCCCGACCGCCTCGCGCAGAGACTGGACGACCGAGCGGCCGGGCGGGCTCAGCGCAGCGGCGGCGACCGCGGCCACGACGGCTGCCGCGGCCAGCGGTCGGGCGTGCCGGCGCGGCCAGGCGACCGGCTCGCGCTCGGCGTAGGCGCGCCGGACGACCGCCCAGGCGCGCTCCTGCGCCTCCTGCTCGCCGGGCGCGCGGAACCTCACAGCCGCTCCTTCAGCGAGTCGAGCCCGCGGCGGAGGCGCGAGTTGACCGTCCCCCGCGGGAGCTCGAGCAGCTCGGCGATCTCCCCGGGCGTGTACTCGAGCAGGTAGCGGAGCACGATCACGGCCCGGTGCTCCGGCGAGAGGCGTCCCAGCTCGGCCAGCAGCTCGCCGTCGCGCTCGGGCGGATCGGGCGCGGGCACGTCGACCGCTTCGGCCTCGGGCCGCAAGGAACGCGCCCGTGCCCAGTCGATCGCGCGGTTGACCACGATCCGGTGCAGCCACGGCCCGAACGGCCGGCGGCGGTCGAAACGGTCGAGAGCGCGCACGGCGGCGAGGAAGCCTTCCTGCGCGATGTCCTCGGCAGCGGCCGCGTCGCGGACGACGAGGTAGGCGGCGCGGTAGGCCGGCCCCCAGTGCGCGCGGAAAAGGGCCTCGAAGTCAGAGGCCGACCCGGCCTGAGCCCGCCGCACCCAGGCCCGCTCGTCGCGGCCGGAGCCCGCCATCCGCCGACTATACGAGCGTCTTCGCGCGCGAGGTCCATCGCGCCAGGTACGGCTGCCGGCGCGGATGAGGTCCCCGGCCTGCAGGAAAGCCGTGGTCACGCGCGAAACGGGGGCAGGGGCAAACGCTCGAAAGGAGCGCTGAATGGCGACGAACGAACGCTGGACCGGCTGGATCGGCTTTGCCGGACTGCTGCTGGTGATCATCGCGATGCTGGACTTCTTCGAAGGCCTGATCGCGATCATCCGCGGCGAGTACTACCTCCTCACCCCGAACCAGATCGTCGTCTTCGACCTGAAGACCTGGGGGTGGATCACCTTGATCTGGGCGGTCATCATCGGCTTGACCGGGTTCGGCCTGCTCTCGGGCTCGACCTGGGCACGCTGGACGGCGATCGTGCTGATCAGCCTCAACATCCTGACGCAGCTCGGTTTCGTGGGAGCCGCGCAGTACCCGCTCTGGGCGCTGACGGTGATGTTCCTGAACATCATCGTGCTCTACGCACTCACGGTGCACTGGAGCGACACGCGCGAACCGGCGTACGCAAGTACTCCATAGCGCACTGAAGGAGTTCGGAGGTCAGGCCCGCGCGAGCGGGCTTGACCTCCGCCCATCGATGGAACCCTTTCAGCCCGAGTGGTGTAGACGAGAACGTGAAGCGCGTCTTCGCACTCGGCGTCCTCGTGGCCGCGTTGCTGGCCGGGTCCGCGGGAGCCGCAGGGCCTTCGCCCGGCGTGATCTTCGGATCGCCGGGGGTCCTCTCGCACGACGGAAAGGTGCGCTACCTGACGCTGCGGGCCGGCGGTGGCACCGTGGTCGAGGCGGTCGCGACGCGAAGCGGCCTCGTTCGCCGTTCACGGTTCCTCAGAGGCGCGTTCGGCGTCCCGCTCGTCGCCTACGACAACTCGACGGGCGGCCTCTCGCGCGACGGACGCCGGCTCGTCGTCTATGCGCCCACGAGCGGCCACGCGAGCACGCGCTTCGTCGTGCTTGACCCGCACACACTGAAAGTGCGGTCGCACTTCGCCCTGGACGGCGACTTCGGCTTCGACGCCCTCTCACCGGACGGCTCGCTGATGTACCTGATCCAGATCAAGAACAACGGCTCGGGCTTGGACTACGACGTCCGCGCGCTCGACGTCCGCACAGGGCATCTGCTTCCCGGAGCGATCGTCGACCGGCGGGAGCCGGACGAGAAGATGACCGGCATCCCGCTGACCCGGGTCGGCAGCGGCGATGCGAGCTGGGCCTACACGCTCTACTCGGGCTCGGCCGGCGGCAGCTTCGTCCACGCCCTGCATACCACCGCGCGTGAGGCGTTCTGCATCGACCTGCGGCTCGGGATCGCCGCCGCTCAGCTCGGGTACGTGCGCATGCGCCTGCGTGGCAACGCGCTGCAGCTCCGGCTGCGCGGGAAGACGATCGCGACGATCGACACCCGCACGTTCGAAGTCGTGCGTTAGGCCGGAACGGCCGCCGCCTCGGTCGCGTTCGCGATCTCGCGGACGACCTCCACGATGTCGCGGTTCGCGTTCCAGATCCGGCGCTGGCGGTCCGAGCCGTTGCCGCGGGCGAGGATCTCGCCGATGCCTTCCAGCTCGCGGTCGGAGCCGAGCTCGCGCGCGTGGGGCTCGAGCTCGGCCAGCGTCCGCCGCACGAGCTGGGCGACCGGCACCCGGTTGCGCGTGCCCCGCTCGAGGTCCATCACCGGCGCCTCGAGCCCGTAGCGGGCGGCGAGCCACTTGTTCTCGGTGGTCAGGATCCGGTGGTACGAGGGGATCTCCTCGCCGACCGCGTAGCGCTCGCAGTAGAGCTTGACGAGCGACTGGCAGAACGCGGCCAGCGCGACCGCGTCCTCGACCCGCGAGACCCCGTCGCAGACGCGGATCTCGATCGTGCCGAAGCGCGGGTGCAGACGGATGTCCCACCAGATGTGGGTGTAGTCCGCGATGCAGCCGGTCTTCTCGAGCTGGCCGACGACCTCGGCGTAGTCGGCGTAGTCGCGGAAGCGCGGCGGCGGGCCGGAGCGGGGGAAGGCGGCGAAGACCATCTGCCGGCTCGAGGCCAGCCCGGTCGGCTCGCCGCGCCAGAACGGCGAGCTGGCCGAGAGCGCGAGGAGCGAGGAGAGGTGCGCGAGCAGGCCGTTCACGACCTTGACCGCCTGCTCCGCGTCGTCCACCGCGACGTGGATGTGCAGGCCGAAGATCAGCTCGCGCCGCGCGATGTACTGGAGCTGGTCGACGAGGTGGCGATAGCGGTCGCGGGCGGTGATGCGCTGGCGCTCGAACAACGAGAACGGGTGCGTCCCGGCCGAGCCGACGCGCATCCCCTTCTCGTCCGCGATGCGGGTCACGTGGGAGCGCAGCCTGCGCAGCTCGCGGTCGACCTCCGCCGGTGAGCTGCAGACCGGCGTGGCGATCTCGAGCACGGACTGCATCAGCTCGGCGTTGACGTGCTGCTCGAGCTCGTGGCCCTCGGTCGCGGCGAGCACGGCCTCGACGTGCTGGACGAGATCGAGCGTCTCGCCGTCGAGCAGCATGTACTCCTCCTCGACCCCGAGCGTGTACGGCTCGCCGGCGCCGAAGTTGTGGTCGAGCACGCTGCCGCCCTCCGCGAAGCGCCCGCCGGTGATCGTCGAGGGGTAGATCTGATTCATTCCGGGATGACTGCCTCCAGCTCGATCTCGAGCAGCCAGCGCGGGTCGAGCAGCGCGGCCACCACGTAGCTGGTGTTCACCGGTTTGACCTCGCGGAACACCTCGCCGTGGGCGCGGGCGATCTCGGTGAAGTCATTCGCGCGCGTGAGCATGATCCGCGTCCGCACTACGTGCTCCGCGGCGGCGTCCACCCCGGCCAGGGCGGCGAGCGCGATCTCCAGGCAGCGGTGGGTCTGGCCGTACGCGTCGGGGGGCGGGTCGGCGTCCTCGGGCATGATCGGCGCCGTCCCGGCGACCCAGGCGTGCGGGCCGATCCGCACCACCCGCGAGTAGCCGGCAGCCTCGGCGAACGGTGAGACGGCGGGGACGGTGCGCCGTTCCATGGGCCCTAGTATCGAACTTGTGGACGCGTTGGAACAGGTCGACGGGTGGCCGGCCGAGACGGTGGCGGTCGCCGTGCTGCGCGGCGGCGAGGAGGTCGCCGTGCGCGGGCCGCGCCGGCAGGTCTTTCGCTGGGCCTCGGTGACGAAGCCGGTGACGGCGCTCGCGACGCTCGTGGCGGCGGAAGAAGGGATCCTCGACCTCGACGACGCCGCCGGGCCGCCCGGCTCGACGGTGCGCCACCTGCTCGCGCATGCCTCCGGCCTACCGTTCGACGGGCGCACGCCGATCGCGGAGCCCGGCAAGCGGCGGATCTACTCGAACACGGGCTTCGACGTGCTCGCCGAAGCGGTCGGCGAGGCCGCCGAGATGCCGTTCGCTGAGTACCTGCGCGCGGCCGTGCTCGGGCCGCTGGACCTGGGGGCAGAGCTTCGGGGCTCGGCCGCCTCCGAGTTGCACGGCAACCTCGACGACGTGCTGCGGCTGGCCGCCGAGCTGCAACGCCCGCGGCTGATCGCGCCCGAAACCCTCGAGGAGGCGACTTCGGTCCAGTTCCCGGGCCTGGTCGGCGTGCTACCTGAGATCGGGCGGATGGACCCGAACGACTGGGGCCTCGGCGTCGAGCTGCGCGACGCGAAGCACCCGCACTGGACGGGCGAGCACAACTCGCCGCGCACGTTCGGCCACTTCGGCAGCAGCGGCACCTTCCTCTGGGTCGACCCCGAGGCGGACACCGCGCTCGCCTGCCTGGCGAACCTCGACTTCGGCCCCTGGGCGCTCGAGGCGTGGCCGCGGCTGTCCGACGCGGTTCTCACCTTGCGTTAAGGAAGCGTCTCCATACTGAGGAACCGATGGGCCGCAGAACACCGACATCGCGCATCGGCGCCGCCAGGCGCCGGGCGGGCCTCGCCAAGCTCGTCCTGGCCGGAACGGCCGCGACGGCCTTCGTCGCCTCGGCGGCGCTCGCTCGCGTCGCCTATCCCGGCCACCACAAGAAGGCGATCAAGTCGCTCTCGCCGCCGCAGCGCTTCGTGAAGATCGTGCGCGAGAACCAGCTCGAGTCCGGGATCCTGGCGCCGGCCCAGGCCGACCCCGCGGTGGTGACGGCACAGACGTGAACCGCTTCACGGCGATGGGCTGCGACGTGCTTGTCGAGGGCGCGACCGCAGAGGAGCTCGCAGCCGTGCGGGCGCTGTTCGCCGAGCGCGATGCCGTCTTCAGCCGCTTTCGGCCGGAGAGCGAGCTGAACGCGGTCAACGCCGGCCGGGGCGCCCGCCTGGTGACGCCACTGTTCGCGCGGATGGCCGAGGCGGCGCTGCGGGCGCGCGAGCAGACGGGCGGCCTGGTCGACCCGACGCTCGGCGGAGCGCTCGAGGCAGCGGGGTACGACCACGACTTCTCCCGCTTGGAGCCGAGTGAGGCGCCGCCCGGGCCCGCCGGGCCTGCGGGTCACGTCGAGCTATACGGGCGCGTGCTCGTGCTCGGCCGCGGCGTGCGGCTCGACCTGAACGGCGTCGTCAAGGCGGCCGCGGTTGACGATGCGCTCCGGCTGCTCGCCGGCCCCGGCTTCGTGTCCGCCGGCGGCGACCTGGCCACGTGCGGTGACGTTGACGTCGCGCTCCCGGGCGGCGGCGCCGTACGGCTCGTCAACGGGGGACTCGCCACGAGCGGCCGCACGAAGCGGCGCTGGCAGCGCGGTGGCGAGGAGCAGCATCACCTGATCGACCCGGCCACCGGCCGGCCGTCGGCGAGCCCGTGGGAGGAGGTCACCGTCTGCGGCGCGACCTGCTTCGCCGCAGACGTCGCGGCCAAGGCGGCCTTCCTGCTCGGCGAGGACGGCCCCGACTGGCTCGACGAGCGCGGGCTCCCCGGGCGGTTCCTGGCGCAGGGCGAGGCGTACGAGAACGCGAGCTGGCGCGCGGGGGTGAGAGCCCGGGTGCCGGCTTGCACCTGACCACCAGCCCGCTCGACTGGTACGTGGCGCGCGCCGCGGGAATCGCCGCCTACCTGCTGCTGACGGTCGTCGTCACCCTCGGGATGACGATGGCAAGCGGCCGGCCGCTGAAGCGCTGGCCGAAGTTCGCGCTCGAGGACGTACATCGTTTCGGGGGGCTGCTCGTGGGCAGCTTCGTGACGATCCACGTCGTGACGATCGCGCTGGACGCCTATCTGCCCTTCTCGCTCTCGGCGATCCTCGTCCCGTTCGCGGCGAGCTACCGCACCGTCTACACCGCCCTCGGCGTGGTGGCAGCCGAACTGCTGCTCGCGCTCGCGGTGACCAACCGTTACCGCGACCGCCTGCCCTACGCCTTCTGGCGCCGCGCGCACTACCTCAACCTGGCCGTCTGGACTGCGGCGACCGTGCACGGCCTCGGCAGCGGCACCGACCGCAGCACGCCGTGGCTCCTGGCGCTGTTCGCGGCGTCGGTCGCGACGGTGCTCGGGGCCGGCGCGTGGCGCCTGCGCCGGCGGCCGGCCCTGTCGTGGGGGCTTGCCTCCGCAGGAGTCGCCGCGGTCGTGCTCGCCGCCACCGGCCCGCTCGCGTTCTCGCCGAAGCCTTGGAACGCGCGGACGTTCCAGGCGGCGATCACGGGCAAGGTCGTCCAGAACGTCGGCTCGACCCGCGGTCTCGTCTCCGCCGCGGCGACTGCGCGGGGCGCTCAGCGCGCGCTGCTGCGTGCCGATCTGCTGATCGAGCCGAGCCATCTGGACGCAACCTCGTTCCAGCTCGAGCTACTGCCGAGCGGGATGCTCTGCACCGGCCACGTGACGAAGGTGCAGTCGTTCGGCTTCGACGCGCGCTGCCGTGCCGAGGACGGCACCCGCCGCTTCGTGCACGCCACGTGGACGCTCGTCGAGGGGAACCGGCTGCGAGGAGAGGTCGCGGTGCATGCGTAAGGCGCTCGCCGCGCTCGCCCTCGCGCTCGCCGCCGGCGGGTGCTCCGGTCACTCAAGCTCGACCTCGACCTCGACGTCCACGCGCCAGGCGACCGCGCGACGCGCGACCGGGCGGCTCCTCGTCTCCGCGCTCGGCCTGCCGCGCGTCTCCTCCAGGGTCGTGCCCGGCTACGTGCTGATCGCCGACCGGAACAACAACCGCGTCCTGCTCGTCTCGCCCTCGAAGCACGTCGTCTGGCAGGACGCGAGCCTGCGAGGCCCCGACGACGCCTTCTTCACGCCCGGCTACCGCTCGGTGATCACCAACGAGGAGTTCAACGACACGCTCGTCGAGCTCTCGCTGAAGAGGCACGAGCGGGTCTGGCAGTACGGCCACAGCGGCGTCGCGGGCTCGAGCCCGGGCTACCTGAACACGCCGGACGACGCCTACCGGCTGCCGTCCGGGATCACCACGGTCGCCGACATCCAGAACTGCCGGATCGTCCAGCTCGGCCGTCGGGGACAGGTGGCGCGCATCCTCGGCGGCAGCTGCGCGCATGACCCCCCGCGCGGCTTCGCCAGCCCGAACGGCGACACGCCGCTGCCCGACGGCGGCCTGCTGGTGACGGAGATCGGCGGCTGGATCGACCGCCTGCGCGCCGACGGCAGCCTCGCATGGGCGATCCGCTCGCCGGTCCCGTACCCCTCGGACGCGCAGCTGCTGCCGGACGGGCGCGTGCTCGTCGCCTCGTTCGCGATCCCGGGCAAGATCGTGATCGTCGACCGCAGCGGGCACGTGCGCTGGTCGTTCGGCTCGGCGAGCGGGCCGAACCGGCTGGTGAAGCCGTCGCTCGCGGTGCGCTGGCCGAACGGCCTGATCGCCGCGAACGACGACTACAACCACCGCGTGATCGTGATCGACCCGAGGACGAAGCGGATCGTCTGGCAATACGGCCACACCGGCATCTCGGGCAGCGGGAACGGCTACCTCAGCAAGCCGGACGGGCTCGACCTGCTGCCGGCGACCGACCTCGTGCGCGCCTCGGCCCGGCCGTCCGCCAAGTCGGCGCCCGCGGTGCACGTCAGGCGAGTGGGCTCGCTGCCGCAGCCGGTCTCGAAGCTCTCGGCGGTGGCGCTGCCCGGGGGTCGAGTGCTAGCGCTCGGCGGCCTCGTCGGCGGCTCCTCGACGAGCCAGGTCCTGCTCGGTCACCCGTCGCACCTGCGGCGGGTGACCGGTCTGCCGGTGCCGACGCACGACGCCGCCGCTGCGCTCGTGGGCGGGCGCGTGTACCTGTTCGGCGGCGGCGAGGCGGTCTCGACCGACACCGTCCTCCGGATCGACCCCGGCTGGCGCACCGTCGCCCGCGCGGGCAGCCTGGGCGAGCCGCTCTCCGACCTCGGCGCCGCGACCGTCGGCGGCAGCACGTATCTCGTCGGCGGCTACACCGGCTCGCGCTACGCGACCGCGGTGCTCCGGTTCCGGCCGGGCGCGCAGCCGCAGCTGGTGACCCGCCTGCCCGTCGGCCTGCGCTACGCCGGCGTGGCGGCGCTCGGCTCGAAGATCTACGTCGCGGGCGGCCTCGCGCCGTCGGGCGCGACGAGCGCCGTCTACGCGGTCGACCCGGCTGCCCGAACGGTGCGGCAGGTCGCGACGCTGCCGCGCCCGATCGACCACGCTGCGCTCGCGCCGCTCGGCTCGCGGCTGCTCCTCGTCGGCGGGGGCTCGAGGCAGGTGCTCGCGATCGACCCCGCCCGCGGGAGCGTCACCACGGTCGCGAACCTGCCGCAGGCGCTCGCCGACCCCGCGGCGGTGGCGCAGGCCGGCCGCGTGCTCGTGCTCGGCGGCGGCGCGAACGCCGTCTACGCGCTCGGCTGATCGTCCTCGGCGAACAGCGGGCGCAGCAGCTCGTCGAACGCGGCCTGATCGCAGCTCGCCACGACCGCGGGCGTGAGCGCGCGCACCGAGGCGGTGCGCGGGACGTTCATCGCCAGCCCCACCTCGCCGAAGTAGTCGCCGGGCCGCAGCACCCGCCGCGGGCCGAGGTCCTCCTGGCTGACCGCGAACAAGCCCGAGAGGACGACGTAGAAGCGCTTCGCGTCGTCGCCCTCGCGCACGACCGCGCGGCCAGGCGGGACCTCCTCGCGTTCCATCCGCTTGGCGATCTCGCCCAGCTTCTCGCCGGGCAGGCCTGCGAGCAGCTCGACGCGAGCGAGCTCGGTCACCGTTGCGGGAACGAACTTCGGCACGCCTCTATTCTTGCGCTCGTGGGGGAGCTCGCGGGCTGGACCTTCTGCCCGCGCTGCCGGACCGAGCTGCGCGGAGACGAGCAGCGGCTCGAGTGCCCGCAGTGCGGCTTCGTCGCCTACGCGAGCTCGCAGGCGACCGTCGGCGCGCTGGTCGAGGACGAGGAGGGCCGCTTGCTGCTCGCGCGGCGCGCGCACGAGCCGTTCAAGGGGCGCTGGGACATCCCGGGCGGCTTCCTCGAGGAGGGAGAGCATCCGCTCGACGGCCTGCGCCGCGAGCTGCGTGAGGAGACGGGGCTCGCGGTCGAGCCGGTCGACTTCCTCGGCGTCTGGATGGATCGCTACGGCGGCGACTCGACGGCCGCGGCGACGCTGAACCTCTATTGGACGGCGGTCGTGACAGGAGGCGAGGCGGCTCCCGCCGACGAGGTCGACGACCTGCGCTGGTTCGAGCGGCATCAGCTGCCCGAGCGGGACGAGCTCGCCTTCGAGAACGTGCCGCTAGTCCTTGCGGCGTGGCAGCTGCACGCGCAGCGCTCGCGGCTCGACCGCTAGCTCGAGCGGCGTCCGGAGCTCGACGGGCTCGCCGTCCGCGGCCGCCTGCACCGTGCCACCGGGCGCGTCTAGCTCGAAGTGCTCGCCGCTGCGTTCCTCCCACGTCCGCGGCAGCATGCCCTTCGCGGTGTAGAGGTACAGCCGGCCCTCGTCGAGCCGCTCGCGCTCGCCGATCGAGAACAGGCTCAGCTCGTAGGCGTTGTTCGTGACGAGCAGGATGCGCGCCCGCACCGGCTCGCCGTCCACCGTCGCCCAGACGCCCGGGCGGCGGCGGAGGCTGCGCCCGAGCGCGCGCAGGCCGGCGAACAGCTCACGCCGGCGGCGGTGGCGCTCGCGCCGGTGGACGAGCGTCGCGTAGTCGCCCAGCGAGAGGTTGTTCAGGAAGCGGCGCTCGCCGGCGCGGCCGACGTCCACGCGCCGCTCCTCGCCTTCGAAGCCCCCGAGCGCCGAGAGCGGGTCGTCGCGGTCGAGCCCCAGGTCTCGGGCGAAGTGGTTGCGCGTGCCGTACGGGACGACCACGAAGGGCAGGTCGCGCTCGACCGCGACCGAGGCCACGCTCGCCACCGAGCCGTCGCCGCCGGCCGCGCCGAGGACATCCGCGTCAGTCGCGCGCGCCAGCTCGACCGCGTCGTCGTCCTCGCCCAGCACGACCGCCTCGATCCCGCGCGCCCGTGCGGCCCCGGCCAGCTCCTCGACGCTCGGGCTCTCGGTCCCGGCCCGCGGATTGATCAGCAGCACCCGTGCCACCGGCGGCACGCTATAGGCCCGGTCGAGCGCGAAGTTAGGCCGAACGGCTCATGCGCTCGTCGTCGCGGGTCCCGATCATTCAGCCATGGACGACCGGGGCCTTCATCGGATCGAGGACGAGCTGGGTGAGCGCTGGCTCACCGGCTGGCTCGAGGACGGGATCGCGGAGATCGAGGCGTACCTCGCCAAGCACGCGGCCTTCCTCAGCTTCCTCGACACCGCCGAGAGCACGAGCTAGCAAACCGCTTCGCGCGCCGTTTCGTAAGATCCGGCGCCGATGAAGCTCAGCTACCTCTGGCAAGGCCTGCCCGGACACCCGGTTCACCCGCCGCTGACGGACGCGACGATCGGCGCCTACACGGCCTCCACGATCGCCGCGGTCGCAAGCGTGGTCGGGATCGCGCACGTCTCGGCAGCGCACGCCTGGTGGCTGGCGCTCGTGATCGGGCTGATCATCACCGGCCTGACCGCCCTGACCGGCTTCGCCGACTGGCTCACGATCGAGTGGCGCTCGCCGCTCTGGTGGACGGCGACGTGGCACATGTGCTCGATGCTGACGGCGACGGTCTTCTTCCTGATCGCCGCGCTCGTGGGCCACTCGGGCTACACGGTCGGCGTGGTCGACGCCGGCCCGTTCGTGCTCACGCTGCTCGGCTTCGCGTTCCTGACGCTCGGCGGCTGGCTCGGCGGCGCCGTCGTCTTCGTGCACGGGATGCGCGTGCTCAGCCTCGTGGATGAGCCGCCGGCGCGCGCTGCCGCCCCGGCGCCTCACCCGGAGAAGGAAGAGGCGGAAGCCTAAGGCGCCGCTTGCGGTGCCGACCATGAGAGGCCGGGGCGGCTTTGCCGCCGTGGCCGTTTCCTGAGAGCTCGCTCCTGCGAGGTCTCAGGCAGCTGCCTCGGCCAGGCCGAGGCGCTCTTCGAGCATCGACTTGGGCATCGCCCCGACCGCGGCCGCCTGCGGCTCGCCCTCCTTGAAGAGGATCAGGGTCGGGATCGACATCACGCCGTAGCGCTGGGCGATGGCCGGCTGCTCGTCGATGTTCAGCTTGACGATCTTCAGCTCCGAACGCTCCTGCGCGATCTGGTCGAGCACGGGCGCGATCGCGTGGCACGGGCCACACCACTCGGCCCAGAAGTCGACGAGCACGGGCTTGTCGCTCTCGAGCACTTCCTTGTCGAACGTTGCTTCGGTAACGGTGTCTGCCATGAAGTCCTTTCTATACCTCAGGTCTCGAATAGCTCAAACGCGCAAGAGAGGGCCATTGTTCCCGCTCGCTACGATCGGCTGATGCTGAAGCCGCTTCCGAGCGTGCCCGACCACCCCGCGCTGGAGCGGGAGGTGCTGGAGCGCTGGGAGGAGGAGCGCACGTTCGAGCGCCTGCGCGAGCAGAACGCCGGCGGGCCGCGCTTCAGCTTCATCGACGGCCCGATCACCGCCAACAACCCGATGGGCGTCCACCACGCCTGGGGCCGCACACTGAAGGACGTCTACCAGCGCTACTACGCGGCCAAGGGCCACGACGAGCGCTACCAGAACGGCTTCGACTGCCAGGGCCTCTGGGTCGAGGTCGAGGTCGAGAAGGAGCTCGGCCTCAACTCGAAGCGCGAGATCGAGGACTACGGGATCGCCGAGTTCGCCGAGCGCTGCAAGGAGCGCGTGGCGCGCTTCGTCGGCGTGATGACGGAGCAGTCGAAGCGCCTCGGCCAGTGGATGGACTGGGGCAACGACTACCTCACCTTCTCGGACACGAACATCGAGTACATCTGGCGCTTCCTGAAGGAGTGCCGCGCGCGCGAGTGGCTCTACAAGGGCCACCGCTCGACCCAGTGGTGCCCGCGCTGCGGCACCTCGCTCTCCCAGCACGAGCAGGCCGGCGAGGAGAACTACCGCGAGCTCGAGCACCCCTCGCTGTACGTGCGCTTCCCGCTGGCCGACCGCGACGCCGAGTCGCTCGTCGTCTGGACGACCACGCCGTGGACGTTGCCCGCGAACGTCGCGGCGGCCGTCAAGCCGGACGCCGAGTACGGGCTGCGCGACGGCGGCTGGCGGCTGGCCGAGGAGGGCGGCGCCTATGACAACGTCGTCCAGGGCGAGGACCTGGTCGGGCTCGAGTACCACTCTCCCTTCGACGACCTGCCGGCCCAAGAAGGCGTCCGTCACCGCGTTATCCCCTGGGACGAGGTCGCGCTCGACGAGGGCACCGGGATCGTCCACATCGCGCCGGGCGCGGGCGCCGAGGACTTCGAGCTCTCTCGTGTGCACGGCCTGCCGGTGCTGGCGCCAATCGACGAGTCCGGCCGCTTCCTGCCGGGCTACGGTCCGTTCGAGGGGGTCACGACCGACGGCGCCGCGCAGGCGATCATCCGTGCGCTGGACGAGCGCGGCCTGCTCGTCGAGTCCGGGACGATCGTCCACCGCTACCCGATCTGCTGGCGCTGCAAGACGCCGCTCGTCTTCCGCGTGGTCGACGACTGGTTCATCCGCATCGACGACCTGCGGCAGCCGCTGCTCGACGCGAACGACGAGGTCTCCTGGACGCCGCCGAACTACAAGAAGCGGATGGACGACTGGCTGCGCAACATGGGCGACTGGAACATCTCGCGCAAGCGCTACTTCGGTCTGCCGCTGCCCTTCTACCCGTGCGAGTGCGGCGAGCTGAACGTGATCGGCTCGCGCGCCGAGCTCGAGGAGCGCGCGACCGGCGGGCTCGAGCGGCTGCAGGAGCTGCACCGGCCCTGGATCGACGAGGTGCCGATCCGTTGCTCGGCGTGCAACGAGGAGGTGCGCCGCATCCCGGAGGTGGGCGACGCCTGGCTCGACGCGGGCATCGTCCCGCTCTCGACGCTCGGCTGGGAGAGCCCGGAGCGGGTCCCCGGCGGCTACGGCACGGGCGCGGCGAAGGGTCTCACCGGCGCCGACCTGCCCGACCACGCCTACTGGGAGCAGTGGTTCCCGGCCGACTGGGTCTCGGAGAGCCGCGAGCAGATCCGGCTCTGGTTCTACTCGATCAGCGTGATGGCGATGACGATGACGGGCCGGCTGCCGTATCGCGCGGTGCTGACCTACGAGCGCGTGCACGACGAGACCGGCCGCGAGATGCACAAGTCGACCGGCAACGCGATCGAGGCGAACGAGGCGTTCGAGCAGATGGGCGCCGACATCGTCCGCTGGCAGTTCTGCGCGCAGAACCCGAGCCAGAACATCAACTTCGGCTACGGGCCGGCCGAGGAGGTGAAGCGGCGGCTGCTGACGTTCTGGAACTCGGCCGGCTTCCTGGTCACCTACGCGAACATCGCCGGCTGGCAGCCGACGTGGGGGAGGGAGCCGTCCTCGCAGCACGCGCTCGACCGCTGGCTCGTCGCCCGCACAGGTCAGCTGGTGGCCGAGGCCGAGTCCGCGTACGACCGCTACTGGACGCCGGCGGTGACGACGGTCTTCGAGAGCTACGTCGAGGATCTCTCGAACTGGTACATCCGCCGCTCGCGGCGGCGGTTCTGGGACGGCGAGGCCGCCGCGCTCGAGACGCTCTGGTGGTCGCTCGTGCAGGCGTTACGCGCGGTCGCGCCGGTGATGCCGTTCCTCGCCGAGCACCTCTGGAGCGCGCTTGTGCCGCGGGGTCCGGATGCGCCGGGGTCTGTCCACCTCGCGGGGTGGCCGGATCCGAGTGGGCCAGACAGCGGATTGCTCGACGAGATGGCGGCCGTACGGCGTGTGGTTGAGCTCGGACGGCAGGCGCGCGCGCAGTCGGGGCTCAAGCTTCGCCAGCCGCTGCGCCGGCTCGTCGTCCAGGGCGCGGACGCCGCGCAGTCCCAGGCGGGCGAGATCGCCGACGAGCTGAGCGTGAAGGAGGTCGAGTTCGGGCCGGTCGAGGCGACGGAGCTGCGCGTCAAGCCGAACCTGCCGCTGCTCGGGCCGAAGCTCGGCAAGGAGCTCGGGCCGGTGCGGAAGAAGCTCGAGGCCGGGGACTTCGAGGAGCTCGACGGCGGCGGCGTGCGCGTCGACGGCCACGAACTCTCGGCCGACGAGGTGATCGTCGAGCGCCGCGGGAAGGAGGGCTGGGCGGTCGCCGGCGAGGACGGCCTGACGGTCGCGCTCGACCTCGCGATCGACCCGGAGCTGGAGCTCGAGGGCCGCGCCCGTGAGGCGATCCACCAGGTCAACACGATGCGAAAGGAGCTCGGGCTCGAGATCACCGACCGGATCGCCCTGACGCTGCCTCGCGAGCTGGCTGCACACGAGGAGTGGATCGCGCGCGAGACGCTCGCCGAGCGGGTCGAGCCGGGCGGCGAGCTCGCGATCGAGAAGGCTTAGCTCGCTTGGAGCCGCTCGACGGCCCGGGCGAGGATGTCGCGGAGCGCGCGCTGGTCGGCGGCCGAGAGCGAGGCGATCGCCTCGGGGGGCTCGCTCATGACCGCCATCACCCGCTCGCGCAGCTCGACGCCGGCGGCCGTGAGCGTCAATGCCTTCACGCGCCGGTCGCCCTCGGCGCTGCCCCGCTCGACGAGCCCGCGGACCTCGAGACGGTCGACGATCCCGGTCACATTCGAGGCGTCACAGAAGAGCCGTTCGGCGAGTGCGCTCATCGGCAGCGGCTCCTCCGGGTCGAGCATGCGCAGGGCGTGGGCCTGCGCGAAGCTGAGCCCGAGCTCGCCGAGCTGCGCGCCGACCTTCACGCGCTGCTCCATGCCGATCTGGAAGAACAACCGCTGCGCTTCGTGCGCCGCCGACCGCGTCCTCAGCTCCATGATACACAGTATAGTTGAGACTGTAGGTATTTGACAACCTCAAGCATTCGAGTAGGGTAAGGGCGGTGTCGGAACCGGCTATCCAGGCGGACCAGCTTGTCCGTGAGTTCAAGAAAGGCCCGCGCGCGGTCGACGCGATCGACCTCGCCGTGCAGCCGGGCGAGATCTACGGATTCCTCGGGCCGAACGGCGCGGGCAAGTCGACCACCGTGCACATGCTGACGACGCTGCTGCCGCCGACCTCGGGCAGCGCGCGCGTGGCCGGCTTCGACGTCGTCCACCAGGGCCCGCAGGTGCGAATGCACATCGGGGCGGCACTGCAGGAGGCCGCGCTCGACCCGCTCCTGACCGGCCGCGAGCACCTGCGGCTGCAGGCCTCGCTGCAGGGGATCCCGCGCGTCGAGCGGGCGAAGCGCTCGGAGGACCTGCTCGGCCGTGTCGGCCTGCGCGAGGCGGCCGACCGCAAGGTGCGCGGCTACTCGGGCGGCATGAAGCGGCGCCTCGACCTCGCCCTCGCGCTCGTGCACCACCCGGAGATCCTCTTCCTCGACGAGCCGACGACCGGCCTCGACGTCCAGAGCCGAACTGCGCTCTGGGGCGAGGTCAGCCGCCTGGCGAGCGAGGACGGGGTGACCGTCTTTCTGACCACGCAGTACCTGGAGGAAGCCGACGTCCTGGCCGACCGCGTCGGGATCATCGACCACGGCCGGATCGTGGCCGAAGGGACGCCGTCCGCGCTGAAGGCGGAGGTGGGCCGGCCGACGCTCGAGGCGATTCCGGCCGACGACGCCGACCACGACCGCACCGCCGCGATCCTCAAGCCGTTCGGCGAGCCCGTCGGCTCGACCAAGGGAGTCGCGGTTCGCCTCTCGGACGGGCGGGTCGGCCTGGCCGAGGTCGTGCGCGCGTTCGACGCCGACGGGCTCGACGTCGAGGACATCCACCTCCACCAGCCCTCGCTCGACGACGTCTTCCTCGCCAAGACCGGCCGCTCGCTCGAGGGCGCCGGCGACGAGGAGGAGGCGCCGGAGCCCGGGCTGGCGATGGAGTCGGCTTGAGCGCGTTCCTGGATCAGGTCTACGTGATCGGCCGCCGCTCGGTCGTGCGCACGGTGCGTCAGCCGGCGAACGTGGTCGCGCCGCTGCTCTTCCCGATGCTGCTGCTGGCGGTCAACTCGGGCGGGCTGAAGGCCGAGACGAAACTGCCCGGGTTCCCGACGAGCTCGTTCGTCGCCTTCGCGCTGGCGGTGCCGTTCATCCAGGGCGCGCTGTTCGCGACCATGAACACCGGCACCGATCTCGCGCGCGACATCCAGACCGGATTTCTGAACCGCCTCTCGCTGACGCCGATGCGCGGGATCGCGCTGCTTACCGGCCAGCTTGGCGGCGTGATCGTGCTGAGCCTCGTGCAGGCGGCGGTCTACCTCGGCGTCGGGAGGATCGTCGGGGTGCGATTCGCCTCGGGCCCAGCCGGGGTGCTGACGCTGTTCGCGTTCGCGGCGCTCGTCGGGCTCGCCTTCGGCGCGCTCGGCGCCTTCGCGGCGCTGCGCACCGGCTCGGGCGAGGCCGTGCAGAGCCTCTTCCCGGCCTTCTTCGTCTTCCTCTTCATCTCCTCGATGAACATCCCGCGGAACCTGATCGAGGCGACCTGGTTCCGGGACGCCGCCACCGCGAACCCGGTCTCGTACCTGCTCGAGTGTGTACGCAGCCTGATCATCACGGGCTGGGACGGCGAGGCGCTCGCGCTCGGCTTCGGGATCGCCACGGTGGTCGCGGTCGTCGCGCTGGCGGCCTCGAGCTGGGCGCTGCGGGTGAGGATGGCTCGCTGATGCGGACGCTGCAGGTGGCCCAGGGCGTGGCCTGGCGGACGCTGCACAACGTGGTCACGAACCCGTCGCTGCTGATTCCGTCGCTGGTCTTCCCGCTCTTCTTCTTCACCGCCTTCGCGGGCGGCCTCTCGAACGTCCGGCACGTCCCCGGCTTCGACTTCCCCAGCGGCTACACGGCCTTCCAGTTCGTCTTCGTGCTGCTGCAGTCGGCGGCCTTCGGCGGCGTCTTCACCGGCTTCGGGATCGCCCGCGACTTCGAGAGCGGCTTCGCGCGCCGGCTGCTGCTGGCTGCGCCGAACCGGGCCGGGATCGTCGGCGGGTACGCGCTGGCTGCGATCGGGCGCTGGCTGATCACGGCGACCGTCCTGACCACGGTCGCGCTGCTCGTCGGGATGAACATCGGCGGCAGCGGCGTCGACCTGGTCGGCCTCTACACGCTCGCGCTGCTGCTGAACCTCGCCGCCGTGCTCTGGGCCGCCGGCGTGGCGATGCGCTTCCGGACGATGCAGGCCGGGCCGGTGATGCAGTTCCCGGTCTTCGTGGTGCTCTTCTTCGCGCCGGTCTACGTGCCGCTCGCGTTGCTGCAGGGCTGGATCCACGGCGTCGCCACCTACAACCCGCTGACGCGCATCGTCGAGGCGGGCCGCGGCCTCCTCTCGGGCGACCCGACCGAGGTCGGGCTCGCCTATGCCACCGGCCTCACGCTGGTGGTGCTGTTCTCGCTCTGGGCCCTCCGAGGCCTGCGCAGCGCCGAACGCGCCGGCTAGCCGTCAGTCGTCTGGCCCGATTCCGTTCGGGAAGTTGGCGACCGAACCGCTCAAGGTGGCGAGAGATCGGCCGCCGGAGCCGGGCTTTGCCCGGCGGGAGGCACACGAGGGGCAAGCCGTCTGCGCTCCGCCGACAAGTGGCGGCTCCTGAAACGCCGCGATGCGTGGCAACGCTTGCAAGGAGGGGTTTCGTAGGGGAACCAGGGGTTCCCATGCGAGAAGAGCCCGCCGCTCGGGGGGTGGTGGCGACGGGCTCTCCCCATGTGCTCGCCGCGGGCCCAAGGCCAGGTACAGGGCTCCGCGGCTCGCATCGCCCAGTGCGTGCCACGCTAGACCCGGTCGCCGGCGATTCCAATAGGCCGTCCGGCCCATCTTTCCAAGTAGCACGTAGGAGGTTTCCGGCCCGGATTTCTGCTCGACGCCGCCTGAGGCCCTCCGTAGAATCTCGGAGGCCCAGTGAGCCCAGAAGACCAGGCTGTCTATTTCAACGCCGTTCCGCTGTTCGTCCTGGCGGGCGCGTACCTAATGGTGACCGCCGCCCTTGCGCCGACGCTCTGGCGCGAGCGGCACCGCGTGACCGTCACGGACGTCGGGCTCGCGGCGATCTTCCCGGCGATCGGGATCGCGGCGGCGATCTTCGCCACCGAGGTGCTGCGCGACCGCGCCCCGATCGGCGGCCACGTCTGGCCGGCCTTCGTGGCGACCCTCGTCGCGCTGGTGCCGGCGCTGATCTTCCTGCGCCGCTGGAGCGAGCCCGCCGGCGTGGTGATGAGCGGCGCTCGCGCGCGTGAAGCAGAAGAGCTCGTCGGCGTACGCGATCGTGAGCTGGACTCGGTCGCGCGGATCGTCAACGCGCTCGCGCGGATCCAGGAGCCTGCCGACGCCGCCCGCGTCCTGCTCGACGAGGTCGAGGGGCTGATCGGCACCGACTTCAACGCGCTCGCGCTCGTCAACCAGGACGAGGACGAGGCGGTCGGCCTCCTGGCGCGCTCCTCTGGCGAGGACCTCGCCTGGTGGAGCGAGGTACGCGTGCACCTGCACAACGAGCCCTCCGGGATCGCGAGCGCGTTCTTCGAGGCTGCGCCCGTCTCGGTCTACGACATCGAGTCGTCGACGCTCGTGAGCAAGCGGCTGGCGCAAACCGCCAGGGCGAAGAGTGCCGTCTTCGTGCCGCTGATCGTCGAGGAGCGCGTGATCGGCGTGCTGATCGCCGCGACCACCGGTGAGCGGCGAGCCTTCGTCACGGAGGAGGTGCGCTTGATGGAGGCGCTTGCCGGCGAGGCCGCGATCGCGCTCGACCGCACCCGCTCCGCCTCCGCGCTCGACCGGGCGCTCGCGCGTGAGCGGCTGGTGGCGAAGATCTCGCGCCGCGTCCGCTCCGTGCACGACTTGGACGCGATCACGCGCGTCGCCGTGACCGAGACCGGCCGTGCGATCGCAGCCTCGCGCTGCTTCATCCGGCTCGGCGAAGCGGGCGAGGCGATGCCCATCCGCGCCGAGTGGTGGGCGGACGGGCTCGAGCCGATCGGCGACGCGGTCGCGGGCCTGCCGGTCTCGAACCTGGCCGGGCGCGAGCGGCGCACGGTCGCCATCCCCGACGTGCTCGACGCCCCCGAGCTCGGCGATCCGTCCCTGGGCAGCGTCGAGAGCCTGTCGCGTCTCGGCACGCGCGCCGTGCTCGCCACGCCGGTGATCGTCTTCGACCGCATGATCGGCGTGCTCGCGCTGCACCGGCCGGAGCCGCGGGCGTGGTCGTCCGGCGACGTCGCCCTGGCCGAGGCGGTCGCCCGCGAGCTCGGGCTGGCGCTGCATTCCGCCCGGCTGCTGGACGAGAACGAGCGCCGGCTCGGCGAGCAGGCGGCGCTCCTGAAGGCCGCCCAGACGGTGACCAGCGAGCTCGAGCTCGACGCGGTGCTGCAGCGGCTCGTCGACGAGGTGGCCGAGCTGCTCCGGGCCGAGGCGGTCGACTGCTTCCTGCTGGACCAGCAGCGGGGGGTGCTGCGCTGCGCGGCGGTGCACGGCTCGCTCGAAGGCATCGTCGGCTTCGAGTTCCCTGCCGACCGGGGCCTTTCCGGTCGCGCGATCGCCCGCGGGCGGCCGGTGCTCTCCGACGACTACGCGAATCTCCCCGAAGCTGTCCCGCACCCGGGCTACGAGGGCTTCCGCAGCGCGATCGTGGCGCCGATGCGCTGGTCGGGCGAGGTGATGGGCATCCTCGGCGTCGGCACGCGTGACGAGGCGCGGCGGTTCACCCAGGCCGACGCGGGGCTGCTCGAGGCGTTCGCCAACCTCGCCGCGCTCGCCCTCCGCAACGCGGAGAGCTTCGCCGAGCGGACGCGCCAGGCGCGGATCCAGCGCGGCTTCTACCGGATCGCCGCCGTGCTCGGCCAGCCGATCTCGCGTGAGGAGACCTTCGACGCCCTGGCCCAGGCCGCCTCCGACGCGCTCGGCGGGGGCAGCGCGGCCGTGCTGATGCCACGGGAGGACGACCTGCGGCTGGACGGCATGCACAACCTCCCGGGCCTGCTGGTGCAGTTCCTCGAGGACGGCCTCGGCGACCCGACCGGGCCCCTCCGCGCGGCCGCGCGCAACGGGCGCGTGCTCGCCGCGCCGCGCCTCGAGGACGACGAGCGCTTCGACGAGGAGTGGCGGAAAATCGCCCGCGAGAGCGGCTACGGCGCCCTGCTGGCGGTGCCGGTCGAGGCACCGCGTACCGACGAGTGCGCGCTCGTGCTCGTCTTCTTCGCCGAGGAGCGCCGCTTCGCCGACGACGACCTCGAGCTCGCCCGCAACCTCGCGGGAGCGGCCCGCGGCGCGCTCGAGCGCAGCGAGCTGTTCGAGGTCGAGCGCCGCGCCCGCGGCCTGGCGCAACAGCTCGCACGCACCGGTTCGCAGCTGGCCACCGAGCTCGACCCGGCCGCCGTGCTTAACGAGGTCGTCCGCCAGGCGCCGGCGTTGCTCGCTGCCGACGCCGCCGTGATCCGCCTGCTCGCCGGCGATGAGCTGGTCGCGGCGGCGGGCAGCGGCGAGGAGGTGCAGGACGTGCTCGACTCGCGCGTCGCCTCGACCGCGCGCCTCGCCGGCGACGCCGTGCAGTCGCGGGCGCCGGTCGCGGTCACGGACGCCCGCGAGGACCAGCGCCTGCTGCAGGCCGATCCGATGCTGGCCGGCGGCTACGCCTCCTGCGTGGCCGCGCCGCTCGTGGGGCCCGAAGGAGCCGTCCAGGGCGTGCTCTCGGTCTACTGCCGCGCCCCGCGGGCCTGGCGGGAGGAGGAGATCGAGGCGCTGTCGGCCTTTGCCGGCAACGCGTCGGCCGCGCTCTCGAGCGCCGAGCTCTACCAGAGCGTCGCCCTGGAGAAGGAGCGCAGCGTCGCGATCCTCGCCAACATCGCCGACGGGATCGTCGCCGTCGACCGCGAGGGCGAGGTCGTGCTCTGGAACGGGGCCGCCGAGCGCATCACCGGCGTCCCCGGCGAGGACGCGCTCGGCCACCCGCCGAGTGAGGTCCTGCAACGCGAGCTCGAGTCGGGCGAGGACGTGCCCGCCGGCGAGCGGCTCGTCTCGCTGCGGCGCGGCGGGGAGGATGTCTGGCTCTCGCTGACCGAGGCCGTGATGCGCGACCCCGCGGGCGCCGTCGCCGGCCGCATCTTCGCCTTCCGCGACATCTCCGCCGAGCGGGTCGTGGAGCAGATGAAGTCCGAGTTCGTCTCGAACGTCTCCCGCGAGCTGCGCTCGCCGCTGACCTCGATCTACGGCTTCGCCGAGACGCTGCTCCGCGACGACGTGCTCTTCGGCGAGGAGGAGCGCACCACGTTCCTGGGCTACATCGCGTCCGAGGCCGGGCGCCTGACCTCGATCGTCGACCGCCTGCTCGCGGTCGCGCAGCTCGACTCCGGCGACCTCCAGGTGCAGCTCGGGGCCACCGACGTCGGCGAGGTCGTGGCCGAGGTGGTCGCCGCCGCCAAGCAGTCGCTCGTGCTCGACGGCCACGAGTTCGTGCTCGACCTGCCGCCAGAGCCGCTGGCCGCGGCCGCCGACCGCGAGAAACTGCGGCAGATCGTGATGGACCTCGTCGAGAATGCCGTCAAGTACTCGCCCGGGGGCGGCACCGTGCGGGTCGCTGCCCGCCGCCGCGACGACAGCGTGGAGGTGAGCGTGGACGACGAGGGCATCGGCATCCCGCAGTCGGAGCAGAGCCGGATCTTCGCGAAGTTCTACCGGGCCGAGAGCAGCGGCCGCGACCTCGCGAGCGGTGGCACCGGCCTCGGGCTCTTCATCGCCAAGGAGCTGCTCGCCGCCATGCACGGCCGCATCTCGGTGCGCTCGGTGGAGGGCGAAGGCTCGAGCTTCGTCTTCTCGCTGCCGATCTCCACCTCGCCGGTTCTCAGCGAGCGCGAATGAATCGGGCTGCGAACGGGTATAGGCAGGCCTTCGAAAGAGAGGGCGAATGACCCGGGTACTGGTAATCGACGACGAGGCACCCATCCGCCTCCTCTGCCGCGTGAACCTCGAGGCGGAGGGAATGCAGGTGCTCGAGGCGAGCGACGGGCCGACGGGCCTCGAGAAGGCGCGCAACGACGAGCCCGACGTGATCCTGCTCGACGTGATGATGCCCGGCCTCGACGGCTGGCAGGTCGCCGAAGAGCTGATCGACGGCGAGCGCACGAACGCGATCCCGATCGTCTTCCTGACCGCCCGCGCCGAGGCGCGCGACCGGGCCCGCGGGCTCGACCTCGGCGGGATCGACTACGTCACGAAGCCGTTCAACCCGGTCGAGCTGGCGCCGCTCGTCCGCGAGCTGATCGACCGCGTCTACCGCGGCGAGCGCGACGACCTGCGCCGCGAGAAGCTCGCCGAGCTGCGCGACCTGCTCGACCCGCCGGCGGCCTAGCCTCTTTACCTAGCGCCCGGCGAAGTCGGTCGTCACCATCAGGGTGTGGCGGTGCCCGGCGAAGCAGCCGCGCAGCGCGCCGACGCCGACGATGCGGTAGCCCGGGTGCAACAGGTTCGCGCGGTGCTCGGGGCTCGCGAGCCACATCCGCAGGATCGTGCGGGCGGCGCCGAGCCGGCCCTGGCCCCACGCGAGGTTCTCGCCGACGCGCTTCGCGTGGACGCCGGTGCGTCGGATCCGCGCGTTGAAGGCGCCGTGGGCGAAGGTGCCGGTGCGGAGCATGCGCGAGCTGTGCCAGCGCGCCGCACGCTCGAGTCTCGCGTCGGCGCGCAGCGGCCGCAGCCCGTTCGCGACGCGCACCTCGTTCATGGCGGTCAGCAAGGACGACTCCGGGTGAGTCAGCGTCGCGGTCGAAGCCGCGTCGGCGGCTCCGGCCAAGCTGAGTGCGGTGACGACGGCGGCCACCCCGGTCCCTACTCGTCTGGCCACGAGTGCGGAGCATGTAAGCAAAGGTTTCGGACGAAAGCCGCGCGAAACTGTGACAAATGTGATTTGAAACAGCGAAAGGCTGCGCTAACACCGCAAAGTTCCCGGGCTACACTCAGGAAGCGGGACGTAGCGCAGCCTGGTTAGCGCGCCTGCTTTGGGAGCAGGAGGCCGGCGGTTCGAATCCGCCCGTCCCGATCTAGATAGGTATTTCGGGCGTGGTGACGACGCCTAGCCGCGCCAGCAGACCGCGCGCCTCCGCGGCCTCGGCCGTTGCGTTGACCCCCTCGCGCGTCTTCAGGTCGCCGATCGCCCCGAGCGTCACGGCCAGCTCGTAGGTCTCGTCGGCCGCGCGCGCGAGCTCGAGGCTCTGCTCGAAGGCGGCCAGCGCCTCCTCGGTCCGCCCGAGCTGCTGCAGGGCATAGCCGCGGATGCGGTGCGCGAGCGCGTTCTGGAGCGAGCCGCCGCCGGACTCGCGGATCCCGGCCAGCGCGGCCTCGACTTCCTCGAGCGCCTCGTCCGGCTTCCGGGCGAGTACGGCCCACTCGGCGAGACGGGCCTTCACCTCTTCGACCAGGCTCGCCGAGCTGATCTCGTCCGCGATCCCGAGCGCCTCGTTCAGCAGCCGGCGCGCGTCGTCCAGCTCACCCCCGCGGGCCGAGATCCGCCCGAGGTTCGAGAGCGCGTGCGTCAGCAACAGGCGGTGGCCGGCGTTCGCGAACACCTCGCGGGCTTCCTCGGCCAGCATGGCTGCGGTCGTCAGGTAGCCCTGGTCGGACTTGATCTCGCCGATGTTGTTCGTGATCGTCGCCGCGCCGACGACGTCGCCGATCCGCTCGCGCAGCGCCTTGCTGCGGTCGTAGTGCTCGAGCGCCTCCTGCCAGCGCCCCTCGTAGTAGGCATCGACGCCGAGGTTGTTGAGGACGTTCGCCTGCCCGAGCAGGTCGCCGATCTCTTCGTAGATCGGCAGCGCGAGCCCGCGCAGCGCCGCGCGCTCGGGGCTCCGGTTCGAGATGTAGGCGAGGTGCATCAGGTAGTAGGCGTGCGCGAGCGCGGGCAGGTCGCCGGCCTCGCCCGCCTCCTCGGCCACGCGCCTGCACCAGCCGGCGCCGTCGACGAACTCACCCTGCCGCACGCGCACGCCCGCGTACGCGAGGGCCAGCTCGGAGCGCATGCGCCCTTGCTCGTCGGGCTCGAGCTCGTCGACGGAGCGGAGGCCGCGGTTGTACCAGCGCAGCGCCTCGGCGTAGCGCCCGAAGCGCTCGCGGATCACGCCCTCCTTCAGCAGCAGCCTCGGGTGCGTGTCCAGCTCGCGCGCCTTCGCGTACGCCTCCTCCGCGTCGGCGTAGAGGCCGGCGAGCTCGCTGACGTCGCCGAGCGCCTCCCAGGCGCGCGCCAGCTCGGCCGGGTCAAGCTCGAGCTGCGGCGCGAGGTCGACCGCGCGCCGGTAGAAGCCCGCCGCCTCGACGTTCGCGAACTTCTCCTGCGCGCGCTCGCCGGCGACGAGCGAGTAGCGGTAGCTCTTCTCGGCATCGCCCGCGTGGAAGAAGTGCAGCGAGAGCAGCTCGGCGAACTCGCCGCGGCCTTCGCGCTCGAGCCGCTCGTAGGCCTCGCCGACCTTGGCGTGGAGCTCGCCGCGGCGCTTGTAGGAGAGACCCTCGTAGGCGGCGTCGCGGAAGAGCGCGTGGCGGAAGCGGAACGCGCCGGGCGTGTACGGGTCGCGCTCGACGAACTCGGCCAGCCGGTCCCATGCCTCCGAGTCGGCGGAGGCCTCGGAGTCGTCGGCCAGCACCTCGCCCACGAGCTCGGAGCTGAAGCTCGCCCCGAGCACCGCCGCGTAGCGCAGGAGCGCGCGGTCGCCCGGCTGAAGCTTGTCGATCCTCGTGGCCACGACCGCTTCGACGCTCTCCGGCAGCGCCTCCTCCTCGGGCGCGCCGGACGAGGCCACGAGCTCCTGCAGGAAGAGCGGGTTGCCGCCGGCCCGGCCGGCGATCGCCGCCGCCTCGTGCTGGAGAAGCCCCTGCGCCGCGGCCGCGCTGATCAGCTCCTGCGAGGCCTCCTCGTCGAGCGGCTGCAGCTGGATCGTCATCGCGGGAATCGGGGGTATGCCGTCGGCCGCCGAGAAGCCGCCCTCGACCGGCCGGCGGGTCACACACACGAGCCACGGTCGGGTGGAGACCTGCCCGCCGAGGTGGCGCAGGAGCTCGGCCGAGGCCTCGTCCATCCAGTGCACGTCCTCGATCACGAGCAGGGTCGGGCCCTCGAGCAGCTTCGCCAGCACCGACTCGACGACGCCGTGCAGCCGGGCCCGCCGGAAGGCCGGCTGAAGCTCCTCGACCTCCTTGGTCGGCTCGACGTGGACGTCGAGAGGCAGGGCGACGAGGGGAAGCCACGGGACGAGCTCGGGGTCGAGCTCGGCCACCCGCTCGCGCAGGGCGTCCGGGGCGGCGCCGTTCTGCGGCAGCTCCAGCAGCGACCGCAGCAGCCCGCGGAAGGCGAAGTACGGCGTCGCCGCCTCGTACTGGGCGCACGCGGTCGTCACGGAGAGCAGGTCCGGCGCCTGCGCCTGGAGCTCCTCGACGAGCCGCGACTTGCCCATGCCGGGCTCGCCGATCAGCTCGACCAGGTTGCCGAAGCCCATCCGCACCGGTGCGAGCGCGGCGGAGAGGATCGTCAGTTCGCGCTCGCGACCGACGAACGGCAGCCGGCGCTCGGGCTCGGCCATGGCCGTGCCGGAGACGGCGACGATGTCGAAGGCCGTGACCGGCTCGGCGATCCCCTTCAGCGTCAGCGGCTCGAGCTCGACCGTCTCGAAGGTACTGCGCGAGCGCTCGAGCAGGTCCGACGTGGTCAGCACCTGGCCGGGCTTGGCCTTGCCCATCAGCCTCGCGGCGAGCGCCGCCGTCTTGCCGAGGATCGTGTAGGTGCGCCGGAAGCGGGCACCGACCTCGCCCGCGAAGACGCGGCCGCGCGCAGTGCCGATCCGGAGCGAGAGCTCGGTCGAGAGGTCGCCGATCCCACGCGCGGTGCGGAGGATGCGCTCCTCGTCTTCCCCGGCGGTCTCGGGCGCGCCCGCGACCAGGATCATCTTGCCGCCGTCGGCGTCGATGTCGGTCTCGAGGAAGGTGACGCCGTGCTCGTCTGCGACCCGCTGGGCGCCCGTGACCAGCTCGTCGAGGGCCGCGGCGACCCGGTCGGCGCCGAACTCGGCCAGCAGCGCGTCGACACCGCCGAAGTGGACGAAGGCGACCGAGGCCTGTCGGTGCTCGGACTCGGCGCGGCCGTCCGCCACCACACGGCGGATCGGGCCGGGCACGCAGGCGGCGAGGTCGACGCCCTCGAGCGGCGGCAGAGGCTCGAAGCCACCGCCGGCGCCCGCGGGGGCCGTCAGCAGGCGTCCGCCCTCTTTCGCCTCACCCAGGATCTCGTCGGGCAGCGTGGCCGCGGTCTCGTCGCTGACGAGGATCTCGCCCGCCTCGGCACCGGACTCCATCGCGACGGTTCGCGTCACCCCGGGCCCGGTCAGCAGCAGCTCGCGGTGCGAGTCGCCGACGAGGAAGAAGTCGTAGCAGTCGGCGTGCACGCCGACGTGCATCTTCAGCGTCACCGGCCCGACCGAGGTCTGCGGCTCGCCGAGGTCGTCGAGCGCCTGCCGCATCCCGAAGGAGGCGTCGCAGGCGCGGGCGGCATGGTTCTCGCCCGTGAAGAAAAGCAGCAGTGCGTCGCCGCCGAACTTGAGCAACCCGCCGCCGGCGGCGTAGGCGACGTCGAGCAGGCGCTCGAAGGTGCGGTTCATCACCTCGGTCACCTCCTCGGCCCCGAGCTTGCCCTTCTGCGCGAGCCGCTCGTTCAGCGCGGTGAAGCCCGAGATGTCGACGAAGGCGAGCGTGCCCTCGAGCCGGCGGTGCCGTGCCTCGGGCTCGACGCGCAGCCAGTCGACGACGACGCGCGGCACAAACGGCGTCAAGTCGACGAAAGATGAGCTGCTCTCAGGAACCGCGGTCACAAGCCCTCCGGCGCCTCCCTCGAAAACCCCTGCGCCGCTGACGATTGTCGCATGGTTGACAATCTCCGCGAACGGCGTAGATTGGGGCCGCGGGTAGGACTGACGGGGAGAGGGACAGATGCGGAGTGCTGCGGTGAACCTACGCGGAATGAGCCAGCGACGGCATGCGCTGCTGCTTGCCCTCGGTGTCTTGTTCCTGGTCATCGCCGGAAGCGCGCCGTTCGCCCACGCCGACACTTTGCCTCCCACCGTCGCGGTCACCGCACCGGGCGCAGGGTCGACGCTGAGCGGCGTAGTCTCGGTCGCGGCGACGGCCTCGAGCCCGATTGGGATCGACCGCGTCGAGTTCTCCTACTTCGACGGGGCGACCGGCCAGACGTTCCCGCTCGGCACCGACTCGTCGGCGCCGTACACCGCCTGCTTCGACACCACCAAGGTGCCCAACACCGCTCCGCTCGACGCCACCGTGTACGCGACCGCGTACGACAACGGCGGCGAGTTCGAGCAGCACACCAAGGTTGGCAATGGCGTAACGGTCTCGAACGTCGAGAGCGGTTCGGGCACGACGTCGGGCGACTCGCTCCAGCCCTGCAAGCTTTCGCTTCAGCTCGGCACGGGTACGACCACTGATGTCCCGGCCACGCTGCGCCTCGCGAAGCTGCCGCCGAAGGCCGACATCCTGATCGCCTTCGACACGACGGGCAGCATGGGCGCCGCCATCACTGACGCCAAGAACGACGCCGACGCGCTCGTGACGCAGATCCAGAGCGAGATCCCGAACGCACGCTTCGCGGTCGCAGACTTCAGGGACTACGACACCGAAGCGTTCAACAACCTCGGCGGACCGGGCGACTATCCGTGGCGCGTCGACCGGGACTTCACTGACAACTCCGCCACGGTCGACTGCCCGACCGGTTCAGAGTCGACCACTCCGATGAGCCCGATCGCCTGCGCGATCTCCGGCCTGCAGGCGGGCGGCGGCGACGACACGGCCGAGGCGTACAACCGTGCCTTCTACGAGGCGTACAGCGACACGAGCCATCTCCACTGGGCTGATAACGCCTCGCGCTTCATGATCGTGCTGGGCGACTCGCTCCCGCACGACGCCAACCTCGGGGGGGAGTTCAACACCGAGGGACAGGCCGCCGTCTGCCCGAATACGCCGCCCACGGATCCAGGGAGTCAGTTCCAGCTCGACGAGCTCAACGGCTATGCGGACGTCGGTCTGCTGCCGACGACCACCGTGCTCGACGGGCTCAAGACGAACCACACCAATCTTTCGTTCGTCACCTACAACAGCAACACTGAGGTCGGCTCGATCGACGGGGTCGCCGTCTCGGGCTGTCAGGCGGCGATCGCCCGCTACACCGGCGGGAATGAGGTCGAGCATGGCGCCACCGACAGCCTCAAGAGCCAGATCATCAATCTGATCAACCAGGCGGGCGCGCGGATCGACCGGATCACGCAGGACGTAACTCTCGAGAGCGCGCCCGAAGGGGTCGAGCTCAACCCGAGCAGCTGGATCGCGCTGAACGTCTGCGGCGACGAGGTCTGCTCCGCGGTCACCGGCCCGGCAACCGCCCCGACGGACATTGCGCTGCAGGAGCGCTTCACCGTCCCGCAGGAGGCGACTACCGGTACCTACAAGTTCCACGTCACGGTCAGCGCGGACGGCGTCGAGCGCGCCGCGCAGGACGTGACCATCGACGTGTCCGACAACGCCGTCAGCAACCTGAAGCTGACCGCCACGGAGACATCCGTGCCCGTCGGGATCAAGACCGTCCCGCTCGGCTCGATCCCCTTGGCGCGCCTCGCAGCGCTCTCCGCCGACCCGACCTCGTCGGGGCCGGCCGGCTCGACCGGGGCCGCCGGCTCGATCGGCACCGCGGGCTCGATCGGCACCGCGGGCTCGATCGGCGCGGCAGGCTCGATCGGCGCCGCCGGCTCGATCGGCGCGGCAGGCTCGATCGGCACCGCGGGCTCGATCGGCGCGGCCGGCTCGATCGGCGCCGTCGGCTCGATCAAGGTCGGGCAGATGGGTCTTGGCACGATCGGCACCGCCGGCTCGATCGGCGCGGCGGGCTCCATCGACCCGCGCTCGATCCCGAACGGCGCCGACGTGCTCAGGCGGGTGACGCTCGCCTCGCTCCCGCTGGCGCACACGACGTGGGCCGACATCCTGGCGGGGACAACGCTCGCGCTGCAGCCGCTGCAGGCGGTCACCTTCTACGACATGGCCACCTTCGGCGACCGGACGGGCACGCCGCCCAAGACCCCGTGGGAGCGCCTGAGCGACCTGCCGCTGAGCGACGTGCCGTTCATCACCTCGCTCTGGCGCAGCGTCCCGCTCGGCGCGCTGCTGCTCGGGGACACGCCGCTGGTGGACATCCCGCCGCCGATGAAGCCGGACGGCACGGAGTACGCGAGCTGGACGGCAGCGCTCAACGACCCGGCAACGGGCGGGAGCGCCGCAGGCGTCGACCCCTCCACGAACAGCGTCTTCGGCGTCGCGGTCGCAGGCCAGCTCGGCACGCAGAACCTCGGCTCGATCAGCGTCGGCTCGATCGGCGCCGCCGGCTCGATCGGCGCAGCGGGCTCGATCGGCGCGGTCGGCTCGATCGGCACGGCGGGCTCGATCGGCACCGTCGGCTCGATCGCCGTCCGTTCGCTCGACCTGCGCAGGACCGCGCTCGGCGCGCTGCCGCTGAGGGCGTTCACTGCCACGGCCCTGCTCGCGCTCGTCAACTGTGGCGCCACGTGCGACCTGGACTCGACGCTCGCCGACGCGCAGGGCGCGAACGCGATCCTGCCCAACGCGACACTGGGGATCCTCTTCGACGGCCTGCAGTCGCCCTTCGATACGAACACCACGGTCACGATCGGCCAGCTGATCCAGGCGATGCTCGCCTCGTCGGAGTACCCGTGGGAGCAGCTCTCGGTGCAGGGCTTCCAGGACCTGCCCGACGTCGACACGCACCAGCACGTCCACTACCACGCCGACTTCTTCCTCAACTGCTCGGTCGTGAACAGCTGGTCGGCCCACGTCAGGCTGCCCGCGGGCTTCTTCCCGGTCGCCGGCACGTCGCAGGTCGCGAAGGACGACGGCACTCCGCAGCCCGTGGCCGACCCGTCGGTGGCCGGACGGAACGCGACGTGGTCGAGCCTCCCGAGCCCATGTGGGATCGAGGACGGCGGCACGCACGAGGTGCGGCTCGACTTCGAGTCCTACGCGGGCCTGACGCTCGGCGCGCAGACCTCCGACGTGGACGTCACCGCTGCGGGCACGAGCCACGCCACAGACCAGGCGCCCGTGCTGGTCACCCAGCACTGGGAGCCGAACGACGATCCCGCCACCGCGCCGACGCTCGACGACAACTCACTGGAGGTCGGTCACATCGCAACCTCGAACGACACCGACTTCTTCCGGCTTCCGCTCACCGGTCTGGCGCCGGGGACGAAGATCACCGCGTACCTGAAGGTCCCGAACGACGCCGACCTCGACCTCGTGATCAACAAGCCGTCCCCGCCGGGCGTCCAGTCCAGCGGCACGGCGGGCTCGATCGGCACTGCCGGCTCGATTGCGATCGAGGACACCGGCGCAGGGATCGACAACTCGACCGGTGCGCTCCAGCCTGACGCGCAGTCCGACCTGACGGCGGCCGCGATCGGCGCAGCCGGCTCGATCGGTACCGCCGGCTCGATCGGCACGGCGGGGAGCATCTCGGCCAACCGCGGCTCGGTGAACGAGGTCACGCAGATCGTCACGCACGGCGAGACCGGCGCGGCCGTGATCGGGGTCAGCGGCTACAACGGCGCCTTCAGCAGCAAGAGCTACGTCCTGCGCCTGAAGGTGACGCCGCCTCCGCCGCAGCTGCCGTGCGACCCGGTCACGGGCCTGAGCGCGGCGACGCCGGGGACGCTCCCGTCGGTGACCTCGCTGCCGACGAGCACGAAGGCGCTCTTCCTGGTCAACCGGCAGCGCATGGTCGGGCTCTACGGGCAGGCGAAGACGGACGCGCTGCTGAACGGCGGCGTCTCCTCGCCGCTCAGCCAGGTCGCGGCGATGGCCAACGCGAGCGTCCTCCAGGTCGACGGCAACGCAGCCGTGCGCACGGCCTACGCCACGTGGGACGCGAACCCGTGCAACCTCGAGAACGCCAACGCGGTCGTCCGCTCGATCAACGACCTCGTCGCCACGTACCGCTCGCGGCTGCCGAACCTGAAGTACATCGTCCTGCTCGGCACCGACCAGCTCGAGCCCTCGTGGCGGCAGCCCGACCTGACGAGCAGCGCGCCCGAGGTCGACGAGGCCAACGACCTCGGCTTCACCACGCAGGGCCTGACGAAGGGGAACGCGATCTACGCCACCGCCGCGCAGAACGCGATCCTGACCGACGGTGCCTACGGGCACTTCACGCCGACCAACTGGCTGGGACACGACATCCCGCTGCCGCAGATCAGCGTCTCGCGCATGGTCGAGACGCCTGACGACATTACCGCGCAGCTGAGCCAGTTCCTGAGCGTCAGCGGTGTGCTCAACCCGCAGACCGCGCTGACGACCGGCGACTCGTTCTTCAACGACGGCGCCTCCGCGGCCGACGCGGCGCTCGCGTCCCAGTTCCCGGGCCTCTCGCACACGTTCCTCAACCCGGTGACACCGACCTGGACGCACGCCGACGTGCTGTCGAACTTCTTCAACAAGAGCCCGGTGCCCGACATCGGCGCGGTCTGGGCCCACTACAGCCAGTGGCTGGCGCAGCCCGCCGGTCTGCCCGCCACGTTCACCGTGGACGACTTCTCGACGACCGCCGACGTCGGGCTGCAGCCCGTGAACCGCCGGCTGCTCTTCACGGTCGGCTGCCACAGCGGCCTGAACGTGCCCGACACGCTGCCGGCGTACGCCGGTGGAAATACCGACGTGCAGCGGCGCTTCCGCGACTGGGCGCAGGCCTATGGCGCGGGCGCGGCGTCCGTCTACGTGGCCAACACCGGCTTCGGCTACGGCGACACCGACGTGGCCGACCTCTCCGAGCGCCTCTACGACCACTTCGCGTCGAACCTCAACTCGGGCGGGACGGTCGGCGAGCAGTGGGTGCGCGCCCTGCACCAGTACTACTCGGAGCCCCCGAACTACGACGTGATCGACGAGAAGGTCATGGTCGAGGCGAACATGTACGGACTGCCCTTCTACGGCTTCGGCGGCACGCCGCAGCACGTTCCGACGCCTCCGACCCCGCCGGCGCATTCGGTCGTCGGTGGCGTCGACACGGCGCACCTCCCGACGTTGAGCGGGTTCAACTTCGCCGCGACGCCGGCCAGCGACGGCTCGTCCCTCTTCACCGACCCGCTGCACCCGGACGGCTCGAGCGTCGGCCCGTGGACGATGGGCACCCTGTCGGTCTTCTACCGGCCGGCTCAGCCCACGGCTTCGCGCGACGTCACCGTGCCCGGCACGGTCGCGCACGGCGTCTGGGTCAACGGCCTCACGACCCACACGCTCGACAACGTGAAGCCCTACAAGCCGTTCCCGCTCGTTCACTCGGCGCTGGACAAGCCGGTCCGCGACTACCCGAACATCTTCTTCCCGGCGACCGCTGCGACGATCAACCGGGACGTCACCTTCGGTCAGCAGCACGACACGGCAGTCGTCAACCTCGGTCGCTTCTTCCCGAACCAGACCGGCGACCTGAGCAAGGGCACCGAGCAGGTCGTCGACTCGATCGGGCTGGACGTCGGCTACTCGAACTCGACGGACTACACGCCGCCGCAGATCTTCCAGACGAGCGCCGTCCAGAACGGGACGAGCATCACGGCCTTCGTCCGGGTCGGCGACGCGTCCGGCCTCAGCCGGGTCGCGATCCTCTACCACGAGACGGGCGACGGAACGTGGCACGTCGTGCAGCTCGACCATGCGGCCGGCGACCTCTGGACGAAGACGTTCACGATCGGGAGCTCGAGCCCGATCCAGCTCGACTCCGAGGCCCAGGACCTGAACGGGAACGTCGGCTACAGCTTCAACAAGGCCGTCAACTTCTCGTCGGTGCCGGACACGGCAGGGACGCGCCCGACGATCACCATCGACGCGCCGCTACCGGCACCGGGAGCGGGCGGCACGTTCACGCTCAACCAGAGCGTGCCGGCGCAGTTCAGCTGCTCCTCCAACGTCGGGATCGCCAGCTGCACGGGCTCCACTGACGGCGGCGCCTCGATCCAGAGCGGCGGGCTGCTCGACACGAGCAAGCCCGGCACGCACACGTTCACGGTCGCGGCCGAGGACGTGGCCGGGCACGCGAACACGTTGAGCGTCCAGTACGTGGTCAAGTTCGCCTTCGGCGGCTTCGATTCACCGGTCAGCAATCCGCCGGCCGTGAACCAGGTCAACGCGGGCAGCACCGTGCCGCTCAAGTGGACGTTGCGCGACGCGGCCGGGAACGTCTACGCGAACATGAACGCCGTCCAGACGATCGGGTCGAAGCAGGTCCGCTGTCCAGGCGGCCCCGACGTCTCGCCGTCCTTGCCCGAGACCGTGATCGGCACGAACGGCGTGGCCGGCGTCACGGGCTCGAGCTTCCACTACAACTGGGCGACGGACAAGAAATGGGCGGGCACGTGCCGGACGCTGCTCGTGCACCTCTCCGACGGCTCGACCCAGACGGCGAACTTCCAGTTCAAGTAGACCAGGCCGGGTTGGCGACCCACGCCTCGAGGCGGTCGACGGCCTCGCGCAGCTCGTCCGCGCTGAACCGGAACGGCTCGGCGTAGGGGACCTGCGCGACCGCCGCGGCGGGGTTGCGGCCCTCGAGCGCGTCGAGCACGTAGCGCACCGGCAGCCCGTGGGCGACCACGAGCACCAGCTGCTCGGGCCGCGCGAGGATCGCGCGGTAGGCGTGCACGTAGCGCGCGACCGTCTCGGCCCGGCTGTCGCCGCCGGGCACGACCTCCTCGGGCCCGTGCGCGTGCGCCCAGGCGCGGTACTCGGCCAGGCGCCGGCCCTCGAACTCGCCGAAGCGGATGTCGTTTAGATCGGCGAGCACGAGCCGGGGGATGTCGCGCCCCGCGAGCGCGAGGTCGGCCGTCTCCAGCACGCGCTCGAACTCCGAGGTCACGCAGAGCCCGATCGGGTCGTCTGCGAGCTCGGCTCCGAGGCGTCGCGCCTCCTCCCGCCCGGTGGGCGTCAACGCGCAGGCGACGCGCGGATCGCCGTTGGTCAGGCCCTCGAGCGACCGCTCGCTCTCCCCGTGGCGGGCCAAGACGACTCGGTCCACCAAATCACCCTATCGGGGGAGGGTCCTAGATCAGCAGTCGCCGACAATGTGCCTACAGGCAACGCGGGCCACCTTCGAAGTCTCGCCGCAGGGGCTCAGGGAACATGCTCGCCGCATAGGCCCGCGTCATATACGAACGGCCTCCCTCGGGAGGCCGTTTTCTTTTCGCCAGAGCGGGCGGCGGGGATCGAACCCGCATAACTAGCTTGGAAGGCTAGGGCTCTACCATTGAGCTACGCCCGCGAGCGTGGGAAGCGTAGCCCGTCGCGCGGAGGCCGTCCGACCGCTGCGGGATGCTGCGCGGGTGATCCCGGAGCGCCTCGTCCGGTTCCGGCTGCGGACGGTCCTGTCGCTGCTGGTCATCATCGTCTCGGTCGCGGTCGTGCTCGAGGTGATCTGGATCGCCCGCCACGTGTTGACGTGGATCTTCATCTCGCTCTTCCTCGCGCTTGCGCTCAACCCGGCCGTCGAGTGGCTCCAGCGGCGGCGGGGCCTGAAGCGCCGCGGCGCCGCGGCGGCGGTCGCCTACCTGCTGGCGCTCGGCCTCTTCGTGGCGATCGGCTTCACCTTCGTGCCGACGCTCGTGCACCAGGTCAACGACTTCGTCAACAAGCTCCCGGACTACGCGCATGACGTCACCCACGGCCGCGGGCGCCTTGGCTTCCTCGAGACCAAGTACCACATCCAGGAGCGGATCCGGAAAGCGATCAGCGACGGCGGCGCGACCAAGGTGCTCGGCCTCTCCGGCGTCGCCCTCTCGGTTGCGAAGAGCGTGATCTCGATCGTGGTCGCGACCGTCACGATCCTGTTCATGACGTACTTCATGCTGCTCGAGGGCCCGAACTGGGTCGAGCGCGGCTACAACCTGCTGCCCGAGCGCTCGCGTCCGCGCTGGCGCAACGTCGGGCATCAGATCTACCGGACGGTCGGCGGTTACGTCACGGGCAACCTGCTGATCAGCCTGATCGCGGGCAGCCTGACGACGGTCGTCCTGCTGCTGCTCGGAGTGCCCTACGCAGTGGCGCTCGGGCTGATCGTCGCGATCCTGGACCTGATCCCGCTCGCCGGCGCGACGATCGCGGCGATCCTGATCGGGACCGTCGCGTTCATTCATTCGATCCCCGCCGGGATCATCGTGATCGTCTTCTTCGTCGTCTACCAGCAGGTCGAGAACCACGTCCTGCAGCCGCTCGTCTACGGTCGCACCGTCCAGCTCTCGCCGCTCACCGTGCTGATCTCGATCCTGATCGGCGCCGAGCTCGCCGGGATCATCGGCGCCCTTGGCGCGATTCCCGTCGCCGGCTCGATCCAGGTGGTCGTCAACGACTGGCTGGCGCACCGGCACGAGCACCCCAGCACCGCGCTCTGATCCCTCGTTCGAGTGATTGCCGCTTGGCAGCGGCAGGCCGATCGCGTGGGTATGGGCAGGCATGCCAGGGTCCTTGCGGCGCTCGCGGCGCTGCTCGTGGTCGCGGTCGCGCCCTCGTCCGGCTCGGCCCGAGCTCCGGGGAAGACCACGCAGGTGGTGCACCTGCGGACGGCGCTGCTCGGGCAGATCAACAACTTCAGGTCCGCACACGGACTCGTGCGCCTAAAGGCTTCCCGCCCGCTGACGGGCGTAGCCGACCGCCACACGTCGCAGATGGCGAAGCTCGGCTTCTTCAGCCACGACTCGGCGAACGGCCAGTCGTTCATGCAGCGGCTCAAGCGGGCCTACTCGCCGCGCGGCTTCCGCAGCTGGAGCGTAGGGGAGAACCTCGTCTGGGGTGGCCCCGACATCGGCGCCGCGCGGGCGTTCAGGCTCTGGCTCTCGAGCCCACCCCACCGGGCGAACCTGCTCAACGCCCGCTGGCGTGAGATCGGCCTCGGCGCCGTCCACTCGACGAGCGCTCCCGGCGTCTACGGCGGCGGCGCGGCGACGATCGTCACCGCCGACTTCGGCGCACGGAGCCGCTGAAAGTCCGGCCGCTTCTCGGCCATGACGAACTTTCAGGTTGCGGCGGCGGATCAGAGTTTGGCCTGAACCAGCGCTACGCTTTCAGGGCGCGCCTGTAGCTCAGCGGAAGAGCGACGGCCTTCTAAGCCGTTGGTCGGAGGTTCGAATCCTCCCAGGCGCATTGTTCGAGTGACCGTGTGGCTGTAGCCATCTCCGGTCGACTCGCGTCATCTGAGCGTCTCGGGCGGGTCATACTTCGATGCGTAACGGCGACTCGCGGGTCGACGAACTAGAGGGAGGGACGGTGCCGCTCTATCTATCGAGGTTCAGCTACACGCCGGAGACGTGGGCCAGGCTGATCGGCCACCCAGAGGACCGCCGAAAGGCCGCTCAGTCGTATATCGAGTCGGTCGGTGGCAAGCTCCACGGCTTCTGGTACGCCTTCGGCACACACGACGGCTACAACCTATGGGAGGCCCCCGACAACGTGTCCATGGCCGCCGTTGCGCTCGCGATCAGTGGCGGCGGCGCGCTTAGCTCGTTCGAAACGACAGTCCTCCTGACAGTCGACGAAACGATGGACGCCCTACGCAAGGCCGAGCAAGTCCGGTACCAAGCGCCCGGCGCGTAGCAGTCCGCGCACTGATCGATGGGGCCACGTCCCATCCCCGATGCTGAGAGGGATCTGATGCGTTTCCTGCCCTCGTCAATGGGTACCAGGGGGCGCATGGGAGTTGTCATCAGCCTGATCCTGGTCGCCTTCGGGGCGATCCTCACCTGGGCCGTCAACAGCGACGGCGGTAGCGTCGACCCGCAGGTCGTGGGCGTGATCCTGATCGTGATGGGGATCCTCGTCTTCCTGATCTCGCTGGTGCTCTGGCGCACCTGGTGGGGCGCAGGCTTCTGGGCGCCGGCCTACGGCGCCGACCCGGCCGCTCCCGCGGTCCGGCGGCGCGTTTACCGGCCGGCCAGGCGGCGCACCACATACGTGGAGGAAGAGCCGCCTCCGCCCGCGGGCCCACCTGCTCCGTAGGGCGATCCGACCGAAAGGGGTTCCAATGGCAGACAAGCTGCAGGGCAAGTGCGTGGCGTTCCTCGCCACCGACATGGTCGAGCAGGTCGAGCTGACCGAGCCGTGGAAGGCGGTCGAGGAGGCCGGCGGCACGCCGGAGCTCGTCTCGCTCGAGGAAGGCGAGATCCAGGGCTTCAACCACTACGACAAAGCCGACACCTTCAAGGTCGACCGCACAGTCGAGGAGGCGAGCGCCGACGACTACGACGCGCTCGTGATCCCCGGCGGCGTCGGCAATCCGGACACGATGCGGATGGACGAGAACGCCGTCCAGCTCGTGCGCGACTTCTTCGAGCAGGGCAAGCCGGTCGGCGTGATCTGCCACGGCCCGTGGATGCTCGTCGAGGCCGGCGTCGTGCGCGGCCGCAAGGTGACCTCGTGGCCGTCGCTCCAGACCGACATCCGGAACGCGGGCGGCGAGTGGGTCGACGAGGAGGTCGTGGTCGACAACGGGCTCGTCACCAGCCGCAAGCCGGACGACCTGCCCGCCTTCACCAAGAAGATCGTCGAGGAGTTCTGCGAAGGCAGGCACGCCGAGCAGGCGGCCTCGACGCGCTAGTCCGTAACCGCGACGCGGCCTCCGCCGTTGTCTATTCCGACGTTGTCAGCGACCTGGACGGGAGGTGGACATGTACATCGGACTTGGCACCTTGCTGGTGATCGTGCTGATCGTCCTGCTGCTGCTCTACGTGTTCTAGAGCAGCCACCTGCCTCAGGCCGCTGAGGGCCGCCGCCCCGTGCGGCGGCCCACGGCCTGCTTGAACGCGTGCCAGAGCCTGATCGCGAGTGGGCTCGCCGCAGGCCGCACGGTTCTCCCGGCCCTGACGGTCTCCGACTGCGCCGCGCCGAGAGCGCCGAGTGCGCTGACGGTGATCCTCGGGGTGCCGGGCACGCGGTCCGAGTAGTAGACCGGCACGGTCGAGCCGGCGCCGGCGGGGATCGCCACCGCGAGCTTGCTCGACCAGGGCCCGCTCGGGCTCGTCGAGAACCCGGAACGGCTCGAGCTCGAGGCGAAGGTGACAGTGAGCGCGCCGGGCGTCGGGCGAGGCGTGCCGCCGAGCTGCGTTCGCACGACGAGCGGGCTGCTGGCGCCACCGGTGACGAGCGTCCGCGGCGGCGTGCCGAAGGTGAGCGCGAGCCTGCCCCAGTAGGTGAACGTCCGCCAGGCGTCGTTGAGCCAGCTGCCCGGCGTATCACCGCGGCACCACACCGCCGCGGCGCCGCAGGCCTCGAGCCCCGGGTCGATGGCATTGGCCGGCCCGCCCGAGTCGTGGATCGCGGCGGCCAGCCGCTCCTGGATCGCCGCCGTGGCCGCACCGAAGTCGGCGCTCGAGAGGCCGGACGCGTTGTGCGGCGCCCAGGCGAAGCCCCAGTGGTCGCCGGCCTGTCCGTCGAGCACGCTGAAGTGACGCAGCGCGTAGACCTGCGCCGAGACGTACTGCTGCATCAGCGCCGTCGGCACCGCCGTCCAGCCGAAGCCCGAGCCCGCGGCCCATTGCCACGTCGCATTCGCAAGCGGGCTGTACGCGCCGTACAGAAACGCCGCGGCAGCCGACGTGTCCGGGTAGCCGAGGCGGGCGTGGAGCAGCGGGTGCTCGAGCCACTCCTGCAACGCGTCGCGCCGTCCCGCCAGGGGGAGGCCGGAAACGGCGTAGTTGTGGATGTCGCCGTACAGCTCCTGCGACCAGTCGCCGACGTAGCGGCCGAGCTCCTGCCAGAACCTCTCGTCCTGCTGGAACGATTCGAGCTGGCTCTTGTAGACCGACAGGTCGAAGGCGCCCGGGCCGGCACCGGTCTGGCTGAGGCCGATGTTGAAGACCGCGCCCTTGACCGCCGGGCCGCCGTCCCCGTCGCAGAGGCCGTGGACGAACGCGAGCACCTCCTCGCGCGCATTCGGCAGCCCGCGGCGGACGCCCGAGGAGAGCTCGTTCACGATCCAGCCGTCACCCGCCGCGAGGTCGTAGCCGGCGGCGCCCATGCGGCGTCTCGCCTCGACGCCCGCGTCGTACCAGCTCCTGCCGGTCTGCTTCACCCAGGCGCGCCAGCCCGGCATGTGCACTTCGGCAAGCGCGTGGAAGCCCGGACCGAGCGCGTGGATGCGCCACGCCTGATCGGCGCGGAATGTCGTCTTCGCCCCTGCGAGCGGCGGGATCGAAATCGAGTACTGCGCGCACGGCGAGACGTCGCTTGCGAGCTTCGTCGCGAGGCGGAGCCAGTCGCTCGGCGCGTAGAAGACCGCTCGCAGCGGCCGGCAGTCCGGGGGCGCCTGGAAGCGATGCCGGCGCCGCACGAGCCGGAGCCACTCGACCTGGGTCGCCTGCGGCTGGAGCGACGGCACCGGCACGACGCTCGGCGGTCTCCGCGCGGCCTCACCGGGAGCCGGGAGCACGGCGACGAGCGCTGCCGCCGCTGCAACCGCAGCGACAGCGATCCTGCCCGTTGCGAAGACGCCGCTCATCCGATCCGATTCGACCGTAGCACCGCTTCGCTTGAGTCAAGAATGGCCCCGGGAGGAGTCGAACCTCCGCGCGCGGATTCGAAGTCCGCCGCTCTTCCGCTGAGCTACGGGGCCCTAGAAATCAGTGTGACAGACACATCCTCGGGTTCCCGGCGTGTCGCTGGCGGTGCGGCGCCGTAGGGCACAGTGCTATTGGCACGGGCCTGGAGAGCGACGTGCCGCAAGCGGCGCGAGGCGGCGCCGCAGGCGCCAGCCGCCCGGGGACGCGAGGGGTGGCGGACGGGACTCGAACCCGCGACCACCGGGACCACAACCCGGGGCTCTACCAACTGAGCTACCGCCACCACGCAGCGAGCACAGGATAGCCCGTCGCGAGCCGCGCTAAGCCGCGGCGGCGGGGAGGTGGCGTCTGATCAGCGCGGCGACGAGCGCCTGCTGGAGGCGGACGAGCTCGGCGCGGTTGCGCTCCAGCTCCTCGCGCGGGGCGTTGACGGCGCGCAAGGTTTGACGCTCGTAGACGACGCCGCGGATCTCGTCGCTGAGCGACTCGACGGTGGGAAGCTCGATGACCGTTGCGTTCATTGCCGGAGTTGAGACGGAGCCCGGTCGAACTAGTTAGTCGCCAACCGTCTCTATCCTTCACGTGCGCGCGGGCGTGGCGGAATTGGTAGACGCGACGGGTTTAGGTCCCGTTGGGGCCAACGCTCCTTAGAGGTTCGAGTCCTCTCGCCCGCACTCGATGGCTCTCCGGCTGATCGTGTTGGTCGGCGCCGGGACGCTCGCGCTCGGGGCTGCTCACGCGCGCGACGCCGGCGGGTGGAAGCGGGGGGCGCCCTTGCCCCTGCCGCGCAGCGAGGTGGCCGCGGCGACCTTCGGCGACGAGCTCGTCCTGGCCGGCGGCTTCCTCGCCGACGGACGCAGCTCCCGGCGCGTGGATGCCTACTCGCCGGCGCACAACCGCTGGCGCCGGCTGCCCGACCTGCCGGTCGCTGTGAACCACGCCATGGCCGCCTCCGACGGCCACAGACTCTACGTGGTCGGCGGCTACGGCGCGCTGGCACGCGCATCCGTCTTCTCGGGCGGACGCTGGCGGCGGCTGCCGGACCTGCCGGAGCCGCGCGCCGCGGCGGGCGCCGCGATCGTCGGCCGGACGCTCTACGTGATCGGCGGCGTCGCCGAAGGGGGCCTGGCACAGACGTCGCTCGCCTTCGACCGCAAAGCTCGCCGCTGGATGCGGATCCCCGGGCCCAAGCCGCGCGAGCATCTCGGCGTCAGTGCGCTCGGCGGACGCGTGTACGCCGTCGCCGGGCGCGAGGCCGGGACGAACTTCGACGCTTTCCAGGCATACCTCCCCAAGCGGCGGCGCTGGGTCTCGCTGCCGCCCGTACCAGAGACGCGCGGGGGCACCGACTCGGCCTCGGTCGGCCGGCTCCTCGTCTCGGCGGGGAGCGAGGCACCCGCGGGAACGTCGGCCGCGGTCTACGCGTTCGACGTGCGGACCCGCCGCTGGCGCCGCCTGCCCGACCTGCCGACCCCGAGGCACGGGCTCGGTGTGCTCGGTTTCGGCGGCCGCGTGTACGTGATCGGCGGCGGGCCGACGCCGGGCCTGTCCGTGAGCAGCGCGAACGAGTTCTTGCAGCTTCGCTGATACTGCCTGTGTGTTGGCGCACTGGGACGAGGTCGAAGGCCGCCACAACGAGAAGGGGCCGATGGCTGCGACCTGGCAGCGGCTAGGCGACGCGGCAGGAGCGAAGGGGATCGGGGTCAACCGAGTGCGGGTCGAGCCGGGCAGGCTGCCGACACCGCCGCACTCGCACGGCCGCTCGGAGGAGAACTACTTCGTCCTCGCGGGCTCCGGGCTCCTCTGGCAGGACGAGACCGTCTGCGAGATCCGGGCCGGCGACACGATCGTGCAGGTCGCCGACCACCACGAGCACACACTCAGGGCCGGCGCGGACGGCCTGGACTACCTCGTCTTCGGGACGCGTCATCCGGTCGAGTACGGCTGGCTGCCGCGGTCGAAGGCGGTGCGGCTGAGCTGGCCGTGGGTCGAGGGTCGCACGGACGACCCCTGGGACGTCGAGGCCGAGCTCGGCGAGCTCGAGTTCGCCGAGCCGGGCGAGCGGCCGGCAAACGTGGTCGCGCTCGAGGACGTCCCGTTGGACGAGGACGGCGACAAGGTGCTCGCCGGCGCCGCCGGCTCGCAGCGCTCCGGGCTGAACTGGATCCGCCGGCCCGCGGGCAAGCGCGGCTGCCCGCCGCACTGCCACTCGCTCGAGTCCGAGGCCTTCGTCGTGCTCGAGGGGAGCGGCACGCTCGAGCTGCTGCCCGTGCGCGGCGGCGAACCGGAGCGGCACGAGCTGCGTCGCGGGCACGTCTTCGCGCGGCCGCCGGGGTCGCGGGTCGCGCACTCGATCGTGGCCGGAGCGGACGGCGTCACGTACCTCGCCTACGGCACGCGCGAGCCGGATGACATCGCCTACTACCCCCGCTCGAACAAGGTCTACTTCCGCGGGGTGGGCCTGATGACGCGGCTCGAGCACCTCGAGTACGACGACGGCGAGCCGGACGACTACTGACGCTCTCCTCGGCCGGGCACGGTCCCTTTGCTTGAATGGGCCGGGTGATGGCGACCCAGGTCGAGGAGCTGCCCGACAACAAGGTCCGGCTGACCGTCGAGGTCCCGCAGGCCGACCTTCAGCACGCGGTCGAGCACGCGACGCACGACCTCGCCGAGGCGGTCAAGGTGCCGGGCTTCCGCAAGGGCAAGGTTCCGCCGCAGGTGCTCGAGGCGCGGGTCGGCCGCGAGCGCATCTTCACGGAGGCCGTCGAGAGCCACATCGGCGGCTGGTTCATGAACGCCGCGACGACGACGAACATCCGCCCGGTGGCCGCGCCGGAGTACGACTACGAGCTGCCGAGCTCCGAGGACTCCGACTTCCAGTTCACGGCGACGGTCGCCGTCCAGCCGAAGCCCGTGCCGGCGGACTGGTCGGAGCTCGAAGTGCCGTTCGCCGAGCCCGAGGTTCCGCAGGAGCTCGTCGAGCAGGAGCTCGAGGCGCTGCGCGAGTCGGTCGCCGAGCTGGCGCCGGTCGAGGACCGGCCCGCCCACACCGGCGACGTGCTGGTCGTGGACGCGCTCGACGAGAACGGCGAGGGGCAGCGCGACCTGGTGGTCGAGCTCGGCTCCGGCCGGCTCGTCGAGGAGATCGAGCGCGCGCTGACCGGCGCCTCCTCCGGCGAGACGAAGGACGTCGAGTTCGAGTCGGTAGACGGCTCGACCGCGAAGGCGACGGTCGCGGTCAAGGAGATCAAGGAGAAGGTGCTGCCGCCGCTCGACGACGACCTTGCGCGCGCCGCCAGCGAGTTCGACACGCTCGCCGAGCTGCGCGCCGACCTCGAGCAGCGCATGCACGACGTGCTCGAGGAGGAGGCGGAGACGCAGTTCCGCGCCGCCGCGGTCGACTCGCTCGTGCAGGCCTCAAACGTCCAGGTCGGCGGGCCGCTCGTCGAGGCGCGCACGCGCGAGCTGCTGAACGGCCTCGGGCGCTCGCTCGAGAGCCGCGGGATCAGCGCCGAGGCCTACTTCGAGCTCTCAGGGCAGACCGCCGAGCAGCTCGTCCAGCGGATGACCCAGGAGGCCGCGCTCTCGGTCGCCCGCGAGCTCGTGCTCGAGGCGGTCGCCGACCAGCTCGGGCTCGAGGTGACCGACTCGGAGATCGAAGACCTGATCCGGGAGCAGGCCGAGCTCGCCGGCGACGACGGCGACGAAGCGATCAAGCAGGTGTTCGAGTCCGGCCGCCAGGAGGTGCTGCGCACCGACCTGCGCCTGCGCAAGGCGCTCGACCGCGTCGCGGCCGAGGCGAAGCGCATCCCGCTCGAGGTCGCGCGCGCCCGCGATGAGATCTGGACCCCCGACAAGGAATCCCAACCGACCGAGACGAAACTGTGGACCCCCGGCAGCAAGGAGCCAGCGTGACGTCGCTTGCGATGTCACGGTCAGGCCGAACGGGCTTCGCCCGTGCGGCCGTCTGAAATGACCAGTCGACACATGAGAAGTTCAGAGGAGACGCCATGAGCCCATTGATCCCGATGGTGATCGAGCAGACGTCGCGAGGCGAGCGCTCGTTCGACATCTACTCGCGCCTGTTGAACGAGCGAATCATCTTCCTCGGCACGCCCATCGACGACCAGATCGCCAACCTGATCATTGCCCAGCTGCTGCACCTCGAGTCCGAGGATCCCGACAAGGACGTCTCGATCTACATCAACTCGCCGGGCGGCTCCGTGTACCACGGGCTCGCGATCTACGACACGATGCAGTTCATCAAGCCCGACGTGCAGACGATCTGCGTCGGCACGGCGATGTCGATGGGCGCGCTCCTGCTCGCCGGCGGCGCGAAAGGAAAGCGGATGGCACTGCCGAACGCCAAGATCCTCATCCACCAGGTCTGGGGCGGCTTCCAGGGACAGGCGACGGACATCGAGATCCATGCCCGGGAGACGATCGCCCTCAAGCGGCGACTCGAGGAGATCATGTCGGAGCACACCGGGCAGGAGATCGACAAGGTTTCGAAGGACATGGAGCGGGACTACTTCATGACACCGCAAGAAGCGCAGGACTACGGCATCATCGACAGCGTGATCGTCCATCGCGACACGGCCAAGGACGGCGCCAAGGACGGGGCGTAGGCCTGGATTCTCAGGCCGATCCGAGGTAAAAGGAGACTGAGGTGGCGCGCGCATCCGATGGCAACGAGCAGCTGCTCTGCAGTTTCTGCGGGAAGAGTCAGCGGCAGGTCAAGAAGCTCATCGCAGGCCCTGGGGTCTATATCTGCGACGAGTGCATCGACCTCTGCAACGAGATCATCGACGAGGAGCTCACCGCTCCCGCGCAGCTCGACCTCGACAACCTGCCACGGCCGCGTGACATCTACGCCGTCCTGAACGACTACGTCGTCTCGCAGGAAGAGGCGAAGCGGACGCTCGCGGTCGCCGTCTACAACCACTACAAGCGCGTGCAGATGGCCGCCGAGGAGGACGACGTCGAGCTGCAGAAGTCGAACATCCTCCTACTCGGCCCGACCGGCTGCGGCAAGACGCTGCTCGCCCAGACGCTGGCGCGGATCCTCAACGTCCCGTTCGCGATCGCGGACGCGACGGCGCTGACCGAGGCCGGCTACGTCGGCGAGGACGTCGAGAACATCCTCCTGAAGCTGATCCAGGCCGCCGACTTCGACATCAAGAAGGCCGAGACCGGGATCATCTACATCGACGAGGTCGACAAGATCGCGCGCAAGGCCGACAACCCGTCAATCACGCGCGACGTCTCGGGCGAGGGCGTGCAGCAGGCGCTGCTGAAGATCCTCGAGGGCACGGTCGCCTCGGTGCCGCCCCAGGGTGGGCGCAAGCACCCGCACCAGGAGTTCCTCTCGATCGACACAACGAACATCCTCTTCATCTGCGGCGGCGCGTTCGCCGATCTCGAGTCGATCGTCGGCAAACGGATCGGCAAGCACGCGATGGGCTTCGGCGCCGAGATCCGCTCGAAGAACTCCTACGAGGCGTCCGAGATGCTCTCGCAGGTGATGCCGGAGGACCTGCTTTCGTACGGGCTGATCCCGGAGTTCATCGGGCGGCTGCCCGTCGTCTCGACGGTGCATCAGCTCAAGCGCGAGGACCTCGTCCAGATCCTGACCGAGCCCAAGAACGCGCTCACGCGCCAGTTCCAGCGCTTCTTCGCGTACGACGACATCGAGCTCGTCTTCACCGAGGAGGCGCTCTGGGAGATCGCCGAGAAGGCGCTCGCCCGCGAGACCGGCGCCCGCGGCCTGCGCTCGATCATCGAGAGCGCGCTGCTCGACGTGATGTTCGAGCTCCCGTCGCGCAAGGACGTCGTCAAGTGCGCGATCACCAAGGAGACGATCACGCAAGGCATCAAGCCGACGCTCGTAACGAGCGCCGGCGCTGACGACGAGCCGCAAGAGCTCGCCGAAGAATCGGCGTAAATCGCGCGCTCAGATCCGGATCGGCTTGGGCCGCCGGCCCGCGACCGCTGCATCGGGTCGCCGCCAGAGACCGACGCTGACCTCGACGCCGCCGATCTTGGGCCGGGCGTGTGGGCGGTAGGTCTGGTCGATCGCTCGGCGGACGAGCTCCGCCAACGAAAGCCCAGTCCGCCGTGACTCCTCGAGCAGGAACGCGTGCTGGCGGTCGGTGAGCATGAGCTGCGTCCGTCGGCCCATGTCAGCTGAGGTAGGTGTACCTCTCCATCGCTGTAGGTGTACACCGGCCGCAGTGAGCCGACTGTGCGAGAAGTGCGCCAGTCCTTCCCCATCAACTCGGCTGCTTCGCGTCCGACTCGGCAGCTTTCGCGCGGCCGAGGATTGTGCGCAGACGCAGCGTCCCGAGCGAAGTGAAAATCGCGATCGCGCCGATCGCGACGTTGAAGGCGGTCACGGCGACGTACTGGCCGACGCTGAAGGCGAGCAGCGTCGAGCTCGAGGCCTCGCCGTGGAGGACGTAGACGAGCAGGCCCTGCTTGGTGCCCGCGCCGCCGGGTGAGAACGGCAGCAGCGTCGAGAAGCTGTCGACCACCTGGGCGAGCAGCGCGTTGTGGATCGACGCATCCACGTGGAAGGCCCGCAGGAACCAGTAGAGCGACGCGATCCGCAGCACCCAGCTGAGCAGCTGCCAGCTCGCCACCTCGCGCCCGTAGCGCCCGCGGTCGTGCAGGATCGCGAAGCCCTGGCCGACGCGCTGCTTGAAGTCGGCGACGTGCTGCGAGGCCCAGTGCCAGAACCAGATCGCGGCGACGGTCAGCACCGCCACGACGACGGCCGTCTTGCGCGAGTCCCGCAAGAGCCAGCCCCAGTCGAAGGCCGGGATGCTCGGCAACACGTGCAGGCTCGGGAGCACGCCCTGGGTCAGCGCCCAGAGGAAGATCGCAGTCGCAAGCACGAAGTCGAGCAGAGTCTCGGTGGCGAGCGTCGAGGCCAGCGTCGTGTACGTTGTCGCCGGCTGCTCGCGGTGGACGAGGTAGAGCTTGACCAGGTCGCCGGCACGGCCGGGGACGATCGAGTTGATCCCGACGCCGCCGATGTACGCCTTCGCCACGGGCAGCCAGCGCCAGCGCACGTCCGGGTACGAGGCGGCGAGGATGTTCCGCCAGGCGACCGTGCGCGTCAGCAACCGGGCGAAGTGGATCGCCAGCGCGATCGCGAGCGCCGTCCAGCCGACCCCGGCGAGGTGGTCGAAGAAGACCCGGACGGCGTGAAAGAACTCGCCCATGTGCTCGTAAACTTGCCCGAATGGAACCGCTCTACAAGCCCCAAGGCGTCGAGGAGCGCTGGCAGCGCACCTGGGAGGAGGAGGGCCTGTACAACGCCGAACCCGCCTCGGGGCGCCAGACCTTCGTGGTCGCGCACCCGCCGCCGAACGTCACCGGCGCGCTGCACACGGGCCATGCGCTGCAGATCTCGCTCGCCGACGCGCTCGTGCGCTGGCACCGGATGCGCGGCTTCGAGACGGCCTTCCTGACCGGCTACGACCACGCGGGCATCTCGACGCAGAACGCCGTCGAGAAGCACCTCGTCGAGCAGGCCACCTCCCGCGAGGAGGTCGGCCGCGAGCGTTTCGTCGAGATCGTGTGGGACTGGCTGCGCCAGTACGGCGGAACGATCATGGGCCAGTTCCGCCGCCTGGGCGCCTCGATGGACTACCGCCGCGAGCGCTTCACGATGGACGACGCCTACATCCGCGCGGTGATGCGCTTCTTCGTCCACCTCTACCGCAAGGGCTGGATCTACCGCGCAAACCGGATCATCAACTGGTGCCCGCACCACCGGACCTCGCTCTCCGACCTCGAGCTTGTGCACGAGGAGGTCGACGACGCGCTCACCTACGTGCGCTACCCGTTCACCGACGACCCGGATGACGGCGTCACGATCGCGACCGCGCGCCCGGCGACGATCCTGGCCGACGTCGCCGTGGCGGTCAGTCCCGGCGACGAGCGCTGGAGTGCGGCGGTCGGGCGGGAGGTCGTCGTGCCCTTCGTCGAGCGCGTCGTGCCGGTGATCGAGGACGAGCGCGTCGACCGGGAGTTCGGCACGGGCGCGCTGAAGGTCACGCCCGGACATGACCCGCTCGACTTCGAGATCGGCCGGGCCCACGGCCTGCCGGAGCTGACCGTGATCGGCCCGGACGGCCGCCTGAACGACGACGCCGGCGAGCTCGCCGGCCTGACCCAGGACGAGGCGGAGGAGCGGATCCTCGCCTGGCTCACGGAGCGCAGCCTGCTCGTCAAGCGCGAGGCGTACCGGCACTCGATCGCGCTCTGCGAGCGGTGCAAGAGCCCGATCGAACCGCTGATCTCGCTGCAGTGGTGGTGCGCGATGGAGGAGTTGAAGCAACCCGCGTTGGCGGCACTGCGCGATGGCCGCGTCCGCTACCACCCGCCCTCGCAGCACCGCTACGCGATCGACTCGCTCGAGCAGGCGCCCGACTGGAACATCTCGCGCCAGATCTGGTGGGGTCACCAGCTGCCGGTCTGGGAGTGCTCGAACGGGCACCTGACCGTCGAGGAGGACGAGCCCGAGGTGTGCGCCGAGTGCGGCTCGACCGAGCTGACGCGCAGCCAGGACGTGCTCGACACCTGGTTCTCGTCGGCGCTCTGGCCGTTCGCGATCCTCGGCTGGCCAGAGGAGACGCCGGAGCTCGAAGCCTGGTATCCGGGCTCGCTGAACACGACCGCGCGCGAGATCATCCGCCTCTGGGAGAACCGGATGATCTTCACCGGGCTGGAGCTGATGGAGGAGATCCCGTTCAGCGACGTGATCATCCACACGACGGTGCTGGCGGGGGACGGCCGCCGGATGTCGAAGAGCCTCGGCACCGGCCTCGACCCGCTCGAGCTGATCGACCGGCACGGCGCGGACGCGACCCGCTATGGCCTGCTGAAGCTGACCTCCTCGCAGGACGTGCGCTTCTCCGAGGGCGCGATCGAGGAGGGCCGCAAGCTCGCAAACAAGCTCTGGAACGTCTCCCGCTTGATCCTGGCGAACGTCGGCGAGGCGCAGCCCGAGCAGCGGCCGAGCGCGCTGGAGGAGCGCTGGATCGCCTGGCGCCTCGACCAAGCCCAGGCGCAGGTCGAGGAGCAGTTCGCCGCCTTCGACTTCGCGCCGGCGACGAGCGTGCTCTACCACGTCACCTTCGACGACTTCTGCGACTGGTACGCCGAGGCGATCAAGCAGCGGCTCTACGACGGCGACGAGGACGCGCAGGCGACGGCGCTCGCCAACCTCGAGCGGCTGCTGAAGCTGCTGCACCCGGTGCTGCCGCACGTGACCGAGGAGATCTGGTCGAACCTGCCCGCGCGTGAGACGAGGCTGATCGTCGCGCCCTGGCCGGAGCCGCTCGGCGTGGAGGACATGGGCGCCGAGTTCGAGCCGATCCAGACGGCGGCCGAGGTCTTCCGGCGGGCGGGCGTGCGACCGCAGCTCGAGGGCGAGCAGCAGCGGATCTTCGACGCGGTCGTCAGGCCCGACCGCGCTAAGGCCGACGGCGGCAACGTTGAGGCCGAGGCCGCCCGGCTCCGCGGCGAGATCGCCCGGGCCGAGGGGATGCTGGCCAACGAGCGCTTCGTCGCCAACGCGCCCGGCGAGGTGGTCGAGGCCGAGCGCGAGAAGCTGGAGCGCTACCGTCGCGAGCTCGATGCCCTCTCCGCTTGACTGGCTCGAGTCGCTCTCCCCGTGGCCGGCGGAGTTCGGCCTCGGGCGCATGCGCTCGCTCCTGGCCGAGCTCGGCGAGCCGCAGCGCGACTTTCGCTCGATCCACGTCGTCGGCACGAACGGCAAATCGACCGCGACCCGCCGCGCCGCCGCGTTCCTGCTGCGCGAAGAGCTCAGCGTCGGCGCGTACACCTCGCCGCACGTGGCCGGCTGGAGCGAGCGGATCCAGGTCAATGGCGAGGACGCCGACCTCGAGCAGGCGCTCGAACGGGTTCATCCGAGCGCCGAGCGAGCCGGCGCGACCCAGTTCGAGGTGCTGACCGCTGCCGCGCTCGCCGAGTTCGCGGCCGCGGGCGTCGACGTCGCCGTGGTCGAGGCCGGCCTCGGCGGGCGGCTCGACGCGACCAACGTGCTCGAGGCAGAGGTGGTCGCCCTGACGAACGTCGCGCTCGACCACACTGACGTGCTCGGCGAGACGCGCGAGGCGATCGCCGAGGAGAAGCTGGCCGTCGTTGCGCCGGGCTCGACCGTCGTGCTCGGCGACCCGGAATGGGCCTCACGCGCGCGCGCGCGAGGCGCCGGGCGGATCGTGGTCGGTGAAGACGTCGGCCGCGCCGCGGCCGAGGTGTTCCTCGGGCGGTCGCTCGGCGGCGAGGTCGAAACGAGCCTGCCCGGCCGCCTCGACGAGGTCGGCGAGGACATCTTCGCCGGCGCCCACAACCCGGCCGGGGTCGAGTGGCTGGTGGAGCGGCTCCCGCGCGACGACTACGCGGTCGTCGCCTCGATCCTCGCCGACAAGGACGCCGAGGCGATGCTGGCCGCGCTCGCCCGCGCCGGCGACACGCTCGTCGCCACCGCCTCACACAGTGCTCGCGCCTTGCCGGCCGGTGAGCTGGCCACGCGCGCGCGGCCCTTCTTCGAGCGGGTCGAGGCCGTCGCCGACCCGGTCGCGGCGCTCGAGCGCGGGCGCGAGCTGGCCGGTGAGCACGGCGCCGTGCTCGTCACCGGCTCGCTCTATCTGCTCGCCGACCTCACCGTCCGACTTCAGCGCGTACCATGGGGAAGTTCGGCGAGCGCCTGAGCGTCTTCGCGGTTGCCGTCGTCGTCGTCCTGGCGATCGTCGGCCTCGCGTTCGGCGCCGGGTATCTCGTCGGGAAGCTGCTTCTCTGAGGAGACGCGCGTGGGCCTAGTTGAAGCAAACGGACTCTTCGACTTCTTCAGCCACAGCACGTGGACCGTGATCCGCAACCTGACGCTGTTCTTCGTCGCGGTCTTCTGGCTGGCGACGGCGTTCTGGGTCTACAAGGATGCGCGCCGGCGGATCGAGGACCCGTGGCTCGTCGGGATGGCGACCGTGCTCGGGTTGATCCCGCCGTTCGTCGGCCCGCTGATCTACATGCTCTTCCGGCCGCCGGAGTACCTCGAGGATGTGCGTGAGCGCGAGCTCGAAATCAAGGCGATGGAGCAGCGGCTCGCCCGGCGCGACCTGCACTGCCCGGTCTGCCGTGCCGAGGTCGAGGTGGGCTTCCTCGTCTGCCCGGTCTGTACGACGCGCCTGCGGCAGTCGTGCCGCAACTGCAAGCAGCCGCTCGAGGCGCTCTGGCAGGTGTGTCCGTACTGCGAGACGCCGGTCGAGCCTTCCGCCGTGGAACCGCTCGGCCAGACGCAGGCGCTCGCCCCGCCGCGCCGCGAACGCAGCGCGTAGCATCCCGCCGCGAATGGCGGTCGAGCGGACACTTGTCTTGATCAAGCCCGACGCGGTGCAGCGCAAGCTGGCCGGCGAGATCCTCGCGCGCTTCGAGCGGCGCGGGCTCGAGCTTCGCGACGCGCGGCTCGTCCAGGTCGACCGCGAGCTCGCCGAGCGCCACTACGCGGAGCACGCCGAGAAGCCGTTCTTCGGCGAGCTGGTCGAGTTCATCACCTCGGCCCCGACGCTCGCGCTGGCGCTCGAGGGCGAGTCAGCGATCTCGGTCGTCCGCACGACGATGGGCTCCACGAATCCGACGGACTCCGCGCCCGGGACGATTCGCGGCGACCTCGCGCTGGCGATGCCCGACAACCTGGTGCACGGCTCGGACTCCCCGGAGTCGGCGCAGCGCGAGCTCGAGCTCTGGTTCGGTGCCTGAGCCCGACTACGTCGCGATCAACCGCGAGGGCTGGACGCACGCAAACGCGGAGTACACGGACGCCCGGGCCCGCTCAGCCTGGGAGCAGGACGAGGTCACCTGGGGAAAATGGAGCCATCCCGAGAGCGAGCTCCAGGCCCTCCCTGACCTGACCGGCAAGGAGGTGGTCGAGCTCGGTTGCGGGACCGGCTACTTCGGCGCCTGGCTGAAGAAGCTCGGTGCCAGCCGCGTCGTCGGCGTCGACGTGACTCCGGCCCAGCTCGAAACCGCCCGCCGGGTGAACGACGAGCTCGGGCTCGGGCTCGAGTTCCTGCTCGAGAACGCCGAGCACACGAGCCTGCCGGACCACTCGTTCGACCTTGTCTTTTCCGAGTACGGCGCCTCGATCTGGTGCGATCCGAAGCTTTGGATCGCCGAGGCCGCCAGGCTGCTGCGCCCGGGCGGAGAGCTGATCTTCTTCCGCGGCTCGGTGCTGCAGCTGCTCTGCATGCCCGACACCGGTCCCGTCGTCGACCAGCTGCAGCGGCCCCAGAAGGGTCTCTACAACCTTGTCTGGGAGGACGACGATCCGGGCGTCGAGTTCCACCCGAGCGTGAGCGAGATGTTCGCCATCCTGCGTGAGAACGGCTTCGAGCTGCTCGACTTCCGCGAGCTGTTCGCGCCCGAAGGCGCGATCGACCACGAGTACTACTCGACCACCCCGGCCGAATGGGCCAAGCGCTGGCCGGACGAAGAGCTGTGGCGGCTCCGCCTGCAGCCCCGCTGATCCTGGCGTCGACGTCGCCGAGGCGGCGGGAGATCCTCGAGCAGCTGCGGATCCCGTTCGTGGTGACGCCGCCCTCGTACGAGGAGACGGACGGCGACCCGGTCGCACACGCGGTCGGCAAGGCGGAGTCGGTGCTGGCGCTGGCGGACGACGAGCCCGTGCTCGGCTGCGACACGGAGGTCGTCTGCGAGGGGCGCGTCTACGGGAAGCCAGCGTCCGAGACGGACGCGGAGGAGATGCTCGAGAGCCTCGCCGGCAAGACGCACGAGGTCGTCTCGGGGCTGGCGCTCATCACCCCCGGCTGGCGCGAGGTGCACCGCGAGGTGACGCGGGTCACCTTCCGGCCGCTCGACGCGCGCGACCTTGCGCACTACGTGGCGAGCCGGGAGTGGGAGGGCCGCGCCGGCGCGTACGCGATCCAGGGCCTCGGCGCCTCGCTGGTCGAGCGGATCGAGGGCGACTACCTGAACGTGGTCGGTCTGCCGGCCGCGCTCCTCGTCCGCCTGCTCGCCGAACGATTTGCCGGTGTGTACGGCTTCGGCTGAGTCGCGCCGGATTACCGGTTTGGGACTACAGGCGGTGGGAAAGCGAGTTGTCCACGTACCGTTTTCAAAGGAGGAGACGATGGCAGACGCTCACAAGCTTTCCGAGCGCATGATCGACATGGCGCGGCGGTTCGAAGACGTGGTCGACGCCGCAGAAGGCAAAGGTGCCCGCGGGAGTGGCGGTATCGGGACGAAGTGGCTGCTGCTTCCGGCGGCGGGTGCCGGGCTGTATGCCCTGATGACGAGCAACTCGGTCGGTCGACACGCGAAAGGCGTCCTCGACCAGGCGAAGAGCCGTGCCTCGGAGCTGCCGGACGACTTGATGAATCGCGTCCGACAGACCTCGCAGACGCAGGGCGCCCGCAGCAACGGCGGCACGAGCCGAAGCAGTTCCGCCCGCAGGAGCAACTCGACGCGGAAGACGAGGTCGGCGCGGAAGTCGACCTCGTCCCGTTGACTTGCAGGGGCGACGATGGCCAAGCAGACGACAAGTCGGACGAGCAGCAGTCGGAACGGCGGCGGAGGCAAGCAGGCGGCCCGGCGAGCCCGAAGCGCGAGCCAGCTGGACAGCGCGCATCTCGAGGGGCGCGAGCCGAGCCACGACCCTGACGTCTTCGTCGACATCCGCAAGGTGAAGGTCGACGAGGTCTACGTCGACGTCGAGCGGTTGGAGGCGCACCTCGCGCTGCGGGCGAAGCTTGCGAACCTGCTGCAGGTCGTCGCTGGCGTGCACATCAGCCTCGGAAAGGTCGAGGTCGACATCGCGGGCGTCGAAGCCGAGGCGCAGCTGAAGGTTCGCCTCGAGAACCTCTACGACATCCTCGACCGCGCGCTGACGACGCTCGATCGCAACCCCGAGATCCTCGAGAGCCTCGTCGACTCGGTAGACGACGCGGTCGGCAGCATCGGTCAGCTCGGCCCGGCGCTCGGGCCCGGCGGCGCGGTCAGCCAGACGCTCGGTGACGTCGGCGATGCCGCTAAGCAGGCGGTCGGTCCCGGGGGGGCCGCGAGCGAGGCCGTCGGCGGCGTGACGAGCGCGGCCGGCCAGGCGCTCGGCCCCGGCGGCGCAGTTCCGCAGGCCGTCGGCGAAGTGGGCCAGGCGGTCGGTGGCTTGGGCCAAGACGTCGGACAGGCGGCCGGCCAGGCAGTCGGTGGTGCCACCGATCAGCTGGGCCAGCAGGCGGGCCAGGTGGCCGGAGGCGCTCAGGGAGTGCCGCAGCAGACCGGCGCCGCGGGTGCCGCGGACGCCGCTGCCGGTGCGGCGCAGGAGGACACCGCCGCAGGCTCGCGCCCGAAGCGGCAGACGAAGCGCGGCTCCAAGCGGCGCTCGACACGCTCGGGCAAGAAGCCCCGCGCCTCGGGCACGCGGTCGACCGGCTCGAAACGGTCGGCAAGCTCTCGCAGAACCGCGAAAAAGCGCTCCTGATCCCGGATTTCGAGCTGGCGGTGTCCATGCGGGCAGCGACGCTCACCATCCACGCCTGTCGACAGACGGCGGTGGAACCCTGGGGCGACCGGGTCACGATCGAGCGATGCGAGCAGCGCGGCCGCGAATCACCGCAACGTGCGGCGATGGAGCCCTACCTGGACGTGGACGTGACCAAGGCGGTTCGCGGCGTGCTGAGCCCGGCGTAGTCGCGTCGGGCAGGCGGTCGAATCCGGCTTTCCTAGCTAGACTCGTGCGGGCCGATGGGTCTCCTGGGCTACTTCAACGGATTCGGCGGCCGCGACATGGCCGTCGACCTCGGAACCGCGAACACGCTGGTGTACGTGCGCGGCCGCGGCATCGTGCTTTCGGAGCCGTCCGTGGTCGCGATCGACCAGCGCAGCGGCGAGGTGCACGCGGTCGGGGTCGAGGCCAAGCGCATGCTCGGCCGCACGCCCGGAACCATCTCCGCGATCCGGCCGCTGAAGGACGGCGTGATCGCCGACTTCGACGTCACCGAGCAGATGCTGCGGCACTTCATCCAGAAGGTCCACCAGCACCGTTTCGCCCACCCGCGCGTCGTCGTCTGCGTCCCGAGCGGTGTGACCGGCGTCGAGAAGCGTGCGGTCGAGGAGGCAACCCTGAGCGCGGGAGCAAGGCAGGCCTACCTGATCGAGGAGCCGATGGCCGCTGCGATCGGGGCGGGCCTGCCGGTCGCCGAGCCGACCGGGAACATGATCGTCGACATCGGCGGCGGCACGACCGAGGTCGCCGTGATCAGCCTCGGCGGCATCGTGGTCTCCCAGAGCCTCAGAGTCGGCGGCGACGAGATGGACGAGGCGATCATCAGCCACATCAAGGGCGAGTACAAGCTGCTGATCGGCCAGCAGACCGCCGAGGAGATCAAGCTCGAGGTCGGCTCGGCCTTCGACCTGCGTGAGGAGGTGCAGGCCGAAGTCCGCGGCCGCGACATGCTCACCGGCCTGCCGAAGACCGTCGTCCTGAGCAGCGAAGAGGTGCGGCGCGCGCTCGACGGCCCGGTCGGCCAGATCATCGAGGCGATCAAGTCGACGCTGGACAAGACCCCGCCCGAGCTCGCGGCCGACATCATGGACCGCGGGATCGTGCTCGCCGGCGGCGGCGCGCTCCTGAACGGGCTCGACGAGCGCCTGCGCCACGAGACGCAGATGCCGGTCCACCTCGCGGAGAGCCCACTGACCTGCGTCGCCGTCGGCTCGGGCCGCAGCCTCGAGGAGTTCGAGGCCATCCACCGCAGCCAGGCCCAGAGGCGCCGCAACAACCACCGCCCGTAAGCGACTCGCGGCCCGCCGCTCGCTCGCCTACACTGATCAGTTCTCGTGCAGCACAGGAACCGCAGCGCACGGATTGCGGTCCTGGGGTCCCCGCACCTCGCTCCAGGCCCACCGGCTTGTCCTCCCGCAGTGCCACCGCCGTCAAGCGGCGAATCGTGGCGGGAGTCCTCGTGCTGCTCTCGCTCGTCCTGATCACCGTCTACTTCCGTGAGCCGGCCAGCGGTGGGCTGCACGGCGTCCAGAGCACCGGCGCGAGCGTGCTGCGGCCGTTCGAGGTCGGCGCGAACCGGATCGCCGCGCCGTTCCGCGACACCTACAACTGGTTCGCGGGACTGATCGACGCGAAGTCCGAGAACAAGCGCCTGCGCGCGCAACTCGACCAGCTGCGCGCGGAGAGGATCCAGAACGTGAACGCGGCCCAGCAGGTGGACGACCTTCGCCGTCAGCTCAAGTACGTCGGCCTGCCGCGCTTCCCACAGGACTTCAACTACGTCGACACCGACGTGATCTCGGGAGCGCCGAACGAGTTCCAGCAGCAGGTCGGAATCGCGGCGGGCTCGAGCAGCGGGATCCGCGTCAACGATCCGGTCGTGACCGTCGACGGTCTCGTCGGCAAGGTCAGCAAGGTGGCGGGCCACACCGCCCAGGTGACGCTGCTGACCGACTCGGAGATCCACGTCTCGGCGATCACCGTCAAGTCGCAGGCCACGGGACTCGTCAACCACGGCGAGGGCCCGTCCACGCTGACGCTCGACCGCGTCCTGAAGTCGCAGGTGCTGCACGAGGGGGACACGGTCGTCACGCAGGGCTGGAGGCTCGGCCGGCTGAGCTCGCTCTACCCGTACGGCATCCCGATCGGTACCGTCAGCGGCGCGACGAACAGCGAGGTCGACCTCTACTGGAACGCGCAGGTGCGGCCGTTCGTCCACTTCGACTCGTTGCATTCGGTGATCGTGCTGATCCCGAAGCGGCGAAACCAACCGTGAGCCTGAACCTGCTCGAGCCGCTCAAGGTCGCGGTGCTGATGTTCGTGGCGGCGATCCTGCAGGTGACGATCTTCTCGCAGGTCCACATCCTCGGCGGCTACCCCGACGTGGTGCTGCTGACGCTCGTTGCGGTCGCGCTCCTGCGCGGCTCGATCTATGGCGCGGCCGCCGGGTTCTTCGCCGGGCTGATCGTCGACACGGCCAACCTCGGCACGCTCGGCGTGACCTCGCTGCTGCTGACGATCGCCGGCTACTGGATCGGGCGCTACGGCGAGACGACCGGCCGCGACCGCGCGCACGCGCCGTACGTCTCGGTTGCAGTGGCCACGATCCTCGTCCAGTTCGGCGCGCTGATCCTGCACTACCTGCTCGGCGACCCCGTCTCGGCGAAGGCGGTGCTGATCGAGACGCTACCGCCGAAAGTTGCGCTGAACCTGCTGCTCACCCTGCCGGTGTACGCGCTGACGCGGCGGCTGCTCGCGGTGGCACGGCCGGTCGAGACGGCGACGGAGGTGCGCCTGCTTGGCTAGCACGGGCACGCGCAGCCGTCGCTCGGGGTCCGATCGCTTCCTGCCGCCCGACCCGCGGGTCGAGAGCCCCTATCGCTTCACCCCGCAGCTCGCGCTGCGGATCGGGATCCTCGCTGCCGTCGCGCTGCTCGCGTTCGGGGTGCTCTTCTTCCGGCTCTGGGCGCTCCAGGTGCTCTCCGGGCCGCAGTACCTGCAGGCCGCGCTCGACAACCAGATCCGCTCCGTCCGCGTCGAGGCGCCGCGCGGCCAGATCCTCGACCGCGAGGGCCGGCCGCTCGTGATCAACGTGCCCGGCACCGCGGTCGAGCTGCACCCGGCCGACCTGCCGATGACCTGGGCGGCGCGCCTGCACGAGCTGCGGCGTCTCTCGAAGATCGTGCACGTGCCGGTGAACGAGATGCTGCGCGGGATCAAGGCGCGCGCCGGCGACCCGGTCACGCCGGTGGTCGTGCGCGAGGACGTCAAGCGCACCGCGCCGATCAACTACCTCTACGAGCACGCCGACGAGTTCCCGGGCGTCAGCGTCACGAACACCTACATCCGCTACTACCCGCACGGCGACCTCGCCGCGCACGTGCTCGGCTACGTGAACGAGATCTCGGCGGCGCAGCTCAAGCAGCTGCAGCGGAAGGGCTACGCCGCGGGCGACAAGATCGGCGAGGCCGGGGTCGAGGCGAGCTACGACTCGTACCTGCGCGGGCACGCGGGCCTCGCGCAGCTGCGCGTGGACTCGCTCGGGCATCCGCGCAGCCCGCTGGTGACGAAGCGCCCGCCGGCCGAGGGCGAGTCGATCAAGTTGACGATCGACTCGAAGCTGCAGCGCACGGCCGAGCAGGCGATTCGCGAGGGGATCAACCAGGCGTTCCTGCACAAGCACTGGCAGGCCGACGGGGGCGCGATCGTCGCGCTCGACCCGCGCGACGGCTCGATCCGCGCGATGGCCTCGTACCCGACCTACAACCCGAGCATCTACACCGGGCACGTGACGGCGAAGCGCTTGGCGGCGGCCGGCCTGACGCCCTCGACGGCGGAGCAGCGCAACCACCCGTCACTCGACCGCGCCTCGAACGGGGTCTATCCCGCCGGCTCGACGTTCAAGCCGGTGACCGCGCTCGCCGCGATGGAGACCGGCAAGCTGCTGCCGTCGACCCCGCTCGACTGCACTGGCTCGTACACGGTCTACAGCGAGTTCGACGGGAGCGTCTCCGAGGTCTTCCACAACGTCGACCCCTACATCAACGAGTCTATGACGCTGCCGACGGCGCTGGCCGCCTCCTGCGACACCTGGTTCTACCAGCTCGGGTACGAGTTCTACAAAGCGCCGGCCAGCGAGGGTCATCCGCTCCAGGCCTGGGCGGCGAAGTTCGGCTTCGGCCGCAAGACGGAGGTCGACGTCGGGCCCGAGAACCCCGGCCTGCTGCCGACGCCCGAGTGGCGCAAGCGGGCCTTCACCGCCAAGACCGATCCTCATAACTGGCGGATCGACAACCAGTGGAAGCCCGGCGACTCGATCCAGCTCGCGATCGGCCAGAAGGACCTGCTCGTCACGCCGCTGCAGATGGCCCGCTTCTACGCCGCGATCGCGAACAACGGCAAGCTCGTGCGGCCGCATCTGGCGATGCAGGTCGAGGAAGGCGGCGGCACCCCTCACTCACCGCCGCGCGTCGTGCACAACTTCCCCGCGGCCGCGCCACAGTCGCTCGGGCTCGACCCGACCTACCTTCACGCCGTCCAGGACGGGCTTTGGCAGGCGACGCACTCTCCGGACGGGACGTCGACGAACGTCTTCGGCACCTTCCCGATCCCGATCGCGGGCAAGACGGGCACCGCGCAGAAGGACCCGAGCACCGACCAGCGCGACCAGTCCTGGTGGTGCGGGTACGGGCCGGCGGAGAGCACCACGCCGCCGGAGCTCGTGGTCTGCGCGCTGATCGAGAACGGCGGCTTCGGCTCCGACGCCGCCGCGCCCGCCGCGCTGCAGGTCTTCAAGGAGTACTTCAAGCAGCAGCTCGACTCGAGCCAGGTGGCACGGTGATCGAGGCCGTCGGAACCCGCGCGCGCGGCCTGCGCTCGCAGCGCCCCGAGGCGGTCGAGGCCGCCTCCGCGATTCGCCGGCTCGACTGGTGGCTGATCGGCGCCGTCGCCGGCTTGCTCGCGTTCGGGCTCTGGGCGATCCACGGGATCACCGCGCATGACGTGACCGGCAACCCGGACTACTTCTTCGTCCGCCAGGGGATCTACGCGGCCGTCGGCGTCGCCGGCGCGCTCGCCCTGCTGTTCGTCGAGCCGCAGTTCTACCGCCGCCACATGTGGGCGATCTACATCGGCACCACGGGCGTGATGCTGCTCGTCCTGCTCGCGGGCACCGTCTCGCGACACTCGAAGCGCTGGCTCGACATCGGCTTCTTCCGCTTCCAGCCGTCCGAGTTCGGGAAGCTGCTGTTCGTCCTCTTCCTTGCCGCCTTCCTGGCCGACCGGGCGAAGCGGCTGGGCGAGAGCCGCACCGTGCTCGAGGCGATCGGCCTCGGCCTGGTGCCGATCCTGCTCGTCTTCGTCCAGCCCGACATCGGCACCGCGATGGTCTACACGGCGGCGCTGGCGGCAGTCTTGTTCGTGGCCGGTGTGCGCTGGGCGCATCTCGCCGCGCTCGGCATCGGCACCCTCGTCGTGATCCTCGCCGTCCTCTGGCTGCTGCCCGCGAGCGGCGTGCACGTGCTCAAGGACTACCAGGCCAAGCGACTGACGGGCTTCACGCATCCCGACTCCGACCCGTCGGGCGCGACCTACAACGTCGCCCAGGCGCGGAACGCGGTCGGCGCGGGCGGGGTCGACGGCCGCGGCGTGGCCGGCGCGACGCAGACGAAGCTGAACTTCCTGCCCGAGCACGCGACGGACTTCGCCTTCGCCTCGCTCGCCGAGCAGCGCGGCTTCGTCGGCGTCTCGGTGCTCTTGCTGCTCTACCTGCTCGTCGTCTGGCGCGGCCTGAAGGTGATCGCGATCGCGCGGGACGCGTTCTCGGCGATCGCCGCGGGCGGGATCGTGTTCGCGTTCCTGTTCCAGGTCTTCGTCAACGTCGGCATGAACATCGGCGTCGCGCCGGTGACGGGGATTCCGCTCCCGTTCGTGTCGGTCGGCGGCTCCGCGTTGATCGCGAACCTGCTCGCGATCGGCGTCCTGCAGGCAATCCACCTCCGCGGCGCCGCGCGGCCGAAGGCGTATCGCTAGACGGGCGTTCTTCTCGGCGGAGCCCTTCTTCGCGTGACTCGCGTCACTCAGACGAGGGGGGACACGGGGGAAACCGGGTTTCCCCCGTGCCAGGTCCGTCCGGGGGTGGTCCTACGATGCCGCCATGGCCCCCATACGTGAAGCCGAGGAGCTGCTGCTGATCGAGGAGGCCGACGCCTGGTTCGAGTATCTCGAGGCGACGCGGGGTCAGAACGAGCCGCGTTACCGCGAGCTGGAGCCGTGGGCGTGGGCCCGACTCACCCAGCGGCTGCGCGCTGTCCGCACCAAGCGTGCGAAGCTCCGCCCGGCCGCAGAAGCCGCCTGACGGCGGCGACCAGCCGCACTGCTACCCTGCAGTGACGGCTATGCCGACGAGTTTGACCACACTGCAGCGCGCGCTCCGCCCGATTCCGGGCCAGGGAAGCGCGCGCGCCCGACAAGGAGAATCCACTTGCTTCGATGGTTCCGGCGGCAGAAGCCGCCGACTGACGAGCGCGGCCGCATCCAGGACGCGCCTACACCTGCACCTACCGACACCGTAACCGCGCCGCCCGCCGAGCCGGGCGCGCCAACCGATCCCACCAAGAAAAAGCGCCGTCGCGGCAGTCGCGGAGGGCGCGGTCGCAAGCGCCCCGCAACCGGCGCCGGCGCGGCGACCGAGGGCAAGGCCGAAACCGGCGCCGCGCCGAAACCGGCCGCCAAGAAGGACGAGTCGCGACCCGAGCGCCGGCCGGCCCAGCGCAAGCAGCGCAGCACCACGCGCCGCCGCACGCCTCCGCGCCGCCCGCCGCTGCCGCCCGCCAAGCGGGAACTGCTGATCTCGGTCGACGTCAGCGAGCAGCGCGTCGCGGTGCTCGAGGACGACCAGGTCGCCGAGGCCTACCTCGAGCGGCCCGAGCGCCGTTCGATCGCCGGGAACATCTACAAGGGCACGGTCGACAACGTCCTGCCTGGAATGGAAGCCGCCTTCATCGAGATCGGCCTCGAGAAGAACGGTTTCCTCTACGTCGACGAGGTGATCGCGCCCGAGCTCGAAGGGAAGTCACGCGGGCGCAAGATCCAGGACCTGCTCAGCCGCGGCCAGGAGGTGCTCGTCCAGGCGGTCAAGGACCCGATGAAGTCGAAGGGCGCCCGCCTGACGACCGAGATCTCGCTGCCGGGCCGCTTCGTCGTCTTTGTCCCGCACGGCGAGGGCCTGGGCGTCTCGCGCCGCCTCGAGGACGATGAGCGCACCCGCCTGCGCGACATCCTCAAGCGCCTCGACGTGAAGAAGGGCGGCGTGATCATCCGCACCGCCGCCGAGGGCGCTTCCGCCGACGACATCGAGCGCGACCTGGTCTTCCTGCAGCGCCTCTGGAAGACGATCGAGACGCAGGCCAAGGCGGCCAAGGCGCCGTCGCTGGTCTACCAGGAGGCCGAGCTGCCGCTGCGCGTGATCCGCGACCTCTTCACCGAGGACTTCGAGCGCGCGCTGGTCGACCACGAGCGCACCTACAAGCGAGTCGTCGGCTACCTGAAGAAGACCTCGCCGCACATGGCCGACCGCGTCGTCCGCTACCGCGAGAAGACGCCGCTGATGGAGAGCTCCGGCGTCGACGCCGAGATCCGCTCGACGCTCTCGCGCAGGGTCGACTTGCCCTCGGGCGGCTACCTCGTCTTCGACTACGCCGAGGCGTTCACGGTGATCGACGTCAACACGGGCCGCTTCGTCGGCGGCCGCGGCAAGTCGTCCGGCGGGCGGCTCGAGGACACGATCACCAAGAACAACCTCGAGGCGGTCAAGGAAGTCGTGCGCCAGCTGCGGCTGCGCGATATCGGCGGGATCATCGTCATCGACTTCATCGACATGGCGAACCCGAAGAACCGAGCGACCGTCGAAGAGGCGCTCAAGAGCGAGCTGGAGCGCGACCGGACGAAGACCTACGTGGTCGAGATCTCCCCGCTCGGGCTCGTCGAGATGACGCGCCAGAACGTGACCGACGGCCCCCGCGAGATCCTCACGCGCAAGTGCACGGTCTGCGGCGGCGACGGCGTCGTGCTCTCCGAGGCCTCGGCCGCGGTCGACGTCGAGCGGCACCTGCGCGCGCTCGCGGCCGGCGCGCCGCGCACGAAGGCGTTCAAGGTCGAGCTGAACGCGAGGGTCGCCTCGATGCTGGTCGGCCCGGGCGCGTCCCGGCTGATGGCGATCGAGGAAGAGACGAAGCGTCGCTTCCTGCTCGTCTTCCGCGAGGACGTCGCGGTCAACCACTTCGAGGTGCTCGGCAAGGGCACGCTCGAGAGCCTGGTCGGCGGCGACTCCCGTGCCGAGCTCGAGGGCAAGCAGGTCGAGCTGAAGCTCGGCGAGGTCGGCCGCCACGACGTCAACGCCGGGGTCGGCAAGCTCGACGACGGCCTGAACGTGGTCGTCGGCAATGCCGCCGGGATGGTCGGCAAGAAGACCAAGGTGCGCATCGAGCGCGTGCTCGACGGCGTCGCCTACGCCTCGCTCGTGGGCGGCAAGAAGGCGCCCGAGGAGCCGATCACCGCCGAGAGCGCGGCCGAAAAGCCGACGCGCAAGCCGCCGGCCAAGAAGCACGCCGAGCCGGCATCCGAGCCGCAGGCACCGGCGGAGGAAGAGCCCGAGCCCGAGCCCGGGGCTGAGGCCCAGGGCGTGGACGAGACTCCGGCCGACCAACCGCCGAAGAAGAAGACGCGCCGTGGCTCGCGCGGCGGACGCCGGCGCAAGAAGAAGCCGGCGACCGCGGCCCAGGCCGACGGCGAAGCTTCCCCCGGCGAGCAGCCGAGCGCCGAGAACGGCGACGGCCCGAAGATCCACTTGCCCGATCCCACGCTCGGCCGCGAGGAGGAAGCGCCCGCAGTCGAGGCGCCCTCCGGGAACGGCGAGCCCGAGCCCGAGCAGCCGAAGCCGAAGAAGAAGACCCGCCGCGGCTCCCGCGGAGGCCGCAGGCGCCGCAAACCCGCCGCCGCGCAGACCGGCGATACGCCTTCCGACTCGGCCTAGCGGATGACCCTAGCCAGGTGGTGAGTTGCCACACGGCCCGGGCGATTCGATGATCAAGCGGTGACCAACGGCAGGGACACCGCATTTGCAGCGAGGCTCTGGAGCGCCGTCGACCGCATTCTCACGCTCGAGCCGTCGGTCGCCGACCTCGTCAGCCACCGGATCGAGCCGCTGGCTGCGCGCCGGTACCGAGCGCTGGGGCGCGAGGTCCCGCCGCGCCTGGCCGAGGGCGAGCTGCAGGCCGGGATCGCGACGGTAGCCGCCCCGGTCCTGCTGCGCCGCGTGCGCGAGGCGGTCGACGGCCCGCTGATCCTGTTCAAGGGCGCCGAGCTCGCCGCGCACTACCCGGAGGACGGCCTGCGAGCGTACTGGGACGTCGACCTGCTCGTGCCTGACCCGGCCGCGGCGCATCGTGCACTGCTCGCCGCCGGGTTCGACCCCGTGGGCGAGCCCGAGCTCTACGTCGACATCCACCACTTGCGGCCGCTGGCGCTGCCCGAGCTGCCGTTGAACGTCGAGCTCCACAGCGCGCCGAAATGGCCGCAGGAGCTGCCGGCTCCGCCGGTGGAGGAGCTGCTCGAGGCGGCGGTTCCCTCGGCTTTGGGGCTGGACGGAATCTCGGCCCTGGCGCCCGAGCACCATGCGCTCGCACTTGCCGCGCACAGCTGGGCACATGAGCCGTTGCGCCGGCTCGGTGACGTCTTTGACGTCGCAGTCGCGAGCGAGCGCTGTGAGGCGGGCGAGCTCGGCGAGCTCGCGCGTCGCTGGGGGATGGGCAGGCTCTGGCGCACCACCTACGAGGCCGTCGAGGCGACCATGCACGGCGGCCCGCTGCCGCGTTCGGCCCGCCTCTGGGCCGCAAGCCTCGAGCGCGGCCGCGAGCGCACCGTGCTGCAGAGCCACGCGAGCCGCTGGCTCAGTGGTTTCGCCGTGCTGCCGGCACACCGCGCCGCGCGCTCCCTCGGCGGAACGCTGGTTCGCGAGGTGCTGCCGGACGACGAGCCGTGGCGCGAGAAGGCGCGACGGTCGCTGCGGGCACTCAAGGCGCCGTCAACGGCGCGCTCTGAGCACGACCGAAGCGCCGCGCGAAAGTCCTAGAACCAACGCCCGGGGAAGCCGACCGTGTGCAGCGTCCGCGGCACATCGGCCGCGGGCGCGCGTCCCGGCAGCCGCACCTTCGCCCCGTCGAGCTCGAGCGAGTGGTCGACCGCCTCGATCATCCGCACGACGTCGATCCCGAGCGAGGCGCTCGAGCGCGGGTGCCGGCCGCTGCGGATCGCCGAGCAGAAGTCGTCGAGCTCGAGCCCGAGGGGCTCCGCCGCGGCGACCGGCGGCGAGACGATCTCGCCGGAGCGGTAGGTCAGCCGGTACTCGCCGAAGCTCTCCGGGTCCGGCGGAACCACGCCCGAGTCGAAGACCCGCACCGGCTCGTTGCTCGTGTCGTCGTAGACGATCATCTTGCGCGAGCCGACCACCGTCGTCCGGCGCAGCTTGCTGGGCGCGAGCCACGAGAGCTCGACGTGCGCGATCGTCTTCGAGGGGTACTCGAGGTTGACGAACATCACGTCGGGGGTGCCCGGCATGATGCAACCGCGGCTCATCGCGGAGACCGAGTCCGGCGTCTCGCCGAGCCAGTAGCAGAGGATCGAGAAGTCGTGCGGGCCCAGGTCCCAGATGACGCTGACGTCGCTCTGGTGCAACCCGAGGTTGACGCGGCTGGTCGAGACGAAGTAGATGTCGCCGAGCTCGCCCGACTGGATCAGGTCGCGGATCATCACGACCGGCGGGCTGTACAGGAACGTGTGGCCCGGCATCAACAGGAGGCCCAGCTCGTCGGCAAGCTCCTGCAGCTGCTCCCCTTCGGCCGACGAGGCCGCGAGCGGCTTCTCGACGAAGACGTGCTTGCCGGCCCGCAGCGCTGCGGCGGCGAGCTCGAAATGGCTGGAGACCGGCGTCGCGATCGCCACGGCCTCGACGGAGCGGTCGGCGAGGATCTCCTCGAAGCGGGTCGTCGCGCGCAGCGCCGGGAACCGGCGCAGGACGCCGTCGAGCGCCGCGGGCCTCGAGTCGCAGACCGAGACCGGATCCGCGGTCCCGACCTCGTGCAGGTTGCGGACGAGGTTCGGCCCCCAGTAGCCGAGTCCGACCACGGCGACGCGCACCGGCGCGTCCTCGACGGGAACGGGCGCGAGGGGTACGCGGGGTGGGTTCACGCCGCTCCTCTCCGGGCCAGCACGGACAGCGGCGTGCGGCAGAGCAGGCGCAGGTCGAGGCCGAGCGACCAGCCGCGAACGTAGGCGACATCCATGTCGAGCGCCTCGCCGAACGTCGAATGCGCCCTCGCCGTCACCTGCCAGAGCCCGGTCAGGCCGGCCGGGACGAGGAAGCGCTCGAAGTGGTGTGGGCGGAAATACTCCGTCTCGTACGGGATGCACGGGCGCGGGCCGACCAGCGACATGTCGCCGCGGACGATGTTGATCAGCTGCGGTAGCTCGTCCAGGCTGGTGGCGCGGAGCCAGCGGCCGACGCGCGTGACCGCATCCTGGCGCTCCAGCTTGTAGAGGCCGTTGCCGTTGGCCGCCTGGTCGGCGTGCATCGTCGACTTGATGTACTCGCGGTGGACGCCGGTGTCGGCGCCGACGCGCATGGTGCGGAACTTGAGCGCCGTGAACGGGCGCTGGTCCTTCCCGAGCCGCTCCTGGCGGAAGAAGACCGGGCCGGGCGAATCGAGCTTGATCGCCAGCGCGAAGAAGGCGAACAGCGGCGCCGTCACCAGCAAGCCGGCCGCCGCGCCGATCACGTCGACAGTCCGCTTGACGAGCTGCGACGAGCGCGGCAGCCGCAGCGGCGGCAGCTCGACGAGCGGCAGGCCCTCGAGCGTGTCGATCTTGGCGCTGGCGCCGACCAGCTCGAACAGGCGCGGCACGACGTCGACCTGGATCTCGAGGTCGTTCAGCGCCCGGACCGCCGCCAGCGTCTCGTCGTCGGTGTCGTTTGAGAACGCGACCACGACGCGCTCGATGTCGAACGTGCACACGAGCTCCTCGAGCTGTTCGGGCGGACCGAGCAGGGCCAGGTGTCCGAGGTCGGAGTGGCGCTCCTTCGGCCTGGAGTCGACGAAGCCGACGAGGTTGAAGCCGTACTCGGGGTGGCGCAGGAGCTTGCGCGCGACGCGCTGGCCGATGTCGCCCGCGCCGACGATCAGCGTGTTCTGGAGGTAGAGCGGGTTCCGCCGGCAAATGGTGCGTGCGATGGTGCGGGAGAGCGTGATGAAGAGGATCGCGGAGATCCAGAGCCCGATCGCCTTCTCGAGGCTCGGGTCGGCAAGCCCGGAGAGACTGAGCACGACGAAGGTCAGCCAGGTTCCGATCGTGACGACGTGGAACACGCCGACGATGTCGTCGGAGGTGGAGTGGTGCGTCCGCTCCTCGTCCTGGTCGTAGAGGCGGTAGAGCTTCGCGATCACGATCCAGAGCGGCAGCGAGATGATCGAGAGCAGCAAGTCCTTCAGGCGGATCGCCGAGGCGTGCTGCACGGCCGGCACGAACAGCAGTTCGACGGTCACGAAGGCGAGCACCAGCCCGACCACGTCGGCGAGCACGAGCATGCGGCGGACGAGCCACCCGCGGCGCCGCGCTACGCGCCAGGCCGATCGCTGCTCCCGCTGGGCGCGCAAGCGCGCGGGAACGAGCTCGGCCCTCGCCGTTCCGGTGTGCGGAAGCTCCGCTCTGCTCGCATCGACGACCATTGCTCTCCCTCTTGCCGGTCGACGCGACTCTCGGGGCCGCGTCCCGAGCAACAGCATGGAACCCGCCGACGCGGGTTGTTAGACCGAAAAGTCGAGGGTCGTCCCTGAACGATCGGGGGAAGCTGGGTCGCCGAAAGGCGCGGCGAATGGCGGTTCCGCGCTAGCTGGATGGCTAGTAGCCGTGGCCTCTAGGGGGTGCGATGCTATCCAACGATGGCCGCTGGCCTCTCTTCGGCATCCCATCTGGGACCTCGGCGTGACCCACGCGCACTGCGTCTCGCGTGTGTAACTGGGGCGTTGGCACTCGTCGCTGCCGGCCTGCTGTGGTCGGGCCTGGTACCGTCGCCGGCCGCCGCCGGGACGCCGGGCCCGGGCGGGATAGTGTCGGACGAGTTCAACGCCGGGATCGTCGACGGGTCGGTCTGGCACTTCGTCGATCCGCTCGGCGACTCGTCCCTCTCGACGAGTCCCGGCCATGCGGTGATCAGCGTCCCCGGCGGTGTCGCGCACGACCTGTGGACCGGCGGCTTCAACGCGCCGAGGTTGGTTCAAAACGTGCCGAACCGGGATTTCGACGTCGAGGCCAAGCTGGACGGAGTGCTCGGCGGGCGGTACCAGATGGAAGGGATCATCGTCCAGCAGGACGCAACGAACCTCCTGCGGATCGAGGTGCACTCTGACGGTTCCGGCACGAATCTCTTCGTCGCCTCGTTCGTCGACGGCAGCGCCACCGTCAGGCAGTACATGCCTGTAACCATCGCCAGCCCGCTCTACCTGCGCTTGACCAGGGCGGGTAGCTGGTGGACGGTCCGGTACTCGAGCGACGGCCAGACCTGGCTCGACGGCGCTTCGTTCTCGCAGTCGATCGCAGTGACGTCGCTCGGCGTCTTTGCGGGGAACTCGGGCGACACGCCTGCCTTCTCGCTGCCGATCGACTTCGTCCGCGACGTCACGCCGGCGGCGGACACCACTCCGCCGGCTCTCGGCGCCGTCTCGACCAGCGCGAACACGCTTGGCGCCACGATCTCCTGGACGACGGACGAGGCTGCAACGTCAAACGTCGACTACGGCCTGACGTCTTCATATGGCTCGACGAAGGGCAAGTCGTCGTTCGAGACCTCGCACACGCTGGCAGTCGCACCGCTCGCCTGCGCGACGACGTATCACTATCGCGTCCGTTCTGCCGACGCCGCCGGCAACGCCGCCGCCTCCGGCGATAACACGTTCACCACCGGCGCCTGCCCGAGCGCGCTCAGCTCCGACGAGTTCAACGCCGGCCAGCTCAACACCGGGCTCTGGACGTTCGTCAACCCGCTCGGCGACTCGAGCGCCGGCGCCAACGGCTCGCAGGCGCTGATCTCGGTGGCGGCCGGGACCGGTCACGACATCTGGACCGGCCTCAACACCGTTCCGGTCCTGCTGCAGGCCGCTCCCAACGACGACTTCGAGGCCGAGGCCAAGTTCGACAGCGCGGTCACGACCGGCTACCAGCAGCAAGGGCTGCTGGTCGAGCAGGACGACGGCAACCTGCTCCGGCTCGAGGTGTACAGCGACGGCACCGCCACCCACCTTTTCCTCGCGGGCCTGAGCGGCGGCTCGGCGAGCGTGATCAGCGACTCGATCGTCGCCGGCGGCTCGCCGGTCTATCTCCACCTGAAGCGCACGGGCAACGGCTGGACGCTGCGCTACTCCAACGACGGCTCCTCCTGGACGACCAAGAGCTTCAGCTGGGCGCTGACCGTGCGCGCCGTCGGGCCCTACGCCGGCAACGGCGGCAGCTCGCCGCCGGCCTTCACGGCCAAGGTCGACTACTTCCACTACATCCCGCCCGACCGCACGCCCCCGCAGATCAGCGCGATCGCGGCCGCCCCGAGCGCGCTTGGCGCCACGATCTCCTGGACGACGGACGAGGCTGCAACGTCAAACGTCGACTACGGCCTGACGTCTTCATATGGCTCGACGAAGGGCAAGTCGTCGTTCGAGACCTCGCACACGCTGGCAGTCGCACCGCTCGCCTGCGCGACGACGTATCACTATCGCGTCCGTTCTGCCGACGCCGCCGGCAACGCCGCCGCCTCCGGCGATAACACGTTCACCACCGGCGCCTGCCCGAGCGCGCTCAGCTCCGACGAGTTCAACGCCGGCCAGCTCAACACCGGGCTCTGGACGTTCGTCAACCCGCTCGGCGACTCGAGCGCCGGCGCCAACGGCTCGCAGGCGCTGATCTCGGTGGCGGCCGGGACCGGTCACGACATCTGGACCGGCCTCAACACCGTTCCGGTCCTGCTGCAGGCCGCTCCCAACGACGACTTCGAGGCCGAGGCCAAGTTCGACAGCGCGGTCACGACCGGCTACCAGCAGCAAGGGCTGCTGGTCGAGCAGGACGACGGCAACCTGCTCCGGCTCGAGGTGTACAGCGACGGCACCGCCACCCACCTTTTCCTCGCGGGCCTGAGCGGCGGCTCGGCGAGCGTGATCAGCGACTCGATCGTCGCCGGCGGCTCGCCGGTCTATCTCCACCTGAAGCGCACGGGCAACGGCTGGACGCTGCGCTACTCCAACGACGGCTCCTCCTGGACGACCAAGAGCTTCAGCTGGGCGCTGACCGTGCGCGCCGTCGGGCCCTACGCCGGCAACGGCGGCAGCTCGCCGCCGGCCTTCACGGCCAAGGTCGACTACTTCCACTACATCCCGCCCGACCGCACGCCCCCGCAGATCAGCGCGATCGCGGCCGCCCCGAGCGCGCTTGGCGCCACGATCTCCTGGACGACGGACGAGCCGTCCAGCTCGACGATCGCCTACGGCGAGACCGCGGGTTACGCCGGCGGCACCGTCTCGGGCGCCGACGGCGTGCGCGACCACCGCCTGCTCGTGCACGGCTTGCGCTGCGCGACGGCCTACCACTTCCAGGTTCGCTCCCAGGATGCCGACGGCAACGCCGCCGCATCGGCCGATCAGAGCTTCACCACCGCCGCCTGCCCGAGCGCGCTCAGCTCGGACGAGTTCAACACCGCCCAGCTCAACACCGGCCTCTGGACGTTCGTCGACCCGCTCGGCGACTCGAGCGCCAGCGCCAACGGCTCCCAGGCGCTGATCTCGGTGCCGGCGGGGACGGCGCACGACGTCTGGACAGCCTCGGACACGGTCGCGCGGCTCCTCCAGGCCGCGCCCAATGCCAACCTCGAGGTCGAGGCGAAGTTCGACAGTCCGGTTACGACCCGCTACCAGCAGCAGGGGTTGCTCGTGGAGCAGGATGCTCACAACCTTCTGCGCGTCGAGATCCACTACGACGGCACCGGGACGAGGCTCTTCGTCGCGGCCATCATGGGCGGGACGGCCGACATCAAGTACGACAACTCCGTCCCGGGCGGCGCGCCGAGCTACCTCCACCTGAAGCGCACCGGCGATCAGTGGACTGTCGGCTACTCGGTCGACGGTGAGACGTGGACGAACGTCGGCTTCAAGCAGGTCTTCGCTCCTTCGGCGATCGGCCCCTACGCCGGCAACGGAGGCTCGTTGCCGGCCTTTACTGCGAAAGTCGACTACTTCAGGGTCGTGCCGCCACCGCCGCCGGACACGACTCCACCGGCCGTGACCTCGCTGGCGGCGCTGCCGCACCAGGTGTCCGCGACGCTGACGTGGTCGACGGACGAGCCGTCGACCTCGAAGGTGGAGTGGGGGTCGACGACCGCCTATGGCGGCGCCCCGGTGAGCGCCTCCGACCTCGTCACGGCGCACCGCCTCCGGCTGACCGGCCTCGCCTGCGGAGCGACCTATCACTACCGAGCCCGGTCGACCGACTCGGCGAACAACGAAGCGGTGACGAGCGACCGCACCTTCGCCACGAACCCGTGCACCAGCGGTCCGGACATCGCGGTCTGGAACGGCGATTCGCAGACGTTCGGCCAGGTCGGGGTCCCGCAGACCTGGATCAACGTGCTCGGCAACGTCGAGGATCCCAACGGCATACCGGCCAACGGAGGACTGTCGTACCGCCTCAACGGCGGCGCGAGCCAATGGCTGACAATCGGTCCGACCGACGATCGGCTCGCCTACCCGGGCGACTTCAACATCGAGCTTCTGTACAGCGAGCTTCGGCCCGGCGCCAACGATGTCGAGATCACCGCGGTCGACGCTGGTGGCCACGCCACCGTCCGCCACGTGACGGTCAACTGGCAAGGTACGACCCAGGTGACCCCGCCGGCGAACGGGCCGGTCATGGTCGTTGTCGCCCATCCGGACGACGAGGCGCTCGGCATGGCCGGCATCATCGACCAGGCGCACGCCGCCGGTCGAAAGGTCTATGTCGCCATTACGACGAACGGCGATTCCAACGCGACTGAAAACGGAGATTCGACCGGTGGTAGCGCGAACGGTTACTGCGGCGCGGCGGCTGGCTCCGCGGCCGGCGCTGCAGCACGCGGACTCCTGCGGGACGGTGAGACGCGAACAGCGATGGCCCTGCTCGGCCTCCACTGGAGCGCAAATCTCGCGACGACCGACATCATCTACCTCGGCTACCCGGATGGTCGGCTACGGGAAGTTGCCGCAGCAGGAACCACGGTCGAGTCCGGCGCGACGGGACTGGCGCACACCTACGCCGAGGACATGGACGGATCCACCGCGACGTGCAACGGGGACTTTCGCTATCTGCTGAGTGGTCGGCACTCGGATTACAACGCGCCGAGCCTGGCGTCCGACCTCGACGCCTTGCTCAATCTCACGCATCCGAGCGATATCTACACCCACTCGGTTTTCGACGGGAACCCGGATCACTCGAAGGTGGAGAGCTCGCTGATGGCCGCCGTCGTCCGCCAGGGCCTGAGCGTCCGCGTCCACGAGACACTCATCCATCCGGAGGGAACCGAGTTCTGCCAGGCGTTGTCAGCTGCTCAGTGGCCGAACCCGCCGCTGGTCGACAATGATCCGTTCGCTCGGTTTACGCCCTGGGCTGTCTTTACTGCACCGCCTGTCGCGGGGTGTGACTCGAACCCGACCGGCTCAAGCTGGGGCTCGCCTGGCGCTCCGAATGAGCAGGTCGATGTCCCGGCAGCTATGCAGGCGCCCACCGAGGCGAACAACTTCAAGTGGCAGGTCATCTCGAAGTATCAGAGTCAGATCGACTGCTCGGATCCCAGCTCGTACAACGTCAACTGCGGCTTCATGCGCGCCTTCGCCAAGCACGACGAGTTCTTCTGGACGAAGGTCTACGGTCCGCCAAGGCAATGGCCGATGCCGTACACGGCCAGCTGGACCTCAGCGGCTTCGATCTCGCAGCAGGCCCAGATCATCGAGGGCCAGTGGGTCTACGACGGCAAGGGAATCAGGCCGGCCGCCACGGGCTTCGACCGCCTCGTCACGCTGGGAGACATGCACTGGGCCAACTACGACGTGACGGCGGAGATGACGTTCAACTCGTTCGATCTCTCGAGGCCGATCGTGGGCGCGACTGCTGGGCTCGTGTTCGGCTGGCAGGGTCACACGGCCTGGGGGCAGCCGCACTTCGGGCACCCCTCGGGCGGCGCCTGCGACTACGGCTGGGACAGGACGCAGGGTCTGTACAGGCTGGAGCTCACCTACAGCCCCGGTCCCGCGAACGACACGACGCTCGCGACTACGTTGATGGATCTCACTCCGGGCCTCGTCTACAAGATGCGCTTCCGCGAGAGTGACCTCGGAACAGGGGCGACGCGCTACAGCTGCAAGGTCTGGCCCAAGGGCTCGCCGGAACCGTCCAAGTGGGCGCTCGAGACGGACACCCCCTACTGGGCCGGCGAGACAGGGACGCACCCCGGCGCCGTGATCCTGCTCGCTCACAACACCGACGTCACGTTCGGCGACGTGACCGTCGCGCCCGCCGGCAACTAGCCTCCAAGAGACAAGCGTGAAAATCGCCTTCGTCTCATCGCCGGGCTACGCAGTGTTGCCGCCCGCCGGGTCGCTCGAGATCTGGACGCGCCAGGTCGCTGAGCGTCTTGCCGCTGAGCACGAAGTGACCGTGCTGGCCAGCCGTCCTCCAGGAGGTGAAGAACGCGCCCAGGAGGCGGGGATTGAATATCGGTTCCTCTCGCACGGCCTCGATGGGAGTCTGGCGAGGCTGGCGCGGCCTCTCTTCCGGCTGCGCTCGCCGGCGCGGCCGTTCTTCGCGTCCCCGCTTTATCCGCTCACCTACTGGATCCGCGCAGGGCTCGCGCTACGACGGGATCGGACCGAAGTGGCGCACGTCCTCAACTACACGCAGGCTCTGCCGATCCTCACTCTGCTCGCTCCCGACACCAGGTTGGTCGTGCACATGACGTGCGAGTGGCTCACTGAGCTCGACGAGCGCCTCATCGCGCGGCGGCTACGACACGCCGCCGCGATCCTCGCGTGCAGCGATGCGATCACCGGCCAGACGGGGAGCCGATTCCCGTCGCTGGCAGACCGTTGTGCGACCGTGTTCAACGGCGTCGACCTCGATGCGCTAGACGGTCCATTGACCGACGAACGACACGCCTGCGCACGGTTGCTCTTCGTCGGCCGGATCTCCCCGGAGAAGGGGCTGCATGTCCTGATGGACGCGTTCGAGGAGCTCGCGAGGCGGCGGCCGGAGCTCGAGCTGACGCTCGTCGGAGAGGAAGCGGTCGTGCCGAAGGAGATGCTCGTAGACGTCGCGCGCGACGAGCGTGTGCGTGCGCTCGCCGAGTTCTACGACGGGAGTTATGAAGAGGCGCTCGTTGCACGGCTCTCGCCTGAGGTCCGCCCTCGCGTGACCCTGACGGGGCGGATCGAGTACGCGGAGGTCGCTGCCCACTACCGGTCGGCGAACGTCTTTGTCCTTCCGTCGTTTCGTGAAGCGTTCGGGATGCCGGCTGCAGAAGCCCTCGCGGCTGGTGTGCCGGTCGTGGCCAGCCGCACCGGCGGGATCGTCGAGGTGGTCGAGGATGGCGTCACCGGCCTGCTCGTTGAACCGGGTGACACCGATGGCCTTGCGCGCGCGATCGAGCGGCTGCTCGACGACCGCGAGCTGCGCGACTCCGTCATCCGCGCGGGACGCGTGAAGGCCAGAGCCCTGTTCGGGTGGGACGCGGTGACGCAGGCGCTGGAGCGCGAGCTTCTAACTGCGGCCGACGGACCGCTCGCCTCTCGCGTGTCGGCGAGCGAAGCCGGCGCGTCTTCCTAGCGAGGCGATCGTGGTCGCTCCCAGGCCGATCCGGGTGCTCGTGCTGGCGCACCGGTTCCCGCCGATGGGCGGGGCAGGTGTGCAGCGCACGCTCCAGCTCGCACGTCATCTGGAGGAGGTTGCGTGCGAGCCAACCATCATCACGGCTCCGGGGCCGGTCGACGACCGCTGGACCCCCGAGGACAGCGCGTTGGAGGACGACGGCGTACGGCGCAAAGTCGTACGTGTAGCCGGTCCCGAGCCCAGTCCGCCCCGCCTCGAATGGACGCTGGAGCGCTGGCTCGGCAAACCGTCCCGCTGGGGCGCCTGGTGGAAGACGGCTGTGCTCGAGGCGAGCGAGCAGGCCGGCGAAGTCGACGTCGTGCATGCGACCGTTGCTCCCTACGCGACCATCGACGCCGCGCTCGCCGTAGCCGAGCGGCTGGCGGTGCCCCTCGTGCTCGACTTCGAGGATCCGTGGGCGCTCGACGAGATGCTCGTCTACCCGACTCGCATCCACCGTCGGCTGGCGCTTCGCCGAATGGGCACGGCGCTCGGCGCCGCCGACGCGGTGGTGATGAACACGCCTGAGTCGAGGAAGCGGGTGCTCGAGCACTTCGCCGAACTGGATCGCGCCCGCGTGTTCGCGGTCGCGAACGCATTTGACCCGCTCGACTTCGAGGGCGCTCCGCGTGGCCGGACCGACGGCGAGTTCTGGATCGTCCACACCGGGTCACTCCACACTGATTTCGGACTGTTTCAGCGATCGCGACGCTGGCAGCAGCGGCTGCTAGGCGGGGGAACGGACGGTGTCGACTACCTGACCCGATCACACGTCTACCTGCTCCGGGCGATCGAGAACCTGTTCCAGCAACGGCCCGAGCTGCGGGATGTGATCCGCGTTGACCTGGCCGGCGTCTTCACCGATGAGGACCGGGCGGTCGCGGGCGAGCATTCATTCGTAACCCTGCACGACTTCCTGCCGCACGCAGAGACGATCTCGCTGCTGCGATCGGCCGATTTGCTCTTCCTGCCGATGCACGATCTCCCGGCAGGGCAGCGTGCGGGCATCGTGCCGCACAAGACGTACGAGTACCTGGCGGCCGAGCGACCGATCCTCGCAGCTGTCCCAGAGGGTGACGCGCGTGATCTCCTCGAAGCGGCGGGGAACGCGTTGACGTGCCGCCCTCGGGACGTCGAGGCAATGAAGTCCGCTGTCCTCGCCGAGATCGATCGCCGGCAGGCGGGCGCCGCAGCGCCCAAGCCGCGGCGGGAGGTTCTGGAGCGCTGCAGTTCGGCGCGACTCGTCCGGGAGCTCCGGGCGGTATACGAGGCGGTCCTTGCCTGTACTGGTCGGTCTCTCGGCAGCTGAGCTGCCTATTCGACCTGTGGAACTGCGGCGAAGCGCCTGTCGCGGGTGAGGCCGTGCCGCACCGCTCGCGTCAAGAGGCGGATGGTCTCCAGCAGGGCGCCGAGCTGGAAAATGGCGAGTAGCGCGAGGTAGACCCCGCAGGCAACTGCCGCTCCGGCCAGTGCGGCTACGACTCCGTCATCGGTGGAGGCCACGAGAGTGCCGCAGGCTCCGGCCAACACGGCGATCGCCAACAGCGGGCCCGCCACCCGCAGTGGGCGCGCCGACGTCTTGCTCGAAATGCCGCGCGAGATCACCACCACATCCACCACGGCCCCGACCACAAGCCCTAGCCCGATGGCCGTCAGGCCGAAGATAGGGAGCAGGGGCAGGGTCACGGCGAACGTCGCGATCGTGTGCAGGGCGGTCGCGCGCAGGACGATGCCGGGAGCGTTCGCCGCGTAGAGGTATCCGACGCCGACGACCGATGGCGGTCCCGCGATGAGCAGCGAAGCACAGAGCCACGGAAGCACGTCGCCCGCGGGGGCCCACTGTGCTCCGAAGACGATCGGCACGAGGCCCGGCAGTGCGGCAGCCGCAGCCGCGAGGACGAATCCCGACGCGGTCGCCGAAACGGCCACGCCACGGTCGATGAGCCGGGCCGGGTCGTGTCGCCTCGCCATCACCTGCGTCATGAAGGGAAGCGACACGCGGTGGAGTGGCTCGAACATCAGGATGGGAAGCTCGAGAACGCGCCGCGCGAGCGACCACAGACCCAGCGTTGCAGGCCCCGCGACGACCGCGATCGCGACGTTGAGGCCCTGATCGCGTGCGATTCCGACCAGGCTCGTCGACTGGAACCGCAGACCGAACGCCATCACCGGCTTCAGCATCCGCGCCCCTCGCAGCCTCGCGCGGGGCAGGCCTTGGCAGCCGATCCGGATGACACCGACCGTCGTCATCGTCGTCTTGACCACCGCGGCAGAGGCGAGCGCCCAGACGCCCATCCCCGCCAGGACCCCGCCGACGGCCCAACCGTAATAGAGCAGGTAGCTGACCGATTCCACGGTCGCCACTGCGCCGACGCGAACGTCGCGCGTGAGCATGACCCGGCTCGGCGTCTGGATCGCGCTGATTGGCAACACGAGCATCATCAGCGCGATCACGAGGCCTGGCCGGCCCCACGTCGCGGCGAAGGAGGCAACGACGAGGGCCAAGCCACTTGCGAAGGCCAGCTGCACTCCGAGCGCGACGCCGAGCTCGGAGCGGGTCGGCGGGGCTTCCCGCCTGATCAGCCCGCTCGCGAGGCCCCCGTCCGAGAATGCGCTGGCGAACATGATCACCGTGCTCCCGAGCGCGACCAGTCCGAAGTCCTGCGGCAGCAGCATGCGGGCGATCACGATGCTCCCGAAGAACCCGACGACGAGGTTGAATGCGCCCAAAGACGCCACCGAGAAGACGCCGCTTGCGACCCGGCGCCTTAGCAGTTCGGGAGGCAGAAGGCCAGCCGAATGACTCTCCTCCTCGAGGGGAGCGCCGCTGTCGACCTCGTCCATCTCGCCGGACGCTAATCGAGCGGCCGAGCAGCGGCCTCTCCTGAAGAGGCAGGATCGGAAAGCCCACCTAGCTGGACGGCTAGGTCGGTCACGAGCGCGTTCTGTTCCTCCGGCGGTAGTGGCCGCCGGGGCTCCGGGCCTACGATCGTCCACGCGTATGGGCGAGTTCTCCAATGGCAGGAACGTGGCGGTTCGCGACCTCACTGCCCGCGAGGAGGAGGTTCTGCGGCGCACGTCGCTGGGGCAGACGAACGCCCAGGTTGCGGATGCGTTGGGCGTCACGGTCCACGCCGTGAAGTTCCATCTCGGCTCGATCTTCCGGAAGCTCGGGGTTCGCAATCGCACTGAGGCCGCGGCCATCTATCTGCGCGAGTTGTCGGAACCCGTCCGCTAGGAGTTTCCGATCGATTTCGCACTTTATCTACGAGTTCTTTGGCGCTTTCGGGTGGTCGTCGTCCTCGGCGTGGTGATCGGGCTGCTGCTCGCGCTGGTCGCGACCGTGCGCATCGAGTTCGTCGACGGCAGTCCCAAGTTGACGGCGCGCACGCAAGTCGAGTGGGTCAGCACGTCGGCCATGCGCGTGACTCAGCCGGGCTTCCCAGAGGGCCGGGCGCTTCTGGACGACACGCTCCCCGCCCCGAGCGCGGGGCGGAACGGCGAGACCGTGGTGCCGCGCTTCAGCGATCCCAGCCGCTATTCGGCGCTCGCGGGCCTCTACGTTGAAATGGCGAAGAGCGATGCCGTCGAGCGCGCAGTCCTGCGCGGCGCCGGCCCCGGCTCGAGGTATGAGCCGATGACCGCCAAGTCGAGCGACGGCTCTTCTGTCCTCCCAGTGATCTTGATGGTCGGCTACGGGCCCTCCGCAGCGCTCGCCGAGGCCATGGCCAACCGCGCGACCACGGCGTTACGGCGTTACATCAGCCTCCAGCAGCTTCGGAACGCCGTTCCACCGGACAAACGCGTCGAACTGGCCGTGATGAGCAAGGCGAGCAAGGCGCAGGTGTTCAAGCCACGGTCGCTCGTTCGGCCAGTCTTCCTTTTCCTGCTGCCCGCGCTGCTCGCGGTCGGCCTGGCGTTCCTGCTCGAGAATCTACGACCGAGCGTGAAGCGCGGCCCGGGTGAGGTCCACAAGGTCACTCCGCGCGAAGAGCCGCAGACCGAGCGCGTGCAGCGCGAAGAGCCGCAGCCCGAGCGCGTGCAGCGCACAGCCTGAGCCATGAGCAGTCTCGCGCCACCCGTAGCCGCACGAGCGGTCGGCGAGTTGGCGCTTTCGTGGCGACGGATCCTGATCGCGCTGTTGCTTGTGATCCTGTTCATCCCGATCCGCCGCTACAAGCTGCCGGGCCAGCTCCCGTTCCAGCTCGAGCCATACCGCTTGCTCGTCATTCTGATCCTGGCAGCTTGGATCGGGTCACTCCTCGTCGACGAGCGCGTGCGGGTACGTGCCAGCGGCCTCGACGGCCTGATTGCGTTCCTCGTGATCGCCACCATTGGCTCGATGCTGGTAAACCCCGGCCGCGTCAGCGAGCTCGAGGGGACCACCATCAAGGCGCTGATGTTTCTGCTCAGCTTCGTCGCCGTCTTCTACTTGATCGTGAGCGTCGTCCGCAGCGAGGACGTCGTCCTGTCCCTCGCGAAGACGCTCGTCGGCGGTGGTGCGGCGATTGCGGTGCTCGCGGTGATCGAGTCGCGGACAGGCTTTACGCCCTTCACGCACCTCGACAAGCTGCTCCCGTTCCTCAAGCCGGATCCGAGCTTCTCGACTCCGCTCGACCGTGGCGGGGCGGTACGCGCGTTCGGCCCGGCCGAGCATCCGATCGCGCTGAGCGCGGCGCTCGTGATGCTCGTCCCGCTCGCCATCTACGTCGCCCGGTTCTCGAGTCCGCGCTGGCGGCTTGCGGTCGTGGCGCTCGTCGTCGGGGTGCTGTCGACCGTCTCGAGGACCGGCGTCGTGATGCTGTTCGTCGTGGCGCTCGTCTTCCTCTGGCTGCGGCCGCGCGAGACCAAACGCCTCTGGCCGGCGCTGCTGCCGCTCCTCGTGGTTACGCACTTTGCAGCTCCCGGGACCCTTGGGTCGATCAAGCAGGCCTTCTTCCCGAACGGCGGCTTGGTCACGCAGCAGAACAGCGACGGCTTCGGCTGCGACTCGAACGGAAGGATCGCGGACGTGGGTCCGACGTTCGCAGAGATCTCGCAGAAGCCGTTCTTCGGTCATGGCTTCGGGACCCGCATCACGACGGGACCCGACGCGAACGCGTGCGTGCTCGACGACCAGTGGCTCGGAACCCTGGTCGACGTCGGCTTCGTCGGTGGGCTTGCCTGGCTGTTCTTGTTCCTGGCGATCGTCCGTCGCTTCGGCCGGTCGGCGAAGGCGGATGACTCGCCGCGCGGCTGGTTGCTGGCGAGCGTGGCGGCGTCCGTGGCCGCCTATGCGGTCGGGATGTTCACGTTCGACGCGCTCGGCTTCGTTCAGGTGACGTTCATCTTGTTCGTCCTCATCGGCTTGGGCACGGCAGCGGCACTCCTGCCGCCTCGTCGTAACGGTCCTACTCTCGCCCGCGCCGCCTAGAGGTTCGTACGGCCGGGGCGCAATGCCTGAACGACCGCGCGGGCATGCCCTCGGCGCGCAGCGCGTCCGCCGCGGGCGACGGCGGCGTGGGTCACGGCGCCCAGCACGACGCCCGCTCGCTCCAGTAGTGCGACCACGCGGGAGCGGTGCTTCCTGGCATAGCGGATCCGGCTCGCGGCGAGGACAGGAAGGAGCTGCGCGCGTGGAGCCGACGCTCCGCCCGAGTGGGTGACGACAGCGTCCGGCTCGAAGCGAATCTCGAAGCCGGCGTCGTGCACTCGCCGGCAGAGATCGATGTCCTCACAGTAGAGAAAGAAGCCCTCGTCGAAACCGCCGACGCGTTCGAGCAGGTCGCGCTTGAGCAGCACGCATGCTCCGGAGACCCACTCGGGCGACGAGGCTCTCGAGTAGGCGGTCTGATCGCGCACGAGCTCGTCCGACCACTCCGCGTGCGGGAAGAGCCGGTGGAGGAAGAGCGCCTGTGCGTACGTCGTTCGCAAGCGAGGGAAGCGGCGCATCGAGAAGTCGAGCGCACCGTCGGCCTCGACGATCCTGGGCGCAGCCGCGCCCACCCGAGGGTCGCGCGCGGCGCCGGCAAGTCGCTCGAGCGACGGCGTGTCGATCGTCGCGTCCGGGTTGAGGAATAGCACCAACGGAGCGTTGCCGAGCGTCCAGCCGCGGTTACACGCAAACGCGAAGCCGTTGTTCTCCGGCAGGCGCTCGATGCGGATCGGAAGATCCGAGACGCTCTCGACGCTCGCGTCCCCGGACGCACTGTCGACGAGGATCACGGTGACGCCGGCAAGGCCGACAAGAGGTTCGACACAGGCCCGCAGCGTCTCCTCGCTGTTGAAGGAGACGACGACGACGTCAACGGCGTCCATCCGCCGGACGGTAGCCGACGACCCGCCGCGCGTCGCGGTGCCTTGTGCTGACCTAGCCACTCGGCTAGTGACCGGGCTCCAGCGCCGCTGTTACGTTCGGAAGGTGGCGATGAGGGTTCTGTACAGCTTTCCGCACAAGATCGGTGCGGGGCGTATCTGCGACACTGCGTGGCACCAGGTCGCCGGTCTCGCTGACGAGGGGGTGGACGTGATCGCCGCCCCTGCCTCGGTGCAGCGCGAGCTGCCGCCCGAGGTTCGCGTCGAGCCGACTCTGGCGCGCGGCAAGTTTCGGGTTCCCTTCCGGTTGGTCGGACAGCACCGCGCACTCGCGGTCCACGACCGCATCGTCGCGCGGCGCCTGCCGGGCCTTTCCGGCGAGATCGACCTCATCCACACCTGGCCGCTGGGCGCGCTCGAGACGCTTCGGGCTGCGAAGGCGCTCGGCATCCCGACCGTGCTCGAGCGGCCGAACGCGCATACCCGCTTCGCCTACGAGGTCGTTCGCGCGGAGTGCGAGCGGATCGGGGTGCCGCTGCCACCCGATCACGAGCACGCGTACAACGAGGACGTCTTGCGCAAGGAAGAGGCGGAATACGAGCTCGCCGACGCGCTCCTCTGCCCCTCCGACTTCGTCGTGCAGACCTTCGTCGACCAGGGAGTGCCGCGGGAGAAGCTGGTGCGCCACATCTATGGGTTCGACCGGCGGCGATTCCATCCACCAGCGGCGTCTCCGAACGGCGGCCATCCTTTCACGGCACTCTTCGTTGGTGTCGCGGCGGTACGCAAGGGCCTTCACTTCGCGCTCGAGGCGTGGCTTGCGTCGCCGACCTCCAGAGAGGGGCGCTTCCTCGTCGCCGGCGCGATTCTCCCGACCTATGAGCAGAAGCTCGACTCGCTGCTGTCGCATCCGAGCGTCCACGTTCTTGGCCACCGGGAAGATGTCGCCGACTTGATGCGCTCCAGCGACATCTTCGTGCTGCCGAGCCTCGAGGAGGGATCTGCCCTGGCGTGCAGCGAGGCGCTGGGCTGCGGCTGCGTCGCGCTCGTCTCCGACGCCACCAGCGGGGTCTGTACGGACGGCGTCGACTCATTGGTGCATCCGGCGGGGGACGTTGCCGCTCTGACCGAGCACATCACCACGGTCTTTCGTGATCGCACCTTGCTGAAGCGTTTGCGGGAAGGCGCGCTCGCCCGCTCACAGACCTTCACTTGGGAGGCGGCCGGGTCTCGTCTGGCGGACGCGTACGAACAGTCTGTCGCACGCCGATGAGCGCCGACCGTGAGTCCCCACGACGCAGCCTGGCCGTCGACGACGAACGCTGGCGACGCGCTCAGGCTTGGGAGCTCGCGTTTTGGCAGCGCGACCAGCAACGGTCGCTGCCCAAGCGCATCGTCCTCAGCGTCCTCGGGCCGATCCTCGCCGCCACCGGCTCGCGTCGGTCGACGGGAGACGACTGGAACTTGTGGTGGCGTGATCAGTTCGACGGGTACAGCTTCCTTCCCCAAGACGTCGGCGCCTACATCGAGTTGGGCTGCGGTCCGTATACGAACACTCGTCTGATTCTCGAAGGGCGCACCGCGAAGCGCGTCGTCTGCAGCGATCCACTCGCCCGCGATTACCTGGGTTTTCGCAATCGGTGGCTCGCCCGCGCGCATCGAGCGGGGGCGGTGGAGATCGACGCACATCCGATCGAGGAGTGCCCGTTCTCACCGGGATCGTTCGACGTCGTTGTGCTGATCAACGTTCTCGACCACGTCCGCGACGCCCCGCGCTGCCTGGACGTCGCAACCGATCTCCTCCGCCCAGGCGGCTTCTTCGTCTTCGGGCAGGATGTCGCCGACCCTGCGTCGGTTGGACGCCGCGACTACGAGTGGTTCGAGGAGGGTCATCCGCTCCGTCTGAGCCTCGAGGATGTTGCTCCATGGCTCGAGCGCTTCGAGCCGCTTATCCACGAAGTAGTGCCTCCGCGGGACCCGCGCCTCCAGACAGGCGTGCTCGCGTTTGCCGGCACGCGCCACTGAACGGGCGGCGCAGTCCCTCCTCTGGGGGACAACTTCATCGCGCGGATCTCCGATAGGGCAGCAGCAAGCAACTCGCAACGCCCGGTGCGGCTCCGGGCGACTAACGCCGCTAGGAGCGCCCGATGGACAGCCGCCGAACGTCCCTCTCGATACTCACAGCCCTGCTCGTTGTCTTTGCAACGGCCGTTGGTGCCGACGCGTCGTACCGCGCCCCGCACGCCACCAAGGCTCGCTTCGGGAACCAGACCGTCGGCGCGATGCGCGGCGTCCTCATGCGAGACACGAAGCGCGTCTCGCGCTTCACGCTCTCCACGCGTGCTTCCGTCCAGAGCATCTCCGTGTTCCTCGACGGATTCGGGGGCGGCAAGGGGCGCTGGCAGCTGGTGCGCTTCGTCGTCTTCGCGGACGCGGGCGGCTCTCCGGGGGCGCGACTGACCGCCACCCGTGCGACCACGGTCTCGAGGCGCTCGAAGGGGCACTGGGTGACCCTCCCGGTAAAGCCGCTCCTGACGCTCGCGCCCGGCAGCTACTACCTCGGGCTCCAGACCGGCAAGACCGGTCATGTCGCACGGGTCGGGGCGACGCCGGCCACGAACGCGACGCGACAGAACTCCGATGTGTTCATCGGTGGGACCAGCAATCCCTTCGGCCCGTCAGGCACGAGCGACATGCGTCTGAGCGTCTACGCGACGTATACGCCGCTCGGCGCGGACGTGCAGCCGCCGCTTCCGCCCACCGGTCTGGTGGCGACGGCCACCTCGACGAGCTCGGTCACGCTTGGTTGGGGTGGCTCGGGTGGGGTCGTCGCCGGCTACCGCCTCTACCGTGATGGCACGCTTGTCGACTCGACGTCGGCAACGAGCTACACCTTCACCGGACTCCTCTGCGGCAAGAGCTACACATTCGCGGTCGAGGCGATGGACGTCTCCGCGAACGCTTCGACCCGCACGGCCCTAGCGGTAGCGACGAACGCCTGCGTGGTCGCTCCTCCGCCGCCACCTCCACCGCCGCCTGGTCCCGGCATGCCGGGGAACCTTCACGCGAAATCCGGGACGCTGACGCAGACATCGTTCATGCTCGCGTGGAATGCCTCGACGGGACTGCCCGTCCTCTATCGCGTCTACCGTGACGGCGTCAAGCTCGGAGAAGGCCCCGGATCCGCAGGCGGGTGGCCCGACGAGTGGCTCGTGAGCGGTTTGACGTGCGCGGAGTCGCACCTCTACGGGGTCGAAGCAGTCGATGCGCTCGGAAACGTCTCCTCGCGGGCCACTGCGACGATCGCTGCTGCGGCTTGCGGCTCTCCGCCGCCGCCGCCTCCGCCGCCGCCGCCGCCGCCGCCTCCGCCTCCGCCGCCGCCTCCGCCTCCGCCTCCGCCCGAGGGCGACGCGAACGTGTGGGTCGACCTGAACGGTGGCTCATGCTCGAGGCAAGCGACCGCCGGGTTGTACGTCGATGCACAGGCGTGCGGGTCGTTCTCCGCGGCCTACACCGCCGCACAGGGAGGCGACACGATTCGGATCAGGGCCGGCAACTACAACGGCCAGCAGGCGGTCGGGGGCACGAAGACTCCGACCATCCAGGTGATCGGGCAGGACGGCACGGTCGTCGTCACGCAGCACGACACCCAGCTGCGCGGCCTGAGCCTGGGCGGGAACGTCGTCGTCTCGAACGTCGACGTCGGGGGCGACATGCCGTTCATCTTCATCGGCGGCGACAACTCAACCTGGCGCGACTCGCGGCTGCTCGAGAGCACGAGCGGCAACTTCAACACGCGCGGATCCTTCGTTGGGACAACGCCCGAGCCGATCCTGATCTACAACGACGACGAGTCCGACCCGAACACGAACCTCGCGGTGATCAACGTCGTCATCGAGCCGCAGCACATCTGCACTCCCGGCCAGGGCGCGTGCCGAAGCGGCGACGTGTACCACCTCGAAAGCGTCCGGATCGACCAGAACGTGAGCGGCGTCCTGCTTGACCGCGTGACCTTCCTGCCCGGCAGCGACGACAACACGGCTCGTGTGTTCATCACCTACCCGGGGGCAGGGAGATCACAGCCGAGGAACGTGACCGTCCGGAACAGCGTCTTCGGGAAGGGGCACGGCGCCTACAACATCGACTTCGGCGGCGGCGCGTGTACCAACTTCGTCTTCGCCTACAACACCTTTTCCCAGGAGCGCCTGAGCTCTTGCGGTGCCGGGAGCAGCATCTTGTGGACCGGGAACATCGGGCCGAAGTCGGCCAACACGAGCGCCTGCACCCCCGGCACCACGTGGGTGCGCAACGTCTGGCAGTGGGACCTGGACCCGCGAGTCTGCGCGGGCGAGGCGGCAAACGAGTCGTGGGTCAACGGCCAACGTTACGAGGCAAATGCGCTCGGCTTGGACGCGAACTTCCGTCCGTTGCCGGGATCCGCAGTGCTCGACAAAGGCGAGTCTCCGACGGGGTCGTACTGCACCGGGGCTCTTGGGTCAATCGATCGCGACGGCGATGCACGCCCGTTCGGAGGCTCCTGCGACGCGGGGGCGTTCGAGGGATACTGAAGCCCGGCTTCGCGACTAGGGCATCGCCAGCTTGTGCTCCGTGAGGGGCTTCAAACGGCGCCCCTCTCGCCAGCCGACCGTCTGCGCGACGCTACGGAGGTACGGAACCAAGACGTACATCACGAGCAATGCGCGAATGGTCTCGGTACGAGTCGGTTCGACGCCGTTGGCGCGCAACCACTGCCGGTCCGGGCCGAGCGAGCAACCGGCGCGCAGACGTCCGCGAATCGGTTGCACAAGCGGGACCCAGGACCGGAACCACATGCCCTCAGGGACCCGCCTGGCACGACCCTCGCGCATCCCGTAGCCGTGGTTGTACTTCCAGAAGGCCCGAAGCAGTGCCCTGCCCGAGGTGCGGGCCGGGTGCGAGACGATTGCGCTCGGTGCGTACGTCAGACGTGCACCGGTTGCGATGCAACGCTCCACGAAGTCGTAGTCGCCGTATTCGGGCACTTGCTCCTCGAAACCGCCGACGGCGTCGAACAGCTCGCGCCGCAGAAAGAGGTTGGCCGTTTCGGCGACACCGAAGCGTACCTGGAGCTCGTGGTTCTTCGATCCGTCCATGTCCACCAGTGTCCACACGGTACGGTGCTCGGGAACGTCGAAGCGGATCCGCCCGGCAGCGAGGTCCGTCTGCGCGAGCTCAGCGAGCCCGCGCTCGAGCCAGGCGGGCTCCGGACGGCAGTCGGCATCGCAGAAGGCGAGTACCTCTCCGCGAGCGGCCGCGATCGCGCGGTTCCGCGCGGCGTAGGAGTTCGCAGGCGGGCCCGCCGCGACGCGGACGTGCCCGTCCTCGGTCACGACCGCGGTTGTGCCGCCGTCCGTTGAGCCGTCGTCGCCGATCACGATCTCGAATGCCTCGTGCGCGAGCGTTTGCCGCTCGAGGCACTCGAGCAACTCCCTGATGTCGTTGGCACCGTCTCGAACCGGCACGATGACGCTGACGTGAGGCGTATGGGCGCCGCAAGCCATCTCGTCAGGAGCGTAGGTTGCGGCAGGCACGTGTGCCAACGTGCAGAGAGCCAGAGGACGACCTAGCCTTGCGGCTAGTTCGTGCGGAATCGGTTAGTCTGCGGAACCCCGTCTTGGACCGTCTCTAAACTCCTCCGATGCTTGCGACCCCTGCGGCAACTCGCGCTTGGCGCGCCGTGCTCTTCGGCGTGGCCGTCCTCACCGTCGGGATGACCGCGACTGCGGCGGGATCGTCCCAGGCGGTCAGGTTGGCGAAGAGAGCGCCGTCGGTCTTCGTCGCTCCGACCGGTTCTGACAGCAGGTCGTGCAAGTCGAGGCGCGCCGCATGCGCAAGCTTCAACCGAGCGTACCGCGTTGCGCGCCCCGGCCAAATCGTTGAAGTCGCTGGTGGGCAGTATCCGGCCCAGGAGATCGTGGCCGCTCCCGGCAAGCGGGCGCCGAACATCGTGTTCCGCCCGGTCGCGGGAGAGCGGGTGGTCGTGGCGGGGATCGGCTTCGGCTCGGGCGGCGAGGCGAAGCTTGGCCCGCGCAACATCACGCTGATCGGCATGCAGACGGCGAGGAAAGGCACCCAGCCAGCGGCAGGGAACCAATACGGAATCTTCGTCGGTCCCGGCTCTCGCTTCATTCGGCTCGTGCACATGGACGCCGGGTCGGTCGACAGCTGGTTTGCCGACCACCTGACGGTGGCGGGCGGCGACTACGGTCCCTGCAGCGTGATTGCTCTTTCGCGGACGGAGAACGTCTGTGGAAACAACAAGCTCGACGTCTCGACGAACGTGGTCATCGACGGGGCCACCTTCCACGACCTCCGCTTCGACCGGAGTTGTTTCCAAGACGGCGCCGATTGCCACTGGGAGTGCATGTACATCAACGCCGGCAAGAACGTCACAATTCGCCGATCCAGGTTCCGCGACTGCGCGCTGTTCGACATCTTCTCGACGATCTCCGGGCCGGATGCGGCCGCCATGGGCCACCAGAACCTGACCATCGAGAACAACTGGTTCGACACGCCGTGGGACGAGAATCCGCGCGGCGCGCAACGTGCGCGGGCCGGTGCCGTCGTCCTCGCGTGGTGCGGCAACTCACCGCATGGCTACCGCGGCGTCCGCGTGCGCTTCAACTCGTTCCAGCGGAACACCGGAATCGAGGTCGGGGAGATCCCGAGCTGCGTATTCGACGACGTCCAGGTCACAGCCAACCTGCTCATGTACTCCGGAACTTGTGACCAGCGTGTGAAGTACGCCTACAACCGCTGGAGCAGCGACTATCGCCGGGGCCGCTGCGGCGCCACCGACCGGATCGTCGGCGCCAGCCTCCCCTATGTAAACCCGAGGAGTGGCAGCGGATTCGACTTCCACCTCGTGAAGAGACGCTCGACGGCTGCCGACAACGCCGTGCCCGCGTCGGCAGTGGGCGGATGCCCGGGCCGTGACTTCGATCGTCAGCGCCGGCCCCAGAACGCGACCTGCGACGCGGGCTCAGACGAGCGGCGCCTGCCGCGCTGATCAGAGCTCCGGCGTCTCGCTGATCGCGAGCCAGCCCCGGCGCTCGCCCACGCTTCCGACGAACGGAATGCGGCGCAAGGCTCGCTTGACGCGGTTCTTCCGGATCTCGCGCATCCAGTAGGCGCGCCAGTACTCGTGCTTCGCCTCGGGCTCGGCGGCGTAGAAGCTGCCGCCGGCGTGGAACAGCTGGAGGTCCTTCAAGAAGGCGGCCGAGTAGCCAAGCTGCTCGATGTCGCGGATGTAGGCCTCGTCCTCGAGCCAGAAGATCTGGCCGCGCTTTTGGCGGAAGCCGCCGACTCGGTCGAGCAGCTCTCGCGACGTGATTGCGCACCCGCCGCCGACCGGGCCGCGCAGCAGGGTTACGCCGTTCTCCTCGACCGTCCTGTACTCGTGCACACGTTCGTGATGCATGATCTGCGACGCTTGGTCGTGCGGATTGTCGACGAGGCTCGCCGCCAGGAAACCCACCTCTGGAAGCCGCTCGAACGCATCGAAGAGCCGGCGGTCCCACTCCGGTGGTGCGTCGATCATGTCGTCGTCGAGCTCGATCACATACGGCGCGCTCGTGAGGCCGCATGCCTCGGCATACGCGTTCTGGCCGATGTTCTCGGGGTGGTGCACCACCCGAATGCGCGGGTCCGTGAGCGACTCGAGGTACTCGAGCGTGCCGTCAGTCGAGCCGTTGTTCCAGATCACGATCTCGGTCGTGAGCCCGGACGTCCGCTCGAGGACGCGCTCCACGCATTGGCGCAGCAGGTGAACACGCTCATGCGTGAGGACGATGACGGCGATCATTGAATCTCCTTCCGCGGCGGACCGGCCAGCTCCGCGATCTCCGCCCGGAGCGCGGTTGCGAGCGCGCTTGTTCCCTCGTGGGCTCGCACGGCGCCGTGGTCGTTGGTGTGCGCAATCGTCTCGGCGAGACTCTCCGGATCCTCGACGAGGGTGACGAGGCCGGCCTCGGCGAAGCGTCGTGACGACTCCAACTGGTGGTCGTCGACCGTTTCCCCGAAGGCCCGTCGGCGCGGCACAACGTAGGGCCGCTTGCCGTTCGCGAGAGCCAGCAGGATCGAGCCGACGCCGCCGTGGGTGACCACGACCCGCGCCTCGCAGACGAGCTCTTTGAGCTCCGCGAACGGCAGGAACGACACGCAACGCGCTCCGGTCGGCCTCACCTCGGAGGCACCGTGCTGCACGACGACCTCTTCCTCGCCGTCCAGCGCATCCACCGTGCACAAGAGGCGATCGAAGGGGAACTGACTTGCGCCGACCGCTACGAGGATCATGGGCCTGAGAAAACGGTTCCCGCGTAGCGCGCGCTCGGCAGTGCGCGACGGAGCTCGGGCCATTGCACGAAGACGCGATCGGCCAGCGGTGCGACCAGGCGGCAGCTCAGCGAGGGGCGCCCCACCCGCGCGAGACTCTCGACGTAGATGATCGAAACGCCGCGCAGCCGGGCTGTCCACGCGAACGGAACCGCGACGGCGGCGCCCGTTGTGACGACGACGCGCGGCCTGAGCCGTCGCAGCAGGCGCCAAGCGAGGACGAGGTTCCTGAGGAGGTTCTTCACGCTTCGGTTGGCCGGCGCGTAAGCACGGTAGACGCGCTCTCCGGCAAGTAAGGACGCAACGTCGCTGCCTTCGTAACTGGCCACGACCCAGGCGTGTGGGTATCCGTCCCACGCCTCGCGGAGCGACGAGAGCTGGAGCAGGTGGCCGCCGCCGGTGCAAACGAGAAGCACATCGGTGCGCCGTTCGTGCATCTACGCTCCCAGCGCCTCACGGCGGCGAGTGCGGAGGTTGCTCAGCCGCTGAGACTGGCGCAGATGTGCTCGGACGGCCGGGTCGGCGACGACCTCCTGCCGACCCGCGGCCGCGGCCGCGAATCCCCACAGCATCGCGAGCGCGGCCGGCTCGTGGCGCGTGTGGTGGATGGCGCGCAACGTCAGGTACCAGGTGCGGTAGCCCATGTAGTGGGCGGCGCGGCCGCGGGCCGCCCAGGCTCGCCAGCGAGCACCGTCGCGCTGGCCCTCGGCCCGGTGATGCCTGAAGGGGAGCTCGAGCAGCGTCCGCGTCTCCCAGCCCCGGAGCTGAGCGCGGATCTCGTCGATTCCGTCCCAGCCCATGCGCCGCTCGAGCGGGCCGATCTGCGCGAGGCAGGCCCTGCGGTACGCGCGGGCGGCACCCCAGACCGCGTCGCCGGTCAAGAACCGGTGGCGCCACTCGCCGCGGTCCAGCTCGAACGCGGTTCCGCTGGCGATGCCGAGCCGGTCGTCGACCTCGAACGCCGCCAGGAGCGAGGCGAAGTAGTCCGGCTCCATCGTCACGTCGGCGTCGAGCTTGACGATCACGTCCGCCTCGGCCGGCACAAACCGGAGGCCGCGCTCGAATCCCTCCACGATCGGGCCGCCTCGCTCGAGTGGCTTGGCCTCCAGCGTCGTGGCAGTAATCCAGGCGTCAGTCCGGGCGAGCTCCTGTGCCACCGCGACCGAGTCGTCGCTCGAGCCGGTATCGACGATCACCCAGCGCAGAGGCCGGAAGGTCTGGGCGGCCAGCGCGCCGTGCAGCCGGCGCAAGTTGCGCGCCTCATCGCAGACCGGCGTGACGACGGCGTAGCTGAGCGTCACGCTGCCGCGACCTCTCGTCGTGCCCGCGCGCGGGGCAGGTACTCGGCAAGCCAGACCTCGAGCATCAGGAGCGCGAGCAACAGGCGCCCGCTCTTGCGATCAGTCCCGGTCGCGTGACCGGAGACGAGGTCGGAAACCGTACCGCGGTCGAGAAATTCGGCGTAGCGGGGAGCCGGTGCGAGCAGGTAGTCCGAGATGACGCCGTCCGTCTGCGCCGTGAACCAGCGGTCGACCGAGGCGGCGAAGAAGCCGATCTTGCGCTTGTCGATCACCTCGTCGGGGATCAGTCCCTTGGCGGCGCGCTTGAGCACGTACTTCGTCTTGAAGCGTCGCACCTTCAGCTCTGGCGGGATGGTCGCGCAGTACTCGACGAAGTGGTGATCGAGGAACGGCACGCGCACCTCGAGCGAGTGCGACATCGAGGCGCGGTCGAAGTAATGGAGCATGTCGTCGACGAGCGCGAGCTGGGCGTCGATGTAGAGCGTGGCGGGCAGCGGGTCGTCCACCAGGCCACCGTTCAGGCGGGACTCCACGGCGCGGCGTGCGGCTCCACCGTCGAGCTCCGCCAGTGGCCCACGGTAGAGCTCGCTGCGCAGGTCGTCGCCGACCTTGCCGCTCATCGCCAGCAGGCGCTCGACCGTCCCGGGGGCAGCCAGAGTGCGCGCCGGGCTCCGGAACCGGCTCGGGCCACGCATTGCGACAGAGGTCGCGGCGGCGCGGGCGGGTCCCGGGACTCGGCGCCAGAGAGCCGCCGCGGCCGCCGCCTTGTGCTTCGCGTAACCGCCGAACAGCTCGTCGGCCCCCTGACCGGAGAGCGCGACCGTCACGTGCCGTGCCGCGAGCTCGGAGAGTGCGCGGAAGCCCAGGGCCGAGAGGTCGGCCAGCGGCTCGTCCATGTACCAGGTCAGCTCAGCCAGGTCGACGGCGGCGTCGGACACCGAGAGCTCGAGCTCGTGGTGGTCGGTGCCGAGCGCATTCGACACAAGTCGCGCGTCCGGGAGCTCGTTCATGTCGCCGTCCTCGACGAAGCCAACCGAGAAGGTCTTCACCGGCTCGGTCATGTTGCGCGCCATCAGGGCGACCACGAGGCTCGAGTCGAGACCGCCGCTGAGCATCGCCCCGAGCGGGACATCGCTCATCAACCGCGAGCGCACGGCGTCCTCGAGGGAGTCGACGAGCCCGGTGACCGTGTCCTCCAGCGGCCTGTCGCGCTCCGGCACGGGCTGCGGGTAGCTCCAGTACTGCTCGACGCGGACGCCCGCGGGGTCGACGACAAGCGCGTGGCCGGGCAGCAGCTTCGACACTTCGGCGAGGGGGGTCCGGGGCGCCGGGAAGAAGCCGAAGGTGAGGTACGAGTCGATCGCCTCGAAGTCGAGCGCGTCGCTGAAGAGGCCCGATGCGAGCAGGCTCTTGAGCTCCGACGCGAAGACGAGTAAATCGCCGGCACGGCCGTAGTAGAGGGGCTTCACCCCGAGTCGGTCGCGCGCGATCACTGCCGTCCGGTTGCGGCCGTCCCAGACGGCGAGCCCGAACTTCCCGCGCAGCTGCTGGGCCAAGCGCGGCCCGTGCTCTTCGTAGAGGTGCGGCAGGATCTCGGTGTCGCAGCGCGTCGTGAACCGGTGCCCGCGCGCGGCGAGCGACTCGCGCACGTCTGCGTGGTTGTAGAGCTCGCCGTTCTGGATCGCCCAGATGGCACCGGACTCGTCGGCGATCGGCTGGTGCCCGCCTTCGACGTCGACGATGCTCAGCCGCCGTACCCCGAGCGCGACGCCGTCCGACTGGTACGTGCCGCGGTCGTTCGGGCCGCGGTGCGTCATCACGTCCGTCATCTCGTCGAGCAGAGCGGGGTCGACGACCTGCCGAGGCTCGCCCCCCACCTGCACCACGCCACAGATCCCGCACACGCGACGGACGCTATCGGCGGCCACTGCCTCGATTTATCCCCGTTCGGGCGGCATGGCGAGTGCGAACCTAGCCATTCGGCGAGGGGTTGGGGAGCGCTCCGGAATGACCTATCCGATCGTGGGTCGCGTCCTCGCGGGGCTCTTACCTAGCTTCGTGCTGCGGCCACGACGGTGCGCACAGGTGATGAGACTGGTGGAGAACACATCCGAGCGTCCGCGGGTCACCGTCGTGATCCCGACGCTCAACCGATCGCACTGGCTCGCTGGTGCGATCGAGAGCGTGCTCGCGCAGACCCATCGCGACTTCACCGTCGTGGTCGCCGACAACGCCTCGAGGGACGAGACGCCGTCCATCGTCGCCGGCTTCGAGGACAAGCGCCTGCAGTACGTCCGCCGGCCGCACACGCTCGAGCTGAACGAGCACTACAACCTGTGCGTCGACGAGATCTCGACGGAGTATTTCCTGATCGTCCCCGACGACGACGCGCTCGTCCCGGACGCGATCGAGACGCTCCTGCCGGTGCTGCAGCGCAACCCGGGGCTCGGGATAGTCCACGGGCGTGCGCGCATCGAGCAGGAGGGCCTCGTCGTCGCGCCGGTGCACGACATGACCGGCCGCGAGGGCGACGCCGTCGAGATCGGCGCCGAGTTCATTCGCCGCGCGCTGGCCGCATCTCATCGCATCCACGCGACAACGGTGCTCTACCGCACGGCGGCACTGAAGGGGATTCCGCTCGATCCACGCGACTACCCGGCGACGGAGTTCGGCCACTGGCTCCGCTTGGCACTGGACTGGGACGTCGCCTTCGTCGCGAGGCCGATCGCGACCGTGCGCATCCACACGAGCTCATACACCTCCGCCAACGCCCGCGTCACGAGCGGGGGATACGTACAGGATCTGGAGACGATCCGGAACATCCACGACGTGAAGCTGCGGTTCCTGCGGGAGCACGCCGCCCGCCTCGACGACCCCGCGGCTCTGCGCAAGTCGGCAGAACGCGCCTTCGCGTCGCAACTGGTCAACTACGCCGGCCACGCCACGCTGCCCGAACGCCGGCTCGGGAGCACCATCGCCACGCTCGCCAGATGCGCGAGGATGGAGCGCAGGGTGCTGATCGAACCCGGAGCGTGGCGCCTGCTCGGCGCCAGCGTGCTTGGCAGGCGCCTCGTCGATCGGATCAAGCGCCGGCGTGAAAGGAACGCGCGCGCGGCGGAGGTCGTGGCGCCATGAAGGTCGCGATCCTCGCGGGCGGCGTCGGTAGCCGGATCTCGGAGGAGACCGAGGTCAAGCCGAAGCCGATGGTCGAGATCGGCGGGCGCCCGATCCTCTGGCACATCATGAAGATCTACTCCCATTTCGGGTTCGAGGACTTCGTGATCGCGCTCGGCTACAAGGGCGAGGTGATCAAGCGCTACATGCTCGACTACGCCTCGCTGCACAGCGACCTGCGCGTCGAGCTCGGCAACGGCCGCGTCTCGCGCAACGGCAACGGGCACGAGGACTGGACGATCGATCTCGTCGACACCGGCCACGACACCGCGACGGGCGGCCGCATCAAGCGACTCGCGCCGCACCTCTCCGACGGGACGTTCTTCCTCACCTGGGGCGACGGCGTGGCCGACATCGACATCCCGCGCCTGCTCGAGTTCCACCGCTCCCACGGCAAGCTCGCCACGCTGACCGCGGTGCGCCCGCCGGCGCGCTTCGGGCACCTCGAGCTCGACGGCGACGCGATCAGCGACTTCTCGGAAAAGCCCCAGCTGGGCGAGGGCTGGATCAACGGCGCCTTCTTCGTGCTCGAGCCGGAGATCTTCGACTACATCGAGGGCGACGAGACGGCGTTCGAGCGCGAGCCGCTCGAGACGCTCGCCCGCGAGGGCCAGCTGATGGCGTACCGGCACGAGTCCTTCTGGCAGTGCATGGACACGCTCCGCGACCGCAAGCTGCTCGAAGAGCTCTGGGACGACGGCGCTCCCTGGCGCGTCTGGGATCCCGCGCGGTCGCTCCTGGTTGCCACCTAGCCAGACGGCTAGATCCGGTCCCGGCGGCCTGTGCGCGGGAGGGGCGTAGGCGCGCAGGGGCCTCACTAGCATCGAAAGCGGGCACGGCGGCGTGCCGATTCACGACGAACAAAGGAGCAGTGGGCCAATGCGGGTGCTCGTCACGGGGCACGACGGCTACATCGGCAGCGTTCTCGTTCCCCTCTTCGAAGGGGCGGGGCACGAGGTGACGGGGCTCGACAGCTACCTCTACGACGGCTGTCTGTTCGGGGCCGACCGCGAGCCACCGCCGGAGATCCGCAAGGACATCCGCGACGTCGAGCCCGACGACCTGCGCGGCTTCGACGCGGTCGTCCACCTCGCCGCGATCTCGAACGACCCGCTCGGCGACTACCGGCCCGAGACGACCTACGACATCAACCGCCACGGAGCCACGCACCTCGCGCGCACGGCGAAGGCCGCCGGCGTGGAGCGGTTCCTCTTCTCATCCTCCTGCAGCCTCTACGGCGCGGCGGGGGACGACTTCCTCGACGAGACGGCCGACTGGAACCCGGTCACGCCGTACGGCCGCTCGAAGCTGCTCGCCGAGCAGGACCTGGCGGAGCTCGCCGATGACTCGTTCAGCCCGACGTACCTGCGCAGCTCGACCGCATACGGTGTCTCGCGGCGCCTGCGCGGCGACCTGGTCGTCAACAACCTCGTCGGCTACGCGGTCACGACGGGCGAAGTGCTGATCAAGAGCGACGGCAGCCCCTGGCGGCCGATCGTCCACATCGAGGACATCTCGCGGGCATTCCTGGCCGCGCTCGAGGCGCCGCGCGAGCTCGTCCACGGCGAGGCGTTCAACGTCGGCCAGACCGACGAGAACTTCCGCGTCCGCGAGATCGCGGAGCTCGTCGAGGCGACGGTCGAGGGCAGCCGGGTCGTCTACGCCGAGGGCGGCCAGCCCGACACGCGCTGCTACCGCGTCGACTGCGAGAAGATCGCCGCGACGCTGCCGGCGTTCCAGCCGCAGTGGACGGCACCGCTCGGCATCCAGGAGCTCTACGAGGCCTACCTGCGCGAGGGAATCACGCTCGAGGAGTTCGAGAGCTCGCGCTTCCTCCGCATCAAGCGCGTGAAGGAGCAGCAGGCGCTCGGGCGCCTCGACGACGATCTCCGGCCGGCGGCGGTCGAGGCCGTCTCGTGAGCACGTGCCGCTCCTGCGGCGGCGACGGCCTCCGCGTCTTCCTCTCACTCGGGGAGCTGCCGCTGCCGGACGCGCTGCTGCGGCCGGACGAGCTGGTCGGCGACGAGCCGCGGTTCCCGCTCGACGTCGCCTTCTGCCCGGGCTGCTCGCTCGTGCAGATCCTCGAGGAGGTCCCGCCCGAGCAGCTGTTCGTCGACAACTACCTCTACTTCTCGTCCTACTCCGAAGGGCTGATGCGCCACGCGCGTGCCTACGCCGAACGGATGATCGGCGAGCGCGCGCTGGACGAGCGCTCGCTCGTGGTCGAGCTCGCCTCGAACGACGGCTACCTGCTGCGGAACTTCGCCGAGCGCGCCGTCCCCGTGCTCGGGATCGACCCGGCGCCCGACCAGGCGCGTGCGGCGGAGGCGGTCGGCGTCCCGACGCTGCAGGAGTTCTTCGACGCCAGGCTCGCGCGGCGGCTGGTGGCCGAGGGCCGGCGCGCCGACCTGATCGTGGCCAACAACGTGCTGGCGCACACGCCGACGCTGAACAGCTTCGTCGAGGGGCTCTCGATCCTGCTCGCCGACGACGGCGTGGCGACGATCGAGAACACCTACGTCAAGGACCTGATCGACCACTGCGAGTTCGACACGATCTACCACGAGCACTTCTGTTACTTCTCCTGCAGCGCCGTCGACGCGTTGATGCGCCGGCACGGCCTGGCGCTCGTGGACGTCGAGCACTTCCCCTCGCTGCAGGGGGGAACGCTCCGCTGGCACGTCGCGCACGGAGACGCCGTCTCCGAGTCGGCTCGCGCCTGGCTCGAAGCCGAGCGCGAGCAGGGCCTGACGGAGTTCGCCTACTACGAGCGCTTCGGCGAGCGCGTCGCCGGGATCCGCGCCTCGCTGCTCGAGCTGCTGCACTCGCGCAAGGCCGCCGGCCGCTCGATCGCCGCCTACGGCGCCGCCGCGAAGGGCAGCACGCTGGTCAACTACGCCGGGATCGGCCCCGAGCTCGTCGACTTCGTCGTCGACCGCAACGTCCACAAGCACGGGCTGCACATGCCCGGCACCCACCTGCCGATCCGCGACGTCGGCGCGCTGCTCGAGGAGCAGCCGGAAGACGTGCTCCTGCTCGCCTGGAACTACCGCGACGAGGTGCTCGAGCAGCAGGCGGAGTTCGTGCGCCGCGGCGGGCGCTTCATCGTCCCGGTTCCCGAGCCGCAGGTCGTATGAGCGCCGTCCCAGCCACGGCCCGTGAGGTGAGGGAGCCTGTCGCGGGCACGTGCCCGAGCTGCGGCGCCGCGGGCCTGGAGGTCTTCCACGAGCTGGAGGGCGTGCCGGTGCACAGCTGCCGGCTGGTCGAGACGAGGGAGGAGGCGCTCGCGTTCCCGACGGGCACGCTGCGGCTCGCCTTCTGCTCCGGCTGCGGCTTCATCACGAACACCGCCTACGACCCGGCGCTGCAGGACTACGGCGTCGCCTACGAGGAGACCCAGGGCTTCTCGCCGCGCTTCCGCGAGTTTCTCGAGCGTCTCGCGCGGCGCTGGATCGAGCGCTACGACCTGCGCGGCAAGGACGTGCTCGAGATCGGCTGCGGCAAGGGCGAGTTCCTCTCGCTGCTCTGCGAGCTCGGCCCGAACCGCGGCGTCGGGATCGACCCCGCCTTCGTCGAGGAGCGGCTCGCGAGCGAGGCGGCCGGGCGCATGCGCTTCATCGCCGACCTGTACTCGGAGCGCTACGCGGACATCCCGTGCGACGCGCTCGTCTGCCGGCATACGCTCGAGCACATCGGGCCGGTCGGCGAGTTCATGGCGCTCGCCCGGCGCACGATCGGAGAGCGCGACGCGGCGGTGCTGTTCGACCTGCCCGACGTCGTGCGCGTGCTGCGCGAAGGCGCCTTCTGGGACGTCTACTACGAGCACTGCTCCTACTTCAGCCCTGGCTCGCTCGCGCGGCTGTTCCGGCGCTCGGGCTTCCGGGTGCTCGACCTCGAGCTCGACTACGACGACCAGTACATCGTGCTCGAAGCGCGCGCCGCGGACGATGCGCAGGCGGACGAGCCGCTGCCGCTCGAGGAGACGCCCGCGGAGCTGGGGGAGGACGTCGAGGCCTTTCGCCGCACGTTCGCCGCGACCGCCGGGAAGTGGCGCGAGGTGCTCGCCGCCGCGCGCGCGGACGGCCACCGCGTTGCGATCTGGGGCGCCGGCTCGAAGGGCGTCGCCTTCCTCACGACGCTCGCCTCCGACGACGAGGTCGCCTATGCAGTCGACATCAACCCCTACAAGCAAGGCAAGTACCTGGCCGGAACCGGCCACGAGGTGCTCGGGCCGGAATCGCTCCGCGAGCGACCGCCCGAGCTCGTGATCGCGATGAACGCGGTCTACATAGAGGAGATCGGCGAGCAGCTCTCGGCGCTCGGGCTCGGCGCGACGAAGGTCGTGGGAGTGTGAGTGGAAACGCCTGCCCTGCGTGCGGCGCGGCCGCAAGCGAGCCCTTCCTGGCGCTGCCGCGGGTTCCGGTCAACCCGAGCCAGCGCTCGACGACCCGCGCGCAGGCGACCGGAGTCGCCGTTGGCGACGTGCTGCTCACGTTCTGCGACCGCTGCGCGATGATCTGGAACCCGGAGTTCGACCCGGCCGCTCTGGACTACGACGCCGAGTACGAGAACTCGCTCCACTTCTCGCCGGTCTTCCAGGGGTACGCGGAGGAGCTCGTCGAGCGGCTGGTCGAGCGCTACGGCATCCGCGGGAAGACGGTCGTCGAGATCGGCTCCGGCAAGGGTGAGTTCCTGGCGCTCGTCTGCGAGCGTGGCGACAACCGCGGCATCGGCTTCGACCCGACCTACAACGGCGAGTCGGATGCTGCGGCAAACGGCCGCGTCCGGTTCGTGCCCGAGCTCTACGGCGAGCAGACCGCGGTCGAGGCCGACCTCGTCGTCTTCCGCCATGTGCTCGAGCACGTGGCCGACCCGCTCGGCTTCCTGCAAGACGTCCGGCGCGCGATCGGCGAACGCGAAGCCGTCGTCTACTGCGAGGTTCCGGCCGCGGAGTACCTCCTTTGGGAGCGCGCGGTCTGGGACGTCATCTACCCGCACTGCTCCGTCTTCGCGGCGGCCGCGCTGCGCTACCTCTTCGAGCGTGCTGGCCTCCGCGTGCTGGACAGCGGCTTCTCCTTCGGCGGGCAGTACCTCTGGGTCGAGGCGACTCCCGACTCCGAAGTGCGGGCGGTGCTGCCGAAGGCCGAGGCGGCGGCGCTGCGCCCGCTGGTCGACTCCTTCAGCGCCGACGTCCAGGCGCAGCGGGCGCGCTGGACCGAGACGCTGACGGCGACGAACGGCGACGGGGTCGCGCTCTGGGGCGGCGGCGCGAAAGGGACGACCTTCCTCAACCTCGTCCGCGGGACCGAGCACGTGGGCGCGGTCGTCGACCTGAATCCGCGCAAGCAGGGGACGTTCGTGCCGGGAACCGGACATCCGATCGTCGCGCCGGAGGCGCTCGTGGGCCGGGCGCCGGGCCGCGTGATCGTGATGAACCCGGTCTACCGGGACGAGATCGCAACGCGGCTCGCCGAGCTCGACCTGCACCCCGAGCTGGACGTGATCTGAGCCGACACAGGGGCTAGCCAAGTGGCTAGGGGGGTTCCGTGCAGACGGGGGGCGTAGACCCTGAGACCCCTCACTAGCATCGAAGCAGTTTCCGGAGCAGAGGGAGGATGCGGCGTGAACACGGTCTACATCGACGATTCGGCAACAGACGACGTCCGGCGCGAGCGCCTGTACCAGGGGCAGCTCTTCGTCTTCAGCCCGAGGCCGAGCTCGAAGGCGCTGTGCGACCACGCCCGCGAGATGATCGAGGAGGGGTTCGGCGATGTCGACCCGCTGCGCGCGCAGTACGCGATGCCCGTGGAGCGATACGTCGAGATCTGCGCTCCCCTGAAGCCGAGCTTCATCCACAACGACAAGACGCGCGAGCTCGTGCGGAACGTGATCGAGGACTACGGCTGCGACCTGGAGGACATCTACCAGGACGTCCCGCGGCTGCGGATGGTCACGAGCGACGGCTACCTCACCTCCGGTGTGGGCTTCGCCCATCACGCTCACCGCGACACGTGGTACTCGGCGCCGATGTGCCAGCTGAACTGGTGGCTGCCGATCTACGACATCGCCTCGGAGAGCTCGATGGCGTTCCACCCGCGCTACTGGGACACGCCGGTCAAGAACGGCTCGAGCGAGTTCAACTACTACGAGTGGAACAGCGTCGGGCGCAAGGACGCGGCCAAGCACATCAAGTCGGACACTCGCAAGCAGCCGAAGCCGGAGGAGCCGATCGAGCTCGACCCGCAGATCCGCTGCGTCGTGCCGGCCGGCGGGATCGTCCTGTTCGCCGCCGCTCAGCTGCACTCGACGGTGCCGAACACCTCCGGCATCGCCCGCTACAGCATCGACTTCCGCACGGTCAGCCGGAGCGACCTCGAGCACGGTCGCAGCGCGCCCAACATCGACTCGGAGCCAAAGGGCACCTCGCTGCGCGACTTCGTTCGTGCGAGCGACCGTGAGCCGCTGCCGGAGGACCTGGTCGCGCGCTACGACGACGCGGACGCCCGCGAGGGCGAGCTCGTGTTCCAGCCGGCAGGCGCGTGAGCCAGCCCGCACTCGCGCCGCGCGCCGCGACGCGCGTGCCGTTCCTCGACCTGGGGCCGTCGCATGCCGGCCTCGCCGAGGCGCTGCTGGACGACTTCGCGCGGCTGCTCGAGACAGGCGCGTTCACGAACGGCCCGGCCGTTGCGGAGTTCGAGGAGGCGTTCGCCGCCTACTGCGGCAGCGCGCACTGCGTCGGGACGGCGAGCGGACTCGACGCGCTTCGCCTGGCGCTGGTGACGCTCGGGCTCGAGCCCGGCGACGAGGTGATCGTCCCGGCGGACACGTTCGTGGCGACGCTCGAGGCGGTGACGCAGGCCGGCGGCATCCCGGTGCTCGCCGACGTCTCGGAGAGTGACTACAACCTCGACCCCGAGGCAGCCGAGGCCGCGGTGGGCCCCCGGACGCGCGCGCTCCTGCCTGTGCACCTCTACGGGCAGCTCGCCGACCTCGAACGCCTCTCGGCGCTCGCGGAGCGGCACGGCCTGGCGGTCGTCGAGGACGCCTGCCAGGCACACGGCGCCAGGCGCGACGGACGCGTCGCGGGCGCGACCAGCCTCGCGGGCGCGTTCAGCTTCTATCCGGCCAAGAACCTCGGCGCGCTGGGAGACGCCGGTGCGCTCGTCACGAGCGACGCCGAGCTCGCGGCGCAGGCGCGCATGCTGCGGGAGCACGGGCAGACGCGCAAGTACCGCCACGAGGCCGAGGGCTGGACGGCGCGGCTGGACACGATCCAGGCGCTCGTGCTGCTGCGCAAGCTCCCACTGCTCGACGGCTGGAACGAGGAGCGGCGCGCGGCGGCCGCCTACTACTCCGAGGCCCTCGCGAGCGTGGGCGATCTGCGGCTGCCGCCGGTCGCGGCCGGCAGCGAGCCGGTGTGGCACCTCTACGTCGTCCGCACGGCCTCGCCGGAGAAGTTGGCCGAGCACCTCGCGGCCGAGGGGATCTCGACGGGCCGCCACTACCCGGAGCCGCCGCACCTGTCGCCCGCATACGCCGGCCTGGGTCACCGGCGCGGATCGTTCCCGGTGAGCGAGACGCTCGCCGCGGAGGGGCTCTCGCTGCCGATCTTTCCCGGAATCGAGCCGGGGCAGCTCGACGCCGTCGTCGGCTCCGTCCGCCGCTACTTCGGCGGTGGCTGACGGGCCCGTCAACGAGGCGCCGCACCGGCTGATCGACGGGGTCGAGTTCGGCGAGGACGTGGCCGTGCAGTCGTTCGTCAACCTCTACGGCTGCCGGATCGGCGATCGCACGCGCATCGGCCCGTTCGTCGAGATCCAGCGCGGCGTCGTCGTGGGTGCCGACTGCAAGATCCAGAGCCACTCCTTCCTCTGCGAGGGCGTCGAGCTCGAGGACGAGGTCTTCGTCGGTCACGGCGTGCTCTTCATCAACGACAAGCTCCCGCGTGCCACGACCGACGACGGCCGCCTGCAGGGGGACGAGGACTGGACACTCCTGGAGACCGTGGTCGAGCGCCGCGCTTCGCTCGGCTCCGGGGCCGTGATCCTTGGCGGCGTGCGGATCGGCACCGGAGCCCTCGTCGGCGCCGGCGCGGTGGTCACACGCGACGTTGCCGCCGGGACAACAGTTGCGGGCACACCGGCCCGGGCCCTGCCCACCTGACCAGGTCGCCCGTTTTCTGGCCTTTCGGCGCGTGGAGGACCTACGGCCGCCGAGTGACGATGACTGTTGCCGCCAGTCTCGGGCGTGTGCCCGAGAGCGAACCGAGAGGGAGGATTCGAGATGAGGAAATGGACGGCGTTCGCCGCGGTCGCCGCCGCGGCGGCCCTCTTGTGCTCGTCGGGCGCGCTCGCCGATGGCACGGAAACGCTCGGCTCGCCGAGCGTCAGCGTTGCGACCGGCACGGACATCATGGCGGCAGGGGTGGGCCTGGAGCCCTACTACAACCTGCCGAGCTCGTTCAGCTTCAACGTTCCCGGAAACGTCAAGCAGGTGCTGCTCTACTGGCAGGGCCACTGGACGAACCACGGACCGTATGCCCTGCACACGCCGCAGATCGACGGTGACTCCACGATCAGCATCAACGGCACCTCGGTCACCGGGACGAAGATCGGCGGCAGCACCGGCTTCTTCACTCAGGACGTAGGAGCGGTGCACGGTGAGGAGATGTACGTCACCTATCGCGCGGACATCACCTCGCTCGGCCTAGTGGGCAGCGGCTCGAACACGCTCACGGTGAACGACATGGACTTCGAGTCGAACTTCCTTACGGGCTTCCCGTTCGACCAAGGCAACGACGGCGCCGGCGTGATGGTGATCTACGACGACGGCACGCCAACGAAGACGATCGGGATTCGCGATGGCAACGACCTGGCCTTCTACACGTTCGCCCCGCCACTCAACGCGACCGTCCCGCAGACGTTCAGCTTCGCAGCCGCGCCCACCGACCGGCTTGCGAATCTGGCCACCATTGCGGGCAGCCTGGCGGGGCCCGATCCCGCCGCCGGGTTCCGGACGAACCAGCTCAAGCTGTCGTTCAACGACGGGGCCAGCACGGTGACGCTCATCGCCAACCCCTGGCAGAGCAACCAGGGCTTCGAGTTCGACGCGAAGAACATCCCGGTCACCGTGCCTGCGGGCGCCAGCACGATGACAGCCGAGGCCGTCTCAGGGCCGGGCCCCGCGAGCACCGGGTCTACGCCCGCCTCGCTTGACTGGAGTGCGGCTGCGCTGTCGGTGCCGAAGGTGGCGGCCGCGCTCGGCGACTTCGTTTGGAACGACGTCAACATGAACGGCGTCCAAGATGCGGGCGAGCCGGGCATCCCGGGACTGACGATCAAGCTCTACTCCTGCGGCGGCACGCTGCTTGCGACGCAGACGACCGACTCGAGCGGGCTCTACCTGTTCTCGAACTTGGCCCCGGGCAGCTACAAGGTGCAGTTCGGCCTGCTGACCAACTACCAGTTCTCGCCGCAGGACCAGGGCGCCGACGCCGCCAAGGACAGCGACGCGAACACTGCGACGGCCATGACCGGCTGCTACACGCTCGCCGAGGGCGAGACCAACCGGACGGTCGACGCCGGCATGTTCACGACGACGTCGCCCTCTGAAGGGACCGCGACCGGCTACGGCATCCAATGGCCGGGGACGAACAACTGGTTCATGTACACGCCGTACACGACGGCCAAGTTGGACCTCGTCTCCGGGCGGAAGCTGAAGGACGTCGGCGACATCTTCATGAGTCGCAGCGGCACGGCAACCACGATCAGGATCGTTCTGGCGTCGGGCTGGACGTGGGCGACGATGTCCGAGCTCGTGAAGATCCACCCGATGGACACGGCGCCGACGGACTGGATCCAGCCGGGTCACTTCCGCTTCAAGTTCACGCCGCCGAACCTGAGCAACGACCCGAGCGCGACCTTCACGCTCTCGGGGAACACGGCAATCGCGACGCTGCCCGGGATCTCCGCCAAGTTCTACGGGATCCACACGGGCGTCGTGCAGCAGTAGCACCAATAAATATGTGGTCTCGGCGAGGGGCCGGCACCGCCGGCCCCTCGCGTTCGTACCTGGCCGAACGGGCAGTGCCCAGCGTCGCCGGCCGAAGGCAAGATCCGGACGGGGTCGCGGTGGGCGACGCCTTGACCGAGGAGGACCGGGATGGGGAAGCGGACGCTCGCGCTCTTCGCGCTCGCCTTCGCCGCGTTCGTGTCGGCGCCGACGACGCTTGCAAACGGCAGCGAGGCACTGGGGCGCCCGAGCGTCCACGTCGCGGGCGGCACGGGAATCGTCGTCGCCGGGACCGGCATGCAGCCATTCCCGAACTCGCCGAGCTCCTTCAGCGTCTCCGTCCCTGCAGGCGCGACGGTGAAGCAGGTGCTCTTGTATTGGGAGGGGCACTGGACGAACCACGGCACGTACGCGCTGCACACGCCGCAGGCCGGCGGTGATGAAACGGTGAGCGTTAACGGCATCCCGGTCGCTGGAAAGAAGATCGGCGGAAACACGAAGTTCTACGAGCAGGACGCAGGGGCGGTGCACGGCAGGGAGATGTACGTCACCTACCGCGCCGACATCACCTCGCTGAACCTGGTCACGGCCGGGTCGAACACGTTGATGATCAACGATCTGCAGTTCGAGTCGAACTTCCCGTTCGGGTTCCCTTTCGTTTACGGCAACGACGGCGCGGGAGTTGTCGTGATCTACGACGACGGAACTCTGCCCGCCACGATTGGCGTCCACGACGGGCTCGACCTCGCCTACTACCGCTTCACTTCACCGCTCGAGACGACCGTCCCGCAGACGTTCACGTTCCCGGCGAGCACGAGCCCGCGGACGGCCACCCTGGCCACCCTGGCCGGGAGCGTGGCGGCTTCGCACCCGAATCAGCTCTCGATGACATTCGCGCCGGGCGGCACACCGGTCGTGATCGACAACCCCTGGCAAAGCCTCGCGGGCCCGTCGTGGGACGCGCTCAACTCGACGGTCGCCATCCCTGCCGGCGCGACGAGCATGACCGTGCAGGCGCGGTCGGCGGGCTCGGGCGGCGATCCCGCATCGTTCGCCTGGGACGTCGCCGCGATCTTGGTGCCGGCGCCTCCGCCGCCTGCGGCCTCGCACGCGTTGACCCTTGCCTACTGGAAGAACCACGTGGCGCCGGTCAGCGCGACGTGCCGGCCGAGCAACGGCTGCAGGAGAGCAGGTCCGTGGGCGAACCAGTTCCTCCCCCAACCGCTCGGCGCCTACAGCGTCAGCACCATTCCGCAGGCGAAGGCCGTTTGGGCCGCGAAGAACTGCGGCAGCTCGAAGACGCCGCACGTGATCGGCTGTCTCGCCGCGCACCTCCTGGCGGCGAAGCTGAACCAGGCCGACGGCGCTAGCAGCTGCATCGCCGGCACGGTCGTCGACGCGGACGCGTTCTTGACCGGCATCAGCTACACGGGGCCGACCGGGACCTACCCGCTCACGACGGCTCAGCGTGACCTCGCGATCCAGCTCAAGACCACGCTGAAGTCCTACAACCAGGGGAGCTGTCCCAGCTAGCGGCTCCACTCGTGGTTCTCATGCGAGCAGCGGGCCGGCCGTCGAGGCCGACGGAAGCGATCGTCATAGCCGGCGTCGCGATCGCGGTTGCCGCGGTCATCGCGCAGCTGGCGGCGCAGCTCGTCGACTACCAGGTGTACAACCTCCGGCTGCTGCTGCTCGACTCGAACAAGCACCGGAGCCTCTTCGGCGTCGCCAGCCTGCTGGCGCACGCCTTCGCGGTCGCCGCTGCATTCGCCGGCACCGTGCTCGGGCCGCGCCGGCTAGCGTGGGGCATCCTGTGCCTCGCGCTCTCGATCCTGCTCGTGCTCCGCGCCCTCGTCGGGTTCCATCTACTCCAGGCAGCGCCGTTCGTGCTCGTCGTCTTCGTGGTCGTCTGGTGGCTCTCCATGCACGCGTCGAGGGGTGAGGCCGCGACGCTGCGCATCTCCCTGGCCCTGCTCGCGGTCTCGTTCGTCGTGCACGTGGCGGCGCCGAACGGGGAGTCGACGTTCGATTACCAGCGGCACACCTGGGAGTACCAGATCCGCGGCATGGTCAAGCACGCCGCCTCCCTCTCGGGCTGGATCCTGCTCGCGAGCGGCCTTGCCGCCTTGGCCATGCGCCGCGAGACTAGCCGGATGGCTAGTCCTTCCGCCTGAGGCGCCGGAAAGCCTTCACATCCGGGCCGCACGGGAGTACGTTGTCTGCGGTTCCTGCCACCGGGGAGGGGGGCATGGAGGGCACCGCGGCACCACGTTCCACCTTGATCTTCGATCGGCAGCCCCTGTGGCTGTCGGCGCTCGAGCAGGTGCTCGAGCGGAACGGCTTCGCAGTCGTGGCAACGGCCGTGACGGAGCCGCACGCACTGCATCTCCTGCGTGAGCATCAGCCGTCGGTCCTGGTCTTCGAGCCCGAAGCGTGTATGTCGGCGGCGACGCGCTTCATCGAGGTCGCCCTGCGCGAGGTCCGCGGCCTGAAGATGATTGCCGTTTCGCAGGCGGAGGACTCCGGCAGCATCACGGAGTGTCTGAGCGCCGGGGTCTTCGCGTACGTGCTCAAGAGCGCTCATCCGGAGGACATCTCGCTCGCGGCGCGCCAGGCCATCCAGCAGTCGATTCACTTCGCGCCGGGCCGGGCCGGCACACCGCACCTGGCTGCCGTGAGCAACATGCGCCCCGCCTCGCTCGACGACGAGAGCGACCTCACCAAACGCGAGCGCGAGATCCTGGCGCTCGTCGCGGAGGGAAGCTCCAACGGCACCGTCGCGCGGAAGCTGTGGGTCACCGAGCAGACGGTGAAGTTCCACCTCTCGAACATCTATCGCAAGCTCGGGGTCTCCAACCGGACGGCCGCGAGCCGCTGGGCGCACGATCACGGCATGCTGGCCGTCGAGCAGTCGGTCGACTCCACCACCGCCGCCGTCTGATCGGGCCGGTAGCCGCTAGAATCAGGCGCGTCGCGGGCAGGAAGCCCGCGTTTTGACGCCATGACCTACGCGATCATCTCACTCGGCGGGAAGCAGTACCGCGTCCAGGAAGGCGAGCGCCTGCTCGTCGACCGCGTCCCCACGGAGGAGGGCAAGACCTTCCATCCGGAGGTGCTGATGCTCGGCGGCGACGGCACGTTCGAGCTCGCCCCGAAGTCGCAGGTGACGGCCCGCGTGGTCGGCTCGGCGCTCGGCGAGAAGATCCGCATCGGCAAGTACCGCCCGAAGTCGGGCTACCGCCGGCACACCGGCTTCCGCGCCAAGCTCTCGCAGATCGAGATCGAGTCGATCGGCGGCGCGGCCAAGCGCTCGTCGCCCGCGAAGAAGGAGGAGGCGCCTGCCGACGGACCGGCGAAGCTTCCGCGCGGCTACGCCGACATGACCGTCGCCGACATCAAGGAGAAGTCCGGCCACTGGACGGGCGAGCAGGTCGAGGCCGCGCTCGAGTACGAGCGCGCGCACGCGAAGCGCAAGGGCGCGCTCGCGGCGCTCGAAGCGAGGAAGGAACACCTGGATGGCTCATAAGAAGGGACTCGGCTCGTCGCGGAACGGCCGCGATTCGAACCCGAAGATGCTCGGCGTCAAGGTCTTCGACGGCCAGGGCGTCACGGCGGGGACGATCATCGTGCGCCAGCGCGGCACCCGCTTCCGCCCCGGCCCCGGCGCGGGCATCGGGCGCGATGACACGATCTTCGCCAAGCGCGACGGCACGGTGGTGTTCAAGACCACCGGCGAACGCCGTTTCATCTCCGTCACGGAGTAGACGTCCGTGTTTCACGACCGGGCCCGCATCCACGTGCAGGCCGGGCGGGGCGGCGACGGGGCGCTCAGCTTCCGGCGCGAGAAGCACGTGCCCAAGGGCGGGCCGGACGGCGGCGACGGCGGCCCCGGCGGCGACGTCGTGCTGGTGGCCGACCCCGACCTGCGCGATCTCTCGAGCTTCCGCACGCGCCACTGGTTCTCGGCCGGCAAGGGCGGAGCGGGCGGCGGCAGCGGCAGGCACGGCGCTTCGGGCGAGGAGAACGAGCTGCGCGTGCCGGTGGGGACGCAGGTCCTCGACGAGGACGAGCAGCTCGTCGCCGACCTGGCCGCTCCGGGTGCGCGCGTCGTGCTCGCGAGCGGAGGCGAGGGCGGGCGCGGCAACAAGCGCTTCGCCACGCCCACGCGGCAGGCGCCGCGCTTCGCCGAGACGGGCGTGCCCGGGGACGAGGCCGACTACGAGCTGCGGCTGAAGCTGCTCGCCGACGCGGCCCTCGTCGGCTTGCCGAACGCAGGCAAGTCGTCGCTGCTGGCGCGCATCTCGAACGCGAAGCCGAAGGTCGCCGACTACCCCTTCACGACCCTGCAGCCGGTGCTCGGCACCGTGGACTCCGACGCGCGGCAGCTCGTGGTCGCAGACGTCCCCGGTCTGATCGAGGGCGCCAGCGAGGGTGTCGGGCTCGGCTACGAGTTCCTCGCGCACCTGGAGCGCGCGCGGCTGCTCGTCCACGTGATCGACGCGGCCGCCGGCGACCCGGCCGAGGCGTTTGCCGCGATCGACCACGAGCTCGAGAAGTACGGCGCCGGCCTCGCCGAGCGGCCACAGGTGATCGTGCTGAACAAGCTCGACCTGCTCCCCGAGCCGCCCGCATTCGAGCCGGACGACCCGCGCGTCGTCCGGGTGTTCGCGCTCTCGGCCGCCACCGGCGAAGGTGTCGACGCCTTCCGCCGCTCACTCTTCGAGCTCTGCCCGCCCGCCGAGGCGCCGCAGCTCGACGATGGCGGGCTGCCGCGCTTCCTCGTCTACCGGCCGAAGCCCGACCAGCGGCGGCGCTTCCGCATCCTGCGCACCGACCGCGGCTTCCGCGTCCACGGCACGCCCGGCTCGGAGGAGGAGCTGGAGCGGGCGCTGCGGGAGGTCGGCGCCAAGACCGGCGACGAGGTCGAGGTCGAGGGCGAGGTGCTCGAGTTCCAGTGACGACGGGGATCCTCGGCGGCGTCTTCGATCCGCCCCAGATCGGCCACGTCGCGCTCGCCCACGCGGCGCTGGAGCAGCTGCCGATCGGGCGCCTGCTCGTGCTCGTCGCGGCCGCGCCGGGCCATCGCGAGGTGGTCGCGCCGGCCGAGGAGCGACTGCGACTCGCGCGGCTCGCGTTCGACTTCGCCGACGAGGTGGCGCTCGACGAGCACGCGTTCACCGTCGAGACGGTCCGCGACGGGCGCTTCGGGGACGCGATCTTCGTCGTGGGCGCCGACGAGGGGGCGGCCTTTCCGACCTGGAAGGAGCCCGAGGAGGTGCTGCGCCACGTGCGACTCGCGGTCGGCACGCGCACTGGCTACGCGCCGCCTGACCTCGAGGGCTACGGCGACCGCGTCCTGGGCTTCGAGTTCGCCTCGCCGCCGGTGTCGTCGAAGGACGTGCGCGCGCGGATCGCCCGCGGCGAGCCGGTCGACGACCTCGTCCCCGCCGCCGTCGCGCGCGCAATCGAGGAGCACGGCCTCTACCGCGGCTACACTGATGGCGAACCGAAGAGGACTTGACGAGACCCTGACGCCACTCGAACACGCCCGCCGAATCGCCGGCCTCGCCCAGGAGAAGCTGGCGCAGGACGTCCTCATCCTCGACATGCGACCCGTGTGCAGCTACACGGACTTCTTCGTGCTCGCAACCGGCCAGAACCCACGTCAGACGAAGGCGATCTGGAACGAGGTGCACGAGCGGCTCAAGCACGACGAGGACGCGCTGCCGCGCTCGGTCGCCGGCGAGCGCGAGGGGCAGTGGATCCTCGCCGACTACCTGGACGTGGTCTTCCACGTCTTCACGCCGGAGTCGCGCGAGTACTACCGGCTCGAGGAGCTCTGGGGCGACGTCCCTAGCGTCGAGCTCGTTTCGGCGACGGCGTAGCTACAATCGGGCGCGCAAGGGGCCGTAGCTCAGCTGGGAGAGCGTCTGGCTGGCAGCCAGAAGGTCACGGGTTCGAGCCCCGTCGGCTCCATCCCTCCGGACGTTTAGCGCCACCCGCAAACGCGGCAGAACCGGTCGGTGCGCTTTCGCAAGGGAGCACGGCTCGACCCCTCGCAGGTCGAGGATCGCCGCGGTGCCGGCGGGCTGGCCCTGCCCGGCGGCGGGCTCGCGGTCGGCGGCGGCGGCCTCGGGCTCGTCGGTCTGGTCGTCTATGTGCTGATCACGGTGCTCTCGAACAGCGGCGGCCTGTCCGCGCCGCTACAGAACCTCGACAACCGCTCCGTGGGCGCGCAGCCGGCCGCGGGCTGCACGACCGCGCGCGCCGCGAACACGCGCGAAGACTGCCGGATCGTCGGCTACGTCAACAGCATCCAGGCCTACTGGACGAGCCAGTTCCGCCAGAGCGGCCGGGCCTACGAGATCAGCCGGACCGTCTTCTTCGACGGCTCGACCCCGACCGGTTGCGGCACCGCGACCTCCGACGTCGGCCCGTTCTACTGCCCGCTCGACAAGCACGTCTACATCGACCTCGGCTTCTTCGACGAGCTACGCGACCGCTTCGGCGCGACGGGCGGCCCGTTCGCCCAGGCCTACGTGCTCGCGCACGAGTACGGGCACCACGTCCAGGATCAGCTCGGTCGCCTCTCGGGCTCGGGTGGAGCGGGCGCGACCGGCCGCTCCGTGCGCACGGAGCTCCAGGCCGACTGCCTCGCCGGCGTCTGGGCGAACCAGGCCGCCCAAACCGGCTACCTGACCGATCTGACCCAGGCCGACATCGCCGACGGGCTGAACGCGGCGGCGGCGGTCGGCGACGACCGGATCCAGCAGGAGACGCAGGGCCGGATCGACCGCGACTCGTGGACGCACGGCTCGGCCGCCCAGCGGCAGCACTGGTTCACGGTCGGCTACCAGAGCGGCAAGCCGGCCGCCTGCGACACGAGCGGCGCGCTCTAGAACAAGCGCGACCCGGTTCAGGCTCCCCCGGCCGCCACCTCGCGCCGAATGCCGCGGCCGGGGAGCACGGGCGCCCGTTCGAACCCGGGGAAGCGAAGGGTGAAGAGCGCCCCGTCCGACGTGTTGGCCGCGGTGCAGCTGCCGCCGTGGGCGCGTGCGATCGCGTCGACGATCGCCAGCCCGAGCCCCGCGCCCCCGCGGTCACGCGAGCGGGACGGGTCGACTCTGGCGAAGCGGTCGAAGATCCGCTCCAGTGCCTCGGGCGGGATGCCGCTGCCTCCGTCTGCGACGTCGATCCGCAGCGCGCCCGCTTCTGGACGGCTCGAGAGCTCGATCGCGTCGCCAGGCTCGGTGTGCTTGATCGCGTTCTCGATCAGCGCGTCGAGCGCGATTCGCAGCGCCTCGGGGTCAGCCTCGAGCGTGCCACGGGCGAGCGAGCCGAGCCGCCAGCTGCGCGGGACGACCTCGGACCAGCGGAGGAAGACGTCCTCGAGGAACGGCTCCACGTCGATCGTGGCCGGCATGACGAAGTCCGGCTGCTTCGACTTGGCGAGCAGCAGCAACCGCTCGAGGATGTGCTCGATCCGGCCGAGCTCGTCCAGGGCGATCTCGACTTCCTGGCCGCCGGAGCCGTCCACCCGCTGAAGCACCTCGAGATGCCCCCGGGCGATCGTCACCGGCGTGCGCAGCTCGTGCGAGACGTCGTGGAGGAAGCGCTTCTGCTGCGTCAGCAGCTCGGCGCGCTCGGCCGCCTCGTCCTGCAGCTCTTGCACCGCATCCTGCCGGCGGCGCGCGTGCCAGACCATCGCCAGGAACATCGCCGCCATCAGCGGCACCTCGAACAGCTCACCCCAGAGCTGCTCGCCGTTGAAGGTGTCGACGAGGATCAGCCCGCCGGTCGCCGCAATCACCAGCCCGAGCACGAGGCCGGTGTTGCCGGGCGACCAGACCCGGAAGCCGTAGACCAGGGTCAGGCTGATCCAGATGAAGTGGAACGGGATCGTCTCCCAGCTCGGGACAAGCGCCATCGCGACCAGGTTCGCGGCGGCGAAGGCGCCCCACGCGACCTCGACCTGCCTATGCCGGAGCCAGCCGATACCCGCCATGCCGCACCGTCTCGATTGGCGCCGTGGGGCCGAGCTTCTTCCGCAGCCGCCGGACGCAGACGTCGACGACGTTGGAGCGAGGGTCGAAGTGGTAGCCCCAGACGTCGGAGAGCAGGCGCTCGCGGCTGACCACCTCGCCCTGGTGGCACACGAGGTGGTGCAGGAGCCTGAACTCGCGATCCGAGAGCTCGGCCACCACCTCGCCGAGCCTCGCCTGCCGGCGTGCGAGGTCGAGCGTCAGCGCGCCGGCCGAGACGACGTTGCCGTCGCCGCCCCACTGGCCGCGCCGGAGCTGCGCCCGGATCCGCGCGAGGAGCTCGTCGAAGGAGAAGGGCTTGGGGACGTAGTCGCACGCGCCGAGGCCGAATCCGCGGAGCTTGGTCTCGAGGTCGCCTCGCGCCGACACGATCACCACCGGCAGCTCTGGCCGCCGGCGGTGCAGCTCGCGCAGGACGCTGAGGCCGTCGAGGCGCGGCAGGAGCAGGTCGAGCACCACCAGGTCGTAGTCCTCGAGCACCGCTCGCCGCAGGCCGTCAGGACCGTCGCCTGCCGCGTCGACCGTGAACCCTTCCGCCTCCAGGCCGCGCGAGACGAAGGCGAGGATTCGGGGTTCGTCCTCGATTACCAGGATTCGCATCGGGTTGCGACCGAGACCCTAACGCGAACATGACCGGGAAATGACGGGCAAGTGACAGTTGCGTCATCTTGCGCGACAGCGCGCCGCGCGCTTCCTATGGTCGCGCGCGATGGGGGAGCGGATCGAAGGCGAGCGGCCGCAGGATCAGCGAACAGCCTCTGCGGACGCGCCTGCGCCGCTGACCGAGTTCGCGCGAGGCGGCTCGGGCACCCTCTTCCCCGACGGCGCGGCCAAGCACTGGCTGCTGTCGTCGATCATCTGGCTGACGGTGGTCGACCTGTTCGGCCTCGTGCTCGCGACCGAGTTCGTTACCCCTGAGGCCTTCGGCGGCATCTCGTGGCTGTCCTTCAGCCGAGTCCGTCCCTCGCACGTGAACGGCGTGATCCTCGCCTGGCTGACGATGATGTACTTCGGCGCGCTCTTCTACATGCTGCCGCGCCTGGTCGGCACTCGCGGGATGTGGAGCGAGCGCCTCGGCATCTTCTGCGCCTGGGCCTGGAACGTGATGTACCTGCTCGGGATCATCGGGCTGCTCACCGGCCACAGCCAGGGCCGGGAGTACGGCGAGTTCATCTGGCCGATCGACATCGCGCTGCTCGTCATCTGGTCCGCGAACGTCGTGAACATCCTGGCGACGGTCGCGATCCGGACGATCCGGCCGATCTACGTCTCCGTCTGGTTCTTCATCGCCAGCCCGCTCTGGCTGGCGGTCGACTACGCGATCGGCAACGTGATCTGGCACCCGGGACACATCTGGGGCGCACCGTCGGGTGCGCTCAACCAGAGCCTCTCCGACGCGATCCTGAACTGGTGGTACGCGCACAACCTGTTCGGCCTCTGGCTGACGCCGATGCTGCTCGCGCTGACGTACTACATCGTCCCGCGAGTCACGAACACGCCGCTCTACAGCTACACCCTCTCGCTGATCAGCTTCTGGGGGATGGCGTTCTTCTACACCGGCGTGGGCGACCACCACATCCTGCAGTCGCCCACGCCGGCGTGGCTGAAGACGATTGCGACGGTCTCATCGTGGATGCTGCTCGTCCCGGTCTTTGCGTTCACGATCAACATCCTCGGGACGATGAAGGGCAACTGGGACCGGTTCTTCACGAACTTACCCCTGCGCTTCACGATGACCGCGTTCTTCTTCTACTTCCTGGTCAACATCCAGGGAGCGTTCGAGGCGCTCCAGCCGTTCAACAAGCTGACGCACTTCACGAACTTCGTCGTCGCGCATGCACACCTCGCGTTGCTGGGCGCCTTCACGATCCTCGGCATGGGAGTGATCGACTACATCGTCGCCCAGATCTACTCGAAACCCCTCTGGAGCCGCAGCCTCTCGGAGTGGCAGTACTGGCTGGTGACCGTCGGCTTCACCGGCTTCTTCAGCGTCCTCACGCTGGCGGGCTTCCAGCAGGGCTTCAGCTGGCAGGATGGGATCCCCGAGGTCAACGTGCTGCCGCAGCTGCACGCGTACTACATCGCGCGCGGGATCTTCGGGGCGATGATCGTCCTCTCCGGGATCGTCCAGATCGTGAACATCGGCATGACGATCTTCAGCAACACCGCCGAGCGTAAGCGGCAGGAGACGCTGAAGGTCGCCGAGGCGATCGCGCCGCCACCGGTGACGAGCTGATGGCCGACGAGCCGGAGATCCAGGGCCGGCCCATCCCTCGCGGCTGGCAGCGCCACCCGCGGGAGCGGATGCTGATCACGCCGCTGATGGCGGGGCTCGGCGGGATGCTCGCCTTCTTCACGGTCGTCTTCGTCGTCATCTGGCTGCCGATCCACACCTTCGACCCGCCGCCCTCGAACGATTGGGCGCCGCTGTCGGACGCGGCGGTCAAGGGCAGGAACCTGTTCGCCTCGAACGGCTGCTACGTCTGTCACTCCGGCTACGTGCGGCCGCAGGACGTGCGCGAGGCGCTGTACTTCCTCTACCCGAAGGTCTCGCAGCCGGGCGACTTCTACGGCAGCGACCAGTCGCCGAACCTGCTCGGCACCGAGCGCACCGGGCCCGACCTCTCGCAGGAGGGGGGCTGGCACCCGAACGACTGGCAGTACGCGCACTTCTACGACCCGCGCTTCATGGACCCGAAGTCGCTGATGCCTGACATGAAGTCGCTGTTCTCCGACAAGCAGGTGAACCAGCTCGTCTCATTCGTCCAGGAGCGGAGCGGCAAGTCCGGCCTGCTGCGCTACGCGGGCCAGCTCTACGCCAAGCACGTCGTGCTCGTCAACCAGGGCTTCCCGCCCGCCTACACGGGCTTCCAGGGCGCGCACAAGCCGATCGTCGAAGGAGACGAGGCCAGCCTCAAGCCGCCCAGCTCGCAGCTGGAGGAGGCGCCGAACCTCTCGCAGATCGACCGCAGCTACTGGCTCTCGGGCGACCCGCTGCCCGTCACCGAGCAGAACCTGCTGCGCGGCAAGGAGGTCTTCCTCGAGCGCTGCGTCGGCTGCCACGGCCTCGCTGGGGACGGTAAGGGGCCGGGCGCGAGCTTCCTCTCGCCGCCGCCGGCCGACTTCACCGACAAGGACGACGCCTGTTGCGGCGGGGACACCGGCCCGGGCGACTTCTACTACCGGATCCTGCGCGGCTGGCCGGGCACAGCGATGGAGAACTTCGGCGACCGCCTCTCGGTGAACGACATCTGGCGCGTGGTGCTGTTCGTGAAGACGATCCCGAACGGGACGCTCGAGAAGAACCGCGCCCCCGAGCCGAAGGACTACATCGTCTGGCAGCCCACGAAGGAGCTGCTCGCCTGGGTGAAGACGCACCAGGAGCTGGCCAACAATGCGAGCTTCGACAAGAAGCTGATTACCGACCCGTACGTCCAGGAGGCGATGCGCGTCTTCCCGGGCCTCGCGCCCGGCGACACGATGAGGCTGAACGACGGCAAGACCGACCTCTCGCTGACGACCGCGGCCGCGGGGATCAAAGCGCTCTACGACGACATGCTCGACCGGGCCTGGAGCGACGCGCAGGCCCGGGGCGAGAACCTTCCCGACCCGGTGCAGAAGGTCGTGCCGCCGGAGGTGCCGGGCCAGCAATGAGACGCCTCCTCGGAGCCGCGCTTGCCTTCGCCGTCATCGCGCTGAGCACGCCTGCCCTCGCCCTCGCGCACGACCAGCCGGAGTCGGGCCAGTCGCGCTGGGTGATGGCCGACTGGATGCTGGACACCTTCTTCATCTTCTCGGGCCTGGCGGTGCTCGCCTTCGTGGCGGCCTGGAAGGCGGGACACTTCCAGGACCTCGACAAGCTGGGGAGCTTGCCGCTGTACGTCGAAGAAGAGGACTACTACACGCCCGACTGGGCGCTCGACGAAGAGGAGTGGCTCGATGGGGATGCCTAGCGGTGACTCGCCTGCCAAAGCGCAGGCCTACTACGACTACCTACAGGCCCACCAGCTGACGCTGCAGCGGCCGGCGACCTGGGAGGTGCGCTGGATCGACCTCGCCTGGCTCTGGGGCTTCGCGATCGCGCTCTGCGTGATCGTCCTGCTCTGGCTCTGGCAGTACCGCTCGACGCGCCAGAAGGCGAACATCTACCCGGTCGACACCTTCGGTGGCTATACCACCGAGCTCGCCGGGCCGGCCACGGCCTTCTTCCTGATCCTGACCACGGTCCTCACCGGTTTTGCCGTCGTGCTGATCGTGGGTCACATCGTCTGGGGACAGAAGTTCTGATGGAGGCCTCCCTGCAGGCGTCCTCGGCGCTGCCCTACGTCGCGTGGTCGTCCTCGAGCTCGGCGGTGATCCCGGCCGAGCAGTGGCCGCTCGTCTTCGGCTCGATGCAGGCGCTGAAGGGCCACGTCCAGGAGTACCCGGGCTGCCAGAAGCTCGAGGCGTTCGTCGCCCCGTCGGGCAGCGACTACCGCGTGCACTGCTACACGACGTGGGACACGCCCGAGCAGCTGGAGGCGTTCCTCGAGCGCGGCTACACCTTCGAGCGGATGCTGCACGACGTCGCCGGCCTGCAGGCCGAGCCCACGCTCGTGATGGAGAAGGTGTTCTGATGGAAGAGCCGCAGCAGCCCCAGCGGCCCGCCCGCCCGCTCGTCGGCTACCGGGACGTCGGCGAGGACGTGCGCCACTCGCGCGGCGCGATCAACCGGGCGTGGATGATCCTGGCCGTGCTGATCGTCCTCTATCTCGGCTGGACGCTGGTGGTCTACTTCTTGGAGCCAGGGCTCCGTTGACCGCCGCGTCGACCGGTCATTTCAGACGGACGCACGGGCAGAGCCCGCGCGTCCTGAGACGGCACCGCAAGCGGTGCCTCGGACCAGGCCTGCGCTAGGCGACATACCGGCGTGTATCTCAAGCACGTCACCTCGCTCCAGTTCCTGACCTACGTAGCGTTCTTCGCCGTCCTGCTCGCGGCGATGTTCCGGTTCGTGCCCGGCCGCACGCCGGTGACGCGCGACGAGCCGTACTCGGACGAGGAGCTGCACGCGCACGATCGCAAGACCGCGAAGTACTTCCTCGCGGGCGGCTTCTTCCTCGTGCTCGGGAGCCTGCACATGGTCGTGAAGAACCTGCCCTGGGTGTCCGAGTACCTCGCGCGCACGGGCGAGGCGGGCCACCTCGTCCGCGACCTTTCGAACACGCACCTGATGATCGTCGGCGGCGGCACGCTGCTGGCCACCGGCCTCTGCTGGCTCGCGCTGCCGCGCGTGGTCGGCCGGCCGCTCGCGAGCGAGGGCCTTGCCCAGTGCGCGTTCTGGTTCACGGTGGTTGGCCTTGCCGTCTTCTACGTCTCGCTGATCGGCAACGGGATCGCGATGGGCCCGCTGCTCGAGCACGGCTGGAGCTATCCCGCGGCCAAGGCGCACATGGGCAACTGGTACAAGGCCCCGACCGGGATGGGCGCCGGTGTGATGGGGCTCGGCTACTGGTGCTTCGCGACCAATGTCTGCGTGACCATCTTCCAGTCGCGCCTCGTGCGGGTGCCGAAGCCGCAGTGGCACCTGTGGAAGTTCTTTGCGACGGGCGCCGCGGCACTGACGGTCGGCACCGTCCAGGGCGTGATCCAGGTGCAGCCGGCCAACGCCGACTGGCTCTACAAGGCCGGCCACGCGGGCGAGTGGATCGACCCGATCAGCCACGCGCACATCAACCTCGTCGCCGGCCTGACGATGCTGGTCGCCGGCGCGTTCTTCGCGCTCGTGCGCGTCGCGGGCGGCATCGAGCCGGCGCCGCGGCTCGTGAACACCGTCTTCTACGCGCTGCTCGGCGGCTCGCTGGCCTTCTACTTCTCGACGCTCTACCTCGGCTTCCACGAGGGCGCGCTTGTCGTCCACCACGGGCTGACGCCCGAGCAGGCCGAGGAGGCGACGGCCCTGCACCCGTTCCTGATCATGGGCTCCGGGATCGCGATGTTCGCGGCCTTCTGGCTGCTGCTCGCGACGATCGTGCGGGCGGTCTGGCGCAGCGAGAGCTTGCTGCGGCCGTTCGTGCTCGCAGGCTGCGCGGCGCTGGCCGTCGGCACGTTGCAGGGCCCGGTTCAGGCAGTGCCGGTCGTGAACGAGGCCCTCGACCGCGGCGGCGAGGCCGGCGACGTGATCGTCAACCTGCACGCTCAGCTGAACATGCTCGGCGGCTTGATGCTTCTGCTGGCGGGGATCTCGCTCGTCGCGCTGCACGCGCTCGGAGCCGAGTGGCAGCAGCGGCGCGCGCGGCTCACGGTGCGGCTGGTCGCGATCGGGATGGCGGTGTACTACGCGGCCGGCGTGGCGTTCTCGGCCGTCGCGGCGCACCGGGTTGCCGCCGGCACGTCCTTTGCCTCCGCGGTCTCGGCGCTGGAACCGTGGCAATCGCTCGTGCTCGTGTCGGCGGCGCTGCTCGTGCTCGCCGGGTTCGCCGCGTACGCCGCTGCCGCGTGGCGCATGACCGTACGCCAGCGCGCCGCCGGTCGTGCCTCGATCGCCGCCGCGCCCCGTGTCTACTCGGGCACGATCCCGAGACGCGTCAGGCGGCGGAGCCCCGCGGCACTCGCCGGCTACGAGCTGCCGCTCGGGCTGATGGGCTTCCCGGGAGTCGGCTGGCTCTTCGCCGGGTTCCCGTTGACGGCGTCGATCCTGCTGATGGCAGGCCCCGCGCTGACCTGGGCGGTGATCCCGGTGGCCTTCAGCCCGTACGGGCAGGGCCCCCTGCGAGAGATCGGGTGGAAGGTCGAGCTCGTCTGGCTGCCGCTGATGGCGCTCGCCTCGTCGGCGCTGCTCTACCGCGCTCACGCCCGCCGGCGCGCCCGGCTCGACGGCCGGCCGCCGCGTGGCAAGGCCCGCAGGACGAGCGGCTACCGCGCCCGAGTGAGCGCCGCGCTCGGCGGGATGGCGCTGCTGCTCGTGGCGATTCCCTTCGTCCCGGCGCTCGCGGGCGTGGGGGGCAGCACCGTCCGCTACTCGTACGAGCCGAGGCTGACGCCCGAGGTGACCGGCCAGTTCGTGAGCACGAAGAGCGGGCCCGTGAAGCTGTTCGCCTGGAACGCGCCGCAGTCCACCACGCCCGCGGACGCGCTCCGGCTCCACGCCGGTGACGTCGGTTCGCTGCTCGTCCGAGCCGCCGCGCTGGACGCGGCCAAGGCGTACCAGCTGTACGACCTCGATCGTGGCGGCTCGGTCCCGCTCCACGCCTCCAGGGCCTCTCCCCGCGAGCTCGTGCTCGCTCCCCGGCGGCCGCTACGGCCGGGCAGCTACGCCTTCGTCTCCACCCACGAGGGGATGTTCGGGGGGCGCGACTTCGCGTACCTGCGCATCGTTCCGCCCTCCGCCCCGGTGACGGCGATCAGCTCCCGGCCGCATGCGGCTGCCCCCGCCGTGCTGGACGCGCTCCTGCCGCTCTGCGCCGCGCTGCTCGCGCTCGCCTTCGCCGCGATGCTGCTGCGCTCGTTCGTACGCCGCCGCTCCGGCGAGAAGGTGCTCTGGGGCGTCGGCTTCGCCCTCTTCGCGGTCGCCGCCGCCTGCGAGGCGGTCGCGCAGCGGACCGGCTGGAGCCCTGAGCTCTTCCGCACCTACTACCTCGCAGGTGGAGTCCTGACGGTCGCCTACCTCGGCGCCGGCTCCGCCTGGCTGCTGCTGCCGAGGCGGGCGCGGGACTGGCTCGCAGGCGGGCTAGCGGTCGCGACGGCGGCGGCAGTGGCGACGGTGGCGCTCGCCGGCGTCCACGCCGGTACGCTTGCCGCGACCGCGCACGGCCGGCCGCCCGCGAACTCGGCGCTCGCCGGCCACGCGTTCCTCTGGGCAGTCGGGCTCAACTCGATCGGCAGCCTGTTCCTGATCGGCGGCGCCGTCTACTCGATCGCGCGCCGGCAGCGGGTGCGGGCGAACCTCTGGATCGGCGGCGGCGCGCTGGTCGTCGCGCTCGCCACGGGCCTCTCGAGGGCCGGCTCGTACCAGCTCGTCTACGCGGGTGAGCTGCTCGGGATCGCGCTGATGTTCGCCGGCTTCGCCTTCGTCGGGAAGCAGCCCCGGCGCCGGCCTCAGCCTTCGACCCAGTCGCGCGTCAGGTACAGCCAGAAGGCGAGACCCGCGTAGTCGCGGTAGCGGCGGAAGCGCCGCTCGATCGTCCGGTCGCCGGCCTTGCGCCCTCGTAAGCGCGCGTACGTCGGCCGCGTCCAGGAGTCGAGCACGAGCCGTGAGTAGCGGCCGAGCAGCATCATCATGTGCGCCGTCGCGTAGGGCCCGCAGCCGGGGAGTGCGAGCAGTCGCTCGGCGACCTCGTCGTCGCTCAGCTCCGGGTCGTCGAATGCTTCGAGGTCGAGCCGGCCCTTCGCCACGCTCTCGGCCAGCGAGCGCAGGTAGGCGCCGCGGTAGCCCGCGCGGACGGCGTCGCGGTAGAACGCCTCGCCGGCCTCGGCCATCGCCGCCGGAGCAGGGAAGGCGCGGCGGCCGTCCGGGGCCTCGAGGCCGAGGTTGTCGACGAGGGCGGTCGTCATCCGCACGGTGGCCGACCAGGCGCAGTTGGTGGTGCAGACCGTCTTGACCACGTCCTCGAAGACGGTCGGGCTGCGCAGGAGGCGTCCGGCGCCGGCCGCGGCCCAGTCGAGGTCCGGGTCGGCCGCGGCCACGGCGTAGAAGGCGGAGAGATCGGCGTCGAGCCGCAGCAGGTGGCGGACCGCCTCGAGCACGCCGCGGGACGGGCCGGTGCCCTCGACCCGGGCGAAGCCCTTGCGCCCGGCGGAGACCCGGACGGTCGCCGCTCCCCGTGGCAGCGCGAGCGTCGTCGTCAGCGTCCCGGCCTCGAGGTCGATGTCGTTCGGCGGCAGGTCGGCGACGCCGTGCGAGGCGATCGTCCGCAGGAAGTCGACCGGCTCGCCGCCCGCGCCTCTCAGCTCGAGCTCAGCTGACCACGTCCGCGCCATCGTCAGAACCGAACGCGTTGCGCGAGCGGGCATTCCCGGCGAACATACGTTCGTGTCGAGCGAGGCCACGATCCTGCACGCGGACCTCGACGCCTTCTTCGCGGCCGTCGAGCAGCGCGACGACCCGAGCCTGCGCGGCCGGCCGGTGATTGTCGGCTCCTGGGTCGTGCTCGCCGCCAGCTACGAGGCGAAGGCGCGCGGCGTCCGCACCGCGATGAGCGTCGGCCGGGCTCGCCGTCTCTGCCCTGGTGCGATCGTCGTCGAGCCGCGCATGGCCGCCTACTCCGAGGCGAGCAAGGAGGTCTACCGCGTCTTCGAGGACACGTCGCCCCGGGTCGAGGGGCTCTCGATCGACGAGGCGTTCCTCGACGCCCGCGGCGTCCGCCGGCTGATCGGCCCTCCGCCTGCGGTGGCGGAGCTCCTGCGGCGCGAGGTGCGCGAGCGGGTCGGCCTGCCGATCACGGTCGGCGTCGCGCGGACGAAGTTCCTCGCCAAGGCGGCGAGCGGCGTCGCCAAGCCGGACGGCCTGCTCGTGGTGCCGCCCGAGCGCGAGCTCGCCTTCCTGCACCCGCTCGAGGTCGAGCGGCTCTGGGGCGTCGGCCCGGTGACGGCCAGGCGGCTGCACGACCTCGGGATCGCCACGGTCGGCCAGGTGGCCGAGCTCGGCGAGGACGTGCTCGTCCGGCTGCTCGGCCGCGCGGCCGGGCGCCAGCTCTACGCCCTGGCGCGCAACCGCGACCCGAGAACCGTGCGGCCGCGGCGCCGGCGGGGGTCGATCGGCGCGCAGCGTGCGCTGGGCCGCGCGCCGACCTCGCTCGAGGAGGTGGATGCGTCGCTCGCCGGGCTCGTCGACCGCGTCGCGCGGCGGATGCGGGTCGCCGGCCGGACCGGCCGGACGGTAGTGCTGCGGCTCCGCTTCGACGACTTCTCGCGGGCGACGCGTTCGCACACGCTGCCCTACCCGACCGCGAGCACGAGAACGATCCTCGACGCCGCCCGCGCGCTGCTGGTGCTCGCGTGGCCGCTGATCCTGCGGCGCGGGATCACGCTGGTCGGCGTCTCGGTCGGGAACCTGGGCGAGGGACGCTCGTTCCAGCCGACGCTGCCGTTCGAGCAGGACACGGACGCGCTCGACGCGGCGCTCGACGAGGTGCGGCTGCGCTTCGGCTCGGCTGCGGTCACGCGTGCCGTCCTGCTCGGTCGCGACCGGCCGGCGATGCCCCTCTTGCCCGACTGACTTGCAAATCGAACATATGTTCGCTTTGCTTTGAGGGGTGCAACTTGCGCTCGACTCGCTCGACCGCCTGGTCGACACGCTCGAGGAACGCGGCCCGCTGACGGCCGTCGAGGCGGCGCGGTCGCTCTTCGCCACGCCCACGATCTCCGAAGGGCTGGCAAGCTCGCTGCTCGGCGAGCTGACCGCGGGCGACAGCCGGGTCGCGTGCATCGGCGGCAGCGTCGCGCTCGCCGGCGGGCAGGCGGACCCGTTGCTCGAGGAAGCCGAGTTCGTCGTCTTCGACCTGGAGACGACCGGCCTCTCGCCGGCGCGCGACCGGATCTGCGAGCTCGGCGCCGTGCGCGTGCGCGGGCTCGAGCTGGCCGACTCGTTCCACTCGCTCGTGAACCCGGGGATCGCGCTGCCCGAGCCGGTCGCGCGGCTGACCGGCCTGCGCCAGCAGGAGCTGGCGTCCGCACCGGCCGCGACGACGGTCGTGCGCCGCTTCCTGGCCTTCGCCGGCGACGCGCTGCTCGTCGCGCACAACGCGCAGTTCGACCAGCGCTTCCTCGAGCAGCATCTGGTCGCGCTCTACGGGCGGCGGCTGTCGGAGCTGCCGCTCTGCACCGCCGCGCTCGCGCGCCGCCTGCTCGAGGGCCGGCTGCGCCGGGTCGGCCTCGCCTCGCTCGCGCACTTCTTCGGCGTCCCGACCGCGCCCTGCCACCGTGCGCTGCCCGACGCGGAGGCGACGGCGCAGGTGCTCGTGCGCCTGATCGGGCTGAGCCAGGAGCTCGGCGCCCGGCGGCTCTCGGAGCTGCGCGCGCTCGCCGCGCCGCGCAAGCGCCGCGTCTACGACAAGCGCGCGCTGGCGAAGGGCGCGCCCGCGCGGCCCGGGGTCTACCTCTTCCACGACGGGCACGAACAGGTGCTTTACGTCGGCCGCTCGCGGGACCTGCGGGCGCGGCTGCGGAGCTACTTCCGCAGCGAGCGCCAGCGGCCCTCGGTCGAGGCGGCGCTGCTCGCGCTCGACCGGATCGAGTGGCGCGTGCTCGGCTCCGAGCTCGAGGCCGCGCTCGAGGAGCTGCGGCTGATCCGGGAGCTCGAGCCGCCGGCCAACTCCCGCAGCCGCAGGCGCGAGCGCGGCGTCTACCTGCGACGGCGCGGCGACGACTTCGTCGTCTCCAAGCAGCCGGGGCCGCTGGGGCCGATCGGCAGTCGCCGGCCGGCAACGCTGGCCGCCCGCGCGCTCGCCTCCGCGACGGACGAAGAGCTCGCAAACCTGCTCGAAGGCGGGCCGCTGCCGCGCCTCCGCGCCAGGCTCGCGCACCTCGTCGAGAACCTCCGCTACGAGGAGGCTGCGCGCCTGCGCGACCGGATCGAGGCGCTGGAGCACGTCGTCGAGCGGCTGTCCCGGTTGCGGCAGCTGCGGGAGCTGCGAGCGTGCCTGGTCGCGCCGGCCGTCGAGCCGGGCTGGCGCACGGCCTTCTTGGTCTCCGGCGGCCTGGTTCGCGCGGTCCGGCCGCTGCCGCCCGGCGCCGGCGCGCTGGTCGAGCTGGACGCGGGCCTCGCCTGCTATTCCTCCGAAGAGGACGACGAGCCGCTGACCGCCGAGCAGGCCGAGGAGCTGCTGCTCGTCGGCGGCTTCGTGCGCCGCCCTCCGCCGGAGCTCACCGTGCTGCCGCTCGACCGCGACCGGATCGCGGCCAGCCTGTAGCCATAAGTCCAGGAGCTGAACCGACCGAACGGTCAGTTGTAACTAGACGCACCAGAGAGGGATCGTGTCCGTACGCGTCCGTGGGAGGGACGACCATTCCAGGGGGGAGAGGGGAACCTCGCGATGACAGGAACACGAAGACGCTTGGTCCTGCTCGCGCTCGTGGTCTTTTGTGGAGCCGCCGTCACCGGATCGGTGAGCGCGGCGCCGCTGGTGGTGGGCCACGTGCTCGCAGGAACAGGCGCCGGCACGATCAAGGAGTTCATGCCGACCGGGACGCTCGTGCAGACGTTGACCACCGGCCTCGGCAACTCGTTCGACACGGGAATGTGCTTCCGAGCGAACGGGAACCTGCTGGCAACGAACTTCGACGGCCAGAGCATTTCGGAGTTCAACGCCGCCACCGGGCTCTCGATTGGCACGTTCGGCAGTGGCTACAACGCCTATCCCGAGAGCTGTGCCGTCGACGCGGCCGGGAATGTGTACGTCGGCCAGGCCCTCGGCACCGCGGACGTCTTGAAGTTCAACTCCGCGGGAGCCCCGACCGGGAGCTTCAATGTGGCCACTGGTCCCATCGGCAGTGACTGGATCGACCTCGCGGCCGACCAGCACACGCTCTTCTACACCTCGGAAAGCAGCAATATCTACCGGTACGACGTGGCGACGAGCACCCAGCTGCCCGACTTCGCCACTGGCCTGGCGGGGCCGTGCTTCGCGCTTCGCATCCGGCCGAACGGTGAGGTGATGGTGGCCTGCGCGAGCGTCGTCTATCGGCTCAGCGCGACCGGCTCGATCATCCAGTCGTACCCGGTGGGAGGCGGAGGTGAGGAGATCTTCGCGCTCAACCTCGATCCGGACAACACGTCGTTCTGGACCGGCAGCTTGAGCCCAGGGACGATCTACCACTTCGACATCGCGACAGGCGCGTTGCTGGGTTCGTTCCAGTCCTTACCGCTTACGCAGCTGGCCGGCCTCGCCGTGGTCGGCGAGATCCGGGTCGCCCAGCAGCCGCCGACCTGCATGCTGACGGCGACGATCACCGGTCCGCCCAAGTCGATCCAGATCACCACGCAGGCGGCCGGCGGACTGGCCGCGATCGTCGTGCTCGACTCGAACAACGCCAACACGGTCGTCCCGCCGTTCACGCCGGGAACGACCAACCCGGTGGTGGTCAGCTCGACCAAGATCAACCAGGCAGGCGGCGCGCACGTCGCCCTGCAGGTGACCGCCGCCAGCGGCGGCACGACGACCTGCGACCCGGTGCTGCCGGGGACGAAGACACACGCCCACCCGCTCAAGCTCGCCTTCCAGCACGTCATCAACGTGCTCGGGCAGCTGGGAAGGCTGGTGCGACTGTGACCAACGACATGGAGACCACGATGAAGCGCAGCTACCGCAAGCCGAGGCTCAGGCGCCTCGGCCTGCTGCGCCATCTGACGCGCTTCAGCTTCTAGCTCGATCCCTCCTCCACCCGAGCCGCGGGTGAGGCAGAGCCAGAAGGCAGGGCCGGCGTAGGGCCGTAGCGATGACGCCGCTACGGCCCGTCGCCTTTTGCGGGTAGCCACAAGTCCAGGGCCCGAACCGACCGAACGGTCAGTTGTAACTAGACGCACCAAAGCGGGATCGTGTCCACATGCGTCCGTCGAGGAACGACCAATCCAGTCCAGGGGGGAGAGGGGAAACCTCGCGATGACAGGAACACGGAAACGCCTGGTCCTGCTCGCGCTCGTGGTCTTCTGTGGAGCCGCCGTCACCGGATCGGTGAGCGCGGCGCCGCTGACGGTGGGCCACGTGCTTGCGGGAGCGGGCAACGGCACGATCAAGGAGTTCACGCCGACCGGAACACTGGTCCAGACGCTGGTGAAGGGAACCGCCAACCCCGAAGACACGGGGATGTGCTTCAAGGCGAACGGGAATCTGCTGGCGACGAACTTCGCCGCGCAGAGCATGTCGGAGTTCAGTGCGGCGACCGGAGCGCTGGTCGGCCTCTTCGGGAGCGGCTTCAACGCCGATCCTGAGAGCTGCGCGGTGGACTCGGCCGGCAACGTCTACGTCGGCCAGGCCGACGGCTCCGGGGACGTGCTCAAGTTCACTTCGGCGGGAGCGCCGGCCGGGAGCTTCAACGTCGCAACCGGCGACCGCGGCAGCGACTGGATCGACCTCGCGGCCGACCAGCACACGCTCTTCTACACCTCGGAAGGCGACACGATCTTCCGCTACGACCTGGCGACGAGCACCCAGTTGCCGAACTTCGCCATCCTGCCGTCGGAGCCGTGCTACGCGCTCCGCATCCGGCCCAACGGCGAGGTGCTGGCTGCCTGTGCAAACGCCATCTACCGGCTCAACGCTGCGGGAGCGCTGATCCAGACGTACACGGTGCCGGGACAGGTGGGACAGCTGTTCGCGCTCAACCTCGACCCCGATAACACCAGCTTCTGGACCGCCGACATCACCTTCGGCGGCACGATCTGGCACGTCGACCTGGCCACCGGCGCCATTCTCGGGAGCTTTCAGCCGAACGCGTCCGTCGACGTGGCTGGCCTCGCTGTGGTCGGCGAGATCCGGGTCGCCCAGCAGCCGCCGACCTGCATGCTGACGGCGACGATCACCGGTCCGCCCAAGTCGATCCAGATCACCACGCAGGCGGCCGGCGGACTGGCCGCGATCGTCGTGCTCGACTCGAACAACGCCAACACGGTCGTCCCGCCGTTCACGCCGGGAACGACCAACCCGGTGGTGGTCAGCTCGACCAAGATCAACCAGGCAGGCGGCGCGCACGTCGCCCTGCAGGTGACCGCCGCCAGCGGCGGCACGACGACCTGCGACCCGGTGCTGCCGGGGACGAAGACACACGCCCACCCGCTCAAGCTCGCCTTCCAGCACGTCATCAACGTGCTCGGGCAGCTGGGAAGGCTGGTGCGACTGTGACCAACGACATGGAGACCACGATGAAGCGCAGCTACCGCAAGCCGAGGCTCAGGCGCCTCGGCCTGCTGCGCCATCTGACGCGCTTCAGCTTCTAGCTCGATCCCTCCTCCACCCGAGCCGCGGGTGAGGCAGAGCCAGAAGGCAGGGCCGGCGTAGGGCCCCAGCGACGACACATCGCTGCGGCCCGTCGTCGGCCTTGCGCTGCGCACAAAAGCCAGCCAAACGGTCAGTTGTCCTCGAGCTCGCGCCAGGCGATTCTTACGCGGCAACAACCAAGTGGTAGAGGAGTTGGCTGTGGGGGCAGCACTGCTAGGAGGGAGACTCGATGCGCCCTAGCGCAAGCTTGCCCCGCGCTCTTCTCGTGACTCTGCTTGCTGCTGCCGCCTTCGTCGTCATCCCGCAGGCGACCGCCGGGACGAACGCCCACGCGAGAGCGCAGTGGGGAACGTGCCCCGCCGGCAACGACGCGATCGTCAATCCCACGCTGACCGTGAATCCGGGGGGTGCCACCGCGACGGCAACCTTCAAGATCGCGAGGTACTGCTCGAACATCCAGGTCAATCTCGCGAGCTACGACGCGCCCGCGGCCATCTTCGCGCTGCCGCAGGCGCTGATCGACTACGACGCCAAGCCGCTGAACGGCTCCACGAGGTACCGCTACAACAGTGGAGCCACGTACACCCTCACCACCAAGGTCTCGCCGTGCTTCTACCAGCTCGATCTGGTCCGCGGACCGATCATCGTCGACCTCACGACGACGACCCAGTACGGGGATCGCAAGCTGCAGTGGCTGAACGGCGGTCAGGCATGCCCGACCGACACCAGCCCGCCACAGTGCCAGCTGACGTCCACGATCAGCGGTCCGCCGAAGACGATCCAGGTCACCGTCCAGGATCCGCAGTCGGGGCTCCAGTCGGTCGACTACAACGTCAAGAACGGCAGCGTGAGCCCGGACGCGGGCCCGTTCACGACCAACGGAGACGGCTCGATCAGCGGTTCGGCCGACTTCGCCGCCGGCCTGACCACGCCGTTGGTGCTGACCGTGACCAAGACGAACCAGTCCCTCGGCTCACGTGTCGTGTTCACCGTCAACAACGTCGCCGGCCTGAAGACGATCTGCGATCCGGTCGTGCCCGCGGCCGTCCACTTGTCTCCGTTCGCCGCATTTGCAAAGGTCTTGGCTGCGATGACGAAGCTCGTGCTGCTGTGAACATCGACACCAAGCCTTACCGCAAGCCTCGCCTCCGCCGACTCGGGCTCCTGCGTCACCTGACGCGCTTCAGCTTCTAGCGGCAGCGGACAGGGCAGGAGCGGGGGGTCGCTCGCGTTGACCGAATCGATCAACCTCCAGAGCCGACCGGCTCGAGTCCAGCGAATGCTGGCGCACAAGGGCGACGTGGAGCTCGTGCTGCTCGACCCCGAGGACGGGAGCTACTACACGCTGGACGAGGTCGGGGCGCGGATCTGGGAGCTCGCCGACGGCACGCGCACCGCCGGGCAGATCGCGGCGACGCTCGACGAGGAGTTCGACGCGCCGCTCGAGACGATCCAGGCCGATCTGCTCGAGCTGCTCGCGGAGCTCACGGCGAGCGGGCTCGTAACGGAAGCGCGTGCCTGAGCCGGACTCCCGCCGCGCCGGCGTGTGGCTGGTGCTCCGGGCGGCCGTGGCCGAGGTCGTCACGCCGCTGTTGATGCGGCTGCCGGCGCGGCGGATCGCGTCACTCCTCGCGCCGCTCGGGCCTCCTGCGCCCGAGGAGCGTGCGGAGAAGGTCCTCGACGCGGTCGAGCGGGCGTTCCGGTTCCACCCGGTGGAGCGCACGTGCCTGACGCGTGGGTTGCCGCTCTGCTACCTGCTGCGCCGTTCGGGGTTCGACGTGGCGCTCGCGTTCGGCGTCGGCCCGGACGCCGGCGACTGGGCGGGGCATTGCTGGCTCGTGCGCGACGGCCGGCCCTACCTCGAGCGGGTCGATCCGGCTCCGCACTTTGCGGAGCTGCTCACGATCCCGCCCGCCGCGGGGTGACCGCCGGCAAAGGCCTAGTGCTCGACGTGCACGGAGTTGCCGTCGAGGTGCGCTGCGACCACCCGGTGCTGGCCGAGCTCGTCGCACGCCGCCTTGCCTTCTTTCCCGAGACAGCCGGCGCGGATGATGCGGTCCGGCTCGAGCTCCGCGCGACCGCGGCGCATCTCGTCGAGCCGCCCGAGGGCCCGGTGCGGCCGGTGTACGAACCGGAGACGGGCGAGGTGCTCTATGCCGAGGAGGACGACGCGCTCTACGTCGACTACGGACGCGTGCGGGCACTCGTTCGCGGGGCGGCCGGATCGGCTCTCGTCTCGGTGCTCGAGCCCGTCGAAGAGGTGGCCTGGGCAGCCACGCGGCCGCTCGTGACGCTGCCGTTGCTGGAGCTCCTCAAGCGCCGCGGCGTCTTCGGCGTCCACGCGGCAGGCGTTGCCCTCGACGGGCACGGAATCGCGCTCGCCGGAAGCTCGGGCTCCGGCAAGACGACGCTCGCGCTCGCGTTGGCATTGGCGGGGTTCGACCTGCTCGGCGACGACATGCTCTTCCTGCGCGCCGAGAACGGCGAGCCGGTGCTGCTCGCCTTCCCGGACGAGCTCGACGTGTCGGAGACGACGGTCTCCTTCTTCCCGGAGCTGGAGGCGAGGCTCCGCCAGGACGCGCTCGCGGGCGCCGCCAAGCGCCAGCTCGACCCCACCGCGCTGGAGGCTGCCGTCGTCGCAGGGGCGCGCCCGGCGCTTGTGCTCTTCCCCCAGATCGCCCCGTCGGGAGGCTCGAGCACCGTCGAGCCCCTGTCGTCCGGCGAGGCGTTGCTCGAGCTGGCGCCCAACGTCCTGCTGACCGAGTCGTCCTCAAGCCAGCGCCACCTCGACGCGCTCGGCTCGCTCGTGCGCGCGGGCCGCTGTTTCCGGCTCAACACCGGCCGCGACTTCGACCAGGTGGCGGCGATCGTGCGCGAGCTGCTCGAAAGCGCCACCTAGCCGATCGGCGAGGGTTGGCGGCGTGATCTTGACGCTCTCGAAGACATTCGCCATCGTGGAGTGACGATGACAAGGGGCCTGATCGCGTTGCTCCTCGCCACGGGTGTCGGAGCAGTGGCCGTGTCGGCCGCGGCCGCGCCGGCGGTCTCGCTGAAGGTCGCGCCGAAGGCGATCGTGTACGGGCAGGAGATCCTGCTCAACGGCAAGATCCCCGTGGCGCGAGGCGGCCAGAAGGTGATTGTCCGGGCGCACACCTGCCGCTTCACCAAGGCCGTCCCGGTGCGGACACTGAAGACGGGGAAGAACGGATCGTTCTCGTTCCGAATCGGTCCGACGCTCCGCACCGTCTATTCGGTGGCGTGGGGGAAGCGCCTCAGCCGGCGGGTCACCGTCGGCGTGGCGCCGCAGGTGAACCTGCGCAAGGCCGGCGTCGGCGCGTACGGGATCAGCGTCGCGGCTGGAGGCGGCTCGAGCTTCGAGGGGATGCAAGCGCTACTCCAGCGCGCCGTCGGGCACAAATGGCGCACGGTCGCGGCCGTGACGCTGAAGCTCACCTCGTCGCCGACAGCGCTGACCGCCGTCTCGAGCGGTACCGCCAGGCTGCAGGCGCCGCTGCCAAGGCACTCCGCCTTGCGCGCGGTCTTCCCTCTGGCCGAAGCGAAGCCCTGCTACCGGGCCGGGATCAGCAGCACCCTGAAGACGTAGCGCGCTCGGGCTGAGAAAGTCTCGCCGTGTCCGTCCTCGGCGTGGACGTGGGTGGGACCTTCACCGACGCGGTGCTGCTGGCCGACGGTGAGCTTCGGACGGCCAAGGTGCCGACCGCGCGACTGCAGGAGGAGTCGGTGCTGGCCGCCGCGGCGGCGGTCGGCGCGGAGCAGGTCGAACGCTTCACGCATGGCACGACGGTTGCCACGAACGCCCTGCTAGAGCGGAAGGGCGCGCGGACGGCCTTCGTCGCGACCGCCGGCTTCGAGCACCTGCTCCACCTCCGGCGGCAGAACCGGGCGCACCTCTACCGGCTCTGCGCGGCGCACCCGGAGCCGCTCGTGCCGCTCGAGCGCTGCCACGGCGTCCGCGAGCGGATCGGTCCCGACGGCGTGCTCGAGCCGCTCGAGCTGGGCTCGCTACCGGATCTTCGTGACGTGGAGGCGGTCGCGGTCTGCCTGCTCTTCTCGTTCCGCGACGCCTCGCACGAGCGATCGGTGGCGGAGGAGCTGCGCCGGCGGCTGCCCGGCGCCCGCGTGGTCGCCTCGCACGAGCTCTCACCCGAGCTGCGCGAGTTCGAGCGCGCCTCGACGACTGCGATCGACGCCTATCTCGGGCCGGTGGTCGCGCGCTACCTCGAAGCGCTCGGCGGCGCGGCGGCCGGCGCAGCACTGCCGGAGCCGCTGGTGATGCGCTCCTCCGGCGGGCTCGCCACGCTGGCCGAAGCAGCAGCGCATCCCGCGGTCGCGCTCGTCTCGGGCCCGGCCGCGGGCGTCGTCGGCGCCGTGCGGGTCGCCGGTGTCGAGGACGCGATCACGCTCGACATGGGCGGGACGTCGACCGACGTCTGCCTGATCCGGGGAGGCGAGGCGGGCCGCAGCTCGGAGCGCGAGGTCGGTGGGCTGCCGCTGCGACTGCCGATGGTCGACCTGCAGACCGTGGGCGCGGGCGGCGGCTCGATCGTCTGGCGGGACCGGGGCGGAGCGTTGCGCGTCGGGCCCGAGAGCGCCGGCGCCGACCCGGGCCCCGCCTGCTACGGACGAGGCGGGACGCGGCCGACGATGACCGACGCGAACCTGCTGCTCGGACGGCTCCCGGCGCGGCTGGCGGGCGGGCTCGAGCTCGACCCTGAGGCGGCGGAGCGCGCCTTCGAGGGGATCGACCCAGCCGAGGCGATCGAGGTCGTCAACGCCGAGATGCTGCGGGCGCTGCGGCTCGTCTCGGTCGAGCGCGGCCACGACCCGCGGGAGCTCGCGCTCGTCGCGTTCGGCGGCGCAGGCCCGCTCCACGCCTGCGCGCTGGCAGAAGAGCTCGGGATCGAGACGGTGCTCGTGCCGGAGGCGGCGGGCGTCCTGTCGGCGCTCGGCCTTGCCGTCGCCGACGAGCGGCGCGACTCCGTGCGCTCGTACGTCTGCCCGCTGGCGGAGGCGGGCGAGCTCCCGCACGCGGGCGAGGCGGAGCTACGCTACCGCGGCCAGTCGTTCGAGCTGGCAGTGGCGCTGCAGCCCGGGCTCGCCGAGGCGTTCCACCGCGCGCACGAGGCGCGCTACGGCTACGCCGACCGCGAGCGGGAGATCGAGCTCGTCGCCGTCCGCACCGCCGAACTGCGCCCCGGGCCCTCGCTCGAGCTCCCACCGGCCGAGCCGTTCAAGTCCACGGGCCCGGGCGTCCTCGAGCTCGAGGGCGCCACGTGCTGGCTTCCCCCGGGGTGGGTGGGGCTTAGGGATGGAACCAGTAGCACGCTGCGGCTCACGAGACTTTCACGCAACCGTGCCGATTCTGTGAAATGAGGATCGAGCTGCAGGTGATCGGCGCTTCGCTCCGCTCGATCGCGGACGAGATGGGCGCGGTGCTCGTGCGCTCCGCCTTCTCGGCGAACATCAAGGAGCGACGCGACTGCTCGACCGCCCTCTTCGACGCGCGCGGGCGGATGGTCGCCCAGGCAGAACACATCCCCGTCCACCTCGGCGCGCTTCCCGACGCCGTCGGCGCCGTGCGCGCGTGCGACCCCGCGCCGGGCGAGGCCTGGATCCTGAACGACCCCTTCGCGGGCGGGACACACCTGCCCGACATCACCCTCGTCACGCGCACGCGCGCGGGCTTCGCCGTCACCCGCGCCCACCACTCCGACGTCGGCGCGGCCGAGCCCGGCAGCCTGCCCGCCGACTCGCGCTCGCTCGAGGAGGAAGGGGTCGTGATCCCGCCGACGCGCCTCGACGAGGACATCCTCGACGAGCTCGTCTCGCAGATGCGCAACCCCGACGAGCGCCGCGGCGACCTGCGCGCCCAGCTGGCGGCGCACGGTCTCGCGGAGCGGCGAGTCGAGGAGCTCTGCGCGCGGCGCGGCCAGGAGACCGTCGAGGCGGCGATGGACGAGCTGCACGACTACTCCGAGCGGCTCGTCCGAACGGCGATCCTAGAGCTACCGGACGGCCGCTTCGAGGCCGCCGACTCGCTCGAGCCCGCGGACGGCGCCGAGCTGGAGATCCGCGCCGCGGTCACGATCGACGGCGACGAGCTCGAGATCGACTTCGCCGGCACCGCCGCCCAGCACGACGGGAACCTGAATTGCCCGTTCGCCGTCACCCGCTCGGCCTGCTACTTCGTCGTCCGCTGCCTGACCGACCCCGACGTGCCGGCCTCGGGCGGCGCGTTCGTGCCGGTGCGGGTGCGCGCGCCGGAGAGCTCGCTCGTGAACGCCAGCGCCCCGGCCGCGGTCGCCGCGGGGAACGTCGAGACCTCCAGCAGGATCGTGGACGTCGTCTTCGCCGCCTTCGGCCACGCTGTGCCCGTGCCAGCGCAGGGCCAGGGGACGATGAACAACCTCACGCTCGGCAACGACCGTTTCACGTACTACGAGACCGTGGGCGGCGGCCAGGGCGCGTGTCCTGACGCCGACGGCCCGTCGGGGGTGCACGTGGCGATGTCGAACACGCTCTCGACGCCGACCGAGGCGCTCGAGCTCGCCTATCCGGTCCAGGTGGAGCGGCACGAGCTGCGGCTCGGCTCAGGCGGCGCGGGCGAGCATCGCGGCGGCGACGGCGTCATCCGCGAGCTGCGCGTGCTCGAGGACTGCCGGCTCTCGCTGGTCGGCGAGCGGCGGGCTCGGGCGCCGCAGGGTGCCGGCGGCGGCGAGCCCGGGCTGCCCGGGCGCAACCTGCTGAACGGCGAGGAGCTGCCGGCGAAAGTCACGCGCGGGTTGCGCCCGGGTGACCTGGTGCACGTCGAGACGCCGGGCGGTGGCGGCTGCGGACCTGTCCGAAAGGACCAATAGCCGGCCGTCGCGCAGTCCGGTAGGACCCTCCAGACGATGTTGCACTTTCGACACGGCTCCGTTTCACACGTGTGCGCCGGACACGCCTACCGTCGATCGAGGTCGATGGGAGGCACCCCGCCTCCGGAAGGGAGTCCGAAATGCACCGTCGTCTTGCGTGCGTGGCGCTCGTCGGAGCTACGCTGGTCTGCACCACGCTCGCCCTCGCTCGGAACGCTTCGGCGGTTCCGCCGTGCATCCCGGGCCAGATCGTGAAGACCGCCGATCCGGTGCTGAGCGCACCGAGCCCGACCTACCCCGGCAACACGATCACGTCGAGCGGTGGGTCCTGGAGCTCGTGCGGCGTGTCACTCACCGGCTTCTACAAGGAGTGGTTGCGCGACGGCGCAGTCGTCAGCGGTCCGACGTGGGTGGCCGGCTCGCCGGGCCCGTTCACGTACGTGGGGCAGGCCGCGGACGTCGGCCACCGGTTGACCTCGGCGCTCCGCCCCTGCAACGACGAAGGCTGTTACGGCTCGTACGCTGCGAGCACGAACGCGGTCGTGCCGGCGTCGGCGCCACCACCGCCTCCGCCTCCACCGCCGCCTCCTCCACCACCTCCGCCGGGCCCGCCGCCGCCGATGCAGCTGTACTTCGACGAGGGCTTCGACTACTCGGTGACCGACGATTCCGGAAACCTGGTCGTCCAGCAGTCGCTGGACAACCTGCCCGACGGCTCCTACGAGATCTCGCCCTACGGAGGAACCGCCGGCGTCTACTCGGAGAGCACTGCGCAGCCGCTATTGGGCAGCATCACGGGCGCGACCAGCTCGTTCTCGTTCGGCCTGGCCGCGAGGCGGTGTTACACGGTCGACAAGCACAAGACGGCGCACGATTCCATCACGCGAGTGGTGGTTTGGAAGTTCCACCACAAGGTGCACTGGTGTGCAACGTACCCGGCTATCGACGAGCGCTCGCTGACGGTCGACTCGTTCTTTTCGGACGTCGATGGGCTCTTCCAGGTGAACTGGGACGATCACGGCACCGGCTGGTGGTACACGTGGAGAGGCAGCCTTACGGGCGGGCACTACTCCCGCCGGCAAGGCAGGATCGACAATTGCATCCTCAAGTGGGGCTGCCTCGGGAGCCATTACCCGCAAATCGAGGTCTGGGTGAACGGAAACGGCGCCTGGGCTGCCAAGTGACGGGAAGGTGAGAGCAGGCGTGATTCAAAGGGTCCTCGTCGTAGTTGTCGGGTTTGTTGTCGTGCTGGTGGTCCTGGGGGCGCTCGGAGCAGAAGTCGGGTCCACGGGCCTGCTGGTGCTGGTGTGCGCGGCGGTGCTGGCGATCGCTCTGCTGAGTCTGAGAAACCGCTCGAGCCGATAGAGGGTCACGCAGAAATCGGAGGCGGGTGCGGATGACGTGCCCGCCTTCGCCCTCTTGTTCCGCGAAAGGCTGGGCCGCTGCAGCATCGCGTACACTCCAGCGATCGTGTGGGAGCTGATCTTCATGATGGTGATCCTGAAGATCCCGATCGCGTACCTGTGCTTTGTCGTCTACTGGGCGGTCAAGGCCGAGCCGAAGCCTCCCGAGCCGGTGCGCGCTGCCTCGCAGGCAGACGGGCCCGACCCGAAGGCCCCGTGGTCCCCGCACAACCGCAAGCCGCGGCCGCGCCGTGGGCCTGAGCGCGGCCCGGCGCGCGCTCGTCGCGCGGCGGTGACTCGGTGAGCGCCAACCCGGTGAGCGAGTCGCGGCCTGCGGAGACGGTCGCCGGCCTCCTCGCGTCGCTGTCGATCTTCGCCAGCCTCGTCGGCGTCGCGTACCGCCCGGCGAGGTTGATCCCCGCAGCGCTCCTGCTCGCGCTCCTGGCGGTCGCGATGGGCGGCCGCCACTACCGGCTCGGCGCCATCGCGGCGAGCGTCGGGGCGCTGTGCTTCGTCGTCGGCATGGCTGTCGCGGTCATCACCAGCAACCCGATCTACTAGTTCGAGCACGCCACCCCGGGAGGGATCCCGGCTGGTACAACAAAGACGGTGACTGTGCACGACGTCGACGGACTGAACGCGGGCTACGCAAACGCGTTGCTCGAGCAGTACCTCGAGAACCCGGACGGCGTGCCGGACGAGTGGCGCACGCTCTTCGAGAGCGGCGCGAGCGAGCTCGTTGCAACCCATCCCGGGCTCGCCCGGCTCGTCGAGCTGCTGCAGGAGGACGGCAACGGCCACGTTCCGGCCGCCGCGCCGTCGCCTGCCGCGCCGTCGCCTCCGTTTCCAGCGCCCGCCACGCTCGCGCCGGTCGACGCGCCGCCCGCGCTCGACAAGACCCTCTTCCAGGCCGTCGCCGCCGCGATGGCACTCGTCACCGCCTACCGCACGCACGGCCATCTCGCCGCGCGCCTCGACCCGCTCGGCGGCGAGCCGGTCGGCGACCCGGCGCTCGACCCCGAGCGCCGCGAGCCCAAGCTGACTCCTGAGCTGCAGCGCCTGATCCCGGCCGACATCCTCGGTGTCCACGTCCCCGGCGAGACGCTGGCCGAAGTCCTGCCGCAGCTACACCAGGTCTACTGCGGCACGAGCGCGTACGAGCTCGAGCACATCTCGGACCACGAGCAACGCGTCTGGCTCCGGACGGTGATCGAGTCGCGCCGCTACCACCACACGCTCGACGCCGACGACAAGCGCCGCCTGCTCGAACGCCTGACGGAGGTGGAGGGCTTCGAGCGCTACCTTCGGCGCGCCTTCCTCGGCCAGAAGCAGTTCTCGGTCGAGGGGCTCGACGTCATGATCCCGATGCTCGACGAGACGATCGGGCTCGCCGCAGAGGAAGGCGGCCACGAGGTCGTGCTCGGGATGGCGCACCGCGGCCGGCTGAACGTCCTCGCGCACGTGCTCGGCCGTCCCTACGAGACGATCCTGCGCGAGTTCGAGGGCGAGCGCACGCTCGAGGCCGTCGCGGCCGACCCCGAGGGCGGCACCGGCGACGTCAAGTACCACCTCGGCGCCGAGGGCACGCGCAAGACGCCCGCCGGCGAGATCACGGTCACGCTCGCGTCGAACCCGAGCCACCTCGAGGCCGTCGACCCCGTCGTCGAGGGCCGCACGCGTGCCGAGCAGACCGACCGCTCGACCCGCACCTGCTACGTCGACTCGTCGGTGGCGATGTCCGTCCAGATCCACGGCGACGCGGCCTTCCCGGCGCAGGGCGTCGTCGCCGAGACGCTCAACCTCGCCGACCTGAACGGCTACTCGACGGGCGGCTCGCTGCACCTGATCGCGAACAACCAGATCGGCTTCACCACCGACCCGGCCGACGCGCGCTCGACCCGCTACTCGAGCGACCTCGCCAAGGGCTTCGACCTGCCGATCATCCACGTCAACGCCGACGACCCCGAGGCCGCGCTCTCGGCGGTGCGGCTGGCGATGGCGTTCCGCCGGCGCTTCTGCACCGATGTCGTGATCGATCTCGTCGGCTACCGGCGCCACGGCCACAACGAGCAGGACGAGGCCGCCTACACGCAGCCGCTGATGGCGGCGCGAATCGAGCAGCAGCCGAGCGTCCGCGAGCAGTACGCGCAGACGCTGCTCGAGGAAGGCGTCGTCACGCGGGAGGACCTGGACGCGATGGCCGGCCGCGTCGACACGACGCTGAAGGAGGCGCACGAGCGCCTGAAGACGACGTTCGGCCAGGGCGTGCCGGCGGTCGCCTACGAGGGCCGTATCCCGGGCTCGACCGGCGCCGAGGTCGTGACCGCCGTGCCCGACAAGCGCCTGCGTTCGCTGAACGACGAGCTGCTCACGGTGCCCGAGGGCTTCACCGTCAACCCGAAGCTCGCCAAGCAGCTCGAGAAGCGGCGCAGCGCGCTCGACCAGGGCGGGATCGACTGGGGCCAGGGCGAGGAGCTCGCCTTCGCAAGCCTGCTCGTCGAGGGCATCCCGGTGCGCCTGACCGGTCAGGACACCGAGCGGGGCACCTTCTCGCACCGCCACCTCGTCCTGCACGACGCCGAGAACGGCCAGGCCTACGCGCCGATCCAGAACCTCGGCGAGGCGACCGCGTCCTTTGAGATCCACAACTCGCCGCTCTCCGAGGAGGCCTGCCTCGGCTTCGAGTACGGCTACTCGGTGGCCGCGCCCGAGGCGCTCGTCGCCTGGGAGGCGCAGTTCGGCGACTTCGTGAACGGCGCTCAGGTGGCGATCGACCAGTTCATCGTCTCGGGCCTCTCGAAGTGGGGCCAGACCTCACGGCTGACGCTGCTGCTGCCGCACGGCTACGAGGGCAACGGCCCCGAGCACTCGAGCGCGCGGCTCGAGCGGTTCCTCCAGCTCGCCGCGCAGGAGAACATCCGGATCGCGAACTGCACGACCGCCGCGCAGTACTTCCACCTGCTGCGCCGCCAGGCGCTCGACCCGAGCGCGCGGCCGCTGATCGTGATGATGCCGAAGGGCTTGCTGCGGCTGAAGCAGGCGGCCTCGACGCTGGCCGATCTCTCCGAGGGCGCCTTCCGGCCGGTGCTCGGCGACCCGAGCGCCGACGCCGCCGAGGTGCGTCGGCTGGTGCTCTGCTCCGGGAAGATCTGCTACGACCTGGCCGGTCACGAGCTCCGCGAGCAGGCGAAGACCGTCGCGGTCGGCCGGCTCGAGCAGCTCTATCCGTTCCCGGTCGACGCCTACGGGCAGCTCGTCCGCTCCTTCCCCCGGCTCGAAGAGGTCGTCTGGGCCCAGGAGGAGCCGCAGAACATGGGCGCGTGGCGCGCGATCCGCCACCGGCTCGAGGAGTCATTGCCCCAGGGCGTGCGGCTGCGCTACATCGGCCGCCCCTGGCGCGCGAGCCCGTCCGAGGGCTACCCGACCGCGCACCTGAAGGAGCAGGACCGGATCGTGCGGGAGGCGCTGACGGTCTAGACGCCGCGGCGGCGCTGCCGCTGTTCCATCAGCTTCGACGCGAGCCTCGGCCCGTGCTTGCGCGCCTCGCGGATGATCACGCGCCGGTGCTGCTTGGGGATCCGCCGCCAGATGTCCCAGGCGGTCAGGGCCAGCCCGATCGTGCCTGTGCGGCGGAATGCGCGGAAGCCGGCCATCGCGGGAGCCTAGCGCTTCGGGCTGTGGTGACCGCCGTCGCCGTGCCCGTGCTCATGGCCGCCGTGCTCGTCGTCGCCCTTGTCGTGCCCGTGGTCGTCGTGGCCCTTGCTGGGCCCGTGGTCGTCGGGTCCGTGCGACTCGCGTGGCTTGGGTGTCTTCGGCGCCTTGGGAGCCTTCGGCGCCTTGTGCCCGTGCCCGTGCTTGGCCTCGGTGATCACCGGTGGCGGATCGACAGTGAACCGCTCCGACGGAGGCGAAGGCGGCGGCGGCGGTGGTGGTGGCGGTGGCGGTGGCGGAGGAGGAGGAGGAGGAGGAGGCGGCGGCGGCGGCGGCGGGGGCGGGGGCTTTGGGGTAGGCACCGGCCGCTGTCGCTTCGGCTTTGCGGGAACGACCGAGGCCCGCGTGGCCGGGGCGCTGGGAGACGTCGCGACGGTGGGCGCCGCGATCCCGACGCTCGGCGCCAAGGCGCGCGGCGCTGCCGAATGGGACTTCGGCGCGGGCGTGGCCGGCGGCGGAGGCAGCGGCGCGGCCCGAACGACGGTGCGCGAGGCGCCCGCGGCGAGCGAGGGCGACCGCGGGATCGTGTCCGGCCCCAGCGTCACGAGCGCGGGCAGCGTCATCGCCGCCGCCATTGCGGTGCCGGCGACGGCGGCCGCTGCGATGATCGTGAGGCCCCTGCTCACAAGCTCCCCTGTTTCTGCCGATTCACTTGATCATGGTATCGGCGGTAATGGCGACCGACCTAAATTGTGGGTCATGAGCTTCAAGCTCAAACTCGTCTTCTACTTCCTGCTCGTCTCCGTGCTCCCGCTGGGAGCGGCCGGCTGGGCGCTGCACTCGATCGAGCGGAGCAGCGAGACGAGGCGTGTGGACGTGCGCCTGGAGGCCGGGCTGCGCGCAGTGCTCGCGACCTACAAGGCGCAGCTCGCCGCCGCCGACCAACGCGCCCACGTGCTCGCCGTCAACCGTGACCTGCAGTCGGCGCTCCTTCGTGGAGACCGCCGGCAGCTGCGCAGCCTCGTCGCTGCCAACCACGGCGTCCGCCTCGAGACGCGGACGTTCAAGTTCGGCCCGCCGCGGATGATCGCCCCGGGGACGCGGGTGGCGATCGTCAACAAGGGCAACGTCGCCGGCACGCTCGTCTCGGGTGTGCCGCTGACGAGCAGCTCGCTCGGGCGCCTGCGCAGCCGCTCCGGGCTCGACTCGAGCGACCGGCTCGTCGTGCTCCAGCACGGCCGCGTCGTGGGAGGCCCTAGCGCGCTGACCGGCGCTTCGCTCGTGACGCCGGGCCGCGCCGAGACCCTCCCCGTCGGCGGCGCGCGCTACCGAACGCTCGCCACCACCTCACGCGAAGGAGGCGACACTCCGGCGCTCGCGCTGCTGACGCCGCAGGGCAAGATCGACGACGCGGTCATGCGCGCCGATAAGCGGCTGCTGATCGGCCTGCTCGTCTCGCTGCTGCTGATCGGGCTGGTCGCCTACGCGGTCGGCCGTTCGATCGTGGCCTCGCTGGACCACCTTGCGACTGCCGCGAACGCGATCGCCCGCGGCCGCCTCGACCGCCGCGTCGAGGTGGACGGCACGGACGAGTTCGCCCGCCTCGGGACCGCGTTCAACGAGATGGCCGACCAGCTCGAGACGCGGCTCGAGGAGCTCGACGCAGAGCGGGCGCGCATGCGCGACTCCACCGTCCGCCTGGGCGACGCGCTCGCCGCTACTCATGACATCGACCAGCTCCTGCGCGTGATCGTCGACACCGTGGTCGAGGCGACCGACGCGACCGGCGGGATCGTCGTCGGCCTCGGCGGCGAGATCGTCCAGTCGGGAACACTCTCCCCACGCGGCGAGACTTTCGACCTGCCGCTCACCGCCGGCCGCCAGAGCTTCGGCACGCTCACCCTCTCCGGCCGCGGTTTCACGGTCGAGCAGCGGCGCACCGCCGCTTCGCTCGTGGCCCACGCGGCGGTCGCGCTGGAGAACGCGCGGCTGCACCGGATCGTGGCCCGCCAGGCGCTCGTCGACATGCTCACGGGGCTCGCCAACCGCCGCCATTGCGAGGAGGCGCTCGCAGGCGAGCTGATGCGCGCCGAGCGCTTCGGCGCCTCCGTCGCCTTCGTGCTCGCCGACCTGGACAGCTTCAAGGCGATCAACGACCGCTTCGGCCACCCGGTCGGCGACGGCGTGCTCGTCGAGTTCGCCGAGACGCTGCGGGAATGCGTGCGAGAGATCGACGTCCCCGCCCGCTGGGGCGGCGAGGAGTTCGCGATCGTCCTGCCCGGAACCGACCTCGACGGCGCCGCCCGCCTGGCCGAGCGCGCGCGCCGCGCGTTCGAGCAGCGCACGATCCTCTCGCCCGACGGCACGCGCATCTACGTGACCGTCAGCCTCGGCGTGGCCGCTTTCCCCGAGGCGGCGGTCGGCGAGGGCCTGGTGGCGGCGGCCGACGGCGCGCTCTACGAGGCCAAGCGCGCCGGCAAGAACCGCGTCGTGCGGGCCCGACCGCGTGCGCGGCAGGCCTGAAAGCTGCTGCTCTCTGCGTAAGTCGTTAGAATCCGGCGCTTGCCCCACGACCCACGGGAGGAGTTCTGCCGGTGGAGACATCTTCGCTGTTTGCGCAAGTCATCCAAGACCATCTCGAACTGAAGCAGAAGAACTCGGAGCTCGAAGGCGAGTTGCCGATCGACCGTTACAAGACCGAGGACCCTTTCGAGAACCACCCGCTCTTCAAGACCGAGGAGCAGGCTCGCATCGAGGAGACGATGGACGGCGAGGAGCCGGCCATCACCCAGGAGCGCGCCGCGCTCGCCTGGCCGACCGACGAGTCGGAGGCCGAGAAGGAAGGCCTCTGGAGCCAGTCGCGCGACTTCGACTGGGGCGACTGAGGTGCGCCGCCTGCGCTACGCCCTGATCGGTGCCGCGCTCGCGTACTTCTTCGACCCGGACAACGGCACCACTCGCCGCAAGGCCGCGATCAAACGGCTCGCGGAGCTGCGCTCGCAGCCGCGCCCCGAGCTCGCCGACGAGCTCGCAGGCCAGGCCCGCGACGCGAGCTAGCGTCCGGCGCGGCGGGTAGCGTCGCGCGCGTGAAGGCCGCGGAGCAAGCCGCTGAGCGCTGCCTGCGCTGCGGCGCGGCGATGGACTGGCGCCACCAGACCTGGCAGTGCCCGCGCTGCGCGTTCAAGCTCGGCTGCTGCGAGGGCGAGCCGCAGTCCTGCTCGCCCGTCGCAAACGCAAACGGGAGATAATCGCCCGCTCCGGTGTCATTGCAGGAACGAACCGAGGCGCGTCCGATCGAGCCCAGTGAGTCCTTCGCGGTGCGGCTGCGTGGCTTGCGCAAGGCCTTCGGCGACGTGGCGGCGGTCGACGGCGTCGACCTCGACATCGCCGAGGGCGAGTTCTTCACGCTGCTCGGGCCCTCCGGCTCGGGCAAGACGACGACGCTGCGCCTGATCGCGGGCTTCGAGCGGCCGGACGAGGGCACGGTCGAGCTCGAGGGCCGTGACGTCTCGAACGTGCCGCCGTATGCGCGCGACGTGAACACCGTCTTCCAGGACTACGCGCTCTTCCCGCACATGACGGTCGCCGAGAACGTCGCCTACGGCCTTCGCGTCAAGGGCGTCGCGCGCCGCGAGCGCGAGGCCCGCGTCGAGGACGTGCTCGCCCGGATGCGCCTGCCCGACGTCGGCAAGCGCAAGCCCGCCCAGCTCTCGGGCGGCCAGCGGCAGCGGGTCGCGCTCGCCCGCGCGCTCGTCAACCGGCCCGAGGTACTGCTGCTCGACGAGCCGCTCGGCGCGCTCGACCTCAAGCTGCGCCAGCAGATGCAGCTCTTCCTCAAGAGCCTGCAGCAGGACATCCGGATCACGTTCGTCTACGTCACGCACGACCAGGACGAGGCGCTGACGATGAGCGATCGCCTCGCGGTCTTCAACCACGGGCGGATCGAGCAGCTCGGGACCCCGGCCGAGGTCTACGAGCGGCCGCAGACGACGTTCGTGGCCGGCTTCGTCGGCGTCTCGAACGAGCTCGAGCGCGACGGCCGGCACTACTCGGTCCGCCCGGAGAAGATCCACCTGAGCGACGCAGGCTCGACCCCGGCGGGCGGGATGCACGCCGAGACGGGCCGGATCCGCGACGTCGTCTACGCCGGCATGGTGACCCGCTTCGTGGTCGAGCTCGACCGCGGCGGGGAGCTCCAGGTCGTCCGGCAGAACCTCGAGACCTCGTCGGCCCAGGCGCTCGACGCCAAGGGCCGCGCGGTCCTCCTCGAGTGGCGCCCAGAACACCAGCTCGAGATCGAACAGGCGGGGGAAACGGAAGGAGAGAGATGAGCAAGCAGCACAGGCGGGTCGCCGGCTGGGCCGTTGCGGTGCTCCTCGTGGGAGCGCTGGCGATGGTCGCGGCAGGCTGCGGCAGCAGCGGCGGCGGCGGAGAGTCGAAGGGCAGCACCGAGATCGAAGGTCTCGGCTCGTCGCTCGACGAGATCAAGTCGATGGCGAAGGACGAGGGCGAGGTCGACCTGGTGATCTGGGCCGGCTACGCCGACAAGTCCTGGGCGAACACGTTCACGCAGCAGACAGGGTGCAAGGTCGTGACCAAGGATGGGGCCACGTCCGACGACATGATCGACCTGGTCTCGACGGGCCAGTATGACGGCGTGTCGGCCTCCGGCAACGCGAGCGTCCGGCTGATGAAGCGCGGGGACGTCGCACCCGTGAACACCGACCTGATCCCCAACTACGCCGACATCTCGGAAGGACTGAAGAACCAGGACTACAACTCAATGGACGGCCAGGCCTACGGCGTCCCGCACGGCCGCGGCCCGAACCTGCTGATGTGGCGCAGCGACGTCGTCACCCCGGCGCCGACGAGCTGGTCGGCGATCTGGAGTCCGAGCTCGACGGTCAAGAAGAAGATCTCGATCTACGACGACTCGATCTTCATCGCGGACGCCGCCATCTACCTCAAGGCGACGAAGCCCGATCTCGGCATCGACAATCCGTACCAGCTGAACGGCGAGCAGTTCACCGCGGCCGTCAACCTGCTCAAGAGCCTGAAGCCGAACGTCGGCGAGTGGTGGGCCGACTACGCCAAGCAGATCCAGTCGTACGCCAACAAGGACGTCGTGATCGGGACGACCTGGCCCTACCAGGAGAACATCCTCAAGGCAGACAAGAAGCCGGTCGAGGCGATCAAGCCGAAGGAAGGCACCACCGGCTGGTCCGACACCTGGATGATCTACTCGAAGGCGGCCCACCCGAACTGCATGTACCTCTGGATGAACTACATCATCTCGCCGCAGGCGAACGCGAAGGTCGCGCAGTCGTTCGGCGAGGCGCCTTCCAACCCCAAGGCGTGCTCCTTCACGACCGACAAGAGCTTCTGCACGACGATGCACACCAACGACGAGGCCTACTGGAAGAACATCTACTACTGGACGACCCCCACCGCGGACTGCGGCGGCAAGGGAGGGGCCTGCAAGACCCAGCAGGACTGGGTGAACGCCTGGACGGAGATCCGCGGCTAGCGGCTCCTCGTTGACCTCGGTTCCGTACGAGCAGCCGCCGCCCCGGGAGAGCCTGGGGCGGCGGCTCTCGCGCTTCTTCTACCGCCACCCTCGTCTGAGCCTGGCGCTGCTCCTCGCACTGCCCCTCGGGTGGCTCGCGGTCGCCTACCTCGGCTCGCTCGTCGTGCTGCTGCTGGCGTCGGTCTGGACCACCGACCCGTTCACGTCGGAAGTGGTGCACACGTACACGTTCGACAACTTCCGGCGCATCGTCGACGCGCCCGTCTACCGCGATGTCGCCTGGCGGACGATCCGGATGGCCGGGCTCGTCACGATCGCCGACGCGGTGCTTGCGTTCCCGATCGCCTACTACATGGCGCGGGTGGCGTCGCCGCGGGTACGAAACGTCCTGGTCGTCACCGTGCTCATGCCGCTGTGGGCGAGCTATCTGGTCAAGGCCTACGCGTGGCGGACGATCCTGTCGGGCGCGGGCGTGCTGAACTGGGCGCTCGACCCGCTCGGCGTCTCGTTCGACGGCTACTCCTCGACGGGGCTCTGGCTCGTGTTCACGTACCTCTGGCTCCCGTTCATGATCCTGCCGATCTACGCGGGCCTGGAGCGGATCCCGTCGTCGCTGCTCGAGGCGTCCGCAGACCTCGGCGGCAAGTCCGTGCGGACGTTCTTCCGCGTGACGCTGCCGCTCGCCTTCCCGGCCGTCGTGGCCGGCTCGATCTTCACCTTCTCGCTCACGCTCGGCGACTACATCGCGCCGAAGCTGATCACGAGCCAGCAGTTCATCGGCACGGTGATCTACGACAACCACGGCACGAACCTGCCGGTCGCGGCCGCGTTCACGCTCGTGCCGATCCTGGTGATGGTCGTCTACCTGCTCGTGGCGCGGCGGCTGCACGCGTTCGAGGCGCTCTGATGGTCGAGTCCCGTCTCACGCGCGTCCTGCTGCGGCTCGGCGCCGGCGCGACGCTCGCCTTCATCTACCTGCCGCTGATCCTGATCGCGCTCTACGCCTTCAACGAGAGCGTCACGCAGAGCTGGCCGATCCACACGTACACGACGAAATGGTTCTCGATCGCGTACCACGACGAGAGCGTGCGACAGGCGCTCTGGCTCTCGGTGCGAGCGGCACTGGGCGCGACCGCGGTCGCACTGGTGCTCGGGACGCTGGCCTCGCTCGCGGTCTCCCGCTTCGAGTTCTTCGGGCGAGAGGCGATCTCGCTGCTCGTGATCCTGCCGATCGCGCTGCCAGGGATCATCACCGGCCTTGCGCTCCGGACGACTTACACGACGGTCGGGATCGAGTTCGGCCTGCTGACGATCATCATCGGCCACGCGACCTTCTGCATCGTCGTCGTCTACAACAACTCGCTGGCCCGCCTCCGTCGCGTGTCGGGGTCGCTCGAAGAGGCGTCGTACGACCTCGGCGCCGACGCGTGGCAGACGTTCCGCTTCGTCACGTTCCCGCAGATGCGAACGGCGCTCCTGGCAGGCGGTCTGCTCGCGTTCGCGCTCTCCTGGGACGAGGTGGTGGTGACGATCTTCACCGCCGGCGCGCAGCAGACGCTGCCGATCTGGATCTTCGCGAACCTCTTCCGGCCGATCGAGCAGCCGGTCGTGAACGTGGTCGCGCTGTTCGTGATCGTGCTGTCCCTGATCCCGGTCTGGATCGCGCAGAAGGTGACCGCCGAGCGGCCGGGCGCCGTGCGGGGCGCGGCCACCAGGCGTTAGGCTGAACGCAGTTCCGACCGGGAGGAATTGCGATGAGCGTGACCGTTTCGCAGCACAAGAACTTCGTCGGCGGCAAGTGGGTGGACGCGGTCGAGGGCGGTACGATGGAGGTGCTGAACCCCGCCACCGGCGAGACGATCGCCGAGGTCCCGAGCGGGACGCAGGCCGACGTCGACCGCGCCGTCGAGGCGGCCAAGCAGGCGCTGCCCGAGTGGCTGGAGACGACGCCGGGCGAGCGCGCCGAAGCGCTGCTCAAGCTCGCGTCGGCGATCGACGACAACGCCGAGGAGCTCGCCGAGCTGGAGTCGCAGAACGTCGGCAAGCCGCTCTCCTATGCGCGCGACGAGATGCCGGTCTCGGCCGACAACCTGCGCTTCTTCGCGGGCGCGGCGCGTGTGCTCGAGGGCAAGTCGGCCGGCGAGTACATGCGCGGCTATACGTCGATGATCCGGCGCGAGCCGGTCGGGATCGTCGGCGGGATCGCGCCCTGGAACTACCCGCTGATGATGGCCGTCTGGAAGATGGGGCCGGCGCTGGCCGCCGGGAACGTGCAGATCGTCAAGCCCTCCGAGCAGACGCCGCTCTCGACGCTGCGCTTCGCCGAGCTGGCCGCGGACATCCTCCCGCCGGGCGTGCTGAACGTGATCACCGGCGACGGCGAGCCGGTCGGCGCGGGCATCGTGCGCCACCCGGACGTGCGCATGGTCTCGCTCACCGGCGACGTCGCGACCGGCAAGGAGATCGCTCGCACGGCCGCGGAGACGCTCAAGCGCGTCCACCTCGAGCTCGGCGGCAAGGCGCCGGTGCTCGTCTTCGACGACGCCGACCCGGCCGCGGTCGCGGAAGGGATCAAGATCGCCGGCTACTGGAACTCCGGCCAGGACTGCACCGCCGCCTCGCGCGTCGTCGCCGGGCCGAAGATCTACGACAAGCTGCTCGACGAGCTCGTGCCGCTGGTCGAGGGCCTCCACGTCGGCGACCCGGCCGAGGGCGACGAGATCGAGATGGGCCCGGTGATCTCGAAGTCGCAACAGGAGCGCGTGCTCGGCTTCCTCGACCGTGCCCAGGGCGCGAAGGTGCTCACCGGCGGAGGCGCGAACGGCGACCGCGGCTTCTTCGTCAAGCCGACGGTCGTCACCGAGGTCGGCCAGGAGGACGAGATCGTCCAGCGCGAGGTCTTCGGCCCGGTCGTGACCGTCCAGCGCTTCGCCGACGACAACCAGGCGATCGAGTGGGCCAACGACGTCGACTACGGCCTGGCCGCCTCGGTCTGGACGCGAGACGTGGGCCGCGCGCTGAACGCGGCGAAGCGGCTCCAGTTCGGGACGGTCTGGATCAACGACCACATCCCGCTGGTCTCGGAGATGCCGCACGGCGGCTACAAGCAGTCCGGCTACGGCAAGGATCTCTCCGCGTACTCGCTCGAGGACTACACGCAGATCAAGCACGTGATGGCCAAGATCGAATGACCGTGGGGGAACCCCTGGTTCCCCCGTGAGCCCCTCCTTGCTAGCGGCCACGGGGCCCGAGCGTTTCAGGAGCCGCCGCTTGGATCTTGATCCGCGTGGCTCCACCCTCAGCCGGATGACCGAACCGAGCAAAGCCCGGCTCGGCACGGAGGCACGGAAGCGATTCCGGGCGTGATTCACGCTCGCTCAGGTCACTGCGGCCCCCCGCCGCAAGCGTTTCGAGTCACGCCTGCGGCGCCCCCGCCAGCGGCTCTACTGAACCCAAAGGGCTAACCGACACAACGACCGTGTCCGGTTGCGAACTGGGGGACGCAGCGGAGGGGATCGTTCCCTGGACTGACGGCCGCCATCTCTTCGATCGCGGTCGCCACCAACTGCGGTTGCTGAAGTTCGACCAGATGCCCGCTTTTGAGCGCGACGACCCGCAGAGTGTTCGATGAGTCGTGTGCAAGTTCGCGCTGCATCCGCGTCCAGCTGCGCTCGGCCTGCTCGGTCGAGAAGGCGCGCTGGCCATGGCTGAGGAGGATGATCGGAAGGTCGCCGAGGTTGCCGGCGTGCCGCAGCTTTCGTAAGCCGCTGCTGAAGTCGAGCTTGGTGTTGCCGTCGTCTAGCGGCGACGGCGGTTGCAGCGCCGACTCGCTTGGCGCGTCGACGAGCACGAGGCCGGCGATGTCGGACGGGTAGGTCCGAGCGTAAAGGAGCGCGTCCAATCCGCCCGTCGAGTGGCCGACGAGGATCACCGGGCGTTTCAGCCCCGCAGCGCGGATGAGGGTGTGGATGTCCTCGACGTTGCGTTCCAGCGTTCCTCGAGGCGGCCAGCGAACGTCGCTGCGCCCGACGCCGGCCCGATTCGAAGCCACAGAACTGGACATGGCGAACGCGCCGGCGGACACCAGCCCACGCCTCTGTCGGGCTTCCGAGTCCTCCTTCTTCCAAGACGACGGGACCACTACCGCTGCAGACGAGCCAGAGGTGGACGCGCGGTGCCACTTCGACGGCTCTTGCGAAGTCGGGCGTGCGCTTCGCTGACTCCCCCGATGAACATGCGGCGAGAACGAACGCGCATGCACCAAGGCAAACGAGCGTCATTGGCCCAAGAATAAAGGCCCTCCTTGACTCGATCACCAGTCGCCTTCGGGTGACATTACCGCGCGCTGGCCCATCCGAGCTCGCTGGACCCACGCGTGCTAGTAGGGGATGCGAGAGAGGCTTGAGTCCTCGAAGTTTGCGACCCAGATCGCGCCGTATCCGACTGCCACTAAGACAGGTGTTTGGCCGACCTTCACGGCGGCGCTGACGTGGCCTTGACGGAGATCGATTCGCAACAGCCGGCCAACCGCGCAACCGCAAGCGTCGATCGCCCATAGGTGGTCGTCTTGTGCGGCGACCCCGGCGACCATTCGCGGTAGTTGCGCTTGACGCACGATGCGACCGTGCGCGTCGAGGCCGAGCAGGCGCTCGCCCGCCACCCAGAGCAGACCGTGCACCGAAGCCAACTCGCTCCGCAAGCTCGTCGGCCAGAGCGTGGCTACCACCCCGTTCGTACGAGGATCAATTCGCATCAGCGACGCGGGGCTCGTGTTACGTCCGGTCGAGCTGAGACGGAACAAGCGCGCACCACCAAGGGAAGCGGGGCTCGAACCGGTGCTCCCACTCCTTCTGGAAGCCGAGCCGCTCGTACCACACCCCACTGCGCGACCGGCGTCCTCGACGTACAGCACCGGTACGACCTCCTCGTCCACGGGGCCGGAGGCTATACGGCTCTCGCTTGCGCGATGCGAGGCGAACATGGTAGTAACGCCTCGCATTGCGCAGACCTGAGCTACGCGAGCGGCCGCGAGGCGCAGTCAGCGCCGCTCCTCACCTCGACCGGATCGACCAACGGCTGATCGAGGCGCTGCAGAAGAACGGGCGCGAGCCGTTCAGACGGATCGCCGCCGACGTTGGCGTCTCCGAGGCAACGATCCGCGCGCGCTACCAGCGCCTCTGCGAGGACAACATCCTTCAGGTGACGGGCGTGACCAACCCGCTCGGGCTCGGCTTCGAGGCGATCGCGATGGTCGGGATCCGCACCGGGGGCGCCCCGAGCCGGTCGCCGACGAGATCTCGCAGTGGGACGAGGCCGGCTACGTAGTGATCACAGCGGGCCAGTTCGACATCCTCGTCGAGCTCGTGTGCGCCGACCGCCGGCAGCTGCTCGACCTGACCAACCGGATGCGCGAGCTCGACGGCGTCGTCTCGACCGAGAGCTTCCTCTACCTCGAGCTCTGGAAGCAGCTCTACGACTGGGGCGCGCGCGTCGAGAACGGCGAGCGGGCGGGCGTCGCCCAGTGACCGTCACCGAGCAGCCGCAGGCGCAGGCAGCCTCGAGCACCGCCGACGTCCGGCTCGATCACGTGACGAAGGAGTTCGACGACGTCACGGCCGTCGACGATCTCTCGCTCGAGATCGAGCGCGGCAGCTTCTTCGCGCTGCTCGGCCCTTCGGGCTGCGGCAAGACGACCACGCTGCGGATGATCGGCGGCTTCGAGGAGCCGAGCGCCGGGACGATCTACCTCGGCGACGAGCCGGTCAGCGGCCGGCCGCCGTACAAGCGCGACGTGAACACCGTCTTCCAGTCGTACGCGCTCTTCCCGCACCTGTCGATCTTCGAGAACGTCGCCTTCGGCCTGCGGCGGCGCGGCGTGCGCGGCAACGACGTGCGCGGCCGGGTCGAGTCGATCCTCGAGCTCGTCGGGCTCGCCGGGCTCGGCAAGCGCAAGCCGCGGCAGCTCTCGGGCGGCCAGCAACAGCGCGTCGCTCTGGCCCGGGCGCTCGTGAACAGGCCGCGCGTGCTGCTGCTCGACGAGCCGCTCGGCGCGCTCGACCTGAAGCTGCGCAAGCAGATGCAGCTGGAGCTGAAGGCGATCCAGCACGACGTCGGGATCACGTTCATCCACGTCACGCACGACCAGGAGGAGGCGATGACGATGGCTGACCGGATCGCGATCATGAACGCCGGCCGGATCGAGCAGCTGGGCACGCCGACGGATCTGTACGAGCGGCCCGAGACCGCGTTCGTGGCGAGCTTTCTCGGGATCTCGAACCTGCTTCCGGGCACCGTCGAGGGGCCGGGGCGCGTGCGGCTCGAGGACGGCACCGAGGTGCGCGTGCCCGAGGCGACCCTGAACGGCCGCAACGGCAAGGTCGCAGTGGGCGTGCGCCCGGAGAAGATCCGGCTCGGGCACGCCGAGGAGAACAAGCTGACCGGCCGCCTGCTCGAGACCGCCTACGTCGGCGTCGCCACGCAGTACGTGCTCGAGACCCGCTGCGGCAACGTCAGCGTGTACGTCCAGAACAGCGAGCCCGGCGTCGCCGAGCAGGCGCCGAGCCAGATCTCGTGGAGTCCCGACTCCACGTTCGTCGTCGATTCGATGGAAGGAGCCGAATGACCGACCAGCTCACCAGGCGGCAGCTGCTCGAGCGGGCAGCGATCGGAGGAGCCGCGATCACGATCCCCGGAATCCTCGCCGCCTGCGGCAGCAGCGGCACGAAAGCCTCGAGCGGCACAACGAGCGTCGAGCAGAAGCTCGCGAGCACGCTCAACTTCTCGAACTGGACGCTCTACATCGACACGAACAACAAGAACCACACGCACCCGTCGCTGGACGGGTTCAAGAAGAAGACCGGCGTCGACGTCAACTACGTCGAGGACATCAACGACAACGCCTCGTTCTTCGGGAAGATCCAGGGCCAGCTCTCGCGCGGCCAGTCGGTCAACCGGGACATCATCGTCCTCACCGACAACGACCGTTACCTGTCGCTGGTGATCAAGAAGGGGTGGGCCGAGAAGCTCGACAAGGCGGCCATCCCGAACATCAAGAACCTGGTCGACGTCCAGAAGCACCCGAACTTCGACCCGGACCGCGAGTACTCGCTGCCGTGGCAGTCGGGCATGTCCGGAATCGCCTACAACGACACGCTCACCGACCCGGTCCTGTCGGTCGACGACCTGCTCGAGAACCCGAAGCTGAAGGGCAAGATCACCTGCCTGAACTCGATGGGCGATGCGATGACGATCGTGATGCTCGCGAACGGCGACGACCCGACGAAGGTGACCGACAAAGGCTGGAACGCCGCCTTCAACCGGATCAAGAAGGCGGTCGACAGCAAGCAGATCCGCCAGTTCACGGGCAATGACTATGCGCCGATCCTCGCGCGCGGCGACCTCGCTGCCGCGATGTCGTGGTCCGGCGACATCGCGCAGATCGGCAACAAGCACATCCACTGGAACGTGCCCGAGGCCGGCGGCGCCCTCTGGACGGACAACATGCTGATCCCGAAGGGTGGGGACGTCTACACCGCGTCGGTCTACATGAACTACGTGTACGACCCCAAGGTGCAGGGCCTGATGGAGGCCGGCGACCCGAAGCGGAACATCACCGGCATCTACTACATCCCGCCCGTGGCCGGAGCCGGCGAGTGGGCGAAGAAGTACGACCCCTCGGTCGCGAGCAACCCGCTCATCTTCCCGACCAAGAAGATGCTCGACAGCGTCAAGATCTTCGACAGCAAGGCGCTCAACAACGAGAAGTACCTAACGCAGTGGCAGAACCTGATCTCGGGCTGAGGAGCGCTTGAGCCTCTTCCACCGTCACCGGGGGTTGACGCCGTACCTGCTGCTCCTGCCGGGGGTGCTGTTCCTGGCGATCTTCTTCGTCGTGCCACTCGGCTTCCTCGCCTACCAGTCGCTGGAGTCGGGGAACATCGACTTCGGCTACTCCTTCACGTGGGCGTGGAGCAACTACGGCAACGCGATCCGGGACTACCACGCCCAGTTCGTCCGCTCGCTCGAGTACGCCGGCATCGCGACCGCGCTCGCGCTCGTGATCAGCTACCCGGTGGCGTACTGGATCGCGTTCCGCGGCGGCCGCTGGAAGAACCTGCTGCTGCTGTTCATCGTCGCGCCGTTCTTCGTCACCTACCTGATCCGGACGCTCGCCTGGGAGACGATCCTCTCGGACAACGGCTTCGTCGTGAATACGCTGCAGACGCTGCACGTGCTCGGGCCGAGCGGGCGGCTGCTCGCCACCTCGACGGCCGTGGTGGCGGGCATCACCTACAACTTCCTGCCCTTCATGGCGCTGCCGCTGTACGTGTCGCTGGAGCAGATCGACGGGCGGATGCTGGAGGCGGCGGAGGACCTGTACGCGAGCAAGCTGCAGGCTTTCCTGCGCGTGACCCTGCCGCTGTCCCTCCCCGGGGTGGTCGCGGGGACGCTGCTCACGTTCATCCCCGCGGCCGGCGACTTCATCAACGCGCAACTGCTCGGCTCGCCGGACAACCACATGATCGGGAACGTGATCCAGTCGAAGTTCCTGGAGCTCACCGACTACCCGGCCGCGGCAGCGATGTCGTTCATCCTGATGGCCGGGATCCTGGTCGCGGTCTTCGTCTACGCGCGCCTGGTCGGCACCGAGCAGCTGACGGGGACGGCCGCATGAGCGCGGTCGCGGTCGAGCGGCGAACTGCGAGGGCGAGCGCCGTCTCGCGCGTGCTCGCGTTCGTGCGCCGTCACGTGCTGACGGCCTACGCGATTCTCTTCTTCGCCTACCTGCTGCTGCCGATCGCGGTCGTGGTCGTCTTCTCCTTCAATCACCCGACCGGCAAGTTCAACTACACCTGGCAGGGCTTCACCTGGGACAACTGGCGCTACTGGGACGGCGTGCCCGGGATCCGCAGCTCGATCGTCCTCTCGCTGCAGATCGCGCTGGTGGCGAGTCTCGTGGCGACGGCGCTCGGCACGGCGATCGCGCTCGCGCTCGTCCGTTACAACTTCCACGGTCGCGGCTCGACGAACATCCTGATCTTCCTGCCGCTCTCGACGCCGGAGATCGTGCTCGGCGCCTCGCTGCTGACGCTCTTCCTGAACCTGAACGTCGTCTTCGGCTTCTGGACGATCCTGATCGCGCACATCATGTTCTGCATCAGCTTCGCGGTCGTGACCGTGAAGGCGCGCCTCGTCGGCTTCGACCGCCATCTCGAGGAGGCCGCGATGGACCTGGGCGCGAACGAGTGGACGACGTTCCGCAAGGTGACGCTGCCGCTGATCGCGCCGGCGATCCTGGCGGCCCTGCTGCTCTGCTTCGCGATCTCGATCGACGACTTCGTCGTGACGTACTTCAACTCCGGCTCGAAGGTCACGTTCCCGCTCTTCGTCTGGGGCGCCGCCAGGATCGGCGCGCCGCCGCAGGTGAACGTGATCGGCACCGCGATCTTCGTGATCGCGCTGACCGCCATGCTCGTGAACGTCCTCGTCCAGATGCGGCGCTCGAAAGGAGCAACATGACCTCCGTTTCCGCCGGGCTCTCGCCCGAGCAGCTGCAGCAGGCCGCCCGCGACCACCTCTGGCTGCACTTCACGCGCATGAGCGGCTACCGCGACGGCGAGGTGCCGATCATCGTCCGCGGCGACGGCTGCTATCTCGAGGACGCGAACGGCAAGCGCTACCTCGATGCGCTGGCGGGCCTGTTCGCGGTCCAGATCGGCTACTCGTACGGCGAGGAGGTCGGCGAGGCGGCCGCCGCGCAGATGCGCGAGCTGCCCTTCTACACGAACTGGTCGTACGCGCACCCGCGCGCGATCGAGCTCGCGGCCGAGGTGGCGAGCCTCGCGCCCGGCGACCTGAACCGCGTCTTCTTCGTCTCCGGCGGCTCGGAGGCGGTCGAGTCGGCCTGGAAGCTCGCGCGGCAGTACTACTCCGCCCGCGGCGAGCACCACCGGGCCGCCGCCGCGCAGGCGCCGGCGCACGACTACGACGCCGAGCGGTCCGCGCGCCTCACCGGCGAGCGCCGCTGGAAGGCGATCTCGCGCCACGTCGCCTACCACGGCACGACGATGGGCGCGCTCTCGATCAACGGCATCCCGGCGCTGCGCACGCCGTTCGAGCCGCTCGTTCCCGAGGTGCTGCACGTCCGCAACACGAACCGCTACCACCGGCCGCCGGCGGAGACCGAGGCGGAGTTCACGCGCATCCTGCTCGACGAGCTCCAGCAGACGATCGAGGCCGCCGGCCCGGAGACGGTCTGCATGGTGATCATGGAGCCGGTGCAGAACGCCGGCGGGGCGTTCACGCCGCCCGAGGGCTACTGGCGCGGCGTGCGCGAGATCTGCGACCGCTACGAAATCCTGCTCTGCGCCGACGAGGTGATCACCGGCTTCGGCCGCCTCGGCTACTGGTTCGGCTCCGAGCGCTACGACATCCGGCCCGACCTCGTCACCTGTGCAAAGGGCCTCTCGTCGGCGTACGCGTCGATCGGCGCGGTGATCGCGACCGACCGAGTGATGGAGCCGTTCCTGCAGGCCGAGGGCATGTACACGCACGGGATCACGTTCGGCGGCCATCCGGTGCAGGCTGCCATCGCGCTGAAGAACCTCGAGATCATGCGGCGCGAGAGGATCGTCGAGCACGTCGCCGATCAGGAGGGCGCGGTGCACGCGAAGCTCGAGCAGCTGCTGGAGCTGCCGATCGTCGGCGACGTGCGCGGGACGGGCTTCTTCTACGCGCTCGAGCTGGTCAAGGACAAGGAGACGCGCGAGACGTTCTCGGACGAGGAGTGCGAGCGGCTGCTGCGCGGGTTCCTGACGCCGCGGCTGTTCGAGGCCGGGCTGATCTGCCGCGCGGACGACCGCGGCGACCCCGTGATCCAGATCTCACCGCCGCTGGTGGCCGGCGACGCCGAATGGGACGAGCTCGTCGGCATCCTCGGGGCAGTGCTCGAGGAGGCCTGGCAGCGGATCTGAGCCGCGCGCGGTCGTGATAAAGCGTCAGCGGGTCGACCGGTCATTTCAGACGGCCGCCCGGGCGAAGCCCGTGCGTCCTGAAGCCGGCACCGCAAGCGGCGCCGGGGTTTGGTGGCTCGAGGAGGCGCTGGCCGCCGGGTTCGGCGGCGAGGCGCCGCCGCCGCTCGCGGGTGACACCGTGGCCGACGTCGCGATCGTCGGGGGCGGCTACACGGGTCTCTGGACGGCGCTTGCGCTGAAGCAGCGTGAGCCCGGACTCGACGTGGTCGTGCTCGAGGCCGAGGAGTGCGGCCGCGGGCCGAGCGGTCGCAACGGCGGCTTCTGCCACGGCTACTGGAGCCACCTGCCGCGTTTGCGCGAGCGCTTCGGCGACGATGGGGCGCTCGCGGTGGCGCGGGCGGGCGAGGCGATCATCCCCGGCGTTCGTGCCTTCGCACAGGTGGCCGGTGCCGACATCTGGCTGCGGCAGGGCGGGATGCTCCGCGTCTCGGCCGCGCCGGCGCAGGATCGCGCGGTCGGCGACGAGGTCGAGGCGGCTCGCGAGCTCGGCGTGCCCGACGAGGCGGTGCCGCTTGCGCGCGACGAGCTCGCCGGGCGCATCCGCTCACCGGTCTTCCGGGAGGGCGTCTTCCTGCGCGACGGCGCGACCGTCCAGCCGGCGCGCCTGGCGCTGGCGCTGCGGCGGGCCGCGCTCAGCTCCGTGCGCCTGCTCGAGCACACGCGAGTCACGAACGTCAGCGACGGCGAGCTCGAGACCGCGCAGGGCCGAGTGCGTGCGAAGGAGATCGTGGTCGCCGTCAACGCGGCCGCGGCCAGCTGGAAGCCGCTGCGCTGGCGGCTGACGGCGTTCGGCTCCTACGTCGTGCTCACCGAGCCGGTCCCGGAGCTGCTCGAGGAGGTCTGCTGGACCGGAGGCGAGGCCGTGCTCGACGGGCGCATGTTCCTGCACTACTTCCGCACGACGAACGACGGGCGCGTGCTGATGGGCAGCGGCTCGGGGCCGATCGGCTTCGGCGGCAAGCTCGACGAGCGCTTCACGCAGGACGAGCCGACGGTCGCGCGCGCCGAGCGCGGGCTGCGGCGCCTGCTGCCCGGGCTCGCCGAGGCGAAGGTGACGCACGCCTGGGGCGGCCCGATCGACGTCTCCTCCGATCACCTGCCCTTCTTCGGCACCGTGTCCGGGACGAGGATCCACTACGGCGCGGGCTACTCGGGCCACGGCGTCGGGCCGAGCTGGCTCGGCGGGCAGATCCTGGCGCGGCTCGCGCTCGGGGTCGACGACGAGCTCACCCGCCTGCCGCTCGTCACGCGTCGGGTCCCGAAGCTGCCGCCGGAGCCGTTCCGCCGCCTCGGCGGCGGGCTCGTGCGCGCGTCGATCATGGCCTGCGAGGAGGCCGAGGAGCAAGGCCGCCGCGGCTCTCTTCCAGCACGGGCCGGCGCCGCGCTGCCGCGCCTGCTCGGCATGTCGGTCGGCACGCGATAATCGGGAGCGGTGGAGGTCCTCCTCGGCACGCAGGCGCTCGAGCCGCGCTCCTATCTGGTCACGGTCACCGAGCACCTGGAGCGGCTCGGGCACGAGGTGCGCGTGTTCTCGGCCGAGCCGCTGCCTTCGCCGGACGAGCTGCGCGTCGTCGGCGTCGAGCGCGACCTGCCGCTCGCGCCGGACGTGATCTACAGCCAGGACGCCGAGGCCGCGCTGCTGCTCGCCCATCTCTACCCGCTGACGCCGCAGCTCTTCGCCGCGCACGGCGACCGCGAGGCCGTCTGGCTGCCGCCGCAGCTCGCGGGCGTGGTTGCCCGAGTGGTCGTGTTCGACGATCGCACCGGCGAGCGCGTCCGGGCCGCCGCACTGCCGCAGCAGCTCGTCCGTCTGCGCCGCCCGGTCGACCTCGACCGGATCGTCTCGCGGGGCGGGTTGCCCGAGCGGCCCGGCAAGGCGCGCCTCCACCTCGACGGCGTCTCCGACTACCGGCGCGGGATCGTCCAGCGCGTGCTCGCCGACGCCCGGATCGAGGTCGACGACGACGCAGACCTCGTATTCGCCCGCGGCTCGGCGGTGGTCGAGGCGCTCGCGCAAGGAAGGGCGGCCTACGTCTACGGCGACGAGGGCGGCGACGGCTGGGTCACGCCCGAGCGCTACGAGCTGCTCGAGGCCGACGGCTTCTCCGGGCACGCGGAGCCGACCGCGACGACCTTCGAGCGCCTGCGCGCCGAGCTCGACGACTACGACCCGGCGCTCGGTCCGGCCGGCCGCGAGCTGGCGCAGGCTCACGACGCCCGAGCCCATGCGCAGGAGCTCGTGGCTGCCTTCGACGAGGTCGAGCCGCGACGCGACCCTGTGGACGCGCCGCTGCGGGAGCTCGCCCGCGTCGTGCGCGTCGAGGCCGCGACCGCCCGGCGCGCGCACGCGCACGCGCAGGAGGCCGAGGCCGCGCGCACCAGGGCGACAGAGCTCGAGCGCGAGCTGGCCGAGATCCGCGAGCGCAACGAGCAGCTCACGCGCGAAGTCGAGGAGTTACGTCTCCAGGCCAAAGAGGCCGCGGCGCTCGAAGAGCAGCGGCTCGAGCGTCAGAAGAGCCGGCGCTTCGGCCCGCGACGCTAGAACGAAAGTCCCCTCATCCGAGGGATGACCGATTTGCGGCTCGCCCCGATGGTGGTTGCGAGACATAGGGACGAACTCCAGCTCTGCGGCCGAGCTCGTCTCATTCGACTTCATGGCCGCCGACCGCAAACTTCTCGCCGCAGCATTTGCCGCCATCGCCTTCTTGACGGCAGGGCCGGCGCGTGGCGCGGTCGCCCGTCCCAAGCAGACCGCGCCCGCCGCCGGCGCGGTCGTCCAGTTCCTGCCCTCCTTTGCCTGGACGCCGGTCGCCGGCGCCGACAAGTACCAGTTCCAGATCAGCGCCGACGCCGGCATGAACTCGCCGGTGCTCGGCGACGGCAAGGACAACTTCTTCACGCGCAACACCCGTGCGACGCTGATGAAGACGGTCCCGAACGGCACGTACTACTGGCGCGTCCGGGCGACGAACGCCGCCGGCGCGATCTCCAAATGGACCGCTCCGCGCTCGTTCAGGAAGCTCTGGAACCTGCAGCCGGCGCTGCAGAGCCCGAGCTCGGGCGACTCGCTCAGCTACCCGGCCAAGCCCGTCGTGCTCGGCTGGTCGGGGATCGCCGGCGCCGCCCAGTACCTCGTCTCGGTGGCTAGCGACCCGGCCCTCGGCTCGCTCGTCTTCCGCTACTCGAATCAGGACGACCCGAAGGGGCCGCCGAACATCGCCTCCACCTCGGCCGCGATCACCGCCGCGCTCGCGCCCGGCTCCTACTACTGGAGCGTCACGCCGGTGGATGCCGAGGGCAACCGCGGCGTCTCGACGCCTGTCGCCTCGTTCTCCTGGCTCTGGCCGTCGGTCACCTCCGTCCAGGTCGAGGACCTGAATGCGACGCCCGAGGTCTTCGACCCGCGCTTCTCGTGGAACCCGGTTCCGGGCGCGGCGAGCTACGAGATCGAGGTCAACTCGTCGTCCGATTTCGCGCCCGGCTCGAAGGTGTGCTGCAACGGGACGAGCATCGCGACCTCGCTCTCGCCGACGAACGTCGTGCTCGACAACAACTACTACTGGCGCGTCCGTGCGCTCGACCCCGACGGGAACGCCGGCGTCTGGAACTACGGCACGCCGTTCACGAAGACCTTCGACAAGGTCGCGCCTGCAGGCCCGGTCACCGGGACGAGCATCAAGAACCTGCACGTGCGCGACAACGTGACCGACGTCACCCTCACCGCGGACGAGGATCACGACCTCTCCGACGGCTTCGACACCCACGCGCCGGTTGTCGTCTGGGATCGCGTCCCCGGCGCCTCGAGCTACGAGTTGCAGGTCGCCCCGTGGAGCGGCGGCGCCTGCCTGTGGGCCGCGACCCCGCAGTACGTGAAGAAGACGTCGGTTCCGGCCTGGACGCCGTTCGGCAAGGCGAAGGGCAACCCGGTCATCTGGGGCGGCACGCTCGCCCAAGACACCCTGCCGCTCGTCACGCCGGGCCAGTCGTGCTTCCGAGTCCGCGCGCGCAGCGACCGCGCAACCGGCGCGACCGAGGTCTACGGCGACTACACCTACCTGAAGGACGGCAGCACCGTGACGGCCGCTCCGTCGACCGGTCCCGCGTTCAACTGGGTCGACTACATCACCGGCACCTCGGCCGCCTGTAACTCGGGCTACCTCTGCGCGGCCGACTACCTCGCGCCGCAGACCGGCTCGGTCAACCGCGACACGCCGTTCTTCACGTGGACGCCGGTCTCGGGAGCTGTCGCCTACTTCGTCGTCGTCGCCAAGGATCAGAACTTCAGCGCCGTCGTGGACGAGGGCTTCACCTGGTCGCCGGCCTACGCGCCGCGCAACAGCCTCAAGCCGACGACGTACACCGACGAGACGACCTCGTACTACTGGGCGGTACTGCCCGCGACCGACGCCGACGGCCTGACCGGCCTCCCGCTCGACGCGATCAACTCGAGCCCGCAGAACTTCCAGAAGCAGTCGTTGCCCCCGACCCTGCTCTCGCCCTCGGCCGCCGCGTCGTTCTACGACCAGCCGACCTTCCGCTGGACGGCCGCGGACGGCGCGCGCCGCTACCGGATCCAGGTCTCGGCCGACCCGACCTTCGGCAGCCCGATCGACGACGTCCTGACGGACGCGACCTCGTACTCGAGCAACTCGACCTACCCGGCGAACACCGTCCTCTACTGGCGCGTCCGCGCAGACGACGAGAACCTGAACGGCCTCGCGTGGTCGGCGACAGGCACCTTCGAGAAGCAGCTCGCAGCGCCGGCTCCGTCGGGATCGAACGCGACCCAGGGCGAGATGCTGCCGGTCTGGTCGTGGGGCCAGGTGCAGGGCGCCTCCTCCTACGACCTCGCGATCGATCAGCCCAACGGGCAGCACCGCGACTACTCGGACATCCGCACGCCGGCGGCGTCGTTCATCAAGATGACCGGAACCGGCGTCTGGCACTGGCGCGTCCGGGCCGAGTTCCCCAGCAGCAGCAACGGCACGACGCCGGGCCCGTACTCGGCGCTGCAGTCGTACACCCGCACGATCGGCGAGCCCGGGAACGCGAAGACCGACAGCGCGAAGGATCACGTCCTCCTCAGCTGGGAGCCGCGGATGGGCGTGAAGGAGTACAAGGTGCAGATCGCCTCGAGCCCGGACTTCACCCGCACGGTCGAGACGGTCTCGACCGACAACACGAGCTACGCGCCGACGATGACGCAGTTCGGCTACAACGCCGGCGGCACGCTCTACTGGCGGGTCGCCGGGGTGGACGAGGACCGCAATCAGGGCGACTGGACACAGATCAAGCAAATCCGCATGCAGCCCCGGCTGCGCGTGATGGTCAGCGGCCTCGCAAGGCACAAGCGGATGAGCTCGGTGCGCGTGACGGTGGTCGACGGCAAGAACAAGAAGCTGAAGGGCGTCCGGGTCCGGCTGACCGGCGCCGGCATCCGTGCGGTCGCGAAGAAGACGAACGCCAAGGGCCAGGTCTCCTTCAAGGTCAAGCCGCGCAAGAAGGGCAAGCTGGCGGTCAGCGCGACGAAGCCCGGGTTCCAGCCCGCCTACGGCTCGGTGAAGGTGCGATGAAGCCGGTGCAGCGCCCGAAGCCGAAGGTGCTGCGCATCTGGCGCGTCTTCGAGTACCGCCGCCCGGTCCCGGTGCGACGGCCGCGCTTCACGATCTAGCCCGCTAGTCCCAGCGCCAGTTCGGATCCGGCGTGTCGCCGTCGCCGGGGCCCGTGTTCGGCGCGCCGACGGCGATGATCTCAGCGCCCTCCGGGCCGCCCTTGATCCCGCGCATCGTTTGCGGCGGCACGCGCACGGCGTGGAAGGGCCGCAGCTCGAGCAGCTCGTCGCCGACCTTCATCTCCGCCGAGCCCGTGACGAGCACGTAGATCTCCTCCTGCTGCTTGTGCCGGTGCCCGTGGGCCTTCGCGCCGGGCGCCAGGCGCAGGTAGCTGACGCCGCAGTGGTCGCAGTTCAGGGCCACTCGCCCGAAGCGGAGGTTGAACCGCTCCGGGTCGAGCCCGAGGTTGGGCGCCTGGTCCTCGACCTCGGTCAGGTTGACGTGGCTGTACTCAAAGGCAAGCACTGACGCGTAGAACGTCGTGTTCTGGCTACAAAGGAGTGCGATGCTCGTCTACGCGTTCAAGCGCCTGCTCTGGACGATTCCGGTGCTCCTCGTCTGCGTGACGCTGCTCTTCGGCTTGATGCACGCGGTCGGCGGCAGCCCGCTGGGCCACGGCCCGCCGCTCGGGCTCTCGAACGAGGCCTGGGTCAAGTACGGCGACACGAAGCCGGAGGCGATCACGTGGAACATGAAGCGGCGCCTCGGGATCGACGCGCCCTGGTACGAGCAGTACTGGCGCTACCTCGGCTCGCTTGCGAGACTCGACTTCGGCGCGACCGCGAGCTTCTCGAGCCGCTCGGTCAACTCGATCCTGCGCGAGCAGGGGCCGATCACCCTCGAGCTGGTCGCGCTCTCGGTGTTCTGGGTGGTGGTGCTCGGAGTCGGCCTCGGCGTCTCGTCCGCAGTTCTGCGAGGGACCTTGTTCGACCGTCTGACGACTGCTGTGACGGGGCTGATGACCGCGATCCCGGTCTTCACGCTGGCGACGGTGCTGATCTGGCTGTTCGCGGTGAAGCTGGCGCTGCTGCCGACCTCCGGCTGGGACGGCTGGCGGACGCGCGTGCTGCCGCCGCTGGTGCTGGCGCTCCTTCCTGTGGCGCACGTCGCGCGCGTCCTGCGCTACGAGATGATCGAGGTCGGCACCCGCGAGTTCGTCCTCGCCGCGCGGGCGAAGGGGCTGCGCCGCGGACGGGTGCTCGCCGTGCACGTCCTGCGGCCGGCCTCGGTGCCGGTGCTCTCGATGGCCGGCCCGCTGCTCGGCCAGCTCGTGCTGGGCCTCTTCCTGGTCGAGTGGATCTTCGCGATCCCCGGCATCGGCCGGTACTTCATCGCCGCGGCCCAGGCGCGCGACTACCCGCTGACGCTTGGTCTGACCGTGGTGCTGACGACGGCCGTGCTGCTCGTGAACCTGGCGTCGGACCTCGCCCTGGCCGCGATCGACCCCCGCACGCGCGAGGCATGATCGCGCTCGTCACAGCTCCTCGTGAGGGGTGCTGGAGAACCTAACGTTCTCTACCCGGGCGGGCCAGGAGGATCGCGCCGGCCGTAACGGCCGCGAAGGCGAGGATGCGCAGTGCTCCCAGCGCGCCGGACGGCACCGGCTCGCCGAGGACGACGCTGCCCGCCGCGATCGGGAGCGCGGTCGTGAGGAGCGTCGCGATCCCGGCAACGGTGAGCGCGCCGCGCTTCTGGTAGCCGAGCTGCAGGAACAGCGTCCCGAGCGAGTAGCCGATCACGACCCCGACGGCGAAGGCGGTGCGGATGCCTCCCTGCGTGGCGACCTTGACTGAGATGTCGCCGATCGAGAAGAACAGCCCGCCGGCGATGCCGTAGGTCACTCCGCGCCACCCGAAGCGGCGTCCTAGCGCCAATGCGACGACCGCGGCGGCCGCGGTCGCGCCGAGCCAGAGCAGGATCTCGCCGGTCTCGCCGCCCGTGCCTTCGCTGCTGCCGCCGGCCAGCGAGACGGCGAGCGCGAGCAGCCCGAGCATCGAGATCCACACGCCGGCGAGCTCGGTCCGTCCAAGCCGGCGATGGCTCATCCGGGCGGAGACGAAGGCGAGGATCCCGATCCCGCCCGCGGCCACGCTCTGGACGAGGCTGAGCGGTGCCAGCGCCAGCGCGGCGACGTAGAGGGCAAAGCCGGCACTCTCGAGCGCGAAGCCGAGCAGCCAGCTCCGATCGGTGAGCAGCGCCTGCACCGAATGCAGCGGCCGCCGAAGCGAAAGCGCGGGCAGTGCGGCCGCCGCGTCGTGCTCGCGGAGGTAGGCGATGTTCGTCAGCGTCGTGGACGCGAGTGCGAGGAGCAGCGCGACTCCGGTCTGGGTGCTCACAGAAGTCGCATCGCAGGCCATCCTAGAGCCGGGTAGCCAAGCCGTCGTCCAATCTCGCCGTGAGTTGGCGCTCAGTAGTTTCGAGCGGCTGGCTCAGCGCGCTCCCCGATGCCGATCGCCGCGGTGACGCCGAGACTGCGCAGATCAGCGAAGGAGGCTGACGATGGAAGTGTTCATGACGATCATCGTGATGGTCTTCGTGGTCGCGGTCGGCGCGGTAGGCGTCTATGCGCTGTTCGAGCTGACCCCGTTCGCGCACCATGCCGACCAGTTCCGCGATCCGGTCACCGGCCGCCGCCGCGGCGAAAGCCCGCATCTCGAGTGAAGCGCAGGTGGCGTCTGGCCCCCGGCCAGCCGCCCGATGCGAGACGATAGGCCCATGACCCTGATCTGGTTTGTCGTCTGGCTGATCTCGAACGTGATCGGAGATCACGAGCCGCTGCTGTTCAACCCGGTCAACTGGTGGACGGGAACGCTGCTCGGCGCGATCGCCATCGACCTCGGCCGCCAGCACGCCTCGAAGCGCTTCTAGCGGTACCCGAGTCGTTCCGTTATCGCAGGCGACCGGCCGAGATGCCGGCAAGGACGCGGTTGGTCGAGAGGAAGACCAGTGTCCCGGTCTGCCTCGGCTGCGCGCCGCCGTACCAATGGTTGACGGCGTAGACGAGACCGATTCGCCCCACTACCGCATCGGGGCTGCCGAGGTGCTCACTCGCCGACAGCACCGTTTCCCGACCGGTCCCGAGGTCGACGATGTGCAAGCGTGCGCTCATGTACCGGGCATCGACCAGATAGACACCGATTCGGCCGTAGGCGCTGAGGTGCCCGGCCTGCGCGTAGGACGTCGTCGTCGCCACCGGCCACGTGTGCAGGAGCGCTCCCGTCCCGGCGTCGTAGACCTCGAGCGTTTTCGTGTCCGTCAAGACGACCACTCGGCCGCCGCCGAACGCAAGCTCCTTCGCCGAGCTGGGAGTGATCTCCCTCAGGAGCGACCCCTTCGAGGAGTAGATGCCGACGCTGTCGTCCGGGCGAAGCACCGCGATCCGGCCGGCATCCACGGCGGCCGGGACGATCGAGCTCGTTCCGGACGCGATCGCGCGGAGGGGCTGGCGCCCAGGGACGATCAGCGACAGGCGCGCCTTCGAGATGGTTAAGCCGCTCGCGTCGGCATTGGGCGTCGTCGTCCACCTGCCGACCGCGAGGACGTCGCCGGCGCCGACGAGGCCGCTGAGCCAATCGCCGTTCCAGAGCTCGATGTTGCCTTCGTCGCAGCCATCGACCCGGAATGCGCTGGCGAGCTTGCGCCCGCTCGGCCCGGTGACGGGTGCGGTGAAGAGTCGAGCCCACGTCTCCTGCGAGTTTCCAGCCGAAGCGAGGGTGATCCAGGCCGTCCGCTTGCCGGCGATCGCGACCTCGCGAATGGTCGGATTGTCGGTGAACTTCCCCGCGCCGCGACGTAGCTGCGTCGTCGCGCCCGAGCCGATGTTCCAGACGTAGACGGCGTTGTCGTCGCTGCTGTAGACGACTCGCTGTCCGTCGATTGCAACGGCAACCACCGAGCGCCCGGCCTGCTTCACCGCTCGCGTCGGCGTGCTCGTCGTCGCAGCAGCCGAGACCACGAACACGAGCAGCAGCGGCGCCGCGAAGAACAGCAGCCAATTCCGAAGCTGTTTCATGACCGTCACCCCTTCGCCTGAATGCTCGAGCACGCGCACATTCACGCCATCGGGGCCGCTGCTGATCCAAGCCGCCGAAATTACGGATGGCTAGTCCTTACATCTCGCGCGCGTCGGGTTGGCCGGCGCCGGGTTCCGCAGTACGTAACGACCGCGGCCGACCTGTAACTCGTCAGCCGGAGTGGTGGCTGTCCTCGCGTCCCGGATCGAGCACGTCCGGCGTGGGAGCGGAGAGGAGTGAACTGCCGGCCTGCTTCGCCTCAGTGTTCTGCGAGACATCGAGACGCTGAGCCTCGACCGTCTCCAGGTCGGTGGGCCCTCGCCACCAAGACACGAGCTTCTTCACGGGGTTCATGACCCGATCCTAGTTGAGGAGACCGGCGTGTCCCTCGAGGGCCATCAACATCGCACAAAGCCGGGGCCGACCCGGAAAAGCGAGCTGCGGAGGCTCACTGCGTCTCGCAGGCCACCCCATCATGGTCACCATCGAGACGGCTGTTGTGCGAGGTCCCGTAGTTGTAGAGGCGCGTGCTGCGCTTGAACGTCGTGACGCCTGGTTTCCCGCTGCTCGTGTGGTCGTGCGCATGCAACTTGCCCACGCCATGTGCGTAGCTCTTATGAACACTCGTGCAGTTCGTCCACCACGGCACCGACCCTGTAGCAGCCGGTACGGGTGCAGCTCCTAGCTCCGCCATCCGGTCGCCTTCATCGCGGGCTCGGGGAACGTGAACAAGATCTACCTCGGCGCGTTGCTGGAGTTGCTCCTGATCATCGCGAACATCGGGACTGCAGTCGTGATCGTCCCGATCATGAGACGGCAGTTCGAAGAACTATCGATCGGCTACGTGGCAGCGAGGATTGTGGAGTGCACGTTCATCCTGGTCGGCATCGTCGCGATGCTCGGGATCGCGACCGTTGCAACACGAGACGGCCGGCGCAAACGAAGGGACCGTCGCCTACACGCTCGCAGCGATCAAGGACTGGACGTTCCTACTGGGGCCGGGTTGGGTGGTCGGCTGGGGAAACGGGTTGATCCTGGGTTACATGATGTACCGCACGCAACTCGTGCCGCGCGCCTGGACGTGGCTCGGGCTCGTCGGCGGCCCGCTGATCATCATCTCCGGGACGGTCGTGATGTTCGGAGGGAATCCCGCGACTGCCGCACTCAAGGGCCCCGCGTCGATTCCCGAAGCCCTGTGGGAACTCTTCCTCGGCATCTACTGCACCATCTGGGGATTCAGGCGCGACGCCCCGATCCTTTCCGGGAGGGCGAGTTGACGACTCAAGCCAAGCCGACTCGACTCGCCACAACAGACGCGCCAGCGACCGCCGCTGCGAGCCCCGATGCCTCAAGCCGATCGCGGAGGTCGTCCGCGTGCCGCGCCCGATCGAACAAGTGCGAGTAGCGATCGAGCGTGATTGAAGGTTCTTCTTCATCAGATTCGGCTTGCGGGTTACTCCGGTTGTGGAACTTGCGTCCTGGCGCGATGGTTGTTGGACAACGAGTCGCAATCAGGAAGGTCCAAGTGAAGGTCTCAGCACAACGGAGTCTCGGCGCGCTCGCGATGGTGGGCGCATCCGCACTACCGCCGGTTCATACAGCACCAGCGCCGGTATCGACGTGATGAACGTGATGAGGTAGAGCACACCGAAGACGCGCGCTCTCTTCTGACCGGGTTTCGGCGCAGAATCTAAAGCCGCAAGACCCGACCTTTCAAGTTGGAGAAACGGTGTCAGACACCGATTTGTGTCAAGGGCGCCGCTGTGCCAAATCTGTGCCGTTTTCCTCCCCGGGCTGCCGCGACCGACATGGCGGGCGCGGCTCACTGCGGCTGAGGATCGAAAGCAGCTCTTTCTTCGCGGGAAGCGCGTCACTCTGACGAGGGGGCTCATGGGGGAAACCGGGTTTCCCCCATGACAAGAGCAGCGGCGCAAAGCGCCGCTGCGAAGTGGTGGAGCGTACCGGGATCGAACCGGTGACCTCCGGCTTGCAAACTCGGCGCGTGGGGCAGGTCAGGGCGCGTCCGGGCTTGTCCAAGCGGTTCGCGTCGGCCTGACGCGCTCCGACAAGCCACCGTTGGCGTGTCACCGGTTGCGACGGTTGCGACGGCGCGACGACCGGAACGCTTCAGCGGGCGGAGAACGGCGTCAGGTCGGCTTCGGTAAGACCCATCAAGCGCCCGATGATCCGCTCCAGGCCCCAGTTCGGATCGATGCAGTGGACGGGCGCAGCGGCATCGTGCTGACGAACAGCGGCTTCGACCTCCGGGATGTCGTTCTCAGGACACAGCCACAGGACCTTGTTGCGAACTAGCACCAAACCAAGATCGCTGCCCACGTACCGCCACTCTCGTTCCCACCACCACTCGCGCTGGAGCGTCACGTTGCCGTCTTGGTCCCTCCGAGTAAGCATCCCCTCGATGTACGGAAAGAGGTCCTTCACCTCGTCGAACCACCCGTCCCCACACGCCCGCTTGACCAAGTCGTTAAGCGCCGTCCGAGCGCGCAGCGCGTGACCGTCGGTGATGTCCACGTACCAGACTGGGTTGATGCCGGAGCGGCGGGCGACCATCTTCGTAAGCGCGAGGCCGTAGGGTCGAAGATTCACGTCCCGGTTGGCGATGTTCGCGAACATCGCGTAGACGTGTTCAAGGGGGGTTTCGCTGAAGCAGATTGCCCGTTGCGCTGCCCGCTGTGCTTCGGTCAAGACGAGGTTTCCCTGCTCGTTCTTAACGCCGACCGCCCAGCCACGAGGGCTATCGCCAAGCCGTAGGCGCTGCTCGCCGATTATCGCCAGAAGTCGGTCCTTTGCGGAATCCCCCTCGTGGTCACGCGTTAGGTGAACGACGAAGGTCGAGAGGTCCGTGCGTCGGTTCAGGACCTCGGTTATAGGAAGCGGCCGGTCAACGAACTGGATCTGTGGAATGTGCGGCATCCCGAACCGCTCAGCGCCGGGCGGTTAGCCCTGGGACAGCAGTCGCCGTCGCGCGCGGCATCGCCGAGTATGTTCGGCCGTCGAGCCGTCGTCCGCCCGATTTGGCTCGCGCGCCGCCCCACTGCTTGAAAAAGAAAGCCACCCCCTCGCGCCGACAGAGGTCGCGCAGATCGGTCGCCCACTGCGCCTGCATCGGCCGGTGCCTCGTCCCCGACTCGCCCCCGACGATTAGCCAGTCGATGCCCGACAGGTCAAGCCCGTCGAGCGGGCCAAGCAACGGCTCGGCGCTGATGAAGCGCACCGCGGCGGGCACGCGGCGCAGGTAGTCGGCGCGGTCGATCCACCTGCGGTTCTCGATGCTGACGCCCATCCAGACGTTCTGCGGCCACGGGAGCCGAGGGGCAAGCGCGGCGAGTCGCTCGTGCCGCTTCGTGAGGATCTGATAGACGTGCTGGTCGGCCTCGATCATCACGTCGAACACGCGTCGGATGAACGCGAGCGGGACACGCTCGTGAAAGAGATCGCTCATCGAGTTGACGAAGATCAGCCGCGGCCGTCGCCAGCGCGACGGTTGGCCGAGCCGCTCTGGATGGAGAACGACGTTCTCGACCTCGTACTCCGGGAGCCACGGCTTGCGGCTGCGGCTGAAGCGCAGAGAGATCGTCTCGGCATAGCAGTGCGCGCAGCCGGGGCTGACCTTCGAGCAGCCCGCGACGGGGTTCCAGGTCGCCTCGGTCCACTCAATCGCGCTCTTGTCGCCCATCTCCCCCTCTCGTGCGGCGAGCCTACAGCGTCAGATGTCGCCGAGGTACATCTCGTACTGCTCGTTCGGTGGCCGACGACAGATGTCGTTCCAGATCTTGATCCCGAGCGGCTTGCGGCTGCCGAAGACAAGGCTGTAGCGCCTGCGGCCGTTGACCGGGATCGACTTCGGCTGCCCGATCTTGAAGCCGAGAAGCCTCTCCATCTCGTTCTCGTACAGCGTGCGGAGCGCCGCCGACGGGTGGCGCGGATTCTTGCGCACCATCGCCCGCCAGTCGGTGCCCGTCGGGTAGTAGAGATTGAGCTTGTCGTTGCCGCCCTCGATCATGTAGCGGTGCAGACCTCGGCTGATGTCCATCTCGTCGGGGAACAGCGTCAGCACGTCCATCGCCCGCTCGCCGTAGGTCAACTCTTCGAGCGCGCGCCAGTGGTAGATCGCCGACGGGGGGTCGATCACGGCGCAGACGTAGCGCCAGCCGGACGGCATCACGAGCTTGAGCGCGCGGTGCGCGATGTTCGCGTCGCCGGTCGAGACGACGATCTTGGGTCCCCATGGCACGACGATGCGGCCGATGTCGCGTGCCCGTTCGAGCGCGTCATCGGTCCTGAGGTCGAGCGGGAAGACAGATGCCCCTGAGACGCCTACCGCCTCGACCCGCTCGATCAGCGCGGCCGTCGCCGCGGGGTCGATGTCGTTGAAGAAGTAGAGGTCGTACGGCGTCGTCACCTGGAGCGCGACGAGCGCGGTCCCGTACGTCAGCGTGCGCTCCACTTCGCAGACGCCGAAGGCAGCGAACGGGTCGTAGTAGATCCGCGCCGGGAAGTGGTCGCGCGTCGCCAGCGCTGCGGCCTCGGCGAAGTTGCCCCAAAAGTGGATCTTGTCGAGTGTGTACGGCTTGATCGGCCGTACGGGCAGCCCGTCGTCTGGCGGCGTCGGGAGCGCGTCGGGGCGATGTAGAGCGACCATCGGTCCTCCGTGTTCGACGCGCGACGCTCTGGCCGGTCGCGCTCGACCCCCTCGGCACGATGGGGTCGGCGGCAGCCCCGACGAACTCCGGGCCTGTCGAATCCTAGGTACGCCCCCGGACGGAGAAGCCGTCGCGTCGGAGGGACACGCCCGAAAGAGCGTCTAAGCGCGGCGCGCGCGACCGCGGCCGCTGTCGTGCAGATCGTGGATCGCCCGAACAACCGGTACCGGAAGGTCGTCACGGACGAGCCGCTGACCGACCACATCGGTCGCGGCGATGCCCGGCGCAAGCCTTTAGACACCCGCCCCGGTTGCCCGCGCCGGGCTACTCGGTCCTAGCTGGCCGTGCCTGCTCGCGGCGTCGTTCGTCGCGGCGGAGGATCAGCTGGAACACTTCCAGCCCGGCCCGGTCGAACTTCTCAAGCGTGGTCTTGACTTCGGCGCGTTCCTCGTCCCTCAGCGCTGGGTCGTTCAGCATGTCTACGAGTGCCAGCGAACCCGAAGCGCGAGGGTTGTCGTCGTCGGCTGCTACCGGCTCGGCTTCGGCTTCGAGGGCGCGTAGCAGGCTCAGCAGGTCGGCCGACTCGCGGCTACCTGCCGTGGCGTGGGCTTCGGCTCGAAGCTTCGCCCGTGCCCGGCTTCGAGCGGCCCGACAGTTGAGGTACCACGCTGCCGCTTCCGTGCCCTGCCCCGCCTCAGCGTCGCGCTTGCCCTCGCGCCAGTCGTCAGCGAAGGATGGCCACGTCACCTGGAGCATGTCGGCCGCTTCGCGTAGCAGGGCGTGGCCGTCGAAGTAGTCCACGGCTTGGTCGCGCTGCTTCGGCGTCAGGTTCACGCGTCGAACCTCGCGGCCGCTTCAGCCCGACGCCGCTGGCGTTCGTCACGGCGGTGGACAGCTGACGACCGCTTCCGCTCCAGGCGCAGCCGTCGCAGTTCGACGCTGGCGGGGTCGATGTCCCAGACGCGACCGACCTTGCGGGCCTTGAGGACGCCCGAACGCGCGAGCCGGTAGACGACATCGGGATGGTCAAGGCATAGCTCGCGCCGCGCTTCTGTCACAGTCACTGTGAGGACAACGTAGCGGCCAGGGGACCCCCTTTTGGGCAACCGCACTCTTCGCACGCGACGTCCAGTTTCGCGCCTGGCGAGAGGACGCTCCCAGCCGAGGCTTACTACGGCCTCGTCATCTGCGCGACTTGGTTCCCCGCCTCGTCGTAGGCGGTTACCTGAGTCACTTTCACCTCCCGGTCGAGCGACCCGAGGAACAGACCTTCCACCACCGGGAGCTTGATGTTCGAGCCATCCGCAAACTTCACCAGGACAGTCGCGGCGTCGCCGTACACACGTCCGTCGACCGTGTACAACGTCGGATGAGACAGCTCCCAGCCGGGGCCCTCGAAAGCGATATCCGGCGACGATCGCGCGGACGCGCTGTCGCAGCCTCCCGATCCCGGTTTGAATCCGTTCGCTGCCGGATCGTTAGCGAAGTCGATGAACCAGCACACGCCACCCTGGTCGTTCGGCGCCGCCCAAAGCTCCTGTGGGCCGTCGGGGGTCTGAATCTGGATCACGCCGTGTGCTTTGGTCACGTCTGCGTGCGGAAACCTCGCCCCGAACCCCTTCTGCGTCGCCAGATCCGCGATCTTGTTGCTCGACTCGAAGCTGGTCGAGACGGCAGGCGGTGCCGGCGTTCCCTGGAAGAGGTCGGCGATCTGTCCGCGCAAGGCCACGGCAGTCGGGACGAGGAGCAGCGCCAGCGCCACGACCGCCAGTGCCGCGTAGCGCGTGCGCGTGGTGTGGGCCCGCGCGAGCACGTTCTCCCAGCCGTCGGGGCGCGGCTCGAACGGGGGCACCTGCTCGTCGAGAAGGTCGTCGATGCGTGATTCGGTCATGACTTCACCTCCGGTTCGAGCGCCTGCCGCAGCACGCGGCGGGCGGTAGAGAGCGTCGCGCCGACCGTGCCGGGACTGATCCCGAGCGCCTCGGCGATCGTCGTGTAGTCGAGATCGGCGTAGTAGTGGAGAAAGAGCACCTCGCGTTGGCGGTCGGTCAGCAGCTCCAGCGGGAGTGAGACGCCGCCGCCGTTTGGGGTGGGGGCTTCGGGGCGGTCGCGCAGGCCGAGCAAGGGGCGCGGCTTGCGCCGCGCGTCGCGGGCCGCGTTGACGACGATCCGCCAGACCCACGCCTCCAGCGAGCCGCGGCCACGGTAACTGCGCCGTTTCCGAACGGCCTTGGCGAAGGCATCCTGCACGGCGTCCTCGCCAAGCGTGCGATCACCCGAGATCGCCGCAGCCGCCCGGCAGAACTGGGGTCGCCGCGTGCGGTAAAGCTCTTCGAGGTCGTCAATCATCACCTGTCCGACGCATCGGACGAGATCGATTCTTTACGGCTTGAGGTCCTTAGGCGAGAGTGATCGTGTCTCGTGCCCGCGGTTTGCCGCCGTGTTCGTGGAGTCCACTAGAAGGATGAGGACAAAGCCGCCATCTGTTCGGTCCAGCCGAAGATCGCCAGTCACGACAAGAAGATCGCGCTGCAAGGGGACCCAGGGGGTCTGACTGCCCTCGCGCCGCGATGCGAGCATGGTGCGCGTGGTCGCGCACCCCTCGACTTGCTCTCAGGGCGTTAGACGGCCGCTCAGAGGAGACCCACAGGGGACGTCAGCCCACGCGGCCGCTACGTTCTCACTGTGGTTGAGGTGACCCGCCTTCCGCTGACAATCACCGCCGAGTGGCAGAGCAAGACTGTCACGACGGATCCGCCGCGGTACACGCCACACCTCGAGTGGAGTGTGGTGTTCACGCTCTCCGCGCCGGAGCCGATTCGCGCTGCCGTCGTTGTTGGAAGCGCCGATGCAGCTGCTTGGGGACTCGTCGCGGACGATGCCGCGACGACACTCCGCATCCCCGCCCACTTCTTCCCCTACGACTGGGCAAAGTCGGACGAGGTGCAGGTGAGCTTCGGGTGGCAACGGACGGCTGTCACCGACCGGACCCTCAAGGAAGATCCTCGTAACGCCGTCACGCTCGTCTCTCCAGAGCAGGCGGCAACAGGCGATCTGATTCCGCTCGCCCTCCTTCCCGCTCACGACCTTGCGTTGTCGATACTCGCGCTCGCCGAGGGGAATACTGAGGAGCGCCGTCAGGGCCGGTGGCGGCTCAAGGCCGAACTTGCGGAGGGTGTCCCCACGCTGGGAGTCGCACTCGCAAGCGGACGGCAAACCGGCGTTGCTCGCCAGGCGCCTTAGGTGACAAGCGGCGCGGCCACGGTCCTATGACGCCCTCCGCGTCCTAAGACGAACGCGGGCCGGTTGCCCGGCCCGCATGGCGCACGGGTCCTATCGAGTCCCGCCCGGCCGCGCGTCGGATCTCGTCGTTCATGACGTCGTTGGGCGACGGCGGGTCGGCGCCGGGCGGGACGAACGTTCGGCCCACGACCCAGCCGCGGTCGCGGCCGATCTTCATGAGGTCACGCTTCAGGTCGGGGTCGTCACGATGCTCGGTCAGCGCGTCGGTCCACTTCTCGTACGCGTACCGCTCCGCGTCGAACCCGCCAGCCTTCCGGTAACGGGCCGACCTGCTCAGGCTCAGCGGATGCCGCTGCCTGCTCACGCGACCCCACCTTCCGTCGGGATCATGCGAAGGTCCTCCACGACGCGCGCTGGCGCCGAGTGGGTGATCTTCACAGCGGACAGCGGCGTGTCGTGCGGCACCGGAGTACCGTCGATGGCCGTCACATCTTCGCCCGCCCGCAGCTTGCGGAACGCCGCTTGCGTCACATAGACCAGCTGCTGGTCACGCCCGGCCTTGTCGATCATGTCGGCCAGCTTGTTCAGTTCGGCTGACCCCAGCGTGGGCGCGGTGAACTTGTTGCCCATCAGCCAGTTGTCCTGAGCGCGCACGCGGTGCAGCCGATGACACGCTCCGACCAGCACGGCCAGTGCGTCCTCAGCCTCAGCGATGGCGGTAGCCCTCAGATCGACGTTCAGCGCGTGCCACGTCTCGCGGTTCGCATGCACCAGGGCTTCCAGTTCGTCGGCGTCCTGCTGCAAGGCGTGACGCATGACGTCCACTTCCTTGTCCAGCTGCTCCAGCTTCGCGGTCAGCTTCGGCATCGGGTCGGCCGGGGCCTTGTCGCCAGCCCTCAGGGCTTCGGCGGCGCGGGCTGGGTAGTCGTGCTTCGCGTTCTCCATGTCGCGGACAACCTTCGCCCGCTCAGCGTTCAGCTTGCGGTGCTTGGCGACCAGTTCGAAGCGGGCCGCGCGTGCCAGGTCGTACTCGGACCAGCCGGTGTCGGCCGGTATGTCCTTCTCGCTGACCCATATGGGCGCGGTCGGGTCGATTGGTCGGACGATGCGCCGCTTGAACGCGGCTTCGGGGGTGTTCTCTGCTGCGGTCATAACCACAGCGTGGAGTGTCCACCTGCCCCCGCTAGGGCTTGCGCTTATGGGCAAGCCGGTAGGCCGCGTCCCAGGCGCTCTCGCCTGGCTTGCGGTAATCCTTGCCGCGCGCCGCGCCGGGCTTGCGCTGACCGGTCATGTGGCGATAGATCGCCTTGTACGTCGGCGGCCAGTGACGTCTCTTCGGCTGTGCCGCGTACCAGCCGTCGTACTCGTTCTTCGACCTCGCGCCCGACTGTAGAACGGCGTCCAGCACCATGGCGACGTCGTAGCGGTTGCCGTGCGCGGTGTCCGGCGCAGGCAGAAGCTTGCCTCGGTTGAGTCGGGGATCCGGGTACAGGCTGTCACGTATGACCTTCTGAGTCGTCGCATCAAGCCTCAGATCGGGAGGCAATCCCAGCCCCATGGCCTCGAACCAGCCACGCAGAAAAAGCTTTGCCTCGGCATGAACAGAGGGGCTGCGAAGTCGCTCTACGTAGAGGTCAACAAGGGGACCAAGTTCCGGGTCAGCCTCGAACGGATCAAAGTCAGCGTCCCGCGCGGCCTGGCGCAGCAGCTTCGTCTCCGGATGGACCTTTCGCTTGCGTGCCACGTCAGCTGCCGAACGATGCCACGAGGACGTCGTTAGCAGTGGCCAGGCCGGTGTCGGTCAGTCCGCCGTAGCTGCCCAGCGTGATGTTCGTGTTCGCGTGGCCCATGTAGGCGCTGACCTGGGTGACAGGCAGGCCCAGCGTGACCAGGCAGTGGAACGCGAACGAGTGGCGCAGGTCGTGGCAACCGACCGGCTTGCCGTCGCCACTGTTCAGCTTGGCGGCGTCGGCCGCGCGGGCAACGGCGCGACGGCAGTTGTTGCGCTCGCCGTTCGGGAACAGCCGACCGGGCCTGTCGAACTTCACGAGCGTGCGCTTCGCGGCCCGGTTCCGGACGGCCAGCAGTTCGCGGCGGACGTCGCGGGTGAGCGGAAGCGTTCGCTTCGCCCTCGCGGTCTTGAGCGGCACCAGCGTGCCGTCCGGTGCCAGCTGCTGGCGGACGTGGAGTTCGCCAGCCTCGAAATCAACGTCCGCCCAGGTCAGGCCCAGGGCTTCACTGACTCTGAGTCCCAGCTGGTACATGATCGTGGCCACCGGCCGGTAGGCGTCGCTCATGTTCGGCACGTCGTCCCAGGTGCGACCGTCCTTCGCCGTGACGGTGTGTGTGCCGAACAGAAGGGCGTGGGCTTCGTCCTGGGCCAAGTAGCGAGGTTCCTTCGTCCGCGCGATGCCGGGCCGGTCGTCGCGGTGCAGGTCGCGGACGACGTTCGCCGGTAGCAGCTGCTGGCGCACGCCATAGCCCAGCACTGCGGACAGCACGTTCAGCGTCCCTGTCTGAGTGGCGGGCGCGATGCTGTTCCCCCAGCTGCGCATCAGCGCCGCGACGTCCAGCACGGTCAGGCTGTCGGCCCGGCGGCTGCCCAGCTTCGGGCGGACGTAGCGGTCGAACCGGTCGCGGCCTGTGTCCACTGTACGCTGACTCCGCCGACGCCGGTCGTTCGCGGGCAGCTGCACACGGCCCTGCTGGTCGTCGAAGTGGGCGTCTGCCAGTTCGCCAAGGGTCGGGCCGGTGCCGGTGTTCTTCAGGCCCGCGCGGAGGGCGCGCAGTTCGTCGCGGGCGTCGGTCACCTTCGGCGGCTTCGTGTCCAGCCGCTGCGACCGGACGCGACCGCCCGACTTCCATACGCCCTCGAACACCTGGCTGCCGTCGGAGAGCGTCCGCGTATACAGTCCTGGCTCGGTCTTGCCGCGCCACGTCACCGGGGTGCGCTTGCGTCGGTCGGTTGGCGTTCTGCTCATCGTCGGTTCGTTCCTTCGGTCGTTAGGTGGACACTTTCACTATCGGTCCGAAGTGTCCACCGGTCAAGCCCTTTCGAGGGGACCTGGCCGCTGCCAGTTCGGGTCGCGGTTCCAGGGCATCCACTCGCCGGACGACCGGCCTGACCAGATAGCGACCACGCGGCCCTCGTGCAGCACTCGCGCGCCGAACACGGCATCCCCGCCGGGCATCAGCGCGTCCAGTAGGCGGGCCTCGCAACGGGCGCGGGTGGACAGCGTCGTGTAGAAGTGGTCCTCGCCGTCCGCGCCCCGGATGTCGATGCGCCACGGCCGTCTCACTGCGGCACCCGGATCAGTAGACGTTGGCCTTGGCGGTCGCTGACAACCTGGCCCCGCGCCGCCCGCTTCCGCGCCGCGTCGGCGGTCGGGGCCATGCCCTCGGCGGCGTACTGCTCGGGCGTCACCCAGCGGTAGCGAGCCTGGTCTAGGTACGGCTGGAGGGCGACGGCCAGGGCTTCCAGGTCGCCAGCGTGCAGTTCGAGCGCACCCAGCCTCACGCCCAACCCCCTGCCTCGAAACACCGACAAGGCCGACAACGGGTCAACCATGCGGGATTGCGGCCGTTCGGAATACACCGACGGCTACTAGGTGTCGGTGTTTCTCCAAGGGCCTTTTTCCGCTCAACCATGCGGTTGTCGGCCTTGTCGGTGTTTCCGGGAGAGGTCACGGGGGTCACCAGTCGGCCACCAGCCCGTCCCCGTCGTCGGCGTCGGCCTCGGCAGGCTTCGGGCAGTACCTCGCCCAGGCATCCTCGAACTGGTCTCGGTCGTATCCCTCCGGCCTGCTGCCGTCGCCCAGGCGGATCGTCTTGACCCGGATGCCGTAGCGGGCCAGCTTGCGTCCGAGTTCGCGGGTCGTGATGCCGTTGCCGTCGTTCCAGTGGCGGTACCCGTAGCCGTCCAGGATGTTCAGCCCTTCGGCCAGGTCTCGGCACGACAGCTTGTCCGGGTTCAGCATGAGCCGCGAGTCGAACACTTCCCGGACGGCGGTCAGCAGTTCGCGGCCAGCGGTCGCTTCTGCGACGTCCTCCCCGACCAGCAACGTGACTAGACCCGCGCGGACATCGGCGGGCCAGCGGCCAGCAGCCAGGTCAGCGATGCGCAGCAGGGGTCGGGAGATTTCGTTACGGCGGGCGTCCAGGTCGTCCAGCCGGTCCGGCTTCCGCGCCCTGTCAGTGAAGTCGTCCTCCGCTTCAACGGCCCAGGCCGCGAGCGCGGCGCGGATCGCGTCGGCTTCGGCGCGGCGGTCGTCGTCGTCGTACTCGAAGTCGTCGCGCGCCTCGTGGGGTAGCGCGGGCTTCATGGAGACTTGGATCGAGCGGTGATGAAGCGACGGCGGGAGTTCGCGCAGCCCCGCCGTCATCTTGGGGCCGTAGACGACGAACCGCGTGGGCTTGTGCTGGGGGCCGGTGTTCCGCCACACAGCGCGGCCTTGCCGGTAGCCCGCGTTCAGGACGGCGCGAAGCTGCTCCGCCTGCTCGCCCGCGTTCTTGTGGAACACGGTATCTACCTCGTCCAGCAGGAACGTAAGGCTGGGCTTCAGCATGTCGATCAGCCGGAACAGTGCGCTGGGGCTGATCCCGTCGGCCATCACCGGGCAGTGGGCGACTGACTCCGTGACTTCGAGGGCCAGCGACTTACCCGACCCCGGCTCTGGCGAGTACCAGTGAACGTACGGACACGACTGGGCAAGGTGGGCCACGTACGTCATGGCAACCCAGCAGGCGACGACCGTAGGGACTGGTTCGTCCACGACGACGTAACGGCGGAAGTAGTCGGCCGTGCGCCGTAGCAGCGCGTCCAGGTCTCCGTCGTACGCGTCGGCTGGCGCTGCCGCTTCGTCGTACGCGGCGTCGATAGCTGCGCGAACGTCGGTCATGACCGCGTCACTTCCACCTGGGGCTGAAGCCACAGCGTCAGCAGCTGCTGGGCCAGCTGCGCGTCGTCGGTCCAGTTGCCCAGGGCCTGGACGAAGCTTTCGGCGTTCATGTGGACGAACAAGCGGCTGCGCGGATTCGGGACAGGGACGTCGCAGGCCAGCCGTTCCTCAGACTCCGCCACGCGCCACGCCCCGCGCACCTGCTGCGCAACCCACTGGTACGGGATGGGCGGGTCGCAGTACGCCTGCTGGTAGACATCGGCCAGGTCGGCCGCTAGTTCCTCGTCGTCAGTCCAGCGCGACAAGAAGCACGCGAACCGAAAAACAGTGTTCCGCCGCGATCCTTCCGTCAGCGGTTCACCTGCTCGAAGGTCAGCCCGCTGTCGGCGCTCTGCCGTCGCCGCCAGCCGCTGGAAGTAGTCGTACGCCTCAGCCGTCATGGGCTGGGCGTCCTCGTTCACGTCCAGCAGCTGGTACGGCCCGCCGTCGTACGCGCAGCGGTAGTAGTTGTTCGCGGCTGCGATCAGCTGCCCGCCCTCGAACCGGTAGGACACTTTCGGCAGTTCGAGGGCGGGAAGCGGCTGGCGTACGTAGACGTGAAGTCGTCGGCCCTCGGGCGTGTCGCGGTACTCCACAACCCAGGGCGTGACGTCGGCTTCGCCCAGCGCGGCCTGGAGTCGTAGGACGTCCTCCGCGCTGTCGGCTTCGAAGCCGACCAGGCCCGACGTTCTCAGCGTGATGGCAGGTTCAAAGCCGCGCGCCAGCCGGTCGTTCCACTGGCGGTCATGATCGTCCTTCGCCAGCCGCTGCGTGTGCTGCCAGCCGCGCTGAAGACATCGCTTGTCGCGCGTCCACACGACAGCGCAGCAGTCGAACACGTCGCGGGGGTTCTCGGTCACGCCCATGCCCCCATCGTGGAGTGTCCACCTGCACTGTCTCCACGACTAACGCCCTCACGTAGAGGGCGTCGGCCGATGGGGTGACCTGAGCGCCGCGATGGCTCGCGGCTATCTATCCCTCAGCGTAGCTATGCGCCCTGCCCCGTCTTTGGTTGCGACAGGGTTGCGACGGGCTCGGCGGACACCTGGACGGATGCCCGCGAACGGCATGGTTGACAGTGGAGCGTACCGGGATCGAACCGGTGACCTCCGGCTTGCAAAGCTGAATCAGGGCTTTCGGAGCGTTTCCGTCCGGTTCCGTCTGCTTCGAGCAAACTGGCTATCCATGCTGGTTTACGGCCTCTCAGCGGCGTCCCGGCCGGAAACGCTCTGAGGGCTGTTTGCGACCGTTTCCTTAGCAGAGCATGAGCAGCGCCCGCGTCGGGGCGCCGGTCCTCAAGACGGGTCGACGGCCAGGGAGTACGTCATGGGAGCGTTGCTTACAGCTTCGTGACCCGGACCACGAACGCGAGGGTCGCGGTGTCCACTTTGCCGACCACGCGCCAACAGCCGACCGTCGGAAAGGTCAGGCCCGAGGGCTGGAAGCCTCGCGAGCCGTATCCGTCCGAAACGTCCGCGAGCAGCGGCGGAGCCGAGGCGTCAAGACGACGCCCTTCCACCCTCAGTCTTCCGTCGAGCCCGCGCCACCAGCCGACCTTCGCGTAGATGGAACCGTCTGCGTTCACGATCGCCATCGCGCCGCCGTCGGGCCGAACTCCGGCGGCAAGCACGCCCCGTGGCCAGTAGAGCTCGGCGCGTATTCCTGAGCTTCCGTAGTTGAATTCATCCGAACTGAATTCACCGGCACCGCCGCCGCCCTTGTGCTGAGTGTTGCGCTTTGGGACCGTTACTGGACATGACGTCGTCGGCGCGTTGTCGGCCGCGGCCGCAGTGTCAGCTCTAGTGACGGAATCGACCGTGGTGGAGCCAGCGTGCCGGCTATTGCCCCCGCTGCAGGCAGCCAGCCCAACGAGTGCTGTGATGAGAGTTACGCAAGGGAGAATCCTCACACGCCCGATTACACCACTCCGTGCGCCGACGTTCCCGAATCATCGTGGGCAACCCGCAGGGCTAATGACTCGATCCTCCTGCGCCGAGGATTCCTGAGTGAGCGTCATACTGCCCGATCCGTCGGAGTCGCTTGGAGGGCCTCCGCGAGCCTTCTACGCCGAATTGCGGCGAATGCTCGATGTCGTCCGGCCGGCTCAGATTGATTCTGGTCGCAGCTCGGCGAAGTTCGACAAGGCAGGCGTCGAGGTCGAGCTGGCTCATGCCGATCGCGAGGAGTGGACGATCTGGGCGACCGTCGGCGAGCGAGATGCGATCGTCGGCACGCTCGGCGCACATGAGCACTTCTTCGCGCCTACAGACCAAGAAGACGAAGACCATCCGTGGACGACAGAGATCGTCGATTTTGTCGCGGAGATTCTCCGTGGGGAGGTCGAGGTCGAGACCACTTTCCGCGGCCGCTCACCGGTCTCGGTGAGGCACTTCAACCTCGATGAGAGCGGTCGACGCCAGCCCCTCGGCTACACCGGTTTCCTGACGCCTGCCAGGTTCCTTCCGTGGCGAGCGAAGCGAACGGAGATCGAGAGAGTGTCGTGGCTCTGATCGCTCGCGGCAGCCGATGACGCGACGACTTATTAGTGACAAGCGAGGAGCAGTAGCACGCGAGACGCAGATGCATCCCGATGCTCAGGTTGCCTTGCTAGACAGCAGCACTTTCAAAGTGCATCTGTGTGTGGCTGGCTATCCGGGTGAGTAACTACGGCTTTCGGGCCGTTTGGTGGTTAGCCAGCGGCGCGGCGCTCGGCGGCCTCGGGGGACCGAACGATCAGACCCTCGTACGGCACGTCCAGCAGCTCGACCATCCGTCCATGCTCGTCGGCGAACTCGACGAGGGCGCCTTTTGGGAGGAGCTCCACGACCGCACCGACCGCGCCTACGGACTGACCGCCGAGCGGCTCGCGCAGCTCGATGATGTCGTGGAGATCGGGCTTGGTCTTCATTGCTCCACTCATTATGCGCTCGTCGGCTCTTCGGCGACGTACGCCGTCACGAGGCGAGGCGGCTCGTCGCCCGCCACGAGCCAGACCGTTGCGACCTGGCGTGTCTGCCCATTCAGCCCCTCGACGGCGACGACGACCTCGTACAGGCTTCCCCAGGACGTCTCACGAATGCTGCTGGGAGGAGCGTCGACGACCGCAGTCCGGAGTCGATCGCCGAGGTACTGCCAGTCCCCCTGTTGGATCCCCAGCGCCGACGCGAAGACCCGGGCCTTGTGCCGACCGATGTCGTGCTGTGGGTTGAGCAGGTAGGCCTCGAGCTTCTCGCGGGGCACGACTGCGCGGTCAGCGCGGGGGAGTCGAGCGACCATCCTGGGATCAGAGCGTAAGCTCGGGACCGAGGCTGCGCTCGAGCTCGGCGACGTGCCTGAGCGCCTGCAGCTTCGGCAGGTCGTCCTCGCGCCCGAGGGCAGCGAGCATCCGCGCCAGGTCGCCGGTCGAGGCGACGGAGGGACGAAGGCCTCGCCCGAGGTGCTCCATCGTCGCGGCACGGCGCAAGTCGTCGTACCCGCGCGTCCCTTCCGGTTCGGCCACGATCTTCAGGTCGCCGGCGCCAGTCGCCGCCTCGATCAGAGCTTGGTTCGCCACTGTCGCTTCATCAAGCGCGATCCGCCTACCTTGTGCGTCGACGGACTCGAGATCGCGCAGTGCTTCGTCGAGACGGCGGAGGTTCTCGGCGCGCAGGGAGGGCACGATGTCTAGACCGTCCGGTACCTCTTCGGCTCCACGCACGACGCGCCCGAACGAGCCGATGACCATGTACGTCACCCGCTGCCGGTCGAGCGCGGCGAGGATTGCGTAGGGGTCGAACGGTCGCGAGTCGGTCACCCTCAGCTCTTCGCGCGCGCCTGGAGGATCCGCTGCACGCGTCGCTCGGGGGAGAGGAGCACGTTCTTCCGAAGTCGGTCGAGGTTCGACTCGTCGCGCGGGACGAGCTCGAGGGGGAGGTCGAAGCCGCAGGCGTGCACGAGCTCGATGAGCGTCTCGACGCTCGGCGCCACGGCGCCCTGCTCGTAGCGAGCGATCACCGATCTCTCCCGGCCGCTTCGCTCGGCAAGCTGGTACTGCGTGAGTCCTGCTCGCAGCCGGGCCTCGCGGATCAAGTCGGCGCTTCGCACGCTGGGAGTCTAGTGCACGTGACTTGATCTAGCCTCGGGACGCTGATATGCTACACGGCCTTGTGAAGCGTCGTCCTGGCGTTGGAGGTGACCAGCTGACGCTCGCCGACTGGGAGCGCACTCTGAACGAGGACCGGGAGCAAGAGGTCGAGGCTCGTGAGGATCCCGCGCATGCTCACGAGGAGGTCGCCGAGCTCGCGGCCGCCCTGGTGCCTCGACTCGTCGAAGAGCTCGCGGCTCGCGCGCCGGCGCCGGGCGAAGTCGAGCTCGCGACAGCCCCTCTCTTGACTCTCGACCAGCTCGTCGCCGCGTTGCCCAAGGCCAAGAAGCCCGAGACCTGGAAGCGGTGGCTCTACGAGCGCACGCGCCGCGGCGAGATCCCGGGCTGCGTCAAGCTGGGCGGGATGCTGTTCTTCGAGCGCGAGCCGGCGCTCGCCTGGCTCCGGGCCGGAGCGGTCACGAGGTAGGAGGGGAAGGCGATGGCACGAGGATCGATCGTCAAGCGCAAGAGCGGCAACTACGCGATCGTCTACTACGTCGGCGGCAAGCAGAGGTGGGAGACGATCGGCCCGAGCCGCCGCGAGGCTGAGCGGGCGCTCACGGCGAGGAAGCGCGAGGTCGACACGGGCACGTGGCGCGAGCCGAGCAGCGAGACGCTCGCCTCGTACGCGGAGCGCTGGCTGGCACACCGCGATCCGGCTCGCGTCGGCGGGGGTGCGCGGACGCGGCTCTCGCCGTCGACGTTCGAGGGCTACCGGCTCAATCTGCGGCGGCACGTGCTCCCGCGCCTGGGCGACCGGACGCTGTCGTCGCTGCGGACGGAAGACGTCGACCAGCTCATCGCGGAGCTCGAGGCGGACGGGAAGGCGGCGGGAACTGTTCGCAACGTGATCGTCCCGCTGCGCAAGCTGCTGAGCGATGCGGTCCGACAGGGCCTGCTGCTGGCCAACCCGGCGGCACGAGCCGACCTGCCACCGGCGCAGGACTTCGCCGGCAAGGAGCTCCCGGCGGAACACACGGAGGCGATCCGCCGAGCGCTGATGGAGATGGCGCCGCTTGATCCTCTCCGCCGCGAGCCCGATCTTTTCTTCGCCTACCTCTTCGACGTCGCCCTCGGCACCGGCCTCCGCCTCGGCGAGCTCCGCGCCCTCCGGTGGAGTGACGTCGACCGCGAGCGCTGGCTGATCCGCGTCGAGCGTGCGTACTCGCGCCAGGAGCTACGGCGACCGAAGACCGAGTCGGGCGTCCGGTCTGTTCCGCTCTTCCCATCGGTCGACGCGGCTTTCCGGGAGCTGGCTGCCCGAGCGGTCGAGCGCGGCCGCTACGCGCCCGACGAGCTCGTCTTCGGGTCGATGCGCGGCACTCCGCTCCAACCGTCGAACTTCCGGCAGCGGGTCTGGGACCCGGCGCTGCGACTCGCCGGCCTCGAGAACTATCGGTTCCACGACCTCCGGCACACGTGCGTCTCCCGCCTGGTCGCCGCCGGTGCGGACATCAAGCTCGTTCAAGCCGTCGCCGGGCACGCGAATCCGCTCATCACGCTGAAGCGCTATTCGCACTTGCTCGACGCGCGGATCACCGAAGCGGCACACCGATTCGATCCGGTTTCGTGGCCCGTCGCAGGCGCCTGACGGTCCGCTCGCCTCAGTGCTCAAGGAGCGGCGCCCCGAGGAGGTCGCCCACGAACCACTCGAGCTTCGCCGCCCGGGTACCAACCTCGTCACGGTCAGGACGCGGGTACTCGCCGTGAACGAGCGCACTGCGAAGGGCATAGCACCTCGTGAAGAATTCGGATGGCGGTTCGCCCGGCATGTACTCGATGTCGCCGAGCGTGCGGGCAAGGCGCCGCCCAGCACGCCCCACGGATTCCCTTTTTGCGAGCTCGTCTAGGGAGCTGACCAGGGACGCGATCTCGTCCCCGGGCAGTCCCGATGCGCGCGTTTGCTCGATCAGCGTCCTGAGGTGCTTTACGGCCGCATCGCTGCGCGGCTTCTGGTCGATCAGCGTCTCAAGCGCCATCATCAGGGTCAGCAATCGCGCGTCCGGGCCCGTCTCAAAGAACGAGGCCGAGTAGAGGTCGAATGCAAGCTCCTCGCGATCGTCAAGGACTACGTCAAGTTCGGCCGCCGCGCGCATAAGCTCGACCAGCCGGTCTGCAGGCTTACCAACACCGAAGGAGACCGGACCCATAGTTGCGAACGCCGGCGGGGGATCGCACTCGTAGACCATCACCGTCCCTTCCGCGTCATGGAGGACCCTTCGGCCGGTCTGCTGCTCGAGCATCCGGAGCCCGTATTTCGTGATGCCGCTACGCGGCCCACGGAGGCCGAAATCGGCGCCCAAGTGGAGCCGAGCAAGCGCAACCTGCAGCCGCGGAACCCAACGGCGCGCCGCCTGTTCCGCCGCCTCCTTAGTCTCGTAATGCTCGCCGACCAGAACGAGGTCCCGTGCGTCGTTCAGCGCAGTGCCGCGCTCCCGGGCCCGAACCACGATGTGCGTCCCCCGATCTTCTCGGGTCGCCACCACGAGCTCATCAGTGGCCAAGGCGATGTGGGCGGTCGATCCGAGGCGGAAACGGACGCGAAAGCAGTAGCGCGCGCTCGCCGCGTCGGATGGCGGCGCACGCGTCGGAAGCGGGTCCCTCGCAGGCTCAGTTCCGGCGGCAAGCCGCCGGGCGAGCTTCCTGACCGCACGCAGAGGACCTTCGAGCACAACGCCGCGTAGTCTGACGCTCCGAGCGAATCCCGGGTTAGCCGCGCGGTTCCTTAGCAGAGCGTTAGCAGCCGCCGTGCGGGGTGGCCCACTCTGTTAACGAAGTAGTCCGATTTCCAGCGACTTTCCTATGGAGCGTACCGGGATCGAACCGGTGACCTCCGGCTTGCAAAGCCGGCGCTCTCCCAGCTGAGCTAACGCCCCGGGAAGCCGTCAGTGTAGAGACGAGAAAGGCCGGCGGGGCCAGCCGCCGGCTCTTCTCGTTCACGGGGGAGAGATCCACGGGGCCTTACGCGGCTCGCGCCAGTCGCTCTTCGTGTCTCGCGCGCTTGATGATCTCGTTGCGGTCGCCGAAGCGCTGCTGCGCCTTGAGCGTCCGCTGCTCGTCCCAGAGCGCCGAGATGCGCTCCTCGAGCTCATGGAGCTCCTGCGAGAGCGTGGCGTCATGGCCGTCCGAAAGGAGATGCCAGAGCTCGGACCGGCGTTCGGTCGCCTGGTCGAGCTCGATGCGGATGTCATCCATTGTTCTCATGCTCAGTAGAACGATCTGTCCACCGGCCACATTCCTCAATCATGCGGGCCGAGCAGGTAGAGCACGAGCACGACGAGGCCGACCACGCCGGCGGCGATCGCGATCCCGGTGAGGACGCCGGAGCTCACCAGGCCGGGCGTAAGGGCGCTCGTGCGGTGAAGAGCCGGACCGTCGCCACGCCGAAGACGAAGCCGCCGATGTGGGCAAAGAACGCGGTCCCGCCGCCCGCCTGCGGCTGCGCGATCGAGAAGCTGCCTTCCACCAGCTGGAGCAGGAACCAAAAGCCGATGAACCACACTGCCGGGATCTCGCGCAGGAAGATCAGGCCGATGATGAAGGCGGTCAGCACGCTTGCCTGGGGCAGCAGCACGATGTACGCGCCGAGCACCCCCGCGATTGCGCCCGACGCGCCGATGTTGGGGATGCTCGCGCCGGCAGCGTCCGTGAAGGCAAGGGTGACGAAGGTCTGCGTCGCCGTCGCGGCCAGGCCGGCGAGCAGGTACCAGACGAGGAAGCGCGCCCGGCCCATCGCGTCCTCGACGTTGTTGCCGAAGATCCAGAGGAAGAGCATGTTGCCGCCGATGTGGATCCAGCTCGCGTGCATGAACATCGAGGTGAACGCGCCCGCGAACCAGGGCAGGTGGTCGACGGTCGAGGCCGGCGCCACGCACGGCCCCTCGAACGAGCACGGGTAGTAGCCGTAGTGGACGACCTCCTGCTCGACCCCCGTCTGCCACTCCCACAGCCAGACGATCACGTTCGCGGTGATCAGCGCGACGGTCACGGCCGGGAACGCCCTCGTCGGGACGTTGTCCTTCAGCGGCAGCATCGCCGCGCGGAGGCTACGAGATCACGAGCGCGAGCAGGGCCTTCTGCGCGTACAGGCGGTTCTCGGCCTCGTCCCAGACCGCCGAGTGCGGCCCGTAGAGCACGTCCTCGGTGATCTCCTCGCCGTAGTGGGCGGGGAGGCAGTGGAGGACGATCGCGTCGTCGTTCGCGAGGCCCACCAGCTCCGCGTCGATGCCGAAGCCCGCCAGGTCGCGCAGCCGACGTTCGCGCTCCTCGTCCTGGCCCATGCTCGTCCAGACGTCGGTGTAGAGGACGTCGGCGCCCGTCGCCGCCTCGCGCGGGTCGCGCGTGAGCTCGACCTCGCCGCCGGCCTCGCGGGCGAGCTCGACGGCCTCCGGCCACACCTCGTAGCCCTCGGGCGACGCCGCCACGAACTGCGCGCCGAGCTTCGCGCAGGCGACCATCAGCGAGGCGCAGACGTTGTTGCCGTCGCCGAGGTAGGCGACCCGGACGCCCTCGAGCCGGCCGAGCCGCTCGCGGATCGTCATCACGTCGGCTAGCGCCTGGCACGGGTGGGAGATGTCGGTCAGGCCGTTGATCACCGGGATCGAGGCATGGCGGGCGAGCTCCTCGACGTCGGCCTGGTCGAAGGTGCGGATCATGATCCCATCGACGTAGCGCGAGAGCACGGTCGCGGTGTCCTTGAGCGTCTCGCCGCGGCCGAGCTGGAGGTCGCCGGCGGCGAGGTAGAGCGCGTGGCCGCCGAGCTGCGTCATCCCGACCTCGAACGAGACGCGGGTGCGGGTCGAGGGCTTCTGGAAGATCATCGCGAGCGTGCGGCCGGGGAGGAGGTGGTGCTCTTCGCGCCGGGCCCGGCGCTCCTTGAGGTCGTCCGCGAGGTCGAGCACCGACTCGAGCTCGTCGCGGCTCCAGTCGGCGACGCGGGTGAAGCTGCGGCCCTTGAGGCTCTCGGCGGTCGCGCTCATGCGACCGCGATCGTACTAAGGGTACGAGCCTTCGAGGGCCGGCCTGGTCGAGCAGGTCGCGCAGGCGGGAGAGACCCGTGAACATCCGGCTCTTGATCGTCCCGAGGGGCTGGTCAAGGCGCTCGGCGAGCTCGCTCTGGGTGAGGCCGCCGTAGTAGCCGAGCTCGAGCGCCTCCCGCTGCTCGGCCGGCAGCTGCGAAAGCGCCTCCTGCACGAGCCGGCGCCGGAAGCCCGGCGCGCGCTCGAGCGGCTCGCCCCGGCGGATGTCCTCGCGCCGGACGAGGTCGACAGCGTGGCGGTGGACGAGCGTCAGGATCCACGTGCTCGCCTTCGCGCGCTCGGCCAGGAAGCGGTCGGCGTTGCGCCAGACGCCGAGGAAGGCTTCCTGCACGGCGTCCTGGGCCAGCGTCTCGTCGCGCAGGATCCGCAGGGCGAGCCCGTAGGCGACGCGGCCGAAGCGGTCGTAGAGCGCGGCCAGCGCGTCGTCGTCGGAGTCCGCGACGAGGGAGAGCAGTGCCTCGTCGGAAAGGCGCGCCAGGTCACGCGAAGGGCGCGCGGGCGGCGGCTCCACCGTCAGCAAGGTCACGAGACCGCCTCGCTGGCGGCGAGCGGCTTGCTCGTCGGCTGGTCGACGCCGCCGGCGCGCTCGAGCGTGACGGCGACGACGGCCCCGCGCCTCAGGGGCTGGTCGATCTTGAAGACCGCCGAGCGCGAGAAGAGCCCGGCCGGCGCGGCCTTGCCCTTGCGAATCACCCAGGCTTCGTAGGTCTTGCCGGACGGCGCCCGCGGAAGCGTCAGCGCGACGGCAGCGGTGCCGTCCGGCGCGACGGCGAGCGCGCCCTTGCCGCCCATCGTGACCACCTTTGCGCCCGGCTTCGCCAGGACGTCTGCGAACGCGTCCCCGCCGGCCGGGCGCATTGTCGCCCAGACGCCGATGCCGAGCGCGAAGGCCGCGGCAAGGGCTGCCGCGACGGCGAGCGGCGCGGTCCAGCGGCGCCGTTCCGGCAACGGAATCAGGTTCGGGCGCTCGGCCTTCGCCTCGGCCAGGATCCGCTGCTTCAGCTCCGGCGGCGGGGCCGGGCCGACGGCACCGTACGCGAGCGCGGCGGTCGCCTCGCGCAGGCTCGCGAGCTCCTCGCGGCAGGCCTCGCACGAGGCGAGGTGCTCCTCGAATGCGCGCTCCTGCTCGCCGTCTAGCGCGTCCAAGGCGTAGGGCGCGACGTCGGCGTGCGGGTCAGCCATCTAGAAATAGTAGGGGGCGACCTGCAGGGCACCCAGCGCATACCAGACGCCGAACGACAGGCTCACGAAACCGAGCACCGGCGCGAGCGCAGGGAAGACGCGGCTGACCCGCCCGCGCCCGAGCGTGAAGCCGAGGCCGGTCGAGAGCGCGGCCATCGAGAGCGCGGTGCAGAGCGCGAACAGACCGAGTGCCGCGACCGCGATCTCCCGGTTGTGGATCGAGGCCAGCAGCAGGAGGCCGACGCCGGCGCTGCCGCCCATCCCGTGCACGAGGCCGATCCCGTACGCCTGCAGCGGCGAGCGCGCGGCCCTGGGCGGGTGGTGGTGCGTGTGGAAGGCACCGCGGTGCCAGCGCAGGAGCAACGAGACGGCGAGCGCCACGATCACGAGGCCGACCGTCGTCTCCGCGGCCTCCTGCGCCGGCTCGGGCAGGTAGCTCTGGAAGAGCACGACCGGCAGACCGAAGGCGAACAGGGTCGTCGCGTGGCCGAGGCCCCAGCAGAGGCCGAGCCGGGCCGCCGCGCCCGTGGCGCGCTCGCGGGCGCCGGCGAACAGCGTCGAGACGGCGGCGAGGTGGTCCGGATCGGTCGCGTGGCGCAGGCCGAGCACGACGGCGACCAGGCAGACGAGCGCGAGCGTCGCGCCGTCGGAGAAGGATGCGATCCAGTCGTCGAGTCCGAACATGGTCAGCTCACTTTCGGGACGGCGCGGACGGTCATGGCGAGCCCGCCGCGAGGATGACGAGTGCGCTGGCGCCTGGCAAGAGCCGAACCAGCCGACCTTCGAAGGACACGCGGCGCGGGCCCTCCTCGCCGTGGTGGTGGTGATGCCGACTGTCAGGTTCCCGTACGGGGTCTCCTACCTAGCGATCAGCGTTCCCGCACGGCCCTCGATCGCCTCGGCCAGTGCGGCGGGCGAGGTGATCAGGGCCTCGTGGCCTGTCGCGCGGACGAACTCGACGCTCGCCTCGACCTTCGGCCGCATCGAGCCGGCCGCGAGCTCGGGGAGGAGCGCCTCGGCGTCGGCGGCTGGGAGCACGCGGAGCTCCTCCTGGTTGCCGGTGCCGAAGCCGGAGTAGACGGCGTCGACCTCGGTCAGGATCACCAGCCGGTCGGCGCCGAGCTCGCGGGCCAGCAGGGAGGAGGCGCGGTCCTTGTCGATCACCGCGTCGATGCCGGCCAGGTGCTCGCCACGCCTGGTCGCCGGGATGCCGCCGCCGCCGCACGCCACCACGATCGAGCCCGAGGCGAGCAGCGAGCGGATCGCGCCGAGCTCGACCACCTCGAGCGGCGTGGGGGAGGGCACGACGCGCCGCCAGCCTCGGTTCGCGTCGTGCACGACCTGCCAGCCCCGGTCGCGCTCCAGCGCACGCGCCTCGTCCTCCCCGTAGAACGGTCCGACCGGCTTGGTCGGCTCCGCGAAGGCGGGGTCGTCCTCGGCCACCAGCACGTGGGTCAGTAGGCAGACCACAAGGCGACCGGCGACCGGCTCCAGCTCGCTCTCGATTAGCGCGCCGATCTCCGCCTGGGTCTGCGCGACGGCGAGGTAGAGCGGCAGCGGCGGCGCCTCCTCGGCTGCCCGCTCCTGGCGCAGGAGCTCGTTGCCGACCTGCGGGCCGTTCCCGTGGGTGATCACTAGCTCGCGCTCCGCCAGCAGCGGCCGCAGCGCCGCGCAGGCTTCGCGCAGGTTCGCGCGCTGCTCGGCGGCCGTGCCGCGCTCGCCGGGCCGCATCAGCGCGTTCCCGCCGAGCGCGACGACGATGCTCACACGAGTGCTTTGTCGCCTATGAGGCCGTGCTCGGTCAGGACGTCCGCGAGCGTCGGCTCGCCGACCTCCTGGAGCTTGTACGTCACCCGCAGCGCGGGCACGTCGAAGTCGATCAGCTTGCGCAGGTCGATCGGCGTCCCGATCAGCACGAGCTCGGCGCCCGAGGCCTCGATCGTGGCCTTGAGATCGTCCATCTGCTTGCGCCCGTAGCCCATCGCGGGCAGGAGCGCGCCGACGTTCGGGTAGTCCACGAAGGTCTGGGCGATCGAACCGACGGCCGCGGCGCACGGGTCGATCAGCTCGACCGCGCCGTTTGCCTTCGCGGCGAGCACGGCGGCGCCGTAGGTCATCTCGCCGTGGGTCAGCGTCGGCCCGTCCTCGATCGCGAGCACCTTCTTGCCGGCGATCTCGGCGATGTCGCCCTCGACATGGAAGGGCGAAGCGGCGAGCACGATCTTCGCGCCCGGGTTGTGGGTGCGGATCGAGTCGAGCACGGCGTCGATGCCTTCCTGGGTGGCGCTGTCGACCTTGTTCACGACGCAGACGTCGGCCATGCGCAGGTTGGTCTCGCCCGGGTGGTAGCGCAGCTCGTGGCCGGCCCGGTGCGGGTCGACGACGACGATGTGGACGTTCGGCTTCACGAACGGCGTGTCGTTGTTGCCGCCGTCCCAGAGGATCACGTCCGCCTCCTGCTCGGCCCGGTCGAGGATCCCCGCGTAGTCGATCCCTGCGAAGACGAGGTTGCCCTCGGCGATGTGCGGCTCGTACTCCTCGCGCTCCTCGATCGTCGCGTCGGCAGCGTCGAGGTCTTCGTAGCGCTCGAAGCGCTGGACGGCCTGCTTGGTCAGGTCGCCGTAGGGCATCGGGTGCCGCAGGACGGCGACGCGCTTACCGGACTCGCGCAGCAGCGCCGCCACGTGGCGAGTGGTCTGGCTCTTGCCCGAGCCGGTGCGGACGGCGCAGATCGCGACCGCCGGCTTGGACGACGTCAGCATCGTCTCGCGGGGCGAGATCAGCCGGTACGAGGCGCCGGCCGCCAGTACGCGCGAGCCCACGTGCATCACGTGCTCGTGGGTCACGTCGGAGTAGGCGAAGACGACCTCGTCGACCTCGTGCTCGGCGATCAGCTGCTCGAGCTCGGCCTCCGGGCAGATCGGGATCCCGTCCGGGTAGAGCTCACCCGCCAGCTCGGGCGGGTAGACGCGCCCCGCGATGTCCGGGATCTGCGTCGCCGTGAAGGCGACCACCTCGTACTCCTCGCGGCCCCGGTAGACGAGGTTGAAGTTGTGAAAGTCGCGGCCGGCCGCGCCCGCGATGAGCACCCGTGTCCTCCGTGTCCTGTTCATGCATAGAGCTTATGCAGCTACACAGGACAGCGGTCAACTAGCGGAGGTGCTCGCGCACGCGGTCGCCGACGGCGGACATCTGGATCTCCGCGCCGGTGACGTCCTTCAGCAGCTCGTCCGCGGTCGGCTTCTGGCCTAGCGACCAGAGCTCTCGCAGCAGCGAGCCGGCCTCGCGCTGGGCGAACCAGTCCCTGCCGAAGCGCTCGCGCAGGTGGTCGCGCAGCTGGCTCTCGAACGCCCACGAGCGCAGGTAGGCGGCGACGTAGAAGCCGGAGTCGATGTCCGCGAGGTAGTTGGCCTCGCTGATCTCGAACTTGAGCGCGTCGCCGAGGATCTCCGCATAGCGCTTCGGCATGCCGGCGACGTCGTCGGCCGAGTGGAACTCGAGCTCGTAGAGCAGCTTCGACGCGTAGCGCCGCACGAAGAAGAGCAGCCAGAGCATGCCTTCGGCCGCGTACTCGTCCGGCCGCGGGAAGTCGAGCTTGCGCGAGAGCCAGCCGGGCTCGTCGGTCAAGTGCTGCATCGTCATCGCCCACCCCTCGGTGACGGCCACGTCGCCGAGCCGCTTCTCCTCCATCGCCAGGTCGCGCGAGGTGTTGCCGAAGTGCTCGGCGTGCCCGGCCTCGTGGAAGAAGGCGCGCCAGTCGTCGGCGCCGCCGATCGGCTGGATCACGAGCATCACCTTGTCCGGGACCTCGATCGGCGAGCAGAACGCGCGCGGCGTCTTCTGCGGGCGCTGCTCGATGTCGAGCTTGATGTTGTGCTGGCTGTCGAGGTCGATTCCCAGGTCGGCCAGCGTCGCCCGCAGCGCCGGGACCATCTTGTCGCCCGGGAAGCCCTCGTCCCACTGCGGGGAGCGCAGCAGGCGCTGCACGTCCCAGCGCGCCAGGTCGTCGAGCGAGATCCCGAGCAGTGCCTGCGACGCGCGGTCCATGCGCTCCTCGTAGAGCCGCTCCGTGTCGGCGAGGAACGCCTGGCACTGGGCCGCCAGCTCCTTGAGCCGGAAGCCGAAGCGCTCGTAGAGCTCGACGTAGGTCGAGACACCGAGCGAAGGCATTTCCCTGCGGACGACCTCGACGCCGTCCAGGTAGACCGGGTTCAGGTGCTCCTCGGTCGCCTCCCACATCGCGCGGTCGAGCTGCTCGCGCCTCCCGCGGTCGGGCTCGTTGGCCATCTCCGGGCGGACCATCCGGAAGGGTACCGTCTCGCCGTCGACCGTCACCTCGAGCTCGGCCTCGAGCTCGGCGAGCTTCTCGGCATGCTCGCGCGTGAACTTGCCGAGGTAGCCCTCGCAGCCGAACTGCCAGAGCTCGCGGATGCGCCGGTCGCCGTTCACGGCCGCGCCGACCGACTGAACGTTCTCGAGCTCCATCAGGCTCGCGTGCCGGTCGTAGATGTCCTCGAGCTCGAGCCTGTCCTTCAGGCCGGCGTAGTGCTGGTAGTACTCCTCGTCGAGCTCCGCGATGAAGCGGTCGGCGTCGGCGCTGTAGGCCTCGATCTCCGGGCTGGTCGGCATTGGCCGTAGGATATCCGGGTGCGAGAGATCAGCCTTCGGACCGAGCGGCGGACGCAGCTGCTGGACATCACGGAGCAGGTGGAGCAGGCGCTGAACGGGAGTAACGGCGCCGCCGCTGCGCTCGTCTACGTGCCGCACACGACCGCCGGCGTGACGATCAACGAGGACATCGATCCCGTGCTCGCCGCAGACCTCGAGCAGGCGATGGAGAAGGTCGTCGAGGACGGCTGGACGTGGAGGCACGACGACGAGGACGGCCCGAACGCGCCCTCGCACATGCGCGCATCGCTGATCAGCCCGGAGGTGCTCGTGCCGCTGCAGGAGGGCAAGCTCGCCCTCGGCCGCTACCAGGGCATCTTCTTCTGCGAGTTCGACGGCCCGCGCGAGCGCAAGGTCTACGTCACGGCGCTGAGCTAGGGCCGCGGTGGCGGCTCCCGTCGCCCGCGATCAAGAGCTCGAGCTCTCGATCGACTCGCTCGCCTACGGCGGGAACGGCGTCGCGCGGCTGAACGGGTTCGTCGTCTTCGTCCGCCGCGGGCTCCCGGGCGACCTCGTGCGCGCGCGCGTGACGAAGGTGAAGCGCAGCTTCGCGGAGGCGACCGCCGTCGACGTGCTCGAGCCGAGCCCGCTGCGCGTGGACGCACCCTGCGAGCACTACCCGGCCTGCGGCGGCTGCCGCTTCCAGGACCTGGCGTACGAGGCGCAGGTGGCGGCGAAGGAGGAGCAGGTCGCCGACGCGCTGCGCCGGATCGGCGGGATCGCGGAGCCGCCGCTCGAGCCGATCGTCCCGGCCGAGGAGGTCTTCCACTACCGCAACAAGCTCGAGTACTCGTTCACGCAGACGTCCGAGGGGCCGGCGCTCGGCTTCCATCGCGCAGGTCGCTGGGACGAGGTGCTCGACATCCGGCGCTGCTGGCTGACGACCGACCTCGGCAACGCCGTGCGCGAGGCCGTCCGCGACTGGTCACGCGCCGAGCGGCTCGAGGCCTACGACCAGTCCGAGCACACCGGCTACCTGCGTCACCTCGTCCTGCGGGAAGGCCGTAACACCGGCCAGCTGCTCGTCCAGCTCGTGACGGCTGCCGGCGAGCGCTTCGACCGGGACGAGTTCGTCGAGGTGCTACGCCGCTTCGCCGAGGTGCGCTCGATCCACTGGTCGGTGAACGAGTCGCAGGCGGAGGTGACGAACCTGCCGACGACCCTGCTCTGGGGCGAGGACGCGATCGAGGAGGAGCTCTGCGGCCTGCGCTTCCGTGTTCGCCCCAACGCGTTCCTGCAGACGAACACGCGCATGGCCGAACGGCTCTACGAGCTGGCCGGCGAGTACGCTGGCCTGACCGGCGACGAGACCGTCTACGACCTCTACTGCGGGATCGGAACGATCGGGCTGACGCTGGCCTCGCGCTCGCTGACGGTGTGGGGGGTCGAGGTCTCGGAGGAGTCGGTCGCCTGCGCGCTCGAGAACGCCGACCTGAACGGCATCACGAACGCCGCCTTCTTCGCCGGCGAGGTGGGCGCGTCGCTCGAGGAGCTCGCCGACCGCGCGGGCTCGCCCGACGTGGCCGTCGTCGACCCGCCTCGGGCCGGGCTCTCCGGCAAGGCGCTACGCCGGCTCGCGCGGCTTGAGGCCTCACGGATCGTCTACGTCTCCTGCAACCCGACCACGCTGGCCGCGAACGTGAAGGAGCTGCAGGCCGAATGGGGCTACACACTCGAGCGGGCGCGGCCGGTGGACATGTTCCCGCACACGCCTCACGTCGAGACGGTCGCGCTCCTTACTCGGAGCTGAGCTCCGCCTCGATCGCCTCCCGGAGCTCGGTCAGACCGCCGCGGAGGCCGCCGACGCGCTCCTCGCCGAGCCTCCGCTCGACCGACTCGGCGAAGGCTCGGAACCGCGGCCGGGCCTGCTTGAGCAGCTCCTGCCCGTCGGCGTTCAGGTTGACCAGGTACGAGCGCCGGTCGTCCGGGTTCGGGACGCGCTCCACGTGCCCGCGCTTCTCCAGCCGGCCGACGCGGAAGAGCACCGTCGAAAGCGGCATCGCCATCCGCTCGGCGAGCAGCGTCGGCGTCCACGGCCCCTCGGCTCCGATCAGGACGTAGAAGGGATAGTCCTCCGGCGGCAGCTCAAGGTCCGCGAGCGAGGCGCCCACGAGCTGCTCGCGGAGTTGGTTCGTGCGGAAGAGATCGAGCAGGATCGTGTCGGGCCCGGTGTCGGCCACTACCGCAACCTTGTGGTAATGTAGCGCAAGATTGTGGTAAGTCTACTGCGCGGTGGGGTCGTCGTCGTGGCCGTCGCGGTCGTCTGCGGCACGGCCGGCGCCGCCGAGCCGACGAAGCTGCACGTCGGGCGGTCCGCCTCCTTCGCTCTCCCGGGAGGCGGCGCCCTGTGGGTCACCGACCGGGTCGACAACAAGCTGATCCGCGTCGACCCCGCCGCCGGGCGCGTGAAGTGGCGGCTCGGAATCCCGGGCAGTCCGTTCGGGCTGGCCTACGGCGCAGGCAGCGTCTGGGTCGGATCGAGGAACGCCGGCCGCGTCACGCGGGTGAACCCGACGACGAAGCGCGTGCTGAAGCGAATCTCGGTCGGCTCCGCGCCGTATGCGCTCACCGTCGGCGGGGGCGCCGTCTGGGTCTCGAACGAGGGCTCGGGCACCGTCAGCCGCATCGCGCCGAAGCGGAACAAGGTCGTGAAGACGATCCGCGTCGGCGGCGGGCCGAACGGCATCGCGGTCGCCTTCAAGAAGGTCTGGGTCGCCGACTACGGCCACAGCCATCTGATCCGGATCGACCCGGTGCGCAACCGCGTCGAGAAGCGCATCTCGCTGCCGAAGGCCGACTGGATCACGCCCTCGGCGGACGCGCTCTGGGTCTCGAGCGAGGGCGGGAAGATCTACAAGATCGACCCGGCGTCGATGGCCGTGCTGGCGACCGCTACGGTCGGGGCGAACCCGCTCGCGACGGCCTGGGTGGCCGGCAGCCTCTGGGTGCCGAACATCGACGACAACACGGTCTCGGTGGTCGACTCCGCGACGAGCGCCGTCACCAGCACGATCCCCGCCGGGCAGAGCCCGCTCGCGGTCGCCTCGGCCGCGGGCCACGCCTGGGTCACGTCGGACTTCGACGGGGATCTCTGGCGCTTCGATCCCTGACCGCGCGCCAGAGCAGGTCGGCGTTCGGCAGCAGGAAGCCGACCGAGAGCAGCGGCAGCGCCGGCAGCCCGTCCACCTCGAGCCAGGTCGCGAGCGAGATCGTCCCGCCGATCGAGGCCACGAGGCAGAACCAGGTCAAGCCGGGCCGCAGCCGCCAGCGGGCGGCCGCCCCGAGGAAGAGCGCGAAGAAGAGCAAGTCCGGCAGGCCGAGCTTCGCGCCGCCGTCGATCCCGGGAACCGGGAACGTGAACGAGAGCGCGTCGAAGACCTGCTCGTGCTTGGTAACGATCGTGTTCGTCGGGCCGCGCCACACCGAGTACGAGTCGACGAAGGGCACGATCACCGCGACGAGCACGACCCAGCTCAGCTCCTCGAAGAAGCGCAGGAAGCACCAGGCGCCGAACGTCATCGCGCCGAGCTTCGCGAAGTTCGCGAGCGGCGAGGCCCCGGTCGTCTGCAGCACGACCGCGGCGACGGCGAAGACGACCGTGGCGGCCAGCAGCTGGCGCAGTGGCAGCGCCCACGCGGGCAGCGCGAGCCACACGAACCCGAACACGGCCGGGATCACGAGGAAGCAGAGCCACGCGATCGAGCCCCAGAGCGAGAGCCTGAACCACGACTCGTGCGTGCCGTAGTAGACGCCGACGACGACCGCGAGCGCGACGAACGCGGCGGCCCGCCAGGTCAGTACGGCGGAAGCTCGGCCCACCAGGGCCCCAGCGCCTTGAAGGCGTTCCAGAAGCGTGTCTTCGCGGGCGCCTCGTCCAGCGACTCGTCGATGTCGGGCACGTAGAGTGCCTGGATCGTCGCCGTGAAGCGCTGCAGCTCGCCGAGCGTCGGCTCGAGCTTGTCGGCGAGCGGGAACTCGATCGCGTTCAGGAACTCGAGCGCGGCCTCGCCCATCACGACCACGAGCTTCGGCTGGACGATGTGCAGCTCGCGGGTCAGCCACGCGCGCGCCTGTTCCTCGTCGCCGCCGGCCAGCTTGAAGCAGTTCGTGCCGTAGACCGCGAGCGGGTCGACGTTCAGCCGCTGCAGCGACTTGAGCAGCGCCTGGCCCGAGCGGCCGTAGAAGGCGACGCCCTCCTGCACCTCGGCCGGCTGCGGCGAGTGCTTGAGCAGGAAGACATCTGCGAGTGGATGCCCGGAGCCCAGCACCGGCACCTGGCCCTCGCCGGCGGCGCGCGTGATCTCGTCACCGAGCTCGTTCGTCTCGGCGATTGCTTTTTGCAGGTACTTCTCGAAGATCTCGTCCGTCACGGCAGCCACTGGGCCTTGGACCTTTCTCGGCTAGCGGACCCTTTCCTTGGCCTGCGCCGCCCACTTCAGCGACTGCAGGTAGAGCAGCGAGCGCGGGCGGCGCAGAACCTGTCCGCCGCGGAGGCTGACGAGGAACTCCTCGGGCCCGTCGAAGGCCCGCATCCGCACCGCGCCGGTGCCGACGCCCTGGAGCACGTGCGCGTCCGAGCCGGCCCCCATCGTCAGGTCGTACTTACGCGCGAAGCGCAGCGCCTCGTCGTTGTAGGCCTCGAACAGCAGGCGGGCGTTGTAGACCTCGAGCACGTCCACCTGGGCGAGGTGGCGATGCAGCGTGGCGGGCTCCGGGATCGCGTGCAGGCGGTCGAAGGGATGGGGCAGGTAGACGACGCCGCCCTGCGCTCGGATCGCGTCGACCGTCTCGCCGAACGAGAGGCCGCGGGGGATCTCCTCGGAGAGGAAGAGGCCGATCACCTCACCCTGGTCGGCGGTCTTGACCTCCTCGCCCGGGATCACGACGAGGTCGCGGCCGCGCGCCTGCTCGACGGCTTCGCGGGCGCCGCCGAAGACGTTGTGGTCGGTGACGGCGATCGCGCCAAGACCTTGCGCCTCGGCGTGCTCGAGCAGGTCCTCGACCGGGATCTGGCAGTCGTGCGACCAGGCGGTGTGGAGGTGCAGGTCGACGACGATCCAGTCGCGGTCGCCGAGCGGCTCGGAGCCGCGGGAGCGGCGTCTCGAGGCCAGGCCGCGGTAGAGCTCGTCCAGCTCGCGGGCGGCGGCGGCGAAGCTCTGCGGCTCGGCGGCCTCGCGGGCTCGCTCGCCCTGGCGCTCGCGGTAGGCGTCGTCCTCGGCGAGGCGCAGCAGCTCGGCGGCCGCCAGCTCCGGCTGCTCGCGCAGGCCCGGCGGCGAGACGATCGCGGCGCCGGCCGCGGCCGCCTCGAGGGAGACGCGGTCGAGGCCGTCGAAGGCCGGGACGAAGCTCGCGGCCTCGTTCAGCAGCGGCGCCCTCGCGGCGCCGTCGCGGAGCGTGCGCACGCGCGCGCGGCCGCGCAGCGCCCGCGGCAGCGAGGGCCGGCCGGCGAGCGGCTTGGTGCGCAGGAAGACGAGCTCCCAGTCCGGCAGCGACGCGAGCGCCCGCACCACCGCACGGGTCAGCGTCCGCTCGCCGGGACGCCACTCGAGCACGACGAGCCGCCGCTTGCGACCGGGCTTGAAGCGCTCGAGGTCGACGCCCGCGGTGATCACCCGGTAGTCGCCGGGCAGCCGCTCGGCCGCCGCCTCCGCGGTCGCCTCCGAGGTGGCGACGAGCGCGTCGATCCGGCCGAGCAGCCGCTCGCGCTGGGCCTTGCCAGGCGGGTAGCCGAGCCGCTCGGGCGAGATGAAGGTCGCGACCCCGAAGGCATGCGAGTCGCGGAGCGCCAGGTAGGAGAGGCTCGGCAGGCCCGGCTCGAAGCCGTGTACGACGTCGTACTCGCCGCGCGCGAGCGCCAGCGAGAGGTTCGCTCGCACGCCGACCGGAACGCCGATCCGGCTGCGTCGCGAGACCGGCACGGCCGGCCCCAGCGCGATCAGCTCGTGCGGTCCGCCGTCGAGCAGCGCGCGGCGGCCGGCGATCAGGTCGGCAGCCCGGGTCGAAGGCGCGAGCACGGTGACGTCGTGGCCGAGGGCGCGCAGCTCCCGCGCGACCCCGGCCACGTGTTCGTTGACGTCGTGCGGCCTCGACCAGGCGAACGGCGTGACCAGACAGACACGCAGGCCCATGTTCGGCGAGTCTAGCCCGGCCCGCGTGCCGCTACGCCTTCGCTGCCACCTTGGCCGGCGAGGCCTTGCGCGCGTGCTTGCGGATGAACTCCTCCGTCAGGTCCCGCGCCTCGTCGTCCGGGTGCTGGACCGGCGGCGACTTCATCAGGTAGGAGCTCGGCGCGCCGAGCGTGCCCGAGACGCCGTTGTTGAGGGCCAGCTTTGCCAGCCGCACCGCGTCGATCACGACACCGGCCGAGTTGGGCGAGTCCCAGACCTCGATCTTCAGCTCCGCGTTCAGCGGCACGTCGCCGAACGAGGTGCCCTCGAGCCGGATGTAGGCCCACTTGCGGTCCTCGAGCCACGGCACGTGGTCGGACGGCCCGACGTGGATGTTCTTGGCCTCGATCTCGTACGGGACGGTCGACTGGATCGCGTACGTCTTCGAGATCTTCTTCGACTCGAGGCGGTCCCGTTCCAGCATGTTGAGGAAGTCGGAGTTGCCGCCGAAGTTGAGCTGGAAGGTGCGGTCGACCTGCACGCCGCGGTCGCGGAAGATGCTCATCAGCACGCGGTGGGTGATCGTGGCGCCGACCTGCGACTTGATGTCGTCGCCGATGATCGGCACGCCGGCCTCCTCGAAGCGGCGCTGCCAGTAGTTCTCGCGCGCGATGAAGACGGGCATGCAGTTCACCATCGCGCAGCCGGCGCTGAGGATCTGCTCCGTGTACCACTTGGTGGCCTCCTCGGAGCCGACCGGCAGGTAGTTGATCACGACGTCGGTGTTCGTGTCCTTGAGGATCCCCACCACGTCGTCGGTCTCGCCGGGCGCCTTCTCGACGATCTCGGAGAGGTACTTGCCGAGCCCGTCGTGCGTCATGCCGCGCGAGACGGTGACGCCGCTCTTGGGAACGTCCGAGAACTTGATCGTGTTGTTCGGGTGCGCCCAGATCGCCTCGGAGAGGTCCTTGCCGACCTTGTCCGTGGTGACGTCGAAGGCGGCCGTGAACTCGATGTCGCTGATGTGGTACCCGCCGAGGTCGACGTGCATCAGGCCGGGGACGAAATCGTCCGGGTTGGCGTCCTTGTAGTACTCGACGCCCTGCACGAGCGAGCTCGCGCAGTTGCCGACGCCGATGATCGCGACACGGACCTTGCTGTCTCCGCGCCGCGCCTTGCCGTTGGTCGAAGCCATGGGTTCCTTTCCTCCGAGCCGCTCCGAGAGCGTCTCGACGATCAGGTCGTTGACATTGCGTTTCCGCTGCGCCGCGCGGGCGGCCAGCTTGTCCTTCAGCTCCGGGGGCATCCGCAGGAGCACGGAGCCGCTCTTGCCGGGGTCCTTGCCCGCGCGGCCGCTCGGGTCGAACGAGACGGCGAAGCGGGAGGCGAGGATGCCGACGGCGACATCGTTGAGACTGCGGCCGCTGCGCCGGACCTCGTCCGAGAGCAACCGCTTCAGCTCACCGGGCATCCGGACGAGCACATGCTTGCGCGCTGGAGCTAGCACAGAAGTGCTAGCAGTCTAGCTTAGTTCTTGTCGCGGAGTTGACTACGCACGCTGAAGACGCGCTGCAACACGGTGAACCACGCCGTCACCGCGAGGAAGTAGATCGCCCACTGCAGCCCGCCCCACGGTGCGAAGACGAGGCCGCCGGTGATCACGACCACCCGCTCCGCGCGGCTGCCGAGGCCGACGTCGCCCTTCAGCCCGAGCAGCTCGGCCTTGGCCCGCGCGTACGAGACGAGGAACGAGCCGGCCATCGCGGCGAAGGTGAAGCCGACGGCGATGTCGTTCCCCTCGCGTGCGAAGACGAGCGCGACGGCGGTCAGTACGAAGCCCTCGCTGACGCGGTCGGAGATCGAGTCGACGAACGCGCCGAAGGGCGTCGCCTTGCCGCCGTAGCGGGCGAGCGCCCCGTCCAGGATGTCGAGCACCGAGCCGACGACGAACACCACCGCGGCGAGCCAGTACAGGAGCCAGGGCCGGTGGTAGGCGAACCAGATGATCACCGCCGAGGCGGCGCAGAGCGTGATCCCGGCCGCGGTCAGCGCATTCGGGGTCACGCGCGTGCGCGCGAGGCCGCCGATCCAGCGCGCAGCGAGCCGGCGGGTGCCGTCGGTGTAGCCGCGCTTGACCCAGGCGAGGGTCTCGGCGCGGGTCACGCGCTCGCGGTCGCGGTGCGGCGGCGTCGCAGCGGGTTGCGGTAGACGATGAGGCCCGCGACCACGGCCACGAGGATGCCGGCGACGATGTCGAGCCAGAAGTGGTTGCCCGTAGCCATCACGCTGAACCAGACCCAGCCAGGCCAGAGCAGCCAGAGCACCTTCGCCGCCCGGCTGCGGCAGACCGAGGCGAGCACGATCCCGACGATCAGGGCGTCGGCGGCGTGCAGGCTCGGCATCGCCGCGTACGGGTTGGCGGCGAACTCGACGAGGCCGCTCCCGTGGTTGAGCTCGCCGAAGTTCGAGAGCGTGTCGTTGAAGCCGAAGTCCGGGAACATCCGCGGCGGCGCGGTCGGCAGCAGCACGTAGCCGATCAGGCCGAAGGCGTTCGCGAGCAGGATCCAGTTGCGGAAGCGGATGAACGCCTCGTTGCGCCGCAGGTAGACCCAGAGCAGCGCGAGCCCGAGCACCGTGAACTCGGAGTTCCAGTACGTCCAGGAGGCGAGCGTCGCCAGCAGGTGGGAGCCGTCGATCGCCCGCTGCAGGCTCAGCTCGATCAGCCCGTGCACGTGGCGCTCGATCCCGATCACGTGCAGGCCGTTGTCGAAGGCCTTCGGCGGGTTGCGGTCCGCGATCCCGCGCGCGACTTGGTAGAGGCCCAGGAAGCCGAACCAGATCGCGAGTTGAAGGCCGAAATCCGCCCAACCACGTGGCAGAACCCGGCGGCCAGCTGAGACGAGAGCGCTCACGGGAACGGGTGATTCTAACGCGCCCGTCAGCGGGCTTCTTCCCGAGGGTTAACCCCCGATTTGTGACATCGAGCGCGAAGCCCGCACAAACCCAGGGTCGTTGATCTTGTGCTTGAGCTCCTTGTGGCGCACGGCGAAGCGCAAGAGCCGCTCGAGCTCGGCGTCCGAGGCGCCCTCGCGCAGCGGGGTCTTCAGGTCCCACTCCCGGCGCGAGAAGAGGCACGTGCGCAGCTGGCCGTCGGCGGTCAGCCGGATCCGGTCGCAGCTCGAGCAGAACGGCTCGGACACCGGATTGACGAAGCCGATCTCGCCGGCGCCGTCGGCGAAGCGGAAGCGCCGCGCCGTCGAGGACGCCTTGGCCGGGATCTCCGCCAGCGGCCAGCGCTCCTCGATCAGGGCGCGGATCTCGCCGCCTGTGAGCACGTCGTCGCCGCGCCAGGACTCGTCCGCGTCCAGCGGCATGAACTCGATGAAGCGCACGATGTACGGCTTGCGCCGTGCCAGCTCGGCCAGCGCCGGCACCTCGACCTCGGTGAAGCCACGCATCGCCACGCAGTTGACCTTGATCGGGCGCAGCTCCGGGTAGCGCTCGGCCTCCTCGAGCCCGGCGAGCACGCGGTCGAGCGCGTCGCGGCGGGTGATCTCGGTGAAGCGCACGTGCGAGAGCGAGTCGAGCGAGACGTTCAGGCGCGTCAGCCCGGCCTCGACGAGCGGCCCGGCCAGGCGATCGAGGAGGACGCCGTTCGTCGTGAGCGAGAGGTCGTTCACGCCTGGGATCGCCCCGAGCTGCTGGACGAGCACCGGCAGGTCGCGGCGCACGAGCGGCTCGCCGCCGGTCAGCCGCACCTCCTCGACCCCGAGGTTCGCGAGCACGCGCACGAGCCGGGCGATCTCCTCGAAGCTCAGCAGCTCGCGGTGCTCGAGCCATTCGAGCCCCTCCGCCGGCATGCAGTAGCGGCAGCGGAAGTTGCACTTGTCGGTGACGGAGACCCGCAGGCTCTTGATCTCGCGGCCCCACGAATCGCGCAGCGGCTCCATTCCGGCAGCCTAGCCGAGGTTTCGGGGGGTCGAAAGTGCGGAAGATCGGCGGAGCAGATCTCGACCCAAGGGAGGAACCAAATGTCCGACATGGAGCAGGAAGGCCAGGGCGGCCAGGGCGCCCCGGAGACCGACGACGACCAGCAGGGCGGCGGCATGGGCGGCGGCTCTGAAGGCGGCGGCGGCTCCGAAGGCGGCGGCTCCGAGGGCGGCGACGACCAGGAGTCCGGCGGGGGTATGTAGGCCGTCCAGCTTCGCGTTGTGAAGGCGCCTTGAGGGGCGCCTTCCTCGTTTCTGGCCTCCTAGACTCGCGCAGTGCCGCTGCTGGCGCTCATTGCGGTCACCGCTGTGTGGGGCGTCACCTTCGTCCAGGTCAAGGACGCCGTTGACGTCTACCCGCTCTTTGCGTTCCTGGCCGTGCGTTACGCGATCGCGACCGGCGTGCTCGCGCTCGCGGGCGGCCGGCGCGTGCTCACGCTCGGCCGCTCCGGCCTCGCGGCGGGCGCGGTGCTCGGCGGGCTGCTCGGGCTCGGGATCGGGCTGCAGACCGCGGGGCTCGAGCGGACGACCGTCTCGAGCACCGGCTTCATCACCGGGCTCTACGTCGTCCTGACGCCGCTCTTCGGCCTGCTGCTCTTTCGCACGCGCGTGGGGCTCGAGGTCTGGGCCGGCGTCGTGCTGGCGGTCGTCGGGCTCGCGCTGCTGAGCGGCGTCGACGTCGGCTCCCCCGGCGGCGACCTGCTCGTGCTCGCCTCGGCCGCCGCGCAGGCGTTGCAGATCGTGATGCTCGAACGGGTCGCGAGGCGCTACGACGCGATCGCGTTGACGCTCGTCGAGATGGCCGCGTGCTTCGCCGGCTTCCTCGTGATCGCCCTTGCGCTCGGCCAGCTCGAGGTCCCGCACGGCCGCACGGTCTGGGGTGCGCTGATCGTGACCGGCGTCTTCGCCAGCGCGCTCGCCTACCTGATCCAGGTCTGGGCACAGCGGCGCATGTCCGCGGCCCGGATCGCGATCGTGTTCTCGCTGGAGACGGTCTTCGCCGGGATCTTCGGCTACTGGCTGGCGAACGACCGCCTCGGCTGGCTGGGCTGGGGCGGCTGCGCGGTGATCCTGGCCGGAATCGTGCTCGCAGAGCCCTCCGCTGCGCGGTTCCTGCGCAACTTGCTACCATCCGACTGAGATTTTCTCACAACAAAGGAGATAGCAAGCGATGGCAAAGACGATCGGCATCGACCTGGGCACGACCAACTCCGCGATGGGCGTGATCGAGGCCGGCGAGCCGGCGGTCATTCCGAACGCCGAGGGCGGGCGCACGACCCCGTCCGTGGTGGCGTTCACGAGCGACGGCCAGCGGCTCGTCGGGGCGCCCGCGAAGCGCCAGCAGGTGACGAACCCCCAGAACACCATCTTCTCGATCAAGCGCTTCATGGGCCGCAAGTTCGGCGAGGTCAGCGAGGAGATGAAGATCGTCCCGTACGAGGTCGTGGAGGGCCCGAACGGCGACGTGCGCGTCAAGGCGGAGGGCAAGGACTACGCCCCGCCGGAGATCAGCGCGATGATCCTCCAGAAGCTGAAGGCCGACGCCGAGGCGTACCTCGGCGAGGCGGTCACCGACGCGGTGATCACCGTCCCGGCCTACTTCAATAACGCACAGCGTGAGGCGACCAAGGACGCCGGCAAGATCGCCGGGCTCAACGTCCTGCGGATCATCAACGAGCCGACCGCCGCAGCGCTCGCGTACGGCCTCGACAAGGAGGCCTCCGACCACACGATCCTCGTCTTCGACCTCGGCGGCGGCACGTTCGACGTGTCGGTGCTCGAGCTCGGCGAGGGCGTCTTCGAGGTGAAGGCCACCAACGGCGACAACCACCTCGGCGGCGACAACTTCGACAAGACGATCGTCGACTGGATGGTCGCCGAGTTCAAGCGCGACCAGGGCATCGACCTGGCGCAGGACAAGATGGCCCTGCAGCGCCTGTACGAGGCCGCCGAGCGGGCGAAGATCGAGCTCTCCTCGACGATGACGACGCAGATCAACCTGCCGTTCGTCACCGCCACGGCGGAGGGCCCGAAGCACCTCGACCTGACGCTGACGCGCGCGAAGCTCGACGAGCTGACCGCCGAGCTGCTCGAGCGCACGGTCGGGCCGACGAAGCAGGTACTCGCGGATGCGGGCATCGAGGCGTCGGCGATCGACCACGTCGTGCTGGTGGGCGGCATGACCCGCATGCCCGCCGTGCAGGAGAAGGTCAAGGCCCTGATCGGCAAGGACCCGCACAAGGGCGTCAACCCGGACGAGGTCGTCGCCGTCGGCGCGGCCATCCAGGGCGGCGTGCTGAAGGGCGAGGTCAAGGACGTGCTCCTGCTCGACGTCACCCCGTTGAGCCTGGGGATCGAGACCAAGGGCGGCGTCTTCACCCGCCTGATCGAGCGCAACACGACCATCCCGACCAAGAAGTCGGAGACTTTCACGACGGCCGAGGACAACCAGCCCTCCGTCGAGGTGCACGTGCTCCAGGGCGAGTCGGAGATGGCGCTCTACAACAAGACGCTCGGCAAGTTCCAGCTCGTCGGCATCCCGCCGGCGATGCGGGGCACGCCGCAGATCGAGGTCACCTTCGACATCGACGCGAACGGGATCATCAACGTCTCGGCCAAGGACCTCGGCACCGGGAACGAGCAGCAGATCAAGATCGAGGGCGGCTCGGGCCTGAAGCCGGAGGAGGTCGAGCAGATGATCTCCGAGGCGGAGGCGCACGCCGACGAGGCCCACCGCCTGCGCGAGCTGGCCGACGCCAAGAACGTGGCCGAGTCGCTCGCCTACGCGACCGAGAAGAGCCTCAAGGAGCACCGCGAGAAGCTCGACGAGAGCGAGGCCTCGACGATCGAGGGCCGCGTGATGGAGCTCAAGCAGGCGCTCGAGAGCGACGACCTGAGCGAGATCCGTGCCAAGACGGACGCGCTCCAGGAGGCCTCGCAGAAGCTCGCCGAGGCGGTCTACGCCCAGGCGGCGCAGGCGCAGGCGTCGGCCGGCGGCAACGGTGAGTCCACGGAGTCCGACGACGAGGTGATCGAGGACGCGGAGGTCGTGGACGAGGAGGCCAAGACCTCGTGACCGAGGAGCGTGAGCTCACGCTCAAGGAGCAGGTCGCGGCGCTCGAGGGCGAGCGCGACGAGCACCTGAACGACCTCAAGCGCGTCGCGGCCGAGTTCGAGAACTACCGCAAGCGGGTCCTGCGCGACCAGGAGAGCCTGGTCGCGCGGGCCCACGAGCGGCTCGTCAAGGAGCTGCTGCCCGTGCTCGACGACCTCGAGCGCGCGCTCGCGGCCGCCGAGGAGCACGAGGAGGCAAAGCTGGAGGAGGGCGTCCGGCTCGTGCACCGCGAGCTGGCCGACGCGCTCGAGCGCGAGGGGCTGGCCGAGATCGAGACGAACGGCGTCTTCGACCCGCACGTCCACGAGGCGCTGCTCTCGCAGCCGTCCGACGTCGACGAGGGCACCGTGCTCGAGGTCGTGCAGAAGGGCTACCGGCTGGGCGACCGCGTGCTGCGGCCGGCCCGCGTAGTGGTCGCCGCGGCGCAGGAGGACGATGGCGGCGGTTAAGGACCTGTACGGGACGCTCGGCGTCTCTAAGAGCGCGAGCCAGGACGAGATCAAGCAGGCCTACCGCAAGCTCGCGCGCCAGTACCACCCGGACGCGAACCCGGGCGACGACTCCGCCGAGGAGCGCTTCAAGGAGGTCCAGGGCGCCTACGACGTGCTCTCGGATCCCGAGAAGCGGAAGCAGTACGACCGCTTCGGCTCGCAGAACGGTCGCGGGCCCGCGTCGGCGGGCGGCGTCAACTTCGAGGGTTTCGACCTCGGCGACCTCGGCGACCTGGGCGACATCTTCGGCGGGCTCTTCGGCGCTCGCTCCGGGCGGGCGCAGCAGCAACCGCGCGGGCAGCGCGGGAGCGATCTCGAGGTCGAGGTGCGGCTCTCGTTCGACGACTCGCTGAAGGGCGTCGAGACGACGATCCCGGTCGAGCTCGAGACCGCCTGCCGCGAGTGCAACGGCTCGGGCGCGAAGCCCGGGACGGCGCCGGTGCTCTGCCCCGAGTGCCACGGCCGCGGGGTCGTCTCCGAGAGCCAGGGCCTGTTCGCGCTCTCGCAGCCGTGCCCGCGCTGCCGCGGGAACGGCACCGTGATCGAGGAGCCGTGCCCGAACTGCCGCGGCACCGGCCGCGAGCGGCGCACCAAGCGCTACACGGTCAAGATCCCCGCCGGGGTCAAGGACGGCTCGCGGATCCGCCTGCGTGGCAAGGGCGAGGCAGGCTGGGGCGGCGCCGAGGCGGGCGACCTCTTCGTCGTCACGCGCGTCGCGGCTTCGGACACCTACACCCGCCGCGGCGACGACCTCGTCGTCGACGTGCCGGTCACGTACCCCGAGGCGACCCTCGGCGCGCAGGTGCAGGTGCCGACCCCGGACGGGCCGGTGACCGTGAAGGTCAAGCCGGGCACCGAGGACGGCACGCTGCTGCGCGTGAAGGGCAAGGGCGCGCCGAAGCTGAAGGGCTCCGGCCGCGGCAACGTCCTCGCACGCGTGAAGCTGACCGTGCCGAAGAAGCTCTCCAAGAAGGAGCGCGAGGCGATCGAGGCGCTGCGCGAGGTGAGCGGATGAGGCTCGGGCTCTTCAGCTTTCTGAGCGGGCTGGCCCTCTACCTCGCCGCGGGGATCGCCCAGCTCTCGTACGACCAGCCACGGCCGGGCTGGATCAACCCGCTCTGGCTCGTGGCCACCCTGCTCGTCGTCGTCGGCCTGCTCGTGCTGGTCGAGAACGCCGTGCGCGTCCACCGGGGGCGAATGTGATCGACGAGCGCCCGCGCTACATGATCTCCGTCGCCGCCGAGCTCGTCGGCATGCACCCGCAGACGCTGCGCATGTACGAGCAGAAGGGCCTCGTCCGGCCGCAGCGCACGGCCGGCAACACGCGCCTCTACTCGGAGGCCGACCTCGAGCGCCTGCGCCTGATCCAGCGGCTGACGGGCGAGCTCGGGCTCAACCTCGCCGGCGTCGAGGCCGTGCTCGGCCTCGAGGAGCAGCTGCAGCGGATGCAGTCACGCATGGAGCGCCTCGAGCGCGAGATGCGGGAGACGATCGAGCGGGTGCACAAGCAGTACCGCCGCGACCTCGTGCTCTACGACCCAACCCGACTACCGGAGCGAAAGTGGACTTCAACAAACTGACACTCAAATCACAGGAAGCCGTCGCGGCCGCCCAGGAGCTGGCGCGGCGGATGGGCAACCCGGAGCTCTACCCGGAGCACCTGACCCTGGCGCTGCTCGACCAGGAGCTGCCGCAGCAGCTCGTCCCCGACCCGGCCGAGCTGCGCGCGCAGGCCGAGGCCGCGCTGCGCACGAAGCCGTCGACCCAGGGCGCTCAGCAGCAGCCGCAGGTGAGCGCGGCCGTCTCTCGGGTGCTGGACAAGGCCTTCGACGAGGCCAAGCGGTTGGAGGACGAGTACGTCTCGACCGAGCACCTGCTGCTCGCGCTCGACGTCGTCCCGCGTGAGCAGCTGGAGGCGAAGATCGCCGCGGTGCGCGGCGGCCAGCGCGTAACGTCGCAGGATCCCGAGGGCACCTACCAGGCGCTGGAGAAGTTCGGCCGCGACCTGACCGAGCTGGCCGAGAACGGCAAGCTCGACCCGGTGATCGGCCGCGACGAGGAGATCCGCCGGGTGATCCAGGTGCTCTCGCGCCGAACGAAGAACAACCCCGTCCTGATCGGCGACCCCGGCGTCGGCAAGACCGCGATCGTCGAGGGGCTCGCGCAGCGGATCGTCGCCGGCGACGTGCCCGAGGGCCTGAAGGGCAAGCGCGTCTGGGCGCTCGACATCGGCGCGATGCTGGCCGGCTCGAAGTACCGTGGCGAGTTCGAGGAGCGGCTCAAGGCCGTGCTCACCGAGGTGCAGAACGCGGCCGGCGAGCTGATCCTGTTCATCGACGAGCTGCACACGATCGTCGGCGCAGGCGCGGCCGAGGGCGCGGTCGACGCGGCGAACATGCTCAAGCCGATGCTGGCGCGCGGCGAGCTGCGCGCGATCGGCGCGACGACGCTGGACGAGTACCGCAAGCACATCGAGAAGGACGCCGCCCTGGAGCGGCGCTTCCAGCCGATCTTCGTCGGCGAGCCGTCGGTCGCGGACACGATCGCCATCCTGCGCGGCCTGAAGGAGCGCTACGAGGCCCACCACGGCGTCCGCATCCGGGATGCGGCGCTGGTCGCGGCTGCGGTGCTCTCCGACCGCTACATCGCCGACCGCTTCCTGCCCGACAAGGCGATCGACCTCGTGGACGAGGCCGCCTCGAGGCTGCGGATGGAGATCGACTCCTCGCCGATCGAGCTCGACGAGGCCGACCGCCGCGCGCGCCAGCTCGAGATCGAGCTTGCCGCGATGGCGAAGGAGTCGGCCGACGTGCGCGAGCCGCTCGAGCGGGACCTTGCCGAGGCGCAGGAGCTGCGCAACGAGCTGGCCGCGCGCTGGAGCGTCGAGAAGGAGCAGCTGGAGCGGGTCAAGGAGATCACTCGGCGGATCGACGAGCTGCGCATGGAGGCCGAGCGCGCGGAGCGGAACGGCAACCTCGAGCGCGTCGCCGAGATCCGCTACGGCGAGCTGCCCGAGCTCGAGCGCGAGCTCGAGGCGCGCGGCGAGCCCGAGAACGCAATGGTCAAGGAGGAGGTCGACGAGGACGACGTCGCCTCGGTGGTCGCGCGCTGGACGGGCATCCCGGTCGACCGCCTGCTCGAGGGCGAGACCGAGAAGCTGATCCACATGGAGGAGCGGCTGCACGAGCGCGTCGTCGGCCAGGACGAAGCCGTCGCGGCCGTGGCCAATGCGCTCCGGCGCGCCCGCTCGGGCCTGCAGGACCCGAACCGGCCGATCGGCTCGTTCGTCTTCCTCGGCCCGACCGGCGTCGGCAAGACCGAGCTGGCCCGCGCGCTGGCCGAGTTCATGTTCGACGACGAGCGGGCGCTCGTTCGGCTCGACATGAGCGAGTACATGGAGAAGCACACGGTCTCGCGCCTCGTCGGCGCGCCCCCCGGCTACGTCGGCTACGACGAGGGCGGCCAGCTGACCGAGGCGGTGCGGCGGCGGCCCTACTCGGTCGTCCTGCTGGACGAGATCGAGAAGGCCCACCCGGACGTCTTCAACGTGCTGCTGCAGATCCTCGACGACGGGCGCCTGACGGACGGCCAGGGGCGCACGGTCGACTTCCGCAACACGGTGCTGATCATGACCTCGAACGTCCGCTCGGCCGAGGCCATGACCGAGATCTTCCGGCCGGAGTTCCTGAACCGGATCGACGAGATCGTCGAATTCGAGCCGCTGACGCAGGAGCAGATCGGCGAGATCGTCGAGCTGCAGCTACGGCGTGTGGAGGCGCGGGTCGCCGCGCGTGGGCTGCGGCTCGAGCTGACCGACGAGGCGCGGGTCGTGCTGGCCGAGGCCGGCTGGGACCCGAGCTACGGCGCGAGGCCGCTGAAGCGCGCGATCCAGCGCCTGCTCGAGAACCCGCTGGCCATGTCGCTACTCGAGGGCGAGTTCACCGAGGGCGACACGATCCGCGTGGACGCCAAGGACGGCGAGCTCGTCTTCGAGAAGGCCACCGCGTCCGAGCCGGCAGTGGCCTGATGGCGCGCCAGGGCAGGCCGAAGGAGCCGCTGCCCCCGGCGCTGCCACCGGAGACGCGGCCGGTCGGGCAGCTGATCGCCGAGGCGATGCGGCTCTACGGCCGCCGCTTCTGGGTCGCGCTCGCGCTCGGCCTACCGATCGGCGTCTTCGGTGCGGTCGCGCGCGTGTTCGACGGCTGGACGTACGCGATCTTCAGCGTCACCGTCGGCGCTTTGCTGCTGACGCTGACCTACGTCGGCGCCGCGGTGATCGCGGCCGAGCGGCCGATTCCCCGTCGCCGGCTGTTCGTCGCGTTCGCGGTCGGCGTCGTCGTCTTCCTGCCGTTCCCGGTGCTCGTGCTGCTCTACATCCTCCCGGCGGTCGCCTGGCTGGCGCTCGTCGGGCTGGCCGTGCCGGCGGCCGTGATCGAGGGAACCGGCTTCGTCGCCTCGCTGAAGCGCGGCCTCCAGCTCGGGCGCGCGGACTACGTGCACTCGCTCGGCGCGATGGCCGCGCTCGGGATCCTGTTCTACCTCTCGACGCGCGTGCTCGCGGTCGCGCTCAACGCCGGCAGCGGGCAGGCGGCCGAGATCGCGCGGCCCCTCTCCGAAGGGGTGCTCTGGCCGGTCGTCGTGCTGGGCGCGAGCCTCCTCTACTTCGACCAGGCCGCCCGAGTAGAGTCGGGCCGTCCGCGATCGAGGAGGAGCCGCGATGCCGACGTACATCATGCTCTCGAGCCTGACCGCCCAGGGGGTCCAGACCCTGAAGGCGAACCCCGACCGGCTGCGGGAGGTCAACCGTGACGTCGAGGAGCTCGGTGCGAAGGTCGTGCACCAGTGGGCGACGCTCGGGCCGTACGACTTCGTCAACGTGGTCGAGGCGCCCGACGCGGAGACGATCGCCCGCGTGTCGGTGGCGCTCGGCGCCCGCGGCAGCGCGAAGCTGCAGACGCTGACGGCGTTCACGATCGACGAGTTCCTGTCGTCGCTCAACCGCTAGCGGCCACGGCCACCTGCGCCGCGAGGCGCACGTTCGCGACGATCAGCTCGCGGTTCACGTCGAGCGTGCGGCCGTCGCTACGCTCGTGCAGGAACGAGAGCACGAACGGCGTCACGCCCTGGCCGCGGATGCCCTGCGCTGCGGCGTCGGCCAGCGCCTCCTGGATCAGCGGCTCGACGTCGATGCCGTCGTCCGGGTCCCGGGCGAGCAGGAGTGCCGCGCCGCCGAGCTCCCAGTGCGCTTTCGCCGTGCGGGCGGCCTGCTCGGCGTCTTCGACGCGTGTCGAGACGGGCGGGCCGCCGCCGGCGCTGTAGAAGAGCGGCAGCTCGCCGGTGCGGTACCCGAGCACGGGCACGCCGAGGGTCTCGAGCAGCTCCGCGGTCGCAGGCACGTCGAGCAACGACTTGATCCCGGAGCAGACGACGAGCGCCGGCGTCCGCGCGAGCTGCGCCAGGTCGGCGGAGATGTCGGGCCGCTCCGCGAAGCCGCGGTGGACGCCGCCGATTCCGCCGGTGCCCATGAACCTGATCCCGGCCAGCCGCGCGGCCGCGAGGGTGCCGCCGACGGTCGTCGCCCCGAGCTGGCCGCTCGCCAGGCAGGCCGCGAGATCGCGCGGGCCGGCCTTGCGCGCGCCGGCCCCGGCCTCGCCGAAGCGCTCGAGCTCGCTCGCGTCGAGCCCGACCACGACCTGGCCGTCGAGCACGCCGACCGTTGCGGCCATGGCCCCTTCGGACCTGACCGCCTCCTCCGCGGCCCGACCCACCTCCACTCCCACCCCGGGTGGGAACCCGTGTGCCACGAGCGTAGTCTCGAGCGCGACGACCGGGCCGCCTTCGTGGAGGGCTTGTTGCACTTCCGCGGAGATTCGGAGCGCTTCGGTCACACCGGCACCGCTCCGAGCTGACCCACGCAGCGGGCCGCGGTCTCGAGGCCGAGCTCGATGCCTCCGACCAGGAACCCGGCTGCCAGCGCGTCGCCCGCGCCGGTCGTGTCGACGACCTCCGCGTCGAGCGGCGTGAACTCCTCGACGCCCTCGGAGGAGCGCACCTCGACCCCGCGCGAGCCGCGCTTGACCACCGCCGTTTCCGCGAGCGCGTAGGCGCCGCCGACCATCTCCCACTCGGGCTCGTTCGCGAAGACGACATTGGGCGCGGCGGCGTCCAGGTTGGCGCGGAAGCGCTCCGGCCCATAGGCGCGGATCGCGCTCCACGAGGAGAGGTCGACCGCCACGCGCGCCTCCCGTGCCCGCGCCAGCCGCGCCGCGGCCAGCGCCGCCTCCGCGACCGGCTCGGCCAGCAGCGCGTAGCCGGAGAGATGCAGCCACGAGCAATTCTCGAACCAGGCGGGCTCGAGCTCGTCCGCGCGCAGCTCGACCGAGACGCCACGGTCGGTCGCCATCGTCCGCTCTCCGTCCGGCGAGACGAGGGCGACCACCGTGCCGGTCGTTCCGGCCACGACCGGGCCGGCGAGCTCGACCCCGCGGCGCTCGAGCAACGTCCGTGCCAGCGTGCCGGCCGCGTCGTCCGCCTGCTTCGCCACGCAGCGGGCGCGCTCCCCGAGCTCGACGACCCAGGACGCCACGTTCGCCGCCTGGCCGCCGGTCGCAAGCTTCGTCTCGACCGGGCTGTCGGCGCCGGGCGCGAGCGGCTCGGAGGTCCGCACGATCACGTCGAGGAGCACGTCGCCGAGAGTGCAGATCACCGGGCCACCCCTACAATCGTGGCATGGACCGGGAGCCGCAGTCGGGCCGCCTGCGCTCGTTCGTGATCGGCGGCCTGCTCGGCGCCTCCGCCGCGCTCGCCGCGGCGCGGCGCAGGCGCCGCCCGCGCCGTTCGGTCCAGCCGGGCCTCGCCGCCTTCGAGGACGCGCCCTGCTACCGCGAGACCCTGGAGCGTGAGAGCGGCCGCAGCCAGCCGCCCAACTATCCTTAGCTGGTGCCAATTTACGAGTACCGGTGCCCGAACGGGCATGTGTTCGAGCTGTTCCAGAAGATCGGCGACGCGCAGCCCGAGAAGTGCGAGGTCTGTGGCGACGGCCCGCTCGAGCGCGTGCTCTACCCGGTCGCCGTGCACTTCAAGGGCTCGGGCTTCTACACCACCGACTACGGCCGCGGCTCCGGCAAGAAGCCGTCGAAGGACGGCGACTCCTCGTCCGAGCCCGCCAAGCCCAAAGAAGAGAAGAAAAAGGCCGCCGAAGCCTAGGCGCTAGCCGCTCAGGCAACCGGGCGGATACGTGTCGCCCGAGGGCGCGGGGGGCTGCGGCGCCGACTTGCCGAGCACCATCAGGATCACCTTCGCGTTGTCCTCGCTCGGCGTGATGTCGCCGCCGGTCGAGGTTCCGCCGAGGCGGCAGTGGAGCGTGCGGCCGGCGCGGAACTTCGCCCAGCCGAGCCCGGCGAAGTCGTTGGCCGAGAGGTCGGTCGCGAGCGGCTTCGTCAGGTCTTTCCCGTCGAAGGGCAGCCGCATGAAGGTCGAGAAGCTCGCGAGCTTGCTCATCAGCGCCTGCAGCACCTGCTGGTTGCGCTCGCCGCGCGTGATGTCGCTCTCGGCCGGGTTGAGCGCGTTCTTGCGGATGCGCGAGTAGATCAGCGCCCGCTGCCCGTTCAGGTGCTGCTTGCCGGGGAAGAACCGCCAGCCCGGCCAGCGCGCGCAGCGGGCCTCGGTCGGGTAGGGGCAGTCGAACTTCGACTGGATCTTCGCCGGGACGACGATGTCGATCCCACCGACCGCGTCGATCAGGTCCTTGAACTCGGCGAAGTTGACGACGACGATGTGGTTGATCGGGATGTCGGTGTAGGCCGAGACCGTGCGCGCGGCGAGGCGCGGGCCGCCGACCTGGAAGGCCGTGTTGATCTTCGCGCCGCCGTAGCCGGGGATCTCGACGCGCAGGTCGCGCGGGATCGAGAGGTAGTAGAGCCGGTGGTGCGGCGGGTCGGTGCGCAGCAGCGTGATCGAGTCGGAGTGCCGGTCACCCGCGCGGGCGGCGGCGATCGAGTGGTCGGTGCCGAGCAGCAGGATCGCGCTCGGCGTCGAGAGGAGGCTGCCCTGGTCGGGCGCCAGCGCGGTGCGCGCGTTCCGCGGCAGCCGCTTGTTCGCCTCCGAGACGCCGCTGCGGAAGACCAGGTAGCCGATCACGCCCCAGACGAGGAAGAAGGCGACGATCAGGACGAGCGCGATCGTCAGCTCCCGGGCCCAGCGGATCTGGCGCGGGCGGCGGGGCGTCGTCTTCGGCCCGGGCCCGCGATAGCGACTGCGCCCGTCCTGTTCGGCCTTCGCCCGAGGCGGCGACTTCTCAGGCCGACCGACGGTCGGCACCCGGCCCTTCTGGCGCCCGCCCCGGTAGACGCGGTAGGGCTTCTCTCCGCCGGGCGTCGACATCCGGCGGCGTATGGTACCCGCGCGGTTTTGGAGCAGTCGCGGGTCATCGGGGTGGACGTCGGCGGGACGAAGACCCTCGCCGCGGTCGTCTCGCGCGACGGCACGCTCGGGGCCCGGATCGAGCAGCCGACGGAGGTGAGCTCCGAGGCGGCGCTACTGGCGCAGCTCGACGGGCTGGTCGAGGAGCTGCGCGCCGGCGCGCCGGAGGTGGCCGCACTCGGCTTCGGCATCCCGTCCCGGATCGACCAGGTCGAGGGGCGTGCGGTCGCGTCCGTGAACGTCCCGCTTCGCGGCACCGACTTCCGCGAACGAATGCGCGAGCGGCACGGATTGCCGGTCGCGATCGACAACGACGCGAACGCCGCGGCGATCGCCGAGTGGCAGGCCGGCGCGGCCCGGGGCGCCGCGAACGTGGTCGTGCTCACGCTCGGGACCGGGGTCGGAGGCGGCCTGATCCTCGGCGACCGCCCGTACCGCGGCGCGACGGGGAGCGGCGCCGAGCTCGGCCACATAGTCGTTGAGCTCGACGGGGCGCCGTGCCGCTGCGGGGGGCGCGGCCACCTCGAGTCGTACGCGACGGGCCTCGTCGCCGGCGAGCTCGCGCGAGAGCGGTTCGGGCAGGAATCGGATGCCCGCGACCTCGTGCGGCGCGCCGAGTCCGGCGACGCCGACGCCGTGGCGGTGCTCGCGGGGATCGGGCGGCATCTCGGAGCCGCGCTGGCGACGTTCGTGAACGCGCTCGAGCCCGAGCTGATCGTGATCGGCGGCGGCTTTGGCGAAGCGGCGGCCGAGTTCCTGCTCGGCGCAGCACGGGAGTTGCTCCTGCGGGACGGGCTCGAGCCGGGCCGCGACAACGTCCGGCTGGTGCTCGCCGAACTGGGCACCGACGCGGGCGTGATCGGCGCCGGGATGATCGCGTTCGAGGCGCTCGGCGCGGAGGGCTAGTGCCGCTCGCGGTCTGCGCGACACCGATCGGCAACCTCGAGGACGTGACCCTGCGCGTCCTGCGCGAGCTCGCCGAGGCCGACGTCGTGCTCGCCGAGGACACGCGGCACACACGCCGCCTGCTGGAGCGGCACGGGATTCGCGCGCGGCTGCTCTCCTACCACGAGCACAACGAGGCGAGGCGGACGGCGGAGCTACTCCCGCGCCTGCAGGCCGGCGAGCGGCTGGCGCTCGTCAGTGACGCAGGGCTGCCGGGGATCAGCGACCCGGGCGCGCGGCTCGTCGCGGCCGCCCTCGAGGCGGGCGTGAGGGTGACGGTGCTGCCCGGGCCTTCGGCTGTCGAGACGGCGTTGGTCGCGAGCGGGCTGATCGGTGAGCGCTACCAGTTCGTCGGCTACCTGCCGCGCGGCGAGCGGGCGCTGGCCGAGCTCGGTGAGGAGCTCGCGCGGTGGCAGTGGCCGGTGGTCGCGTTCGAGTCGCCGCAGCGGCTGCCGCGCTCCCTGGCGGTCCTCGCGCGCGTGATCCCCGACCGGCCGTGCGCGGTATGCCGCGAGCTGACGAAGCGCCATGAGGAGGTCGCATTCGGGACGGTCTCCGAGCTGGCGGCACGCTTCGGCAAGCCGGTGCGGGGCGAGGTGACACTCGTGCTCGGCGCGGCGCGACCGGCGGAGGCTTCCGGCGAGGCGGCGGTAGCGGCGGTCGCGGAGCTCGTCGAGGCGGGAGTGCCGCGGCGGCAGGCGGCCGAGCTCGTCTCGCGGCTGACAGGAGTCCCGCGCAACGCGCTCTACCGCGGGTCGCTGTAATCCGATTTGACAACGTCCGGGCAGGCCTGGTACCGTTGGTGCGGTTTGCAGAACTGGCAACGGTCACCAGCTCTCACCCGGATCGTCGTCATCGCCGTGCTCCTGGCGCTCGCGACGCCTGCGGCGGCCGGCGCCTGGACGTGGCCGGTTCGGGGGCCGGTGCTGCAGGGGTTCGCCTTCGATCCGGAGAACCCGCTCGTCCCGGGACAGCACCGCGGGATCGACCTCGAGGGACCTCTCGGCGACCCTGTGGTCGCACCTGCGGCCGGAACGGTGACCTTCGTCGGCAAGGTCGCGGCGAACGGGCTCACGATCACGATCCAGACAGCCGACGGCTACGCCGTCACGCTCCTGCATCTCGGCTCGTTCCTGGTCGGCACGGGCGCGGTCGTGGCCGAAGGCCAGCCGGTCGCGATCGTAGGCACCAGCGGGGTGCCGGCCCACCCGGCCCCGTACGTGCAGCTCGGCATCCGGCTCAGCAGCGACCCGCAGGGCTATCTCGACCCGCTTGGCTTCCTGCCGCCGCTCGCGTCGTCTCCGCCCGCACCGAACGAGCCGCCTGCTCCCGCTCCGGCTCCTGCTCCCGCTCCGGCTCCGGCTCCTGCTCCTGCTCCCGCTCCGTCGCCTGGGCCCGCTCCGGTTGCGCCGCCGGCGCTGCGAGTCGTCACGCCGGTCGTTGCCGCACCGGGACCGGTGCTCGAGCCATCGCTGCCGACTCGGGTTGTCGCGCCGCCGAGTCTCCCTGCCGCCGAGCCCCGGCCTGCGGCTCGTCCTGTGACCGTCGAGCCGCCGGTTTCATCCGAACCGGCGCCGACGCCGGTTGACGCGTCTGATTCGGCGCCCATCGCCGCACCGTCGCCGACCGTGCACCCACCCGTGCCTGCACCCGCTGCGAGGAGGTGGCTTCGGGCGCTCGACCCCGAGCCGGTCGTCGAGCCGACCGAACCGCGGGGCGACCGTTCCCCTGGCAGCTCTTGGCCGCCGCAACCGGACTCCTGGCCGCGGCCGCACTCGCCGCCCGGAGCCGTCGCAAGGCCGCTCGTATCATTGACGGCGATGCGCTACTACCTCACGACACCCATCTACTACGTGAACGCGAGCCCGCACATCGGGCATGCGTACACGACGATCGCGGCCGACGTCCTCGTCCGGCACCACAAGCAGCGCGGCGAGGAGACCTTCTTCCTCACGGGCACCGACGAGCACGCCTCGAAGGTGTACCGCGTCGCGGAGGAGCAGGGGCTCGACCCGAAGGCGTACGTCGACGAGATCGTCGAGAAGTACTGGCGTGAGCTGCCCAAGCGCGTCGACGCCGACTACGACTTCTTCATCCGCACGACGGACGAGGGCCACAAGCGCTTCGTGCAGGAGTTCCTGCAGCGCATCTACGACAACGGCGACATCTACCAGGACGTCTACACGGGCCTGTACTGCGTGCAGTGCGAGGAGTTCAAGTCGGAGTCCGAGCTCGTCGACGGCCTCTGCCCCGACCACGGCATCCCGCCCGAGCGGATTGAGGAGACGAACTGGTTCTTCCGGCTCTCCGCCTACCAGGACGAGCTGCTGGCGCTCTACGACGAGCGCCCCGATTTCGTGCTGCCGCACTTCCGTTACAACGAGGCGCGCAGCTTCATCGAGGGCGGCCTGCAGGACTTCAGCGTCAGCCGCGCCGGCCAGCCGTGGGGCGTGCCGATCCCGTGGGACGAAGGGCAGGTCACCTATGTCTGGGTAGACGCCCTGATCAACTACCTGAGCGCGCTCACGTACGCGCGGGAGGGGGAGGACCTGCGTGAGAAGTTCTGGCCGCACGCCCACCACCTGCTCGGCAAGGACATCCTCCGCTTCCACTGCGTCTACTGGCCTGCGCTCCTGCTCGCAGCGGGCTACGAGGTGCCGCAGCAGCTGTTCGTCCACGGCTACCTGCTGCTGGACGATCGGAAGATCTCGAAGTCGCTCGGCAACGTGATCGACCCGCTCGACCTGGTCGACGTGTACGGCTCGGACGCGGTCCGGTTCTGGGCGCTGCGGTCGGTGTCGTTCGGCCAGGACGGCAGCGCCTCGATCGACGCCCTGCACGAGCGCTACGAGCGGGAGCTCGGAAACGATCTCGGCAACCTCCTCTCCCGGACGACGGCAATGGTCGGCCGCTACCGCGACGGGCGTGTCGCACCCGGACAACCGAACGAGGAGCTGAAGGCTGCGCTCGACGGTCTGCGGGCGAAGCTCGTGGAGCGCTTCGACGATTGGGACCTGACCGGCGCGCTCGAGGACATCTGGGAGCTCGTGCGGTGGCTCAACCGCCATGTCGAGAACACGGCTCCGTGGCAGCTTGCCAAGGACGAGGCGCGGGCCGCCGAGCTCGACGCCGTCCTCTACGACCTGGTTGACGGCGTGCGCGCGGTCGCCGTCGCGCTCTCGCCGTACCTGCCGCGGACCGCGCCGCAGATCCTGGAGGCGCTCGGCCAGCCCGTCGAGCTCGAGCTCGAGCGGGTCGCCTACGGCGTGACCCGGGAGACGGTCGGCATCCCCGCGGCCGCTCCACTCTTCCCGCGGGTCGACCAGCCGACCGCCGCGGCGTGATCGACACCCACGCGCACCTCGACGCGTGCGCTCAGCCGGCGGACGAGCTCGTTGCGCGCGCGCTCGAGGCCGGCGTCGACCGGATCGTCTCGGTCGGTTCGGGCCTCGACTCCTGTCGCGAGACACTTGCGATCGCCGGCCGGCACGACGGCGTCTTCGCGGCGCTCGGGATCCATCCGCACCAGGCTGCCGAGCCCGATGCCACGCGCGTCGACGAGCTGCGTGAGCTGCTCGCCGACGCGAGCGCGGTCGCTGTCGGCGAGACCGGCCTCGACTTCTACCGCGACTACGCGCCACGCGACCGCCAGCGCGAGCTCTTCGAACGCCAGCTGGAGCTGGCGACCGAGCTCGGCAAGACGGTCGTCGTGCACACGCGCGCGGCCTCCGAGGAGACGGCCGCCGCACTGGAGCCGTTCGCGGGCACGGTCATCCTGCACTGCTTCTCGGCACCCGAGCTCCTGCCCGTCGCCCTCGACCGCGGCTACTACCTCTCGTTCGCCGGCAACGTCACCTACCCGAAGGCCGAGGAGCTGCGCGAGGCCGCGCGCGCCGTCCCCGGCGAGCGGCTGCTCGCCGAGACGGACAGCCCGTACCTCGCGCCGCAGCCTAGGCGCGGCCGGCCGAACGAGCCGGCCAACGTCGTCCACACCATCGCCGCCCTCGCCGAGGCGCGAGGCGAAGACGCAACGGAGCTCGCCGCCCGGCTCGACGCCAACGCGAGCGCCGCCTTCGGCCTTCCATGAGCCGCCCGGGCGCGAAGAAGGAGCTCGGCCAGCACTTCCTGGTCGACGAGAACCTGCTCGGCGTGATCGGCCGGCTCGCGGAGCTCGGTTCCGACGACGTCGTGCTGGAGGTCGGGCCGGGCCTCGGGGTGCTCACGACGTACCTCGCCGACCGGGCGGCCGACGTGCACGCCGTCGAGCTCGACCGCTCGCTCGAACCGCGCCTGCGCCAGACGCTTGCCGGCCGCGAGAACGTCGAGCTCCACTTCGGCGACGCGCTCCGGCTCGACCTCGCGGCGCTCGAGCCGGCGCCGACGAAGCTCGTCTCGAACCTGCCCTACAACATCGCCACGCCCCTGATCGTCGAGAGCCTCGACGGCCTTCCGAGCGTCGAGCTCTGGTGCGTGATGGTGCAGCGCGAGGTCGCCGACCGCCTCTTCGCGCAACCCTCGACGAAGGCCTACGGCGCGGTCTCGGTGCTCGTCCAGCTCGCGAGCGAGCGAACCGGGTTCCATCCGGTCTCGCGCACGGTCTTCCGGCCGCGGCCGAACGTGGACTCGGCCCTCGTCGCGTTCCGCCGCCGGGAGCTGCCCCCCGGCTTCGCGCGCCTGAAGCACCTCGTGACCGCCGCCTTCGCCCACCGGCGCAAGCGGCTTGCCAATTCGCTCGAGCTCGCCGGCTTCGCAACACGCGACGCGGTAGCCGAGGCACTGCGCGCGATCGACCGCAACCCGGACGCGCGCGCCGAGGAGCTCACCCCGCCGGAGTTCGTCACCCTCGCGGAAGCCTTGCCCGCGTGAACCGCGCGCCCGCGACCGCAAAGCTGAACCTGGCGCTCGTCGTCGGGCCGCTTCGCGAGGACAGCAAGCACGAGGTCGCCACCGTGCTCCAGCGGATCGACCTGGCCGACCGCGTCTCGATCGAGCCGGCGCCCGAGCTCCGGGTCGATGGCTTCGCCGAGGACACGCTCGTCCGCGCGGCGCTGGAGCGGCTCGCCCAGGCCGCGAACACCGAGCCGCGCTGGCGCGCGCGGATCTGGAAGCACGTCCCCGTCGCGGCCGGCCTCGGGGGTGGCAGCTCGGATGCCGCGACCGCGCTCAGGCTCGCCAACGAGACCCTGGCCGAGCCGCTCGCGCCGGAACGCCTGCGCGGGCTCGCGGCCCAGCTCGGCGCCGACGTCCCCTTCTTCCTCACCTCAGGCCCGCAGCTCGGCACCGGCACCGGCACGGAGCTCGAGCCGCTCGAGCTGCCGCAGGACTACTGGGTCGTCCTGCTGCTGCCGCATGAGGAGCGCAAGCCGTCGACGGCGGCCGTCTACGCCGACTTCGACCGCCGCGACGGCGCCGCCGGCTTCGAGGAACGTCAGGTGCGCGTACGCGAGGCGCTCGGCCGGGCCAAGCGCCCCCGCGACCTTGCAGCACTGCCGCCCAACGATCTCGCCGCGTCGCCCCACGCCGGCCGGCTGCTCGAGCTCGGGGCGTTCCGCGCCGACGTCAGCGGGGCCGGCCCGGCGGTCTACGGGCTCTTCCTGCACCGCACCCAAGCTGCCGCCGCCGAGCGCGAGCTGGGAGCTCTCGGGCGCACGTGGATCACCGTTCCTACTTGGTACGGTTGAGCACGATGGGCGCCAACGAATCGCTGGAGCACCGGGGTACGGTCGAGCACGGGACGACGCGTCTCGGCCGCTGGCTGCAGCACCGGCGGATCCGGATCACTCTCTGGATCGCGGTGCTCGAGGGCATCGTCGTCGCGTTCGCCCAGGACCTCTCCCGCTGGACGGTGATCGCGCTCGCGATCCCCGTGCTGGCGCTCTACCTCTTCTGGGGCCGGAACGCCCGCTCGCACACCGCCAGGCAGGTGCTCTGGATCGCGGGGGCCTCGCAGGCGCTGGCGGTCGTGGTCGTGATCCTGGCCTTCATCCTCAACTGGCTGGCCCTGCTCCTGGCCGCGATCTTCGCCGCCATAGCACTCCTATTTCTGTTTTCCGACCGCGGATAAGCTCCCTAGCCAAGTGCCAAGGCGTCGCTTGCGATGCCGCTTAGAGGCCACGGCGGCTCCGCCGACGGGGCCGTCTTACACCCGTTGTTGCGCAATCGGACATATTCAGTGGGGCGTAGCCAAGTGGTAAGGCAGCGGGTTTTGGTCCCGCGATCCCAGGTTCGAATCCTGGCGCCCCAGCCATTTCACCTGTGACCCAGACCCCGCTTGCAGCGATCATCCTGGCCGCCGGGCTCGGCACGCGCATGCATTCGGCGACGCCGAAGCACCTGCACCCGCTGCTCGGGCGGCGCCTCGCCGACTGGGTGATCGAGGCCGTGCGCGGGCTCGGCCCCGAGCCGCTCGTGGTCGTGACCTCGCCCGACGCGCGCAGGGCCTTCGAGGGCGAAACGGTCGCCGTGCAGGAGGAGCCGCGCGGCACCGGCGACGCCACCGCCGCGGCACGCGCGAGCCTCGAAGGCTTCGACGGCGACGTGCTCGTCGTCACCGGCGACGCGGCCACGATCACGAGCGAGCTGCTGGCGGCGCTGCTCGAGACGCACCGCTCCGCCGGCGCCACCGCGACCGTGCTCTCGTTCGAGCCGCCCGACGCGGGCGCCTACGGGCGCATCGTCCGCGACGGAGACGGGGCGCTACGGGCGATCGTCGAGGCGCGCGACGCGAGCGAGGACGAGCTGGCCATCCGCGAGGTCAACTCCTCGATCTACGTCTTCGAGGCAGCCAAGCTCTGGCCGGCGCTCGAGCGCCTGACGCCGCAGAACGCCCAGGGCGAGCTCTACCTGACCGACACCGTGCGCGACGTCGTCGCGGCGGGCGAGCGGGTTGCGGTGCACATAGCCGAGGACCCCGCCGAGGCGGAAGGCATCAACACCCGCGCGGAGCTGGCCGCGGCCGCGGCCGTGCTGCGCGACCGCATCAACCTCGGTCACATGCTGGCCGGCGCCACGATCGTCGATCCGGCGACGACCTGGATCGACCCGACCGTCGAGCTGGAGCCCGACTGCACGATCCAGCCCTTCACCGTCCTGCGCGGCGAGACGCGCGTCGCCCGCGGCGCCGACGTCGGCCCGCACGTGGTCGCGGTCGATGCGGAGATCGGCCCCGACACGCTGGTCGGCCCCTTCTGTTACCTTCGCCCCGGAACGGTCCTTGAGGCTGGCGCGAAGGCAGGCGCGTTCGTGGAGATCAAGAACTCGCGCATCGGGGAACGAACGAAGGTGCCCCACCAGTCGTACATCGGAGACGCGGAGATCGGCGCGGACACGAACATCGCTGCGGGCAATATCACGGTCAACTTCCCGCACCAGCCGGGCAAGCCGAAAGGCCGGACGACGATCGGGCGCAACGTCAGGACCGGCGTCCACAATGCGTTCGTCGCCCCCGTGGAGATCGGCGACGACGCGTGGATCGGGGCGGGCTCCGTGATCACGGAGGACGTGCCGCCCGAGTCGCTCGCGGTCGCGCGGGCGCGGCAGGAGAACAAGGAAGGCTACGTGCGACGAAAGCGGGAGCAGGAGGATGAGTGAGGCGACGCTGCCAGGGCTCGAGACCGTCGAGCCGGTGCTGCCGATGAGCGAGCGCACGCCCTGGATCGAGCGCGGGCCGCAGAAGCGGCTGATGCTCTTCTCGGGCCGCTCGAACCCGGAGCTGGCCGAGCAGATCGCCGAGAAGCTCGGCGTGCACCTCGGCGAGGTCAAGCTGAAGACCTTCGCCAACGGCGAGACCTACGTGCGCTACCAGGACTCGATCCGCGGCGGCGACGTCTTCATCGTCCAGTCGGGCAACCAGCCGGTGAACGACCACCTGGTCGAGCTGCTGATCATGATCCAGGCCGCCAAGCTCGCCTCGGCCAAGCGGATCACCGCCGTGATCCCCTGGTTCCCGTACTCGCGCCAGGACAAGAAGTCCGCGCCGCGCGAGCCAATCACGGCCAAGCTGGTCGCCGACTCGCTCGAGACCGCCGGCGCCGACCGCGTGGTGACGATGGACCTGCACGCCGGCCAGATCCAGGGGTTCTTCTCGATTCCCGTCGACCACATGACGGCGCTGCAGCTGTTCGCCCAGTACTACCGGGACAAGGGCCTGCAGGGCGAAGGCATCGTCGCGGTCTCGCCCGACCCGGGCCGCGCGAAGATGGCGCGCCGCTTCGGCCAGATGCTCGAGGGCGACCTGGCGATCCTGAACAAGACGCGCCCGGGCCACGACGAGGCCTCTGTCACGGAGGTGATCGGCCAGGTCGAGGGCAAGGTCGCGATCATGAGCGACGACATCGTCGTCACCGGCGGCACTCTGATCGCGGGCGCCGAGGCACTGCTCGAGGCCGGCGCGACCGAGGTCTACGCCTGCGCGACGCACGGCCTCTTCCCCGGCAACGCATTCGAGAAGCTGGCTGCCAGCCAGATCAAGCAGATCACGGTCACGAACACCGTCCCGATCGACCCGGTCAACCGGCCGGCCAAGATCGACGTGCTGCCCGTCTCGAGCCTGCTGGCGGAGACGATCCTGAACGTCTTCGCCGACGACTCGGTCTCGGCCATCTTCGCGGGCGAGAACCAGCTCTTCTAGAACCCGGGACGATGCGCCGCAGCGCGATTCGGACCGGCGTCGTGCTTGGGGGCCTTGCCATCTCGCTCCTCTTTGGCTACCTCGCCTTGCGCGGGGTGCGGGCGCAGGCCGCCTGGCGCGCGCTACAAGCCAGCAACGACTGGTGGCTCGGGCCGTCGCTGGCAGCGCTCGCTGCAGCGATGGTGGCGCGGATCGTTCGCTGGCAGCTGCTCTTTCGCCCGGGCCGGCGCCCGCCGCTGCGGAGCCTGGCGAAGGCCGGAGCCCTGGGCCTGCTCTTCAACAGCGTCCTGCCGGCGCGCGCGGGCGAGGCCGCCAGGGTGGTGGCCCTGAAGCGGTACGAGGGCACGTCGCTCGCCGAGACGACGGCGACCGTGATCGTGGAACGGATCATCGACGTCTTGTCGTTGCTGCTGTTGCTGTTCGTGCTCCTGCCCTGGCTGCCCGCGGTCTCCTGGCTCTCGGCCGCCGCCGTCGTCGCAGGAGCCTGTCTGTTGGGAATCGTTGTGCTGGGCCTCCTCGTTCGCCGCCTGCGAGCCCGGCCGGAGCCGGCGGTTCGTCTCCTCGCCCGCCTCCCGGGCCTCCGCGAGGTGACGGTCGAGCGTCTCGTCCGCAACACCCTCCACGGGCTCGAGACCTTGGTCAGCCCGCGCCAGGCATTCGGCGTGCTCGTGTGGACGTACGTCTCGTGGTTGCTGCTCGGGCTCTCGTTCTGGTTCCTGATGATCGGCTTCGACCTCGGCCTGTCGCTGCTCGCGGGCCTGCTGGTCGTGATCGCGACCGGGCTCGCGTTCATCGTCCCGTCGGCGCCGGCAGCTCTCGGCGTCTTCGAGGCCGCTGGGCTGACGGTCTTGTCGGCGTACGGGATCCCGCGCTCGGACGCCTTCGCCTACGTGATCGTCCTGCACGTGCTGAATTTCGTCCCGTTCGTGGTTGCGGGCCTCCTGGTGCTGGCCTGGGATGCGCGCGTGCAGAAGCTCTCTCCGGTGGACGCCGTCCCAGTACGATCCCGCCGCTAGATGGTCTTGCTCCTCCAGGTTGGTGCCGTGCTAGCAGCCGGCGTCTTCGTCGCGCTGGCCATGAGGTCGAGGGCGCGTCCCGCAGACGTCGCCCGCTCGATCGTCGTAGTCGCCGGCGCGTTCGCGTACATCGTCTTCTGGAGCCACTTCTCCCAGAACATCGACTCCTATCGTGCAGCGCGAATCCAGTGGCGTTTGGTGCCCCCTGAGCAGGCCGCGCTCGCCGGGGTGCCGCCCGAGCCGGGCCTGCAAGCGGGGTTCGCGGAATGGATCAAGCAGCGGCTTCGTCCCGGCGAGCGGTTCTACCTCGTCCCGAGCGCGACCCGCGACGAGGCCGTCTACCAGTGGTTCACGTATCGCCTGCTGCCGAATCTGACCACCGACGACCCGAAGCAGGCCGACTGGCTTGTCTTCTACGGCACCTTCCCGAGGCAGAGCGGGCTGAGCCATCTGGTCAAGGGGATCGCGGAACGGTACGGCCCCGGCTACTCGATCGCAAGGACGCAGCGTGCGGGTTAATGCCGGCCCGATGGCGGCGGACGCGCTCTTTGCGCTCGCCGGCTATGGGGTGCTGAACGCGATCGGTTTCCTCCGTGCGACGCTCTGGGACCTCGTCGCCGCCGTCGGGCTCGCGTTCCTCGCCGGGGTGAGCTTCGTCCTGACGGTCGGGATCGCGCTGCTGACGGTCGGGATTCCATTCCGCCTGCCTGCCTTCGTCGCGCTCTCGCTAGCCACCGCCGTGATCGGCCTCGCGGTGCGGCGCGACTGGCTCGCAGCGTTCCGTGTGCGCGTCCGGCGGCCGACCATGGTGGAGGCGCGGGTGAGCCTCCGGCGGGTGCCTGCGCAGGCCTGGTTCGCCCTTCCAACGCTGGCCGCGTTCTTCTTCCTGGTCGAGGAGGCCGTGCAGTCCACGCGCTGGCGTCCGCTGGTCGAGTGGGACGCGTGGTCGATCTGGTCGCGCAAGGCCGAGGTGTTGTTCCACTCGGGGACGTTGCCGCTCGACTTCTTCGCCGCGCCGGCGTACGGCTTCATGCACGCCGACTACCCGATCCTGATCCCGCTGTTCGAGTCCGTCCAGTACCGGGCGATGGGCGCGACGAACACGCAGGCCATCCACTGGCAGTTCTACCTGCTGCTTGTGACCTTCGCTCTCGCAGTCCTCTACCTCGGCCTGCGGCGCGGGACGGTGCTCGAATGGCTTCCGCTCGGCATCGCGACGGTGGTCGTCCCGGCAGTGTTCGTCCAGACGCAGACGGCGTACGCGGACATCCCCGCCGCGCTCTTCCTCGCGGTGGGAGCGCTGCTGCTCGGGGAGTGGCTGAGGACGCGTGATCCACGGTCGCTCGCGGTCGTCGTGCTGATGCTCGCAGCCGCGGCGAGCACGAAGAACGAGGGCCTGATGGGCGCCGTCGTCGCGCTCGTCGTCGCCGGCGTAATCACGCTGTTCGGCCGCCGCCGCGCCGAGCTGCGAGCGTTCGGGATCGCCGGCGCCGCGTTCGTCCTCGCGATCCTGCCATGGCGCGTCTGGATCGCAGCGCACGACATCCACGGAGACATCCCGCTGCGGAAAGGCCTGAGCCCGTGGTACCTCGCCGACCGAACCGACCGCGTCGGGCCGGCACTTCGCTCGCTCTACGCGCAGCTGATCGAGCCGGGCTGGCTCTACGTGATCCCACTCGCGATCGCGCTGGCGTTGGTCTGCTTGCTCGTGGCACGGCTGCGCTTGCTCGCCGTCTTCTACCTGGCGACCGGCGTGCTCACGTTCTGGGCGCTCGTCTGGGCGTACTGGGCCAGCCCTACCGAGCCGCTCGACTTCTTCCTGGCCACCTCGTCGTACCGCGTCGTGGCCGTCCTGGCGGCGATCGCCTTCGCGGCGCTGCTCGAGCTCGTGGCCCCGAAGCCCGATGGCTGAGCAGGGCGAGCTCTGGGATCTCGAGACCCTCGCGCAGGCCACACGCCTGGCGGACTGGATGTTCGAGCAGTTCGAGCGCGACACGCATGGAGCGGTGGCCGAGGTGGGCGCCGGGATCGGTACGTTCAGCGAGCGCCTGCTCGCTGCCGGCGTCGAGAGTCTGCTGCTCGTCGAGCCGGAGCCCGCGTGCGTCGAGGCGCTGCAGGCACGGCTGGGAGACGATCCGCGCGTCCGGATCGCGCGAGAGGAGGTCCCGGATGCCCCGTCGCTGCTGGCGGTGCCCGGCTCGTTCGACTTCATCCTCTGCCAGAACGTCCTCGAGCACGTGCGTGACGACGCGGCCGTGGTGGAGTTGATGGCCGCCGCGCTGCGGCCTGGAGGGCGCCTCGGCCTGCTCGCCCCGGCAGGGCCGCGGCTCTACGGGCGGCTCGACCGCGCCTACGGGCACGAGCGCCGCTACACCAAGGCCATGCTGCGGCAGCTGGTCGAGCGTAGCGGACTCCGGTTGCTCGATCTCTACCCGTTCAACATGCTGGGGATCCCCGGCTGGTGGGCCAAGAACCGGACAGGTGCCTCGTCGCTCGGCACCCGGTCGTTGGCCGTCTACGAGACGTTGCTCCCGCTCTGGCGGCCACTCGAGCGGACGCTCCGCCCGCCGTGGGGCCTGAGCCTGATCGCGCACGCGGAGCGGGTATGAGCGACGTTCCGGCGCTGTCGGTGCTGATGCCGGTCTTCAACGAGGAGACGACCGTGCAGGCCGCGATCGAGCGCGTGCTGGCGGTCGAATCGCAGGTGGACGGCGGCCTCGAGGTGGTCGTGGTCGACGACGGCTCGACGGACGGGACGAGCGAGCTTCTCGACCAGACCGCCTGGCCCGCAGCGGTGCGCGTCTTCCACCACGACGGCAACCGCGGCAAGGGCTCGGCGATCAGGACGGCCTTGCAGCACGCGCGCGGCGAGTACAGCACGATCCTGGACGCCGACCTCGAGTACGACCCCGCGAACTTCCTGGCGCTGCTCCGGCCGCTGCTCACGGATGATGCCGAGGCCGTCTACGGCGTTCGCGGGTTCCAGGCCCACTCGGCCTACAGCTTCTGGTACGTGGTCGGCAACAAGGCGGTCACGTTCGTCGCGAACGTGCTCTACAACGTTTGGCTCTCCGACCTGATGACCTGCCACAAGGTGATGGGCACGTCCCTCTTCCGAAGCTTGCCTCTGCGCACGCGCGGCTTCGCAATCGAGGCCGAGATCACAGCGCGCTTGCTGCAGGCCGGCGCCCGCATCTACGAGGTGCCGATCACCTATCGCGCCCGCAGCCGGGGAGAGGGAAAGAAGCTGACCGCCCGGGACGGCTTCCGCGTGCTGGCGACGCTGGCCCGCTGTCGCCTTCACCGACCATGACGAGGATCTGGGCCCTGGTCGCGGTGACGGCGGCCTTCACGGCCGCGACCGCGGTCGCACACTTCTCCGACGCGTCGCCGCTGCTCACCTTCGGGCTCGCCACGGTCGCCCTGGCCGGGCTCGCCTGGATCGTCTCCTTCTCGACCGAGCGGGTCGGGCAGCACTACGGGCCGGCCGTGACCGGCGTGCTGCAGTCGACGCTTGGGAACCTGCCCGAGTTCTTCATCGTCCTGTTCGCGCTCTCGGCCGGCGAGCTCGTGGTGGCGCGGGCCTCGATCCTGGGCTCGATCTTCGCCAACGCGCTGCTCGTGCTCGGAATCGTGATCGTGGCCGGCTGCCACGCGAGCCCCGACGGCGTGATGCACTTCCAGACGCGCCTGCCGAAGGACAACGCGGTCCTGATGCTGCTCGCGAGCTTCCTGATCGTGCTGATCGGGCTGTCGGCGGCCACCGGCGACCGGGCCTCGCACCACATCGAGGCGATCTCGATCGTCGGGGCGGTGGCCCTGCTGCTGACCTACGGGGTCTGGCTGAACGACTACCTCCGCTCGGACCTGCCGAGCATGGCCGGCGAGGGTGGGCCCCGCGTCTCGATGAGGCTCGCGCTGGCGCTCCTTGGCGCCGCCGGGGTGGGGGCAGCCTTCGTCTCGGACTGGTTCGTCACCGCGCTCACCCCCGCGATGGAGGAGATCGGCGTCTCGAAGGCGTTCGCCGGGATCGTGGTGGTCGGGATCGCCGGCAACGCGGTCGAGAACACGACCGGGATCGTGCTCGCGCTGAAGGGCGAGGCCGACCTGGCGATCTCGGTGGTCAAGAACTCCGTCGCCCAGATCACGGCGTTCCTCTTCCCGGCGCTCGTGCTCGTGTCGCTGCTGTTCTCGACCCAGCTCACGTTCGACCTCGGACCGGTCTACATCGGCGCGCTGGCGCTGACCGCGGTCGCGCTCTGGCAGATCACCGCGGACGGGGAGGCGACGAGGTTCGAGGGGGTCGCACTGATCGCCTTCTACGTGATCGTCGCCGTGCTCGCGTTCTACGAATGAGTTCGGCCGCCGCGGGTAAGGGCTGCGTCGTGCGCAGGTTTCCCTCGCTGCTCGTGCTGATCTACTTCGGCATCGGCGTCGCAGTCGCGGCCGAGCGCCACTACTTCCAGCACGTGCACGGCGTGCACGGGGTCGTCGCTGCCATCCTGGCGATCCTGCTCTGGCCGCTGCTGCTGCTCGACCTGATCACGATCAAGCGGACTTAAGAGAGCCTGACGAAACACTGCTGAGGCCCTCGGGCCGCGCTGCTCGCCCCGAGGCGGCGTCCTCAGTCGCGCCCGTAGCTTCCAGCTACGAGCACTCCCTGCGTCCTTGCCTCGGAACGACCATCGCACCCCGAGAGCGTGCAGCGTTCCGTCAGGCCCTCCTTGACTCGCAGGTACACTGCGCCGCCGATGGCCGGCGAACGAGTGAAATTGCAGGTCCAGGAGCGCGATAGCCGCGGCTCCGCCGAGTCCCGCCGCCTGCGCAGGCAGGGGCTGATTCCGGGCGTCCTCTACGGCCGCGGCAAGGAGCCGCACCCGATCTGCATCCCCGAGCGCGAGCTGCGCCGGGTGCTGACCGGCGGCCAGGGCCTGCACGCGATCCTCGACGTCACGCTCGAAGGCCAGAAGACGACTCACCCGTCGATCCTCAAGGAGTACCAGCAGCACCCGGTCAAGGGAGGGATCATCCACATCGACCTGCAGGAGGTCCGCCTCGACCAGCCGATCCAGGCCCGCGTCGTGGTCGAGCTGATGGGCGAGCCGGTGGGCGTGACCGAGGGCGGTGTGCTCTCTCAGGTCAACCGTGAGATCACCGTCGAGGCGCTGCCGATGGAGATTCCCGAGCACCTCGAGCTCGACGTCACCGGGATGGCGATCGGCGACACGCTGCGCCTCGTCGACCTGGCGGTGCAGGAGGGCGTCAAGTTCGTCGACGACCCCGAGGAGACGGTGCTCGCCACGGTGACGATGCCGACGCGGTTCGTCGAGCCGGAGCCCGAGGAAGTCGAGGGCGAGGAGCTCGAAGAGGGCGAGCTGCCCGAGGGCGAGGTGCCGGAGGGCGAGGAGGCTCCCGAGGGTGCCGAGGGCGAGGGAGCCCCGCCCGAGGGCGCCTCGGGCGAGCAAGCCAGCACCGAGGAATAGGTGCGCCTCTTCCGTCGGGGCGAGTCGGCCTCGACGCTCGACCTGCTCGTCGCGGGGCTCGGCAACCCGGGCCGCGAGTACGAGCGGACCCGCCACAACGCCGGCTGGCTCGTGCTCGACGAGCTGGCGCGCAGGCACGGCGGCTCCTGGCGCTCGAAGTTCTCAGGCTCGCTCGCGGAGGTGCGGCTCGAAGACCTTTGCCTGGCGCTGCTGAAGCCGGAGACCTACATGAACGAGTCCGGCCGCTCGGTCGGCGCGGCGGTGCGCTTCTTCAAGGTCGAGCCCGAGCAGGTGCTGGTCGTCCACGACGACGTCGACCTCGAGCCCGGCCGGCTGCAGGCGCGGGCAGGGGGCGGGCTCGCCGGCCACAACGGCCTGCGCTCGCTCGCGCAGCACCTCGGCTCGCAGGACTTCCTGCGCCTGCGTATCGGCATCGGCCGCCCCGGCCGCGGCGACCCGCGTCCCGTCGCCGACTGGGTGCTCTCGCCGTTCGCGCCCGAGGAGGACGCGGAGGCGCTGATCTCGCGCGCCACCGACGCCGTCGAGACGATTGCGCAGGACGGGCTAGAAGCGGCGCAGCAGCGCTACAACTAGCGGTTCCAGTCCGGGCAGCAGACGTTTTTGCGCATGAAGACGCGGTGGCCGTCCGAGAGGCGCATGATCGAGAGCTCGAGCGCATCCTGGCCGCCGCTGCCGACGGAGTAGCGCCCGTCGCTCGAGATCTCGTCGGCGAACGCCTCGCCCAGGCGGCGGATCTTCTTGCTGCCGAGGTCGAGCACCGCGCCCTCCGTGCCGGACTCGGCGCGCAGGCCGATCAGCAGCCCCGAGTCGTCGAGCCACCCGAGCGGCTGCAGGCCGTAGAAGCCGAGCAGGTTGATCGAGTCGGGTGCGCTGGCGATCACGGCCTTGCTGTTCGAGCCGTCGGGGTCGATCGTGAAGATCCCGGGTGAGTTGCAGTCGTAGGGGCTCCCGGTGCTGGGGAAATGCGAAAAGGCGATCCCCGCCGGGCCCCAGGCCGGGAACGCGCTCACGCCGTCGTTGGTGATCCGCTCGGGCGAGGAGCCGTCCAGCTTCGTCACGTAGAGGTCGAACTGGTCGCCGCAGATACCCTCGGCGGTCGCCTCGGGCGCGCGCGAGTAGACGAGCCGCGAGCCGTCGGGGGAGATGTCGAGGCCGTAGAACGAGCCCTTCGCCAGCGAGTGCGAGCTCCCGTCGTCCCGGTCGAGCGCCAGCAGCTCGACCACCGCCGGGCCGTTCGAGGCCGAGGCATAGAGCGTCTGGCCGTCTGGCGACCAGGCGACGGGCCGTAGCGGCCTCGCGGTCAGCCGGCGCGTCTTCGTGCCGTCGCTCGAGACCAGGAAGATCCCCTTGCCCTTGCGCTGGACGGCGACCGTCTTGCCGTCGGGCGAGAGCAGCGCGACGAAGCCGGTGGTCAGGCGATGCGCGTTCTGGCCGTTCGGGCCGGCGATCATGACGCTCGCGTTCTCCACGCCCTCGCCGCCGATGTAGAGGAGGTGGCGCTCCGCAGGCTTGACGGTCTTGACCTCGCCGCTCTCCCCGTCGCTGCACGCGGTCGCCGCCAGCAGCAGCGCACCGCAGGCCAGTGCCGCGATCCCGGTCCTCGACAACCCGGTGAAGATCGTACTCACGGCTACGATTGGGGGGCGGAACCGCCGGTTCCGTCATTCGTCTTGGACCTGCGCGAAACCACCCGGCCCGTGCTTCATCCGCTCGTCGAGGAGCTGCTCGGCGACGAGCGCCTGGCCGCGTTCGCGGACGCCCTGCCGGCGCCTGCGCGGGTCTCCGAGCCTGCGTTGCCCCTGCTGCTGGCGGCGTTGCACGAGCATCTCGGGCGCGCGCTCGTCGTGCTGCTGCCCGAGGACGCCGACGCCCGTGACGCGGCCGAGGGTGCGCGCTGGTTCGTCGGCGAGGAGCGCGTCGCGCTGCTGCCGAGCCGCGGTGTCCGCTGGGGCTCCGGCCTCGGGCCGCCACCGCATCTCGTCGGCGAGCGGGCGCGGGCGCTGGACGTGCTCGCGGCGGGCGGCCTGGTCTGCGCCTCCGCGAGCGCGATCGCGGAGCCGCTGCCTCCGCCCGAGGCGCGGCCGGCGCCGATCCGGCTCGCGGCGGGCGAGGCACCCGGGCTCGAGGCGCTCGCCGGGCTGCTCGCGCTGGCCGGGTACGAGCGCGTCGACCGCGTCCAGGAACGGGGCCACTTCGCCGTGCGCGGCGGCCTGATCGACCTCTTCCCGACGACCGGGCGCGAGCCGCTGCGCGTCGAGTTCTTCGGCGACGAGATCGAGGCCGTGCGCGCCTTCTCGGCGTTCACGCAGCGCGCGCTGCACGAGGTCGAGGGCGCGGTCGTCTACCCGGCCGCCGAGCGGCGGCTCGACTTGATCGAGCCGTCCCTTTCGGACGAGTCCGAGGGACTGTCCCTGGGACATGTCCCGGACGACCTCGTCCCGCCGCTCGATCGTCCGCCTGATCTCGTCTGGGAGCCCGAGCAGGTGCGCGAGGTGTGGGCCGAGGATGGCACCGAGGTATCGCTCGAGGGCGCGGCCGAGCTCGACTCGTTCCCGCGCGGACAGGCGCACGCCTTCGAGGCCCAGCGCCCGGCGATCGCGGCGCGCGGGTTGGCGGAGGCCGAGAACGAGCTGGCCGGCTTCATCCGCGCCGGGAACCGGGTCGTGGTCGCCTTCCCGCACCGCGGCGAGGCGCTGCGCACGGCCAATCTGCTGCGGCGGGTCGAGCCGAAGATCCTCGAGGAGGGCGACCGGCTCCCGGACGAGCCCGAGCTCTACTTCGCCGTCTCGCCCGCGCGGCGCGGCTTCGTCTGGCGCGACCTCGGGCTCGTGCTGTTGCCGGACACGCAGGTCTTCCGCAAGCGTGCCCGCACGCGCGCCGCGCCGGCCGGCCGGGCGCTGCAGAGCTTCGCCGATCTGGGCACCGGCGACTTCGTCGTCCACGAGGATCACGGGATCGGCAAGCTGCTCGGCTTCGAGACGAAGACGGTCGCCGAGGTCACGCGCGACTACCTCTTCCTCGGCTTCCGCGGCGACGACCGGCTCTACGTTCCGCACGAGCAGATCGGCAAGGTCTCGAAGTACATCGGCGCGGACGCGGGAGCGCCGGCGCTGTCGAAGCTCGGCGGAAAGGCCTGGCAGAACCTGAAGAGTCGCGCGCGCACGAGCCTGCGCGAGCTGGCCGGCGAGCTGCTCGCGCTCTATGCGCGCCGCCAGCAGGCGCCCGGGGTCGCCTATGAGCTCGAGAACGAATGGCTCGAGCGGCTCGAGGCCGAGTTCCCCTACCGCGAGACGGAGGACCAGCGCAGCGCGATCGAGGCGGTCAAGGAGGACCTCGAGACGCCGCGCCCGATGGACCGGCTCGTCTGCGGCGACGTCGGCTTCGGCAAGACCGAGGTCGCCGTGCGCGCCGCCTTCGCCGTGGCGGTCAACGGCAAGCAGACGCTGATGCTCGTGCCGACGACCGTGCTCGCCGAGCAGCACTGGAACACCTTCCGCGAGCGCTACCGCGACTTCCCGGTCCGCGTCGAGATGATCTCGCGCTTCCGCTCGCCGAAGGAGCAGAAGCAAGTGGTGGCCGACTTCGCGGCGGGCAAGGTCGACGTCCTGATCGGCACCCACAGGGTGCTGAGCCGCGACGTGATCCCGAAGGAGCTCGGCCTCGTGATCGTGGACGAGGAGCAGCGCTTCGGCGTCGCCCAGAAGGAGCTGCTGCGGGCGCTGCGGCTGGAGGTCGACGTGCTCTCGCTGAGCGCCACGCCGATTCCGCGCACGCTGCACATGTCGCTCTCGGGCCTGCGTGACATCTCGGTGATCGAGACCCCACCCGAGGGCCGGCGGCCGATCCGCACCTACGTCGGCGAGTACAACGACGAGCTCGTCAAGGCGGCGCTCGAGCGCGAGCACGCGCGCGGCGGCCAGAGCTTCTACCTGCACAACCGCGTCGAGTCGATCGAGGAGGCCGCAGCCAAGATCCAGCAGCTCGCGCCGGGCCTGCGGGTCGAGGTCGCGCACGGCCAGATGCGCGAGCGCGAATTGGAGGAGAAGATGCACGCCTTCCTGCGTGGCGACGCGGACGTGCTCGTCTCGACGACGATCATCGAGTCCGGCCTCGACATCCCGCAGGCGAACACGCTGATCGTGGAGCGGGCCGACGCGCTCGGGCTCGCCCAGCTCTACCAGATCCGCGGGCGCGTGGGCCGCTCGGACGTGCTCGCCCACGCGTACCTCTTCTACCCCGACTCGCGCGAGCTGACCCCGGAGGCCAGGGCGCGCCTGGCGACGCTCGCCGACCACACGGAGCTCGGCGCGGGCTTCGCAATCGCGATGCGCGACCTCGAGATCCGCGGGGCCGGCGACCTGCTCGGCGCGGAGCAGTCGGGACACGTGGCGGCGCTCGGCTTCGAGCTCTACGTCGAGCTGCTGGCCGAGGCGGTCGCGGAGCTCTCGGGCGAGCGGCGGCCGGCGGTGCGGCCGGTACGGGTCGAGGCGAGCGTCGACGCCTACGTGCCGGCGCCGTACATCGAGGCCGAGGCGCTGAAGATCGACCTCCACCGGCGGCTCGCGCTCACGGCCGACGAGGACGAGCTGCGCGAGCTGCAGGCGGCGACCGAGGACCGCTACGGCCCGCTGCCCGAGCCGGTCGAGAACCTGTTCGCGATCCAGGAGGCGAAGCTGAAGCTCGCCACCGCCGGCGCCGACTACCTCGTCTTCCGCGGCGGCAAGGCGACGGTCGGCCCGCTGCTGCTGGGCGCGGGCGAGCTGCGGGCACTGCGCTCCGAGCTCGACACCGCCGTCTACACGAGCGCCAAACGCGAGGTTTCGTTGCGTTCAGATGAATTTTCGTCAGCGGTTCGGCTAGTCGATGCTATACTCGACGCGCGCCGGGCAGCATGAGCAAAACCCCTGCTGCTGGCGCTTTTTCCATGAGACGACTCGTACTGATCAGCCTTGGCGCGGCGCTTCTACTCGTGGTCGCGGCGTGTGGCGACAGCGGCCCCAAGGCGGTCCCTGCTGACGGAGTCGCGGTCGTCGGCGACGAGACGATCACGAAGGCTCAGTGGGACGCGCTGATCGCGCAGACGAAGCGGAACTTCATCGCGACCAAGCGAGCCTTCCCGAAGGCGGGCACCGTCGATCTCGCGAACCTGAAGACGAACGCGACGCAGTTCCTGATCCAGAGCAGCGAGTACGAGCAGGAGGCCGAGAAGCTCGGGGTCAAGGTCTCCGACAAGGACGTCGACGCGCGCCTCGACCAGATCAAGAAGCAGTACTACGGCAACCCCGCGGGCCAGAAGCAGGCGACGCCGGCGCAGATGGAGAAGCGCTACCAGGCGGCGCTCAAGCAGCAGGGCTTCACCGACGAAGAGGTCCGGCAGGGGATCAAGCTGCAGCTGATCCGCGAGGACGTCTTCAAGAAGGTGACCAAGGACGTCAAGGTCTCAGACGACGAGATCAAGACCTACTACGACAAGAACAAGCAGCAGTACGCGACGCCGGCGCAGCCGGAGAGCCGCGACGTGCGCCACATCCTGGTCAAGACGAAGAAGAAGGCCGACGAGCTCTACGCGCAGCTGCAGTCGGACCCGAGCAAGTTCCCGGCGCTCGCCAAGAAGTACTCGACCGACACCTCCTCGGCCCAGAACGGCGGCAAGCTCCCGCCGGGCACGGCGGTCAAGGGCCGGCTCGTGCCGGAGTTCGAGAAGGTCGCCTTCTCGATCAAGGAGAACGTGGTCTCGAAGCCGGTGCACTCGCAGTTCGGCTGGCACATCATCGAGGCGCTCGGGCCGGTCAAGCCCGGGACACCCGCGAAGCCGACCCCGCTCCCGCAGGTGAAGGAGGCGATCCGGCAGCAGCTCCTCTCCCAGGACAAGCAGAAGGAGATGGACAAGTGGCTCGCCGGGATCAAGAAGGACTACTGCGGAGAGATCGGCTACCAGAAGGGCTACGCGCCGCCGCCCGGCCAGGATCCCTGCAAGACGTCGTCCTCGACGACGGGCGCTTCCACCACCACCGGCTAGGACGGTGGCGCTCGCCGAAGCGCTGGTCGAGCTGCAAGAGCTGACCGAGCGCCTGCGCCGCGACTGTCCCTGGGACCGCGAGCAGACGGCGGGCACGATCGTCCCGCACACGGTCGAAGAGGCCTACGAGGTCGCCGACGCGGCGAACGGGGGCGATCCGGCGAAGCTGCTGGACGAGCTGGGCGACCTGCTCTTCCAGGTCTACTTCCTCGCGCTGCTGCTGGACGAGCAGGGCCAGGGCGATCTCGAGGCGGCCGCCCGCGCGGTGCACGCCAAGCTCGTGCGCCGGCACCCGCACGTCTTCGGTGAGGTCGAGGCGCGAACGCCGGGCCGCGTGCGCGAGAACTGGGAGCGGATCAAGCGCGAGCAGGAGGAGCGCGAGGGCGTCTTCCACGACGTTCCGGAGACGCTGCCGTCGCTGCTCTACGCCCGGAAGGTGCAGCGGCGCGCGCGGGCGGTCGGCTTCGAGTACCCGAACCTGAAGGGGGCGCTGGCCGACCTGGACGACGAGCTCCGCGAGCTGAAGGAGGCGATCGAGAAAGCAGGCGGGGAGCCCGCGCCCGAGATCGAAGCGCACCCGCACGTGTTCGAGGAGCTGGGCGACGTCCTCTTCGCCTCGGTCAACGTCGCCCGCCGGCTGAACGTCGACCCAGAGCTGGCGCTACGAGCGATGAGCGACCGCTTCGTCGAACGCGTCGAACGGGCCGAGCAGCTCGCCGCCGCAGAGGGCAAGCGCTGGACGGAGCTCGAGCTCGACGAGCAGGACCGCTACTTCGATCTCGCCAAGGAGGCAGGCACATGACCGGCATCTCGCGCACCTACGCGCGGCAGATCCTCGACTCGCGCGGCAATCCGACGGTCGAGGTGGAAGTCGCCCTCGGGTCGGGCGCGAGCGGCCGCGCGGCCGTTCCCTCCGGCGCCTCGACCGGCGTGCACGAGGCGCTCGAGCTGCGCGACGGCGGCCAGGAGTGGGGCGGCAAGGGCGTCACCAGGGCGGTCGGCAACGTCAACGGCGAGATCGCAGAGGCGGTGCGCGGCCTCGACGCCGCCGACCAGCGCGGCCTCGACCAGGCGCTGATCGAGTTGGACGGCACGCCGAACAAGGGCCGCCTCGGCGCCAACGCGATCCTCGGCGTCTCGCTCGCGGTGGCGAAGGCTGCCGCTGCCGAGGCGGAGCTCTCGCTCTTCCGCCACCTGGGCGGCGAGGAGGCCGTGACGCTGCCGGTGCCGATGCTGAACGTGATCAACGGCGGCGCGCACGCGCAGAACTCGATCGACCTGCAGGAGTTCATGCTCGTGCCGGCCGGCGCGGACACGTTCGCCGAGGCGCTGCGGGTCGGCTGCGAGGTCTTTCATGCCCTCAAGGCGCTGCTGCACGAGCGCGGCTTCGCCACCGGGGTCGGCGACGAGGGCGGCTTCGCGCCCGACCTCGGCTCGAGCGAGGAGGCGATCGAGGCCGTGCTCGAGGCCGCGGAGCGCGCGGGCCACCGCGACCGCGTGGCGATGGCGCTCGACCCGGCGGCGACCGAGCTCTACGACGACGGGCACTACCGCTTCGAGGGCAACGACGAGGTGGGCGACGGGATGGTCCAGTACCTCGCGCGACTCGTCGAGCGCTACCCGATCGTCTCGATCGAGGACGGGCTCGCCGAGGACGACTGGACGACCTGGCGGGCGCTGACCGAGGTCGCCGGCTCGAGCGTGCAGCTCGTCGGCGACGACATCTTCGTCACCAACCCGGAGCGCCTGCGCCGCGGAATCATGGAGAACATCGGCAACGCGATCCTGATCAAGGTCAACCAGATCGGGACGCTCACCGAGACGCTCGACACGATGGCGATGGCGCGCGAGGCCGGCTACGCCTGCGTGATGTCGCACCGCTCCGGGGAGACCGAGGACACGACGATCGCCGACCTCGCCGTCGCCACCGGCTGCGGCCAGATCAAGACGGGCGCGCCCTCGCGCGGCGAGCGGACGGCGAAGTTCAACCAGCTGCTGCGAATCGAGGAAGAGCTCGGCGACCGCGCCGTGTATCCGGGTTGGAACGCTTTTCCGCGATACCAGCGCTAGCGCCGTTCGTGTCACTCGCTACGCTGGGTCGGTGGCCGAAGCGCCTCCCCGCCGCACCAAGATCGTCGCCACGATCGGGCCCGCCTGTTCGACGCCCGAGAAGCTCTCGGAGCTCGTGCGTGCGGGCGTCGACGGCGCACGGCTGAACCTCTCGCACGGCACCCACGACCAGCACCGCGAATGGGCGCGCCTGGTGCGCGAGACCGAGCGTGAGGTCGGGCGGCCGATCGCGCTCATCGCCGACCTGCAGGGCCCGAAGCTGCGGATCGGCGACCTCGACGAGCCGGTCTCGCTGCGCCGCGGCGAGGACGTCATCGTTGGGCCCGCGGACGGCTCGAGCAACGGCGAGCTGCCCGTCAGCCCGGCCGTGATCAGCGAGGTGCTGCAGCCCGGGCACGACGTCCTGATCGACGACGGCCTCGTCCGTCTGCGGGTGGACGCCGTCGAGCTCGGCCGGGCGCGCTGCACGGTCGTCGAGGGCGGCGTCGTCACCTCGCACAAGGGCGTCAACCTGCCCGGCGTCCCGATTCCGATTCCGTCGATCACGCGCAAGGACATGGACGACCTGGAGCTCGCGCTGGAGCTCGGGGTGGACTTCGTCGCGCTCTCGTTCGTGCGCTCGGCTGCGGACGTGCGCGATCTGCGCGCGCTGATCGAGCAGGCCGGCTCGCACGCCCACGTGATCGCGAAGATCGAGAAGTCCGAGGCGGTGGACGCGCTGGACGAGATCCTCGCCGAGACCGACGTGGTGATGGTTGCGCGCGGTGACCTCGGGGTCGAGATCGGCCCGGCGCTCGTGCCGCTGCTGCAGAAGCGGATCATCATCGCGGCGCTCGAGCGCGGGAAGCCGGTGATCACCGCCACGCAGATGCTCGAGTCGATGATCCACCAGTCCGAGCCGACACGCGCCGAGGCGAGCGACGTCGCCAACGCGGTCCTCGACGGCAGCTCGGCGCTGATGCTCTCGGGCGAGACCGCGATCGGCGAGTACCCGGTCGAGTCGGTCGCGTACATGGACCGGATCGCGCGCGCGGTCGAGCCGAGCCTCAACTACCGGCATCAGCTGCCCGAGGTCGAAGACGAGCCGTCGGTCGGCCAGGCGATGTCGAACGCGGCCTGCGACCTCGCCGAGATGCTGCGCGCGAAGGCGATTCTCGTGCCGACCTACAGCGGCCGCACGGCCTCGGTCGTCGCCCGCCTGCGACCGCGGCGGCCGATCATCGCGCTCACCCATCAGGACTACGCGCTGCGGCAGATGGCGATCGAATGGGGCGTGACGGCCTTCCTGATCCCGGAGTGCGACGACGTGGACAAGCTGCTGGCGGCCTCGCGTGAGGCCGCGAAGGAGAGCGGCCTCGTGGACGGGGGCGACCGGGTCGTGATCACCGCCGGCACCACGGTCAACCTCCCCGGCACGACCGACCTGATCAAAGTCGCAGCCGTGTAGGAAGACGCGGCGGCGTGGCGAAACGCGTCGCGTGGCCAAGCGTTCCCGCACACCGCCGCGCTCGCGCTACCTGCTGCGCTGGGTCGGCCTCGGCGCGATCGTGCTCGTCGGGCTGCTGTACGCGCGCCCGCTGCGCAGCTACGTCGAGGCGAAGCACGACCTCGCGCGGCGCACGGCCGACGTGCGGGCGTTGCAGGCCGAGAAGCGCGAGCTGCAGCACCGCCTGGCGGAGTCGAGCACCGGCGAGGCGCTGACCGAGCAGGCCCGGCGGCTCGGGTATGTCCGGCCCGGCGAGAAGCTCTACATCGTCAAGGGCATCTCCGCGTGGGTCCACGGCCGCAAAGCTAGGCTCACCGACGGTGGACGATGACCGCGCGATCGTGGAGCGCCAGCTCGGCCGGGCCCCGCGCGCGTTCCGCCGGGTAGCCGTTCGCTGCCCCTTCGGCCGGCCGGCGGTGACCGAGCAGGCCCCGCTCGACGAGTCTGGCGAGCCGTTTCCGACAACCTACTGGATCACCTGCCGGCACCTGGCCGCTGCGATCGCGCGGCTCGAGGCCGACGGCGGGGTGGAGCGCTTCGGCCGGCTGGCCAGCGAGGATCCCGCTCTCGCCGAGAGCCTCGCTCGCGGTCACGAGGAGCAGCGCCGCCTGCGGCCCGAGCTGCCCGGCGGGATCGGCGGCCAGACGCGCACCGGCGGGCTCAAGTGCCTCCACGCCCACGCGGCCTTCGCGCTCGCGCGGCCGGGCTACGAGCTCGGCGAGCGCATCCTCGCCGAGGTGGAACCGCTCTGGCCCGCGCGCTGCTGCAGCGACGGATGACCGATTTCACGAGGTCGCCGCTCCGGGGCGCCAGCCGGCCCAGGCGGGGCGGATCGTGCACCGGTCGCGCGAGATCGTGGAATCGATCATCTAGCATCGCCGCCCATGGAGGGGACGCTCGAGAGCACGCGCGGCGAGTGGGCGGATGGCTACCGCCGCCTGCAGGCAGCCTCCGCCGACCGTACGCAGTACGAGCGGCTGCTGGCCGAGGTCGCCCTCGTGCTCGACCAGCTCCGCCGCCGCGTCGGCCAGAGCTTCACGCTCCGCGAGCTCGCCTCGGCCTACGGCGACGCCGACCGCTGGGTGCAGGAGGCGCTGCTCGAGGCTGAGCCCGCGCCGGGCTGGCCGGCCCGCTCGACGACCGTCCAGGACGCGGCCTTCCACCTCTACGCCCGCGGCGCGCTCGACTACACGCCATGAGCGCCTACCAGCGGCGGCGCAGGAAGAGCTCGACCCGCCGCCGCGTCGTCTGGGCGGTCATCTTCGTGCTCGTCTTCGCCGTTGGGATCGCGCTCGGGCAGGCGCTCGAGGACAACCCACCGCCGGCCTCGACGGTCACGCATGACCAGACGATCACCCTGCCGCCGGAATCGGCGACGGTGACCGTCACGACGCCGTGAGCGCGGATGTCTCAGAAACGGGAGCTTTGGGTAGGTTCGCACCGAAATGCCCCGTGACAACCCAGGGCGGCAGCCGCCGCTCGGCGAGACCGATTGGCTCACCCTGGGCCAGGCCGCGCGCTACCTCGGGGTCGCCCAGAGCACGATCCGCAAGTGGTCCGACAGCGGCCGCGTGCGCGCCTTCAAGACGCCCGGCCGCCATCGCCGCTACCGCCGTGACGACCTCGACGCCTTTCTTCAGCGTTCGGCGCCCGAGTCGCATTCGGGCCCGATCGTGCTGATCGTCGACGACGACGAGCGGCTGCGGGAGTACGTGCGCGTCAACCTGGAGATGGAGGGCTACACCGTCCACGAGGCCGGCAGCGCGGACGAGGGGATGAAGGTGCTCGACGAGCTGCGCCCCGACCTCGTGCTGCTCGACGTGATGATGCCGAAGGTGGACGGCTGGGAGATGCTGCAGCTGATGCACGAGCGGCACGGCGTCGGCTCCATTCCGGTCGTGATGTTCAGCGGCAAAGTCGAGGAGGCCGCGGCCGACCAGGCGGCCGAGCGCGGCGCGCAGGGCTTCATCGGCAAGCCGTTCGACCCGCAAGAGCTGATCACGCAGACCAAGCAGCTGCTGCCGACCTGATCTCGCTCGACCACCACCTCCAGCGCTGGGTCGTCCACCACCGCGCAGGCTGGCTGAACCCGCTCGTGGTCGACTTCACCCGCATCGCCACCGAGGGGCTGCTCTTCGTGCTGATCGGCATCGTGCTCGCGCTGCTCTGGCGGCGGCCCTGGTTCCTGCTCCTGCTGGTGGCCGCAGACCTCGGCGCCGACGGGCTCTCGCTGGCGCTGCGCCAGTGGATCGGCCGCGTGCGCCCGCCGCTCGTCTATCCCGAGCCACGGCCGCTCGTGCCAACGCCGCACACGGGCTCGTTCCCGTCGGGCCACTCGGCGACCGCGTTCGCCTGCGCGACGGTGATCGCGTGGGCCTCGCCGCGCCTCGCCGTGCCGGCGTTCGTGCTCGCTGCGCTCGTCGCCTGGTCGCGGATCTACGTCGGCGTGCACTGGCCGCTCGACGTGCTCGGCGGCGCGGCGCTCGGCGTGCTGACAGCTACAGCTCTTCTGAAGCTCGCAGCAGGCCGGCCACGATTACGGCCAGGCTCGCCAGCAGGCTGATCCAGATGCCGATCCCGCGGCCGGCTGGCGGCGGGATCGAGTCGGGAATCGAGATCAGCCGGATCAGGACGAAGATCGTCGAGAGTGAGCCGAGCGCGATCACGACCAGGCTCTCGGGCACCGACGGCGGCAGCTCGAAGCCGAACTCGCGCGCCGCGGCCAGCCCGAGCAGCACGAGCCCGATCACGAACACGAGCTTGCCGAGCGTGCCCGTGTGCCAGGCGATCACCGAGAGCGTCGGCCCGGCTGTGTTCGGGCCGGCGTACCAGTCGGTGAAGGCCGAGACCGTCAGCACGAGCCCGGCAACCCAGGCCAGCCGGCCGCCGAGGGCCCAGATGCCGGTCGGGGCCGGGCGGACGAAGATCTCCTCGTCGATCTCGACGAACGGCTCCTGCTCGGCAGGCGGGAAGGACTCGGGCGTCTGCATCAGAGGCCGAACAGCTGCTCGATCTGGTTCCAGATCACGACCGCCAGGCCGACGCTGACGCAGAGCACCGCGACGAGCACGAGCCAGAAGCGCAGGGCCGCCAGCGTCTTCTCGCGGGCCCGTTCCTCGCGGGCGCGGCGCTTTATCCGCTGGCGCCGGTAGTTCCGGGGGATCGCCGTCGGGTCGAGCAGCTCCTCCTCGACGTGCTTTCGCTCCGGCAGGGCCACGCGCGGAGTTTAGTAGGCCCGTGCTTTGATGCGGTCGGACATGGCGGTGACAGGCGAGACTCGCGATCTTGCAGGCCTTGACGGGGCGCTGAGCGCGATCGCGGCGCGCACGGCCGAGGTGACCGGCGCCGACGTGGTCGTCGTGCGGCTGGTGGACGAGTCGGGCGCCGCCTCCGCGCGCGCCGTGCACGCCGAATCGGCTGCGCTGCGTGCCGAGCTCGAGGGCTCGCGGCTTCCGGCGCGCTCGGTCCCGGCCGAGCCGCTCGAGGAGCTCGGCGAGCTGCCGCCGCCGCTGCTGCGCGCGGCCGAGCAGCTCGGCGCAAGCGGGGTGCTGCAGCTCCCGGTCCGCGAAGGGAACGCGGTCGTCGGGTCGCTGGAGTTGCTCCGCCGCCGGGGCGAGTTCGATCACCGAGAGCGCACGCTCGCCCTCGCGGCGGCGGACGAGATCGCGCTCGCCCGCCGGGCGTTCGGCGACGGAAGCGGCGCGGCTGCCGCTGCGCCGGACCTGCTCGGCCTCGCCGGCGACGCGCTGGCGGCCGGCTCCGACGAGGCCCGCGCGGCCGACCAGGTGGCGACCCTCGCCGCCGAGGCCACCGGCGCGACCGCCTGCGTCGTCTGGCGCTACGAGGAGCAGGGGCCGGTGCTGGCCGCGCTCTCGGGCACGGCGCTCCCGGCAGCGGTGGCGCTCGAAGCCGTCGGCCGAGCGCGCACCGTCCCCGGCTCGCTCGCGGTCGAGTCGCTGGAGGAAGGAGGCGCCGTGGTCACGCTGCAGCTCGGCGAGCCGCCGCAGGGCGCACTCCAGTTGCTGCTCGCCGACGAGCCGGATCCGAGCGATCCGCTGCTCGACCGGCTCGGCACCTTCGCCGTCCGCGCGGCGCACGCGCTGCGCGCCGGCGAACGGCGGCAGACACTCGCGGTCGAGCTCGAGCGCACCCGCGCGCTGCTGACGATCGTCGGCCAGGCGATCGCACAGCTCTCGCTTGCGCACACGCTGGACACGGCGATCGAGCACGTCTCCGGCCTCCTCGGCGCGGAGCGGCTGGCCGTCTACCTCAGCTCCGAGCCCGGGCGGCTCGAGCCGGCGGCCGAGCGCGAGCTGACCGGCCCGCACGCGCGCGTCGCCGAGCGCCTGCTCGAGCTCCTGCTCGGGCCGGCACGCGGCCGCGGGCTGCTCGGCATCCCGTACGCGGCGAGCGACCCGCGCCTGAGCGGCGTGCTCGACGTGCTCGAGGAGCTCGGGCTCGAGGCCGCGATCGCCGTTCCGCTGCGTGTGCGCGACGACCTGATCGGCCTGCTCGCCGTCTATCCCGCCGCCGGGAGGGAGCTGACCGAGAACGAGGAGCAGCTGCTGCGCGCGCTCGCGGCCCAGCTCGCGGTCGCCGTCCAGAACGCGCGGCTCCACGAGGAGACCAAGCTTGCAGACGAGGAGCGCAAGGTGGCGCTCGAGGCCGAGCGTGAGGCCTCCCGCCGCCTGCAGGCGCTCTACGAGATCTCGCGCGTCTTCTCGGAGAGCCTCTCGCTCGACCTCACCCTGGAGGCGGTCACGCGCACGATTGTGGAGACGCTCGGGGTGGACGCCGCGTCGCTGCGCATGCCCGACGGGCGCGGCGCGGCGCTCGACCCGGTGGCGATGCACGTACGCGAGGAGCGCTTGGCCGAGCCGCTGAAGGCGATCCTCTCCTTACCGCAGCCGCTCTCGCCGGTGCTGCCGAACGTCTTCCGCAGCGGCCGGGCGCTCGTGTTCGACGCACGCAACGCCGCCTCGCTCGGCCCGGCGCACGAGCCGCTCGTGCCGTTCCTGGAGAAGGGCTCGACGGCGGCCGTGATCCCGCTCGCCACGCAGGCCGAGATCCTCGGGACGATGACGCTGGTCTCGCTCGATCCCGACCGGCCGATCGACGCCGCGACGCTCGAGGCTGCCTCCTCGATCGCCGGACAGGCGGCGCTCGCGCTCGATAACGCACGCCTCTACCAGCAGCAGAAGCAGTTCGCCGACTCGATGCAGCGCTCGCTGCTGCCGCGCGAGCAGCCGCAGGCCGCGGGGCTCGACGTCGGCGCCGTCTACGCCTCCTCGGCGCGGATGGACGTCGGCGGCGACGTCTACGACTTCCTCGAGCTCGCGGACGGCCGGCTCGCGGTCGTGCTCGGCGACGTCACCGGCCACGGGATCGACGCGGCCGCCGACATGGCGATGGCGAAGTTCGTCTTCCGCTCGCTCGCGCGAGAGCACTCCGAGCCGTCCGAGTTCCTGGCCGCCGCGAACGAGATCGTGCTCGAGGAGATCGGCGACGGAAAGTTCATCACGATGCTCTACGTGACCGCCGACGGCCGCGCGGGCGAGGTGGCCTGTGCGAGCGCGGGCCATCCGTCGCCTCGGATCGTGCGCGCCGGTGCCGTGGAGCCGCTGGGCGTCCGCGGGCTCGCGCTCGGGATCGCGGGCGACCAGGCGTACGGGACCGAGCGCGTGACGCTGGAGCCGGGCGACGCAGCGGTGCTGTTCACGGACGGCCTGCTCGAGGCCCGCCGCGAGGGCGAGCTGTACGGCGAGGAGCGGCTCGACGCCTCGCTCGCCAGGCACGCCTCGCTGCCGGCCGAGGAGCTGGCCGTGGCGCTCGTCGAGGACTGCCGGGCCTTCGGCGGCGAGCTCGCGGACGACTGCGCCGTCGTCGTCCTCAAGCGCACGTGATCGAGCTCGCCCGGCGCGACGGCCGGCCGCTGCGAATCGGCCATCGCGGCGCGGCCGCGCTCGCTCCCGAGAACTCGCTCGAGGCGATCGGGCTCGCGGTCGAGCTCGGCTGCGACCTGGTCGAGTTCGACGTCCACCTGCTCGGCGAGGCGCTTCTGGTCGCCCACGACCGGCCCGTCGCGGCAGACGGGCTACCGACGCTCGACGAGGTGCTGGAGCTGCTGGGCTCGGCGGGGGTAGGCGTCCACCTCGACCTGAAGGCGCAGGGCGCCGAGCGGCCCGTCGCCGAGGCGCTACGGCGGCACGGGCTCGTGGAGCGGACGGTCGTCAGCTCGTTCCGCCGCCCGACGCTGCGGGCGCTGCACGCGGTCGAGCCGGGGCTGCGGCTGGGGCGGACGTATCCGCAGGACCGCACCGGCCTGACCAAGCGGTCGGCCTTCCATCCGCCGGCCCGGGCGATCGTGCGCATCCTGCGGCGCACGCTGCCGCGCTACATCTCTTCCCTGCTGGCGAGCTCGAACGCGACGGCCGCCGTGCTCTACTGGGAGGTGGTCAGCGAGGCGGCCGTGGCCCGCTGCCACGCGCTCGGCGCGCCGGTGCTCGTCTGGACGGTGGACGAGGCGGCGCTCCTGCCCTGGCTGGACGAGATCGGCGTGGACGGCGTGATCACGAACGATCCGCGGATCTTCCGAGGCTAGTATTTCCGCCCGGATGAGAAGGGTCGGTCTGCTCGTGCTGTTCGTGCTCGGCCTGGCTGCCGCCGGCGGCCTGTCGGCTGGCGTGGTCGCGGCCACCACGACCGGTACGACGACCACGACGACGCCGGCCACGATCGCGAGCGGTGTGACCATCTCGAGCGTCGAGGTCGGCGACCTGACCTACGACCAGGCCTTCGCGGCGGTGACGGACTCGTTCGCTCGGCCGGTGACGCTGGTCGTCCCACGGCACCGGCTGGCTGTCGAGCCCGCCCGGATCGGCGCGATGGCCTACGTGCGGGCCGCGGTCGACCGGGCGCTCACCGTCCCCGCAGGCACGGCGCTCAAGCTGCGCGTGATCCTCCGTCGCAAGGGCGCGCAGCGCTACCTCGACGCCGTCGCCAAGCGCTTCGACCGTGAGGCGGTCGACTCGCAGCTGCTGCTGCGCAAGCTCCGGCCCGTGATCACGAAGGACAAGGCCGGTCGCACGCTGCGCGAGGTGCGGGCGATGAACGGGATCTTCACCGCGCTGGTCACGAACACCCGGCCCGAGGTCGCGCTCCAGTTCGCCCAGCTGAAGCCGTCCGTGACCCGCGGCTCGTTCGGCCCGGTGATCGTCATCCGCCGCGGCTCGAACCGGCTCTACCTGTACAAGGGCATGCGCTTCCAGCGGGTCTTCGGCGTCGCCACGGGCCAGTCGGCCTACCCGACGCCGCTCGGGCACTGGCGCGTCGTCGTCAAGTGGCGCAACCCGTGGTGGTACCCGCCCAACTCGCCGTGGGCCAAGGGTGAAAAGCCGGTCCCGCCGGGCCCGGGCAACCCTCTCGGCACGCGCTGGATGGGCCTCTCGGCGAGCGGCGTCGGGATTCACGGCACGCCCGACGACACCTCGATCGGCTACTCGGCCTCGCACGGCTGCATCCGCATGCACATCCCCGACGCGGAGTGGCTCTTCAACCACGTGACCGTCGGCACGCCGGTCTTCATCGTCAGCGCGTGAGATGAGCGCACGGCTGAAGCTCGGCGCGCAGGCACTGGCGGTCGGGCTCGTCGTCCTACTGCTGGCGCTGCTCGTCTGGAAGCTCGCCAAGGGGAGCGGCAAAGAGGCCGAGATCGGCAAGCCCGCTCCGAATTTCACGCTCAGCCGTGTCGACGCCCCCGGGGACCTCAGCCTCGCCTCCTTGCGAGGGAAGGTCGTCGTGCTGAACTTCTGGGCGTCGTGGTGCTATCCGTGCAAGCAGGAGGCCCCGACCCTGCAGGCAGCGACCAAACGATGGGGTAATCGCGTGGTGGTGCTGGGTGTGGATGTCAACGATCCCAAGAGCGACGCGCGGAAGTTCGCGCGCGCGTTGAAGCTGACCTACCCGCTCGTCCACGACAACCACAACATCACGTCGCCGAAGTACGGGTTGACAGGGCTTCCGGAGACCTTCTTCATCGACCGGACCGGGAGGCTCGTCGGTCACGTGGCCGCGGCGGTCGACGCCGCTGCCCTGCGCGACGGAGTCGAGCGGGCTCTGAAGTCGTGAGGCTCCTCGTCGTCGGCCTGTTGGCGCTGGTGCTCGCCGCACCGGTGGCTGCCAGCGAGCAGCATCCGACGTTGCCCGAGCTCGAAGGGCAGCTGATGTGCCCGATCTGCGAGGGCGAGACGCTCGCGCAGTCCACGTCGCCCGCCGCGCAGCGCATCAAGGTCGAGATCCAGCAGCGCATCGCGGCCGGCGACACGCGCAGCCAGATCAAGCGCCGGCTCGTCGAGGAGTGGGGCAACCGGATCCTGGCCGCGCCGCCGCGGCACGGCTTCGACCTGCTGGCCTGGCTCCTGCCGATCGTGGGCGTGCTCGGCGGGGCGGCCGTGCTGGGCGTGCTCGCCTGGCGCTGGACGCGCGAGCGCGAGCCGGAGCCGGCGCCGCAGCGCTGGTCGCAGAACGGGCACCCGCTCGGGCCGGAGGAGGAACGCCGGCTCGACGAGGAGCTCGCGCGCTTCGATGGCTGAACGGATAGCCGCGGCCTTCGCCGCCGGCCTGGTCTCGATCGCCTTCCCCTGTGTCTTGCCGCTCGTCCCCGGCTACCTGTCCGCGATCACGGCGGTCGAGGTCGACCGGCTCGGCGAGCGCGGGATCGCTCGCCGCGTCGTCGCCGCGAGCATGCCCTTCGCGCTTGGCTTCACGGTCGTCTTCGTCGTCCTCGGCGCCGCAGCCGCGGCGCTCGGCGGGTGGGTCGACCTCGAGACGCGGACGAAGATCGCTGGCTTCGTCCTCGTTGTGCTCGGGCTCGCCTTCATGGGACTCTTGCCCTGGCCGGAGCGCGTGCTGGCGCCGGGCGCGCTGACGCGGGCGCGGGCGAGCGGCTCGCGGGCGCTGCTCGGGGCGGCCTTCGCCGTCTGCGCAGCGCCTTGCGTCGGCATCCTGCTCGGCGCGATCCTGGCGCTGGCGGCCGACTCCCGCACGGTCGTGCGCGGCTGCATCCTGCTCGCCGCCTACTCGTTCGGGATCACGGTCGCCTTCGTCGCGATCGGGATCGCCTTCACGCATGCGATGACGGCCTTCCGCTGGGTGCGCGACCACTACGACTGGATCCGCTACCTCAGCGGCGCCACGCTCGTCGTGCTCGGCCTGCTGCTCTTCTTCAACCGCGACTGGTGGCTGCGCGTGCTCCTGAACCGGGCGCTGGACGCGCTAGGCCTCGGCGGGCAGCTCTAGCGCCGGCAGCTCGAGCGAGCCGCCCCGGACCACCGCTTCGGCCGCTGCCACCTGACGGAGCAGTGAGGCGACGTCCACGGCCCGGTGTTCCGGCGCGTACGGCCCGAGCCGCTGCGCCGCCTTTTCCAGCTGCCGATCGCAGCCGACGCGGTTGCCGCGGCCGGCCTGGTACCACGCGACCGCCACGTGCACGAGGCCCTGGTAGAAGTCGCGCTCCGCCGGCTCGGCGGCTCGCCAGGCGTCCTCCAGCTCCTCGTGCGCGGCGAAGTACTCGCCGCGGCGGATCAACTCGAGCCCGGTTTCGAGGTGGCTCACGGCGTTGGAGACTAGGCCCAAGGGTGGTACGTTTGCCTGCGTGGCGACGATCCTGCTGGTGGGGGTCGACCTCTTCTTCCGGGGAAAACTGGAGGGACTGTTGCCGGGCCATCACCTGATCACGGTCGAGAGCGTCGACCCGCCGGACTGCGTGATCGCGGACATCGCGCGCATCGACCCGGACGAGGTCGCGGACGCCTACCCGGAGATCCCGATCATGGGCTTCACGAACCACACCGACACCGAGGGCCTGCGCCGCGCACATGCCGCGGGCTTCGACCAGGTGGTGGCCAAGTCGGCACTCGACGAGCGGGCGAAGGAGATCGTCGAAGAGCTGACGGCCTGACGCGCCGCTCTCAGTAGACTGGCGCGCCGTGACGTACATCATCGCGGAGCCCTGCATCGACATCAAAGACCTCTCGTGCGTCGACGTCTGCCCGGTCGACTGCATCCACGAGTTCGAGCGCATTCTCGTGATCGACCCCGAGGAGTGCATCGACTGCGGGGCGTGCGAGCCCGAGTGCCCGGTCGAGGCGATCTTCCCGGAGGACGCGCTCCCGTCGAAGTGGGAGCCGTTCGTGAAGATCAACTACGCCTATCCCGAGGGCGCGGACGTGATCAACAAGCTCACCGACGAGTACGCCACTGAGCACAACGTCCAGAACGAGCCCATCGAGTAGTTACATATCGGGCGACGTGGGGATCCAGGTTCTCGGAACCAACCGAGGAGGGATCCAATGCCACAGAAAGCGTGGAGCGCCAAGCGCGAGCGGCAGTACGAGCACATCGTCGACAGCGAGCAGGACCAGGGCCGCTCGACCAAGCGGGCGAAGGAGATCGCAGCGCGGACGGTCAACAAGGAGCGCGCTCGCACCGGTGAGGCCAAGGAGTCGTCGCGGACCTCGCGGCGCGACATCTCCTCGGGACGGCGCGGCGGGCTTCGCTCGGGCACGAACCGGCCGAAGGGCCGCACCAAGGAACAGCTCTACAACGAGGCGAAGCGGATGAACATCTCCGGGCGTTCGCGAATGAACAAACAGCAGCTGCAGCGTGCCGTCGACCGCCGCAAGTAGGCCTGTGGCTATATTCCGGCCGTGACGCCGGAGACGCTCGATCACGTCGCGCTCTGGGTCGCCGACCGCGACCGGATTGCCGACTTCGTCACCGCCCGCCTCGGCATGCACGTGGTCGACCGGACCGACGCCTTCACTCTGGTCGGCTCGGACGCGCGGCGCGGGAAGCTGACGCTGTTCGCGGCCGAGGGACCGCGCGAGCAGGGGGCGCTCAAGCACGTCGCGCTGCGGGTCTCGAGCCTCGACTCGGCGCTCGGCTCGCTCGACGGGACGCAGCTCGAGCGGCCGCGCGAGGGTGAGGCGTACATGGACGTCTCGGAGGGGCTGCGGCTCGGGCTCGTCGAGGCGCCGACGGAGGTCGAGTACGACCTCGACCACGTCGCGCTCTGGTCGCAATCGCCCGAGGAGACGGCCGCGGCCTACCTCGAGCTCGGGTTCTCCCAGGCCGGGCCGGGGCCGTCGGGCGCGCCGCGGGTCGAGGTCGGCGGGGCGTTCGTCGAGTTCCACCAGGGCGAGCCGGGCGACCCCGAACGGCCGCTCTTGAACCACCTTGCGGTCTTGGTCGAGTCGGCCGACGAGCACATCTTGGAGGCTCGCGAGCTCGGGATCGAGATCGACAACATCGTCGACGCGCCGAACACCTATGCCGTCTTCGTCTGGGGCCCGGAGCGGGTCAAGATCGAGTACGTCGAGCACAAGCCGACGTTCTCCTTGACTTAGTGCTCGTAGCGGGAGCCGGCATGGCCGGCCTCTGCGCCGCTGCCCGTGCGCGCGAGCTCGGCGCTTCGCCGACGGTGCTCGAGCACGGGACGCGCCCCGGCGGCTCGATGCTGCTCTCAAGCGGCGTGATCTGGCGCTACCGGAGCTTCGAGGAGTTCCGCGCGCAATGTCCGAGCGGCGACGAGCGGCTGCAGCGACTCGTCTTCGAACGGCTCGACGAGGGCCTCGAGTGGCTCGAGTCGCTCGGTGCGCCGGTGGTGGCGCACGAGACGGGGAACCCGCTCACGACCGGCGTCCGTTTCGACCCGAAAGGTCTGACCGAGGCGCTGGCGCGAGCCGCCGGCGAGGTCCGTCTCGGCCAATCAGGGACAGACTCAGGGACAGACACAGGGACAGACTCAGGGACAGACGCAGGGACAGACACCGGGGTTCCGCTCGTGCTGGCGAGCGGCGGTTTTCAGGGCAATCCCGAGCTGGTCGAGCGCTACGTTCGGCCGGCGGCGCCCCTGCGGTTGCGGGCCAACCCCTGGAGCGCCGGCGACGGCTTGCGAATCGGGCTCGAGCGTGGCGCCGCACTGAGCAACGGCCTGGACGAGTTCTACGGCCGCAACATGGCCGACGCCGACTTCGACGAGAGCGGCTTCGTCCCGCTCGCGCAGGTCTACGGCCGTCACGCGCGGATCTTCAACGAGCGTGGGGAGGAGTTCTTCGACCACGACCAGGTCAGCTGGTCGGAGCTCGACCTCGTCCAGGCAACCGCCCACCAGCCGAACGCGCGGGCCTGGTACCTGCTCGACGACGAGGCGCTCGAGCGGCAGGTCCGGTACGGGACGGTCCGCGAGCTCGTCGCCGAAGCGCCCACTCGCACCGACCCCGGCGAGCTGCCCTTCGAGCCGCCTCCGGGCACCGTCGCCGCCGTCCGCGTCGCGGCCGCGATCACGCACACGATCGGCGGTCTCCGCGTGGACGACCGGGCCCGCGTCCTCGACGAGCACGAACAGCCGGTCGACGGCCTTTTCGCGGCAGGCGTGGACGCAGGCGGGATCTCGACCGGCGGCTACGCGAGCGGGCTGGCGTCGGCGCTGGTCCTCGGCCGCACGGCCGCCGAGACCGCGCTCAGCTGAGCGGCTGCAGGTAGGCGCAGCGGCGCATGTCGCCCGGGAGCGGGGAGGGCGCGACCTTGGTCACGTACAGGCGCTCCTCGCCCTCCTCGACCTGCTCGCCGAGGCCCGGCGCCTCGCCCTCGCGCTCGCGCAGCTCGTAGCCGTTCGTCGTCCAGACGAAGCGCAGGTGCGTGGGGCGCTGGCCGTTCTCGTCCACGAACAGAAGACTAACGGTGGGCCGCGTACGACGGCAGCACGACGCGAACCGCCGTGCCGCCGAGCTCGCCGGCCTCGATGTCGAGCTGCCCGTTGAGCGTCCGCGCCCGCTCCTCGAGGTCCTCGAAGCTCGCCCGCCGCCGCTCGCCCGCGCCGTCGTCGGCGATCACGGTCTCGACGGTGCCGTCCACGCGCTCGGCGACGCTGATCGAGATCCGCGAGGGCGGGCCGCGCCTGATCGCCTGGTTCACCGCGTCGCGGATGATCTGGTAGATCGCCACGCGCGCGTTCTCGGTCAGGCCGTCCGCGGCCTCGACGTCGAGATCGACCTGGATCCGGTGCGAGAGCCCGACCTGCTCCGCGAACGCGCGCACCGCCGGGCCGAAGCCCTGGTCGCGAAGCACGACCGGCTCGATGTTGAACGAGAGGTCGCGCAGCGAGCGGATCGTGTCGCGGTGCCGCTGGAGCGCGGAGTCGAGGACGCCGGTCGCCTCCTCGAGCCGCCCGCCCTGCAGCGAGTCGATCACGGCGTCGAGCATCAGGCTGATCCCGGAGAGCGACTGCACGGGGCCGTCGTGGAGGAAGAGCGCGAGCCGCCGCCGCTCCTCCTGCTCGGCGATGATCAGCTGGTCGGAGAGCCGCGCCCGCTCGGCCTCGCGCACCTGCGCCTCGGCGAGCAGGCGGGTGTTCTCGACCACGCGGCAGGCGAAGTCGGCGAGCAGCTTGGCCCGTGCGAGCTCCCCGCGGTCGAGCGGCCTCGCGCGCACGAGCTGCAGCGAGCCGATCTCCTCACCCCGGATGATGAGCGGCAGCTCCACGGCCCCCGCGGTCCCGCTCGAACCCGGCCCGATCACCGTCGCCTTGGCCCCGAACAGCTCCTTCGCCTCGCGCCGTGTCCGCTCCAGCACGCGCTCGGGCTCGTGCGTGCCGGCGATCTCGCCCATCGACTCGATCAGCGACTCGAGGAAGCTCGACTGGGCCGTCAGCTCCTCTTCGGCGACCTCGTGCCGTCGCCGCTCGGTGACGATCAGGTGCAGCGCGAAGGCCGCCGCGCCGACGATCGCCGCGCCCAGGCCGGCGAACGCCAGCCAGCTGGAGTCGAGAGCGAGCCCCAGCAGCGACACGATCGCGGCGACGGCGACCGTCGCCACGATCAAGACGGCTCTAGTCGATGATCGCGTCACGAAGCGCGATCGCAACTGCGTGCGTGCGCGTGTCGGCCTCGAGCTTGGTGAGGATGTGGCGCACGTGGCTCTTCACGGTCTCCTGGCTGATGAAGAGCCTTCCGGCCACGTCGGCGTTCGACATCCCGTCGGCCAGCAGCTGCAGGATCTCGCGCTCGCGCGCGGTCAGCATGTCCTCGCGGTCGCCCGACAGGAAGGCCGGCATCAGCGCCGGGTCGACGAAGCCCTCGCCGGCGACGACCTTGTCGATCGCCTTCAGCAGGGTCTGGTGCGGCGCCTCCTTGAGGATGTAGCCCTTCGCCCCGGACTCGAGCCCGCGGCCGAGCAGGCTGCGCTCGCTGTAGGCGGTGAAGATCAGGACGGCGGTCTCGGGGACCTTCTGGGTAAGGATCTTCGTCGCCTCGAGCCCGTCCATCCCGGGCATGCGCACGTCCATGATCACCACGTCGGGCTTGCGGCGCTCGGCCAGCGAGACCGCGGTCGCGCCGTCGGCGGCCTCGCCGACGACCCGGATGTGCGGCGCGCGCGAGAGCGACAGGCGCAGGCCTTCGCGGACGACCTCGTGGTCGTCGACGATCAGGCAGGTGATCTCTCCCTGCGCGGTGCGCTGCTCTTCGGTAGTGGCCTGCTCCGTCACGCACGCGGATTGTAGGGCGGAACTCGGCTGCTAGATAGAAAAGGCCAGCTGCTCGGGCCCTGGATCCGGCGCGAGGCGGGTCGTGCGGCGGTCGCGGATGCCGTGCTTGCGGGTCAGGTCGCTCACCAGCTCGCGCACCGGCTTCGTGTCGCCGGCGCCCAGGTAGGCGCGCCGCGCGTACAGCCGCTCGTAGGCCGGGAGCTGCTCCGGGTAGTCCTCGGCGAGCGCGGTCAGGAAGTGCTCGCGCGTGCCGGGCTTGAGGTGGAGCAGGTTCGCCCAGACGCCGCAGGCGCCGGCCTCGCGCGCCTCGCGCACGACCTCTTCGAGCAGCCCAGGCTTGTCGGAGAGGCCCGGCAGGATCGGCGCCATGCCGACGCTCGCGCGGATGCCGGCGTCGACCAGCGTCTTCAGCGCCCGCAGCCGTTGGCGCGGGTGGGCGGTGCCGGGCTCGGTGCGCCGCCAGACCTCGTCGTCGAGCGTCGGCACCGAGAACGTGACCGAGACCTCAGCGCGTCGCGCCGCTTCGGCGAGGACGTCGACGTCGCGGACGATCAGCGGGCCGCGCGTGATGATGCTGAACGGGTTGGCCGCGTCGCCCAGCGCCTCGATGCACGCGCGCGTCAGCCGGTAGCGCCCCTCGGCCGGCTGGTACGGGTCGGTCGCGGCGCCGATCGCGACCGCCTCCGGCTCCCAGCTCGGCCGCGCCAGCTCGCGGCGCAACACCTCGGCGACGTTCGTCTTGACCCGGATCGAGCGCCCGTAGCGGTCGTCGAAGGGCCGGTCGGCCCGCAGCTCGAAGGCGCGGACGTAACAGAAGGTGCAGCGGTGGACGCAGCCCATGTACGGGTTCAGCGACCACGTGAAGCCCATCCCCTTGACCCGGTTCAGCGCGACCTTGCAGGGCTCTTCGCGGTACTCGACCCGCATGCCGGCAGTATAGAACATACGTTCGTGTAGTTGAATCTCGAAGATGGACGAGCTGCCCGGCGGGATTCGGCGCCTCACGTTCCCGCTGCCGCTCGGGATCGACCACGTGCACTGCTACCTGCTGCCTGGCTCGGACGGCTGGACGCTCGTCGACACCGGCCTCGGGCTCCCCGACGCGGCCGCGCGCTGGGAGGCCGCGCTCGACGGCGTCGAGGTCGCCCGGATCGTGATCACGCACTTCCACCCCGACCACGCGGGCGGCGGCGAGGACACGAAGGCGCTCACCGGCGCCCGCGTCCACCAAGGGGCCGACGACTACCAGCAGTGCCTGCGCGTCTGGGGCAGCGAGGACTGGTCGGAGCGCCTGGCCGACTACCTGCAGCGGCACGGGCTGCCCGCCGACGTGGCCGCCGAGCTGCGGCACGAGTCGCGCACCTTCGCGCCCTTCATCCGCTTCGCGCGCGACCCGGAGCTGCTCCGCGAAGGCGACGAGGTCGACGGCTGGCGCGTGCTCGAGCTTCCCGGCCACGCCGACGGGCACATCTGCCTCGAGCGCGACGGCGTGCTCGTGGCCGGCGACCACGTGCTCGGCGTGATCACGCCGACGGTCGGGCTCTACCCGGAGTCGCGCCCGGATCCGCTGGCCGATTACCAGGCGAGCCTGCACCGGACGATCGAGCTCGCGCCGCACATCGCGCTGCCGGGCCACGGCGAGCCTGTCTCCGACCCGGTTACACGCGCGCGGGAGATCCTCGAGCACCACGAGCACCGCCTCGACCAGACGGCCGCGGCGCTCGGCCCGGAGCCGCGCAGCGCCTACGAGGTGTCGGTCACGCTCTTCGGCCAGGGCCTGGACGCGAGCGGCCGCCGCTTTGCCCTGGCGGAGACGCTCGCGCACCTGGAACGGCTCGTCCACGAGGGCCGGGCCGCGCGCGCGGGTGCCGACCACCGCGTCTCCTATACTTCGGCGTAGATCCGGTTGGACGACGAAGTCATTCCTAGACGTCCGCCCCTCGTCGGCGCTTGCGCTGACGCCAGAGGCCGTGCGGGCTTTGCTCGTGCGGCCGTCTAAGGCGAAGACGTGATCCTTTTCCTCGAACTCCTCGCCGTGGCGGCGCTGATCCTGCTGAACGGCTACTTCGTCGCAGCCGAGTACGCGCTCGTCACCGCGCGCCGCACCCGGATCCAGGAGCTGGCGCAGAAGGGCCAGCGCCGCGCGCGGGCCGTGCTGAAGATCGTCGCCGACCCGCCGCGCTTCATCGCGGCGATGCAACTCGGCGTGACCGGCACCAGCCTGGCGATCGGTGCGCTGGGCGAGCAGGTGCTCGCCCGCGTCTTCGACCCGCTGCTCGCGTCGGTGATCGCCTTTGCGCTCGCGTTCCTGATCATCACCTTCCTGCACGTGGTCGTCGGCGAGCTCGTCCCGAAGGGGATCGCGCTCGGCCACGCGGAGCGCGTGGCGCTCGCTGTGTCGACCCCGGTTCGTGGCTTCTTCGTCGCGTTCAAGCCGCTGATCTGGGTGCTGCAGCGCTCGAGCGAGGTGATCCTTCGCGCGCTCGGCTTGACCCCGCCCGGCGGTGAGATGGAGGTCTACTCCGAGGCCGAGCTGAAGATGCTGCTCTCGCGCTCGACCGAGGAGGGCGAGCTCGAGGCGCAGGAGCAGGAGATGCTCTACAAGGTCTTCGACTTCGCCGACAAGGAGGTCTCGGCGGTGATGGTGCCGCGGCCCGAGGTGGTCGCGCTCTCGATCGAGATGCCGCCCGAGGAGGCGCTGGCGGCGGTGATCGACTCGCCGTACACGCGCTACCCGGTCTACCGCGAATCGGTCGACCACGTGGTCGGCGTGCTCCACGTGCGCGACCTCTTCTCGGCGCTCGTCGACCGCGGGATCGCCGGCGTGCAGCTCGAGCAGCTGCTGCGGCCGGCGCACATCGTCCCCGAGACGAAGGATCTCGCCGCGCTGCTGACCGAGTTCCGCCGCACGAACCAGCACCTGGCGATCGTGGTGGACGAGTACGGCGAGCTCGAGGGCATCGTCACGCTCGAGGACCTGCTCGAGGAGATCGTCGGCGAGATCGAGGACGAGTTCGACCTGCCCGACGAGTCGATCGAGCGCCTCGACGACGGTCGCGTGCGCGTGCACGGCACCTTCCCGATCGACGACTTCAACGAGCAGTTCGGCGCCTCGCTGCCGATCGAGGACTACCACACGCTCGGCGGCTTCGTCTTCGGGATGCTCGGCCGCGCGCCCGAGCCCGGCGACGAGGTCGAGCACGAGGGCATCCGCTTCACGGTGCTGACCGTCGAGGGCTCGCGGATCGAGCGGCTCGAGATCGAGCTGCCGCCGCAGGAGCCCACCGAGGAGCGGCTCGAAGAGGCGTCGTAGGTAACCTCCTCACAGGCGGGGTCAACTACTTGTGAGGAGTCTCATGAAGCGCATTGCTTTGCTCGCCGGGGTCGCCGCCCTGGCCGCAGTCACCGTCTTCAGCGTGGTCGCCTACGCGGGCTCGAACAGCGCCCAGAAGACGTCCGTGTCGGTCACGTCGAAGGAGTTCTCGTTCAAGCTCTCGCGCAAGAGCGCGCCGCACGGCAAGGTCACCTTCAAGCTGACGAACAAGGGCTCGCTCAAGCACGACTTCAAGATCGCCGGCAAGAAGACCAAGCTGCTGGGCAAGAACAAGAGCGACTCGATCACCGTGACGCTCAAGAAGGGCAAGAAGTACACCTACATCTGCACCGTGCCGGGCCACGCGGCCGCGGGCATGAAGGGCACTTTCAAGGCCACTTAGGTCTCTAGCTCGACGGGCGAAACCTCGTCGTCCTGAATGTTCCAGGCGGCGAGCTCGCCCGTGCCGAGCGAGAGGATCAGGTAGGGCCGGCCTTCCCAGAGGCCGATGTTCTCGACGTCCGTGCGCGAGGGCCGCGGCGGCGAGGAGAGGTGGGAGTGGAAGACGGCGAGCTCGTAGCCGTCGTCCTCGAGGAACCAATGCTCGGGCTCGGTCTCGAGCTCGAAGCGGTACGGGCTCGCGGCAGCATTGCGTCCAGGCAGGTAGCGCTCGGCCGCGCCGTTCTTGAGGACGACCAGGCCGCAGGCCTCGTTGGGCACCTCCGCTCGCGCGTGCTGCTCGAGCGCGGCTCGAACCTCGGACGAGATCACCACCAGACGGCCTCTTCCATCTGCACCTCGGGATCGGCTGCCTCCCAGAACGGCGCGGAGAGGTACTTCCAGCCCGCGTCGGCGAGCACCGCGACGACGACGCCCTCGTCGAGCTCGGCGGCCAGCTTGCGGGCCGCGTGGATGACCGCCCCGGAGGAGACGCCGGCGAAGACGCCTTCGCGCTCGAGCAGGGCGCGCAGCCCCGCGACCGCTTCGGCGTTCGAGACGAGCAGCTTGCGGTCGAGCTTCGACACGTCGAGGATCGGCGGCACGTAGCCGTCCTCGAGCGAGCGCAGGCCCATCACCGGGTCGCCGGGGAGCGGCTCGGCGGCGGCCACGGTCACCTCCGGGGAGTGTTCGCGGAGGCGGCGCCCCGCGCCCATCAGCGTGCCCCCGGTGCCGAGGCCTGCGACGAGCACGGCCACGCGATCGAGCGCCTGCGCGATCTCTTCGCCCGTGCCCTCGTAGTGCGCGCGCGGGTTGGCCTCGTTCGCGTACTGGAACAGCATCCGGTAGCGTGGCTCGCGCTCGGCGAGCTCGAGTGCGAGGCGAACCGCCCCGTTCGAGCCCTCCTCGCCCGGGCTCTCGACGATCTCCGCGCCGTAGAGGCGCAGGAGGCGGCGCCGCTCCTCGGTCACGTTGTCGGGCATCACGCACGTGAGCCGGTAGCCGCGCAGGCGCGCGACCAGCGCGAGTGAGATGCCGGTGTTGCCGCTCGTCGGCTCGAGCAGCTCCTGCCCGGGCTCGAGGCCGGCGGCGTCGACCATCGCAAGCGCGACACGGTCCTTGATCGAGCCGGTCGGGTTCTGGCCCTCGAGCTTGGCGTAGAGCTTGACCTCGGGCTTTGGGCTCAGCCGCGGCAGCTCGACGAGCGGGGTGTTGCCGACGAGGTCGAGCAGCGAGCGGGCGGGCTCAGCCACCCGCCATCGCGGGCAGCAGGATGACGGTCGAGCCGTCGCCGACCTCGGTCTCGAGGCCTTCCTTCGTGCGCACGTCCTCGCCCTCGACGTAGACGTTCACGAACGGCGCCAGGTCCTCGTCCTCCAGCAGCTGGCCGCGAAGCGAGGGGAAGCGCCCGAGCAGGTCGTCGAGCAGCTCGCGGACGGTGCCGCCGCTGGCCTCGACCTCGCGCGCGCCCTCGACCTCAGAGCGCAGCGTCGGTGGAATGCGCACCCGGCTCAATGCCCGACCCCCGCGCAGAACTCGACGTAGTCGACGTACTCGGTGATCGTCGGCGAGTCGCCGCAGACGGGGCAGGCCGGGTCGCGGCGCAGCTTCATCTCCTCGAACTCGCCCGAGAGCGCGTCGTAGAGCAGCAGCCGGCCGACGAGCGGCTCGCCGATCCCGAGCGCGAGCTTGAGCGCCTCCGCGGCCTGGATCGAGCCGATCACGCCCGGCAGTACGCCAAGCACGCCGCCCTCGGCGCAGCTGGGCGCCAGCTCCGGCGGCGGCGGCTGCGGGAAGAGGCACCGGTAACACGGGCCTCTTTCGCCGTCGAGGTCTACGCCATCGTGTCGACCGGTCACTTCAGACGGAGACGCGGGCGAAGCCCACGTCTCCTGACGACGGGCACCGCTAGCGGCGCCCTTGCCCGGCTTGAAGACCGTCACCTGGCCCTCGAAGCGGAAGATCGAGCCGTGCACGACCGGGATGTCGTGCCAGACCGAGGCGTCGTTGACGAGGTAGCGCGTCGGGAAGTTGTCGGCGCCGTCCACGATCACGTCCCAGCCGGGCTCGAGGATCCGCTCGACGTTCTCCGAGGTCAGGCGCTCCCGGAAGGGCACCACCTCGACGTCCGGGTTCAAGGCCTCGATCGTCCGTCGCGCCGAGTCGGTCTTCGGCTCGCCGAGCGAGTTGGTCGAGTGTGCGATCTGGCGCTGCAGGTTCGTCTCGTCGACCACATCCGCGTCGACGATCCCGAGCTTGCCGACGCCGGCCGCGGCCAGGTAGAGCGAGGCCGGCGAGCCGAGGCCGCCCGCGCCGATCAGCAGGATGCGCGAGTCGAGCAGCCGCAGCTGCCCCTCCTCGCCGACCTCCGGGATCAGCAGGTGGCGGCTGTAGCGGGTCGAGCGCTCGGGGCCGAGCGAGCGGGGGAGGTCGGTCGGGAAGCCGCTGCGCTGCCAGTCCGTGTAGCCGCCGGCGAGCGAGATCGTCCGGTCGTAGCCGAGCTCGGCGAGCGTCTTGGCGGCGAAGGCAGAGCGGTTGCCCTGCGCGCAGTAGAGCAACACCGGGCGCGAGCGGTCGGGCGCGACGCCTTCGATCCGCGACTCGAGGTGACCGCGAGGGACGTGAACGGCGCCGGGGATGCGGCCCTGCTCCCACTCGTCGCGCTCGCGGACGTCCACGAGCAGTGGTCCGTCATCGCCGTCCAGCAGCTCCTGCGCGCCGCGGGAGTCGACCTCTTCGATCGAGGCCTTGGCCTCCTGCAGCAGCTCGCGGTAGCTCGGCATGGCTTTCAATTGTATAGCGGGGCACGTCAGTGGCCGAGAGCCGGCGGCTATGGTCGCGCGGTGCAACCGCGCAGCCGCGTCATGTCGTTCGTCACCTTCGCGGCGCTGACCGCGGCGGGCGTCGTCGTGTTCGGAGTGGTGGCCACGCGGGGCCACGTTCCGCCCTCCGCCAAGCCCCGCAGCGGGCACCCGCCCCTGAGCCTGTCGCTCGGCGACCGCGACGACCGCGAGGCGCGCGAGCTGAAGCGTGCCCAGCGCCTCTACGCCGGCAAGCACTACTCGCAGGCGGCCGCCGTCTTCGGCCGTTACCGCTCGCTCGAGGCCCAGGTCGGCAGCGCGCTCGCCGCGTGGCCGTCGGGGTCGATCGATCGGCTGGAGAATCTCCGGGCCGCGCACCGCCGCAGCGCGCTCCTCGCGCTCCATCTCGGGCTCGCCTACTACTGGGACCGCCGCAACGACGACGCCCTCGCCGCCTGGCGCTCCGCAGCGAGCGACCAGCCGGACACGGCCTACGCGGTCCGCGCCGGCGACTTCCTCCACCCGCAGTACGCGCCCGGGCTCCCGCCCTTCCTGCCGTCGTTCCAGCCGTCGCTCCGGATCCGCGCGCTGCCCGGCCCGCAGCAGGTCGCCGCCCTGCGCGCGAACGCCGCTCACGGCGGGGCTCACGCGAAGCTCCTCTACGGCACCGTGCTACAGCAGCTCGGCCGGCCGGTCTCCGCCGAGCGGGAGTTCGCCGCCGCCGCGCGGCTCGCGCCGGACGACCCCGACGCGCGGGTGGCCGAGGCCGTCGGCCGCTTCGACAAGGCCAAGCCGGCTCGCGCGTTCGGAACGCTCGGCCCGCTCACACGCGTCTTCCCGCACGCGCAGACCGTTCGCTTCCACCTCGGCCTGCTGCTGCTCTGGTCGGCGCAGGTGAAGGAGGCGCGCAAGCAGCTCCTGCAGGCGCAACGAGAGGCCCCGAGCTCCCTGCTCGGCAGGCAGGCGACGCAGTACCTGACGGCCATCGGACGGATTGGGACCGCCTGACCGAAATTAGGGCCGTTCGGCCTATGGCGCTCCGTCCGGTCGCCGTGGAAGACTGCCGCATCCGCAGTGCCGCGTGAGGAATGACACAAGCCCAAGAGGGGAGCCGCGAGTGAGCGAGCAGGGGGTACGGGCTAAGCCGTCGAGCATTGCCGAAGTGCTCGAGACGTACGAGGCCAAGGGGTTGCTGGAAGCAGGGCGCGAGGCGGGGTCGCTGAGCACGGAGGAGATCACGCTCGCGCTGGGCGAGCTCGAGCTCGACGCCGCGCAGGTGGACGACTTCTACCACGCGCTCGAGGAGCTGCACATCGAGGTCGTCGACGGGAGCGAGGAGCCGGAGGAGCGCCAGCCGACGCCGCAGGTACGGGAGGTCACGACCGACTCGCTCCAGCTCTTCCTGAAGGACATCGGCAAGGTCGACCTGCTCACCGCCGCGCAGGAGGTCGAGCTGGCGAAGCGGATCGAGCGCGGCGAGCACCGCGCCAAGCAGGCGATGGTGGAGGCCAACCTGCGCCTCGTCGTCTCGATCGCCAAGAAGTACCGCAACCAGGGCCTGCCCTTCCTCGATCTGATCCAGGAGGGCACGATCGGGCTGGTGCGCGCGGCCGAGAAGTTCGACCACCGCAAGGGCTTCAAGTTCTCGACCTACGCCACGTGGTGGATCCGCCAGGCCGTCGCCCGCGCGCTGGCAGACAAGGCGCGGACGATCCGGATGCCGGTCCACATCGTCGAGAAGCTGAACAAGATCGTCCGCTCGGAGCGGAAGCTGCGCGCGGAGCTCGGGCGCGAGCCGACCTCGTTCGAGATCGGGCTCGACGTCGAGCTAACCGCGGACGAGGTCGAGTCGATCCGCCGCAGCTCGCAGGCGCCGGTCTCGCTGGAGAAGCCGGTCGGCGACGAGGAGGAGTCGGAGTTCGGCCACTTCCTCACCGACGAGAGCGAGCCGCTGCCGGAGGAGGTCGCCGAGGTCGAGCTGCGCAAGGCCACGCTCGGCCGCGTGCTGCAGACGCTCAGCGCCCGCGAGCGCCGCGTGCTCGAGCTGCGCTACGGGCTCAACGGCGAGCACCCGCGCACGCTGGACGAGGTCGGCAAGACGTTCAACGTCACTCGCGAGCGGATCCGGCAGATCGAGAACCAGAGCCTGAAGAAGCTCCGCGCGCTGGCCGACTCGGTCGCTCTGCGCGACGTCGCATGAAACGGCCTACGGCCTAATCCGCGCAGACTCCGGGCTTCGCCCTCCGCTGCACGCTGGGTGGAGCCATGTCGCGGCGGCGCAGCGTCATAGACTGCGCCGCCGTGACAAATTGGTTCGACGAGCTGTCCGAGCTGCTGGCGATTCCGAGCGTCAGCGCCGATCCCGAGCGCAAGCCCGACGTCGCCCGCGCGGCGGAGTGGCTCGCTGCCTTCATCCGCGGAGCCGGCGGCTCGGCGGAGGTCGTCCCGACCGAGACGCAGCCGCTGATCCTCGGCGAGCTCGCTTCGACCAACGGCTCGGCCCCGACCGTGCTCGTCTACGGGCACGTCGACGTCCAGCCGCCCGACCCGCTCGAGCTCTGGGAGTCTGATCCGTTCACGCTCGAGCAGCGCGGCGAGTGGCTCTACGCGCGCGGCGTCGTCGACGACAAGGGCCAGCTCTACATGCTCGCCAAGGCGGCGGCGGAGCTGGCGGCCGCGGGCGAGCTGCCGGTCAACGTCCGCTTTGCCTGCGACAGCGAGGAGGAGACCGGCGGCCACCAGATCGTCGACTTCCTCGCCGCCGACGAGCGCGGGGCGGACGCGGCGCTGATCTTCGACGCCGGCATGACGACCCGCGGGGTGCCGGAGTTCGCGGTCGCGACGCGCGGGCTCGTCTACTTCCACCTCACCGTGCGCACCGGCGCGCGCGACCTGCACTCTGGCCTCTTTGGCGGCGCTGCTCTCAACGCCACGCATGCGCTGCTGCAGACCCTCTCCGGCGTTCGGCAGGTCGACGGCCGGATGCCAGAGCCGCTGCGCGCCGGGATCGCGCCGCCGACCGAGGAGGAGCGTGCCGCCTGGGCCGAGCTCGTGCCCGGCGCGCAGATGCTGGACGAGGCCGCCGCGACGGCCGTCGATCCGAAGGCGGCCGAGGAGTTCTACCTCCGCACCACGGCCGAGCCCGCGCTGGACGTGAACGGGGTAGCCGGGGGCTCGCCGATCCTGCAGAAGACGGTGCTGCCGGTCTCGGCCGAGGCGAACCTCTCGATCCGCCTCGCGCCCGGTCAGGACGTCGAGGAGATCGCGGCCGCGGTCGAGCGGCTGCTGCGCCAGGCCGCCCCGCAGGGCGCGGAGGTCGAGCTGCAGCGCCTCTCGTCCGCAGCCCCCGGGCTCGTGCCGCCGGATGCGCCGGCCGTGCAGCTCGCGCAGGACGCCTTCGGGGAAACCATGGGCCGCCGGCCGCTGCTCGTCCGCTCCGGCGGCACGCTGCCGATCGTGCCCGCGCTCGTGGACAAGGGCATCCCGACGATCGTCACCGGCTTCGGCACGCCGGAGAGCAGCATCCACTCGCCGAACGAGCGCTTGCTGGCGGAGTACATGCCGCTGGGGATCGAGACGGCGAAGGAGCTCTACCGCCGCCTCGCCGCGCTAGGCGACTAACAGCAATCGACGAGCCACTCGTGCCCGAAGCGGCGCATCTCGTCGATGATCGGCAGCAGCGCCTCGCCCTTCTCGGTCAGCTCGTACTCGACCCGCGGCGGCGACTCGGCGTAGCTGCGGCGGACGAGGATCTCCTCCTGCTCGAGCGCGCGCAGCCGCTCGGCGAGCGTCCGCGGGCTGATGCCCTTGCAGGAGTGCTCGAGCTGGGTGAAGCGGCGCGGGCCCTCGGAGAGGTCGTGCACGAGCACCGCCGTCCACTTCGCGCCGAGGATCTCGGCACAGGCCGCGACCGAGCAGGTCGCGTCGTGAACGGGGTTCATCGTGCGCATCGTGCTCAGATCGTAACGGGCTGCGGCCGGAACGAGTAGGGTCGGGAGCCGTGTCGCAGCTCGACAAGGAGCTCCGCGAGCGCATCGACGAGCCGGCTTCCGAGGAGGCCGAACGTGAAGTGCGCCTCTCGCCGGCCGAGGCTGTCGCGCAGATGCGGATCAAGGTTCCGGCGCAGCGGAACCGGAAGCTGCGCACCTTGCTCGAGCGCGTCAACGCCGACGACGGGCTGAAGGCCTGGTGGCACGTGTCGAACGTGAACGCCGTCAAGCGACTGGGGATCAACGACCACTCCTGGGTGCACATCCAGATCGTGGCCAACATCGGCTTGCGGCTCCTGCGCATCCTCGACAAGCGCGGTGTCGAGCCGGCGATGGTGGTGGACTACGACATGAAGCAGGAGGACGCCGAGGTGGTCGTCCTGCTCGGCGCGCTGCTGCACTGCGTCGGCATGGCCGTCCACCGCGACCGGCACGAGGACTGGAGCCTCTTCCTCGCCGAGCCGAAGGCGCGCGAGCTGCTGGCCGGTATCTACGCGGAGCCGGAGCTGACGGTCGTCGTCTGCGAAGTGCTGCAGGCGATCACCTCGCACCGCGAGTCCGGGCACCCGCTGACGCTCGAGGCCGGCATCGTCCGCGTCGCCGACGCGCTTGACATCGAGGAAGGCCGCTCGCGGATCCCATTCGAGCGCGGACGGGTCTCGATCCACTCGATCTCGGCGGCCGCGATCGACGAGGTGATCATCTCGGAGGGCGCCGACAGGCCCGTGTCGGTCGAGATCAAGATGAACAACTCGGCCGGCATCTACCAGGTGGACGAGCTGCTGAAGTCGAAGCTGCACGGCTCGGGCCTGGAGCCGTACGTCGAGGTCGTGGCGCGCATCGAGAACGAGGCCGAGAAGAGCCTCGTGCCGATGTACCGGCTCGACTAGGCCAGCAAGGCTCGCAGCGCCGCGAGCGGTTCCTCGCGGACGCGGAAATACGCCCAGCTGCCGCGCTGCTCGCGCTCGACGAGGCCGGCCTGCAGCAGCACCTTCAGATGGTGGCTGACGGTCGGCTGGCTGAGCCCGAGCGGCTCCGTCAGGTGGCACACGCAGGCCTCGTGCTCCGGCTGGGCCTGGATCAGGCTGAGCAGCCGCAGCCGCGCCGGGTCGGCGATCGCCTTCAGGGCGCCGGCGAGCTGCTCGGCGGAGTCGGCTTCGAGCGGCTCCTGCAGGAGCGGCGGACACGACGGAGCGATGGTGGGGATCGTCTGCATCTCCCGACCATATTGACAGACATCGATGTCGTCGTCATCATCGGCATCGATCACCGTCGATACTCCAGGAGGACGGCCGCATGTCGGAGATCATCGACCCCGTCACCCAGCACCACATCGACCAAGCTGCCAACCGCCTGGCCGACGAGTTCGCCGGCGTCTTCTCGAGGGAGACGATCGCCCGCTACATGGCGGAGTCGACCGACCTGCTCGGCGAAGCGAGGATCAACGTCTTCGTGCCGGTGCTCGCGCACCGCTTCGCGCGGGAACGGCTCAAGGCGCTCGCGCAGGCCGAAGGGAGGCTCACTAAGGAGCAGCCCGAAGTGCTGTTCGTCTGCACCCACAACGCGGGCCGCAGCCAGATGGCGGCGGGACTGGTCAAGCTCCGCTCCGCAGGCCGCATCCACGTCCGCTCGGCCGGCTCGACGCCCGCCGACGAAATCAACCCGGCGGCGGTCGAGGCGATGGAGGAGATCGGCGTCGACATGGCTGAGGAGTTCCCGAAGCCGCTCACGGACGAGGTCGTCCGCGCGGCCGACGTCGTGATCACGATGGGCTGCGGCGACGCCTGCCCGATTTACCCGGGCAAGCGCTACGAGGACTGGGAGCTCGAGGATCCGGCCGGCAAGGATCTCGAGACCGTCCGCCGCATCCGCGACGAGCTCGACGCTCGTGTGCAGACCCTGATCGCCGAGCTGCTTCCCGGCTGAGCGTGCCGCTCGCTCGCCTGTTGGCCGCGGAGTTCGTCGGCACCTTCGCCCTGGTCTTCGCCGGCGCCGGCGCGATCATGGTCGACGAGCAGACGCACGCCCTCGGCCACGTCGGGGTCGCGATCACGTTCGGGCTCGTGATCATGGCGATGATCTATGCGGTGGGGCACATCTCGGGCGCGCACTTCAATGGGGCGGTCACGTTTGCGTTCGCGCTGAGCCGGCACTTCCCGTGGAGCAGGGCCGCCGCCTACTGGTGCGCTCAGCTGCTCGGCGCGATCGTGGCCGCGGCGCTGCTCCGCGGCTCGCTCGGGAACATCGTGGCCGTCGCCACCGACACGCGCGCGATCGGCGAGGCCGCTGCGATCGCGATCGGCGGGACCGTCGGCCTGGACGCGATGTTCGGCGGCCCGATCTCGGGCGCCTCGATGAACCCGATGCGCTCCGCGGGCCCGGCGCTCGTCGCGGGTGACCTGCACGCGCTCTGGCTCTACGTGCTCGCGCCGGTGCTCGGTGCGTCGGCGGCCGCACTCGCCTACCAGCTGATCCGCGGCGAGGCGTCTACTTAGCGACCGGCTCGAGGCTGTAGCCGACGCCGTAGCGCGTCTGGATGAAGGTGTGCTTCGAGGCGCGCTGGTCGATCTTCTCGCGCAGGCGCCGGACGCAGACGTCGACCGTGCGGTCGCGGTGCGTGGCCCGGCGGCCCCAGATCCGCTGCAGCAGCTCGTCGCGGCTCGCGACCCGGCCGCGGTCCTGGGCGAGGGCGTAGAGGAGCCGGAACTCGGTCGGCGTCAGCTCGGCGTTCTCGTCGTCGACGAAGGCCTGGACCGAGCGCGGGTCGATGCGCAGCTCCTCGATCACGAGCTCCTCGCCGCGGTCCTCGTGCAGGCCGCGCACACCTCGGCGCGCCGCGGCCTCGACTCGCGCGACGAGCTCCTTCATCGAGAACGGCTTGACGAGGTAGTCGTCCGCCCCGATCTGGAGCGCGTGCACGCGGTCGTGCTCGGTGCCGCGCGCCGAGACGACCAGGATCGGCGTGCCGATCCCCTCGGCGCGAGCCTGCTCGATCAGCGACCAGCCGTCGAGGCCGGGCAGCATCAGGTCGAGCACGAGCACGTCGGGCCGCTCGTAGCGCAGCCGCGCGAGCCCGACCTCGCCGGCGCCCACGCGCATCGAGTCGAGCCCAGCCGCGGTCAGGTGCTGGGCCATCCCCTCGGCGATCGTGTCGTCGTCTTCGACGATGAGGACCTTGGTCACGCGATACTCAGCCTAGTGTCCGACCCCGACTACGAAGCACTGCGTACCGCGTTCACCGCGTCGGTCTCCCACGAGCTGCGCACGCCGCTCGCTCGGCTCTCGGCGCTGCTCGAGTCCGCCGAGCTGCCCGGCGTCGGCTTGCAGGAGCTCCTGCGCAGGGCGCGGGAGGAGGTCGTCGAGATGACCGAGCTCGTCGACGACGTGCTCTTCCTGAGCGAGCTCGAACAGGGCCGGGAGGTCGTCTCGCTCGGCGAGACCGACGCCGCTCCGGTGCTGCGCGACGTCGTCGCCGAGCTGTCCGAGCGAGCCGAGCTGGCCGGCCTGCGGCTCGAGCTTCGAATCGAGGACGAGGAGATCCGCTTCCCGCTGCGGCGAAGGATGCTGCGGCTCGTCGCGGAGAACCTGCTCGAGAACGCGCTCCGCTACGCCGGCGAGGGCGCGACCTGCGTGGTCACGCTCGCGCACGAGCCCGGTCACGTCGTGCTCGACGTCGCCGACGACGGCGCCGGCGTCCCCGATGAGGACGTGCCGCGGCTGTTCGAGCGCTTCTTCCGCTCCGACCGGGCGCGCACGACGCGGGGCACCGGGCTCGGGCTCGCGATCGTCAAGCATGTTGTCGAGTCTGCCGGAGGAAACGTCGAAGCCCGCGGCGGGCAGGGCCGCGGGCTCGACGTTCGTTGCGTGCTTCCGGTCTGACCTACTTGTGGACCTTGGCCAGGGTCTTCACGCTGGCTGCCTTGACCGACTTCGGAATCGGCACGAAGAGCAGCTTCGGTCCGTACGACTGGCCCTTGTTCAGCGCCCACGTGATGAACTTCTTCAGCTCGGGCGCCTTGTCCGTCTTCAGCGGCACGATCACCCACGTGAAGGTGCAGATCGGGTAGGCGTTCTTCGCCCGCGGGTTCGGGTCGACCGCCGTGAAGGCGTTCTGGCTGTTGTGGAGCTTCTTGATCGAGTTCGCGGCCGCCTGGATCTGCTTGAGGCCCGGCAGCAGGTACTTGCCGGCGCGGTTGCGGACCTTGGCGATCTTGAACTTGTTCTGCAGCGAGTAGGCGACGTCGACGTACGTGATGCCGCCGGGCGTGCTCTGCAGCTTGGCCGACACTCCGGAGCTGCCGCGGGCGCCGACGCCCACGGGGAAGTTCGGCTGCGTGCCCTTGCCGACCGACTTCTTCCATGCCTTGCTGACGTGCGACAGGTAGTCGGTGAAGTTGTAGCTCGTGCCGCTGCCGTCGCTGCGGTAGATCGGCACGACCTTCTCGTGCGGCAACTTGACCCCGGAGTTGATCTTCTTGATCGCCGGGTTGTCCCAGTACTTGATCGAGCCCCCGTAGATCGCGGCGATGATCGTTCCCGTGAGCTTCAGGCCGTAACCGACGCCGCTGACGTTGTACGGGATCGAGGTGGCCGAGAACGCCCAGGGGATCTGAGCGCAGCCCTTGCAGGCCGTGGCCTGGTCCGGCGTCAACGGAGCGTCACTCGCCCCGAAGTCCACCGAGCGAGCGGTGATCGCGGAGATGCCGCCGCCGCTGCCGATGCCGCTGTAGTTGACGGACGCACCGTTGTAGTGCTGCGTCCAGGAGGTGACGAGCGGCACGACGAACGTGCTGCCCGCTCCTGAGAGCGAGGCGGTCGGCCGCGCCGACGCCAGCCCGGCCGTCATAGCGACGGCCACAACGATGAGCGCCGCAACAGCCGCGGCAAGTCGCTTCTTACTCAATTTGGTCTCTCTCCTCTCGATGGTCTGCGTTGCACCACCAGCAGGGTCGCTCGTCGCTGCGAACGCGTGGGCTGACAGGCCGTTGTGATCTGGTAACGGTCCGGTTACGCCCCGCAGGAGTAGCGGGATTGCCGGTTACGGTGGCCGTTCTGTGAGCGCGGTTCCCGCAGTCGAGCGCCTGAGCCATGGCCGTCGCATGCGCGACTGGCTCGGCGATCGTGTCCTGCTGGGAGTGACCGCCCTCGCTTCGCTCGCGGCGATCGTCGTGATGATCGCGATCGCCCTCAAGGTCTTCGACTCCTCGCGGCTCGCGTACGACAAGTTCGGGATCGCGTTCTTGTGGGGGCGGGTCTGGGACGCGAACAAGGACATCTACGGGGCGTTGCCGGGTCTCTTCGGCACCGCGGTCACGTCGCTGATGGCGCTCATCATCGCCGTCCCGCTCTCGATCGCAATCGCGCTCTTCCTGAGCGAGCTCGCGCCCCGCGGCGTCGGCGGCATCGTGGGTGCGCTCGTCGAGACCCTCGCCGCTGTCCCGAGCGTCGTGCTCGGGCTCTGGGGAATCCTCGTCCTCGGCCCCTTTGCCGCAAACCACTTGGAGCCCTGGCTGCATGACACGCTCGGCTTCATTCCGCTCTTCAGCGGTACTCCGCAGTCGAGCGGCGTCTTCATCGCGGGCCTGATCCTCGCGATCATGGTCGTACCGATCGTGGCGAGCATCTGCCGGGAGCTCTTCGTGAGCGTTCCTCGAGAGCTCGAGGAGGGAGCGCTCGCGCTCGGCGCGACGCGCTGGGAGATGGTCCGGGGAGTGGTGCTCTCCTCGTCGCGGCCCGGCATCGCGGCCGCGGTGATCTTGGGCCTCGGCCGGGCGATCGGCGAGGCAATCGCGGTCACGCAGGTGATCGGCGCCGGCTGGACGATCCAGTGGTCGCTGTTCAGCACCGGCGACACGCTGGCGAGCCGCATCGCCGGCCAGTATCAGGGCGCGGTCTCGAAGCTGCAGGTCTCGGCGCTGTTCTACCTCGGCGCGATCCTGCTGGTGATCGGGCTCGTCACGAACTTCCTCGCTCAGCTCATCGTGCGACGTGCCGCCGTGCGGGCGGGAGCGGACTGATGTCGTCGCTCGAGCCGACTGTCGATCTCAGGGGCCGCGGCGGTCGCACCCGGCGACGACGGCTGACGAGTCGTCTGGCCGAGGCGCTCGCCTTGATCGCCGCCCTGATAGCGGTGGCGGTGCTCGCGATCGTCGTCTTGTCGGTGGCGAAGCGTGGAGCCTCCCAGCTCTCGTTCGATTTCCTGACGCAGGACCTGCCGCTCTTCGGCCAGCCCGGCGGTGGGATCGCGCCCCTGATCGTCGGCTCGGCGATCCTCGTCGGCCTCGCCGCGCTGATCGCGGTGCCGGTCGGGGTGCTGATCGCGATCTTCACGGACGAGTTCGCCTCGCCGAAGCTTCGGGGCGGGATCCAGCTCGTGATCGATCTGATGAACGGGCTGCCGTCGATCGTGATCGCGATCTTCGTGTTCGGGCTGCTCGTGTATGGGCACGCACAGAACGGCCTCGCAGGCTCGTACGGCCTGGCGATCGTGATGCTTCCCCTGGTCACGCGCGCGACCCAGGAAGTGCTCCGCCTGGTGCCGAGCAGCCAGCGGGAAGGCGCGCTCGCGCTCGGGGCGAGTCGCTGGCGCACCGTGCTGGGCATCGTGTTGCCGAGCGCCCTGGGCGGCATCATCACCGGAACGGTGCTCGCCGTCGCGCGCGCCGTCGGCGAGACCGCGCCGCTGCTGTTCGTCACGTCGATCTACGCGACCACGATCCAGTGGGATCCGCGACACGCGCTTCCGAACATGCCGGTGCAGATCTTCATCTGGTCCGAGTCGCCGGACCCGCTCGACCACCAGCGGGCCTGGGCGACCGCGTTTGTGCTGATCGTCTTCGTGCTCGTGGCGAGCCTGTTGGCCAGGCTCGCGCTCGCGCGCATGCGCAGGAACATGATCCAATGACCGAGGAGGACGAGATGAACGAGACCGTTACGATGCCGCCGATGCGACCGGTCGACGTCGGTGAGCGCGAGCGCGCGGAGGCCCAGCCGCAATCCGCCGAAACGGTCTTCCAGATCCAGGACTTGACGGCGCGCTACGGCTCGAACATCGCGGTCAAGGGCGTCAATCTGGAGATCCCCAAGAACCTGATCACCGCCGTGATCGGTCCTTCGGGCTGTGGCAAGAGCACGTTCATCCGCTGCCTCAACCGGATGAACGACACGATCCCGGGCTTCAAGCTCGACGGGCAACTCCTCTACCACGGCGTCGACCTGTACGGCGACGTCGAGCCCGTGGAGGTGCGGCGCCGGATCGGAATGGTCTTCCAGAAGCCGAATCCGTTCCCGAAGACGATCTACGACAACGTCGCGTGGGCGCCCCGCATCCTCGGGATGAAGAAGGGCCTCGACGACCGCGTCGAGCGCGCGCTGCAGGGCGCAGCGCTCTGGGACGAGGTCAAGGACCGCCTGAAGAAGAGCGCCCTTTCGCTCTCGGGTGGGCAGCAGCAGCGTCTCTGCATCGCGCGGGCGATCGCGATCGAGCCGGAGGTGCTGCTACTGGACGAGCCGGCCTCGGCGCTCGACCCGATCGCGACGCAGCGCATCGAGGAGTTGATGCACGAGCTCAAGGATCAGTACACGATCGTTATCGTGACGCACAACATGCAGCAGGCGGCACGCGTAGCCGACAACACCGCGTTCTTCAGCCTCGAGGTGGACGGCAGCGAGCGCTACGGGATCCTCGTCGAGTACGACGAGACGGCGAAGCTCTTCACCGGTCCATCGGACAAGCGCACAGAGGATTACGTCACGGGTCGGTTTGGGTAAGGCCCGTTGATGCGCGTCAGCTTTCAAGAGGAGCTCGACCAGCTCGAGGCGAGCCTGCAGGAGGAGGGCGAGCTCGTCCTGCGCGTCCTCCGGGGCGCGCTGAACGCGCTCGGCCAGGGCGACGTCGAGCTCGCGGACGACGTGATCGCCTTCGACGACGACGTCGACCGCCACTACCTCCAGATCGAGGAAGGAATCCAGTCCCTGCTGGCCCGGCAGACGCCGGTCGCGATCGACCTGCGCCTCGTGCTGGCGATGCTGCACACGAACCTGCACCTCGAGCGGATGGCCGACTACGCCGTCACGATCGCCAAGCTGACGAAGCTCGTGGCGGACGTCGAGGGCGATCCGGGCGTGATGCAGTCGCTGCAGGAGATGGGCGAGCGGGCCGAGGAGATGATCCGGGTCGCGCTCGACGCGTTCGCCAACCGCGACCTGGAGGCGGCCGAGTCGCTCGTCGAGCTGGACGAGCTGATCGACCGCTCGAACCGCCGCTTCGTCGAGCGGGTGGTCGAGATCGTCAGCGAGCCCGGCGTCCGGGAGTGGGTGCTGCGGATGGTGCTCGTCTCGAGAACCCTGGAGCGGATCGGCGACCACGCGGTCGACATCGGCGAGCAGGTCTCCTACCTTCTGACGGCCGAGTTCCGTGAGTTCACGGACGCCTCGCACCCCGAGCAGCACGCTTGAGCGCGACACCACCTCGTAACCGCGAAACGCGTTGGCGGGTGCCTACCGTGGAGACTGTCCCGGGGCATGAAGACTCGCATCCTCATCGCTAGCGGAGTCTTGCTCGTCGTCCTCGCGCTCGCCGGCTGCGGCGGCTCGAGTAAGAGCAGCAGCACCGGCGGCTCGGGCCAGAGCTCCGTCCTCGTCGGCGCGGGCAGCACGCTCGTGGCGCCGCTCGTCGCACAGTGGTCGGGCGACTACGCGAAGAAGAACGGCGTCACGGTCACCTACGGCGCGATCGGCTCGGGCGGAGGAATCGCCCAGATCACCGCCCGCACCGTCGACTTCGGCGGGAGCGACGCGCCGCTCACGCCCGACCAAGCCACCGACTGCAAGAACTGCCTGCAGGTGCCGTGGGCGCTGGGCGCGACGCTTCCTGCCGTCAACCTCGAGGGCGCGCCGGAGCAGCTGAAGGTGAGCGGGCCGGTACTCGCCGACATCTACCTCGGCAAGATCACGACCTGGAACGATCCGGCGATCGCAAAGCTGAATCCCGGCGCGAGCCTCCCTTCGACCAAGATCACGCCGGTCTTCCGCAGCGACGGCAGCGGCGACACGTACGCGTTCTCCGACTACCTCTCGAAGGTCAGTCCCGAATGGCGCTCAACGAAGGGCGTCTCGACCCAGGTCAACTTCAGCGTGGGCATCGGCGGCAAGGGCAACGACGGCGTCACTTCGGTGCTCCAGAAGACGAATGGCGCAATCGCCTACGTCGGGATCGGCCATGTCGTCGCGAACAGTCTCGATTACGCCCTCGTCCAGAACGCGGCGGGCAAGTTCCCGGTCCCAGGCCCGGAATCGATCGCCGCGGCTGCGAAGGCGATCGACAAGATCCCGGCCGACAACACGGTCTCGATCACCAACCCGCCGGCCTCGGCGCCCGACGCCTATCCGATCTCCACGTTCACGTACGCGATCGTCCCGCAGGACACGGGCAAGGCACAGGCCCTGAAGGACTTCCTCACGTACGCGATCGGGCCCGGCCAGGAGTTCGCACCCAAGTTCCAGTTCGCCCAGCTCTCCGACCGCGTGCTCGCTGCGGACCGAGAGACGATCGGCAAGATCGGCTCGCCGTAACCAGTTAGCACCAAGTTCGTAACCCACGGCCGGCGTCGGCAGGAGAAGATAGGCGGTCGTGACCGTGGGCACCGCCGAGGCACAACCGAGGTTCCTGAACCGGGAGCTGTCGCAGCTCGACTTCAACGGGCGGGTGCTCGAGGTCGCCCGCGACGACTCGCTGCCGCTGCTCGAACGGGTCAACTTCTGCTCGATCTTCTCCTCGAACATGGACGAGTTCTTCATGGTCCGCGTGGCCGGGCTGATGGACCAGGTCGCGGCCGGAGTCACCGTGCGCTCGCCCGACGGGATGACGTCGCAGGCCGCGCTCGCCGAGATCCGTGAGCGCACGATGACGCTCGCCGCCGAGCAGGCGAAGCTCTGGAAGCGCCACTTGAAGCCCGCGCTGGAGGCGCAAGGGATCGTGGTCGCCGAGATCGAGGACCTCGAGCCGGAGGAGCTCGCGGAGCTCGAGCGGGCCTTCGACAGCGAGATTTTCCCCGTCCTGACGCCGCTCGCCGTCGGGCCGGGCCAGCCGTTCCCGTACATCTCCGGGCTCTCGCTCAGCCTCGGCCTGTTCGTGCGCGACCCGGAGACAAGCGAGGAGCGGTTCGCGCGCGTCAAGGTCCCTGAGCTGCTGCCGCGCTTCCTGCCGATCGGCTCGCGCGGCCTGTTCCTGCCGCTCGAGCGCGTGATCCGGCACTTCCTCTCGTGGCTGTTCCCGACGATGGAGGTCGTCGAGTGCACGATCTTCCGGGTCACGCGCGACGCCGACTTCGCGGTCTCCGACGAGGCCGACGACCTGCTCGAGGCCGTCGAGCTCGAGCTGCGACGCCGCCGCTTCGGCGATGCCGTGCGCGTCGAGGTCTCCGGCTCCTGCTCGACGCGGATGCTCGAGCAGCTGAAGATCGGGCTCGACGTCGCCGAGGGCCAGATCTACCTCGTGCCCGGCCTGCTCGACCTCGCCGAGCTGAACGAGCTGGCGGCGCTCGACCGGCCCGAGCTGAAGGAAGATCCATGGGTGCCGGTGGTGCCGACGCGCTTCGCCTCCGGCGATGCCGACGCGCTCTTCGCCGAGCTGCGCAAGAGCCCGGTGCTCGTCCACCATCCCTACGACTCGTTCGCGCGCACGTTTGAGTGGTTCGTGCGCACGGCCGCCACCGATCCGCGCACGCTCGCCGTTAAGACCACTGTCTACCGCACCAGCGACGACTCGCCGCACGTGCCCGCGCTGATCGAGGCCGCCGAGGAGGGCAAGCAGACCGTCTGCCTGGTCGAGCTGAAGGCCCGCTTCGACGAGCACCGCAACATCGAATGGTCGCGCGCGCTCGAGTCGGCGGGCGTCCACGTCGTCTACGGCTTCCCCGACATGAAGATCCACGCCAAGGGCACGCTGATCGTGCGGCGCGAGGCCGACGGGGGCCTGCGCCGGTACGCGCACATCGGCACCGGGAACTACAACGCGGTCACGGCCCGGCTGTATGAGGACTTCAGCCTCTTCACCGGCGACGAGGAGGTCACCGCCGACCTGGCCGACCTGTTCAACTACCTGACCGGCTTCGGGCGGCCGCACGCCTTCCGCAAGCTGCTGGTGGCGCCGTTCACGATGCGGACCGGCCTGGTCGACCACATCCGCGCGTGCGCCGCCGCCGCCGAGGCGGGCAAGCCGGCCCGCATCCGGATCAAGGTCAACCATCTCGCCGACGAGGAGATCGTGCGCGAGCTCTACGCGGCCGCGGACGTGGGCGTAGACGTCGAGATCTTCGCCCGCACGACCTGCACGCTCTGGCCGCGGCGCCGCGGCGGCAAGGAGGACATCAAGGTGCGCACGCTGCTCGGCCGCTTCTTCGAGCACAGCCGCTTCTTCATCTTCGAGGCCGACGGCGAGAGCACGTTCCTGCTGGGCAGCGCCGACCTGATGCGGCGCAACCTCGACCATCGGATCGAGATCCTCGTCCCGGTCGAGGATGCCCGCAGCCAGCGGGAGCTGAGCCGCACCTTCGACTCGATCATGGACGACACCCGCTGGTCGTGGGCCCTACGCGCCGACGGCACGTGGGAGCGGGTCCGCGGCAAGAAAGGGAGCGCGGGCCAGAGCCTGCACAGCGCGCTGATGCGGCGCGCCCGCGCCCGGGCAAGGCGTGCGAACACCGTCTCCCGCGCCCGCTGATTTGTCAGCCGACGCGCTGGGAACAATGGAGCTCGTGCGAGTCGCAATTGTCGACGTCGGCGCGAACACGCTCCGCCTGCTCGTCGCCGTCCCGGACGGTCGGCAAGTCCTGCCCGTGCACGAGGAGCGCGAGCAGCTTGGCCTGGGCGAAGAGGTCGAGCGCTACGGCTACATCAGCGCGACGAAGTGCGCCGAGGCCGTCGAGGTGGCGCGCGCGCAGACGCGCCGGGCGCGGCGGCTCGGCTGCGAGCGGATCGAGATCCTCGTCACCTCGCCCGGCCGCCAGAGCGCCAACAGCGACGAGTTCGCCGATGCGCTCGCGCGCGGAACCGGCGTGCCGGTGCGGATTCTGAGCTCGGAGGAAGAAGGGATGCTGGCCTGGGACGGCGCGCTCGCGGCGCTCGAGCATCCGCCGGAGAGCGCGGCCGTCTGCGACATCGGCGGCGGCTCGGCCCAGCTGGTCGTCGGCACGCTCGAGACCGGGCCCGCCTGGGTGCGCTCGGTCGACCTCGGCTCCCTTCGCCTCACGACGAGGTTGCTTGCCGACTCCGACCCGCCCTCGGCCGAGGCGGTCGAGGCCGCGCGGGCGGCGGCGGCCGAGGCGTTCGACGCCGTCGTTCCCCCGGTCGCGCAGATCGGCCTGGCCGCCGGCGGAACGGCGCGGGCGCTGCGGCGCGTGGTCGGCAGGCTCGACGCGGAAGGCCTGGCCGAGGCCGTCGCGGAGCTCTCACAACTCAAGCGCGCGAAGATCACCAAGCGGTACAACGTCCCGCCTCCGCGGGCGGCGACGCTGCTCGGCGGGGCGATCCTCTTTGCCGAGGCGCAGCGGCGGCTCGGCCTGCCGTTCGAGCTCGCCGGCGGCGGCGTGCGCGAAGGCTCGGCGCTCGCCTTGTTCCGCGCGTCCGCCGCTGCCTACGCCTAGGCGGGCGGGTCGAGGCGCTCGAGCACGTCGAGGCCGCCGGCCTTCATCTCGAGCACCGCCGTCGCGCCCTTCTTCAGCTTGTCGTCGAGCAGGGCCTCGGCCAGATCGCCGTGGACATTGGCGACGGCAGGTGCGTCGAGGCTTCGGAAGAGCTCGAGCGCGGCCGCCTCGCCAGCGCCTTCGGCGAGCGAATCGACGGTCTCGATGTGGAGGCCTCGCGCCTCGGCGAGCGGCTCGACCGACTGAACGCAGCGGACGTAGGGGCTCGAGAGGATGCGGGTGAAGTCACGCTCCGCGAGCTGAGACACAAGCCCTTCGGCCTGCCGTTGCCCGCGCTCGTCGAGCGGCCGCAGGCGGTCGTCGTCGCCAGGCCAGGTCTCGCGGTGGCCCGCACGCGCGTGGCGGACGAGGTAGACGATCACGCCCAGGCGTCGTGCGCGGCGCGCTCGAGCTCGCGCCAGGCCTGCGGCAGCTGGACCCGGGCCTCGGCGCGGCGGCTGCGCTCGCGCTCGACCAGGCGCCCCGCGGCGAAGGCGGCGCCCGAGCCGGGCGAGTCGGCAAGCAGGCCGCGCAGCCGCGCCTCGGCGACGATCGCGTCCTGGTGGGCGCCGAGCACGTCCTGGAACGCCTTCGCGCGCTCGACGAAATTCCGCGCGGGCTTGCCGACCTCGGCCTCGGCCAGCTCGGCCGTGTACCGCGCGCGCTTGCCGAGGATGCGGGCGCGGTGCAGCTCCTCGTCGGTGGCGTCCGACCCGAGCCGCTCGGCCAGCTTGCGCAGGCGCTTGAACTCCTTGGCGGCCAGCTTGCGCAGCGAGACCTCGCCGCGCTGGACGCGCGGGCCACGCGCTGCCGACTCGAGCCCGTCGAGCAGCCAGAAGTAGCGCTCGCTGGTCAGGGCGTCGAGTGCGATCGCCTGCGCCGTCTCGCGCTCCGCGGCCAGCAGCTCGACGAGCGCGCCGGCAGCCGTGCGCTCGGGCTGCTCGAGCTCCTCGATCTCTCGCTGCAGGTGCCGCACGAGCACGTCGATGTCGCGGCGACGGCCGAGCGCGCTGCCGAGCCAGTGCAGCTCGTCGCGCAGCGGCTCCGACCAGGACGGGTCGAGCACCGGGCGCGCGGCGCGGAGGATCGCACGCGAGCGGCGCACCGCCACGCGCAGCCGGTGGACGTCTTCGGCGTCGAGATCGAGCCTGACGCCCGGGTCGTGGCGCAGGATCTGCGCGTACTGCCGCTCGAGCATCGAGCGCAGCCGGCCGATCGAGTCGTCCGACCTCTCGACGCGGCCGTTCGGGCTCGTGCCGTCGAGCCGCTCGGGGTTGGCCCCACGCAGGAACGCCGGCAGCACGCGGGCGACGTCGGCCGGCGGCGTGACCGGGCCGCCGAGCTGCTCGACCACGAGCGGCTCGTCGTCGTCGCGCGGCAGCTCCAGCCGCCAGATGCCCTTGCCGTGCTCGAGGCGCCGTGAGAGCGTCGCCCCGGCGAGCTCGAGACGTCGCTCCGGGAGGTCGTAGTGCGCGACCTCGGCAACCTCGTTCTCGCTCACGCCGGGATGCTACGTAACGAGGCGCGGGAGAGGCGCAAGCGCCCCTCCCGCCGGATCGGCCGCGCCCCAAGGGAGAGGGGGGAGAACGCGGCCGACTACCTGCCTTGTGAGACCTCAGACGCCGGCCGCGGCTTGCTGTTAGCGGGTAGTGGGTCAGTTTCACGAGATTTCACGAATCGCTTACTTAGTGCCGTAAACGTTCTTCTGGCGATCCCGCGAACGGTCCCTCCCTGTCGGATGTTCAGAATGGACTCATGTCAAAGCTGTACCGAGCCATTCGCAAGGACGAGGACGGTGGTCCTTGGATATCCCACACCGTCGCCAAGGGGCTCGGCGTCCGACGCGATCACGACATTTACCCGGATGACGAGGACCTCGTTCACGCCGACTCAGGCGGTCCCTCGGTTTGTCTCACCCCCGAAGGATTCCCCCCGTTCCTGCGCGAAGAGCCAGTCTGGGAGATGGAAGAAGACGAGCTTCCGGACCACCTCTGCTACACCGATGATCCGAAGAGGGAGGGCCATGGCTTCCTTGAACCGGTCTACAGCATGGAGTTTCGGGATTTTCAAACGGCAATTGAGGAAATACGCGACCTATGGCGCGAGTGTCCCTAACATGGGAGTGACAATGGCCGTCAAAGATCGCATCGCATTCGACGTCGAAGCTGCCGTACACGCCAACGATCCCGTAGGCCAGCTACGCGATGCCGTCCATTGCGAGCTGTACGAGCGGGGCACCGACCGTGACGAGTTGCTTGCGAAGCTCGACGCTCACCGCCTTGACTACAAGGCCGAGGGGCGAGAGCAGGACGAGGAAGCGGTAACGCGGATCATGGAGCGCCTCGTCGGTTGGTGCGCTCCGGCGGCGCGCATATAAGCCGCCCCAGGGCTCGCGCTACACTCCACCTATGCCTGACCGCTCACGGAAGCGTCCGAGCGATCCCAACGCTCTCGGCAAGCAGCTGGTGGATGAGGCGACCGGCCAGGCCGAGCCCTTCGATGCTGATGCGGGGAAGGACCCTGCCGCCGTCGCGCTCGGTCGCAAGGGTGGGCTCAAGGGCGGCAAGGCAAGGGCCGCGAGAATGACCCCCAAGCAGCGGAGCGAAGCTGCGCGTAAGGCCGCTAAAGCACGTTGGCAGCGTTAGTCCCCGTCGACGAACTCATCCACCTTCAGAGGTAGGCGCATCTGGGGGGGCGGGAACGCGCGCTCGAACAAATCCTCGAACTGATCCTTGTCTTCCGCGATCCGCATGAGTGTTGTCACCGTCGAGATCTGGCGGTCCAGATGCGTGTTCCCCGTCTCTGCCGTCAGATACTGATGATGCTTGTGCTTCCGCCAGCCCTTGTCGGTGACCGGATTCAACTCTCGCAGTTCATCAAGCACGCCTGGCGGCAGCTGGTCGTAGACGTACTTGTTGATGAGTTTGCCGACATAAGGCGTCCGTTTGGCCATACCGGGTCTGTAGTCCCAGCCCTGTAGCCGGTAGACCTGCTCGAAGAATTCATCGGGGAACATCTTCGTCCACGGTCGTAGCTCTGCCTGAACATAGAACTCAAGAATTCGGCGCAACTCGTCGCGAGCGCGAACCTCCTGGTAGCCCGTCGCCTCGTCGACCAGAGCGATGATCCCGACCTTCGCGAGACTTCTGACGAGGATCTCGCAAATCTCCGCGACAGGCTCCTGGCTCTTGAGGATCTTGCCGGCCTTCCGAGCCTCCAGATAGACGTCGCAGACCATCGGGAGGATCTCTGCCTGGTACCCGTAGGCGCGACCGCCGGTGACAGGTCGGTAGGGGATCGGATCGAGCATTTCGCGCAAGTCGTCACCGATGAACTCGTGCAGATTCGACGCGGCGAGGAAGGGAGGTAGCCCACCGGCCTCACTCCCCGTCTTCCCCTTTGCGCTCCGCGCCCGCCCAAGCGTCTGGAGAACGGTCTGCTGCGCCAAGACGCGCATCCCGTCCGAGAGGACGGCACAGCGGATCTCCTGGTTTCCGATAACGAGGGAACCATCGTTGACGGCGGTGTGTGCGTCTGTACCCCAGCGAGCCAGCGCACCCGCCCGTGCGATCTCGCTGCGTTGCGCGCGACTCAAACGCTGAGCACGCGCCTTCCCGCCCTTTGACGCGGCTACCACGAGGTCCGTCGATTTCTTCCTAGCCATCCTGCGCTCCTTCGTCTATGCTTGCCTACTAAGCATCATGGTAACACACGTCGACGAAAACACCGCATCCCGTGAATTCTTGGCTTGAAACAGCCGAAAACCACGTCGACGACTTCGAGTTTTTCGGTAAGCATTTCTCGCAAGCATACTTGACATAGCGTGACCGGTAACGCATAATGGTCAGTATGAATCGCCTCTCAGCCGAACGCCGGAAGCAAGTTGTCGCCGCGCTCGTGGAGGGCAACTCGATCCGCGCCACGGTGCGAATGACCGGCGTGGCGAAGAACACCGTCACGAAGCTGCTGGTTGATCTCGGCACCGTCTGCTCGATCCACCAAGACCGCGTGATGCGCGATCTGACGTGCGAGCGGATTCAGTGCGATGAGATTTGGGCTTTCGTCGGCATGAAAGAGAAGAACGTCCCGCAGGCGCGGCAGGGCGAGGGCGGCATCGGTGATGTCTGGACGCACGTTGCGATTGACGCCGACACGAAGCTCGTTCCGAGCTACCTGGTTGGTGGGCGCGGCCCCGACGAGGCGCGAGAGTTCATCGCTGACCTAGCGAAGCGCCTGCGGCATCGCGTCCAGCTCACGACAGACGGCCACTACCCGTACCTCCGCGCCGTGCGCGACGGCTTCAAGGGCGACATCGACTACAGCGTCCTTGTGAAGCACTACAGCTCGCAGGGCACCGGGCGCTACTCGCCAGCCGTCTGCACCGGGATCAGCAAGTCCACGGTGCGCGGCAACCCCGACCCCGATCACGTCTCGACCAGCTTCGTCGAGCGGCAGAACCTGACGATGCGGATGTCGATGCGGCGCTTCACGCGGCTGACCAACGCCTTCTCAAAGAAGGTCGAGAACCTGACCGCCGCCGTCAGCCTGCACTTCTTCCACTACAACTTCTGCCGCGTCCACAAGACTCTCGGCACGACCCCCGCCGTGGCCGCTGGCGTTGCCGATCACGTCTGGACTCTGGACGAGCTGGTCGGCCTGCTGGAAGAAGCCGAGGCCACGCCGATCAAGCGCGGCAGGTACGCCAAGACGCGAAAGGCGAACCGTGAGATTTCAACCTGACCCACTACCCTGTTAGCGGCTTAACGGAAAGTTCACCAGGGCGGCGGGTTGTGCGTCCACGCGCCGCCGAGCATCGTCGCCACGACCTGCACCTCGCCGAGCTCCTCGGGCTCGCACGCGAACGGGTCGCGGTCGAGCACGACCAGGTCGGCGAGGTAGCCGGGGAGGAGCTTGCCGCGGCGCCGCTCGTCGCACGCCAGCCAGGCCGGAGCGACCGTGGTCGAGTGGAGCGCCTGCTCGACGGTCAGCGCCTGCCCCGGGCGCCACGCCTCGCGCTCGTCCAGCGTCCGGGCCACTCCCGCGCGGATCCCGAGCAGCGGGTCGAGCTCCTCGATCGGCGCGTCGGAGCCGTTGGCGAGCACCGCGCCCGAGTCGAGCAGCGAGCGGAACGCGTACGGCTCGCTCTCGAGCCCGCCCCAGAACCGGTCGGCCAGGTCGCGGTCGGAAGTCGCGTGGCTGAACTGCACCGAGGCGGCAATCCCGAGCTCGGCGAAGCGCGACACGTCCTCGGGCGCCAGCAGCTGCGCGTGCTCGATCCGCTGGCGCAGGCCGAGCGGCTGCCAGGCGTCGCGCGTCGCCTCGAAGGCGTCGAGCGCCTCGCGGTTCGCCAGGTCGCCGATCGCGTGGACGGCGATCGGGAAGCCGGCGCGGGCGGCGGCGCGCACGTACTCCTCGAACTGCTCGCGGCTGGTGATCTCGACGCCGGAGCCGTCGAGCATCCGCGCCGTCCGCGAGCCGAGCGTGCCGTCCATGAACGCCTTCAGGTAGCCCACGCGCAGCAGCGGCCCGCCGAAGCCACTGCGCACGTCGACCTGGGCGAGCTCGCCCGCGAAGTCGGCCGGCAGCGACTGCCAGACGCGCAGGCAGAGCGATCCCTCGTCATCGAGCCGCTGCCAGAAGCGGAGCGCGCCGAGCCAGCCGTCCTTGTCGTGCACGGCGGTCACCCCGCGCGAGGCCGCGAGCCTGACCCCGGCGCGCATCGCCTCGACGTACTCGTCGTCGGTGGTCTCGATGTAGCGGTCGCGGAAGTGCCAGCACGACTCCTCGCGCAGGACGCCCGTCGGCTCGCCTCCCTCGTCGAGCTCGACTACGCCGCCCGGAACCTGCAGGTCGCTGTTCGCCCGTGCGAGCGCGGTTGAGTTGAGCCAAACCGAGTGCGAGTCGCGGGCCATCAGCGCCACCGGCCGGTCGGGCGCAATCGCGTCCAGGTCGGTCTTGGTCGGCTCGACCGACGGTGACCAGTCGCCGCTGCGCCAGCCGCGGCCGCGCACCCAGCCGGTCGAGGTGTCCAGTGAGTCGCGCACGCGCGCGACCGCCTCCTCGAGCGAGTGCGTCCCCTCGAGCCGCACCTCGTGCTGCGCCATCGCCCAGGTCGGGAAGTGCACGTGCGAGTCGGTGAAGCCGGGCAGGACGCAGCGGCTGCCGAGGTCGATCCGCTCCGGCCCTGGCAGCGCGGTCTCGTGCGCGGAGACGCCACCCGCGACCAGCTCGCCCGCGATCGCCAGCGAGCGCGCCAGCGGTAGCGAGGGCTCCATCGTGCGGACGACGCCGTTCTCGAGGATCACTGAGACAATCTTGCCGTGTTGGACATCTTCGATCACGTCACGCTGCGCGTCGACGACCTCGAGGCGTCGCGCCGCTGCTACGAGCTGGCGCTCGATGAGCTCGGTTACGGCGAGCCCTACCGCGGCCCGCACTTCTTCGAGTGGGAGGACCTGTCGATCTCCGCCACACGCGAGGATCGGCCGGCGACGCGGCACTTGCACCTGGCGCTCGTGGCGGACTCGCGCGAGCAGGTGGACGCGTGGTGGCGGGCCATGACGGCGGCCGGCCATCCCGACGAGGGCGAGCCCGGTGAGCGCCCCGAGTACGCGACGGACTACTACGGGGCCTTCGTGCGCGATCCGGACGGAAACAGCCTCGAGGCCGTCCACCGTGCCCGGCCGCGCGAGGGTGCCAACCGGCTCGACCATCTCTGGATCCGCGTCCGCGATCTCACGGAGTCAAGGCTGTTCTACGAGACCGTCGCGCCCGTGGTCGGGCTGCACGTCTTCGACGGCAAGCCGGGTCGATTCCACGTCGGCGGCGAGACGCGCTCCTTCGCGCTCGTGCAGGACGAGCCCGTGACCGAGAACGTCCACCTCGCCTTTCCGGCTCCCGACCGCGTGACAGTCGAGAGGTTCCACCGAGCCGCGCTCGAGGCCGGCTTCCGCGACAACGGCGCGCCCGGCGAGCGCTCCCGCTACCACCCGGGCTACTACGGCGCCTTCGTGCTCGACCCGGATGGCAACAACATCGAGGCCGTCTTCCACGACCGCCCCGCCGCCTAGGCGCGGCTCACTTCGCGCGCACCGTCAGCCAGACGTCGTTTGCATCCGCGGTGACGCCCGAGGGCAGGAACGGGACGCCGACCCGGGTCACCGCGTTCGTCTTCGGGTCGATTCGCCAAACCGCGCCGTCGCGAGGCGTCGTTGCCCAGATGGCGCCCGCGCCCGCGGCGACGGTCCACACATCGGCCAGAGAATTGTTCACCGGCAAATCGACGCTGTGCGCATGGGGCGGTCCGACCGCGTCGAGCCGGACGACGCGGGGGGCCGACCAGTCTCCAGCCCAGACGACGTTGCCGTCGACAACCGAGAAGCCGGGGTTCCCGCCGACGCCGTAGACGGTTCTAAGTGCGCCAGTTGCGTCGTGAAGCCGGGTCAGGCTGCCGTCGTTGAAGTCGTCGATCCACAGGTCTCCGTACCCCTCCGACCAGGCGAGCCCCGCAGGGGTATGGGCTGCCAGGTCGACTTTCCGCTGCGCGCCTGTCCGCGGATTCACCCGCGTGACGCTCCCCTCGTTCACTCCGCCGAAGATTTCGGTCACCCAGAGCGAACCGCCGCCGTAGGTCATCCCGCGAAGGAAGCCGGACCCACCCGCGACGAGCAGCGTCTTCTTGAAGGCGAGCGTTCGGGCATCGATCCGCACGACGTCGTCCCGTGGCCCGGCCTTCGCGGGATAGCAGTTCGCCACCCAGACATCGCCCGAGGGGTCGGCGGTCAAGCCGCACGGCGCGAGCCCGCCTCCGACGACGACCGCCTTGCCCGTCGACGGGTCGACTCGGGTGAGCGCTCGGTCGCCCGCGTTCCGTAATGCGCTCGAGACGCTGTCGCGCAGAACGTGACTCGTGAGCCAGACGAAGCCGCCGGCCTTCACGACCAGATCGGGCGCATCGGGCGTCCGGACGACCTGTGTCACCTTGAGCGTTTGGGGGTCGATCCGCACGACGCTGTTCGGCAGAACCCGCGGTGCTGCGTGCCCGCCGCGACTCATCAGGGCGAACGCGGCCGCGCTCACCGCGGCGACGAGCACGGCCCCAAGGAGCAGCGCCGCCCGCCGCCCGCCAACCGGTCTGCGGGCGGCTGCTCCTCTCGCGAGTGGCGCGTCCGCAACATCCGCGGCCGGTGCCTGGGCCGGGACGACGTCGAGCAGGCTCCGGTAGAGCGACTCGGTCTCCGGCGAGGGATAGGCACCCAGTTCCTCGGCGAGGAGCCTCCGGCAACGCTCGTACGCCCGGAGGGCCTCGCCGCGGTTGCCGGCCGCGACGTGCGCCTCCATCAACCGCCGGTAGCCCGTCTCGCGAAACGGCTCGAGCGCCGTCACGTGCTCCGCCCACGTCACCGCCTCCGAGGCGTCGCCGGAGCGCAGACACGCGTCGGCGAGGACGGTCAGAGCCCGCACACGGACCTGGATCAGCTCGCGGCGCTTCTGCTCCACCCATGCTCCATCGTCGCCGGGCAACAAGGGCTGCTGCGCGACCGACGCCGCCAGCATGCCTTCCGTCTTCGCCACTGGAAGGTCGCCTGCCGCGAGTGCGCGCTCCGCGCCCGCCGCCGCGTTCGCCGCCGCGATGACGTCGACCCAAGTCCCCTCGGGCAGCTCGAGCCGGTAGCAGCCGAAGGCACCGGTCAGCGCACTCGTGCCGTCGATCCCGCTGTCCGTAAGCAGGCCGCGCAGCTTGCTCGCGATCACGGTCAGCGCCTTTTCCCAGGTCGCAGGCGGCGCGTTCTCCCAGAGCGCTTCCGCGAGCTCGTCCCGCGGGACAGCCCTTCCTCGCTCGGCCACCAGGTACGCGAAGAGCAGCCGGCCTTGCCGCCCTGGGAAGCGCGCCTCGTCGATCACGTGACCGTTGGCTTCGACGGCGACGCGCCCCGCGAGGAAGACCCTCAGCTGCGACCCGCTAGCCATTCTCTTGTTCCCATTTTGCCTCGGCTTAGGCCGACGTTTCTAGGGTCGCCCCGGAGGAGTCGTCTTGACGCAGCGTGGCGACCCTCTCGCCGTCAAGCGAAAGGAGGAGCGATGAAGAAGGCACTGTGGGCTCTCGTGGTCGTGTTGGCCGGCCTGGGTGCGTATGCAGCGAACGTCCTCGCGACACCGGCCGTAGGGCAGTCGACCACCACCCTCGCGAAGGCGCTGGCGGTCGATTCCTTGAGCCTCTCCGGCCGCGCCAACCACCCGGCCTGGCGCGCTCGCCTGCACACGCACGGGTTCTCCGACTTCTACGTGATCGACAACAAGTTCGAGGTCGGCGGCACGTCGGGCTGGCACTCGCACGCGGGGCCGAGCCTGATCTTCGTGGTGGCCGGCCAGATCACGAACTACCTGGGGAACGACCCGGCCTGCACGCCGCACGTGTACACCGCCGGGCAGTCGTTCACCGATGAGGGCGAGGCGGACGTGCACATGCTCCGCAACAACGGAACGGTGCAGGCCGAGACGATCGCGGTGCAGTTCCTGCCGAAGGGCACCGACCGCAAGATCGACAAGCCGGACCCACTGAACTGCCACTTCTGAGCCGTTGGAAACGCTACGCCGGGAGCGTGCTCCCCCGGCCCGTCAGCAGGGAAGTGCGAGCAGGACGTAGGCGTCGACCGCCTCGTCCTTGCCCTTGACCCGTAGCCCCGGCTTGGCCTCGACTACCGCTTCGTCGGGCAGCCGGCCGTACGTCTCGGCGCCGATGAGCACTCCGCCGACCGGCGCGAGGCCTTCGAGGCGCGCGCCGGTGTTGACCGTGTCGCCGACGAGCGGGTATGCGACATGCCCTTCGCCGCCGATCTCGCGGACCACCGCCTCGCCGCTGTTGACGCCGACGCGCATGCGCGGCCACTCTGGGTGCTCCGCCGCGAGGCTGGCGAACTCGCGCTGGAGCGCGAGCGCCGCGCAGGACGCGCGCTTCGCGTGGTCGGGCTGGTCGCCGGTGCGATTGAAGACGGCGACAACACCGTCGCCGATGAACTTCTCGACGTCGCCGCCGAACCGGCGCGTGAGCAGCGGCGCGGCCGTGCCCCAGTACGCTTGCAGCACGGCGGCGGCTTCTGCCGGGCTCGAACGCTCGGCGAAGCCCGTGTACCCGGCGAGGTCGCTGAAGAGGACGCTGACGTCCTGGTGCCGCTCGCGCGTCGACGACAGGTAGAGGTCCCGGAACCGTTCGTCGCGCCATTCCCGCTGGGCGACGAAGCCGATTACCAGGTACGCGGCGACGATCAGGCCATGCCACTCCCACCAGCTTGCGTGCCACTTGCGCTCGCCCGTGAGCGCGACGCCGATCAAGGCCTCTGAGAGCAGCACGAAGCACGCGATCACCGCGGTCGGCAGCAGGGTCGGCCGCGCGCGGGAGATCGTCCAGTAGCGCGCCGCGCTGGCCGCGTAGACGACCGTCCCCACGATCGCGAGCACCGTAAGCAGGGTTCCCCGCGCTGCCTCGCTGTTGGGGCCGTCGAGCGGCGGCAGGTTGGCGACCGTCCAGACGAACCAGCCGCCCATTGCGAGCAATACGCTCGCCCGGAGGAACCGGCGGTGGCGGATTGCGAGCGCCCCGATGCCCGGTCGGAGGTCGACGAATGCGGAGGCAGCCGCGAACCCGGCGCTGACCAGCAGGCCGACCGGGATCGCGACCTTGAAGCCGGAGTGGTCGCCCTTGAAGAGAACGCCCGGCGTTCCGAGCGCGTGGAGCCCCATGAAGCCTCCGGTCGCCATGAAGGCGAGCGAGAGGAGCAGCACGCGCGCATCTCCGCGTCGGTTTGCCGCCTCGCCGGCCCAGAGCCCTAGCACGAAGGCGAGCGTTCCGACGAGGCCGAAGAGGACGAAGTGCACGCGGTAGTTCTCGAAATGGGGGTCAAGCTGCGCCCGCAGCAGCAGCGAGACCAGCCCGATCAGGGGCAGCGCCGCGGCGACGAGCGCGATCGCTGGCACGACGACGCGCTGGCGCTTGGGTAACTCGTCGCGAATACTGGCGGCTTCCATGACCAATCGACGCCTGGTGAGCCGCAAATCTTCCCGGGGTAGGCTGCAGGTGTGATCGACCACGTCGCGATCGAGGTGCGCGACTACCTGCGCAGCAAGGACTTCTACCTCGCGGCTCTCGCGCCGCTGGGATTCGAGCTCGGGATGGAGTTCGAGGGCCGCATGGGCGGCTTCGCGCGTGACGGAAAGCCGTTCTTCTGGATCCGCGAGGGCGAGCCGGCGTCAGCCATCCATATCGCGTTTGCGGCGCCCGACGCCGACACGGTCGACACCTTTTACGCGGCCGCGATCGGAGCCGGCGGCGAGGACAACGGCCCGCCCGGGCTGCGCACGCACTACCACCCCGGCTACTACGGCGCGTTCGTCCGCGACCCCGACGGCAACAACGTCGAGGCCGTGCACCACGGCAGTCCGTCCTGAGCGAGCATCGCATCGCGCCCAGCGGCTTGCGCCGTGCAACTCGCGGCGATATGCGTTACAACTGATCTTCTACGCCGCCACACCGGCCGCGCCGGTGAGAGGAGGTCAGCTATGTCTGCCGTCCGTCGAGTAGCCCTTCTGCTGATGTTCGCGCTGCTCGCAGTCCCCACGAGCGCGCTTGGTCGCGAATGGCCCGTCCACGACTCGGGCAACCCGCACGCCGATCCTGCGGCTCATCACAGCCTGCGCCAGCCGGTCACCGACCAGAACTTCTACTTCGTGATGGCCGACCGTTTCGAGAACGGCGATCCGGCCAACGACAACGGCGGCCTCCCGCCAGGGACCGGCGCAGGACAGTCCGGCTTCGACCCGACCGGAAAGGGTTGGTACCACGGCGGCGACCTCAAGGGCCTCACCGCGAAGCTCGACTACATCAAGCGCCTCGGCACGACCGCGCTCTGGCTGACGCCGAGCTTCAAGAACAAGGCGGTGCAGCCCGAGGACCGCTCGGCCGGGTACCACGGTTATTGGATCACGGACTTCACTCGCATCGACCCGCACCTCGGGACCAATCAGGATCTCCGCGATCTCGTGGACGCCGCGCACGCGCGCGGGATCAAGGTCTACTTCGACATCATCACCAACCACACCGCGGACGTGATCAAGTACACGGAGGGCGGCCGGATGCCCTACGTGTCGAAGGACCAGTCGCCGTACCGCACGTCCGGCGGGACCCCCTTCGACGATCGCGACTTCGCGGGCGGCAGCTTCTTCCCCTCACTCGCGCCGTCCGGTCAGCCGTCATGCTCGGCTCCGCCCGCCGCATTCAGCAGCTTTCCCTACCACCCGTGCGTGCCGGACGCGGAGCGAGACGTGAAGGTTCCCGCCTGGCTGAACGACGTGAGCCTTTACCACAACCGCGGCGATACCACCTTCACCGGCGAAAACTCCCAGTACGGCGACTTCTTCGGGCTCGACGACCTGTTCACCGAGAACCCGCGCGTCGTCGAGGGGATGATCGAGATCTACAAGACCTGGATCCACGACTTCCGCATCGACGGGTTCCGGATGGACACGATGAAGCACGTCGACGATGCGTTCTGGCTCAGGTTCGCGCCCCAGATCGAGGGCTACGCCAAGTCGCAGGGCATCCGGGACTTCTACATGTTCGGCGAGGTGGCCGAGGACTTCAGCCGGCCGATCACCTCGCACTACATGACGCACGACAGGGTGCAGGGCGTCCTCGACTTCCCGTTCCAGACGGCGGCCACCCGCTTCGCCGCGCAATCGGCGCCCACCGACGGGCTGCGCGACTTCTTCGCCGACGACGACTGGTACACGGACGGCGACTCGAACGTCTACAACCTCCCGACCTTCCTGGGGAACCACGACCGCGGCCGCATCGGCATGTTCGTCCGCAACGCGAACCCCGGAGCGACCGAGGACGAGCTGTTGCGGCGCGACGAGCTGGCGCACGAGCTCATGTACTTCTCGCGCGGCAACCCGGTCGTCTACTACGGGGACGAGCAAGGCTTCACGGGCGCGGGCGGCGACCAGGACGCGCGGCAGGACATGTTCCCGTCGCAGGATCTGCAGTACAACAACCTGAGCGACCCGATCCCGGGTGACGACGGGGCCGGTAACAACGACGACATCGGCTCGGACGCCACGCCGATGGACGCCAACTTCGACCTATCGCACCCGCTCTACCGCAAGCTCGCGCTGCTCGCCGACGTCACGCGGCAGAACCCGGCGCTGCGCGACGGGGCGGAGCAAGTGCGCTACTCCTCGCCGTCCCCAGGGATCTACGCCTTCTCGCGCATCGACCGCGAGCACCGCTACGAGTACGTGGTCGCACTGAACAACTCGGAGCAGGGGGCCTCGGCGTCGGTGCCGACGTTCGTTCCGAACAGCCGCTGGGAGCGAATCTACGGCGACGGCCCCGACCGGCTATGGAGCGGCAGTGACAAGCGGCTCGGCGTCACGGTCGGACCGCTCTCGACGGTCGTGTACCGCTCGAAGAAGCACATCCCACGAAGCCACGAGGCACCGCCGGTCTCGCTCCTTGTGCCGGAAATGGGTCGCGATCGGCTTGAGGTGCGCGCGGATGTCTCCGGCGACTCCTTCTACGAGGTGACCTTCCTCGCAAAGGTCGGCAACGGCCGCTGGCGGGACGTCGGTACCGACGACAACGCGCCGTACCGCGTCTTCGACGACGTCTCGGACGTCGCGCCGGGCACGACGATCCAGTACCGCGCGATCGTGCTCGACGACGCCGAGCACACCCGCTCGAGCTCGGTGCGGAGCTCGGTGGTCGCGCCGCCGGCGATCACGCTCGAGGCGCCGAACGAGGGGCAGCGCGTACGCGGCATCGTCGAGGTGCGCGCCACGGCCACGCCCGAGCACCCGAACTACGTCGTCACGTTCGAGCGCTCGGTCGACGGCGGCCCTTTCACAACGGTGGGCACGGACGACTCCTCGCCCGTCTACACCATCTTCGACGACACCTCGAGCCTCGCCGACGGCGCGCATGTGACCTACCGCGCCGTGCTGACGTACGCACCGGGGCAGACCGTCACGAGCGACACGCGGACGGTCACTATCGTCCAGGCGCGGGTGACGACGGCGATCATCCACTACAAGCGGCCGGACGGCGCCTACCCGGCCTGGGGGCTGCACCTGTGGGGAGACGGCCTCGCTTCGGGCGAGGCGACGGCCGACTGGACGAGCCCGACGCCGTTCGAGGGCGTCGACGCCTACGGCGCCGAGCACGTGATCGGCATCGCCGACGACACGAAGCGCGTGGGCTTCATCGTCCACGGGCGGCCTCCGCTCACCGACCCGAACGTCAAGGACACCGATGCGGACCGCTTCTTCATCCCGCTTGCGACACCGGAGATCTGGCTGAGACAGGGCGACCCGCGGATCTTCAGCTGCGCCGCCGCAGACGACAGCTGCGTGGTGCCGTCGGCGTAGGGAAGGTGGGGACGCCGGCATGGCGGGGCTAGACTCCCGCCGTGCCGGCCGACCCGCTGAGCTCCGAGCAGCGCGAGATCCGCGACCTGGTGCGCGACCTGGCGCGCGAGCGCGTGGCCCCGCGCGCGGCCGAAATCGACAAGTCGGCCGAGTTCCCCTGGGACCTGGTGGAGCTGATGCGCGAGCACGACCTGCTCGGGCTGCCGTTCGAGGAGCAATACGGTGGCACGGGCACGGGCGCACTGCTGGTGCTCGTCGCGATCGAGGAGCTGTCGAAGGTCTGCGCCACGACCGGGCTGATCCTCGCCGTGCAGGAGCTGGGCTCGCTCGGGATCAAGCTCGCCGGCAGCGACGAGCAGAAGGAGCGCTGGCTTCCGCGCCTGGCGAGCGGCGAGTGGCTGCCCGCCTACGCGCTCACCGAGCCGGGCTCGGGCTCCGACTCGGCCGCGATGCGCACCGAGGCCCGCCGCGAGGGCGACGAGTACGTGCTCAACGGCGGCAAGCGCTTCATCACGAACGCCGGCGTCGCGCACCTCTACGTCGTCTTCGCCAAGACCGACCCGGACGCCGGTCACGCGGGGATCTCGGCCTTCGTGGTCGAGGCCGACGCGCCCGGCTTCGAAGTCGGGCGGATCGAGCCGAAGATGGGGATCAAGGGCTCGACGACCGGCGAGATCTTCTTCAACGACTGCCGCATCCCGGCCGACAACCTGCTCGGCGAGGAGGGCGAGGGCTTCCGCATCGCGATGCGGATCCTCGACCGCTCGCGGCCCGGGATCGGCGCGCAGGGCCTCGGCCTCGCGCAGGGCGCGACCGACTACGCGCTCGAGTACGCGCAGACGCGCGAGACGATGGGCAAGCCGATCGTCCAGCACCAGCTGATCGCCGGGATGCTGGCCGACATGGAGACCAAGTGCGAGGCAGCGCGCGGGCTGCTCTACAAGTGCGGGCAGCTGATCGACGAGGGCGCGGACGGGCAGGAGCTGTCGAAGATCTCCGCGATGGCCAAGCTCTACTGCACGGACGTGGCGATGGAGGTCACGACCGACGCGGTGCAGATCCTCGGCGGCTATGGCTACATCCAGGAGTACCCCGTCGAACGGATGATGCGCGACGCGAAGATCACGCAGATCTACGAGGGCACGAACCAGATCCAGCGGCTCGTGATCGCGCGCGAGATGGTCAAGGAGCAGCGCTCGTCCTTGCTCGCCGGCGTTGGCTAGAGAAGCCCCGCCCGATGCCTTCGGGCGCACGGCTCGCGAGTACGAGCTTGGCCGGCCGGGCTGGCCGGAGGAGCTGCTCGACCAGATGGTCGCCGAGCTCGGGCTCGATGCGAGCGCTGAGGTGCTCGACCTCGGGGCCGGCACCGGCAAGCTAACCCGCGAGCTCGTGCCGCGGTTCGCTCGGGTCGTGGCGGTGGAGCCGGACGACGCGATGCGCGCCGTGCTGGAAGAGGTCGTGCCGGGAGCGGAGGCCCTCGCCGGTCATGGCGAGGCGATCCCGCTCGAGGACGAGAGCGTCGACGCGGTCTTCTCGGCCGAGGCGTTCCACTGGTTTGCCACGGACGAGTCGGTCGGCGAGATCGCCCGCGTTCTCCGTCCGCGCGGGGCGCTCGTGATCTTCTGGAACATCCCGGTCGAGTTCGCGCAGCTCGGCGACGAAGCGGAGGCCGTGATCGACGAGGCGTTCGAGCGCGGGGGCGTGCCGGGCCTGCCGCGCGTGCTCTCCGGGGAGTGGCGGCGACCGATCGAGGACGGCCCGTTCGAGGAGCTGCGCGAGGCCGAGGTCGAGCGCGACGTCCTCAACACGCGCGACGAGTGGATCGCGAACCTGCTCTCGGTCAGCTCGATCGCCCACCAGCCGGAGGAGGACCGGGCGGCGTTCGCAGCCCGACTGCAGGAGCTCGTGCCCGCCGACCACGAGGTGCGCCGCCGGATCCGCACCGTCGCTCACTGGACCCGCCGTGTCTGAGCTCGCCTTCAGCTTCGGCCGGATCGCCGCGGAGTACGACGACGTGCGGCCCGAGTACGCGCCGGAGGCGCTGGATCGCGCCGCGGAGGTGCTCGGCCTCGACGACGGCTCACGCGTCGTCGACCTGGCCGCGGGCTCGGGCAAGCTGACGCGCGCACTCGCGCCGCGGTTCGCCGAGGTCGTGGCCGTCGAGCCGAACGACGAGATGCGCGCCGTGCTGGCCGGGCGCTCGGCCGACATCCGGGTGCTCGCAGGGACGGCCGAGCGGATGCCGCTGCCGGACGACTTCGCGGACGCGGTCTTCGTCGGCGACGCCTTCCACTGGTTCGACGGGCCGGCCGCCGTCGCCGAGCTCGCGCGGGTCGTCCGGCCAGGCGGCGGCGTCGCGCTGCTCTGGAACCACTGGTGGAGCGACGGCGACGATCGGACCGTGAACACGCTCGACCCGCCGCTTCCCGCGGAGGCCCAGGTGCTGTTCGACGAGATCTACGTCAGCTCTGGCCGGGCGGCCGCACGCACCGAGATGGCGGATCCGCTCGACGCGTTCGCGGGCGGGTCCTTCGCGCCGCTCGCCGAGGAGGCGTTCGCTCGCACCGAGCAGCTTTCGGGCAAGGAGGTGGTCGATCTCTTCGCCACGGTCAGCGCGGCCGCCTCGCTTCCGCCCGCCGAGCGCGACGAGTTGAAGCGCGCGGTGCTCGCGCTGCTCGAGCCGTCGTACCGGCTCGAGGTCACTGCCGAGCTCCACTGGACGCGCCGTGCCTGACGTGGAGCTCGAGGTCGGCCGCCGCCGCGTGCGGCTGACGAGCCCGGACAAGCTCCTCTTTCCGGGCGACGGCGTGACCAAGCGCGACCTGGCCGACTACTACGCCGCGATCGGCGACACTATGGTGCCGCATCTGCGCAACCGGCCGTTCACGCTCAAGCGCTACCCGTACGGCATCCGGGGCCAGCCCTACTTCGCCAAGCAGGCGCCGAAGGGCAAGCCGTCGTGGGTGCCGACGCGGCAGTTCCGGACCTGGCCGAGGGAGGGCGGCTCGCGGCTCGTCGACTTCGCGCTCGTGAACGAGCCGGCGGCGGCCGTCTGGATGGTGCAGATGAACTGCATCGACATGAACGCCTGGTACTCGCGCGTGGACAAGCCCGAGCGGCCGGACTACGTCGTCTTCGACCTCGATCCGCCGGAGTCGCGCAACGGCTTCGCGCAGGCGATCGAGGTCGCGCACCTCGTCCACGAGGCGCTCGAGCGGCTCGAGCTGCGCTCGTACGTGAAGACGAGCGGGGCCGACGGGATCCACGTGCTCGTGCCGATCACTCGGCGCTCCACCTACAAGGACACCTACGAGCTCGCGGAGCTCGTCTCGCGAGGGCTCGAGGCCGAGCACCCCGGGCTGGTGACGACGGAATGGCTGAAGAAGAAGCGGCGCGGAGTGCTCGTCGACCACCGCCAGAACGGCCACGGCAAGACGATCGCGTCGGCCTACTCGGTGCGGCCTAAGCCGGGCGCGCCGGTCTCGACGCCGCTGCGCTGGGAGGAGCTGGGCCCGAAGGTGCGGCCGCGCGACTTCGGCATGCAGGAGGCGCTCAAGCGCGTCGAGAAGCACGGCGACCTGTTCGAGCCGGTGCTCAAGGGTGGGCAGGCGCTCCGGCCGGCCCTCCGCGCGCTCCGGAGTGAGTAGCGCCCTCGTCGTCGGCTCGGGGCCGAACGGCCTCTCGGCGGCGATCGTGCTGCTCCAACACGGCATGAAGGTCGAGGTGCGCGAGGCCGCGGACCGGGTCGGCGGCGGCCTCCACTCGGAGGAGCTGACGCTGCCGGGCTTCGTCCACGACGTCTGCGCCACCGTGCTCCCGCTCGCGGCGGGGTCGCCGTTCTTCCGGACGCTCGGCCTCGACGTGCAGTGGATCCACCCGCAAGCGCCGGCCGCGCACCCGCTCGACGACGGGACGGCCGTCATGCTGGAGCGCGGGCTCGCGGAGACCGCGGACGGCCTCGGGCGCGACGGCGCCGCGTATCGCCGGCTGGTCGAGCCGCTCGTGGACGCCTGGGAGGAGCTTTCGCCCACGGTGCTCGGCCGGCTGCTGCCTCCGACGCGGCGGACGCTGCGCACACTGAGGGCGGTCGGCCCGGGTGCGCTTGCGAGGGCGACGCAGGCCGCGCTCGGTGACTCGCGCTCCGTGGCGGAGTCGCTGTTCGAGACCGAGCGTGCACGCGCGTGGTTCGCCGGCCACTGCGCCCATTCGATGCTGCCGCTCGAGCGCCGCCCGAGCGCGGGCGTCGGCCTGGCGCTGACCGTGTTGGCGCATGCAGTCGGCTGGCCCCTCGCCCGCGGCGGTGCCTCCGCGCTGAGCGACGCGCTCGCAGAACGGGTGCGCGGCCTCGGCGGCACGATCGTGACCGGCTCGCGCGTGGACGAGCTGCCGCGCGACCGGCTCGTGCTCGCCGACGTCGTCCCGCGTGAGCTCGTCCGGCTCGCGCGCGGGCGCCTGCCCGGGCGCTACGAGCAGCGCCTTCTGCGCTACCGCCACGGCCCGGGGGCGTTCAAGGTCGACTGGGCGCTCGACGGCCCGATCCCATGGCGTGCCGAGGCGTGCCGCCGCGCCGGCACCGTCCACCTCGGCGGCACGCTCGACGAGATCTCGCACTCGGAGTGGGGGGCGTGGTCGGGCCGGACGGTCGAGCGGCCCTTCGTGCTGCTCGTCCAGCCGACGCTGTTCGACGCGACCCGCGCGCCGGCGGAAACGCACGTCGCGTGGGCCTACTGTCACGTGCCGAACGGGTGCGAGGAGGACCTCACCGAGCGGATCGAGGCGCAGGTCGAGCGCTTCGCGCCCGGGTTCCGCGAGCTCGTGCTGGCGCGCTCCGCGCTCGGGCCGGCCGAGCTGGAGGCCCACAACCGCAACCTGGTGGGCGGCGACCTGAACGGCGGCGCGATGGACCTGCCGCAGCTGGTCGCGCGGCCGACCCTGCGCGCGTATGCGACCCCGCTCGACGGTATCTACCTCTGCTCTGCCGCGACTCCGCCCGGCGGCGGCGTGCACGGCATGTGCGGGTACTGGGCGGCGCGATTGGCTTTGGCTGATCTGGAAAGGAGGCGGTCGTGATCGCGAAGCTCTCCGACCACGTCGTCCGGCTCGGCAGCCCGCTCGTGAACTGGTTCCTGCTCGCGGGCGAGGATGGCGTCACGGTCGTCGACGCCGGGGCGCCGGGATACCGCGACCAGCTCGGGCCCGGCTGCCGCGAGCTCGGGCGGGAGGAGTCGGACGTCAAGGCGGTCGTGCTCACCCACGCGCACGCCGACCACGTCGGCGTGGCGGAGATCCTGCGCAGCGAGCTGGGCGTGCCGGTGTACGTCCATTCCGGCGACGAGCAGCTTGCGAGGACCGCCAAGGCGCTGGGCAAGAACGAGGGCTCGCTGACGCCGTACCTGCGTCACGCGGCGGCCTGGAAGCTCCTTTGGGAGCTGACGCGGCAGGGCGCGATCAAGCCGCGCCCGATCCAGGAGGTGCGGACCTTCGAGGGCGGCGCCGAGCTCGACGTGCCGGGAGGCCTGCGGGCCGTCCACACGCCCGGGCACACGGACGGGCATTGCGTGCTCGTCGCGGCGTCGGCCGGGGTCGCGTTCGCCGGGGACGCGATCTGCTCGCACAACCCGCTCACCGGCGCGCGCGGGCCGCAGCTGATGCCGAAGGCGCTCACGCACGACGTGGCGCAGGCGCTCGACTCGCTCGACCGGCTGTCCGGCCTCGGCGTCTCGCAGCTCCTTCCCGGCCACGGAGACCCGGTCGAGTCGCCCGACCAGGCCGTCGAGCAGGCAAAGCGCCTCGGCCCGACCTAGCTCGGGTGCAGCTTCGATGTGTCCACAACCTCAAAGTCGGAGCCCTTGACCCGGCCGAGCGTGTGCAGCTGGTCGTTCGACCAGCCGGGGCTCGGCGCGCCGCTGACGTACCAATCCGAGCCGTTGTCGGCGACCAGCATCCCGTAGCGCTTCAACGCGGTCAGCACGATCCGCGCCTGGCGCGGGAACGGCCGGATGTCGAAGCTCGCCTTCAGGCGCACGCGCAGGCCCATCGGCGGCAGGCTCGCGTCGGTCAGCGAGCTCGCGTAGTGCCGGGCGGGGTAGACGTAGGCACGCTGCGTGCGCTCGACCGTGAACCGGAGCGCGTGGTCGATCACCCCGCGCCTGGCCTCGTCCCAGCGTGCGAGCCCGGGGAAGATCGGCAGTCCGGCCGCATCCGCCGAGGTCCAGCCGGCGGGCCGGACGTGATTCGAGCGCAGGCTCCAGGTCGCGCCGGCCCAGGCGTGCCAGCGGCCGCCCTGCTTTTCGAGCCCGCCGAGCTCGTAGAGACGGCAGGCGTCGCGGTCGACCAGCAGGGCGTGGTGGTCGCTGCCGCCCTCGACGTGGACGTGCTTCGGGATCGGGTACCCGACGCGGTCGCTCTCGTCGGCGTACTCGAAGCTCACCTTGGCCCGCGGTGTCCTGTGCGTGACCACGTCGAACGGGATCCCGATCGGCGAGCCGTCCCAGAGGCCCGAGCCGAAGTCGGCGTGCAGGCCGGTGCCCGTCCCGATCGAGGCGATGATCGCGGCCGAGTTGCGCGCGACCGGGAGCTTGTCGACCCGTTTGTTCCACGGATTGCTGGCCGGGAAGACGTGGCACGTCGGCGCTGCCGGCACTCGCAGCGCGTACGCGGAGCCGCCTGCGCACATAAGCGCGGTGAGGACGACGGCAACAGCGGCGGCTCTCACGCCTTCCCTATCGGCGCGCGGAGCGCTACTGCTGAGCGCGCATCTTCGCCTTGTGCGCGCGCTTCTTGGCCTGGTACTCCTCGAGCGCCTCGGGCGAGTCCACGTCGCCGAGCGTCGGGTGGCCGGGGTCGAGCTCCTCGGCCGCCGGGATGCCGAAGCGCTTCCAGAGCACTGCGCCGAGCGCCTTGACCTTCATCTCGCCGAAGCCGGGCAGCGCGGAGATCCGCGCGCGCAGCTCGGCGCCGTCGGCGGCCTCGCGCCAGACCCGCTCGGCGTCTCCGCCGTACTCCTCGGTCACCACCGTCGCCAGATCCTGGACGCGCCGAGCCATGTTGCCGGGGAAGCGGTGGATCGCGGGCTTCTCGCGGAAGACCTCTTCCAGCCGCCCGGGATCGGTGGCGGCGATCTGCCCCGGGTCGAGCGTCCCGAGCCGCTGCTTGAGCTTCAGCGGGCCCTGGAACGCGGTCGGCACCGGCACCTGCTGGTCGAGCGCGAACCCGGCGAGCAGCGCGAACGGATCGTGCGCGAGCAGCGCGTCGGCCTCGTCGTTGCCGGTGTAGTGGAGCCGGTCCGGTTTCGTGGCGGCCACGGCTCGATCCTACAGCCACTCCGCGGCGCGCTCGGCCAGCGCGACCGTGGTCAGGTTCGTGTTGGCGGCGGGGATGTCCGGGATCGCCGAGGCGTCCACCACGTAGAGGTTCTCGAAGCCGAGCACGCGGCAGCGCTCGTCGAGCACGCTCCCGATCGCGCACGTGCCGACCGGGTGGAAGAAGCCGCGCGCCGTCGCGCGGACGTGCTCCTCGGCGCCGACCGACTTGCCGGGCCGCAGCTCGACACCCGCATACGGCGCCACCGCCGGCGAGGCGGCGAGCTCGCGCAGCCGCTCGAAGCCCTCGACCACCACCTCCACGTCGCGCTCGTCGCGCAGGAAGCCATGGTCGATCGCGAGCGGCGTCTCCGGGTCGGTCCCGTTCAGCCGCACCGAGCCCTGCGAGCGCGGCTTCATCGCGAACGCGGCGCCGCTGATCTCCGGACCGACCTCGAGCGAGGGGAAGACGAACAGGTCGCGCACGCCCGGCGGGCACGAATGGCTCGACGCGGCCACGGTCACCTGGCCCATGTACAGCCCGTGCTCGGACTCGTGGGCAGCGGTCTCGGCCACTAGGCGCTCGCTCGGCGCCCAGGCCGAGCTCACGCCGACATGGTCGACGAGCCCTTCGCCGACCGGCAGCTGTGCGACCTTGCCGCCGGGGCCGATGCCGCTGCGCAGCAGGATCGCCGGCGAGCCGTAGGCGCTCGCGGAGACGACCACCGTCTCGGCCTGCAGCTCGCGGCCGCCCGCGAGCGCGCCGACCACGCGGGTCTCCTCGAGCAACACCCGGTCGACGATCGTGTCGGGCAGGATCGTCAAGTTCTCGCGCGCGCGAGCGGGGTCGACGTAGGCGAAGCCGGTGTGCCAGCGGACGCCGTCGACGATGTTGACCGGATGGACGATCGAGCCCTCGCCGCCCGCGTCACGGAAGGCGTGGTGCCAGGGCGTCAGCTCGTCGTCGGCGAGCACATGGCCGCGCAGCCTCTCGTAGGCCCGGCGCAGGTAAGGAGCGAACGCCTCGTACGACCAATCGCCGCCCCAGTCGTAGTCGGAGGGCGCGCCCTCGAGCAGCACGCAGGCGTTGTGGGCCGAGCAGCCGCCGAGGATCCGCGCGCGGGCCTGCGAGCGGTCGTCCTCGTCGTCGCGCGCCCAGAGGTGCGACTCGAGCGCGAGCCAGCGCGGGTCGAGGATGTCGGCCGGCCAGCGGCCTTCCGAGAGGTGCCCGTAGTCCGGCCCGGCCTCGACCAGGCAGACGCTGCGGTCCGGGTTCTCGCTGAGACGCCCCGCGAGCGCGCAGCCGGCCGCGCCGGCACCGAGGATCAGGACGTCGAATCGAGCCATGCGCGAGCCTCCTCGACCGAGCGTAACCGGATAAAGCGCGGGTCGTCCGCGTAAAGCCGCGGCCAGTTGCGGCGGTGGCGGAAGTGCCCGCGCACCATCCAGACGAAGAGCGACTCGCGGCCCCAGAGCGCATTGCGCCAGGTCTCCTTGTTCCCGTTCCAGAGCTCGACGTCGTCGCGGATCCGCTCGCCCGTCCGCCGTGCGACGCGACGCAGCTTGAGCATGAGCGGCAGGTCGAGCCAGACGATCGTGTCGGCCGGTCCGATCACCGTGTCGCCGAGCTTGGCCTCGTAGTTGCCGTCGATCACCCATCCGTCGGGGAGCTGTGCCATCGCCTCGACGACGCGGGCGCGGAACTCTTCCGCCGTCGGCTGGTACCAATCCGGCCCGTGGTGGAGCGCGTCGAGCTCGACGTACGGCACGCTCAGCCGCTCGGCGAGCTCGCGCGCGAAGGTCGACTTGCCCGAGCCGGAAGTGCCCTTGACGTTGACGCGCTTCAACCCAGCGCGGCGATGACCTTCGCGATGCTCGCTCGCCAGACGTCATCGGGCACCGGCGGCAGGATGTCGTCCCAGATCGCCGCGAAGCTGTCGCTCAGCTGACGCATGCGGGCCGGCCGGGCCATGAACCACCAGTGCAGGTGCTCGCTGCCCTCGCCCCAGCGACCGATGTGCACGCGGCCAATGTCGCCGGCGGCCCGGACCGCCCGCTCGATCCGCTGCAGCAGCGGCCCCAGCTCCGCCGACAGCTCGGGCGGCAACGTTTCGATGTCGTAGTGCTCCTTCGGCTCGAGGATCACCACGATCGGCAGCCCGGTCGGCCCGATCGCCGTCAGCTGCCAGTGCTCGTCCTCCCAGATCAGGTCGTCGGCGACCTTGCCGCAGGCGCGACAGTCGATCCCGCCCTCGCCGTAGCGCGACTTCTCGTCCTCCGCGGGTGGCCGCAAGCCACGCGGCCGCAGCTCGCCGTCGAACGGGAAGGTCTCCCACTCCTCGACCGGCGGCATCCGCAGCGCGTCTTTGGTGCGCTCGTAGAACTGTTCGGGCGTCTCGGACACGGGTCGATGCTAGCGTCGCCGGCGTGAAGTGGCCGAAGGAGTTCTACGAGGTCAGGCGCGGGGTGGGGTGCCCGATGTGCGCGCAGGGCCGGCCCGAGGAGACCGAGTACGGCATCCGCTTCTTCGCCGGCGAGGTCGCCGACGCGTACTTGCAGCGCGCGAAGATCCAGCGCGGCTACACGGTCGTCGTCTGGCGTGGACGCCATGTGGCCGAGCCGACCGAGCTCTCCCCCGAGGAGGCCGCGCAGTACTGGCTCGAGGTGCTCGAGGCCGGCCGCCGGCTCGAGCTCCACCTGCAACCGGTGAAGCTGAACTACGACGTGCTCGGCAACTCACTGCCGCACCTGCACACGCACGTCATCCCGCGCTACGCAGACGACCCGAAGCCGGGCTGGCCGTTCCCGTTCCCCGAGCACGAGCCAGGGCAACTCGACGAGGACGAGCTTCGCGGCGACGTGGCGGCACTACGCCGGGGGGCTCGGCTGACAGCTCAGCGTGGTTGCTGGGCAACGCTCACGACGGAGTAGACGTGCCCACCCACCGGAACCGTCCTCGTCCCGGCCATCGCGCGCCCTCAGGGTCGGTGCCATGAGCCAGAGTGTGCCCGCCGGTTGTAGGAAGGCTTAGGCGGGGCTCGGGCTCGCCGCGCATCGCCAGAAGTCGCGCATGAGCGGAGTGGGCGTCGGGCCGATCATCGCGACCTGGGTGAGCAGGATCGACACGGCGCCGGTGCCCGGGACGATGTGCGCCGCCGTCCCCGTGCCGCCGACCCAGCCGTAGCGGCCCGGGACGTTCCAGGGGTCGACTGCCTCGACGTCCACCGAGCCGCCGAAACCCCAGCCCTGGCCTTCCAGGAACAGCGTGCTCGCCGAACGCTGGGCATCGGTCAGGTGGTTGGTGGTCATCGTGTGGACCGACTCGTCCGAGAGGATGCTCGGGCCGTCGCCGAGCAGCATGCGCCCGAAGGCATGCCAGTCGTCCGCCGTCGACAGGAGCCCGCCGGCTCCGGACGGAAAGGCCGGCTCTGCAGTCCAGTCGCGGTCGGGCGACTCGACGAGTGAGAGCTCGCCCGAGGGGTCCCGGGCGTGGTAGCTCACGAGCCGCTGCAGCTTCTCGGCCGGCACTGCGAAGCCGGTATCGCTCATGCCGAGCGGCTCGAACAGGCGCTCGGCCAGGAGCTCCGAGAACGACCGGCCCGAGGCCCTCGCGACGAGGACGCCGAGAATGTCGGAGCACGTGTTGTAGAGCCAGGCTTCGCCGGGCTGGCGCAGCATCGGGATCCGTGCCAGCTGCGCAAGCCACTCGTCCGGGGCCGGGACGCTGTGCGGGTCGCGCATCCCTTCCTGCACAGCCGCGAGCAGCGGCTGCACTGCGGGGAGCGAGAAGTCGGACGGAAAGCCCCAGCCGGCCCGGGAGGTCAGGAGGTCGAGCACCGTGATCGGGCGCTCGGCTGGGACGACGTCGTCGACCTGCGCGTCCGGGCGCCGGACCACGACGGGCGCAGTCAGCTCGGGGAGCCACTCGCCGATCGGGTCCTCGAACGCGAGCCGACCCTCGTCGACCAGGAGCATGGCCGCCGCGGACGTGATCGGCTTCGTGAGCGACGCGACGCGGAAGAGCGAATCTCTGGCAGCTTCGCCGGCCGCCTCCACCTCGACCTGTCCGTTCCGCTGGACGAGCGCGACCGCCGCGGGAACGGTCCCGTCACGAACCGAGGTTTCGAGCAGCTCGCGCAGGCCGGCCATCTGTCGACTGAACGTTACGGTTCCGTGACACACGAACACGCGTTCGGGAGGTAGTCTTGCCGGCATGAGCGCGCTCGACGTCTTCTCGCCCGAGACGCGCGCCTGGTTCGAAGCCGCCTTCGAGGGCCCGACGCCGGCGCAGGAGCTCGGCTGGCCGGCGATCGCCGGCGGCGGGCACACACTGATCCAGGCGCCGACCGGCTCGGGCAAGACGCTCGCGGCCTTCCTCTACGGGATCGACCGCCTCAACCCGTCGCCCGGGGAGGGCCTGCGACTGCTTTACGTCTCACCGCTGAAGGCGCTCAACTACGACATCGAGCGCAACCTGCGCGGCCCGCTGGCCGGCCTGCGCTCGGAGCTGCGCGTCGGCGTCCGCACCGGCGACACGCCGCAGAAGGAGCGTGCCGCGATGGTGCGCAACCCGCCCGACATCCTGATCACCACCCCGGAGTCGCTCTTCCTGCTGCTCACCTCGCAGGCGCGCGAGACGCTGCGCGGGATCGAGAAGGTGATCGTCGACGAAGTGCACGCCGTGGCGGGCACGAAGCGCGGCGCGCACCTCGCGCTGAGCCTCGAGCGGCTCGACCGGCTGACCGGTAAGCCGATTCAGCGGGTCGGCCTCTCGGCGACGCAACGGCCGCTCGAGGAGATCGGCCGCTTCGTCTCGGGCGGGCGCGAGATCGAGCTCGTCGACGCCGGCCGCGCGAAGGAGCTCGACCTGAAGGTGGTCGTCCCGCTCGACGACATGCGCGAGCCCGAGGAGCAGCAGTCGATCTGGCCCTCGATCTACCCGGAGATCCTCGAGCTCGTGCGGGCGCACCGTTCGACGATCGTGTTCGTCAACAACCGCCGGCTTGCGGAACGCCTGGCGCTCAGGCTGAACGGTCTTGCCGAGGAAGAGATTGCGCGCGCCCACCACGGCTCGCTGGCGCGCGAGCAGCGCGTCGAGGTCGAGGAGCTGCTGAAGAAGGGCGAGATCCCGTGCCTGGTCGCCACCTCATCGCTCGAGCTCGGGATCGACATGGGCGCCGTCGACCTGGTGATCCAGGTCGAGTCGCCGAAGTCGGTCGCGCGCGGGCTGCAGCGGGTCGGCCGCGCCGGCCACGAGCTGGACGCGGTCTCGAAGGGCCGCATCTTCCCGAAGTTCCGGGCCGACCTGCTCGAGTCGGCGGTCGTCGTCAAGCGGATGCTCGAGGGGGGGATCGAGGAGACGAAGATCCCGCGCAACCCGCTCGACGTTCTCGCGCAGCAGATCGTGGCGATCTGCGCCGACGAGGAGATCGCGGTCGAGGAGCTGCACCAGCTGGTGCGCGGCGCGTATCCGTTCGCCGATCTCTCGCGCGTGCAGCTCGAGAACGTGCTCGACATGCTCGACGGGCGCTACCCGTCCGACGAGTTCGCCGAGCTGCGGGCGCGTGTCGTCTGGGACCGCACGGCCGGCGTCGTCAAGGGCCGTCAGGGTGCGAGGCGGCTCGCGGTCACGAACGCGGGCACGATTCCCGACCGCGGGCTCTTCGGCGTTCACCTGGTCGACGGGGGCGGCCGCGTCGGCGAGCTCGACGAGGAGATGGTCTACGAGGCGCGCGCGGGGCAGACGTTCCTGCTGGGCGCGAGCACCTGGCGGATCGAGGAGATCACGCGCGACCGAGTGCTCGTCTCGCCGGCTCCCGGGGTTCCGGGCGCCGTGCCGTTCTGGAAGGGCGAGGGCGTGGGCCGGCCGTACGAGCTCGGGGAAGCCATTGGAGCGACCTCGCGGGAGCTCGTGGCGCTCTCGGACGAGCGAGCGAGTGCGCGGCTCCAATCCGAGCACATGCTGGACGAGCGAGCCGCAACGAACCTCCTGACCTTCCTGCGTGAGCAAGAAGGTGCGACCGGAGCCGTCCCGTCGGACCGAACCGTCGTCGTCGAGCGTTTCCGGGACGAGATCGGCGACTGGCGGCTCTGCATCCTGACGCCCTTCGGCGGCCGGGTGCACGCGCCGTGGGCGCTCGCGTTGGGCGCCCGGTTGCGGGCGTCGCTCGGGCTCGAGACGCAGGCGATCTGGTCGGACGACGGGATAGCGATCCACCTGCCCGACGCCGACGCACCGCCGCCGGTGGACGAGGTGCTGCTCGAGCCCGAGCAGATCGAGGAGCTCGTCACGCAGGAGCTCGGCGACACGGCGCTCTTCGGGGCGCGCTTCCGCGAGAACGCGGGCCGTTCGCTGCTGATCCCGCGGCGCCGGCCCGGCGAGCGCACGCCCCTCTGGCAGCAACGCCTGAAGGCGCAGTCGCTGCTACAGGTCGCCCGCCGCTACCCGGCGTTCCCGATCGTGCTCGAGACCTACCGCGAGTGCCTGCAGGACGTCTTCGACCTGCCAGCGCTGAAGCGGCTGCTGCAGGGGCTGCGCACGCGGCAGATCGATCTCGTCGACGTCGAGACGGCTTCGGCGTCGCCCTACGCGGCCTCGCTGCTCTTCGACTACGTCGCCAACTACATGTACGAAGACGACACACCGGCCGCCGAGCGCCGGGCGCAGGCGTTGTCGCTCGACCGCGATCTGCTGCGCGAGCTCCTCGGCCAGGAAGAGCTGCGCGACCTGATCGACCCGGGCGCGCTCGAAGAAGTCGAGGAACAGCTGCGCGGCGGCGCCCGTTCGCCCGACGAGCTGCACGACCTGCTCCGCCGCCGCGGCGACCTGCGCGAGGGCGAATACCCCGGGGACCTGGCGGAGCCCCTGCTGGCCGAGCGTCGCGCCGTCCACGTCCGCGTCGCGGGCGAACAGCGCTTGATCGCGGCCGAGGACGCCGGGCGTTACCGCGACGCTGTCGGTGCGATGCCTCCGGGCGGGTTGCCTGAGGTCTTCCTCGAGGCCGACGACGAGCCGCTGCACTCGTTGGTGCGCCGCTTCGCCCGCTCGCGCGGGCCGTTCACGACCGCCGAGGCGAACGAGCGCTTCGGCCGCGACGTCGAGCCGGTGCTGCGGGAGCTCGAGCGCCGGGACGAGCTGGTGCGGGGCGAGCTGCGCCCGGGCGGGAGCGAGCGCGAGTGGAGCGACCCGGAGGTCCTGCGTCGGCTGCGACGAGCATCGCTGGCGGCGCTGCGGCGCGAGGTCGAGCCGGCCGAGCAGGCGGCGCTCGGACGCTTCCTGCCCACCTGGCACGGCATCGGTCGCCGCGCATCGCTGCGAGAAGCGCTCGTGCCGCTACAGGACTTGGCTCTGCCGGTTCCGCTCTGGGAAAGCGACGTCTTGCCCCGCCGGGTTCCCGGCTACCGGCCGGAGCAGCTCGACGCTCTCTGCGCCTCGGGCGAGGTGGTCTGGATCGGCGCCGGCCTCGACCGCGTCGCGGTTTACTTCCGCGAGGACGCACCCGCGCTCGGCGAGCCGCCCGCGGCCGACCGCCCGGAGAAGGAGATCCACGAGCGGCTGCGAGCCGCGCTCGGCCGTAGCGCGCTCTTCTGGCACGACCTCTTGCTCGACACCGGGCTCGAAGCCGAGGAGGCGCTGCCCGCGCTCTGGGATCTTGTCTGGGCGGGCGAGGTTACGAACGACGCCTGGACGCCGCTGCGCGCGGCGCGGCGCTACAAGACGCAGGCTGCACGTCCTCGACCGAGGCGCTTCTCGCGCCGCCGCGCCGGCGAGGTGACCGCCACGCAGGGCCGCTGGTCGCTGACCGCCCGGCTCTTCCCCGGCCGCCCCGACCGGCGCGCTCTGGCCGAGCTGTTGCTCGAACGGCAGGGCATCGTCACCCGCGACGGCGTCCGCGGCGAGGGCATCCCCGGCGGCTACGGCGCGGTTTACGGCGAGCTGAAGGCGCTCGAGACACTCGGCCTCTGCCGGCGCGGCTACTTCGTCGAAGGTCTCGGCGGGGCGCAGTTCGCGCTCGGCGGCGCCGTCGAGCGACTGCGCGAGCTCCGGCCGAAGGACGGGGAGGAGGCCGAGCCGCTCGTGCTGGCCGCGGCCGATCCGGCGCAGCCGTACGGCGCGGCGATCCCCTGGCCGAAACGGGCCGGCGCCCGCGCGGCGCGAGTGGCCGGCGCCCACGTCGTCCTGCTCGGCGGCGAGCCGGCGCTCTACGTCGAGCGCGGCGGCCGCTCGCTCGTCCCGCTCCGCGAGCCCGACGAGGACTGGCTGCGCCCGGCGATCACGGCGCTCGTGGCGCACGTCAAGGCCGGTGGCGCCAAGCGGCTCGCCGTCGAGCGCTTCGACAGCGAGCCGGTAGGCGACACCGAGATTCTGCCGCTACTGCTGGAAGCGGGATTCGTCGCCGGGCCGCGACGAGCGGTCCTACGCGCCTAGCGGATACCGGCGTCGTAGATGAAGTCGCGCCTCGCGAAGCGGCCGCGCGGGACGGTCACCGCCGCCGGTTGTAGTCCCTGCTTGGGACCGGTGTTGCGACCGCTCGCCGCCCGGACCGAATAGCGCCCGCGCTCGAGCGGCGCACGATAGCGCCCGTGCGCGTCGGTCGTCACGGTGACGCTGCGCCCATTGCGAGAGAAGACGAGCCGAAAGCGCCTGGCCGGCCGCGTGCAGGGCGTCCCCGCGCGGCAAACCGGTGAGGCCGGTGAGATCTGCACGGTGCCGAAGGCGCCACTGCCGCCCGTGCCGCTCGAGGACTGCGAGCCGCAGGCCGCCGCTGTCGCGACGGCGATCAGGCCGACGAGGATTCCGCGGAGCACCTCGTCGCTAGGGTAGCGCCGCCATGCCCGAAGGAGACGCGCTCCACCGCGCCGCCCGCCGGTTGCAGGCGCTGGTCGGGCAACGCGTGGCGGTCGAGACGCCGAACCCGCGTGGCGCGGCGGCGGTGTCGGCAGAGCGGCTCGACGGGCGCCGGCTCGAATCGGTCGAGGCGATCGGCAAGAACCTGCTTTTGCGCTTCGAGGGCGAGCTCGTGCTACGCAGCCACCTACGCATGAACGGCCGCTGGCAGGTGGTCGAGCGCGGGGCGGACCGGCACGGCAAGCCGTGGCTCGTGCTGCGCGGCGCCGACCGTGAGGCGCTGCTCTGGAACGGCCCGGTGCTCGAGCTGACCGGGCGTGGCACGCGCCCGCTCGGCCCGGACATCCTGGCGCAGCCGCCCCACCTCGCGGGCATGATCACGAACCTGCGCCGCGAGCATCAACGCCGCGAGCTCGGCGACGCGCTGCTCGACCAGCGATTGGTCGCTGGGATCGGGAACGTCTGGAAGGCCGAGTCGCTCTGGTGGGCCGAGCTCTCGCCGTGGCTGCGGCTCGACGAGGTCACCGACGAGGAGCTCGAGCGCGTGCTCGCCGAAGCCGCGCGCCTGATGCGCGTTGCCCTCGATAGTCCAGGCGGAAAGCGCGCCGCCTACCGGCGCGCCGGCCGTCCGTGCCTGCGCTGCGGCACGCCGATCCGCTCGCGCGGCCAGGGCGACGACAATCGCACCGCGTACTGGTGTCCGGGCTGCCAAAGAGGAGAGGAGCCGCCCGGCGCGTAGAGGCTACTCGTGGCTGTGCGCGCTCCGCACCTCTACCGCTCTCTGCGTTGCTTTTGCCTCGCGGGCTTCTCGCTGCTCGCGGACGATGTCGCCGGCGGTGACGAGCTCCCGTTCGCGTTCGAGGAACACGCGTCGCGCGGGCCCAGCTCGCTGTACGAGTACCGCCCGCTCGCCCGCTCGTACGTCGAGGCGCGGGCCGAGCGGCTGAGTGCGCTCGCCGACGCGAAGCTCGCGGTCGAAGACCTCGGTCGCGAGCCGGCGGCGGCCATCTACGCTGCGGCGCATTCCGGCAAGGCGGACGACCAGCCACTACTGCGCACGATCGTGCTGCCACTGCTCGCCGACGTCGCCGAGGCCTGCGGGGGCTTCGACTGGAGCGACGAGGCGTTCGATCGCGCCTACGCCGAGCTCGAGCGCTCGCTGCTCGGCGAGCGCCGGACCTATGCTGCCGTGGCGCCGCTCGTCGGGATCTCGCTCGGGGCACAGGTGGAGCTCGCGGGCGGCCTGCGGATTCGGGTCGCCGCTGCGGGCGAGCTGGCTGCCCACTGGCCCGAGGCCAACGGTCTCTTGCCTCAGGGCTTCGGCACCGAGCCCGACCGGCTCTGCGTGCTCGAGCTCGAGCGTGCGCTCCTGCCGAACGAGCCGCGCGCCCCGGATGCGCCCGGTGAGCTCGCCGATGCGGTCAGCGCGCTGCGCCTGGCGACCGCATCCCCGCTCGCCGCCGGCCCGGTGCTGTTCGAGCGGCTCGACTGGCGGCCGCTGGCGATCCGCCCGATGTTGCCGATCGCCGCGACGGAGCCGCCAGGCGAGCCAACGCGGCTCGACTCCTTCCGCGCGCGGCTCGCGTCGGACCTGCTCGCTCGCCTAGGGCGCGCCGAGGAGGATCCGGAACTCGCCGAGGCGCTCGACCGCTGGGAGCTGTCGCTGTTCGCGGCCGAGCCGTTCCGCTCGGAGCAGTTGCGGGAGGCCCTGACCGCGCTGCTCGGCGGCCCCGACGGGTTGTGGGCGGCCTCGGTGCGAGCGGCAGTGTTGCTCGGCGAGACCGCGCGCGACCGTGCCGAGCAGCTCGAGCGGCTCCGCGGGCTGGCGCGGGGCGAGACGGCCGGAGCAGGCGCTGCCGATGCGGTGCGCAAGGCGGTCGTAGAGACGCTCGCCCACGGCGACCGCGTCGGACTGGTGGCGACGCTCGACGACGCGCTCGTCGGCATCCGGCCGCGGCCGGCCGGCTACTTCGCCGCGCTCGCCTCCTAGCTTCTAGAGCTGCGAATTCTCCGAGTCCGAGCGCCTCGGGAGCACTGTCGTGCCCGGGCACGGTGTCGCCTGCGAGAGGCTCGCCCCCAGCGCGCCGCTCCCACCGATCCGCTGATAGGCGTCGTGGACACGAAGCGGGAGGCACTCGTCCGGGCCTGGCCACTCGAGCCGGAAGACCTGCACCAGGAGGTTTGCGTCGACTGTCGCCTCGGCCTGCTCGCCGGGGTCGACCCGCTTCGTGGAGCCGGTGTCGCAGCTCGCGCCGTTGCACTTGCGCACGGTGACCGAGCGGCCGGTGTCGTTCGTGAGCCTGAGGGTGACCGGGTTTTCCGGGCCGGTATCGACGAGGGCGGCCACCAGCACGAAGCCGACGAACGCCGCGACCGCGACCGCGACGCCGATCCCGATCCAGAGCTTGACGCCGCGCGTGAACACAAATCCGGTGTGCTCGGTGGGGGCTTGAAGATCCGGAAAGGGATCGGTCCAGGGGCGGCCGAGCTGCCGCGCCCGGCGGCGACTCTCCTGGCGGAGGTTCTGCTTGACGGCGTAGACGAGGTTTTCGCAGTCGACTCGGGCGCGCTCATCCGACGCGTCGACGAGCGCCGCCATGTCGAGCACGTGCTCGAGGCCTTCCGTGTCGAGGGCACGGGAGTAGCCCTTGCGCGCACGGTCGAGGCTCTTGAGGGCGGCGCGGGCGTCACCGCGGTCGATCGCGGCGCGGGCCTCGCCGAGATCGCGGTCAGGACTGGCGGCCACGCTGGGGAGAAACCGTATCCCTTTCGACACGGTCCGGACACACACGCGTGCGATTTGCCCGGCTACGTTCGAGACATGGACGAAGCACGCGCGGTGCTCCGGCGGCTGAGCCGGATCGAGGCGCTCGAGCGCGAGGGCGCGCCGCCGCGCTCGCTGCTCGCGGAAGTACATGAGCTGCTCGCGGAGGCCGAGGCGTGGGCGGCTGCGGAGCGGGGAGGCGTCGAGCTCGCCGACGCCGCGCTCCAGCGTTGCCGCGACGCGCTCGCCGAGTTGGCCGCTGTGCGGTGAAGGGCGGTGCGGCGGGCATGATTGGGCGTGTCCTCGACGGCATTGGGCTTGGAGACGCGCTACCGCGACGGCATCCGCGCCGCGATCGCGGTCGCAGCGACCGTCTGGTTCTTCGGTGCCTCGTTCGGGCTGCTCGCGCGGGCCTCCGGGATGGGCGTGCTCGCGCCGCTCGTCCTCTCGGCGACCACGTTCGCGGGCTCGGCGCAGTTCGCGCTCACGTCGATCCTCGGCGCCGGCAGTGGCGCGGCGGCGGCGATCGTCGCGGCCGTGCTCTTGAACGCGCGCTACGCCCCGATCTCGATCTCGGTCGCTCGGCTCTTCCGCGGCCCCCGCCTGCGCCGCCTTGTGGAGTCACAACTGATCGTGGACGAGTCGTGGGCGCTCTCGAGCCGGGGCGGAGGCCGCTTCGACCGACGGATCCTGCTCGGGGCCGGGCTCCTCCTGTACGGCGCCTGGGTCAGCGGCACGGCGGTCGGCGTGCTCGCCGGCGACGCGCTGGGCGACCCGAAGAGCCTCGGCCTCGACGGCGCGTTCCCCGCACTCTTCCTCGCCCTGCTCGTGCCGCAGCTGCGTGCGCCGCGAGCGGCCCTCGCCGCCCTCGTCGGCGGAACGATCGCTCTGGTGCTGATCCCGGTCACGCCGCCGGGGACGCCCATCGTGGCCGCGAGTGCCGCCTGCCTGCTCGGGCTCCGCAGGAGCAAGCCGTGAGCGCGGTTTGGTTGGCGGTGCTGGTCGTCGGAATCGCGACGTGGGCGTTCAAGGCGGCCGGGCCGGTGCTGCTCGGCGACCGGGAGCTCCCTGAGCCGGTCGCGCGCGTCGCCGCTCTGTTGGCGCCGGTGCTGCTCTCGGCGCTCGTGGTCACACAGACGGTCGGCGGCGACAACGAGCTCGTCCTGGATGCGCGGCTGGCGGGGGTCGGCGCTGGAGCGGTCGCGATCGCGGCCCGTGCGCCCCTGGCCGTGGTCGTGGTCGTCGCGGCGGTCGCGACCGCGCTCCTCCGGCTCGTCAGCTGAGGTTCGTCCTGTCCCCGCCGTACATTCCAGGCATCGACCGGCCCGAACCGAGACCGCGGAAAATCGCTGGTTCTCTGCGGAGGTATCGCTAGCATGAGAGCGAAGAAAGGGGCTCGATGGGGCTCGCACGCCTGCTTCCGCGACCGGGAAACCGGACCGAAACCGCCCAGGGACCGCCGATGGGACGAGTGATCTCATTTGCGAACCAGAAGGGCGGCGTCGCCAAGACGACGACGACGCTCAACCTGGGCGTCGCCTTGGCCGAGCAGAACCTGAGGGTGCTGCTCTGCGACCTGGACCCGCAGGGCAACCTGACCATGAGTCAGGGGCTCAACCCGGACACGATCGAGCGCTCGATGTTCGACGTGCTCGTCCACCGGCTCCCGATCCAGGAAGTCATCCACCACACCGAGGTCGACCTCGCCGTCTCGTCGATCGACCTCGCCGGCGCAGAGCTCGCGCTGTCGAGCATGATCGGCCGCGAGCGCGCGCTGGAGAAGGCGCTCGCGCCCGTGAAGGACACCTACGACTACGTCCTGATCGACACGCCTCCGTCGCTCGGCCTGCTGACGATCAACGCGCTCGTCGCTTCCAACGGCGTGATCGTGCCCGTCCAGTGCGAGTACCTCTCGCTGCGCGGGCTCGTCCAGCTCGAGAACACGCTCTCGATGATCCGCGAGAACCTGAACCCGGAGGTCGGGATCGAGGGGATCCTCCCGACGATGTTCGACAGCCGCACGCTGCACTCGCGCGAGGCGGTGGAGATCCTTCAGGAGAATTTCGGCGACCTCGTCTTCGACACGAAGATCAAGAAGACCGTTCGCTATGCGGAGGCCCCCGTGAAGGGCACGTCCGTCCTCAAATACGACCCCAGCGGCAGCGCCGCCCAGGCCTACCGCGACCTCGCGAAGGAGGTGCTCGATGGCGCGCAGGCGCGCGAGCATGCGTGAAGGCCCGCTGGCGGAGCTCTTCCGCGCGACCGAGGCGGCGCAGCGGCAGGCCGAGAAGGAAGGCCGTGAGCCGGAGCCCGAGGCGAAGCAGGCCGAGGCCGCACCGGCGGAGACCCCGCCTGCGCCGACGCCGGTCGAGCCGCCCGAGCAGACCGTCGAGCACGTTCCCGAGTGGGAGCAGGAGGCGCCGCCTCCGACGCCACCGCCACCGCCCGAGCCGGTGCGGCTGCCCGAGCGCGCCCCCGAGCCCAAGCGCGAGGCACCGCGGCCGAAGCTCGAGCCGCTGCCCGAGCCGCCGCCGCGGCTGCACCGCGTGCCCGAGCCGGGCGCCTACATCGCGGTCATCCGCGTCGTCGGTGTCGGCGGCGCGGGGCTGAACGCGGTCAACCGGATGATCGACGCCGACATCTCGCAGGTCGAGTTCGTCGCCGCCAACACCGACATCCAGCAGCTCCAGACGAGCGACGCGCCCGTGAAGATCCACATCGGCCGCGAGCTGACCGAAGGCCTCGGCTCGGGCGCCGACCCCGACCTCGGCCGACGCGCCGCCGAGGAGGCTTACGACCAGATCAAGCGAGCGCTACGCGGCTCCGACATGGTCTTCGTCACCGCCGGCGAAGGCGGCGGCACCGGCTCCGGCGCGGCGCCGGTGGTCGCGCGGATCGCCAAGGAGCTCGGCGCGCTGACGGTCGGGATCGTCACGACGCCGTTCAGCTTCGAGGGAACGCGCCGCCACAAGCAGGCGACCGACGGCGTCGATGCGCTGCGGGCGAACTGCGACACGGTGATCGTCGTCCCCAACGAGAAGCTGCTCGAGGTCCTCGACCGCGAGACGTCGATGCTGGACGCGTTCCGCATCGCCGACGACGTCCTGCGCCAGGGCGTCCAGGGCATCTGCGACCTGATCACGCTGCCCGGCCTGATCAACCTCGACTTCGCCGACGTGCGCACGATCATGAAGGACGCCGGCACGGCGCTGATGGGCATCGGCTTCTCCGCGACCGGCGAGAACCGGGCGCGTGAGGCGGCCGAGCGGGCGCTGCGCTCGCCGCTGATCGAGACCGACGTCGGCGGCGCGAAGGGCATCCTGCTCTCGATCGCCGGCGGCGACGACCTCTCGCTCTACGAGGTCAACGAGGCCGCCGAGGTCGTGCGCGGAGCCGCGACCGACGACACGAACATCATCTTCGGCGCGACCGTCGACGACCGGCTCACGGGCCAGGTCTGGGTGACGGTCGTGGCGACGGGCTTCGGCACGCGTGCGGCCCAGCGGCGGATCACGATGCGAGCCGAGGCACCGGACGAAGACTCGCTCGAGCCGCCGAGCTTCCTGCAGAGCTAACCCGACGGCACAGGCACGAGGCTCCGCGCGAAGTCGACAATCCGGTCGCTCGCGCCGCCGCCGAGCGGAGCGGCGATCACCTGGACGTAGACGTCGCCGACTCGCAGGGTTCCCCAGCCCATCTCGCTGACGCTCATTGAGCCGGTGGGCGGGGCCATTGTCGGCAGCGCCCAGACCGAGAAGGGCTCGGTGGACTCGACGATCGTGATCGAGCCGGCTGTCGCATGCCGGCGGACGACGTCGCCGTAGATCAGCGCGACCACCGGCGTCACCCGCGGCGGCACGCCGCTGTCGGGCCCCCACCCAGTGGTGACCTCCTGCCGCTGCACGGCAGCGAGCTTCAGGCCGTCGAATTCCGCCCCTGCCCAGACCGGTTGCGTGCCGAGCTCGTGCGATGCCTCGGCAAGCTCGAGCTCGCCGGTGACCCGGAAGCGTGTCGAGGTGGGCTGGTCGGGCACCACGCGCTCCGGCTCCGAGAAGTCGGCTTCCGCCCGCGACACCGTCCCGATCTCGAGCACGTCGTAGTCGACGCCGGCCTCGCCGTTCGTGATCGGGCGGACCAGCAACGGCCGGTAGGTGTCGCTCGCGACCGCCACCCGCTCGCGCAAGTCCACCGGCGGCTCACCCTGAGGCTGGTAGGGGTAGGGGATCCGGAGCTCGAGCCAGTAGACGTGCTGCCCGTCCACGGTGCCTTGGCCGACCTGGCGCGCAGCGCCGCTCGCGAGCGCCGCGCGATAGCCGTCGAGGAAGCCCGCGAGCGCCGGGTCGACGGCCGGAGGGTCCTCCGGGATCTTGCGCGGCATCGTTCCGTTGTCGCCGTTGAAGTTGCAGCTGACGCGGGCACGGGTCGCCTCGACCGGGTGCGCGGCGATCCGCGCGCAGGTCCAGACGGGACCGCTTTCGGAGGTGATCCCCTCCGGCGTCGAGAGCTCGTCGTGCGTTTGCTCACCGGTGACGTTCGTGATCACGTGCTTGAGGCCGCGCTCGTTGTCGAACCAGATCTCGGTGCGCGCGGTCCGTTGCACGGCCGTGCGGCGGCCGCTCGAGAGCTCGACGAGCGTCGTCCGCGACTCGAGCTCCTGGCGGATGATCGCGTGCAGGACCGGCTGTGTGCCGACCGCTGCGAGCGCGCGGTCGACGAGGGTCGGCTCGACGTTGCTCGAACGCAGCACGAGGCCCGCGGCGAGGAGCGCGGCGGTGACAGCCGCCGCAACGGCCACCGACAGCCAGGCTCGGCGTGGCGCTCTCGTCCGGCCGGCGGTCGCGCCGAGCGTGTCGGCCAGGGCGTCGGCGATCGCCAACAGCTCCGGCTCCCGCCGCAGCTCGAACAGCACCTCGTGGTCGGAAACGGTCATGGCTCGATGCCCTCCTTCTCCAGCTCGGCTCTCACCGACCTGAGCGCCCGCGAGAACCGCATCCGCGCCGCTTCCTCGCTGATGCCCACGGCGGCCGCGATCTCGGCGAACGACGCGCCACGCAGCAGCTTCAGGACGACGACTTCCCGCTGCGACTCCGGCAGCCGGTCGAAGGCGGCCCGCAGGCTCGCGACGACGGAGGGCCCGTACTCGGAGGCGTGGTCAGGCAGCACCGGCGGCAGCGCAAGCCGCCGCGCGTCCCGCCGCGCCGCGTCCGCGAAGCGCCGTTTCGCGACCGCGTACAGCCACGCGATCGGCGGGCGGCCGTCGCAGCGGAGCGAGGCCGAAGCGTCGGCGAAGACCTGCTGGGTGAGGTCCTCCGCGTCGGCGTCGCTGTGCGTGCGGCGGCGGACGAAGCGGTAGACGTCGGCGTAGTGGCGCCGGAACGCGTGCTCCGTCGGGTCGGTCACGCCCTGCATTTCGCTCACGCGGGCGAAACGTAACGCTCAGTCGTCGTCACAGACGCGGTCGCGGGCGCCGACCACGGCGGTCGCCAGCGCGCTCGCCGCGCCGACGTGGAACGAGAGCTGCACCCGCCCGGGGCGCGTGGCGGAAACGGTGGTCATGCCATCCTCGCGCCGGGTCAGGCACGCGCCCGGCGCCTGCCAGTACGGCGAGAAGCGCACCGCGAGGCGGTAGTCGCCCGCGCGCGGAAGGTCGAGCAGCACACGGGTCGCCGTCAGCTCGACGACACGACTGCGCACCGGGCCGGTCAGGATCGGCCGCGGGCGCGGCACCGCGAAGATCGTCAGCCGCGGCGTCTCGAGCACCCGCCAGAGGCCCGAACGGCCGGAGCGCAGGAGCCTCGCCTCGGCGCGGGCGCTGTAGTCGGCCGGCGCGGTCGTCAGCACGACGTAGCGGACGCCGAGCCCCCGCAGCCAGGCGCCGTAGGCCTTCGGCCCGAGCAGGTCGTCGTACAGCAGCTCGTTCTGCGGGAAGTCGTCCTGGCGATAGCCGCCGCGGGCGATCGGGATCTGCGCCTCGGCCAGGTAGGCCGCAGCCCAGTGGCCGGTCGTGTCCACCACCTCGACGCGGTACGAGGGCGAGAGGTGCCCGCGCAGGAAGCCGATCGCGGGCGTCCAGTAGGCGCGGTGCGTGGCCGGGTCGCTGCGGGCGTGGAGGTAGCCGAAGAGCGGCGGCGTCACGTTCCAGGTCACCGCGAGCGCGAGCACGCCGAGCGCGACCGGCAGCGGCCGCCAGCGGCGCAGCGAGAGCGTCAGCACGGCGAGCGGGATCGCGGCGTAACGGATCCGCAGCACGTTCTCGCCGACGGCGCTCGGGATCGCGAACGAGGCCAGGACGGCGACGAGGTAGACGACGTACATCCACCAGAGCGGCCCGGCCCGCTCGACGCGCCACGAGAGCGCGATCCCGAGCGCGCAGAAGACCAGCGCGGCGAGCAGCTCCTGCCAGGAAAACGGGTACTGGCCCGAGCCGGGGAAGGCGCGCCAGAGCGCGACCTCGACGACGCCGAACGCGGCGATGGTGAGCGCGGGCGCGAGCAGGGCACGCCGTTCCTCCCAGCGCGCGATCCCGAACGCGGCCAGCAGGAGCGTCAGCAGCAGGAAGGCGAGCGGGCTGGCGGCCAGCGTCAGCGCCGCGAGCACGGCGAATCGCCAGGTGCGCCGGGACTGCAGCGCCCAGATCGACAGCAGCGCGAACGCAGCCCCGAGCGCGAACGGGAACGCGGCCGAGAAGACGATCCCGCTCCAGACGACGGCGAAGGTGCGGCTCGACCAGCGCGCGGTCGGCCCCCACTGCCGCGAGACCACGACCGCGAACGCAAGCGCCGCCGTCGAGACGGTCGCGACGGCGAGCAGCCGGATCCCGAGCAGCGCCGCGAGTGGGTAGTAGAGGGTGCTGTAGGTGACGAAGCTGTAGCGGCCCGCGTACCAGAAGTTGTTCCAGAGGGCGAAGCCGTCGTTCAGAAAGAGCGTGCGCTGGTACGCGTGCTCGGCCAGGTCGGAGCCTGGCGGACCGAGCCAGACGAGCGCCGCCGCGAGCGACGCCGCGGCGCCGGCGGCGAGAGTCGCCTCCCGCTGGACGGAGGTTCGCGTCACGGCAGCGAAGCGAGGATATCGGCCCGCCCGCAGTAGCCTTGGTAGTGATGCGTGGCGCCGTCGCAGCAGGACATCCGCTCACCGCCGAGGCGGGAGCCCAGGTGCTGGCCGAGGGCGGCAACGCCGTCGACGCCTGCATCGCTTCGGCTTTCGTCTCCTGGGTCGCGGAGAGCACGCTCACCGGCCCGGGCGCGGGCGGCTTCATGCTCGTCCATCGGGCGCGCGACGACTCGACCCGCGTGCTCGACCACTTCGTGACGGTGCCCGGGCTCGGCCTGAGCGTGCACGGCCGGACGCCGATGGACAACGTCGGGATCGACTTCACGCCCGAGTCGTCGCAGTTCTTCCGGATCGGAGCTGCGTCGTGCGCTGTCCCGGGCGCGGCGGCGGGTCTCGGCGAGGCGCATCGCCGCTTCGGCTCGCTGCCGTGGCGAACGCTGCTCGAGCCGGCGATCGCGCACGCACGCGAGGGGGTCGAGCTGACCGAGGGCCAGGCGTACCTGCACGACATCCTCGACCCGATCCTGCGCCACACCGGCGAGGGGCACGCGATGTACAGCACGAACGGCGCGCGTTTGGTCGCGGGGGACCGGCTCGTGCTCTCCGACCTCGGGCAGACGCTCGAGCGGCTCGCCGAGCACGGCGCGGACGACCTCTACCGCGGTGAGCTGGCCCGGGCGCTCTCGAGCCACCTGCGGGCACACGGAGGCGAGATCACGCTGCGCGACCTGCGCGAGTACCGCGTCATCCGCAGGCAGCCGGTGCGCGTGGCCTTCCTCGGCCACGAGTTCCGCTCCAACCCGCCGCCCTCGACCGGCGGCGTGCTGATCGGGCTCGGCCTCCGGTTGCTCGACCGCCTCGGGCCGGCCGGCCCGCCGGGCAGCGCCGAGGCCATGGCCCAGCTGATCGAGATCATGCGCGAGCAGGAGACGGCGCGCGGCGGGCCGTTCACCCGCGAGCTCTACCGCGGCGGGCTCGCGCGCCGGCTCTCCGACGAGGCGTTCCTCGCCACGGCAGCCGGCCGCATCCGGGCACGCCTGCCGGAGCTGCAGCGAGGGACGACGCACATCGCGGTCGTCGACGGGCGCGGCAACGCGGCCTCGCTGACCGCCTCCACCGGCGCCGGCTCCGGCGTGGTCGTCCCGGGCACCGGCATCCAGCTGAACAACATGCTCGGCGAGTTCGACCTGGCCGCGACCGGAGGCCACCCGCGGCCCGGCGTCCGCTTCACGAGCGGGATGGCGCCCTCGCTCGTGTTGCGCGAGAGCCACCCGCGGCTGGTTGTCGGGAGTGCCGGCTCGCTGCGGCTGCGCGGAGCGATCATGCAGATCGTCGTCAACGTCGTCGCGCACGGGCTCGGCGTGCGCGAGGCGATCGAGCAGCCGCGGGTCCACCTCGAGGGGCCCGTGCACGTCGAGGGCGGGAACGACCCGGCCGAGGTCGACCGACTCGAGTCGTTTGGCTACGAGCTCGCCCGCTGGCAGAGCCGGAACCTCTTCTTCGGCGGCGCGGCGGGCGTCGAGCTGCTGGAGGACGGGACGCTCGCCGCGGCCGGAGACTCCAGGCGCGGGGGCCACGGCGTCGTGGTCGCGTGAGCTACGAGATCCGGGAGGCGACGCCGGGGGATGCCGCCGAGCTCGTCGCACTCGCGCACGCAGTGAGCTCGGAGCCGGAGGACTGGCTGCTGACGACCGCCGAATGGCGCAGCGTGGCCGCCGAGCGGCGCTATCTACGGGCGGCGCGGCGCTCGCCCCACGCGGCCGTGTTCGTCGCCGAGGCGCCGGCCGGGCTCGTCGCGCGACTCTCGGTCGCGCGCGACGTCCATCCGGCCAGCCGCCACGTCGCCGACCTGGGCCTGATGGTCGCCGCCGGCCACCGGCGGCAGGGGATCGGCCGGGCGCTGCTCCAGCGGACGGTGGAATGGGCGCGCGCCAACGGGGTCAGCAAGCTCGAGCTCCACGTCTTCGCCCACAACGCACCGGCGATCGCGCTGTACGAGTCGTTCGGCTTCGTCCAGGAGGGGTACCGCCGCCGCCACTACCGCCGAGGCGGCGAGTACCTCGACGCGATCCTGATGGCCTACCCCACGGGCGGCGAATGAGCGGGCTCGTGGAGCACTACGGCCTCTTCGCCCTCTTCCTGATCGTGATGCTGGAGTCCGGCGGCGTGCCGCTGCCGGGCGAGACCGCGCTGGTCGCGGCCGGAGTCTTCGCCTCGCGCGGGAGGCTCGACATCGCGGCGGTGATCGCGGTCGCGGCGGCGGCGGCGATCATCGGCGACAACCTCGGCTACTGGATCGGGCGCACGGGCGGGCGCAGCGTGCTCACGCGCTGGACGATCACCTCCGGCACGCTGCCGTGGGCCGAGAGCTTCTTCGAGCGCCATGGGCCGAAGACGATCTTCATCGGGCGCTTCTTCTCGATCCTGCGCGTGACCGCGGCCTGGATGGCCGGCGTCTCGCGCATGCGCTGGTGGACGTTCTTTGCCTGGAACGCGGCCGGCGGGATCTGCTGGGCGGTGCTCGTCGGGCTCGTCGCCTATTACGCGGGCCAGGCGGCCGCGGACGGGATCGCGCGCTACGGGCTGATCGGCGGCGTCGCGATCACGGTGCTCGCAGTGGCCGGCCTGGTCGGCTTGCACTTCTGGCGCAAGCGGCTGGTGGAGTCGCCGTGAGGTGGGCGTTCGTGTTGCTCGTGGCCGCCGTGGTCTGCTCGACCGGCGAGTCGGCGCAGCCCCAGGTGCCTACCTTCGACCACGTCGTCGTGGTCGTGCTCGAGAACAAGGAGCGCGGGAAGGTTCTCGGCAACCCCGAGGCACCGGCCTTCAACGCGTTCGCGCGGAAAGGAGCGGTGCTCAGGGCGTACCGGGGCGTTACGCACCCGAGCCTGCCGAACTACCTCGCGCTGGTCTCCGGCTCGACGCACGGCATCTCGAGCGACTGCACGCGGTGCACGGTCGGCGGCCGCAGCCTCGCAGACACGCTCGAGGCGAGAGAGCTGACCTGGAAGGCATACGCCGAGGGGTTGCCGCGGGTGGGGTGGACGGGGCCGTCGCACGGCCGCTACGCGAAAAAGCACGTGCCGTTCCTCTACTTCCGGCGCGTTCTCGCAAGCCCGGCGCGGCTACGCCGGATCGTGCCGCTGGCGCAACTCACGCGTGACCGGGCGGCCGGCCGCCTGCCCAACTTCGCGCTCGTCGTCCCGGATCTCTGCCATGGCATGCACGACTGCTCGGTCGCGATGGGAGACGCGTGGCTGAAGCGCTTCCTGCCACCCCTGCTGAAGCTTCCGGGCACGGCGGTCTTCGTTGTCTTCGACGAGTCCGACTCTGCCGACCCGGGCGTGCCGGGACTCGCGCTCGGCCCGTTGGTGCGCGCCCGCTCGTACTCCACGAGCCCGCTGAGCCACTACGCCCTCCTGCGCACGATCGAGCAAGGCTTCGGACTGCCGCTGCTCGGCCGGTCCGCGCGCGCGACGCTCGTCACCGGAATCTGGAGGCTTCCCGCGGGTCACCCGAAAGAGGGATCTGCGGCTCGGCATTGAAACTTCCGCTTCGTGGCGATGCTGTCGATGCTGACCAGGGCGATCGAGGCCCGTGATCCCCACACGCAGGGTCACTCCGCGCGCGTGACTGCGCTCGCGGAAGAGGTCGCCCGCCGGCTCGGCTGGAGCGCGGAGCAGCTCGCGTCGCTGCGCATCGGCGGGCCGCTGCACGACATCGGCAAGCTCGCCGTCTCGGAAGCGGTGCTGCGCAAGGAGGGGCAGCTCGATCCCCACGAGCTCGACCAGATCCGGCAGCATCCCAAGATCGGCGCGAGGATCCTGCTGCGGATGGCCGCCCTGCGCGAGGCGATCCCGTACGTGCTCTACCACCACGAGCGCTGGGACGGGAAGGGCTACCCGTCGGGCAAGGCCGGCGAGGAGATCCCGGTCGAGGCGCGCGTGCTCGCCGTCGCCGACGCATTCGATGCGATGACGAGCGACCGGCCCTACCGGCAGGCGCTCTCACGCACCGAGGCGCTGGCCGAGGTCGAGCGTTGCGCCGGAACGCAGTTCGACCCGGAGATCGCGCGCGTCTTCCTGGAAGTGTTCGCCGGAGCCGAGCTACCGGTGGCCGCGGCCTCCTAGAGCGACGACCAGATCTCGAGCTTCTGCTTCGTCCTGCGGATCACCTCGTCGGTGAACTGGCTCGTGCCCGCGTGTCCGCCGAGGTCGGCGGTGCGCACGCCGTCGGCGACCGCTTCCAGGCACGCCTCGCGGATTGCGCGCGATGCCTCCTGGCCGTCGGGCGCATAGCCGAGCACCGCGGCGGCGGCGAGGATCATCGCCATCGGGTTCGCGACGTTCTTGCCCTGCAGCGAGGGCGCCGTGCCGTGCGCCGCCTCGGCGAGCACGACCGTGGGCTCGAAGTCGTCCCCGAAGCCGACGAGCAGCGACTCGGAGCCCGCAATCGAGCCGAACAGCGGCAGCACGAGGTCGGAGAGGATGTCGCCGTCGCGGTTCAGGGCAGGGATCACGAGCGGGTCGCCGCTTGAGGCGATCAGCAGCGCGAAGGTCGCGTCGATCAGCTGCGGCTCGTACGGCACCTCGGGATGGCGGTCGGCCGCCTCGTCCATCTCCTCCTTCAGCATCCCCTCGTAGACCGGGCTGACCGTGTACTTCGGGCCGCCGAAGACCTTCGCGCCGGTGTCCTCGCCCAGGCGGAAGGCGAACTCCGCGACCGAGTGGCAGATGCGCCGCTCGATCCGCTCGGTGCGGAACGCGGCCTCGTCGTCCCCCTCGCCCTCGCGCCACTCGTTCGCGCCGTAGGCGTCGCCGACGGCCATGCGCACGACCGAGATCGGCGCGTGGACGCCGCCAAAGGGGACGATCCCCGGGATGCGCCGGCCGGTGCGGACGATCACGCGGCCGCCGATCTCCTCGCGCAGGATCCGGTTCGGCGAGCCGACGTCGTCCGCCGGCACGGGCGTGACGGTCGCGCCTTTCAGGCCGAGCCCGGCCTCGCGCACGGCCGCGGCCGCCTCGTGCACGACCGCGTTGCCGGTTGCGCGCCGCGACTCGAGCGAGAGGTCGTAGCGCGGCAGCTCGATCTCGAGGCCGATCACGTCGGGCGAGAGGACGCGCAGCGCCTTCTCCAGCAGTTCCTGCCCGGTCTGGTCGCCCTCGAGGACGACGATCGTCGTGCCCGCCATCAGCCTCCTTGGATTAGCACCGCCGCCGCGCGGCTACACCGCAGACTCTATGGCCACTGCTTCTCCCAGCAATGGACGCCCCACTCTCGCCCGCTATCACGCGGCGCCAGAGACCTCCCTCGCGCTTGCGCGGGCTACCAGCCCGCGCCGCGGTCGAGCGGGGCCTCTGGCTTGGTGCTAGCAACCGAGAGCATGGGCACCCTCGCTGGAAGAAGCAGGCGCGGAGGATGGAGACGGCTCGGCACGCGGCGCTTCCGGTACGAGGACTCGCGCGGCGGCCCGATCACGGACGAGGAGGCGCTCGCGCGGATCGAGGCGCTGGCCATCCCGCCGGCCTGGAAGGACGTCTGGATCTCGCCGCGCGCGGGCGCAAAGCTGCAGGCAACCGGCGTGGACAAGGCGGGGCGCCGGCAATACCTCTACCATCCGGAATTTCGTGCGCGCCAGGAGCGGGCGAAATTCGACAAGCTCGTGCTCTTTGCGGAGCGGCTTCCCGAGCTGCGCAAGGCGATGGACAAGCATCTCGACCAGGAGCCGCTCAGCTTCGAATGGACGGCCGCGGTCGCGGTCCGGCTGATCAACGAAGGCTGGTTCCGCGTCGGCGGGGAGCGCTACGCAAAGACCTACAAGACCTTCGGGATCACGACCCTGCGCAAAGGGCACGTCAAGGTGCGCGGCAGCAGGATCTCGTTTCGCTTCCGCGCCAAGCACCGCGTCCTCTGCCGGACCGTGCTCGCAGACGAGGAGCTCGCGGCCGCGATCAAGGAGCTGCGTGCCGTGCCGGGCGGGCGACGGCTCTTTCGCTACGAGTACAACGGCGAGCTCGTCAACCTCGGCGCCCGGCGCCTGAACGAGTACATCCGCGAGCACCTCGGCGAGGAGTTCACGGCGAAGGACTTCCGCACCTGGGGCGGGACGCTGCTCGCCGCGATCGAGCTGGCGGAGCGCGGGGAGGTGGAGACGGCGGCCGAGCAGAAGCGCGCGGTCGCCGCGGTGATGCGCTCGGTCGGCGAGCGGCTCGGGAACACCGCCGCGGTTGCGCGCTCGTCCTACGTGAGCCCGGCAGTCGTCGAGCAGTATCTCGACGGGCGAACGATCGACGACTTTCGGCCGCGCCATTTGCGCGTCGTGCGCGCGCGGAATTCCGAGCTCGATCCCGAGGAGCAGGCGCTGCTCAGCCTGCTGCGCTCGTGGCGCATTCGCCGGGCGCGCGAAGCCGCTTGAGATTGTCGGCGCGTGTTCGTTAGGCTGACCGAAATCCCGGCGAAAACGGAGGGTAACAATTGGCACGCAAAACGATCCGCGTCAGCGACCAGTCCGGTAGCGAGATTCCGGAAGGTAAGGGCGCGACTGTGCGCATCACCTTTGCGGACGCGCGCAAGGGCGTTCGCGAGCTCGATCTCACCGACGCCGAGGCCGAACGGCTCGGCGGGCGAGCGGTCGCGCGACGCGGCCGCCGGCCGAAGTCGGCCTCGTAGAGCCTGAGGGGCGGGGAGACCCGCCCTTCTTCATTCCCGCGGCCTCGGAGTCGTCACGTCCCCAAACTAGGATGGGCCGGGTGCCTTTGAGCCTGCTCGCAGGCCCTGCGAACGCGGGGAAAGTCGCGCTCCTGCTCGAGCGCTACCTCGGCGCGCTCGAGGCCGATCCGATCTTGATCGTGCCGAACCGGCCGGACGTCGACCGGGCCGAGCGCGAGCTGCTGACCCGCGCGGGCGCGCTCGTCGGCGGCTCGATCGGCACCTTCGACGACCTCTTCAAGCGCATCGCGCAGGGCAACGGCGCGCACCGGCCGGTGATCGGCCAGGCACAGCGCACGCTGTTGCTGCGGCGCGTGGTCGCCGGCGCCCAGGGCCGTTCCGCGCGCTTCGCCGGCTTCGCCGACTCGCTCGGCTCGACGGTCGCCGAGCTCGAGTCCGCGCTGCTCGAGCCGGGTGAGCTGGAAGGCGAGCTCGCCGAGCTCTACGGCGCCTACCGCGAGGAGCTCGACCGGCTCGGCCTCTGGGACCGCGAGCTCGAGCGCCGCCACGCCGCCGAGCGCGCCGCCGGCAACCTCGGCGCGTGGGAGCCGCGCCCGGTGTTCGCCTACGGCTTCGAGGACCTGACCGGCGCGGAGTGGGCCCTGCTCGAGGCGCTCGCCGCGCGCGCGGAGGTGACGGTCTCGCTGCCGTACGAGCCCGGCCGCGACGCCTTCGCCTCGCTCACGCGCACGGCCGACGACCTCACGCGCCTGGCGGACGGTCGGATCGAGGAGCTGCCGCCGAGCAAGGAGGCGCGCTCGCCCGTGCTCGCCCACCTGGAGCGCGCGCTCTTCCGCGCCGAGGCGACCCAAGGGCCCGAGCTGGACGGCTCGCTGCGCTTCCTCGAGGGCGCCGGCATCCGCGGCACGCTCGAGCTCGTCGCGAACGAGATCCTGGCGCTGCTCCGCGACGGCACCCCGGCGGACGAGATCGCGATCGTCTGCCCGACGATCGACCGCTGGCGCGCGCCGCTCGACACCGCCTTCAGCACCCTTGGTGTCCCGCACGCCCTTGAAGGGCGACTGCGGCTCGGCCAGACGCCGTTCGGGCAGGCGCTGCTCTCGCTGCTGCGCTACGCCTGGCTCGACGGGCGGCGGCGCGACCTGTTCGCGTTCCTGCGCTCGCCGTACTCGGGGCTCGCGCGCCACCACGTCGACTTCCTCGAAGGCCGGTTGCGTGGCCGCGGCGTGACCGAGCCGGAGCGGGTCGAGGAAGAGGTCGCGAAGCTGCGCGGCCAGCCGCTGCCGCGCCTCGACGCCGTCCGCAACGCGGCCGATCCGCTCGCCGCGGCCCTCGAGCTGGCGCGCGCGATGGTGAGCGCGGCCCACCGGCTCGACGCGCCGCCGACGCACGAGGCCGCGCGGCTCGACCTGCGCGCGCACGAGGCGGCCTCGAAGCTCGTCGCCGAGCTCGAAGGCTGGCGCGACCTCGGCGGCGAGGCGACACGGGAGGAGGTCGTCTCGCTGCTCGCCGACGCGTCCGTGCGGCTAGGCGGCGCGGGCGAGGCCGGCCGGGTTGCGGTGCTCGACCTGCTGCGTGCGCGCACCCGCCGCTTCGAGGTCGTCTTCGTGGTCGGCCTTGACGAGGGCCGCCTGCCGCGCCGCTCGCAGGGCTCGCCGTTCCTCGACGAGGAGCAGAAGGCCGAGCTCGAGCGCTCCTCGCGCACCGGCCGCCTGCTTCGCACCGACCCGGTCTCGCGTGACCGCTACCTCTTCTACACGGCGTGCACGCGCCCGACGCGGCGGCTCTACCTCGTCCGCGAGTCCGCCAGCGACGACGGCGCGCCGCGCCAGCCGAGCCCGTTCTGGGACGAGACGCGCGGCCTGTTCGCGCCCGACGAGGTCGAGCGCTGGACGCGACGCCGGCCGCTCGCCGCGCTGACCTGGCCGCTCGAGGCCGCCCCGAGCGAGCGCGAGCGCCTGCGCGCACTGGCCTCGCTCGCGCCCGCCGACCGCACTGCGGCGAGATCGCTCGCGCGCGCGAACGGCTGGGAGCGGCGCCTCGACCGCGCGCTCATGGCCTTCGACCGGCCGACGCGCCTGACGCATCCGGCCGTGCTCGAGCAGCTGCGCGAGAAGTCGACCTTCGCGGTCACCGAGCTCGAGCGGTTCACGGCCTGCTCCTCGATGTGGTTCGTCGACCGGGTGCTGCAGCCGAAGAGCATCGACGTCGAGGTCGACGCTCGCCTGAAGGGGACGATCGTCCACCAGGCGCTGTTCACGTTCTTCAAGGGCCTGCCCAAGCGGACCGGCGCCGACCGCGTGCAGCCCGAGACGCTCGAGGACGCGCTCGTCTTCCTGCGCGAGTGCCTCGCCGACGCGCTCACCGCGCACCTGCGCTTCGACCTGCCCGAGCTGGAGCGCAACGAGCTCGAGCAGAGCCTCGCACGAGATCTCGAGAAGCTGATCCGCCGGGAGGCCGAGTCGGAGTCGCCGCTCGTGCCGAGCCGCTTCGAGGTCTCGTTCGGCTCCGAGCGCTCCGCGCCCGAGCTGCAGCGCGGGCTCGAGCTCGGCGGCTTCGCGGTCACCGGCAAGATCGACCGCATCGACCGCGACCCGTTCGGCGCACGCGGGATCGTCGTCGACTACAAGTCCGGCCGCGCGCCGACGGCCCGTGAGATCGACCGCGAGCTGCACCTGCAGATCCCGCTCTACATGCTCGTCCTGCGCGACCTCGTCGGGATGGAGCCGCTCGGCGGCGTCTACCGCACGCTGGCCGGCGACGCGCGCGCCCGGGGGCTGCTGCGCGAGGAGGCGCGCGAGGACGGCCTGCAGGGCTTCATGCAGAACGACTACGTGGACGAGGAGCAGTTCTGGGGCGGGATCGAGCGCGCGAAGGAGCACGCGCAGGGCGTCGTCGCGCGCATCCGCGAGGGCGACGTGCGGCACGACCCGCGCGGTGGCTCCTGCCCGACCTGGTGCGAGCTCTGGCCGATGTGCCGGGTGAGGCGCCCGTGAGCACCGTGGAGACGGCACCCAACCAGGAGCAGCTCCGCGCGATCGAGGAGCAGGGCGTCGCCTTCGTCTCGGCCGGCGCCGGGACCGGCAAGACGACGGTGATCGTCGAGCGCTTCTGCCGCGCGGTCTGCGAGCGCGGCGTGGACGTCGACTCGATTCTCGTGATCACCTATACCGAGCGGGCGGCCGGCGAGCTGCGCGGCCGGATCCGCAAGCGGCTGCTGGAGCTCGGTCGGCACGACCTGGCCCGCGATCTCGATGCGGCCTGGATCTCGACCATCCACGGCTTCTGCCACCGGCTGCTGAAGGCGCACCCGTTCGCGGCCGGGATCGACCCGCGCTTCCGCGTGGTCGACGACAGCCAGGGGCGCGTGTTGCGCGGCGAAGCGTTCCGCGCGGCACTCGGGGAGTTCTGCGGCGACGACGCGGCGCGGCTGCGGCTGCTCGCGTCCTACGGCGGCCGCCGGCTGCGGCGGATGCTGACCGGCGTGCACGAGACGCTGCGCTCGTCGGGGCTCGAGCTGCGGATCGAGGTGTCCGTGCAGCCGCGGCTGGAGGAGCGGCTGGAGGAGCTGAGGGCGGCGGCCGCCGGCGACGACGCGGCTCTGCGCTACCTCGACTCCGCGCACGGGCCCGAGGAGCTGCTCGACCTCTCCGATCTCCGCTCGCCCGAGCTGGAGGAGCCGCGCCGTGCCGTCGAGCAGGCCGCGCTCGAGGCACTGGCCGCCCGCGACCGCGAGCAGCTGCAGGAGCTCCTGCTCGCCTACGACCGGGCCTACCGCGAGGCAAAGGACCGCGAGTCGGCGCTCGACTTCGAGGGCCTGCAGCTGCTCGCTCGGGAGCTGCTGCGCGACAACCCCGAGCTTCGCGAGCGCGAGAGCTGGCGCTTCCGCTCGATCATGGTCGACGAGTTCCAGGACACGAACCGGCTCCAGTGCGAGCTTGTGGACCTGCTCGCGCACGATGACGCCGAGGTGTTCTTCGTCGGCGACGAGTTCCAGTCGATCTACCGCTTCCGGCACGCGGACGTCGAGGTCTTCCGCGAGCGGCGCGAGCAGGTCGGGGGCGTGCTCGCGCTGACGCAGAACTACCGCTCGCGGCCCGAGGTGCTCGACGTGATCAACCACCTCTTCGCCGCCGACTTCGGCGACACGTTCCAGCCGCTCGAGGCCGCGGGCCGCTTCCCGGATCCGGCCTTCGGGCCCGCGGTCGAGCTGCTCGTGACCGACAAGGAGAGCTACGGCGAGACCGGCGTCCACTGGCGCAAGGCCGAGGCGCGGCACATCGCCTCGCGCGTGCGCGACGTCGTGGACTCCGGCGAGGCGACGCCGGGCGAGATCGTGCTGCTCTTCGCCGCCGGTACCGACGCGCGCATGTACGAGGAGGAGTTGCGCGCGCTCGGCCTGCCGACCTTCCGCGCGACCGGCCGCGACTACTACCACCAGCAGCAGGTCGTCGACCTCCTCAACTACCTGCGGCTGCTGCACAACCGCTACGACGACGAGGCGGTGCTCGGCGTGCTCGCCTCGCCGTTGGTGGGCGTCTCCAACGACGCCCTCGTGCTGCTGCGGCGGGCGGCGCCGAAGCGGCCGCTGTTCGCAGGCCTGGAGAAGGGCGTGCCCGAGGGCGTGTCGGAGAAGGACGCGCGGCTCTTCCAGGCGTTCAAGCAGCGCTTCGACCGGCTTGCCGCGCAGGCGCCGTCGCTCTCGCTCGAGCGGCTCTGCGAGCGCATCGTCGCCGAGCACGATTACGACCTCGCCGTGCTGGCCCAGTGGGACGGCCGCCGCCGCTACGCGAACCTGCGCAAGCTGGCGCGGATGGCCCGCTCCTACGAGGAGCTGCGCGGGCCCGACGTGCAGGGCTTCGTCCGCTTCGTCGCCGAGCAGGACGCGGTCGGCGCCTCCGAGCTCGAGGCGGTTGCCGAGGAGGAGGGCACGGACGTGATCCGACTGCTGACGATCCACTCGGCCAAGGGGCTCGAGTTCAAGGTGGTCGTCGTCGCCGACGCCGGCCGCGACCGCGCGCGGCCCGACGCGGACGAGATCCTCTGCCTCCCGGACGGACGGCTCGGCTTCCGCGTCGCCGACCCCGAGACCGGCAAGCGGCTGACGACAGCCGAGTACGAGAGCGTCAAGGCGGCCGAGCAGGACGCGGAGGAGGCCGAGCGGCGGCGGCTGTACTACGTCGCCATGACGCGCGCGATCGACCGGCTGATCGTCTCCGGCGCGATCGGGGAGCGCGGAGCGGACGCGGGCACGCCGATCGGCTGGGTGCTCGATCGGCTCGAGGCGGGCGAGCTCGAGGACGCCGCCGCCGGCCCGCTCGAGATCGAGCGAGGCGGCGCGCGCGTGCTGGTGCGGCTCGACCGCTTCGCGCCCGAGCCGGAGGCCGCGCCGGTGCCTGAGGCAGAGCAGCTCGAGCTGTTCGCCGTCTCGGAGAACGGCGCCGCCGCCACGGAGGCGCCTGTGCTCGCGCCGCTGGCCGAGGCGCCCGCGCCACCGCTCCACCGCGTGCGACGGCTCTCCTACAGCGCGCTCTCGCTGTTCGAGCGCTGCTCGTACCGCTACTTCGCCGAGCGGGTCGTCGGCCTGCGCCCCGCCGACGCGGCCGGAACCGTGCCGGGCCAGACCGGGCTCGCGGCCACGGAGATCGGCGACGCCGTGCACGCGCTGCTGGAGCGCGTCGACCTGCGCGCGCCGGCCGTGCCCGAGGACCTCGCGGAGCTCGTCCGCGCCCGCTACCCGGCCGTGACCGGCGAGGAGCTCGAGCGGATCCGCGCCTTCGTCGCCTCGTACTGCAAGTCGGAGCTGGGCGCCCGCATCGCCGCGCTCGAGGGCGCCACCGCCGAGCTGCCGTTCGCGTTCGAGCACGACGGCGTCCTGCTCCACGGCCGGATCGACGTCCTCCATCGTGCCGGACCGAAGGCGCTGGTGCTCGACTACAAGACCAACTCGCTCGTCGAGGGTGAGCCGGAAGAGATCGTCGAGCACGACTACCGGCTGCAGCGCCTCGTCTACGCGCTCGCGTGCTTCCGGGCCGGGGCGGAGGAGGTCGAGGTCGTCTACCACTTCCTCGAGCGGCCCGACGCAGTCGTGACCGGCACCTACCGGGTCGACGACCTGCCGGCGCTCGAGGCGGAGCTGTCCGAGGCGATCGCGCGGATCCAGGCGAACGAGTTCCGGCCGACGCCCGACGAGTTCGTCTGCCGCGACTGTCCCGCGCTCGACCTCGTCTGCGCGGGCCCGAAGCTGTTCGGCTGATGGCCCGCAGCTACATCCGCGAGGCGCGCCGCCGCGTCGGCCCCAAGCGCGAGCGGATCCGGCCGATCATCGAGCGGCTGCAGGCCGAGTACCCGGACGCGCCGATCGCGCTCACGTTCCGCGACGATCTGGAGCTGCTCGTCTCGGTGATGCTCTCCGCGCAGACGACCGACGTGAACGTCAACCGGGTCACCGAGCGGCTGTTCCGGAAGTACCGCACGCCGCAGGACTACCTCGCCGTCCCGCCCGAGGAGCTGGAGGGCGACATCCGCGCGACCGGCTTCTTCCGCCAGAAGGCGAAGGCGCTGCGCGGGACGATGGCGATGCTCCTGGAGGACTACGGCGGACACGTGCCCGGGACGATGGACGAGCTGCTTCGCCTCCCCGGCGTCGCGCGCAAGACCGCCAACGTCGTCATCGCCGAGCGCGGCCAGGCACAGGGGATCGTCGTCGACACCCACGTGCGGCGGCTCTCGCAACGACTTGGCCTGACGCGCCAGGAAGACCCGGTCAAGATCGAGCGCGACCTGATCCGGCTCGTGCCGCGCGAGTACTGGAACGCCTTTCCACACCTGCTGATCTGGCACGGCCGCCGGGTCTGCATCGCGCGCACGCCGAGGTGCGAGGTCTGCGTCATCAACGATCTGTGTCCGTCAAGTCGCGTCGAAGTCGGCACAGAGACGTCACACGTGCGCGCGTAGGCTCGAACCATGCGCGGGGTCGATCTCGCGATCCACGCGGATGCGCTCGCGGGCGAGGCGGCGAGCCTGGCCGCCAGGGCCGAACGGGCACGTTCCCGTCTGCGGCAGGCGGCGATCGAGAAGCGGGCGCGGAAGGAGCTGACCGGCGTCGCGGTCGAGCGGCTGGAGTCGCTCGGCCTGCTCGGCGCCGTGGACGAGGTCACCGCGCGCAAGGAGCTGCGCGAGCTCGAGGCTGCGCTCGACGCGCTCGAGGAGCTGCAGTCCTGGGTCGAGGGCGAGCTCAGCCCGGCCTGAGGCGCCGCTTGTCGGCGCCGACTGGAGGTCGGGCGGGCTCCGCCCGTACGACCGGGCTAACTGCCTTCTTGGAAGCGCGGACGCTGGACGAGGCTGGTCATCTCGGCGTGAGACCTACGAGCACGCCGCCGTCCTCGTCGTAGGCCGGGAAGAAGTCCCCGGTGACCGCCTTCACGGTGCCCGCGCGCGAGCGGAGCTCCAGCTGCTGGCCCAGGCGCCGCACGCCCCACTCGATCGCCACTTTCGCCGGGTTCTCGCCGTCGAAGCCCGTGATCCCGAGCGCCTCGACGACGTCACGGCCCATCAGGTCCTGCTCCCGGTAGCCGGAGAGCTCGAAGATGTCGCGCCCGCAGGCGAGCACGCGCGCCTCGTTGTCGCAGACGACGAAGCCCGTGGTCGGGGCGGGGTAGAAGTCCTCGAGCAGCTCGAACAGGAAGCCGAAGCCGCAGCGATGGCACGAGACCGCCTGCTGGGTCAGCCCCTCGCGGCTGTCGTGGTCGATCGAGCGGTCCTTGCAATTCGGGCAGATGAAGTACGGCACTTGGCGATCGTAGCTCGGTGGGTCGGGTGGACGTTGCTCGGTGCAGGGGCGCGATGGTCGTTCCGAGGCAAGGACGCAGGGAGTGCTCGTAGCCGGAGGCTACGGGCGGGACTGAGGACGCCGCGTCGGGGCGAGCAGCGCGTTCCGGCACTTAGCGGCGTTCGACCGAACCCACCTTGACTATCGGGTTTGCCGTCGACGCCCGGCCAGCGAGCGCGGATCGAGCGTCCGGAGCAACGGCGGCAGCTTTCCACGCATGGGCTGGTCGCCGATCCAGCCGAGCCAGCGGAAGAAGAACAGCTGGAGGATCGTCGTGCCGACGATCAAGGCCCAGCTGAACGCGTAGCCGAAGCGCCAGTGCAGCTCCGGCATGTGGTCGAAGTTCTGGCCGTAGACGCCGACGATGAACGTCGGCACCAGCAGCAGCGATGCGATCACTGTCAGTCGCTTCGTGACCTCGTTCTGGTCGTTGGCGATCTTCGCCTGCTGGTAGTCCCGGGCGCTCGCGAGCAGGTCGCGCGACAGGTCGAGGCCGTCGACCGCCCGCAGGAGCTTGTCGTAGACATCCGCGAAGTCCAGCTCGATGTCGCGCGGGAGCACCTCGGGTCCCTCGCCGATGTCGATCCGGCGGTCGACCACCCGACGAACGGCGTCACGCGTCGGCGAGACGGTGCGGCGGACGTGCAGGAGGTCGTGGCGCAGGGTGGAGATGCGCTGGCGGACCTGCGCGGCGGGCCAGTCGTCGATCCCGTCCTCGAGCTCGTCGATCTCGTCGTCGAGCGCGTCCACCAGGTCGAGGAAGTACTCGGCGATCTGGTCGACGACCCGGTAGACCATTCGGCCCGCCCGTTTGTCGTCGTCCCGCTCCGCCGACTGCATCGACGCGGAGACGTCGAACGGCTGTCCATCCTCTGGCGTCTTGCGCACCGTCACCAGCCGTTCGCGCATGCCGATCAGGTCGATCTCCTGGTAGTAGACGCGGTCCTCTTCCCGGATCGCGATCGGGACCAGGAAGACGCCGAAGACGTAGTGGTCGTGACCCTCCAGCCGCGGGCGCGGCTCGTCGTTGTGACGCGTGGGCTCGAGCAGCTGCTCGAAGGCGAGGTCGTGCACCTCCCGCCCGAGGGCAGCGCGCAGCTCCTCCGGTTCGGGGTCGAGCAGGTCGATCCACTCGGCCATCCGGCCGAGCGTACGCCTGGGGTCGGCTAGCCCTCTCTGGGCGCGGCGAGCGCGGACGCTGCGTGGCCCTCGCGAGCCGCGAGCCAGCGCTCGGCGTCGAGGGCGGCCATCGCGCCGCTGCCTGCGGCGGTGACGGCCTGGCGGTAGGTGTGGTCGACGACGTCGCCGGCCGCGAAGACGCCCTCGCGGTTGGTCTCCGTCGAGCCCGGCTTCGTCACGAGGTAGCCCGCCTCGTCATGGTCGAGCTGGTCGACGAAGAGCTTCGTGTTCGGGTCGTGCCCGACGGCCACGAACAACCCGTCCGCCGGGAGCTCGCGGGTCTCGTCGGTCTCGAGGTCGCGGATCAGGACGCCGTTGGTGGCGCCGTTCTCGCTCAGAACCTCGTCGACCACGGCCGGCGTGACGAACTCGATCTTCTCGTTGTTGCGGGCGCGGTCGAGCATGATCTGCGAGGCGCGGAACTCGTTGCGCCGGTGGACGAGGCTGACCTTGGTGGCGAACTTCGTCAGGAAGACCGCCTCCTCCATCGCGGAGTCGCCGCCGCCGACGACCACGACCTGCTTGTCGCGGAAGAAGGCCGCGTCGCAGACCGCGCAGTACGAGACACCGCGGCCCTGCAGCGTGCGCTCGGACTCGAGCCCGAGCTGCCGCGCGGTGGCGCCGGTGGCGACGATCACGCTCTCGGCGGTGTACTCGGTGTCGCCGACCCAGACGCGCAGCGGGTGCTCGGTGAAGTCGACCGTGGTGACGTCGTCGGTGAGGAACTCCGCGCCGAAGCGCTCGGCCTGGCGCCGGAAGTCCTGCATCATCGCCGGGCCCATGATCCCGTCGGGATAGCCCGGGTAGTTCTCGACGTCGCTCGTGATCATCAGCTGCCCGCCCCAGGCGAACCCCTCGATCACGAGCGGCTCCAGGTTGGCGCGCGCGGCGTAGAGCGCCGCTGTGTACCCAGCCGGCCCCCCGCCGATGATGATCAATTCTCTTGTGTCCCCGTTCATTTCTCCTCCGCAGTATTAAACGCTCCGGGTCGGTCAAACCTTCCGTTCGAGCGCCGAGCTACAGCTTGCCCGAAAGCGTATGACTAGAATCGCCGCCTTCCGGCGAAGGGACTTTCGGTGGCCTCGACAGTGACGTGGGACAGCCTGCGCGACCTCGCGGGCTTTCGGGCGCAGAACGGCTGCGCGATCAGCCTCTTCCTCGATCTCGATCCGAGCGACACGCCGACCTCGGCCACGGCCGACACGCGCGTGAACGCGCTGATCGACGAGATCGAGCGCTCCGAGGCGGCGCGGCGGCCGGAGCTGACGCACGAGCAGAAAGAAGGCCTCCGCAAGGACGTGCAGCGCCTGCGCGAGTACTTCGAGCAGGAGTTCGACCGCGACGGCACCCTCGGCCTGGTCGTCTTCTGCGCGTCGCTCGACAACCTCTGGGAACCGCTGCCGCTGAGCGCGAGCGTGCCCGACCTGCTCAAGGTCAACCGCGGGCTCTACCTGGCGCCGCTCGTCTCGCTCGTCGGGCGCGGGGAGGGCGCGCTCGTGATCTTCGTCGGCCGCGAGCGGGGCGACCTCTACCGTCTGCGCGCGGGCCGGCTCGAGGAGATCGTCGACCAGTACGACGACACGCCCGGCCGTCACGACCAGGGTGGCTGGTCGCAGGCGCGCTACCAGCGGCACATCGAGAAGCTCGTCCACGACCACCTGAAGGAGGTCGCCGAGCAGGTCGACGGGCAGGTCCGCCGGCTGCGCGGACCGAAGCTGATCGTCGTCGCCTCCGAGGAGACGCGGTCCGAGTTCGAGAACGAGCTCTCGCACGACGCGCGCAAGGCGATCATCGGCTGGACGAGCGCGGACGCCCACGCGACTCCGGCCGAGCTGCTCGAGCTGGTCGAGCCGCTGATCGAGTCGTGGCGCGGCGAGCAGGAAACCGAGGCGGTCGAGCGCTGGAAGGAGGAGGCCGGCCGCAACGCCCGCGCGTCCTCGGGCTGGGGCCCGACGCTCGAGGCGGCCTCGGACGGCCGCGTCGACCTGCTCCTCTTCCAGGAGGGCGTCGACCACGAAGCATGGGAGTGCCCGGCCTGCGGCCGCGTCGGGATCGAAGGCGGCGCCTGCCCGCTCGACGGCACGCAGATGGAGCAGCGCGACGACGGCCTCGACCTCGCCGTGCACCAGACGCTCGCTCACGGCGGCACCCTCTGGGCGGTCCGGCAGCGCCAGGACCTCGAGCCCGTCGAGGGCATCGGGGCACTGCTCCGCTTCTAGGCGTTACGCCGCGTCGACCGCGCGCGGAAGCTCGTGCGCCTCGGCCGGCTCGAGTTCCGGCTGCGAGTCGACCGCCTGCTCGAGCTTCGACTCGAACTTGCCGAGCCGCTTCTCGGAGTCGACGAAGCGGTCGTGCGCGTTGCCAAGGTGCTTGCCGACCAGCTCGAAGTCCTCCTTGAACCGCCCGAAGTCCTTCTGCAGCTGCGCGCAGTAGGCCATCACCTCGTGCGCGTGCTGCTCGATCTGGAGCCCCTTCAGCCCGAGCACGATCACCTGCAGGTAGGCGGTCAGCGTCGTCGGCGAGACGGGCAGCACCCGCTTGTCGTGCGCGTACGCGAGCAGCGCGCCGGTGCGGCCGCAGGCGAGCTCGTAGTAGATCGCCTCCGAGGGCAGGTACATGAAGGCGAAGTCGTAGGTGCCCTCGTCCGGCCGGATGTACTTGCTCGCGATCGCGTCGACGTGCGATTTCACGTCGCGGGCGAACAGCTTCTCGAACTGCTGGCGCTCGATGTCGTTGTCGGCGCGCAGCATGCGCTCGAAGTTGTCGAGCGGGAACTTGGAGTCGATCGGGACGATCCGGTCGACCTTGATCACCGCATCGACGCGCTCGCCGCCCGCGAAGCCGTACTGGAACTCGAACGCGGTCGCCGGCAGCCGGTCGCGCAGCAGGTTCTCGAGCAACAGCTCGCCGAAGCCGCCGCGGGCCTTGGGCGGGCGCAGGATCTCCTGCAGCTCGCTCAATCCCTTCGCCTGCTCGGCCATCTGCACGGTCGCCTGCCCAACCTCGCCGAGCTGCTTGTGGATCGCGTTCGTCTGCTTGGCCGCGTGCTCGAGCCGCCGGTCGACCTTCGTGTCGAGCTCGCCGAGCCGCCGGTCCATCGTCGCCGTGATCGCCTCCAGCCGCCCGTCGACCTCGCGGTTCCGGACCGCGAGCAGCTCGTCGAGGACGCGTGCGGTCTGGACGCCGCTCTCCCCGAGCCGCCGGCTGAGCCAGAACGCCAGCGCGCAGCCGCCGGCGAGCAGGACGATGAGCGTGATCGCGACCATCATGAGCCGACGAACCTTAGAGCGGCCGTCGGACGGCACGATTGAGGGCGGCTTTCGCCGCCCTCAAAGCACCGTTGCGCCTGCGTCTAGGTGTCCGAGCGTTCCGCGTGGTGCTCGGCGGCGCTCTCGCGCTCCGCCTGAGCCTGCTGCTCCGCGCTCTCGGCGCGCTCCGACGCCATGCCCTCCTGCTCCTGGTGCATGCCGTCCTTGCGCATCGAGTCGTCGCCGGTCATGTCGCCGGCAGCCTTCTTGCCGCGACCGAGGATCTTGTCCAAGAAACTCATCCGTAGCCTCCTTGCGGGGTTTGCCCGATACGTGTATCCGCAGCGGCCACAAAAAACGCCAGATCCGGAAAACCTTGCGGCCCTCCGGATCTGACTCGGCGAGACTAACGCCCCCGCGAGCGCGAGTCAAGGCCCTTGGTAGCATCGCCCGCCCGTGGCCAGGAAGACCCGCACTCCCGCCCCGCCGCGCAAGGTTCAGGCGCCTCAACGGCGCTCCGACCCGAGGCGTCGCAGCCGCTTCTCCGAGCGCCCAGTCTTCTGGCTGGGCATGGCCGTTGCCGTGATCGCAGTGGCCGCCGCGATCGTCGCCGGGGTCCTGCTGACGCGCGGCGACGGCAACGACAGCACCGCCGCGACCGTGCCGCAGGAGAGCCAGCTCGCCGGGCTCCAGACCGGGCCTGCACCGTGGAACCCCGGCCTCGACACGCTCCCGGACCGCCTCGACCCGGTCGGCGTCAACGACCTGACGACCGAGGGTCAGGTGCTGCACATCCACCAGCACCTCGACGTCTTCGTCAACGGCAAGCACGAGCCGGTGCCGCAGGGGATCGGGATCTACGACGGCCAGTTCCTGACCGAGCTCCATACCCACGACCCGACGGGGATCATCCACGTCGAGTCGCCGACCGCCCGGCACTTCAGCCTCGGCCAGTTCTTCGGGGTCTGGGGCGTCCGCCTGACCGCCGACTGCGTGGGCGGCTACTGCCGGCAGGTGACGCCGTGGACCGTGTACGTGAACGGGGAGCCGTACTCGGGCGACCCGGCCGCGCTCGTGCTGCGCGAGCACCAGGAGGTCGCCTTTGTGATCGGCACGCCGCCGAAGAAGATCCCCTCGAGCTACAAGTTCCCGGCCGGCTTGTAGCGGCCTATCCTTCGGGCGCCGGGGTGGCGAAATTGGTCATACGCGCCTGACTTAAAATCAGGTGTCCCTGCGGGGACGTAAGGGTTCGAGTCCCTTCCCCGGCACTCAGGCGACAGGCGCCGCTGCGTGGCGGCGCGCCCGCTTCGCGACGAGGCCGGCTGCAGCGAGTCCGACCGCGACCGCGCCGAGCTTCAAGACGCGCCGCCGTCGCGACACACGATGCCGGTGGAGCAGGTCCCTGACATCGGCGCTCTCGAGCGACCGTCTGACGACTTCGGCCAGCAGCACCCGACCCAGCATCGCCGCGGTTCTCGTGTCCACTCGAATCCGTTCGGTGTCGGGCATAGCCGGACGATCGCACGCGGCCGTTCGCGCCGCATCATCCGGAAGGGATGAGCCAGCACCCGCACTACACTCCGACCGTGGCCGAGGTGCAGGAGGTTTCGCCCGAGCACGGGCAGTTGGAGTGGGAGACGCCGCTCTACCGGACGGCGCTCGCCCAGTACGAACAGGCCCTCCCGTATGCCGACGTCGAGGAGTTCGTGGCCGAGCGGCTGCGCTTCCCGGAGCGCTCGCTCGTGGTCAGCGTCCCGGTCAAGCTCGACTCCGGCAAGTGGACCGTCTTCCCCGGCTATCGCGTCCAGCACTCGACCGTGCTCGGCCCGACGAAGGGCGGAGTCCGCTACGACTCGGAGGTGACGCTGGGCGAGTGCGCGGCGCTCGCGATGTGGATGACCTGGAAGTGCGCGCTCCTGCGGCTGCCCTACGGCGGCGCCAAGGGCGGCGTCCGCTGCAGCCCGCGCGAGCTCTCCCAAGACGAGTTGCAGAAGATCACCCGCCGGTTCACCTCCGAGCTGCTGCCGATTATCGGGCCGCAGAAGGACATCCCCGCGCCCGACATGGCCACCAACGAGCAGACGATGGCCTGGATGATGGACACGTACTCGATGGAGATCGGCCACGCCGTCCCGGAGATCGTGACCGGCAAGCCGATCTCGCTGGGCGGCTCGCTCTTCCGGCACGAGGCGACCGGCGCGGGCGTGGTGATGGTGATCGAGCGGGCGTGCGAGCGGCTCGGGTGGGACTTGGCCGAGCAGCGCTGCGTCGTGCAGGGCTTCGGCAACGTCGGCGGGATCGCGGCGGCCGAGCTCGACGCGAAGGGCGCAACCGTGATCGCGGTCTCGGACGTCTCCGGCGGCGTCTGCGACGAGGGCGGTCTCGACGTCGAGGCGCTGCGGCGGTTCGCGGAGCAGCACGGGTCGCTCGCCGACTGGAACGAGGGCGATCGGCTGACGAACGAGGAGCTGCTCGAGCTGCCGTGCGACGTGCTGGTGCTGGCCGCGCGCGAGGACCAGATCCATGCCGACAACGCGGCCCGGCTGCAGACGCGCCTGATCGCCGAGGGCGCGAACGGCCCGACCTCGCTCGAGGCGGACGCGATCCTCGTCGAGCGCGGGATCCCCGTCCTACCGGACGTGCTCACGAACGCGGGCGGCGTGACCGTCTCGTACTTCGAGTGGGTGCAGGATCTCGGTCGGCTCTTCTGGGACCGCAGGGAGATTCGCGCCAAGCTCGCGGACCAGCTCGGTGATGCGTTCGAGCGCGTCTGGACGCTCAGCGAGCAGAAGGGCCTCACGCTGCGCAGCGCCGCGCTCGTGGCCGGGATCCGCGAGGTCGCCGGTGCTCTCGGCTCGCGAGGGATCTACCCGTGAGCCGCGTCCGCGACGCGATGATTCCCGACCCGGTCGCGCTCGACGCGTCGGCGACCGCGCAGGAGGCGGGCGAGCACCTGGTGCAGCCCGACGTGCGGGCGGTCTACGTCAGCGACGGCGAGCGCTTCGTGGGCGTGGTGACGCGCAAGACGCTGGTCGAGCAGGTCGTCGCCGCCGGACGCGATCCGCGCTCGACGCCGGTGGGCGAGCTCGCCGAGGCGGCGAACTGGACGATCGACCCCGACCTGCCGTTGGACGAGGCCTTCGGCCTCCTCGAAGAGTGGGACGCCGAGCGCGTACCCGTGGTCGACGGCGGCAAGCTCGTCGGCGTGCTCTCACGCAGCGTCCTCCAGCGGCGGCTGGCCGAGGACGAGCCGCCGGCCGAGCTCGAGGCTCAACAACAGGTGTAGGCGCCGGGAGGCGCGTCGCCCTCGACGGGCTCGGGCAGCTGCGCCGCCTCGAGCGCCGTGCCGTGCAGGAGGTCGCGCTCGCTGACCTCGAGGCCCTGGAGCCCGTAGCGGTCGAGCACGTTGCAGACGATCAAGGCGCCGCCGACGATCACCGGCGCCCGTTCCGGCTCCAGGCCGGGAAGCTCGCGGCGCGCGACGAGCGGGAGGGAGGCGAGCCGCTCGAGCTGCCGCTCGGCCGCCGCGCGCGAGAGGTGGAAGCCGTGGACGCGCTCGGGGTCGTAGCCGCCGAGCTCGAGCGCGGCGAGCGTCGTGACCGTGCCGGCCACGCCGACCGCGCTGGTCGGCTCCAGCTCCGGGAGCAGGTCGCGCACCTCGCGCGCTGCCGCGGCCAGCGCTCCGGGCGCGGGCGGGTCCGAGCGCAGGTGCCGCTCGGCCAGCCGCACCGAACCGACGTCGATGCTCGTGCGCTCGGTGGTCGCGATCAGCTCGGTCGACCCGCCGCCGACGTCGAGCACGAGCGTCCCGTCGTCGAGCGGCCGCCCGGTGGCGACCCCGCGCAGGCTCAGCTCGGCCTCCTCGTCGCCGGTGAGGAGTCGCGTGACGAAGCCGTAGCTCCACTCGATCTCGCCCAGGAACGCCTCGCCGTTCTCGGCATCGCGGACGGCACTCGTCCCGATCGTGAGCACGCGCTCGGCGCCCAGCCGCTCCGCCTCGCGGCGGTAGTCGGCGAGCACGTTGCGCACGCGCGCGACCGGCAGTGGCAGCAGTTTGCGCCGCTCGTCGACGCCTTCGCCGAGCCGCGTGATCTCACTCTGCCGCGCGACCTCCTCGACGCGACCGCCGTCGACGTCAGCGACCAGCAGGCGGGTCGAGTTGGTGCCCAGGTCGACGGCTGCGACGCGCATGGTGGAAGGCTAGCCGCGCGCTATAATGCGGCCCGCGTCGCGGGGTGGAGCAGTCAGGTAGCTCGCCGGGCTCATAACCCGGAGGTCGCAGGTTCAAATCCTGCCCCCGCTACTCCCAAGAGGCCCTGGCGACAGGGCCTCTTGTTCGCCAGGCGGTGCCCCGTGGTACGACGAAGTGACAGGCCGTCGGCCTTCCGTACCCGCTGAACTGCGCGACACTACTCCGGTGCAACCCGAGACGCGCTACGCGAAGAGTGGCAACGTCAATATCGCCTACCAGGTGTTCGGTGACGGTCCTCCGGACCTCGTCGCCGTCGATGTCATCTCACACCTCGAGCTGGATTGGGAGACCCCGTCCAAGACTCGATTCTTTACTCGGCTCGCTTCCATCTGTCGCCTGTTGAGGGTCAACCAGCGCGGGACGGGCATGTCAGACCGGGACGTGGGCTTGCCCACTCTGGAGACGCGGATGGACGACATCCGCGCCGTTCTCGACGCGGCCGGGTCGGAGCGGGCGGTGCTCTTCGGTCTCGGTGACGCATCCCCGCTCTCCGTGTTGTTCGCGGCCACGTATCCCGAGCGGACCGCTGGCCTGATCTTGATGAATGCATCGCCGCGCTTCGTGAAGAGCCCCAGCCTGCCCTGGCTCCCGACGCGAGGGGAGACGCAACGACAGGCCGACGACTTCGAGCGTCGTTGGGGAGAACCCGCCTTCGCCCACGAGTTCATCGGCATGGCCAACCCGAGTGCGTCCGAGGAGGAACTCGAAGACATTGCCCGTGCCTTTCGGCTCAGTGTCAGCCCCGGTGCGGCCGCCGCCTACATCCGGATGAACATCGACGTGGACGTCTGCGACGTACTTCCACTGATTCGCGTCCCGACGCTGGTCATGCACCGGAAGGACGGGGGAGCATGGGACATACGCAGTGGCCGCTACATGAGCGAGCATATTCCAGGCGCCCGTTTCGTCGAGTTGCCCGGCGCGGACTTTTCGCCCTCGCTTGGCGAGCAGGAGCTGCTGTTCGCCGAGCTGGAGAGCTTCCTCGCCGACGTCGTCGCGGGCACGCATCCGGAGATCGAGCCTGACAGGGTGCTGGCCACGGTCCTGTTCTCGGACATCGTTGGGTCGAGCGAGAAGGCGGCGGCTCTCGGCGACAGGGCCTGGCGAGAGCTCCTTCTGCGACACCATGAGCTTGTCCGCCGGCAGCTGGGTCGCTTTCGCGGGCAGGAGGTGGACACGGCCGGCGATGGCTTCTTCGCCTCCTTCGACGGCCCGGCCAGGGCCATCCGCTGCGGGTGTGCGATCGCGGAGGCCATGCCAGAGCTGGGACTCGAGGTGCGAGTCGGTTTGCACACGGGCGAGTGCGAGCTCGTTGACGGCAAGGTGGCTGGCATTGCCGTGCACACGGGGGCGAGAGTCGCCGCCAACGCTCAGCCGGGCGAGGTGCTCGTGTCCTCGACCGTCAGAGACCTAGTCGCCGGCTCGGGGTTGACCTTCGAAGATCGCGGTTCGCACGAGCTCAAGGGCATTCCCGGCGAATGGCGGCTCTACTCCGTCGCACCCGCTACAGCGAGAGACGCCGGAGACGGCGCCTCTCGTCTTGGTCGTAACCGTTGACTCTCTTGACCGTATGACTTCAGAAGCGTAGTGTCGAACGCGGGGCCAGGAGATAGGAGGGCATCAATGTCCGTCTCCGTCAAGCGGGAGAACTTCGCAGCTCGGGTGGGCAGGTGGAGCGCACGGCACTGGAAGAAAGCCGTTTTCGGCTGGCTGGCGTTCGTCGTCGTGGCGTTCGCAATCGGCGGGCTGATCGGGACGAAGTCGCTTTCCGCGACCAACCCCGGGCCCGGTGAGTCGGGCAACGCGCAGCGCATCCTGAACAAGGGGTTCGAGCAGCCGGCCAAGGAGCTCGTGCTCGTGCAGAGCGCGTCCGCGGTGGCGTCGAGCGCAGAGTTCCGCGCCGTGGTGCAGGACGTCGTGCGGAGGCTCGAGGCGCAACCGAGCGTGACCAACGTCGACTCCCCGTTCGCACCGGGAAGCGGCGGCAAGGTGTCGGCCGACGGGCATTCGGCGCTGGTCGAGTTCGACATCCGCGGTGCGGCCGAGGACGCGAAGGACAAGGTCGCTCCGATCGAGGCGACGCTCGCGCAGGCCGAGCGCGCAAAACCGCAGTTCACCATCGCCGAGTTCGGCGACGGCAGCGCCAACAAGGCGATCAGCGACCAGTTCGGCAAGGACTTGCTGAAGGCGGGCGCGCTCTCGTTGCCCGTGACGCTGGGGATCCTCCTGCTGACCTTTGGCGCGCTCGTGGCAGCTGGGATTCCGCTGCTGCTCGCGTTGACCTCGGTGTTCGCAGCGCTCGGCCTGCTGGCCATACCGAGCCACGTGCTGCCGATGGACGACGCCGTCAACGCGGTGGTGCTGCTGATCGGCCTGGCGGTCGGCGTCGACTACTCGATGTTCTACCTCAAGCGGGCTCGCGAGGAACGCGCCGCGGGACGGACGGAGTGCGCCTCGATCGAGGCCGCGGCGGCAACGTCCGGCCGCTCGGTCCTGATCTCGGGCGTCACGGTGATCGTGGCGATGTCTGCCATGTTCATCAGCGGCGACGCGACCTTCAGCAGCTTCGCGGCGGCGACGATCCTCGTCGTTGCCGTGTCCGTGATCGGCTCGCTGACGGTCCTGCCGGCCCTGCTCTCGAAGCTCGGCGACCGTGTGAACAAGGGCAAGGTGCCGGGCCTGCGCAGCCCCGACGAGCGCGTGGGCGAGAGCCGTTTCTGGAGCGCCATCGTCGGACGCGTCCTGCGGCGGCCTCTCCTGTGGGGAGGCCTGGCGGCCGTTTTGCTGATCGCAATCGCGTTGCCGGCAGTCCGGCTGCACACGACGCAGAACAGCACGGAGTCGTACCCACGCTCGCTCGAGGTCATCCAGGCCTACGACAAGATCCAGGCGGCGTTTCCCGGTGACGCGGTCGCCGCGCAGGTCGTCGTCGAGGCACGCGATGTCCGTTCGGCCGAGGTACAGGCCGCAATCGCCGACCTGAAGCGCAGGTCGCTCGCGACCGGCGTGCTGTTCACGCCGATCGAGGTCGATGTCAATCCGGCCGGCACGGTCGCGCTGATCTCGGTCCCGATCGCCGGCAACGGGACCAACTCGGCTTCGAGGTCCTCCGTGAACACGCTGCGGGACGACGTCGTTCCCCAGACGGTGGGCAGGCTCCCGGACGCGACGACGGCAGTCGGTGGAATGACCGCGCAGTCGATCGACTTCGAGCAGCAGTTCAGGGAGCGAACGCCGTTCGTCTTCGCCTTCGTCTTCCTGCTGACCTTCGTGTTGATGCTGCTCGCCTTCCGCTCGGTCGTGATCGGGCTCAAGGCGATCGTGCTCAACGGGCTCTCGGTCGCCGCCGCCTACGGAGTCCTGGTGCTCGTCTTCCAGGAAGGCCTCGGACGCGGGTTGATCGGCGCCGGCTCAGGCGGCATCGAGTCGTTCATGCCGATGTTCCTGTTCGTGATCCTGTTCGGGCTCTCGATGGACTACCACGTCTTCATCATCAGCCGGATCCGCGAGGGCGTCGACCATGGCATGTCGACCGACGAGGCGATCGAGCACGGAATCAAGAACACCGCCGGCGTCGTGACCAGCGCCGCGATCGTGATGGTGCTCGTGTTCTCGGTGTTCATCACCCTGTCGTTCGACCTGCTGAAGCAGTTCGGCGTCGGCCTCGCGGTGGCCGTGTTGCTCGACGCCACGATCATCCGCGCGGTCTTGCTCCCGGCGAGCATGAAGCTGCTCGGCGACTGGAACTGGTACCTGCCCAGCTGGCTCGAGTGGCTGCCGCACGTGGCCGTGGCGAGCGAGACCGAGCCGGTGCCTGAGCCGGTGCCCGAGGTGCCTCCGGTACCGGCCGCCTAGCCAAGCGTTCTACTGCGAAAGGCCCCTCACACAGGGGCCTTTCCTGTTGGACCGGGGAGCACCGGCCGATTTCGTAGGGCTTTCCCCCTTTCGTCGCGGCACGCGGGCTCGTAGCTTCGAGGCATGCGTTTCGCGAAGCTCGTTCCGCTGCTGGTTTTCGGCGCGTTGCTGTGCCCGCCGGCGGGGTCGGCGACGAGCCTCACGCCGAAGGCCACCTTCTACGTCCCGCTGCCGATCCCGATCTCGCTGCCGTACCAGCCCTGGGCGGAAACTGCCGCGGTGACTGTCAGCCCCGACGGGAACCTCGTCTACGTCACCGACGAGAAAGGCAGCCAGGTCTGGGAGCTCTCCTCCGACGGCGTCCTTCTCTCCAAGTGGACGACGAGCGTGCTCAAGCGTCCGACAGGGGTCGCAACCGATCCGCTCGGGAACGTCTACGTGGCGAACAACGGCAACGGCACGGTCGCGAAGTTCACCGCCGGCGGCAAGTTCGTCAAACGGTGGAGCGTCCCGGCCGCGAAGTCGATCGCGGTCGGCGGCGGGCGGGTCTACGTCCTGACGGCCCTGTTCAACGCCGTCGGGGAGTACAGCTACAGCGGCGTGAAGCTCAGCGGCTTCGTCGCGAGCTTCCCCGATCAGTGGTGGGGCTTCAAGGGCTACGACGCTCCCTCGACCCGGATCGCCGAGGAGATCGGCACGGACAACTCGGGCAACCCGATCGTGGTCGGCGAATCGGACCAGCCGCTGTCGAGCGTCGAGCCCGATTGCCACAGCGTGATCGATCTTCACCACGGGCTCGACCACCACCCGTACTCCGACCCGCTGCGCAGCGGCGAGGCGGTGCGCTTCACACCGGCCGGCGTGCCCGTGGCGCACGGATTCACGAACCACTGGAACAAGGACTGCACCAACGGCTGGGGCAGTGGCGGCTACACGCTTGCCGGAGTTGCCGTCACCCGAACGGGGGCGACGTCTTCGTGCCGGACACGAACGAGGCTGAGATCGACCATCTGGGCCCGAACCTCGTCGATCCCGACGACAGCGCTGGCCTGCCGGGCAGCCACGCCCTCTTCACGCCCTGTTACATCTGCGGCAAGAAGATCGGGGACGCGCCCATCATCGCGGGGCCGCTCGGTGCCGCCTTCGACTGCCGCTCGAACCTGTACGTGGTCTTCTCGAGCGGGTTCCTCGTCAAGTACGTCAACCAGCAGCCGCCCCTGAGCCCGAAGTGTCACAAGCAACTGCCGATCGAGGCGCTGGACAGCCCGCTCCATGTCATCGGCGGTCTCGACGCGACCGGCGGGAACAGAGGAGCCGAGGTGAAGCTCGGCTGCACCTTGCACGTGTGTGCCGGGACGCTGGACTTCGAGATCCCTCGCTGCACGCCGTGCACCGCCGCGCCGCCGCTCCGTTTCCGGCTGCAGCCCGGGACGCAGCGAACCTTCGCGGTGACGCTGACGCCGCGGGCGCGCACGCTGCTGGGCAACCACCCGGGCCTGAAGGTTCAGGTGCGCGCGATCCTGAAGGGACGGAAGAAGCCCGTGCGCGCCGGAGCGCCGCTGCTCGCGCACACGACGGTGAGCGCGACGTGCCACGCGCCCGAAGCCCCCGGAGGCGCCGCTTCGGTCGCAGGCGCGCTGTCGCCGGCGGTCGCGGGCGCGAAGCTGGTGGTCGAGTACCAGTCGCCGGACCGCTCGACCGTCGTCCGGCACCGCGTCACGACCAAGGCCGGCCGCTACACCGACAGCCTGGCTCTCGGGGCGGCCGGGCGCTGGATCATCGTCGTGCGCTGGTTCGGTAGCGGGGGCTATGAACCGGCGCGCTCGCTCGAGTGCGCCGCCGGCGTCCCACAGCTCCGACCGGCGCTCGCGCTCAGCTGTCCCGCGGCTGCGAGCTTGAACGTGGCGAGCTCGTTCAACGGCAACCTTTCGATCGCGGGCAGGAGGCTCGTGGTCGAGTACGTCGCGCCTTCGGGCGCGCTCACGAGCCACCTCGTCAATGGCGGCGGCTTCAGCGACCAGCTCGTGCCGACCGAGCTCGGCTCGTGGCAGGCGTTCGCGGCCTGGGCCGGCGACACGACTGCCGCGTCCGCGGTCTCGACCACCTGCGCCTTCTCGGTCGGTCGCACGCCGACGTCGGTCTCGGTCAACTGCGCGGCGAGCGCGGACAAGAAGACGATCGCGTGCCAGGGGCAGCTGGCGGGGAACGGCGCCGGCCTCGCCGGCCGGTCCCTGACGGTGACCTACGAGAACACCGATACCGGCTCGTCGGCACCGCACTCGCTGCAGACAGGGGCGAACGACGCGTACAGCGACACTCTGACCGCCCTGCCGGGCACGCTGCTCCTCGGCAACTGGCAGATCACGGTGCAGTTCGCAGGTGAGACGTCCTACGCGCCGTCGTCGTCCTCGCAGAGCCTGACGGTCACCGCGCTGTTCGCGCTGACGGCTCTCTTCACACCCGGCTGGCCCGTCGGGAGCGGTAGGGCGCTCACGACCGGCGGAAGCGGCACCGGCACGTCGACCGGCGGGAGCGAGACCGGCGTGACCGGACCGACCGCTGGTGGCTGTTCCTGGCTCGAGACGGGAGCCGGCGGTGTAGCGGTCTCGAGGCTGGGAGCTGCCGGCGCGGGCGTGGCCGCCGGAACGACCGTCGGACGGGCCGTCCGCGCTGCGGCGACCGTGATGCGGCGTGTGGCGACCGGATGGGTCCGCGCCGGCGAACGATGAGCTACGCGCGCCGTCGCGACCCGAGACGTTGTGTGACGCGGCGCGGCGTGCAAGGTGATGGCGGCAGGCGTGACGGCTGGGCGTGCGGCCGGAGTCGTGAGCTCGTGCTTGGCGACCGGCGCGGCTACGACGGCGAGCGCCGCGGCGCCGACGGCCGCCTTGCCCGTCGTGCCTCCGAGCACCGAGCGCAGCAGCGAAGCGCCGGAGGCGAGGTCGAGCACGCCGAGCCGCGCCCGTGGGCCTTGCAGTCGGCGCATCAGCGACCGGCGGGAGCGGAAGAGCAGGGTCTCCACCGCGGCAAGCGACAGGCCGAGCTGATCGGCAATGTCGGCGTAGCTCAGTCCCTGCCACTCGCGCAGGAGGATCCTGGCGCTGCCGCTCCGGCAGCTGTGCGAGGGCGACCCGGAGCTGCGCGATCTCCTCGCGCGTCTCGGCGCTCCGCGACGGGGCGGCGGCCTCGAGCTCGTCCACGTCCGCGTTGGCGACGTGCGCGAGGCGCCGGCCGAGCATGCGCCTCGACGAGCGGCAGACGTTGTCGGCGATCGTCAGCAACCACGCGAGCTCGTTCCGGGGGATCACCCCGCGCCGCAACGACGCGAGTGCGTAGAGGAACGCGGTCTGGGCGGCATCCTGGGCCTCTTCCGGGTTGCGCAGCCGACTCCGGCAGAAGCTGTAGACCCGCTGCCCGTGGCGGGCGTACAGGTCGGCTGTCCTCTCCGCGGCGCTCCTGGCCTCGCGGGAGACGCCGAGCAGCGCGCTCACGGCGTGACCGGCAGCCCCGGGACCTGCGGCAGCGGAGGTAGCGCAGGCGGCGGAGGCAGCGGCGGAAGCGCGGGCAGCGGCGGTAGCGGCAGTCCCGCGGGCGGCGGTGGCGGAGGCGGCGGAGGCGGCGGCGGAGGTGGGGGCGGCGATGCGGCGTCTTGCTGGGGCGGCTGCGCCGGAGTCGACGGCTTCGGTGAGGGCTTCGTCGATCCGTGGCTCGGGCTGCCGGGCCGCGGGCGTGGCCGTGATGGCCGGGTCGTTCGTCTGGAGGCGCTCGCGGGCCGTTCACGGCGGGCTGCCTTACTCGGCGCGCGGGCCGCGGTCTCGGCGGCCGGCCTGGAGGCCGTGGCGCCGGCCCGTTCGCTGCGCCCGGCTTGGACCACGGGGTCCTGCGGCGACAGCGTCACCGGTGAGGCGGCGCCTGCGCCGGGGGTCCCGCCACCGGTGCTCACCCAGAGCACGCCGGCGGCGAGCGCGGCGATTGCGAGCACGAACGGGGCGGCGGCGCGGACCAGCACGTACACGTTGCGGCCGTGCGGAGGCGTCGGCATGTACAAAGCAAACGTTCTGGTCGATGACTCGTGCAATCGCTCATGCGAGTGAAGATTGACAAGAGGAAACGGCGACTAAGGTAGGTATTTCCTCTTCAAACCTGTGCGAACTTTGATCCGACCGACAACGCAAGGTTTCGCCGGCCGCGGCAACTCAGAAGGCGATCCATTCCCCAGCGGGGCCGGCCCTGATGTCTTGCTTCTCGCCCTCCGTCAGTCAGCCGGCCCCGCGCTTCCGCGGGTGGCGCAGCGTCAAGACGAACGAGGCGCCGGCGGGGCCGGAGACGACCAGCCGGTAGCGACCCCGCCGTACGGTCGCCCGCAGGCGGAGACGGGCGGTGCCGCTCGCAGCCGCGACGAGGCGGGCGCCATGACGCAGGGTCAGCCTGCTGCGCCGGCCGGCGCCTCCGCGGACGGTCAAGCGGGCGACCAGCCGCCCGGCTCCCGTGGCGAACGAATACGTCCGGCCCTTGGCGCCGATCCGGCCCGAGCGTGTGACGGTCGTGCTCGCGCCGGCCCCGGGAGCAGTCTTCGCGTCGCCGCCCTTCGCCGGCGGAGACGGAGGCGGAGGCGGGAGCGGCACGAGGCTCGCAAGCGCACGCTGGGCGTCGACCCGGCCGAACGTCACGCCGCCGATCGGCACAGCGCTCTGCTCGAGTGCGCCCCGCAACTTCGGCCGGAGTCGCGCTCGGCACGAGGCTGTACAGGAGCCCGGCGATCCCGCTCACGACGGGGGCCGCGGAGGACGTCCCGAGGAACCGTTCGTAGCCGCCGCTGCGCGCGGTGGTCGTGTTCTCACCCGGCGCCGCCACCGCGGCGCCCTGGTTGGAGAACGAGTACAGGGCGTCCACCTGGTTCGAGGCAGCGACGCTGACGACGGCCGGCAGGGCGGCCGGATAGTTCAGCTGTGAGCTGCTGTCGTTGCCGGCGGCAGCGACGAGCAGCGCGCCTCGGGACTGCCCGTACTGCGCCGCAGCCGCGAGCGACGCGTCTTCGAGCGGGCCGCCGAGGCTCGCGTTGATCACACGGGCACCCCGGTCGGTCGCCCAGACGACCGCCCGCGCGACGTCGGATGCGAAGCCTCCGCCGTCGGCGTCGAGCACCTTCAGCGGCATCACCCGGCAGCGCCAGCAATAGCCGGCGACGCCGATGTGGTTGTCGCCGGCTGCCGCCGCGATGCCTGCGACCGCGGTTCCGTGACCGTTGTCGTCTCCGGGGTCTGCGTCGCCGTTGACGAAGTCGTAGCCCGGCGCGAGCCGCCCGGCGAGATCGGGGTGGGAGGGATCGACTCCGGTGTCGACGACTGCCACGACGTTGGCCGGATCGCCGGTCGTCCTGCTCCAGGCCTCGGGCGCGTGGGTCTTCACCGGCGACCACTGCATCGGCCAGAACGGGTCGTTGGGCGCTCCGAGGGCATGGACGCGGCGGTCGAGCGCCGTCCACTCGACGTCCGGGTCGGCTCGGAGCTGGGCGAGCCCTGCGGCGTCGGCCTCGACGACGTCGATGCGCAGTTGCGGGATGGCGGCTACGCGCGTGAGCCCGAGGCGGGCTTCAAGCCGCTGCACGTCGGCAGCCCCGCCGGGCCGGTAGCCGACCTCGACCCGAGCCGGAGCGGACGGCAGCGGCGCGAGGGCCGCCAGCGCCAGGGCGATCGCGGTCAGGCGTTCTCCCATGCCCGCTAAGGGAGCCCGCGCCGAGAAAACCTGCGCCGCCGGCCGCAAGTTTTCTCCCGCTGACCACCCTTAACGGGCATGAGAAACCGCAGACTCCATCCGCCACGGCACGGGCTCCTCGCAGCGCTCGTGCTCGCACTCGTCTACGTCTCGGCCGGCGCGACGGCCTCCACGCCGCTGCTCCAGCTCGGCCCGATCACGGTCGCCAACGACACCGCGACGGTCGCCGGGACGCTCGTCTCCGAGTCGTCGAACGTCACGCTGACGATCAACGGCCAGCCCGTCGGCCTGGACGCCGCCGGGGCCTTTGCCGCCAACGTGCCCCTGAACGGCGCCGGCACGCTCTCGCTCGCTCTCGAGCAGGGCGGCACCGGCCAGCAGACGACGTTCGAGGTCCCGTTGAGCGGGGCCCTGATCCCCGCCGGCGTGCTCGACTCGCTCGAGCGGGCCGGGATCTCGCTGCTGGCCCCGACCGGGATCGGCAACGGCGACCCGCTCACCGTCAGCGGCGGCGTGCTCGACCACGGGAGCCTCTCGAGCCTGACCCTGAACGGCAAGGACGTGCTCGGGACGCTCGGCTCCGGCGGCACGTTCACCGTGCAGGTGCCGGGAACGACGAAGGTGATCACGCTGTCGGCGACCGACAAGAACGGCAGCTCCGAGACGATCCAGACGCCCCTCTCGATCCCGGCCGTCGTCTCCGCCAAGGACGCCGTGGGGGTGCGCTTTGTCCGGATCGCCTTCTACACGAAGAACGTGCGAAAGACCCACCGGCTGCGGATGATCGTCACAGTCCGCGACCTGCGCGGCTCGCTCGTCAAGGGCGCGACCGTCAGCGTCCGCTCGCTCAAGCGCGGCCGTCTGGTGCGCACGCCGAAGTCCGGTCTCACCGGGCCGAAGGGCAACGCCACGATCGCGCTGCCGCTGCGCGCGGTTGCGCTCGGCGAACGGCTGACCGTGAACACGGTTGCCCGGACGCCGAGCGCGAAGGTCTCGCGCAAGCGCGGCCTCCGCATACCGAAGGTCAAGCACAAGGGGCACTCGTGAGCCTGCGAGCGGTCTCGGTCCAAGACACCACTGGGCTCCGGCCGGCTCCCGTCGGCCGGCCGGAGCCCGACTTCGTCGCCTTCTGGACGGCCGGCGCCCAGACGATCGGGAGCTTCGCCTGCGCGGCGTGCGGCGGGAGGGTCCGCTCGGTCCGGCAGCTGCCCGAGTGCCCGAGCTGCGGCGGGCAGCTCTGGGAGCTTGAGGCCACGAGCCCGTTCCACGGCGAGCTCGTCGAGCCGCTCGAGGTGTTCACGCCGGAGCTCGACGCCTGGCACCGGGAAGACCTGGTCAGCACGGCCGGTCTCGCCCGCGGCGTCGTGCTCGGCCTCGTGCTGGCGCCGCTCTGCTGGCTGCTGCCGGTCGCGATCGGAATCGGGATGTACGTGCTGCTGCGCTAGCGGCCGGCCACGCGCGCGACGTAGTCGGCGATCGCCTCGATCTGGGCCGTGCTGAGCCGGCCGCCGAAGGCGGGCATGCCACCGCCGCCGTTCGTCACTTTCTTGACCACCACATCCTTGGACGGCTTGACCTGATCGAGATTCGGCTCGACCTTGCCGCCGGCATTTGCGGCGGCGAGCGTGTGGCACGAGGAGCAGTTCTCGGAGAAGAGCGCTTCGCCGTTCGCCGCCCCGCCTGTGGTCGCGCCCGTGGCCATCGGGGACTCGGAGGAGTCGTCGCCACGCGTGACGAGGTACGCGGTCAGGAAGGAGGCGCCGATCAGGATCGCGACCACCGGGATCAGGACGGCGATCAGGCCGACACCGAGGATCGCTGGCGTGGCCGGGCTCTCGCCCTCCTCGGCGAGCTCGGCCAGGTGCTCGACCTCGTGCTCGGCCGCGTGGATCGGGTGAGCGAGGGGGCTCTCGTCGTCGTTGCCCTGCTCGTCGCTCATGCGACGAGTATCTCAGGCGGCGGCAAGGCTCGGATCGTGGCCGACGAGCTCGGCGAGACGCGACTTCAGGCTTTCGAGCTCCTGGCGCCGCCCCGAGAGGACGAGCCCGTCGAGGCCGTCGCCCTCGAGCCGGCGCAGCTCGAGGACGACGGTGCGGATCTGCAACAGGACGGCGTCGATCTCGTGGTTCGGCATCAGGCGGCCTCGGGGATCTGGGCCAGCTCCACCACTTCGGCCTCGGCGGCCTTCGGCTCGATCAGCAGCGCCGCCAGGACTGCGGCCAGGGCGGCCACGCCTGCGAGGACGTAGAAGGTGATCTGGAAGCCGTAGGTCAGGGCCGGCGCGCTCAAGGCGGAGGCGCCGGGGTGGCTGTCGACGTAGCGGCCGGTGAACGTGATCGCGATCGTCGAGGCCGCGGCCAGGCCGACCGCCCCGCCGATCTGCTGGGTGGTGTTGAACAAGCCCGATGCGACGCCCGCGTCGGACTGCTGGACTCCCATCAGCGCCGCGATCGTCAGCGGGATGAAGGTGAAGGCCAGCCCGATCGCGCTCAGCACGAAGGCCGGGAAGATGTCGAAGAAGTACTTCCCGTCGGGCGGCAGTTGCGCCAGCAGGACGAGCGCGGCGGCGCCGAGCACGAGCCCGGCCGGGAGCACGCGGCGGACACCGACGCGCGTGACGAGGTTCTGTGCGACCCCGGCCAGCACGACGATCGTCAGCGTCAGCGGCAGGTAGGCGACGCCGGTCTTCAGCGCCGAGTAGTGCAGCACCTGCTGCATGTAGAGCGTGCCGAGGAAGAACTGCGAGAAGAGCGCGGTGCCGACGAGGAAGGACGTCACGTTCGCGCCGGCGAGCGACCGCAGGCGGAAGATCCGCATCGGCAGCAGCGGTGCCGTGGAGCGGAGCTCGATCGCGACGAACGAGAGGATCAGCGCGGCCGAGGCCGCGAGCAGGCCGATCGTCTCGCCGCTGCTCCAGCCGATCTCGGTCGCGCGCGTCATCGCGTAGACGAGCAGCATCAGGCCGCTCGTGACCGTGACGGCTCCGGCGAAGTCGAAGTGCCGGTGTCCCAACTCCGCGCGGCTCTCGCGCAGGAGCAGCGGGCTGACCGCGACGAGCGCGAGGCCGACCGGGACGTTGATGAAGAAGATCCACGACCAGGTGAGCGAGCTCGTCAGGAAGCCACCGAGCAGCACGCCTGCGGCCGCGCCGCTGCCGGAGACGGCGCCCCAAACGCCAAGCGCGATGTTGCGCTCGCGGCCTTCGGCGAAGGTCGTCGTCAGGATCGAGAGCGCCGCGGGCGCCAGCAGCGCGCCGCCGAGCCCCTGGGTCGCGCGGAAGGCGATCAGCGAGGCCTCCGACCAAGCGAAGCCGGCCAGGAGCGAGCTGAGCGTGAAGATGGTGACGCCGGCGATGAAGAGCCGTCGCCGGCCGAGCAGGTCGGCCATGCGGCCGCCGAGCAGCAGGAAGCCGCCGAACATGATCCCGTAGGCGGTGATCACCCACTGCAGGCTCTCCTGGCTGAAGTGGAGGTCGGTCTGGATCGACGGCAGCGCGACGTTCACGATCGCGACGTCGAGCACCACCATGAACTGCGCTGCTACCAGGGCCGCCAGCGCGAGCCAGCGGCGGTCGTTCGTCTCGACAGGCATGAGATTCTCGCTCCCTTCGTTGCTGACCACAATCCTTTTCTACAGGAAACGATCACGACTTGTCAAATATCAGAAAACTGCTAAGGTTTCGATATGGCAACAACTGACACGAAGCAAGCACCGCACTACGCGCCGACCGCCGGCGTGCTGCTGCTGAAGATCGGGAAAGCTGCGGAGCGGCGGATCGCCGAGGCGCTGAAGCCGACCGGGCTGACCCCGCGCCACCTCGGCGTGATGTTCGAGGTGCAGGCCTGCCCGACGAGCCAGCAGGCGCTGATCGAGACGATCGGCGTCGACGCGAGCCAGCTCGTCGGCCTGCTGAACGACCTCGAGGCCGACGGCCTGATCGTGCGCAAGCGCGACCCCGAGGACCGGCGACGTCACATCGTCGAGGTCTCCGCCAAGGGCAGCGCGCGCCTCGAGGACGCCAAGAAAGTCGCGGCGGCGGTGGAGGAGGAGCTCCTCGCCGGGCTCGACGCCGGACAGCGCGCCGAGCTACTCGCCCTGCTGGCGCAGGTCGCCGACTCGAGCGGCATCTTCGAAGGCTGCGTCGAGCGCCTCGGTCTCTGAAACCGGCGCGCGGGCCCGCCCGTACTCTCCCGCACATGCGTGAGAGGAGGGACTCGTGAAGCGCGGCGTAGTGATCATCGCGGGCTGCCTGCTCCTGCTCGCGGCCGCCGGCTGCGGCTCGAGCTCGAGCAGCTCCAGCGGCGGCACGACTACCGAGGAGAGCGCCGGCGGCGGCCAGCGGGCGATCGCCGGCGTCCAGGCCAACGACCACGGCACGAAGGCGGTCGAGGACAACGGCAAGACCGAGGTCGAGCTGGACGACTTCTACTTCGAGCCGACCGTGCTCGAGGGCAAGCCGGGCCAGACGGTCGAGATCGAGCTGAAGAACGAGGGCGACACCTTGCACACGTTCACGATCGACTCGCAGGGCGTCGACAAGGAGCTCGGGCCGGGCGAGGAGGCCGAGGTCCAGGTGACGATCCCGAAGTCGGGCGTGATCTCGTTCTACTGCAAGATCCACAAGGCCGAAGGGATGGCCGGTGCGCTCGCAGTCAAGGGCCAGGAGGGCGGCACCGGCGGCATGACCACCGACAGCGGCGAAGGCGACGGCTACTAGCGACCGATGAGTTTCTCGCCGGCGCGGCGTCTGTGCCTAGGATGGCGGTCATGGAATCGGTCGCGCAGACGCCCGCGTTCGGCGAGCTCGAGCAGCATCGCCGCGAGCTGACCGCGCACTGCTACCGCATGCTCGGCTCGCCGTTCGAGGCCGAGGACGCGGTGCAGGAGACGCTGCTCCGCGCCTGGAAGAATCTCGAGAGCTTCGAGGGCCGCTCGTCGGTCCGCTCGTGGCTCTACAAGATCGCGACCAACGTCTGCCTCGACCAGCTCGAAGGCCGCGAGCGTCGCGCGCGGCCGATGGATCTCGGGCCGGCCGGCGAGCCGGTGATCGAGAACCTCAGCACCCCCGAGGTGCCGTGGCTGCAGCCGGTCCCCGACTCGCTCGTCGCCGACCCGGCCGAGACCGTCGCCTCGCGGGAGACGATCCGGCTCGCCTTCGTCGCCGCGCTGCAGCACCTGCCGCCGCGGCAGCGCGCCGTGCTGATCCTCTCCGAGGTGCTGCGCTGGAAGGCGACCGAGGTGGCGGAGCTGCTGGAGACGAGCGTCGCCTCCGTGAACAGCGCGCTGCAGCGGGCGCGGGCGACGCTTGAGCAGACCGAGCTCAGCCCCGAGTCGTCCTTCGAGGAGCCCGACCGCGAGCTGCTCGAGCGTTACGTCGCCGCCTTCGAGGCCTACGACCTCGACGCGTTGACCGCGCTGATCCACGAGGACGCGACGCAGTCGATGCCGCCGTTCGACCTCTGGCTCTCGGGCCGTGACGACATCTTCACGTGGTGGTGGGGGCCGGGGATCGGCTGCAAGGGCTCGCGCGTGATCCCGACGATTGCAGCGAACGGCTCGCCGGCCTTCGGCCAGTACAAGCCGAGCGAGTCGGGCGAGGGCTACGAGCCCTGGGCCCTGCAGGTGCTCGAGCTCTCAGCCGGCCGGATCGTCGAGCTGACCTTCTTCCTCGACACCGCGACCCTGTTCCCGCTCTTCGGCCTGCCGCTCCAGCTCGACGCGTAGCACCTCGCCGAGGCCCGTGAACGCGATCACGCACCGCAGCTCGGCCGAGGCGTGCACGAGCCGCAGCTCGAAGCCGGCCTGCCGCGCGGCCAGCTGGAGTCGCGCCAGCGCGTCGACCGCGGCCACGTCGGCACGCAGCCCGAGGACGTCGCAGGGGAGTTTCTCCATCGCGAGACAAGACGGTCCGGCCGCGCGGAACTCATCGGGGCAGGCGATGAGTTTTGCGACCGCCGCGCGTCTCAGTAGGTTGAGGAAACGATGAAGCTCGACCGACGAACACGCTGGCTGGCGCTCTACGTCCTCTGTCTGGGCGACCTGATGATCGTGCTCGACGCGACGATCGTGAACGTCGCGCTGCCGTCGATCCGCGCCGACCTCGGCTTCACCGAGGAGTCGCTCGCGTGGGTTCTGAACGCCTACCTGCTGACCTTCGGCGGCTTCCTGCTGCTGGGCGGCCGGCTCGGCGACCTGTTCGGGCACCGGCGGATCTTCCTGGGCGGGATCGCGCTCTTCACGCTCGCCTCGCTCGCCTGCGGGCTCTCGACCTCGCAGAACATGCTGATCGGCGCCCGCGCGGTGCAGGGCCTCGGCGGCGCGGTCGTCTCGGCGGTCGCGCTCTCGCTGCTCTTGCTGCTCTTCCAGGAGCCCGTCGAGCGGACGAAGGCGATGGGCTTCTTCGGCTTCGTGATGGCGGGCGGCGGCAGCATCGGCGTGCTGCTCGGCGGCGTGCTCACCGACGCGCTCAGCTGGCACTGGATCTTCCTCGTCAACATCCCGGTCGGGATCGCCGTCTTCGCGCTCTGCCTGCCGCTCTTGCCTGCCGACGGCCCGCGCGAACGGCGCGGCCCGCTCGACGTGGCCGGCGCGGTGACCGTCACCGGCGCTCTGATGCTCGCTGTCTACGCGATCGTCAACGGCAACGGGAACGGCTGGCTGTCGGCCGAGACGCTCGGGCTACTGGGCGCGGCGCTCGTCCTGTTCGGCGTCTTCCTGACGATCGAGTCGCGCGTCGGGGCCCCGCTCGTGCCGCTGCGGCTCTTCCGCAACCGGAACCTCTCCGTCGCCAACGGCGTCGGTGTGCTCTGGTCGGCGGGGATGTTCGCCTGGTTCTTCTTCGCCGCGCAGTACCTCGGGCTCGTGCTCGGCTACGACCCGCTGCACGTCGGGCTCGCGTTCCTGCCGGCGAACCTGATCATGGGCGCCTTCTTGCTCGGGCTCTCGGCGCGGATCGTGATGCGCTTCGGCACCCGCCTGCCGATCGGCGTGGGCATGGCGCTCGTCTCGCTCGGGCTGCTCCTCTTCGCGCGCGCGCCTGTGAACGGGAGCTTCTGGACCGACGTGCTGCCGACGATGATCGTCCTCGGGATCGGCGTCGGGATGGCGATGAACCCGGTGCTGATCGCGGCGATGAGTGACGTCGAGCCGAGCGAGTCCGGGCTCGCCTCCGGGATCGTCAACACCGGCTTCATGATGGGCGGCGCGCTCGGGCTGGCGGTGCTCGCGAGCCTCGCGGCCTGGCGCACCGGCAGCGTCGGCTCGGCCGCCGAGGCGGCCGCGTTGAACAGCGGCTACCACCTGGCCTTCGTCGTCGGCGCGGTCTTCGCGGGCCTCGCCTCGGTGCTCGCGGTCGTCCTGCTGCGCGACCGGTCGCTCGAGTCGCGGCACGAGGGCGCCCGGACGCTCGTCGCCGAGACCGAGTAGTTCCCCGTACCCGCCTCAGCGGCGGCACGGATGGCCCCACGGCGCACGGCAGGCAGGCTGGGGGAGATGAGCCTGACAGCGACAGCCCGCTCGATTCCGGGAACGCTGCGCCAGGAGGTCGTGATCGACGGCTCGCACCGCCTGATCACGGACGAGCCGGAGCGCGTCGGCGGCGACGGCAGCGCGCCCGCGCCCCACGAGCTGCTCCCGGCTGCGCTCGCGGCGTGCATCTCGACGACGCTCGTGATGTACGCACGCACGAAGCAGTGGGACCTCGGCGAGGTGCGCGTGGACGTCGATTACGACAACCACTCGACGCCCCGCCGCTTCGACGTCGTGATCCGGCTGGGCGGCGATCTCGCCGACGAGCAGCTCGTTCGGCTGGGGAAGGTCGCGGCCGCGTGCCCGGTGCGCCGCTCGATCGAGGCCGGAATCGAGTTCGACGAGCACGTCGAGGCAAGCCGACCGGCCACCGCCACGCTATAGCCTGTCGGCGTGCGTGCGACGGTGAAGGAGACCCGCGAGGTCGCGAAGAGGACGCTGCTCGTCGTCTTCGACCTGGAGGGCCAGGAGGTCGACTTCCGCCCGGGCCAGTACTTCTGGGTCGAGCTGCCCAACCGCGGCTACGAGGACGAGAAGGGCCTGCGCCGGCACATCTCCGTCGTCACCTCGCCGACCGAGCGCGGCGTGCTCGGGCTCTGCACCCGGCTGCGCGACACGGCCTTCAAGAAGACACTTGCCGAGCTCCAGGTCGGCGACGAGGTCGACGTCGAGCCGCCGAAGGGCGACTGGGTCCTGCCCGAGGACACGAGCCCGCACTACGTCTTCATCGCGGGCGGGATCGGGATCACGGTCTTCCGCTCGATGCTGCGCTACATCGCCGACACCGGCGAGCCCTACCGCGTGACGCTCGTCTACTCGAACCGCGACCGAGCCTCGACCCCGTTCCTCGACGAGCTGCAGGCGCTGACGCTGCCGGACTTCCAGCTCGTGCTGACGATGACCCAGGACGAGGGCTGGGAGGGCGAGAGCCGCTACGTGAGTGCCGAGCTGCTGAGCGACCACCTCGAGGGCGACCTCGCCGGCCACACCTACCTCGTGGCCGGGCCGCCGGCGATGGTCGAGGCGGTCACCGGGCAGCTGAACGCCGCTGGCGTGCCGGAGGAGCAGGTGCTCCCCGACCGCTTCAGCGGGTACTGAGGTAGAACCGCGCGGTGGACGCGGTCTGGGTAACGCTCGCCGCGCTCGTCACCGCCCTCGCCACCGGCCTCGGCGCGCTGCCGTTTGCCTTCGTCGGAGAGATGAGCCGGCGCTGGCTCGGGATCTCGAGTGCGATCGCGTCGGGCTTCATGCTGTCGGCGAGCGGGGCGCTCCTGATCGAAGGCGCGATCCGCGGCGTCTGGCGCACCGCCGCCGGCGCGGCGGTCGGCGCGATCTTCATCTGGGGCACGCACCGGGCGCTCGGCAACCACGAGCTGCAGCTGGGCGAGCTACGCGGCGCCGACGCGATGAAGGGCATCCTCATCGTGAGCGTGATGACGCTGCACTCGTTCAGCGAGGGCGTCGGCATCGGCGTGTCGTACGGCGGAGGCGCCGAGCTGGGCATCTTCATCACGATTGCGATCGCCATCCACAACATCCCGGAAGGGCTCGCGATCAGCCTCGTGCTCGTGCCGCGCGGAACGAGCGTGCGCGAGGCGGCCGGCTGGAGCATCTTCTCGAGCCTGCCGCAGCCGCTCGTGGCCGGGCTCGCCTTCCTGTTCGTGGAGCAGTTTCGGCCCTTCCTGCCCGTGGGGCTCGGGTTCGCCGGTGGCGCGATGATCTGGCTCGTGCTCGCGGAGCTGCTCCCGGATGCGCGCGAGGAGCTCGCGCTCCCGAGCCTCGTGGTATGGCTCGGGGGCTCGCTGCTGGTGATGTCGCTGCTGCAACTCGCGTTGCTCGGTCACTGACGCGCCGGGCACGCCGGAGCTCCGCCTAGCAGGGCGTCGCGTCCGGGTTGATCCCGGGGATGTGGCGCTGCGAGGGTCGCGGCGCCGGTGCCACTTGGCGTGGGGCGCGTAGCTCGAGCAAGCCGTCCTTCAGGCGAACGAGCACGACGAGCTCATCACCCGACTCGTAGACCTGGGTGACGGACTCGATCCCGCACGCCGGCGAAGTGGCGCTCTCGGACCTGAGGTCGGTGGCCATGGCTCCTCCTTTCAGCGAGTCCTCAGCCTCGCCTGGCGACGGCTCGGTGCCATCGGGAGCAGGCCCGATCTCGGCTGCGGCCAACTACCACTTCTAGGACTGCGCTCGGCTTGGTCACTGATAGCGCAGCGCCTCGGCCGGGTAGACGCGTGAGGCCCGCAGCGCCGGCAGCCACGTCGTCGCGAGCGCGACGAGGTAGACGGCGCCGAAGATGATCGCGAGGTTCAGCCACGGCACGTCGAAACTGAGGTTCTGCCAGCTGGGCGTGCTCTGAGAGTCGCTGATCACGTTCCAGGCGACCACCAGGCCCAGGGCCGTGCCGACCACGATCGACGTCAGCGCGACGAACGAGGACTCGAGCAGGAAGGCGAGCTGCACCTGGCTCTTGCGGAAGCCGATCGCCCGCAGGACGCCGATCTGCTGGCGCCGCTCGACCACGGCCCGGGCCGTGATCACGCCCAGGGCCGCGACTCCGACGATCAGGCCGAGGCCCATGAAGCCCATCACAAGCCGGTTCATGGTCACGTTCGCCGCGACGAGGTCGTGCAGGGTCTCGGCAAGCGAGTCGGCCTGCATGCCGTTCGGAAGGAAGGTGGACTCGAGCCGTTGCGCCGTCGTGTTGGCGTCGACGCCCGGCGCCAGCGCGAACAGGTGGATCGTCGGCAACACGCGGTTGCCAAAGGCCGGCGCGAGCGAGCGCTGCGACGTCCAGATCCCGCCCATGAACTCAGGTGCGCTGTCGGAGAGGACGCCGATCACCGTCAGCGTCAGGTGCGCTCCCGTCTGCTGGTCGCGGACGGTCACCTTGACCGGCTCGAACGTCTCGTCCTCGAGGTAGAAGCCCTGCAGCTGGAACGGCGGCAGGATCGCGAAGTTCCAGTTCGCCTTCCGCGGCACGACGAACTGGTCGACGACCGCAAGGTTCGGGTGCGTGCGGAGCGCCTGCCAGACCGCCTTGCTCGAGCCGTAGCCGACGCCGCGGGCGGCGAGGTTGTACGTCGTGTGCGAGAGGAAGGCGTCGTCGGCGCCGTTGACGACGTACGACTCCTCCTTCGCACCGACGCCGAGCTGGCGTGCCTTCACCGGCAGCGTGCTCTCGCTCGAGATGACCGTGAAGTCGCTCCGCTTCAGGCCGGGGGTGCGGGCCACTGCGGCGGGCATGTTCACGATCGGTTGGGCCGGCGAGGAGGTCGCGCGGACGTCGAAGCCGCCGCCGAAGACCTCCACGTCGTTGAACGCGTTCGTGAAGGCGCCGGAGGTGGTGGCCCCGACGACCAGCGTGAACACGACGAGCGTGAACATCGCCAGCGTCACCCCGGTGCGGAAGAGGCTCCGCAGCGGGTAGGCGATCGACATCCGCAGCACCGGCGCGAGCCGCCGGATCCGGCCGCCGGTGGACGCGAGCGCGCCCAGCAGGAGGTCGGCGTTGTACATGATCGTCCAGGAGGCGCCGATCACGATCATCAACCCGCCGAGCACGAAGATCGAGAAGTTGACCTTCAGGTCGCCGAAGAGCCAGCGGCTGATCGGGAGCACGAACCAGGCGACGAGCGCCAGACCCGCCCCGGTGTGCAGCGCCCGCTCGGGCACGCCGGCCAGGCGCAGCAGCGGGACGAGGCTGAGGATCACGAGCGAGACGCCGAGGCCGAGCACGACCGCGTCCTTCGCGCCGACTCCGGCGACCATGAGCGCCGCGCCCGCCAGCAGCGCCAGCGCGGCCGGGACTACGCGCCGCTTGCGGCTCTTCTGCACGGCCGGCTCGGGGAGGTCGCGGATCGCGCTGACGATGTTCATCCGGCTCACGCGCCGCGCCGAGAACGCGACCACGGCGAACGTCAGCAGAACCCCGATCGCGTAGCCGAGCAGCAGGCTCGTTGGCCTGACCGTGTAGGCGATGTGCAGGTCCTCCTCGGAGGCCGAGAAGGCCGTCGCCATCGCGACCACCATCCCGTAGGCGACCGCGATCCCGAGCGCCACGCCGACGAGCGCCGCGAGCAGGTCGTACGCCATCCCCTCGAACAGGAAGAGCTGCACGAGGTGCCCGCGTCGCGTGCCGATCGCCCGCGCGATGCCGAGCTCGCCGCGCCGCTCGGCCGCGAGCATGACGAAGATCAGGAAGATCAGCAGGATCCCCGCGGCGATCGAGAACGAGCCGAAGGTGGTGAAAAAGGACATGAAGGCCGCGCCGGCCGCGTCGGCCTGCTCGAGCGCGTCCTGCTTGGTGTTGTCGGCCTCGAGCCCGAGCGGTGCGACGCGCGGCTCGAGCCGGCGCATCACCTGGTCGGTAGCCGCGACGCCGCCCGTGTTCGAGACGAACAACGCTCGCACGAGCCCGGGCTTGCCGAGGAAGTGCTGGGCCGTCGACAGGGGCATCAGCACGCCCGCGCCGTCCGTGGCGCCGCCCTGGTAGCGGACGATCGCCTTCACGCGCATCGCCGAGACCGAGCTGCCGGAGAGCAGCTGGACGGTGTCGCCCGGCTTCGCGGCGAGCTTGTCGGCACCGCTCGCGTTCAGGTAGAGCTCGCCGGGCCTCAGGTCGGCAAGGGAGACGGGCCGGCCGTCGGCTCGGATCTGGCCGAAGCCCCGCATCCTGGCCGGGTCGGTCGCGAACAGCGTGACACGCGGCTCGGTCTGCCGGCTGGTCGCGTCCTGCACGGCGACCGGCTCGATGATCACGGGCTGGATCCCGTCCACGAGGCCGGTGCCGCGCAGCTTGCGGCCGACCACGCTGGCGTAGCCCTCGGGGAAGTAGAGCCCGCCGGTGGCGCCGCTGCCACTCGTGAGGGCAGCGCCCACGCCGCGGGCGGCGACGACCTCGTCGGTGCGCCCCAGCGCGGTCACGGCGGTGCCGCGGATGGTGTTGCTCATCGTGTCGCCGGTGGCGAGCGCGGCCGAGATGATCGCGGTGCCCAGCATCAAACCCGTCACGATCAGCACGGTGCGGCCCCGGCGCCGGCCCAGGTTGCGAACGGCGAGCCGGAAGAAGACCCGGTTGCGGAGCGCGAGCACTGCCAGGCTCGCGAGCGCGAGAACGAGCAGGAGCACGAGCACGGCGGCGAGCCCGCCCGCGGGGATGCCGAAGATCTTCGTCATGACGTCTCCCTAGTGGCTCGGCGCCGCCACCGGCGCGTCGGCGACGAGGACGTCGTACGTCTCGCGGCCCGGTGGCGAGCGATAGATGGTGACGAACTTCTCGACCTGCTCCGCGTAGAAGCTGCGGCCGCCGGCGAGGCCGGCGTCGGCTGCCTCGTCATCCCGCCAGAAGGTGAGCACGAGTGCCTGCCCCTGCGGCGAGACCAGGACGTAGACGCCTTCGTAGCCGTCCTGCTCCTGCAGAGCCGGGACGACCGACTCTTCGAAGATCTCGACAGCCCGCTCCACGCTCATGCGGACCGGGTCGAGCTCGGCGATCGTGGCACGCGCGACCATCTAGCTCACCTCCTGCGAATCGTTGATCTGGTCGTGTCGACCGGTCGTTTCAGACGGACACCCGGTCGAGCCCGCGTGTCCTGAGGGCGGCGCCGCAAGCGACACCTCCTGCTGATCGACGATGCGACCGTCCACCATGCGGACGATCCGGTCGGTGGCGCGGCCGACGCCGATGTCGTGCGTGACGATCAGGAACGTCAGCCTGCGCTCGCGGTTGAGCCGCCGCATCAGCGCGACGATCTCCTCCGCGTTCTCGCTGTCGAGGTCGCCGGTCGGCTCGTCGGCCCAGACGATCGCCGGGTCGTTGACGAGCGCGCGCGCGATCGTGACGCGCTGGCGCTGCCCGCCGGAGAGCTCGTCGGGCACGTGCGGGGCGCGGTCGGCGAGGCCCACCAGCTCCAGCGCCTCGAGCGCCTTCCGCCTGGCCTCCTTCGCCGGGACGCGCGCGACGAGCAGCGGCAGCTCGACGTTCTCGACGGCGGTCAGGACCGGCATCAGGTTGTAGAACTGGAAGACGAAGCCCATCCGCCGGGCGCGGTAGTCCGTCCGCTCCTCGTCGCTCAGCTCGGCGAGCCCGACGCCCTCGATCAGCACCTCGCCGCCGTCGATCCGGTCGAGCCCGGAAAGGCAGTTGAGCAGTGTCGTCTTGCCCGAGCCGCTCGGTCCCATGATCGCGACCATCTCGCCTCGCCGGACGGTGAACGTGACTGCACGCAGCGCGTTCACCTGGAGCCCGCCGGTGTCATAGATCTTGTCGACCTCGTGCGCCTCGACGATCGGCTCGAGCGCAACCTCTTCGAGCTGCGGGCGCGCGGGTCTTGTTGCGACGCTCACGGCCATCGCGACCTCCTCGTTTTCGTTCGTACTCCCGATGGTGCGCCTGCGCGGGCGAGCTGCCATCGGGCCGGACGCCGATTGCGCATGCGGCCAACTACGGAAGCCGCGATCGGGGTGGCTCCCGATGCGCCGGCCGGGCCTTCCGGCGACGCTTGGAGCATCACCGCACGGAAGGAGAAACCATGAACAGCATCCTGATCGCAACCGATGGGTCGCTCTCTGCGGACGAGGCGGTCGACTTCGGCGTCGAGCTCGCGGCCGACCAGGGCGCGGCCGTCACGTTCGTGCACGTGGTGCCGGCGCTGGACGTCGTCCCGGTGAGCGGCTTCGGCTTGACCGGTGCCGTGCCGCACGAGCTGAGCGATGCCGACAGCCAGCTCCTCGACGAGGCGCGGGAGCGCGCCGCCGTAGCCGGTGTCACCGCGCACACGAGGCTGCTGCGCGGCGATTCGGTGGACGAGATCGTGGCCTACGCGGACACCATCGACGCCGACCTGATCGTCGTCGGCTCCCGCGGTCACGGCACCGTTGCGAGCGCCCTGCTCGGCAGCGTCTCACGCGGAATCCTGCGAGAGGCCCGCCGGCCCGTGCTCGTCGTGCGCGGTGCCGCCGCTCGCAAGGAAGCACCGGCGCTTGCCTAGTGCGGTTCGGGAAAGCCGCAACGCGGGCCGGGAACTCCCGCAGCAGGTTCCCGGTTCGCTACCGATGGCGGGCCGCGCGTTCCGGCCGACACTCCGCCAATGAACGAAAGGTCAGAGGCAGGCAGCCTCGGCCGCGACGGAAGGAGAGAACGATGAGGAAGTTCTTCGAGATCGGCGGAGTTGTTGCAGCTGCCGTCCTGATCGCATTCGGCATCGCGGCGATCGTGATGGGCATCAACGGCCAGTCGACCGTGAACGACAGCCTCAAGCAGGAGCAGATCGTCGGCTCGCCGGACATGACGCCGACGGCGATCAAGGGCGAGGTTGCGGCCGCCAAGACGGCCCAGTCCAAGGTCATCTCCGACCTGCAGTCGGCGGGCGCGAAGATCACGCCCTCGCCGATCGAGGCGCCGACGTGCTCGGTCGCCGGCAAGTCAGTGGACAGCGGCAGCGAGGCACGGTGCTTCGCGAAGTACATGCGGATCCACACGTTCGGGGCCACTTCCGGCCTGACGTACTCGCAGATGGGCCGCTACATCGCCAAGCCCAACACCCCGGTCCAGTACACGGACGGGCTGGGCGCGACGAACGACCCGAAGTACGCGCTCTCCGACCCGAAGACGCAGCAGCCGGTCAGTAACGGCCGCCGCGACATCTGGGTCACCTACACGGCGCTGACGACGGCGCTCAACACGAGCTACTTCGCCACGCAGATGGCGCTCTTTGGTCTCGTCATCGGGATCGCCCTGCTGCTCGCCGGGATCGGCTTCGGGATCCTCGCAGTCGGTGGAGCCCTGGAGAGCCCCAAGCCCGCGTTCGCCTTCATGCAGCGCGGCGCGAAGGGCGGCGGAGTCGCCGTGAAGGCGTAAAGCTCCTCCGTCGCACACACGAAGGGCCGCCTCCCCTGGCGGCCCTTCGTCATTCCTCCAGCAGCCCCCGGTCGAGCGCGTAGCGAACGAGCTCCGCGCGGCTCGACAGCCGGAGCTTCTGCATGATGTGCGCCCGGTGCGTCTCGGCCGTGCGCACCGAGATGAAGAGCTGCTTGGCGATCTCCTGGTTGGTGTGGCCGAGCGCGAGCAGGCGCAGCACCTCGCTCTCGCGCTCCGAGAGCGGGTCCTCCTCGGCGCGGCGGCGCTCCTCCGACTCGGCCGCCACCAGCCGGGCGCCGAGCTCGGGATGGACGTAGCGCCCGCCGCTCGCGACCTCGCGCACGGCGGCGACGACCTCGTTGTCGGCGGCCTCCTTGAGCACGTACCCGCTCGCACCGGCGGCGAAGGCCTCGCGCACGTACTGCGGGTCGTCCTGCATCGAGAGCACGAGGATCCGGACCTCGGGGTGCTCCTTGAGCAGCGTCGGGATGATCTCGAGGCCGCTCTGGTCGGGCATCACCACGTCGAGCAGGATCACGTCCGGCTTCGTCGAGCGCGCCTCGAAGACGGCGTCCCGCGCCGTGCCGGCCTCGCCGACCGGCTCGATCCCGTCCTCTGCCTCGAGCACGAGCTTCAGGCCCGAGCGGACGACGGCGTGGTCGTCGACGATCAGGACGCGCGTGCTCAGCGGACCGGCACCTCGACGGCGACGGTGGTGCCGCTGCGCTCGCTCGACTCGACGGTCAGCGAGCCGTCGAGCAGCTCGATCCGCTCGCGCATGCCGACGAGCCCGATGCCCTCGCCGCCGGCCGTCTCGGGCTCGAAGCCCGTGCCGTCGTCCTCGATCACAGCCTTGATCCTGCCATCACCGCGGGTCAGCACGACGCTGACGCTGCTCGCCTGGGCGTGCTTGACCACGTTCGTGAGCGACTCCTGCACGATCCGGTAGATCGCCGTCTCGACCTCCACAGGAGGGCGCTCGGTCAGCCCGCTCGCCTCCAGGTCGACGGAGATTCCGGTGTGCTCGGCGAAGCCCTGGGTCAGCCGCTCGAGCGCGGGCACGAGGCCGAAGTCGTCGAGCACCTTCGGCCGCAGCTCGACCGCCAGCCGGCGCACGTCCTGCAACGTCGCGACCACGAGCTCGCGCAGCGAGGCCACCGCGTCCGGCGACTCGGCACCGTCGAGCTGCTTGAGGCCGAGCAGGATCGACGTCAGCGCCTGCCCGGTCTCGTCGTGCAGCTCGCGCGCGAGGCGCTGGCGTTCGAGCTCCTGGGCGGCGACGATGCGGCGCAGTGCGTCGCGCTCGACCCGCTCCGAGAGCTCGACCGCGACGGCCGCACGGGTGGCGAAGGTCTCCGCGAGCCGGATGTCCTCGTCGGTGAAGCGGGCGTCCGGCGCCGAGAGCTTGTCGTAGGCCGAGATCACGCCGATCGGCCGGTCCTGGACGAGCAGCGGCACCCAGAGACCCGCACGCGCGTCCACGCGGCGGGTGAAGACGCGGTCGACCTCGGGGTCGTCGAGCACCGAGTCGACGCGCTCGCTGCGCCGGCGCTCGAACACGCGGCCCGTCTTGGACTCGTGCAGCGGCAGCAGCTCCTCGAGCACCTCCTCCGCCTGGTCCCCGGCCGCAGCGACGATCCGGACGAGCTCCGGGCCCGCCGGCAGCGCGACCGTCACGAGTCGCGCCTCCAGCAGGTCGCGCAGCCGATCCGCGATCAGCTCGAGCAGGCGGTCGACCGAGGTGACACGCGCGATCGCGCTGCTGACCTCCATCAGCGACTCGAGCTGCCGCGACCAGCGCGTCGCCGACTCGTACAGGCGCGCATTCTCGATCGCGACGGCGGCCTGCGAGGCCAGCAGCTCGACGAGGTCCTGGTCCTCCTGCGTGAAGTCGCCGCCGCCCTCCTTCTCGGTCAGGTAGAGGTTGCCGTAGGCCGTCCCGCGCAGCAGCACGGGCACCCCGAGGAAGCTGCTCATCGGCGGGTGGTTGGGCGGGAAGCCGACGGAGCGCGCGTCGTCGGCGATCGCGTGCAGGCGCAGCGGCCTGGCGTCCGTGATCAGCGCGCCGAGGATGCCGCGGCCCTGGGGCAGGTCGCCGATCGCCGCTCGCGTGTCGTCGTCGATGCCGTGGGTGACGAAGCGCTCGAGGTGCGAGCCGGTCGCGTCGATCACGCCCATTGCCGCGTAGCGCGCGCCGGTCAGCTCCGTCGCCAGCTCGGTCAGCCGCTGCAGCAGGCTGTCGAGGGAAAGCTCGGAGGCCAGGGCCATGCCGGCCTCGACGAGGGCGCGCAGCCGGGGCTCACTCGGCGTCGCCGCCTCCATGCGGCAAGCGTACTCCGACGGCGTCAGGCTGCGCGACGCCGGGCGAGCCGGCGCGTCGCGATCAGCACGGGACGGTCGGCGTGGTGCACGACCTCGCGTGAGACGCTGCCGAGCAGCAGGCCGGCCATCGCGCCGAGCCCACGGGAGCCGATCACGATCAGGTCGACGTCCCGCAGCCGCGCCGTCTCGAGGATGCGCTCGGCGGGGTCGCCCTCGAGCACGTCGACCTCGGCGTCGACGCCGGCCTCCTTCGCGCGGGCGACCGCGAGCGCCGTCGTCTCGCACGCTCGCTGCGACTCGTGGGTCACGGAGCGCTGGTAGTAGGGGTGGCCGAGCACCGGCGAGGGGGAGTGGCGCACGTAGACGATCACGAGCTTGGCGGCGTCGGCCTTGGCGAGGTCGAGCGCCTGCTCGAGGGCGTGTCCGCCGTTCGCGGAGCCGTCTGTGGCAACCAGGATCTGCTTCATCGGGAAACCTCCTTCTTGCGTCAGCTTCGGCGCCGCCGGCCGTCACGACATCCGGGACGGAGCGGATTCCGCTGCGGAAAACCCGAAGCGGGCTTCGTGGCGGCCGCTGATGTCGCCGAGCGGCCGCGGCACGACACTGAGCGCATGCGAACGGAGGAGCCACGGGCGGCTAGGCTGCCGGAGGGTGAAGGAGGGCCGGATGGCGCTTAGCGTCGAGGAACGCGCAGCTGGAGCTGTCGACGTCATCCTCAAGGACGGCGGCACGCTGCGGCTCCGGCCTCTCTCGGCCGCCGACGAGGACGCGGTGCTCGCCTTCCTCGAGGGGCTGAGCGAGCGCAGCCTCTACCTGCGCTTCCACGGGATCCGGCGCGTCGACCGCGCGCTCGCCGCGTCGCTGCTCGAGCCGGACTGGCTCGAGACCGGCGCGCTCGCCGCCTGGCTCGGCGACCGTGTCGTCGGAATCGCCAACTACGTGCGGCTGCGCAATCCGAGCACGGCCGAGGCGGCCTTCGTGGTCGCCGACGAGGAACAGGGCCGCGGGATCGGCATGCGCCTGCTCGAGCAGCTCGCCTCGCGCGCGGCCGAGACCGGCATCTCGCGCTTCGTCGCCGAGGTGATGGCGGAGAACCGGGCGATGCTGAGCGTCTTCACCGGCGCGGGATTCGACGTCGTCCGCGAGCTCGAGCACGGCGAGGTCGAGGTCAGCTTCCCGATCGCTGCGACGGAGACGTTCCAGGAGCGGGTCGAGGAGCGTGACCATGTCGCCGTCGCCGCCTCGCTGCGGCCCTTCTTCGAGCCGGCGAGCGTGGCCGTGATCGGCGCCTCCCGCCGGCGCGGCTCGATCGGCGGCGAGCTCTTCCGCAACGTGCTCGAGGCGGACTTCGACGGAGCCGCCTACCCCGTCAACCGCGGCGGGAAGCCCGTTGCCGGCGTGCGCGGCTACGACTCGATCACCGAGATTCCCGATCCGGTCGAGCTCGCGGTCATCTGCCTGCCCGGCCCGCAGGTGCTGGAGGCGGCAGAGCAGGCGCTCGACAAGGGCGTCCGCGCGATCTGCGTGATCTCGTCGGGCTTCGCCGAAACGGGCGCCGAGGGCGTCGAGCGCCAGGAGCGGCTGCTCGCGCTCGTGCGCGCCCACGGCGCGCGGCTGCTCGGCCCGAACTGCCTCGGCATCGCCTCCTCGAAGTCGAGGCTGAACGCGACCTTCGCCCCGCGCGCGCTCCCGGCGGGCCGCATCGGCTTCTCGTCCCAGTCCGGCGCGCTCGGGCTCGCCCTGCTCGAGCAGGGCTCGGCGCGGCTCGGCTTCTCGGCCTTCGTCTCGATCGGGAACAAGGCGGACGTCTCCTCGAACGACCTGCTCGAGTGGTGGGAGGACGACCCGGAGACCGACGTCGTCCTGCTCTACCTCGAGTCGTTCGGCAACCCGCGGAAGTTCGCGCACGTCTCGCGCCGGGTCGCGCGCAAGAAGCCGATCCTCGCGATGAAGGGCGGCGCCACCGCGGCCGGCGCGAAGGCGGCGAGCTCCCACACCGCCGCGCTCGCCGCCTCCGAGGCCGCGGTCGACGCGCTCTTCCACCAGGCAGGCGTGCTCCGCGCCCGGACGCTCGAGGAGCTCGTCGACGTGGCGGGCCTGCTCTCGAGCCAGCCGCTGCCTCGCGGACGCCGGGTCGGGGTGCTGACGAACGCCGGCGGCCTCGGGATCCTCTGCGCCGACGCCTGCGAGGCGGCGGGGCTCGAGCTGCCCGAGCCGACGCAGGAGACGTGCGACCGGCTGCGCGAGATCCTGCCCGGCGACGCCAGCGTCGCGAACCCGATCGACATGCTCGGCTCGGCCACCGGCGCGACCTACGAGCAGGTGATCCCGCTGCTGCTCGCCGACCCGCGGCTCGATGCGCTGATCGCGCTGTTCGTCCCGCCCGTCGTGGCGGGCGCGCCGGAGGTGGCGCACTCGATCTGCCTCGCCGCGCAGGCCGCCCAGTCGGACAAGCCCCTGCTCGCGGCGGTGATGAGCGCGGAGGGGACGCCCGTCGAGCTGCTCGAATCCGACCTCGCGAGCTTCGCCTACCCGGAGTCCGCCGCCCGGGCGCTGGGGCTCGTCGCCGAGCGGGCCGAGTGGCTGCGCCGCCCGGCCGGCTCCGTGCCGGAGCTGGACGGGATCGACCGCGAGGCGGCGCAGGCAGTCGTCGGCGCGGCCGGCGAGGGCTGGCTGCCGCCGGCGCAGGCACGGACGCTGCTGGACGCCTACGGGATCCCGCTCGTCGCCGAGCGAACGGCCGCGAGCGCCGACGAGGCGGTGGCCGTCGCCGGCAAGCTCGGCTACCCGGTGGTGGTCAAGACCGCCGCGCCCGGCGCGCACAAGACGGAGACGGGCGGCATCGCGCTCGACCTCGCCGACGAGGAGCAGGTGCGCGAGGCCGTCGGGCGGATCGGCGCGCCCGTGATCGTCCAGCAGTACCTCGCGGGTGGGACCGAGCTGCTCGCGGGGGTCGTGCAGGACCCGGTCTTCGGCCCGCTCGTCGCCTTCGGTGCGGGCGGCGTGTTCGCCGAGCTGATCGGCGACGCCTCCTTCCGGATCGCGCCGCTGACCGACGTGGACGCCGAGGAGCTCGTCACCGGCGGCAAGGCAGGCCGTCTCGTGGCCGGCTTCCGCGGCAGCCCGCCTGCGAATGCCGCGGCACTGCGGGATCTCGTCCACCGGCTCGGCCGGCTGGCCGAGGAGATCCCCGAGGTGAGCGAGCTCGACCTCAACCCGGTGATCGCCGGCCCTGACGGGTGCGTCGCGGTCGACGCACGGGTCCGCCTGCGCAGCCGCCCGAGCGATCGGGCGCTCAAGAGCTGGTAGCGCTCCGGAGAAAGCCGCAGCAGCTCTGCGGAAAGATCGGGGCATCTGGGCGTCGCGCCTGGCTTACGTTGGGGCTCGAGCGACGAAAGGACGACGATGAGCACTGCTTCACACACCCCTTCCCTGCCGCCCGCGCACCGCGCGAGACGAGGGTCCGACCCCGGAATGTGGGCCGTTGCCTCGGTATTGCTCGGCCTGCTCGTCGGCATTCTCGGCCTCGTGGCGCTGATGATGTGGTCCGACGCGAAAGACGCGCGCGACACCGCGAAGGCTTCGCAGGCGGCCACGGCCCACGACATGGCCTCGATGCCCGGCATGGACATGAGCGCGCAGGCCGCCGGCTCGCTCGGCGCGCTGCAGAGCTACGCCGACGCCGCGCCGGCGAACGCCGCGGCGATCGCCGCGGCGCACAAGCCGTACCCGGCCGCGCTGCCCGCGATTCCGGCAGGCCCGGTCGCAGACGTGAACCTGGCGCTGACGGACCGCGTCGTCCAGATCGCTCCGGGAGTCAAGTACAGCGCCTGGGCCTGGGCCGGCGGCGCGCCCGGGCCGGTGATCCACGTGCGGCAGGGCCAGCTCGTCAAGATCACGCTCACGAACAACGGCGCGATCCCGCACTCGGTCGACTTCCACGCCGCCCGCGTCGCGCCCGACAAGGCCTTCAGGGACGTCAACCCGGGCGAGTCGCTCAGCTACACCTTCCGGGCCAACGACGCCGGCGTGTTCATGTACCACTGCGGCACGAAGCCGGTCCTGATGCACATCGCCAACGGGATGTACGGCGCGATCGTGGTCGAGCCGCGGGCGGGCGTGCTCGCTCAGGCCGACCGCGAGTACGTGCTCGTCGCGAGCGAGTGGTACCTCAGCTCCGACGGCCTGACGAAGCCGGCGCAGTTCAACATGTCGAAGGCGCACGTCCGGATGCCGGACTGGATGACGTTCAACGGCTACGCGGGCCAGTACGTCACGCATCCGCTGAGGGCGAACCCCGGCGAGCTCGTCCGCTTCTGGGTCGTGGACGCCGGCCCGTCGATCGACACCGACTTCCACATCGTCGGGACGATCCTGAACACGGCCTACCCGTTCGGCTCGATGCGGCCGGAGGACGCCCTGCACAACGTCCAGACGGTCACCGTGCCCGCGGGCGGAGGCGGCGTGTTCGACGTCCGGATCGACAAGCCCGGCCTCTACCCGTTCGTGTCCCACGCCTTCGCCGCGGTCGACACGGGCCAGGTCGGCCTGCTCAACGTCGGCAACGTCAAGGGGACGATGTCGCACTAACAGTGAGACGATGGCGCCGGTGGGAGCTGAGCTCGAGCGGATCGACTCCTTCTGGCGGGCCGCCAACTACCTCTCGGTCGGCCAGATCTACCTGCTCGACAACCCGCTCCTGCGCGAGCCCTTGCGGGCCGAGCACGTCAAGCCGCGCCTGCTCGGCCACTTCGGCACCGTTCCCGGGCTGAACCTGATCTGGGCGCACATGAACCGCGCGATCAGGGCGCGCGACCTCGATGCGATCACGATCACCGGCCCCGGCCACGGCGGCCCGGGCGTCGTCGCCTGCGCCTATCTCGAGGGCACCTACAGCGAGCGCTACTCGCACATCACGCTCGACGAGACCGGCCTGAAGCAGCTGTTTCGTCAGTTCTCGTTCCCCGGCGGGATCCCGAGCCATGCCGCGCCCGAGACGCCGGGGTCGATCAACGAAGGCGGCGAGCTCGGCTACTCGCTCGCGCACGCCTACGGGGCGGCCTTCGACAACCCCGGGCTCGTCGTCTGCTGCGTCGTCGGCGACGGCGAGGCCGAGACCGGGCCGCTCGCCACGAGCTGGCACGCGAACAAGTTCCTCGACCCCGAGAACGACGGCGCCGTGCTGCCCGTGCTGCACCTGAACGGCTACAAGATCGCGAACCCGACGGTGCTCGCGCGCATCCCGGGACGCGAGCTCGTCTCGTTGCTCGAGGGCTACGGCTACCGGCCGATCCTCGTCACCGGCGGCTTCGACGGCGAGGATCCGCTGCGCGTGCACGAGCGCTTCGCGGCCGGGCTCGACGAGGCGCTCGACGGGATCGCCGAGGTCAAGGCCGGCGGCGCCGTCGCGTGGCCGATGATCGTCCTGCGCACGCCGAAGGGCTGGACCGGGCCGAAAGAGGTCGACGGCCTGCCGGTCGAGAACACGTGGCGCGCGCACCAGGTGCCGATCGCGGACGTGCGCGGGAACCCCGAGCACCTGCGGCAGCTCGAGGCCTGGCTGCGCTCCTACCGCCCGGAAGAGCTTTTCGACGAGCGGGGCGCGCCGATTCCCGAGCTGCTGGAGCTGCCCCCGCGCGGCGAGAGGCGGATGAGCGCTAACCCGCATGCGAACGGCGGCGAGCTGCTGCGCGACCTCGTGCTGCCGGACTTCCGGGACTACGCCGTCGGGGTCGAGCGGCCCGGCACCGCCTTCAGCGAGCCGACGCGCGTGCTCGGCGGCTTCCTGCGCGACGTGGTCGCCCGCAACCCGGGCAACTTCCGCATCTTCGGTCCCGACGAGACCGCCTCCAACCGGCTCGGGGCCGTGTTCGAGGCGAGCCCCCGCGTCTGGGAGGCCGGGCTCGAGCCGACCGACGAGCACCTCGGGCGCCACGGCCAGGTCGTGGAGGTGCTGAGCGAGCACCTCTGCCAGGGCTGGCTCGAGGGCTACCTGCTGACGGGCAGGCACGGGCTCTTCAACTGCTACGAGGCCTTCATCCACATCGTCGACTCGATGTTCAACCAGCACGCCAAGTGGCTGAAGGTGACCCGCGGGATCCCCTGGCGCCGCCCGATCGCCTCGCTCAACTACCTGCTCAGCTCCCACGTCTGGCGCCAGGACCACAACGGCTTCTCGCACCAGGACCCGGGCTTCATCGACCACGTGGTGAACAAGAAGGCCGAGATCATCCGCGTCTACCTGCCGCCCGACGCGAACTGCCTGCTCTCGGTGTACGACCACTGCCTCCGCAGCCGCGACTACGTCAACGTCGTGGTCGCGGGCAAGCAGCCGGCGCTCGACTACCTCTCGATGGACGACGCGATCGTCCACTGCACGCGCGGGATCGGGATCTGGGAGTGGGCCTCGAACGACGCCGGGTCGGAGCCGGACGTCGTGCTCGCCTGCTGCGGCGACGTGCCGACGCTCGAGACGCTTGCGGCGGCGGCGCTGCTGCGCGAAGCCCTGCCGCAGCTGAAGGTGCGCGTCGTCAACGTCGTCGACCTGATGCGCCTGCAGCCGGAGACCGAGCACCCGCACGGCCTCCCCGACAACGAGTTCGACGCGATCTTCACGACCGGCAAGCCGGTCGTCTTCGCCTACCACGGCTACCCCTGGCTGATCCACCGGCTCACCTATCGCCGTCGCAACCACGACAACCTGCACGTCCGCGGCTACAAGGAGGAGGGCACTACCACGACGCCGTTCGACATGGTGATGCTGAACGACCTCGACCGCTTCCACCTCGCGATGGACGTGATCGACCGCGTGCCGGGGCTCGCCGACTCCGCCGGGCCGCTCCGCCAGGAGCTCGAGGACCGCCGCTTGCGGGCCCGCGCATATACGCGCGAGCATGGAGAGGACGACCCCGCCATCGCCGGCTGGACGTGGCCGGGCTGAGCGTCCTCGTCGTCAACGCCGGCTCGATGAGCCTGAAGCTCTCGGTCGTGGCGGAGGACGACTCCTCCGTGCCCGTCGTCGCGCTCGCGGAGGCTCCGCGCGAGGTCGCGGCGGTGGCGCACCGGATCGTCCACGGCGGCACTCGTTTCCGGGAGCCGGTCGTGATCGACGACGCGGTGATGCGCGAGCTCGAGCACCTGTCGGAGCTGGCGCCGCTGCACAACGTGCCCGCGCTGGAGGCGATCGGCGAAGCGAGGCGCGTCTTCCCCGGCGTGCCGCACGTGGCGGTCTTCGACACGGCCTTCCACGCCACCATCCCGGAGGTCGCCTTCACCTACGCGCTGCCTCGCCGCTGGCGCGAGGAGTGGGGCATCCGCCGCTACGGGTTCCACGGGCTCTCGGTCGCGTGGGCCGCGGAGCGCGTGCCCGTGCCGCGGCTGGTCGTCTGCCACCTCGGCGGGGGCTGCTCGGTGACGGCCGTGCTCGCCGGGCGCTCTGTCGACACGACGATGGGCTTCAGCCCGCTCGAGGGCGTTCCGATGGCGACGAGGGCCGGAACGATCGACCCGGAGATCCTGCTCTACCTGCAGCGGCACGCCGATGCCGGGCCCGATGAGCTCGAGCAGGCGCTCGAGCACGAGTCGGGACTGCTCGCGCTCGGCGGCTCGGCCCGGGTCGAGGAGCTCGAAGCGTCGTCGGAGCCGCGGGCGGAGCTGGCGCTGTCGGTCTTCTGCTACCGCGTCGCCGCGGCGGTCGCCGCGATGACCTCGGCGCTGGGCGGGCTCGACGCGCTCGTCTTCACCGCGGGCATCGGCGAGGGCTCGGCGCTCGTGCGCGAGCAGGTCTGCGGGCGGCTGGGCTTCCTCGGCGTCGAGCTCGACCTCGCGGAGAACGGCCGCGCCGAGCCGGACGCGACGATCTCGACCGACGGTTCACCCGTGCAGGTTCGGGTCGTGCGGGCGCGCGAGGAGATCGTCGCCGCGCGCGCGGCCCGCGAACTGGTCTAGCCCCGTACCTGTTTCGCCAGGTGCTCGGTCAACTCGGCGACCACCCCGGCCTGGGTGACGGCCGCGATTGCGACCGGCTCGGCGAGATGGCGCTCGAGCACCAGCGTCTGGTGCCCGTTCAGGCGGTCCTCGGCGATGCGCGCGGTACGCACGACTTCGAGGTCGGCGTAGGCGATCTCGAGGGCGACCGGCTTCGAACCGGCGAGACCGTCGAGCCGGAGCGAGCTCGGGAACAGCTCGAGCTTCCCTCGTGCGAGGGGTGTCTCGCCCTCGCGCCAGACGACGCCATAGGTCGTTCGCATGCGTCGAAGTGTCGGCACCAAGCGCGTTCGCGCCATCGGGGAGGCCCGCGTTACACCTTGCGGGAAACCCGCAGGATCCCGATCTAGCGCAGGAGGTCAGCGGCGGCGCCGATCGCGATCAGCGGCGCCGCCGGAGGCCGTACCCAGCGCAGCGTGGCGACCAGGCGGGGAAGCGGCAGGCTCACGCAGCCGAGCGTGGGCCGCCCGGTGGTCACGTGGAGGAAGATCCCGGAGCCGCGGCCGGGGACGACGGGGCTCCTGTTGTAGGCGATCACCGCGAAGTGGCGATAGGCGCTCGGCGAGCGCGACAGGTCCTCGCTGGTCGTGCGGAACGGCGGCGACGAGCCGCAGCGGACATGGCGGAAGCGGTTGTAGTACGGCGATGCGGGGTCCTCGACCCACCAGTCGCCGCAGACGACCCGGCGGTAGGCGTAGTGGACGTCCGGGCTGGCTGCGACGCCGTACATCGTGTGCAGGAAGCCGAAGATTCCCGTCGGCGTGCGCCGGTCGCCCTCGCGCTTGGCCGGCGAGGTGCCGCGCCGGCCGAGCCACGCCGTCCAGGGCCCGGCGCTCTGCCGCCAGCAGCCGCTGCGCTTCGTCCACAGCCGCAAAGCGCCCTGCGTGGAGGCCCGCGTGCGTGCGACGACCGTGATCAGCTGGGTGGCCGAGCCGGTCTCGAGGCGGCCGGCGAAGGTCGGTGCGCACATGGCCGGGCGCTCGTCGTGCGCGGCGGCCGAGGCGGCGACGGCGAGGGCGACGAGGGTGAGGGCGAGCAGCCTCATCGACCTGCAGACTACGGAGGATGGCCGCGCTCCTGCTGATGGTGGTCGCGCTCCAGGCGCCGCCCTTCTCGCACTCGGTCTCGCGCGTGACGGCGGGCGACCTGCCCCATTCCTGGCACCGCGGCTGCCCGGTCGCGCCCGCCTCGCTACGGCGGCTGCGCCTCACCTACTGGGGCTTCGATGGCCGCGCCCACACCGGTGCGCTGATCGTGAACGCAAAGGGTGTCGTGTCGCTGACGCGCGTCTTCTCGCGGCTCTACGCGGCCCGCTTCCCGATCCGGCGCCTGCGCCCGATCGACGCCTACGGCGGCAGCGACGAGCGCTCGCTCGCCGCCGACAACACGGCCGCCTTCAACTGCCGCTACGCCGTCGCGTCGGGCCCGAGGCGCTGGTCGGCGCACGCCTACGGGCTCGCTGTCGATGTCAACCCGGTCGAGAACCCGTACGTCCTCGGTGGCCGCGTCCATCCGCGCGCGGGCCGCGCCTACCTCGACCGCTCGCGCCACCGCCGCGGGATGGCGGTGCCCGGCGGGCTGCTCGTGCGCGCCTTCGCTTCGGTCGGCTGGCCCTGGGGCGGGCGCTGGACGGGCTCGCCCGACTACCAGCACTTCTCCGCGGGCGGCGGCTGATGGACGTCGTCCCCTCCGGCGTGCGCGACCAGCCCGCGGCCGGGCAGATCCAGGGCGTGCGGTCGGCGCGGCTCGAGCCGCACGTCGATCACCGCGGCTCGCTCTTCGAGATCGTCAACTTCGACGACCCCTTCTGGGAGGAGCCGGTCGTCTATGCGTACGGCATCACGATCCGTCCCGGGCGGATCAAGGGCTGGGGAATGCACAAGCTGCAGACCGACCGCTACCTGATCGCCGGCGGCTCGGTCCGCGTGGTGCTCTACGACGGCCGCAGCGAGTCGCCGACGCAGGGGCTGATCGACGTGCGCCAGCTGACGGGCGAGGCGCCGAGCCTGCTCGCGATTCCACCCGGTGTCTGGCACGCCGACCAGAACTGGGGCGAGGACGACGCGCTGCTCGTCAACTTCCCGACGCGGCCGTACGACCGCGCCTCGCCGGACAAGTATCGCCTCGACCCGCATTCGGGCGAGATTCCCTTCGAGTGGTCGCTGGCCGACGGCTAGGAGCCGAGGCCGCGGAGCAGGCGCGCCGCGATGCCGCGTAGCGTCTCGTTGCCGTAGGCCTGGCTACCGTCGTTCTGGGTGAGGATCGCGACCGAGACGCGCTCGTCGCCGCGGGTCGGGAGCGCGACCTGGTGGTCGACCCAACCGGTGCCTGAGCCCCAGCCGCCCTTGAAGTAGAGCCGCCAGCCGGGCGGCCGGACGCGGGCGATGCCCCAGCGCTGCGTCGGCGTGATCGTGTTCAGCAGCCTCAGCGCGTAGGCGCGGTGGCGCGGCGCGACCAGCCTGTCGATCCGCAGGAAGAAGCGCGCCTGGTCGACCGCGTCGATCTTGCTCAGGCCCCAGATCCCGCTGACGGGGGTGAAGCGGCGCATCCCGGCACGGCGCGCGAGGCTGCGCAGGCGGTCCGGGCCGACGATCCCGAGCACGCGACCGGCCGCGTCGTTGTCGGAGCGGCGGATCATCGGCGCGAGCAGGGCGCGGTCGCGCGGCCCGAGCGCACGCGCCCGCACCGAGGGCAGGTCGAGGTAGGCGACGAGCAGCATCGCCTTGAGCACGCTCGCCGACGGGTAGATGTGCGTGGCATGCCAGCCCCAGTGGCGGGTCGGCGTGCAGACCGCGAAGGCGATCACGCCGTGCCGGTGCGAGGCGTACCTCACGGCCGCGGGCATGGACGGCTGCCACGGGTTCGCAGCGGCGGACGCGCTCGAGGCGATCGCTGCGGCGGCGAGCAGCGCGACGAGTCTCACCCGGCGAGCCTCCCGAGCACCGTGCCGAAGAGCAGGTGCCGCCACGTCGCCTGCGCGAACGCACGGGGGTTCGTCAGCAGCGGCGGGAGGCCGGGCTCGCCGCGGGCGGGGTGGTAGCGGTCGATCACCGCGCAGAGCGGGTAGAGCATCGTGTGCTCGGCGAGCGCCATCGCCACCGCGAGCGGGCGCGGAGGCACGGGCACGCGCCTGCGCAGCTCCTCGAAGGCGAGCCCGAAGACGGCGCCGTTCGCGGCATGGAGCGCGAAGCCGGCGAGCCGCCAGCCGGGCCCACCCCTCACCGCCTTGCCGAGCACCGCGACGTCCGAGTAGTCGCAGCGAAGCAGCCGCTGGTCGAGCGGCTCGGCCAGTCCCCACACGGTCGCGGCCACGGCTCCTGCCGCAGCCGAGCGCAATCGGCTCATGCGTCGAGTGCTACCCGCAGGGACGCGACGTAGTCGCGCAACGCCGCGGGCCCGTCCTCGGCGACCTCGACGGCGCGGGAGCCGACGACGACACCGTCCGCCAGCTCGGAGGCGGCGCGCGCCTGTTCCGGGGTCGAGATGCCGAAGCCGGCGTAGAGCGGCAGCTCGGTCTGGGCTCTCGCGCGCGCGACGAGGCCGCCGAGAGCGGGGGAGAGCTCGCTCCGGGCCCCGGTCGTGCCGGTGAGCGTGACCAGGTAGAGCCAGCCGTCGGTCTGCGCGGCGGCGAGCGCGAGCCGCTCGTCGGTGGAGGTGGGCGCGACGAGCTGCACGCGCCGCAGCTGGGGCCGCTCGCCTGCCGGGAGGTCGGCGACGATCATGCTCGTCGCCCCGGCGGCCCGCGCGTCGGCCGCGAAGCGCTCCCAGCCGTGCGCCTCGAGCAGCGAGGAGTAGGTCATCGGCACGAGCGGGGTCTCCGGCAGCCGCTCGCGCGTCGCGGCGAGGAGCTCGAGGCACGCGCCGGTGCGCATCCCCTGCGCGAGCGCCCGCTCGGCGGCCCGGCGGATCACCGGCCCGTCGGCCAGCGGGTCGGAGAAGGGGAAGCCGAGCTCGACGAGGTCGGCGCCGCCCTCGACCGCGGCCTGCGCCAGCGCCGGCGTCTCCGGGGAGGACATCAGGTAGATCGCGAGCGTCTTCACGGCTGGTGCCGCAGCACGGCCAGGATGTGCTGGCCGCACGAGACCGCCCCGGGCTCGCCCGCCAGCTCGAGCTCGACGCGCGACAAGAACTCGCGCAGCTCCGGCTCCTCCGGCTGGAGGGACGGGAGCAGGCCGGCCGCGCAGGCGTCGACGACGGTCCCGTGCGGCGAAAGCAGTGCCTCGAGCTCGCTCCAGCGGAAGAGCTTCATCGCCAGGTGCCCGTAGTCGGGCTCGTCGGGCAGCAGCCCGGTGCGGACGATGGCCTCGTTCTTGGCCACGCCGTCGCGCCGGACGAGGTCGAGCAGGATCGGCAGGTAGTGCGTGACGGTGCCGACGAGTGACATCACCGAGAGGAGCACGTGCCCGCCCGGCCTGGTCACGCGGACGAGCTCGGCGATCCCCTCGTCCGCCCGGTCGACCACGTAGCTGAGCGGGCCGCCGAAGCAGACGGTCGCGTCGAAGCTCGCGTCGTCCCAGCGTGAAAGGTCGAGCACGTCGGCGATCTGGCGCTCGACGACACGCTTCTCGAGGCCCTCGGCCGCCACGCGCTGCCGGTTCAGCTCGAGCTGTCCCGGCGAGAGTCGGAGACCGAGACCTGCGCGCCGAGGCGTGCGAGCTCGATCGTGAAGCGGCCCGGTCCGGCCCCGACCTCCAGCACGCGGTCGCCGGCGTTGACGAAGCGGCGCAGCCGGTCGAGATGCACGTCGAGGCTCGGCGCGGGCGTGCGCCCGTCCTCGAAGCGCGTCCACTCCTGCTCGCCGTACTCGTCATAGAACGACGCCGCGCGCTGGGGGTCCCAGCCGATCGGCCCGCTCATGACCGCGCGCGCCCCCTCCGGTTGCCGGTGACGTGTCGACCGCCCCCGGGACGAATCGCCACACCCTCGGCACATTCCCGTGACACATCTGCGCAGGTTCCCCCGCTACGGTGATTTTCCCCGGGTGGGAGGGGGTTAGGGATGGGTCCCGCCGCCTTGGGCTGCGCGCTCACCGCGCCGAGACCTCGGCCAGATCCTTGTCGCCGCGGCCGGAGAGGCAGAGGAGAATCAGCTCCTCGTCGAGCTCCTCGACCCGCGCCAGGGCGTGGGCGGGCTCGAGCGCCGGCAGGATCCCCTCCGTCCGCGCGAGCCGGCGGAACGCAGCCAACGCCTCCTCGTCGCTCGTGCCGACGTACTCGGCGCGGCCGCTGTCGCGCAGGAACGCGTGCTCGGGGCCGACGCCGGGGTAGTCGAGCCCGGCCGAGATCGACTCGGCGTCGAGCACCTGGCCGTCCTCGTCGGCGAGCACGGACGAGCGCGAGCCGTGCAGCACTGCCGGCCGTCCCGACCCGAGCGACGCCGCGCCGCCGGCCTCGACCCCGACCAGCCGCACCTCGGTGTCGTCCACGAACCCGGCGAAGAGCCCGATCGCGTTCGAGCCGCCGCCGACGCACGCGAGCGCGACCTCCGGCAGCCGCCCCTCGGCCTCGAGCAGCTGCTCCCGCGCCTCGCGGCCGATCACCGACTGCAGCTCGCGCACGATCTCCGGGTAGGGCGCGGGGCCGACGCACGAGCCGATCAGGTAGTGCGTGTCCTCGACGTTCGCGATCCAGTCGCGGATCGCCTCGCTCGTCGCCTCCTTGAGCGTGCGCGTGCCGAACTCGACCGGGCGCACCTCGGCGCCGAGCAGGGCCATTCGCTCGAGGTTCGGCGCCTGCCGCCGCATGTCCTCGCTGCCCATGTAGACCACGCAGTCGAGGCCGAAGCGGGCGCAGACGGTCGCGGTCGCGACGCCGTGCTGGCCGGCGCCGGTCTCGGCCACGATCCGCCGCTTGCCCAGCCGCATGGCGAGCAGCGCCTGGCCGAGCGCGTTGTTCAGCTTGTGCGCGCCCGTGTGGAGCAGGTCCTCGCGCTTCAGGTAGAGCCGCTTCCCCGGGGCGAAGCGCTCGGCGAGCGTCAGCGGCGTCGGCCGGCCGGCGTAGGTGCGGCCGAGCTCGTCCAGCTCGGCGTGGAACGCGGCGTCTTGGCGCGCGGCCTGCCAGCCGGCCTCGAGCTGGTCGAGCGCCGGGATCAGCGTCTCGGGGACGAAGCGGCCGCCGTACTCGCCGTAGGTCAGCACCTCGAGGCCTCCACGTAGGCGCGGATGCGCTCGTGATCCTTCACGCCGGGCTCGGTCTCGAGGCTGGAGCTCGCATCGACCGCCCACGGCCGGACGCGCTCGATCGCCTCGCGGACGTTCTCAGGTGAGAGGCCGCCGGCGAGCACGATCCGGCCCTCGGCGGCGCCGGCCCGGTCGAGATGGCCGGGATCCGCCGCCTGCCAGGACCGGTCGACGACGCGCGCCACCTCGCGGCCGCGTCGTAGCAGGACACCGTCGCGCGAGCGGTGGCCGTTCTCGCGCGCGTAGAGCTGGACGAGGTCGGCGCGGTCATCCGTGACCTCGCCGACGTGGACGGCGACGGAGAGCATCGTTTCCGGCACCGGCAGCACCTTGGGCGCGCGGCGCGGCGTCTCCCGGGCGAGCACGAAGCCGGCCAGGTCGGCGCCGGCCTCCGCGGCGGCGGCCACGTCCTCCTCGCGCGTCAGGCCGCAGACCTTGACGAGCGGACGCGCGAGCAGCTCCTCCAGCCTCGCCGCCGGGTCGGAGGCGCGCATCAGCGTCGAGCCGACGAGCACCGCGTCGGCGCCGGCCAGCTCGGCCTCGGCTCCGTGGGCGCGCGCGGCGATCGCGCTCTCGGCCACGACGACGCGATCGCGCGGGGCCGACTCGACGAGCTCGAGTTGGGCGCGCCGGTCGATCTCGAACGTCGAGAGGTCGCGCGCGTTGATCCCGATCACCGCAGCGTCGAGCTCGACCGCTCGCTGCAACTCCTTGCCGTCGTGCGCCTCCACGAGTGTGTCGAGCCCTAGCGCGCGTGCGTCCGTCATCAGCTGGTGGACCTGCGAGTTATCGAGGTCGCGAAGCAGCAAGAGCACGGCGTCCGCGCCCAGAAGTCGCAATTGCTCAAGCTCCTCGCGCTCGGAGAAGAACCCCTTGGCGAGCAAGGGCAAGCTACTGGCCGACCTCGCGGCAGCGAGATCGGCGGGGCTCCCGCCGAACCGCGCGTCCACCAGCACCGACACGGCCGCGGCGCCTGCGCCCTCAAACGCCGCCGCCAACGCCGCGGGATCCGCGTCAGGCCGCAGCTCCCCCGCCGAGGGGGAGCGGCGCTTGACCTCGGCGATCGCGCCGAGGCCGTCTTGCGCGAGCGCGTCGCGGAAGCGGCCCATCAGGCGCTCACCTCAGCCGCCTGGGAGAACTCGATCAGCGCGTCGAGCCGCGCGAGCGCCGCGCCCGAGTCGACCGCGACACGCGCGAGCTCCAGACCGTCGCGTAGGTCGGCGGCGTGACCGGCGGCCGCGATCGCGCCGGCCGCGTTGAGCAGGATCGCCGAGCGCTTGCCGCCGTTCTCCCCGCGGAAGACCGCCCGGATCGCCTCGGCGTTGTCCCCCGGCGAGCCGCCGCGCAGCTCGGCAGGGTCGCAGCGCGGAACGCCGAGCTCGAGCGGGTCGATCGCGCGCTCGCGCACCCCGCCGCCCACTACCTCGCAGACGAGGTTCGGGCCGGCGGGCGAGAGCTCGTCGATCCCGGCCGCGCCGTGGACGACGAAGGCCCGCCGCGAGCCGAGCTGCGCCAGCACCTCTGCGATCGTGCGCACGAGCGACGGCGCGTAGACGCCGACCACCTGCGCTCGCGCGCCGGCCGGGTTCGTCAGCGGGCCGAGCACGTTGAAGACGGTACGGGCTGCGAGCTCGCGCCGCACGGGGGCCGCGTGCCGCATCGCGGGATGGTGGGTGGGCGCGAAGAGGAAGCCGAAGCCGAGCTCGTCGATCGAGCGCTCGATCTCCACTGGCGGCAGCTCGAGCCGGAAGCCGAGCGCCTCGAGCACGTCCGCCGAGCCCGAGGCCGAGGAGACCGCGCGGTTGCCGTGCTTCGCCACGCCCGCGCCGGCCGCCGCCGCGACCAGCGCCGCCGCGGTCGAGATATTGATCGTGCGCGCTGCGTCGCCGCCCGTGCCCGCGGTGTCGACGAGGTCGCCGCGCTTCGGCTTGACCTGCAGCACATGCGAGCGCATCGCCTCGGCGCAGCCGGCGATCTCGGCGGCCGTCTCGCCCTTCAGCCGCAGCGCGACCAGGAAGCCGCCGATCTGGGCCGGCGTCGCCTCGCCCTCCATGATCTCATTCATCACCGCCCGCGCCTCGTCGCGCGAGAGGTCGTGGCCGTCGAGCAGCCGGGCGAGCGCCTGCTGCACGGTCATCGCGGCACCTCCAGGAAGTTGCGCGCGAGGTCGGGGCCGAGCGGCGTCAGCACGGACTCGGGGTGGAACTGGACGCCGTCGACCGGGAGCTCGCGATGACGGACGGCCATCACCTCGCCCTCGGCGCACGTGGCCGAGACCTCGAGGCAGTCGGGGACAGCGGTCGCGGCGAGCGAGTGGTAGCGGCCGGCCTCGAAGCGTTCGGGCAGGCCCTGGAAGAGCCCGCGCCCGTCGTGCTCGATCTCGCTCGGCTTGCCGTGGACGAGCCGCTTCGCCTGGCCGACCTCGCCGCCGAAGGCCTCGACGATCACCTGGTGGCCGAGGCAGACGCCGAACGTCGGCACGCTCGGGGCCAGGCGCCGGACGAGCTCCACCGACGCGCCCGCGTCCACGGGCCGGCCCGGGCCGGGGGAGACGACCAGGTGCGACGGTGCCAGCCGCTCGGCCTCGTCGGGGTCGATCGAGTCGTTCCGGCGCACGACCACCTCGGCGCCGAGCTCCCCGAACAGATGCGCGAGGTTGTAGGTGAACGAGTCGTAGTTGTCCACGAGCAGAATCACGAGGACCTCGCCTCCGCCAGCTCGATCGCCATCTCCAGCGCGGCCAGCTTGCGCAGGCACTCGTCGTGCTCGGCAGCGGGATCGGAGTCGGCCACGATCCCGGCGCCCGCCTGCAGCAGCGCGACGCCCTCCTGCAGCACGACCGTGCGGATCGCGATGCACGCGTCGAGCGCTTCACCCGGAAGTGCGTAGAGCACCGCGCCGGCGTACGGCCCGCGGCGGTATTGCTCGAGCTCCGCGATCAGCTGCATCGCCCGCACCTTCGGCGCGCCCGAGACCGTGCCGGCCGGGAAGCAGGCGCGCAGCAGGTCGAAGTGCGAGACGTCCGGCTCGAGCTCGCCGACGACTTCGGAGACGAGGTGCGTGACGTGCGAGAAGCGCTCCGGCTCGAGGAACCGCGCCACGCGCACCGTCCCCGGCCGGCAGGCGCGCGAGAGGTCGTTGCGGCCGAGGTCGACGAGCATCACGTGCTCGGCGCGGTCCTTCTCGGACGAGAGCAGCCGCTCGGCGTCGCCGTCGCCCGGCCGCGTCGTCCCGGCGATCGGGTTCAGCGAGGCGCGGCGGCCTTCGGCCTTGACGAGCGTCTCGGGCGAGGAGCCGACGAGCGCGAGGCCGTCGAGCTCGAGCAGGAACAGATACGGCGACGGATTGACCCGGCGCAGCGAGCGGTAGAGCTCGAGCGCGCTCGCCGAGGTCGGGCGCTCGGCCCGCTGCGAGAGGACGACCTGGAACGCGTCGCCGGCGCGGATGTGCTCCTTGGCCGTCACGACCGCGCGCTCGTACTGGTGGCGCGAGGGCAGCCGGCGGGTCGAGCCCGACCGTGTGCGCGAGCCAGGCTCGGCCGAAGGCTGCGGCCCTTCGAGCAGCTCCGCGAGCGCGCCCGGGTCGCCGCAGAGCACCTCGGCCATCCCGAGCCCGTGGTCGAAGCGCACGAGCATGTCCGCGACGACGAACCGGCTCTCCGGCAGCGCGCGGCCCTCGTCCGGCACCGGCACGGTCGACTCGAGCCGGGCCGCATGCTCGTAGCCGAGGTAGCCGACGACCGGTTGTCCGCACGCCTCGGCCTCGTCGAAGTAGACCAGGCGCGAGCCGCAGCCGACGAACGAGTGGCGGCCGAGCCGGCCCTTCTCGACCGACTCGAGCAGGAAGCTCGCGCGCCCGCCCTGGCGCAGCCGGAGGTAGGCCCCGAGCGGGGTGAGCAGGTCGGTCGAGATGACGGTGAGTGCGTTCATGGCAAACAAAAAGACCCTCCAGGCGGAAGGTCTGCGAGCGGAACGGGTTGTGGGCCTACTTCAGTTCAGGCGTCGCTCCCGCTCCGCTCGTGCGGCCAGGCCCAGCCCCAGGTGCGCGGTGCGAGAGTCATCTCCCGCAGGGTAGGCACACCTGGGGCGGGGCGCAAGTCAGCTGCGCGCCGGCTCGTGTTGCTCGAGCAGCTCCTCGAACAGGGCGCGGTAGTGGACCATCGCCGTGCGCAGGTCCTCGGTCGAGGCGTTGCCGCGCTCGTTCGCGATCGAGATCCCATGCGCGGCTCGGTAGTTGGAGATCACCTCCGGGTGGTCGACCGACAGGTCGCTCGCGCGCTGGTCGAAGTCCTCGACCGGGTAGCCGCGGTCGCGCATCACCTGCTGGATCAGGCGGTCGGCCTCGCCGACGGCGCCTTCCGGGTCATCCACGAACCTCGCCTGTGTGTTGTGCCACTCGCTCGCGTAGCGGTCGCGGGCCTGTGGCTCGAGCGGCTGGATCTCGAGCTCGTCACGCCGCTTCTGCCGCTCGGCCAGGTCGGACTCGGCCTCGCGCCGGCTCGGCGCGTCGGTGACCGTGCGGTCGTACTCGCTGCCGAAGCGATCCTGCAGGCCCTGGCGGCGCCGGCTGTTGTAGGCGCTCCACGCGATCGCGGCCACGACCACGACGGCGGCGATCGCAATCACGATCCATCCCCACGTGGGCACGTCTGCTCCTTTCGTCGGTTCCCAGTGCGCTTCCCGGCTGCGGGAACGGCAAACGGCCGCATAGGCTCCGCACGTGGCCGTTCCTGAGCTTCTGCGCAAGCTGCTGACGGCGCCGGGCCCGTCCGGCTACGAGACGGCGGCCGCGGCGATCTGGCGCGAGGCCGCCGAGGGCTTCGCCGCGGTGACGAGCGACGCCATGGGCTCGTCGGTCGCGCGCGTCGCAGGGGCGAGCGACGGCCCGCTGCTCGTCGTGCTCGGCCACATCGACGAGATCGGCGTGATGGTCACCCATGTCGACGACGAGGGCTTCGTCTTCTTCTTGACCGTCGGCGGCCAGCGGCCGGACGTCCTCCATGGGCAGCGCGTCCAAGTCGCCACGAAGGGCGGGCCGGTGCCGGGCGTGATCGGCCGCAAGGGCGGCAAGCGCCTGAAGCCCGGCGAGAAGCCCGAGCAGCTCGAGCTCGAGGACCTGCACATCGACATCGGCGCGCCCGACCGCAAGCAGGCGCTCGAGCTGCTGCAGATCGGGGACGTCGCGGTGCTCGCGACCGAGCCGGTCGAGCTCGCGGGAGGGCGACTGGCCTCGCGCTCGCTCGACAACCGGCTGGGCGCCTACGTCGCGCTCGAGGCCGCGCGCAGGGTCGCCGAGGCGGGCGGACCCCCTGGCGACGTCGCCGCGGTGGCGGCCGTCCAGGAGGAGGTCGGTGACTTCGGCGGTGCGCGCACGAGCGTCTTCTCGCTCGAGCCGAAGGTCGCGCTCGCGGTGGACGTGACCGGCGCGACGGACATCCCGGACGGCGATCCGAAGGTCGACGGCGAGGCCAAGCTCGGCGGCGGCCCGATCGTCAACCGCGGCTCGACGATCAACCCGAAGGTCTTCGAGCTGCTCGCCGAGACAGCCGAGGCGGAGGGAATCGGCTACACGGTCAACGTCTCCGCCGGCGACACGCACACCGACATGGACGCCGCCTACGCGAGCCGAGCCGGGGTCGCGACCGGCCTGATCTCGCTCGCGACGCGCTACATCCACACGCCAGGCGAGATCGTCTCGCTGGACGACGTCGAGGCCGCGGTGCGGCTCGTCGCGGCCTTCGCGCAGCGGCTCGAGCCCGGCCTCGACTTCACTCGCTAGGGTTTTTCCGATGTCCCGTTCCGTGATCGTCTCGGCCGTGCGCACGCCCTTCGGCAGGCTCGGCGGCGCGCTCGCCGGCTACGAGGCGACGGAGCTCGGCGCGATCGCGATCCGCGGCGCGCTCGACCGCGCCGGCGTCGAGGACGAAGAGGTGGAGTACGCGGTCATGGGCCAGGTGCTGCAGGGCGGCGCCGGCCAGGCGCCCGCGCGCCAGGCGACCGTCGGCGCGGGCCTGCCGGTCGAGCTGCCCTCGGACACGATCAACAAGGTCTGCGCGTCCTCGATCCGCGCGGTCGAGATCGCCGACCAGATGATCCGCGCGGGCGACGTCCAGGTCGTGGTCGCCGGCGGGATGGAGTCGATGTCGAACGCGCCGTACATCCTCAAGCAGGCCCGCTTCGGCTACCGGCTCGGCGACGGCACGCTGATCGACCTGATGACCCACGACGGGCTGACCTCGACCTTCGACTCCAAGCACATGGTCGAGCAGGCGTCCTTCGTCTCGCGGGAGCTCGGCATCTCGCGCGAGGACCAGGACCGCTGGGCGCTGCGCTCGCACGAGCGCGCGGTGAAGGCCATTGACGAGGGCCGCTTCGAGTCGGAGATCGTGCCGGTCGGAGATTTCGCCGTCGACGAAGGGCCGCGGCGCGACACCTCGATCGAGAAGCTCGCGAGCCTGAAGCCGGTCTTCGACCCCGAGGGCACGACCACCGCCGGCAACGCGCCCGGCGTGAACGACGGCGCGGCCGCGCTCGTCGTCACCAGCGAGGAGTTTGCCGAGCAGCGCGGTCTGGAGGTGCTGGCGACGATCGTCGCGCAGGGCTACGTCGCGGACGAGTTCGCCTACCTTGCGCGGACGCCCGCCAAGGCCGGTGCGATCGCGCTCGAGAAGGCGGGCAAGTCGATCGACGACGTCGAGCGGGTCGAGCTGAACGAGGCCTTCTCGTCGGTCGTGCTCAACTCGACGAAGCTGCTCGGCGCCGACCCGGAGACGGTGAACGTGAACGGCGGCGCCGTCGCGCTCGGGCACCCGATCGGCGCCTCGGGCGCGCGCATCCTGGCCACGATGATCCACGAGCTGCAGCGCAACGGCGGCGGCCTCGGCCTCGCCGCAATCTGCTCCGGCGGCGGCCAAGGCGATGCCCTGCTCCTCGAGGTCTAGTGCAACAGGTCACGCCCTATTTGCTGTACGAGGACGGCGAGGCCGCGGTCGAGTTCCTCACTCGTGCTTTCGGCTTCCGCGAGGTCGACCGGGCAGTCGGCGCAGCCGGAGGCATGCACGTGGAGCTCGAGCTCGAGGGCGGTCGGGTCTACGCCGGCCAGCCGCCGGAGGGCTACCAGAACCCGTCGAGGGTCGGCAGCACCTCGCTCGTGCACTTCCTCGTCGCCGACGTCGATGCCCACCACGAACGGGCCCGCGCCGAGGGCGCCGCGGTCGTCGAAGAGCTCGTGGACACGCCGTTTGGCCACCGGCGCTACACCTGCGACGACCCGCAGGGTCACCGCTGGGCGTTCGCGCAGGTGCTCGAGCCGTAATGAGGTTCGAGCACGTGGTCGTCGTCGGGGCAGGCCAGATGGGCGGCGGGATCGCGCAGGTGATGGCCGCTTCGGGCCGGCAGGTCTCGCTCTACGACGCCGCGCCCGGCGCGGTCGAGCGCGGGCTCGAGACGATGGGCAAGAGCCTGGCGAAGCTCGCCGAGAAGGGCTGTCCCGCCCCGGACGACGTGCTCGCGCGCGTGACGCCGGTGGACGACCTGGTCCCGGCCGATCTGATGGTCGAGGCAGTGGTCGAGGACGCGGCCGTCAAGGAAGACGTCTTCCGGCGCGCCGACCGGACGCTGCCGCCGGAGGCCGTGCTGGCCTCGAACACCTCCTCGATCCCGATCTCGACGCTGGCCGCGGCGACGCACCGGCCCGACCGCGTGATCGGGATGCACTTCTTCAACCCGGTGCCGGTGCTGAAGCTCGTCGAGGTCGTGCGCGGCCAGGAGACCTCGGACGAGACGGCCGAGGCGATCACCGAGCTCGCGGTCGAGCTCGGCAAGACGCCGGCGATCGCGAACGACTTCCCCGGCTTCGTCTCGAACCGGATCCTGATGCCCTTCATCAACGAGGCCGTGTGGGCGCTGCACGACGGCGTGGCCGAGGCGGAGGCGATCGACACGATCGCCAAGCTCGGCTTCGCGCACCCGCTGGGACCGCTCGCGCTCGCCGACCTGATCGGCCTCGACACCTGCGTTGCGATCATGGAAGTCCTCCGCGACGGCCTCGCTGACGACCGCTACACGCCCTGCCCGCTGCTCAAAGAGCTGGTAACTGCAGGGAAATTGGGGCGCAAGTCTGGCGCGGGTTTCTACATCTATTCGTAGACAAGACCGAAAGGTCTAGCCGGAAACCCACGAGGAGGTCGGGCTTGCGCCTCTTGCTGGTCGACGACGACGAGGCAATTCGCGCTCTGCTGCGCACGACGTTCGAGGCTGTCGACGTGGACGTCGACGAGGCCACCAACGCCGTCGAGGCGCAGGAGCGGATCGTCGCAGCGCGGCCGGACGCGATCGTGATGGACGTCGTCATGCCCGGCCTCAACGGCACTGCGCTCTGCGCCCTGCTGAAGACCGCGCCGCGGACGCGCGACATCCCGATCGTGCTGCTGACCGGATCGGACGCCGCCACCGAGGCGACCGCGCGCGAGGTCGGTGCCGACGCCCTGCTGCTGAAGCCCTTCAGCCCCTTGGAGCTGCTCGCCGTGGTCGAGCGGGTCGCGGCCGGCATGCACGCAACCCCCTTCCGTGCAACCGGCAAGCGGCTGCCTGACGAGCAGCTCCTGCTCTACGCCCGCGACCTTCGCCACCTGCTCGAGGTCGAGCGCGGCCAGCGGCGCCTGCTGGAGAACGCCTACCACGAGACCGTCACCGCCCTCGCCAGCGCGCTCGAGTCGAAGGATCACGGCACCGGCGAGCACTCGCAGCGCGTGCACCGCTACGCGGTCGAGCTGGCCAAGGTGGCGGCGCCCGAGGTCGTCGAGGACGAGTCCGTCGCCTACGGCTTCATGCTCCACGACGTCGGCAAGATCGGGATCCCCGACCGGATCCTGCAGAAGCCCGGGCCTCTCACTTCCACCGAGCGCCGCCTGATGGAGACCCACACCGTGCTCGGCGAGCAGCTCCTGCGCGGGGTCTCCTTCCTGCGAGGGTCGGGGCTCGAGGTCGTCCGTTCGCATCACGAGCGCTGGGACGGCCGCGGCTACCCCGACGGGCGTTCCGGCCAGGAGATCCCGGCCGCGGCCCGGATCTTCGCCGTCGCAGACGCGCTCGACGCGATGACGAGCGACCGGCCGTACCGCCGCGCGATGAACTGGGCCGCCGCCGGCCGCGAGCTCCAGCAGCAGGCCGGGCGGCAGTTCGACCCGGCCGTGGTCGACGCGTTCCGGTCGCGCGAGCGCTCGCTGCGCCGCATCCGGCGCCAGCTGGAGGAAGCCGCGCTCGTCGCTTAGGCGGTTGACGTCGGCGGCGGCGGCAGGACGAGCGCGCTCGTCTCGGCCTGGTGCCAGAGCACGATCTTCCCCTTCACCACGCGGAAGATCGCGGTCGCGAGCTCGCCGGGCCCGTCGCAGCGGCTGTGCTGCCGGTTGCCGAGCCGGAAGGTTGCCCGCACTGTCTGGCCGTGGCTCTTGATCGAGACGATCTTCCCGGAGCACGGCAGCGCCGAGTTCCACGCCTCCGCCTCGGCGTGGTCGCGCAGCCGTGTGACGTTCGAGCCCTGCACGACCTCCGCGCCCGGTGCGAAGAGGTCGGCGGCGCGCTTGTTGTCGTCCGCGTTCAAGGCCTGGCTCCACGCTCGGACGACGCTCTGCGTCGAGGGCGGGCTCCCGCCGCAGCCGGCGGCGAGCACAGCAAGCACGGCGATCAGCAGGCCCGCTCTCAGGCCAGTGCCTTTCGGACGAGCGACTGGAAGTGGGCCAGCAGCTTCTCGCTCTCGGGCAGGAGGCGGCCCTCGTCGATCAGCCCCGAGCGGACGCCCGCCTGGACCGACTCGACGAGCGCACGGTCCTCGAGCCCGACCTGGTCGTCGAACGCGAGCAGCTCGTCGACCTCCGCGTCGGTGACCTCCTCGGGGAAGAAGTAGTCGAGGAAACCGCTCGTCCGCTCGGCGCCGAGCGGCGCAACAGGCCCGGCCGCGAGGTTCGGCGGGCCGGGTAGCGCGTAGACCTTCGTCGCCGGCCAGAGCCAGTGAAACTGCCCTTCGACGGGCCCGCCGCCGTTGCGGCTCGGGCCGAACTGGCTCGAGCCGAGCGCGTGGGTCTCGAGCTTGTAGGCGCCGGGCGAGACGTCGACGACCTGGCTGAAGCCGGGGTGCGCCACGGCGCAGTGGTAGCACTCGAGGTAGTTCTCGACGGCGATCTTCCAGTTGCAGGCGAGCTCGAACTCGGCGCGGCGGCGGAAGCGCAGGAGCTCGAGCTCGATCCCACCCGAGGCCACCAGCTCGGGCAGCGGGCCGAGCGTCTCGGCCAGGGACGGCGGCTCGGCGTCGGGGTGGACGAACAGCAGCGGGCCCCAGGCCTCGACCGACAGCTCGCGCAGGCAGATCCCGTCGAGCTCGAGCTCCGGGCCGCGAGGGGCCGAGCGAAGCCGGCCGTCGAGCTCATAGGTCCAGGCGTGGTAGGGGCACTGGAGCGTCGCGCGGTTGCCTCGGCCCTGGGCGACGAGCGAGCCGCGGTGGCGGCAGACGTTCAGCAGCGCATGCAGCTCACCGTCCCGGTCGCGCGTGACGACGACCGGCACGTCGCCGACGCTGCAGGTGAAGAAGTCGCCCGGCGCGGCGGCGCGCTCGGCGGGGCCGGCGTACTGCCAGCCATGGCGAAAGATCCGCTCCTGCTCCCGCCGCAACAACTCGGGATCCGAGTACCAGCTCCACGGAAGCGTGCCCTGCGCAGTCCCGGAGGCCAAACCGGCCACGACTCTACAGGACAACCTCAGTGGCCCCGAACGGCTCTGGCTCGCCATTTCCCGGGCCTGGGAAATGGCACACGCACTCGTCTCCGTGCTACTTGCCAAGGCTGAGCGAGGACTGAAGTAACCTGAGAAGCCAGGGTCCCCGAGCTCAATTTTCGGCGGCTCGTGTGAAACGCGGCTGGGACGCCCAGATAGGGGCGCCCAAACAAGCAGCAGAGGAATGGAGACGGATGGACTGGAGCGTGCTGCACGACCTGAACGAGTTCATGCGAGCGCATGACCTGGCCGAAGACCCGATCACACTGTTCGCCTCGACGGCTGTCGCGATCTACGCGTTTGCGACGATCGCGCTTTGGTTCGTTTCGCGCCCGGCCGGTGTCCAGCGCCTGCGGCTCGCTTGCACCTCTGCCCTTGCCTCCGCGGCTGCCGGCCTCTTGCTTAACCAGGCGATCGCACACATCTGGTTCCGCGAACGTCCATATGTCGAGCACCCTGGGTCGCTCGTGCTTTTCACGCGTCCTTCGAGCGACCCGTCCTTTCCAAGTGACCATGCGACCGCCTCGTTCGCGATCGCGGTGGCTGTTCTGTTCTTCAACCGCCGACTGGGCGCAGCCTTTCTAGCCTTCGCAGTTGCGATCTCCCTTTCCCGTGTCTTGCTCGCGATGCACTATCCGAGCGATGTGGTCGCCGGTGCCCTGACAGGTGTTGTCGCGGCGATCGGGATCTGCACGCTTGCACGACCCCTGATCCTGCGCCTGACTGCGCTCACGGCGCAGATCACCGATCCCGTACTTCGGCGAATTTGGCAACTGGGCGCTCGGTTCGCCGCCTGAGTAGAACCCCGGCCGGCCACGACTATACTCGCGGCCCGATGGACTTCGAGCTCTCGGCCGACCAGCGGGAGATCCAGGCGCTGGCGCGGGAGTTCGCGCAGGCGGAGATCGAGCCGAACGCCTCGGACTGGGACCGCGCGCACGGGTTCCCGCGTGAGCTGTTCGGCAAGCTGGCCGAGCTCGGCTTCATGGGCGTCTGCATCCCGGAGGAGTACGGCGGCGCAGGCGCGGACTTCCTCTCGTACATCCTCGTCCTGGAGGAGCTGTCGAGGGCCGACGCCGGCGTGGGGGTGACCGTCGCGGTGCACACGAGCGCGGTCACGCTGCCGATCCTCGGCTTCGGCAGCGACGAGCAGCGCAGCCGCTTCGTGCCCCCGCTTGCGCGTGGCGAGGCGATCGGCGCGTTCGCGCTGACCGAGCCCGAGGCAGGCTCGGACGCCGGCTCGCTGCGCACCGCCGCGGCCGCAGACGGCGACGGCTGGTCGATCACGGGCTCCAAGCAATGGATCACGAACGGCGGCTTCGGCGGCACCGTGCTGCTCTTCGCGCGCACCGACCAGGACACGCCCGGGCCGAAGGGCATCTCCGCGTTCGTGCTCGACGGCGACCAGGTACGCGTCACGCGCGAGGAGGAGAAGCTCGGCCTCAACTCGTCGTCGACCGTCGACCTCGCGATCGAAGGAGCCCGGGTGGGCCGCGACCGGCTGCTGCACGAGGAGGGCAAGGGCTTCAACGTCGCCATGTCCACTCTCGACGGCGGCCGGATCGGGATCGCCGCCCAGGCGCTCGGGATCGCCCAGGCCGCCTACGACGTGGCGCGGGAGTACGCGCTCGAGCGCCGCCAGTTCGGCAAGCGGATCGCCGAGTTCCAGGCGATCCAGTGGAAGCTGGCAGACATGGCGACGGAGATCGACGCGGCGCGCCTGCTCGTCTATCGCGCGGCCTGGCTGAAGCAGGAGGGCCGACCGCACACCGAGGCCGGGGCGAAGGCGAAGCTGTTCGCCTCCGAGCTGGCGCGGCGGCAGACGGCGGAGGCGATCCAGGTGCTCGGCGGCTACGGATACACGAAGGAGTTCCCGGTCGAGCGCTACTACCGCGATGCGAAGATCACGGAGATCTACGAGGGAACGAGCGAGATCCAACGGCTCGTGATCGCCCGCTCGATCCTCGGCCTCCGCGAACGCGAGCTCGCGCAGGGATGAGCCCGCGCGAGCGCGACGAGCCGGTCCGGCTGACGAAGATCTACACGCGCGGCGGCGACGCCGGCGAGACGAGCCTCGGCGACGGCTCGCGCGTCTCGAAGCTCGACGCGCGAGTGATCGCGTATGGCGCGGTCGACGAGCTCAACTCGCAGCTCGGGCTCGTGCTCGCGCTGCGGGAGCTCGAACCGGCCGTGCGCAAGCCGCTCGAGCGGGTCCAGAACGAACTGTTCGACCTCGGCGCCGACCTCTCGGTTCCGTTCGTGCCCGGCGACGACCGGCTCCGGCTCGCCCAGGCGCAGGTCGACGAGCTCGAGCGCCTCTGCGACCTGTACAACGAGGGCCTGCCGGAGTTGAAGAGCTTCGTCCTCCCGGGCGGCAGTGAGTCGGCGGCGCGACTGCACGTGGCCCGGGCAGTCTGCCGCCGCGCAGAGCTCGCGGCGCTGGCCGCTGCGCGCGAGGTCGAGATCGATCCACTCGGGCCGGTCTACCTGAACCGGCTCTCGGACCTGCTTTTCATCCTCGCGCGCCAGGCCAACGCCGGCGGGGATGAGCTGCTCTGGCGGCCGGGCGGCTAGCCGATCTGCCTGTGGCCGGACATCTACTAGGGCAGCGGGACGACGATGATCGTCCGGTTTTCGAAGGTGCCGGTACCGCCGGTTACGTCGTACTTGGCGGTGAAGGTCGTGCTTCCCGGCGTCAGCCCGGTGACGTAGAAGGTCGCGGTTCCCTGGACAGCGATGTTTCCCTGAGAGCCGCCACGCTGGACTGAGAACGCCTGCGCGTCGGACGCCGCGCGCACCGTCGCGCCGGAGATCGCGAAGCCCATGTTGCTCTGGTTGCCGCTGTTGCTGTTCGACTCGAAGGCCGTGACCGTGACGATCGCGTTGCCCGAGGCCGGGATGGTCACCGTGACCGCCGGGCCGACCGTCGTCAGGTTCGTGTACGTGGTGCTGGAGGTCGTCTCGGAGGTGGCAACGGTGGCTCCCAGGACGCCCGAGATCCCGGTCGCGCCCTTCGCACCGGTCGCGCCCTTGGCGCCGGTCGCGCCCTTGGCGCCGGCCGGTCCCTGAGAGCCGGTTGTGCCCTTCGCACCAGTCGTGCCCTTGGCGCCGGTGACTCCCTTCGAGCCCGTCGCGCCCTTGGAGCCGGTGACACCCTTGGCGCCGGTCGCGCCCTTCGATCCGGTCGGGCCTTTTGCGCCCGCCGGGCCTGCAATTCCCTGGGTACCCGTCACGCCTTTCGCGCCGGTCGCGCCCTTGAGGCCCGTGGGCCCCTTGGCGCCGGCCGGTCCCTGAACGCCGGTTGCTCCCTTTGCGCCGGTTGCTCCCTTTGCGCCCGTGGGGCCTTGGGCACCAGCCGGTCCCTGGGCGCCAGTTGCGCCCTTAGCACCCGTCACGCCCGTGGCTCCGGTCACGCCCTTGGCTCCGGTGGTTCCTTTGGCTCCCGTGGCTCCCTTCGAGCCCGTGACGCCCTTCGAGCCGGTCGAGCCCTTCGCGCCGGTCGCTCCCCTGGCGCCCGTCGGGCCCTGAGCACCCGTAGGCCCGGCGACGCCCTGCGCGCCCGTCGCTCCCTTGGCCCCGGTGGATCCCTTCGCACCGGTCACGCCCTTCGCGCCGGTGACACCGTTGGAGCCAGTCGCACCCTTGGCGCCGGTGGCGCCCTTCGACCCGGTGGCTCCCTTGGCACCCGTGGTCCCCTTCGAGCCGGTCGAGCCCTTCGCGCCGGTCGCGCCCTTGGCGCCGGTCGGCCCCTGAGCACCGGCCGGCCCGGCGGCACCCTGCGCGCCCGTCACGCCCTTGCTGCCGGTCGCGCCGCTGGCGCCGGTGGTTCCCTTCGCGCCGGTCACGCCCTTCGCGCCGGTGACACCGTTGGAGCCAGTCGCACCCTTGGCGCCGGTGGCGCCCTTCGACCCGGTGGCTCCCTTGGCACCCGTGGTCCCCTTCGAGCCGGTCGAGCCCTTCGCGCCGGTCGCGCCCTTGGCGCCGGTCGGCCCCTGAGCACCGGCCGGCCCGGCGGCACCCTGCGCGCCCGTCGCTCCCTTGGCGCCGGTGGATCCCGTCGCACCGCTCACACCCTTGCTGCCGGTAACGCCGCTGGCGCCCGTCGGTCCCTGTGCACCCGCCGGCCCGGCGGCACCCTGCGCGCCGGTTGCTCCCTTGGTGCCAGTCGCGCCCTTGGCACCGGTCACGCCCTTGGCGCCGGTCGTGCCCTTCGCGCCGGTAGTTCCCTTGGCGCCCGTAGCGCCTTTGGAGCCGGTCACGCCCTTGGCTCCGGTGACACCCTTGGAGCCAGTCGCGCCCTTGGAGCCAGTCGCGCCCTTGGCTCCGGTGGTTCCTTTGGCTCCCGTGGCTCCCTTCGAGCCCGTGACGCCCTTCGAGCCGGTCGAGCCCTTCGCGCCGGTCGCTCCCTTGGCGCCGGTCGGGCCCTGAGCACCGGTAGGCCCGGCGACGCCCTGCGCGCCCGTCGCTCCCTTTGCCCCGGTGGATCCCTTTGCACCGGTCACGCCCTTCGCGCCGGTGACACCGTTGGAGCCAGTCGCACCCTTGGCGCCGGTGGCGCCCTTCGACCCGGTGGCTCCCTTGGCACCCGTGGTCCCCTTCGAGCCGGTCGAGCCCTTCGCGCCGGTCGCGCCCTTGGCGCCGGTCGGCCCCTGAGCACCGGCCGGCCCGGCGGCACCCTGCGCGCCCGTCGCTCCCTTGGCCCCGGTGGATCCCTTCGCACCGGTCACGCCCTTGCTGCCGGTCGCGCCGCTGGCGCCGGTGGTTCCCTTCGCGCCGGTCACGCCCTTCGCGCCGGTGACACCGTTGGAGCCAGTCGCACCCTTGGCGCCGGTGGCGCCCTTCGACCCGGTGGCTCCCTTGGCACCCGTGGTCCCCTTCGACCCGGTGACGCCCGTGGCGCCGGTCACGCCCCTGGCACCCGTCGGGCCCTGAGCACCGGCCGGCCCGACGACGCCCTGCGCGCCCGTCGCTCCCTTGGCCCCGGTGGATCCCTTCGCACCGGTCACGCCCTTGCTGCCGGTCGCGCCGCTGGCGCCGGTGGTTCCCTTCGCGCCGGTCACGCCCTTCGCGCCGGTGACACCGTTGGAGCCAGTCGCACCCTTGGCGCCGGTGGCGCCCTTCGACCCGGTGGCTCCCTTGGCACCCGTGGTCCCCTTCGAGCCGGTCGAGCCCTTCGCGCCGGTCGCGCCCTTGGCGCCGGTCGGCCCCTGAGCACCGGCCGGCCCGGCGGCACCCTGCGCGCCCGTCGCTCCCTTGGCGCCGGTGGATCCCGTCGCACCGCTCACACCCTTGCTGCCGGTAACGCCGCTGGCGCCCGTCGTTCCCTTTGCGCCGCTAGCGCCCTTGGAGCCGGTCGTACCCTTGGAGCCAGTCGTGCCCGTGGCGCCGGTGACGCCCTTGGCGCCCGTCGGTCCCTGTGCACCCGCCGGCCCGGCGGCACCCTGCGCGCCGGTTGCTCCCTTGGTGCCAGTCGCGCCCTTGGCACCGGTCACGCCCTTGGCGCCGGTCGTGCCCTTCGCGCCGGTAGTTCCCTTCGCGCCGGTCACGCCTTTGCTGCCCGTGACGCCCTTGGCGCCGGTCGTGCCCTTCACGCCTGTCGTGCCCTTCGCTCCCTGCGGGCCGGTGACGCCCTTCGCACCCTGTTGACCGGTTGCGCCGCGGTCTCCCTTCGGGCCCTGTGGGCCGAGCGGCCCCTGCGGGCCTTCAGGCCCAGTCGCGCCGCGGTTGGTCGCAGTGCCAGGAATTCCCTGCTGTCCCGTTGCGCCGGTCGCACCGACAGGCCCCGTGCCGCCGGTCGCACCGGCAGGCCCGGTGACGCCGCTCGGGCCGGTCGGGCCAGGAATGCCAGCGGGGCCGACAGGGCCGGCCAAGCCGGGCGGCCCTGCCGTTCCGCGCGGGCCTTGAGACCCGGTCGCGCCGTGGCGCGCGGACGAGAAGCCTTGCGGCGTGGAGGAGGGGCCGGCAGACGGCGAGGCGCCCGCCGTCGATCCAGTAGAGGCGAGTGACGGCTCGGAGCCCGCCGACTTCGGGTCGGCGCCGTTGCCGCTTGCGGACGACCGCGAGCTCCCGGCTGCGAGCGACGAACCTCCTGATCGGCCACCGGCCTGATCGCCATGTGCGCGGTTCCGCAGGACGACCGCCGACCACGGCGATGCGGCCGCGTGCGCCCCGGCCGCGCTGGTCTCGCTGGGACCCCGCAAGAAGAACGCGCCGACGGCCAGCGTGATCGCCAGCGGCAGCAGCGTGATCGCGGGCACACCTGCGATGCGCCGCAACGGCCGCACCGGAAGTCCACCGCGCATGGGATTGCGCTCGCTCGCCACGGTTCCCCCATCGGTTCCCAAAGGCTGCGAAACGGGGAGCGTCCGGTGTGAAAGCGGTATGTGCGGGCCGAATGTCCCTGGAACGAGGGACGCTGGGAACCCGCCGCCTAGCGGATCTGGGTGATCAGGCCGTTCAGCGCCAGCCGCCGGGCCTCGCCGGCGGAGGAGTCGTACACCTCGACCTGGTACTGCCCGTTCGGATACGCGAGATAGACGCTCCTGGGCAACCGCTTCGGTGCAACCAGCAGCCGACCGTCGTCGAGGAGGTTCGAGTGCACGGCCGGGCCGGTCGAGACCTTCTTCAGATTTTTGTAGGCGTGGTCACCGGGATACGTACCGACGGTGAGGAACTCGGCTCGTCGATCACCTGCAGCGGTGCCTCTCGGCAGGTAGCGCACGTACACGCGGCCGCTGTCCGTGACCGTCAGCTCGTACGACGAATCGTCGCGCGGCCCGGCCCAGTAGATCGGATGGCCCAGCGAGTGGGCTGCGCTCGCGAGCTGCACGCTGGAGACCAGCACCGGACCGGCAGCCACCTTCGTCGCCGGGCTCGGCTTCCCGTGGTTGAGGAGCAGCCAGCCGACGAGCGCGGCCGCGATGACGACCGCAACGCCGAGCGGGAGCAAGCCGGAGATCTCCGAGCGGGCAGTGGGAGTCGCGTCCATGCGATCCGGCGTTCCCGTCCAGGTTGCTCGTTCCTGCATCAGCCCAGCTTTCCTCAGGCGGCGAGCTCTTGGGGCGAGCGCTCGAGCTCGGAGAGCGAGAGCGGCAGCTCGACGCGGACGGTCGTGCCGACGTCGACGGCGCTCTTCAGCCAGATCCGCCCCCCGTGGCGCTCGACGATCGTCTTGGCGATCGCGAGACCGAGCCCCGTGCCCGGGATCGCGTTCTCGGAGGCACGTGAGCTGCGGAAGAAGCGCTCGAAGAGCTGATCCTGCTCGTCCTCGGCAAGCCCCAGGCCCGTGTCGATCACCTCGATGACCGCGACGCCGTCGAGCGCTTCGAGCGACACCTCCACTCGCCCGCCGGAGGGCGTGAACTTGAGCGCGTTGGAGACGAGGTTGTCGAGCACCTGCGCGAGTCGCGCCGGGTCGCCCTGGAGCTGCACCGGCAGTTCCTGCGTGCTGGACGTCAGCTCGATCTCCTTGGCGGCTGCCGTCGGCAGCGAAGCCTCGACGCAGTTGGCCACGAGCGCCTCGAGGTCGACCGGCTTCAGCTCGAAGTTGAGCTTGCCCGCGTCGACCTGCGCTAGGAAGAGCAGGTCGCCGACGAGGTCGAGCAGCCGCTCGGAGTTCCGGTCGACGATCCCGATGAAGCGCAGCTGCTGGTCGTCGAGCTTGCCTTCTTCGCGCAGCAGCTCGAGATAGCCGCGGATCGAGGTCAGCGGCGTGCGCAGCTCGTGCGAGACGAGCGAGATGAATTCGTCCTTGAGCCGGTCGAGCTCGCGCAGCCGCTCGTTCTGCGCCGCGAGCAGCTGCTGCGCCGCCTCCGCCTCGGCGCGCGCCGCGCGCTCGGCGACGAGCAGCAGGCCGCGCTCGTCCGCGTCCTCGCGGAGGCGCCGGTTGTGCGCTGCCAGTTGCCGGGTGACCCGGTTCAGGATCGGGAACAGCGAGATGTAGAGCGCCAGCAGCGCAAGCGTCAGGATCAGCGCGAGCCGGCCGCGCGCGTCGTCGATGCTGACCGCGACCGCGCGGTAGTCCTGGTCGAGCCCGACCGCGCCGATCGCGTGCGGGCTGCCCTTCAGCCGCACGGGCACGATCACGCGCAAGATCTTGACGTTCTGGTCCCCGCGCCAGGTGTCGGTGCGCGTGACGTGCCGCTTGACCGAACCATCGAGCACCTGCCGAAGCTCGGAGGGAAGCTGGGTCTTCGTCCCGATCAAGCGGTGGTTGGCCGCGTAGGTGATGGTGCCCTTCGGGCTCAGCAGCCGGCCGCCGAGGACGCCGGCGCTCAGGATGCTGTGGCGGAAGAGCCCGTCGAGCGTCGCCTGTCGGGCCGGCGACACCGGGGCCGTGAAGTCGGAGGGTCGCAGCTGGGAATCGAGGTTTGCCGAGACGATCGCCCGTCCCTGGTTCTCGACCGTGCGCTCGGCGCGGTTGGCCACCTGCTGGTTGACGAGCCAGGCGATCGCGAGCCCGGCCGCCAGCAGCACCGCGCCCGTGTACAACGCGAAGCGCAGCAACAGCCGGGGCTGATGCTCGTTGGCGCTTCGCGGCGCCGGGGGCTGGTTGGAAACAGGGGTCTTCGCCATCATGCTCGCCGCTGGGGGAATCGGCAGCGAGCAGCGTTTGCCAAACGGTTTTCTGCGTTTCAATCAAGCTCGCGCCGCCGTAAATCCCCCTTCCGGGTGAGCGATCTCGCTCGAATCGGGGCTACGGGCTCGCCCGCGGACCGGGCAAACGGGCACAATCCGCTCAATGGCGACGACCGAGGACAAGCGCAAGCTCGGCGGCGACGACGAGTGGAAGCGCGAGCTGTACGAGGCAGCGCCCGAGCGGCAGGGCGAGCTTTTCAGCACGATCTCCGGGCTCGAGAACGAGCCGCTCTACACGCCTGAGCGGGTTCGGCTCGACTACGACCGCGATCTCGGCTATCCCGGCGCCTATCCGTTCACGCGCGGGGTCTACCCGTCGATGTACCGCGGCCGGCTCTGGACGATGCGCCAGTTCGCCGGCTTCGGCACCGCCGAGGAGACGAACGAGCGCTTCCGCTACCTGCTCGACCACGGCCAGACCGGGCTCTCGACCGCCTTCGACATGCCGTCGCTGATGGGCTACGACTCCGACCACGCACGCTCGCTCGGCGAGGTCGGGCGCGAGGGCGTCGCAGTCGACTCGCTCGCGGACGCGGAGACGCTCTTCGACGGGATCCCGCTCGGCGAGGTCTCGACCTCGATGACGATCAACGGCCCGGCGGCGATGCTGCTCGCCTTCTACGTCTGCGTCGCCGAGCAGCAGGGCGTCGAGCGGGCCGAGCTGCGCGGGACGATCCAGACCGACATCCTCAAGGAATACATCGCGCAGAAGGAGTGGATCTTCCCGCCCGAGCCGTCGATGCGGCTCGTGACGGACATGGTCGAGTTCTGTGCGCGCGAGCTGCCGCGCTGGCACCCGATCTCGATCTCGGGCTACCACATCCGCGAGGCCGGCTCGAACGCCGTCCAGGAGCTTGCCTTCACGCTCGCCAACGGCTTCGCCTACGTCGACGCCGCGATCGAGCGCGGGCTCGCCGTGGACGAGTTCGCGCCGCGGCTGAGCTTCTTCTTCAACGCCCACCTCGACTTCTTCGAGGAGATCGCCAAGTACCGCGCCGCCCGGCGGATCTGGGCCCGCGAGCTGCGCGAGCGCTACGGCGCGAAGAACCCGCGCTCGTGGCTGATGCGCTTCCACACGCAGACCGCCGGTGTCTCACTGACCGCCCAGCAGCCCGAGGTGAACATCGTCCGCACCGCGCTCGAGGCGCTCGCGGCCGTGCTCGGCGGGACGCAGTCGCTGCACACGAACTCCTTCGACGAGGCGCTCGCGCTGCCGACCGAGGACGCGGTCCGGATCGCCTTGCGCACGCAGCAGGTGATCGCCCACGAGACCGGCGTCGTGAACACGATCGACCCGCTCGGCGGCTCCTACTACCTCGAGGACTTGACCAACCGGCTCGAGGCCGAGGCCTACGACTACTTCTCCCGGATCGAGAAGCTCGGCGGCGTGATCCCCGCGATCGAGGAGAACTTCCAGCAGCGCGAGATCGCCGAGGCGTCGTTCCGCTACCAGGCCGAGGTCGAGTCGCAGCAGCGGGTCGTCGTCGGCGTCAACCGCTACCAGCTCGAGGAGGAAGCCGAGATCGAGCTGCTGCGGGTCGACCCGGCGCTCGAGCAGAAGCAGATCGAGCGCGTTCAGGCCGTGCGCGCCCGCCGCGAGTCCGCAGAGGTCGAGCGCACGCTGGCCGCGCTGAAGGAGGCCTCAGTGCGCGGAGGCGCGAACCTGATGCCGCTCCTGATCGAGGCGTCGCGGGCCTACGTCACCCTCGGCGAGATGTGCGACGCCCTCCGCGAGACCTGGGGCACCTGGCGAGAAACGCCCGTCTTCTAACTTTGCCGCTACTCTGAGCGTCGTACTGCATTGACCCCGATGAACTCCGTAGCAGAGACCTTCAGCTCACCGCGGTTCCAGCGCTACATGCTCTGGGTCGGGGTGGTCGTGCTCGCGGTCGGCGCGGCCGTGCTCGTTGCCACGATCATGGGGGGACAGAGCGGCGCTCCGGTCAAGAACGACAAGGGCTTCCGCCCGACGCTGCCGGCCAAGAGCATCCCGCTGCGCAACTCGGACGGGGTGCTGATCAAGACGTACACGCAGCTCGACCCGAAGATCCGCTCGGCGGTCACGACCTTCATCGGCACCGCCGTCGCGCGCCAGCACGTCGACCAGTCCTGGGACGTCGTCGCTCCGACCCTGAAGGCCGGTTACACGCCGGCGCAGTGGAAGAAGGCGAACGACCTGCCGGTCGTGCCGTATCCGGGCGTCGACACCCACCGCGTCCAGTACTACCTCGACTACGCCTCGACGAAGGAGATCCTCGTCGAGGTCGGTCTCGCCGGAAAGCGCGGCGTGAGCACACGGCCCGTCACCTTCCAGCTCGGCCTCGTGCCCGGCGAGAAGGGCCGTTGGCAGATCGACTACTGGATGCCGCGCTGGACGCCGCCGGTCCCGGCGGGCCAGTAGCGCCTCTTCGCTAGATCTCGATCTCGAGCCCGTCGCGGGCGAGCTCGAAGTCCTCTTCGAGCGGGCGCTCGAACGGCCGGTGCGTGAGCAGCAGCCGCTTCGCGTGGGCCTCCTCGAAGGCGGCGATCGCCTCCGCGGCGGCGAGGTGCCCGCGCGTGCCGCCTTCCGGGTTCGGGGCGAGCAGCGTCGCCTCGCAGACGAACAGGTCGGCCTCACGGGCGATCTCGGTCAGCCCGTCGCTGGGGCCCGAGTCGCCGGAGTACCCGACGACCGTCCCGTTGGCAGAGGCGCGGAAGCCGAACGCGAGCAGCTGGTAGTGCAGCACGCGGTGGGCGGTGATTTCGAAGCCGGCCGCCGTGAACGGCTCGCCGTCGGCGTACTCCTTCAGGCGGAAGGCTTCCTCGAACATCTCGGGCCGGCCGAGCCGGCCGCCGATCGAGCAGAGCAGCTCGCGGCCCTCGGGCGGGACCCAGAGCTCCGGCTGCTCGACTCCCTCGCCCGGGCCGAGCGTCGAGCCCCAGACCCAGGGCACGAGGTCGCCCCAGTGGTCGAGATGCCAGTGCGTGATCGCGATCGCGTCCACCTGCGGCCAGGCCTCGCGCTCGCGCAGCTTCGCCAGCACGCCCGGGCCGCAGTCGAGCAACAACCGCCCGGGGCCCTCGAGCAGGTAGCCCGACTGCGCGCCGCCGGGGTTCGGCCAGGCCGGGGAGCAGCCGACGACGGTCAGTTTCACACTCATATACTCGCGGAGATGGCCGGCAAGATTCGCGTCGTCATAGCAAAACCCGGTCTCGACGGGCACGACCGGGGCGCGAAGATCATCGCACGTGCGCTACGCGACGCGGGGATGGAAGTCATTTACACGGGTCTACACCAGACGCCGGAGCAGATCGTCGAGACCGCGATCCAGGAGGATGCCGACGCGGTCGGGATCTCGATCCTCTCCGGCGCGCACATGACGCTCGTGCCGCGGATCCTCGAAGGGCTGCGCGAGAACGGGGCGGAGGACGTGCTCGTCGTGCTCGGCGGGACGATCCCGGCCGAGGACGCCGAGGAGCTGCAGCGCCAGGGCGTCGCGGCCGTTTTCACGCCGGGCGCGCCCACGAGCGAGATCGTCGAGTTCCTGCGCGGAAAGGTTCCCGCCTGAGCGTTCTCGTCGAGCTCGAGGGGGCGATCGCGACCGTCACGATCGACCGGCCCGAGGCGATGAACGCGCTCGACCGGCCGACCCTCGAGGAGCTGCGCAACCGGCTGAGCGAGCTCGCCCGCGACGCCGCGGCGGGCGTGGTCGTGCTGACCGGCTCGGGCGAGAAGGCCTTCGTCGCCGGCGCCGACATCAAGTACATGAGCGGCCTCTCGGTCGAGGAGGCGACCGCGTGGGGCGAGCTCGGCCACCGCTGTACGGAGCTGCTGGAGACGATGCGCCAGCCCACGATCGCCGCGATCCAGGGCTTCGCGCTGGGCGGCGGGTGCGAGCTCGCGCTCGCGTGCGACCTGCGCTACGCCTCTCCGGGCGCGAAGCTGGGCCAGCCCGAGATCAACCTCGGGATCATTCCCGGCTGGGGCGGCACGCAGCGGCTCGCCCGCGTCTGCGGCCTCGGCGTGGCGAAGGACCTGATCCTCACGGGCCGCCTCGTCGACGCCGACGAGGCCCTGCGCATCGGCCTCGTCAACGCCGTGCACGACCCGGCGCTCGAGAAGGCCCGCGAGATCGCCGAGCTGCTCGCCTCCAAGAGCCCGCTCGCGCTCGCCGCCGCCAAGCGCGCGGCGAACCACGTGCTCCAGGGCCGCCACGCCGAGAACCTGCGGCGCGAGGCCGAGGAGTTCGGCCAGCTGTTCGCGAGCGAGGACGCGAAGGAAGGCCTCAACGCGTTCGCCGAGAAGCGCACGCCTCACTTCCAGGGTCGCTGACAGGCCTTTGGCGTAGGGAGGCGGGCGCGTGGCCCGCCTCCCCGCGAGATCCCGCTAGCCGCCCGCGCAGACGGTCGGCGAGCCCTGGAGGATGTTTCCGATGCCGCTGTCCGGATTGACCTGAACGAGGTCACCGAGCCGCGCCACCGGGTGACCGCACCCGTTGAGCTGCACGAGGCTCCCGTTGACCGTCGTCGTGCCGGCGCCCTGCACGTTGAGCCCGGCGTTCGCCTTCAGCTCGGCGTTGCCCGAGCTCTTCAGCGAGAGCACGTTCCCGCTGTTCAGGCTGATCCCCGACGGGTCGACGTGGACCATGCCGTTCGGCCCCAGGAGCGCGATGCCGCCGTCCGCGACATCGATCGAGTACTGCCCGTTCGGGCTCTGGAAGTGGCCGGTGAATGTGCCGTCCTGCCCGTTCACGCCATTGCAGACGTAGCGCGTGTCCTCCCCGACGGTCAGCGAGACGCCGCCGTTCGCGCAGTTCGCGCCGGCGTCGCCCATCACGACTCTCTGTCCGGGCGTACCTGGCGCGCCGGGTGTGCCGGGCTGGCCCTGCTGGTTCCAGGTCACCTGCGTCTCGAACGACGTGCAGTGGCTCATCAGATTCGATGCCGGCAGCGACGGGTCGATCAGCCGCACCGTGCCGACGTTCTTGAGCATGCAGGCCGTGTAGACGGCGCCTGCGCCCGGAATGGTGGCGTACGCGATGCCTGCGCCTGCGAGGGCCGCGACGGCGATCGCCGCGGCAGCGAGCTTCCAAGACCGCATTTCCTTCCCCTCTCTCCCGATGAAACGGTCGAGACGGAGATACACCCCGCGGCGCGCGGTGTCTAGGCGCCGATCAGCGAGACCAGCGACGCGCTGAGGGCGAGGTCGTCGCCGCGCTGGGCCTTCAGCGTCGTCGGCGCCGCCGCCGTCCAGATTTCGACCTGCTGCTTGGGCTTCGCAGCCGAGAGGTCGGTCGGCATGCCCGGCGCGCCGAGCTTCGGGACGAGCTGCACCTTGGCGTCTACGGGAATGCTCACGAGCACGCGGCGCTTGAGCTGCGACTGGTGCTGGCGCATCGGCCAGGCGCTGACGGCGGTTAGCCGAACCTGCACCGCATCCTCGGCGACCGCGACGATCGTCCCGCGCAGCTCGAGCGTGAACGGCGACCCGCGCGGCGCGGAGAAGAGGAGGTGGGTCGCGCGCTGCAGCCATGGGTAGGCGTCGACCGCCTTGCCGCGTCCGGGGTGGAGCTCGAAGTGCAGGTGCGCGTGCAGCCCGTTCGCGTCGCCCGAGTCGCCGACGTACCCGACGGGTTGGCCTGCGATTACCCTCGCGCCGTTCTTGAGGCCTTTGGCGTACGCGGTCCCGGCGACGCACTTGCCGCGGTTGTCGTTCTTCGCGGTCAGGTCGTTGTTCAGGTGGATGTAGTAGTAGTCCGTGCCGCTCGCGCCGTGGAGGTAGAGCATGCAGCCGGCGCTCCCGGAGCGCTTCCAGAACTCGATCCTGCCCGCCTCGGCGGCGAGCGCGAGGCTCCGCTTGGCGGCCAGGATGTCGATCCCCTGGTGCGCTCCGCCTGCCCGCGGCGCGCCGAAGTCGTCGCCGTAGGTCGTGCTGCCGAGCACGGGGAAGACGATCTTCTGCGGCACGGCGGCGCCGGCCCCGCCCGCGAGGGTCAGGAGCGCGAGAGCGAGAACGAGGGTTCCTCGGGCTGTCGTCCGGTGGCTGATCATTGGCTCCGGTCGTGCTCGAAGGGCCGGAGGGTAGCAGAGCGCTCGGTAGAGTCCCGCCCGCAATGAAGATCGCCGTCTGCGCCAAATACGTCCCGGAAGCGACCGCCGCGCGCCGGATCGACCCCTCCACCAAGCGGCTCGACCGCTCCGGCGAGGGCGCGCTGAACCCGTTCGACGCGAACGCGGTCGAGGAGGCGCTGAAGTTGAAGGAGGCGGCGGGCGAGGGTGAGGTGGTGATCGTCTCGCTCGGCCCCGAGAAGGCGCTCGAGGCGATGCGCCGCGCGCTGGCGATGGGCGCCGACCGGGTCGTGCTCGTCTCGGACGGGGCCGCCGCCGGCTCCGACCTCGTCGCTACCAGCCGCGTGCTTGCAGCGGCCCTCGAGCGGGAGAGCCCCGACCTCGTGCTCTTCGGCCAGCAGGCCAACGACGGCGACGGCGCGGTGCTCTGGGCCGCGGTGGCCGACCGGCTGCAGCGGCCGCTGATCTCGCAGGTGGCCGAGCTCACGCACGAGGACGGGAAGGTGCGCGGCAAGCGGCAGACCGAGTTCGGCTACGACGTGATCGAGGCGCCGACTCCGGCCGTGGTCGCCGTCTCGGACGCGATCAACGTCCCGCGCTACCCGGCGCTGAAGGGGATCATGGGCGCGAAGAAGAAGCCCCAGGAGACGCTCTCGCTCGGCGAGCTCGACGTCTCGGCTGAGGAGGCCGGCGAGGCCGGCTCGCGCACAACCGTCATGGCGCTCAACGACCCGCCCGCCCGCGGGGACATTCAGAAGATCGAGGACGACGGCTCGGCCGCGGAGAAGATCGTCCAGTTCCTGCAGGAGCGGAAGGCTCTATGAAGTTCTTGGTGTTCCTCGAGCACCACGAGGGCAAGCTGCAGAAGGACGCACTGGGGGTGCTCGGCAAGGCAGCTTCGCTCGGAGAGGCCGAAGCCGTGCTGCTCGGCTCCGGAGTCGAGCCCCTCGCAGCCGAGGCCGGCCGCTTCGGCGCGCAGCGGGTGCACGTGATGGACGACGTGCTGCTCGACAAGCCGCTGCCGCAGCCGCGCATCGACGCCCTCGAGACCTTGCTCGGCGAGGGCGGCTTCGACGCCGTCCTGTTCGCGGCGAGCGTGCTCTCCGCTGACGTCGCCGCGGGACTGGCCGCACGGCTCGGCGCCGGGCTCAACTACGACCTCACTGAGCTCGCGGTGGACGGCGGCGCGCTCGTCGGCAAGCGCCCGGCGCTCGGCGACTCGGTCTACGTCGACGTCGGCTGGCGCTCCGAGCCGCGGCTCGCGCTCGTTCGCTCGGGCACGTTCGAGCCGCAGGAGAGTGGCGGCAGCGCTGAAGTCGAAAGGTTCGAGTCGCGACTGCAGGACTTCTCGCTGGCGGCGACGATGGTCGAGCAGGCCCACGAGGAGACCGAGGGCCCGTCGATCGAGGGCGCCGACGTGATCGTCGCCGGCGGCCGCGGCCTCGGCGGCCCGGAGGGCTTCGCGGCGGTCGAGGAGCTGGCCAAGGCGCTCGGCGGCGCGGTCGCGGCCACGCGTGCGGTCGTCGACGCGGGCTGGTACCCCTACTCGGCCCAGGTCGGCCAGACCGGCAAGACCGTCTCGCCGAAGCTTTACGTCGCGGTCGGGATCTCCGGCGCGATCCAGCACAAGGTCGGGATGCAGAGCTCGGGCCTGATCGTCGCGATCAACAAGGACCCGAACGCGCCGATCTTCGAGTACGCCGACCTCGGCGTGGTCGGCGACCTGAACGAGATCCTGCCGAAGCTGACCGAGCTCGTCCGCGCCCGCCGCGCGGCATGAAGCCGTCCGACTACCCACCGCCGTTCGATCCGAGCGAGTTCGTCGTCGCGCCCGGCGAGCCCGAGATCGAGGTCGGCGTCCTGATCGTCGGCGCGGGGCCGGCCGGGCTCGCCTGCGCGATCCGCCTCGGGCAGCTGCTCGAAGGCGCGCCCGAGCTGGCCGACCGGCTCGGCGACGTCCCGGTCGCGGTGCTCGAGAAGGGGAGGCAGCCCGGCTCGCACCTGCTCTCGGGCGCAGTCGTCAACCCGCGCTCGCTACGCAAGCTGTTCGACGGGCGCTTCCACACGCGCGACCTCCCCTTCTACGGGCGTGTCGAGCACGAGTCGGTCTACTTCCTGACGCCCCAGCGCTCGCTCCGGATCCCGACGCCGCCGACGATGAAGAACGGTGGCAACTACGTCGCCTCGCTCTCGCAGCTCGGCCGCTGGCTCGCCGAGCGCGCGGAGGAGGGCGGGGCCACGATCCTGCCCGAGACCTCGGGCCACGCGCTGCTCGTCGGCGACGGGCGCGTTCGCGGCGTGCGCACCGGCGACCGCGGCCGCGGCAGGGACGGCCAGGAGCTCGGCAACTTCGAGCCCGGCTCCGATGTTCACGCGCGCGTGACCGTGCTGGCGGAGGGAACGCAGGGCCACCTGACCGGCGTCGCCCTCCACCGCTTCGCCCTCCAGGGCGACAACCCGCAGGTCTGGGCGCTCGGGGTGAAGGAGGTCTGGAAGCTCGCCAAGCCGCTCGAACGCGTGATCCACACCATGGGCTGGCCGCTGCGCGCGGCGAAGCGCTACCGCGAGTTCGGCGGCTCCTTCGTCTACCCGATGGGCGACGACATGCTCACGGTCGGGATGGTGGTCGGCCTCGACTACCGCGACGCCGAGCTGTCGGTGCACGACCTGCTGCAGGAGCTGAAGACGCACCCGCTGCTGAAGGAGCTCTTGTGGGGCGGCGAGCGGGTGGCGTGGGGGGCGAAGACGATCCCGGAGGGCGGGTTCCTCTCGCTGCCGAAGCGCCTGCACGCGCCGGGCCTGCTGATCTGCGGCGACGGTGCGGGGCTCGTCAACGTGCCGGCGCTGAAGGGGATCCACTACGCCGTCGAGTCGGGGCGGCTGGCGGCCGAGGCGGCATTCTCGGCGCTCCAGCGCGGCGAGAGCCCGGGCCGGCGCGGCGCACTGGCCGGCTACGACCGGGCGCTGCAGGAGAGCTTCGTCTGGAGCGACCTCAAGCAGGTGCGCAACATGCGGCCGGCGTTCGGCCGCGGCCTCGTGCTCGGCGGCGCGCTCGCCGGCGCGATGACGGCGACCCGCGGGGCGTTCCCGCCCGGGGACGCGCGGGTCGAGGCCGACGCCGACCAGGAGCTGATCCGCACCGACCGCGCCAAGAGCTACCCGTTGCCGGACGGCGACCTCACCTTCGACAAGCTCTCGTCCGTCTTCCTCTCCGGGAACGCGACGCGCGACGACGCGCCGAACCACATCCGCGTACAACGCGAGGTGCCGAAGGAGATCGCCGAGCTGTGGACGCGCATGTGCCCGGCAGCGGTCTACGAGGTGGCCGAGAACGGCGTCGAGGTGACGCCCTCGAACTGCGTCCAATGCGGCGCGATCACCGCCAAGGGCGGGCGTCTGACACCGCCGGAAGGCGGCGCCGGGCCGGACTACAAGCTGACGTGATTCTCGAGCTCGCCGACGTCGAGGCCGCCCGCGAGCGGATCGCCGGGCGGGTCCACCGCACGCCGACGTTCGGCTCGGAGACGCTGGGCGAGCGGGCCGGCGGGGCGGAGGTCCACCTCAAGGCCGAGCTTTTCCAGAAGACCGGATCGTTCAAGCCGCGCGGCGCGCTGAACAAGCTCTCGCAGCTCTCCGACGAGGAGAAGCGGCGCGGCGTGATCTCGATCTCGGCCGGCAACCACGCCCAGGCGCTCGCCTATGCCTCGGCGCAGGAGGGGATCGACGCGCTGGTCGTGATGTGGCAGACCGCGAGCCCGCTCAAGATCGAGGCCGCCCGCGGGTACGGCGCCACGATCGACACGGAGGCTCCGGACATCCCGGCGGCGTTCGAGCGCCTCGAGCAGCTGATCGAGGAGACCGGCCGCACGCTCGTCCATCCCTACGACGACCCGCTCGTGATGGCGGGCCAGGGGACCGTCGGCCTGGAGCTGCTCGAGGACGTGCCCGAGCCGGACGTCGTGCTCGTCCCGGTCGGCGGCGGCGGCCTCGTCTCCGGGATCGCGACCGCGGTCAAGGGCCGCAGCCCGGAGACACGCGTGGTCGCGGTTGAGCCCGAGCGGTCGCGCGCTTTGCACGAGAGCATGAAGGCCGGCGAGCCCGTCACCGTCGAGGCCGCCTCGCTCGCGGACGGCTTGAACGGCCCCTACGCCGGGGCGAACTGCGTGCAGCAGTGCCTCGCCCTCGGCGTCGAGTCGGTGCTCGTCACCGAGGATGAGCTGAAAGACGCCTTCCGCTTCTTGTACACGCGCGCGAAGCTCGCACCGGAGGCCGCGGGCGCCGCCACGACGGCGGCCCTGCTCGCCCGGAAAGCCGCTGTGGAACCGGGCCAGCGGGTGGTCGCGGTGGTCTCTGGCGGCAACGTGGCCACCGATACCGCCGCTGCTATCCTGGCCGGGCGATGAAGCCCGAGATCCATCCCGAGTACGTCCTCGCAACGGTGCACTGCGCCTGCGGGAACGAGTTCCAGACACGGTCGACCAAGCCCGAGCTGCACGTCGAAGTGTGCTCGAACTGCCACCCGTTCTACACGGGCAAGCAGAAGCTGATGGACTCCGGCGGCCGCGTCGAGCGCTTCCAGCGCCGCCTCGAGAAGGCCGGCCGCAAGGCCTAAGGGCGCTATGAGTGCGCCCATCGGCGGGCAGGCCGTCCTCGAGGGCGTGATGATGCGCGGCCCTTCCAACTGGGCTGTCGCCGTGCGCAAGCCCGACGGCCAGATCGCGGAGGTCTGCCGCCCGATCGAGTCCGTCATGAAACGGCACTGGGTCTTCCGGCTACCGATCCTGCGCGGCATCGTGGCGCTGGGCGAGTCGCTCGCGATCGGCTTCCGCGCGCTCTCGATCTCGGCGCAGTACGCGGCGCAGGAGGAAGGCGCCGACGCGGAAGAGGTGCAGACGGAGCTCTCGCGCGGCGCGCTCTTCTTCGCCTTCGCGGTCGCGATCGCCTTCGCGCTGCTGCTCTTCAAGGTCACGCCGGCGCTGATCACCAACTGGCTGCCGATCGAGACGACGGGCTGGTTCGTGATCGTCGAAGGCTCGATCCGGGTGACGATCTTCGTCCTCTACCTCTTCCTGATCTCGCTGCTGCCCGACCTGCGCCGCGTCTTCCAGTACCACGCGGCCGAGCACAAGGCGATCAACGCCTACGAGGCCGGCGAGGAGCTGACGCCCCAGACGGTGCAGCGCTACAGCCTGATCCACCCGCGCTGCGGCACCGCCTTCCTGCTCTGGGTGATGGTGATCGCGATCTTCGTCTTCGCCTTCTTCGGCCGGCCGGTCTGGTACTGGCTGATCGCGAGCCGGATCCTGCTGCTGCCGCTGATCGCCGGCATCGCCTACGAGCTGATCCGCTTCGCCGGCAAGCACACCGACAACCGCGTGCTGATGACGCTGCTCGCGCCCGGTCTCTGGCTGCAGCGGCTGACGACGCGGGAGCCGACGCTCGACCAGCTCGAGGTCTCGATCCGCGCCCTGCGCGAGGTGCTCGCGCTGGAAAAGGGCGACACCCTCGGCGCCGAGCGCGTCGAAGTAATGGCGTAGCACTACGCTTCCGCGATGGCGGATTTTCAGGACCTGATCGACGAGCTTGAGCGCTCGTACCGCGAGGCGCAGGAGCGCCTGAGCGACCCGGCCGTCTACAACGACCACCGCGAGGCGGCGGAGGTCGGCCGCCGCGTGAAGGAGCTCGAGGGCCCGGCGAAGCTGGCGCAGCAATGGCGCGAGGTGAGCGACGACCTCGAGGCCGCCCGCGCTGACGGTGACCTGCGGGAGATGATCCCGGAGCTCGAGGAGCGCCAGTCCGCCCTCGAGGAAGAGCTGAAGCTCGCGCTCGTCGAGAACGACCCGGCCGACCGCAAGGACGTGATCGTCGAGATCCGCCAGGGCGTCGGCGGCGACGAGGCGGCGCTCTGGGCGGCCGACCTCTTCCGCATGCTGACGCGGTACGCCGAGCGCCGCGGCTTCACGGTCGAGCAGCTCGAGGCGAGCGGCAACGAGTCGGGCGGCTTCAAGGAGGTCGTGTTCGCGGTCAAGGGCGACGGCGCCTACTCGGTCTTCAAGTGGGAGGCCGGCACGCACCGCGTCCAGCGCGTCCCGGAGACCGAGTCGCAGGGGCGGATCCACACCTCGACGGCGACGGTCGCGGTGATGCCGGAGGCCGAGGAGGTCGAGGTCGAGCTCGACCCGAACGACCTCAAGATCGACGTCTACCGCTCGACCGGGCCCGGCGGCCAGAGCGTGAACACGACCGACTCGGCGGTGCGGATCACGCATGTGCCGACCGGGATCGTGGTCGCGATGCAGGACGAGAAGTCGCAGCTCCAGAACAAGACGAAGGCGCTGCGCGTCCTCCGCGCCCGGCTGTACGAGGCCGAGCGCGAGCGGCAGCAGGCCGAGGAGGCGGCGGCACGCCGCTCGCAGATCGGCTCGGGACAGCGTGCGGAGAAGATCCGCACCTACAACTTCCCCGAGAACCGCCTGACCGACCACCGCGTACACCTGACCGTGCACCGGCTGGACAAGATCCTCGAGGGGGAGCTGGACGAGTTCACCGAGGCGCTCGCCGCCGACGACCGTCGTCGCGCTCTCGAGCCCGATCCCGCGTGACCATCGGCGACGCGCTCGCCAGGGCGACCGCGCGGCTCGCCGAGGCCGGTGTGGAGTCGGCGCGGCTCGAGTCCGAGCTGCTGCTGGCGAAGGCCTGCGACGATTGCGCGCGGGCGCTGCTCTACGCCGAGCTCCACCGCGAGATGACCGGCGAGCAGGTCGATGCCTTCAACGCGAACCTCGTCCGGCGCGAGGCGCGCGAGCCGCTCGCCTACATCCTCGGCGAGTGGGGCTTCAGGCGCTTGACGCTGAAGACCGACAAGCGCGCGCTGATCCCGCGGCCCGAGACGGAGGTCGTGGTGGAGCGCGCCCTCGCGCACATCCGCGAGCTCGAGGGGCCGCAGGTGCTCGACGTCGGCACCGGCACCGGGGCGATCGCGCTCGCGATCGCGGATGAGGTTCCCCACGCGCGCGTGACTGCAATGGACGTGTCGCCGGACGCGCTCGCGCTCGCGCGCGAGAACCTGGAGCTGACGGGGATCGACGGCCGCGTGCGCCTCATCGAGCACGACCTGACGAGCGGGCTGGGCGACCACGACTTCGATCTCGTCGTCTCGAACCCGCCGTATGTCGAGCCCGACGAGCTGCCGGGGCTGCAGCCCGAGGTGCGCGACTGGGAGCCGCACGTCGCGCTGATCGCCTCGGGCGCGACCGAGAAGCTCGCGCTCGCCGCCCGAGAGGCGCTGCGGCCGGGCGGCTGGCTCGTGCTCGAGACTGCTGCCGGCGCGGGCGACCGGGTCGAGCGGCTGCTGTCGGACTTCGGCTTCTCGGAAGTTACGATCACGCCCGACCTGGCCGGGAGGGACCGGGTGGCGGAGGGCAGATGGAGCAGCTGACGACGGCGGACGGGCGCACGTTTGCCTACCACCGCTCGGGCTCCGGCCCGACGCTGGTGTGCCACCCGGGCGGGCCCGGCTTCTCCTCGCTCTACCTCGCCGACCTGGCCGGGCTCGGCGACGAGCTCGAGCTGGTGCTGCTCGACCCGCGCGGCACCGGCGGCTCCGATCCCGCCCGCGACCCGAAGGCCTATGCGATCGCCGACTACGCCTCGGACCTCGAGGAGCTGCGCGAGCACCTCGGCCTCGAGCAGCTGCTCTTGCTCGGCCATTCGCACGGCGGCGTCGTCGCGGTCGAGTACGCGGCGAGCCATCCCGATCGCGTCGAGCGCCTGATTCTCGCGAGCACGCTCTCGCGCCATGGTCCCGATCAGGAGGCGGCGATGCAGCGGGCGGTCGAGGCCCGTCAAGGCGAAGCGTGGTACGAGGACGCGGTCGACGCGCTCCAGACCGAGCTGCAGGGCGAGTTCGCCGACGGCCGGGAGCTGATGGAGCTCGCCCGCCGGATGATGCCGCTCTACTACGCCGACTACGGCGAGCGGGAGCAGCGGCATGTCGCCTCGCTCGCGGGCGATTCGGTCTGCGTCGAGGCGACGCGGCTCTGGGAGCAGGAGATCTGGGAGCACTTCGACCTGCGCCCGCTGCTGCCGAGCCTGACGATGCCGACGCTTGTGCTCACCGGCGAGCAGGACTTCATCACCGGGCCGGTCTGCGCGTCCGAGCTCACGGAGGGCATCCCCGCGCCGGAGACGGTGGTGCTGCCCGGTGTGGGCCACATGGTCTTCGTCGAGGGGCCGGAGCAGTTCAGGGACGCCGTGCTCTCGTTCCTCCGCGCCGGAGCCCACGCCTGATCGAGCAGGCCGTCGAGGCGCTTCGCGACGGGCGGCCGGTGGTGCTGCCGACCGACACGGTCTACGGGCTCTGCGGCGACCCGCACCTCGAGACGGCTGCGCGCGAGCTCTACCGGCTGAAGCAACGTCCGGCCGGGCAGCCGCTGGCGTTGCTGGCGAGGAACGTCGAGACGCTCGTCGAGCTCGTCCCGGAGCTGCCGCGAACGGTCGTGGAGGCGTTCCTGCCCGGGGCGTACACGCTCGTGCTGCCGAACCCGGCGCAGCGCTTTCGCTGGCTGACCGGCTCGGCGCCCGAGACGATCGGCGTGCGCGTACCCGAGCTGGCCGGCCCCGGCGCCGAGGTGCTCGAGCAGGTCGGCGCGGTCGTGGCCACGAGCGCCAACGTGCACGGCGGCCAGGAGGCGCGGACGCTCGAGGACGTTCCTGCCGAGATCCGCGCCGCAGCCGCACTGGTCGACGGCGGCGAGCTCCCGGGCACGCCCTCGACGGTGCTCGACCTGGCCGGCACGGAGCCGCGGGTCCTGCGCGAGGGCGCGGTCCCGGCAGCCGAGGCCCTGGAGCGCCTTCGGCAGGTGACCTGAGTACCATCCCAGGCGTGGCGATCGCGCAGGAGACGTTCCAGCACCTGAAGACCGCCGGGCTCGAGGAGATCGACCCGGCGATCGCGGAGCTGCTCGGCCGCGAGCTCGAGCGGCAGCGCAACCAGATCGAGCTGATCGCCTCCGAGAACTTCACCTGGCCGGCGATCTTCGAGGCGATCGGCTCGACGCCGACGAACAAGTACGCCGAGGGTTACCCGGGCCGGCGCTACTACGGCGGGTGCGAGGTCGTCGACGAGATCGAGCAGACCGCGATCGACCGGGCCAAGGAGCTGTTCGGCGCCGAGCACGCGAACGTGCAGCCGCACGCCGGCGCGCAGACGAACATGGCCGTCTACATGGCGGCCCTCCAGCCGGGCGACACGATCCTCTCGCTCGAGCTCTCGCACGGCGGTCACCTGACCCACGGCCTCAAGGTCAACTTCAGCGGACGGCTGTACACGATCGCCCACTACGGCGTCTCACGCGAGACGAACCTGGTCGATTACGACGAGGTGCTCGAGCTGGCCAAGCAGCACCGGCCGAAGCTGATCGTCTGCGGCGGCTCGGCCTACCCGCGCACGGTGGAGACCGACCGCTTCCGCGAGATCGCCGACGAGGTCGGCGCGCTGCTGCTCTGCGACATGGCGCACTTCGCGGGCCTCGTCGCGGCGGGACTGCATCCGAACCCGGTCAAGGACTGCCACTTCGTCACCTCGACCACGCACAAGACGCTCGCCGGCCCGCGCGCCGGGTTCATCCTCTGCACCGAGGAGCACGCCCAGGCGATCGACCGCGCCGTCTTCCCGGGCATGCAGGGCGGCCCACTCGTGCACACGATCGCGGCCAAGGCGACCTGCTTCCGGATCGCCGCGACCGATGCCTTCCGCGAGTACCAGACGCAGGTGCGCGCGAACGCCGACACGCTGGCGTCGACGCTGCAGGACGGCGGGCTCGACGTGCTCACCGGCGGCACCGACACGCACCTGCTCCAGGTCGACCTGCGCTCGACCGAGTGGACCGGTAAGGACGCCGAGGAGCGGCTGGCCGACGCGAAGCTGACCGTCAACCGCAACACGGTCCCCTTCGACGAGCGGCCGCCGACGGTCGCCTCCGGGATCCGGATCGGCACGCCCGCTGCGACGATGCGCGGCTTCGACGAGGACGACTTCCGCGAGGTCGGCTCGATCATCTGCGGTGCGCTGGCGGACGGCGCCGACGTCGGCGCGCTCGGCGAGCGAAGCGTGGCGCTGTGCGAGAAGCGGCCGCTCTACCCGGGCTTCCGCGGCTTCACGACCTACGTCGCATGACCGAGACCGCCACGGGCGTGACGGTGGTCACGCACCCGCTCGTCCAACACAAGCTCTCGTACCTGCGCGACAAGGACACGCCGACCGTCCACTTCCGCAAGCTGGCCAACGAGGTGACGCTGCTGCTCACCTACGAGGCGACGAAGGACTTCCCGACGGAGCCCGTCGAGGTCGAGACGCCGCTCGAGCGCACCGAGGTGCAGCGCATCGCCGGCAAGAAGGTCGCCGTCTGCCCGGTCCTGCGCGCGGGCCTGGGGATGCTCGACGGCGTGCTCTCGCTCGTCTCGAGCGCGCGGGTCGGGTTCATCGGCCTCTACCGCGACGAGGAGACGCTGCAGCCGGTCGAGTACTACGTGAAGCTGCCCGAGCTCGGCGACGGCGAGCGCGACGCGATCGTGCTCGACCCGATGCTCGCCACCGGCCGCTCCAGCGCAGCCGCGGTCAAGGCGGTCAAGGAGGCCGGCGCGCGCTCGGTCACGCTGGTCTGCCTGGTCGCCGCGCCCGAAGGGATCGAGCACCTGCAAGGCGAACACCCGGACGTGCGGATCGTCACCGCCGCCGTCGACCGCGCCCTGAACGAGAAGGGCTACATCGTCCCGGGCCTGGGCGACGCGGGCGACCGTCTCTACGGAACCAAGTGAGCCGACTTGGCGGCTCCGACCATAGAGGCCGTGCGGGCTTTGCCCGGGCGGCCGTCTAACGCACCTCCTAGGATCGGATCGAGGGTGCCCGGCCCCGGAGCTAGCCTCTAACGATGGTCTGGCAGACGCTCACCGACAACCCGGAGGTCCTCTACGGGGCGGTGCTCGCGCTCGTGATCGTCGTGCTGCTGACGCCGGCCGTCGGCGGGATGGCGCGGATGCTCGGCGCCGTCGACCGGCCGGGCGCCCGCCGCGTGAACCGCGGCTCGGTGCCGAGGCTCGGCGGGCTCGCGCTCTTCTTCGGGATCTTCGTGCCGGCGCTCGCCTTCCTGCCGCTCGGGCAGGAGACCAAGGGGCTGCTGCTCGGCATGGCGGTGGCCACGACGGTCGGCGCGATCGACGACTTCCGTGGCCTCGTCTGGTGGGAGAAGCTGGGCGGGCAGATCGCCGCCGCCGCGATCCCGACCGGCTTCGGGATCTGGGTGCACCGCTTCACCTTCCCGATCATCGGCGTGCACGCGCTGCCGGAGTGGGTGGGGATCCCGCTGACGATCGCGTGGATCGTGGCGATCATGAACATGGTCAACTTCCTCGACGGGCTCGACGGGCTGGCCGCCGGCGTCTGTGCGATCTCGGGCGGGACGTTCTGTGTGATCGCGCTCTCCCTCGGGCGCCCGGACACGGCGATCCTGGCCGCGATCGTGCTCGGTGCCTGCGTCGGCTTCCTGCGCCACAACTTCTACCCGGCGCGGATCTTCATGGGCGACTCGGGGGCGCTGCTGCTCGGCTTCACGCTCGGGGCGCTCGCCGTCCAGGGCCTCTTGAAGACGGCGGCCGTCGCGACCCTGCTCTTCCCGCTGCTCGTGCTGGCGGTGCCGATCATCGACACCTCGTTCGTGGTCGCCAAGCGGATCAAGTACGGCCAGCCCGTCTACGGCGCGGACCAGACGCACCTGCACCACCGCTTCCTCAACATCGGCTTCTCGCAGCGGCGCGCGGCGCTGACGATGTGGGGCTGGTGCGCGATCCTCGCCGGCGCCGCGCTGGCGACGCGTTTCATCCACCCGCACGCCCACGGCGACTGGCAGACGGGCCCGACGCTCGCGGTGGCGCTGATCGGCGCGCTCGCGCTCGGGGCCTCGATCTACATGGTCTACCTGCTCGAGATCGTCAAGCTCGCCAACCCGCGCATCCGCCGCCGCGAGGCCGAGGCGCGGGCGTCAGCCGAGCGACGCAGCGCCTAGGAACTCGAGCAGGCGCTCGGGGTAGCCGGGCGCGCGCGCGAGGCTGTGGCCGGCACCGGGCAGCACCGCTCGCTCAGCTCCGAGCCGCGTCTCGAGCACGTCGCAGACCGCGTCGAATGCGGGGTGGTGCGCGCCCGAGACGACGAGCTTCGGGAACGGCGCCGCGGCGAGCTCGTGCAGCGCGATCTCCGCCTCCCAGGGCGGCCGCTCGGCCATCGTCGCGCGGATGCCCTGCTCGAGCTGCGGCGGTAGGCGCTCCGGGAGCGTGACGGCGCTCCCCACGGCTGCGAGGAAGCCCTCCGCGAAGGCCCGCGGCTCGCGGGGCCCGCGCCCGAAGTGCTCGGCCAGCCGTTCGACCAGCTCGTCGACGTCCGGGTTCCCGCGCGCGAGGCCGAAGGCCGGCGGCTCGCTGACGGCGAGCGAGCGCACGCGCTCCGCGTGCGGGGCCGCGATCAGCAGCGCGATCACCCCGCCGTAGGAGTGTCCGACCAGGTGCGCGCCCTCGCCGAGCAGCGGCGCGAGCTCCTCGGCCTGTCGCTGGAAGTCGATCCGCTCCAGCAGCGGGCCGGGCGGGTAGCCGCCGCGGTTCGGCGCGACGACCTCGAACTGCTGCTCGAGCGCCGGCAGCACCGGTGCCCACGCCTCGGCGTTCCCGACGCTGCCGTGGATCAGCACGACCCGCACGCGCCGATCGTACAAAGTCGGCGAAAAACGGCGATTGGAGGCCGGTTTTCGCTGTTACAAGGTTTGTTATGCTCGGACCGATGGAGCCCAGCCAGCGTTCGTCGTTCGAGCCGGCCGGAGCCGGCGCGCTGCTCGGGGGCGTGACGGCCGGGTCGGTGGGCGCAGGCGCGCTCGTCGGGTGGGCCGCAGGCTCGGTGGGCTACGGGATCCTCGTCGGCGCCTTCGTCGGCGTCCCGGCCGGGGTGTTCGCCGTCTACAAGCGCTACAAGGACGCCTTTTGACCCGCGTCGGGATTCTCGGGGCGCCGCGGCCGTATCCGGAGCGGCAGCGCTGGCTCGCGCCTGCGGCCGGCGCGCTCGTGATCGCGCTCGCCCTGCCGCTCTTCCTCGTCGCGGACTGGCCGCTGAAGGGCTGGGCCGCCGCCGCGCTGCTCTGGGTCGGCGCGCAGGCGCTCGGCCTGCTGCTCGCGCGCGTGAAGCCCTCTCCCGACAACCTCGCCGCCTCGGGCGTGCTCGCCTTCGGGATGATGGCGCGGTTGCTCGTCGTGCTGGCGGTGCTGCTCGCGCTCGTCGCCTCGGACAAGGAGGCCGGCCTGGCCGCCGCGGTCGTCTACGGCGCCGCCTACACCGCCGAGCTCGGCTTCTCGCTGCTCGGCTACTACGCCCAGGAGCCGCGGGCATGAGGCGCATGCTGCTCGCCGCGACGATGCTCTTCCTCGCATTGCCGGGGCCCGCCTTCGCGCGCGGCGACTTCGACCCGACGACCGAGTTCGAGCAGCACGAGTGGGTCTCGATCCACCTTGGCCCGCTCAACCTCTCGATCACCAAGGCGGTCGTCTACCTGATGCTCGGCACCGTCCTCACGATCCTGCTCGGGCTCTTCCTGATGCGCGGAAGGACGCTCAACCGCCGGCAGACGGTCGGCGAGTCGATCTACGAGGTCGCGCAGGTGCAGATCGCGGAGCAGGGCCTGCCGTCGAAGGCGATCGGCCGCTGGTTCCCGTACGTGGCGACGCTGCTGATCTTCATCTTCGTGGTCAACCTGATCGGGTTCATCCCGCTCCCGATCACCGGCGAGACGTGGCACGGCTTCCCCGTCTGGGGCATCTACGCCGCCACTTCGTCGCTCTCGGTGACGCTCGCCCTGGCCGTGCTGACCTTCCTGTTCACCCACTTCGAAGGCATTCGCTGGAACGGCCCCGTCCGCTACTTCAAGAGCTGGATCCCCGACGCGCCGAAGGGCCTGCTACTCCTGATCGTGCCGCTCGAGATCCTCGGCCAGTTCATGCGCCTGATCTCGCTCAGCGTGCGTCTGTTCGCGAACATGCTCGCCGGGCACATCCTGATCCTGACCTTCCTCGGTCTGATCTTCATCTTCGAATCACTGAAGCTGATCCCGGTGATCGCGTTCGCGACCCTCTTCTACCTGTTCGAGGTCGTGATCGTGGTCGGCATCCAGGCGTTCATCTTTGCTGCCCTGTCCGCCATCTACATTGGCTCGGCGATCGAGCCGGAGCATTAGGCGTTGCTTGCAATGCCGACCATAGGAGGCTGTGCCGGCTTTGCCGGTGCAGCCGTTTAAAAGGAGGTACTTGACGTGCTTGGAACGGTTCTCGCCGCCACCAGCGGTGACGTCACGAAGGCCGGCAAGGCGATCGGCCTCGCGCTCGGGGTCGGCCTCGGCGCCCTCGGCGCCGGCGTCGGCATCGGCAACATCTTCGCCGCGATGATCCAGTCGGTCGCCCGCCAGCCGGAGCTGCGCGGCGAGCTGCAGGGCATCCAGTGGCTCGGCTTCGCCCTCACCGAGGCGGTCGTCTTCTACGGCCTGCTCGGCTCGATCCTGGCCTTCGTCCTCGTCTGATGTCGCTGCCGCTCGCGTCGAACCCGCTGATCCAGGTCACCCCGGGGCTGATGATCTGGACGATCGTCTGCTTCCTGATCGCGCTGTACGTGCTGAAGCGCTACGCGTTCGGCCCGATCCAGCACACGATCGACCAGCGGCGCGAGCGGATCCGGCAGTCGCTGGAGGAGGCCGACCACGCCCGTGAGGAGGCCCGCAAGCTGCTCGAGGAGCACCGCAAGCTGATCGCGAGCGCGCAGACCGACGCCGAGGAGATCCTCAGCGAGGCGCGCCGGATCGCCGACTCGAACGAACGGCGCATGCGCGAGGAGCTCGAGGCCGACCGCCAGCGGCGGCTGGAGGAGACGCGCAAGCAGATCGAGGCCGAGACTCGCCGGGCGCTCGAGCAGATCCGCCTGGAGGTTGTCGACCTCAGCCTGCTCGCCGCGACCAAGGTCACGCGCAAGTCGCTCGACGATGCCGACCACAAGCGCCTGATCGAAGAGGCCGTCGGCGAACTCGACTTCTCCGTCCTGGAGCGCAACGAATGAGTGTTGTCGACCGGGTGTATGCGGCCGCCCTGTTCGAGGCCGCGCAGGAGGAGAACAAGCTCGACGCGGTCCGCGAGCAGCTGGCGCAGCTCGTCGAGGCCGAGCGCGAGGTGCCCGAGCTGCGCGAGCTGCTGCGCAACCCCCAGGTCGACCCGCGCGCCCGCAGGGCCGCGCTCGAGGACGTGCTCGCCGGCAGCGACGAGCTGCTGCGCAACTTCCTGCTTGTGCTGGCCGACAAGGGCCGCGCCGGGCACCTCGAGGAGATCGCCAAGGAGTTCGAGCGCCTGGTCGCCGAGCACGAGGGCATCGTCCACGCCGAGCTGACGACCGCGGTCGAGCTTTCCGACGCCGAGGCGGACACGCTGCTGCAGCAGATCGAGCAGGCCTCGGGCCGCAAGGTCGAGGCCAGCCGGGCCGTCGACCCGGAGCTGATCGGCGGCATCGTCCTGCAAATTGGTTCCCACCGTCTCGACGCCAGCGTGCGCGGCCGGCTCGACCGGCTTCGACGCCTGCTGGTCACTGCCTAGGAAGGAGTTTCATGAAGCTGCGCCCCGATGAGATCACCTCGATTCTGAAGCAGCGGATCGAGGAGTACGACGTCGAGAGCGACCTCGCCGAGGTTGGCTCGGTGCTGCAGGTCGGGGACGGGATCGCCCGCGTCTACGGCCTCGAGAACTGCGTCTCGGCGGAGATGCTCGAGCTCGAGCACGGCGTCACCGGCCTCGCCTTCAACCTCGAGGAGGACAACGTCGGCACGGCGCTCTTCGGCGAGTGGGAGCACGTCAAGGAGGGCGAGCCCGTCAAGCGCACCGGCTCGGTCGCAAGTGTCCCGGTCGGCCCCGAGCTGATCGGCCGCATCGTCGATCCGCTCGGCAACCCGCTCGACGGCCAGGGCCCGATCAACGCCGCCGAGCAGCGGCCGCTCGAGTTCAAGGCGCCGGGCGTGATCAAGCGCCAGCCGGTCAAGGAGCCGGTGCAGACCGGGCTGAAGGCGATCGACTCGATGATCCCGATCGGCCGCGGTCAGCGCGAGCTGATCATCGGCGACCGCACCACCGGCAAGACGGCGATCCTCGTCGACACGATCCTCAACCAGCGCGGGCAGGACCTGATCTGCGTCTACGTGGCGATCGGCCAGAAGGCCTCGACCGTCGCGCAGGTGCACGAGAAGCTGAAGGAGGAGGGGGCGATGGAGTACACGATCATCGTCCAGGCCGGTGCATCCGAGGCCGCGCCGATCAAGTGGATGGCGCCGTATGCCGGCTGCGCGATGGGCGAGTACTTCATGTTCAAGGGCCAGCACGCGCTCGTGATGTACGACGACCTCTCCAAGCATGCCGACGCCTACCGGCAGATGTCGCTGCTGCTGCGCCGCCCGCCCGGCCGCGAGGCCTACCCGGGCGACGTCTTCTACCTCCACTCGCGGCTGCTCGAGCGGGCGTGCAAGCTCTCCGACGAGCAGGGCGGCGGCTCGCTGACCGCGCTGCCGGTCGTCGAGACCCAGGCCGGCGACGTCTCGGCCTACATCCCGACCAACGTGATCTCGATCACCGACGGCCAGATCTTCCTCGAGTCGGAGCTCTTCTTTTCGGGCGTCCGGCCGGCGATCAACGTCGGCATCTCGGTCTCCCGCGTCGGCGGCTCGGCCCGGATCAAGGCCATGAACAAGGTCGCCGGCAGTCTCAAGCTCGACCTCTCGCAGTACCGCGAGCTGGAGGCGTTCGCGCAGTTCGGCTCCGAGCTCGACCAGGCGACGCAGAAGATCCTCGCCCGCGGCGAGCGCCTGGTCGCAATGCTCAACCAGCCGCAGTACGACCCGTGGCCGGTCGAGGAGCAGGTGGCCGCGGTCTACGCGGGCGTCAACGGCTTCCTGGATGAGATACCGGCCGCGGACGTGCCGCGCTACCTCGAGGAGCTGCGCGAGCAGCTTCGCGCGGAGGAGTCGATCCTGAAGGAGATCCGCGAGACCGGCGAGCTGCCGGACGAGCTGGCGGAGAAGCTGAACCAGCAGCTGCAGAGCTTCGGGAAGCTGTTCAAGCCCTCCGAGGAGACGCCGGCAGCAGCCTAAGCCGTGGCCACCGTCCAGGACCTCAAGCGCCGGATCCGCTCGATCCGGAACACGCGCAAGATCACCAAGGCGATGGAGCTCGTCGCCTCGGCCCGGCTGCGCCGCGCGCAGGCGCGGATCGAGGCGATGCGGCCCTACGCCGACCGGATGACCGAGCTGATGATGGGCACCGCCAAGGCGAGCAACTCGCTGCAGGGCCTGACGCTGCTGCAGCGGCGTGACGTGAAGAAGGCGGCGATCGTCCCGCTGACCGGCGATCGCGGTCTCGCAGGCGCGTTCAACGCGCAGGTGCTGCGGCATGCCTTCGCGCTCGATCGGCAGCTGCGCGGCGAGGGGGTCGACGTGCACTGGCTCGTCGCCGGCAAGAAGGGCCGCTCGACTCTCGCCTTCCGCCGGTACGAGGTCGACCAGAGCTGGATCGGCTTCAGCGACCGACCCTCCTACCACGATGCGCAGGCGATCGCCCGCAAGGCGACCGACCTCTACGAGCGGGGCGAGGTCGACCGCGTCGTGATCGTCTACAACGAGTTCGTCTCGGCACTCGTCCAGCGGGTGGTCGAGCGGGACCTGCTGCCGATCCCCGAGGAAGCGCTGGCACGTGACGAGGCCGAGGAGCGGGAGGCTGCACTGCTCGGCGATTTCATCTACGAGCCCGAGCCCGAAGAGATCCTCAAGCGCCTGCTGCCCGTCTACGTCGAGACCGAGCTCTACCGCGCGCTGCTCGAGTCCGCGGCCTCGGAACAGGGAGCGCGGATGACCGCCATGCGCAACGCCTCCGGCAACGCCGCCGACCTGATCTCGAGCCTGACGCTGGACATGAACCGGGCCCGCCAGGCGGAGATCACGCAGGAGATCCTGGAGGTCGTAGCGGGAGCCGACGCGCTGACCGGGTAACCGGGCGAAGCAAACTCTGACGCGTTCCGCTCGTCTATAGTCCCGTCAGGCTTAACCGCCTCCTTACACATGGCTCAGCAGGAAAAGGAAGTCCTGGTTTCCTCCGGCGGCGCCGGCCTCGGGGCTGCAGTCGCGGTCGAGAGCGGGTCTGAGCTAGGCGAAGCCGAAGCGGTACGCGCGCGCGGCTACTGGGAGCTCGTGTGGCGGCGCTTCCGTCGCGACAAGGTCGCGATCGCGAGCGGGATCTTCATCATCGTCCTGATCCTGGTCGCCTTCGTCGGCGCACCGATCGCCAAGCATTTCATCGGCCACGGGCCGGACGAGATCTTCACGGGCACCGCGGCGGTCGAGCTCCCGAGCCTGCTGCCGGCGAACCCCTGGACGCACGTCGAGAACGTCGAGACCGGGAAGACCGACATCTTCGTCCTCGGCGCCGCGAACCGGCTCGGCCAGGACGAGTTCCTGCGCCTGCTCTACGGCGCCCGCGTCTCGCTCGAGGTCGCGCTGCTCTCGACCTTCGGGGTGATGCTGATCGGGGTGATACTCGGCTCGATTGCCGGCTACTTCCGTGGCTGGCCCGACACGATCATCTCGCGCATCACCGAGGTGACGATGGCCTTCCCGCTGCTGCTCTTCATCGTCGCGCTCGCGGCGACGATCGGCCCGCAGCTCGACGCGATCACGCTCGGGGGCCTGTTCCCGAAGGGGGTCGTCACGCTCGTGCTGATCTTCAGCCTCTTCGGCTGGTTCTACCCGGCCAGGATCATGCGCGCTCAGGTGCTCTCGATCCGTGAGAAGGAATACATCGAGGCGGCCCGGATGATCGGGGCGAGCGACATCCGCATCATCCGCTCGCACGTGCTCCCGCATCTGATCGCGCCGATGATCGTCTACTCGACGCTGATCGTCGCCAGCTACGTGCTCTTCGAGGCCGGCTTGTCGTTCCTCGGGCTCGGCATCAAGCTGCCCACCGCGAGCTGGGGGAACCTGCTCTCGTCGGCGCCCGAGTACTACACGACGCGCCCCTTGCTGATGCTCTGGCCTGGCCTCGCGGTGCTGCTGACGACACTCGCGTTCAACCTGCTCGGTGACGGGCTCCGGGACGCCTTCGACCCGCGTTCCTCCCAGCAGTAGCCGGCCACTAACCAACTCTTAACCTCTACGTCTCAAGACTCAGAACGGGGCAGGCGCCCGTTCCGGGCCGGTACGTCGCGGCTCGAATTCACGGAAAGGAGAGACATGCACAGACGGCTATGGCTCGCGGTCATGATGCTTGTGGCCGGGGCAAGCCTTCTGGTCGCGGCGAGCTTTGCGAGCGCAAGTGCGGGCAGTGCCCACGCGTTCAAGAAGGGCGGCATCTGGCGGTACGGCACCACTGGTGCTTCCACCCAGGTCGACCCGCAGCTCGCTTACGTCACCACTGCGTGGTGGCTGGAGTACGCGACCGCAGCGAAGCTCTACAACTATCCGGACAAGTCAGGCCCGGCAGGCAGCAAGCTGGTTCCTGAGGTTGCCTCGAAGTTCACCGTTTCGAACAACGGCAAGAGGTACACCTTCTTCATCCGTCCGGGCTTCAAGTTCAGCGACGGGGCGAAGGTCACCGCCGCGAACTTCAAGCGGGCGATCGACCGCACGGCGAACAAGGCTCTTGCCTCGCCGGGCGCGCCGTTCATCGTCGACCCGAACGGCACCAACATCGTCGGTGCCAAGAAGGTCAACGACGGTAAGGCCACGAAGGTCAGTGGCGCTGTCGCCAAGGGCAACAAGCTGATCGTCAACCTGACCAAGCCTGACGGGACGTTCATGGCGAAGATCACCATGCCGTTCTTCCAGGCCACCTCGCTCAAGCTCCCGCTGAGCAAGGAAGTCGTGAACGTGAACGGCAAGAACCTGCCGTCGGCCGGTCCGTACTACATGACGCGGAACAACCCGGACAAGCTGACGCAGATTCGGCAGAACAAGAACTACAAGAAGGGCCCCGGCCGCACGCGGCCGCGGAACCTGGCCGGTCTCGACGTCCAGTGGAACCTCAACGAGCAGACGGCGTTCAACCAGACCGTCGCCAACCAGCTCGACGAGGGCCCGCTGCCGGCGGCCGAGGTCACGGGCGTCGCCAAGAAGTACGGCGTGAACAAGACGCGCTTCTGGACGAAGCCGATCAACTGCACCGGCTACCTGCCCTTCAACACGTCGCGTTCGCTCTTCAAGGGCAACCTGGCGCTGCGGCAGGCGATCAACTACGTGATCGACCGCAAGTCGTACAACGCTCAGGTCGGCCCGTACGCGGGCGGCCCGTGGACGCACATCTTCAACCCGGGCGTCCCCGGCTGGAAGAACGTCACGATCTACAAGCAGAACGTCACCAAGGCGAAGAACCTGGCCAAGGGCCACTTCAAGTCCGGTGAGATCAACGTCGGCTTCCGGTCCTCGGGCACGATCAACCCCGCCCAGGCCCAGATCGTCAAGCGCGATCTCCAGCGCCTCGGCTTCGACGGCAACAAGATCAACATGAAGGGCTTCTCTGGCGCCGATCTCTACGACGCCATGGGCCACAAGAACACCGACCTCGACATGGGTGTCTCCATGGGTTGGTGCTCCGACTACCCGGACCCGTACGACTGGATCAACATCCTGCTGTACGGCAAGTCCATCCAGGCGGAGAACAACGTCAACTACTCCTACTTCAACGATCCCAAGTGGAACAAGAAGATGGAGCAGGCGGCCCGGCTCGTCGGTCCCAACCGGCTGAAGGTCTACGGCCAGATGGACATCGACATCATGAACCAGGCGGCTCCGATGGCGATCGAGAGGACGTACAACAACCGGTACATCTTCTCGAACCGCGTCAACCCGAAGAGCCTCACCTACCAGGGCATCTACCAGGACTGGAGCATTCCGGCCCTGGCTCTCAAGTAGGAGGCACTAGGGACCAAGCAGCAAACGTGAGGCGCCGGCACAGGCCGGCGCCTCACGTGTCTTCACAATCCCGGTTACGGCTAGGATTCCCCGGCGCGGCAGGACCCCGAGCGAACTTAGGAGAGGCACGTGTTCAGATACCTCGTCAGGCGAACACTTTGGGCGATTCTCCTCTTCATCGTGATCACGTTCGTGACGTTCGTGATCTTCTACGTCGGTCCCAACAACCCGGCCCGCGCCGTCTGCGGAGGCGAGCAGGCCAAGCGTGATTGCCTCGTTCGCGCGACCGAGAAGCTCGGGCTCGACAAGCCGATGCCGGTCCAGTACTGGAAGTTCGTCAAGCAGCTGGTCGTCCACCAGGACCTCGGTACCTCCTTCGCCACCAGCCAGAGCGTCAACGAGCGGATCAAGGAGGCCGCACCCGTCACCGCCTCGCTCGTCTTCGGCGGCGCGATCCTGTGGATGATCATCGGCCTCACCGTCGGGATCTTCTCCGCGCTCAAGCCACGCTCGCTGATCGACCGATTCGCGATGGTCTTCGTCCTGATCGGGGTCTCCGCGCACCCGGTCTGGATCGGCCTGATCCTCGAATACGTCTTCGGCGTCAGGCTCGGCTGGACGCCGATCGCCAACTACGCGAACTTCTTCGGCGCCCCGGCCGACTCGGGGCAGCCGGGCGGCCCCTGGCAGTGGTTCTACCACCTGATCCTGCCGTGGTGCACCTTCGCGCTCCTGTTCGCGGCGCTCTACGTGCGCATGATCCGCGCGAACGTGATGGAGACGCTGAACGAGGACTTCGTGCGCACCGCGCGCGCCAAGGGCGCGCCGGAGCGGCAGGTCCTGATCTCGCACGTCCTGCGCAACGCGCTGCTGCCCGTCGTGACGATGCTCGGCATGGACATCGGCATCGGGCTCGGCGGGGCGATCTTCACGGAGACCGTCTTCCAGCTTCCCGGGCTCGGCCAGACGGCGATCATCGGCATCAACAACCAGGACCTGGCGATCGTCCAGGGGGTGATCGTCTTCGCGACGATCGCGATCATCATCTTCAACCTGCTGGTCGATCTGTTGTACGCGTGGATCGACCCCCGGATCCGGCTAACCTAGACCGCCTGTGGCTCTCCTCGACGTCAAGGACCTCAGCACGTCCTTCCGCACCGAAGACGGCATCCTCAAGGCCGTCGAGGGCGTCTCCTTCACGATCGAGAAGGGCCAGACGCTGGGCATCGTTGGCGAGTCCGGCTCGGGCAAGAGCGTCACCTGCTTGACGATCATGGGCCTCAACGCGAAGCGCAACACGATCACCAGCGGTGAGGCGCTGTGGAAGGGCGAGGACCTGCTGACGATGAAGCCGAGCGACCTGCGGCAGGCGCGTGGGAACGACATCTCGATGATCTTCCAGGACCCGATGACCTCGCTGAACCCTGTGCACACGATCGGGCGGCAGCTGACCGAGGCGGTCCTGCTCCACCGCGACGTGACGAAGAAGGTGGCGCGCGCCCGGGCCGTCGAGCTGCTGGGGGCGGTCGGGATCCCGCGCGCCCAGACGCGCATCGACGACTACCCGCACCAGTTTTCGGGCGGCATGCGCCAGCGCGTGATGATCGCGATGGCGCTGATCAACGACCCCGACCTGTTGATCGCGGACGAGCCGACGACCGCGCTCGACGTGACCACGCAGGCGCAGATCCTGTTGCTGATGAAGCGGCTGCAGGAGGACTTCGGCAGCGCGATCATCATGATCACGCACGACCTCGGCGTCGTCGCCGAGCTCGCGGACGACGTGCTCGTCATGTACGCGGCCAACGTCGTCGAGCAGGCGACCGTCTACGACCTCTTCAGCCAGCCGCAGCACCCGTACACGTGGGGCCTGATGGGCTCGCTGCCGCGGCTCGAGGCCGACGTCGAGCGACTGACGCAGATCCCGGGCCAGCCGCCGTCGCTGCTGCGCCCGCCGAGCGGCTGCCGCTTCCATCCGCGTTGCCCCTACGTGATGGAGGTCTGCAAGACGACCGTGCCCGCCCTGAAGCCGACCACGCGCGATCCCGACCACCTCGAGAAGTGCCACCTGGACGAGGAGACGAAGGAGCGCGAGGCAGCGAAGCTGCTCGCCGCGACGATGGCGGAGGCCGGCTAGTGGAGACCGCACCCGCCGCGAACCCCCAGACCGGGGACGAGCTGCTCGTCGTCGAGAACGTCCGCAAGTACTTCCCGATCACGCGCGGGATCATCTTCCAGAAGGAGATCGCCTCGGTGAAGGCGGTCGACGGCGTCTCGTTGACCGTCAAGCCCGGCGAGACCCTCGGCATCGTGGGCGAGTCGGGCTGCGGCAAGTCGACGCTCGCGCGCTGCATCATGAAGCTGCTCGAGACGACCGACGGGCGGATCACCTTCGAGGGCCGCGACATCACGAAGCTCTCTCGCCCGGCGATGCGGCCGATCCGGCGCGAGATGACGATGATCTTCCAGGACCCGTACGCGTCGCTGAACCCGCGCAAGCGCGTCGGCTTCATCATCGGCGAGCCGCTCGAGGTGCACGGCCTCGGCTCCGGCGCCGAGATCAAGCGCCGCGTGCAGGAGCTGCTCGAGGTCGTCGGCCTCAACCCGGAGCACTACAACCGCTTCCCGCACGAGTTCTCCGGCGGCCAGCGGCAGCGCATCGGCGTCGCGCGCGCGCTCGCGGTCAACCCGAAGCTGATCGTCTGCGACGAGCCCGTCTCGGCGCTGGACGTCTCGGTGCAGGCGCAGATCCTCAACCTGCTCAAGGACCTGCAGGACGACTTCGGCCTGACGTACATCTTCATCGCGCACGACCTGAACGTCGTGCGGCACATCTCGGACCGCGTGATGGTGATGTATCTGGGGAAGGCCGTCGAGATCGCGTCGCGCGAGGTGCTCTACCGCGAGCCCAAGCACCCGTACACGGGTGCGCTGCTCTCCGCCGTGCCGATCGCGAACCCCGAGCTCGGCCGGAGCAGGACGCCGATCGTGCTCGAGGGCGACGTGCCGAGCCCGGTGAACCCGCCGAGCGCCTGCAACTTCCACCCGCGGTGCCCCCGTTTCGTGGAGGGCCACTGCGACGTGGAGGACCCACCGCTCTACTCGTTCGGCAACGGCCACGTCGCCGCGTGCCACTACGCGCTCGAGCGCTGGCCGATGAACGCCGACGAGATCCGCCGCGCCGGCGAGCGCACCAAGAGCGAGAATCCCGAGCAACCGCTGCCGGCGTAAACGATGCTCGCGGCGCTCCGCCGTCTCGTCGTCCTCGTGGCGCTCTGCACGGCCGTCACGCTGGTCGGCTCCGTGGCGCTCGGCCTGCTGGCCGGTGCCTCGCTCGACCGGGCGATCTCGCTCGGGTTCTACGGCCTCGGCTGCTTCCTGATGGTCTCGGGCTTCTTCATCGGCAATCGAGGCCCGGCGCGCGTGAAGTCCGAGACGGCCGGCTGGACGATGCTGCCGATCCCCGGGATGGGCTCCAGGCGGCTCCGTTGGGCCACGCTCGACGAGCAACACGAGACGATCAACAACTCGGCGGTCTTCATCGTCCTCGGGCTGATCCTGGTGCTGATCGGGGTGGTCGTCGACTCGCACCACTCACTCGTTTGAGGGGTCTAACTTCTCGACACCCCCGCCGTCGAAGCTACTGTGAGTCCCATGAGTGGCGAATGTGACCGCGCCCGGCAATGGGCGTCGATCGAGCTCGACTCCGAGCTGTCGAGCTTCGAGCGCGTGCTCCTGCACGCGCATCTCGACGCGTGCCCGTCCTGCAGCGCGTTCCGCAGCGAGATCGGCGGCCTGACCGGGACGCTCCGAGAGGCACCGCTCGAGCAGCTCACAAGCCCGATCTCGATCGCGCGCCCGCGCCGCCGCCTGCCGCTTCGGCTCGCTCCGGCTGCGGCCGCGATGGCGGTCGCCGCAGTCGGCCTCGGCAGCCTGCTCGCCTCGTCGGCGGTCCGCTCCGACTCGGTCGCCGCGGCCCATACACAGGCGCCGCGCGTGCTCACCGGCCAGCTTGCCACGGTCGACACGATGAACCTGCGCACCTCGACCGCGATCCAGCGCATGAACGCCTTCCAGCAGCTGCGGCTCACGAACGCGCAGCGCTCGCTCCGCGGCGGCCCGGTCCTCTTCGACCGGTAACGCTCGGCCCCTCAGGGATACTGTTCGACAGTGTTCCCATCGCTCGTCACCTCGTACGTCTGAAGCCTCGATCACGCCGCCAGGGTGGCGGCGCTGGCAGAGGACGGAAAGTCGCTCCCACAGCCGGGTCGGGTGAAGCGGCGCTTCGCTAGACTCCGGTCACCGGGCCGCCGCGACCGGCGTGCCCTCGGCAGCGCACCCGAGCCACCTCTCCAGGAGACACATGCCTGACCAGAACAACGGCCAGAACGTCGGCAAGGTCATCGAGATTCGCGGCGTCGTGATCGACGCCGTCTTCACGGACCGTCTGCCCGAGATCTACACCGCCCTCAAGATCGAGCGCCCCGACGGCGAAGGCGACCTGATCGCGGAGGTGCAGCAGCACCTCGGCGACGACCGAGTCCGCGCGGTTGCGATGGACGCCACCGACGGCCTCCCGCGCGGCATCGACGTGATCGACACCGGCGCGCCCATCACCGTCCCGGTCGGCAAGCAGACGCTCGGCCGGCTCTGGAACGTGCTCGGCGACCCGATCGACGAGGGCGAGCCGCTCGCCGCGGACGCTGAGCGCTGGCCGATCCACCGCGATCCGCCGTCCTTCGACGCGCTGCATCCGACGATGGAGATCTTCGAGACGGGCCTCAAGGTGATCGACCTGGTGGCGCCGTTCGTGCGCGGCGGCAAGGTCGGCCTCTTCGGCGGCGCCGGCCTCGGCAAGACGGTCCTGATCCAGGAGCTGATCCGCAACGTCGCGCGCGAGCACCAGGGCAACTCGGTGTTCGCCGGCGTCGGCGAGCGGACGCGCGAGGGCAACGACCTCTGGCTCGAGATGACCGAGTCGGGCGTGCTCGCCGACACGGCGCTCGTCTTCGGCCAGATGAACGAGCCGCCGGGGGCGCGCCTGCGCGTCGCCCTCAGCGGCCTGACGATGGCCGAGTACTTCCGCGACGAGGGCGCGGACGTGCTGCTCTTCATCGACAACATCTTCCGCTTCGTGCAGGCGGGCTCCGAGGTCTCGGCGCTGCTCGGCCGCATGCCGAGCGCCGTCGGCTACCAGCCGACCCTCGCGACCGAGATGGGCCAGCTGCAGGAGCGAATCACCTCGACCCGGCAGGGCTCGGTCACGTCCGTGCAGGCGATCTACGTGCCCGCCGACGACCTCACCGACCCGGCCCCCGCGAACACGTTCGCCCACCTCGACGCGTTCATCACGCTCTCGCGCCCGATCTCGGAGAAGGGCATCTACCCCGCGATCGACCCGCTCGACTCCTCGTCCCGCGCGCTCGCTCACGGCGTCGTCTCGGACGAGCACTACGAGACCGCGACCCGTGTGCAGGAGGTGCTGCAGCGCTACAAGGACCTGCAGGACATCATCGCCATCCTCGGCATGGACGAGCTCTCCGACGAGGACCGGCTGATCGTCCAGCGGGCGCGCAAGATCGAGCGCTTCCTCTCGCAGCCGATGTTCGTCGCCGAGACGTTCACGGGCCAGCCCGGCAAGTTCGTGCGCCTCGAGGAGACGATCGCCGGCTTCACCGAGATTCTCGATGGCAAGCACGACGAGCTCCCGGAGCAGGCCTTCTACATGGTCGGCACGATCGACGAGGCGGTCGCGAAGGCCCGCGGCGACGAGGTTCCGGAGGAATCCGAGCCGGAGCCCGAGGAAGCCGAAGAGCCCGAGCCCGTCCCCGCCTGAGTCGTGGCCTCGTTCGACATCTCGCTCGTCACGCCCGAGGGCGCGGTCTTCGAGGGCGAGGTCGAGATGATCGTCGTGCCCGGCCAGGCCGGCGAGATCGGCGTGCTGGCCCGGCACGCGCCCCTCGTAGCGATGCTCAAGGCCGGCTCGACGCGAATCTACCGCAGCCGTGCGGTCGGCGACGTGGTCGAGTTCGCGACCGGCCCCGGCTTCTTCAAGGTCGAGCAGGACCGGGCGCTCGCGCTCGTCGACGACGCCGTCGACGCGAAGCACATCGACCCGGCCCGCGCGCAGGAGCAGCTCGAGACCGCCCGCGCAGAGCTCGAACGCGTCGAGCAGGGCGAGTCGGACGCCGACCGCTGGCAGATCGAGCAGCGCATCAAGCACGCGGAGAACCAGCTCGCGGTTTCCGGCCGTCCTGCGTAAGGCTGCTACGCTCATGGCACCCGGAAAGCTTTGAAAGGCAGCTTGGCGACCGGGTTACCAAACGCCTAAAGAGCCCCGCGAGCACCGGCTCTCGTGGCCCTTGGGCAAGGAGCCGAACCGTTTGCAGAACGCCCGCGACAGACTCGAAGCACTCCTCGCCGAGCGGATCGCCGTGCTCGACGGCTCGTGGGGCGTCCTGCTCCAGAACCGCGGGCTGACCGAGGAGGAGTGGCGGGGCGAGCGCTTCCGCGAGCACCCGCGGGACGTCAAGGGCGATCCCGACTTGCTCAACCTGACGCAGCCCGAGATCGTCGAGAGCGTCCATCGCGCCTACTTCGAAGCCGGCGCCGACATCGCAACCACGAACACCTTCACCGCGACGAGCATCGGCCAGGCCGACTACGGGCTCGAGGCGGCGGTGCGAGACATGAACCTCGAAGGTGCGCGGCTCGCCCGCAAGGTCGCCGACGAGCACGACGGCTTCGTCGCGGGCTCCGTGGGGCCGCTGAACGTGACGCTCTCGCTCTCGCCGAAGGTCGAGGACCCGGCCTACCGCGCCGTCCGCTTCGAGGACGTCGTCGCGGCGTACACCGAGCAGATGCTGGCGCTGCGCGACGGCGGGGTCGACCTGCTCCTGATCGAGACGATCTTCGACACGCTCAACGCGAAGGCCGCCGTCGCCGCCGCGCGCGAGGCCGTGCCGGAGCTGCCGCTCTGGATCTCGTTCACGGCCATCGATCGCAGCGGTCGCAATCTCTCCGGCCAGACGGTCGAGGCGTTCTGGATCTCGATCGAGCAAGCGCGGCCGCTGATCGTCGGCGTCAACTGTTCGCTCGGAGCGCGCGAGCTGCGGCCGGTGATCGAGTCGCTCTCGCGGGCCGCCACGACCTGGGTTTCGTGCCATCCGAACGCCGGCCTGCCGAACGCGCTCGGCGGCTACGACGAGCAGCCCGCGGAGACGAGCACGCTCCTCGGCGAGTTCGCAAAGGAAGGCTTCGTCAACGTCGTCGGCGGCTGCTGCGGCACGACGCCGGAGCACACCGCCGAGATCGTCGCGGCCGTGCGCGGGCTCTCACCGCGGACGATCCCGGAGCCGCCGCGGCGACCGCGCTTCAGCGGCCTCGAGCCGTTCGAGATCGGCGAGGACACCGGCTTCGTGATGATCGGCGAGCGGACGAACGTGACCGGCTCCGCGCGCTTCCGCAGCCTGGTCGAGGCCAACGACTACGGCTCGGCCGTCGAGGTTGCGCTGGAGCAGGTGCGCGGCGGCGCGAACCTGCTCGACGTCAACATGGACGCCGACCTGCTGGACGCGGTCGAGGCGATGACGACGTTCCTGCGTCTGATCGCCTCGGAGCCCGAGGTTGCCCGGATTCCGATCGTCGTCGACAGCTCTCGCTTCGAGGTGCTCGAGGCCGGCCTGGAGTGCGTGCAGGGCAAGGGCATCGCCAACTCGATCTCGCTGAAGGAAGGCGAGGAGCAGTTTCTCGCCCAGGCGCGGCGCGTGCGCGAGCTCGGCGCGGCGGTGATCGTGATGGCCTTCGACGAGCAGGGGCAGGCGGACACGGTCGAGCGCAAAGTCGAGATCTGCGAGCGGGCCTACCGGCTGCTCATCGACCAGGCCGGCTACGCGCCGGAGGACATCGTCTTCGACCCGAACGTGCTCGCCGTCGCGACGGGCATCGAGGAGCACGCAAGCTTCGCGAAGGCGTACATCGACGCGATCCCGCTGATCAAAGAGCGCTGTCCGGGCGCCCGCATCTCCGGAGGGATCTCGAACCTCTCCTTCGCGTTCCGCGGCAACGACCACGTCCGCGAGGCGATGCACGCCGCCTTCCTCTACCACGCGATCCGGGCGGGCCTCGACATGGGGATCGTCAACGCCGGTCAGCTGATGGTCTACGAGGACATCGAGCCGGAGCTGCTAGAGCTCGTCGAGGACGTCCTCTTCGACCGGCGGCCGGACGCGACCGAGCGGCTCGTCGAGTACGCAGGCCGAGTCAAGGGCGAGGCGACGAAGCGCGAGGTGGATCTCTCCTGGCGCGAGGCGCCGGTCGGCGAGCGCCTCTCCTACGCGCTCGTCCACGGCGTCGTCGACTACATCGAGGAGGACACCGAGGAGGCGCGGCAGCAGCACGAGCGGCCGCTCGACGTGATCGAGGGCCCGCTGATGGACGGGATGGCGATCGTCGGCGACCTGTTCGGAAGCGGGAAGATGTTCCTCCCGCAGGTGGTGAAGAGCGCTCGCGCGATGAAGCGCGCGGTCGCCTACCTCGAGCCGTACATGGAGGAGGAGAAGGAGCGGACGGGCATCTCGCGCGCCCAGGGGAAGCTCGTGCTCGCGACCGTCAAGGGCGACGTGCACGACATCGGCAAGAACATCGTCGGGGTCGTGCTTGGCTGCAACAACTACGAGGTGCTCGACCTCGGCGTGATGGTGCCGGCGGACACGATCCTCGACACGGCCGTCGAGGTCGGCGCGGACGCGGTGGGGCTCTCCGGCCTGATCACGCCATCGCTTGACGAGATGGTCAACGTGGCGCGCGAGATGGAGCGGCGGGGGCTCGACCTTCCGCTCCTGATCGGCGGCGCGACCACGTCGAAGCAGCACACGGCGGTGCGGATCGCGCCGGCCTACTCGCAGCCGACCGTCTACGTTCAGGACGCCTCGCGCGTGACGGCGGTCGTCTCCGACCTGCTCGACCCCGCGCGCCGCTCGGCGCTCGACCGGGAGAACCGCTCGAACCAGGAACGCCTGCGCGACCTGCACGCCGAGCGCGACCGCAAGCCGCTGCTCCCGTACCCGCGGGCCCTGGAGAACCGGCACCAAGTCGCGTTCGACGACCTGCCCGAGCCGGCGTTCCTCGGTACCCGCGTCGTCGAGCCCGAGCTGGAGACGCTGCGCAGCTACGTCGACTGGCAGTTCTTCTTCCACGCGTGGGACCTGAAAGGCAAGTTCCCGGCGATCCTCGAGCGGCCCGAAGCGCGGGAGCTCTACGACGACGCCCAGGAGCTGCTCGGCCAGATCGTCCGCGAGGGACTGCTCACGGCACGCGGCGTGCACGGCTTCTGGCCTGCGTCGTCCGACGGCGAGGACATCGCGGTCGAAGACAACGTGCGCTTCTGCCTGCTCAGGCAGCAGAGCGACTACGGCGACTCGCGCCCGAACCGCTCACTCGCGGACTACGTCGCGCCCGCCGGCGACCACCTCGGCGCGTTCGCCGTCGGCATCGTCGGCACGGATGAGCTCGCGGCGCGCTTCGAGGCCGAGCACGACGACTACCGCGCGATCCTGACGAAGGCGCTCGCCGACCGGCTGGCCGAGGCGTTCGCGGAGTACCTGCACGAGGAGAACCGCCGCTCCTGGTACGAGCGGGGCGAGCGGCGCCCGAACGACGAGCTGATCGCCGAGCGCTACCGCGGGATCCGGCCCGCCTTCGGGTACCCCGCCTGTCCCGACCATTCCGAGAAGGGCAAGCTCTTCCAGCTGCTCGGCGCCGAGGCGCACGGGTTCGCGCTCACCGAGACGTTCGCCGTCACGCCGGCTTCGGCCGTCAGCGGCATCTACCTTCACCACCCGGAGGCTCGCTACTTCTCCGTCGGTCGGATCGCCCGCGACCAGGTCGAGTCGTACGCGGCCCGCAAGGGTCTCGCTCACCCCAAGGCCGAGCGCTGGCTGCGCCCGAACCTCGCCTACGAGCCGGACGAACGGGCGCTCGAGCCGGTGTAGCCGCCCGCAGCGTCGGCTATCCTGATTCCCGGCGAACGCCTTCCACGGCGTTCTTTTTTCGATGCGGACCACCCTCAAGAAAGGAATCGGCCGCGGGGCCACGCTCAACGGCAACGGCCACGCGATCCTGCCTCCCGGCGCGCTGACGCCGGTGACGCTCTACCGCCAGCCACCGCCGCCGCAGCGCGGCGTGGCCACGCGGGTCGGCCGCTTCTTCGCGTGGGTGGGCATGGCCCTCGCCGTCGTCGTGGTCGGCGTCGTCGCCGGCTTCTACCTCTGGGCGCACGAGAGCGTAGCGTTGCTTCGGCCGACCTCGGCCGAGGGCCAGCAGACACAGGCACGGCTCGACCCGCCGAAGTCGTCGGCGATCGCGCTCGTGCTCGGCTACGACCATCGCGCCGGCGACGGCAGCGCGCCCTCGCGCTCCGACACGATGATGCTGATCCGGGCCGACCCGGTCACGAACACGATCTCGATGCTCTCGTTCCCGCGCGACCTGGTCGTGCCGCTCTACTGCCCTGGTAAGGGCGGCGGCGCCGCAGTGGCGAGCGGCAGCGGCCGGATCAACAGCGCCTATGCCTTCTGCAGCAACCACGTCGGCGGTGCGCTCGAGACCGTGCGGCACCTGACGAACCTGCCGATCAACTACCTGATCCCGATCAACTTCCTCGGCTTCATCGGCGTCGTGAACAAGCTCGGCGGCGTCTGGCTCGACGTCGACCGCCGCTACTACAACAAGAACGTCGGCACCTCGGAGACCGACTACGCGAACATCAACCTCCAGCCCGGCTACCAGCACCTGACCGGCAAGCAGGCGCTCGACTTCGTCCGCTTCCGGCACACCGACTCCGACCTCTACCGGCTCGCGCGCCAGCAGCTGTTCGTCGGCGCCGCGCGCCAGCAGGTGGCCAAGTCGCTCGGTCTCTCGACCGTGCTCGGGATCGTCAACACGGTCACCCAGAACCACTACATGGAGGTGGAGCGGGGCGGGCGGGCGGTCAACCTGAGCGACATCAAGAAGTACGCCTCCTTCGCCTACAACCTCCCGCACGGCCACGTCTTCCAGGTGAAGATCCAGAACATCTTCGGCCAGAACGAGCTCGCCACCGACCAGGGCAACATCGACGAGGCGGTGCAGCAGTTCCTCAACCCGGACGTGGGCGAGGCCTCGACCGCGACGGCCGTGGCGCTCGGGCACAAGCTCCCCGCGCGTAAGCGCACGATCCCGCCGCGGCAGGTGACGCTGACTGTGCTGAACGGCAACGGGGTCGCGGGCTCGGCCGGGAACGCGAGCTACCTGCTCGGGCAGGAGGGCTATGTCACGGTCACGCCGGCCAACGGCCAGCCGGCGAACGCGCCGAACTGGAACTACTTCCACTCGAAGGTCTACTTCGACCCGGCGCGCGCGGCGAACGGGAAGGTCGCGGCGCAGCAGGTCTCCAAGCTGATCGGGAGCGCGGACGTCGAGCCTTTGCCGGCCCGGCTCCGGGCGCTCTCGAACGGGGCGCTGCTGACGGTGATCGTCGGCTCGACCTTCCACGGTGAGCTCACACCCGTCGTGATCCCGACTGCGCCGACGCGGCAGCCGGCGCACGTGCGAAGCGACCCGGCGGCGACCCGTTCGGAGGTATTCAAGTACCGCAAGCGCGTGCCCTTCAGGCTCGAGTACCCGACGAAGCTCGAGAGCTCCTCCAACCTCGACACCGGCTACAGCGAGACGCCGGTCCGGATCTACCCGCTCGGCGACCGGCCGACGCTGCGGCTCACCTTCCGCACCGGTTCAAACGAGTACTGGGGCATCCAGGAGAGCGACTGGGCCGACGCGCCGATCCTCGACGACAAGAGCGTCTCCCAGCGCATCAATGGGCGCAAGTTCGACCTCTACTACACCGGTTCGCACCTGCACATGGTCGTGCTGCGCGACAACGGCGCCACCTACTGGGTCGTGAACACGCTGCTCGACTCGCTCTCGAACGAGACGATGCTCGCGATCGCGCGCGGGCTGCGGCCGCTGCCCCGGTAGGCTCCCCGGCCGTGAAGCCGAAAATCGGCATCTTCGGGGCCGGCTGGGTCGGTCTCGTGACGGGCGCCTGCTTCGCCGAGCTGGGCCACGAGGTCGTGATCCGTGACGTCGTGCCGGAGCGGATCGAGGCGCTGCAGGCGGGCCGCGTGCCGTTGCACGAGCCCGGCCTCGAAGAGCTGCTCGAGCGCAACCGTGAGCGCCTGGCGTTCACGCTCGAGGTCGACGAGGTGGTTGACGCGCCCGTGCTCTTCGTCTGCGTCGGCACGCCGCCGACCTATTCCGGCGATGCCGACCTGTCCGCGGTCTGGAGCGTGGTCGACCAGCTGCCGGCGCTGGAAGAGCGCGCGCTGCTGGTGATGAAGAGCACCGTCCCCGTCGGCACCGGCGAGAAGGTGCGCACCGCGCTCGACGCCCGCGGGCTCGCGCATGTCGGCTACGTCTCGAATCCCGAGTTTCTCTCCGAGGGCAGCGCCGTCCGCGACTTCATGGAGCCGGACCGCATCGTCGTCGGCGCGTTCACGGAGGCCGACGCGAAGACGATCGCCTCGCTCTACGACCCGCTCGACACGACCGTCGTGGACGCCGACGTCGCCTCGGCGGAGATGATCAAGCTCGCCGCGAACGCGTTCCTGATGACGCGGATCAGCTTCATCAACGAGATCGCGAACGTCTGCGAGGCGACCGGCGCGGACGTGGTCAAGGTCGCCGAGGGCGTCGGGCTCGACAACCGGCTCGGCCCGCACTTCCTGCGCGCCGGCATCGGCTGGGGCGGCTCGTGCTTCCCGAAGGACGGCGTCGCGCTGAAGCAGCTCGCGTCGAACTCGGGCTACCACTTCCAGCTGCTGAGCGCCGTGATCGAGGTGAACGAGCTCCAGAAGCGGCGCGTCGTCGGGAAGCTCGAAAAGCACCTGGGCAAGCTCCGCGGCAAGACGGTCGCGCTGCTCGGGCTCGCCTTCAAGCCGAACACGGACGACCTGCGCGAGGCGCCGTCGCTCGTGCTGGCCTCGCGCCTGCTCGCGGAGGGTGCGGAGGTGCGTGCCTGGGATCCGGTCGCCGACGCGCGGCACCTGCTCCAGGGCGTCACCTTCTGTGACAGCGTGCTCGACGCGGTCTCCGGCGCGGACGCCGCGGTGATCGTGACCGAGTGGGACGAGCTGCGCGAGCTCGCCTCCGACGAGGTGCGGCAGGCAATGGGCCGGCCGCTGATCGTGGACGGCCGCAACCTGCTCGACCCGGAGCAGGCGCGCAGTGCCGGCTTCATGTACGAAGGCATCGGCCGCGCCGCCTCGCCGCTCGCCGCCTTGCCCGAGACCGAAGAACCAGAGCGCGCCGAGCTCTAGTGGAGGCGGTCATCCTGGCCGGCGGGAGGGCCGAGCGTCTCGGTGAGGCCGCGGGCGGGCGTCCGAAGGCACTCGTCGAGCTGAACGGCAGGCCGCTCGCCGCATACCAGGTCGAACAACTTGCAGCGGCAGGCGTCACGCGTGTGCTGGTCAGCTGCGCGGCCGGCGAGGAAGGAGCCTTCGAGACCGCGCTCGGCGGGCTCGGCCCGGAGGTCGTGGCCGTGGCCGAGCCGGAGCCGCTGGGGCGGGGAGGAGGCATCCGCTTCGCGGCGCAGGCGCGGCGCGAGCAGGGCGACCTGTTCGCGCTCAACGGCGACGAGCTGGTGGACGTCGACTTCTCGCGGCTGCTCGCGCTCCACCGGGAACGAGGCGCTGCCGCGACGATCACGGTCGTCCCGCTGCGCTCGCCCTTCGGTGTGGTCGACTTGGACGACGACCTGGTGACGGGCTTCCGGGAGGCGCCGCGGCTCGACCAATGGGTCAACTGCGGCATCTACGCCCTCGGCGAGGAGGCGCTCGAGCGCTTCCCCGAGCGCGGCGACCACGAGACCACCACGTTCCCCGAGCTCGCTGCGGAGGGCCGCCTGCGTGCCCTGCGCCACGAGGGAATCTGGCTGACCGTCAACACTCCCAAGGACCTGCGGGTGGCGAACGAGTACCTCGCCGACCACCCGGGGTGGCCCGAGTAGCCGCATGGTGGTAGGTTCGCGCGGCTCGTGGCCGAGCACGATCATTTGACTTCACCGAACCTCGGCGGGCTCGACAAGTTCGCGGCGGAGCCCGAGAAGGTGGACAAGCCCTGGGGCCACGAGCTGATCTGGTCGAAGACCGACCACTACGCCGGCAAGATCCTCTTCGTCCGCGCCGGCGAGTCGCTCAGCCTCCAGTTCCACAAGGAGAAGGACGAGGCGTGGTACGTGCTCGAAGGACGGGCGAAGCTCGAGCTCGGCGCGCCTGGCGAGCGAATGCTGAACAGCGAAGTCGTCGGGCCGGGTGCGGCCTTCCACTTCCCGCCCGGGACCGTGCACCGTGTGACGGCTGTCGAGGACACGACGCTCATCGAGGTCTCGACGCCGCAGCTCGACGACATCGTCCGGCTCGAGGACGACTACGGGCGCAAGGGCACGACCGAAGCCTGACACAGCTGTGGTAAGGTTCTCGCCGTGCGGACGGCGACAGTCGGACAGGCGGCGCGCGAGACGGGGTGGTCCCCGCGCATGCTGCGTTACCTCGAGGGCGCCGGGCTCGTGGTCCCGCGGCGCACCGGGGCCGGCTATCGCACCTACGGTCTGCTCGAGCTGAACCAGCTACGCTCGCTGCGAGAGCTGCGGCGGCGCTTCCGCGTCGAGCTGCGAGAGCTGGCCTTCGCGGCGCGTTTGCGGCGGGAGCCAGACCTGCGAGCGGCCGTCGACTCGTGGCTCGCAGGCACCGAACTGAGCGCGCTCGACTGGGAGCAGCGCAAGCACGAGCGGCTGCTGGCCGCCTAACTCGAAAGCGAAGGAGCGACATGGCTACGACCATTCGGCACGACGTCAAGGATCTCGCGCTCGCGCCGGAAGGCGTCAGCCGGATCGAGTGGGCCGACCGGCAGATGCCGGTCCTAGCCGCGATCCGCGAGCGCTTCGCGACCGACCAGCCGCTGGCTGGCTACCGGATCTCCGCGTGCCTGCACGTCACGAGCGAGACCGCCAACCTGATGCGCACGCTGAAGGAGGGCGGCGCGGACGTCGTGCTCTGCGCGTCGAACCCGCTCTCGACGCAGGACGACGTGGCGGCGGCGCTGGTCGAGGAGTTCGAGATCTCGGTCTTCGCAATCAAGGGCGAGGACAACGACACCTACTACCAGCACATCGAGGCCGCGGTCGACCACAAGCCGCAGCTGACGATGGACGACGGCGCCGACGTGATCGGGGTGCTCCACTCGCACCGGCGCGAGCAGCTGGGCGACATCATCGGCGCAACCGAGGAGACGACCACCGGCGTGATCCGGCTCAAGGCCCTGGAGCGCGACGGCGCGCTTGGCTTCCCGGTGATCGCGGTCAACGACGCCCTCACCAAGCACATGTTCGACAACCGCTACGGCACCGGCCAGTCGACGATCGACGGGATCGTGCGCGCCACGAACATCCTGCTCGCCGGGCGCACCTTCGTGGTCGCGGGCTACGGCTGGTGCGGCCGCGGCGTGGCGATGCGCGCGAAGGGCATGGGCGCGCACGTGGTCGTCACCGAGGTCGACCCGCTGCGCGCGCTCGAGGCCGTGATGGACGGCTTCCAGGTGCTGCCGATGGCGCAGGCCGCGAAGGTGGGCGACATCTTCGTGACCGCGACTGGCGACAAGTCGGTGATCACGCGCGAGGACTTCCTGCAGATGAAGGACGGCGCGATCCTCGCCAACACGGGCCACTTCAACGTCGAGATCGAGATCCCCGCGCTGCGTTCCCTGGCGACGGAGACCCGCACGCTGCGCACGTTCGTGGACGAGTTCACGCTCGAGGACGGGCGGCGGCTCTACCTGATCGCCGACGGGCGGCTCGTGAACCTCTCGGCGGCCGAAGGTCACCCCGCGCAGGTGATGGACATGTCGTTTGCGAACCAGGCGCTCTCGGCCGAGTACGCGGTGGCGAACGCGACGAGCCTCGAGCGCAAGGTCTATCCGGTGCCGGAGGAGATCGACAACGAGATCGCACGGCTCAAGCTCGCGACGATGGGAGTCGACATCGACGAGCTGACCGAGGAGCAGGCGAAGTACCTCGCTTCTTGGGACGAGGGCACGTAGCGCCGATACACCGGACATGAAGGCGGTCATCCTCGCCGCCGGCTACGCGACGCGGCTGTACCCGCTGACGCTCGACCGGCCGAAGGCCCTGCTGCCCGTCGGCGGCCGGCCGATGGTCGAGCACCTGCTCCTGCAGCTGGCGGGCGTGGAGGGGTTGGACGAGATCCACCTGGTGACGAACGCGAAGTTCGCGGGCGCCTTCCGCGAGTGGGCGGCCGGGTGGGAGGGCCAGGAGGTGCAGATCGTCGACGACGGAACCGGCGACGACGAGTCGAAGCTCGGCGCGATCGGCGATCTCGACCTGACCATCCGCGCCGCGGCGATCGACGACGACCTGCTGGTGCTCGCCGGCGACAACCTCTTCAGCGAGAGCCTGGCGCCCTTCGCGGAGTTCGGGCGGGCCAAGCGCTCGCCGGCGCTCGGGGTCTACGACGTCGGCGACCTGGAGGCGATCCGCCGCTACAACGCGATCGAGCTCGACGAGGACGGCCGGCTGACGTACTTCGAGGAGAAACCGGAGCAGCCGCGCAGCACACTGACCGGGATCGCGCTCTACTTCTATCCCCGCGAATCGCTCGGGCTCGTGCGCGAGTACCTGCAGGCGGGGAACAACCCCGACCAACCGGGCCGGCTCGTGGAGTGGCTCTACCCGCGGCTGCCGGTGTATGCGTGGCTGGTGCCGGGCCGCTGGTACGACATCGGCTCGGCGGAGACGCTGGCCGAGGCCGACCGGGCCTTCTCGACCGGGGGATAACCCGGCACACATCCGTCACTGAGGCGTCACAGACACGTGACGTTGTCGCCTCTACGCTCGCCCTGGAGGTGAGTTTGGTGTGACGTGAAGCTCCTAGACCTGATCCTGCCCGTGCGCTGCGTCGTCTGCGGCGCCGGCAGCGAGCAGCTCTGTCCGGCCTGTCGTCGCGCCCTCCCGCGGCTCGCCGCTCCGCTCTGCGCTCGCTGCGGCGCTCCGACCGCCTGGCCGGTCCACCGGTGCCGCGAGTGCGCAGGCCGCCGCCTCGCATTCGTCTCGGCCCGTGCGGCGGTCGCTTATGACCCGACCGTTCGGCAGCTCGTGCGCGCCTGGAAGGAGCGCGGCCTGCGGACGCTCGCGTCGGTGGCTGCCGATGCGGTGGCCGACGCCTTGGCTCCTCCGGCCGTGGCAGCGCTCGCGTTCGTCCCGTCCGACCGAGCGCGCGGCCTCGAGCGTGGGCACCATCCGGCCGAGCGGCTGGCGCGCGAGCTCGGCGAGCGGTGGTCGCTACCGGTGCAGGCGCTGCTCGGCAGGACGCGTCCCGCGTCGCGGCAACGCGGGCTGGCACTCGCCGACCGCCGGCGCAACGTCACCGGTGCGTTCGCACCTGCCGGCGAATCGCCGGCCCGGGTCGGGCTCGTCGACGACGTCTACACCAGCGGCTCGACCGCGAATGCCGCCGCGAGCGCGCTCCGCAAGGCCGGCGCGCGGCGGGTCGACGTGATCACCTTCGCACGGGTCGTCCGCTAGATTCCGCGCACCGAGCCACCGTCGAAGGAGCGCGGATGCAGTTCCAGGTGAAGGGCAGGAATCTGGAAGTCAGCGATTCGATTCGAAGCTACGCCGAGGAGAAGCTCGGCAAGCTCGAGCGGCAGCTGACCGACCCGCGGATCGAGCTCGAGCTGATGCTGGAGAAGAACCCGTCGATTGCGAACAACCAGGTCGCCGAGGCGACGATCTGGACGTCCGGCCCGGTGCTCCGGGCACGAGAGGCCTCCTCGGACATGCGCGCCTCGATCGACCAGCTGGTCGAGAAGCTCGAGCGACAGGTCACCCGCTACCGCACGCGCGGCCGCGACCGCAGGCGCCGCGCAAGCAGAGCGACCAGCGCCGCCGAGGCCGCGCCTACGACCGGGGACGAGCTCGACCTGGAGATCGTGAAGACCAAGCAGTTCGCGCTCGACGCGATGACGCCGGAGGAGGCAGTGCTCCAGCTGGAGCTCGTCGGGCACGACTTCTTCGTCTTCCGCAGCGGCGACTCCGAGGCGGTGAACATCGTCTACCGGCGGCGCGACGGCGGCTACGGGTTGATCGAGCCGCAGTGATCTTCCGGCGCGAGCCGCTGCACAAGAAGCTCGCGCGCGAGGCACGGCTCGAGCAGGAGCCGGAGCGAGGCCCAGTCGACCCCGGCCCGCACTGGGGCGTGACCGGTATCCACGGGGTCCCGCGCCCGCGCCGTTGGGACGCGGTGGGCTCGACCGAGGCACCGGGCCTGGCCGGCGACGAGGTCCACTTCGTCACCCTCCCGAACGGCGACCTGGTCGTGGACGAAGACGAGCCGCCGGACACGCTCGCGCCGCTCGCCGACGTGGTCGAACAGACCCTCGAACCGCCCTACCGCGCCGAGGCTGTCCGCCAGGGGGAGGACGTCTGGGCCGTCGCCGCCCGCCGCATCGCCGTCGCGAACTTCCGCGCCGACGGCGACGAGCTCGAGCTGGTCTCCGGCGAGGACGGCCGCACCTTCAGCGTCGACGGCGAGCGCGCCTTCGGGAGCATTCCCGAGCTGGAGCGACTCGGCGGTTCCCAGGGCGAGCACTACGTGGTGCGCGCCAGCCGCCTGGACGACGACGCCTGGGAGATCGAGGCCGACCCCCTGTAGGGCAGCTACCCTAAGACGATGGCTCAGCAGCTCGGGTCCTTCGAAAAAGTCCTGCGCCTCGGCGAGGGGCGGCGTGTCAAGCGGCTGGCCGAGCAGGCTGCCTACATCGGCACGCTCGAGCCCGAGTTCGAGGCCCTGAGCGACGAAGAGCTCGCGGGCAAGACCGCCGAGTTCAGGCAGCGGATCGAGAACGGCGAGCCGGTCGACGAGCTCGTCTTCGAGGCCTTCGCGGCAGTCCGCGAGGCCTTCAAGCGCTCGATGGGCGTCCGGCTCTTCGACGTGCAGCTCATGGGCGGCATCGTCCTGCACGAGGGCGACATCGCCGAGATGAAGACGGGTGAGGGCAAGACGTTCGTCGCCGTCCAGCCGCTCTACCTGAACGCGCTCGCCGGCAGCAGCGTCCACCTGGTCACGGTCAACGACTACCTGGCCAAGCGCGACCCCGAGTGGACGAAGCCCGTCTGGGACGCCCTTGGGATGCGGGCCTCCTTCATCGCCAACATGATGCCGTTCGACGAGCGGCGCGACGCCTACGCGGCCGACGTCGTCTACGGCACCAACTCCGAGTTCGGCTTCGACTACCTGCGCGACAACATGGCCGTCACGCTCGAGGGCGTCGTCCAGCGCGGCCACGACTTCGCGATCGTGGACGAGGTCGACTCGATCCTGATCGACGAAGCGCGGACGCCGCTCATCATCTCCGGCGAGCCGGAGACCGCAGCACAGGTCTATTACGACTTCGCGCGCGTCGCCAAGACGCTCGACGGCTTCGCGGCCAAGCCCGGCCAGCCGAAGGGCGCGGCCGAGGCCTCCGGCGCCGACTTCGAGTACGACGAGAAGCACAAGACGATCTCGCCGATGCAGGGCGCGATCGAGGCGGTCGAGCGCGCGCTTGGGATCGACAACCTCTACGACCCGCGCAACGGGCAGCTCGCCAACCACCTGAACCAGGCGCTAAAGGCGCAGGCGCTCTTCCAGCGCGACGTCGACTACGTCGTCCAGGACGGCGAGGTGAAGATCGTCGACGAGTTCACGGGCCGGATCATGGAAGGCCGCCGCTGGTCGGAGGGCCTGCACCAGGCGGTCGAGGCCAAGGAGGGCGTCCGCATCCAGGAGGAGCACCAGACCCTCGCCACGATCACGCTGCAGAACTACTTCCGCCTCTACGAGAAGCTCGCCGGGATGACCGGCACGGCCAAGACCGAGGAGAAGGAGTTCGTCGAGATCTACAACCTGCACGTGGTCGAGATCCCGACGAACGTCCAGGTCGTCCGCCAGGACGAGAACGACCTGATCTTCAAGACCGGCGAGGCGAAGTACAACGCCGCGATCGAGGACATCAAGGAGCGGCACGCGAAGGGGCAGCCGGTGCTCGTCGGCTCGATCTCGGTCGAGGTCTCGGAGCACCTCTCGCAGCTGCTCGACCGCCAGGGCATCCCGCACAACGTTCTGAACGCCAAGCAGCACGAGAAGGAGGCCGGGATCATCGCCGAGGCGGGCCGGCGCGGGGCCGTCACGATCGCGACCAACATGGCCGGCCGCGGCGTCGACATCAAGCTCGAGGACGAGATCAAGGAGCTCGGCGGCCTGTACGTGCTCGGCACCGAGCGCCACGAGGCGCGCCGGATCGACAACCAGCTGCGCGGCCGCTCAGGCCGCCAGGGCGACCCCGGCGAGTCGCGCTTCTACCTCTCCGGCCAGGACGACCTCGTGCGCCTGTTCGCCGGCGACCGGATCTACAACATCATGCAGCGCTTCAAGGTGCCGGACGACCAGCCCATGGAGGCGAAGATCCTCTCGAACCAGATCGAGAATGCGCAGAAGAAGGTCGAGGAGCAGAACTTCGTCATGCGCAAGAACGTGCTCAAGTACGACGACGTCATGAACAAGCAGCGCACGGTGATCTACGAGCAGCGCCGGCGCGTGCTCGAGGGCGAGGATCTCTCCGAGGAGGTCGGGCTCTGGATCGACGAGGTGATCGAGCGCACGGTCGACCAGTACACGACCGGTGAGTTCGAAGAGGAGTGGGATCTCGACGCGCTCTGCCGCGCGATGGTCGACCTCTACGCGACGGACGAGCCGATCACGCCGGACGAGCTGCGCGAGGAGGTCGGGCTCGACCGCGTTGCGCTCGTCGAGGAGTTCCAGGAGGACGCGCGCGACACCTACAAGGAGCGCGAGCAGGGGCTCGGGCTCAACCCGGAGACCTCGCAGCCGCTGCTGCGCGACGTCGAGCGGTTCGTGATCCTGCAGGTCGTCGACCACCGCTGGCGCGAGCACCTCGAGAACATGGACTACCTCCGCGAGGGCGTGCACCTCCGCGCGATGGCGCAGAAGGATCCGCTGGTCGAGTACACGGGTGAAGGGCACCGGATGTTCGAGGAGCTGAACGCCGAGATTCGCGAGGAGGTCGTGCGCACGCTCTTCCACGCGGAGATCGAGGTCGAGGAGGCAGACCAGCTCCAGCAGGCCCAGGCAGCGCAGGCGCTCAACGACGACGGGCTCGCGTACGCGCACGAGTCGCTCGCGGGCGCGCAGGCGATCGCCGCGGCGGGCGGCGGGGCGGGCCTCGCGCTCGGCGGCGACGGCGCCTCGGTGACGGCGGGCACGCTCGACGCGGGCGGCGGCTCCGTGATGACCCAGCAGCGGGTGACGAGCGAGCGCGAGAAGAACCTCGGCCGCAACGACCCGTGCTGGTGCGGCAGCGGCAAGAAGTTCAAGCGCTGCCACGGCGCTTGACGTCGAAAGTCCGCCGACGGCGGCGCCGTCGGCATGACGACTTTCGACGTCTCGCCTTGCCCTAGGCGCGAAGCGAGCGCTGCCGAGCAAAGCCCGACAGCGCGGTTCGCCGATCAAGGAACTCGCTAGCATCGACTCCATGGCCGACCAGAGCCCAGCCCAGCCGCTCGACCAGCAGCTCCAGGAGATCGGGGCCCAGCTCGCCTGGGTCCGTGATTACCTTTGACCCGGATCACCTCGAGAGCCGCGTCGCCGAGCTCGAGCAGGAGCTGGGCACGCCGGGCTTCTGGGACGACCAGCAGCACGCGGCGCAGGTCAGCGCCGAGCACGCGCGCCTGAGCCGCCGCCTCGACCGCTACCGCCGCCTGACGCAGGACTACCAGGACGCGCAGGAGCTGCTCGCCATGGACGGCGAGATGGAGGCCGAGATCGCCACCAGCATCGCGCCGCTCCGCGCCGAGCTCGACCGCCTGCAGGAAGACGCGCTCTTCTCCGGCGAGTACGACGCGGGCGACGCGCTCGTCACGATCCACGCCGGCACCGGCGGCACCGACGCGCAGGACTGGGCCGAGATCCTTCTGCGCATGTACCTGCGCTGGGCCCAGAACCGCGGCTTCGAGACCGAGCTGCTCGAGGCGAGCCCCGGCGAGGAGGCCGGCCTCAAGTCCGCGACCTTCAGCGTCAGAGGTGAGAACGCCTACGGGATCCTGAAGGCCGAACGCGGCGTCCACCGGCTCGTGCGCCAGAGCCCGTTCGACCAGGCGCACCGCCGGCACACCAGCTTCGCGCAGGTGATCGTCAGCCCGCTGCTGGCCGATGACGTCGACGTCGATGTCGACGAGAGCGACCTGCGCATCGATACCTACCGCGCGAGCGGCGCCGGCGGCCAGCACGTCAACAAGACCGATTCCGCCGTCCGGATCACCCACCTGCCGACGGGGATCGTCGTCCAGATCCAGAACGAGCGCAGCCAGAGCTCGAACAAGCAGACCGCCCTGCGAGTGCTCAAGTCGCGCCTGCTGGAACAGGAGCAGGAACGGCGCGAGGAAGAGCTGGCCAAGGAGCGCGGCGCCGCCCAGCAGGCCGACTTCGGCAGCCAGATCCGCAGCTACGTCCTGCACCCCTACCAGCTGGTGAAGGATCACCGCACCGAGTACGAAACCGGCAACACGCAGGCAGTTCTCGACGGCGCGCTGGACGATTTCGTCCACGAGTACCTGCTCGCCAAGGCGGCGGGCAAGGTTGTCTAGCCACCCGTTTAGCTAGCATTCGCCGCCGTAGCCCAGCCGTCGCATCCCCGCGCCGGCCTCGCTCGCAGCGCGCCCGTGCAGCAACCGGACCTCCAGCACACAGACACCGGCACGGCGGTCCTCGACCATGAGCCCGCAGAGTCGTCGCCTGCGCCTTCGAGCTCGGCGATGGTCACCTTCGAGAACGTGACGAAGATCTACGAGCCGGACGTCGCGGCGCTGCAGGACGTCTCCTTCGGGATCGACAAGGGCGAGTTCGTCTTCATCGTCGGCGCCTCCGGCTCGGGCAAGTCGACGGTCATCCGCCTCGTGCTGAAGGAGCTCGAGCCGACACGCGGCCGGATCGTCGTCGGCGGGCGCGAGCTCGGACGGCTCAAGCGCAGCAAGGTGCCGCTGCTGCGCCGCAACGTGGGCTGCGTCTTCCAGGACTTCAAGCTGCTGCCGAACCGCACCGCGGCCGAGAACGTCGCCTACGCGCTAAAGGTGCAGGGCGAGAGCTCGACCGCGATCCGACGCAAGGTGCCCGAAGTCCTCAACATGGTCGGCCTCACCCACAAGATGTCGTCGCTGCCCGACGAGCTCTCCGGCGGCGAGCAGCAGCGCGTCTCGATCGCGCGCGCGTTCGTCAACCACCCGCCGCTGCTGATCTGCGACGAGCCGACGGGCAACCTCGACCCCGACACGAGCGTCGGGATCATGCAGCTGCTCTACCGGATCAACCGCTCGGGCACGACCATCCTGATGGCCACTCACGACCGCGAGATGGTCGACAAGATGCGCAAGCGCGTGATCGCGCTCGAGGGCGGCAAGCTCCTCCGCGACGAGCGCCGCGGCGGATACACCACCGAATGAGCCGCTTCCGCGTCATCGTCTCCGAGGCGATCCGCTCGCTCGGCGCCAACCTCTCGACCACGTTTGCGGCGACGACGACGGTCCTGATCGGGATGTTCATGCTCGGCCTCGTCATTGGCCTCGGCAGCTGGGCGCTCTCGCTCAGCGACCACTACAAGAAGCAGCTGCTCGTCAACGTGTACTTCTGCACGCAGCTGCGGTGCGGGCACGAGGCTTCGCCCGGCGAGATCGACGACGTCCGGACTCAGCTGACCGCGATGCCGCAAGTGAGGAGCGTCCGCTTCGTCTCCAAGGACGAGGCGCTCGCGATCGAGCGCAAGAAACACCCGGACCTGGTCGCCGGGCTACCCGGCAACCCGCTCCCGAACGCGTTCAAGGTGATTCCCCGCCGCGCCGAGGACATCGACGCGATCTCGACGCAGCTCGGGACCGCGAAGCCCAAGGGCATCGAGACGATCTGCCCGCCGCCGCCGGGCTCTAAGGCCGCGGCCACCGGGATCGGCGAGAGCTGCAGCCAGATCTCGCACCGCGTGCTCTCGGTCGCCCGCTACCTCTGGATTGTCGTCCTGATCGCGTTCATCGTGCTGCTCGTCTCCTCGACGCTGCTCGTGGCGAACACGATCCGGCTCTCGATCTTCGCGCGGCGACGCGAGATCGAGGTGATGAAGCTCGTCGGCGCGACGAACTGGTTCGTGCGCGGGCCGTTCATGATCGAGGGCCTGCTCTGCGGGCTCGGCGGGGCGGTGCTGGCGGTGATCCTGCTCGTGCTCGGGCGCGAGCTGTTCATGCCGTTGATCCACCTGACGAACGCCTCCGACATCCACGCCTGGCCGTTCGGGCTGCACGTCCTGATCGTGCTCGGCGCCGGGCTGGCGCTGGGCGCTGCCGGCTCGGGATTGACGATCCGCCGTTTCCTCCAGGTCTGAACCAGTCGTAGTCGAGCTCGCTTCCCGCGGGAAGCATCTCGTGGGCGAGCCGTATTTCGTGCCCGGCACGCCGCTGTTGCTCGACCGCCGCACGGAGGGCGGGCCCGGCGACCTGGCCGTCGTGCGCAAAGGGCGTGGCCGGGCGCGGGTCGAGCGCGTGCTCGGCCCGGCGAGCTCGATCGAGGTCGTGCTCGAGGGCCTGCTGGTCGAGGAAGGCGAGCTGCGCGGCTTCGAGCCGTACGATCCACCGGCGATCGACCCGGAGGGCCGGGTCGACCTGCGCGACCTGCTCTCGTTCACGATCGATCCCGACACGGCCAAGGACTTCGACGACGCCCTGACCGTCGAGGAGGACCGCGCGTTCGTGCACATCGCGGACGTCTCGTGGTTCGTCGCGGCGGGCACCCCGCTCGACCGCGGCGCCGCCGAGCGCGCGTTCTCGGTCTACGTGCCTGGCCTCGTCTCGCCGATGCTGCCGCCCGAGCTGTCCGAAGAGCTGTGCTCGCTGCGGCCGAACGTCGACCGGCTCTGCGTCACGGTCGAGTTTCCGCTCGACGGGGGCGAGCCGACCTTCTACCGCTCGGTGATCCGCAGCGGCGCCCGGCTGACCTACGGGCAGGTCGAGGAGATCCTCGCCGGCCGCGAGCGGGCCGAGCCGGCGCTGACGGAGGCGCTGAGGCGCGCCGAGCGGCTGGCCCAGGCACTACGAGACACGCGCTTCGCCCGCGGGGCGCTGCGCGTCGAGAGCTCGGAGGTCGTCTTCGCCTTCGACGGCGAGGGCGGTATCGAACGCGCCTGGCGCGAGTCCGAGCCGCACGCGCACATGCTCGTCGAGGAGCTGATGATCCGCGCGAACGAGCTGGTCGCCGAGCTGCTCGCCGGCCGGCGGCGCGAGGCGCTCTACCGCGTCCACGAGCCGCCCGAGCCGCAGGCGGTCTCGCTCCTGCTCGCGCGCCTTGCCGACATCGGCATCCCGACCCCACCGGCCCCGGAGCGCATGGGCCCGTCGGACGCTGCAGAGGTCGCGGGCGCCGCCAGCGAGCTCGTGACCGACTACGTCGAGCGCTCCGGCCGTGGCCGCGAGGCGTTCACACCGCTCGTGCTCCAGGCGCTGAAGCAGGCGCGCTACGACCCGGCGAATCTCGGCCACATGGGCCTCGCGAGCGCGGCGTACTGCCACTTCACCTCGCCGATCCGCCGCTATCCGGACCTGGTCGTCCACCGCGCCCTGCTGCGCGAGATCGGCGTTTCGGACGAGCCGCTCCCGGACGACCTCGAAGCACGCGCCCAACTTGCCTCCGAGCGCGAGCGCCACGCCTCGCAGATCGAGTACCGCGCCGACGATCTCTGCCTCGCCTGGCTGCTCGAGCGGCGGCTGTTCGAGCTTGGCTGGGAGACCACCTTCGAGGGCGAACTCACGGGTGTGATCCCGTCGGGCCTGTTCGCGCGGTTCGGCGACGTCTTCGAAGGCTACATCCCGGCGCGGCGCCTGCCGGGCGACTACTTCGAGCTGAACGAGCTCGCGACCGCGCTCGTCGGCCGCCGCGGCGGGCGCACGTACCGCCTCGGCGACCCGATCGAGGTGCGCGTCGCGGATCTCCGCCGCAGCGAAGGCAAGGTCGAGCTCCAGCTCGCCGACGACCGTTAAAGGTTCACGCGCGCGCGCCCCACCCATGGGTGGGGATCGGACCACCCGCCACCCGCGGTGAGCGTAGCGACGAAAAGCGCGCATGTCTGTGTCGCGGGTGTGACAAAAGCGTGCCGACCTACAATCGGCCGCGTGGCCGAGAAGCAGATCGCCGAGAACCGCCGGGCGCGGCACGACTACCACTTCCTCGATCGCTTCGAGGCGGGCCTCGTGCTCAACGGCAGCGAGGTCAAGTCGCTGCGCCAGGGCCACGCGGTCCTGCAGCGCGCCTACGCCGACGCGCGCGACGGCGAGCTCTGGCTGATCGGCCTGCACATCCCGCCCTACGAGCAGGCCTCGGTCGCGCCGCACGACCCCGACCGCGACCGCAAGCTGCTGCTGCACCGCCGCGAGATCGACCGGCTCGCCGCGCAGGTCGCCGAGAAGGGCCTGACCCTCGTGCCGACGCGGCTCTACTTCAAGGACGGACGCGCCAAGGTCGAGCTGGCGCTCGCGCGTGGCAAGGAAGGCCGCGACAAGCGCCGTGACATCGCCGACCGAGAGTCGAAGCGCCGCCTCGAACGCGAGCTGAAGGCCCGGCGGCGCTGAGGAACCCCGCCGCCGGCACAGACGGCCGACAGCGAGGCTCCGAAGAGCGGCTTACCCCTCCTTGTTCAGGCGCTGGTCGAACACGAACTCGGTCGTCTCGCCAGTCCTCTCGACGGTGTAGTCGAACTGGATCTTGGCGAAGTTGAGGCTGAACTGGTCGGTCGGGAGATCGTTCCCGGGGCCGCCACCAGCTGAGCCCCCGTTCTGGTACGACGAGACCAGCACCTCGGTGAGCTTGATCTTCATGAACTCGAAGCCCTTGTCGCCGCCGGCCTTGCGGACCGTCAGCGTGCCCTCCTTGATGTGCTCTCCGGTCGCACAGAACTTCGCCAGCAGCGGTGAGGCCTTGCTGATCGACGACGTGAAGTGCAGGTCCTGGAACGAGGCCTTGCCCGCTCCGCCTCCGCCGCCGACGCTGCCGGTACCGGTGTTGGTAACGCCCCAGCTGAACGAGCTGATCTCGATCTCGTCCTTGTGGAACTTGTCGGCACTCTCGCCGACGATTCCGTCCATCTTCAGAAATGCATCGAACGCCATTCGCGTCCTCCTATCGCGCGAGTGTCAGTTGGAACTCGGCCGTGCCGTTGCCGCCCAGCTCCCGTGCGTACTGGCGGGCGACGTAGCTGCCCGTAACGCCTGCGTAGCGTCCCGTGCCGCCGAGGACGACGAAGTGGCCGTCTGTTCCCCTGGTCGTCGCGCCGAGGCCGTGGATCGTGCCCTCGGCCAGGTGGAACGTGTGGATCTCGAGGCTGCCCGTGTGGGCAAACGGCGAGTCGAGGGCGAGATTTGCGGCCGTGAAGTGGCCGATCACCCGTCCCTTCCGCTTGTTGAGCAGCTGCGCGTAGCCCGTGTGCCGGTCGCCCTTCGTGGGCACCTGGCCGGCTACGCGTTCCGGGGCGTGCAGGTGGAGCTGCCGCGCGTACAGCCGCAGCGTCCACGACGACCCCTCGGGTCGTGTCGCCGCCCCAGCAGCATCTGGTCGCTTCACGGCGCCGAGGCCGATCGCCCCGAGCGCCACCACGAGCCCGCGTCCGAGCAATCCTCGCCGTGACGACGAGGCGCTGTTGGGCTCCTCCATGCTTACCTCCTTCGTGGAGACTGCCCGTGCCAGACCCGGCCCTAGTGAGCCCGCCACGAGTGCTTCGACTGTAGATGCCTGGGGGTCAGAGTTCAATAGCTTCGAGAAGGCTTCACTAGAGTGTTGTCCGTGACCGCCGAGGGCCCGCTCCGGCTGGACGACCCCGGGTTGATCGCCGAGCTGCGGGACGTGCTGCGGGCAGCCGGCTACGACGGGGCGGGCGTACGAGACGCGCTCGGCACCTCGAGCTCGATCCTGACCGGGTCGTACGAGATCCCGGTACGGGAGCGGCGCCTCGAAGGCCAGGAGCCGATCGGCACCCTGATCAAGCTGTTCGTGCTCGAGCAGCCGGTGGCCGCCAACGCTGCCAAGCAGGCACTCGCGCCCTTGTCGCTCGAGCAGCTCGCGAGCCTTGGCCTGCTCGAGGCGAACGGCGGCGATGTGCAGCGGAACGTCCGGCTCGTGCCCCACGACGAGATCGTGATCGCCTCCGACCGGCGGCTCGGGGACGGATCCGACCGGCCCGACCACGTCGCGGGCGTCCACAACCCGTCGCTCACGCTCTCGCAGCTGACGGTGCGCCGCCCGATCGAGTCTGCGCTCGACATGGGCGCCGGCTCGGGCGTGCAGTCGATCCTGGCCTCGCGTCACAGCGAGCAGGTCGTGGCCACCGACCTGAACGAGCGCGCGCTCAACTTCGCCGCCTTCAACGCCCTGCTGAACGACGCCGAGAACATCGAGGTCCGCGCGGGCAGCTTCTACGAGCCGGTCGCCGGCGAGCGCTTCGACCTCGTCACCACCAACCCGCCGTACGTGATCTCGCCCGAGTCGGCGTACCTCTTCCGTGACAGCGGGCTCGAGGGCGACAGCGTCTCGCGCGAAGTGGTGCGCGCCACCCCGGAGCACCTGGAGGACGGCGCATTCGCCACGATTCTCGTCAGCTGGGCTCAACGGCCCGGCCACGACTGGACGGAGCCGCTGCGTCCCTGGATCGAGGGCAGCGGCTGCGACGCGTGGCTGCTCCACCACGGCACCGACGACCCGCTGACCCACGCCGCGAACTGGAACAAGGAGTCTTACATCACCGGCCCCGATGACCTGGGCAAGACGCTCGACCGCTGGCTCGCATACCTGGAGCGGCTCGGGATCGAAGGCATCGCCTACGGCGCGGTCATCCTGCGCCGCCGGAGCGGCGGAGCGAACTGGATCGCGGCCAACGAGCTGCCGGTCACTCGCCTCAAGCCCGCGGGCGAGCACATCCTGCGGGTGTTCGAGGCCCAGGACTACCTGTCGGGGCTCGCGGACGAGCGGGAGCTGCTGGAGGGCACCTTCGCGCTCGCGCCGCACGACCTGCTCGAGCAGCGGCTCGAGTTTCGCGACAAGGAATGGGTGGCCGTGGAGGCTTCGGCTGTGCTGCAGGACGGCCTCGGCCTGCGCGCCGGCCTCGACGCGGTGACCGTCGAGCTGCTCAGCGGCCTCGACGGTACGCGCAAGCTGAAGCGCGTCGTCGAAGAGCAGGCCCGCAGCCGCCACGTCGACCGCAGCATGCTCGAAGGCGACGCGATCGGCCTCGTGAGCGGCATGCTCGGCGCCGGCTTCCTCAGCCGGAAGGCTTGAGCTCGAACTCGAGCTCCTCGCCGTCCTCGTCGTCCCAGTGGCGGCCGACCTCGACGAAGCCGAGCCGCCGCACGATCTTCAGCGAGGGCTCGTTCTGGGGCCCGACCGAGGCGACGAAGCGGTGGATCCCCTGGGCGCCCGCCCAGTCGAGCAGCGCCTCGACGGCCTCGGTCGCGTAGCCCTTGCGACGGTGCTCCGGGAAGATCGTGTAGCCGATCTCGACCGCGTCCGCTGCTCGCAGCGAGTTGATGCCAGGCGGCCCGTGGAAGCCGGCGTGCCCGATCAGCTCTCGCGACTCCGGGAGGACGACCGCGCGCACGAGCCAGGGCCCGCGCGCCGGCTCGTCGCCCATCTGCCGGAGCCGGAAGGCGAGGAAGCGGCGGTCGTGCTCGTCGGGCCAGTCATCCGGGACGGCGAAGCCGAGCTCGTCACGGGGGCCGTCGAGGATCCCTTCGACCAGCTCCGGCGAGAGCCAGATCAGCTCGAGGCGCTCGGTCGCGATCGTCTCGGTCACGCGAGCGGCCCGCGCAGGAAGGCGCGCCCGATCGCCGGCCCGAAGCCGAGCTGCTCGTTCAGCCGGCGCATCGGCTCGTCCTCGTAGCCGGGCAGCCCGAACCGCTCGTGCGGCCAGGTCTCCAGATGGGCGTCGAGCGAGAGCTGTTCCTCGGCCTCGTCCGCGACGGGTGCGATTTCGACCATGCGCCCAACCATAGGGACTGCGCAACGGGGTTGTAGCCCGCCGGGCCGCGAGCTACCCTGGTGAAGCCGCCTGTGTTGTCTCTCCAGAAGTACCGTGCCCATCCCGGGCTTGTCGCCGTTTCCGCCCTCGTATTGGCCGCGGCGGCCGCCGTCCTCCTCGTCTTGCTGCCCGAGCGCTGGGAGCGGGTCCTCGTCGCAGCGGTGGCCGTTCTGGCCGGCGGGGCGCTTGCGCTGCTGCTGGCGAGACGAGCACGCGCGCGGGAGCAGGCGCGGATCGAAGAGCTCGAGACCGCCGAGGCGAGGCATCGCGCCCTGCTCGACGGCCTGCCGCTCGTGACGTGGCTCACAGCGCCGGGTGACCGCGCGGAGACGCTCTACGTCTCGCCCGGGATCGCCGAGATGACGGGTTACTCGCCTTCGGAGTGGACCGAGCAGGGCGACCTGCACCTTCGCCTCCTGCACCCGGACGACCGCGAGCGCGTCGTGCCCGAGCTCGAGCGCACGACTACAGGCGCTCCCCTCCGCTCGCTCGAGTACCGCCTGCTGGCGCGGGACGGCCGCGCCGTCTGGGTGCGCGAGGACAGCGCGACGGTGCGGGACGCGAAAGGGGAGCCGCTCTACGTCCAGACCTTCCTGCGCGACGTGGGAGAGCTGAAGCGCGGCGACGACCGGCGCGAGCTGCTCCAGTCCGCCGAGCGAGAGGCCGCCTCCGAGAGCGCGGAGCGCCGCTCGCGGCTGGACCTGCTCCGGCGCGTCGGAAACGAGATCGCAACCGGGGTCGACCTCGACCTCGCACTGGCGCAGGTCGCGGAGCTGATCGTGGTCGACTTCGCCGACTGGTGCCTGATCGACGTCGCCGACGAGGGGAACGACTTGCGACGCGTGGCAGTCGCGCGCGGGGCGACGACCAGCCCGGACGGCGCACGCGTCCCCGCGGACGAGCCGGAAGCCGAGGTCAGGGCTGTCCTCGAGCAAGACAGCACCAGCGTTCGCCCGGCCCTCGACGAGCGCTCGAAGGCCGAGCCCGTGTCCCTCGGCGACCTCGAGGCGCGCTCGGTCGTCTCCGTCCCGTTGGGGGCACGCAAGCAGCGGCTCGGCGTGCTCACGCTGGCACGGACGAAGCGCGGGCCGGCGTACTCGTCGGAGGACGTAGCGCTTGCCGAGGACCTCGCCGCGCGGCTCGGCCTCGCGCTCGATCGCGCGCGGCTCTACCGCGAGGTCGAAGAGCGCTCCGACGCGGCCTGGGTGCTCGAGCACGTCGCCGACGGCATCCTGCTGCTCGACCGCCTCGGCGTCGTCCGGCTCTGGAACCCGGCGGCCGAGGCGATCACGTTCGTCTCCGCCGGCGACGTCGTCGGCCACGCCGCGGCCGAGGCGATTCCCGGCTGGAAGACCGCCGTCGAGCGCGTTCCCGTCGCCGCGTCACCCGACCCGGGCCACGACGAGGTCCTGGTCCCGATCGAGACCTCGCGCGGCGAGCGCTGGATCGCGATCTCCGGCGTGCGCTTCTTCGGCGGCACCGTCTATGCGTTCCGCGACTTGACCGACGCGCGCCGGCTCGAGGAGATCAAGGCCGACTTCATCGCCACGGCCTCGCACGAGCTGCGCACGCCGCTGGCCGCCGTCTACGGCGCGGCACAGACGCTGCTCCGGCACGACTTCGCGCTCGACGAGACCGGGCGCGAGCGCTTCGTCTCGCTGATCGCCGACGAATCCGAGCGGCTCGGCCGGATCGTGAACGAGATCCTGCTCGCGAACCAGCTCGAGGCGGGGAGGCTCGACCTTGAGTCCGAGCCGTTCGACGCCGGCGACCTCGTCGAGCGCGTCGTCGAGTCGACGCGGATGCACGCACCGCCGTCCGTCACGCTCGAGGTGGAGGCACCCGAGACCGTGCCCCAGGTCGCCGCCGACGCCGACAAGGTCCGGCAGGTGCTCGTCAACCTCGTCGAGAACGCGATCAAGTACTCCCCGGACGGCGGGAACGTCGAGGTCGGCATCGAGGAGCGCGACGGCTTTCTCCGCTTCCACGTCCGTGACGAGGGGCTCGGCATTTCGCCCGAGGATCAGGAGCGGATCTTCGAGAAGTTCTACCGCGCCGACCCCCAGATGACGCGCGGCGTGGGCGGGACCGGCCTGGGCCTCTACATCTGCCGGGAGCTGATCGACCGCATGGGCGGCCGCATCTGGGCCGAGCCGAACGGGAGCAAGGGCTCCATGTTCGTCTTCGAGCTTCCGACCGCAGAGGTCATGGCGCACGGGGAGTACCGCGCCTCGCGGCTACACTTGGATCACTGACATACGGGGGCGACCTGGTTTCGACGTGGTCGGTTCTCCGGCAGAGTTGCAAGCGGAGGTCCCCGGTCGGCCTCCTAAAACAACCGGGAACAAACGCAAGTGCGAAGGACAACTCCGCACTCGCTCTCGCTGCCTAACCCGTAGCGAAGCGCGTCGCTCCGAGCTCGGCCCGTGGCTCGGGTAGCGGCGTCAGAAACGGGCTCGGCGCCTAGGGAGAGCCAATCGCCCGAAGCGCGACACCAAAGGATGGCTAGCCCGGAGGTTGGTCGGCTCCCAACCGGCCGCCGGGCGAAACGCAACGGGAGCCTAAGCTTGTAGACGCTCTGACGGAACGTCCGCGGACGCGGGTTCGATTCCCGCCGCCTCCACCTGGCTTCGCGGCCCGGGCAAAGCCCGGGCCGCTCGCTTTACGGGGGAAACCCGGTTTCCCCCGTGAGCCCCTCGTTGGAGTCACGCGCTTCCCGCGAGCTAACAAGCGTGTCCCACGGCCGAAAGGGCCGCGCCCGCGATGTCGGTCGTGGCGGCGGATGGGCTGTGATCCTTCAACGCCCGCTCGCCTGGCCGGCCACGGTGTCGTCCGGAGGACGCCGGCTCGGCTGCGTCGTCTCTTCGACGAGGTTGCGTTGTACGAGCGTGAACAGCAGGCCGAGCGACGGCAGCACGACGAGGACGGCGACGCCGAAGATGATCAGCACGGCAACGAGCGTCTCGTGTGGGGCTGCCGCGTCGGAGATGGTGAGGCTCGGCGGCAGGATGTACGGATGCTGGGCGACGGCCCAGCCCCAGATCACAGTCGCGACGGCTCCTACCGCCAGGACGCGCGCTCCCCGCTGCGCGCCGCGCCGCAGTAGGACCAGCACCCCGACCCCGCAGACGACCGAGATCACCACGAGCGCCAGCCCGTCGCTCTTGAGGCCGTCGAACACCAAGCGTGCATCTCGGTGCAGCTCGGCCAGACCGACCACTGCGAGCGCACCGGTGACCACGGCCGCAGCCAGGGCACGCCGGGTGAAGTAGCGCTCGAGGTCGGGTGTGCCGGCGCGGCGCGCGTCGCTGACGAGGAACACGCTCGCCAGGTACGCGCCGGTGGCCACGAAGAGGGCGCCGGTCACGAACGAGAGCAGGTTGAGCCAGCTGCTCACTCGATCGCCCGCCGCGTTGCCGACCGGCACGCGGCCGCCGGCGATCGCACCCACGACCGTTCCAAGGAAGAACGGTGTCAGCACCGAGGAAGCGCCGAACACGGTCGTTGAGAGGGCTCGCCCCCGTGCGCGGTGCGCGGTGTGTTGGAACGCGAAGCCGGATCCTCGCAGGACGATCCCGAACGCAGCCAGGCTCAGCGGGATGAACAGCGTCGAGAAGATCGACTCGAAGGCCGACGGGAAGCCGGTCCAGAGGACGACCAACACAAAGATCAGCCAGACGTGATTCGCTTCCCAGACGGGCCCGATCGCCCAGTCGATCAGCGCGCGCGGTCGCCGGCCGCGCTCCCCTCCACCCGCGACCAGGCTCCAGAACCCCGCCCCGAAGTCGGCGCCTCCGAAGACCGCGTACATCGTCACGCCGACGACGAGGATCACGGCGACGGCGTTCGCGGCGGTCACCGCGTCGCTCCGGCGGTCGCGGTCGGGGGCGGTTCGGTGTCCGGGCCGTACGGCACTTCGTCGTCGACGTCCTCGTCGCGCCAGCGGCGCGACATCGCCCGGAGGGTGATGATCAGCGTCGCGCCGAGCGCGACGTAGAGGGCGATCACGAGTGAGAACGTGACCCAGATCCCGTCGGCATGCGTGACCGCGTCGGAGGTGCGCATGACCTTGTAGACGATCCACGGCTGGCGGCCCACCTCCGTGATGATCCACCCGCATTCGAGGGCAACGATCGCGGCCACGCCGGAGAGCGCACACGCGCGCAGGAACCACTTCGTCTGCGGGATGTCACGCCTTCTCCACCAGACGAACCCGAACCAGCCGCCGAGCGCGATCAACACCGTGCAGATGCCGACCATCGTGTCGAAAGCCCAGTGCAGCATCGTGTTCAGGGGTGGCCGGTCGCCGGGCGCCACCGAGTCCAGTCCGGTCACCTGCGTGCTCGTGCTCCAGCCGACCAGGAACGAGTCGAAGCCCGGAATGCCGATGCCTCCCTTGACTCCGTCGGCGGTGCAGCGGCCGTAGATGTACTCGGTGACGTGGCTGTGGGTCTGCTCCACGCATTCCATCGCGGCGAACTTGACCGGCTGGTCGTCGGCGATCGCGCGAGCGGCGGTGTCGCCGACGGCGAACTGGATCGGCGTCGCGATCGAGGCGACGGTCAAGGGGATCAGGAGCCCCAGTCGATGGATGCGATCGCGCCGGCCGCGCAACATTCCGACCGCGTAGATGGACGCGACCAGGAAACCGGTCACGAGATAGGCGGCGAGGATCATGTGCGGGACCTCGTAGGGCACCGCCGGGTTGAAGATCACCTTCCACGGCTCGACCGAGGTCACCTTGCCGGTCGTCGGCGAGAAGCCCTGCGGCTGGTTCATCCACGAGTTGACTGCGACCACCGAGAAGGCGCCGCCGAGGCCGCTGATCACCACCGGCACGCCCGACCAGAAGTGCGCCCACGGCGAGAGGTACCGCCACCCGAAGATGTAGATCGCGATGAAGATCGCCTCGAGGAAGAAGAAGAGGCCCTCGATCGCGAACAGCACGCCGAACACCTGACCGAAGCGGCCGGTGAATGCCGGCCAGAGGAGCCCGAACTCGAAGGAGAGGACGGTCCCCGTCACGGCCCCCACGGCGAAGGTCACGGCCACCGCTTTCGACCAGCGTTGCGCGAGCTTCAGCGCCTCGGCGTCGTTGCGCCGCAGGCCCAGGTAGTTCGCGATCAGCATCATCGCCGGCAGCGCCACCCCGAGCGAGGCCAGGATGATGTGGAAGCCCAGCGTGAACGCCATCTGGCTCCGTGCGGCCCCGAGGTTCGATGCGAGGGTCAGCATGCTGGAGGTTCCGTCAAGCAGGATCGACCCTAGCCGCAGTCAGCCTTGCCCCGGTCATCCGATCTGGGTGAGTAAGCGCAGGCGCCGGTCCCGTACGGTGGCGCAGATGGGCGAAGTGGTCGAACGCTCGACGGCCCCTGAGCGAGCGGGGCTCGTCCTCGGTTCGCTGATCGCCGTTGCGGCCGTCGCCAATCTGGGCCTGGCCGTTGCCAACGTCGCACTCCCCGCGATCGGCAGGGAGTTCGATGCGTCGCAGACAGCGCTCAACCTGGTCGCTGTCGGCTATTCGCTTGGGCTCGCCGCCTCGGTGCTGTACTTCGGCGCGGTCGGCGACCGGTACGGGCGGAAGCTCCTGCTCATGATCGGCATGGTGGTCACCGTGCCGGCGGATTGCCTTGCGGCTTGGGCACCGAATATCGAAGTGCTGTTCGGCGCGCGGGTGCTCGGTGGGCTGGCAGCCGGGATGGCATACCCGACGACGCTCGCCTTGATCGCGGCGCTCTGGTCGGGTCCGGCCCGGACGAAGTCGATCGCTCTGTGGGCCGCCACCGGCGGCGCGATCGCTGCGCTCGGACCGCTCTGCTCGGGGATTCTGCTCGAGCACTTCTGGTGGGGATCCGTCTTCCTGCTGACCCTGCCGCTCGCCGTGATCGCGCTCGTGATGGCGCTCGTGCTCGTGCCGAGCCACGTGAACGAGACGACCGAGCCGGTCGACCACCTCGGCGGCGTCATCTCGATCGTGCTCGTGGGCGCCTTGATCCTCGGGATCAACTTCGCCGCGGTGCCGAACGAGACGGCGCTCATCGTCGGACTGTTCGCCGTGACCGCCGCCGCGCTGGTCGCCTTCGTGATCAGACAGCGCCGAGCGGTGAACCCGCTCTACGACCTGCACACCGCGGCACGCCCGACGTTCTGGGTGGCGGCCTGCGCCGGGATCATCGTTTTCGGCTCGTTGATGGGCGCGATGTTCATCGGCCAGCAGTTCCTGCAGAACGTGCTCGGCTACTCCACCGTTGATGCCGGGCTCGCGATCCTGCCGGCCGCGGCCTTTATGGTCGTCGTGGCCCCGCGATCCGCCAAGCTCGTCGAGCTCAGGGGCGCGCGCGAGACTCTGCTCCTGGGCTACGTCTTCGTCCTGCTCGGCTTCCTGACCATGCTGCTGCTCTGGAAGGAAGACATCAGCTACTGGAAGGTCGCACTCGGCTACTCGTTCGTCGGGATCGGCGTCGGCCTCGCCGGCACGCCGGCGTCGCACTCGCTGACGGGCTCCGTCCCGGTGACGCGCGTCGGCATGGCTTCGGGCACGGCGGACCTGCAGCGCGACCTCGGCGGCGCGATCATGCAGTCGATCTTCGGCGCGCTGCTCACCGCCGGCTATGCGGCGACAGCGGGAGCGCTGATCTCGTCCTCCGGCAAGGACGTCACGAACAGCACGCAGGCCGAGCTGACGAAGTCGTTCTCGAGCGCGGCCGACACCGCCTCGCGGTACCCGTCCTCGATCCAGGACCAGATCGTCGCCGGTGCGAAGACCGCCTTCCTCCAGGGCGACCAGTGGGCATACACGGCCGGGATCGTCGCCGTCCTGCTCGGAGCCACGCTCGTCTACTTCATGTTCCCGAGGCGGGAAGACGAGCGCCGGCTGCTCGCGCAGTACGAGTCGGCGGACGCTGCTGCCACGCCCGAGCACGTTTCATCCCCTTCGGGTGACCTCGGCGCGACTGCTCGTCCATAGCGTGGGTTGTCCGTGACCGCTCGAACCGACACGAGCGGCGGCCGCCACCGGGTCGTGATCCTGGGCGCAGGGTTCGGCGGGATCGGCGCCGCGAAGCAGCTGAAGAAGAGCGACGTCGACGTCGTGCTCGTGGACGGGCACGACTACCACACCTTCCAGCCGCTTCTCTACCAGGTCGCGACCGGCCTGCTCGAGCAGCCCGCCGTCGGGCATCCGATCCGCGATCTCTTCGACAAGCAGGACAACGTCCGCATCCACCAAGACCGCGTGACGGGAATCGACCTGGAGGCGCGCGAGGTGACCTTCGGCGAGCTTGGGCCGGTGCAGTACGACACCCTCGTGCTCGCGCTCGGGGCGGAGGTCAACTTCTTCGGCGTCGACGGGGCGGCCGAGCACGCGTTCCCGCTTTACACGCTCGCCGATGCCGTGCGGCTCAAGGATCACGTGCTCGAGCGCTGGGAGGCGGCCGACCGCCACCCGCAGCTCGTCGCGGACGGCGCGCTGAACCTGGTCGTCGTCGGCGGTGGCCCGACCGGGGTCGAGACGGCAGGCGCGATGGCGGAGCTCTACAACGGCGTCTTCCGCAAGGACTATCCCGACGTCGCTCCCGAGCAGGCGCGAATCGTGCTTGTCGAGGCCTCGCCGGAGATCTTCGGGATGTTCAAGGAGGACATCCGCGCCTACACGCTGAAAGCGCTGGAGAAGCGCGGGGTCGAGGTCATTACCGGCGAAGTTGTCCAGTCGGTCGCGCCAGAACAGGTGACGCTCAAGTCGGGAGCCGTTCTCTCCGCGCACACGCTCGTCTGGGGAGCCGGCCTGCAGGGGAACGCGCTCGTCCGCTCGCTCGGTCTCGAGCTCGAGCGGGGCGACCGCATCGCCGTCGACGGCGAGCTACGAATCCCGTCGCACCCCGAGGTGTTCGCGGTCGGCGACATCGCGGCGATCACGGACGCTAAGACCGAACAGGTGCTACCGCAGCTCGGCTCGGTCGCCCTGCAGTCCGGCGAGCACGTCGGGGAGACGATCGCCCGCACGGTCGACGGTAAGGAGACGAAGCCCTTCAAGTACCGGGACAAGGGCACGATGGCCACCATCGGCCGGGGGGCCGCAGTGGTGCAGATGCTTGGCGGCAGGACGATGAAGGGGAAGGCGGCGCAGATGGCGTGGGGGACGGTCCACCTCGCGCTGCTGCCGACCAACGAGGACCGCGCGAAAGCGGTGGTCGACTGGGCCGGCGCGGGGCTGACGCATCAACGCTCGGGGCGGATCAGGGTCGAGACCTAAGGAGGAGACGGAGATGGCGACTGCAGTACCCGAGATCGCGCAGCGCGCAAGCGCAGAGATCGGCGGGAACCGGCCGACGGACGTCTTGGTCGTGTTCGGTATCACCGGTGACCTCGCCAAGGTGATGACGTTTCGCTCCCTCTACCGGCTGGAGCGGCGCGGGTTGCTGGACTGCCCGATCGTCGGCGTGGCCGTCGACGAGTGGACGGTCGACCAGCTGAAGGAGCGGGCGCGGACCTCCATCGAGGGAACCGGCGAGCAGCTCGAGCCGGAGATCTTCGAGCGGTTCGCGAACCGGCTCTCGTACGTCGAGGGCGATTTTGACGACGCCGCCACTTACGAGCGGGTGGCCAAAGCGATCGACGGCAAGCAGCAGCCGGTCTTCTATCTCGAGATCCCGCCGTTCCTGTTCGGACGGGTCGTCGAGGGGCTCTCCGAAGCGGGCCTGACCGACAACGCGCGCGTGGTCGTCGAGAAGCCGTTCGGCCACGACCGAGCCTCCGCGACCGAGCTGGCCGATCAGCTGCACCAGTACATCGACGAGTCGCAGCTCTACCGGATCGACCACTACCTCGGGAAGATGGGCCTCGAGGAGATCCTCTACCTCCGGTTCGCGAACTCGATGTTGGAGCCGATCTGGACACGCAACCACCTCGAGTCCGTCCAGATCACGATGGCCGAGGACTTCGGCGTCGAGGACCGCGGGCATTTCTACGACCCCGTGGGCGCGCTGCGCGACGTCGTCGTCAACCACCTGATGCAGGTCGTCGCGGCAGCGGCGATGGAGATTCCCTCCCGTCGTGAGCCCGACGCGATCAAGGACGCTGAGGTTTCGCTCTTCCGCGCCGTTGTCACCGCCGATCCGGCCCACTACGTGCGCGGTCAGTACGAGGGGTACCTGGGCATCGACGGCGTGGCGGCTGACTCGCAGACCGAGACGTACGCGGCTCTCCGACTCGAGATCGAGAACTGGCGCTGGGCGGGCGTGCCGTTCTTCATCCGCACCGGAAAGCGACTGAAGGCGACCGAGACCGAGCTCAGGCTCGTTTTCAAGCACCCACCCAAGCTTGGTTTCCACCTGCACGCCCGGCATCCGGAGCCAAACCAGCTCGTGGTCAGGCTCGATCCGACCACCGGCATCAGGCTCGTCGTGGACGCCCACCGTGCCGACGTCGGCGGTGCGTCGTCGATCACCCTCGATATGGAGTTCGGGGAGGAAGGCGGTGAAGGACCGACGCCCTACGAGGTCCTGCTGCATGCCGCGATGATCGGCGACAGCACCCGCTTCACCCGTCAGGACGGGGTGGAGGAGACATGGCGGATCATGCAGCCGCTGCTCGACGACCCGCCGCCCGTGCACACCTACGAGCCGGGGTCGTGGGGACCGGCCGTGGCCGACGAACTGGTCGCCGGCCACGGCCGGTGGCGCGATCCGTGGATCTCGACATGAGCTTCCAGGAAGGAGCCCGATGACCGCCGTGACGACCTCCGACGCCGCCGAGGCCCAGCCTCAGAGCGCTGCGGCGCCGTCTCCGTTTCCGCCGATCGCCGACTACGCCTTCCTCTCCAACTGCCACACGGGAGCGCTCATCGCCCCGGACGGCGCGGTCGACTGGCTCTGCATCCCCTCGTTCGACTCGCCGAGCGTGTTCGGCAGCCTGCTCGACCGGCAGGCAGGCTTCTTCCAGTTCGGTCCGTTCGGGATCGCGCACCCGACCGCACGGGCCTACGAGCCTGGCACGAACGTGCTCGTGACTACCTGGAAGACGCCTTCGGGCTGGGTCCTCGTCCGCGACGCCCTGACGATGGGGCCCTGGGACCACGAGGACGCGATCACGCCGCACACCCGGCCGCCGGCCGACGACGACGCCGACCACATGCTGGTCCGCACGGTCGAGTGCATGGACGGCCATGTCGAGGTCGAGCTCGTCTGCGAGCCGGTCTTCGACTACGGTCGGGTCCCCGCGGAGTGGGCTGCCGTGGACGGCGGCCGCCACGCCGCCGACGCGAGCGGCGCCGGGCAGCAATTTCGTCTCCAGTCGGATCTCGCGTTGGGAATCCAGGGTGAGCGCGTCCGCGCGCGCCACGTCCTCCAGCCGGGCGACCGGGCGTTCTGCGCCCTCTCCTGGGCCGAGGAGCTGGCGACACCCGAGACGGTGGACGAGGCGCGCGCGAGGCTGAAGTCGACCACACGCTTCTGGCGCAACTGGCTGAGCACGGCGCGAATCCCGGACCATCAGCTGCGCGACCCGATCCAACGCTCCGCCCTGACGATCAAGGGCTTGACCTACATGCCGACCGGCGCCACCGTTGCTGCGCTCACGACCTCGCTCCCCGAGACGCCCGGCGGCGAGCGCAACTGGGACTACCGCTACACCTGGATCCGCGACACGACCTTCACCCTGCAGGCGCTCCACTTCCTCAACCTGAACTGGGAGGCCGAGGAGTTCATGGAGTTCATCGCCGATCTCGAGCCGACCGAGGACGGGTCGCTCCAGATCATGTACGGCATCGACGGCCGGCGCGACCTGACCGAGTCGACGCGCGACGAGCTGACCGGGTACGCCGGCGCCAGGCCTGTTCGGCTCGGCAACGGCGCCTTCGACCAGCGCCAGAACGACGTCTTCGGCGCCGTGCTGGACTCGATCCTGCTCCACACCCGGCACGGCGACCGGCTGCCGACGCGGCTGTGGCCGATCGTCCAGTCACAGGCCGAGTGCGCCACGAACATCTGGCGCGAGCCGGACCAGGGCATCTGGGAAGCGCGGGGCAAGCCGCAGCAGTACGTCTCGTCGAAGCTGATGTGCTGGGTTGCGCTCGACCGCGCGGCCAAGATCGCCGGGATCCGCGGCGACCCCGAGATGCGGGCGGAGTGGCAGAAGACCGCCGACGAGATCCGCGCGGACATCCTCGAGCACGGCGTCCGCAACGGAGTCCTGCGCCAGCACTACGAGACGGACGCGCTCGACGCGTCGACCTTGCTCGCGGCGATCTTCGGGTTCCTGCCCGGCACTGACGAGACGCTGCGCAAGTCGGTCGAGGCGATCGCCGCCGATCTGACCGAGGACGGCTTCGTCCTGCGCTATCGCACCGGCGAGACCGACGACGGCCTGTCGGGCAAGGAGGGGACGTTCCTGATCTGCTCGTTCTGGCTCGTGTCCGCGCTTGCGGTCGTGGGCGAGGACCAACGAGCCCGTGACCTGATGGAGCGGCTCCTGCGCGTGGCCTCGCCGCTGGGTCTGTACGCGGAGGAGTTCGACGCACCGACCGGCCGGCATCTCGGCAACTTCCCGCAGGCGTTCTCGCACCTGGCGCTGATCGAAGCAGCGGCGCGGCTGATCATCCCCGAGCTGATGGAGGAGTACTGAGCGATGGCCGAGTACGACGTGATCATCGTCGGGACGGGCGCAGGTGGCGGCACGCTGGCGCGGCACCTGGCGCCGTCCGGCAAGCGGATCCTGCTGCTGGAGCGGGGCGACTGGCTCCCGCGCGAGCCGCAGAACTGGCTCGCCCAGGACGTCTTCGTCGACAACCGCTATGTGTCCGAGGACACGTGGTACGACGAGCAGGGCAAGCCGTTCCAGCCGCAGATCCATTACTTCGTCGGAGGTGCGACGAAGCTCTACGGCGCAGCGCTCTACCGTCTGCGGGAAGAGGACTTCGAGGAGCTCCAGCACCACGACGGGGTCTCGCCGGCGTGGCCGATCACCTACGACGAGCTCGAGCCCTACTACAGCAAGGCGGAGCACCTGTACGAGGTGCACGGCGCTCACGGCGAGGACCCGACCGAGCCCTATGCGAGCGCCCCGTACCCGTTCCCGGCCGTGTCGCACGAACCGCGGATCCAGCAGCTCTCGGACGATCTGGCCGCTGCCGGGTACCACCCGTTCCACGCGCCGTGCGGTATCCGCCTGAACGAGGCGAACATGCCCTACAGCGCGTGCGTCCGCTGCGCGAACTGTGACGGCTTCCCCTGCGCCGTCCACGGCAAGTCGGACGCCGACGTGCTCGGCGTACGGCCCGCCCTCGAGCATTCGAACGTCGAGCTGGTCACCAACGCGCAGGTCGTCAAGCTCGAGACGAACGCCGATGGCACGGCGGTGACCGAGGTGGTCGTCGAGCGTGACGACAAGCGAGAGGCATTCTCAGCCGACCTCGTCGTGCTCGCCTGCGGCGCGGCGAACACGGCAAAGCTGCTGATCGTCTCGGCCAACGACCAGCACCCGCACGGCCTCGCCAACGGCTCCGACCAGGTCGGGCGCAACTACATGTTCCACAACAGCCAGGCGGTGCTCGCGCTCTCGAAGGACGAGAACCCGACCGTCTTCCAGAAGACGCTCGGGCTCAACGACTTCTACTTCGCGAGCGAGGCCTCCGAGTACCCGCTCGGCAACGTCCAGATGGTGGGCAAGTCCCAGGCGCCGATGTTCCGCGGCGAGAGGCCGGGCGAGACGAAGCTCGCGCCGCAGTGGTCGCTGGAGAAGGTGGCGAGCCACGCGATCGACTTCTGGCTCTCGACGGAGGATCTGCCCATGCCCGAGAATCGGGTCACCGTCGAGGGCGACGGGAAGATGACGCTCGCCTACACGCCGTCGAACGAGAAGCCGAAGGAGGAGCTCTACAAGCAGCTGCGTTCAATGCTGCACAAGCTGCACATGGAGCCCGACCATCTCTTCCACCGCTTCGCGTACCTGAAGAACGAGATCCCGGTGGCCGGTTGCGCCCACCAGGCGGGCACGTGCCGGATGGGCGCCGACGCCGCCGACTCGGTCGTCAACACCGACTGCCGCGCCCACGAGGTCGACAACCTCTACGTCGTGGACACCAGCGTCTTCCCGAGCATCGGCGCGGTCAACCCGGCGCTGACCGCGATGGCCAACTCGCTGCGGGTCGGTGACCACCTGCTCGCGCGGATGGGAGCCAGGGCGGAGGCCGCCTCACCCGTTTCCTAGGCCGGCACTCCTTGGACGTTGCACGGGATCTCGAAGCTTCTACCGGCGATCCCCTGCTCGTGCCTCAGTTGCACGAGAGTTCGTTCCATCGCAACCGGTCGCAGCCCGCTCGGGCCGCGCTGGTAGGGATTGTCGAGGAACCAAAGGAGGAGCAGGGTGGAGGTGATCACGACCGCCACGCTGCCCATCATCGTCGCCTGCACGATCGCTCGCTCGCCACTGTCGGCGAAGAAGAGCATGAAGACGAAGATGATCCCGGCGGTCAGAAACAAGACGATCCACAGGGGGGTCGGGATCACCCCCTCGGCGCCGTGCGTACGGTCGGCGCGCGCGCTCTCGCGGTCTGTCCGCTGGTCGAGCCACTTGCCGTAGGCGGCCTGCTCGGCGGCCGTGCGCGGCTCGACCGTCTTCAGCGTTCGGAACATGGCGATGCCCCACGGGTTGAGCCCTCCGCCCAGGGAGCCTGTCTCCATCTGCGGCCATTCCTGGTGCACGATCGCGCGCGCGTAGCAGACGAGCTCGCCCGAGAGCCGACCACGTACGGCAACCGGCATTAGCTGAGCAGTCTCGAACTGCTCCGCGACGGTCTGCGCCTCGGACTCCGCGCCGCTGCGCGAGGTGTCGTAGCTCTCGAATGCGAGGAAGACCACGAAGCCCAGCAGCACCGCGAACCCCGTCGCGAGGACGCCGAAGACCCCGGCCGCGCGGTCGCCGTCCTCGAAGTAGCTGCCTTCGGGAGCCCGGCGGCGGACGAGCAGCATCGCGGTGGTGGCGACCGCGGTGACCGTCACGACGATCAGCGTCGCCCAGAGGAGATTCATCGGCGATCCAAGATAGAAATCGGCCGCCGCGGCAACATCGTCCGATGGGGATGACGCCGGCCGGGCGGAGTGCTGGAGAAGCTGGGCCCATGCAGGCGCCATTGAGCCCGTCGGGCGAGCAGATCGAGCTCGGCTTCGGTGACCACCGCGCGGTCGTCGTCGGTGTCGGCGCCGGCCTGCGGACCTACTCCTTCGGCGCGCGGCCGGTCCTCGACGGCTACGGGCCCGGCGAGCTCTCCACGTCGGGTCGGGGGCAGCTGCTCGTTCCCTGGCCGAATCGCATCGAGGACGGCCGCTACGAGTTCGACGGACGCTCGTATCAGCTTCCGCTCGACGAGACGGAGCGCCGGAACGCGATCCACGGTCTCACGCGCTGGTCCCACTGGCCGGTCGCCGACCGTGCGGCCGACCGGGTTGTCTTCGAGCACGTCCTCCACCCCTGCCCCGGCTATCCGTTCTCGTTGGCGCTGCGCGTCGAGTACTCGCTCTCCGACGAGGGTCTCACGGTCCGGACCGAGGCGACGAACATCGGTTCCGGCACAGCCCCGTACGGGGCAGGCTCGCATCCGTACCTGGCCGTCGACAGCGAGGTCGTCGACGACGTCGAGCTGCGCGTGCCGGCTGCGACCGTGCTCTGCGCGGACGAGCGCGGCATCCCCGTCGGCGGCGGGCCCGTGGCGCACGAAGGGCTCGACTTTCGCGAGCCGAGGGCGATCGGGTCGATCGAGCTCGACCACTGCTTCACCGACCTCGTGCGCGAGGATGACGGTCGGGCCCGGGTCGGCGTCGGCCCGACGACGCTCTGGGCCGACGAGAGCTATCCCTATCTGATGATCTTCACTGGCGACGGCCTTCCGGATGTCGAGCGGCGCAGCATTGCCGTCGAGCCGATGACCTGTGCGCCGAACGCCTTTCGCAGCGGCGACGGTCTCATCCGGCTCGAACCGGGCGAAGGCCACGTGGCCCGCTGGGGTATCTCTCCCGGCCGCTAAGGCCCGCTCGCTGCCGGGGGCAGCGCCATCGACTCACGCAGCGCCACGAGTGGTGCGTCGGGCACGCGGATCAAGCCGCGCTCGGGGCGATCGAGGTCGAAGATCACGAGCAGCAGCAGGGTCACCAGCACACCGGCGAGGACGACGGTGGTGGCGCCCCGGCCGTGCATGGCCGTGTAGAGCGCAAGCAGGCCGAAGGCGAAGGCGGCACCGAGCACCTCCAGTGCCAGGACGGCGCTCGGGATGCGGTTGTTGAGCGCCGCCACCCGCACGGCCTGTAGGTCGATCATCTCGTTGAGCGTCTCGACGTACAGGCGCGGCGCGCTATCTCGCGGCGCGGCCGCGAGCGCGGCCGCGGCCAACGTCCAGAGCCGATTTTGGAGAGCGTCTTCCTCAGCGATTGCATCGTGGAAGGGGGCGGTGGTCGGCACCGTATGCGAGAGCTTCAGGGTTGCGTCGGTGTACCGCTTGAGCAGTCGCAGAGAGCGGCTTCGCACAGGTTCGGCGAGGGTCTGGGCTCGAAGGTATGTCGTTCCGATCGCATTGGCGTCGTCGACGACGGCGGCACGGCGCGCGTCGTAGCGCCCGATCGCCAACGTAAGCCCGAAGGCGAGAATCAGCCCAACCAACGCGAAGAACGCCCCCTGCACAATCCCGACCGGCTCGCGTAGCGTCGCCGCGTGCACACGCAAGAACCGACCGACCGCGTAGCCGACGGCGACAAACCCGAGGATGACGCTGGCGACGATCAGCCACAGCTCCCACGTGCTCAGTCGAAAGAACATCGGCAGCGCCTAACCAAAGGGCTCGAAGACCGGGTCGAAGTCGGACGGCGAGTCCGCCGGCAGCCCGAACCCGCACACCGCAAGGACGCCGTCGCGATAGCCGTCCAGCCCGAGCCGCGCCTCGATGTCCGCGTTGTTGACGGCCGCGGTCACGAAGGCGCCGAGACCGAGCTCGGTGCAGACGAGGTAGAGGGTCTGGCTCAGGTGCCCTGCGTCCATCAGCAACGCGGCCAGCGCCTTCGGGTGGTTCCGGTACTTCCAGAACGCCCGGTCGAAGCGGGCGGCCAGCGCGACCAGCACGTGCGCGTCCGCGAAATACGTCTGCCCGCAGACGAAGCGTGCGGCCAACTCTCGCGCGTCGGTGTGTTCGAGCGAAACGATCCGCCCGAGCGCATGCCCGCGCGAGTCGTAGTGGTAGAGCCCCGGCTCGACCCCTGCGACGCGCAACACCAACGGATATGCCTCGACAGGATGGAAGCCGCCAGCAGACGGGCTCGTCCGCTTGAGGGTGGTGAGCTCGCCGAACAGCCGGGCGTAGCCCTGGTAGCCGAAGACGTGACGAAGCACGCAGGCGAGCGGCTCGAGCGGCAGGGCCTCGTCCGCGAAGCTTCGCGTCGTCCGTCGCCGAAGCAGCGTCTCGTAGAGCTCTCCTTCGCGCTCCCCCTGCGGCAGCGCAACCCGCTCGCCCTCGACGGCGTGAAACGGCGAGGGCGGCATCCCGTAGGCGTCGACGAACTCGCGCACGGCCGACTCGTCCGGTGGCAGAAGGTCGGCCTCCTCCTGGCGCAGGTCGACTCCTCGCCAGCGCGCGATGAAGTGATAGACGGCCGACTCCAGGTTCCAGTTGAGCGCCGTCAGCTGCTCGTCGCGACGGCGAAGCTCGGCCAGGTCCTCGTCGTCCGTCTCGATCAGGAGCAGGCCACGGCGCGCCAGCGCCAGCGCCGCAGCATTGTCCTCACAGTCGACCCACTCGTTCGACGGCGTCGCGAGGACGAGCTCGAGCTCGTCGGCGCTCAGCTCGACGGTCGCGCCGCAGAGGATCGAGAAGGCGCAGAGCTGCCGCCCGGCGACCTCTGCCAGCTCACCGCGGAGCAGCCGGTCGACGTCGAGGAACGGGAAGTCTTCGCAGAAGAAGCTGACGTAGCGCGGCCGCCTAATTCGGGGCATCGACGAGCGGCATCGCCCCGAAGCAGACGACGAGGACGAGGAAACCGAACGGCTTCCGGTCCTTGCCCACCGCCTGGACTGCTTGCGACCTCAGCGCAGCCACCTGCTCCGGGGGCGGCAGCTGGATCTTGGCCGGCAGGGACGCCTCGGCCACCTCGATCCCGTGCTCAGACAACGCCGCGAGCGCCGATCGCTTGCTTCCCTGCAGCCGCTTGCGCAGCTGGCTCTTCGGCTCGGAAAGCTCGTTCAGGACCTTCAGCGCCTCCCGGCGGCTGATGTCCACCTTCACCCAGTACTCCGTCATCCTGGGTCCTCCTCCGGTCGGGGGCTCAAGTCTGACGCATCGCGGCTGCCGAAGCCACATTGCCCTTGGCCTCGTACAGGGAGAGCGCACTTGCTCGGGCTGCCGCCGCCTCGTCTTCACGCCCCAGCAGCAGGAGCGTCGCCGCCAGGTCCGCGCACGCGTCCGCATGGGTGTTGACGAGATCCGTGTCCTTCAACAGCGCGACCGCTTCACGGGCCAGCTTCAGGGCCGTCTCCGAATCCCCTCGTCGAGCGAGCACCTTCGCCCGCGTCCCGCGCCAGACCACGTGGGACGCGATGTCGTCGGGAGAAGCCGCGGCGTCGCTGAGGCGCGTCATCTCCAGCGCATCGTCATATCGCCCCAGCTCGTAGAGCGGCTTGGCGAGGAACGCAGCCGTTGTCGAGAGGTAGGCGCTGTGCCCGACGGCGGCGAGCTCGTCGTAGCCGAGGCGCAGCTGGTGCTCGGCGGCCTCCGGGTCGCCGGCGAGGAGCTCGACCATGCCCGGGTACATGCGCAGCGATGACAACGAGGCGTTCAGGCCGCGCTCCTCCAGCGTTCTCGTCGTCTCGCGGTAGAGGCTTCGAGCCTCGTTCACAGTGCCGGTCATCGCCACGAGGACGCTCAGCACCAGATTGACGTGGCCTGCGACACCGGCGCTGCCCCGGCTCCGCGCCAGGATGTCCCGACACACCTCGATCGCCTCGTCCACCGGGCGGGGGCCGACGAGCGCGGCCGGCGCCATGGTCGAGAGGATGGCCGAGATCTCGCGGCGCTGGCCCGCCCGCTCCGCGTGCACCAGGCCGCGCGCGAGTACCTCCTCCATCTGCCTGCAATGACAGCGGAGCCACTCGGCCTCGCCGACGTGGAACCAGGCCCGCGCCAAGCCGAGGTCGTCGCCGCTCGCCTCGAAGATGGCGATGGCGTCATTCGCCACCTGGAGCAGGTCCTCCGTTGCCACTCCCGGGTCCATGAACGTCCTCAGGGACGAGCGCTCGAGAACCGCCCGTTGGCGCAGCTGTTCGCTGGGAGCGTCCTCGGCGGCGGCGAAGGAGCGGTCCGCCGCCTCGAGCCGGCCCGCTTCGCGAAGGGCCAGGCCGAGGTCGATCTGAGCCGGCGCCAGCTGCTCTGGGTCGCTCTCGAGGAGGCTCACGGCGCGCTCGAGCAGCGAGATCGCGGCAGAAAAGTCGTCCCGCCCGAGGGCACGCCGTCCGGCCGCTGCGAGCCGGAGGCCGGCACGGGTGGCGAGCGCTCGCAGTTGCCCGTCCGGCTGCGCCAGCTCCGTTCGCGCGAGATAGGCCTGCTCCAGGTGATAGCCGACGATCTCTTCCGGGATCGGCGCGTCACGCCTCTCGAGCCACTCGGCGAGCTGCTCGTGCAGCTCCGCCCGAACCGTCTTCGGCACGGCTTCGTAGGCGGCGTCGCGGATGAGGATGTGAGCGAAGCGAAAGAGGTCGTCCCGACCCTCGGCCGAGGTGTAAGGGACGAGCAGCTCCTGGCGGACGAGCGCCATCAACGTCCCGGCGAGTGGAGCTTCCAGCTCCGGCGTCGAGAGCGCGGTCACGGCGGCGCGCGAGAACTCGCGGCCGACGATCGCCGCGCGCTCGATCACGGCGCGCTCGACCTGGTCGAGCTGGTCGAGGCGGGCGGCGAGAAGGGCCTGAATCGAGGGGGGAATCGACGGTTCGGCCTCGTCGGGCTGCTCGGCGAGCATCGCGGCCATCTGCTCGAGGAAGAGCGGGTTTCCCTCCGCAGCCTCCGCGATTCGTGCGCGGGCCTGCGGATCGGTCCTCAGCCCGTCCAGGAGCGCTGCGGTTTCGTCCGAGTCCATGGGCTCGAGGACGAGCGAGTCCGCGTTCGGCCGCGGGTTCAGCCACGCCGGCCGCAGCTCGACCAGGTCCAGCCTGGCGACGCAGACGAGGAGCACCGGCCCGTCGAGCCACCCGAGCAGGTACTCGACCAGGTCGAGGAGGGCGGAGGCCGCCCAGTGCACATCCTCGAGGATCACGACGAGCGGGCGGGCCTCCGCGAGCGACTCGAACAGGCGCCGGAACGCCCACGGCGTGTCCTCCGCCGAGGCCGAGCCCGGTGCGGCGCCGATCGCGCTGAGGACTCGCTCCACGACGAGGTCCGCGTCCCCGGCACCGGCGAGCTGAGCGGCAATGCCTTCGCCACCCCCGAGCGAGCCGACGATCTCGCGGAAGGGCCAGAGCGTGATGCCCTCGCCGTAGGGGAGGCAACGCCCTTCGAGCACCCTGGCATCCGACGAGGCCGCGAACTCGGCAACGAGCCGCGACTTGCCGATACCGGCCGGGCCGAGGATCGTGAACAGGCGGGCTGTGCGCTCCTCGGCGACTCGGCGAAGGGCGATCTCGAGCGCCGCGAGCTCCTCGTTTCTTCCCACGAAGGGCCGGCCGAAGGCTCGAGCGATGCCGGCCGCCAGCCGGTCGACGGCCTCGAGCTGGAACGGAGCCACCGGCTCGGACTTGCCCTTCACAGGGAACGACTGGAGCGGGCCCGCCTGGACGGCGTCCTTGACGAGTGGATAGGTCGCCTTGCCGATCAGAATCGTCCCCGCCGGCGCCGCCTGCTCGAGCCGCTTCGCGAGGTTGACCGCATCGCCGGTGACGAAGGGCTGGCCGGACCCGGGATCGCCGGCGACGACCGGTCCCGTGTTGACGCCGATCCTCAACGCGATCCTGGTTCCGTACCGCTCGCCGAGCTCGTCGTTCAAGTCGTCGACACGTTCGAGTATCTCGTCGGCGGCGCGAACCGCGCGCAACGCGTCGTCCTCGTGCGTGACCGGAACGCCGAACACGGCCATGACAGCGTCGCCGATGAACTTTTCGACCGTGCCGCCGTGCTGTTCGACGATGCCCTTCATCTCCTCGAAGTAGCGCGACATGACGGCGCGCAGTGCCTCGGGATCGAGGCGCTCGCCGAGCGCGGTCGAATCGGCCACGTCTGCGAACAGGATCGTGACCGTCTTGCGGACCTCGTGGCGCTGGGCGACCGCGGTGGCCACTGCGCCGAGTGCCGTTCCGCATGCATGGCAGAAGCTCGCCGACTCGGCGTTCGACTCTCCGCACGACGGGCATGCGGCCACAACGCAGTCTAGGCCGGTGCGGGCCGGCCTCGAAAGGCGCCGCTGCACCGACAGCTAGCGTAGAGAGGGTGCAAAGTGCCCCCGCCGTCGAGACCGCTGGGCTGCGTAAGCGCTACGGCGACGTTCACGCGCTTCGCGGGATTGATCTCCAAGTCGCGCCGGGCAGCGTGTTCGGGCTGCTCGGCCCGAACGGTGCCGGTAAGACGACGGCCGTTCGCATCCTGACGACGCTGCTGCTGCCGGACGAGGGCTCCGCGCGCGTTGCGGGCTTCGACGTCGTCCGCGACGCCGCGAAGGTGCGCGAGCAGATCGGGCTCGCCGGGCAGTACGCCGCCGTGGACGAGAACCTGACCGGGTTCGAGAACCTCGACATGGTTGGCCGGCTCTACCACCTCCCGCGGGGGCGCCCGCAGGCGCGCGCGCGGGAGCTCCTGGCCTCCTTCGACCTCGCCGACGCCGCCGATCGGCTTGTCCGCACGTACTCGGGCGGGATGCGGCGCCGCCTCGACCTGGCCGCTGCGCTGGTCGCACGGCCGCCGGTGCTGTTCCTCGACGAGCCGACCACCGGGCTCGACCTCCCCAGCCGCATCGAGCTCTGGCACGCGATCGAGGCGCTCGTCTCGGAGGGCACGACCGTGCTGCTCACCACGCAGCAGCTCGACGAGGCCGACCGGCTCGCCGATCGGATCGCGGTGATCGACCAGGGCCTGGTGATCGCGGAAGGGACGCCGGGCGAGCTCAAGAGCCAGGTCGGCGGCGAGCGGCTCGAGATCCATCTCTGCGACGAGCAGCGTGGGGAAGAGGCCGTCGCCGCGCTCGTCTCGATCGCCAGCGATCGCCCGTTTCTCGAGGACGGATCCGTCCGCGTCCCGGTCTCCCAGCGGCGCGGGACGATCGCCGATGCCGTGCGCCGGCTGGACGACGCGGGGATCGCGATCGACGACATCTCCGTCAGCTCCCCGACGCTGGACGACGTCTTCCTCACCCTGACCGGGCATGCGGCCGAGCCGGAGAGCGAAGAGGCGGAGGCGCAGGCTCGGTGAAGACGCTGCGCTACGGCATCTCGGACACGCTCGTCCTGGCGAAGCGCAGCCTGCTGCGGATCCCGCGCCAGCCCGACTTGCTCGTCGGCTTCACGGTCCAGCCGATCCTCTTCATCCTGCTCTTCGTCTACGTCTTCGGCGGGGCGATCAGCACCCCCGGCTTCGACTACGTCGACTTCCTGATCCCCGGGATCATCGTCCAGTCGATCGTCTTCGGCGGCTTCGTGACGGCGCTCGGGCTCTCGGACGACCTGAAGAAGGGGCTGATCGACCGCTTCCGCTCGCTGCCGATGACCCGCTCGGCGCTGCTGACCGGGCGCACGCTCGGCGATGTCGTGACGAACATCTTCCAGCTCGTCGTGATGTTCACGGTCGGGCTGCTGATCGGGTTCAACTTCTCGAGCGGCGTGGGGGAGGTCGTCGCCGGGATCCTGCTCATGCTGCTGATCGGCTACGCGTTCTCGTGGGTGTTCGCCTTCATCGGGCTCTCGTCGTCGTCGCCGGAGGCTGCGAATGCGTACGGCTTCACGATCCTCTTCCCGGTCACGTTCGTCTCCTCGGCGTTCGTGCCCGTCGAGTCGATGCCAAGCTGGCTCCAGCCGATCGCCGAGCACAACCCGTTCACGTACATGGTCAACGCCGCCCGCGCGCTCTTCCTCGGCATCCCGGCCGGCGACAACGTCTGGCTGGCGCTCGCCTGGACGCTCGGGATCGTCGCCGTCTTCGCGCCGCTCTCGGCGTGGAAGTACCGGCGCGTCGTCGCACAGTGAGGATCGTCCTTCGAGACGTACCTGTTGCGTCCGGGGCGAGTCCTCGTCAAGCTGTCGGAGCCCGTTCCGTTATCACTAGCTATCAGGGGGACAGGTGGGCGATCTGAGCCAGGTATCGGAGATTCTCTCCGAGAAAGGCCGCAGAGTGCTGAAGATCGAGGCGGCTGCCTCCGTTCTCGAAGCGGTCGAGCTGATGGTGGAGAAGAACGTCGGCTCACTGCTCGTGACGGACAGCGGCGACGTGACCGGCATCGTCACCGAACGTGACTACCTCCGCCGTGTCGCGCTCGAGGGGCGCACGGACGCGGAGACGTCGGTTCGGGAGATCATGTCCTCACCACTGATCGTCGTGACGCCGCAGACCCCGATCGCGGAGTGCATGGCGCTCATGACGAACAAGCGGATCAGGCATCTCCCGGTGGTCGATGCTGGAGAGGTGGCCGGGATCATCTCGATCGGGGACCTCGTCAAGTTCCAGTCGAGACAACAGAGCTACGAGATCCAGTTCCTACACGATTACATCGCTGCGCGTTAAGGCGGCTAGGAGGACCGGCTACCCGAGCCGGTCGAGGTCGGCTTCCGCGGCTTTGCGCTGATCGGACATCGCCCGCGCCTTCTCGTCGGCATCGGCAGCGCGCTTTCGTGCTGCCCAAGCCTCCGCTTCGGCTCGCTTGGCTTCCCGCGCCGCGGACCGCGCCGCGGTGGCCAGCTCCCGCTCTTCGGCGCGCAGCTGACGGACGCGTTCCCGGGCTTGCTTCAGTGCTCGTCGCTTCTCGGCCCGGTCGTCGCCACGCGGCGGCTTCTTCTTCGCTGGAGCGAGTTTCTGCGCGAGCCCTTCCATGCCCGTCAGTGCCTCGAAGCCAGGTGGCTCGAGCTCTTCGGTAAGTCGCCCGCGCCGTAGCAGCTCACGCCCCTCGACGCTCAGCGACGCCGCTCGCAACGTCTCCGTTGTCTTCGCCACGACTGGCGAGCCGATGCCCGCGCGGTCGGCGATCTCGCGTGCGGCCTTCGCCAGCTGCTCGAGCGCGCGCTCCTCAGCTCGTCTGGCCTCGGGAAACGTCTGTGCCGACTTGCCGGCAACGGCGTTCGCCTGGCTCTTCGTCAGCGACTCGCCTGCCTTGAGGAGCCGCTGCACGTCGACCGGTCGCTCGCACGCGAGTTGGTTCACGAGCCAGACGGCGGCGGACGGCTTGCGCAACGTCTTGATCTCTTGCGCTCTCTCACGCTCGCCTTCCGCGCGCAGCCGCTTGACGAGCTCATCGCGGGCCGATGTGAACTCGTTCAGCGGCAGCTGGTAGAGGCGGTCGAGATCGCCTTCGAAGTCCGCCATGGAAGCGGCAGGCATCGCTTCAGGCTAGTTAGCGTCGGTTGAACAGCGACAGCAAGAGCAGGAACACGTTGAGCACGTCGAGGAAGATCGAGGCTGCGAGCAGCGGAGCCGCGCGGATGTCCTTCGTCTTTCTCAGCCGCTGGAAGTCGTACATCGTGAACCCGGCGAAGATCACCAGGCCCGCGATCGCGTAGATCAGCGCGCTGTTCGGGATGTTCGCGAAGATGGCGACGATCCCGAAAACGATCAGCGCGAGCAGCGCCCAGAAGCACACGCGCGCGATGCCGGAAAGGTCGCGGCGCGTCGCGTACCCGAATGCGCCGAAGCCGGCAATGAAGAGCGCGGTCGCGCCGCCCGCCTGCCAGACCGACTGGGGGTTCGTCTCGGCGTAGTAGGCGATCGTCGGCGCGGTCGCGAGCCCGACGAGGGCCCCGAAGCCGAACAGGAAGCCGATCGCGAGGCGCTCGGAGCGCTGGGCGGCGTAGTTGAGCCCGAGCAGCAGGCCGAAGCTCGCGATGAACAGGACGATGCCCCAGCCCCGCGACAGGTCCCGCCCGACGTAGGCACCCAGCGCGAAGAAGCCCGTCGTGACCGCCACGAGCCCCATCGTCTGGCCGAACAGCACCCGTGACTGGTCGCGTGAGACTGCAGGCTCGAGGGCGGTGTCGAAGGAGCTCACGAAATCGAGCCTACTCCTTGCCGGCCGAGCTGGCGAAGCTCTCCGGGCCCGGCCGCTCGACGGCGAACGCGCCGTTGCGCCGAGCCTCCGCGATCACGGCGGCGAAGTGTGCGAGCCGCCGTCCCTGGTAGCGGGCGACCGCGAGGGCACCCTCGTCGGGGCCGGTGACCGTGTGGCCCGTGACGAAGGACGCGCCGTACGGGTTGCCGCCCGCGGCGAAGACCTCGCTCACGGTGTAGCCGAGCGGCAGGATCAGCATCCCCCAGTGGTAGAGCGTGTTGTGGAGCGCGAGGATGGTCGTCTCCTGGCCGCCGTGAGCCGTCTGCGAGGCGGTGAAGCTCGTGGCGACCTTGTCGGCCAGCTTCCCGGCCTGCCAGAGCGCGCCGGCCTCGTCGATGAACTGCTTCAGCTGGGCGGCGATGTTCCCGAAACGCGTCGGCGACCCGAACGCGATGCCGTCGGCCCAGTCGAGGTCGTCGAGCGACGCGACGGGCGCCTCGGCGACCTCCGAACGATGTCGTCCCCAGTACTGGCTCTGTGAGATCAGCAGCTCGGACGCGAGCTCTTCGACGTGCCTGAGGCGGACCTCTGCCCCGGCGCTCTCCGCCCCTTCGGCAACGGCCTGCGCGAGTCTGTGGACGTTGCCGGTGGCGCTGTAGTAGATGACGGCAATCTTCGTGTCGTTGGGCACGAGGGGAGCGTAAACTTCAAGCGACCTGGCAGGTGAGGGTGAGTGGCGAGCAGGATCGACCGCAATGGCTCGTGAGCGTCGGAAGTTCGACCTGACGGCGACGCTCGAACGGCTGAGCATCCCGGCCGCGATCGTCGATCGTGGCGGTACGGTCACCTGGATCAACGACGCCGGCCGCGCCGCGTTCGGCGACCTGGTGGGCCGGATGTTCAGCTCGGTGGCGGCGCCCGGGTACGCCGAGACGATTCAGCGCCAGCTGCACCGCAAGCTGCGCGGCGCACCCATGACGGACTACGAGGTCGAGGTCTTCACGGCCGACGGCGAGCGGCGGCGCGCGGAAATCAGCTCGGTCGCGATTCCGGGTGGCGATTCCTGTCACGCGGTCTTCGGCGTCGCGTTGCTCGGCCCGCCTCGTTCGGAAGCGCCCCCGGCGATGCTGACGCCGAGACAGAACGAGGTTCTGCAGCTGCTCGGCCAAGGTGCGTCTACGGTCGATATCGCGGCGATGCTCCATCTGAGCAAGGAGACGGTGCGCAACCACGTCCGTCATGTCCTGCGCGCGCTCGGGGCGCACTCGCGTCTCGAGGCGGTGGCACGCGCCCACCAGCAGGGCCTGCTGCACGACGTCACCGGCCCAGATCGCCCTCGGGCACGGCGCCCCGGCTGAAGGCGGCGACCTGGTCCGGCGTGAACGGCGGGCGCGCGAGCTCTTCGTCCAGGTGGAACACGCGGAACAGGTGCGCGATGTAGTGCATTCGCTCGTTCAGCTCCGACCAGTCGCGCGCGCCGCAGTCGTCGGGGGCCGGCGGCAACGGCTCGAAGCGGGCGAGGAGCTCCAGCAGGTCGGCGTCGACCGGCTGCGCGAGTGCCTCTGGGTACGGGTCGGTCAGGTTCGTGCCCAGCGCCAGCACTCGTCCCGGCAGCGAGAGCACCATGAACGACTCCGTGATCGCCTCCCGCGAGACCCTGCTCGCACTTCGCTGTGCGGCCGCCGCCACGGCGCCCGCGACGGCGGCAGCCGGTTTGCGGATGATCGCCCACCACTCGGCTGCCGCCGGGACGAGCGCCTCGAGCGCCCGCCGCCCGAGGGCCTCGGGCGTGCGGTAGGCGGCGTTGAGGGCCTCGCGGATCTCGGGCTGCAGGCGCGTCTGCTCGTGGAAGCCGATCTCGAGATTTGCCAGGACGGCCAGCTCCGCGCGCGCCTTCGGGTCGCGCTCGAGCCGCCGGCGTTCGTAGTGCGCAAAGGCCTGGCGCAGGTAGCGCTGACCCTCCGGCGGGTCGCCCGGCCGCAGGCCGTCGAGAAAGGACTCGAGACCCGCGGAGTCAGGCACGCACTCGTCGAGATAGCGTGCGAACTCGAAGCCGATCTCCTCGAACACCTTCCGGTTGCCGCGCGCGACGGCGTCGCTGGCTCGCTCGAACGCGTCGAACGGCGTGTGCAGCGCAGCCGTCAGGCGTCCGAGCCGCGACTCGGGCTGGAAGAGGCCGCGGCGCACGAGCCGCCGCCCGAGCGTCGCCAGCGGATGGAGCAGCCAGCGCCGCTCGCCGAGCTTGAGCTCCAGGCACTCGACGAAGTCCTCGCCCCGGATCGTGCGCCCCGCCTGCCGCGAGGCCCACGTCGCGTAGGTGCACCAGTTCGCGCCGTCCCCGGTGCGCGCCGCGAACGCCGCGGCCAGGCGCGAGTAGCAGTACGTGATCTCGAGGTTGCGGATGACAGGGTTCGCGATCGCGACGATCCGCCGGACGTCGTCAGGGGTTGGCGTGGCCACCGGTTGGTTCACCTCGCCTGGGGCTAGCCGGAGAACTCGATCTCGGCGGGCAACTCCGCCGTTGCAGGTTCCACGAGCTTCTCCCCGACTCGCCGGTCGAAGTAGACGTACGTCGTCGTGATCGCCACCAGCGGCATTGTCACGACGTAGATGAGGCCTGCGATCACGTTGACGAGCCAGAACGGCGCGCTGGTCGCGAGGATCAGGACGGCGCCTACGATCGGGCCGACGGCGATCGACAGCGCCGCTCCGACCACGATCAACGACGCGACCTTCAGCCAGGCGCCCTGAACCAACTGGCGGCTCCGGCGCAGGCCCGCAAGCGCGCGGAGCCGCTCCAGCTCGATGCTCGGGGCGACCAGGGCCCACCGACCCGCCAGCCAGACGGCAACCGGGATCAGGTAGATCGAGCCTGCGAGCAGTGAGACGATCATCGCGGCGACGACCAACGCGCCGAGCAGCGGCCGAACGCTGTCCGTGGCGAGCAGGTAGGCGCGCGAGGGCCCGACCGGGCGACCCTGGTCGACCTCGACGAGCGCCCGCGCCGTCGCCGCCTGGACCAGACCGAGGCCGAGCAGCGTCAGGGCAGTTCCGATGGCAAGCACGAAGAAGCCGAGCAGTCCGCCCGTTCCGCTACCTGTCTCGACGCCGAGCATGTCGGTCCCGTGCACCACCAGCGTCTGTAAGAGCGCCGTCAAGAGCGAGATCGGAATGAACAGGACGCCGAGCCCGAGCATCAGTCGGGGCTTCGCCGCGTACATCCGCGCCGACGCGGCAAGCGTCTGGCCCCAGGCGCGCCGGCGCGCAAGACGGAGAGGCGCGGCGGGGCGCCAGGAGGTCCGCGAGAGGGCGTAGACGAGCAGCAGCGCCAGGGCCGCAAGCACCAGGGTGAACTGCAGCGGACGGTGGACGAGCTGGACCAATGCCCTCGAGCCGTTGCCGATCGCGTGGCAGAAGAAGTCCGTGGCGGCCGTCCCGAACGCATTCCCGGCCGGGACGGTGAAGCTCTGGTCGCGCCAGTCCTCCGCCCACGTGATCGGCTGCGTCCACTGCGTCTTCAGGTTCGGGCCGGTCGGACCGTTGAAGAACGCGGGCTGGAGCTCGCCCCAGCGGCCCTGGAAGTCGATCCACGGGAACTTCGCCCGAGCCTGAGCCGGGTCGCTCGGGATCGTCGCGACGGCCGGCCGCAGGTCGTCGTGAGGACCGTTCGTGTTGTCGCAGCCGACGCCCTGCTCGGCCGAGCTTCCCAGGAACAGCCCTTCGTCGAAGAAGTTCGCGTGCGAGCCGGCCGCCGGATACACGACCGGATGGGTGCCGTCGACGAGCTGAAGCTTGTCGTCGCCCCAGGTCGCCTGCTCCGCTCCCTCGTGCTGGCTGTAGCCGACGCTGGACGGCCGCTTCGCAAGCCCCTCGGCGGGGTTCGCGGCGTCGAAGTCGAGCTGGATCATCTCCCAGTCGCCCTCGTGCAGGTTGTTCCAGTCGTTGTAGACGTAGAAGAGCCAGTACTGCAGGGCGAGCCGACCCGGGTGCGCGGGATCCGTGGCGACGTGCGCATACACCGTCGGCTTGTGTCCTTCGGAGATGCGCCGGCCCCAGCGCTCGTAACCGCAGCCGGGGTTGAGTGCATCGCCCGGAAAGTCGAGGTGGTACTCGTAGAGCCCGCCGGCGAGATCGTGCGGGGTCGGCCCGATCTTGACGAGGTCGGACCCGTTCCAGGGGCCACGAAGCGCGACGGTCGGCTGGCCGAAGAGCGCGTCGACGTCCAGCGGTCGGTACGGCTCGCCGGGGCCGCACTCGTCCTTCTGCTCGACGAGCCTGACCACCGGCGCGTAGCGCTTCGCGAGCGCTTGCTCCTCGCCCGCGCTCGCTCGAGCCGTGCCGCAGGCGCCGAGCGCGGCGACGGCCACGAGCGTCAGGAGCACGGTCCGTCTCAAGCCTCTCCGTCCGGCGGCGCGAGCAGGGCGTTCAGCTCGGCCGAGACGACCATCAGCCGGCCGACGATCACGAGCGACAGCAGTACCGCGGTCGCGATCCCGAGGGCGCCGTAGGTGTCCGCGCGACCCTCGACCAGGCGAGTCGTGACGTAGACGTTGAACACGTTCACGAACAGCAGGCCGATGCCCACCAGCGCGGCACCGGGAAGGAAGGCATGCCACGGGAGGTCGGGGTGCGGCAGCTGGAGCGAGACCAGCAGCCACGCGCCACCGGCGAGCACGAGGTAGACCAACAGGGCGGTAAGGCTGCCCAGCTGGTCGTGTCGCCGGATCCAGCCTACGATCTGGGCGGCGGTGATCACGAGCAGGAACGCACCGAACAGCATCCCGATCCCACCGGGGGTCGCGCGCCCGCCCCGGCCCGACCCGTGCCAGACGATCCCGTGCACGATCGCCAGTGCGCGGTAGAGAGTGGCGGTCGCGTAGAGGACCGCGGGCACCATCAGGAGGAAGACGAGCCAGCGGGCGTTGCTCGACGACGCCGACGCAACCTGCGAGGCGACCAGCCCGTGCAGGCCCGCTTCACTCGCGGCCTCGCTCGTGCTCTTGTCGGCGGCGCCGGCGTAGAGCCCGAGGCCGGAGACGAAGAGGAGCGCGGTCGGCAGGAGGAGGACGAAGAGCCGGTAGGCGAGCGCGCCGGCAAGGAGGCCGCCGCCGATCGACGAGTCCCGCTCGAGGAGCCGAAATCCGAAGTCGACGGTCGCATGACGAGGACGCGCCGCTTCTACCCGCGCGCTCAGCCGGCGACCTTGTGAGAGCCAGCGGGCGGTGACGTCGGGGCGGGCCATCGGAGAATGCTCTCAGCCTTTGTGTCGGGGAACTCGCCCGAATGGGATGATCCCGACGGCAGTGCGACAGCCAAGCGCCGACAACCCGCTCCAAGGCTCGTGCCTGTGCGGCGGCGTTCGCTTCGAGGTGACTGCGCCGTTCGTCTGGGCGAGCCACTGCCACTGTTTGCGCTGCCGCAAGCACTCCGGCGCCTTCGGCGAGACCCAGGGCCGCGTGCCGCGCGAAGGGTTCCAGCTGTTGCAGGGCGAGGAGCTGATCAGCGTCTACCGCCCCGAGGGCGGGCGAGTGAAGGCGTTCTGCTCGGTCTGCGGCTCGAGCCTGTTCGGGAACGAGTGGCCCGAGGGCGATCAGATCGGGATTCGCCTCGGCGCGCTCGACGGCGACCCGGGGATCCGGCCGTCGTTCCACACCTTCGTCGCCTCGAAGGCGCCCTGGGAGCAGCTCCCGGACGACGGTCTGCCGCGGTACGACGAGGCCGCCACCTAGGGCCGCCGCCCCGGGCGTTAAGGTCGCTCCGTGACCTGGTACGAGTTCTGGCTATTCCTGCACATCCTGGCCGCGATGGTCTGGATCGGTGGTGGCGTGGCGATCCAGGCCTTCGGGATCCTGACGAAGCGCTCCGCCGATCCCGCGAAGACGGCCTTCTTCGTTCAGAACGCGTCGATCGTCGTGCTCTGGGTGCTGCTGCCGGCCTCGCTGACGGTGCTGGTGGCCGGGATCGGGCTCGTGGAGAACGGCAACTGGGACTGGAGCGAGCCCTTCATCACCTGGGGCCTGATCCTCTGGGCGCTCGTCTCGCTGATCGCGTTCGGCTTTCTCGGCCGCGCGATGGGCGCCGCGGGCGGGCGGCTGGCCGCGGAGGGGCCGAGCCCTGAGCTCGGCCTGCGGCTGCGCAACCTCGTCTGGCTCTCGCGCGCGCTGCTCGGGGTGCTGGTGGTGATCGTCTTCCTGATGACGATCAAGCCCGGCACGTAGCTATTCGTCGTCGAGCCGCGGGTCCACCGTACGGATCTCGCTCGGCGCACCCGGAAGGCCGCCGGGCCTCGGCTGGTACTCGGGTACGCCCACGCAGGTGAAGAGCAGGCCGTCGAGCGGCTCGCCGACGAACCCTGGGATCTCGCTGTCGAGGAACGTCATCCCGGAGGCGCTCGCGCCGAGCGCGTAGGCCGCCAGGTGGAGGCGGCCCTCGACGAGGCCGGCGGCGAGCTGGGCCGCGCGGTACTCGCGGTCGTCGAGGGTGCTGACGTCGGCGGCGCCGATCACGACGAAGGCGGCGTCGCGCGGCAGGCCTTGGTCGAGGCAGACGCGGTAGAGCTCCCGGCGCAGGTCGCCGGCGTGGACGGGCGCCGAGGCGTCGGGCCAGCGGTAGACGCCCGGCTGGTAGCCGTCGACGGCGTTGACGACGACGAAGTGGGGGAGGTCGACGCCGCGTAGCGAGACGGCGAGCACGCTGTTGGCGACGCTGCCTGTCAGGCTCTTGGTTGCGTCCATCCGCCGTTGCGAACTGCGTGCGAGGACGACTGTCTCAACCGGATCCGAGCCGGATTCGGGAACGTCCACCGGCGCGCCGCGGCCCCAGGGGTCGCCGAGCGCGTCCGTGTCCCCGGCTCGCTGGGCCTCGGTGGCGAGCGGGAACTCGATCGGCGCCGCGTCCACCTCGCCGGCCGCAGCCTCGCCCGTTGCCTCGAGCGCCGGGCCGCCGCCGAGGGCCACGACGGCCACGGGCCACTCGTGCACGCCGTCAGCGCCGACGAGCACGGTGACCGCCCGATCCGGGAAGCGGGTGTAGAGCGAGGCGTCGAGCCCGACGGAGTCGGCGGCCGCGAGCAACTGGGCGAGCATCGTGCCCACGTCCCAGTAGATGTGCCGGTAACCGCGCTCGCGGTAGCGCCAGCCGGTGCGCCACGGGATGCCGGTGACGACGATCGTGGGCGCGCCGGCTCGCGGCGGCGGGCCGATCTGCAGGAGCGCGTGGTCCTGCGGGTGGTACCAGTGCACGCCCGCGGGCAGCTCACCTCCGTCGGGCACCGCGACGTAGACCTCGAACGGCGACCGCGAGCCCGCCGAGCCTGCCGCGCGGAAGAGCCAGGTGCCGAACGGCCGCTCGGCCGTGCGCACGACGCCCGCGGCCAGGTGCAGCAGCCGCGAGAGCTGCGGCAGGTCGAGGTCGGTGGGGACGGTCTCGGCCGTACCCGCCAGCACCCTGACCGCGGGCGCAGAGGTCGCCGGCAGCTCACGCGGCAGCTCCACGCGCGGCAGCGTCTGTGCGTAGCGCTTGTAGAACCACGGCAGCCGCTCGATCTCGTTCGTGACGAGGTCTTGCAGGACGCGGGGATCGTCGATCGGCTGGTCCCAGTCGCGGCCGGGCTCGTACGAGGTCAGCCGGTGCAGCGCCTGCGTCGCCGTCTCCATGCCGTGACTCTACGGACAGCGCGTCGCCGGTCGCGCCCGGCCGGCGGCGGCCGCCGCCTACGAGGCGGCGTGGATCTTCTTCAGGCCGTCGAGGATCAGGTCGAGGCCGAACTCGAACGCGCTCACGTCGTGGTGCGGGCCTTCGACCATGTGCTGGCGGCCGTGCTCGCGCAGGTACGGGAACGCGTCGGGCGTGATCACCTTCTCGAACAGCTCCTGCATCTCTGACTCCTCCTCGGCGCTGAAGGTGTGCGCGCTCTCCCAGAGTGAGAAGCCGAAGATGTGGCCGTCGAGCACGTGGTAGGCGTGGTAGGTCGTGTCGGCCGAGAAGCCCGCTTCGGTCAGGCGTCCGAGCAGCGACTCCATGTACTGCAGGCGCTTGGGGCGGACCCTCGGGTACGACATCAGCACGTTGGCCGCCCACGGGTGCTTGCGCAGCGCCGCGTGGACCGAGACCGCGCTCTCGCGGATGGACGTCTCCCAGTTGCCGCCCGGTGCGGGCAGCTCGCCTTCGTCCAAGACGAGGTCGAGCATCCCGTCGATCACGTCGTCCTTGTTGGCCACGTGGTTGTAGAGCGACATCGCCTCGAAGCCGAGCTCCTGGCCGAGCCTGCGCATCGTCAGCGCGTCGATCCCGCTTTCGTCGACGAGCTCGAGCGCGGCCCGCAGGATGCGGTCGCGGCTGAGGGGCAGGCGGGGTTGCGGTTGAGCGGCCATTGACAGATCTTACGCTGTACGTATATCTTACGCCATAAGCTTACAGCGTACGGAAGGGAGCGGGCAATGGCGATGGCAATGGCACTGGCGGCAGAGGAGGAGACGACGATGCTGGCGGCTTGCCGCAAGCGGTACGGGTCGCCGGAGGCGATCGAGCTGACGGAGGTCGAGCGACCCGAGCTGAGCGACGACGGCGTGCTGGTGCGCGTCCACGCGGCGGCGCTGAACCGGCTCGACTGGTACTGGCTGACGGGTGTGCCCCTGATCGCGCGGCCCGACACGGGCTTCTTCAGGCCCAAGTCGCCGCTGCTCGGCGTCGACTTCGCCGGCGTGGTCGAGGCGGTCGGTCCAGAGGCCGAGGGCTTCAAGCCGGGCGACGAGGTGTTCGGCGAGCGCAAGGGCGCGCTGGCCGAGTACCTGTGCGCGTCGGCCGCGATCGCCTTGAAGCCGGCGAACATCTCCTTCGAACAGGCTGCGGCCACGCCGCTGGGCGGGCTCACCGCGCTGCAGGGCCTGCGTGACAAGGGCCAGGTGCAGGCGGGCCAGCAGGTGCTGATCCAGGGCGCTTCGGGAGGCGTCGGCACGTTCGCCGTCCAGATCGCCAAGTGGCTCGGGGCGGAGGTGACCGCGGTCTGCGGCACGCCGAACGTCGAGCAGGCGCGCTCGCTCGGCGCTGACCACGTGATCGACTACACGCGCGAGGACTTCACCCGCGGCGAGCGGCGCTACGACGTGGTCTTCGACAACGCCGGCACGCGCTCGTGGAAAGACACCAGGCGGGTGCTCGCGCCCGACGCGAAGGTCGTCCTGATCGGCGGCCCCAAGACGAATCGCGTGTTCGGGCCGCTCGGCCACATCGTCGGGACCAAGCTGGGCTCGGTGCGCTGCAGCCAGGAGGCGCTCTTCGCCCTGTGCAAGCCGAACCGGGAGGACCTGAAGCTGCTGGCGGAGCTGCTCGAGCAGGGCACGATCGCCCCGGCGATCGACCGGCGCTTCGCGCTGGCCGACGTGGCCGAAGCGGTGCGCTACCAGGGCGAGGACCACCCGCGGGGCAAGGTCGTCGTCGCGGTGACGAGCTGAGAGCTAGCGCTCGTCGAAGCCGATGTGGCCTGTCGCGTGGTCCTCCAGCTGGTCGGCGACGGGCAGTGTCGCCGTCGCCAGCACCGCGCCCGCGGCAAGCGAAGCGCCTGCGAGACCGATGCGCAGCGCGACGCCCGGGGCCTGCAGCCGCCAGAGTCGAGGCAGCCGCAGCAGGTGCGCCAGCACGTGCAGGCCGGCGGCTCCGAACCAGACGATGAAGCTCGCCTTGTGCAAGCCGACGATCGTGCCCTCGGTCTGACCGAGCGCCAGCAGCGCCACTCCGGTCCCGAACAGGACGACGGTCGAGAGCATGAGCACGGGCGCGACCAGCGTGCGCAACACGATGTGGGGCGGACCGCGCCTGACGTACTCCTCGCCGCCGCGGTAGTAGGAGAGCAGCCGCCAGCCGGTGCTCGCGGCCTTGAGCGCGATGACCGGAATCAGCAGCATCCCGACGAAGGCGTGCATGGTCAGGAACGCGCCGACGTCGAGGATCGTCGCGCCCTCGACCGCGAGCAGCACCAGCAGCAGGGCCGCGACCACGAGCGTCAGGTGCTCGTTGCCCGCGCTGCCGCCGGCGAACAGGCGCTTGAGTCGGGATGCGATCATGGTGGAACGCTACCGAGTCGTGTCACCCGCACCACTGCGTTGCTGCTCGCCGCCCTGGGCCTGACGCTCACAGCCGGGCTGGCGCGGTCGGCCGTGCCGCCGCGGCTCTCGTTCGCGGCCGGCGTCGGCCCGAGCGTGCCCGCGGGCTTCGGCGGCCACCGCGACGCCGAGACACTCGCCGCCGGCGACCTGAACGGCGACGGCAGGTCCGATCTCGCGCTCGGGAGCTTTCAGGACGAGGCGGTCTGGCTCGCATTCGGCACGCCGACCGGGAGGCTCGCGATCCAGGAGGCCGAGTACCGGCTCGACGGCGGGCCCTCCGCGCTGGCGGCCGGCGACCTGAACCGGGACGGCAGCACCGACCTCGTGGCCGCGAAGGCCCACAGCAGCGTCGTCAGCGTGCTGGTCAACGACGGCCAGGGAGGCTTCGCGCCGCACGTGGACTACCCGACCGCCGCCTCGCCGGTGTCGGTCGCACTCGCCGACCTGGACGGCGACCGCCTGCTCGACGTCACGACCGCCGACGCCGACCGCAAGGCCGTCTCGGTGCTGCTCAACCGCGGCGACGGGACGCTCGCGGCGAAGGACGACTACGGCACCGGGATCGGGCCGGTCGCAGTGGCGGCGGGCGACCTCGACCGCGACGGCCACCCGGATCTCGTCACGGCGAACACCTCTGGGTCGGTGTCGGTCCTGCTCAACCGCGGTGACGGCAGCTTCCGGGCGAAGGCCAACTACGCGGCCGGCGGCGCGCCGAACTCGCTTGCGATCGCGGACTTCGACCGGGACGGCTTCCTCGACGTGGCCGTCGCCAGCCCGCGCGCGCCGCGCGGCAAGCACGTGACGATGCTGCTCGGGCGCGGGGAGGGCACCTTTCGCCTCAGGCGCTACTTCCCGGTGCGCGTCTTCGCGAGCCGCCTCTTGAGCGGCGACCTGAACGCGGACGGCAGCCCGGACCTCGTCTTCAGCGACGGCGGCGCGCTGGCCGTGATGCTGAACCGCGGCGATGCGAGCTTCGAGGGGCCGCTCTGGTTCGGGCTCGCGGACACGTTCGCGGCCGGCGACTTCGACGGCGACGGTCGGCTCGACCTCGCGGGCGCGTGGGTGACCCATCGCAACGGGGCGTGGCACGTGACCGCGCACCGCAACCGGCCGGGCCTCTGCAGCGTGCAGGACGTCCGCGGGAAGACGCTCCGCGTGGCGGCGGACCTGCTCATGCGGGCCGACTGCACGGTCGGCAAGGTTCGTCGTGCGCGGTCGAGGCGGGTCCGCCGCGGCCGGGTCGTGTCGCAGTCTCCGCGTTTCCCGGGGCGCGTCCTGCCCGCGGGCGGCCAGGTGTCGCTCGTGCTCAGCCTCGGCCGGCGCTGAGCGCCCGGTTCAGCACGCGGTCGAGCGGCACGGGCGCCGCGTCGGGGTCGAGCGCCTCGACGAGCAGGCGCGCGTAACGGATCTTGCGGCTGCCGCCGCTGCCCATGAACCGCCGCAGCTGCTCCTCCACCGGCTGCCCGCGCCAGGCCGGCTGCTTCTGCAGGGTGCGGAACGCGTTCAGCTCGCCGTGGGCCTCGGCCACCGCCTCGACCGCGGCCGCGCCGAGCGCGCGGATCAGCTCGCCCTCGAGGTCGGGCCGGCAGACGTAGAAGCCGCGTCGCTCGAGCTCGTCACCGAGAGCGCGACTGAACTCCCGCTCTTCGCCCGCGTCGTAGAGGCCGGCCAGCGGGACGCCGAGCGGGCCGAAGTGCGCCAGGAAGCGCCCGATTGCGTGGGCACCGCCGATCGGGACGATCTCGATGCGCTCGACCACCAGGTTCACTCCGCGCCGCTCGGCGAGCGTCTCGATCGCGACCTGATCGCTCGTGCCCTCGACGAGCACGACCGACCGCGGCAGCTCAGTCAACGGCGTGCTCGGCGAGCCAGGTCTTGGCCACGCGCTTCTGGGCTCGGGTCAGCCAGGCCTCCGCGACCAGGTCTTCGAGCTCGTCACGCTCCAGCCGCGCCAGCTGGGGGATCCGCACCAGCACCGCTGCGTAGCCGTCGAAGTGCGGCGTGGTGAAGAAAATCCCGCGGGCGTCGGCGACCATCAGCTCCTTCATGTCCAGGTCGGCGACGCGGAACATCAGCACGTCGTCGAGGCGCTCGCCGGTCTCGGGATCGAGCGCGTCGGGCCGCCGGCTGCGCTGGCAGCAGAAGAGCTTGCCGTGCACCTTGTAGGCCGGCCGGCCGTCGTCGGAGAGCTCCTTGGTCGCCTGCGGCAGGGCCAGCGCCAGCGCGTCGAGGTCGGCCATCGTCGCCACCGGTCAAGTGTAGATTCGGCGTCGTGAACAGCGAAGACGGCTACTTCGACGAACCGGTCGCAGCGCGGTACGACGAGTCCTACCCGGAGATGTTCAGCCCGGAGCGCGTCGACCCGGTCGTCGACCTACTCGCCGAGCTCGCCGGCGACGGCCGCGCGCTGGAGCTGGCGATCGGGACGGGCCGGATCGCAGTCCCGCTGGCGCAGCGCGGCGTGCCGGTGCACGGGATCGAGCTCTCGAACGCGATGGCAGCCCGGCTCCGCGAGAAGCCCGGCGCGGAGGAGATCGGCGTCACGTTCGGCGATTTCACGAGCGCCAAGGCCGACGGCACGTTCATGGTCGCCTACCTCGTCTTCAACACGATCCAGAACGTGCTCACCCAGGCCGAGCAGGTGGCGACCTTCCGCAACGCCGCGGCGCAGCTCGAGCCCGGCGGCTGCTTCGTGGTCGAGGTGATGGTCCCGGATCTGCAGCGCCTGCCGCCCGGCGAGACCTCGCGCCCGTTCAACCTGAGCGCCGACCACGTCGGGCTGGATGAGTACGACGTCGCCAACCAGGGGCTCCGCTCGCACCACTTCTCGCTCGTGGACGGAACCTGGCACTACCTGACGATGCCGTTCCGCTACGTGTGGCCGTCGGAGCTCGACCTGATGGCGGAGCTCGCCGGCCTGCGCCTGCGCGACCGCTGGGCGGACTGGAACCGCGAGCCCTTCACGAGCGAGAGCCGCAAGCACGTCTCGGTCTGGGAGAAGCCGCGCTAGGCTCGGCGTAGATGGTTCCCGAGGCGAAGCTGGAGCTGACCGAGCACGGGCTCGTCCCGCAAGGGCCCGGGTGGTACGTGCTCAATGCGCGCGACGCGAGCTGGCGGGCGGCGGAGGGGCGCGGGGCCTACTCGCGGCTCGAGGGCGAGCCGGAGTTCGTGCAGCTCGGGATCAGCCTCGTCACGCTCGCGCCCGGCGAGGCGATGGCGATGTACCACTGGGAGGAAGACCAAGAGGACTTCCTCGTGCTCGCCGGCGAGGCACTGCTGATCGTCGAGGGCGAGGAGCGGCCGCTGCGCGCCTGGGACTTCGTCCACTGTCCGCCCGGGGCCAAGCACGTGATCGTCGGCGCGGGCGACTCGCGCTGCCTGCTGGTCGCGGTCGGCGCGCGCGACAAGTCGGTCGGCGAGAACTGGGGCGGCTACACGGTCGACGAGACCGCCGCGAGCCACCGCGCGAGCGTCGACGAGGACACGACCAAGCCCGACGAGGCCTACGCGAAGGTCGCGCAGCGGGCGCCGACCCGCGCCGGCGAGGACTGGCTCCCGAGCTAGGTGTCCGCGAGGCAGGAGGGGAAGGCCGAGGCGTTCCGGGCGCTGCACGAGGGCGAGCCGTTCGTGATCCCGAACCCGTGGGACGCGGGCTCGGCGCGGATGCTCGAGGCGCTCGGCTTCGAGGCGCTGGCGACGACGAGCTCGGGATTCGCATTCGCACTCGGCAAGCTCGACGGCAAGCTCACGCTCGACGAGGTCGCCGCGCACGTCGCTGCGCTCGACGCGGCCACCGCGCTGCCGGTTTCGGTCGACCTCGAGAACGGCTACGACGCCTCGGCCGACCGGGCTGCGGCCGCGCTCAGGCGGGTCGCGAAGGCCGGCGCCGTCGGCGGCTCGATCGAGGACTGGGATCCCGTCGAGCAGCGGATCTACGACTTCGACCACGCGGTCGAGCGGGTCGCGGCGGCGGCCACGGTGGCCGTCGAGCTCGGTTTCCCGTTCACCTTCACGGCGCGGGCCGAGAACCACATCCGCGGGCGCGACGACCTCGACGACACGATCGCGCGCCTGCAGGCCTTCGAGCGGGCCGGCGCCGACGTGCTCTACGCGCCCGGGCTCAAGTCGGTCGACGAGATCCGCGCGGTCTGCGACGCGGTCTCGAAGCCGGTCAACGTGCTTGCGGTGCCTTCACTCACGCTGGCCGAGATCGCCGACGCGGGCGGCCGGCGTGTCAGCGTCGGCGGCGCTCTCACCTGGGTCGCGGTCAAGGCGGCGGCGGACGCGGCGACGGCGATGCGCCAGGGCGACTTCTCAGCGCTTGCCGCGAGGGTCCCGGTCGGCGACTGGTTGCGCGACGACGAGGGGCGCGGATAGCCCGCGCCCCTCGTCTGCGAACTGCCTAGGAGTTGTTAGCCGTCAGCGACGGCGTCCGCCAGCCGACCGGGCGGATCAGGTAGACGATTCCGCCCGAGGCCGGGATCCACGCCCGCTCGAACTGCTCGCGGTCGTAGAGGTGCCTGACGACCGAGTCGTCGAGCGAGGCCGGGTCGTTGACGATCACCTTGCTGCCGTCGGCGCTGAAGCCTCTGATCACGAGCAGGTGGCCGTTGGTGCTCTTGATCGCGCCGTCGAGCTTGTTCGAGTTCCACGCGACCGAGGCAACCAACGGGATACCGGCCTGGATGAACGGCTCGGCCTCACGCAGGTTGTGCAGCTGCGTCACGTCGGCGACGAGACCACGCGAGGCGGCGTAGGCCGCATTGAACGGCCAGTTGCCGGCGCCGTTGTAGTGGTAGTCGTAGACCTCGCGGGCGGTGAAGTCGACCCACGGATCCTGGTGCGGCGGCGACGGCAGGGCCGCCGTCACCCACGAGTATTCGGTCGAGGTCGGCCGGTAGTCCATGTGCGAGTGGGTGACGCTGTACTGCGACCAGTACGCGACCACCATCGCCGTCGAGGTCGGGCTGCACCAGGCCTCGCCGCCGTTGTCGTACTGCGGGAAGTCGCCGTGGTGGATCTCCTGCGAGTACGACGGCACGTCGAGGTCGGGCCCGGTTGGGCTGGTCAGCGTCGTCTTGCTCGGGAAGCTGCCCTTCTGGTTGGTCAGGTTCGACGCGATCGCACTCAGGCGGCTGAGCGTCGGGCCGGCCAAGGCGGTCGTCTCTCGGTAGAGGGTCGCCCGCAAGCGGTACGCGATCGCCGGGTGGTCCTTCGCGAACCAGGTGTCGATCGAGACGAAGCCGTCGGCGTCTCCTTGGCCGCCGACCGAGGTGCGGTGGAACGAGTAGTCGTCGGACGACCAGCGCCCGAGGATGTACCACTTGGCCACGTGGCCGTTGTCCAGCTGCGGCTGCACCTCGACCTGGACCCAGGTGTCGGACGGCGTGGTCGCGTTCCACGACGAGACGAGCTCGTTGAAGGGGAACGACAAGGGCGTCCAGCCGGAAGTCCAGGTTCCGGTGTAGTAGTTGCCGGAGCCGTCGACGCCGTCGCCCGAGTAGTTGAAGAACGGGTCGACGTACGGAAGCGCGACGCCGGGCGAGCCGAGCTGCAACGAGCCGCCCGGCGTGAGGACGGTGCCGCTCCCTGAGGCGTCGAAGGTGAACGTCTTGAAGTTGAGCGGATAGTTCTGTGCTGCCAGCGCGGGGGCCGTGCCCACGAGACCCAGCACTGCGGCCGCGCATACGAGGAGAAGCAATCGTCGAGTCATGCCGCGATCCTACGGCGCTGCTGCCGAGAAACCAACAGCGCGTAGGATCAGGGCATGTGCCGGAACATCCACACGCTCTTCAACTTCGAGCCGCCCGCGACCGAGGACGAGGTTCACGGCGCGGCGCTGCAGTACGTCCGCAAGGTGAGTGGCTTCACCAAGCCGTCGCAGGTGAACGAGGCCGCTTTCGAGCGCGCGGTCGGCGAGGTCACCGAGGCGACGAGCCGCCTGCTCGCCGAGCTCGTGACGAACGCGCCGCCCAAGGACCGCGAGATCGAGGCCGCCCGCAAGCGCGAGCGCGCCGCCAAGCGGTTCGCCACCGCGTAGCCGCGCGGGCATGAAGCTCACACGGCACGAGAGCGCCGACGGCTTCCTCGCGCATGCAGGCGAGTTCCTCGGTGCGCGCGAGGCCGAGCACAACCTGATCCTCGGGCTCTGCTCGCGTCTGCGGGTGTCGCCGTCGCTGTACGGCGAGCCGGCGTACTTCGCCGTCGTCGACGACGATGGCCGGGTCGTGGGCGCGACGATGCGGACGCCGCCGCACAACCTGATCCTCTCGGAGCTCGACGACCTGGCGGCGATCGGGCCGCTGCTCGAGGACGCGCGAGCGAAGTTCGGCTCGCTCCCGGGCGTCGTTGGCCCGAAGAAGCCTGTGGCCAAGTTCGCCGCTGCGTGGCCGGCCGAGGCGCGGCTCGAGATCGCGCAGCGGGCCTTCCGCGCCGACCACGTCGACGCACCGACGGGCGTGCCCGGCCGGATGCGCGACTACGAGCCGGGCGACCGCGAGCTCGCGGCCCGCTGGATGGACGCCTTCGCCGAGGAGGCCCTGCCCGAGCCGCCGCCGGGGACGAGCGAGGAGTTCGTCGACCGGCGCGAGGAGGACCCGGACGGCGGGCTCGTGCTGTGGGAGGACGGCGGCGCGGTGGTCTCGATGGCGGGCTTCGGCGGCCGCACTCCGAACGGGATCCGGATCGGCCCGGTGTACACGCCACCCGAGCTGCGCGGCCGCGGGTACGCGAGCGCCCTGACCGCGGCGGTGACGGAACGGCTGCTCGGCAGCGGCCTGCGCTTCTGCTTCCTCTTCACCGACCTGGCCAACCCGACCTCGAACAGCATCTACCAGCGGATCGGCTACGAGCTGGTCAGCGACTTCGACCTCTGGTCGTTCTCGGGGTAGGCTGCGCAGCGACCTCGAGGACAGGGGAGGAACCAGATGCGCAAGGCAAGTCTCTTCGTCGTGCTCGCGGCCGCGCTCGTCTTCGCCGCGGCCGGCAGCGCGATCACCAACGGCGTCCCCGACGGGGACGTCCATCCCGAAGTGGGCGCGCTGCTCGCGCCACAGGCCTTCTCCGACGGCACGTGGGTGGAGTGCACGGGAACGCTCATCTCCTCACGTGTGTTCCTAACCGCCGAGCACTGCGACCTAGGCGTCAGCCGCGTCGAGGTCACCCTCGCGTCGGTCTTCGACCGCGCCAAGAGCAGCACCTACTGGGGCACCTGGCACGGCGATCCCGACTACAAGCAGGACTCGAGCGACCCGCATGACCTCGCGGTCGTCGTGCTCGACAAGACCATCCGCGGGATCACGCCCGCCCGGCTGCCGGCGGCGGGCTCGCTCGCGGGTCTCGCCGGCGACCAGCAGTTCACGCCCGTCGGTTATGGCGCCCAGTCGGTCACGAGCGGCCCCGGTGGGAAGACGTTCCACTACCAGGACGTCCGCTACCGCACCGTCGGCACGTTGAACACGCTCACGCAGGCCTGGCTGAAGCTCTCGATGAACCCGTCGCACGGCGATGGCGGCACCTGCTACGGCGACTCCGGCGGCCCGAACTTCCTCGGCGCCGGCTCCTCGGAGACGAACATCATCGCCGGGACGACGGTCACGGGCGACGCGCCCTGCCGGTCGACGAACGTGGATTACCGCCTCGACACGCCCTCCGCGCGGGCGTTCCTCGGGCAGTACGTCACGCTGCCGTAAGCGCGTTTGAGATACCGCGCGGTATCCGTCGGGACTACTACTCGGTATCCTGTGGGACGACCATGATCACGGACGTCAACCCGTTCGTCTACTCGCGCCCGATCGAGCCCGACCAGATCGTCGACCGCGACGAGGAGACCCAAGCGCTGCTCAAGCACGCGGTCGGCGGCCATTACGTGCGTCTCTACGCGCCGCGCAAGTACGGCAAGACGAGCCTGCTCCGCCGCGCGCTCGCGGACGGCGAGCGGCAGGAAGGCCTCGTGCCGGTGCTCGTCGACCTCTACGGGGTCGTCTCGCTCGCCGACGTGGCGGTCCGCTTCGAGCGGGCCTACTCGAAGGAGCTCCGCGGGGCAATCCGCGGCCGAATCGAGGAGTTCCTGCAGAAGACCGGGCTCGGCCTGTCGCTCGGCGCATTCGGGATCAGCGCGCGCCTGCAGCTGGAGCCGAAGACCGACCCGCTGCCGGCGCTGCACGCCCTGCTCGACCTGCCCCTGCGGCTTGATGAGTCGGGCGGCTTCCGCGCCTACATCGCGCTCGACGAGTTCCAGGACATCCGCAAGGTGCCCTCGCTCGACGGTCTCCTGCGCAGCCACATCCAGTTCCAGGGTGACGTCGCCTCGTACGTCTTCGCCGGCTCCGAGCCGGGGCTGATGAAGCAGCTGTTCGAGCACAAGGAGGCGCCGCTCTACGGATCGGCCGTGCCGCTGCGGCTCGGGCGCCTGCGTGACGACGATCTCGCCGAGTACGTCGCCGAGCGCTTCCGCGAGACCAAGCGCTCGGTCGGCGAGGCGCTCAACCCGCTGCTCGCCTCCGCGAAAGGCCACCCTCAGCGGGCGATGCTGCTCGCTCACCGGCTCTGGGAGGAGGTCGAGCCGAAGGGCACGGCGACGCTCGAGGACTGGGAGCGAGCGCATGCCGCCGCGCTCGAGGAGCTGCAACCGGAGTTCGAGGCGCAGTGGCGCGGGCTCGACACCTCCGAGCAGAAGACGCTGCGCGCGATCATCGCCGGCGAGGGCTCGCCCTACCGCGCGGCCGTGCTCGAGCGGCTGGCGCTGTCCAAGCCGAGCGCGCAGAAGGCGTTGCAGCGCCTGCGCGCGCGCGCGGAGATCGAGTCCGACGAGGGCCGCAAGCAGGCGATCGTCGACCCGCTCTTCGCCGAGTGGATCGCCGGCCTGGCCTAGGCGAGCGTCCGCTCGAGCCCGTCCAGCCCTGCGCGCAGGATCTCCGGCTGGCCTTCCGAGTGGCCGTAGCGGGCGAGCACCGCGCAGAGCTGGATCGAGAGCACGCGAGCCCGCAGCAGCTGTGTCTCGTTCAACGGGCCGTACGCGTCGAGGAACGCCTCGCGGTGCCGGCGCGGCACGAAGCTCCAGTAGAGCGGCAGGTCGACCGCGGGGTCGGCGTGGCAGACGTCGCCCCAGTCGATCACCCCGCTCGCGGCGCCGCCGTGCACGAGCAGGTGGCGGAAGTGGAGGTCGCCGTGCACGACGGCCTGCGCCTCGGGCGGTGGCAGGAGCTCGGCCTCTGCCAGAAGGCCCGAGAGCTCCGGCGGCACCCGCCAGAGACCGAGCCCCTCCAGCGCTTCGAGATCCGCGCGGGCCAATCCGGCGCGCTTCGGCATGTCCGTGCGCCCGTTGGGGTCGAGCGGCAGCGGCTCGTCGAGCTCGACCGCGTGCAGCGCGTGCAGGAAGCGGGCCAGTTCGAGCGCCACCTCGAGCCGCGCGGCGTCGTCGAGCTCGGCCAGGCCGGCCTCGACGCCGGGGATCAGCTCGGCGCCGAAGAACGGCCACGGGTAGCCGCCGGCCGGCTTCCCGACGAAGGCGGGACGCGGGACCGGCAGCGGGACGAGCGGCGCCAGCTTCGGCAGCGCCGCGAGCTCGCGCTCGATGCCCGGGATCGCGACCGCGCGGCGCGGAAAGCGGAAGGCGTAGCGCTCCTCGACGACCCAGACGCTGTTGTCCCAGCCTTCCGCCAGCTTGCGCAGCCGGGCGCCTTCGAGCCCGAACTGCGCCAGCAGCTCGCGCACGAGCCTTTCGTCAACGTCGATCTCGGCGGCCCAGACAGGCATCGCACCGGGAGGTATAAACGCCGGTATGGCCGTCGCGACTCTCCCTGCGGGCACGGTTTTCCGGCCGCTGGCGGCCCATGCCGACCGGCGCGGGGTCTTCACCGAGCTCTACCGGCGCGAGTGGGGCACGGGGGCCGAGCCGATCCAGTGGAACGCGGTCTGGTCGGAGGCGGGCGTCCTCCGGGGCGTCCACGTCCACGTCCGCCACGAGGACTACCTCACGGTCCCGGTCGGACGAGCGTCCGTCGGCCTCAGGGACCTGCGGCGCGGCTCGCCGACCGAGGGGCTCGCGGCGCTCGTCGAGCTCGGCCGGGAGCGGCCCGGCGCGCTCGTGATCCCGCACGGGGTGGCCCACGGCTTCTACTTCCACGAGCCCTCGCTGCACGTCTACGCGGTCAGCGAGTACTGGGACCCGGGCGACGAGCTCGCCTGCAACTGGGCCGATCCCGAGCTCGGGATCGAATGGCCTGTCGCTACCGCTCTCGTGTCGGATCGCGATCGCGACGCCCAGCCGTTGCAGGCGCTGCTAGCCGAGCTAGAGCCCTGGCAGCCACTCTGAGCCCGGGTACGCGGGCCAGCCGCCCGCGGAGCCGCCAGGTGATCGAGTCGGCGATCGCCTGCAGCTGCGCCTGCTGCTCCGCGGCCTGTCGCTCCGCCGCCTCGGCGCGGGCGGTCAGCACGACCACCTCCCGCTCGCGGCTCGTGAGCGCCTCGTCCAGCGCGGCGCGGTCGGGGAGCACGTTGTCGAGCAGCCGCTGCGGCAGCGCGTCGGCCATCCCGGGTTTCTGCCAGCGGTCGATCTCCGCGATCCGCTCCTCGATGCTCCAGCCCACGCGCATGGAGCTCGGGAAATGAAGCACCGTCGGGCGAGTTCCGCTGGCGATCCGTGTTCCCGGGAGCGCTTGCAGGCGCAGCCAGAAATGGAGATCGGTGTAGATCCCCTCCGGCGCCGGTTGCCAGCCGCCGGGCAGGCGCCGGTAGAGCTCCATCGTGTGGCCGATCACCGAGAGGTGGATCCGGCTGTCGCCACCGAGCAGCACCTCGCGGAAGTGGTCGCGCGCGAAGTCGACGCGGCGTACGTGCAGCCGGTCGTCGACGTCGATCAGGAACGCGACGGTGTGCGCGAGGTAGGCGTCGGCCAGCAGCCTCTGCATCACCTCGACGTGGTCGGGCAGCCAGACGTCGTCGTCGGACAGGTAGCAGACGATCTCGCCCCGGGCCTCCTGCAGCGCGGCGTGCCGGTGGGCCTCGCCATGGCGCTCGCCCTTCGGGTTGTCGAAGAAGCGCACGCGCTCGTCCGTGGCGCCCAGCTCGGCCATCAGCTCGCGCGTCTCGTCGGGAGCGCCGTCGCCGACCACGAACACCTCGAGCTCCGTCACCGTCTGCGCCAGCGCGCTCGGGACCGAGCGCAGCAGCGTCCGCCCATGGTCGTGGGTCGGGATCAAGACGGTGGCCGCAAGGCTCACGCGGGCACCCCCGCCAGCGCGCGCAGCTCGGCGACCCGTCGCACGACGAGCGCTCCCTCGGCTGCGCTGGACCGCGGCGGCGGCCCACCCTGGAGGTGCTCGACGAAGGCTCGCAGCTCGAGCAGCAGCGGCAACGCGGTCGAGATCTCCACACGTTCGGACTCGTCGGCGCCGTCCCGCCGGACGAGCACGTGGTCGCTGTAGGCGTCGGCGAGCAGTGCGACCCCTTGCTCGCAGACGAGTTGAACCTCGCGCCGGCGCTCCGGCGAGCGAGTCGAGATCTCCAGCCGGTGCCACGGCCGCTCGCCCAGCAGGCCGACCAGGCCCTGAACCTCGCCGCCGTCGACGTCGGCAACCGCCGCCCGCGCCTCGGGCAGCTCGCCGAGGACCTCCAGCGCGATCGAGAGGTCGTGGGGCGCCAGCACCCAACTCGCGTCTACGTCGTCGTGGGGGTTGCCCCAGTCGATCCTGGTCGTGAGCAGGGCGCGAACCGCTCCGAGCGAGCCCCCGCGCGCGAGGTCGCGCAGCAGCTCGACGCCGGAGTGGTAGCGCCACTTGTCCATCACGAACAGCCGCTCGCCGGCAGCCTCGGCGAGCCGGGCGGCAGCAGAAGGATCGTCTGTCAGCGGCTTCTCGACGAAGACGGGCACTCCACGCTGGAGCGCCTGCTCGATCACCGCCGCGTGGGTCGAGGTCTGCGTCGCCACGACGATGCCGTCCAGCTCGGGAAGCTCAGCCACACTGCCGACGACCGGGTTCGCGCCCTCGGCCCGCGCCCGGCTCTCCGGCGAGCGCGCGACCACGCTCACGCGGCAGCCGAGCGAGAGCAGGTCGCCCAGGATGAACCGTCCCCAGCTGCCGCAGCCGACGAGACCGACTCTCGTGCCGTCGCGCATCGGGCAAACCTAACCGGCGCTACACTCGGGCCCGTGACGAGCTGTTCGCCCACAACGTGATCGAGCAGCACCGCTAGAGACTTCGACCCGATGCGGCCGCTGATCGGGATCACCACGTACCTGACGCGGGCCACGTTCGGCGACTGGGAGGAGGAGTCGGCGCTCGTGCCGGCCGACTACGTGCGGGCGGTCGAACGTGCCGGCGGGCGCGCGCTGCTCGTGCCGCCTTCGGACGATGCGGTCGAGGAGACACTCGACGCGCTCGACGGGATCGTCTTCTCCGGCGGCTCCGACCTCGACCCGTCGACCTACGGCCAGGAGCGCCACGCGGCGACGAACGGGATCGTCGAGGAGCGCGACCGCGGCGAGCTGGCGCTGCTGCAGGCCGCGCTGGCGAGGGACATGCCGGTGCTGGCGATCTGCCGCGGCTCACAACTGCTGAACGTCGGGCTCGGCGGCGACCTGGTCCAGCACCTGCCCGAGCTGATCGGCGACGAGAAGCACAAGCAGCTGCCCGGCGAGTTCTCCGAGCACGACGTTGCGCTCGAGCCGGAGACGAAGCTCGGCGAGCTGCTGGGGGAGCACGCGCCGGTCAAGTCGCATCACCACCAGGGCTTCGGCAAGCTGGGCGAGGGCCTTCGCCAGGCCGCGCGCGCCGACGACGGCACGATCGAGGCGCTCGAAGACCCGTCGCGCCGCTTCACGCTCGGCGTGCTCTGGCATCCGGAGGCCGGGGAGGACCTGCGGCTCTTCGAGGGGCTCGTCCGCGAGGCGCGCGACTACCGCGCCGCCCGTTGAGCGGCCTCGCCGAGCTCGTCCCGACCCTCCCGGACCCCGTCCGCGCGGTCTTGCGCAACGCGGTCTGGACCTACGGCCGCGCCACCTCGGCCGCGCGGCCGCTGCCGGACTTCCTCATCCTCGGCGCGCAGAAGGCAGGGACAACGGCGCTCTACTCGTACCTGCGCCGCCACCCGTCGATCACCGGGCCCTCCTGGAAGGAGGTCAGCTACTTCGACCGCCACTACGCCCGGGGCGCAGCCTGGTATCGCGGGAACTTCCCGAACAGGGCCCGCACGCGCGGCAAGCTCGTCGGCGAGGCGAGCCCGAGCTACCTCTTCCACCCGCTCGGGCCGCAACGCGTCCGCGAGCTGGTGCCGGACGTGCGGCTGGTCGCCCTCGTCCGCAACCCGATCGACCGCGCGCTCTCGCACTACCACCACGAGGTCGCGCTCGGCCGCGAGCCGCTCTCCTTCGAGGACGCGCTGGCCGCCGAGGACGAACGTCTGGAGGGCGAGGTCGAGCGACTGGTGGCCGACCCGCGCTACTTCAGCCGCGAATGGTGGAGCCACACCTACCAGGCGCGGGGGCGCTACGCCGAGCAGCTCGAGCGCTGGCTCGCGGTCTTCCCGCGCGAGCAGCTGCTGATCGTGCCGAGCGACGACCTCGCCGACGAGCCGGCAGAGACGCACGCGCGGGTGCTCGACTTCCTCGGGGCGCCGCCGCACCGGCTCGAGTCCTACCCGCGCGTCTACGAGCGGGAGTACGAGCCGATGAAGCCGGAGACGCGCGAGCGGCTCGCCGCCGAGTTCGAGGAACCGAACCGGCGGCTCTACGAGCTGCTCGGCCGCGAGCTCGGCTGGAGCTGACGCGGCGAGAAGCGCTCGGTCGCGGCGAGGCTCACGAGGCAGACCGCCGCCAGCAGGAGGTAGGGGAGCGCGTCGCCGGCGAGCTCGGCCAGCCAGCCGCCGAACGCCGGGCCGACCACGTTGCCGGCCGCCCAGGCGCCGTTCATCGCTCCGAAGGCCAGGGCCGCGGAGATCCCGGCGCGCTCGGCCGCGTCGGTCAGGAGCGTCATCCCCGGGGTGTAGAAGCCGCCGTACGCCACGCCGGCGACCACGACCAGCGCGGCCACGGCCGGAGCCGATCGCGTCACCGCGAAGGCGAGCGAGACCGCGGCCGAGCCGATGAGCGCAACTCGCACCGGCAGCATGTAACCGCGGCGGTCGGTGAACCGCCCGAGCAGCGGGTTGAGCACCACTTCGACGCCCGCCGTCACGAGGAAGACGGCGCCGATCGCCACGCCGCCCCAGCCCTCGGCGTGCAGCCGCAGTGGCACGAGCACCGCCAGCACGCCGAACAGGAGCGCGGGCAGCACCAGCAGCCACATCCCTCCGAGCAGGCGTCGGTCGGCGCGGCGGAAGAGCTCGAGGAACGGCTGCGGCTGGGCGGGCACGCCGGGTGTGAGCGCAACCCACGTCGCGAGCGCGACGCCGAGCAGGCCGACGCAGAGGAACGTCCACTGCACCCCGGCCACGGTCGCGATCGCGCCGATCACCGGGCCGAGCAGCGCGCCGAAGACCGCCGCGCCCATCGTCGTGCCGATCAGCTCACCACGCCGCTCCCGTGGAGCCGCCGCCACCAGCCACGCCAGGGCGCCCGCCCACGAGAGCGCGCTGCCGACACCCTGGAACAGACGTGCCGCGCCGAGCATCCAGGCGCTGTCGGCGAAGCCGAAGGCGACGCTTGCAGCCGCGGTGAGCGAGACGCCCGCGAGCGCGGCCAGGCGAGGGCCGTAGCGCGCCGCTGCCAGCCCGCTCGGCAACGAGGCCGCCAGCACTCCCGCGGCGTAGCTGGCCGACAGCACGCCGGCCGCGCCCTTCGACAGGCCGTACGTGCTGACGAAGCGCGGCAACAGCGGCGCGAGGGCCGCGAAGAAGGCGATGTCGAGCGCCACGATCGAGCTCAAAAGGACGACCAGACGGCGCATCCCAGCGACCGTAGCAAGCGGGTTCGCGCCGCAGCTGGTGTCGAACGCCACGAGGTTTCACTAACCGCCGGCACGTTTAGGCGTCGAACGCTGACGGAACAAGGTCGAATCGACCAGGCCACTGAGCGTGTGCTGCCGCGCCGCCCGCGGACGCGCCCGGTAGAGCCGAGAAGCGTCGGACTCCAGAGGAGGGGTCACTGCGGTGAAACCAAAACGTCTGCTCCTGCCCATGCTTGCCGCCGCGCTGATCTGCGCGGCCGCGGCCGCGACGCTGGCGGCGGCGTCGGGCCTGCCCCTCAAGCCGGGGCCCAAGCTCTCGCGCCACCCCGGGGCGCATGTGAACCCGCGTCGCCACGTCAATCCCGCGCTGGTACGGCGCCTGCGCAGCACGGCCTTGCGCTGGCAGACGGTGATCGGCTTGCGCCACGCGCACTCCGCGGCGCCGCTGCACACGACGCGGGCGCTTCGCTACTGGCGCCGCCAAGTGCGTCACATCAGCTGGCTCGCGGCGCATCCACCGCATAAACGCGGCTGGCTCTGCATCCACCGCTTCGAGGGCGGCTGGAGCGACTCGGGCGACCCGTACTGGGGCGGCCTGCAGATGGACCGCGGCTTCATGCACACGTATGCGCCGCGCTTCCTGCTGCGGAAGGGGTTGGCCAACCGCTGGACGCCGCTCGAGCAGATGTGGGTCGCAGAGCGCGCGCACCGCAGCGGCCGCGGCTACGGCCCTTGGCCGAACACTGCACGCTACTGCGGGCTCCTCTAAGCTCGTTTCCGACGCGCCCCCAAGCGGGAAGGGGACCGCTATGAGCGAACACACGAGCCTGCTCGAGACGCTGCTCGCCCGAAGCGAGGACGAGGGCTGCGTCAACCTGTCGCAGCTCACCGAGCTCGTCGCCGCGGAGGAGCTCGACGACGAGGAGATCGGCCGGCTCTACGAGCAGCTCGAGGAGCGCGGGATCGAGGTCACCGACGACTGCGGCCGCGAGCAGGAGGAGAGCACTTACGTCAACGGCGACCTCGCCGTCGCCACCACCGACGCGCTGCAGCTCTTCCTCAACGAGGCCGGCCGCTGGCCGCTCCTGACCAAGGAGGAAGAGGTCGCGCTCGCCAAGCGGATCGAGCGCGGCGACGCCGAGGCCAAGGAGCGGATGATCAACTCGAACCTGCGCCTGGTCGTCTCGATCGCGAAGCGCTACCAGGGCCACGGGCTCTCGCTGCTCGACCTGATCCAGGAAGGGATTATCGGGCTGATCCGCGCGGTCGAGAAGTTCGACTGGCGCCGCGGCTTCAAGTTCTCGACCTACGCGACCTGGTGGATCCGCCAGGCCGTCCAGCGCGGCGTGGCGAACAAGTCGCGCACGATCCGGATTCCCGTCCACATCGCCGACCGCGAGCAGAAGATCGCGCGCGCGGAGCGGACGCTGGCGCCGAGGCTCGGCCGGCAGCCGACCGACGAGGAGATCGCCCAGCAGGCGAAGCTCCCGCTCAAGCAGCTCCGCGAGGTGCGCGAGGCCGCGCGGGCGATCACGAGCCTCGACCGGCCGATCGGCTCGGACAGCGACGCCGCCCTCGGTGACCTGTTCGCCTCCGAACAGGCGCAGCCCGAGGAGGAGCTGACGGTCAGCCTCGAGCAGGACGTGCTGCGGCGAGCGGTCTCGCAGCTTCCGGACCGCGAGCAGGAGGTGTTGAAGCGGCGCTACGGCCTGAACGGCGACCGCGATCCGGCGTCGCTCGAGGCGATCGGGCGCGAGCTTGGCATCACCCGCGAGCGCGTCCGGCAGATCGAAGCGAGTGCGCTCGAGCAGCTCGCCGTCAACCGCGAGATCGAAGCCCTGAAAGTCGCGTAGCCCGCCGCGCGCCGCCCGTCCTTATGTTCACGCGCGCCCCTGGGTGGGAGGGGGCTAGGGACGGTACCGGCTCGAAGCGCGCGAGAGTGTGACGGAAGTGCGCCGATTCTGTGCCAACCCGTACCGCGCGCTCAGGAGGAGACGCCGAGCTCGTCCACGAGCGTGAAGAACGCCTTCGCAAACGGCGAGTGCGCGGTTCGCAGCCTGACGTCGTCCCAGTCGATCTGCTCGCGCACCGTGCGCGCGATCTCGAGCAGCTGGTCGTAGTCGAGCTCGTGCTCGCGCAACGCGAGGAGCTTCGAGACGAGCACGTCCTTCGGCTGCGCGACCGGGATCCGGACGGCGTTCACCTCGAGCTCGGTCGCGCGCCTGAAGAGCTTGTCGTCCACGCGCATCCCGGCCGGCTCGAAGATCAGGTCCACGAGCACGTCGCCGTCCCACGCCTTGTAAAGCCAGCCCTCGGGCGGCTTCTCCGGCCGGAAGCCCAGCTCGGTGAGCGCCTGGAGCGCGCGGTCGGCCCCCTCGGGCTTGACGAAGAAATCGAGGTCGTGCTCCGTCTCGGGCCCGCCGTGGGCCCAGATCGCCACGCCGCCGCCCAGCGCGAACGGGATCTCCGCGTCGCGGAGGGCGGCGCCGGCCCGCTTGAGCGTGTCCAGCAGCTGCTCGAAATTGGTCGCCGTCACGGCCACGGTGCGGGCGTATACCCGGCACGCGCCGGCTCCAATCGGTTGAATCAGCCCTCATGGCCAGGCCGATTCGCGTCGCCGCCGCGGGCGACGTGCACTGCGACGAGGTCAACCGCGACGAGATCGAGCGCGCCTTCGCCCGTATCGAGGGGAAGGTCGACTCGATCCTGCTCGCGGGCGACCTGACGACCTATGGTGAGCTCGAGCAGGGAGAGCTGCTCGCCGGGATCTGCGCGGCCGTCGAGACGCCGATCTACGCCGTGCTGGGCAACCACGACTGGCACTGCAACCAGGCCGCCGAGCTGACCGCAGTGCTCGAGTCAGCGGGCGTGCGGATGATCGACCGCGGTCACGCGATCCAGGAGCTCGACGGCGCCCGCCTCGGGATCGCGGGCGCCAAGGGCTTCGTCGGCGGCTTTCCCGCCTCGGCGCTGCCGGACTTCGGCGAGCCGCTGCTGCGCCAGGTGTACGCCGAGACCACCGCGGAGGTGGAGGCCCTCGTGGCGGGCCTGGCCGCGATCTCCGGCTGCGACTACCGGATCGCGTTGCTGCACTACGCGCCGAGCGCGAGCACGCTCGAGGGTGAGCCGCGCGGGATCTACGCCTTCCTCGGCTCTGACCGCCTTGCCGCGCCGATCGTCGAGCACCACCCCCAGCTGGCGCTGCACGGCCATGCCCACGTCGGCGCCTTCCAGGGGACGGTCGGCGACGTCCCCGTGTACAACGTCTCCGTGCCCTCACTCGCGCGCGACTTCTTCGTCTTCGAGCTCGACGGCGACTCCGTCCGCGTGGCGTGAGCACGGCCGCTCCGGTCGAGGTCGAGGCGCCGCGCGAGGTCGAGGACTTCGAGCACGACCGGCCGTGGATCGTGATCGTCTGGAACGACCCGATCAACCTGATGTCCTACGTGACGCTCGTCTTCCAGAAGCTGTTCGGCTACAGCAAGGCTAAGGCCACCACGCTGATGCTCCAGGTCCACAACGAGGGCAAGGCGGTCGTCTCGACGGGAACGCGCGAGAAGGCCGAGTACGACGTTGCCCGCCTGCATGCGCACGGGCTCTGGGCGACCATGCGGCAGGACTGACGTGTTCGAACGCGGCGACGGCGGGGAAGTCGAGCTCCGGCTCTCGCGCGACGAGCGCTCGCTGCTCGCCGGGCTGGTCGCAGAGCTGCGCGCGCTCCTGGACGGCGTGCCGGGTGACCGGTCACTGCGCCGGCTGTTCCCGCCGGCCTACGACGACGAGGACGACGAGCGCGCGTACCGCGACCTGATGGGCGGCGAGCTGCTCGACGGCCGCCGCGCGGCGCTCGAGCTCGTCGCCGACACGCTCGACCGCGACCGGCTCAGTGCCGAGGAAGCCGACACCTGGCTGCGGGCGCTGAACGACCTGCGCCTCGTCCTCGGTACGCGCCTCGACGTGCAGGAGGACACGTTCGCGTCCGAGCTACGGCCCGACGATCCGCGCGCGCCGGCGCTGGCGGTCTACGGGTACCTCTCGTGGATCCAGGAACAGCTCGTCGAAGCGCTCTCGCGCTAGGTACCAACCACCTGCACGATCCAGCGGCGGTCGCGCTCACGGTCAAGCTCGAGGAAGAGCACGCGCTGCCAGGTGCCGAGGCAGAGCTCGCCGTCGCGCACCGGGATCGACTCGCCCGCCGTCCCGAGCAGCATCGCCATGCAGTGCGAGTGCCCGTTGCCGAAGTCCATGTCCTCGGGGCAGATGTTCTCGGTGCGGCGGTCCCAGTCGTCGTGCGCGTAGTAGGTCTCGCTCGGCACGAGCCGCTTGAGCATGTTGGCGAAATCCTCCAGGAAGCCGTTCTCGAACTCGTTCACCCGCACGCAGCAGGTCGTGTGCGGCGAGTAGACACAGGCGATCCCGTCCACGACGCCGCTCTCGCGGACGGCGTCCACCACCTCCTCGGTGATGTCGCGGACAGCGAGCCCGCCGGTAGTTCGAAGCTGCCGTTCGTGCTGGAAGACCTTCACGGTTCGCCACCCTCCTTCGTGGACGGCCCTGGAGTGCGGAACAACGCGGCCTATTGTGAGGGTTGCACCCGGTTCACGTCTAGCCGAACTGCACGGGAGCAAACCCGAAGACCCAGTTACGCTAGACGAGCCGGGCCCGTAGCCGAACACGGAGGAACCCCTGGTTCCCCCGTGGGCCTCTCCTTGCGAGCGGACGTGCACTTCGCCGGTCTCAGGAGCCGCCTCTTGCTTGCCCTCGTCCAGGTGTGCCACAGCGAGCCTCCCGCCGGGCAAAGCCCGGCTCCGGCGACCCGGCGTTGTGGATCCAGCGGCGGCGTTACGCTAGGCGTGCGGGCCCGTAGCTCAGCTGGTCAGAGCAGCGGACTCATAATCCGTTGGTCCCTGGTTCGAATCCAGGCGGGCCCATAACTCCTCTGGCTCCGGCAGTAGAGTGCGAGCGGCCTTTGCGTGGAGCGTGGTTCTTACCGGTAGTCGGGGCGGTGATCGGGCTCGCGCTCGGCATTCTCGTAAGCGTGACCTCCGACGTTCCCTTTGCACCCGAGGCCGGGCTGCTACTTGGTGCGCTTGCCGGATGGCTCTTGCGCCGGGCTCTCGCCTAGATGGGTCGCGATACTGACCGCACGGGCGAAGCATGCCGAGCCCTGCCGGGACGCGCGAGCGCCTTCAGTGCTGGGTCTCGGACAAGCTCACGTTCTTCCTCTGAGCCGCCACGACCAGGCCGGCGGCGGCGAGCGCGAGCGCGAGCGCGCCGGCCCCGGCGGCCCAGGGCCAGGTGAGGCTCGACCCTTGCGGGGCCGCGGCCGGAGCGGATGGCGAGCTCACGGCGAACGTCTTCGTGTTGACGACGAGCTCCGTCTCGCTCCCGTCGCGCACGGCGAGCTGCTTCCCGCCGCCGCGGATGGCCAGGCGCAGGCGCCAGAGGTACTTGTTTCCCTCGAGGCCGTCGAGGTCGATGCAGCGCGCGGTGGCGCGGCTGGTGTCGAGCGCGTGGACGAACGGCGTCTTGCCGTTGCCGTCGTAGAGCGTGTAGGCCCAGCGCCCGTCGGGGCTCATCGCCCGCGAGAGCGGCTGGCCGCGCATCTGCTCGTCGGCCTCGTGCGGGTCGACGACCGGCTCCGGTAGCAGGCGCGCGGCTCGAACATCGAACGCTCGAACCGCGTACTTCGTCGGATCGTTCGCCGACAGGTACTGGATCAGGAAGATCCGGTCGCCGCTCGGCGAGATCGCGTCGAAGCTGAAGTCGCCCTGTAGCCGCAGCAGCTTGAGGACGCGCAGGCGCTGGGCGTCGAGCACCGCGAACGAGGTGCGAGCTCGCGGGAACGAGACGCGCGGCTGGATCAGGACGAGCACCTTGCCGTCGGCCGAGAGGCCGCTCGCCGAGCTGTCGTAGGCAACGGCCGGGACCGTGAACGTGCCCTGGAGGAGCTTCGAGCGGTCGACGTGCCCGCCGTTCCGGCGGACACGGGCGACCACGGTGGTCTTCGGGCCCGACCACAACGTCACGTAGCGCTCGGCGGTGCCGGGAACGGTCACGCCCTTCGAGCCGACATCCACGCCCAGCACCGGCAGCCCGTCGGCACTCGCACTCGCCACCCCGGCGCCGGCGACGATCGCCGCGCTCCCCAGCAGGCACAAGATACGCCGTGTCACCGCTCCTCCTTCGTCGCGTCTGGAGGAGATACGCCCGCCGGGCGGCGCGGGGTCCCTCAGCGAATGCGGCTCACCTCGAGCGGCACCCCGCCGGCGAGGGTCTGGTAGACGACGCAGTAGCGCTCGGTCGTCTCGAGTAGCGCGGCCAGCTCCTCCTTGTTCGCATCGGACTCGAGCTCGAAGCGCAGGCGGATCGCCGTGAAGCCGACCGGAGCCTCGCGGTCGACGCCCATCGTGCCGCGGAAGTCGAGGTCGCCTTCGGCCACGACGCGCCCGCTCACCTCGAGCCCGCGGTTGACGGCGACCGAGCGCAGCGTCACGCCCGCGCACGCGACGAGGGCTTGGAGGAGCATGTCGACCGAGCACGCGAGCGCACCGCCGCCGCCGCTCGCCGGGTGCAGGCCGGCCTCGACGAGCGCGCGGCCGGTCTCGACAAAGCAGGCGACACCTTCCGAGCCGAGCTCGCCGTCGGCTCGGAGCGTCAGCCGCGCCGAACCGGGGTCCTCGCGGTACCACTCCTTCAGCGGGCGCTGCGCCTCGCGTAGCTCGTCGCGTTTCACGAGACGAGACCCGATACCTGCTTGCGATACGGCTCGCCCTCGTACTCGTGCAGCGGATGCGGCTCGAGCTGGTGCTCACGAACCTCGCCACCGCGGCGGACGTAGAGCATCGGCATGATCCTGCCGCCCTCGTCGACCTCCACCGTCGCGGCGAGTGAATCCGGGCCCTGGGAGTCGAGGAACGACGAGAGCGGGACGACACCCTCGTCCACGTACGAGCCGTCTGCCGCCGAGACGACGCGGCAGAGGTAGCCCTTCTGCACCCACAGCTCGGGCGCGGCGGTCAGCTCGCGCAGCAGGAACGGCACCAGCTCGGCCACGGGCCTGCGCGGAGGCTCGCGCCCGTCGAGCTGCTCGGCCAGGTGCCGCGCGAGCACACGCGCGTTGTAGCGGAAGCCGTTCACCGAGGTCGAGCTCGCGCCCGCGCCGTGCTTGCCGATGCCGCGCGCGCCCTGCGAGGCGTTCCCGGCGAAGAAGACGCCGGGCAGCGAGACGCTCTCCCAAAAGGGCGTCAGCGCCGGGATGCGCCCGTCCGCGACCGTCACGAGCCCGAGTTGCGGCAGGTCCTGCAGCGGCGTCTGGAAGCCGGTCGCCGCGATGACGTCGTCGACCTCGAACTCGAGCGCGCCGTCCCAGGTCGTCCCGCGCGTGGACACCCGCAGCCGCTCGCCGACGCGCTCGATCCGTTCGATGGTCACGTCGATCACGTAGGTGCCGGGGCCGCCGCGCGAGTATTCGTCGTAGGGGTGCAGGTAGCGCACGCGCAGGGCGGAGAGGGCGAGCGCGTCGGTTTGCACCGGGCGCGGCGAGCCGAGCACGATCGAGCGCGCCCACGGCAGGATCCCCTGCGCCACCTCGAAGCCGGAGTTGCGCTTGCCGACGACGAAAACGTCGCGGCCGGCGTAGCGCTCCGGCACGCGCGTGTCGACGTAGTGCGCCGCGTGCTCGAGCCCGGGAACCTCCGCGCGCCAGGCCTGCGTGACCCCGAGCGCGAAGACCGCCGCGCGGCAGCGGTACTCGCCGTCGCTCGTCTCGAGCACGAGCCGATCGCCCTCGTAGCGGGTCGACTCCCACGTGCAGCCGTAGCGCGCGTCGATAGCCGCGCGCTCGGCGAAGGCGGCCAGGCCGGCCTCCATCTCGGCGCGCGAGGGAAGGTCGTAGGAGCGGTCCATCAGCTCGGGTACGAGCGCCTTCAGCTCCGGCTCCTCGGCGAGCAGGCTGTTGTGGTCGTACCACTCGTACTCGCGCGAGGTTCGCTCGACAGGGGCGTCCGGCTTCGTCCAGGTGATCAGCCGCTGGAAGATCGGGAAGCGCTGGAACATCCCGCCGGGCCGTTCGTCCCGCGAGAGCAGCGCGTGCCTGATGCCGAGGTGCCGCAGGCAGTAGCTCGTCTGCAGCCCGCCCGGGCCGCTGCCGACGACGACGACGTCGTAGTCGCCGGGCGGGAACGGGCGCTCTACGGCCGCCACTCGAGCGTGCTCCGCAGCCGCCGCGCCTCCATGCGCAGCAGGCGCAGCATGAACTGCGGCCGGTCGAGCAGGAGGCGCTCGAGCTGCTGGCCGGGGATCACGAGGCAGCGCAGCATCGTCACCGCGACCACGTCCGCCGTCGGCGCCTCGCCGGTGAGCGCGGAGATCTCGCCGAAGAAGTCGCCGCGCGCGAGCTCGTGCCGCGCCTCGCCGTCGATCTCGACCGCGGCCTCGCCTTCGAGGATCACGTAGAAGTTGCCGCCGCTCAGCCCGCGGCGCAGGACGCGCTCGCCGGCCGCGAAGACGTCCTCCTCGTGCGAGTGCGCGATCGCCTCCAGCTGCGACGGCGTCAGGTCGGCGAACAGGGCGAGCTGGCCCAGCGTCTCGGCGATGCTCATGTGCGGTTTCTACTAGAAGGCGCTCAACCAGACCGCAGTACCGTGCCCGTGGCTGCGCTGGTAGGCGTCCTCGGCCGAGAAGCGGAGCTTCTTCGGGCCCGAGTCGTCGCCGTGCGAGACGAGCATCGGATCGGAGCCGCCGGCGACCACCACGCAGACGTGCTGTCCGGTCGCCGGCGGTGTCCAGACCACCAGGTCGCCGGGCTGCGCCGCCGCCTTCGGGACCTTGCGCAGGTGCCCGAGCATCGAGCCGGTGAAGGCCGGCTGGCGCGCGTCGTAGGCGCCCGCCGCGTTCGGGTTCGGCGCGCCGGCCCACGAGTAGCAGAGCGTGGCGAAGCCGGAGCAGTCGGTCGCGAGCGGCACCGAGGCGTTCTTGCCGAGCTGCGAGAGGCGGACGTTGCCGTTCTGCGAGTAGGCGATCTTGGCGCCGTTCTTGCAGCCCCAGAGCGCCCACTGGACGATGCGCTTGCGGATCGCCTGTTGCGACCCGGCCTGCTTCATGCGCTGAGCACGCCGCTTCTTGAAGGGGGGCGGGAGCTGCTTCTTGCCGGAGAGGAAGGCCTTCAGCTGCGGGCCGAAGGTGCTGTCGCGCGCGTTGGCCGGGTAGCCGAGCTCCCACTTCGCCCGCTGCACCGCGCCGGCGGTCAGCTCGCCGTACTCGCCGTCGGCCGCCCCCGCGTCGAAGGAGCCGTACGGGTTCTTCGCCAGCAGCTTCTGCGCCTCGGCCACGTCCGCGCCGGTCACGTGCGGGTTGGCCAGCTGCAGCACGCGCGGGCCCGGCTGCACGGCGATGCCCTTGGCCCCGGACAGCTGCTTCAGCAGCAGCGCGGCGCCGACCTGCTGCGAGACCGCGGTCGGCGAGAAGTGCCCGTCCGCGACGTACTTCCCGCGGATGTAGTGGTTCGAGAAGCTCCAGAGGTACGGCGACGGAACGTCCGGATGGTGGTCGCGGTAGCCGAAGCCGTTGTAGCCCTCGAGCTTGAACAGCGCGCCGGCGGGGCTCCAGTCCTTCCACTTGTCGAGTCCCTGCCCGCGCAGCGCGTCGATCGCGCTCTGCTCCCAGGTGAACGGCGGCTTGCCCGTCTTCGGCCGGCCGGCCGGGACGTGCGTGGTGCGGGCTGTCAGTGGGTCGCCGTTGTGCAGGTGGCGCGTGAAGTTCCCGCTCGCCTCCAGCGAGTGGATGATCCCGACCACGTACCACGGGAGCCCGAGCGCCTTGCCAACCTTCTCGTAGCGGGGACGCGAGGCGTTGATGCGGGCGACGAGCTGGTCGACCGCCGCCCGGCGCTTCGGCCGCACCAGGCAAGACTCGTACAGGAGCTCGTACTGCTTGCGCGCGGCCTGTGTCAGCGCCGCCACTCAGAGCCCCGTTCCTGTCGTCGTGGCCGGCTCGAGCTCCTCCTCGGCCTCGGGCGGAGGCGCCTCCTCGGCCTCCGGGTCCTTGGCCGCCCGCTTGCCCTTTGCCGCTGCGGCTCCCACCGTGGGGCCGAGCAGCATGTCCTGCGCGAGCCGCTCGCTGAAGCCGGCCGCGAAGGCGAACAGGATGTAGAAGTAGGCGCTCTTGCTGGAGTTCACGATGTCGAGGGCGACGACGCCGCTCTTCAGGGCAAAGAACGTCATCAGCCCGAAGACGCCGCCGACGAACGGTCGCAGCGCCCCGAGCGTGCGGAGCGTGTCCTTGCCGAACTCCCAGTCCACCCGGACGCGGTTCGAGGTCATGCGGGACATGACGCTGATCAGCGCGCCGAGGCCGCCGGCCGCGAAGCAGAAGAGCCCGGTCCGAACCGCGGCGTCCTCGGAGTCGGCCAGCTTCAGCACGAAGGCCAGCAGGACCAGCGCCAAGAGCGGAAGCGCGCCGAGCAGCATCCCGCCGATGTAGACGATCTGGCCGGAGCGCACCGCGGCGCGCTGGTAGTAGCTCTCGATCCCCTTCAGCTCTGCGCGTGTCTCCCGGTCGAGCTCCGCGACGGCGCGGTCGTTGTGGGCCCGGTCGGTCTCGCTGAAGCCGAGCACGTGGCTGAAGACCGTGAACAGCGACTGCATCGCGAGCCGCTGGCTCGTGTCGCGCAGCACCTCGTGAACGCGCACCGTGATCGCCTCGGCGCGGTAGAGGATGTTCATCAACTTCGGCTTGTCCTTGGTCGTCCAGTCGGTCGCCCAGTGCAGGCGGACGATGTCCGGAAACAGAAACGGCCGTCGTTTGACCGTGAGGGCCACGCCCGAGGCGTCGTTGATGCACCAGTAGGAGTCGACGATCTTGCCGTGCTCCTCTTCGAACCAGCGCAGGTAGCGGCGGTAGCGCTGCTCCGCCGGGCCCTCGTACGGATCGTGGCCGCGCTTCTTCAGCTCCTCCTGACGGAGATGGTGCAGCCAGACGAGCTCGGGAAACGCGACGCTGTGCTCGGCACGACTACGGCGACGGAGACCCCAAAAGCGCTTTGTCGGAGCCTTAACGGTGGTGCCTGCTGCCGCAACGTTCATCTAAGCCCTCCTCTCCCCAGAGGCTGGGCCGCACCTCGACGGTACGCCGATTCGGGCGGCTTGGCAAGCGCTGGCTAGAATCACCACTATGGCCGAAACCGGGACGATGCGGGTCAAGAGCGGCCTCGCCGAGATGCTGAAGGGCGGGGTGATCATGGACGTCACCGACGCCGAACAGGCGCGCATCGCCGAGGACGCGGGCGCCGTCGCCGTGATGGCGTTGGAGCGCGTCCCGGCCGACATCCGCGCCGAGGGCGGGGTCGCGCGCATGGCCGACCCGGACAAGATCCGCGAGATCCAGGAAGCCGTCTCGATCCCGGTGATGGCCAAGTGCCGTATCGGCCACTTCGTCGAGGCGCAGGTGCTGGAGGCGCTCGAGGTCGACTACATCGACGAGAGCGAGGTGCTGACGCCGGCCGACACCGCGCACCACGTGGACAAGTGGGCCTTCACGGTGCCGTTCGTCTGTGGCTGCACGAACCTCGGCGAGGCGCTGCGGCGACTCGCGGAGGGCGCGGCCATGATCCGCACCAAGGGCGAGGCCGGCACGGGCGACATCGTCAACGCGGTCACACACATGCGCTCGGTCTTCGGCCACATCCGCCGGCTCGGCGCGCTGCGCGAGGAGGAGCTCTACGCGGAGGCCAAGGAGTTGCGCGCGCCGTACGAGCTGGTCAAGTGGGTGGCCGAGAACGGCAAGCTGCCGGTCGTCACCTTCACCGCCGGCGGCATCGCGACGCCGGCCGACGCGGCGCTCTGCATGCAGCTCGGCGCGGACGGCGTCTTCGTCGGCTCCGGGATCTTCAAGTCCGACGAGCCCTCGCCGCGGGCGAAGGCGATCGTCGAGGCGACCACGCACTTCCAGGATCCCGAGATCCTGGCCCGCGTCTCGAGTGGCCTGGGCGACGCGATGAGCGGCCTCGCAGCCGGCTCGCTGCGGCCGGAAGAGCTGCTCGAGACCCGCGGCTGGTAACTGCCTCTTGACGGCAGCCCGGCGCCGCCACACGATCTAGGTGGGATGTGTCCGCGGGGGCGGACGGGAGGTGTACAGGTGCAAGCAATCGAGCGCGGCTCGGCGTGACGCCCACGCTGTTCACCTGGACGGTCTGGCTGTGCGCGGGGTTGTCGCCGTTCTGGCCGTGGACGATCGACGGCCGCTACACGGGCAGCCCGGCGGTGAGGCTCGCCAAGCGCGCCGGCAGCTGGGCAAGCCGCGAGCGCTAGCCGCACGTTCGTGCGACCTCTCCTCGAAGCGACCCGTGGCGTCACGATCGCGGTCGTACCGTCGCGTGAGCGGAAACGGCGGCAACCAGGACTCGCGACGGACGGTCCAGAGCGCGTAGGTCGGCCGCAGTTGGTCAAACCGTGGTGCTTGCGGCAGTCGAGGCAGTGACAAGCGCCGACCCGGTACGGGCGTCCCGACGCGACAATTCGGACGTTGCCGCACAGGCAACCGCCGCTGAAACGGTCCATGCTGCGTCTCGTCTAGGTATGGACCGCATCCGCGGCGACTCTCTGACGATGAGCGTCATCGTCGGAGCCTGGTGAACCGTTCGGGGGACATTCCCGAACACCGGCGCACGTGACGGCCACGTCCCTGCGCTCTTTGAACGCAAGCCGGCTTGGCCGCGAGACCTGATCTCGAGCTGGGCCAATTCAGTCCGCCAACGCACGAGAGGCTCAGTCCGAGCCTTCGGCTAGGGTCCTAGGCTCTGAGGTTCGGACTCGGGGCATCCAGCTGGTCGTCGCCTGCTGCCATGGTCGCCGCAGCAGCCGTGTTGATCTCGACCGCGGCGTGTGCTTCGGCATCGGAGACCCATTCTTCGGTCGGCTGTACAAGGACGCTCGTGGCTGGCCAGGGGAGCCTCGGCCGGTTCGTCCGGCACCTCCGCCCGGGCGCTGTCGGCTGCCTTAGCGGCACGTTCCACCAATCGCTCACCATCCGCAGAGGCGGCTTTCACCTGAAGAGCGCACAAGGCTCGCGCGCCACGATCGACGGGGTGCTCTACGTCGCGAAGACGGCGCGCGACGTCGTCTTGGCAAGGCTCGTGCTCCGCTCGCACCGCACCCCGAACGTCCGGATCAACGGATCGAGGATCACGATCCGAGGCTCGGAGATCACCAACGGGCACACCGGGATCTGCATCACCGTCGGCGGCGGCTTCGAGCATTGGGGCGTCGCACACAGTGTCAGCCTCCTGCACAACCGGATCCATGACTGCGGCAGGCTGCCGCCCACCAATCACGACCACGGGATCTACGTCGAGGGCGCGGTCGGGACGGTCATCGCCGGCAACCTGATTTACGACAGCGCCGATCGCGGGATCCAGCTCTATCCGAACGCCCAGGGCTCACGGGTGACGAACAACGTGATCGACGGGAACGGCGAGGGCGTCATCTTCTCGAGCGAGTCCGGCGGTGGCGAATACTCCAACTCCTATGCATCGAGCGGCAATATCGTCGCCAGGAACATCATCAGCAACTCCCGGCTACGCCACAACATCGAGGCCTGGTGGGCCGGGCCGATCGGCACGGGCAACATCGCCCGCAAGAACTGCCTCTGGAACGGCGCCGAGGGGAACATCGACCTCTCCGCCGGCGGTTTCGTCGCAATTGCGAACGTGGTTGCCGAGCCGGAGTTCGTGAATCGCGACGCGGGGGACTTCCGGCTGCGCGCGGGAAGCCCGTGCGGCGGCTTCGGCCCTAGCTAACGGCGGTTTGGGATTCTGGCCCCAGGCGACGCCGGCCGCCTATGAGCGAGATGGGGCCGCCCGAGTCCTAGCGCCTATCCCGCGGCGGCAGCGAAGAAGTCGATCAGCAGTTGGTTGACGCGTTCAGCCTCGTCGTGATGCACCCAGTGCGACGCGTCGGGTAGGCGCTCCACGCGGTCGAGGTTGGGCACGTCGTCGTGCTCGGGCTCGGCGAGGTCGGAACCGAGGTAGGAGTCGCGCTCGCCCCAGATGACCAGTGTCGGCGCCGAGAGCGGGCGAAGCTTTGCCGCGGCTTCCTTTTGGTTCTGTCTGACCGACGCGCGGTAGTAGTTGATCATCCCGGCCGCTGCCCCCGGCTGTGACCACGCCTCGACGTAGCGTTCGATCTCCTCCGGCGAGTACTGCGGGTTCGCGTCGTGCAGGAAGTGGCGGAAGAAGTGCCAGTCGTTGGCGTGCACCACGTGCTCGGGCAGATCCGGGACGGCGAAGAAGAAGAAGTACCAGGACTTCCGCAGCTGGCTCGGGTGGTGCAGTCCCTTCGAGAGCTTCCGCGGATGGGCCGCGTTGAGGATGGCGAGCCGGTCGACCACCTCGGGGTGGTTCATTGCAACGGTCCAGGCGATCGACCCGCCCCAGTCGTGACCGACCAACTGCGCGGACTCGGCACCGAGCTCTCCGATGAAGCCGCGGATGTCGTCGGCCAGCAGGTCGACGCCGTAGGACTCGAAGCCCTCCGGCTTCGACGAAAGGTTGTAGCCACGCGTGTCGGGGGCGACGACCCGGAAGCCCGCCGCTGCGAGCGGCGCGATCTGTCGCCGCCAGCCGAACCAGAACTCCGGGAAGCCGTGCAGCAGAACGATCAGCGGCCCTTCGCCGGCTTCGACGTAATGCAAGTTCACGTCGCCGACTTGGGCGGAACCCTCTCGAAGCTCGATTCCGACGTCAGGGAGCAGGCTGGCGGTGGTCATGAGGACCTCCCTGGGTAGAGGACTTGGGCGCGAGCCTACGCCTGCCGTTGTGGATGAGCAACAACCGTCACCCGTGCCGGGAGCTTCCCGGACGTCGTCGCCTACCGATCCCGCGCTGGCGCGCGACCGTCGATCTATCGAATGTCGGCCTCGAGCTTCTGCTCGAGCTCGCGAACACGCTGCGCGATGGGCATCTTCGATGCCTTGCCGGTGCGCAGGGTGTCGAGTGCGCACGCCAGGAAGCACGCCGCGCCAAGGGCGGTGTTCCAGTTTGCGGCCGCCTGGTCGAGGATCGACCCACGGGACGGGACGACGTAGCCGGCGACCGCCGAGATCCCGAAGAAGACGCAGCCGAGCAGGTTGACAGCGGGCTGCCACCAGCCCGCGCCGCCGCGCACCGGCAGCCACCCACGACGCGGCGAGGCGCGGTAGGCGATCGCCCCCGAGATGAGGAAGCAGATCGAACCGCGCCAGTCGGGACGCCACACGAGCCTGTCGTAATCCGGGCTGGTCAAGGCGGTGTGCATCGCTTGATACGTCGTGACGTTGAAGAACACGGTGCCGGCGGACTGGATGATCGCGGACCACCAGGCCGCACCCCCGCCGGGCGCGTGTCGCTCGGACCAGGCCAGCCGGCTCTGCAGTGTTCCCCCTGCGGTGAAGAGGATCGAGCCGACGAAGAAGGTGATCGCGTCGGCCGACGCTCCGACGAGCTCTTCGTAGCCGGGAAACGGGCCGACGAGGAAGCACGTCGAGCCGAGCGCGAAACAGCCCGCCATCAAGCGCCGGCTCATGGCCGCCATTCAACTCCTCGCGCGGGCTTCGGCAATCGTTCGATTCGGGTGAGGCCGCAGTTGCCCCTGTCCGCGAGGCTGGCGTGGACGCCGACGAAAGGGAGCACCGACCATGAGCCCCACGCACCTGCATACGGACGACCGCGGCGAGCTCGCGGTACAGCCGCTGTTCGGGCTGGAGGGCACCACGATCCCGCGGCACACGCTTCCGGATGAGCAGCTGGCGCCGGACGTGGCGTACCAGATCATCCACGACGAGCTGATGCTCGACGGGAACGCCCGGCTGAACGTCGCCACCTTCGTGACCACCTGGATGGAGCCGCAGGCGCAGAAGCTGATGGCGGAGTGCTTCGACAAGAACATGATCGACAAGGACGAGTACCCACAGACCGCGGAGATCGAGTCCCGGTGCGTGAACATGCTTAGCCGGCTCTGGCACGCGCCGGACGCCGATCAGGCCACGGGCTGCTCCACCACCGGCTCGAGCGAGGCCGCGATGCTCGGCGGCCTGGCGCTCAAGCGCCGCTGGATGAAACGGCGCAGGGCGGAGGGCAAGCCCGTCGACCGGCCGAACCTCGTGATGGGCATCAACGTCCAGGTCTGCTGGGAGAAGCTCGCCAACTACTGGGACGTCGAGATGCGGCTCGTGCCGATGGAGGGCGACCGGTTCCACCTGTCGGCGGAGGAGGCCGTGAAGCTGTGCGACGAGAACACGATCGGCGTCGTCGCGATCCTCGGCTCGACCTTCGACGGCTCCTACGAGCCGGTCGAGGAGATTTGCGAGGCGCTCGACGCGTTCGAGGCCGAGACCGGGCTCGACATCCCGGTCCACGTGGACGGGGCCTCGGGCGCGTTCGTCGCGCCGTTCATCGACCGGGACCTGGTCTGGGACTTCCAGCTGCCGCGCGTCGCGTCGATCAACACCTCGGGCCACAAGTACGGGCTGGTGTACCCGGGCGTCGGCTGGGTCGTCTGGCGCGACGCCGCTGCGCTCCCGGAGGATCTGATCTTCTGGGTCAACTACCTCGGCGACAACATGCCGACCTTCGCGCTCAACTTCTCGCGGCCCGGCGCGCAGGTGGTCGCCCAGTACTACAACTTCCTGCGACTCGGCTTCGAGGGTTACCGCAACGTCCAGAGCTACGCCCGGGACGTCGCGAGGCGGCTCTCCGGGGAGATCGAGGAGGTCGGCCCCTTCGAGCTGATCACGCGGGGCGACGAGCTGCCCGTGTTCGCCTTCAAGGTGAAGGACGACGTCGACAACTTCACGGTGTTCGACGTCTCCAACGCGCTTCGCGAGCGTGGCTGGCAGGTCCCTGCCTACACCTTCCCGAAGAACCGCGAGGACCTCGCGGCGCTGCGGGTGGTCGTACGGCGCGGATTCACGCACGACATGGCCGACCTGCTCCTGGCCGACCTGAAGCGGCAGCTACCGCGGCTCGAGAGCCAGCCGGTGCCGGTCCACGACGAGTCGACGGCTTCGGGGTTCCGCCACTAGGGCTCAGAGCGGATAGACCGGATCGCCGACGCGCACCATGCCGGCTTGCGCGACGGCCGCGTGGACGCCGAACGGCAGCGGCTCGGTTGTCTCCACCTCGCGCCGGTAGGCCGCCAGTGCCTTCAGCGTGTCAAGGTCGGGCTCGCCGGTGTCGGGGTTCTGTGTCGTCACCGCGCAGCGGCCGACGTTTCCCTGGGGCACGACGACCGCGTCGCCGAGCCGGACGCGGCGGCCGAGCCACTCGTCTTCCTCGTGCTCGTCCAGGCCGTCGATGCCGAAGTTCATCCGGAACCGGCGACCGTCGACCTCCTCGACGCCGGTGACCCGGGCGATCGCGCGCAGGGACGCAGTGCCGAGCAGGGTGGCCGCGCCGCTGCGCATGCGGTCCGTCGCGGGGCCCGGAGCGCGGACGAGCCGCAGGCTCCTGCCGGCGAAGTCGGAGATCGACGCGCTCCACGGCCCGCTGACCACGCGCACGGATACGGGTACGCCCCAGAACTGCGCGTCGAGCGAGCCGTCGACGGCGACCTGCTCGGCGACGGTGGTGCCGTCGGGGAAGCCCAGCTCGAGCACGCCGGCCTCTTCATCGAAGCGAGGCACGACCTGCTGGAGCACGCCGAGGCCCTTGCTGTTCACGAGCCGGCCGTGGTCGTCGACGAGGAAGAACTGTCGATCGCCTGCGACGCCGGCCTCGGTCAGCTCGCACTCGTCCAGCCGGCGCAGAGCCAGGCCTTTGACCGGGGAGACCGAGATCCAGGCGATGCTCGCCACGGCGCTAGAAGATACTCGTATGACCAGTCCGCTCGAGGTCACGCGGCCGCAGATCCTGGCGTTCCGGCGGCGGGCAGGCGCGCTCGACGCGCGCCTGCCGAACGGTGCGGCGTCGTTGCGGCGGGCGGCGTGGGCCGGCCTGCAGGACAGCATGCCGAGGGCCGCGCTGCTCTCGCTGCACGCGCGGGTCGAGGGCGTCGAGCCGTCGACGTGGGAACACCGCACGCTCGCCCAGCTCTGGGGCCCGCGCTACCAGGTCTACGTCGTCCCGAAGCGCGACTTCGCGCTCTTCTCGCTCGCCCGGCTGCCCGAGGACGAGAAGGGCCGGTCGCGGGCGCAGCAGATGGCCGAGCGGCTTCATGCGCATCTCCGCGGCGAGCGGATGACGGACCGCGAGCTCGGGAAGGCGCTCCGGATCGGCAACGAGCTCAGGTACGCGACGACGACCGGCACGATCGCCATCCGCTGGGGCGGCGCGCGGGCGCCGGTCGTCTGGACGGTCGACGTGCCGCACCTCGACCCGGCCCACGCCCGCCGCGAGCTGGCCCGGCGCTACCTCCACGTCTTCGGGCCGGCTACCGCTGACGGCTTCGCCCGCTGGGCGGGGATCTCGCGGCGCTCGGCGGCCGAGACGTTCGCGTTGCTGGAGGGCTCGCTGCTGCCGGTGCGGTCACCGCTCGGTGACGAGTGGCTGCTCGCGGAAGACGAGCCGGAGCTGCGCGCCGCCGAGACGGCCGCCGCGCCGGCGCGGCTGCTGCCGAGCGGCGATGCCTACTTCCTGCTCCTCCAAGCAGCCGAGCGCGAGCTGCTGGTACCGCGCCGGGACCAGCGCGAACGGCTCTGGACGTCCCGTGTCTGGCCGGGCGCGCTGCTCGTCGACGGCGAGATCCGCGGAACCTGGCGCAGGGCGCAGCACACCGTCCGGATCGACGCCTGGACACGCCTCTCGCGCGGAGCGCGCGACGCGGTCGAGGCCGAGGCCCGGGCCCTGCCGCTGCCGGTCGACCGGCCGATCGAGGTCGTGTGGAGTGCCTGAGGAGCACCGTTGCAGAACGGTTACGCAGCCGGGACCCGGCTGTTGCCCGGGCAGCCGAGGATGGGCGAGTCCCCGACCAGGAGGCTCCGAATGAAGCCGTTCACGTGCGCCTCACGAGTGACCGGGGTGACGTGCCGCAACCGGACGAGCCACGGCCTGTTCATCTCCCGCCAGGCCTACCGCACCTGGTGACCGCCGGCCGTTGACTCAGAGCAGCAACCCCATCTCGACCGCGTCCCACAGCTCGCCGCTGGCCCGCCGGTAGTGCTTCACTCGCCGGCCCTCCTCGACGAAGCCGTACTTCCGGTAGAGCGCGATCGCCGCAGCGTTGTGCGGGAACACGCTCAGCGTGAGCTTGTGCAGGCCGCGCTCGCGAGCCCAATCGATCGCGGCCGCGACGAGCGCCGAGCCGACCCCTCGCCCGCGCCAGTCACGCGCGACCGCCATGCCGAGCTCTCCGAAGCCGAAGCGGCTCTCCTCGATGCTCAACGAGCCGACGAGCTCGCCCTCGGCGACGGCGAGCAATGTCCCGTCGAGCCGCCACTTCGCAGCCCACGCGTCGACGTCGACCGGCGGCTCGGTGGCGATCCCGTCGCGCTCCTCGGCCACCGTCGCGAAGAGCTGCGCGAGCTGACGGCGATCCCCGTCGCCGGCCGATCGGATCTCAAGCTGCACTAGCTGCTTCCGTCGGGAGGCACGCCGTCGCGCAGCCAGCGAGCCGACTCTGCGATCTCCTCCGTCGGGTCTTCGCCCAGGTGACCCGCGACCCCGTCGACCTTGACCACAGCCCCCGGGACGTGCGCGGCCAGCCACTCGCCGTGCGCGGGGGGAACGAGCACGTCCGTTGCGCCGTACCTGACCAGGACCGGAACCGTGATCTCGGCGAGGTCGAAGCCCCACGGCCGGATGTGCGCGAGGTCGTCGTCCGCCCAGCCGCCCACGCCTCTGACCGAATGCTCGGCCCACGACTCGCGGATCACCTGCACGCGCTCCTTGCGAGTCAGCTCCTTGCGGTCCGACTCGCTCAGGTCGAAGTCGCCGAGCACGGCCGATGGGTCTTCGGCCACTCGGGCGGCGATCTTTGCGTGCTCGGCCTCGAGCTCGCGCATCAGGACCTCCTCACCTGCATCGGCCCAGCCGAACTCCTTGACGTTCTCGGGGTCCATGCCCGCGAGCCAGTCGTCCCGCTGGAGCCCGGCCTCGCCGAACGGCGCCACGCCGACCACGCAGGCGGCGCGCACCACCCGGTCGGGCAGGCGTGCCGCGCAGGCCAGGGAGTGCGCCCCGCCGCCGGAGCCGCCCGTGACGCCGAAGCGCTCGAGGCCGAGGTGGTCGGCGAGCGCGGCCACGTCGTCGACCTCGTCGACGACGCGTCGGCCGGGCCGCCGGGTCGACTGCCCGTACCCGGCGCGGTCGTGCGTGATGAGGAGGATGCCGACGCGCCGGTAGACGTCCTCGTCCGGCCAGCGCTCGAGCCGGCAACCCGGCGTGCCGTGCAAGACGACGACCGGGAAGTCGTCGGGATCGCCCCACAGCGCGTACGCCAGCGTGCGGCCATCAGGAGTGTCGAATGTCAGGAGCGGCTCGGCCACGGCAGAGGCGAGCATACGAGTGTCAACGGCCGACGCGCAGGTCGACCTTCGTGTCGCTCCGGTAGCGCTCGCCGGGCTTGAGGCTTTGGCGCAGGACCCGGCCGCGCTGCCGCTTCGCCGCCTTGACGCGCTGCACCTTGCCGAGCCTGCAGTTCCTCGCCACGATCCGGTGCCACGCCGCGTCGAGCGTCTTGCCGACCACCCTCGGCACCCCGCACGCCGGACGAGCCAGTTCCGGCCCGCCCCCGACGCGGCCCCACCACGTTCCCCAGCGCCCGGACTCGTCACCGCGCCCGGCCGGAATCCGCGCGTACTCCTGGATCGTCCAGAGGGTCAGGTCGTCCGTGGGATCTACCTGCGTCGCGCTGTAGTCGCCCCAGCGGTTGCGGTCGCCCTCGCGGCGCTTCACGTACGGCCCCTCGCCGTCCTTGAGCGTGACCGGCGCGCCCATCACGCCCGGCGGGTCGCTGCCCGAGCGGAAGGCGTAGCCCGCGTCCGCGAAGTCGTCCGACTCGAACTCGGAGAAGCCGACGAGCACGTCGTTGCGCGCGTTCACCGCGAGCGAGCCGAAGGCGTAGGAGTGGCCGCCGTTCCACGGGTTCGCCCGCGGGTCGACGATCCGGCCGCCCTGGACGAAGGCGCCGCTCGTGTCGAGCTCTACCCACTGGACGGCGGTGGCGATCGCATACCCGGTGCCGCCCGGCGGCAGCCCGACCGACTGCGCGTACCAGACGTGGTCGTTGCGGAAGACGACGTTGCCGATCCGCGCGTCGCCGGCGCTGATCCCGTCGCCACCGTGCTGGGGCATCAGGTCGAAGGCGCCCGGCGAGGCGTAGGCGCCGAGCGGGTTCGTCCGTGGCGCCCCGCCGACGAGCGTCAGCGTCGAGCCGCTCAGCGACCAGAAGCAGTAAGTGGCCGAGAGGCTGTCCAGGTGCTCGACGAAGTAGATCGTCGTCTCGCTCGGCGAGTAGGTGACCGCGGGCTGCATCGCGAACTCGCCCGGGATGTCGATGCCGAGGGGATTGCCGCCCGAGCCGGCTCGCAGGGAGTCGTAGTCGAGCACGATCAGCCGGCCGCGCACGTAGTCCAGCGAGCTGCGCGAGAACATGTTCACGCCGATCGCCACCGTGCTCTGGCTGAAGCCCAGCGTCGGGAAGTCGGCCCAGGTGGCGCCGGTCTCGTCGGAGTGAATGGCGTAGAGGTGCCAGGTGCCCAGCGGATCGTCCGTGTCGGAGATGCCATAGAGGATCAGCGAGCTCGACAGCAGCGGGTCGTCGGCCGCGCTCGCCAGCCAGCGGTTGCTGTAAGGGTCGTAGAGCACGCGCGGGTCGAACGGGTTGTGGGCGCCGACGGCCTCCCAGAAGGCGGTCATCGAGACCGTGCTCAGCGTCGCGCCGTCGGACTTCCGCTCGATCACGTAGTTGCTGTTCAGCGGCACCAGCAGTCGCGGCCAACCGCGCCGTTCGTGTCCGGCGGCGTCTCATTCTTGGTCGTGCCGACCGCTGGCAGGTCGGGCTGCGCGAGGAAGCTCGCAGAGACGTACGGCGAGGCGACGGCCGAGATGCTCGTCACCGACAGCGGGGAGACGAGCGGCGAGGGCACGGTGAAGTGGACGTTCGGCTCGGCCTTCTCTTCCGGCTCGGGAGCCTCCTCCGGCTCGGCCTCCTCGCGAATCGGCGAGTGCCGTTCGGCGCGGGCGAGCGCGCGGAAGCTCACGATCGCGGCCGCCTCGACGTGGACGCGAGCGCCGGCATACGAAACACGGTCGTTCTCGGCTGCCTGCGCCGAGGAGCCCGCGAGGACGATCGCCCCGACGACGACCGGCCCCCAGTGCTTCCTCATCAGCGCCGGAGCGGCAGCTCGACGGTGAAGCGAGAGCCCTTGCCGGGCTCGGACTCGACGTGCAGGCGGCCGTTCATGCGCTCGACCAGCTCGCGGCAGATGTAGAGACCGAGGCCGCTGCCGCCGACGCCGTGGGTCTGCTGCGGGTCGAGCCGGTAGAACTTCTCGAAGATCCGCTCGTGCTCGTCGGGCGGGATGCCGAGCCCCTCGTCCGCGACCTCGATCTGGCAGCTGCCGTTGACGTTCCGGACCCGCAGCTCCACTCGCCCGCCCTGCGGCGAGTACTTGACCGCGTTGTCGACCAGGTTGACGAGCACCTGCCGGAGCTTGTTCTCGTCGCAGCGGATCGGCGCGGCGCCGTCGGCGCTGAGGCCGAGGGAGATCGACTCCGGCAGGTGCACCGCGGCCGACTCGATCACGCCCGCGGCCACCTGCTCCAGGTCGCACTCGGTCACGTCGAGGTCGACCGCGTCGGCGTCGAGCTGGCCGGCGAGCAGGATCTGGTCGACGATCTTCGCCAGCCGCGTCGCCTCGGACTCGATCATCTCGAGGAACTGCGCGCGATCGGCCTCGGACAGCTCGACGTCCTCGCGCCGGATCGTGCGGACGGCGCCGTAGACGGCTGCCAGCGGGGTGCGCAGCTCGTGCGAGGCGGTGGCCACGAAGTCGCTGCGCGTCTTCTCGAGCGCGTGCTCCTCGGTCACGTCCTGCAGCGCGTAGACGGTGCCGTCGCCGAAGTCGACGCCCGAGACGGAGACCCAGCGCTCGCGGCCACCGAGCACGATCGGAACGGTCACCGGCCGCGCGGCCCCGCCCGGGGGCACCAGCGGCACGTGCGAGGTGAGCGCCTCCCAAGCCGGCACGACGTCACCGACCAGGCGGCCGACCGCGTCCTCCTCGGCAACGTTGGTGATCAGGGCGGCGGCCGGGTTCCAATGGAGCACGTGGCCCGTGGTGTCGAGCATCGCAACGCCGTCGGCGACGTAGGCGAGCGCACGCGCCGCGTCGGCGCCGCGCTCGGCCTCGCGGTAGAGCCGTGCGTTGTCGACCGCGACCGCGGCGCGGCGGGCGAGCTCGACCGCCTGCTCGAGGTCGGCCTCCGTGTACGGCGGGTGCGTCTCGGCGGCGATCAGCGTCAGCGCGCCGAGCGTTCGCCCGCGCGCGATCAGCGGAACGCAGATCGTCGACTTGATCCCGAGCTCGTCGATGATCCGGCGCAGCTCCTCGTCGTCGCCGATCGCCTCGTCGAGCAGTTCCTGTGGGATCACCCGGTAGAACTCCGGCTTGCCGCTGCGCAGCACCTGCGGCACTCCCGTCGGCGCATCCGGGTCGGGTGGGTAGCGGTCCTGGAGCTCGTAGGCCCAACGCACCTTCTCGGGATCCTCGTGCGCCACCGCGAGCCGCTCGATCTCGCCTGTCGGGCCGACCATGTCGATCGCACACCAGTCGGCGAGCCCCGGGACGCTGAGCTGGGCGACCTGCGTCAGCGTGAAGTTGTAGTCCAGCGAGGACGCGAGCACCTCGCTCGCCTCGGCGAGGAAGGTGATCCGCTTGCGCAGGTCCTGCTCGGCCGCGTAGAGCCGCGAGCGCGCCAGTGCCTGGGCGGCTTGCCGCGCGAGCGTCAGCTTCATCTCGCGGCGCTCCGGCTCGAACTCGACATCGCGGTCGAAGGAGAGCGACATCGCGCCGAAGACGCGCCCCTCGACCGCGAGCGGGACGACCACGAGCGCATTGCTCTCCTGTCCCTGGTCGGCGAGTGCCGGGTAGCGCTCGTTGCGCTCTCGCACCGACGTGAGGAAGACCGGCTCGCCGGTCCGGATCACCTCCGACATCGGCACCTCCGCCTCGAGCGGGAAGGTCGACCAGCCGGCCATCGACGAGGTGTCGTAGCCCCGCTGGGCGAGCAGCTCGACGCTGGCGCCGTCCGCGCTGAGCACGCCGATCGCGCCGGCGCGGGCCTCGGCCGCCTTGACGCCCTCGGTCAGGATCGAGTCGAGCACCTCCTGCGGCGTGACCGCCTCCGCCAAGAGCTCCGCGACGCGCTGGAGTCGTCGCGCTCGATCGGCGGCTTCGCTGCTGTCGGTCGTCGTCACCGCTCCGGGTCGGACGTGATCCCGCGCTTGAGCTGCTCGCGCTCGCCGCGCTCGATGCGCACGAGCACGTCCTCGACGAGCTCGCCGATCGTCACTGGGTCGAACGGCTTGACGAGGTAGCCGACGCCGCCGAGCTGCTCGCCGAGGCGCCGGTCGGCCGGGTCCGCCCGGGCGGTGAGGAAGACGATCGGGATCTCCCGCGTCTGCTCGTCGGCGGCCAGCTCGCGCGCGACCGTCCAGCCGTCGAGCTCCGGCATCATCACGTCGAGCAGCACCAGGTCCGGCCGCTCCCGGCGTGCGAGCTCGAGGCCCTCGCGCCCGTCCGAGGCCTCCATCACCTCCATGCCCGAGGCGATCAGGTTCACCCGGCAGAGCAGGCGGATGGAGCGCTCGTCGTCGACGACGAGCACGCGCCGCGCAGTGCCGGCGGCGGGTTTCGCGTCACCACGGCGCGCCGCCTCGGAATCGGGCCGCGCACCCTCGCCGGCGCTGCAGCGCCAGAGCTGCCGCCCCCCGACGGACACCCCCCTTCGGCGGAGCGGAGTGGAGCGAATCGGGTGGGCGACCTCGGCTCTCACTTCGCGTGCCGGATTCTACGGCGCGAACGGGCCGCTGAACAGACTCGCGCGCCAGATTGCCCGTGCGCGTTGCGGGGAGTAATGTCGCCGGGAGATGGGCGCCAAAGCGCTGGTGGTGGGACTGATCGCGTTCGTGGCCGCCGTCGACGTCGACGGCGTGGACAGCGCGATAAGCAAGCGCTGCCATGGCCGCAAGGCGACGATCGTCGGCACCGACCACGCCGACCGCCTGCGCGGGACGACGAAGCGGGACGTGATCGTCGGCTTCGGCGGCAACGACCGGATCAGCGGCCTCGGCAACCGCGACCTGATCTGCGCCGGGCCCGGGAACGACGTGGTCGACGGCGGCGGGGGCTCGGACACGATCTCCGGCAACGGCGGCAACGACGTGCTCAAGGGCGGCTCCGGCGCCGTCGACCGGCTCGAGGGCGGCGGAGGAGACGACCAGCTCGCAGGTGGGAGCAGCTTCGGGACGGACATCATGCTCGGCGGGCCCGGCAAGGACGTCATGCACGGCGGCCGCGGCGCGGACACGCTCTTCGGCGGCGGCGGCAAGGATCAGCTCTTCGGCGAGCAGGACGTCGACCTGCTCGACGGCGGCAGCTCGGCCGACAACATCCGCGGCGGCTCCGGGATCGACACGGTCACCTACGCGACCCGGCGCAAGCCGGTCTTCGTCACGCTCAGCGAGGGCAACGCCAACGACGGCGAGAAGAACGAGAAGGACAAGGTGAGCGGCACCGAGATCCTGCTCGGCGGGCGCGCCAACGACGACCTGGCCGGATACAGCGCGGCCAACGTCGTCTACGGCGGCGCGGGCAACGACAAGATCAGCGGCGGCGGCGGCAAGGACCTGCTGTACGGCGGCGGCGGCGACGACGTCATGAACGGCGACTGCTCGGTCTCGCCGAACGTGATTCCGGTCTGCGACAACGTCCGCGGCGACGACTTGCTCGACGGCGGGGCCGGGAACGACGAGCTCTACGGTGCCCACGGCAAGGACAAGCTCGTCGGCGGCGAGGGCGACGACCTGCTCGTCGCCGGCGAGGAGGACGACGAGCTCGACGGGGGCCAGGGCAACGACCAGCTCTGGGCCGACGGCGGCCGCGGCCGCTCGCACGTCGGCCAGGGCAGCGACAAGCTCTCGGGCGGCGAGGGCAACGACGAGCTCCACGGCGAGCAGGGCAGTGACACCCTCGACGACGGGCCGGGGAACGACCGGCTGACCGGCGACGACGGGGACGACACGCTCTTCAGTGACCCGGCCGGCGCCGACGACGTGAGCGGCGACGCCGGCACCGACACGCTCGACGACAGCGCTCGCACCGCGGACCTGCTCTTCACGATGGGGATCATCAACGGCGACGACGGCCAGGCGGGCGAGGGCGACTCCGTCGACTCGGACGTCGAGGTCGTGATCGGCGGCTCGGGCAACGACGTCTTCGAGGACGAGTGGGACGTGCCGAACCGGTTCGAGGGCCGCGACGGGGCCGACACCTTCTACGTGCACCGGGCGACCGACACAATGCTCGGCGGGAACGGCACGGACACGCTCTCGTTCGGGCCCTTCGGGGGCCGCGACCGGATCTACTTCAACGTCGCCATCGACGCATTCACCGGCAAGGCGGTGAGTGCCGAGCCTGACTTCGTCCAGATGGATCTCACCTTCTCCGGGATGGAGATCTTCATCGGCAGCAACCACAACGACTCGTTCCAGGGCACGCTCGTCGGGGACTACTTCGACGGCCTGAGCGGCAACGACTCGATCCACGGCGGCTTCGGCGCCGACACGCTCTACGGCAGCGACGGCGACGACACGATCGACGGCGACGGCGGCGACGATCACCTCTACGGCGGCTCGGGCAACGACACGCTCCGCGGCGGCGACGGCGAGGACGTGCTCACCGGCGACGCGGGCCACGACAGCTTCGACGGCGGCGAGCCCTCCGGTGGCGACGAGAAGGACACGGCGCCCGACTGGGCCGACGAGCCGGTCGACGGGAGCTGCGTCAGCACGCTCCAGTGCAACCCCTAGCGGCTCCGTCCGGCGGCAAACTCACGATCGGCCGGGTGCACGCGATCCGCGTCCCGTGGTCGAGCGCCTCGTTCCTCGTCTACCTCGTCGGGCTGACCCTCTTCGGCGCGCTCGGCTCGCTGCTTGCGATTCAGGCCGACGACTACGGCAGCGCGGGCTTCGTCGGCTGGGCGCTATTGGTGTTTCTCGCGACGGAGACCTGGGCGCTGCTCGCGCTCGCCTACGGTCGCCGCGTGACGGCCGGCCTGCTCGCGTTGAGCGCCGTCGCGGCGTGGGTCGTGTTGCTCGGCGCCATCCTCGACTGGTTCGGCTGGCTCGCGCACACCGACTCTCCCTTCGCCGGCTTCCACGTCTCGCATCTCTTCCTCGAGCTGTCGCTCGTGTTCGCCGCCGCGATCGCGGTGGCCGTGTTCCGCTTTCCACTGCTCATGCTCCCGCTCGCGGCCGGCACCTGGTTCTTCGTGACAGACCTGCTCTTCGGCGGCGGCGACTGGACGGCGGTGCTCTCGATCCTCGTCGGCCTGATGCTGCTCTCGTGGGCGGTCGCCCTCGACCGCGGCTCGACGCGTCCGTACGCGTTCTGGCTCCACGTCGTCTCCGGCCTGACGATCGGCGGCGGCCTGCTCTGGCTGTTCCACGACGGCGACTGGGACTGGATCCTGATCGGGCTCGTCGCTCTGCTCTACATCTGGGTGGGCGACCGCCTGCTGCGCTCCAGCTGGGTCGTGCTCGGCGCGTGGGCGCTGCTGCAGACCACCGCGCACTTCGCGGCCAAGTGGTCGGCCGAAGCGCTCGGCGCGTTCTTCTATCTCTTCCCGTTCGCGTTGATCGACTCGTTCGGCAACGCGTCGTTCGGGAGCGATGCGCACCCATGGGCGGCGGCGCTCTCGTTCGCGGGCATCGCGGTCGTCTTCATCCTGATCGGGCTGCTGCTCCCGCGACGCCGGCGTGCAACGCCGGGCGCCGACCTTCTGTAACCCGTCACTAGACTTTCCGGCATGAAGATCGGCGTTCTGGCCGTCCAAGGCAACTTCCGCGAGCACGCGGCGATGCTGCGGCAGCTCGGGGCAGACCCGGTCGAGGTGCGCAAGCCCGAGCAGCTGGAGGGGCTCGACGGGCTCGTGATCCCGGGCGGCGAGTCGACCGCGATCATGCGCCTCGTGCGGCTGTACGGGCTCGAGGACGCGATCCGCAAGTTCGCGCGGCCCGTGCTCGGCACCTGCGCGGGGATGATCCTGCTCGACCGCAACCACCTCGGCGTGCTCGACCTCGAGGCCGCGCGCAACGCCTACGGCCGCCAGGTCGCGAGCTTCGAGGCCGACCTCGAACTCGCGGGCGAGGACGAGCCGCTGCGCGGCGTCTTCATCCGCGCGCCTCGCGTCGCCGAGGCAGGACCGGGCGTGGAGGTGCTGGCCGAACTCGACGGCGAGCCGGTGCTGCTGCGCGACGGCCGCGTGCTCGTCGCCTCGTTCCACCCGGAGCTGACCGGCGACACGCGCGTGCACGAGCGGTTCCTCGACCTGGTGCGGGAGGAGGCCAATGTCCGGGCATAGCAAGTGGAGCTCGATCAAGCACAAGAAGGGCGCGGCGGACAAGAAGCGGGGCCAGCTCTTCTCGAAGCTGTCGCGCGCGCTGATCGTGGCCGCGCGCGAGGGCGGGCCCGATCCGGCCGCGAACCTCGCGCTCGCGAACGCGATCGAGAAGGCGCGCTCCTACTCGATGCCGAAGGACAACATCGACCGGGCGATCGCGCGAGGCTCGGGCGCCGACGCCGACGCCGACAGCTTCGAGCAAGTGGTCTACGAGGGCTACGGCCCGAACGGGGTCGCGGTGATCGTCGAGGCGCTGACCGACAACCGCAACCGCACCGCAGCAGACGTGCGCGCCGCCTTCACCAAGCACGACGGCAACCTAGGGGGCTCCGGCGCGGTCGCGTGGCTGTTCGAGCGGCGCGGCGTGATCCTCGTTGACGGCGACCGCTTCGACGAGGACGACGTGATGATGGCCGCCGCGGAGGGCGGGGCGGAGGACGTCGAGCGCGACGGCTCGAGCTTCCGGGTCACCGCCGCGCCGGAGGACCTGACCGCCGTGCGCGAGGCGATCGAGGCGGCGGGCATCGAGGTCGACTCGGCCGAGCTGACGATGGTGCCCAAGACGACCGTCAATCTCGACGACGAGGCCGCCGCCAAGAAGACCCTGCGCCTGATCGACGCGCTCGAGGAGAACGACGACGTGCAAGAGGTCTACGCGAACTTCGACATCCCCGAGCAGGTGATGGAAGCCGTCGCCGTTTAAGACTTTGACGACGTAAACGCGATTCGTCATGATGCCGCGCCACTGCGGCTGTCGTCAGCAGTCAACCCAAGGGGGTACAAAGTGAGAGGCAAGTCGGTAGCGGCCACGGTCGTCGTGGCGCTCTTCGTCGCGGGCATCGTCGCCGCCGGCAGCAGCGCGAGGGCCGGGGGCGACCGCGACTCGCTCGATGCCCAGTCGGCGCACGGCTTCGTCCCTGCGCGCAACGCGCAGGCGGCCAAGCGCTCGCACTACTTCGCGCTTCTCTGGCACAACGGACCGGTGATGCACGCGACCACAGTCGTCCCGGTCTACTGGGGCTCGAGCTGGGGGAACTCGTCCTTCGTCGGCGACAAGGTTTCCGGCCTCGACACGCTCTACGCGGGCGTCGGCGGGACGGCGTACGCGCGCACGAACGGCGAGTACACCGACGGCTCGGGGAGCGTGAACACGACGAGCATCTCGAAGAGCGGCAACCTGACGGACCTCTCGGCCACGCCGTCCGGCGCACCCTCGACGAGCCAGGTGCTCCAAGAGGTGGCGAAGGCGACCGGGGGCCATCCGGTCGCGAACGCGTACTACCCGGTCTACTCCGACCAGCGGCGCGGCAACGCCGGGTACTGCGCCTGGCACAGCTCGGGGACGATCAACGGCACGCGCGTGCAGTTCGGCTTCTTCTTCAACCTGGACGGCGACTCCGGCTGCGATCCGCAGTCCCCGTCGAGCCTGGGCCACAGCCAGGGGCTCGCGGCGCTCGCGAACGTGTCGGGCCATGAGCTCAGCGAGATGCTGACCGACCCGCAGCTCAACGCCTGGTATGACCGGAAGGGCGAAGAGAACTCCGACAAGTGCGCCTGGACGTGGAACGGCACGGTCTCGATCGGAGGCCAGAGCTGGAAGATCCAGGGCAACTGGAGCAACGCCGCCGCGTCGGCCGGAACCGGTTACGCGAACGTCGGCTGCATCCAGACCCGCTAGTCGCTCGAGCTCGGCTCTCCCGCGCCTCCGGGCGCGGGAGAGACCGGCTCGCTTAGCGCACGACGAGTGACGCCCGGGCCACGGCGCTCTTGTTGCCGGCGGCGTCGATCGAACGAACCGAGAAACGGAGCTTGCCGCGGACGTGCTGCGGTACCTGCCACGTCACCCGCGCGAGGCGGAAGGGGTTCGAGTTCCGGAGGGGCGTCCTAATCGTCCGCAACAGGCGTCTCCCGTGGAACACGCGCACGACCTCGCGAGTCCGGCCCCGGCCCTCGAGCGTCCAGTACCGCATGCTCGCTCGCCGGCCGTGGGCCCCGGTAGACGCGTACGCGATCACGTGCGGGGCGCGGCGGTCGGGCCCGAGTGCCGGAGGCTTCGTCCCCGGCACTTGCTGGTAGTTGAAGGTGCGGCGGTCGGGAGCCGTGTCGCCCTTGGAGCCGATCGCCGCGACGACCACGTTGAACCCGTCGCCGGGCCCGAGCCCGAGCTGCGCCGTGTCGATCGAGTAATAGCCGACGCCTCGCCCGCACCCGCCACCGAGATGTGCGTCGCCGGGAACGCCGCGGAAGTCCCAGTCGTGGGCGCGGTAGAGGTGCGGGTCGCCGATCTCATCCGGAGCCAGCTCGACCTCGGTCCCATAGAACGCGCTGCCGGTGTCCGGGTTCTGGTCGAGGTCGAGCGCGACGAGCGCCGGCTCGCCGTCGCCGTCGCTGCTGCACGTGAAGAAGCCGTTGACGTGGATCGCGAAGCTGAGCTACCCGTCGTCGTAGCTCTGAATGTCGGCACGCGTGATGTCGAGCCCGGAGCCCGGGTCGCCGATGGTGTCGAGGAACCCGCCGGAGTTATCCGCCCCGGCGACACCGACCGGCACCAACGCGGCCACGAGAGCGATGAGCAGAGCGCGTCCGAGCGTGCGTCGGGTCACGGTGCCTCCTTCAACGAGAACCTACCCCGCTCGGCCATCGTCAAGAACGGCACCTCGCCGAAGCGCTCGAAGCTCCGAACGTGCCGTGAGACGACCTCGAAGCCCGCTCGCTCGTACACCCGTCGCGCGCGCTCGTTGAACTCGGCGACGTGCAGGTACACGCGCCGCGGCCGGTAGCGCTCGTCCGCGAAGGCGAGGCCCGCGTTGAAGAAGTCGAGCCCGAGCCCTTGTCCCACCAAGTCGGGCCGCAGGCCGAGTCCGTAGTCGAGGTCGGGCGGCTTCTCCTCGAAGTAGTAGAAGCCGACCAGCTCGCCCTCGGAGTCGAGCGCCGCGAAGTAGCGCTCCGGGTTCAACGGCGGGTCGACATCGCCGTCGTAGAAGTCGTACGGCGGCGGGTAGCGCCACTCCCGAAGCCGCAGGTAGAGGTCGTCCGAGGCGGGCTCGATCCTGAGCTCCATCACCGCCGTTGACTGTAGGGCAGGAGTGTCCGATGCGGTCCCTAAGGTGTCGCCGTGACGGTTCTCGGCATCGATCCAGGGACGGCCGCATGCGGCTTCGCGATAGTCCGCGAAAGAGGAAACCGCCTCAAGGCGGTCGACTTCGGGTGGTGGCAGACCACCGCCCGCCAGCGGCCGGAGGTTCGGCTCAAGACGATCTTCGACGGCGTGGTCGAGCTGATCGAGGAGTACACGCCTCGTGCGGTCGTCCTCGAGGAGTCGTTCGTCGGCGTCGACGCCCGCACCGCGCTCTCCGTCGGACAGGCGCGCGGCGCCGTGCTCGTCGCGGCGGCGTCCTACGGCATCGAGTGCGCTGAATACGCACCCTCGAGCGTCAAGCAGGCCGTCTGCGGCTACGGGCGCGCCGAGAAGGCGCAGGTGCAGCGAATGGTGGCGGCGATTCTCGGCCTGAAGGCCGTGCCGCAGCCGCACCACGCGGCCGACGCGCTCGCGGTCGCGATCTGCCACGCGATGGCGCCGCCGCTGATGAAGGCCGTCGGATGATCTCGCGGCTGCGCGGGACCGCGGTCGCCGTGCATCGAGGCGATAGCCGGATCGTGCTCGACGTCGGCGGTGTCGGCTACGCGCTGGCCGTGACGCCGACCGCCGCGCGCCTCGCCGAGGGCGGGGGAGAGGTCTCGCTCGACACCTATCTGCACGTTCGCGAGGACACGCTCCAGCTCTACGGCTTCGGCGAGGCGGCCGAGCGCGAGCTGTTCGAGCACCTGCTCGCGGTCTCGGGCGTCGGGCCGAAGGTCGCGCTGGCGATCGTGTCGGGCTCGTCCCCGGCCGACCTGCGGCGGGCGATCGCGCTCGACGACACCGCCCGCTTCGAGGCCATCCCCGGGATCGGCAAGAAGACCGCGCAGCGCGTCGTGCTCGAGCTGAAGGAGAAGCTCGGCACGATGGACGAGCCGACTCCGATCGCGGGCAAGCCGCATGCGGTCGCCCGCGACGCGCTGGTCGAGCTCGGCTGGTCGGCGACCGAGGCCGAGGAGGCGCTGGCCGCGACCGATCCCGAGCTGCCGCCGGAGGAACGCGTGCGGCAGGCGTTGAGAGCCGCATGACCGAGACCGAGGCGCAGTTCCTCGCGCCGGCCGTGCAGCCGGACGAGGACGAGCTCGACCGCTCGCTGCGTCCGCGCTCGCTCGGCGAGTTCGTCGGCCAGGAGCGCGTCAAGGAGCAGCTCGCGATCGCCCTCGAGGCCACGCGCACTCGCGGCGAGGCGCTCGACCACCTGCTGCTGATCGGCCCGCCCGGGCTCGGCAAGACGAGCCTCGCCTTCATCGTGCGCGAGGAGCTGGGCGTCGGCCTGCGCTCGGCGGCCGGGCCGGCGCTCGAGCGCAAGGGCGACGTGGCCGCGATCCTGACCGGGCTCGGCGAGCGCGACATCCTCTTCATCGACGAGATCCACCGGCTCAACCGGGCGGTCGAGGAGATCCTTTACCCGGCCCTGGAGGACTTCCGGCTCGACATCATCGTCGGGCAGGGGCCGGCGGCGCGCACGCTGACGCTCGACCTGCCGCCGTTCACGTTGATCGGGGCGACCACGCGCACCGGCCTGCTGACGACGCCGCTGCGCGACCGCTTCGGGATGACGTTCCGGCTCGAGCACTACGCGCCCGAGGAGCTGGGGCGGATCGTGCGTCGCTCCGCACGGATCCTCGACGTCGAGATCGCCGAGGAGGCGGCCGAGGAGATCTCGCGCCGCTCGCGCGGCACGCCGCGGATCGCCAACCGCATCCTGCGCCGCGTGCGCGACGTGGCCGAGGTTCGCCACCAGGGCGCGATCACGGCCGAGATCGCGAGCGAGGCACTCGAGCTGCTCGAGGTCGACGGGTGCGGGCTCGAGCGCACCGACCGCGCCCTCCTGCGCGCGGTGGTCGAGAAGTTTGAGGGCGGCCCGGTCGGGCTGTCCACGCTCGCGGTCGCGCTCGGCGAGGAGCCGGACACGATCGAGGACGTGTACGAGCCGTACCTGCTCCAGCTCGGCTTCCTGCAGCGAACGCCGCGCGGTCGCGTGGTGACGAAGCTTGGACGCCAGCACGTCGGCGTCGCTGCCGACGCCGACGCGCTGTTCTAGTCGCTAGCTCGACGCCTTCGCGGCGTAGTCCTCGAGCACGCCGTTCCAACCGCCTGCGTAGCCCTCCCGCGCTTCGGCAGCGTGCTCGCCGAGCCGCTCCCAGCCGCGGTGCTCGAGCTCGACGAGCGTCTTGCCGTCCACGTCCGTGAACGTGACCTCGACCTCGGTCTGCGGCCGCTCCTGCTCCCGGCTCGGGTTCCACGCGAGCACGAGTCGGTGCGGCGGCTCGTAGGCGATCACGTCGGCCCACTTGAGGTCCTCGCCGTTCTTCGTGCGTTCGAAGACCTGGCCGCCCGCGCCGCCCTGGAAGATCACCGTCGTCGGCGGGGAGCCGGTCTCGCCCATATCGATCGAGTGCTTCGCCAGCGGCCACCACTCGTGGATCCGCTCCGTGAAGGTCGCGAACGCGTGCTCCACCGAGCACTCCACCGTGACGGAGCGCTTGATCGCCTCCGTCGCCGTTGCCTGCGTGCTCATGCCGTCCTCCTCTCGTCCTCGGCCATCGCCTTGAAGGCGGCGAGGGCCTCGCTCCAGAAGTCGTCGAAGTAGTCGCGGAGCTCTCCCAGCCCGTCCCGATCGAGCCGGTAGATCCGCCGCGTGCCGTTGCGTCGCTCGGTCACGAGGCCGGCCTCCTTCAACACGCGCAGGTGCTGCGAGACGGCGGGCCGGCTGACCGGCAGCTCGTCCGCGATCTCGCCGACCGCCTTCGGGCCTTCGCGCAACTGCTCGAAGATCGCCCGCCGGGTTCGGTCGCCCAGCGCATCCATGGCGTCTCTGTAAGCCATGACTTACGTAAGTGTATGCTTACGCAAGCGTGGCGTCAAGCATCAGCCGACGTGCAGGCGGAAGACCTCCGTCCCGCCGGAGCTCGGGACCCAGATGTCGCCGAAGGCGCCGGCCGCCGGGAACGGCCTGCTGCCGACCGGGATCGTCTCGATCACCCTGTTCGTGGCCGGGTCGATGCGCGAGACCGTGTCCGAGCCGACGTTGGGCACGAAGACGGTGCCGTCCGAGGCGACCGCTGCGTTCTCGGGCCCTTGGCCGACGCGGATCGTGGCCACGACCTTGCGACTCTTCGGGTCGATCCGCGAGACGGTGTTCGAGCCGTTGTTCGAGACCCAGACGGCGCTGCTCGTCACCGCGACCGAGCGCGGCTTCTGGCCCACGCGCACGCTCGTCACGCGGTTCGTGCGCGCGTCGATGCGGAAGACCCGGTTGCCGAAGAGCGAGCCGACCCAGACGGCAGCGCCGCCGTAGCGGAGATTCGCCGGGCCGGAATTCGGGATGTGGATCCGCCGGCCGACCTTGTTCGTCTTCGGGTTGATGCGGTCGACGTAGGCGCGGTTCGGCTCCGTCGCCCAGACCGAGGCGTCGCCGTACGCGACGTCCCAGATCTGGTCGCGCATCGGGATCCGCTTGGTCACCTTCATGCGAGCGGGGTCGACGCGGATCACGGAGCGAGTCCCGTAGCCGTCGACCCAGACGCTGCCCGCGCCGATCGCGACCCCGCACGGCCCGAACCCGACGTCGACGGAGCCGGTGACGGCATTCGTGGCCGGGTCGATGCGCGTGAGGAGCCCGGCGCCGCCGACGCCGACCCACACGCTGCCGAAGCCGCCGGTCTCCGAGCACGGGCCGGCGCCGGTGTCGATCTTCGCCACGACCTGCGTGCTCGCGGACGCCGCGAGCGAGGCCACGACGACCACGCCGGCGACGAGGATGCTGCTGCAGAAGGCCACGATTCGTCTCATCAGAACCCCTTCGAGCGTTGACGGAATGCAGGCTAGAGGCGCGATTGGCCACTGTTAAGGTCCACATCGGTATCGATTTCATGGACCAGTCGAGCCAAGCCCGCGAGCTGCTCGTCGAGCTCGACCGCGGTGCGCCCGAGACGCTTTCGCAGCAGCTCGAGGGGCAGCTGCGGAGCGCCGTGCGCACGGGGCGGCTGAAGCCGGGAACGCCGCTGCCCTCGACTCGCGCGCTGGCGGCACAGCTCGGCGTGTCGCGCGGCCTCGTGGTCGGCGCCTACGCCCAGCTCGGGGCGGAGGGGTACCTGCTCCTTCGCCGAGGCGCGAGCCCGCGCGTGGCGCGCGTCGCGGCCTCGCCCGAGCCGGCCGTCACCGCGCAGGCCGACCAGCCGGCCCACAACCTGCGCCCCGACCTGCCCGACTACTCCGCCTTCCCGCGCGACAGGTGGCTCACGTCCTACCGCGCCGCGCTGAAGGCCGCCCCCGACGTCGCGCTCGCCTACGGCGACGTGCGTGGCGCCAGGTCGCTCCGGTCGGCGCTCGTGTCGTACCTCGGGCGCGTGCGCGGGGTCTCCGCGACCGCCGAGCACGCCTTCGTCTGCGGCGGCTTCGCCCAGGCGATCGGGTTGCTCTGCACGACTCTGCGGCGCTCCGGGCGCTCGTCGATCGGCGTCGAGGATCCCGGTCATGCCGTCATCCGCGAGATCGTCGCCCGCACCGGCCTGCGCCCGGTCCCGATCCCGGTCGACGACGAGGGGATCGACGTCGACGCGCTCGAAGCCGCCGGGCCGGACGCGGTGCTGGTCACGCCCGCTCATCAGTTCCCGACCGGCGTCGTGCTGTCGCCGGAGCGCCGCGCGCGGCTGCTGGAGTGGGCCGAGCGGCGCGACGCGATCGTCGCCGAGGACGACTACGACGCCGAGTTCCGCTACGACCGCGCGCCGGTCGGCGCATTGCAGGGTCTCTCGGCGGACCGGGTCGCATACCTCGGCTCGGCGAGCAAGACGCTTGCCCCGACGCTGCGTCTCGGCTGGCTGCTCCCGCCGCCGCGACTCGTCCGTCCGCTCGCCGACGAGGTGCTCTACGCGGTGATCGCGCCTCCGCGGCTGGAGCAGCTTGCGTTCGCGGACTTCCTCGAGCGCGGCGAGCTCGACCGGCACCTGCGTCGCATGCGGCTCCGTTACCGGCGCCGGCGCGACGTGCTGCTCGAGGCCCTCGCGGAGAAGCTGCCGCAGGTCGAGGTGCGCGGGATCGCCGCCGGCCTGCACATCCTCGCCGTCCTGCCGCCGGGCACCGACGAGGCGCGGGTGCTCGAGGAGGCACTGGCGCGGCGGATCAGCCTCTACGGGCTCGGCGAGCACTCCGTCGCGTCCCGGCGCGAGGCCGCGCTGCTGCTCGGCTATGCGGTTTCACCGGAGCCGGCGCTCCGAGCCGCGGTGGCCAAGCTCGCCGAGGCGGTGAAGGCCGCTGCGTGAGCGACGAAAGACTTGTCAAACGGCTTCCCGCGCCGATAATTCGAACATGTCTGCGGCCTCGGCGGTCACACGCGCGCGTATGCGCGAGCGAATCAGTGCGCGCGAGCTTCCCATCCCTGAGCGGTTGCTCGTGTGGGGGCTGAACATCGCCGTCGTGGTTGTCGTCGTCCAGACGATCGGGCACCTCGGCGACTGGCTCGCGACCGATCTCGACATCGTCCTGCTGAACGCCGACAGCGACCAGAGCATCTATCCGTGGGTCTCGGTTGTTGCGATCTTCTCGGGCGCGCTCGCCCTGTTTCTGTTTCAGCAGCTCACGGGGGCCGTCGGGTACATCCGCTGGTTGCCGTTGATCCTCGCGTACCTGTCGCTGGACGAGATGGTCGCCCTGCACGAGCGGATCGTGAGGGTGCTGAAGGCGCTCGCTGTCGACGAGTCGTACGCGCGAGTGATCTGGCCGGCTCTCTATCTGCCGCTGATCGCGGCGACGGCGCTGGCGCTGTGGCGGATGTCACGCACGTTCGTGCCGCGCGCGGCACGGTTCATCGAGGTCGGTCTCGTGTTCCTCGGCGCCGCGGTCGTGCTCGAGGTCCTCTCGAAGGCTCTTGTGGACGACTACCCGAACATCTACCAGGTCGAGGTGATCGTCGAACAGAACCTCGAGCTCGCCGGGTGGACGCTGATCGGCACGGCGCTCGTCTCGCACGTCGTCCGCAGCCTCCTGCGGACGCCGCCGGGCAACGTCAGCGCCTGAACTGCAGCTCGTGCCAGGACGGCGTCGGCGCCAGTTCGAGCAGCGCTCGCTCGCCGCCGGGCTCGAGGTAGGCGAACTCGGAGGCGCCCTCGTCCCAGGTGACGTCGAGCCGGCCATCCTTGACCCGGTGGTCGAGCCAGGCGCCGCGGAAGACGAGCTTGCGCAGCCAGTAGACGAGCGACTCGCCCTCGACCAGCGAGAGCCGTTCCCAGTGCCGCACGAGGTAGCGGCCGAGCTCGCTGCGCGGCTCCTCGATCACGCCGTCGGCGGTCAGCTCGACGAGGTCGTCCGTCTCTTCGGCGTCGAGCTCGTTCTCGTCCACGAGGCCCAGGCGGAAGGCCGCCGCGCAGACGCGCTGTGCGAAGTCGGCGGTGTTGAAGCTGAAGCGGAGGCGCAGGAACTCGACGACGATGTCGTCGCCGGACGAGTAGTTGTCCGCGTCCACGGGTGGAGGATAGCCCCGGCTCTAGACTGACCCCGTGAGCACGAAGGCCGCGATCGCGTCGGGGTTCGTCATCGCAGCGCTCGTGCTGGCGGTGACCTGGGCCTTCGAGATCTCGCTTTCGCGCGCAGCGCTCTTGGCGCCGGTGATCGTGGTCTGCGCCGGCGCGGCTGCGGGGCTGGCCGTGCTCTGGGCGAAGGTCGGCTGGGAGGCGCTCCGGCGGCAGCGCCGCCCGTGGCTCGTGGCCGGCCTCGTGGTCGCCGCGTTCGCCGTGATCGCGGCGCTGTCGTTGCTCGGGCTCGAGCTTCCGCGCGAGTAACGTCCGGGCGCCTCCGTACCGTGGACTGCCCATGTCGTGGCAGCTGCGGAATGAGTGCGAGCGGGGCGAGGTCGAGAGCCTCGCGGCCGAGCTCGAGGTGAGCGAGGTGCTCGCCTCGGTGCTCGTGCGCCGCGGCTTCGACGACCCGCAGCAGGCGCGAGCGTTCCTCGCGGGCGAGCTGCCCGAGCACGACCCGTTCGAGCTGGGCGACATGCGCGAGGCCTGCGAGACGATCCGCGCGGCGGTCGCTGCGGGGACGCGGATCTGCGTCCACGGCGACTACGACGCCGACGGGATCTGCGCGACCGCGCTGGCCGTCCTGCTCCTGCGCGAGCTCGGCGCGGACGTGACCTACCACCTGCCGAGCCGCTTCGACGAGGGCTACGGCGTCGTCGGCGAGACGCTGACGCGGCTGGCCGCCGAGGGCGTCGGCCTCGTGTTGACCGTCGACTGCGGCGTGACTGCGGTCGAGGAGGTCGCGCATGCACGCGGGCTCGGGCTCGACGTGGTCGTCACCGACCACCACCGGCCCGGCGACGAGCTGCCGGCCTGTCCGGTCGTCGGGCCCTACCGCGGTGACTATCCGTTCCGCGAGCTCTGCGGTACTGGCGTGGTGTGGAAGCTCGGGCAGGCGCTGCTGGGCGCCGACTCCGAGGCGCTCGCGCGCCACCTCGACCTCGTCGCGGTGGCGACGGTGGCCGACGTCGTGCCGCTGCTGGACGAGAACCGCGGCCTCGCCGTCGCCGGCCTGCGCGCGCTGGCACGAACGCAGAAGCCGGGCTTGCGGGAGCTGATGCGCGTCGCGCGCGTGGACGCGGCGGCGGTGGACGCAGGCATGATCGGCTTCCGGCTCGCGCCGAGGCTGAACGCGGCCGGACGGCTGGGCAGGCCCGAGGCCGCGCTCGAGCTGCTGCTGACCGAGGAGCGCGAGCCGGCCGCGCGGCTGGCGCAGCAGCTGGAGGAGCTGAACCGCGACCGACAGGCCGTCGAGGAGCGGATCCTGCGCGAGGCAATCGAGGAGATTGAGTCGTGGGCGGAGCCGCAGGGGCGTCGCCGCGCCTTCGTGGTCGCGGGCGCGGACTGGCACGAGGGTGTGATCGGGATCGTCGCCTCGCGCCTGGTCGAGCGCTACGGGCGGCCGGTCGTGCTGATCGCCGGCACGGAGCGTGACTGGAAGGGCTCGGGCCGCTCGATCGCCGGCTTCGACCTGCACGACGGCCTGCGGCAGTGCGCGGGCCATCTCGAGCGCTGGGGCGGGCATGCCGCCGCCGCCGGGCTCTCGATCAAGCCCGAGAACCTCCCCGCCTTTGCCGAGGCATTCGCGGCGGTCGGGGACGGCACTCTCGCCGAGGACGACCTTCGCCTGCCTACGGTCGTGGACGCGCTCGTCCACGGCCCGGAGCTGACCCTCGAGCTCTGCGAGGAGCTCGCAGGGCTCGCTCCCTTCGGGCTCGGCAACCCGAACGTGACGTTGCTGCTCGCCGGCTGCGAGCTCGCCGACCTCGCGGCGGTCGGCGAAGGCAAGCACCTCAAGTTCCGCGTGCGCGCCGACGGCCGGGACACGGGAAGCGCGATCGCCTTCCGGCTCGGGCGGCAGCTCGACCGCCTGCGTCGTGTCGGCCACTATGACCTCGCCTTCAAGCTCGAGGCCAACCAGTGGAAGGGCACGGTCGCGCCGCAGCTGAACGTGCGCCAGGTCTTTGACGCCGACGAGCGCTACCTGGCCAAGCGCGAGTGGCTGAAGGCCGAGTGGCGTAAGGAGGCGCGCGACCCTGACGCCGAGGCGATCTTCGCCGAGCTCGGCCTCACCGAGGGCGGCGCGAGGCGGCACCTGCTCGAGTCCGAACGCTTCCGAGCGTTGCTCGAGCCGCCCGAGCTGGCGCGCGCGGCCTGATGTCGTAGCATTCGCGGCATGGCAGTGCTTCAAAAACTGAAGCGGTTCCGGCTCCGCGCCTTCGACCGCAGCGACCAGCTGCAGGCCGGCAAGCGAACCGTCGAGAACACCGACGCCGGCGCGCGCACGATCAACCCGAATCCGATGGCCGGCGGGCCGGCGCAGTTCCCCCCCAACTACGTGCCCGGCGCCGACGAGGGCCGGCCGCGCCACTGAGCCGATGGGGCGGATCCTGCGCAGGCTGAGACGTCTCCGCCGCTCCGGGCAGAGCCTCGACCCCGGCCGCCCGGGCGCGAATACGGATGCGCTCGCCGCGGCGGCTAGTGCCGCAGGCAGGCTCGACCCGCAGAGTGGCACGGGCCACGCCGGCGCACCGCCGAACTACGTCAAGCCGGACGACGGCCGCCCGCGGCACTGAGCCCGGCCGGCTGCGCGCGTCGCGGCCGCCAGGGCCGCGATTCGCACGCGGACGCATCGAGCGCGACCAGCAACCGCGCCAGCCGCGCCGCCTTTCGCTCTTGTCGTCGTCTACGCACGAGGCCCATCGTTCGAGCCGCATGACTTCCCTCCTGCGCGGGGAATTACGCACGACGGCCAGGCGAAACGCCCGGAGTACACTTTTCCTATGACGGTCATCGAGTCTGCAGAACGGCATCAAGAGCTGATCGACGAGCTGATCGAGACCGTCGCTGCCTACAACCAGGACGTCGATCGTGACCTGCTCGCGCGGGCCTTCGCCTTCGCCGCGGCCGCACACGCGGGCCAGCAGCGCCGCTCCGGCGAGGACTTCATCCACCACCCGTGGGGCGCCGCGAAGATCTGCGCCGAGCTCCACCTCGACGAGCAGACGATCGCCGCCGCCCTGCTGCACGACGTGGTCGAGGACACCGACACCGATATCAAGGAAGTGCGCGCCGAGTTCGGCGACGAGATCGCGCAGCTGGTCGAGGGCGTGACGAAGCTGACGCGGATCCAGTTCCAGAGCCGCGAGCAGGCCGAGGCCGAGAACTACCGCAAGATGATCGTGGCGATGGCGCAGGACGTGCGCGTGATCCTGATCAAGCTCGCCGACCGGCTCCACAACATGCGCACGATCGAGTACCTGGGCAAGCAGAAGCAGGTGCAGAAGGCCAGGGAGACGCTCGAGGTCTACGCGCCGCTCGCGCACCGGCTCGGGATCAACAAGCTCAAGTGGGAGCTCGAGGATCTCGCCTTCGCCACGCTCCACCCGCGCAAGTACGAGGAGATCAAGGCGATGGTCAGCGAGCGCCGCGCCGACCGCGAGGAGCACGTCCGCGAGGCGGCGATGACCCTGCAGCGCGAGCTCGAGAAGGTGGACATCCCGGCCGACATCGCCGGCCGCGCGAAGCACTTCTTCTCGATCTACGACAAGATGGCCAAGAAGGGCCGCGAGTTCAACGAGATCTACGACCTGACCGCGATGCGGGTGATCGCCGAGCGCACCGGCGAGGAGGGCGCGCGCGACTGCTACGGCGCGCTCGGCCTGATCCACTCGCTCTGGAAGCCGATGCCCGGCCGCTTCAAGGACTACGTGGCGATGCCGAAGCTGAACGGCTACCAGGCGCTGCACACGACCGTGGTCGGGCCCGAGGGCCGCCCGCTCGAGATCCAGGTACGCACGCGCGAGATGCACGAGACGGCCGAGTTTGGCGTCGCCGCGCACTGGGGCTACAAGAGCGGCAAGAAGGACGCCAAGGCCGACGAGGAGTGGCTCGCTTGGATCCGCCAGCTGATGGACTGGCAGGAGGACGAGTCCGACCCGCGCGAGTTCCTGAAAGCGTTCCGCACCGACCTCTTCGACGACGAGGTCTATGTCTTCACGCCGAAGGGCGAGGTGAAGGTGCTGCCGTCCAACTCGACGCCGATCGACTTCGCCTATGCCGTGCACACCGACGTCGGCCACCGCACGGTCGGCGCGAAGATCAACGGCCGCATCGTCCCGCTGCACTACCGGCTGAAAAGCGGTGACTTCGTCGAGATCCTCACTACGAAGAGCGGCCGCGGGCCGTCGCGCGACTGGATGTCGCTGGCCGCCTCGTCGCGGGCGCGCAACAAGATCCGGCAGTGGTTCTCGCGCGAGACGCGCGAGGAGACCGAGCACAAGGGCCGTGAGACGCTCGAGACGGCGCTGAAGAAGCAGAACCTGCCGTACAAGAAGCTCCAGGGCTCGGCCGTGCTCGCGCAGGTGATCCGCGAGAGCGGTTTCAAGAAGGCGGAGGACTTCTACCTCGCGCTCGGCTCCGGGAAGCTGCAGCCCGGCCAGATCGTGAACAAGGTGATCCAGCGCCTGAAGACGGAGCAGGTCGCCGAGGAAGAGGCCGTCCCGCTGAAGGCGCCGAAGGCGCGGCACGCGATCTCGAGCGAGAACTTCGGGATCACGGTGCGTGGCGTCGACGACGTGCTCGTGCGACTGGCCAAGTGCTGCACGCCGCTGCCGGGCGACAAGATCGTCGGCTACATCTCGATGGGCAAGGGAATCACGATCCACCGCGAGGACTGCTCGAACGTCAAGGCGCTGAAGCGCAACCCGGAGCGGTTCACGAAGGTCTCCTGGGACGGCGGCGCGACGCAGAGCTTCCGGGTGCAGATCTCGGTCGACTCCTGGGACCGCCCGCGCCTGCTCGAGGACGTGGCCCGCACCTTCGCCGAGCACGGCGCGAACATCGTCGAGTACGGCGGCCACGTCGAGGACCAGCTGGCCAAGAACTGGTACGTCGCCGAGGTCGGCGACGTCAAGGCGCTGCGCTCGCTATTGACCGCTCTCCGCAACGTCGATGCGGTCTTCGATGCGTACCGCGTGACGCCGTCCTAGAGCGGAGCTGCGAACCTCTTTCCAACGGATCGACCGGTCATTTCAGACGGACGCACGAGCAAAGCTCGTCCGTCCTGAGGCGGCATCGCAAGCGATGCGTCAGGACCTCTTCGGTCGAATCCCTCGAACGAGGGATCGTCCCTCGAACGAGCGGGGTACCTCGAACGAGCGATGGCGCTTTTCCGCCCGACGAGTACAACGTGAAGAGGGGAGAGGGGCCATCTCGCAAGAGGCTGCGGCGCCCGTTCGTTTCGAGGACGGCGGGCGGGCGCCCGGCGCGCCCGGCCGGTGGCGGCCGTCCGGGCGCGCCGGGCTCCTCTTCTCAGGCCACTGCGAAGACCACAGGCGGCTTGCCACCGAGCTTTGCGCGTGGAACGAGCGCCCAGAAGCGGCCCTGCACGATCGGGTCGACCGCGACCACGCGGCCGCCGGCGACGACTGCCACCGAGCGGCCGCTCGCGCGCCCGCTCACCTGGACGAGCGGGCCCGAAAGGTCGATCGGGTCGAGCCGGCTCACGCGGCGGCCCCCCTCGAACGAGTGACCGAGCAGTTCTCGGTCCGGCCCGACCGCGAACAGGCTCGAGCCGGAGCCGAACAGCCGCTGCTGCCGTCTCAGCGCCTGCTCGCGCAGCCGTAGCAGCTGTGGAGCCGGGATCGTGAAGCGCTCGCCCTTGTCCTTGACGAGGATCACGTTCGGCTCAGCCGGCCGCGGCCCGAGCAGCGAGTGGCCGTCGACGTGCCACGGGATGCGGACCCCGCTCCCGTCGGCGAGGGTGGGGAGGATGTCGATCGTCCGCGCGGCCGCGGCGACGACACGTCCGCGGTGCTGCGCGGGCGCCTTCACGAACAGCGGCACGTAGGCAATGTCCTCGCGGTTGGCTTCCGAGAGCGGCCGGCGCTTCTGGCCCGCGCGGAAGCTGACGCCGTGGTCGGCGGTCACGACGAGCACCGCGCGGTCGTAGAGGCCGGTGGCGCGGAGCCGGTGGAGCAGCCGGCCGAGGACCCGGTCGGCGTAGCCGAGCTGCAGCAGGTGCCGCTGCCAGTACTGGTCGACCGCGGCCTGGTTCGAGTTCCAGACCTCGTCCGAGCCCCAGCCGGGCGCGGCGCGCACGTCGTAGCGCTCGCCCGAGGGGAGATAGGCCCACGGGCTGTGCGGCAGCATCAGGTGCACGTACCAGACGCTCGGGCCCGCCTGCGGGCGCAGCGAGCGGAGGAAGTCCGGGTCGATGCGGCCCGGATCGTTGTGGCCGCTCGCGTCCCGGAGGAAGTCGCCCCAGCCGTTCGCGATCGACGGGATGCCGCCGGTGAGGTCGTCCGGCAGCAGCTCGTGCAGGTAGACGACGCCGGTGTCCTCGGCCAGCGTGGCGGTGCGGTCACCCAGCGAGCCCTCGAGGTTCGGGCAGAGCGACGGCGGGCAGAGGTGCGTCTCCTGGTCGGCGACGTGGAGCTGCGCGGCACCGCCGAAGAGCGTGAACAGGTTCTGCCGGTGGTCCGTGTAGACCGGGAACTCGCCGGCCTGCGGGAAGCGGCCGGTGAGGATCGCCGGGATCGCATGCGTCGTGCCTTCGCCGACCGTGGTCGCGTGCTGGAACCAGGTCGAGCCGCGCGCGAGCCCGGCGAAGTTCGGGAAGCGAACCGGGTCGATGCGGCCGTGCGCGTCGAGCAGCGAGTTGGCGGGCAGCTCGTCGAACGCGATCAGCACGACGGGCGCATGTGGCCGCGCGCCGGCGGCTCGCGCCGTCTCGGTGGAGAGCGAGAGCCGCGAGACGTCCGAGTCGAAGAGGAACAGCGCGAGGAAGAGCAGCGGCGCGGGCGCGAGCACCGTCAGCGCGAGCCGGGCCGCCGGCGCGCGCAGGTAGAACGCCGCGGTGCCGGTCCCGATCGCGGCTGCCGCCGCGACCAGCAGCCAGCCGGGCGCGCCCGAGCCGCGGATCGCCTGGAGCACGAACAGTGCGACCAGGCCGGCGACGAAGAACGGGTGTAAGGCGGGAACGGCCAGCTCGGTCCCGAGTAGGATCGCGGGTGGCACGAAGAGGAGCACGAGCGCGAACACGATCGCGTCCCAGCGGGTCGAGCCGCGGGCGGCGAAGAACTCGCCGTTCTTGCCGAGCAGGTCGAAGAGCGGCTGCGCGACCGCGAACGACCAGAGGACGAGCAGGTGCAGGCCGGCCAGCCACCACGGCAGGGCCTGTGGCCGCGTCACGTTCTCGGGCCGGCGAGGTAGAGCGTGCGCGTGCCCGAGTCGGCGAGCTGCTCGCGGCGCTCGACCTCGAAGCCCTCGCCGAGCGCTCGCTCGAACGCCTCCCGGCCGTAGCCCTCGTGCACCTCTGCGCGCTTGGCGGCGAGCAGGCGCAAGACCATCGGGTCGTCGCGGTCGGCGAACTCGATCACCAGCCGTGCGCCGAGGCTCCGCAGCCACGCTACGAGTTCCGCAAAGGGGATGTTGCGGCCGATCGCGAGATGGTGGACGAGCGCGAGGCAAAGCACGAGCTCCGGCCGGCCGCGTTCCTCGAGGCGACGCCGTTCGAGCCCGCGCCAGCCGCGGGCCGGGGAGGCGTCTGCCAGGTCGACCACGAGCGGCAGGATCGTGGTCGAGCCTTCCGCCTGCAGCGCCGTGTAGAGCTCGCCGACGACCCGCTCGTCGCCGTCCATGGCGAGCACGTACTCGCCGTCGAGCGCGCGCGAGAAGCGGCCGTCGTTCGCGCCCAGGTCCCACGCCAGCCGTGCGGGGCCGGCGTCGCGGACGAAGCGCTCCTTGCGCGCCGCGTCCTCGTCGCTGTAGGGCGCCGCCTCGCGGTAGCCAGCCCACTCGGAGCGGCCGCGCTTCGGCGTCAGCCGCTCGACGAGCTTCCGCAGCCGCCGGACGTTGGCCTGGATCAGCTCCTTCTTGAACCCGGCGGCCTTCAGCTCGGAGCGGACGTCCCGCTGCCGGCCGGCGTGCCTCGCCTCGAGCCGGTCGTGCAGGACGACGTGCGTCAGCACCCCGCGCCGGAAGCGGGGCAGGAGCGCCCGCGCCTGGCTCGGCTCGATCCCTTCGAGGCTCCCGCGCAACAGCGGCTGCGGCGCCACGCCACGGTAGGCCTGCAGCATCAGCGGATAGAGGAAGAGCGTGCAGAACTGGCGGTAGCCGGCCCACGGCTCGCCCTCGCGCAGCCGCTCGAAGGAGCCGACGTCCACGAACACGGGCTCGGAACCGCGCCACTGGACGTTGTACGGCGAGCCGTCCTTGAGCACGAACCCCTCGGCCAGCGCCTCGTCGAGCAGGCCGAGCTGCAGCAGCGCCGCGTCGCGCAGCATCTCGAACGGCCACTCGTACGGATACGAGACGAACGGCAGCCGCTCGTGCCGCAGCAGGCCCGGCTCGAGCTCCTCGGTCGCGACGATCCGCCCGTCCTCGAGCGCACGCCGGAAGAAGCGCGTGCGCTCGAGCGCGTTCCAGTCCTCCCGGCCGCGCGGCGACAGCTCGCGCAGCACCTCGCCCGATGCGGAATACACGACCCGCGCCTCGGGATCGCGAAAGGAGGCGGGCTCCGGCGTGCTAGCTGTCGAGCTCGTCATCCCTGCGGATGCGCAGGGTTCGCAGCACGCGGCGCCACGTCATCTTGGCGGTGACCCCGATTGCCGCCACGCCGCCCAGGACGATCTGGAGCAGCATGCTCCCCGAGCCGGCGTCGAGGTAACTGACTGGTGCCATTGCGGCTCCATACTAGTTACAGAACGGCGCGACGATCAACGCGACCCGCTCGAGCAAGACGCGGTCGTCCTCGCCGAACGCGGCCGGCCGGTCGGAGTCGATGTCGATCTCGCCGACGACCCGTCCCTCGAGCGCGATCGGGACGACGATCTCCGAGCGGGTCGAGGGAAAGCAGGCGAGGTAGCGCGAGTCGGCGTTGACGTCGTCCACGACCTCGGTCTCGCCGCTCGCGGCGGCCGCGCCGCAGACGCCTTGCCCGACCGGGATCCGCACATGCTCGGTCGCCTGCGGCCCCTGCCACGGCCCGAGCACGAGGTCGTCGCCCTCGACGAGGTAGATGCCGACCCAGGAGTAGTGCTCGAACTCGTCGTGCAACACGTCCACGGCCTCCTGCAGGACGTCTTCGCCGCGCTCGGCAATCCGCTCGATCGCCTCGAGCGGGCTCATGCCAGGTCGTCGCCCTCGAAGCCCGCGATCTTCTCTCGGTACCAGTCCGGGACCGAGCAGGCGCGGCGCTCGTCCAGGTCGACGAGCACGAGCGTCTGCGTCGCAGTCACCAGCAGCACGTCGTCCTCGGCGCGGTAGGCCGCATGCTCGTAGGTGACGCTCGTGCGGCCGATCCGGGAGACGCGGATGAAGACCTCGATCAGGTCGTCGAAGCGTGCGGGCGCGTGGTACTCGATCGTGTTCGCGCGCATCACGAACTCGTGCTCGCGCGGCTCGGTCACGAGCATCTGCAGGTGCCGGTGGTACTCGACGCGGGCGCTGTCGAAGTAGGGCAGGTAGCGGCCGTAGTAGACGATCCCCTGCGCGTCGGTGTCGGAGAAGCCGACCCGGGTCAGCGAGGAGTACTTGAACGGCGGTTTCCGGTCGGTGACCCGGCCGAGCTCGAGCGCCATAGCGGCATGATCCTACGGACCGCTGCGCGGAAGCGGCGGCAGCGCGCCGCCTCGGGGTCCCTGCAGCCGGCGGTTTCGAACCGCGCGGGCGAGGCCCCAGACGGCCAAGCCGATCAGCACGGCGCCGATCAGCGCGAACGGGAGGACGACCCAGATGCTGCTCAGGCGGTGCGGGCCGCCTCCGCCGAGCGAGACGCCGCCGGCGTTCTGCGGGGCGTAGTCCCTGACCGAGCGCACCTTGGAATGCTTCGCATTGAGCGGCGCAAGGGTCGCGACCGGCATGAACGAGTCCACGAGCCAGCGCTTGCCGGCCGGCCGCAGGTAGATGTGGAAGATGATCGGGCCCTGCTCGCTCCCGGCGCGCGGCTGGAGCTGGAGCTCGAGGCCGACCTCCTCGCGCGTCACGTAGAGGATGTTCCACGGGTGGGTCGTCCCGGCGGCGGGGAACGGGTAGACGGGGATGTCGCCGCCGTTCCAGCTCTTGCGGGTCATCGCGGGCCGCATCTCCGGCGCCACTACGTCGAAGGCTGCGGCCGGGTTGCTGCGCTTGACCGCGTGGTTGACGAAGACGTCGATCGAGCGCGTGATCGCCGCCCGGTCGGCAGCACTCAGCTTCCCCTGCGCCGCTGCGGGAGCCGCGACCGCGAGCGCCACGAGCGCTGCCGCGAAGATCCTCATCGTCACAAGGTAGCCCGTGGCCTCACCGGGGGGTGACGCAGGTTGCCGATCACGCTGATCGGGTGCGCCGATGGAGCGGCCGCACGACCCCGTCGAGCTCGGCCGTGACCTGAGCGCAGACCTCGCGCGCGGCCTCGACGAAGCCCTCCGCCGCCGGCGAGCGGTAGCGGTCGCGGTGCCAGAAGAGCGCGATCACGCGCGGTTGCACCGGCACGTCCGGAGCGAGCTCGACGACCGCGACCTGGTCGTCCGCGAAGTCGACGGCCAGGCGCGGCACGATCGCGTTGCCGACGCCCGCGCCGACCAGCGCCTGCACGGTGCCGATGATGTCGGAGCGGAAGACGAAGTTCGGCTCGACGCCCTGCGCTCGCAGCTCGGCCTCCACGCGCGGGAGCACGCGGCAGGTCCAGTGGCCGATCAGCGGCAGCTCGGCGATCTCTTCCAGCCCGACGGGCCCTGCCTGGGCGAGCGGCGAGTCGGCGGGCGCGACGAGCACGTACGGGTCGTCCAGCAGCTCGATCGACTCGAACGGGCCGGGGTGGAGCGGCAGGTCGGCGAAGCTGAGCTCGAGCTCGCCCCGCTCGACCAGCTCGAAGAGGCCGGCGTCGGTCGGCGACTCCTGCGGCAGCACGCGCACGTCCGGCCAGTCCCGCGCGTAGCGCGGCAGCAGGCGCGGCACGATCCGGGCGCCGACGCTCTGGTAGATGCCGAGCCGCAGCGACCCGGCCGAGCCGTCGGCGAGCGCGCCGAGATCGGCCTCGGCCGCCTTCACGCGGGCGAGGATCGCATGCGCGTGCGCGAGCAGCACCTCGCCGGCGTCGGTCAGCTCGAGCGCGCCGGCTCCGCGCGCTCGCACGACGAGCTGCTGGCCCACGATCCGCTCGAGCGCGGCGATCTGCTCGCTGATCGCCGACTGGACGTAGCCGAGCCGCGTGGCTGCACGGCGAAACGAGCCCTCCGCGGCGACCGCCGCGAGGGCGGCCAGGTGGCGGATCTCGATGCCGGACGAGTGATCGACGGCCACGGTCACCAGCAGCCTAGCCGATCGGTTTTCTAGATCAAGCCTCGCCGCGGATCACGGCGAGCACCTCGTCGCGCTTGCGTTCCATCAGCTCGGAGTCGAGCGCCTCGAGGTTCAGGCGCAGCAGCGGCTCGGTGTTCGAGGGCCGGACGTTGAAGTGCCAGTCGTCGGCGTCCACCGAGAGCCCGTCGAGGTGGGTCACGCGGCCCTCCGCGCCGAAGCGCTCCTCCAGCTCGCGCAGCTTCGCGTCCACGTCCTCGACCGGCGTGTTCAGCTCGCCGGTGATGAAGAAGCGCTCGCGGAAGGGCCGCAGGATCTCCGAGAGCTTCTGCCCGCGCTTCGAGAGCAGCTCGAGCATCAGCAGGAAGGGCACGACCCCCGAGTCGGCCTGCGAGAAGTCGCGGAAGTAGTAGTGACCTGACACTTCGCCGCCGAAGACCGCGTGCTCCTCGCGCATGCGGTGCTTGATGAACGCGTGGCCGACGCGGTTGATCAGCGGCACGCCGCCGGCGCGCTCGATCGTCTCCGGCACCGCCCAGCTCGCGCGGACGTCGTAGATGATCTTCGCGCCCGGCTCCTTGGCCAGTACCGACTCGGCGAAGAGCGCGGTGACGAAGTCTCCGGGGACGAACTCGCCCGAGTCGTCTACGAAGAAGCAGCGGTCGGCGTCCCCGTCGAAAGCGACCCCGAAGTCGGCCTGCTCCTCGAGCGTCTTGCCGACGATGAACTCGCGGTTCTCGGGCAGCAGGGGGTTGGGCTCGTGGTTCGGGAAGGTGCCGTCGGGCTCGAAGTAGCAGCTCACGACCTCGAGCTGCGGGAGGTGCTCGAGCACGGGCGGCAGCATCACGCCGGCCATCCCGTTGGCGGCGTCGATCACGACCTTGAGCGGCTCGATCGTCTCGACGTCGACGAACGAGAGCGCGCGCTCGACGTACTGCTCCCAGATGTCGTAGTGCTGGACGTGTCCCGGGGACAGTCCCTCCGCCGTGGCCGGCTCGGCCATGGCCCGGTCGCGGATCTCCAGCAGCCCGGACTCGCCGCCGACCGGAAGCGCCCCCTCGCGGACGATCTTCAGCCCGGTGTACTCCTTCGGGTTGTGCGACGCCGTGACGGCCATCCCGCCGTCGAGACCGAGCTCGCCCACCGCGAAATAGACCATCTCCGTCCCGACGAGGCCGAGCTCGAGCACGTCCGCGCCCGCCTCGGCCGCGCCGGCGATCGCGGCCTCGGCCATCGACGGCGAGGAGACCCGCATGTCGTGCCCGATCGCGATCCGCTTCGGCCCGAACACCTCGACGAAGGCCCGTCCGATCGCGCGCGCGCCCTCCTCGTCGAGCTCGGATCCGTAGAGCCCGCGCACGTCGTATGCCTTGAAGACCTTCGGGTCGAGCATAGGCCGATGCTACGAGAGAGGGCGACCGCGCGGCCGCCCTCTCTCGCGAAGTCACTACGAAGCGTGCTTGCAGAGCCCGGGCCGGTTCTCGGTGTAACCGAGATCCTGGATCCACGGGTTCGCGACCGCGGCGGGGCCGTTGTAGGGCCCGAAGGACACGTCGTCGCAGTCGAATTCCGTGTTGTTCGTGAGCTTGTTGTGCTCGATCACGTTGTTGGCTGTGTCGGTGTCGGCGAACAGACCGTCATACGGATCGTTGTCGTGCGAACGGTTCCAGCCGACCTCGATGTTCTCGGTCGTGTAGAGGCCGATCCCGTCGCTGTTCCGGAAGACGTCGTTGTGGTGCACCTGGACCTCCGACGAGTCCACCTGGTACGTGAGGATGCCCTCGCCGGTCACCGTCGCCGGGCTGTAGACGTTGTCGTGCACCGAGTTGTGGTGCACGTTCGCAATCGCCCCGCGGCTGACCTGAATGCCGTTCTGGGCGATCACGGCGGTCGGCCCGATGCCGGAGACCTCGTTGTAGGCCACGTCGGCGTGGGTGCTCGGACCGGACAGCTGCCCGTCCACGACGATCCCGCCTTTCTGGTAGTTGTCGATCAGGTTGTGCACTACGGAGCCGGAGCCGGATGTGCTCTCGAAGTTCCGGCCGACCAGCACGCCGACGCCGTTCTGACAGCCGCTGAACGGCGTGTCACGGATCTGCGTGATGTGGTTGTCCGTGATCAGGCCCGAGCCACCGGAGTCGATCCGGACGCCGTACTCGATGCTGTCGCACGCGCCGCCTCCCGGGCCGGTGACCGTGAAGTGGCGTAGCGTGACGTCGTGCGCGCCCTCGATGCGGACGATCGCCTTCGGCGGTGTCATCACGAGCGGCGCCTTGATGATCGCCTGCAGGTCGCCTTCCGAGAAGAGCGTGAGCCCGTCCTTGCCGGCCGGGATCGTGACCTGCTCGACGTAGGTTCCGGGACAGACCTTGATCAGCGCCCCCGGCGCCGCCGCGGTGACTGCGGCCTGGATCGAGGTGAACTGGGCGTTGGGGCAGTTCAGGTGGTCGTCGTCGACGATCAGCATGTCCCCGCCGGACGACGACGGCGCGGCGGCCGGCTGAACGCCGACGGTCGCGAGCTCGGCGTCGGAGACGCCGAAGGACGACAGGTCGACGCCGAGCGCGAGCAAGCCGGTCGGCAGTGGCGCGGTGAGATTCAAGCCGCCGACGGCGGGCCCGTCGAACGGGACGGGTTTCCCGGCGTAGGCCGGTTGAAGCGCGATGAGCGCAAGCAGCGCGGCAGCCGCGAGTGTGATGCGAGCCTTCATCTTCCCCCCTCGAACGTGGCTGGCATATGTCGTGAAGGTCATATGCCTATGACTTTGAATCGAAACCCGATTGACGCGTCAGTCAGGTTCCGCGCGGAAGGTCTCGTGGGCTCCGTTCGTTTCTACACTTGAGGCATGGAACGCAAGCTCGCCACGGTTCTGTTCGTCGACCTCGTCGATTCGACCGCGCTCGTCGCGGGCGCGGATCCCGAGGTCGTGCGCCGCCGTGTCCAGCGGTACTTCGAGCGCGTCTCGCACTGCGTGACGACACACGGCGGGATCGTCGAGAAGTTCGCCGGGGACGCGGTGATGGCCGCTTTCGGGATCCCGCAGGCGCACGAGGACGACGCCGAGCGCGCGGTCCGCGCCGGCCTGGCGATGCTCGACTCGGTGCACGAGCTCGAGCTCGAGGCGCGCATCGGGATCGAGTCCGGCGAGGTGGTCGCGGACGAGAGCGACTCGACCTTCGCCACGGGCGAGGCCGTCAACGTCGCCGCGCGGCTGCAGCAGGCCGCCGAGCCGGGGCAGCTGCTGCTGGGCCCCGGCGCGCACCGGCTGGCCCTCGGCCGCGTCGAGGTCGAGGACGTCGGGCCCGTCGAGCTGAAGGGGCTCGGGCGGGAGATCTGGGCCTGGCGTGCGCTGAGCGGCAAGGCCGAGGAGGTCCGCGAGCTGCAGCAGGCTCCGCTCGTCGGCCGCGACTCCGAGCTCGAGCTGCTGCAGAACACCTACGACCGCGCGCTGCGCGACCGCCGCGCCCACCTGTTCACCATCTTCGGCGAGGCCGGGGTCGGCAAGAGCCGGCTCGCGCGCGAGTTCAGCCAGGCGATCGAGGGAGCGACCGTCCTCTCCGGCCGCAGCCTGCCCTACGGCGAAGGCGTCACCTACTGGCCGCTCGCCGAGATGGTCAAGTGCGCGGCCGGGATCGTCGACGACGACCCGCTCGACGTTGCGATCGAGAAGCTGCGTTCGTTCTGCGAGGACGAGGTCGTGGCCGACCTGCTCGGGCTCGCCTCGGGCGTGCTCGAAGCGGTGCAGGCCGAGCGCAGCCAGCAGGAGATCGCCTGGGCGGGCCGCGAGTGGGCCCAGCGCGTCGCGCAGGAGCAGCCGCTCGTGCTCGTCTTCGAGGACATCCACTGGGCCGAGGAGCCGCTGCTCGAGCTGATCGAGCACCTCGTCACCTGGGTGCGCGAGGCGCCGCTGCTCGTGATCACGCTGGCGCGGCCCGAGCTGCTGGACATTCGTCCCGGCTGGGGCGGCGGCCGCGTGCGCGCGACCTCGATCGAGCTCGAGCCGCTCGGCCCGAGCGAGAGCGAGGAGCTGATCGACGCGCTCGGCGGCACGCTCGACCCGTCCGAGCGCCAGGCCGTGCTCGCCAAGACCGAGGGCAACCCGCTCTTCGTCGAGGAGACCGTGCGGATGCTGGCCGAGGACGGCTCCGACGGCATCGGCCGCATCCCGGACACGCTGCAGGCGCTGATCGCCGCGCGCATCGACCGGCTCGCGCCGGAGGCGAAGGCACTGCTCCAGCGCGCGGCCGTGATCGGGCGGATCTTCTGGGAGGGCGCGCTCGAGCGGCTCTCGCCGGAGCTCGACTCGCTCGAGGAGCCGCTCGACGACCTGCGGCTGCGCGAGTTCGTGCTCGACGAGGAGCGCTCCTCGATCCGCGGCGAGAAGGCCTACAAGTTCAAGCACGTCCTGATCCGCGAGGTCGCGTACTCGGGGCTGTCCAAGTCGGCCCGCGCCGAGCACCATGCGCGCTTCGCCGAGTGGCTGAAGGAGCGGGCCGGGGAGGAGCTGCTCGAGATCCGGGCCTTCCATCTCGACCGCGCAACCGCCCTGCTCGCCGAGCTCGACGGCGCGGCGCCGGTCGAGCTGCAGCGCGAGGCCGCGGAGGCGCTCACCGAGGCCGGTCTGCGCGCCTTCGCGCGTGAGGCGAACCGCACCGGCCGCCAGCACTTCCTCCGTGCCCTCGAGCTCGAGCCGACGTTGCGGCGCCGCTACCTGGCCGCGCGCGCGGCCGACCGGCTCAGCGACTTGCCGGCCGTTTCGCGCGAGATGGAAGAGGTGCTGGCCGCCGCGATCGCCGAAGGCGACGGTTGGACCCAGGGCCGCGCGCTCGTGACGCTCGCCGAGGCGGCGGTGTTGCGCGAGGCGGACGTGAGCGCCGCCGAGCAGATGATCGACAACGCGCTCGAGGTGCTCGAGCCGGACGATCACAACGGCCGCTATCGCGCGCTCCGGGCGCGCGCCACGATCGCGTGGATGCGCGGCGACCTGGCCAAGGAGGAGCAGGTGATGCTCGAGGCACTCGAGCTCGCCCGCGCCTCCGAGCACAAGGGCTTCGAGAGCGAGGCCGCCGACGAGCTCGCGAGCGTGTACCTGGCGCGGCTCGAGTTCGACCGTGCCGAGCCGCTGATCGAGCAGGCCATCCTCCTCGCCGAGGAGAGCGGCAGTGCCGTGTCACGCGGGAGGGCGCTCCGCTTTGCCGGCCAGCTCCACCTGTACCGGCGCGAGCTCGATGACGCCGAGGCTGCGCTCGAGGCGGCCCGCGAGCACCTCGCCGAGGCCGGCGCCGCGTGGATGCTCGGCCGCACGCTCAACTTCGCCGGGTGGACCGCGCGGCACAAGGGCGACCTCGCTCGCTCGGAGCGGCTCTTCCGCGAGTCGATCCGCATCCTCGCGCCACTGGAGGACCGTGCGACGCTGTGCGAGACGCAGCGCTCGCTCGCCGAGCTCCTGCTCTCGCAGGGTCGGATCGACGAGGCTGAGCGGCTCGCACTCGCCGCGCGAGAGACGGTCGGGCCGCACGATGTCACCTCGCTCGCCACGACGACGATGTCGCTCGGCCTGGTGCGCGCCGCGCAGGGCCGCGACGAGGAGGCCGAGGATTTACTCCGTCAGGCGTATGACACGCTCGCCGCGACCGAGCACCGGAAGCACCAGTGCGAGCTCCTGGAGGCGCTGGTTCAGTTCCTGCGCGACCGCGGCCGCGAGGACGAGGCCGACGAGCTCGAAGCCCGCCGCGAAGGCGTCCTGGCCGAAGCCAGCACCGCCTGAATCGCGAGGCTCGACTCGAGCTCGGGCGACTCGGAGATCACGGTCGCCGGCCGCTTGAACTTCCGCAAGGCCTTGCGTAGCGGGTCGGCGCGGAGCGTGCCTTCGCCGTAGGGCAGGTGCTTGGTTTCGTTCCGGTTCGCGTACGCGATGTCTGAGAAGTGGACGTGGAAGGGCGCCTTCGGCTCGAGCACCTCGTCGGCGGCCCCCAGCGCGGCCGCGAACGGCTCGACCGTTGTGTAGGCGCCGTCGCTCGTCGCGTGCAGGTGTGCGAAATCGATCACCGGGCGGACCCAACCGCAGCGCCGCGAGATCTCGAGCACGTCCTCGAGGCTGCCGATCTCGCGTACCCGGCCCATCACCTCGACGCCGAAGGGCACCGCGCGGTCTTTGCCCTCGAGGCGCTCGCGGAGCTCCTGGAGCTGCTCGACGATCGAGTCGATCGCCGCCGCGCGCTCCCGCCCGAGCAGGAAGCCCGGGTGGAAGACGACGAGCTCGGCGCCGGCGGCCTTCGCGATGCCGGCCGAGTGGTCGAGCATCCCGACCGCCATGCGCTGCTTCTTGTCGCGCTCCACGTGGCCCATGAAGCCGGCGATCGGCGCGTGCACCGAGAGCACGATCCCGGCCTCGCGCGCGAGAGCCCCGAAGCGATCGGCCCAGGCGTAGTCCATCCAGAAGCCGCCCTCGAAGTCGATCTCGCACGCGTCGAAGCCCCGCTTCTGCAGCATCGAGACGGCGGTCTTCGGGCTGCGTCGCGACGGGACGCGCGCAGGACCGAAATGCACCTTTCCCACGCAGGGATCGTATGTCGTCCGGTGGCCCAGCTACCTTCGCGCCATGGTCAAGCGTCCTTCCCGCATCGACCTGCTCGAGCTCGACATCGACCTCCGGCTGGCCGATCTCTGGCGCGAAGCCACCGACATCGGCGACTGGAACCTCGAGGTGGTCGCGGCCTTCATGCGGGCGGCCTACGGCAAGGGCTACTGCGACGCGCTCACCGAGGACAACCCGGGCAGCCTCTGCGAGGAGCACGGCTACCGGATCCCGACGCGCAAGACCGAGCCCGCGCGCGAGCGCTGACGCCTCGACGTACAATCCCCTCGTGGCCCGGAACCCGCGTTCCGTCCGTCTCGTGCTCGCGCTCTCGGTGGCGGCGGTGCTCGCGGTCTTCCTGCTCTACGTCTCGATCGCCGGCGGCCGCACTGCGCAGTTCTCGCCGAGCGAGGTCAAAGGCCACAACGACCTGGTCTCGCTCTACGGCCGCGTCGTCGGTCCCGTGCAAGGGGCGGGATATGCAAGCGACGGCCTGCGCTTCCGCGTCGCCGACCGGAAGGGCACCACGAGCGTGCCCGTCGTCTACCACGGCAGCGTGCCCGACCAGTTCAAGGTCGGCCGCGAAGTGATCGTCGACGGCCGCTATGAGCATGGCACCTTCGTCGCCAAGCGGAACACGCTGGTGACGAAGTGCCCGTCCAAGTACGCGCCTGCGTCGAAGAAGACTTAGCGCGCTCCTCGTCGTCGCGCTGCTGACCGGCTGCGGTGGCGGAGGCTCGAAGCAGGCGAGTCCGATCTGCAAGCGCGAGGCCCTGGGCGCCGGCGAGCACGCCGGCTCGATCCTGGTGCACTACGGCGGCGTCACCGTCTACCCGGCCGACGTGGCGCTGCTGCTGCTGAAAAACTCGCTCGAGCGGTTCGACCACGACGACTGTCCGAACCAGGCCCTCGGCCGGGAGCTGAAGCGCCGGTTCTCTCCCCGCGAGCGGGCCAGCCTGCTCGCGCTCGTCCCGCGGCCCACGGCAGCGCGGATTCACTCGGCGCTGAACTCGGTACCCTGAGCGCCGATGTGGCTCGCGGTCGGAGTCCTGCTCGCCGTCGCCTGCGTGCTGCTCGTGGCCGCGCCGTTCCTGCGCGACCCGCAGCCGGCGGGCGACCGGCTGGACGAGCCGGGTGCGCCCGAGCTGGAGCGGATCGCCCTGGCCGAGGAGCGTGACCGGGCGTTGGCAGCGCTCAAGGAGCTCGAATTCGACCACCGCACCGGCAAGGTCTCGGACGCCGACTATCGCGCCCAGGTCGGGCCGCTGCGCCGACGCGCCGCCGAGGCGCTTCGGGCGCTCGACCCCGAACGCTCGAAGGAGCCGCTCCATGCCCGCCGCTAGCTGCGAGAACTGCGGCTCGAAGCTGCCGAAGGGGAGTCGCTTCTGCCCCGAGTGCGGTGCGCGCGTCGGCGCCGGGCCCGGTGAGACTGCGGTCGAGGAGGTCCCGCCGGAGGAGACCGGCCAGGTCCCGGTCGAGTACGAGACCGCGAGGCCGCGCTACTTCGGCGTCTTCCGGCCGGCCAAGGCGCTGGCGCCCGTCTTCCGGGCCCTGCGCGAGACCACCGGCTACGCCGTCGAGTCGGTCGCCGTCCACTCCACCGCGCGCGTGGAGCTCTACCGGCTGCGCCGCGAGCTGACCGACCTGCTGGCGCAACGGGCCGAATCCGCCCGCCTGCTCGGAGAAGCGGTGTACGCTCACGACGAGGAAGGGACGAAAACGGCCCGAGAGCAGCTGGCAGGGCTCGACGGGCTCGTCAGCGCGAAGGAGGAAGAGATGGAGCGAACAGCCGCACACGCCATGGAGCGGATCGAGCGCGCGCAGCTCCAGGTGCAGCCGACCCAGATCGAGCCGCCGGCGCCCGCGCCCGAGCCGTTCCCGGAGCCGAGCCCGCCGCCCCAGCCGGTTCCCGTCCCGGAGCCGATGCCCGAGCCGTCGGAGCCGCCGGGGCCCGCGCACGTCCCCGAGCCCACGCCGGCTCCGAGCCCGCCGCCGGGCCCCGAGTAAACCGCGGCGGGCAGGGACGCCCGCCGCACCGCCGAAGTCACGCGCGATGCGCTTCCGTCGCTGGTTTCCGCTGATCCTGGCCCTCGCGGCCGTCGCGGCGACCCCTGCCAGCGGCGATGTCGCAAGCCGCAAGCAGACGATCGACGCGCGCCTCCAGCGAGCGCAGGCCAAGCTCGCCTGGGCGCAGCAGCGTGAGCTCACGCTCGCGGGCCAGATCGCCAGCATCAACGGCGAGATCCGGACACTCGCCTCCCAGGTCGGCGTCGTCGCGACCCGGCTCGCGCCGCTGGAGCGCGACCTCGAGCTGCACCAGGAGAAGCTCGACCGCCTGACCGAGCTCTTCCAGGTGCAGACCAGCCGCTTCCACTTCTACCGCAGCGAGTATCAGGCGCTGCTCGACCGGCTCGGCAACCGCCTGGTCGACCTGTACGAGAACGGCGAGCCGGGCTCGCTCGAGGTGCTCTTCAACTCCAACAGCGTCACCGACCTGTTCGAGCGGGCGCAGGTGGTCGACTCGGTCATCGCGCAGGACAGCTCGATCGCCGGCCAGGTCGGCAACGCGAAGGAGCGAGTCCGCAAGCAGCGCGAGCTCACGAAGCGCTTCCGCTCCCTCGCCGCCGCCGAGGTGCGCACGATCGGTGTGCGAACCAACCAGGTGCGCGCGCTGAGGGACCAGCTGCTCGCCAGCGAGAACCGGCTGGCGGCTGCTCGCGTGTCCAAGCGGGAAGCCTTGCGCAACGTCAAGGAGTCGAAGGCCGAGTACCTGCACGAGGTAGCCGGGCTGCAGGCCGCGAGCGCCGCACTCGCCTCGCGGATCCGCTCGGCCCAGTCGTCGTACTCGTACGCGCCCGGCGACACCACGCCGTCGGCGGCGGGCTTCATCTGGCCCGTCAACGGCCCGGTCACGAGCCCGTTCGGCTGGCGCTGGGGCCGCATGCACGAGGGCATCGACATCGGCATCGGCTACGGGACGCCGATCCACGCTGCCGCCTCGGGCCGCGTCGTCTACGCCGGCTGGATGTCCGGCTACGGCAACCTGGTCGCAATCGACCACGGCCGCGGGATCTCGACCGCCTACGGCCACCAGTCGAGCATCGCGGTCTCGCTCGGCCAGATCGTCTCGCAGGGGCAGACGATCGGCTACGTCGGCTGCACCGGCCACTGCTTCGGCCCGCACCTGCACTTCGAGGTGCGGATCAACGGCGCGCCGGTCGATCCGCTCGGGTATCTCTAGGGGTGTAAAACCGCTCTCTGCGGGAACTTCCCGGCGAGACGAAAAAGGAGGGGTTCCCGAATGCTCGCTCTGTTGCTCGTTCTGCTGCTGGCGCTGATCCTGTTCGGCGTCGGCTTTGCGCTCAAGTTCCTGTGGATCGTCGCGGCGATCGTGCTCGCGCTCTGGCTGATCGGCTTTCTCGCCAGAGGCCCAGAAGCACGCTGGTACAGGTGGTAGCGCCGCTAGGCCAGGCCGAAGGTCTGGCCTAGCAGGAACAGGTTCAGCCCTGAGATCAACGCAGCGACGGCGGCCGCAATGGCCGTCGTCGCCTTTGCGTTCACGAGCGTGCCCATCAGGTGGCGGCGGCTCGTGAACCAGACGAGCGGGATCAGCGCGAAGGGGATCCCGAACGAGAGCACGACCTGGCTGAGCACGAGCACCCGTGACGGGTTGAGCCCGATCGCGGCCACGACCAGCGCCGGCAGCATCGTCACCAGCCGGCGCACGAAGATCGGGATCTTGCGGTCGATGAACCCCTGCATCACGACCTGGCCCGAGAGCGTGCCCACGGTCGAGCTCGAGAGCCCCGAGGCCAGCAGCGCGAGCGCGAAGAGCGTGCTCGAGGCGCTGCCCAGAAGCGGCTCGAGTGTCTTGTGCGCGGTCTCGAGCGAGGCGACGTCGAAGATACCGGAGCCGTAGAAGACCGTCGCGGCGACGACCAGCATTGCCATGTTGATCAGGCCGGCGATCGACATCGCGATCACGACATCGATCTTGGTGTAGTGGTAGAGGCGCTTCGCCTCCGAGTCGTTGCGCGGGACGACGCGGTTCTGGGTCAGCGCCGAGTGGAGGTAGATCACGTGCGGCATCACCGTCGCGCCCAGGATCCCGACCGCGAGCAGCACGGACTCGCTGCCCGCGAACTCCGGCTTGACCGAGTGCAGCGCGACCGTGCCGAGCGGCGGGTGGGCGAAGTAGAGCTCGGCCAGGTAGCAGATGCCGATCGCGGCCACGAACCCTGCGATCACCGCCTCGAAGACGCGCAGCCCGAAGCGCTGCAGGCCGAGGATCAGGAAGGTGACGACGCCGGTGATCAGCGCCGCCGGGAAGAGGGCGATCCCGAAGAGCAGGTGCAGCCCGAGGGCCGCGCCGAGGAACTCGGCCAGGTCGGTTGCCATCGCGATCAGCTCGGCCTGGACCCAGAGACCGCGGGAGGTGCGGCGCGAGTAGTTGTCGCGGCAGACCTCGGGCAGGTTCCGGCCGGTGGCGATCCCGAGCTTGGCCGAGAGCGTCTGGATCAGCATCGCCATCAGGTTCGAGGCGAGGATCACCCAGCAGAGCGTGTAACCGAACTTCGAGCCGCCGGCGATGTTCGTGGCGAAGTTGCCCGGGTCGATGTAGGCGACGCACGCCACGAACGCGGGGCCGAGGAACGGCAGGATCCGTAGCTTCCTGCCGGGGCTCTGCAGCGCCCGCTGAGCGGCACCAACCGAGCCGGTGGCGACCGCAGCTGACCGTGTCGCCATCACGCACGTAGTGTAGCCGAGAAGTTAGTCGTGCCTAAACTTTTGCGAGCCGCAGGTCGGGCAGGTTCCGCCAGCGGCCGTCGACGTCGAAGCCGTAGCCGACGAAGAACTCGTCCGGGACGGTGAAGCCGACGTAGTCGACCGGCAGGTCCTCGACCAGCCGCCGGTACGGGCGGTCGAGCAGGGCGGCCACGCGCAGGCTCGTCGGCTGGCGCAAATCGAACAGCTTGCGCAGGTAGTTGAGCGTCAGGCCGGTGTCGACCACGTCCTCGACGAGCAGCACGTCGTGGCCGGTGACGGGGATCGCCGTGTCCTTCAGCAGCCGCACGCGCGAATGGCCCCCGGTGTCGGCGCCGTTGTAGCCGGCGAGCTCGACGAAGTCGATTGCGTGGGGGATCGCGATCGCGCGCGAGAGGTCGGTCAGAAAGACGAAGCTCGCCTTCAGCAGCGAGACGAGCAGCAGGTCGCGGCCGTCGTACTCGCGGGCGATCTCGGCCCCGAGCTCGTCGACCCGGGCTCCCAGCTCGTCTGCTGTGAGAAAGACCTCGCCGACGCGGGAGTCTAAGGCGTCGCTTGCGATGCCGACCTCAGGCGCGAGCTTTGCTCGGGCGCCCGTCTGAAATGACCGGTCGATGCGTTTGCCCGTATCTGCAACGCGGTCAGTCCTATGACGCCAGATCGAGCCGGTAGCGCTGGGCCAGCCGCTCGATGTCCCGCTTGTAGAAGAGCTTCACGTTCACGTCCGGGTAGCGCTCGCGAAGCCGGCGCAGCTTGCGGTTCTTGCGCGTCACGAGCCGCTGCTTCATCACCGTGATCTCGAGGTAGAGGTTCTGCTCGGGCAGGAAGAAGTCGGGCGTGAAGGCCAAAGTGGTGCGGCCGTCGGCGTCCTCCTCGAGGACGAACGTGTGTGGCTCGTACTCCCACGGCACGCCGTAGAAGTCCAGGACCTTGGCGCACTCGCGCTCGGCCTCGTTTGCGAACCTCGGCGGCTCCTTCTCGGAATCCGCCTGGAAATCGGCGATTTCTCCCACCCGCGAGCAGGGTAGCAGCGGCTACGGACGCGGCCGCTGCCGTGAACTGCAGTAGTGTCCGCAACGGTTGTCGCGACCAGGACGAAGGGAGACCGGGATGGCTGCGCTGAGGGACGACGTGATGCGACGTCTCGAACAGCTGCCTGCAGACCTGAAGGCGGAGTTTCCGCAGGTCCCACTCGACCTGATCGAGCGGGACGTGAAGGTGGGCGCCGACGAGCTGGTCGCGCAGGCGCGGTTCCATGACTTCGTGCCGGTGCTCGTGCACCGAAGCGTTCGGGAGCACTTACGCGCGACGGCTCAGGCTGCGCGGGCGGGCTCGCGTCCGGCCAGGACGGACGCGTCGAGCCGCGTCAGCGTGACCTCGCCGCGGGATCGCAGGTAGCCGACGACGGCTTCCTCCTCCTGCGCGCAGGGCAGGAGGGTCTTCCACGTGGCCAGGTGCTCGGGCCGGTGGAAGTCGCCACTGGCCACCGCCGGAAGCCGCTCCTCGGCGACCCAGGCGAAGAAGTCGTGGCGGTTGCAGAGCTCGAAGCGATGGAGGTTCTCGCGCGCCCACTCGCGCTCCTCGGAGAAGCGCGCCGTCGTCCTCGGCGCGCCGCCCACCGTCGCCGCGAGCGTGTACGGATGGGCGCCGATCAGCGCGGCGCCTGTGGCCTCGGCGGTTCGCAGCGCCTCGTCGAGCCCGCCCTCGAGGCCGATCCAGTCGCGAACGCCGACCGCGAGCGCGTGCGCGGATCGCTCGGGGCGGTCCTCCCAGGTCAGCTCGAGCCCGGGAATGACCAGCAGCCCGTAGAGCCGCCGGGCCCGCTCGGCCTCGGCTTCGATCGTCTCCAGGTAGCGCGAGTGGTCGTCGGCGCGAACTGAGCTCTCGCCCTGCTGGCAGACGTGGTCGGTGATCGCCAGCACGTCTAAGCCGGCCGAGCCGTAGAGGTCGACCAGCTCGGAAGGGCTGAGCGCGCCGTCGCTGAAGGTCGTATGCGCGTGCAGCTCGCAGAGCAACGGCGCTCGGATCGCTTCGTGTTTCGGCACCGCGGTACCAAGCCCGTTGCACAAGGTGGTGAACGCGCAGAAACATCCTGGTGACGCGGATCTACACTTCGCGCATGCCGCAGGGCCGCAACGGCGGCGCGTTCACGATCGCGCAGCTCTCCGACATCCACTGCGGAGGGCCCGACTTCGTCCCGAACCTGATGGAGCGGGCGGTCAACGAGATCAACGACCTCGACCCGGACATCGTCATCTGCTCGGGCGACCTGACCACCTTCGGCTTCAAGCACGAGTACGCCATGGCCAAGGGCTACCTCGACCAGCTCGCCTGCGACTCGTTCGTCGTCATCCCGGGGAACCACGACTCGCGCAACGTCGGCTACGTCCACTTCGAGGACATGTTCGGCGAGCGCAACTCGGTGCTCAGGCGCGGCGGCGTGACCGTGGTCGCCGTCGACTCGACCGAGCCCGACCTCGACCACGGCCAGATCGGCCGCGGCCGCTACCGCTGGATCGAGGAGCAGTTCGCAGACGAGTCCGACCTGAAGATCTTCGTCCTGCATCACCACCTGCTGCCGGTCCCGGGCACGGGCCGGGAGCGCAACGTCGTCTACGACGCCGGCGACTGCATCGAGTGCCTGCAGCGCGCGGGGGTCGACCTCGTGCTCTCGGGCCACAAGCACGTGCCCTACGCGTGGCGGCTGGAAAACCTGTTTGTCGTCAACGCCGGCACGGTCTCCTCGATGCGCCTCCGCGGCAAAACGCGGCCCTGTTACAACGTGATCGAGGTGACCGAGCGCCACGTCGACGTCTGGCGCAAGTACCCGTTCCACGGGCAGGAGCGGATCATCCAGTTCTCGACCGAGACCCGCGCGTTCGAGAAGTACACGACGCGGATCGAGGACGAGGTCACGGCGAGGACCTGATGCGAGCGCTGGTCATCTCGGACGGCGAGCACTACGCGCCCGTGGTGCGCGACGCCCTGGCGGCGCTGCCCTACGAGGTAGTCGGGGTCTGGCTGGCCGGCGGCAGCGAGAAGCTGCGCGGCGGCGAGGACTACGGCGTCCCGGTGGTGGACTTGCTGGAGGAGGCGGTCGCCGAGCTCGAGCCGGAGATCGTGGTCGACCTCTCCGACGAGCCGGTGCTCGGGCCGCGTGAGCGGCTGCGGATCGCCAGCCGCGTGCTCGCGCTCGGCCTGCCGTACGTGGGCCCGGACTTCCGCTTCGACCCGCCGCCGCTGGCGCCGTTCCCACTGCCGTCGCTGTCGATCGTCGGGACGGGCAAGCGCGTCGGCAAGACCGCGGTCACCGGGCACGTGGCGCGGCTGCTCGCGCTCGACCGCGACGTGGTGGTGGTCGCCATGGGCCGCGGCGGGCCGCCCGAGCCCGAGGTGGCCGAGGTGCGGCCGACGCTCGAGCGCCTGCTCGACCTCTCGCGCGAGGGACGGCACGCGGCCTCGGACTACCTCGAGACGGCCGCGCTCGCGGGCGTGGTCACGATCGGCTGCCGCCGCTGCGGCGGCGGGCTCGCGGGCGCGCCGGGCGAGACGAACGTGCCGGCCGGCGCCGCTCTGGCTGCCGAGCGCGGACCGGAGCTCGTGATCTTCGACGGCAGCGGCGCAGCGATCCCGCCGGTCGAGACGGACGCCCGGGTGCTCGTCACCAGCACGAGGCAGCCGTCCGAGATCGTGACCGGCTACCTGAACGCCTACCGGATCCTCGTCTCCGACCTCGTGATCGTCACCGGCGGTCTCGACCAGGAGCTGGCCGAGGCGATCCGCCAGGTCAAGGAGCTGCCGGTCGTCTCGGTCGAGCTGCGGCCGCGGCCGGTCGCGCCGGTGGTCGGCAGGCGCATCGCGTACTTCACGACGGCGCCGGCCGAGGCACACCCGGCGATCGAGCGGCACCTGCGCGAGGAGGTCGGCGCCGAGGTCGTGCTCGTCTCCGGCAACCTCGCCCGCCGCGAAGCCCTGTGTGAGGACCTCGCGCGCGCGCGCGAGGTCGAGCTCTACCTGGTGGAGATCAAGGCGGCCGCGATCGACGTCGTCGCCGAGGCGGCGCTCGAGCGCGGGGTGGAGGTCGTGTTCGCCGACAACGAGCTCGTGCCGGTCGGCGTGCTCGACCTCGACAGCGAGCTGATCCGGCTCGCCGACCAGGCGATCGCGCGCGAGGCGGTCGCTCGGTGACCGACCGGCGTCACCGGCGGCCATTGCCGCTCGGCGGCGAGGACGGGCTGCCGTTCTCGAAGGGCCTGCTGGCCCGCACGCTGACCGCGACCGGCATCTCGACCGACCGCGCATACGAGCTGGCGCTGGCGGCCGAGGCCGACATCGTGCAGAGCGGGCGCGAGTCGATCTCGTTCGAGCGGCTCGGGGCGCTGGCGCGGGAGACGCTCGGCGAGGAGGAGGGCGCGACGACGATGCGCCGCCTGCAGCGCTTCCAGGATCTCTACGACCTCGACCTGCCGGTGATCGTGCTCGTCGGCGGCGCCACCGGCACGGGCAAGTCGACGGTCGCCACCGACGTCGCCTACCGCCTCGGGATCACGCGCGTCACCTCGACCGACTTCGTCCGCCAGACGATGCGCGCCTTCTTCTCGCAGGAGTTCATGCCGGCGATCCACCACTCGAGCTTCGAGGCCGGCCGCGCGACCGCTGACGACGATGCCGAGGGAAGCGAGGCCGTGCTCGACGGCTTCCTCAAGCAGACGCGCGACGTGCTCGTCGGCGTGCAGGCAGCGATCGACCGCGCGCTCGAGGAGGGCTGGTCGATGGTGCTCGAGGGCGTCCACCTCGTGCCCGGGATGCTGCCACGCGAGATCGAGGGCGCGCTCGTCGTGCAGTGCGTGCTCGCGATCAACGACGCCGAGGCGCACGCGAGCCACTTCTGGATCCGCGACACCGACTCCGAGGGCGTGCGGCCCTACGAGAAGTACCTCGACGCCTTCGACGACATCCGGCTGGTACAGGCATACATCCTCGGCCGGGCGAGAAAGTGCGAGGTACCGGTGATCGAGAACGGCAACATCGAGGACGCGATCGGCGAGGTGATGGAGCTCGTGCTGAGCGCCACCGAGCCGGTCGAGGCGCGCCCGTGACGCAGACGCAGCCCGAGACGCGCGGCGACCCGCTCGGCCACGAGGCGCGCTTCTGCCTCTGCGAGAGCTACGCCCGCGTGACCGAGCGGGCGGCGCTGGCGGGGGCGCGCTGGCTCGGCCGTGCCGAGCAGGAAACAGCCGAGGGGGACGCTTCGACGGCGATGCGCCTCGCGCTCGACCAGCTTCCGATCGACGGGAAGGTTGTGGTGGGTGCGGGCGCCGACGACGGCCAGCTGGCCGCCGACACGCGCGTCGGCGCCGGCGGGCTCGAGGTCGACCTAGCGCTCGACCCGCTCGAGGGACGCGGCGTGGTCGCGCGCGGCGGCTACGGCGCGATGTCGATGGTGGCCGTCGGCGATCCGGGCTCGTTTCAGCGGCTGCCGGACATGTACATGCGGAAGATGGCCGTCGGCCCGAAGGCGCGCGGCTCGATCGACCTGAAGCAACCGGTCGGCGACAACATCCGCGCGATCGCCGACGCCTTCGGCCGGATGGTCAACGACGTCACCACGATCGTGCTCGACCGGCCTCGGCACCACGACCTGATCGAGGAGATCCGGGCAGCAGGCGCGCGGATCAAGCTGATCCAGGACGGTGACGTGACCGCGTCGATTTCGGCGGCGATCCGCGGCACGAACGACCACCTCGCGATCGGGATCGGCGGCACGCGGCAGGCCGTCCTCACCGCGGCCGCGCTGCGCTGTCTCGGCGGCGAGCTGCAGGCGCAGCTGTGGCCGACCTCCCGCAGCGAGGTCGAGGCGGCGACGGCGGCGGGTGTGGACGACCTCGAGCGGCTGTTCACGATCGACGACCTGGCGCCGGGCGAGGTGATCGTCGTCGCGACCGGTGTCTCGAACGGCGACCTCCTGCGCGGCGTCCGCTTCCTCGCCGACAGCGCCCGGACGCACTCGCTCGTGATGTGCACGCGCTGCAACTGGGTGCGCTTCGTGGACGGCATCCACTTCTTCGCCCGCGAGCGGCGCGAGGAAGTGCGCCTGCTCGGATACTGAGCTCAAGCCGATCCACCCTGGTGTCGATCACGTCCGCGTGTTCTGGAGGCCGACACGGCCGGAGCACGAGCGGCTGCTCGAGGCACAGGACGACGTGACCGGCGACGACGCCGACGTGGCGGCGAAAGCCGCTGCGGCACGCGATGCGCTGAGGCGCCTTGTCCTTCGCATATTCCTCCCGCTGGCGGCGGTGTTCGTGCTCGGACGGCTGCAGCTGCCCGGTACGTGGCTCGCCCTCACGCTGCTTCTCACGTTTCACCTGTTCGCGCTCGCGCGTTTCCGGCGCGGACTGCCGGGTGCTCGCGAGACAGACGACCGCGCGCTCGGATTCCTTCGCATGGTGCTCTGTTCTGGATCGCGATCTCACTGGCGTGCACGGTGCTGATCGCGATCGGCGGTTTCCAGCCGGAGGACCGCGTCGTCTTGGTGGTCGTGTGGGCGATCCTGGCGTTCATCTGGCTGTCCGACATCGCGCTCGTCCGGCTCGCCGCGAGCCGCCGCCGCGCCGACGGCGAGCTCGGCTCCAGCCACTAGACTGGCCGCGATGACCCGCGACGACGTGATCGAGGCGCTCCGCTCCGTCGAGGATCCCGAGCTCGGGATGGACATCGTCGAGCTCGGATTGCTCTACGACGCCGAGGTGAACGGCCCGAGGGTGAAGGTGCTCTACAGCCTCACTTCGATGGGCTGCCCGGCCGGCCCGCTGATCCAGCAGAACATCGAAGAGGTCGTGCGGGCGCTGCCCGACGTGGAAGAGGTCGAGACGGAGCTCACCTGGGACCCGCCGTGGACGCCGGACAAGATGTCCGACGACGCGAAGTTCATCCTCGGCTTCGGCTAATGCTTCGCGACGTCCGGGAGGACGATCTCGACGCGCTGTTCGAGCAGCAGCGCGAGCCCGAGGCGGTCGCGATGGCGGTCTTCCCTGCGCGCGAGCGAGAGGCGTTCGACGCGCATTGGCGCCGCGTCATGGCGGATGACAGCCTCGTCGTCCGGGTGATCGACGTCGACGGCGAGGTTGCCGGCAACATCGGCTCCTGGAGGCAAGAGGGTCGGCAGCTGGTCGGCTACTGGCTCGGCAGCGAGTTCTGGGGCCGCGGCCTCGCCACTGCGGCGCTCGCCGAGCTCGTCCAGGAGCTGGCGGTGCGGCCGCTGCATGCCTGGGTCGCGACCAGCAACGCCGGCTCGATCCGCGTGCTCGAGAAGTGCGGCTTCGTCCGCATCGGCGAGCGCACCACCGACGTCGAGGAGTATCTGTACGAACTCGCCTGAGCGTGGTAGGACCACGGGCCATGTCGTTCTTCGCCCGGCTCTTCGGTTGGCTCAGGCGCCGGCCGCAGCAACCGGTCTATGACGAGCACGACGCGTACGACCGCTTCTACGGCGAGCGGACCGCCGAGATCGTCGTCACGCCGAAGCCGCCGCCCGCGCCGCGCGTGCTGCCGAAGCTCCGCGGCGACTACCTGCGGCGCTGCTTCGAGGAGCGGCTCGAGGGTCGGCGCGGGCTAGGCCACCTCGTCGAGCGAACGGGCGAGACCCAGGCCCTCCGCGAGGGTGGGGTCGGGCCGCAGGATGACCGTCTCGGCGGGGGCGTGGACGAGGATCCACTGGAGCTCCTTCGGCGTGAAGCCGTCGCCGCCGCCCGCGGGAGCCGGGGCGACGATCCGATCGAAGCGCTCGACCTCCCACAGCCGCTGGAGGGCGTGGGTGGGCGTGCGGCCGGTCTCGACACGCGCGTCGACGGGTAGGCCCGCCCGCATCGCTGCGTGCTCGACGGCCTCGAGCAGGGGCATCGCGACGGTCACCTCGTGCTGCGGCGGGGTATCGAGCCGGTACTTGAGCGGCGTGACGATCAGGTAGGCGGGCACGAGCGTCGCGTCCTCGAGCTTCGAGATCCGGATCGCGGCCTCGAGCACGACCGGGTCGAGCGCGCCGCCGGTAAAGGGGACGAGGATCCGCCGGCCAGCGGCCGCGACCGGCTTGCGCCGCCAGAAGTTGAGCACGTTCATCTCGACTCCTGCTCCCGCTGCGCGCGGTCGGCGACGACGCGGATGTCGAGGCCCGGCAACTCGCGCACCATGCGCGAAAGCAGCGAGCCGCCGAAGATCTCGCGTCGGCGGGACTCGTCGGGCGTCCCGACGAAGATGTACGTCGAGCCCCGGTCGCCCGCGACCCGCCGGACCGTCTCGACGAGGTCATCGCCGTCGGCCTCGAGGAAATGGATCCCGAGGAGGCTCGCGAGCCGGCGCAGGGCGGCCAGCTGGGTCACCTCTTCCTCGGTGGGCTCGCGGCCGTCGGGCCGCATCCAGAGCGCGTCGATCTCGGCTCCGAGCCGCTGGGCCGAGCGCCAGGCGCGCCGGAGGATGCGCTGCGACTTCGGCTGCGGCTCGATGAGGGCGAGGATTCGCTCGGCGACCGCCTGCCGGCTCAGCGGCTCGAGGGTCGCCGGGCTCCTTCGTGCCTCGACATCCTCGGCAAGCTCCCGCAGCACGAGCTCGCGTAGCGCCCCCAGGTTCTCCTGCCGGAAGAAGTTGTCCAGCGCGACCTCGGCGCGCTCGCGCGGGTAGACCTTGCCGGCACGCAGCCGCTCCCGCAGCTCCTCCGGCGAGAGGTCGACGAGCACAACTTCGTTGGCCTCGTCGAGGAGCCGGTCCGGAAAGGTCTCACGCACGCGCACGCCCGTCAGGTCGAAGATCGCGTCGTTCAGGCTCTCGAGGTGCTGGATGTTGACCGTCGAGATGGCGTCGATGCCGGCGTCGAGGATGTCGTCGATGTCCTCGTAGCGCTTGGTGTGGCGTAGCGGGGACGCGTTCGTGTGCGCGAGTTCGTCCACGAGAGCGAGCTCCGGCTTGCGCGCGATCACGGCCTCGGTGTCCATCTCGTCCAGCTCGAGCTGCCCGTGCGCGGTTCGCAGGCGCGGCACGACCTCGAGGCCCCCGGCGAGCGCGGCGGTCTCGGGCCGGTCGTGCGGTTCGAGGTAGCCGATCACGACGTCGCGGCCCTGCTCGAGGGCCTGGTGGCCCTCCTGCAGCATGCGGTAGGTCTTGCCGACTCCCGGGGCCATTCCCACGAGGATCCGGTAATGACCACGCATGCCATCGACCCTACGCGCCGAAGACGTTGTGGACGACCAGGTCGATCAGCTTAATGCCGACGAAGGGCAGGATCATGCCGCCGAGCCCGTAGATCAGCAGGTTGCGCCGCAGCAGCGCCGTCGCGCCGATCGCCCGGTACTTGACGCCCTTCAGCGCGAGCGGGACGAGGGCCGGGATGATCAAGGCGTTGAAGATGATCGCGGAGATGATCGCGCTCTTCGGCGTGCCGAGGGCCATCACGTTCAGCGAGTCGAGCGGCCCGCGCTCGCCCGGAGTCGTGGCGTAGGTGTAGGCGAACATCGCCGGCAGGATCGCGAAGTACTTGGCGACGTCGTTCGCGATCGAGAAGGTCGTGAGCGCGCCGCGCGTGATCAGGAGCTGCTTGCCCACCTCGACTACCTCGATCAGCTTCGTCGGGTTGTTGTCGAGGTCGACCATGTTGCCGGCCTCCTTCGCGGCCGAGGTGCCCGCATTCATGGCCACGCCGACGTCGGCCTGCGCGAGTGCCGGCGCGTCGTTCGTGCCGTCGCCAGTCATCGCCACGAGCCGGCCGTTCGCCTGCTCCTCCCTGATCAGGGCCATCTTGTCCTCGGGGGTCGCCTCGGCGAGGAAGTCGTCCACGCCCGCTTCGCGCGCGATCACGGCGGCCGTGATCGGGTTGTCGCCGGTGATCATCACCGTGCGGATCCCCATCCGCCGCAGCTCGTCGAAGCGCTCGCTCATGCCGCCCTTGACGATGTCCTTCAGGTGGACGACGCCGAGCACGAAGTTGTTCTGCGCGACGACGAGCGGCGTGCCGCCGGCGCGGGCGATCGTGTCCACTTCCTCGTCGAGCCGGCCGGGGACGTGGCCGCCCTGCTCCTCGACGAAGCGCTTGATCGCGTCGGCGGCGCCCTTGCGCAGGCGCTTGCCGTCGTAGTCGACGCCGCTCATCCGCGTCGTCGCCGAGAAGGGGATGAACGTCGCCTCGCCGTCGAGGTCGGGCGCCCGCAGGCCGAACTCATCCTTGGCGAGCACGACGATCGAGCGGCCCTCGGGGGTCTCGTCGGCGAGCGACGAGAGCTGCGCGGCCTCGCCGAGCTCCTTCGCGCTGACGCCGTCCACCGGGACGAACTCGCTCGCCTGGCGATTACCGAGCGTGATCGTGCCGGTCTTGTCGAGCAGCAGGACGTCCACGTCGCCGGAGGCCTCGACCGCGCGGCCGGACATGGCGAGCACGTTCCGCTGCACGAGCCGGTCCATGCCCGCGATCCCGATCGCGGAGAGCAGCGCGCCGATCGTGGTCGGGATCAGCGCCACGAGCAGCGCGATCAGGACGGTCGTCGAGGTCGGCGTGCCGGCGTAGATCGCGAACGGCCGCAGCGTGACGACCGCGGCCAGGAAGGTGATCGTGAGCCCGGCGAGCAGGATGTTGAGCGCGATCTCGTTCGGCGTCTTGCGGCGCTCCGCGCCCTCGACCAGCGCGATCATCCGGTCCAGGAACGACTTGCCGGGCTCCTGCGTGACAAGCACGACGAGCCGGTCCGAGAGCAGCCTCGTGCCGCCGGTGACCGCCGAGCGGTCGCCGCCCGACTCCCGGATCACGGGCGCCGACTCGCCGGTGATCGCGGACTCGTCCACCGAGCCGACGCCCTCGATCACCTCGCCGTCGGCCGGGATCGTCTCACCCGCGGAGATGACGACCACGTCGCCCTTCTGCAGCTCGGGCGCGGGCACGTCCTCGATCCCGCCGCTGTCGGCCTGCCGGTGCGCGGTCGTGGTCGTCCGGGTCGCGCGCAGCGCGTTCGCCTGCGCCTTGCCGCGGCCCTCGGCGATCGCCTCCGCGAAGTTGGCGAACAGCACGGTCAGCCACAGCCAGACGGCGATCGTGCCCACGAACCAGAGCGAGCCCGTGTCGCCGCGCACCAAGTCGAGCACGAAGATCGCCGTCGTGATCACGCTGCCGAGCTCGACGATGAACATCACCGGGTTGTGGACCTGCCGGCGTGGGTCGAGCTTCGGGAACGAGTCCCGGATCGCCGCGAGCACCAGCTCGCGCGAGAAGACGCTCTGCGCTCGCGCCATCTAGCTGCCCGCTTCCTGGTCGAGAGCCAGGTTGAGCTGCAGGACGTTCACGCCCGGCTCGCCGAGGAAGCCGAGCGGGCGGCCGTCGGTGTTGGCGTCGATGAGCCGCCGCACGGTCGCGAGCGGCAAGTGGCGCACCGCGGCGACGCGCCGTGACTGGAGCGCGGCGTTGGCGGGCGAGATGTGGGGGTCGATGCCGGAGCCCGAGGTCGTGACGGCATCCACCGGGATGCCGCCGATCCTGAAGCCGGGGTTGAACGGCCGCTCGAGCTTCAGGATCGCCAGGGCGGCTGCCTTGATGTTCCCGGCGAGCTCGGGGTTGGTAGGCCCGAGGTTGGCGAAGGTCGTGCCCGCGGCGTTGTACGCGGGCGCCGTTGCGGACGGGCGCTCGTGGAAGTAGCGGGGGCTCGTGAACTCCTGGGCAGCGAGCTTCGAGCCGACAACGCTTCCGTTGCGCTCGACCAGGCTGCCGGTCGACTTGTCGTGGAAGCCGACTGCGGCGATGCCGGTCATCAGGGCCGGGTAGCCGAAGCCGAGCACCGCCGTGAAGAGAACGACGGCGACGACCGAGGCGGCGAGCGTGCGCATCAGGAGAGCCCCTCGACGATCGGGCCGAGCGTGAGCGCCGGCAGGATCATCAGTCCCGCCGTGAGCGCGATCACGCCCAGCAGCAGGATCCCGAAGGTGGCGCCGTCGGTGCGAAAGGTTCCGGCCGAAGCAGGCGCGACCCGCTTCTTGGCGAGCGAGCCGCCGATCGCCAGCCCGGCGAGCAGCGGCACGAAGCGGCCGAAGTAGAGGGCGACCGCCCCGAGGGTGGTCGAGAAATCCGTCGAGCCGTAGCCCGCGAACGCGCTGCCGTTGTTGTTCCCCTGCGACGTGTAGGCGTACAGGGCCTCGCTGAAGCCGTGCGCGCCGGGGTTGAAGACCGAGGCGAGCCCGGCCGGCGCGACGATCGCGGCCGCCGTCATCGCGAGCACCATCGTGGGCACGAGCAGCGCCCCGAGCGCGGCGTACTTTATCTCCCGGGCCTCGATCTTCTTGCCGAGCCATTCAGGCGTCCGCCCGACCATCAGGCCGGCGACGAACACGGCGATCAGCACGTAGAAGAAGAGGCCGTAGAGGCCGGAGCCGACCCCTCCCGGCTCCACTTCGCCGAGGAACATGTTCACGAGCGGCACCGCTCCGCCTGTGGGCGTGAACGCGTCATGGCCGCCGTTGACCGAGCCGTTCGAGACGTCGGTGGTCGCGGTCGCCCAGAGCGCCGTGTTGGCGATGCCGAAGCGAACCTCCTTGTCCGACAGGTTGCCGCCGCTCTGCCCGTGCCCCTGGGTGATGTTCACACCGGAGTCGCGGAGCACGGCCGAGCCATGCTGCTCGGCCGGGTACGCGACCCCGACTCCGACCGCGAAGATCGCGAAGACCGTCGCGACGAGCACCAGCGCGTGCCGACGCGCCAGCGCCATCCGCCCGAACATGAAGACCAGCGCGTACGGGATCAGCAGGATTGAGAGGGCTTCGAAGAAGTTCGAGAGTGGGGTGGGGTTCTCGAACGGCACGGACGAATTCGAGTTGTAGAAGCCGCCGCCGTTCGTGCCGAGCTGCTTGATCGCGATCTGCGACGCGGCCGGGCCGCGCGCGATCGTCTGCGTCGCGCCCTCGAGCGTGTGCGCGGTCGCGTGGCCGTCGAACGTCTGCACGACGCCCTGCGAGAGCAGGATCAGCGCCAGCACGATCGACAGCGGGAGCAGCACGTAGGCGATCGAGCGGTAGAGATCGCGCCAGAAGTTGCCGAGGCCTTCGCCACCGCCGCGGCGCGCGATGCCGCGGATGACCGCGACGAGCACGGCCATCCCGACGCCGGCCGAGACGAAGTTCTGCACCGCGAGCCCGGCCATCTGGCTCAGGTACGACATCGTGGTCTCGCCGCCGTAGTACTGCCAGTTCGTGTTCGTGACGAAGCTCGCGGTCGTGTTCAGCGCGACGCCCCACGGCACCCCCTTCAGGTGCTCGGGGTTCAGGAACAGGTGCCCCTGGAGGCGCAGCAGCGCGTACAGGAACGCGGAGAAGACGACGCTGAAGACGAGCACCGATTTCGCGTAGGCCTTCCAGTCCATGTCGATTGCGCCGTCACGGCCGAGCACGCGGAGGAGCCACCGCTCGACGGGGTCGCTGCCCTCCCGCGTGTACACGCGGGCCATCCAGATCCCGAGTGGGTGCGCCAGCGCGAGCAGGATCGCCGAGTAGACGACGATCTGGGTCCAGCCCTGGCCCATCTAGAGCCGCTCCCCGCGGAAGAGCGCGTACACGAGGTAGGCGAGCACGACGAGCGAGATCGCGAGGCCGAAGATGTCCGAGGCGGACATCAGACGCGCTCCAGCACGTAGAGGAGCGCGAAGATCAAGACGAAACAGGCGAGAGCGATCGCGAGCGCGGCAAGGTCGTACATGCCGCTGACGCTAGGGCCGTCCGGCTGAACGGCGCCTGAAGGTTCCCGCGCGCCGCCTGAAGATTTCCTGAGGAGCTACCTGTCGGCCGGGTCGACGAGCCGGTAGCCGGCTCCAGGCTCGGTGAGCAGGTAGCGCGGCCGCGCGGGGTCGGGCTCGATCTTGCGCCGCAGCTGCGAGACGTGGACGTGGAGCAGGTTCGACTCGCTGCCGTAGCCGGGGCCCCAGACCTCCTGCAGGATCGCGCGGTGGGTGAGCAGCTTGCCCTCGTTCACGGCGAGCACGCGCAGGAGGTCGAACTGGTGTGGCGTCAGGTGCACGGGCCTGCCCCCGACCCGCAGCTCGCGCTTCTCGAGGTCGAGCCCGAGCTCGCCGATCGTCAGCACCGGCTCGGCCGAAGGCGTGGCCCGCCGCAGCACCGCGCGCAGCCGCGCGATCAGCTCGTCGATCCCCACCGGCTTGGTGACGTAGTCGTCGGCGCCGGCGTCCAGCGCGGCCACCTTCTCGCGCTCGTCGCCGACCGCGGAGAGCACGATCACGGGCGCTGAGCTCCAGGTGCGCAGCTCGCGCACGACCTCGGTGCCGGTCCCGTCCGGGAGGACGAGGTCGACGATCAGCGCGTCCGGCGGTCGCATTGCGGCGGCCGCGAGTGCCGTCTCAGCCGTGTCGGCCGTCTCGACCTCGTACCCCGCTCCGCGCAGGCTCGTCTGCAGCGCGCGCAGGATCTGGCGCTCGTCGTCGACGACCAGGATCCGCGGCCCGCTCACAGCTCACCCGCCGACGGAAGTGCGAGCACGAAGGTCGCGCCCTGGCCCGGACGGGACTCGGCCCAGACGCGCGCGTCGTTCGCCTCGGCGAAGCCTCGGGCGATCGCGAGTCCGAGCCCCGCGCCGCGCGCGCTGTCGCCGCCTCGCTGGAACGGCTCGAAGATCCGCTCCCGGTCTCCCGAGGCGACGCCGGGGCCGTGGTCGACGACGCGGACGAGCACGCGATTCGCCGTCTCGGCCAGCTGCACGCGTACCGGCTCGGGCTCGGGCGAGTACTTGAGCGCGTTCTCGAACAGGTTCACGAGCACGCGCTCGATCTGCTGCGCATCCACCCGCACGGCCAGCGGCTCGTCGGGCAGCTCGACCTCGATGCGGCCGCCTGCCTCGCCGAGCTGGCCGATCGCCTGCGCGACGAGCTCGTCGACTGGCCAGACGTCGGGCTCGGGTTGCGCCGCGCCGGCCTCGAGCCGGGAGAGGTCGAGCAGGTTGCCGATGACGCGGTCGAGCCTGTCGGCCTCGCCCAGGATGGTGGCGACGAGCTCGCGCCGGTCGTCCAGGTCGAGGTCGAGATCGGTCCGGGCGAGCGCGCTCGCCGACGTGAGGATCGCCATCAGCGGGCTGCGCAGGTCGTGGCTGACCGAGCGCAGCACGGCGGTCTTGACTGCGTCGCTCCGTCGCAGCGCCTCGGCCTCGAGCGCCTCGTCGGCCAGGCGCTCCCGGTCGATCGCCACGCCGAGCAGGGAGGCGAGCGCCGGGAGCAGCCGGCGGCGGGCCGCGGCACCACTGTGTCGCGGCCCTTTGAGGACGATCGTGCCGACACGCCGTCCGTCCGCAAACAGCGGTTGCCGCTCGCCTTCTGCCGTTGGGGCAGTGTCGCCGACGGAGATCGTCGCCTGCTCGACCTGCAAGGCCTCCGCCGCCTCGGCCGCAATCCGGTCGAGCTCCGGCGCCAGGTCGGGGTGCTCGAGCAGGGAGGCCGCGATCTCGGCCAGCAGCGCCGATTCGTTTGCCCGGCGCCGTGAGCTCGCCGCAAGCTCGCTGACGACGACCGCCGTCACCACGAAGACGCCGAGCGCGAACCAGTGGCTCGACTCCTGCAACCGGAGCGTGTGCACCGGCGGCAGGAAGAAGAAGTTGAACACGAGCATGCTCGCGAACGAAACGAGCACGCCGGCCACGAGCCCCCAGACGACCGCCACCGGGATCACCGCGAGCAGGTAGAGGACCGCAAGCCCCAGCACCGGCACGTGGTCACGCAGCACGTAGATGGAGGCGCTGACCACCGCGATCAGCGCGGCGCCGGCAACGAGCCCGGCCCATGGCCGCCGGAGGTTCACGGGATCGAGAGCACGATCTTGCCGAACTGCTCGCCGGCCTCCAGCCGCTCGTGGGCGGCGCGCGCCTCGGCGAGCGGGAACACCGAGTCGACGACCGGCTTCGCGCGGCCGCTCTTGACCAGCTCGTAGGCGGCCTCGAAGTCCTCGCGGGTGCCCATCGTCGAGCCGTAGATCGTCAGCTGCTTCCACCAGATGCGGTGCAGCGCGGCCGGCGGGTTCGGGCCGCTGGTCGCGCCGCAGACGACGATCCGGCCGCCGGCGCGCGCCGATTGGAGCGAGGTCTGCCAGGTCGCCTCGCCGACGTGCTCGAGCACGACCTCGACGCCCTTGCCCTCGGTCGCCTCCTCGACGGCTGAGCGGACGTCGCCGGTCACGTGGTTCACGGTCGCGTCGGCGCCGAGCGCACGCGCACGCTCGAGCTTCTCGTCGCTGGAGGACGTGACCAGCGCGCGGGCCCCGAGCGCCTTCGCGATCTCCAGGCCGGCGAGGGCGACGCCGCTGCCGATTCCCCAGAGCAGGACCCACTCGCCCTCGCGTAGCTGCGCCTTCGTCACCAGCAGCCGGTAGGCGGTCTCGAAGACCAGCGGGAAGGCAGCAGCCTCCTCGAACGAGAGCTCGTCAGGGAGCGGGTAGACGTTCGTCTCGGGTACGGCGACCAGCTCCGCGTGCGTGCCGTCCATGTGCTCACCGATCACCGTGATGCGCTCGCCGTGCTCGATCCCGGGGTTGATCACCACCCGCTCGCCGGTGTCTTCACGGATGCCGGCGCCGTCGGCGCCGAGGATCCGCGGCTTGGGCACCGAAGGGAGTCCCTTGCGGATCCAGAGGTCGAGATGGTTGAGAGAGGCAGCGCGCAGACGGACGAGCACCTCGCCCGGCCCGGGCTCGGGATCGGGCGCGTCCTCGTAGCAAAGAACCTCGGGCCCGCCGTCCTCGTGGATCCGAATCGCCTTCATCCGGGCACAATCTCCCACATGCAGGCCGAAGAGCTGGCCAGGCTGGGCGAGGAGCTCGGCCTCGACGCGGTCGGGGCGGCACCCGTCGCGCCGTACGCGGAGACCGAGCGGCACATCCTCGAGCGCCGCGCCCGCGGGCTGTTCGCGGACATGCGCTTCACGATGGCCCGCCCGGAGGTCTCGTGTCATCCCGAGACGCTGCTCGACGGCGCGCGCACCGTCGTCTCGGCCGCGCTCTGCTACTGGCTCGAGGGCGAGGAGCCGCCGTCGGGGCACGGGCGGCTGCCGCGCTACACCTGGTGGGACGCGTACGCCGTCCTGCGCGAGCGGCTGGGCGAGCTGGGACGGAGGCTGGGAGGCGGGTACCGCGTGCTCGTCGACGCGAACCAGCACGTCGACCGCGAGGCAGCCGCGCGCTCCGGGGTCGGCTTCTACGGTAAGAACACGATGCTGATCACGCGGCGCCACGGCTCGTGGGTCGTGCTCGGGACGCTCGTCACCACCGCTGAGCTGGAGGCGACGCCGCCGCTCGACGCGGGCTGCGGCTCCTGCACACTCTGTATCGACGCCTGCCCGACCGACGCGCTCGAGGAAGCAGGCGTGCTCGACGCGACCCGCTGCCTCTCGTACTGGACGCAGTCGGCCGACCCGATGCCGGAGGAGATCCGCGAAGCGCTCGGCGACCGTGTCTACGGCTGCGACATCTGCCAGGACGTCTGCCCCTGGAACCGCGGCATCGAGAGGCGGCGAGCGCGTGATCCTGGGACGCGCAGCGTAGAGGCGGAGCCGCACGTCTCACTCGCCGACTGGCTCCAGGCCGGCGACGCCGAGCTCGCGGAGCGCTACGACCGCCTGTTCGTCCCGCGCAACGACCCGCGCTACCTGCGCCGGAACGCGCTCGTGGCGCTCGGCAACGCCGGCGGCGAGCCCTCGCTCGCCGAGCCGTTCGCGGAGGGCGACGACCCGCTGCTGCGCGAGCACGCCGAGTGGGCGCTGGAGCGGCTCCGTTGAACGGCGAGCTGCGGCGGCTGCGCGACGTCGAGCGCTGGATCGGCTGGGTGCGGCTCGGCGCCGTGCCGTTCGCGGTCTTCCAGGTGGCGATCGGTGAGCACTACCCGCCCGACTACGAACTCCGGGCGTGGATCGTGACCGGGATCTTCGCCGTCGGGACGCTCGCCCTGTTCGCGCTCGGCCGCCGGGAGTGGCCGAAGACGACGCTGAAGCGGATCGGCCTCGCCGCGCTCACCTTCGACTTCGCGGTCGTCTCGGCCTACACGCTGATCTACAGCTTCGAGCAGGCCTCGCCCATCCGTCAGGTGATGTACCTGCCTCTTGTCGAGGCCGCACTGCGCTACGGGATCGTGGGCGCGCTCGCCCTCACCGCCGCGAGCGCTCCGGTGATGGCCACGTACGAGTGGCTGCGCTCGGACCGGTTCGCGCCGCACGACTACCGCGTCGACTACGTCACGCTCCAGCTCGGGCTCGAGGTGCTGCTGGGCCTGATCGTCGGCTGGCTGATGCTGCGCCTGCTCGGTCAGAGCACGGTCGCCGAGACGCGCGCGGTCGAGGCCGAGAAGCTGCGCGACCAGCTCGGCCGCCGCGCGGACGTGCTCGAGGCGGCCAACCGCTGCGCCCGTGCGCTCAGCTCCTCGCTCGAGCTCGACCGGGCCTTCGACTCCTTCATCCGCGAGGTCCCGCGGGCTCTTGCCGTTCGACCGGATCGCGATCGTGCTGAGCGAGAACGGCATAGCGCAGGTGATGGCCGTCGCGGGCGCGGGTGCGGCGGACGTGCTGCCGCCGGGCTCGGGCAGGCCGATCCACGGAACGCTGCTCGAGGAGCTGCTGCGTACGAACCAGACGGTCTACCGGCGCGACATGGGCTCGGCGGACTACCCCGAGGAGGACGAGTTCCTGGCGCTCGGCCTGCACTGCCGGCTCGCCACGCCGCTGCTCCAGGGCGCCCGGTCGATCGGGATGCTCTCGCTCGTGCGCAAGGAGCGCGACGCCTTCAGCCAGGACGACATCGAGCTCGCGGGCCTGCTCGGCCGGCTCGTGGCGAGCGCGGTGCAGAACATCCGCGCCTACGAGAGCGAGCGCAAGACGGTCGACGAGCTGCGGCGCCTCTCGGCGCTGCGGGCCGACTTCGTCTCGCTCGTCTCCCACGAGCTGCGCACGCCGATGGCCGCCGTGATCGGCGCGGCCCGCACCCTGCAGCAGCGCTGGCGTGAACTCTCGCCCGAGCACCGCGAGTCGTTCCTCGAGCTGATCGCCGGCGAGACGAACCGGCTCGCCGAGCTGATCGGGGACGTGCTCGACACCTCGCGCATCGAGGCGGGGACCTTCAGCTTCCGCTTCCAGGAGGTCGATCTCGGACAGCTGGTGCACGACGCGGTGGCGACGGCGCAGCTCGGCCAGGACGAGGTGCGCCTGCTCGCCGACGTGCAGTCGCCGTTCCCCGAGATCCGCGGCGACCGCGACCGCCTGCGGCAGGTGCTGACGAACCTGATCGACAACGCGATCAAGTACTCGCCGGCAGAAGGCGAGGTCGAGGTCCCGCGCATACCAGGAGAACGGCCGGGTGCTCGTCGACGTCCGCGACCAGGGGCCGGGGATCGCGAAGGCCGACCAGAAGCTGATCTTCGAGAAGTTCGGCCGCGTGACGAGCTCGGGCGCCACGCGTCCGGGGACCGGGCTCGGCCTCTTCATCGCGCGCTCGATTGCCGAGGCCCACGGCGGCGCGCTTGAGGTGCAGTCGGCACCGGAGCGGGGTGCGACGTTCACGCTCGACTTGCCGCTCGCGGGCTAGGCCGTCCCGGCCATCTTGCGCTTCGCTCGACGCGCAGCCACGCTTTGCCGATGGACGAAGACGTGATCTCGCGCGACGAAGTGGTGGCGCTACTGTTCAACGTGAGCGACGTCGCTCGAGCGGATCGAGGACTTGATCGGAGGCAACGGTGGCGAAGAAGAAGAGACCAACGAAGGCTGACCTCGAAGCCCGCGAGGAGATGGTCCGAAACGCCGAACGGACGCGGCAGCTCGCCCTCAAGGCCCAGGCCGAGCTCGACGCTCGCAAGCAGGAAGAGAAGGCCGGCTAGGCCACGCGCACGCGTGAGAGGCCGAGCTCGCGTTGCACGGCCTTGGCGCGCGCGACGATCTCGCGGCGCAGCTCCGGCGGCTCGAGCACGACCGCCTCGCCCCGGTAGCTGAGGATCTCGCCGACCAGCCACTCCGGGCTGCCGACGGGCCGCTCGGCGACCGCCGAGCCGTCCGCGAGCGAGCGGGCGCCCTTCTCCAGCTCCCAGCGGGCGATCTCGGGCGAGTACCAGATCCGCGCGGGCCGCGCGTCCCGGAACTCGTGCGGGTCGAACCCCTCGCGCGGCTCGAAGTGCCCACGCTGGATCCGGGCACTGCGCATGCGGTCGAGACGGAACGAGCGCTCGCCGTCGCGCGTCCGGTCCCACGTGTGCACGTACCAGTACGGCAGCTTCCGTTCGAGCGAGTACGGCTCGACCAGGTGCGTCGAGACCTCCTCCTCGCCCTCCTTCAGGTAGTCGACCTCGACCAGGCGCCGTTCGCGCAGGCCGCGGCTGAGCGTGCCGACGAGATCCTCCTCGGCCCGCCGCACGTGCGGCTCGGGCGTCTGCGCGAGCTCGAACTCGCCGAAGGTCTCCTCGAGCTTCGCCCGCACGCGGTCGAGCGCCGAGCCGGCGTCCGCGGCGATCATGGGCCCGACGAACTCGAGTGCCAGCCTGATCGCCCGCGCCTCCAGCGGGGTCAGGCGCGGCGGCGCGCGGAAGGTGTCGCCGAACAGCTCCTTGTCGACGCGGATCGAGCCGCCGTCGAGCTCGGCGTAGACCGCGTAGCAGCCGCCGCCGAAGTTGACGAGGTTCAGCAGCGAGAGATGCTCCTCGAGGGACTCGAAGGGGATGTTGAAGCGCTCGACCAGCTCCTGCGCCGGGAACTCGGCCTGCGAGTCCTCGCCGCAGCGGTCCAGCAGGTACGCGAGCAGCGCCTGCAACACGGCGAAGCGCTCGGGATGGACGGGCGCGGTGGGCCGCTCGATCGCGTCCTCTTCGGCCTCCGGGCTCTCGGCGGCGAGTGCGTCCGGCGCGCCCTCGTGCCGTTCGCGCACGAGCCTGAGCGACCGCGCGACCTCGCGCCGCAGCTCGTCGGGCGCCTGCGGCACCGCGCGGCCGTCCTGGCGCAGCACCCACGATGCGAGCAGCGGCAGGCTCGAGTACTCGGTCACGAACACCCCGTCCTCGACCTTCGTGCCGAACGTGCGCTCGACCCACCAGGCCGTGTCGCCGGTGACTTCGATGCGCCCCTCGCCGGCCGCGTCGCCGATCTGCCACGGCGGGCGGCCGCGGTAACGATCGACGTCGAACTCGGCCGGTAGCCGGAAGTCGCGCTCGCGGCGGGTGGCGAAGCGGATCTCGCCGCGGATGCGCGAGACGCGGAAGGTGCGCTCGTCCTCGGCGTCCAGGTCGAGCCCGACGACGTACCAGGCGCCGCCGTCCTGGAAGAGCGCGTAGGGGTTGACCGTCCGCTCGCGCTCCTCGTCGCGGGAGATCGACCAGTACGGGAACTTGACCGTGCGCTGCTTCGAGATCGCCGCCTCGAGCTTGCCCAGCCGGCCCTGCATCTCGACGGAGTACTCGGGGTCGAGCACCTCGACGCGCAGCGCCGTGTCGGTGGGCGCCTCGGCGAAGCCCTCACGGCCGAGTGCGAGGTTCTGCAGCGCGAGCCGCAACGGCTCGGCGTAGGCGAACTTGCCCTCGAGCAGGTAGAGGCAGGTTTGCAGCGCCGCGAGCTCGTCGTCGGTCAGCTCGAGCGGCGGCAGGAAGTAGCGCTCGGAGCGCATGTTGTAGAGCTCCTCGCCCGTGTACTCGTCCCGCTGCGAGTGGAGCGGGACGCCGAGAGCGATCAGCTCGGCCCGGTCGGAGTAGAAGCGCCGGGCGAAGGCCTCGTCCGACATCTCCTGGTAACCCTCGACCTGCCCCTTGATGTCGCGCGCGGTCACCGCCCGCCGCTCCGCCATCAAGAAGGCGACGAGCGAGAGCTGACGGATCAGCTTGTCCGTGTCATGCGACACCCCGTGCGCGAGCCTAGCGCGTTAGCGTGGTGCGGGCTACGCCGCGACCTTCGACCGCTCGAGGTGCTGGTGCGACGGGCAGTAGTCGCGCTCGGGCAGCGGCGTACGCTGGCACGGCTTGCCCTTGCGCGTCGTCGCCCGGCAGCGGGCGATCCCGCCGTCGAAGGCACCGGCCTCGATCTGGCTCTCGATGAACGCGACCGCGGCCGCCACGCCCTCGCGCACAGCCCAGGCCACCTGCGCCTGGCAGGTGATCGGGAAGTAGCGCCGGATGTCCTGGAAGAGCGCCCGGTCGGGCTTGGCGAAGTAGAGCGGGTCCTTGGCAAGCCGTTCCATGGTCTGCTCGCAGGCCTCGAGCACCTCGCGCCGGTACTGGATCCGGGTCTCACCCGTCACGTACGGGTCAACCAGGTCTTTGATCGACCGGTAGATGGCGCGTGAGTACTGATACATGCAGGCTTGAATCTGAAGCGTTCGCTCGTCCATCGTCAGTATCTCCGGCTTGTGTTGATCTCCCGCAAAGCTTTGTTAATAGGCGGTTAACCCTCTGCGTGGCGCTGGGCCGCGACGCGAGTCTAACGAACCCAGCCTGTGTTACAAAGTCGGCTACCCCGTTGGCTTCGCGGTAAACGTCAGCGGGTGATCCTGCGCGGGTACGGCTCGCGGTAGCTGCGGCGGTGCGCCTCGATCACGTGGCTCTGGGCCTCGGGCTCGTTGTCGTAGATCCCGTAGAAGACGACGAAGTAGCCGGGGTGGAGGCTGGAGAAGGCGGAGGACTCGAGCACGCCGACCGGCTTCAAGCCCAGGCGCAGCGCCTGCCTGGCCTCGGCGAGCGCTCCGGCCCGGCCGCTCGTGGTCGGCACGGAGTCGAGCACGATCGTCCAGCCGCTCTTGGCGGCCGGCCAGGCGACGAGCGTCGGCTTGGGCGGCGGCGGGGGTGGAGGTGCCGCGGTCGTGGTGGTCGTCGTGGTTGCGGTGGTGGTCGGCTCGGGCGCAGTCTGGGTCGGGACGTTCGTCGTGGAACCGGCGTCCGTGCGGACGATCGTGTCGTTGGCCGAGCTCGAGTCGTCGGCGAGCCAGACCGCCGAGACGACGCCGGCGACGATCGCCACCACGAGCGCCAGCAGCGCCGGCCAGATCCAGTCGCCGGGGTACCAGCCAACGTGCCGGCGCCAGCGTGCGCCGAGCCGGGTGACCAGGCTCGGCCGCGCGGGCAGCCGCTCGCCGCACTCCAGGCAGTACTCCTGGCCCTCGCTGTACGGCGTGCTGCAGCGCGGGCAGCGCCGGGTGTCCTCGGGCTGCGCCACTCAGCGCTCCCAGGGATCGGCCGAGTGCAGGATCGTCTCGTCGGCCGCCGGCTCAGGCTCCTCGCCCGCCGCCTCGGCCTCGGGCTCAGGCTCGGCCTCGTCGCTGGTCTCGACGGGGCGGCCGCAGTGCGCGCAGAAGGTGGCGTCGGCCGAGAGCGGATGCCCGCAGCCTTCGCAGGCGACCACCGGCTCGGCGCCCACCGGGCGGCCGCAGTTCGCGCAGAAGTGCGAGCCCCAGGGCACCGGGGCGCCGCACTCGCAGGTCGTCGGCGCCCGCCGCGCGGTCGCGACCGCCTCGAGCATCGAGTCGAGCTCGCGGAGCCGGTCCTCGAGCGCGACGATCTCGCGGCACTGCTCGATCAGCAGCTGGTCGCGGAAGCTCGAGCGGCGGTACATCTCCAGGGTCAGCCCGCCGAGGTGGCGGATCCGCTCCTCACGGGCCTTCACGATCGCGCGCCGCTCGCGCCTGAGAGCGCCCGGCGACGGCGCTCGCCGGAAGACCGGCTGCGGCCCCGCCGCGGCACCGCTGCTGGACCGCCTGTTTAGCAGGGAAAAACGCACCACGAGCGGCGCTAGCCTAGCAGCGGGGTCGGACCCTAGAAGCGGTGCTCGTCCGACGCGACGCGGCGTCCGAAGCCCGCGACGAAGGCGATGAAGAGCAGCACGCCGACGATCCCGACCACGATTCCGACCCACGGGATCACGAACCCGAAGATGAGCCCGATCACGATCAGTGCGATGGCGACTCCGATCATGAGCGGTGGGTTCCCGGCCCGCGAACTCGCAAACTAGAGGTCGATCACGACGAGGCGCTCTTCGGTCAGCTCGCGCACCGCGTAGGCCGGTCCTTCGCGCGTGTTGCCGGAGTCCTTGATGCCGCCGTAGGGCATCTGGTCGGAGCGGAAGGTCGGCGCCTCGTTGACGATCACGCCGCCGAAGTCGAGCTCCTGCGCGGCTTGCATTGCCGCGTTGAGCCGCGTCGTGAAGATCCCGGCCTGCAGCCCGTAGCGCGTCGAGTTGGCGAGCTCGATCGCCTCGTCCAGCGAGTCGACCGCGCTCACCGTCACGACCGGGCCGAAGACCTCCTCGCAGCTGACCTTCAGCTCAGGCGAGGCGTTCGCGATCACCGTCGGCTGGATCAGGCCGTCCTGCTCCTCGCCGCCGGCCAGGATCTCGGCGCCGTTGCCCTTCGCCTCTTCGATCCAGGCGAGGATCCGCTCCTTGGCGCCGGCGTCGATCACCGGCCCGACGTCGGTCTCCTCGTCGGCGGGGTCGCCGACCTTCAGCTCACGCACGCGCGGGACGAAGGCCTCGACGAAGCGCTCGTACGCGGGCCGCTCGACGTAGATCCGCTGCACCGAGATGCAGCTCTGACCTGCGAAGGCGAAGGCGTTCGCGGCGAGCGCCGCCGCGGTCGCCTCGATGTCCGCGTCGGCCGTGACGATCACCGGCGTCGCATTGCCGAGCTCGAGGCTGACCTTCTTCTTCGGCGCCCGCTCCTTCAGGCCCCAGCCGACGCCGCCCGAGCCGGTGAACGTGATCGCCTTCACGCGCTCGTCCTCGACCAGCACGTCGCCGATCTCGGCCGAAGAGCCGACGACGACGCTGAGCCAGCCCGGCGGGAGACCTGCCTCGTCCTCGAGCTCCGCCAGCAGCAGCGCCGAGAGCGGCGTCTGGCTCGCGGGCTTGAGCACGACCGCGCAGCCGGCTGCGAGTGCCGGCGCCAGCTTGTGCGCGACGAGGTTGAGCGGGAAGTTGAACGGCGAGATCGCGCCGACGATCCCGATCGGGCGTCGCAGCGTGAAGCCGAGCTTGCCCTCGCCCGCCTGCGCGGCGTCCATCGGCACCATCTCGCCGGCGAGCTTGCGCGCCTCGACGGCTGCGAAGGTGTAGGTCGACATCGCCCGAGAGGTCTCGACGCGGGCGGCCTTGAGCGGCTTGCCCGCCTCGTCCGAGATCTGCCTCGCGATCTCGTCGTGGCGCCGCGCGATCCCGGCGACGACCTTGACGAGGATCTCCGCCCGCTTGTGGGCCGCGAGCGGCTCGCGCATCGCCTGCTCGGCGGCGTCGATTGCCCGCTTGGTCTCGTCGGCCCCGCCCTTGGCGACTCGGCTGACGACCTCGCCCGAGAACGGCGAGCGCACCTCGAGCCACTCGCCGGTCTCGATCCATTCCCCTGCGACGAGCAGCTTCTTTTCGCCGGTCGTGACGGCCACGAGGGCTAGTCTAGAACCGTCGTGGAGCGTGCCGAGGCTTTCATCGTCGACGCCGTCCGCTCGCCGATCGGCAGGCGGAACGGCACGCTTGCCTCGCTCCGCGCGGACGAGCTGGCGGGGCAGGTGCTGAACGCGCTCGTGGAGCGAAACGGCCTCGATCCGGCCGAGGTCGAGGACGTGCAGCTGGGCTGCGTCTCGCAGGTCGGCGAGCAGGGCTGGAACATCGGCCGGATGGCGCCGCTCGTCGCGGGCTGGCCCGACTCGGTGCCCGGCGCGACCGTCGACCGGCAATGCGGCTCGTCCATGCAGTGCAACTTCAACGCGGCCTCCGCGGTGTGGTCGGGCCAGCTGGACGTGGTCGTCGCGGCCGGCGTCGAGTCGATGTCGCGCGTGCCGATGGGCTCGAGCGGCGGCGACCTTTCGTCGAAGCTCCTCGAGCGCTGGGAGATCGTCCCGCAGGGCATCTCGGCCGAGCTGATCGCGGAGGAGTGGGGTCTCACGCGTGAGGAGCTCGATGCCTACTCCTACGAGTCGCATCGCCGCGCGCTCGCCGCAATCGAGGCGGGCCGCTTCGAGCGCGAGGTCGTGCCGGTCGAGGTCTCGAACCCGCACACGGGTGTCGTGTTCGGCGTCGACGAGACGCCGCGGGCCGACACCTCGCTCGAGGCGCTGGCGGCGCTGAAGCCGGCGTTCGTCCTCGACGGGAAGGTGACGGCCGGAAACTCGAGCCAGATCTGCGACGGCGCCGCGGCCGTGCTGGTCGCGAGCCAGGCCGCCTGCTCGCGGCTCGGCCTGGAGCCGCGTGCACGGTTCGTCTCGTTCGGCTTGGTCGGCGTCGACCCCCGGCTGATGCTGCACGGCAACCCGCAGGCCTGCGAACGGGCACTCGCTCGCGCGGGCCTCGGCTGGGACGACGTCGCCGTGGTCGAGGTGAACGAGGCCTTCGCCTCGGTCGCGCTCCAGTTCATGCGCGACGCGGGCCTCGAGGAGCGGTGGGCCGACGTCAACCCGAACGGCGGCGGCATCTCACTGGGCCATCCACTCGGCGCGACCGGCGCGCGGGTGACGGCGACGCTGCTCGGCGAGCTCGAGCGGCGCGGCGAGCGGTGCGGCGTGGCGACGATGTGCATCGGCTTCGGCCAGGCGATCGCGGCTGTGATCGAGCGGGTTTGAGCGAGGACGATCCCAAGCGGATCGTCGAACGAGGCTACGACGCGATCGCGGACCGGTTCGCCGGGTGGCAGGAGCAGATCTCCGACGAGACGCGGCTTCGATACCTCGCGGACCTGCTCGAGCTGCTGCCCGAACGACCGGACGTGCTCGAGCTCGGGGTGGGGGCCAGAGTGGAGTCGAGCCAGATCCTCGCGGCCAGCGGCCGGTTGACGGGGATCGACCTCTCTCGCGAGCAGCTGCGCCGCGCGCGGGACCGCCTGTCGGGCGCGACGCTGATCCATGGGGACTTCACCGGCGCCGATCTGCCACCGGCGGCCTTCGATGCTGTCGTCTCCTTCTACGTGCTCAACAACCTCCCGCAGCCGGAGCTCGCACCGCTCTTCCGGCGCATCACGGAGTGGCTGCGTCCCGGCGGCTGGTTTTTCGCGAGCCTCCCGAGCTCGGACAACCCGGGCTGGCGCGGCGATTGGCTCGGAGTCGAGATGTACTTCGCCGGCTGCGACCCGGAGACGAACCGGACGCTCGCAGAGGATGCGGGCCTCGAGGTCGTGCGGGACGAGCTCGAGACGATGGTCGAGCCAGAGGGCGAGGTGCGCTGGCAGTGGCTCCTTGCTCAACGGCTGTAGGATCGCGCGCCGTGGAGATCACGCGCGTCGGGGTCGTCGGGCTCGGCACGATGGGTGCCGGGATCGCTCAGGTCTGCCTGCAGGCCGGCTTCGAGGTCGTCGGCCGCGAGGTCGAGCCCGAGCTCGGCGAGCGCGCTCGCGAGCGGATCGACCACTACCTCGGCCGCGGCGTGGAGAAGGAGCGCCTGACCCAGGACGACAAGGACGCCGCGCTCGGCCGTCTGACGCTGACGACGGAGCTCGCCGACCTGGCCGGCTGCCGGCTCGTGATCGAGGCCGCCTTCGAGGATCTCGCCGTCAAGCGCGAGCTCTTCGCCGAGCTCGACCGCCTCGTGCCGCCGCCAGCAATTCTGGCCACCAACACCTCCGCGCTCTCGGTCACGCAAATCGCGGACGCGACGCAGACGCCCGAGCGCGTCGTGGGCATGCACTTCTTCAACCCGGCGCCGGTGCTGCCGCTGGTCGAGGTCGTCCGCACCGCCCACACGAGCGACGAGTCCTTCGACGCGTCGTTCGCGTTCGCCCAGCGGCTCGGCAAGGAGCCCGTCGCCTGCAACGACACGCCCGGCTTCATCGTCAACCGGATCCTGATCCCGCTGCTGAACGACTGCGTGCGCGTGCTCGACGAGGCCCGGGTCAGCCCCGAGGACGTCGACCGCGCGATGCGGTTCGGCGCCGGCTGGCCGATCGGCCCCTGTGCCCTGATCGACCTGATCGGCGTCGACATCCACGTCCACGCGTCCGAGGCGCTGCACGGCGCGCTCGGCGAGGCGCGGATGGCCCCACCGGAGCGGCTGCTCGAGCTGCAGCGCGAGGGACACCTCGGCCGGAAGACGGGCCGGGGCTTCTTCACCTACGAGAGCTAGCGCGCCAGCCGCGACCAGACGTTGTCGACCAGGCGCGAGACTGCCGGGTCGGTGATCGACGCCGTGAAGTTGAGCGCGCCCGCGGCGAAGACCCGGGCGCCCGAGCTGGCCTCGTAGTAGGTCATCTCGGCGTCGTGCGAGCCGATCGCATTCGGGAACCGTGCCAGCAGGCGTGTCCCGGGCGGCGAGCTCGGCGCCCGCGCGTCGATCTCGATTCCGTAGCGCCCGAACGACGAGCCGTTGTGCAGACCCGTGCCGGCGAAGGCCCACGGCGACGCGGTCGCGCCCTGCACGAGGTACGGCGCCTGCGAGCTGCCGTAGTTGGAGGCCGCCCACTGCACGCCCACGAGCGATGCCTCGGGCTTGCCGAGCGAACGCCACATCGCGACCCGCCGCAGCGTCTGACCCGAGCGCGTCACCTTCCAGAAGAAGTTGTTCGCCGAGAGGAACATCAGGTCGCCGCCGAGGTCGCGGTAGCGGCTGACGACGTCGTAGGCGTGAGCGCTGACGTACTCCTCGTGGCCGGGGAAGACGACCAGGTCGTAGGCGCGCCGCAGCGCGTCGCCGTTTGCCACCCGCTCGAGGTCGTCGTCGGTGAGGAAGTCGACCTGCTTGCCGGTGCGGCTCAGCCAGGAGATGAAGCTCAGGTCCCAGTCGCGGAATCGGAAGGGGACGCCGAAGTCGAGGAACGGACGTGTCAGGTCGACCGTCGGGCTCGCGCCGCCGACGTACCAGCTGTCGCCCCAGCCGTCGCCGCTCCGGTCGAGGAAGTTGTAGGCCTGCCACGTGTTGGTCGAGAGCACGACCGCGACCTTGTGCTCGCCGAGCGTGCGCGGCCGCAGGATCAGCGGCGCGTAGCCGACCCGTCCGTCCGCGGAGTTCACCCGCAGGAAGTAGAGGCCGCTCTGCGCGACGCCGGCGGCGCTGATCTGCACGTAGTGGACCGCGCTGCCGCGAGTCGGCCAGGCGAGCTGTACCGCGGGCGCGACCGCCACGCCGCCGGTGCGCAGGTCGTGCACGGTCGGCTTCGGCAGGCTCGCGAACGAGAAGAGCTGCAGCCGCACGCGCTTCGCGTCGGTCGAGATGCCGACGGTCGCCGTCCCGCCGATCGGATAGCTGCGGGCGAGGAAGCCGACGCGGATTCCCTGCACGCGGACGACCAGCCCGCTCGTCAGCCGGCTCCGCCGCGGCGGCTCGTAGCCGTAGACGCGACGGCCGCCGTTCTGGCCGGTGACGACGAACCGGACCAGGTACGTGCGGTCGGGTGTCGATCGCGCCGGCCGCCAGACGATCGTGTGAGGGCCGGCCGGCAGCTGCCGCTTCGTGCTCCAGATCGTCTGCACCGGGCGGCGCACCTCGTCCGTCGCGACCACGCGCACCTCGACGGTGGCGGCGCGGTCGAGCTTGAAGCGGATCAGCGCGCGGTCGCGAAAGCCGTCGCCGTTCGGGCTGACCGTCGCCAGCCAGGGCGTGTCGCCCGCGAAGGGCGTGCCGCCGTTCGAGACGCGCAGCCCGAGCAGGCGCGGCGGTCCCGTCTGGGCGTGCGTAGCGGCCGCGGCTCCCACCGCGAGCCCCGCTGCCAGCCCCGCTATCGCCAAGCGTTTACGCATTCCTTACAACCCGCTGATCCCCAACTCACCTGGGGCGCCGATACTGTCGAGCAGATGAGGCGGATCCTCGGACTCACCCTGCTCCTGCTGGCCATCACGGTACCGCTCGCGCTGGCCGCCGGCACCCCGACGGACGGGACGCTCTCGGTCAAGCGCGGCCGCGGGGTGGTGACGCTCAAGGTCACCGGCACGATCATCGGCCACGTGAACAACGGCCGCATTCAGGTGCGCGACTTCAAGCCCAAGGACGGCAACGATCCGCAGTGGAGCTGCAAGCGGCATCGCATCTCGCGGCAGGTGAGCTACTGCAAGGGCCGCAAGCTCGGCGTCCGCGTCGACGACGGCCGCTTCACCGTCACCGTCAGGGGCACCGGGATCTCGATCTCGGCCGTGGCGCACGGCCAGGTGGACATCGACGGCACGGGCGAGAACGGCCTGAACGACGGCGTGATGTCGATCGACGACGACCCCTATCAGTCGCTGCCGGACTTCCTGACGACGTTCGATCTCGGGTCGCCGTCGCCCCGGAGCTGACGTCCTCTCTATCCTGAGGCCATGACAGCCCAGGCGCAGACGGTGTTGGTGGTCGAGGACGAGTCGTCGATCGCCTCGTTCGTCGCGCTCTACCTGAAGAACGCCGGCTACGCGGTTCGCACCGTCGCCACCGGCACGGATGCGCTCGCGCAGTCCGCCGCTGAGCGGCCCGACCTGATTGTGCTCGACCTGATGCTGCCGGACGTGGACGGGATCGAGGTCTGCCGCCGGATCCGCAAGGACTCCGACGTGCCGATCCTGATGCTGACCGCGCGCGACGAGGACGTGGACAAGATCATCGGGCTCGAGGTCGGCGCCGACGACTACCTGACGAAGCCGTTCAACCCGCGCGAGCTGGTCGCGCGCGTGAAGTCGATCCTGCGCCGCAGCGTCCCCGAGCGGCGCGAGTCCGAGTCGAAGCAGCTCAAGCACGGCGACCTCGAGATCGACGCCGGCCGCCGCGAGGCACGGGTCGCGGGCGAGGAGATCCAGCTCGCGCCCAAGGAGTTCGACCTGCTCTGGGAGCTGCTCGACCACAACGGCCTCGTTTTGACGCGCGACCAGCTGCTCGAGCGTGTCTGGGGCTACACGTTCGCCGGTGACACGCGCACGGTGGACGTGCACGTTCGCCAGCTTCGCCGCAAGCTGGGCGACGCTTCGCCGATCGTCACCGTCTGGGGGGTCGGCTACAAGGTCGCGCCCCCGCGGGACGCGGCGGTCAGCGTCTAGGCGCCCGGGGCCGCGATGCTGCGGTCGCTGCGCTTCCAGCTCCCGGCGCTCTTCCTGCTCGGCGTGGTCGTCGCGGGCCTCGTCTCGGCGGCGATCGCGCTGCGGTTGTTCCGGTCGTACGCGGAGAGCCGCGCACGCGCGCAGGCCTATCAAGAGCTCGCGCGCGAGGCGAACGGGCTGACGCAGCTCTACGGCCAGCAGGCGGGGCTGAAGCTGCTCTCGGCGCGTCGGCTCGAGCTTGCGACCGGCGACAAGATCTTCTACCAGCCCAGGGCCCGCGGGCTCGACCCGTTCCCGGGTCAGGGGCCCGCGTTCACGCCGCTGCCGAAGGGCGTGCTCAACCCGAAAGCGCGCTTCGGCGACCGCGGGGTCACCTTCGTCTTCCGGCCGCCCGGCTCCGAGACGAAGCTGCTCGCCGCGGCGAGGCCGCTGCAGGTCGGGAAGAAGGTGTTCGGGGCGATCGTGGTCGCCAAGCCGGAGACGGTGCTCGACCAGCGATGGCTCGCGCTGATCGAGCGGCTGCTGATCGCGTTCGCGGGCGGCGTGCTCGTGGCGGCGGCGTTCGCCTGGTACTCGTCGCGCCGGATCACCACGCCGGTGCTGCAGCTCTCCGCGGCCGCGGACGAGGTGGCCCACGGCAACTACGACGTCGAGGTGCCGAGCGGCGGCGCGGGCGAGATAGGCGTCCTCGCGGAGCGGTTCGGCCAGATGGCCTCGCGGCTCGGCGAGGCCGAGGAGCTGGAGCGCAACTTCCTGATGACGGTCTCCCACGAGCTGCGCACGCCGCTGACCGCGATTCGCGGCCACGTCGGCGCGCTGCGCGAGGGCGTCGTCACCGACGACGAGCTGCGGGCCGCCTCGCTGACCGTGATCGCGGCGGAGGCCGAGCGGCTCGAGCGGCTCGTCGGGGACGTGCTCGACCTGGCGAAGCTCGACGCGCACCGCTTCACCGTGCTGCGCGAGGAGGTCGACATGGAGCGGCTTGTCGACCGCGCCTATGCCACCTTCAGCGAGGAGGCGCGGCGACGACGGATCGACTACCGGCGCGCGCTCGAGGCGAAGCCCGTGATCGTCTCCGACGGCGACCGCGTCCTGCAGATCATCACCAACCTGCTCTCGAACGCCTTCCGCTGGACGCCAGACGGCGGCAGTGTCGGCCTCGAGCTGACCGCGACCGACGGCAGCGTCTATATCGGCGTCGCCGACAGCGGGCCGGGAATCCCGCCTTCCGAGCGTGAGCGGATCTTCCGCCCGTTCTGGTCGCGCGGCGGCGGCGGCACCGGGCTCGGCCTGGCCATCGCAAGCGAACTCGCGGCGGCGCTCGGCGGGCGGATCAGCCTCGACAGCTCGGCGGAGACCGGGAGCCGCTTCGAGCTGATGCTGCCGACGCGCCCGAGATAGCCTCCGCGCGTGGTCGCCGCGCCCGAGCTCGTCGAGCTGCCCCGCCGCCGCTCGCCCGCGCGCGCCGCGCTCGTGGCGCTGCGCCCGCGGCAGTGGTCGAAGAACCTGCTCGTCTTCGCGGGCCTCGTGTTCGCGGCCAAGCTCGGCGACCCACTGCGCTGGCTGGAGGCATGTGTCTGCTTCGTCGCGTACTGCGCGGTCTCGAGCGCGTCGTACCTCGGCAACGACGTGCGCGACCGTCACGACGACCGGCTGCACCCGGTCAAGCGCTCGAGGCCGATCGCCCGCGGTGAGCTCTCGCCGCGAGCGGCGCTGACGATTGCGGGCGGCCTGGCCCTGCTGGCACTCTTGCTCTTGGCGCCGCTCGGGCTCGCCTCGGTGGCGCTCTTGCTGGCCTTCGCGGGCCTGCAGACCGGCTACACGGTGCGGCTGAAGCACGTCGTGCTGCTCGACGTACTCACGATCGCCGCGCTGTTCGTGATCCGCGCGGCCGCGGGCGCCGAGGCCGTGGACGTACCGATCTCCGGCTGGCTGCTGCTCTGCACCGCGCTGCTCGCGCTCTTCCTCGCGCTCGCCAAGCGCCGCGGCGAGCTCGTGCTCGTCGGCGCCGAGCGCACCCCGGGGCGGCCGGTGCTCGAGGGCTACTCGCTGGAGCTGGTCGACCAGCTGATCGGGATCGTCGCCTCCGCGACGGTGATCGCGTACGCGCTCTACACGCTCACGGCCGGCCATTCGCGGGTGCTGCTGGCAACGGTGCCGTTCGTGGTCTTCGGCGTCTTCCGCTACCTGCTGCTGATGCACCGCCACGACGTCGGTGAGGAGCCGGAGCAGGTGCTGCTGAGCGACGTGCCGATCATGCTCACCGTCGCCGGCTGGATCGTGACCGCGGCGGCGATCCTCGCATTCACCTGAAGCGCGGCCTGATCCTCGCCGCCGCGCTGGCGGTGGCCGTCGGGCTCGGGCTCGGGCTCTACGCGGACTTCGGCTCGCTCGGCGACGAGCTGGCGAGCTTTCGCTGGGAGCTGTTCCCGCTCGCGCTGGCGTTGACGGCGCTGAACTACCTGCTCCGCTTCTTCCGCTGGCAGCGCTACCTGGCCAAGCTGGCGATCGAGATTCCGCCCGGACGCAGCTTCTCGATCTTCGTCGCCGGGCTGACGATGACGATCACGCCGGCGAAGCTGGGCGAGCTGCTCAAGTCCGGCCTCTTGAAGCGTGGCTTCGACGTGCCGGTGCGGCGTTCGGCCCCCGTCGTCTTCGCCGAGCGCGTGACCGACGCGACCGGGGTGGTCGTGCTGGCGGTCGTCGGCGGCGCCGGCACGCGGAACTGGCCGCTGTTGGTGGCCGCCATGGTCGCCGTCGCCAGCGCGGTGCTCGTCGTCCACAGCCCGCTGCTCGATCGCTTCGCGCGGCTCGGCGAGGCGCCCGGCGCGGCCCGCACGCTGCTCGGCACTCGCCTGCTCGTCGAGATGACGCTGCTCTCCGCGGTGTCGTGGCTGTTCGAGTGCCTCGCGGCCTACGTGTGCGTAAAGGGCCTGCGGCTCGACCTCTCGCTGGCCGACACGATCGTCGTCTTCACGCTCGGCAGCCTTGCAGGCGCGCTCTCGTTCCTCCCCGGCGGCCTCGGCGTCGCGGAGACGAGCATGACCGCGCTGATCAGGGCCCTCGGGGACACGACCAAGGCCCAGGCGGCGGCCGCCACGGTGCTGATCCGGCTCTCGACGCTCTGGTTCGCGGTCGCGCTCGGGCTGGTCGGGCTGGCGGTGGAGGAACGGTTGTACCGTTCCGAAAGCGGACGCACGGGCAAAGCCCGCACGTCCTGAAGCGGCATCGCAAGCGACGCCTTGGTCAGCCGGTGCGGCGCTCTTCCATGCGGTAGACGATCGCGCCCTCGCCCGTCTGGAGCGTGCGCTCGAGTGTCGTCAGCCGCCGCTCGACCGACTTCCAGCTGGAGGTGATCAGGTCGACGAGCAGGCCGAGGTCGTCCACGCGAGCGTGGCGCTCCGAGAGCAGGTCGCCCTCGACGCGCTCCAGCCGGCGGATCACCTGGTTCATCAACCCGCGGATCTCGGCGAGGTTCCGGCCGACGGGCCGAACCTGCTCGGCGAGCCCGTCGCTGACCGCGTGCTCGACCTTGGCCGGGATTGTCGCCTCGAGTTCGGCGGCAGTTTGCGCCAGCTCCTCGACCTGCATGCGCGCCCGCTCGAGCGCGGCGTCCACCGCGGCCGCGTCGGGGCGGCCCTCGGCGGCTTCGCGGAGCCGTTCTCGCGCTTTTTCGATCGCGTCGTCGGTCATCGGCGGCAACGGTAACGTCCGGGTCGGATGAGGTCCTCCGAGCTGGACTACGACTTACCGCAGGAGCTGATCGCGCAGCACCCGCTCGAGCGGCGGGACGCCTCGCGGCTCCTTGTCCACGACCGCGCGACCGGCGAGACGCGGCACCGGCGCTTTGACGAGCTGCCGGCCGAGCTCGCCGAGGGGACGCTCGTGGTCGTCAACGACACGCGCGTGCTGCCGGCGCGGCTGCGGCTCGAGCGGCCCGGCGGTGGGGAGGCGGAGGTGCTGCTGCTCGAGCGGGTCGGCTCGAACGGGACCTGGGAGGGCCTCGCCCGCCCGTCGCGCAAGCTGCGGCGCGGGCAGCGGCTCGGCCCGGTCGAGCTGCTGGAGCCGCTCGGCGAGGGCCGCTGGCGGCTGCGGCTCGAAGGCGAGCCGGCGGGCGAGGCACCGCTCCCGCCGTACATCCACGAGCCGCTTGCCGACCCAGAGCGCTACCAGACCGTCTACGCGCGCAGCGAGGGCTCGGCCGCCGCGCCGACCGCCGGCCTGCACTTCACGCCGGAGCTGCTCGCGGGCCTCGAGGTCGAGCGGGTCACGCTGCACGTCGGGCTCGACACCTTCCGGCCGCTCGCGGCCGAGACGCTGGAGGAGCACGAGCTGCACAGCGAGCGCTACGAGGTCGAGCCCGCCGCGTGGGAGCGGATCCGGGCCGCCGAGCGGGCGCTCGCGGTCGGGACGACGACGATGCGGGTGCTGGAGTCACTCGCCCGCGGCGCGCCCCTGAGCGGCCGCACCGACCTGTTCGTCACCCCCGGCTTCGAGTTTCGGCGCGCGGACGCGCTGCTGACGAACTTCCACCTGCCTCGCTCAACGCTGCTCGCGCTGGTGATGGCGTTCGCCGGCGTCGAGCAGACGCGCCGGCTCTACCGGCTCGCGATCGAGGAGCGCTATCGCTTCTACTCGTTCGGCGACGCGATGCTGCTCCTGTGACCGAGATGAGCGCCGCGGATTGGCGGCGTTTCTGGGAGGAGCGCGGCATGCGCGACCTGCGGCTGTTGCTCGCAGAGTCGTGGGATCCGCTTGGCGCGGGCACGCCGCGCGAGCGCGAGGCGACGGGTTTCCGGATCGCGTCGCTCCTCGGCAGCCGTGCGCCGCGCTCCGCGATCGCGGAGGAGCTCGGCCGCATCCGCGCCGAACTGGGCCTCGGCGAGGCGCCGCACGAGGACGAGCGCGCCGCAACGGCGATCGCGGGCTGGTTCGAGGCGATCGAGGAATGAGCGCATTCGAGCTCCATGCAACCGACGGCGCCGCCCGCGCCGGTGTCCTGCGCACCGCCCACGGCGAGCTGCGCACGCCGGCGTTCATGCCGGTCGGCACCAAGGCCACGGTCAAGGCCGTCGACCCGGACGAGCTCCGAGGGCTCGGCGCCGAGATCCTGCTCTGCAACACCTACCACCTGCACTTCCGTCCCGGCGCCGACCTGATCGCCGAGCTCGGCGGGCTCCACCGCTTCATGGCCTGGGACGGGCCGATCCTGACCGACTCGGGCGGCTTCCAGGTCTTTTCGCTGCGGCACACGATCATCCGCCAGGACGACGAGGGGCTCACCTTCCGCTCGGTCTACGACGGCGACGAGGCACGCTTCACGCCCGAGCTCGCGGCTCGCGTCCAGGCGCAGCTCGGCTCCGACATCGCGATGTGCCTCGACGTCGTGCCGCCCGCGGACGCCCCGCGCAAAGAGCTCGAACAGGCAGTCCGCCGCACGACGCTCTGGGCGAAGCGCCAGCAGCGGGCCGAGCGCGCTCCGGGCCAGCTGCTCTTTGGCATCGCCCAGGGCGGCTCCGATCCCGAGCTGCGCCGCCGCAGCGTCGAGGAGATCGCGGAGCTCGGCTTCGACGGCCACGCGCTCGGCGGGCTCGCGATCGGCGAATCCAAAGAGCAGATGCTCGAGACGACAGCGTGGGCCTCGGAGCTGCTCCCGCACGAGCGGCCGCGCTATTTCATGGGGATCGGCGACCCGGTCGGCATCCTCGAGGTGATCGAGCGCGGGATCGATATGTTCGACTGCGTGCTCCCGACCCGCAACGCGCGCACGGGCTCGGCGCTGACCTGGGAAGGGCAGCTCAACCTGAAGGGCGCCCGCTTCGCCCGCGACCCGCGCCCGCTCGACGAGGGCTGCTCCTGCCCGGCCTGCACGAGGTTCTCGCGCGCGTACGTGAGGCACCTGTTGAACCAGCAGGAGATCCTGGGGCTGCAGCTGTTGAGCCTGCATAATCTGCGTTTCGTGCTCGACCTCGTCGCCGGGGCGCGCGAGGCGATCGAGCGGGGTCGGCTGGCGAGTTACAAGGAGGAGGCGCTGGCCCGGCTGCGGCGTCCCAAGGAGGCAACCACGTGGGCTACCTGATCATCCTCGTCGCGCTGTTCGCGGCCATGTGGCTGTTCCTGATCCGGCCGCAGAGGCGCCGCCAGGTCGAGCAGGCACGGATGCAGGACGCGCTCGAGACCGGTGACGAGATCCTGACCGCCGGCGGCATCCACGGGACGGTGCGCGGCATCGAGGAGGAGGTCGTCCGGCTCGAGATCGCGCCGGGCACGATCGTCCGCCTCGACCGGCGCGCCGTTGCCGCGGTGGCGGAGCCCGAGCCTGACGAGGAAATCGAGGCAGGCCCGGAAGACTCACCCTCGAGCGGCGAAAGCTAATCTGTCCCGGCTCAAATGAGCAATCGGCGCTCCCACCTGATCCTGGTCGGCCTGATCCTCGCGGCTCTGGCCGGGGTCGCGCTGCTCGCGATCCCGAGCTCGCCCGCGCACAAGAAGGTGACGCTCGGCCTCGACCTGCAGGGCGGCCTCGAGGTCGTGCTGAAGGCGGTTCCACCGGACGGCAAGACCTGCGACTCGGCCTGCATGGACCGCTCGGTCTCGATCATGCGCAGCCGCATCGACAAGCTCGGCGTCTCCGAGCCCGAAATCCGCAAGCAGGGCAAGAACCAGATCGTGATCCAGCTGGCCGGCATCCACGACGTGAACAAGGCCGCGCAGATCATCGGCACGACCGCGCAGCTGCAGTTCTACGACTTCGAGGTCGACACGGTCTCGCCCGTGTCGAACGACGGCGCCCACCACGTGATCGCCACGGGCAGCCTGTATGAGCTGCTCTCGAAGGTGAAGGCAGACACGAAGAAGGGCGCCTCGGCCTACTACCTCTTCAACGCCAAGAAGAAGCCCGTCGCCGGCCCCGAGGACACGCGCGAGCGGCTGCTCGATGCGACGCTGCCGGGGGGCCGCAAGCTGAACGGCGAGGTGCCGAAGGGATTCACCGTGCTGGCCGTGCCGCCGAAGCGGATCGTGATCAGCTGCGACCAGGCGACGACCGGCTGCCAGGGCGTCCAGCAGGCGGACGCGACCGCGCCGACCGTCTACTACCTCTTCAAGTACGACCCGAACAACGAGACCGACCCGGTGCCGGAGGCAACGGGCGAGGACCTGAAGCTCTCGGACATCGCGGCCGACATCAGCACGCAGGGCCAGGGCAACGTCGTGCGGCTCGGCTTCACCGGCAAGGGCGCGAAGAAGTTCCACGACATCACGCGTGCCGAGGCGCAGCGCGGCGCGGCGGACGCGGCGGCCGCCGGCCAGACCGGCAGCGATCCGAACACGATCCAGCAGTTCGCCCAGCACTTCGCGATCGTGCTCGACGGCGAGCTCCGCTCGACGCCGTACATCGACTACAAGCAGAACCCGGACGGGATCGACCCGACCGGCACGGGCGCCGAGATCTCGAACATCTCGAGCCTCGGCGAGGCGAAGGACCTGGCGCTCGTCCTGCAGACCGGCGCCCTACCGGTCAAGTTCGAGCAGATCGAGCGCACCGACGTCTCGGCCACGCTCGGCAAGGACTCGCTGAAGGAAGCGAAGCTCGCCGCGCTGATCGGCCTGCTGGTCGTTGCGGCCTTCTTGCTCGTGCTCTATCGCTTCCTCGGCGTCGTCGCGGTCGTCGGCCTCGGCATCTACGCATGCTTCCTCTATGCGGCGATCCTGGTCTTCGGCGTCACGCTGACGCTGCCGGGCTTCGCGGGCCTGATCCTGACGATCGGAGTAGCGGCCGACGCGAACGTCGTCATCTTCGAGCGGATCAAGGAAGAAGTGCGCGCCGGGAAGTCCGTGCGCGCCGGGATCCAGGCCGGCTACGCCAAGGGCTTCCACACGATCATCGACGCCAACGTCGTGACCGTGATCACGGCGCTGGTGCTGTTCGCGGTTGCCACCGCGGGCGTGAAGGGCTTCGCGCTGATGCTCATGATCGGCACCGTCATCTCGCTGATCACCGCCGTCGCGGCGACCCGCGCGATGCTCGGACTGCTAGCCGGCTTCCGCTGGTTCGAGAACCCGAGCTTCATGGGCGCGAGCGGCGAGCAGAGCTGGCGTTTCCTGCAGATCGACTTCATGCGCAAGCGCTACCTCTGGTTCGCGATCTCGGGCACGATCGTCGTGATCGCGATCGGGGCGCTGGCCGTCAAGGGCCTGAATCTCGGGATCGACTTCAAGGGCGGCACGCAGGTCTCGTTCACGACGCCGCAGCCGACCTCGCTGGCCTCCGTGCGCGAGCAGACGACCAAGTTCGGCAAGGAGCCGGTCGTCCAGGGCCGCGGCAAGAGCGTCGGCGGCGACGAGTACAAGAGCTTCCAGCTGCGCCTGCGCACGCTGAACGGGCCGCAGACGAGCGCGCTGAAGGACGCGATCGGCAAGCAGTTCAACACCACGAAGATCCAGATCCAGACCGTCTCCGCGAGCTTCGGGAGGCAGATCGCCCGCTCGGCGGTGATCGCGATCCTCTTCTCGCTGCTCTTGATCATCCTCTACCTCGCGGTCCGGTTCGACTTCAAGTTCGCGGTGCCGGTGATCATCGCCTTGCTGCACGACATCGTGATCACGGTCGGCGTCTACGCGCTGCTCGGGCGGGAGGTGTCGAACTCGACCGTCGCCGCGGTGCTGACCGTGCTCGGCTACTCGATCTACGACACGATCATCATCTTCGACCGGATCAGGGAGAACGTCCCGCTGATGCGGCGGGCGCCGTTCGCGACGATCGCGAACGTCTCGCTCTGGGAGACGATCCGCCGCTCGCTGGCGACGACCTTGATCACGCTGCTGCCGATCTTCTCGCTGCTGATCTTCGGCGGCGCGACGCTGAAGGACTTCGCCTTCGCGCTGATGGTCGGGATCCTCGCCGGCGCCTACTCGTCGATCTTCATCGCGGCGCCGCTGCTGACGATCTGGAAGGAGCGCGAGCCCGAGTACGCGCGCCGGATCGGCCTGGAGCCGAGCGGCGACGGGGCGGCGGCGCTCGAGGCTTCCGAGGAGGCTCTCGCGGCCGAGCCCGCGCCGGATCTCTCGCCGGTGGGGGCAGTCGACCGCGCGGCGGGCGCCAACGCGGCGAAGCGCGAGCGCCGGCGGCAGCGGCGACGCGCGAGGCCACATGGCCGCTCCCGCTGAGCTTCGCGACCTGGCCGAAAAGCTCGTGCTCGCCGGCGTCGGCGCGGTGGCGCTGACGGCCGAGCGGGCGGACGCGCTGGCCGAGGAGCTGTCGGCGCGCGGCGGGATCGGGCGCGAGGAGGCGCGGGCGCTGATCGACGAGCTGGTCGGCCGCTGGCGCAGCGAGAGCGTTCGCATCGGCGAGCGGACCGGAGTGGGGGTGGCGGCGCTGTTCCGCGAGCTCGGGCTCGTCACGCGGGCCGAGCTCGAGGAGCTCGAGCTCCGCGTCGCGCAGATCGAGCACCGGCTGCGGCTGCTCGAGCCGTGAACCCGGTCCGCTGGCTCCGCAGCGTCGAGGGGGGGTGGTGGTTCGGCCGCCGCATCGCGCCCCGCGTGGCCGTGACCCTGGCGCCTGCCGCGGGCTACGGCGTGGAGCGGGTTCCGCTCGAAGGCGGCGGCGTGGTCGCGGCGAACCACTTCTCGGCGATCGACCATCCGCTGATCGGCTCGTTCTCGCCGCGGCCGCTCTACTTCCTGGCGAAGGCCGAGCTGTTCGAGATTCCGGTGCTGGGTCAGGTCCTGAGCTGGCTCGGCGTCTTCGCCGTTCGCCGCGGAGAGGGCGACCGCGAGGCTGTGCGGCGTGCTCGCGAGCTCGTGCGGGAAGGACACTTGGTCTGCGTCCACGTCGAGGGCACGCGGCAGCGGTTCGGCCATCCCGGGCCGCTCCACCCAGGCGCGCTGATGATCGCGATGCAGGAGGGCGTGCCCGTGATCCCGTGCGCGGTCGACACGTTCGGCTGGCGGCCCTCGAACCGGCGGGTGTGCTCGGTCGTCTGGGGCGAGCCGCTGAGCGTCGCCGACCTGCCGCGCAACCGGAAGGGCTACGCGGAGGCGGGCGAGCGCGTGGGCGAGGAGATCGTCCGCCTCTGGCGCCAGGCGGTCGCGGCCTCGGCCGCCGGCCTGCCCGAGGAGCTGCCGGACGGTGCGCGCCGCAGCGGGATCAATCCGAAGCCGCGAGCGCGCGTGTCACACTGAACGCATGGCGAGCACGGCCAGCCGCAGGAACCTCGGCCGGATCTCCGAGATCGCCCAGGTCGCCGTCAGGCACGGCTTCGGCTACTTCTTCGAGACCCACCGCCTGACCGACCTGCTGCCGGGCCGTCCGAGGCTCGACCCCGCCGCGGCCAGCCCCTCCGAGCGAGGCCGGCACCTGCGCGAGATGCTCGACGAGCTCGGCCCGACCTTCGTCAAGTTCGGCCAGCTCCTCTCGACCCGCCCCGACGTCGTCCCGCCCGACATCGTCGTCGAGCTGCAGGCACTCCAGGACGACGTCCGCCCGGTCCCGTACGAGGACGTCGAGCGAGTGATCCGCGAAGACCTCGAGCTGAGCGTCGAGCAGCTCTTCACCGACTTCGACCCGACCCCGATCGCCGCCGCCTCGATCGGCCAGGTGCACCGCGCCACCCTCCCGACGGGCCGGCGCGTCGCCGTCAAGGTTCAGCGCCCGAACGCACCGAGGCAGATCGAGGCCGACCTGGCGCTGCTCTACCAGGCCGCCCGCCTGATCCGAGAGCGCGTGCGGGCGCTCGAGTTCATCGACCCACGGCAGCTCGTCGACGAGTTCGCGCGCTCGATCCGCCAGGAGCTCGACTACCGGCTCGAAGCACGCAACGCCGAGGCCTTCCACCACCGCTTCGCGAACCACCCTCACGTACAGATCCCGCGCGTCTACTGGAGCTACACGCGCACGCGCGTCCTCGCGCTCGAGCTGATCGAGGGCATCCAGCTCGCCGATCTTCCACTCGACGCGTGGGAGATGGAGGAGCGCCGCCGCCTCGCCTACCTGATGGCCGAGACGTGGATGGCGATGATCTTCCGGCACGGCTTCTTCCACGGCGACCCGCACCCGGCGAACATCTTCGTGATCGGCGACGCGGAGCACATCGGCCTCGTCGACTTCGGCCAGGTCGGGAAGCTGACCGACGAGGACATGTCGAAGCTGACGCGGCTCTTCATCGACGCCGCGAGCGAGCGCATCGACGCCCTGCCGCGCCGGCTGGCCGAGCTCGGCGTCCGCTACCCGAAGGAGCGCGAGGACGAGTTCGTCGCCGAGCTGCGCGAGCTGTACGCGCGCTACTACGGCGCCAGCCTCGCCGAGATCGACCCGCTGCAGGTGATCCGCGAGGCGTTCCAGCTGATCTACCGGCTCAACCTGCGCCTGCCGACCCGCTTCGTGCTGCTCGACAAGGCGATCGCGACGCTCGGCTCGGTCGGAGTCGAGCTCTACCCAGACTTCAACGTCTTCGAGGTGGCCAGGCCGTACGCGCGCGGCCTGATGCTGGAGCGCTACACGCCGCAGCGGGTGTTGAAGCGGGCGCGCTCGGAGGGAATCGAGCTGGCGCGGATCGCGCGCGACCTGCCGTACCAGGTGCACGACGTGCTGGAGGAGTTCCGAGACGGTCAGATCGAGGTCGGCTTCGTCCACAAGGGCCTGGACGAGTTCATGCGCAAGCTCGACGTCGCGTTCAACCGCCTCGTGATCGCGCTGGTCACCGTTGGCGGCCTGATCGGCTCGAGCCTGATCGGGATCTTCTCGACGAAGGGCCCGCAGATCGCCGGCGTGAACTTCCTCTCGTTCGTGGGCTTCGTGCTCTCCGCGATCCTCGGGCTGTGGCTGCTCTGGGGCGTGCTGCGTTCCGGGCGGTTGTAGAAAGCTCGTCGCACTTCCGCGCGAAAGGACATCTGGCGCCGGTACGGAGCCGCGGATAGCTTCGGCACATGTCGCAGGCGCTGCTCCTCGCGGAGGCCGAGCCGGGAACACGGGAGTTCCTCGCGCGGCACCTCGCGAGCGACGGCTTCGCGGTGCTCGGTGCGGACGCCGGGCGCGAAGCTCTCGAGCTGGTCGAGCGCGAGCGGCCGGACCTCGTGCTCGTCGGCGGTCTCCCGGACGCGCCGGCGCTCGAGGTCTGCCGCGTCCTGCGCGAGGGCGAGCCGGGCCGGTCCTGGGACCGCGACGTGCCCGTGATCGTGCTCGGCGAGGCGCGGGCGGATGCAGTCGACCGCGTGCACGCCTTCGAGCGCGGCTGCGACGACTTCGTTCCGCGGCCGTTCCACTACGAGGAGCTCGTGGCCAGGATCCACGCCGTCCTGCGTCGCACGCAGCCGGGGATCCGCGAGCGGCTCGCCGCCGGCCCGCTCGCGATCGACCGCGCCACGCGGCGCGTGACCGTGCACGGCCTGACGGTTGCGCTCTCGGCGAAGGAGTACGAGCTGCTGGTCAGGCTCGCCGCGCAGCCGACGCGCGTGTTCACCAAGGAGGAGCTGCTGCGCGACGTCTGGGGATTCAGGTCGCTCGGCCGGACGCGCACGCTCGACTCGCACGCGTCGCGCCTGCGCCGCAAGCTCGCGCGGGCCGGCGCGGCGGACTGCGTGCTCAACGTCTGGGGCGTCGGCTACCGACTGATCGCCGACTACGAGGAGGTTCTCAGCACCGCGTAGGACGAACAGTTAGCCTCGCGGCATGGAGGACGCCGTCCGCGTCACGAAGGTGCCCGGCGAGCCCGAGGCGGAGGTTCTGTGCGGGCTGCTGCGGGCGAACGGGATCAAGTGCGCCTACCGGCCGACCGACGAAGACGACTCGGCGTTCGAGGGCTTCGGCGGGGAGGGCGGCGAGCGCGAGATCCTCGTCGCGCCGGCCGACCTCGAGACAGCTAAGGCTCTGCTCGAGGAGGAGTGATCGACCCTCGACGGGCGGCCGCCGACTCGAACACCCGAATCGTCGAGGCGAGGCAGTAGCCGACGAGGAACGCGAACGCCACCGTCGCGACGCCGACCGTCCCTCCGAGTGCAAGCCCGATCACCAGCACCGTGATCTCGATCGTGGCCCGGATGGACGCGATCGGGTGGCCGAAGCGATCACGATCACGTTCGCCACGGTGCCGATCCCGGGTTTTTGACGCAACGGGATCCAACCGATGAGCACGACGATGCTGGTCACGATCGTCGCGCTGCCGATGTCGAGCGGGCTGTGCACCGCGACGCCCTGGGCCAGGACCGTCCACGGCGTGTTTCCAAGCCCGGCGTTGATCAGCCCGGCTTCGCCGACGCCGAACAGCCAGAGCCCGAGCCCGAGCACCGCGAGTGTGAGCAGGCGGGGCCGGGACCAAGCCGAACGCTGCGCGCTCCACGGCATCGCCGGCAGGGACCTTGCCGGGTTCAGGACGAGCTTCAGCTCGCGCGAAAGCGATCCCCTCACGGCTTCACTCTCGCAGTTGCGCCGAGCCGTCCGTTCCCGCGCCTAGCCTGAGCGCGGGTGGCAGCGCGCCCCGACCACATGGAGCATCACGGCACGTTCGGCCCCGACGCCTTCGGGCGCGGTGCCGAGCACGCGGCGCGCTTCTTCGGGACGCCGCAGTACATCATCGGCCAGTCGATCGTGGTCGTCATCTGGATCGCGCTCAACTCGATCGCGGTCGTCCAGCACTGGGACCCCTACCCGTTCATCCTGCTCAACCTCGCCTTCTCGACCCAGGCCGCCTACGCCGCGCCGTTGATCCTGCTCGCGCAGACCCGTCAGGCCGAGCGCGACAAGCTGACAACCGACCGCGCCGAGAAGCGCCACGATGACGCCGAGCGGCAGGCCGAGGAGCGCGTTGCCGCGCTCCGGGCCGAGACCGAGAAGCTCACCCAGCTACTTGATGCCAACACCGACCTGACTCGGCAGGACAAGGAGCTGACCGAACAGGTCGCGGGGCTGACCCGCGAAATTCACACCCGGCTGCTCGGCGGCGAATGACCGCGCGCTGAAGATGTCCAGCAGCGCCCGCAGGATGTTCGTGCTCGGCGGGCTCTGGTTGTGGGCCCGCACGACCTCGAAGGCCGAGCAGGCCTTGTAGTCGTTGACCGGGCTCTGCGCACCAAAGTACGTCGGCTGCGCCAGCGCCGTGAAGTACGCGTCGAGCCCGGTGAACGAATCCTGGAAGGTGTCGGCCGTGACCGCCGTCGAGCAGACGGCGTACTCGAGCGTCAGGCCGATCACGCTCTCGGCCAGCGCCTCCTTCTTCTTCAGCGTCGTGACCTGCTTCTGCAGCGACTTGACCTGCGCCGCGAGCGACTTCAGCGTCGGCCCCTTGGTCGAGCCGGCGTCGGCCGGCGACGCGACGAGCAGCACCGCGATCGCCGTGGCCGCGATTGCCAGTACCTGCCTCATGAGTGCCTCCCCGTTGAGCCTCGAGTGGTTCGGCGCAATATGCCACGCGGCTATCCGGGAAGCAGGGCGCCCTCGAGCTCGAGCAGGATGCGCTTGCGGTCGAGACCGCCGGCGTAGCCGACCAGCGAGCCGGTCGCGCCGACGACCCGGTGACAGGGGAGCACGATCGGGACCGGGTTGCGGTTCATGATCGTGCCGACGGCACGGGCGGCGCGCGGCCGGCCGGCGCGTTCGGCGAGCGTGCCGTAGGTCGTCAGCTCGCCGTACGGAACGCGCGCGAGCTGCTCGAGCACAGCGCGGCCGAACTCTCGCGCGGGACCGAGATCGACCTCGAGCGCGAACTCCTGCCGCCGGCCCGCGAAGTACTCGTCGAGCTGGCGGCGCACCTCGTCGGTCGGGCGCGGCGAGCGCAGCACGCGCGTGCCGAAGAGCTTGGCCAGGCGCTCGGCCTCGGCGTCAGGGTCGGCGTCGTAGTGGATCTCGCAGACGCCGCGCTCGGTGACGGCGACGAGCAGCTCGCCGACGGGCGTGTCGTGCAGCTCGTAGGCGACGTCGAGCAGGCCCTCCGCGGCGGCGGCGTCGCGTAAGCGCCGGTCGAGCTCGGGGGAGACGGTCATGAGAGCTCCTTTCTGCGCAGGCGGCGGACACCGGACGAGGCGGCCTGCCTCGCCGCTTCGGCCGACGAGCCGAGCGCCGCGCCGATGTCCTCGTAGCTGAGGTCATAGCCGTAGCGAAGGAAGACGGCGGCGCGCTCCTTGTCAGGCAGGTCGGCGGTCAGCCGGCGCACCTCCTCGTAGGGGAGTGGTTCGTCCACCGACTCGAGATCGGGCACCTCGGCCGAGCTCACCCGCCTCCGGCGGAGGACGTCGAGCGCGACGTTGCGCGCGATCTGCAGCACCCACGCGCGCAGGTAGCGCCCGTGCTCGAGCGTCGGGTAGGCCCGCAGTGCCCGCAGGAACGTCTCCTGGAACGCGTCGTCGGCGGCGTCGCGGCCGAGCATGCTCCGCAGCTGCGCGAGCACACGGCCCTGCTGCTCCTCGTAGAACCGCTCGAACGGGGGGACCGACATCACTTCCATCATGGCTATCAACGCGGGGGCCCGCTCCCGTGTGAGCCGGCGAGTGAGATCCTTGCGCGCGATGAACCGGAGAGAGCGCCTCCGCTGGCGGAACATCGCGGCGCTGGCGGCCGGCAGTGCCACGTTCGCTGCCGTCGCCGCGGGCGGCCAGAGCTGGCCGGTCGCCGTCACGGCCGGTTGGGCTGCCGCCGCGGCCGTGATCGTGCTCGCGGTCTGGCCGCGGATCTGGCACATGACTCCCGAGCAGACGAAGGCGAATGCTCGCGATGAGGACTTCTCGCGCTGGAGCGCGGACTTCGTCGTTCTAGGCGCCGCCGCCGGCAGCCTGGTTGCCATCTTCTTCCTCGTCCACGAAGCGGGCCGACACCACGGCGCGGGAAAGGTGGTGCTGGTCGCCCTCGCCGTGGGCGGGATCTTCCTTTCGTGGCTCGTCGTCCAGACCGCCTACACGCTTCGCTACGGCGACGTCTACTACCGCGGCGAGGTCGGCGGGATCGAGTTCAACACCACCGACCCGGCCGACTACCACGACTTCCTCTACCTCGCGTTCACGATCGGGATGACCTTCCAGGTGTCCGACACGAACCTGCAGACGAACCAGCTGCGGCGAACCGCCATCCGCCACGCCGCGCTCTCGTTCCTCTTCGTGGCCGTTTTGCTCGCCGTCACGATCAACGTCGTCGCCTCGCTCCTCAAGTAGCTCGCACCCGAGTGGGTCAGCGGGGTTGCGCTGTGGGAGATTGTGGTTTACAGTGGGGCGCAGTGGAACATGCTGCTAGGCGAGTTTGAGCACACGATCGATGACAAGAACCGCCTCACGCTACCGGCCAAGTTTCGCCAAGCGCTTTCCGGCGGTCTTGTCATCACGCGCGGTATGGACGGGTGTCTCTACTGCTATTCCCAGGCGTCCTGGGAGCGGCTGGTCGAGGAACGGCTCGCTGGGCTCGACCCACTCAGCCGTGAGGGGCGCCTGATGCATCGCTACTTCTTCGCCGGGGCCGCCGAGGCCGAGCCCGACAAGCAGGGCCGCGTGATGCTGCCGGCGTCGCTCGCCAAGAACGCAGGGATCGGCCGCGAGGTCGTGGTCGCCGGGGTGAACGACCACCTGGAGATCTGGGACCGCGCGAGCTGGTACGACCACGTCAAGGTCTTCGAAGGGAGTGCGGAGGATGTTGCCGAACGTCTTGCGTCCCAACGCGACTGACCACGTCCCAGTCCTCGCCGACCAGGTGCGCGAGGCGCTCGCCGTGCAGCCGGGCGAGACCGTCGTCGATGCCACCTTCGGCGCGGGCGGCCACTCCGAGCTGCTCGCCGCCGATCTGCGCGGCAGCGGCAAGCTGATCGCGATCGACCGCGACCCGTCCGTGCGCGCGTACTTCGACTCGGTGCGGAAGCGCACCGGCGCGCAGGGCCGCTTCCACCGCGGCGAGTTCTCCGACGTGCTCGCCCAGCTGGCCGCCAACGGCGTGCGCGCGGACGCGATCCTGTTCGACCTCGGCGTCTCCTCGATGCAGGTCGACCGCCCGGAGCGCGGCTTCTCGTACGCGACGGATGCGCCACTCGACATGCGCATGGACCCGGCCTCCGAGGTTTCCGCGCGCGAGCTCGTGAACGAGGCGGGCGAGCGCGAGCTGACGCAGATCTTCCGGGACTACGGCGAGGAGCGCTACGCGCGGCCGATCGCGCGGGCGATCGTGCGCCGCCGGCGCGAGCAGCCGTTCGAGCGCACCGGCGAGCTGGTCGAGACGATCAAGTCGGCGATCCCGGCTCCGGCGCGATTCGGCGAGGGGCATCCGGCCAAGCGCGTCTTCCAGGCACTGCGAATCGCGGTCAACGACGAGCTCGGCTCGCTCGAGCTCGCGCTGCCGGAGGCGCTCGAGATGCTGCGGCCCGGCGGCCGGCTCGCCGTGATCAGCTTCCACTCGCTCGAAGACCGGATCGTCAAGCGCTTCCTGCGCTCGCGGGAGAAGGGCTGCACGTGCCCGCCGGACTTCCCGGTCTGCGTCTGCGGCCACGAGCCCGAGCTGCGCGCGCTCTCGCGCCGGCCGATCAAGCCTTCGCCCGCCGAGCTCGCTGCGAATCCACGCGCTTCGTCGGCCCGGCTGCGCGCGGCGGTCAAGAGCGGGGACGAGGAGTAGCGCCGTGGCCTCCTGGAGCGACGCCGCACCCGCGCTTCCCTCCCCGCGACCGCGCTCGCGCCCGAAGCCGAAGCCCGCGCCCAAGCGCAAGCCGCAGGCGCGCCGCGGCGTCGCCGGCGGTGTCGTCTGGATCGCGGTCGTCGCGGTCCTGCTCGCCGGCGTCGTGGCGATGAACGTCGCCGTCCTGCGGCTGAACGTCCAGCTCGACAAGCTCGACACCCAGCGCGCGCACCTCCGCGCCGAGAAGCAGGCGCTCGCCTCGCAGCTGTCGATGGCTGCGGCCTCGCCGCGCATCCAGCTGCAGGCGCAGAAGCGCGGGCTCGTGCCGGCGAACCCCGCCGAGACGGCGTTCGTGCGGCTGGGGCCGCGGTGAGCGGGAAGGCTGCCAACCGCCGCATCCGTCTCTTGCTCGGCGTCTTCGTGCTCGCGTTCGCGCTGACGTTCATGCGCGCCGCCTGGCTGCAGGGCGTGCGAGCGTCGTCGTTCGGGCGGCTCGCATCGAATCAGCAGAGCGCCGACGTCGTCATCCCGGCCGCGCGCGGGACGATCTACGACCGCGGCGGCGTGCAGCTCGCGATCGGCGAGCAGGCGCAGACCGTCTACGCCGACCCGCGCCAGGTGAAGGACGCACAGCGCGAGGCGCTCGTGATCGCGCGCACGCTGCACCTCGATCCAGCCACGGTCTACCACTCGCTGAGCGACCGAGCGCGCGGCTTCGTCTACGTCGCGCGCAAGGCCGATCCGAGGCTCGTCGCGAAGCTCCGCCGCGAGGGCCTGCCGGGAATCAACTCCTACGCCGAGGAGCGCCGCTTCTATCCGCAGTTCTCGCTCGCCTCGCAGGTGCTCGGTTACGCGGGCGTCGACAACCGCGGCCTCGCCGGGCTCGAGCTCTCGCTCGACCGCGAGCTGGCGGGACGGCCCGGCCATGAGCGCATCGTCAAGGACGCCTCCGGCCAGGCGATCGACACTGTCGTCTCGCAGACGGTGCGCGACGGTCGCGACGTCTACCTGACCCTCGACCACACGATCCAGGCGAACGCGCAGGCCGTGCTGCGCGACACGGTTCTCCGCTGGCACGCGAAGAGCGCGACGGCGATCGTGCTCGACCCGACGACCGGCGCCGTGCGGGCGATGGCGACCGCGCCTGGGTTCAACGCGAATGTCTACCCGCAGGTGTGGCGTGCGCTGCAGCGCAACCGCGCGGTCACCGACACCTACGAGCCCGGCTCGACCTTCAAGCTCGTGACCGTTGCCGGCGCGCTCTCGGAAGGGCTCGTCAACCCGAACACTCGCTTCACGCTGCCCTACGAGATCCAGGTCGCCGACCGGCGGATCCACGACGCCGAGCCGCGCGGGACCGAGACCATGAGCGTCTCGGAGATCCTCTCGCGCTCGTCCAACGTCGGCGCGATCACGCTGGCCGAGCGGCTGACCCGGCACCGGCTCGTCCACTGGATCTCGCGCTTCGGCTTCGGGCAGCCGACCGGGATCGACTTCCCCGGCGAGAGCCAGGGGATCATGCTCCCCGAGGACAAGTGGTCGGGTTCCTCGATCGGGAACATTCCGATCGGTCAGGGAGTCGCGGTCACGCCGATCCAGATGGCATCGGCGTACGCGTCGATCGCGAACCGCGGCGTCTGGGTGCGGCCGCATCTCGTCGACCACGTCGGTGACGAGGACACGGCCAAGCCGGTTCGGCGTCGCGTCGTCTCGGGCTGGGTGGCGCGCGAGGTGATGGCGATGCTGAAGAACGTGGTGGCCGAGGGCACCGGCACGCTGGCCGATGTGCCCGGCTACCAGGTCGCCGGCAAGACCGGGACGGCATCGAAGCCCGATCCGCACGGCGGCTACTCGGACACGCGCTACGTGGCCTCGTTCGTCGGCGTCGTGCCGGCGTCGCGGCCGCGGCTCGTGATTCTCGTCTCGGTGGACGAGCCCCGCGGTGCGATCTGGGGCGGCGTCGTCGCCGCACCGGCCTTCGCGCAGATCGCGAAGTTCGACCTGCAGTACCTCGACGGCGGTGTGCCCCCGGACGCGCCTGCCACGATGACCGCCACAACCTCGTACAGCCCCTAGGGCCCCGTAGTACGGTTCGCCCGGCCTCCTCCCCAAGGCGATCGTACCGCTCACGGCCGCGCGTGTCTGTGCCGGAAGTGTCGCAAAAGTGCTGCAAAGCGGTGGTTCTCAGGCCGACAGAGCGAACGGCCTCGGCTGGGCCGGACGCTAGACTCGCGCCTCGATGGAGATCGACCAGCTGATCGCGGCGCTCGCGCCGTCGGACGTGCTCGGGCGGGCTTCCGTCGAGATCGCCGACCTTGCCTATGACGCCCGCGCTGCCGGGCCGGGAAGTCTCTTCTTCTGCGTTCCCGGGACGCACGCGGACGGGCACGAGTTCGCCGCCGACGCGGTCGCGAGCGGCGCCGTGGCGCTGGTCGTCGAGCGGCCGCTCGAGCTCGACGTGCCGCAGCTCGTCGTCCCGAGTGCCCGGGCCGCGATGGCCGTCGCCGCCGACGAGTTCTTCGGCCGCCCGACGGAGAAGCTCCAGGTCGCCGGCGTGACCGGCACGAACGGCAAGACGACGACCGCCTTCCTGCTCTACGCGATCCTCGCCGCGGCCGGCCGACGGCCCGGGTTGCTGGGGACGATCGAGAGCCGGGTCGGCGGCGAGCGCCGGCCGGCTGTCCGCACCACGCCCGAGGCGATCGACCTCCAGCGCGATTTCCGCGAGATGCTGGACGCCGGCGATCGGAGTGCAGCCGTGGAGGCGACGTCCCACGGCTCAGCGCTCGGCCGGCTCGACGGCGTCCGCTTCGGCGCCCTCGTCTTCACGAACCTGACGCAGGACCACCTCGACTTCCACGGCACGCTGGAGGGGTACTTTGACGCGAAGCGGCGGCTCTTCACCGAGACGCGCCCGCCCGCGGCGGTCAACGTCGGCGACGAGCACGGGCGCCTGCTCGCCGAGGAGCTGCGCGGGCAGAACGAGCTGCTTACGTTCGGGCTCACCGACGACGCCGAGTTGCGCGCCGACGACCTCGAGCTCGGCCCGCGCGGGGCGCGTTTCCGAGCGGACGGAATCGAGCTCGAGACGCGGCTCCGCGGCCGCTTCAACGTCGAGAACGTCCTCGGCGCGGTCGCCGCGGCGCGACTGCTGGAGATCTCCGACGACGCGATCGCGTACGGCGTCAGGGAGCTGCGCGGGGTGCCCGGGCGCTTCGAGGCCGTCGACGAGGGGCAGCCTTTTGCCGTGCTCGTCGACTACGCGCACACGCCCGACTCGCTCGAGAACGTCCTACGCACGGCGCGTGACCTGGCCCAGAGCCGCGTGCTCTGCGTCTTCGGCTGCGGCGGCGACCGCGACCGCGGCAAGCGGCCGCTGATGGGCCGGATCGCGACGGAGCTCGCCGATCTCGCGATCGTCACCTCGGACAACCCGCGCAGCGAGGAGCCCGAGGCGATCATCGCGGAGATCCTCGCGGGCGCGGGTGACGCGGAGGTCGAGCCGGACCGGCGCGAGGCGATCGCGAGGGCGATCGGCGAGGCCGCGGAGGGCGACGTCGTCGTGATCGCCGGCAAGGGCCACGAGCAGGGCCAGCAGTTCGCCGACCGGACGATCCCGTTCGACGACCGCGAGGTCACGCGCGAGGCGCTGCGCCGGCTCGGAGCTGCGGCGTGATCCCGGTGCGCGTCGACGAGCTGCCACAGCTCGGCGAGCTGGACGCGCAGGCCGAAGAGATCACGGGCGTCCAGGTCGACTCGCGCCGCATCGAGCACGGCGACCTGTTCGTCGCGGTCGGGCGCGGGGCCGAGTTCCGCAACGAGGCGCTTGTCCGCGGCGCCGCCGCGACGCTGCTGCCCGACCGGCCGTTCGACGCCTTGGCCACGCTCGGCTCCCTCGTCCGCGACCGCTCGGATGCCCGCGTCGTGGGCATCACCGGCTCGACCGGGAAGACCTCGACGAAGGACATCCTCGCCGCACTGTGTGCTCCCGCCGCTCGCACGGTCGCCGCGGAGGCGAGCTTCAACAACGAGATCGGCGTGCCGCTGACGCTCTGCCGCCTTGAACCGGACACGGAGGTCTGCATCCTCGAGCTCGCCATGCGCGGCTTCGGCCAGATCGCCGACCTCTGCCGGATCGCGCGGCCGCAGGTCGGCGTGATCACGAACGTCGGGCCTGTGCACCTCGAGCTGGTCGGCTCGCTGGAGGGCGTTCAGCGCGCGAAGGGCGAGCTGATCGCGGCCTTGCCGGCGGGCGGGACGGCCGTCGTGCCCGACGAGTTCCCGGTCGAGCGCGACGACATCGACCTGGTGCACCCACCGCAGCCCGACGCGCACCGCGGGGACGGACGCACCGTCGTCGGCGGCGTCAACTTCAACTTCACCGCCGAGCACCAGGTCGCGAACGCCGCCGTCGCTCTGGCCGTGTTCGACGCGCTCGGCCTGCCGCGGCCCGAGCGAGTCGACGTCGAATTCTCGCCGTGGCGGGGCGACGAGCTGCCGCTTCCGGGCGGCGGCCTGCTGATCAACGACGCCTACAACGCGAACCCGGTCTCGATGCGCGCCGCGCTGGGCCACCTCGCCGCGACCGCGGGCGAACGGCGCCGGGTGGCGATCCTCGGCGACATGGCGGAGCTCGGACCGGCCGCGCCCGCCTACCACGAGGAGATCGGGCGCGAGGTCTCACGTCACGGTGTCGACGTGCTGCTGGCCGTCGGCGACCTGGCGCGCGCGTACCTCGACGGCGCGGGTAACCGTGTCGCGGTGACGCGCTGGGTGCCCGATGCGGAAACGGCGGCCACCAAGGTCACCGAGCTCGTGCTGCCGGGAGACGTCGTCCTCGTGAAGGCCTCCCGGGCGCTCGGCCTCGAGCGGGTCGCGGAGGCGCTCGCGGCGGTGAGCGCTTGAGTCGAGTCCTGCTGGCGGGCGTGATCGCCCTGCTCATCTCGATCCTGGCCGGCCCGAAGTTCATCGAGATCCTGCGTCGCAAGGAGCTCGGCCAGCACATCCGCGAGGAAGGCCCCGAGCACCATGTCGCCAAGCAGGGCACGCCGACGATGGGCGGCCTGCTGATCCTGTTCTCGGCCGCGATCGGCTTCCTCGCGTTCAGCCGCTACACCGTGCCGGCGCTCACCGTGTTCTTCGTGACGCTCGCCTGCGGCGCGATCGGCTTCCTCGACGACTTCATCAAGCTGACGCACCGCCGCTCGCTCGGCCTCAACGGCCGCTGGAAGCTGATCCTGCTCGGGTTGATCACGGTCGGCGTCGCGATCGCGGCGCAGCACCAGCACCTGCCGACGAGCGTCTACATACCCGGCGTCGGGGACCTCGAGCTCTCCTACGCGTGGTACGGGCTGCTCTTCCTCGTGATCGCCGGCGCCGCAAACGGCGTCAACCTGACCGACGGGATTGACGGTCTCGCGGCCGGGACGGTGATCATCGCGCTCTTCACCTTCGCGGCGATGATCGTGATCTCGTGGATCCGCTCAGGCTCGCCCGGGCACCGCTTCGACACCAAGCTCGACCTCGGGATCATCGCCGCCGCGTTGATCGGGGCCGCGATCGGCTTCCTCTGGTACAACGCCTGGCCGGCCGAGGTGATCATGGGCGACACCGGCTCGATGGCGCTCGGCGGCGCGCTCGCCTCGTTGGCGATCTTCACGAAGACGATCTTCCTGCTGCTGCTGATCGGCGGAATCTTCGCGATCGAGGCGCTCTCGGTGATCGTCCAGGTCGTCAGCTTCAAGTACTTCAAGCGCCGAGTCTTCCTGATGGCGCCGATCCACCATCACTTCGAAATGAAGGCCTGGTCGGAGACGAAGATCATGGTGCGCTTCTGGATCGTCACCGGGCTCCTGTGCGCGATCGGCTTCGCGCTGTACTACCGCTACTTCACCGGGTTCCGCTGAGCACGCTTCCTCAGCATGTTCTCGTGCTCGGGCTCGCGCGCTCGGGGAAAGCGGCGGTCTCGGCGCTCGCGCGGCGCGGGGTGGAGGTGACCGCGGCCGACCGTGAGCTCGGGAACGACGGCGACCTCTCGCTGCTCGACCGGGCCGAGGTGCTCGTCAAGAGCCCCGGCGTTCCGCGGGAGACGCCGCTCGTTGCCGAGGCCGGACGGCGGGGCGTGCCAATCTGGAGCGAGGTCGAGCTCGGCTACCGGTTGCTGCAGCCGCGGCTCGTCGGCGTCACGGGCACGAACGGCAAGACGACGACCACCGAGCTGCTGGGGGCGATCCTCGACGCGCCGACCGCGGGGAACGTCGGACGCGCGCTGACCGATCTCGACGGCGAGGTCGAGCCGGGTGGGCTCGTCGTCTGCGAGCTGTCGAGCTTCCAGCTCGAGGACGTGCACGAGCTCGCCTGCGAGGTCGCGGTGCTGCTGAACCTCGAGCCCGACCATCTCGACCGCCACGGCTCCTTCGAGGCCTACCGCGACGCGAAGCTGCGCATCTTCGAGCGGGCTCGAGTGAAGATCGTGCCGAGGTCGAGCGGCCTGGAGGGAATCGGGTTCTCGGCCGACGACGCGCTGCCGGCCGAGCCGCTGATCCGAGGCGCCCACAACCGCGAGAACGCCGCCGCGGCCACTGCGGCAGCCCGCGCGCTCGGCGTGCCCGACGAGCAGATCGCGCGCGCCCTCGAGACGTTCCCCGGCGTGCCGCACCGGCTCGAACCGGTCGGCGAGGTGAACGGCGTCCGCTACGTGAACGACTCGAAGGCGACCAACGTCGCCGCCGCACTGCGCGCCCTCGCCGCCTATGTGGACGAGCCCGTCCACCTGATCCTCGGCGGCTCGCGCAAGGGCGAGGACTTCACGCCGCTCGCCGCCGCGATCGGTCCCAACGTGCGCAGCGTCCACCTGATCGGCGAGACCGCGGCCGAGCTCGCCGCGGCGATCCCGGAGGCCCGCGACGACGGCGACCTCGTGACCGCGCTCGCCCACGTCGACGCGCGATCGGGCGACGTCGTCCTGCTGAGCCCGGCCTGTGCGAGCTACGACCAGTTCCGCGACTTCGAGCAGCGCGGCGAGGAATTCAGGAGGCTGGTGCAGAACCTGACCGGGTGAGGCGTGGCCTCGAATCGAGCGTGCTCATCCTCGTGACCATGGGGCTGGTCGCGTTCGGCCTCGTGATGGTCTACAGCGCGACCTCGGCCTCGGCCGCGCTGGCAAATGGCGACCCCGCCTACTACCTCAAGCGGCAGGCGATCTACGCGGTGCTCGGGCTCGTGTCGATGGTCGTCTGCTCGCGGATCGACTTCCGTGCGCTGCGCGCGCTCGCGCCGCTGCTGATGGTCTCGAGCGCCACACTCCTGCTGGCCGTGCTCGTAATCGGCCGCGCTGCGAACGGCGCCAGCCGCTGGATCTCGTTCGGGCCGCTCGTCTTCCAGCCCTCGGAGCTCGCCAAGGTCGCGCTCGCGGTCTGGGCGGCCGGCTACCTCGCGCGCCGCAAGCCCCCGCGCAACCTCGCAGAGCTCTGGCGCCCGCTCGGCCTCGTCACGCTCGTCTTCTGCGGCCTGATCCTGGTCGAGCCCGACCTCGGCACCGCGATCGCGATCGTCGTGATGCTCGCCGCGATGCTGCTCGTGGCGGGCACGCCGGGCCGGACGCTCGGCGCCGGGCTCGTGATCGTCGGCACGCTCGGCCTGTTCGCGGTCTGGCTCGAGCCCTACCGCCGCGCCCGCCTGTTCAGCTTCCTCAACCCCTGGCAGGACGCGCAGGGCGCGGGCTTCCAAACGGTGCAGGCGATGATCGGCCTCGGCTCCGGCGGCATCTTCGGCGTCGGCCTCGGCCAGAGCGTCCAGAAGACGAACTACCTCCCGGAGGCCCACACCGACATGATCTTCGCGATCATCGGCGAGGAGCTCGGCCTCGTCGGCGCGACCGCGGTGATCGCTGCTTACTGCGCCGTCGCCTACCTCGGCCTGAAGATCGCGTTGCAGTGCAAGGACCCGTTCGGCAAGCGCCTCGCGGCCGGGCTGACCGCGCTCGTCTGTGGCCAGGCGGCGATCAATCTCGCAGCCGTGATGGGGCTCGCGCCGCTGACCGGGATCCCGCTGCCATTCGTCTCCTACGGCGGCTCGAGCCTCGTGGTCGCGCTCGCCTGTGTCGGCATCCTCCTTAACATCGCGGGCAATGCAGGAGCGGGAGCAAGAAGCGCCGGTGTTTCTGATCGCGGCCGGCGGGACGGCCGGGCACGTCCTGCCCGCGCTCGCAATCGCTCAGGAGCTGCGCGGCCGCGGAGCACGCGTGACGTTCGCCGGATCGCCGGATCGCGCCGAGGCGCGACTGGTTCCTGAGGCCGGCTTCGAGCTCGACACCTTTCGCGTCAGCGGCCTGCCGCGCCGGCCGGGAGTCCAGCAGGTCCGCGCCGCACTGCGTGCGCTCGCGGCGCCGGCCGCCTGCGATCGGATCCTCGCGAGGCGCCGGCCGGACACGGTGCTCGGCGCGGGCGGTTACGTGGCCGGCCCGATGGTCGTCGCGGCCGCACGTCGCCGCATACCGGCCGCGCTGACCGAGGCCGACGCGCACCTCGGCCTCGCCAACCGCCTCGCGGCTCCGTTCGCCAAGCGCGTCTTCCTCTCGTATCCGATTGCCGGCCGCAAGCCACCGAAGTACGTCGTCACCGGGCGGGCGATCGCCGACAACGCGCGTCCGCTGCCCCGCGACGAGGCGCGTACGCAGCTCGGCCTGCCGCCGGACGGGCCGGTACTACTCGTCGCCGGCGCGCGGGCGGGGGCGCGTGCGCTGAATGAGCTGGCGGTCGAGGCCTTCGGCGAGCGCGGGCCGGCCGTTCTGCACATCTCGGGCGAGCGCGACTACGACGAGCTGCGGATGCGTGTCTCGCGGCCGGACTACGTGCTGCTGCCGGTGCTCGACGGGCTCGGCGCAGCCTACGGCGCCGCGGATCTCGCGCTGATGCGCAGCGGCTCGACGGTCTGGGAGCTCGCCGCAGCGGGCCTGCCGGCGGTGCTCGTGCCGTATCCGTTCGCGACGGCCGATCACCAGACCAAGAACGCGCGCTACTTCGAGGCCGCGGGCGGTGCGATCGTGATCCCCGAGAGCGAGCTCGGCCGCGCGCCCGAGACGGCGCGCTCGCTGCTCGACGATCCGGACCGGCTGGCCAAGATGCGTGCCGCGATGCTGAGTGTGGCGCGGCCCGATGCTGCGGAGCAGATCGCGGAGGAGCTGATGGCGCTTGCGGCCGCTCGACGGTAGACGCTTCTGGCTCGTCGGGATCGGCGGTGCGGGTATGAGCGCGCTCGCGCTGGTCGCGCACGAGTGGGGCGCGGAGGTCGGCGGTTCCGACCGCGCACGCTCCTCGTACGTCGAACGGCTCGAGGCGGCCGGAATCCCGGTTGCGATCGGCCACGACGCGGCGAACGTTCCCGACGACGCCGAGGTGATCGTCTCGAGCGCGATCTCTCCTGACAACCCGGAGGTGTCACGCGCGCGCGTGAAGAAGAAGCGGGCGGAGCTGCTGGCCGAGCTCGTCGAGCTGCGGCCGTCGATCGTCGTCGCCGGCGCGCACGGCAAGACCACCACCACGGCGATGATCGCCTTCGTGCTCGACCGGCTCGGGCTCGATCCTGCCTTCTTGATCGGCGGCGAGATCCCTCAGCTTGGGGGCAACGCGCGCGCCGGGGAGGGCTGGCTCGTGGCCGAGGGCGACGAGTCGGACCGGTCGCTCGAATTGCTGCGCCCGCAGGTCGCCGTCCTGACGAACGTCGAGCTCGACCACCATGCGACCTTCAGCTCCGAGGCCGAGGTGCGCGGGCTGTTCGAGAACTGGCTTGCGCGAGCGCCCGAGGTCGTGCGCGGCGATGAGCTCGAGCCCGTGCGGTTCGAGCTCGCGGTTCCGGGCGAGCACAACCGCCACAACGCGGCAACGGCGCTCGCCGCGCTCGAGGTCGCGCGTGTGTCGCGCGACGACGCCGCGCGGCTCCTGCCCGAGTTCGCGGGTGCCGGCAGGCGCTTCGAGCTGCGCGGCGAGCGGGGCGGCGTACGGGTCTACGACGACTACGGGCACCACCCGCGCGAGGTGGCGGTGACGCTCGCGGCCGCGCGGGCCTCGGCCGGGGATGGTCGTGTGCTCGTCGTCTTCCAACCGCATCTCTATTCGCGCACGCGCCACCTGGCGCACGAGTTGGCGCAAGCTCTCGCGGCGGCCGACGCGGTGGCGGTGACGAGTGTCTACGCCGCGCGCGAGGAGCCGGTTGCCGGGGTTGAGGGCTCGCTCGTGGTCGAGGCTCTCGCCGGGGAGCGGCCCGGCATGGCCGTCGCCTGGACGCCTACGCTCGACGACGCGGTTCGGTTCCTCGCCCGGCGGGCGCGGCCGGGCGATCTCGTGCTGACGATCGGCGCGGGCGACGTCGAGCGTGCCGGCCCGCTGCTACTCGAGGAGCTCGCATGAAGATCGAGGAGGGCGTCGAGCTCTCGCGCTTCACGACGCTCGGAGCCGGCGGACCGGCGAAGGCGTTCGCGCGGCCGGAGTCGGTCGAGAAGCTCGAGGAGGCGCTCGCCTGGGCCCGCGAGCACGAGCTGCCGGTGGCGACCGTCGGACTGGGCTCGAACCTGCTCGTCGCGGACGAAGGCTTCGACGGGCTCGTTCTGAAGCTCGGCGGGGAGCTCGCCGAGGCGCGTGTCGAGGGCGAGCAGCTGCTCGCCGGCGGCGGCGCGGCCAACGCCGTCTGCTTGCACCGTGTGCGTGCCGCGGGGCTCGGCGGCTTCGAGTTCGCCTGCGCGATCCCGGGCACGATCGGCGGCGGCGTCTGGATGAACGCGGGCGCGTACGGCAGCGACTGGGCCGCGATCCTCGACCGCGCGCTGGTGGTCGACGAGCAAGGAGCTCGCTGGCTGTCGCCCGAAGAGCTCGGCCTCAGCTACCGGCACTCGGAGCTGCAGCACGGCCAGGTCGTCGCGCGCGCCGAGTTCACGCTGGCCCCGCTGCCCGAGGAGCAGATCAAGGCGAACGTCGCGCGGCTGCAGGCGCTGCGCAAGGCCGCACAGCCGACGAACAAGCGCACCTTCGGGAGCGTCTTCAAGAACCCCGAGCACGAGCTCAGCGCGGGGCGAATGCTCGAGGCCTGCAGGCTCAAGGGACACCGGCTCGGCGGCGCGCAGATCTCTCCACGCCACGCGAACTTCATCGAGAACGCGGAGGGAGCCCGGGCCGCCGACGCGGTCGCGCTGATGGCCGAGGCGCGGCGGCGGGCGCTGGAGCAGTTCGGAGTCGAGCTCGTGCACGAGGTCGAGTTCCTCGGGTCACTCGAGCTGCCGCCGCTGCGGTAGGAGCGGCGCGCGCCGCGGCGAAAGCCGCCCCGTGCCCCAGCGCACCTCTCAGAGTCCCCGCGCCCGCACCGCGGTCGTCCACTTGCCCGCGCTCGAGCGCCCGGCCGTGCTGCGCCTGCTGCCGTCCGGCCGCTCGCTCCTCGTCGGCTTCGCAATCGTGCTGGGGGCCGTCGGCCTGTACCTGCTCGCCCGCTCGACGCCGATGTTCGCCGTCCAGGAGATCGAGGTCGAGGGAGCGCCGCCGGCCGTCGCCGCCCACGTGCGCTCGGCGCTCGCGCCGATCGAAGGCCAGAGCCTGCTCGCCTTGAACACCGCGGAGGTCGAGCGGCGTCTGGCGAAGCTGCCCGACGTGGCCGCCGCCGGCTACGACCGCAACTTCCCGCACACCCTGCGCGTGACCGTTCGGCCCGAGCACGCGCTCGCCGTCGTGCGCCGCGGCCCGAAGGCCTGGCTGGTGGCAGCCAGCACCCGCACGATCGGCGTGGTGCCGCTCGGCAGGCATCCCGAGTTGCCGCGGATCTGGCTCGCCCACGCCGGCGAGCCGCAGGTGGGGGCGACGTTGACCGACCGCTTCGGCCTGCGCGCGGTACGCGCCCTCGCCTTCGCGCGGACGGCACGCTTCACGGGTCGGGTGCGGATGGTGCGCGTTCGCGAACGCGACCTGACGTTCCTGCTCGGCTCCGGCCTCGAGCTCCGGCTGGGCGCGCTGAACGCGATCCCGCTCAAGCTCGCGATCGCGCAGCGGGTCGTTCCGGGGCTGCTCGCGCAGGGCGGATACCTCTACCTCGACGTGAGCGTTCCGGCCAGGCCGGTAGCGGGCACAACCCTAAACTCTCAGTCAGAGCCTTAGACTTCGGCCGCCCATACGCCGTTGACACGGGGACTCCGGAGGCGTACCCTGCCGTGCGCTGAAGACGTACTGTCCACTAAAGCTTGAGGTAGAGACGGGTTGAGCGTGCGGGATCAAAGCGGGAACTACCTGGCCCTGATCAAGGTCGTGGGTGTCGGCGGCGGCGGCTCGAACGCCGTCAACCGGATGGTCGACGCCGGCCTCTCGGGCTGCGAGTTCATCGCCGTCAACACGGACGCACAGGCGCTGCTGATGTGCGACGCCGACGTGAAGATGCCGATCGGCTCCGATGTCACCCGGGGCCTGGGCGCGGGAGCCGACCCGTCGGTCGGGCGCTCTGCCGCCGAGGAGAGCCGAGACGAATTGAAGGAGGCGCTCAAGGGCGCCGACATGGTCTTCGTCACCGCCGGCGAGGGCGGCGGCACCGGCACCGGCGCTGCTCCGGTCGTCGCGAGGCTCGCGCAGGAGATCGGCGCGCTCACCGTCGGCGTGGTCACGCGCCCGTTCTCGTTCGAGGGCCGCCGGCGCGCCGAGGTCGCCTCGCGCGGTGTCGACGAGCTGCGCGACGAGGTCGACACGCTGATCGTGATCGAGAACGACCGCCTCCTGCAGGTGGTCGAGAAACGCACCTCGATCGTGGACGCCTTCAACGTCGCCGACGACGTCCTTCGCCAGGGCGTGCAGGGCATCACCGACCTGATCACGATTCCCGGCCTGGTCAACCTCGACTTCGCCGACGTGCGGACGATCATGAACGAGGCCGGCTCCGCGCTGATGGGGATCGGCACGGCCGCCGGCGAGAACCGCGCCACCGAGGCGGCGCGCGCTGCGGTCTCCTCGCCGCTGCTGGAATCGTCGATCGAAGGCGCGACCGGGATCCTGCTGAACGTGACCGGCGGTCCCGACATCGGGCTGTTCGAGGTGAACGAGGCGGCGCAGGTCGTGACCTCGGCCGCCGACCAGAACGCCAACGTCATCTTCGGCGCCGTGATCGACGAGAGCCAGAGCGACGAGGTTCGCGTGACCGTGATCGCCACCGGCTTCGGCCCGGCGCGGCTCCGGCGCCGCCGGCGCACCGAGGAGCAGGCCGGCGAAGAGAAGGCGAACGGCGAGAGCCAGCGCGAGCAGCCCGCCGAGGCGTTCGAACTCTCCGACGACGTGCTCGAAGTGCCGTCGTTCCTGCGGGACTAAGCGAGTTTCGCGATCGATGTTTAACCGCCGCGGGCAGCGGCAATTATTGGCGTGCCCTCTCGGATCGACCGTAGCGGTTGATCCGCGATGACCCGGTCCGGCCGCCCCGGCCTCGACACCCCAGTCGAAGCCGGGGCGGCTCCCTTTTCGGCTCCATTAGCATCAGCGGCCGATGCAGACGCTGCTCCGGACGCCGCTCTACGATCGTCACGTCGCGCTCGGCGCGCGCCTCGTTCCCTTCGCCGGCTGGGAGATGCCCGTGCAGTACGAGGGCGTGATCCCCGAGCACCGTGCCGTGCGCAGCGACGCCGGGGCGTTCGACGTCTCGCACATGGGCGAGCTGGTGGTCGAAGGCGCGGAAGCGCGGGAGTTCCTGCAGTCGGTGCTCTCGAACGACGTCGAGCGGCTCGAGCCCGGTCTCGCCCAGTACACGCTGCTGACGAACGAGCAGGGCGGGATCGTGGACGACCTGATCGCCTACGAGCTCCGGCCCGACGAGTTTCTGCTGATCGTGAACGCCTCGAATCGCGAGCCCGACTTCGCCTGGCTGCGAGCGCGCGAGCCCGAAGGCGTCGAGGTGCGCGACGTCTCGGACGACTACGCGCTGATCGCGGTCCAGGGGCCGCGCGCGCTCGAGCGGCTAGGGCTTCCGGCCGCATCTGCCTTCACCTTCGCCGACGGCGAGATCGACGGCGTCGCGTGCACGGTCAACCGCACCGGCTACACGGGTGAGGAGGGCGTCGAGCTGCTCGTCGGGACCGAGGCGGCCGGAGAGCTTTGGGACCGCGTGCTCGAGCGCGGGGTCGTGCCCTGCGGGCTCGGCGCGCGCGACACGCTCCGGCTCGAGGTCTGCTACCCGCTGCACGGCAACGACATCACCCCCGAGACCGACGCGATCTCGGCCGGCCTCGGCTGGGTCTGCGCGCTCGACACCGGGTTCACCGGCGCCGACGAGCTGCGGCGGATCAAGGAAGCCGGGCCTGAGCGGAAGCTGTCGGCCTTCGTGATGGAGGAGGCCGGGATTCCGCGCCAGGGGATGCCGATCGTCGAAGGCGGTGAGGTCACGTCCGGCTCGCACTCGCCGATGCTGGAGCGCGGGATCGGCCTTGGGTACGTGCCGGCCGAGCTGGCGCAGCCCGAGACGAAGCTGACGATCGACGTGCGCGGCCGCCACCGGCGCGCCCGCGTGGTGAAGAAGCCGATCTACTCGCGAAAGGAGAGCTGATGGCCGCGGCCGAGAGCTACCCCGACGACCTTCGCTACCACCCTCAGCACGATTGGGCCCGGGTCGAAGGCGGCGAGGCGACGCTCGGGATCACCTGGTTCGCGCAGGACGCGCTCGGCGAGCTGGTGCACTTCGAGGCTCCGGAAGAGGGCGCGACGCTGACGAAGGACGAGGCCTACGCCGAGGTCGAGTCGGTCAAGGCCGTCTCCGACGTGATCGCTGCGCTCTCGGGCGAGATCCTCGAGGTCAACCGCGCCGTCGCCGACGCGCCCGAGACGGTGAACGACGACCCGTACGGCGAGGGGTGGCTCGTCCGTGTGCGGCTGACCGCTCCCGGGGAGGCCGATGCGCTGATGGACGCCGACGCCTACAAGCAGCACCTGGCCGAGCAGGGGTGAGCTACCTCGCGCTGACCGACGCCGACCGGGAGGGGATGCTCGAGACGATCGGCGTCTCCTCGGTCGAGGAGCTGTTCGCGGACCTGCCGGACGGCGTGCGCCTCGGGCGAGAGCTCGAGCTACCGCCGGCGATGTCCGAGCAGGAGCTGAACGCGTACTTCGAGGCGCTCGCGGCCGAGAACGCGCATGTCGGCGCCGAACTCTCGTTCCTCGGCGCGGGCATGTACGACCACTACGTGCCGGCGATCGTCGACGCGGTGCTGCAGCGCGGCGAGCTCCTGACCGCGTACACGCCGTACCAGCCCGAGCTCAGTCAGGGTGTGCTGCAGGCGATCTTCGAGTACCAGACCGCGATCTGCGAGCTGACCGGCATGGACGTCTCGAACGCGTCCGGCTACGACGGCACGACGGTCGCCGCCGACGCCTGCTTCATCGCCAAGCACGCGACCGGCCGCTCGAAGGTCGTCGTCACCGAGGCGACGAACCCGCAGGTGCGGCAGGTCGTGAAGACCTACGCGCCCGGCTTCGGGCTCGAGGTCGTCGAGGTGCCGCACCGCGACGGCGTGACCGATCCGGACGAGCTGCGCGAGGCCGCCGCCGACGCCGCCTGCGTGATCTTCCAGCACCCGAACTTCTTCGGCGTGCTCGAGTCGGCGCCGGAGCTCGCGGCCGCCGCGAACGAGGCCGAGGCGCTGTCGGTCGCCCACGTCGACCCGCTCTCGCTCGGCGTCCTCGAGGCGCCCGGGAACTACGGCTGCGCGATCGCCATCGGCGAAGGGCAGTCGGCGGGGAACTACCTTTCCTACGGCGGGCCGCACTACGGCTTCCTCGCGGCGCGCTCCGAGTTCATCCGGCGGATACCCGGACGGATCGTCGGCGAGACCACTGACGCCGCGGGGAACCGCGGCTATGTCCTCACCCTCCAGACGCGCGAGCAGCACATCAGGCGCGAGAAGGCGACCTCCAACATCACCACCAACCAGACGCTGCTGGCGCTCGCCGGTCTCGTCTATCTCTCGTGGCTCGGCCCGGAGGGGCTCAGGGAGGTGGGGGAGACCTGCATGGCCCTTGCCGAGCACGCGAAGGAGCGGCTCGGGCTCCCGCTCGCGTTTGCAGATCGGCAAACATTCAAGGAGTTTGCCGTGCGCGTCGGACGTCCCGTCCAGGAGGTCGTCCGGGCAGCGCGCGAGCGCGGCGTCAACCCCGGCTACGTGCTCGGGCGCGACTACCCCGGGATGGACGACGTGCTGCTGGTCGCGCTCACCGAGAAGCGGACACCGGACGAGATCGACCGGCTGGCGGAGGTGCTGTCCGCGTGAAGCTGATCTACGAGAAGTCACATACCGGCCGCCGCGCCGGACGCCCCCCGCGGCCCGAGGGTCTTCCGACACCCGAGGTCCCGCCCGAGCTCGGCCGCGCCGAGCCGCCGCGCCTGCCCGAGCTCGCAGAACCGGACCTGATGCGCCACTTCACCGAGCTCTCGACCCGGAACTTCGGGATCGACACCGGCTTCTACCCGCTCGGTTCCTGCACGATGAAGCACAACCCGCGGATCAACGAGCGCCTCGCTGCGCTGCCGGGCTTCCGCGACCTCCACCCCCACCAGGAGGCAGACGGCGCCCAGGGCGCGCTGCGCCTCTGCTGGGAGCTGCAGGAGGTGCTCGCCGAGATCACGGGCCTCGACGCGGTCTCGCTGCAGCCGGCGGCCGGCTCGCAGGGTGAGGTGACAGGGCTGATGCTCTTCCGCGCCTACTTCGCGGATCGTGGCGAGAGCGAGCAGCGGCGAAAGGTCGTGATCCCGGACACCGCGCACGGCACGAACCCGGCCAGCGTGACGATGGCCGGATACGAGCTCACCCACGTCCAGACCGACGCACGCGGGAACATCGACGTCGAGGACCTGCGCGCGAAGGTCGACGAGGAGACGGCGGGGCTCATGCTCACGAACCCGTCCACGCTTGGCCTCTTCGACGAGAACATCGAGGAGATCGCCGCGATCTTCCACGGCGTGGGAGCGCTCATGTACTACGACGGCGCGAATCTGAACGCGGTCTGCGGCATCTCGCGGCCCGGCGACATGGGCTTCGACATCGTCCACATCAACCTGCACAAGACGTTCTCGCAGCCCCACGGCGGCGGCGGCCCGGGCGGGGGGCCGATCGCGGTCGCCAAGCGGGTCGAGCCCTACCTGCCGGTGCCGGCGATCGTTCCTGACGGCGAGCGCTTCCGGCTCGACTACGACCGGCCGCAGACGATCGGCAAGGTGCGCGGCTCCCTCGGGCCCTTCGGCGTGTTCGTCCGCTCCTACGCGTTCATTCGCGCCTACGGGCCGCAGCTGCGCGAGATGTCCGAGGCCGCCGTGTTGAACGCGAACTACCTGCTCGCCCGCCTGCGCGACGCGTACGAGCTGCCGTACGACCGGCTCTGCATGCACGAGTTCGTGCTCTCGGCGCGGAGGCTGAAGCGCGAGCACGGCGTGACGGCGCTCGACGTTGCGAAGCGGCTGATGGACTACGGCTTCCATCCGCCGACGATCTACTTCCCGCTGGTCGTGCCGGAGGCGCTGATGATCGAGCCGACCGAGACCGAGGCCAAGGAGACGCTCGACGAGTTCGCCGACGCGATGATCGCGATCGCCCGCGAGGCCGCCGAGGACCCGGAGCTGGCGAAGTCGGCCCCGCACGGCCGCGTGGTCGGGCGGCTCGACGAGGTCAAGGCGGTCAAGCGGGTCGTCGTCCGTTACCTGTTCGACGAGCACCCGGACCTGTCGGCCGAGCCGGCGACCGCCGGTGCCGTCGAGGCCCCGAAGGGCGCCTGATGATCGATCTCCGCTCCGACACCAAGACGAAGCCGTCGTCCGAGATGCGCGCCGCGATCGCCGCGGCCGACGTCGGCGACGAGCAGCGGCGCGAGGACCCGACCGTCAACCGACTCGAGGCGATGGCCGCCGAGCTGCTCGGTCAGGAGGAGGCGGTCTACGTCCCGACGGCGACGATGGCGAACGAGATCGCGTTGCGCCTGCTCGGCGAGCCCGGCGACGAGGTGGTCGCCGAGGAGAACTCGCACATCTTCGTCTCGGAGCTCGGCGGCCCGGCCGTCTTCGCCGGCTTGATGACGCGGCAGCTGCCCGGCGTGGCCGGCCGGTTCACGCCCGAGCAGCTGCGGGAGGCAACCCGTCACGGCGACAAGACGCATACGCCGGCGACGAAGATCGTCTCGGTCGAGAACACGCACAACCAGTCGGGCGGCCGGGTCTGGCCACTGGACGAGCTGCAGGCGATCGTCGACACGGCGCGCGAGCTCGGGCTGCGGCTGCACCTGGACGGCGCGCGCGTGCTCAACGCCTCGGTTGCGCTCGGCGTGCCGGCCGCGGAGATCGGTCGGCCGTTCGACACGGTCACGCTCTGCCTCTCGAAAGGCCTCGGCTGCCCGCTCGGCGCACTGATCGCCGGCTCGCCGGAGCGGATGGTCGATGCACGACGGCTGAAGCACCTCTTCGGCGGCGCGATGCGCCAGGCGGGGATCGTCGCCGCGGCCGGGGTCTACGCGCTCGAGCACAACATCGAGCGGCTCGCCGACGACCACGCACGTGCGCGGCGCCTGGCGGAGGGGCTGGTCGAGGCCGGCGTTCCCGTCGACCTCGAGCAGGTCGAGACGAACTTCGTCCAGGTCGACGTCGAGCCGCTCGGGCTCGCCTGGGACCAGGCGCTGGCGCGGCTGGCCGAGCAGGACGTCGGCCTCTCGGCGACCATGCACGCGACGAAGCTGCGGGCGGTCACGCATCTGGACGTCGGCGACGAGGACATCGAGCGCGCGATCGAGCTGATCCCGCGCGCGCTGGGAGCGCTTGCCCGCGCCTGAGCGCTACCGGCGCCTCGTGCTCGAGGCCCAGCGCGCCGGGCGACTGCCCAGCGTGAGCGCGGCCGTCTTCCGCGGCGAGGAGCTCGTCTGGAACGAGGCGATCGGGCTCGCCGACGTCGAGCAGGGCGTCGAGGCCTCGCCGGACACGCAGTACGCGGTCGCCTCGATCACGAAGACCTTCACGGCAGCCTCGGTGCTGCAGCTACGCGACGAGGGCAAGCTCGACCTCGAGGACCCGCTCTCCAAGCACCTGCCCGAGGCCGCGCACGGGACGCCGACGCTGCGCCGGATGCTCGCGCACGCCTCCGGCCTCCAGCGCGAGCCGCCCGGCGAGATCTGGGAGACGCTCACCTTCCCCGGCGAGGAGGACCTGCTGCGTGGGCTCGAGGAGGCCGAGCAGGTGCTGCCGCCGATGGCCGCCTGGCACTACTCGAACCTCGCCTACGCGCTGCTCGGGATCGTGGTCGCGCGGGTCTCCGGCAGGCCCTTCCGGGACTACGTGCAGGAGCACCTGCTCGGCCCGGTCGGGCTGGAGCGGACGACGTGGGGGGCAGCGGACGGCGCCGCGCTGCCGTACTTCGTCGAGCCCTACTCCGACTCGGTGCGACGCGAGCCGGTGCTCGAGCTCGGCGGCAAGGGCGGCGAGTCGGGCCTCTACAGCACGGTCGGCGACCTCGCGCGCTGGGGCGAGTTCCTCTGTGACCCGGACGAAGCGGTGCTCAAGGCCTCGTCGGTGGCGGAGATGCACGACCTGAACGTGATGGCCGAGGCCAACTGGACGCTCGGCTGGGGCCTCGGGATCGAGCTCTGGCGTCGCGGCGAGCGGATCTTCGGCGGCCACACCGGCGGCTTCCCGGGCTTCCTCTCGATCCTCGCCTACTCGCGCCGTGACAAGGTCGGCGCCGTCGTGCTGACCAACGCGGGCAACTGGCCGAACCTGAGCCCGACCGGGCTTGCGCTCGGCGAGGCGGCGCTCGAGGAGCTGGCGCCCGAGCTCGAGCCGTGGCGGCCCGAACAGGCGCCGCCGGCCGAGATCGCGCCGCTGCTGGGGCGCTGGTGGTCGGAGGGCGACGAGTCGATCTTCAGCTGGCGCGGCGGCAAGCTGGAGGCACGTCTCGCCGACGCGCCGCCCGAGCGCGAGCCCTCGGTGTTCGAGCCCGAAGGCGACGACCGCTTCCGCGTCATCTCGGGCCGCGAGCGCGGCGAGTCGCTGCGGGTGGTACGGGACGAGCACGGCGAGGCCGTGAAGCTCTACTGGGCGACCTACCCGTTCACGCGCACGCCGGAAGTCTTCGGCCCTTCGACCTAGCGCTCGCCGGCGACGTAGAAGCCGAACGCCACGCCGGCGTAGACGGCCACGAGCAGGAAGCCTTCCCAGCGCCGGCCGCGGCCGTCGGCGAGCACGAGCGAGACGAGCGCCGCCGCGCCGCCCATCGCCGCCAGCTCGACCGGCCGGAACGAGAGCGGCAGCGCCGGCCGCACGAGCCATGAGAGGAGCGCCACGGCCGGGGTCACCAGCAGCGCCACCTGCGCGCTCGAGGAGACGGCGATCTCGGTCGCCAGCCGCAGCTTCCCGCGCGAGGCGATCACGATCGCGCCGCCGTGCTCGGCCGCGTTGCCGACGATGGCCACGATCACCGCGGCGATGAAGAACTCCGACAGGCCGGCCGATTCCGCGAAGGCGTGCAGCGAGTGCACGAGCGTCTCGCTGATCAGCGCCGTCACGAGCGTCGCCGCGCCGAGCGCGACCAGCGAGACGGCGAACGTCCAGCCGCCCTCGGCCGCCTCGTCGCCGCTCTCTTCGTGCAGCCGCTTGTGCCGTCGCAGCGAGAGCCTCGTGACCGCGCCGTAGAGCACGAGCAGCACGATCGCCACCGGGATCGTCAGCACCGCCAGCGAGTGCCGGTCCGGGTCGCCGCTCCAGCTCGGGACCGACGGAACCAGGAAGAGCACCGTCGCGACGAGCACGAGGCCGAGCTGGAGCAGCACCGAGAAGCGGTCGAGCGGCCGCCCGTGGCCGCCCTGGCCGCCGAAGATCAGCGCCGCGCCGAGCACGAGCAGGATGTTCGAGACGACGCTGCCGGCGAGCGAGCCGCGTACGACGTCGGGGAGCGACTCGTTGACCGCGAAGAGCGCGATGATCAGCTCCGGCGCGTTACCGAAGCTCGCGTTCAGGAAGCCCCCGATCCCGGGCCCGGTGTGCTCGCCCGCGTGCTCGGTCGCCTCGCCGATCAGCCATGCGAGGGGCACGAGCGAGACCGCCGAGGCGACGAACAGCGTCGTCTCGCCGGCGTCGAAGGCGAAGCGCAGGAGAAGTGTGATCGGGGCCAGCACGAGCGACGCCCAGAGGAGCTTGCGGCCCACGCGGCTAGCCTAGTCACGTGGCGGTGCTGAAGGCAGTTCTCTTCGACTGGGGCGACACGCTGATGCAGTTCGTGTACTCGCCCGAGCTGGTCGCGGCCGGCCACCGCGCCGGGCTCGCGGCGATCGGGCACGACGACCTGCCGGCGCTGACCGAGCACTTCCGCGAGGAGTACGAGCCGCTCTTCTGGGCGCCGGGGACGATCGAGGAGATCGAGTACCCGCAGCTCGTGCTTCGCCTCCTGCGCGACTTCGACTTCGAGGTGAACGAGCAGCAGCTCGACCGCTTCCTCGAGGCCGAGCACCGGGCGTGGGACCCGGCGCGCGTGCTCGCGGCGCACACGCATCCGCTGCTGGAGGCACTGCGCGCGCTCGGGCTCAGGCTCGGGCTCGTCTCGAACGCCTTCGACCCGGGCTGGCTGCTGCACCGGGACCTCGAGCAGATGGGCCTGGCCGGGCGGCTCGACTTCAGCGTCTTCTCCTCGGAGGTCGGGCTGCGCAAACCGCACCCGGCGATCTTCGAGCGCGCGCTCCAGGCGCTCGAGGTCGAGCCGGAGCAAGCGCTCTTCGTCGGCGACCGGCTGTTCGAGGACGTGCGCGGCGCGGCCGAGCTCGGCATGACGACCGCGCAGGCGCTCTGGTTCCGGGCCGACGACCATCCCGACGGCGCCGAGCCCGACTACCAGGCGTTCACGCAGCTGGACGTCCTCAACGTCGCGCGCCGGCTCGCGGCCTAGCCCCTAACGCGCGCGTTGTCAAGTCTTGCGGAGCGTGGTCTCCAGCACCCACAATCAGGTCATGGAGACACGCGAGCAGGCGGCCGTCCAGCCGACCGAGCTTCCGCTCCGCCCCCAGGACGAGGTCGAATGCCGCCGCTGCGGCGTCCACTGCGACAAGGTCGTGTACCCCGGCGCGTGCGTCGAGCGCGGGTGCCCGTTCGTCTACTCCTACGAGGAGTTCGGCCACACGTACATGGGCTGCCTGATGAAGGTCTTCGCGGTCGAGATCGACTTCGACCTGCTGCGCGCGGCCGAGTCGCGGCGCGGCGGCTTCGGTGCGGTGCGCGCGACGGCGCCGGCGCTGCCGATGTGCCAGGTCGAGGTCGAGGCGTGCTACGAGAGCCGGGTGGACGAGCTCGGCTGCGTCAACCCCGAGTTCCACGAGCTGCCCGTGGGGGAGCCTTCGTTCCGGGTCTTCGCACGGATCGCTTCATAGCCTTCTTGTGAAGCGCGCGTAGCTTCTCCATCTGACTGGCGTCCGGGCCGTGCCCGTCGCCCGGCACTTCCAGCAGCGCCGGCAATCCCTGCAGCCTGGGGTGGCCGAGGAAGACGGTCAGCTTGTCGCCGATCAGCCCGTCGCCGATGTTCTCGTGCCGGTCGCGGTTCGAGCCGAGCGGCTCCTTTGAGTCGTTCACGTGCAGGCAGCGGAGGCGCTCGAGGCCGATCTCGCGGTCGAGCTGGCCGAGCAGGTCGTCGAGCACGGCCGGCTTGGTGACGTCGTAGCCGGACGCGAAGAGGTGGCACGAGTCGAGGCAGACGCCGAGCCGCTCGTGGCGGCCGACCGCCTCGTAGATCGCGGCCAGCTCTTCAAGCGAGCGCCCGACTGTGTCGCCGGTCCCGGCCGCGTTCTCCATGCAGAGCCAGGTGGTCTCGCTGGTGCGCTCGAGCGCCTCGGCGAGCGCGGGCACGACGCGCTCGAGGCCGGCCTCGAAGCCGGAGCCGAGGTGCGAACCGACGTGGAAGACGACCGACTCGGCGCCGATCGCGCAGGCGGTGTCGACAGTCGAGCGGAGCGTGGCGACGCTCTTCTCGTAGAAGTCGTCCTTGGGGCTGGCGAGGTTCAGCAGGTAGAGCGCGTGGATCGAGACCGCGCCGATGCCGAGCTCCTCGCGCCGGGCGCGGAAGGCCTCCAGGTCGGCCGGGTCGTGCTCGGGGAAGCGCCAGGTGCGCGGGCTCTGGGCGAACAGCTGCATCGAGTCCATTCCAAATGCGTGCGCGTTCTCGAGCGCCTTCTTGATTCCGCCCGAGCAGTGGCCGCCGAGGAGCATGGCCTGACGCTAGCCGAGCCAGGCTTCGAGGCGTCGCTTGCGATGCCTCGTTTCAGGATGCGCGGCTCTGCCGCGGATCCGTCTGAACTGACCGGTCGACACCTCAGTCGTCAGCCAGCCACGCACCAAGGCGCCGCGCCTCGTCCGCGAGCTCGCGCTTGGCCTCGCGCGGGAGCGGCGCGAACGGCTCGGTCACGACTCGCCGCTGCTCGACCCGCCAGGTCCCGGCCACGTAGCCGTCGACCGTGAACGTCGGCAGCACGTCGGCGTTCTTGCGCACGACGAGCTTGCGGTAGGCATCCGGTAGGACGCGCTGCCGGTCGATCAGCACGTTGTCGAACTTCGGCAGCAGGCGTACCGGCGCCGGGATGTCGGCCCGCGGCCTTGGTCCGCGAGGAAGGTCGAGCAGCTCGCGGCCGCGATCGTCGCGCAGCCGCACGAGCCCGTCGAGCAGGTGCGCGAAGCGGCGAACCTTCAGCCCCGACCAGCCCGAGATCTCGGCGCGGCTCGCGGGGCCGAAGGCGGCCAGGTAACGGCGCACCAACGCCGCCCGGGCGGCCTCGCCGTCCACCTCGTCGTGCTCCAGCGCGATGAAGGTCGGGTTGTGGATCGGGGCGCGCCAGCGGCTGGCCTCGGCCGAGTGGGCGATGCGGGCCCTGAGCCGGATCGCGTACCAGATGCCGTTGCTGCCGTCGTTCGGCACACCGCGCTCGCGCTCGAGCCAGGCGAGCACCTCGCTCCGCGTCCGCGGCTCCGAGCAGAACTCGCGCAAGGGCCACGCGACCTGCTCGGCGATCGCCTCGAGCTCGGGCGTCACCCAGCCGGGCGGCTCGCCGGCGAGCCCCGCGCCGAAGAGAGCGAAGTCGGGAGCCGCGACGGTGTGCACGGTGCCGCGCATCAGCAGCCCGCGCGCGACGCGCCCGCTCAGCAGCGCGCGGTCGAGCGCCTGCGGCCGGAAGCCCTCGAGCCGTGTCCACAGCCCGACGTAGGCGGTGGCCGCGAGCTGTGACTGAAGGCCGGCCACCCGCTCGAGCGCCGGGACGGCGCCAAGCCGCACGCGCTTCAGGAGCAGCTGCCGAGCGAGCGTCGCGCGGTTCAGCTCGCGCTGTGTCAGGACGCGCTCGGCCACGCCAGTACGCTAACGCCGTGACCACGAGAGTCCGCTTCGCGCCCAGCCCGACCGGCCACCCGCACGTCGGGCTCGCGCGCACGGCGCTCTTCAACTGGTTGTTCGCGCGCCACGAGGGCGGCGAGTTTCGGCTGCGGATCGAGAACACCGACACGAGCCGTGAGGTGGCCGAGGCAGTCGACCAGATCCAGGACACACTCGCGTGGCTCGGGCTCGACTGGGACGGCGAGGTCACGTTCCAGCTGGACCGCATTGCGGAGGCGCAAGAGGTCGCGCGCCGCCTGGTCGAGGAAGGCAAGGCGTACGAGGACGAGGGCGCGATCCGCTTCCGCATGCCCGACGAGGGCGCAACGGGCTGGGACGACCTCGTGCTGGGCCCGATCGAGTTCCCGAGCGAGCAGCTCGAGGACCTTGTGCTGCTGCGCTCGGACGGCCGCCCGACCTACAACTTCGTCTCGCCGCTCGAGGACGCGCTCGACGGGATCACACACGTGATCCGCGGCCAGGACCACATCTCGAACACGCCCAAGCAGCTGAGGATCCTGGAGGCGATCGGCGCCGAGCTGCCCGCCTACGGGCACGTGCCGCTCTTGAACGGCCCCGACGGACGCAAGCTCTCCAAGCGCCACGGCGCGGTCAAGGTCGAGGACTTCCGCGAGCAGGGCTACATCCCCGAGGCGTTCGTCAACTTCCTCGCGCTGCTCGGCTGGAGCTACGACGACCACACGGAGGTGATGAGCCGCGACGAGCTCGTCGAGCGGTTCACGCTCGAGCGCGTCGGCAAGAGCGCGGCCGTCTTCGACTACGACAAGCTCAAGCACTTGAACGGCGTCTACCTGCGCGCGCTCCCGCCGGAGGAGTACGCCGACCGGCTCGTCGCGTACCTGCGCGAGCGCGGCTACGAGTGGGACGAGCAGCTGGTCCGCCGCGCCGCGCCGCTCGTGCAGGAGAAGGTCGAGACGCTGGGCGAGTTCCCCGCCTTCGCCGGGTTCTTGTTCGCACGGGTCGAGCCCGAGGGAGACGTCGACGGGGAGGTGCTGCCGGCCGCCGCGGAGGCGCTGGCACAGGTCGAGCCGTTCGAGGCCGGCGAGATCGAGGCGACGCTACGCGACCTGGCCGAGCGGCTCGGGCTCAAGCCGCGCGACGCGTTTCAGCCGATTCGTCTGGCCGTGACCGGGAAGAAGGTGTCGCCCGGCCTGTTCGAGAGCCTGGAGCTCCTCGGACGTGAGGAGTCTCTCGCCCGCCTCGCCGGCAGCGGCCGCGGCGGGGCGAGCGGGTCGAGCGCGCGCTGAAAGAGGAACCAGGCGCGCCGTCGGAAGATCGGTGTCGGCTGGGGCAGGCCGTCCGCGGGCTTTACCATTTCTGAGTGATAAAACGCGCGAAGTGGGTAAACGGATACGGCGTGTCCGCCACGGCCGACCAGCTCGCAGGGCCGACGATCCTGATCGTCGACGACGACGCCTCGCTGCGGCTGCTCTGCCGGGTGAACCTCGAGCTCGAGGGGTACAACGTGCTCGAGGCGCCGAGCGTCGCGGCCGCGGAGGAGGCGGTGGCGGCGGACCCGGTCGACCTGTTCCTGCTCGACATCCACATCGGCGCCGACGACGGGCTCGCGCTGATGCGCTCGCTGCGGGAGCGCGAGCACAACGCTCCGGTGGTGCTCTTCACGGGCAGCGCGACGCTCGACTCGGTCACGGTCGCGGAGGCCGACGGCGTCGTCCCGAAGCCCTTCCGGCTCGAGCAGCTGCTCGATGTCGTCCACGAGCTCGCGCCCCACAGGTAGATTCCCGCCCCGATGAGCGTGAGCCCCGCCGTCCTCAGCCCGGCCGACTACGAGTCGCGCCTGCAGCGCTACCTGTTCGAGCGCGCCGAGGAGGGACGTGCCGTGCGCGTGGGTGAGAAGGAGGTGTCCGAGCGCGCCGAGATCGTCGCTCGCTACGCCGAGCTGTTCACGCGCGGCCAGCTCGCCGGCCTGCGCGAAGCCGAGTCCGACGCCGGCGAGGGCGAGGAGCGCGAACGCCTCTACCGGCTGCGCAAGACCTGCGAGGCGGGTCTGATCTCCGCCGAGCTGGCCGAGCGGGAAGACGCGCTCGAGAATGCGATCCTCGCCGCTCGGGTCGAGTTCAAGGGCGAGCAGCTCCCGCTGCGCACCGCCCAGGCCAAGCTCGCGGTGCTCACCGGCTACGACGACCGCGACGAGCTCGGCCGGCTGGCGAACGACGTCTCGGCGACCTTCAACGACGAGCGGCTCGACGTGCTGCGTGCCGGCGAGAGGCTCGAGGCCGACGTCAGCGAGATCGACGACCCGGTCGAGCGCAACGAAGAGGAGAAGGGCATCTCGCTCTGCGAGCTCGAGGCCGCCCTGGCCGCGGCGAGCGAGGCGGTCGCCGAGGTCTACGACCGCCTGAAGGATCGCTGGGTCGACCGTCTGCTCGGCCCGGAACGGGAGCCGGTGCCGAGCTCGTCCCATATCGCCTATCTGCGCCGCCTCTCGCCGCTCGAGGCGATCTACACCAAGGAGCAGGCCGTGCCGGTCTGCATGGACACGCTGGCGCGCCTCGGCTTCGACCTCGAGAACGAGCCGAACATCAAGCTCGACCTCGACGACCGGCCGCAAAAGTCACCTCGGGCCTGCGTGATCCCGGCCGACCCGCCGAAGATCGTCCACCTGATCACGCGTGCCCAGGGCGGGCTGCACGACTACCAGGCCTTCCTGCACGAAGCCGGCCACGCGCTGCACTACGCGGGCTGCGACCCGTCGCTGCCCTACACGTTTCGCAACATCTCGCGCGACCACGCGCTGACGGAGATCTACTCGTACATCGTCGAGGCGATCTCACGGCGGCCGGGCTGGCACGCGCGCTACTTCGACCTCCCCGACGAAGAGGCCGAGCAGAACGCGGAGGCGACCGTCTTCATGGAGGCGCTGCTCTTCCGCCGCTACGCGGCCAAGCTGCAGTTCGAGCTCGAGTTCTGGGGCCGCTTCGCCGAGGACGGCGGCACCGATGCCGGGTACGCCGAGGGCCTAACCAAGGCAACCGGGATGGAGTACCGGCGCGAGGGCTTCCTGGCCGACATGGACGCGGGCTTCTACTCGGCCGACTACCTGCGCGCCTGGATCCGCGCGGCCCAGCTCCGCACCTACCTCGAGCGCGAGGTCGGCAACGACTGGTGGGCGAGCAAGGAGACGGGCGACCGCCTGCGCGAGCTCTTCCGCGAGGGCACGAAGCCGTCGAGCGAGGAGATCGCCGGCCGGATCGGCTTCGAGCCGCTCGACACGGGCCCGCTGCGCGCCGAGCTAGGCGCGTAGGCGCCGGCGGGACAGCCGCCGCAGCGCCACGCCGGAGACGATCGCGCACGCGAGCAGGGCCGAAAGCACGAGCGCGACCCAGGTGCCGACATTCCCCTCGAGCTCGTTCGTGAGGACGATGTAGGCGCCGAACGGCGCCGCGGCCGCGGCGATCCACCAGCGCGGGTAGGCGAAGCCGAGCGCGAAGCCGGAGAGAGGGATCAACGCCCACACGCCCACTGCATCGGCAGGACAGGCGTGAGGCTGCAGAGGAGGCGCATACGGGATTCGAACCCGTGCCGCCGCCGTGAGAGGGCGGTGTCCTAGGCCACTAGACGAATGCGCCGCGGCGGAGGCGAAGTGTAGCGAGGGTTCGCGCTAGGACGCCGACACGTCGCGGAAGTGCGCGTCGGCGAGGCAATAGAGCCCATAGGCGACCAAGCCAGCGGCCGTCAGGCCGAGCAGGTACGGCCCGTAGTCGGCGGCGGCCAGCTTCTGCAGCGCGCCGTCGAGGCCGATCGCCTCCTTCGGGTCGTACCGCAGCGCAGCGCGGATCAGGAACACGCCGATCAGGGTGAATGCGACGGCGCGCGCGAGGTGGCCGACGACCCCGGCCCGGCCGCCCCAGCGCCGGGCGCCGGCGCCTATCTGGCCAGCGCGCCACTTGTCCTCGAACTTGCGGGCCAGCCCCCGGTAGGCGTTCCAGAGGCCGACGCCGACCACGACCGCGCCGGCGATGCCGACCAGCCAGGTGCCGGCCGGCCACGAGAGCACGAGGCCCGTCGTCTTGTGCGCCTTCTCGTTCTGGGAGGCCCCGCCTTCGTCAGCGAGCAGGATCGCGAGCGCCGAGTACGTGAGCCCCGCGTAGATCGCGGCCCGCCCGAGGAAGCCGGCGCGCTTGAGCCAGTCCTTGCCGTCGTCGGTGGGCAGCGCGAACGCTTGGATCACGCGCCAGAGCGCGTAGGCGGCAAAGCCGGCCACGAGCAGGGCGAGCACGACCCGGCCGAAGCTCTCCTGCGCGAGCGCGTGGAGCGCACCGTCGCGGCTGGTCGCGCTGCCGCCGTGGCCGACGGCGAGCTTCACCGCCAGCACGCCGACGATCCCGTAGGAGATGCCTTTCGCGACGAGGCCGCCGCGCGCGAGCCACTCGTACCAGCCGCTGCCGCTGCTGCCGCGCCTGCGCGCCTCGTCTGCAGGCCGCTTCAGGGTCTTCTGGTCGATCGCCGTCATTCCAAGCACAACGTGGAAGCGACCTCAGTCGGTGCGCACGCTGTGCCTCGGAGATGCGAAAACCCGCCGGTTGCAGCGGGTTCTCGGAGGCTGCGGGGCTAGGATTCGAACCTAGACTACTCGGTCCAGAGCCGAGCGTCCTACCATTAGACGACCCCGCAACGTGCTGTTGCGGCGGTCGGAAGTGTAGCCCCGCTCAGGCCCCGGTGGCGCTGAACGCGGAGGTGCCGTGGCGGCGCAGCTTCCAACCCGGATCCTGCAGCGTCTCGGCCCGGCGCATCGTTCGCCAGGTGCCGTCGGCGTGCGCGAGCTGGAGGCCGCCGAAGCGGTACGCGTACCGGTTGCACCGCCTCGTCTCGGCGTAGCTCTCGGCCGTCGCCACCGGCTCCCAGGCGTCGTGGCTGCGCGGGAGGTCGAACGGGCCCGAGAGGCCGGCCGGCGAGACGACGATCCACGCGTCGCGCGCGAACTGCAGCTCCATCACGGCGACGCGGACCTTCACGCCGGGCACGATCCCGGTCGCCAGCTCGACGTACTCGGGCGCGTGACCAGGCTGCGCCAGCTCGTAGTAGAGACGGCCCTCGTTCGAGTCGCCGAAGGTGGCGAGGCCGACCTGGAGCCACTCGTCCTCGCCGTGAAGCCCGAGCCCCGGGCCGCCGACGCCGACCCAGCCGGCGACGTGGCTCGAGCCGCCGACGCCGACGGGGGTGTCGAGCATGCTGATCGTGGCCGCGATCCCGTTCGCCTTGGTCGGGCTGTAGAGGCCGGCGTAGGAGTAGCCCTTCGGGCAGGCGAGGGCAGCGGGCACGAGGACCGCAGCGGCGAGGGCCGAGACCCCCGCGAGCAGGGCGATGCGAGCGCGGGCCACCGACCCGAGGATCGGGCGTGCCCGCGGCCCCGCGGATCCCTCGTTTCAGGGAATCGACGCGTTCGTTACGAAGTTGGCTCAGGCTGCGTCCGCAGCCCAGTCGCCGTACAGCGACGTGTAGAGCCCGCCCACGCGCATCAGCTCGTCGTGCGTGCCCTGCTCGACGACTTGGCCGTGCCCGAGCACGACGATCAGGTCGGCGTCGCGAATCGTCGAGAGCCGGTGCGCGATCACGAACGCGGTCCGGCCTGCGAGCAGCGTCCGCAGCGCCTGCTCGATCTTGCGCTCGGTGCCGATGTCGACGGACGACGTGGCCTCGTCCAGGATCAGGATGCGCGGGTCGGCCAGCAGGGCACGGGCGAGCGCGACGAGCTGGCGCTGGCCGAGCGAGAGGCGGCTGCCGCGCTCCTGCAGGTCGGTCTCGTAGCCGTCCTCGAGCCGGAGGATGAAGTCGTTCGCGCCGATCGTCTCCGCCGCGCGCAGGACGTCCTCGGGCGAGGCGTCGGGCCGGCCGAAGGCGATGTTGTCGCGCACGGTGCCGGCGAACAGAAACCCTTCCTGCGGCACGATCCCGAGCTGGCGGCGGAGCGAGGCTTGCGTCACCTCGCGCAGGTCGTGGCCGTCGATCGTGATCCGCCCCTCGCGCGGGTCGTAGAAGCGCGCGAGCAGCTTGGCGATCGTCGACTTGCCCGCGCCGGTGTGGCCGACGAGCGCGACCGTCGTTCCCGCCGGGACCGCGAGGTCGAGGCCGTGCAGCACCTCCGGCCCGTCCCCGTAGCCGAAGCGCACGCCCTCGAAGGCGACGTTGCCTTCGACTTGCGGTAGCTCGAGCGTGCCGGGCAGGTCGGTCACCTCGGGCTCCTGGTCGAGCACGTCCACGATCTTGTCCAGGGCGGCAGTGGCCGAGAGGAACGTGCTGTAGAGCTGCGAGAGCTGCTGCACCGGGTCGAAGAAGTTCTGCACGTAGAGCATGAAGGCGAAAAGCGTTCCCAGCGTGACCGCGCCCTGGAAGTAGAGGTGGCCGCCGTAGCCGAGCACGACGGCGAGCGCGACTGTCGAGAGCAGGTCGACGAACGGGAAGTAGAGGCCGTTGAGGACGACCGTCTCCATGTTCGCCTCGCGGTAGCGCTCGGTGACCTCGCGGAAGTTGCGCGTATTCGCCTGCTCGCGCGTGAATGCCTGGACGATCCGTATCCCGGCAATGTCCTCGGCGAGGGTGGCGGTGACGAGGCCGAGCCGCTCGCGCACGGAGGCGTAGGCGCGCGCGGAGCGCTTGCGGAAGATCACCGTCGCGACGCTCATGAACGGGATCACGACCAGCGTCGCGAGCGCCAGGCGCCAGTCGAGGATGAAGAGCAGGATCGCGGTGCCGACGAGCGTGAGCGTGTTCTGGACGAGGCTCGTCACGCCGTCGGTGACGAGCTGGTCGATCGCCTCGACGTCGTTGGTCAGCCGGCTGATGATCACGCCGGCGCGGTTGCGCTCGTAGAAGCCGAGCGAGAGATCCTGCAAATGGTCGAAGAGGTGGTTGCGCAGGTCGGCCAGGATGCGCTCGCCGACCCAGCCGGTGAGGTAGGTCTGGACGTAGCTCATGCCCCAGCTCAGGAGGCCGAAGAGCAGGAAGGCGCCGACGATCCACCAGAGCTTGCCCAGGTCGTGCTGGCGGATCCCGTCGTCGACGGCGTACTTGGAGAGCAGCGGCGGGGCGAGCGCGAAGGCCGTCGCCAGCAGGAGCGAGCCGATCGAGAACAGCGTCCGCGTGCGGTAGGGGGCCGTGAAGCGGACGAGCATCCCGAGCCGCCGGCGCGTGCGCTGCCACGACCAGTCGTCGACCTGCGCAGCGCGGTCGCGCATCAGGTGCCCGCCTGGCTGCCAGACCCTCACGAGGCCGCTTCCAGCGCGTCGCCCGCGCGCGCCTCGACCGCGTCGGCGAACCGGCGCTCGAGCAGCCCGTGCTCGTAGATGTCGCGGTAGACCGGGCTCGTCTCGAGCAGCTCGTCATGCGTCCCGCGAGCGGCGATGCGGCCCTCGTCGAGGACGACGATCTCGTCAGCGAGCGCGATCGTCGAGAGGCGGTGGGCGATGATCAGCGTCGTTCGGTCGCGCATCGCCTCACGCAGGCCGACGCGAATCCTCGCCTCGGTGGTCGCGTCCACGGACGCGGTCGCGTCGTCGAGGATCAGGATCCGGGGATCGACCGCGAGCGCGCGTGCGATTGCCAGGCGCTGGCGCTGGCCGCCCGAGAGCGTGATCCCGCGCTCGCCGATGATCGTGTCGTAGCCGTCCGGCAGCTCCTCGACGAACTCGGCCGCTTGGGCCAGCCCCGCGATCCGCTCGACCTCGGCGTCGTCCAAATCCGGCGCGCCGAAGGTGATGTTCTCGCGAACGCTCGCCGAGAACAGGAACGGATCCTGCGAGATCACGCCGATCGCCCGGCGCAGCGAGGTGAGCTTCACGTCGCGCACGTCGACGCCGTCGACCAGCACGCGGCCGGCGGTCGTGTCGTAGAAGCGGGGCACGAGCGAGGTCAGCGTCGTCTTGCCGGAACCGGTCTGTCCGATCAGCGCGATCGTGCGGCCGGCGGGGACGTCCAGCGTCACGCCGTCGAGCACCGGCCGCCCCGCGAGGTACTCGAAGCGCACGTCCTCGAAGCGCAGGTCGCCGTCGCCCGGCGGCAGCTCGGCGGCAGCGGGCCGCTCGGCGATCTCCTCGGGCTCGTCTATCACCTGGAAGATCCGCTCGCCCGAGGCGGTCGCGCGCTGTGCCTGGCCGATCCACATCCCGAGCGAGCGCAGCGGCATCACCAGCATGCCGAGGTAGAGGTTGAAGGCGACGAAGCCGCCAACGGTGAGCTCGCCGCTCGTCACCATGCGCGCGCCCACGAGCAGCACGGCGCCCTGCGCGAGCAGCGGCAGCCAGGAGATGAAGGGCACGTAGAGCGCGCGCTGCCGGTTCGCCTTCACGGTCTGCTCGAAGACGGCCTCGGAGCGCGCGTGGAACTTGGCCGACTCCTGCGGCTCCTGCGCGAACGACTTGACGACGTGGACGCCGACGATGTTCTCCTCCGCCACCGTGGCCACGTCCGCGAGCTTCTGCTGCACCTCGCGCAGCGTCGGATGCGTCACGTGGCTGTAGCGGTAGGCGACGACGACGAGCACGGGCGTGATCGCCAGCGAGATCAGCGCGAGCTTCCAGTTGAAGACGAGCAGCACGACGGTCACCGAGATCACGGTGATCGCGTTCTGGAAGAAGAAGATCAGGCCGTAGCCGAGGAAGAAGCGGACGCCCTGCAGGTCGACCGTCGCGCGCGACATCAGCTGCCCGGTCTGGTGGCGGTCGTAGAAGCCGAACGAGAGGCGCACCAGGTGCGAGTAGAGGCCTTGCCGCATGTCCATCTCGACCGCCAGGGCCTGGCGGCCGGAGAGCAGGCGGCGGCCGGCCATCAGGGCGGCGCGCGCAAAGCCGACGGCGAGGACGGCGCCGACGAGGATCCAGAGCTTCTCGCGGTCGTGCGTGGCGAGCGCCCCGTCGATCACTTCCTTGGTCAGCCAGATCAGCGCGATCGCGGCCCCTTGCGAGAGGACGGCGAGCAGGATCGAGACGGTCAGCGAGAGCTTGTAGGGGCGCAGGAAGCCCAGTAGCCGGGCGAACGTCTGGCGATAACGAGGGACCTCCTGCACCCTCGAAATCTAGCGATCCGCCTGGTTGCTGCCGATCCGCGCGAGCTCGCGCTGGATGAGCCGCACCGCCTCATGCGTGCGCTCTCTGTTCGCTGGGATGTTCGTCCAGGCGCTCGCTCCGGACGGGTGAGGAAGCGGAATCGCGACGGCGCCGTGGCACGTGAACGAGCTTCCGATGCAGCTCAGGTCGTCGATGTCGAGCAGCTGCTTGATGGCGAGCGTGCCGACGGGGACGATCAGCGCCGGCCGGATCAGCCGAAGCTCCCAGTCGCGCCAGAAGGCGCAGAGCTCCTGTTCGTGCCGGGTTGGTTTCCGGTCGCCGCGTTTCAGGTCCTTGCCCGGGTAACAGCGCGTGACGGACGCGCAGTAGAAGGTCGCGTAGAACTCCTGCTCATCGAGCCCGAGCCAGCGCCGCAGCGTCCGCCCGGCGCGGCCGCGCCAGGGGCGGCGCTCCTGGCCCTCGACCGCGCCCGGCGCCTGTCCGAACATGTACGCGCGCTGGCCGGCGTAGGGCTGGACGATCGGGAGCGACTCGAGTGGGAAGCCGGCCTCGGCGCAGGCGCGGCACACCCAGTTGTCGCGCTGCAGCGAGGCGATCGAGCGGTAGCGCGTCCGGCGTCTCGTCAAGAGCGGACGGCGACGAACCAACGGCCGGCGAACACGGTCTCGCCGCCGCCGAGCTCGCGCGCGAGCGCGCCGGGCTCGAAGTAGCGCTTGTAGACCTCCCAGCGCGAGCCGTCGTTCAGGATCCGCTCCTGCCGCTCTTCGGGCTCGACGTCCTCACGCAAGGCCGAGTCGACGACGACGAGCTCGGGCGCCAGCCGGCGCGCCTCGGCGATGAAGCGCTCGCGGTCCTTGCGCTCGAGATGGCCGTAGAAGTGGGCCGTGAAGACGCGCTCGAAGGCGCCGTCCTCGAACGGGAGGGAGAACGCGTCGCCCTGGACGTACGTCGCGTCCGGGGCCTGCTGTCGCGCCTCCTCGAGCATCGCCTCGCTCTGGTCGAGGCCGACGATCTCGCCCGGCAGGGGGCGCGTGAGGAAGCCGGTCCCGCAGGCGACGTCGAGCGTGCGGGCGGGCGGAAGCGCGGCGAGCGCCAGCGTGAGTGCCTCGACTTCCCGCTCCCAGCCGGGCCGGTCGCGTTCTTCGAAGCGACCTGAACCGCGGTACCACTCATCGTACTCGGGCGCGCGCCGGTCGTAGTAGGCCTTCACGCTTCCTAGACTACGCGCGTGTCGCGGCCGCTCGAGTCCGTCCCGAACTTCTCCGAGGGGCGCGACCGGACGACGATCGACGCGCTCGCGGCGGCCCTGCGCTCGGGCGGGGCGCGGCTGCTCGACGTCCACGCCGACGAGGATCACAACCGCTCGGTCTTCACCTTGGTCGGGTCGGCCGATGAGCTCGTCGAGTCGCTGCTGGCGGGGATCGCGCGCGCGGCCGAGCTGATCGACCTGCGCGAGCACGAGGGAGCGCATCCGCGGATCGGGGCTGCCGACGTTGTCCCGCTGGTGCCGCTGACGCCCGAGGACGAGGAGCGGGCGCGAGAGGCTGCGGGGCTGCTCGGCGTACGGGTGGGGGAGGAGCTCGGCCTGCCGGTCTTCCTCTACGGAGAGCTCGGCGCCGGGCGAGGGCCTGCCTTTTTCCGGCGGGGCGGGCCTGGGGAGCTGCAGCGGCGCATAGACGCCGGTGAGCTCGCGCCCGAGCACGGGCCGGCGCGGCTGTCGGACTCGGCCGGCGCTGTGCTCGTCGGCGTGCGCCGGCCGCTGATCGCGTTCAACGTCAACCTGCGTGGGACGCTGGAGGCGGCCCGAGAGATCGCCGCGCTCGTGCGCGAGACCGGCGGCGGCTTCCCCGGTGTGCGGGCACTCGGCCTGGAGCTGCCGCGCGCGGGGCTCGTCCAGGTGAGCATGAACGTCGAGGACTGGGAGGCGGCCGAGCTGCACTCGATCGTGGCCCGGGTGGAACGGCTGGCGGCCGAGCGCGGGGCGGACGTGGCCGGCTCCGAGCTCGTCGGCCTGATGCCCGCAGGCGCGGCCGCGGCAGCCGCCGGAGCGGCGCTGCGGCTTGACTGCTTCGACGCCTCGCGCGTGCTCGAGCTGCGGCTGCTCGACGACTGACACACATTCGTCACAGTCCGTGACAGACACGTGCGTCGTGCCGCAGTACGCTCGCCTCGGGGAGGAGGCCGGGCGAACCGTACTCAGCGGAGCGCCCGCCGAAAGGCGCCCCGGCGGGTGCGGGATAGACTCGCCGCATGATCGAGAGCAGGGCGCTGACGGGCGACGATCTGGCGCTCGCCGACGTCTGGGAGGTCGCCGTCCACGGCCGGCCGGTCGCACTCGCGGACTCCGCGCGCGAGCGCATGGGCGCCGCCCGCGAGCTCGTCGAGCAGGCTGCGCACGGCCGCCAGGAGCACACCTACGGCGTCAACACCGGCTTCGGCCGCTTCGTCTCCCGCTCGATTCCCGAGGAGCTGACCGAGGAGCTCCAGCTTCGTCTTCTGCGCAGCCACGCGTGCGGGGTCGGCGAGCCGTACCCGGACGAGATCATCCGTGCCGCGATGCTCCTCCGGGCCAACGCGCTGGCGAAGGGCTACTCGGGGGCGCGCCCCGTGACGGTCGAGCTGCTTGTCGAGTGCCTCAACCGCGGCGTGCTGCCACACGTGCCGAGTCGCGGCTCCGTGGGCGCGAGCGGCGACCTCGCCCCGCTCGCCCATCTCGCGCTGCCGCTGATCGGCGAGGGCGAGGCCACGTTCGAAGGGCGGCGGCTCCCGGGAGGCGAGGCGCTCGAGCAGGCCGGCCTCGAGCCCGTCCGGCTACAGGCGAAGGAAGGGCTCTCGCTCGTCAACGGCACGCAGTTCATGGCCGCCTTCGGAGCGCTCGGCATGATCCGGGCCGACCGCCTGGCGAAGGCCGCCGACATTTCCTGCGCGGTATCGCTCGAGGCGTTACAGGGATCGCGCACGAGCTTCCTCCCGCAGATTCACGCGCTGCGGCCGCTGAAGGGCCAGTCTGAGTCGGCGGCGAACGTGCTCCGCCTGCTCGAGGACTCGGCGATCAACGAGGCCCACCGCTGGTGCGACCAGGTACAGGACGCGTACTCGCTCCGCTGTGCGCCACAGGTGCACGGCGCCTCGCGCGACCTGCTCGACTACGTGCGCCAGACCGTCGCGGTCGAGCTGAACGCCGCGACCGACAACCCGCTCGTGCTCGTCGAGGACGAGATGCTGGTCTCGAACGGGAACTTCCACGGGCAGCCGCTCGCACTGGCACTGGATGCGCTGGCGATGGGCGTCGCGGAGCTTGCGAACATCGCCGAGCGTCGCGTCGAGCGCCTCGTCAACCCGAGCCTTTCGGGCGGCCTGCCGGCGTTCCTGACCGGCGACGGCGGCTTGAACTCCGGCTTCATGATCCCGCAGTACGTCGCCGCCTCTCTGGTCAGCGAGAACAAGGTGCTCGCGCACCCCGCGGCGGTCGACTCGATCCCGACGAGCGCGGGACAGGAGGATCACGTCTCGATGGGCAATGCGTCCGGGCTGAAGGCGTGGCAGGTGCTGGCGAACGCCGAGCGTGTGCTGGCGATCGAGTTGCTCGCCGGCGCGCAGGCCGTCGAGTTCCTCGCACCGCTGCAGCCGGGCCTGGGGGTGCGAGCTGCGCGCGAGCACATCCGCTCGCTCTCACCCCGGCTCCGTGATGACCGCACGCTCTCGGGCGACATCGAGACGGTCGCCACGTCGATCCGCGACGGCTCGCTCGTCCAGGCGGTCGAGGCCGAGGCGGGCGAGCTCTCATGAGCGTCGGCAACGGGGTGAATCCGAAGCGGCGCAAGTCCACGCGTCCCTACCGTGACAGCGCGCTGGCCTACGCCGCACTCGGCTCGCTGGTGGTGATCTTCGCGTACGTGACCGGCAGCAGCCTGCTCAGGTCGCTCGCCGGCGGCGTCGCCGCGTTCGTGCTCGCGACGGCCTACACGTGGTGGCGCGTGCGGACTCGGCAACGGCAGGCGGAGCAGGGGCCTTGAGCGCGACCCGGTCGCTCGACGCGACGGTCGAGGCACTCTGTGGTGACCTTTCGGCGATCCGCGCACCGCGCGGCACCGAGCTGAACGCGCGCTTCTGGTCGACGGAGGCGCCGCTGCGGATGTTGCTGAACAACCTCGACGCGGAGGTTGCGGAGCGGCCCGAGGAACTCGTCGTCTACGGCGGCTCGGGCAAGGCCGCCCGGAACCCCGAGGCGCTGCGCGCGCTCGTCCGGTCGCTGCTCACGCTGGGTGAGGACGAGACCCTGCTCGTCCAGAGCGGCAAGCCGGTCGGCGTCTTCCGGACGAGCCCTGCTGCTCCTCGCGTCCTGATCGCGAACTCGCTGCTCGTCCCGCGCTGGGCCACCTGGGACGAGTTCCGCCGGCTCGAGGCGCTTGGCTTGACGATGTTCGGCCAGATGACGGCGGGGAGCTGGATCTACATCGGCAGCCAGGGGATCTTGCAGGGCACCTACCAGACGTTCGTCGCGGCCGGCGAGCAGCACTTCGGCTCCGCCGACCTCGCCGGGCGGACGATCCTGACCGCTGGTCTCGGCGGGATGGGCGGGGCGCAACCGCTGGCGGCAACGCTTGCGGGCGCGGCGATCCTGTGCATCGAGGTCGATCCCGAGCGGATCCGGCGTCGGATCGAGACGCGCTACCTGGACGAGGCGTCCGAGTCGCTGGACGACGCGCTGGAATGCGTGCGGGCCGCGGCCGGCGACGGCCGTGCGCTCTCGGTCGGGTTGCTCGGCAACGCAGCCGAGGTGGTGCCGGAGCTGGCGCGGCGCGGTGAGGCGTTCGATCTCGTCACCGACCAGACGGCCGCCCACGACCCGCTCACCGGCTACGTGCCGGCCGGGCTCGACGTCGAGGCCGCTGCGGCGTTGCGCGCGGACGACCCGGACGAGTACCTGCGGCGCGCGCGCGACTCGATTGCCCGCCACGTCGAGGGGATGCTCGAGTACGCCCGGGCGGGCAGCCATGTCTTCGACTACGGCAACAACCTGCGAGGGGAGGCACTGGAGGCCGGGGTAGAAGACGCGTTCGCATACCCGGGCTTCGTCCCGGCCTATATCCGCCCGCTGTTCTGCCGCGGGGTGGGGCCGTTCCGCTGGGCGGCACTCTCGGGCGATCCGGCCGACATCACCGCGATCGACCGGATGCTGCTCGAGCTCTTTCCCGAGGATGGCGCCCTTCAGCGCTGGCTGACGCTCGCGCCCGAGCGAGTGGCGTTCCAGGGCCTGCCCGCGCGGATCTGCTGGCTCGGCTTCGGCGACCGCGCTCGCGCAGGGCTGGCGATCAACGAGCTCGTCCGGAGCGGCGAGGTCAAGGCACCCGTCGTGATCGGGCGCGACCACCTCGACTCCGGCTCGGTCGCCTCGCCCTACCGCGAGACGGAGTCGATGCGGGACGGCTCCGACGCGATCGCCGACTGGCCGATCCTGAACGCGCTGCTGAACGTCGCCGCCGGCGCGACCTGGGTCAGCGTCCACCATGGCGGGGGCGTCGGCATCGGCAACTCGATCCACGCGGGCATGGTCGTCGTCGCGGACGGCAGCGACGAGATGGCCGATCGCCTCGAGCGGGTGCTGACGACCGACCCCGGCACGGGTGTCCTGCGTCACGTCGACGCGGGGTACGACGAGGCGCTCGCGGCCGCCGAGGAGCACGGGCTCCGCGTGCCGTTACCGCCTTCCCCGCGTCCATGAGCGAGGCGTCGGCCGGCGGTCCCCGGCTGCTCGTCCGCGACCTCGCGCAGCTCGTGACCGCTCCGGCAGCGGCGCGCGCGCCCCTGCGCGGCCCGGCGCTCCGGGAGCTCGAGCTCGTCGAGAACGCCTTCGTGCTCTGCGAGGGCGGCACCGTGGCGGCCGCCGGTCCGATGCGCGAGCTCACCGCGCACCGACTCGACGGTGAGCTCGAGGAACTCGACGGCTCCGGCCTCTGCGCGATCCCGGGCCTCGTCGACTGTCACACGCACCCCGCGTTTCTCGGCGACCGCGTGGAGGAGTTCGCCCTGCGCGCCGCCGGCGCGAGCTATGAGGAGCTGCACGCGGCCGGCGGCGGGATCCTGTCCACGGTCCGCGCGACACGCGCGGGCGGCCCCGAAGAGCTCGCCGCCGCCGTGCGCCGACACGCCGACTGGATGCTCCGGGCCGGCACGACAACCTTCGAGGGGAAGTCCGGCTACGGGCTCGACCGAGACACCGAGCTCGCTTCGCTCGAGGCTGTGGCCTCCGCGGGTGGCGTCCCCACCTGGCTGGGCGCGCACGCGGTGCCGCCGGAGTTCGGTGACGGCGACGCCTACCTGGACTTCGCCCTCGCCGAGGTCCTGCCGCGCGCGGCCGAGCTCGCCGAGGCGGCAGACGTCTTCGTCGAAGAGGGTGCGTTCAGCGTCGAGCAGGCGCGCCGCTATCTGACGGCGTGCGGGGGGCTCGGCCTGGCCCTCCGCCTCCACGGAGACCAGTTCAACGAGCTCGGAGCCGTCGGGCTCACGATCGAGCTCGGCGCACGCTCGATCGACCATCTCGAGGCAACCGGCGAAAGCGGAGTCCGCGCGCTCGCAACAAGTGACGTGACAGCCGTCCTGCTGCCGGCCAGCGCGCTCTTCCTCGACCGGCCGATGCCGCCCGCCCGAGCGCTCGTCGATGCCGGCGCTGCGATCGCGCTCGCCACCGACTTCAACCCGGGCAGCGCCTTCTGCGAGAGCCTGCCGCTCGTTTGTTCGCTCGCCTGCACCAAGCTCCACCTCTCGCCGGACGAGGCGCTTGCCGCCTGCACGGTCAATGCGGCCCACGTGCTGGGGCTCGCGGAGCGTCGCGGGCGAATCGCGGGCGGCCTGGACGCGGATCTCGTGCTGCTCGACGCGCCCGACTGGCGGCACCTCGCCTACCACATCGGCGGCGACCTGATCGCGACCGTGATCCGCCGTGGCGCGGTCGCCTGGGCCGCCTGACCCGGCTACGCTTGGCCCGATGCCAACGCGTAAACAGCGGCGCCGGCGGCAGAAAGAGCTCCGGCACGAATACGAGTACGTCTACGTCGACGGCGAGGGCCAGGAGGTGGAGGTCGACCCGGCCGAGCTGGAGGCCGCGACCCCGCGCCGTAACGGCAAGCGGGAGGGGAAGGCGACACCGGCCAAGGGCCGCGGCGGCAAGACCATCCGCGAGGTGCAACCGCCCTCGTGGAACCGCGTGCTCAAGCGCGTCCTGTTGATCGCTCCGCTCCTCTTTCTCGCCTTCTCGGCGCTGAACCACGACCAGTCGCTCGCCAACCGCCTGGCGATCACGGCCGTCTACACGGGCTTCTTCGCGCCCTTCATGTACTTGATGGACCGGGCGCTGTACCGCTCGTACCTCCGCCGCAGCGGGCAGGAGACGCCCGGCCGGCAGAGCCGCAAGCGCTGACGCCTCCGGGCGAGTCGATGCCGCGCTCTGATCGGCACACGTTCGTCACGGTCCCGTGACAGACCCGCGCGCCCGCCGCGGCTAGGCTCGCAGTGGGGAGGAGGCCGGGTGCGCCTGAACTACGGGACCGCCCGAGGCGAGCGCGATTTGCTGTCCACTGACCACAACAAGGCGCCCGAGAAGGGCGAGACCGCCCGGTTAGACTCACGCTCCCGTGAGCGAGAATCCCGCACTCGCCGTCGACCGCTACGAGCTCGGCCCGATCGGCACGAACTGCTACGTCATCCGCACCACGCGGGAGGCGACCGAGGCCGTTGTCGTCGATCCCGGCGGCGACGCCGCCGAGCTCAGGCTCGAGCTCGACCGGCTGGGCGCGAGCGTGGCCGCGATCCTGATCACGCACGGCCACTGGGACCACCTCGGCGGCGTCGCCGACCTCGCCGAGGGCACCGGCGCGCCGGTCTACATGGCCGAGGACGAGCGGGCGCTGCTCGAGAACCTGCCCGACCTCGTTCCACAGGGCGTGAGCGCGCGCTCCTACACCGCCGACACCTTCCTCGAGGGCGACGAGACCCTCGGGCTCGCCGGGATCGAGTTCGAGACGCTCCGCGTCCCGGGCCACTCCCCGGCCCATCTCGCCTACCACGCCGACGGCTGCCTCTTCTCCGGCGACGTGCTCTTCGCGGGCTCGGTCGGGCGCACCGACCTGCCGGGCGCCGACTGGGAGACCCTGATCAAGTCGATCGAGAGCCTGAGCGAGCGTTTCCCGCCGGAGACGATCGTCTACTCCGGCCACGGTCCTCCGACGACGCTCGGCGCGGAGCTCGAGCGCAATCCGTTCCTCACCCAGCTGCGCGCCTCGTGACGACGTTCGAGGCGCCGCGCGGCACACACGACATCCTCCCGTCCGAGCAGCCGCTCTGGCGGCTGGTGACGACCGAGGCCGAGCGCCTCTGCTCGCTCTACGGCTACCGCCCGATCCAGACGCCCGCCTTCGAGGACACCGCTGTCTTCGAGCGCACGTCCGGCCAAGGCTCGGACGTCGTGCACAAGGAGATGTACACGTTCGAGGATCGCGGTGGCCGCTCGTTGACGCTGCGCCCGGAGGCAACCGCCCCGATCGCGCGCGCCTACCTCGAGCACGGCCTGCACCGCGAGGCGCAGCCGGTCAAGCTCTACACGATCGCGACCATGTACCGGTACGCGGCCCCGCAGCGCGGCCGCTACCGCGAGCACTGGCAGCTCTCGGTCGAGGCGATCGGATCGGAGGATCCGGCGATCGACGCCGAGGTGATCCAGCTCTACGACGAGCTGCTCGCGCGGTTGGGCGTGACGAACTACGAGCTGCTCCTGAACTCGATCGGCGACGAGAACTGCCGGCCGGCCTACCTTGAGCAGCTGACCGCGTGGCTCGACGAGCACGAGGACGTCCTCGACGAGGAGGCCCGCCAGAAGCGAGAGACCAGCCCGCTGCGCGTCTTCGACGTGAAGAACGAGCAGGTGCTGGCGGCGCTCGAGGAGGCGCCGAAGATCGGCGACTCGCTCTGCGACGAGTGCCGCGCGCACTTCGAGGCGGTGCAGGCCCAGCTCGAGAACTACGCCGTCAAGTTCACGCTCGCCCCGACGCTCGTGCGCGGGCTCGACTACTACACACGCACGGCGTTCGAGTTCGTGGACGAGGCGATCGGCGCCAAGAGCTCGATCTGCGGGGGCGGCCGCTACGACGGCCTGATCGAGCAGCTGGGCGGCAAGCCGACGCCCGGGATCGGCTTCGGCGCCGGCATCGAGCGGCTGCTGCTCTCGCTGGAGGAGGCAGGCGTGAGCACCGAGCCCGAGGAGCTCGACGTGTTCGTCGCGGTCGTCGAGGCCGACCTCAAGCCCCGCGCGCTGCCGCTCGTGCAGGAGCTCCGCCGCCACGGGCTGAGCACCGAGGTCGACTACGCCGGCCGCTCGCTCAAGGGCCAGCTCACGCACGCGCGCCGGCTCGGCGCGAAGGCGATCGTCGAGTGGGGGCTCGAGCGCTCGACCCTTCGGCGTCCCGGGCAGCAGGACGAGGAGGTTCCGACGGCCGAGCTGGCGGAGAGGCTGAGGACATGAGGTGGCGCGACCTCCTGGCGGGCGAGCTCCGCAAGGAGCAGGTCGGAGAGCGCCTTGCCCTGGCCGGCTGGGCGGCGCGGCGGCGCGACCACGGCGGGCTCGTCTTCATCGACCTCCGCGACGAGAGCGGCATCGCGCAGCTCGTGATCAATCCCGAGCGCGCGCCCGCGGCGGCGAAGGTCGCGCACGAGATCCGCAATGAGTTCGTGATCCGCGCGGAGGGCGAGGTGATGGCGCGGGCACCCGAGGCGGTCAACCCGAACCTGCCGACGGGCGAGGTCGAGCTGCAGGTGGACGAGCTCGAGATCGTCTCGCGCTCCGAGCCGCTGCCGTTCCAGCTCGACGACGAGAACGTGGAGGAGGCCACGCGGCTGCGCTACCGCTACCTCGACCTGCGGCGCGAGAGGATGCAGCACAACCTGCGTCTCTCGGCGACGGTGGTCGCCGCGATCCGGCGCTTCATGGACGAGCAGGGTTTCGTCGATGTCTGGACACCGAACCTGACGCGTGCGACGCCCGAGGGCGCCCGCGACTTCCTCGCGCCCGTGCGGCTGCAGCCGGGCAACTTCTTCGCGCTGCCGCAGTCGCCGCAGCTGTTCAAGCAGACGTTGATCGTGGCCGGCTTCGGCCGCTACTACCAGATGGCCATCTGCTTCCGGGACGAGGATCTCCGCGCCGACCGCCAGTTCGAGTTCCGCCAGCTCGACCTCGAGCTGGCCTTCCCGACGCGCGAGGAGGTCTGGGACGTGCTCGAGGGTGCTGTCGTCGCCTCGTTCGAGGCGCTCGGCCGCACGCCGCCGGAACGCCCGTTCCGGCGCCTGACCTGGCACGAGGCGATGGCGCGCTTCGGCTCCGACAAGCCCGACCTGCGCTTCGGCCTCGAGCTGCACGACCTGACCGCCGAGACGCGGGATTCCGACTTCAAGGTGTTCGCGCAGGCGCCGAGCGTCCAGTACCTGGTGGTGCCCCAGCAGCTCTCCCGCGCCGAGCTCGCCTCGCTCGAGGAGCTGGCGAAGGAGTGGGGCGGCAAGGGTCTCGCGTATCTGGTCTTCGACGAGGAGGGCGAGGTGCGCTCGCCCATCGCGAAGTTCCTCTCCGCCGAGGTGATCGAGGCGGTCCGGCCCGACGAGCCGGCCGCGACCGTGCTCTTCGGTGCCGACGAGCCCGCGACGGTCGCGCGCGTGCTCTCGGCCGTGCGCAACCATCTCGGCCGTGAGCTGGGGCTGATCGACGAGAGCCGCGACGAGTTCCTCTGGGTGACCGATTTCCCGCTCTTCGAGTGGGACGAGGACGGCGGGCGCTGGACGTTCAGTCACCACCCGTTCACGGGCATCCGGCCTGGCGACGAGGACCTGATCGAGAGCGACCCCGGCGCTGCGCTGAGCCAGGCCTACGACCTCGTCTGGAACGGTTGGGAGCTCGGTTCGGGCTCGATCCGGATCCACGACTCCGAGCTCCAGAAGCGCGTCTTCAAGCAGATGGGGATCGACGAGCAGCAGGCGGAGGAGCGCTTCGGCTTCCTGCTCGAGGTGCTGCGGATGGGCGCGCCGCCGCACGGCGGGTTCGCGATGGGGCTCGAGCGCTTCGTCGCGCTGCTGGCCGGCGAGTCGAACATCCGCGAGGTGGTCGCCTTCCCGAAGACGGCCTCCGGCTCCGAGCCGATGACGGGCGCGCCGACGCCGATCGCGAAGGAAATCCTCGCCGAGCTCGGAATTCAGGTCCTGCCCCAATTCGAGTCGTGACGGGAGCCGGTGCAGCCGTCATACTTGACGGCATCCGAGGTCGAGTCAGGAGAAGAGACAGCGCATGGCATCCGAAGGTCCCGAGCGAGCGTCGCAAGCACCGTCGCTGACGTCGTTGCCGCGGGTCGAGGACCTGCCGAGCGCCGCCGACGGCTACGACCGCGAGAAGGTGCGCGAGGCCTTCGAGGCCTTCCGCCGGCACACGACCCAGCTCCAGGTCCAGCTCCGCGTGCTCCAGGCCGCGGGCCAGAGCGGCGCCGAGCCGACCGGGCACGCGGTGCGGATGGACGCGATGCACATGATCCGAGCCGCGGCCGAGATGGCCGACACGATCGAGCGCGACGCGCAGACGGCCTCGGCCGCCCAGCTGCGCCGCACCGAGCAGGAGGTCTCGCGGCGCCAGCGTGAGCTGCAGGAGCGCCAGGGCGACGTCGACAAGTTCCGCCAGGAGAGCGAGCGCCTGCGCGCCGAGATGCTGAACGCGGCCAAGAGCGAGGCGCGCAAGACGACGCAGGAGGCGGAGCAGCAAGCGTCCAAGGAGATCACGGAGGCCGAGTCGCGGTCGGCCCGGCTGCTCGAGCAGGCCCGCCACCAGGCGACCGAGCTCACGAACGCGACGCGCGCCGAGGTCGAGCAGACGCTCGAGTGGGCGCGCGGGCAGGCCGGCGCGATCATCGCCCGCGCCCAGGAAGGTGCAGAGCAGCTGCTCTCCGCCGCCGGTCTCGGCGACGAGGCGATCGAGCGCGTTGCGCAGTCGATCGTCAGCGCCGCACAGGCAGCGGCCGAATCGAGCCGAGGAACCGGGGCATCGTCCGCGGTCTCCGGCCCGCAGTTGCGGGAGCCAGAGGCCGAGCCCGAGGATGAGCCGGAGGAGCCGCCGGTCTCACCACCGGCCTCGCCGGGCCCCTCGCCGCCTGCGCCGCAGAACGAAGACGACACGACCGGCTAGGCTCGGGCCGTGCTCCCGGGCCGGCTCGGACTTCGCTTCGCGCTCGAGGCGCTCTTCTTGGTGCTGCTCGCCATCGGTGCGGGCCTCGCCGACCTGCGCCCGGGCTTCATCGTGCTCGTGATGGCGATCGCCTGGCTGCTCGTCGCGATCGTCGAGTACACCGCCGAGCGGATCTCGGCCTCGTCGCTGGCCTACCTCGTGCCCCAGCGCGGCGAGCCGCCGGTGGACGAGGCCGAGGCGGCGTGGCCGATGCCCGAGGAGCGGACGGTGGTGGCGCCGCCCGAGCGGCCCGAGCCCGAGCCCGAGCCGGAACCGGAGCCCGAGCCGGAGCCGGAGCCGGAGCTGCCGCTCGCCGTAGACGAACCCGAGCCCGCGCTCGAGGAGGAGCCCGCGCGCCCGGGGCGGTTGCGCTCGCTCCTGCGCCGGCGCGAGCCGGACGCCGAGCCCCAGCCCGCGGAGCCGCCGCGGCACGTGAAGCTGCTGCCGCGCCGGTCGGCTCCACAGGAGAGCCGGGCCTCCCAGGAGGTCGCCGAGCTCTTCGACAAGCCCGATGAGTCGGAGCAGAGCGGGTGAGGATCCGGCTCTCGCTCGTCCGCTTCCTGCTCGAGGCCACGTTTCTCGTCCTGATCGCGGCCGCAGCCGGGCTCGCCGGGCTCGAGGCGGTCTGGATCGGCGTCGTCATGTTCGGCGCGTGGCTGCTCGTTGCCCTGATCGAGCGCGCCGGCTCCCGGCGCCGACGCGTGAGCGCCGAGCCGGCCGCTGAGCCTGAGCCCGAGCCGGAGCCGGCGCCCGAGCCCGAACCTGAGCCCGAACCGGAGCCCGAGCCGGAACCGGTGCTCGTCGCGGTGCCGCCTCCGCCAGCGGAGCCCGAGCCCGAACCGGAGCCCGAGCCCGTGGTCGTCCCGCTCCTGCGAGACCAAGCTCCGCGCATGTGGAACCTCTGGGAGCTCGAGCGCCTCGCCGAGAAGATGAACGGCGACGCGAACGCGGAGGAGCGAATGCTCCTGCTCGTGTCCCTGCGCGAGTTCGCGGATCCCTCGGGCGACCTCCCGGTCGAGTTCGACGCGCTGGTGCGGGACGCGTTCGGCGCCGGCCTCGCGGGGCTCGCCAGGTGACCGCCGCCTCGGTCCAGCGGCAGGTCGCGCTCGCGGGTATCGCGCTGCTCGCCGCGGTCGTCGCGCTCGCCCTGACGTCGCACGACAAGAGCCAGGCAGTGACGGGGATCCCGCAGCCGGTGCCGGTCGCGGGCGGCGGCTGGTACTCGGCGCTCGCCGGCGCCGAGCGGCCCCGCTACGGCCACCGCACCCACTGCGGCTACGTGCTCAAGCCCGGCACCGAGGGCGTGACCGACTCCGTCCTGCCCTGCGGGATCCTCGTCTACGTCGCCTACAAGGACAGCCCGCGGATCCTCACGCGCGTGATCGACCGCCGCCCGGTGCTGCCGGGCCGCAAGTTCGACCTCACGCCGAAGCTCGCGGAAGAGCTCGGCGTCGACGGCGTCCAGCGCATCCGCTGGGTGTTCGCGAGATAGGCCGTCGCTACACTGAGACCACTCGAGCCTGTGCGTGCCCGGGGCACCCTGTAGAACCAACACCGAGTGAGAGGGAGCTGTCGTTCGACCAGAGGCTCACGCCGACGGAAGACGCGGCACCCACCTGGCTTGCCAGGTTCACCACGGGCCTCGGCGCATCGGCAGGCTGGAGACGAGACGGGGGGACCGACAGGTTCCCCCGTCTCGCCGATAGCCTGGGCCCCATGGTCGAGGTGGTCGGAGATTCGACCCGCGACGGACGCTGGGCGCTCGTGCGCCTGGCCGTCGAGGGCGAGCGGATCGTCAGCGCGGAGGGCGAGGGGCTCGAGCGGCCGCTCGCAGGGCTGAGCCTGCTCGAGGCCGCCGCCGTCGACGGCGACGAGCTCGCTGTCGACGCCTTGGCGAGCGCGCTCGCGCAGGTCTTTCGCGCCGGGCGCAGGCCCGGCCGCGTGGCGGTGGCGATGAGCGGCGGTGTCGACAGCGCGGTCGCACTGCTGCGCGCCGGGCCCGACGCGATCGGGGTCACCCTGCGTCTCTGGCTCGACCCACAGGGCCCGGACACGGAGCGCGCCTGCTGCTCGCCGGAGGCCGTCATCGCCGCGCGCCGCACGTGCCACCGGCTCGGGCTCCCGCACGTCACGCTCGACCTGCGCGAGGAGTTCCGCGCGGCTGTAGTCGAGCCGTTCGTCCGCGGCTACGCGGCCGGCGAGACCCCGAACCCGTGCATCCGCTGCAACGGCAGCTTCCGCTTCGCCGAGCTGCTCGCCTTCGCCGAGCGCGCCGGCGCGGAGCGGCTCGCGACCGGCCACTACGCGCGCATCGTCGAGCGCGACGGTCGCCTGCTCCTCGCACGTGCGGCCGACGAGCGAAAGGATCAGTCGTACATGCTGGCCCGGCTCGACCCGCGCTTCCTCGACCGGCTCTGGTTCCCGCTGGGCGAGCAGGGCAAGGAGGAGACCCGCGCCGAGGCTACGCGCGCCGGGCTTGAGGCCGCGGGCCGCGCCGAGAGCCAGGAGGCCTGCTTTCTCGCCGGCGGCGACTACCGCGACTTCCTCGCGCGCCACGGACTCGCCGCCGAGGACGGCCCGGTCGTGGACGAGCAGGGCAACGAGCTCGGCCGCCACGCCGGCTTCTGGCGCTTCACGCCCGGCCAGCGCAAGGGTCTCGGCATCGCGGCGGGCGAGCCGCTCTACGCCCTCCGCAGCGAGCCCGGGACGAACGCCGTCGTCGTCGGGCCGCAGGCTGCGCTCGCAACCGCCGCGGTGACGGTGCGCGGGCGCTTGCACCTCGAGCTCGAGCGCGCCGAGGTGAAGCTGCGCTACCGCTCGCCGGCGGTAGGCGCGAGCGTCACGAGCACGGACGATGGCTTCCGCCTTCGCCTCGACCGCCCGGCGTACGGCGTCGCACCCGGTCAGGCCGCGGTGCTCTACGACCGGGATGCGGTGGTCGGGGCCGGCACGATCGAGCCTGCCGAAACCATTGCGCCCGCTCGCGCGTTTGGATCGGGGGGCGAATGACGGGCGACATGATCACGCTGACCATTCCGCGCGAACAGCCGTTTCACGAGGTCGCGCATCTCGTGCTCGGGGGAGTCGCCGCGCGCCTGAACCTGACCTTCGAGAGCATCGACGACCTCGAGACGGCGCTCGAAGCCGTGCTCGAGCGGGCCTCGGAGGACGGCGAGGTGACGGTCGAGCTGCGGCTCGACGAGCGCGCGATCGTGACGCGGGTCGGGCCCTTCGCGGCCGACGCTCTGCGCGAAGAACTCGACCGCGACGACGGCAGCGTCGGGCTGCGCCGGGTCCTCGACACCGTCCTCGACGGCTACGAGCTCGAGGCCGACGGCTGGCTCGCGCTGACCAAGAACGTCACCGGGGATGGTCCCGCCTGATGCAGCAGAGCGACAAGGTCCTGCTCCGCCGCTACCACGAACAGGGCGACCTCGCCGCCCGCGAGCAGCTGATCGAGCAGTACATGTCGCTCGTGCGCTCGCTCGCCCGCCGCTACTCGTACCGCGGTGAGCAGCTCGAGGACCTCGTCCAGATCGGCGCGATCGGGCTGATCAAGGCGATCGACCGCTTCGACGTCAACCGCGGGGTCGAGCTGACGACCTACGCGACGCCGAACATCATCGGCGAGATCAAGCGCCACTTCCGCGACCGCGGCTGGTCGGTGCGTGTCCCGCGTGGGCTGCAGGAGCTGAACATCCAGCTCTCGCGGCTGATCGAGGAGCTGACCGTCCAGAACGGCCGCTCGCCGACGATCCCCGAGCTGGCGAAGGCCGCGGGCGTGACGGACGAGGAGGTGCTCGAGGCGCTCGAGAGCGGCCGCGCCTACAGCTCGCTCTCGCTCTCGGCCGGCTCCGGGGGCCACGACGACGACGGTGAGCTCGACCCGCTCGAGTCGCTCGGCACCGAGGAGCACCAGTACGAGGTCTCCGAGGACCGCGCCGTGCTGGCGCCGGGCTTCCGCGTGCTCGACGAGCGCGAGCGCAAGATCCTGCACCTGCGCTTCTTCGAAGGCCTGACGCAGTCGCAGATCGCCCAGCAGGTCGGGATCTCGCAGATGCACGTCTCACGGCTGATCCGCCGCTCGCTCGAGAAGATCCGCGACGAGATCGCGGCCGAGCAGTCGGCGTAGGCGCGGCACCTAGAATCAGCCGCGTGCGAACGACCGCCGAGCTGCGCGCGGGCTACCGCGAGTTCTTCGAGTCCAAGGGGCACGCGTTCCGGCCCTCGGCTCCGCTGATCCCGCGCGCCGACGACCGCTCGACGCTGCTCGTCTCGGCCGGGATGCAGCCGTTGATGCCCTTCTTCCTCGGCTTCGAGGAGCCCCCCGCGCCATTGCTGACGACGGTGCAGAAGGTCTTCCGGACGCCGGACATCGACGACGTCGGCCTGAACAAGCGGACGCTGACCTTCTTCGAGATGCTCGGCAACTTCTCGTTCGGCCAGTACTTCAAGGACGGGGCGATCGAGCTCGCCTGGGAGTTCATGTTCGAGCACATGAAGCTCGATCTCGACCGGATCTGGGTGACCGTCTTCGCGGGCGACGCGGAGCTCGGGCTCGGCGAGGACGAGGTCGCGGTACGCGGCTGGGAGGCGATGGGCATGCCGCCGGAGCGGATCGTGCGGCTCCCGCGCGCCGACAACTTCTGGTCGGTCGGCGGCCCGGGGCCGTGCGGCCCGGACTCGGAGATGTTCTTCGACTGGGGCGAGGAGGTCGGCTGTGGCCGCGCCGAGTGCGCGCCGGGCTGCGAGTGCGACCGCTTCCTCGAGTTCTGGAACCTCGTCTTCATGGAGTTCGAGCTGCACGCCGACGGCTCGCTGACGCCGCTGCCCAAGCAGAACATCGACACTGGCCTCGGGCTCGAGCGCGGCGCGCGGATCCTGCAGCAGGTCGACTCCGTCTTCGACACCGACGGCTACCAGGAGATCATGAGCTGGATCGCCGGCCAGTCGGGCGTCGCCTACGGCGAGAGCGAGCGGGCGACCAAGGCGCACCGGATCCTCGCCGACCACGGGCGCGGGATGACGTTCCTCGCCGCCGACGGGGTCACGCCTTCGAACGAGGGCCGCGGCTACGTCATGCGCCGGGTGATCCGGCGAGCCGTGCTGCAGGCCGGGCGGATCGGGCTCGAGCCGCCGTTCCTGGCGGGGCTCGCGGGCGTCGTCGTCGAGCAGATGGGCGAGGCGCACCCGGAGCTGGCAGGCGCGCGCGCCGAGATCGAACGCGTGCTGGCCGACGAGGAGCAGCGCTTCGGCGAGACGCTCGCGCGCGGCCTGACGCTCTTCGAGGAGGCGGCGGCCGACGGCGAGATCTCCGGCGACGAGGCCTTCCGGCTGCACGACACCTACGGTTTCCCGCTCGAGCTGACCGGCGAGCTGGCCCGCGAGCGCGGGCTGCCGGTGGACGAGGACCGCTTCCACGAGCTGATGGAGGAGCAGCGGCTGCGCTCCCGCAAGGTCGAGACCGAGGTCGAGGTGCGCGTCTCCGGCGACGTGCGCAGCGAGTTCGTCGGCTACGAGAATACCGACGTGCTGACCGCGATCCTCGCCTACGAGGATCTCGGTGACGGCCGCTTCCAGGCGAAGCTCGAGCAGTCGCCCTTCTATCCGGCCGGCGGCGGACAGGTCAGCGACGGCGGCTTCATCGAGGACGAGGAGACCGGCGCGCGCGCCGAGCTGGTCGAGGCGACGCGGCTGCCGGAGGACGACCAGGTGCTCACCTTCGAGGGCGAAGGGTTCGCGGCGGGAATGCGCGTGCGGGCGGTCGTTCCGTGGAGCGTGCGCTTCCCGACGATGGCCAATCACACCGCGACACATCTGCTGCACAAGGCGCTGCAGGAAGTGCTCGGCGAGCACGCGCGCCAGGCCGGCTCGGCGGTGCGGCCGGACAAGCTGCGGTTCGACTTCACCCATCCGCAGCCGGTCACGGACGAAGAGCGGGCCGAGCTGGAGCGGCGCGTGAACGAGGCGATCTTCCGCAACCTGCCGGTGCGGGCGTACATCGTCCCGATCGAGGAGGCGCGGCGGCTCGGCGCGATGATGCTCTTCGGCGAGAAGTACGGCGACGAGGTGCGGCTGGTCGACATCGCCGGCTACTCGCGCGAGCTCTGCGGCGGCACGCACGTGCGCGCGACCGCGGAGATCGGGCCGTTCGTGATCACCTCCGAGAGCTCGGTCGGCTCGGGCACGCGTCGGATCGAGGCGGTCACTTCGGGCGAGGCCTACGCGCTGCTGCACGGGCGCACCGAGGAGCTCGCCGAGCTGCGGGCAGAGCTCGAGCGCGCGCGGCGCGAGGGGCCGAAGCGCGCCGAGAAGGTGCAGGTCGAGGTCGAGCCCCGCAGCGAGGAGGCGATCGGCGGCGTCAACGTCTTCGTCGGCCGGGCGGACGGCGTGGATGCGGATGCGCTGCTCGAGGAGTCCGACCGGATCAAGCAGGCGCGCGCGCCGGCCGCGGTCGTGCTCGGCGCGGCCGAGGACGGGCGTGTCCACCTCGTCGCCAACTTCGACCAGTCGCTCGAGGGCCGGCTGGACGCGGTCGCCGTGATCAAGGAGGCGGCGGCGGAGGTCGGCGGCGGCGGCGGCGGGCGCGCGACGATGGCTCGCGCCGGCGGTCGCGACCCGGAGAAGCTGGGCGACGCCCTCGCGAAGGCGGAGGAGGCCCTGCGCCGGGCGCTCGGGTGAAGGTGATCGCACTGGATTACGGCTCGGCTCGCACCGGCGTCGCCGTCTCGGACCCGACGGGCACGATCGCCCGGCCGCTCGGCGTGGTCGAACGCGCCGCGAGCGAGGACGGGCTCGAGCGCGTGGCCCGGATTGTCCGGGAAGAGGGCGCCGAGCGCGTCGTCGTCGGCCTGCCGCTGACGCTGCGCGGCGAGCACGGCGCGCAGGCCCGCGAGACCGACGCCTTCGTTGAGGCCCTGCGCGCGGCGCTCGACGTCCCGGTCGAGAGCTATGACGAGCGCTTCACCACCGGTCTCGCCACGAGCGTCGGCTCGGACGAGGCGCCTGAGGACGCGCGCGCCGCGGCCCACCTGCTGTCCAGCTACCTCGCGTGGTCGAGCGCCGGCCGGGAGTGATGCCGCCGCGGCCGCGGCCACCGAGGCGGACACCGCGGTCGGTGGTCTGGCGCCGCCGCCTGGTCGCGCTCGGCGTGCTCGTGGCTGCCTTCGCGATCGCCTGGGTCGCAGTCGCGAGCGTGGGCGGCAAGGACAAGGCGCCGCCGCCGCCGACCGTGGCCGCGCCTCCGAAGCCGTTCCGGGTCGTCTTCCCGGAGGGCTTCACGCGCGAGCAGATGGCCGCACGCGTGACCGCCGTCTCGCGGATCGCCCAGCGCAAGCGCGGCAAGAACGTGCGGCTGAAGGCGAAGACGTACCTGGCCGCCACGGCCCGGCCGCGACGCCAGCCCGGCTTCGGCCCGAAGGCCTATCCGCTCGAGGGCTTCCTCTTCCCGGCGACCTATGACTTCACGGCGCGCGAGACGTCGCAGCAGCTGGTCGCCGCGCAGCTGAAGGCGTTTCGCGCGAACTGGGCCAAGCTCAACCTGGCCTACGCACGCTCCAAGAACCTGACGGCCTACGACGTGCTGACCATCGCCTCGCTGATCGAGAAGGAGACGCCCGCGCCGGAGGAGCGCCAGCTCGTCTCGGCGGTGATCTACAACCGGCTGCACGCCCGGATGAACCTCGGGATCGACGCGACCACCCGCTACGGACTGCACGTGCCGCCGACGCAGTCGCTCACCCAGTCGGAGCTCGCGAGCGACAACCCGTACAACACCCGCAACCCGAACATCACCGGCCTGACGCCGACGCCGATCGCGAACCCCGGGCTTGCCTCGCTGCAGGCAGCGGCGCACCCGGCGAAGGTGAACTACCTCTACTTCGTCGCGAAGCCGGACAAGAAACACCACTTCTTCACGGCCAGCTTCAGCGCGTTCGAGCAGTACAAGGCCGAGCACGGCTACCGATGAGCACGCGCGTCGCGTTGCTCGGCAAGCCGGTCGCCGAGTCGCTCTCGCCGCGGATGCAGAACGCCGCCTTCGCGGCGGCTGGGCTCGACTGGGAGTACGTCGCGCTCGAGGTCGAGCCCGAGGAGCTCGAGCCGGCCGTGCGGCAGGACTGGGCCGGCGCCAACGTGACGATCCCGTACAAGCGGGCGGCGGTCGAGCTCTGCGACGAGGCCGACGGCGAGGCGGTGAATACGCTCGTCTTCCGCGACGGCCGCGTGCTCGGCTTCAACACCGATTTGGAGATCGTGGCCGGGATCGAGGCCGAGCACGTCTGCCTGATCGGCGCGGGCGGGGCTGCGCGCGCGTTGCTGCCAGGACTGCAGGGCGAGGTGCGGATGTTCTCGCGCAGCGGCGACTGGCCGCCGGACGCCTCGGACGCCGACCTGGTCGTGAACGCGACGCCGGTGCGCGACGAGCTGCTGGTCGAGCCGCGGGCCGGGCAGATAGTGGTCGAGCTCGCCTACTACGCCGATGAGCGCGAGACCGCGCTCGTCGCCGCCGCGCGGGCCGCCGGGTGCGAGGTGGTGGACGGCTACGAGGCGCTCGTCCGCCAGGGGGCAGCCTCGTTCTCGCTCTGGACCGGCCGGCCCGCCCCTGTCGAGGCCATGCGCAGCGCCTTAGGCTTGGTTCCGTGACGCTGACGCTGAGCACGGCAGGCGAATCGCACGGGCCCGCGCTCGTGGCGATCGTCGGCGGGCTGCCCGCGGGCCTCGTGCTCGACCGCGAGGCGATCGACGCCGACCTCGCGCGCCGCCAGCAGGGCTACGGCCGCAGCCCGCGGCAGCAGCTCGAGCAGGACACGGTCGAGGTGCTTGCCGGCCTGCGCCACGGCCGGACGCTCGGCACGCCGCTCGCCCTCATCGTCCGCAACCGGGATCACGCCAACTGGGAGTGGGGGATGAGCCCGTGGCCGCCGGAGGGTGAGCCGTCGGGCAAGGGCGTCAAGCCGGTGACCCTGCCGCGGCCTGGACATGCCGACCTCGCCGGCTCGCTCAAGTACGGTTTGGCCGACGCGCGCGACGCGCTCGAGCGCGCCAGCGCACGTCAGACGGCCGTCGCGGTCGCGGCGGGTGCGGTGGCGAAGGCGCTGCTCGCGCAGATCGAGGTCGACGTGCTCGGCCGGGTCGTGTCCGAGGCGCTCGAGCAGCGCATCGACGACGCACGCGCCGAGCGCGACACGGTCGGCGGTGTCGTCGAGGTGCGCGCCCACGGGGTGCCGCCCGGTCTCGGCTCGTACGCCACCAGGGACAAGCGGCTCGACGCGCGGCTGGCCGCAGCGCTGATGGGCATCCAGGCGGTCAAGGGCGTCGAGGTCGGCGCCGGCTTCGAGCTGGCCGAGCGGCGGGGCTCGGAGGCGCACGACGAGATCCTCGCCGACGCAGACGGGACGCTCTACCGGGAGACGAACCACGCGGGCGGAATCGAAGGCGGCATCTCGAACGGCGAGCCGGTGGTCGTGCGCGCGGCGATGAAGCCGCTGCCGACGCTGATGCGGCCGCTCCGCTCGGTCGACCTCGAGACCGGCGAGCCGGGCGAGGCGCTGGTCGAGCGCAGCGACGTGGCCGCGGTCGAGGCGCTGGCCGTGGTCGCCGAGGCCGCAGTTGCGTTCGAGCTGGCGCGCGCGGCCCGCGAGAAGTTCGGCGGCGACTCGCTGGCGGACTTCGTCGGCGCCTGGCGCGCGTACCTGGAGCGAATCCCATGGCGCACGCGCTAGACCGGCACCTCGCGCTCGTCGGCTTCATGGGCGCGGGCAAGTCGACCCTCGGCGAGCAGGCGGCCGAGCGCCTCGGCCGGCGATTCGTCGACCTCGACCGCGAGCTCGAGCGCTCGCTGCGCCAGACGATCCCGCAGATCTTCGGCTCGCGCGGCGAAGCGGACTTCCGCGAGCTGGAGGCCGAGGCGGCGCTCGAGGCGCTCGTCAGCGGGCCCCCTGCAGTGGTTGCGCTCGGCGGCGGTGCGGTCGAGACGGAGCAGATTCGGCACGCCCTCCGCGAGCACGCGTTCACCGTCCACGTCGAGGTCGACCCCGCGACCGCCTGGACGCGGGTCTGCGGCGGCGACCGGCCGCTCGCGCAGGACGAGCAACGCTTCCACGAGCTGCACGAGCAGCGCTCGCCGCTCTACGAGGAGGTCGCGCAGGCCGTCGCCCGCAACGTGGACGAGGTCGTGCTCGCCGCGGCGGGGATCGAGGTCGAGGAAGGGCTGCTCGCCCGGCTGCCCGAGCTGGTCGACGGCGACGTGGAGGTGGTCGCCGACGCGACCGTCCTCGGGCTCCACCGGCCCCCGCTCGACGCGCCGGTGCACGCGCTGCGCGCCGGCGAGGAGGCCAAGAGCCTCGGCGCGGTCGAACGGCTCTGGCGCGAGCTCCGGCTCGGCCGCGACGGCACGATCGTCGCCTTCGGCGGCGGCTGCACGACCGACATGGCGGGCTTCGCGGCGGCGACGTACCTGCGCGGCGTGCCGTGGGTCGCCGTGCCGACGACGCTGGTCGGCCAGGTCGACGCCGCGATCGGCGGCAAGACGGCGGTCAACCTGCCCGAGGGCAAGAACCTCGTCGGCGCCTTCCACTGGCCCGAGCGCACGGCGATCGACCCTGCCCTGCTCGAGACCCTGCCGCCCGAGGAGCGGCGGGCGGGGATGGCCGAGGTCGTGAAGACCGGGCTGCTCGCCGGGGAGGCGCTCTGGGAGCTGCCGACGGACGAGCTCGTCCGGCGCAGCGCCGCCTACAAGGCCGCCGTCTGCCTGCGCGACCCGTACGAGCGCGGCGAGCGGGCGGTCCTCAACCTCGGCCACACCTTCGCCCACGCGCTGGAGGCGGCCGGGGACTACCACGGCCCGAGGCACGGCGAGGCGGTCGCGCTCGGCCTGCTGGCGGCCTTGCGGCTCTCGGGCCAGGACACGTCGGCCGTCGAGGAGGTGCTCGAGCCGCAGCCGGTGCGCGTCAACCGCGACGCTGCCTGGGCGGCCCTCGCGCGCGACAAGAAATCCGTCAACGGCTCCCCGCGGCTCGTCCTGCTCGAGGCTCCCGGCCAGCCGGTGAGGGGGGTCGAGCTTCCCGAGCAGCAGGTACGCGAAGCCCTCGACGCGCTGATCGCGGAGTAAAGTCGCCGGCGTGCGCGTGGCGGTCCTCAACGGCGTCAACCTGGACGTGCTCCACCGGCGCGACCCGAAGCTCTACGGCGGGCTGAGCCTTAACCAGCTCGAGACGCAGATCTACGAGTGGGCGAAGGAGCTCGAGCTGCTCGCCGACTGCCGCCAGACCAACAGCGAGGCCGAGTACGTCGGCTGGTGTCACGACGCCTTCGACTGGGCCGGCGGCGTGATCGTCAACCCCGGCGCGTGGTCGCACTACAGCTACGCCATCCGCGACGCGATCGAGCTGTTTACGGTGCCGGTCGTGGAGGTGCACCTGTCGGACATCGACGCGCGTGAGGACTGGCGGCGGCATTCGGTGATCTCGGACGTCGTCACCTGCCGGGTGATCGGCAAGGGGCCGGAGGGCTATCACGACGCGTTGCAGTACCTGACGATGGAGGCGCGGTGAGCCGGATCGACAGACTGCGCGCGAGCCTCGAGGAGCCGCTGCTCGTCACGAACGGCGTCAGCGTCCGCTACCTGGTCGGCTTCTCCAGCTCGAACGCCGCCCTGTTCGTCGAGCCCGAGCGCGTGCGGCTCTTCAGCGACTTCCGCTACGCCGAGGCCGCGCGCTCGGTCGAGGGCGTCGAGTTCGTCGAGACGAAGCGCTCGCTTGTCGGGGCGCTCGCCGAACTGCTGGAGGGCACGGTCGGCTGCGAGGCCGATGCGGTCAGCTACGCCTCGTGGGAGGTCCTGCGCGCGGGCGGCCTCGAGCTCGTCCCGCGGCGGGGCCTCGTCGAGGCGCTGCGGGCGGTCAAGGACGCCGAAGAGCTGGAGAAGATCAGGCGCGCAGGCGAGATCACCAGCGAGGCCTACGCGCGGTTCGCCGAGGAGTCATTTGTCGGCCGCACGGAGCGCGAGCTCGCCTGGCGTCTGAACGAGCTCTTCCACGAGCTCGGGGCCGACGCGCCGGCCTTCGAGACGATCGTCGCCTCGGGCCCGAACGCGGCGAAGCCGCACGCGCGCCCGACCGACCGCACGATGGAGGCCGGCGAGACGGTCGTGATCGACGCGGGCGCGATGGTCGACGGCTACAACGCCGACTGCACGCGGACCTTCGCCACCGGCCCGCTGCCCGAGGAGCTGAAGGCGGCCTACGGGGCGACACTCGAGGGCCAGCTGGCGGGCCTCGAAGCTGTCCGCGCCGGCGTCACCGGCGTCGATGCGGATGCCGCTGCCCGCGAGAAGATCGAAGCCGCCGGCCTGGGCGAGAAGTTCGGCCACGGGCTCGGCCACGGCGTCGGGCTCGAGGTGCACGAGGCGCCGCGCCTCTCGCGCGAGTCGACCGACACGCTCGCGGCCGGCAACGTCGTCACGGTGGAGCCGGGCGTCTACCTCGAGGGCCTGGGCGGGATCCGGATCGAGGACCTGGTGGTCGTCACCGGCGGCGAGCCCGAGGTGCTGACGAGCTTCGAGAAGGACCTGATCACGGTCAGCTAGCATCGCCCGCCGTGGCCGAGACCGTCTCCACCAACCAGTTTCGCAACGGGATGCACATCCAGCTCGAGGGCTCGGTCTGGCGCATCATCGAGTTCCAGCACGTGAAGCCCGGCAAGGGCGGCGCGTTCGTCCGCTCGCGCCTGCGCAACCTCGACTCTGGCGCGGTCGTCGACAAGACCTTCCGCGCGGGCGAGAAGTTCACGCGGATCCGCACCGAGGTGAAGGACGTGCAGTACCTCTACGACGCGGGCGACGAGGTGGTCTTCATGGACACCGACACGTACGAGCAGTTCTCCCTCCCGCACACTACGGTCGAGGACGCGCTGCCCTACCTCGAGCCGAGCTCGACCGTGCAGGTGCTCGAGGTCGACGGGAAGCCTGCAGGCGTGCAGTTGCCGTCGTCCGTCGAGCTGGCGGTGTCCGAGACCGAGCCCGGCGTCCGCGGCGACACGGTCTCGAACGTGACGAAGCCCGCCACCCTCGAGACGGGCGCGATCGTGCAGGTGCCGCTGTTCGTGAACGTGGGCGACCGCATCAAGGTCGACCCGCGCGAGGGCCGCTACATCTCGCGCGCGTAGCCGCGCCACCTGGCGTCACAGTCTCGGCACACTCCCGTCTCCCACGCGTGCGGATTTCGTCGCTACGCTCGCGGTGGGGAGGAGGTTGGTGGCCTCCGGCCCCCGGAGCGCGGCAGAACGGCTCGCGCGGGGCGCGCTAGGCTCCGCCTCGTGCCTGTCCTGGTCGACACCTCGATCCGCTTGCTGGCCCAGGAGCCGCTCGCCGGGCTGATGCCGACGGCGGAGCTGCTGCGGCTGGCGGAGATCCTCGACAAGGCCGGCTTCGCCTACCTCGAGGTCTCGGGCGGCGGCGTCTTCGACACAGCGGTGCGGCGCGGGGTCGAGAGCCCGTGGGAGCGCATCCGCGCGCTGAACGAGCGCACCGAGACGCCGCTCGCGATGGCGCTGCGCGGCCGCTTCCTCGTCGGCTCGCGCCCGGTCGGCGGCGAGTTCGTCAGCCGCTTCGTCGCCTCGGCCGCCGAGAGCGGGATCGAGGTCTTCCGCCTCCACGACCCGCTGAACGACGTCGAGAACCTGCGCGAGGCCGGCGAGGCGATCACGAGTGCGGGCAAGGAGTTCGACGCCGGGCTCGTCTTCGGCTCCGGCTACACGAACGAGACCGAGGCCCTGGTCGAGCAGGCGCGCAAGCTGCCCGAGCTCGGCGCCTCACGGGTGCTGCTGCACGACCCGTCGAGCTCGCTCCAGCCGCAGCGCGCGCAGGAGCTCGTCGGGACGCTGCAGGAGGCGAGCGGCCTTCCGGTCGGTCTCTACTGCCAGGGCGCCGGCGGGAACGCGATGGCCGCCGGTCTCGAGGCCGCGCGCGCCGGGGCCGACCTCGTCGCCTGCGCGGTCTACCCGGTCGCGCTCACGGTGCACCGGATCTCGGGCGAGGCGATGGCGACGGCGCTCGCAGGGCTCGGGCTCGACACCGGCGTCGACGTGGCGGCGTTGTGGCAAGCCTCGGAGCTCGTGGACGAGCACATCGGCGACGAGCCCGTCACGCCGCTTGCCCCGCGGATCGCGGTGCGCGCCGCCGAGCACACGGTTCCGCCGGGGCTCGTGGCCGCGCTCGACACGCATCTGCGCGCGCTCGGGGCCGGCGACCGCACGGACGAGGTGCTGGACGAGCTGGCGAAGATCCGCGAGGAGGTCGGCTACCCGCCGATCGCGTCCCCGATCGGCCAGATCCTCGGCTCGCAGGCGCTGCTGCACGTGCTCTCGGCGAGCCGCTACCAGACCGTTGTCGACGAGCTGCGCGCGCTGATCGAGGGCCGCTACGGCAGCCCGCCGGGGCCGATCGACGCGACGGTCAAGCGCGCGGTCACCCTCTCGGGCGGCGCGCCGGAGGAGGAGGCGCCGGTCGACCTCGACTCGCTCCGCACCGAGGCGGAAGGTCTCGCGTCGAGCGAGGAGGAGCTGCTGCTGCTCGCGCTCTTCGGCGAGGAGGCCGAGCCGCTGCTGCAGTCGATCCGCGGGCGGGCGAGCCGCGACGAGAGCCTCAGCGCCGGCGGCGTCGACCAGGCGCGCGCCGAGCGGATCCGCGAGGTCGTCCGCATCGTGCAGGAGTCCGGTGTGGGGGAGGTGACGATCGAGGAGGCCGGCATGCGCGTCTCGGTCCGGCGCACGCCCGAGCAGCTCGAGCCGACCCTGGCCGCGGTCACGGCCCGGCCCGCGGAGGACGGCGAGCCTCAGCCGCCCGCGTCGGCGGAGGCCGACGGCTTCGTCCGTGTCGAGGCGCCGATGGTCGGCGTCTTCTACCGCGCGCCGCAGCCGGGCGCGCCGCCGTTCGTCCAGGAGGGCGACACGGTCGCGCCGGGCCAGACGCTCTGCATCCTCGAGGCGATGAAGCTGATGAACGAGATCAAGGCCGACGCGCCCGGAATCGTCCGCACGATCAACGTCGGCAACGCCGAGCCGGTCGAGTTCGGCCAGCTGCTGTTCGAGCTCGAGCCGGTCGGGCCGCCGCCGCTCGACGCGGTCTAACGGTGGCCCGCCCGGCCCCGCCTTCCGGTTTCTGGCGGCTGCAAAGCGGCGCCATGCGTCGTCCTCAGTCGCGCCCGTACCCTCCGGGTGCGAACGCTCCCTGCGTCCTAGCCTGGCTTGCTTTTCGCTCGCCAGAAATTTGGAAACCGAGCCGGACGAGCCACTGATGTTCAAGCGGGTCTTGGTCGCGAATCGCGGCGAGATCGCCGTCCGCGTCATCCGCGCGCTGCACGAGAACGACGTCGAGGCGGTCGCCGTCTACTCGACCGCCGACGCCGACTCCCTGCACGTGCGCCTGGCCGATCGGGCCGTCCGCGTCGGGCCGCCCGCGGCCGCCGAGAGCTACCTGAAGATCCCGTCGCTGATCGCGGCCGCGACCATGACCGGTTGCGAGGCGATCCATCCGGGCTACGGCTTCCTGGCCGAGAACCCGGCCTTCGTCGAGGCGTGCGCCGACAACGACCTCGTCTTCATCGGCCCGCCGGCGGACGTGATGGCGAAGATGGGCGACAAGGTCGAGGCGAAGCGGCAGATGCGGGCGGCCGAGGTGCCGCTCGTGCCGGGCACTGACGACGAGACCACGGTCGAGCAGGCGCGCGAGGCGGCCGACGAGGTCGGCTATCCGGTGCTGCTGAAGGCCTCGGCCGGCGGCGGCGGCAAGGGCATGCGCCTCGTGTACGGGCCGGACGAGCTCGAGTCGGCGTACGGCATGGCCGCGCTCGAGGCCGAGGCGGCATTCGGCGACGGCGGCCTCTACCTCGAGAAGGTGGTCTCGCCCGCGCGGCACGTCGAGATCCAGGTGCTCTGCGACTCCCGTGGCGGCGTGCTCACGCTCGGCGAGCGCGAGTGCTCGATTCAGCGGCGCCACCAGAAGCTGATCGAAGAGTCGCCCTCGCCGGCGCTCGACGAGCAGACACGAGAGGCGATGGAGGCCGCCGCCGAGCGCGCGTGCCAGGCGATCGGCTACCGCAACGCCGGTACCTTCGAGTTCCTGCTCGGCCCGGACCGCAGCTTCTACTTCATCGAGTTGAACGCGCGGCTCCAGGTCGAGCACCCGGTCACCGAGCTCGTCACCGGGATCGACATCGTCCGCGAGCAGCTTCGCGTTGCCGCCGGCGAGGCGCTCGCGCACACCGGCCGCGCGCCGCGGCGGGGACACGCGATCGAGGTGCGGCTGAACGCCGAGGACCCGCGCAACGACTTTGCCCCGGCGCCCGGCCTCGTGACGCGCCTGCGACCGCCGCTCGGGCCGGGGGTGCGGCTCGACACGCACGTCGAGGACGGCTACGTCGTGCCGCCGTTCTACGACTCGCTGCTCGGCAAGCTGGTCGTCTGGGACGAGACGCGCCCGCAGGCGGTCGACCGTATGCTGCGAGCGCTCGGCGAGCTCGCGGTCGAGGGCGTGCCGACGACGCGCGAGCTGGCGATCGACATCCTCCGCAGCGAGGAGTTCGCGAGCGGGCGCTACTCGACCGGCTTTCTGGCCGAGGTCGCGCAGCGCCTGCCGGCGATCGTGGGCTCGTGACCGAGCCGCTCGTCTTCCGGGGGCCCGAGGGGTCGATCACCCTGACCGCTGCCGCGCTCACCGAGCTGGTCGCGGGCGCTGCACGCGGGGTCGACGGCGTGCGCCTGCGCCGGCCACGGCGGGCGGTCGACGTCCGGCATGCGGACGGCCGTGCGTCGGTCACGCTCGAGCTGGGAGCGAGCGCCGGCCGGCCGCTGCCAGAGCTCGCACGGGCCGTGCAGGAGCGAGTAGGCGAGACCCTGACGCGGGTCACCGGCCTCGAAGTCGAGCACGTGGACGTCGAGATCGCGGAGATCGGCTGATGGCCGGCCGCCGCGCCGCGCGCCGCACGGCGCTCGTCCTGCTCTACCAGTGGGACGTCACCGGGCAGGAGCTGGCGTCGCTGTACGAGGGCGAGATCGACCAGTTCTCGCGTGACCTCGCCGAGGCGGTGGTGGCGGAGCACGAGCAGCTCGACGCGCGGATCACCGAGGCTGCCGACGAGTGGACCGCCGACCGGCTCGGAGCGCTCGAGCGCAACATCCTCCGGATGGCGATCCTCGAGCTCGACCGCGGCGAGGTGCCGCGGGAGGTGGCCATCGACGAGGCGGTTACGCTCGCCAAGCGCTACTCGTCGGAAGATGCGGGCAGACTCGTCAACGGGATTCTGGGCAGAATCGTCAAGGAGGCTGCGTGACGGAATCGGCGGAAGAACGGCTGAAGAGCGCAGAGGAGCTGCTCGACAGGCTCGAGCGGACGCGCGCGAAGCTGGAGGAGACCAAGGACCCGGACGAGGCGATCGAGATCCTCTCGGAGCTCGCGGAGATCGCCAAGGAGGTCGAGGCGCAGCTGCAACAAGCCAAGCGGGCGGCGGAGTCGTGACCCCACGCGAGGAGCTGCGCGCCCTTGTCGAGTCGTACCTTGCCGAGCTGGCGCTGACGCCCGAGCTCGGCGGACTCGAGGAGTCGCTGCGCCACGCGCTGGCGGGAGGCGGCAAGCGCGTCCGGCCGGTCCTGTGCCTGGCGACCGCCGAGGCAGCCGGCGCCGATCCCGAGGCGGCGCTCCCCGCCGCGGCGGCGCTCGAGCTCGTGCACAACTTCTCGCTCGTCCACGACGACCTGCCGGCGCTCGACAACGACGAGCTCCGGCGCGGCCGGCCGAGCACCTGGGCGGCCTACGGGGAGGCGGTGGCGGTCCTGGCCGGCGATGCGCTGCTGGCCGAGGCGCTGCGGCTCGCGCTCTCGTACCCGTCGCCGGCCGTCGCCCGGGAGCTCGTGCAGGCGACGCTCGGGATGATCGGCGGGCAGTACCTCGACATCACCGGCGGCGGCGACGATCTGGCCACGCTGCACAGGCTGAAGACGGGCTGCCTCTTCTCGGCCTCGGTCGCGTGCGCGCTCTGGGTGGCCGAGGTGCCGGAGCCGCAGCAGAAGCCGTGGCGCGCCTTCGCGGACGAGGTCGGCCTGCTCTTCCAGATCGTGGACGACATCCTCGACGAGGACGGCTACGTGCTCGAATACGGCGCGGACGGAGCGCGCGCACTCGCGGACGAGGCCGCCGAGCGGGCGCGGGCTGCCCTCGCCGAGGTCGATGCCGACACGACCGTGCTCGAGGGCATCGTCGACGAGCTCGCGGTCCGAACGTCCTGAAGCGACGTCTCGATGTCCTGCTGGTCGAGCGCGGGCTCGCCGAGAGCCGCGCCCAGGCGCAGGCGCTCGTGCTGGCCGGGCGCGTGCCGGGCTACGAGAAGGCAGGCCAGCAGGTCGACGAGTCGGCCGAGCTGGCCGTGACGGAGCCGCCGCGGTTCGTCTCGCGCGGGGGAGAGAAGCTCGAGCACGCGCTGGAGGCGTTCGACGTCGAGGTGGCCGGGCGCGACGCCCTGGACGTCGGCGCCTCGACCGGCGGCTTCACCGACGTGTTGCTCCAGCGCGGGGCCGCGCGCGTGGTCGCGCTCGACGTCGGCTACGGGCAGCTGCATCCACGTATCCGCGACGACCCGCGCGTGACCGTGCTGGAGCGGACCAACGTGCGCGAGACGACGGAGCTGCCGTTCGCGCCGCAGCTCGTGGTCTGCGATGTCTCGTTCGTCAGTGTGCGCAAGGCGCTCCCGCCGGCGCTGGCGCTCGCCGCTCCGGGCTGGGAGGCGGTCGTGCTCGTCAAGCCGCAGTTCGAGGCGGGGCGCCGTGACGCGCCGCGCGGCGTCGTTCGCGACCGTGAGGTGTGGCGGCGTGTGCTGGGCGACGTCGCCCGTGATGCGCCGCGCTGGGGGTCGCAAGTGGTCGGCGCCGTAGACTCCGGCCTGCCCGGTCCGAAGGGCAACCGCGAGTTCTTCCTGCATCTCGTCCAGCAGGAGCGGCCGGAGAATCCCGATGAGCTCGAAGACTGGATCGACGACGCCACTGCCTGAGATCAAGCGAGTCGCCGTGATCACGCACGGCCGAGTCGAGACGGGCGGGGAGGCGCTCGCGCGGCTGCGTGCGGTGGCGGAGGAGCGCGGGCTCGAGCTGCTCCTGCCCGACGAGGAGGCGGCCAAGCACGGCGACGACGGGAGCGCGGACGTCGCGGAGGCCGACCTCGCCGTCGTGCTCGGCGGCGATGGCACGATGCTCCGGGCGCTGCGCCGCTTCCTCGGCACCGGCGTGCCCGTGCTCGGCGTCAACCTCGGGCGCGTCGGCTTTCTCACCTCGATCGAGGCGGGCTCGCTCGAGGACGGTCTCCGCCGCGCGTTCGCCGGGGAGCTCGAGCTCGTCGAGCTGCCGGCGCTGGAGGCGTCGGCCGGTGGCGAGCGGTGGCCGGCGGTCAACGACGTCGTCGTCGCCAGCTCGACGATCGGCCGCATGATCGAGCTCGGCTGGGCGATCGGCGGCGAGGATCTCGGTTTGCAGCCGTGCGACGGCCTGATCTGCTCGACGCCGTCGGGCTCGACGGCCTACAACCTCTCGAACGGCGGCCCGGTGCTGGTCTGGGGGCTGGACGCGATGGCGATCACCTTCGTCGCGCCGCATTCGCTGCACGCACGGCCGCTGGTCGTGCCGCGCGGCCGGGCGCTGACCGTCACGAACCGCACGCCCGACGTGGGCGCGACCGTGCTCGCCGATGGCCAGCAGGTGCACGAGCTGGCGCCCGGCGACGAGGTCGAGGCGCGCCTCGCGGAACACCGCAGCCTGCTGGCGACGCTCCCGGAGAGCACCTTCTTCAGCCGCTACCGGCGGACGTTCGTCTCCGAGTAGGAATCGGCACACAATCGGCACGATCCCGTCACACCTGCGTGCGCATCGGACCGGTACCGTCCCTAACCCCCTCCCACCCAGGGGCGCGCGTGAACATAAACCCCTCGCTCGGCGATTTTGGCCGGTCGCCGTTCGCGGCCGGCGGACGTAGCATCCAGGCGTGCTTCGCCGGCTCCGCATCGAGAATCTCGTCCTGATCCGCGAGGCCGAGCTCGCGCTCGCGCCCGGGCTGAACGCGATCACGGGCGAGACGGGCGCGGGGAAGACGATCCTGGCGCAGGCGATCGGCCTGCTGCTCGGGGCGCGCGGCGACGTCTCCTTTGTCGGGCCTGACGGTGATGAGGCCTACGTCGAGGTCGAGCTCGAGCCGCCGCCGGCCTTCTTCGACGACGAGGAGACCGCCAGGCTCGCCGAGCTGCGGCCCGAAGACGAGGAAGGGCTTGTGCTCGCCCGGCGCGTCTTCCCCGACGGCCGCACGCGCGCCTACGCCTGGGGTCGCAGCGCCGCGCGGGAGGACGTCGCGGCCGCGGCTGAGCGGCTCGTCGCGATGTCCGGGCAGTTCGAGCAGCGCCGTCTCGCCCGCCCCGCCTACCAGCTCGAGCTGCTGGACGGATTCGCCGGCGAGGAGCAGCTCCGGCGCCGCGCCGCGCTCCGAACGGCCTGGCGCGAGCTCAGCGCCGCGCGGCGGCGGCACGACGAGCTGACCCGCGACGCGGCGGCAGCCGAGGCCCGTCTCGCCGAGTTGCACGCGCTCGTCGAGGACACCGACGGGCTCGAGCCCACAACCGAGGCGGGCCTGCGCGCCGAGCGCGAGCGCCTCCGTCACGTGACCGAGCTGGCCGAGGGCGTCGCCGCCGCCGGCGAGGCGCTCGCTCCCGAGGACGGCGAGGGCGCCTCCGGGCTCGTGGCGCTCGCCGAGCGGGCGATCGCGCCGCTCGAGCGGCTCGCCCCGGAGCTCGAGCGCGCCGGCAACGAGCTACGCGATGTCGAGCTGCGGCTGCGCGAGACCGCTTCCGAGCTGCGCGCGTTCCTGGCCTCGCTCGAGGCCGAGCCCGACCGGCTAGAGCAGCTCGAGTCCGAGCTCGACCGGATCGCCGAGACGAGGCGCCGCTTCCGCTGCCAGAGCTACGAGGAGCTGCTGGCGTGCGCGGCCGAGGCCCGAGCCGAGCTCGAGGAGCTGGAGGGCGGAACCGACCCGGCCGCCGCCGCGGCGCAGGCGCTCGCCGAGGCGGAGGCCAAGGTCGCCGCGCTCGTTGAGGAGCTGCGCACGACCCGCGGCGAAGTCGTCGAGCCCTTCGCGGCAGCGGTCGCGCAGGAGCTGCAGGGAATCGGCCTGGGCGAGGGCGAGTTCCGCGTCGAGTTGCGCGAGCGCGAACCGTCCGCGAGCGGGGCCGATGAAGTGTCGTTTCTGATCCGGCCGAACGCGGGCCTGGCGTTCGCGCCCGTCGCCGAGACCGCCTCCGGTGGCGAGCTCTCCCGAATCGCCCTCGCGATCGCAGCGGTCGGCGGCGGCGAGACGATGGTCTTCGACGAGATCGACGCGGGCATCGGCGGCCAGACCGCGCACGCCGTCGGCGAGACGCTGCGGCGTCTGGCCGAGCGCGCGCAGGTCGTCACGATCACGCACCTGCCGCAGATCGCCTCGCTCGCCGATCGCCACTTCCGCGTCGAGAAGGTTCCCGGCGACCCGACCCACACGACGATCGCTGAGCTGGGTGACGACGAGCGGCGCGAGGAGCTGCGGCGCATGCTCGGCGGCGAGCAGTTCATCGCCGCCGTCCAGCAGGAACAATGAGCTTCGTCGAGTTCACCGGCCGGGCTCGCCTCGGCCGCCGCACCAAGAACCTCGTCGGCCGTCTCGGGCCCGACGACGTTGCGATCATCGACCACCAGGACATCGACCGCGTCTCGGCCGAGGAGCTGCTCGAGTCCGGCGTGCGCGTCGTCGTCAACGTGGCGCGCTCGCAGACCGGCCGCTTCCCGAACCCCGGGCCGCTGCTCCTCGTGCGAGGCGGCGTACGGTTGATCGACGCACCGGGCGCGGCGTTGTTCGACGAGGTCAGCGACGGCGACGACCTCAGTGTCCGCGGTGCCAGCGTCTTCCGCAACGGCAGCTGCCTGGCGAACGGCCACGCGCTCGGAGCCGAGGAGCTCGCGCGGGCGCTGGCCGAGCAGCGGGGCCGCGTGACCGAAGCGTTGGAGGGGTTCGCGGAGAACACGCTGCGCTACCTGCGCGACGAAGGGCGGCTGCTCGCCGAGGGTGTCGAGTTCCCGCCGCTCGAGACACGCTTTCGCGAGCGGCACGCGCTTGTCGTCGCGCGCGGGCCCGGCTACAAGCGCGACCTCGCGATCGTCCGGCCCTACGTGCGCGACTTCAAGCCCGTGCTCGTGGGCGTCGACGGCGGCGCCGACGCGCTGCTGGCCGGCGGCATGAAGCCGGACGTGATCGTCGGCGACATGGACTCGGTCTCCGACGGCGCCCTCCGCTGTGGCGCCGAGCTGGTCGTCCATGCCTACCGCGACGGCGCCGCCCCCGGAGCCCCGCGACTTGACCGCCTCGGGCTCCAGTACGCATCGGTCTCCGCGCCCGGGATCAGCGAGGACATCGCGCTGCTGCTCGCGTTCGAGAAAGGCGCCGAGCTGATCGTCGCCGTCGGCACGCACTTCAACTTGACCGAGTTCCTGGAGCGCGACCGCGCCGGCATGTCTTCGACGTTCGTGACCCGGCTGAAGGTGGGGGAGATCCTGATCGACGCGAAGGGCGTCTCGCGTCTGGTCAGCCGCCAGGTCGGGCTCTGGCCGCTGATCCTGTTCGCGGTCGCCGGGCTCGGCGCGGTCGTGGTGGCGGTCGTCGCCTCGCCTGGCCTCCGGCACTTCATCGGCCTGCTCAGCCAGCGGATCCGGGACCTGCTCGGCCTCGGGTAGCGTCGGGCCACCGTGCCGACGTACACCGCCCGCAAGGAGCTGCTCGCGCCGTTGGAGGACGTCTGGCTTTTCCTCGCGGAGCCGCGCCATCTCTCCGATTGGTGGCCGGGGGTCGCGGCCGTCACGCCCGACCGGCGCGGCCTCGCGCCCGGTGCGCGCTGGAAGCTGCACGCGCCGATGCGCCCCTCGCTCCTGCGCCGGGCGGCCGCCGAGTCGACGCTTCAGGTGAACGAGGTCGAGCCGCCCTTGTGCGCCACGTGGCACATGACCGCCGAGCGCCTGGATGTCGAGATCAGGCTCGAGGACGCGGGCAACCACCACACGAACGTCGAGCTGACGGTGAACGGGCCGTTCATGGTCGGCCTGCGCCGGTCGTTCCCCAAGACCGCGCTCAATCGCCTGTATGCGCTGTGCCAGACTGCCGCGGAGCTTTAATGCCCTTCCAGGCAGCACATGTCCGCTTCTGGCCCACGATCACGCGGCGCCAGGAACCACCCTTACCCGTGCCGAGGCAGTTAGCCTCGGCCGCGGGCGAGTGCGGCCCCTGGCTTGGTGCTCGCGACCCAGAAGCTGGACGGCACTACCTGAAAGGGCACTAGATGTTCGACCTCCGCTACCACGTCGCCTCGCTGGCGGCCGTCTTCCTCGCGCTGATCATCGGGATCCTGGTCGGCGTCGGCATCTCCGACCGCGGTCTCGTCGACAGTGCGAAGACGAAGTTTCTCCAGGACGAGGTCGCGAGCCTCCAGCGCCGGCTCGACAACAAGTCGACCCAGAAGGCCGACCAGGCCCGCGAGCGCGCGGCCGCGCAGACGTTCATCAACGAGACCTACCCGGCGCTGGCGCACAACCGGCTGAAGGGGAAGCAGGTCGCGGTCGTGTTCGTGGGCTCGGTGGACGGCGGCATTCGCTCGTCGGTCACCCGGGCCCTCAACGACGCCGGCGCGCAGCAGGTGCGCCTGCGGGCGCTGAAGGTGCCGATCGACTCCAAGCAGCTCGACGCGGCCCTCAAGGACGAGCCGGCCGCGGCGGGCCTGCACGGCAAGGCGAACCTGGAGAGCCTCGGCCGAGCGCTGGGCCAGGAGCTCGTGCTCGGCGGCGACACGCCGCTCTGGGACTCGCTCACCGACCTGGTCGAGGAGCAAAACGGCGGCAACAAGATGCCCGCGGACGGCGTGGTCGTCGTGCGCACGGTCGCCCCCCAGCGCGGCGGCACGACGAAGTTCCTGCTCGGGCTGTACGAGGGCCTCGGGACGTCCGGCGTGCCCGCGGTCGGAGCCGAGCAGACCGATGCGGCCGACTCGGCCACTGCGGTCTTCCGTCAGGCGGGCCTCTCGACGGTGGATGACGTGGACACGCCGGTCGGGCGGCTCGCGCTCCTGTTGCTGCTCGCGGGCCAGCCGCAAGGCCAGTACGGAGTGAAGGACTCGGCCCAGGACGGAGCCCTGCCGCCGCTGCCGACCAGGGCCGTCCCGGCGGGTGGCTGAGCCGCTGGTCGTCCTGATCGCCGCGCGGGACGAGGAGGCGCGGATCGGGCAGACGGTCGAGGCGCTGCGGGCGGCGTTTCCGGCGGCGGAGGTCGTCGTCGCCGACGACGGCTCCCGCGACTCGACCGCCGCGGCCGCCCGGCGCGCGGGGGCGCGAGTCGTCCGGCTGCCGAGGCTCGGCAAGGGCCAGGCGCTAACGCTCGCCGAGCGCGAGGCGACGCCGGGAGCGCTGCTCCTCTGCGACGCCGACCTCGAAGGGGACCTCGCGCCGCTGCTCGGCGGCGCCGATCTCGCGATCGCCGCCTTCGCGGAGCGGCGGGGAGGCGGCTTCGGGATCGCCAAGCGGGCCGCGGGCACGCTCGTCCGTGCGCTGAGCGGCTTCGAGGCGAGCGAGCCGCTCTCGGGCCAGCGCGCGCTCTCGCCGGCCGCTCGCGAGGCCTGCTTTCCGCTCGCGCCGGGCTTCGGTTGCGAGGTGAGGATGACGGTCGACGCCGTTCGCGCGGGCCTGCGCGTGGAGGAACGTGAGCTGCTGCTGCGTCATCGCGCGACAGGCCGCGGCGCCGCCGGCTTCGCCCATCGCGGCCGGCAGCTGCTCGAGGCGGTGCTGGCCTGCGGGCCGACCGCGATCAACCATCGCGGCCTGCGCCTGCCGCTCGTCGGGGCCCTCGTCGCGCTCGGGGGCGGCAAGGCACCCGGACGCGTGCGTGCGGGCGTCGCGGCGGTCGCGCTGCTCGGCCTTGCCGACGACCTCTGGAGCGGTCCCGAGCGCGGCTTCCGGGCCCACCTCGCCAGCGGCTCGACCACCGGCGTGGCCAAGGCGGTCGGCATCCCGCTGGTCGCGCTGGCCACGACGCGCTCGCTGCGCAAGGCCGCCCTCGTCGCGCTCGCTGCGAACGTGCTGAACCAGCTGGACACGCGACCGGGCCGGGCGCTGAAGGCGTTCCTGGCCGGCGCGGCGCTCGTCCGCGGACCGGCCAAGAGCTACGTCCCGATCGCCGTCCTGCTCGCTCCCTACGATCTCCGCGAGATGACGATGCTCGGGGACGCAGGGGCGAACGCGCTGGGCGCGTTGCTAGGCTATGGATCCGTGGGCAAGCTCACGGCCAGGGGTCAACTCTTTGCGATTGCAGCGCTCGCCGGCCTGACCGCCGCGGGCGAGGCCCGTTCGCTCGGCGACTTGATCGAGCGCACGCCCGTCCTCTCTCGCCTCGACCGGCTGGGGCGCCCGTAGTGGCGGCCCGGCGGCCGCCGAAGTACGTCTTCGTCACGGGCGGCGTCGTCTCCTCGCTCGGCAAGGGCATCACCGCCGCCTCGCTCGGCCGCCTGCTGAAGGCGCGCGGGCTGAAGGTGCAGGTGCAGAAGTTCGACCCGTACATCAACGTCGACCCGGGCACCATGAGCCCCTTCCAGCACGGCGAGGTGTTCGTCACCGAGGATGGCGCCGAGACCGATCTCGACATCGGCCACTACGAGCGCTTCATCGACGAGAACCTCTCGCGCAACTCGAACCACACCGCCGGCGCTGTCTGGGACCGCGTGATTCGCAAGGAGCGCAAGGGCGAGTACCTCGGCTCGACCGTGCAGGTGATCCCGCACATCACGAACGAGATCAAGGAGCGGATCCGGAGCGCGAGCGACGCGAGCGACTGCGATGTGGTCGTGACCGAGATCGGCGGCACCGTCGGCGACATCGAGTCGCTGCCGTTCCTGGAGGCGATCCGCCAGTTCCGGCGCGAGGCCGGCCCGGAGAACGTCTGCTACGTCCACGTCACGCTCGTGCCGTTCATCGAGACGGCGGGCGAGCTGAAGACGAAGCCGACGCAGCACTCGGTCAACGAGCTGCGCCGGATCGGCATCCACCCGGACATCATCGTCGCGCGTTCGCGTGACCCGATCTCGGCGGACATCCGCGAGAAGATCGCGCTCTTCGCCGACCTCGATCCCGGCGCGGTGATCGCCAACCACGACGTCGCCGACCTCTACCTCGTGCCGTCGGCGCTGCAGGCGCAGGGCTTCGACCGGCTGGTCTGCGAGAAGCTCGGGCTGCCGGAGCGCCACGCCGAGCTGGGCGAGTGGCTCGAGCTGACCGAGCGGATCCGCGCCGCGCGCGCCGGCGAGGTCGAGATCGCGCTGGTCGGCAAGTACGTGAAGCTGCAGGACGCCTACCTCTCGGTGCACGAGGCACTCAAGCACGCGGGCGTGCACCACGGCTGCTCGGTGCGCGTGCGCTGGTTCGACGCCGAGGGGATGTCGCTTGAGGAGGCTCAGGCCGAGCTCGAGTCCGTCGACGGGGTGCTCGTCCCCGGCGGTTTCGGCTCGCGCGGCTGGGAGGGGAAGATCCTCGCCTGCCGGGTCGCCCGCGAGCGCGGGATCCCGTACCTCGGCATCTGCCTCGGGATGCACGTCGCGGTCAGCGAGTTCGCGCGCCACGTCGTCGGGCTCGAGGGCGCAAACTCGACCGAGATGGATCCCGAGACGCCCTTTCCGGTGATCGACCTGCTGCCCGAGCAGAAGGAGATCGAAGACCTCGGCGGCACGATGCGGCTCGGCGCCCAGGCGGTCGAGCTCGCCGAGGGCACGCGGGCGCTGGCGGCCTACAACGAGCTGGTCGTCCACGAGCGGCACCGGCACCGCTACGAGGTGAACAACCAGTACCGCCAGCAGCTCGTCGACGCGGGCCTCGTCGTCTCCGGCACCTTCCAGGCCGGGAGGCTCGTCGAGATCGTCGAGCTGCAGGATCACCCCTGGTTCGTAGCCAGCCAGTTCCACCCGGAGTTCAAGTCGCGGCCGACCCGGCCGGCGCCGCTGTTCCGCGATTTCGTCGGCGCGGCCTTCGCGCGCTCACGCGAGCGCGCCGGCGTCGAAGCCGTCGCGACGAGCTAGGCCCTAACTGTCGGGCCAGAGCACGGACACGTAGTACGCGAGCCCGGCGATCTTCGTCTCCGCGGAGCGGTGGCGGAGGCTGCGGAGATTGCCCTGCTTGTCGCGCACCGTGGTGCGGCCGATCAGTTCGCCGGCGGCGATCATCGCCTCGAACTCCCCTTCCGCCTCCGGGTACTGCGCCAGGTCCGTGACGCGGAGCTGCAGCAGCTCCTCGCGCGTGTACCCGAGCAGCTCGCACGCTGTCGCGTTGGCGGCCACGTAGCGCATCTCGTCGTCTGCGACGAGGATCGCCACCGGCGCGTGCTCCACCGCCTCGCCGAGGAGGACGCTCTGGACGAGGGGCTCGGAGGTGCTCATGCGGTGAATGTATCGCGCACGTCTACGATCGCCTAGTGGCCAGGCCGGAGTGGGCACCAGACGTTCTCGCGCTCTTCGTCGAGCTGGCGGCGCTGCCGAGCCCGCCGGGCGAGGAACGGGCCGTCGCCGACCGCGTGCTCGATTACCTCTCGGCGCTCGGGCTCGAGGCCGACGAGGACGACGCGGGGGCAAAGGTGGGCTCGACGATGGGGAACATCTACTGCCGGCTGGAGTCGAACGGCGGCGCCGGCGAGCCCGTCTTCTTCTGCGCCCACCTCGATACCGTGCCGCCCGAGGCGGCGATCGAGCCGGTCGTCGACGAGGACGAGATCGTCCGCAACGGCGCCGGCACGATCCTCGGCGCCGACGACAAGTCCGCGGTGGCGGCGATGCTCGAGGCGACCGCTCGCCTGGTCGAGGAAGATCGAGCACATTCCGGCGTCGAGCTGCTCTTCACGCCCAAGGAAGAGGTCGGCCTGCTCGGCGCGGCGGCCTTCGACGAGTCGCGGCTCGCGGCGAAGGTCGGGTACGTCTACGACCACGCCGGTCCGATCGGCGAGATCATCCTCGGCGCGCCGAACCAGCAGAAGCTCGACGTGCGCTTCCACGGCCGCGCCGCGCACGCGGGCATGTATCCCGAGGAGGGCCGCTCGGCGATCGCGGCTGCGGCGCGCGCGATCGCCGACCTCCGGCTCGGCCGCCTCGACGAGGAGACCTCGGCGAACGTCGGCCGGATCTCGGGCGGGACCGCGCGGAACGTCGTGCCCGAGTGGTGCGAGTTTGCGGCCGAGGCGCGCAGTCACGACGAGCGGAAGCTGGCCGACCTGATCCGCGAGATGGTCGACACGGTCACCTTCGCCGCGAGCCTCGAGGAGTGCGAGGTCGAGACGCAGGTCTCCGGGCTCTCGCGCGGCTATCGCTTCCGCCGGGACGACCTCGCCGTCCGTCGGGCCGCCGCCGCGCTCGAGCGGGTCGGCCGCGAGCCGGCCTACATCCTCTCGGGCGGCGGCGCGGACGCGAACGTCTTCAACGAGCGCGGCCTGCAGTGCGTCAACCTCGCCAACGGGATGACCGACATCCACACGCCGGACGAGCGGATCGCGGTCACCGACTTGCACGAGATGGTCGAGGTGACGCTCGCCCTCGCCGAGGCGGCGCGCGATGCCGCTTAGCCTGCGCCGCGGCCGGGTCTCGGCGATCACCGAGCGCTACGACGAGCTCGTGCGCCTCGAGGTCGACGGGGTTGCCTGCGTGGCGTATCCCTCGGTGACGGGGCCCGTGGAGCTCGAGGACGAGGTGCTCGTCAACGTCCAGGCGCTCGAGCTCGAGCTCGGCTCTGGCGGCTTCGACGTGCTCTACGCCAACCTGACGCGCGGGCTCGAGCTTCCGGCCGAGGAGGGCGCGCACGTGATGGTGCTCCCCTACACGCCGCTCCAGCATGCGCGCCTGCACGTCGAGGAGTCGGGTGAGCTCGAGGCCGAGCTGCGCGGGATGCCGGTCGTCTGCTGCTCGTTGCACAGCCAGGTCGCCCCGGTCTGCGCGGCACTCGGAGGCCTGCGCGTCGCCTACGTCCAGCTAGCCGGCGGGGCGCTGCCGGTCACGCTCTCGGACACGGTGCGCGCCCTGCGCTCGCGCGGGCTGGTCGCGAGCACCGCGGCGGTCGCACCGTGCTTCGATGCTGATGCCCAGTGCGTCTCGGCCGCCTCGGCGCTCGCGTGGGCGCGGCGGGAGCACGACGTCGCGGTCTGCTCGATCGGCCCCGGGATCGTCGGCACGGGCACACGCCTCGGGCACGGCGGGCTCGCCGCCGCGGAGGCCGCCAACGCGGCGCTCGCGCTCGGCGGCGTGCCGGTGATCGCCGTGCGCGCCTCGACTGCAGACGAGCGGCCGCGCCACCGCGGCATCTCCCATCACACGGACGCGGTCCTGTCGCTCGTGCGCGGCGAGGCGGTCGTCGCGCAGGACGGCGAGGGCTGGCGCGAGGCCTGCGAGGACCTGCCGCTCTCCCACATGGGCCGCGGCCCGGACGACGACCCGGAGTTCTTCGCGGCCGCCTACGCCGCGGGCGCCGCCGCGCGGGAGCTCGTGCGCTAGCCGCCGTCGATCCGGTGCCGTCCCGTACTACGGTTCGCCCGGCCTCCTCCCCAAGGCGAGTGTATCCGGGCCGGCCACACGTGTCTGTGGCGTTTCATGCCGGAGGCGTGCCGGTTCTTCCACAGGCTCGTGTGACCGCCGAGAAGCTAGGGTTTTCGCCGCCATGAAGGTCGGAGTCGTCAAGGAGATCAAGCCGGACGAGTACCGGATCGCGCTCACCCCGGCCGGGGCGCGCGAGCTCGTCCAGCGCGGTCACGACGTGCTCGTCGAGGCCGGCGCGGGAGAGGGCAGCTCGTTCCCCGACGACGCCTACCGGGCCGTGGGCGCGACGCTCGCTTCGGTCGACGAGGTCTGGGGCGAGGCGGAGCTCCTGCTCAAGGTCAAGGAGCCGCTGCCGTCCGAGTACCCGCTGCTGCGCGAGGAGCTCGTGCTCTTCACCTACCTCCACCTGGCGGCGAGCGAGGAGCTGACCCGGGCGCTCGCGGAGAGTGGCGCGGCCTGCGTCGCCTACGAGACCGTCGAGACCGACAACCGGGCGCTGCCGCTGCTGGCGCCGATGAGCGAGATCGCCGGCCGGCTCTCCGCGCAGGCCGGCGCGTACTTCCTCGAGAAGCCGCTCGGGGGCCGCGGCCTCCTGCTCGGCGGTGTCCCTGGGGTCGCGCCGGGCCGCGTGCTCGTGATCGGCGGCGGGATCGTCGGCTACAACGCAGCCGTGATCGCGCTCGGCCTGGGCGCGAGCGTGACCATCCTCGAGCGCTCGGTCGACCGAATGCGCCACCTGGACGAGATCCTCACCGGGCGGGTCAGCCTCGTGATGTCGTCGACGTTGCAGATCGAGGAGTCGATCGTCGAGGCGGACGTCGTGATCGGCGCCGTGCTGATCCCCGGAGCGGTCGCGCCGAAGCTGGTCACGCGTGAGATGCTCGGCGTGATGAAGAACGGCGCCGTGCTCTGCGACGTCGCCATCGACCAGGGCGGCTGCGCGGAGACCTCGCACCCGACCACGCACAGCAACCCGGTCTACGTCGTCGACGGTGTCACCCACTACTGCGTCGCCAACATGCCCGGCGCGGTCCCGATCACCTCGACCAAGGCGTTGACGAACGTGACGCTGCCCTACGTGGAGGCGATCGCCGATCACGGGCTGGCCGAGGCGGTCGCCCGCGACCGCTCGCTGGCGCGCGGCGTCAACGTGCTGGACGGGAAGATCACCTACCAGGCGGTCGCCGAGGCGCACGGCCTCGACTACCACCCGCTCGAGGACGTCCTCCCGCTGTCTCCCGTTTAGCTCTTGGCCGGGCTGATGCGCACGACGAGCCAGGTCGTCGCGGCGGCGAGTGCGATCACGCACACGATGAAGATCAACAGGCCGAGCAGTCCGAGGACGACATCCATCGCCGCCCTAGAATAGCCGCGTGCCGCGCGCTTGCGTGATCGTGCTGGACGCCGTGGGCGCGGGAGCGCTTCCGGATGCCGCCGCATACGGTGACGAGGGCTCGGACACGCTCGGCAACGTGGCGCGTGCGGTGGGCGGCCTCGACCTGCCGAACCTCGAGGCGCTGGGGCTCGGGAACATCGAGCCGCTCCAGGGTTGCCCGCCGCAGCCGGGCGCCCCGGCAGTCGCGGGCCGCTTGCTCGAGCGTTCGAAGGGCAAGGACACGACGGCGGGTCACTGGGAGCTGATGGGCGTCGTCACGGAGACGCCCTTCCCGACCTATCCGCAGGGCTTCCCGCACGACGTGATCGACCCGTTCTCGCACCGCACCGGCCGTGGCGTGCTCGGCAACGAGGCGGCCTCGGGCACGGAGATCATCCAGGAGCTCGGCGAGGAGCACCAGCTAACGGGCAAGTGGATCGTCTACACGTCGGCGGACTCCGTCTTCCAGGTGGCGGCGCACGAGGAGACGATTCCGCTCGAGGAGCTCTACGAGGGCTGCCGGATCGCGCGCGAGATCCTGACCGGCAAGCACGCTGTGGGCCGGGTGATCGCCCGGCCGTTCGTCGGCACGCCGGGGTACTACGAACGCACCGCGAACAGGCACGACTTCTCGCTCAAGCCGAAGCGGCCGAACTACCTCACGCTCGTCCGCGAGGCCGGCAAGACGGTGCACGGCGTCGGGAAGATCGGCGACATCTTCGCGGGCCAGGACATCGACACCTCGCAGCCGACCCAGTCGAACATCGACGGGATCGTGCACATCGAGAAGCTGCTGCGCGAGGTCGACGAGGGCCTGATCTTCGTGAACCTCGTCGAGACGGACATGCTCTGGGGCCATCGCAACGACCCGCTCAACTTCCACCGCTGCCTACAGGACTTCGATCGCCGGCTCCCCGATCTGCTCGATGCCCTGCGCGACGGCGACCTGCTGATCCTCACCTCCGACCACGGTTGCGACCCGACGACGCCGTCGACCGACCACTCGCGCGAGCACGCCCTGCTGCTCGCCTACGTCCACGGTCGCAACGCGGCAGGGCGGATCTACGAGGACGGCGTCTTCTCGGACGTGGGTGCGACGGTCAACGCCTGGCTCGGCGACAAGCCCGGCCGCGGGCTTCCCGGGAACGCGATTCTCGAGCCATGACAGCGATCGCCCGCTATCTCGTTGACGACCTCCAGGCCGCCGTCGACTTCTACACCGGGCCCCTCGGCTTTCGCGAGGGACGCTCGTTCGGGCCGGTCACGCTCGTCCACAGCGGCGACCTCGAGCTCTGGCTCAGCGGCCCGGGCAGCTCGGGGCGCGACCAGGCGGGAGCGCAGCCCGGAGGCTGGAGCCGAATCGTGCTCCAGGTGGAGGATCTCGAGCGCGCGGCGGCCGGGCTGGAGCGTAACGGCGAGCGGGTAGACGGCCCGGCGGGCAGCTGGTGCCTCCTTCGCGACCCGTGGGGGAATCCGATCGAGCTCTTTCAGCCGACGTGACGCGCCTCGACGATCCCGAGCTCGTGCAGCGGCAGTACGCGACCGAGGCCGGGCTCGCCACGCGTCGCGACGCGCAGACGCGGTTTCTGGAGGGCGAGAACGCCTTCGACGTGGCGCTGGCGGCTGTTGTCGAGGCGCAGCCGCAGCGGGTGCTCGAGGTCGGCTGCGGAATGGGGCAGCTCGCCGAGCGCATCGCTGCATCGCTCCCGGCTCAGGTGGTCGCGACCGACCTGTCGCCGCGGATGGTCGAGCTGGCACAGGCGCGCGGGCTGGACGCGCGGGTCGCGGACGTGCAGGAGCTCCCGTTTGCGGGCGGCGAGTTCGACTGCGCTGTGGCCGGCTGGATGCTCTACCACGTTCCCGACCTCGACGGTGGGCTGTCGGAGCTCCGGCGCGTGCTGGAGGCCGGCGGCCTGCTCGTTGCCGTCACGATCGGAGACGAGCACATGGCCGAGGTGTGGGAGCTCGTTGGCTCTCCGCGCCGGGAGCGCTCGTTCACGCGGGAGAACGGCGAAGAGCATCTGCGGCGGCATTTCGCGCGGGTCGAGCGGCGTGACGTCGACGCGACGCTCGTGTTCCCCAACGCGGCGGCGGTGCGGGCGTATGTCGACTCGACCTTCTTCGCGCTTGCGCTGGACCGCTCGGTGCCGGACTTCGAGGGCCCGTTTCGCGCGCGGACACGCGCGACGGTCTTCGTGGCGGAGAGATGATCCGGCCGGCCGAGCTGATCGAGCGGAAGCGCGACGGCGGCACGCTGTCCGCCGAGGAGTGGAACGAGCTGATGCTCGGCTACGCCCGCGGCGAGGTGCCCGACTACCAGCTCGCGGCGCTCGCGATGGCCATCTTCTTCCGCGGGCTGACGCCGGAGGAGACGTACGAGCTGACGAACGCGATGATCGCGACCGGCGACACGGTCGACCTGCACTCGGCTCTCGGCCGCAAAGTCGTCGACAAGCACTCGACGGGCGGCGTCGGCGACAAGACGTCGATCGCGGTCGGCCCGATCGTGGCGGCCTGCGGCGTCCCGTTCGCAAAGATGAGCGGCCGCGGGCTCGGTCACACGGGCGGGACGCTCGACAAGCTCGAGTCGATCCCGGGCTTCCGCGTCGAGCTCTCGATCGACGAGTTCGTGGCGCAGGTGCGCGACGCGGGGATGGCGATCATCGGCGCGAGCGCGAACCTCGTTCCGGCGGACAAGAAGCTCTACGCCCTGCGCGACGTGACGGCGACCGTCGACAACTATTCGCTGATCGCGGCGAGCATCATGTCGAAGAAGATCGCCGGCGGCGCGGACGCGATCGTGATCGACGCGAAGGTCGGTGACGGCGCCTTCATGAAGTCGATCGACGACGCCCGCGCGCTCGCCGCGGCGATGCTCGACCTCGGCGCCCGCTCCGGCCGCGAGGTCGTGTGCCTGCTGACCGACATGGACCAGCCACTCGGGCGTGCGGTCGGGAACGCGCTCGAGATCCGCGAGGCGATCGCCACGGTCAAGGGTGACGGGCCGGCCGACTTTCTCGAGCTCGTGCTCGCCGCGACCTCGCGGCTGCTGGCCGTCTCCGATCTCGGCATCGACGAGCAGGAAGGACGCGTCCGCGCGATGCAGGCGATCGCCGACGGTACGGCCTTCGAGGCCTACGAGCGCTGGATCCGGGCCCAGGGGGGCGATCCCGCGGAGGACGCGCTGGCGACGGCGCCCGTGGTGCGTGAGGTGGCGTCACCGCAGAGGGGCTACGTCTCCGAGCTCGGCGCCGTCGCGGTGGGCCAGGCGGCGCTCCATCTCGGAGCGGGGCGCCGGACCAAGGACGACTCGATCGACCACGCCGTCGGGATCGTGTTGCACCGCAAGCGCGGCGACCGCGTGGCCGAGGGCGAAGCGCTCGCGGAGATCCACGCCTCCACCGACGCGGCCGCTGACGAGGCAACGCCCGAGCTGCTCGCCGCGTACACGATCGCCGACGAGCCGCCGCCCGAGCGCTCGGTGATCCTCGACGTCGTGACCTAGCCCTACCGGACTACGCTGGCCGCATGCCCGAGCTGCCAGAGGTCGAGACCGTCCGCCGCCGGCTCGAGCCGGTGCTCGCGGGCCGCCGCTTCGACCGTGTCGAGATCCTCGATCCGCGCCTCACCCGCCCGGACGACCCGCTCGAAGTGGCCGCCGAGCTTGTCGGCGAGCGCGTCGAAGCCGTCGACCGTCGCGGGAAATATCTCGTTGTCCGCTTCGAATCCGGTCGCGCGCTCCTGGTTCACCTCCGCATGACGGGGAGCCTGCTGCACGTGCACGGTCTCCCGGAGGACGATCCCCACCGCCGTGCGGTGATCGAGCTCGACGACGGCACCGAGCTGGTCTACCGGGACGTGCGCCGCTTCGGCACCTGGCTGCTCGCGGAGCCCGGAGAGGCCCAGCCGTACCTCGACACGCGACTCGGCCGCGAGCCGCTCGCGCAGGCCTTCACGACGAAGCGGCTGGGCGAGACCCTCGCCGGCAGGCGCGCGCCGGTCAAAGCGACGATCCTCGACCAGCGCAGGCTCGCAGGCGTGGGGAACATCTACGCGGACGAGGCGCTCTGGCGGGCGCGGATCCACCCCCAGCGCCCGGCGGGCGAGCTCGACGAGGACGAGCTGCGGGCCTTGCATCGCGGCATTCGCGCCGCGCTCAACGCAGGCATCGCGCGCCAGGGCGCGACGCTGCGCGACTACCGCACTCCGGACGGCGGCTCCGGCCGGATGCAGCACGAGTTCAAGGTCTACGGCCGCGAGGGCGAGCCGTGCGAGCGCTGCGGCACGCCGATCGAGAAGATCCGCGCCGCCGGCCGCGGGACGTGGTTCTGCCCGGGCTGCCAGCGCTTCTAGTACGGCTCGCAACTACTACTCCTATACGTTTCAGACCCGACGCCGTTGGCCATCACCCAACGCGTCGGGACGAAGTGGGGGTCCTGAAGAGCGGGGCGGAAGCCCCGCTCTCGCTATGCGGCGAGACGTTCGAGCTCGCCGCTGCGGTCGAGCTGCCACAGCTCGGTGTAGCCGCCGACCGGGCGGCCGTCGATCAGGATCTGCGGCACCGTCCAGCCGCCGGTGAGGGCGAGCAGCCGGCGGCGGAAGCCGGGATCGTCGTCCAGCGAGATCTCCTCGAACTCGATCCCGCGCGACTCGAGCAGCGTCTTGGCGCGGACGCAGTAGCCGCACCAGCGCGTCGTGTACATCTGCACCGTGGCCATGCGCGCGGATTCCCGGCCTGGGCCGGAACTACACTTGAGCGCGGGATGGCTGGCCGCTCCTACACCACCGAGGCGGTGGTGCTGCGCTCGTTTCGCCTCGGCGAGGCGGACCGGGTGCTGCACCTCTACACGCTCGACCGCGGACGCGTCGGCGCGGTCGCCAAGGGCGTCCGCAAGACGAAGTCCCGGTTCGGGGCGCGCCTCGAGCCGCTCAGCCACGTCGAGCTGCAGCTCCACCAGGGCAGCGGCGAGCTCCAGACGGTCACCGGGGTGTCGTTGTTGCGCTCCCACCATGCCGCCCGCGAGGATTCGTACCGGCTGAACGTCGGCCTCGTCGCGGCCGAGGCGATGCTGCGCCTGTTCCCCGAGCAGGAGGCGAACGAGCGCGCCTTTCGGGCGCTGGCGCGCTTCCTCGAGCTGCTCGACGAGCTCGAGCCCGGCGCCCGCCGGCCGCAGGCGGACCCGCTCGTGCTGTCGTTCCAGCTCAAGCTGCTCTGGCTCTCCGGCTACCTGCCGCACGTGACCAGCTGCGCCGACTGCGGCGCCGAGACCGGGCTCGCCGGCTACTCGCCGCGTGCCGGGGGCGCGGTCTGTGCCAACTGCGCGAACGGTGCGCTGCCGCTCTCGCATGAGGGCCTGCTCGGGATCGAGGGCCTGCTGCAGCGGCCACTCGCCGAGGCGCACGAGGCCGGCCTGAGCGAGCGCGCCGCGCGCGAGGCCCTCGGCGTGATCACCGCCTCGTACGAGTACCACGGCGGTTTCCGCCTGCGGACGCTCGCGAGCTAAGGCGGCGCTTGCGACGCCGACCATGAGTGGCCGGGGTGGCTTGGCCGCACCGGCCGTTTAGGAAAAGACAAGCGGGCCCGGCCAGGGGCCCGCTGTCTATGGGTAGGCGCGTCCACGGAACGGACGCCAACCAGACGGCGCTGCTGCCGGGCTTCTTCCCTAGTCCCTGGGCGGCGGCGCCCACGGCCGTTCGAGCGCGTCGTCGAGCCAGGCGCGCACGCCCTCGAGCGGCAGCCGCTCCTGAGAGAGCGAGTCGCGGTCGCGGACCGTGACCGTCCCGTCCTCGAGCGTCACGTCGTCGATCGTGAACGCCCACGGCGTCCCGATCTCGTCCTGCCGGCGATAGCGGCGGCCGATGTTCCCGCCGTCGTCGTACTCGACCAGGTGGTGACGGCGGAGCTCCTCGTAGAGCTTGCGCGCCGGCTCGACCATGCCCGCCTGCTCCTTCGAGATCAGCGGCAGGATCGCGGCCTTGACCGGCGCCATGGCGGGATGCAATCGCAACAGCGTCCGCTGGCGCTCCTCCACGACCTCCTCGTCGTAGGCGTCGGCGAGCAGGGCGACGAAGATCCGCTCGATCGACACCGCGGGCTCGATCACCCACGGCGTGTAGCGCTCCCCGCCCTCGCCGACGTACTCGAGCTTCGTCCCCGAGTGCTGGGTGTGCTGCGTCAGGTCGTAGTCGCCGCGGTTGGCGACGCCTTCGAGCTCCGACCAGCCGATCGGGTAGAGGTACTCGATGTCGCTCGTGGCGGTCGAGTAGTGCGAGCGCTCGTCCTCGCCGTGCTCGCGCACACGAAGCATGCTCTCGCGCACGCCGTACCTCAGATACCAGTTCTTCCGCTCCTCGATCCAGTAGCGGTGCCACTCGGACGCCTCGTCGGGCGGGACGAAGTACTCCATCTCCATCAGCTCGAACTCGCGAACCCGGAAGACGAAGTTCCCCGGCGTGATCTCGTTGCGGAAGGCCTTGCCGATCTGGGCGATGCCGAACGGCGGCTTGCGGCGCGCGAGCTGCAGCACGTTTTTGAAGTTGATGAAGATGCCCTGCGCGGTCTCGGGCCGCAGGTAGGCGGCAGAGCTCGCGTCCTCGAGGGCTCCCACCTGCGTCTCGAACATCAGGTTGAACTGCCGTGCCTCGGTGAGATCGCAGTCCGGCGTCTCCCCAGGGTGCTTGGAGGGCTTGCGGCCGCACTGGGCGTCGGCGAGCTGGTCCTCGCGGAAGCGGAGCTTGCAGGTCCGGCAGTCGACCAGCGGGTCGGTGAAGCCGCTGACGTGCCCGGACGCCTCCCAGACGCGCGGGTTGAGGATGACCGCGGAGTCGAGCGCGACGATGTCGTCCCGCTCGCGCACCATCGCGCGCAGCCAGAGCTGGCGGATGTTGTCGCGCATGAGGACGCCGTAGTGGCCGTAGTCGTAGGTCGAGCCGAGGCCGCCGTAGATCTCGGACGAGGGGAAGACGAAGCCGCGCCGCCGCGTGAGGGAGACGATCTTGTCCATCGTGACGACGTCGCTCGGCATGGGCGCCTACGTTATCGAGCCGCAGCGGTGAGAATGCCCGCGTGTCCTCGGGACCTCCTGTCGAGCTGCACGTGATCTCGGACTCCACCGGCGAGACCGCCGTGCGGCTCGTGCACGCGCTCGAGGCGCAGTTTCCGGACCAGGAGTTCGAGGAGATCCGGCACCCGCGCGTGGAGACGGTGGACGATCTCCACCTCGCGCTCAACCGCGCCAAGGGGCGGCCCGCCGTGATCGTCTACACGCTCGTCCACCCCGAGCTGCGCGAAGCCGCGCGCGCGATCTGCCGGCGCTACAAGCTCCACTACTGCGACCTGCTCGGGCATCCGATCGAGGCCGTCGCGCGGGTCGCCGGCGTCGCCGCCAAGATGACCCCCGGCGCCCGGCCGCCGCTCGACACGGCCTACTTCAAGCGGATCGCGGCGATCGAGTTCGCGGTCAAGTACGACGACGGCGTCGGCGCGGGGCTCCACGACGCGGACCTCGTGCTCGTCGGCGTCTCGCGCACCTCGAAGACGCCGCTCTCGATGTACCTCGGCTACCTCGGCTACAAGACCGCGAACGTGCCGGTGGTGAAGGGGATCGAGCCCCCCTCGTCGCTGTTCACGATCGACCCGACGAAGATCGTCGGCCTGACGATCGACGCGGAGCGCCTGCGCGAGATCCGCAAGCAGCGGGCGCGGCGGCTGGGCGGCGGCGAGCGGGCCTACGCCGAGCTGCTCGAGATCTACGCGGAGCTGGAGGAGGCCGAGACGCTGCACCGCCGGCTCGGCTGCCCGGTGATCGAGATCTCGGACCTCTCGATCGAGGAGACGGCCGCGCGGGTGATCCGGCTCGTCGAGCGGCGGCGGGCCGAGGCCGGAACGCGGGAGCGCGCTCCCGTCCGGTGAGGCCGAAGCCGCCGGTTCCGCTCTGGCGCTGGGCGACGTGGTGGGTGATCCTCGGCTTCGCCGCGGTCGTCTTCTACGTGCTGCTGACGCCGGTCTGGATGGGCCTGCGCGCGCTCGCGTGGCTGGCCGATTTCCGTGCCCGGCGGCGTCCGGGCTACGTGCCGCCGGTCAAGTAGGGAGCTTCGAGGCCAGCCACGGCGCGAGCTCGGCGAGGAAGCCCGGGTCGACGGCGTGGGGGAGCGGGTATTCGCGGAAGAGCACCTCGCCGCCGGCGGCCTCGAGCAGCTCGCGCGCCCGGCGGCTGAACTCGACCGAGATCACGGGGTCGTAGGTGCCGTGGCCGATCGCGGCCGGCGGCACGGGCGGCTCCGGTGAGAGCTCGAAGCCGGGCACGGTCGGCATGAAGCCGCTCAGCGCGACGAGCGCCGCCGGCCGCGGCCGTCCTTCGCCGAGGCCGAGCGCGTAGGTCATCACCGCGCCCTGGGAGAAGCCGCCGAGCACCGTCCGCTCGGGCGCGAAGCCCAGGCTGTCGAGCCACTCGGTCAGCGCGGCGTAGGTCTCGAGGAAGGTCGCCGGATCGGGATAGCCGACCTCCTGGAAGGCGTACCAGTGCCGGCCGCCGGGCGGAAGCGAGAGCGGCCCGCGCGGGGTGACGCCGAGCAGGCGCCGCGGCGGGTCGAGCTCGTCCAGCAGCGGAAAGAGGTCGCGCTCGTCGACGCCGCGGCCGTGGAAGAGGACGAGTAGGCCCGCCGGCTCTCCCTCGGCGGGCCGCTCGAGGTACGAGATGGTCACTTGCCGGTGCGAAGCGCGCGCGCCGAGACCGGCAGCGGCGTCAGGACGCCCTCGAGCCGGTCGCGCAGGTGCTCGTAATTCGGCGGCAGCGAGAGGTGCTCGCCGAGCGTCTCCAGCGGCTCGTCGGCCGTGAAGCCCGGGCCGATCGTGGCGATCTCGAACAGGACGCCGCTCGGCTCGCGGAAGTAAACGGACTTGAAGTAGTAGCGGTCGATCACGGGCGTCGGGTGGGCGCCACTCTCGGCGACGCGCTGCTGCCAGGCCTCGTGCTCGTCCACGGGCGAGGCCCAGGCGACGTGGTGGACGGTGCCTGCGCCCGGCACGCCGACCTCGTCGCTCTGGTCGAAGAGGTAGAGGCCGCCGCGGTGCTCGCCGCGCGCCTCCCAGCCCGTCTCGCCCTGCGGCTCGAACTCCAGCGTCTCCTCGAGGAAGCGCCGGCTCTGCTCGGGGTCGTGGGCATAGGCACGGACGCCATGGAAGCCCTGCAGCGCAAACTCCTTCGGCACCTCGGGGTGGTCGGCGATCAGCGGCTCGTCCGGGCTCTCGCCGGGGATCAGCGCGTGCCGCAGGCCCTCGGGGTCGCGGAAGGCGAAGCTGCCGTCGGGATAGCGTTCGCCGGCGATGCCCTCGTCGGCCAGGCGGCTTTCCCAGAAATCGACCGCCTCGGGCGACGCCACGCGCCAGCCGATCGTGTGCACCATGCCGGCCCCGGCCTTGCCCTGCCGCGCGCCCGGGTACTCGAAGAAGGTGATGTCGTTGCCCGGCGCGCCCTCCTCGTCGCCGTAGAAGAGGTGGTAGACGGTCGGGTCGTCCTGGTTGACGCTCTTCTTGACGAGGCGCAGGCCGAGGACGCGGGCGTAGAAGTCGACGTTCTGCGGGGCGTCGCCGGTGATCGCGGTGACGTGGTGCACTCCCTCGAGCTTCATGCGGCCAGCCTAGCGAACGCCCGCCGAGCGCTTACGCTGACTCCCTGTGGGAAGATTTCTCGCAATGCGAGGGGACGGGCGCTACGTCTACGGCTTCGACGAGCCTTCCGAGGGAGGCCGCGAGCTCCTCGGCGGCAAAGGCGTGGGCCTCGCCGAGATGACCCAGCTCGGCGTCCCGGTGCCGTCGGGCTTCACGATCACGACCGACGCCTGCCGTGACTACATGGCGAACGGCCAGCAGCTCCCGGACGGGCTGCCCGAGGAGATCGAGCAACACATCGACGCGCTCGAGCAGCAGACCGGCAAGCGCTTCGGCGACCCCCAGGACCCGCTGCTCGTCTCCGTCCGCTCGGGCGCGGCCGTCTCGATGCCGGGGATGATGGACACGATCCTCAACCTCGGCCTGAACGACGACGCGGTCGAGGGCCTCGCCGCGAGCACCGGCAACCCGCGCTTCGCCTTCGACTCCTACCGGCGCCTGATCCAGATGTACGGCGAGGTGGTCGAAGGCGTCGACGGCCACCGCTTCGAGCAGGCGCTTACCGACCTGAAGTCCGAGCGGGGCGTGCAGCAGGACGTCGAGCTCGATGCGAACGACCTGCGCGACCTGGTCGACACCTTCAAGCAGATCTACCAGGAGGACACCGGCGCTCCCTTCCCGCAGGACGCCCGCGACCAGCTCGCCCGCGCGGTGCGGGCCGTCTTCGATTCGTGGGACACGCCGCGGGCGCAGGTCTACCGCCGCGCGCACCGGATCCCCGACGACCTCGGTACCGCCGTCAACGTCGTCGAGATGGTCTTCGGCAACAAGGGCGAAGGCTCCGGCACCGGCGTCGCCTTCACGCGCGACCCGTCCACCGGCGAGCAGGGGCTCTACGGCGAGTTCCTCGCCGACGCGCAGGGCGAGGACGTAGTCGCCGGGATCCGCACGCCGCAGCCGCTGGCCTCGATGGAGCAGCAGCTGCCCGAGGCGTTCGGCCAGCTGACCGACACGATGCGCCGGCTCGAGGAGCACTACAAGGACGTGCAGGACATCGAGTTCACGGTCGAGGAGGGCCGGCTCTACCTGCTGCAGACGCGCTCGGCCAAGCGCACCGCCGCGGCCGCGCTGAAGGCCGCCGTCTCGATGGTGGACGAGGGCCTGATCTCGCACGAGGAGGCCGTCGTCCGGATCGACCCGGCGCAGCTCGACCAGCTGCTGCACCCGATGATCGACCCCACCGCGAAGCTCGAGGTCGCCGCGCGCGGGCTGAACGCCTCGCCGGGCGCGGCCTGCGGCGCGGTCGTGCTCGACGCCGACACCGCCGAGGAGCGCGGCAAGGCGGGGGAGAGCGTGATCCTCGTCCGCTGGGAGACGACGCCGGACGACATCCACGGCTTGATCCAGGCGGCCGGGATCCTGACCGCCCACGGCGGCATGACCTCGCACGCGGCCGTCGTCGCTCGTGGGATGGGCAAGCCCTGCGTGGCCGGCTGCGAGGACCTCACGATCGACCTCGACAAGCGCGCGCTCACGATCGGCGGGCAGCAGCTCGCCGAGGGCGACACGCTCACGATCGACGGCGGTACCGGCCGCGTCATGGTCGGCGAGGTGCCGCTCGTGCCGCCGCAGATCAACGAGGACTTCGAGACGATCCTCGGCTGGGCCGACGAGCTGCGCCGCCTGAAGGTGCGCGCCAACGCCGACACGCCCGACGACGCCGCCAAGGCTCGCGAGTTTGGTGCGCAGGGGATCGGCCTCTGCCGCACCGAGCACATGTTCATGGCCGAGGACAGGCTCCCGGTCGTGCGCGAGATGATCATGGCCTCGGGCGAGGACGAGCGCCGCACCGCGCTCGGCAAGCTCCTGCCGCACCAGCAGAGCGACTTCGAGGGGATCTTCGAGGCGATGGCCGGCCTGCCGGTGACGATCCGGCTGCTCGACCCGCCGCTGCACGAGTTCTTGCCGCCGCTCGAGGAGGCGAAGGACGAGCGGATGCGCGAGCGGATCAAGGCGCTGCAGGAGTCGAACCCGATGCTCGGCACCCGGGGTTGCCGCCTCGGCCTGCTCTGGCCGGAGATCTACGAGATGCAGGTGCGCGCGATCATCCGCGCCGCGGCCGCGGTCGAGGAGCGGACGGGCGAGGCGCCGCTCGTCGAGATCATGCATCCGCTCGTGGGCTTCGCCGAGGAACTGCATCGCCTGCGCGCGATCACGGTCGCGACCGCGCAGGAAGAGAGCGGGACGGTCGAGTACCTCGTCGGGACGATGATCGAGCTCCCGCGCGCGTGCATCCGGGCGGACGAGATCGCCGAGCACGCCGACTTCTTCTCGTTCGGCACCAACGACCTCACGCAGACGGCGCTCGGCTTCTCGCGCGACGACGCGGAGGGCAAGTTCCTGACGCGTTACCTCGAGGACGGCGTGCTCGAGCGCAACCCGTTCGAGACGCTCGACCAGGAAGGGGTCGGCGACCTGATGCGCATCGCCGTCGAGCGGGGCCGCAGCGTCAAGGAAGACCTGAAGCTTGGCATCTGCGGCGAGCACGGCGGCGAGCCCGACTCGGTCGCCTTCTGCCACCGGCTCGGGCTCGACTACGTCAGCTGCTCGCCCTACCGCGTGCCGCTGGCGCGACTCGCCGCGGCCCAGGCGGCGCTGGCCGAGTCCGGGATCGAGGCTGTCGCAACAGGCGGCTGAGCCGGTTAGGCTCCCGCGCGGGGGATCTCGGAAAGGAACGTCACATGAGGCAGGCCGCATTGCTGTGCGCGCTTGCGGTGCTCGCGTTCGGCGTCGCCGGCTGCGGGGGCGGCGGAGACGAGGAGTCCGAGGCACCGAACCCGCAGGCGCAGGCGGCCTGCGACGGCTCGCCGCTCTCCGAAGCGCCGAACCTGCCGCCGAGCTTCCCGATGGTCGAGGAGACGACGCTGACCAAGCAGTCGACGCAGGGGCCGACCGAGGTCGTCGAGGGCTACTGGGACGGCGACCTCGACGAAGCGCACGACGAGTACGTGAAGGAGTTCGAGGCCGCCGGCTACAAGGTCCTGTTCGAGGAGCTGGAGGACCACGACTCCGAGGTCTCCTGGCAGGGCGAGGGCCGGACCGGCCAGGTCGCGCTCCGGGACGACTGCGGCGGGGACAAGATCTACGTGCACATCACGAACCGCCCGGCCTGAAGCGGCCGACGTCAGCCGAGCGGCGTGATGTAGCGCCGGTACGCCGCTCGGCTGGCGGGCTTGTTCGCGAGGTCGAAGATCGAGCCGGGACGGCTCTCGAACCACGAGAGCAGGATCAGCCGCCGATGCGTCCGGGCCCAGCCGCCCATCCGGCGCACGAAGGCCGGGTCGTCGATGCCCCAGAGGCCCCACTCGGCGATCGCGTAGAGCTTGGCCGGGTGGGCGCGGTAGAGCCGGTCGTTCGCTGCCCATTCGGCCTTGCCGCCGATGTCGTAGAGGTCGTTCGCGACCACGTCCACGTAGCGGTTCCCGGGGTAGTAGGCCTGCGCGCTGTTGCCAGGAAGGTTCGGGCTGCCGTAGCCCTGCGGGTTCCAGACCACGCGCAGGTCCGGGGTTGGGTTCAGGTCGTAGTCGTGCGTTACGCCCGGCAGGCCTAGGGCCCGCAGGCGTGCGTTCAGCTGTGCCGCCGTGCCGCCGTGCAGGAGCAGGTAGACACGCGCGAAGGCCTTGCGGAACGCCGCCGTCGAGTGCGCTGCGCCCTTGAAGCGCCCGCTCGCGGTGTAGGCGCAGTAGCGATTCCAGTGCCCGTTCATCTCCGGGAACGGGCGGATGAAGACCGGCCGCGCCCACGCCGCGATCGCGCTGTTGAGCGCGGTGAGGTAGTCGTCGCCGTTCCCACGGGCGACGGCCAGCGGAGTGATCGCCTCGTACGGATGCGGCCACCCGCGCGAGGTCGTGAAGGCGACCAGCGGCACCGGCGCGTGACTCGCGAACTGCACCGACAGGCGTGCGCCCCAGCTTGCGCCCTGGCCCCAGCCGAGGATCACGTGGCGCACTTCCGAGCGCTGGCCGGTCTGCGAGGCGAGCCGCCCGCTGTTGCCGAGCACGCCGAGCGAGATGCGCGCCTCCGCAGGCTGCGCAAGCACGAGGGCGGCGGCGAACGCAAGCAGGACTCTCACACCCCCATTGTGCCGCGGATTTCCCCGGCCGAGGGATCGCGGCTCGCGGCCTTCCTGCCGATCTCACCGCCACAACGGCGGTGCGGCACGCCAGTCGCTTCAGGAGGTGCCGCTGCCGTGAATCCCCAAGAGTCCCGCATCAAGGCCACCGCCGTCCTGTTCCTGACCGTCTCGCTCTTCCTCGTCCGCGGGGCACACGCGACCCCGCCCGCCGGCGCGTGCACGATCGTCGGCACGCCCGGGCCGGACATCCTCTTGGGGACGCCTCGCCACGACGTGATCTGCGGGCTCGGCGGCAACGACATGCTCGGCGGCAACGGCGGCAACGACGTGCTCAAGGGCGGCCCTGGCCGAGACACCCTTGGCGGCGGCGACGGCAACGACGTCCTCTTCGGCGGCGCCGGGAACGACAAGCTCCAGGGCGACCACGGTCGCGACCGCATCGTCGGCGGCGCCGGGAACGACACGATCTTCGCCTGGGACGGGTGCGCCGACGTGCTCGACGGCGGCGGAGGCACCGACCGCGCATGGCACGACAAGCTCGACCGGTTCTACGCGGTCGAACGCGGCGGTTAAGACGGCCATACCGGCAAAGCCGGCACAGCCTCTACGGTCGGCGTCGCAAGCGACGCCTTAGGTTGCGTACCCGCGAACCTTGAGGTACGCGACGGCGATGCTGGCGAGGCCGATCGCGAGCACCCCGGCGATCCCCCACAGCCCGACGCGGCTGTAGGCGGCGTGGCCGCGGCCGAACTTCGAGAAGACGAGCGTGCAGAGGATCCCGCCGATCAGGCCGCCGATGTGGCCGCCGATCGAGATTCTGATCGTCGAACCGGGCACCAGGCTCGGGACGAGACCAAAGAGCAGGTTGATTACGATCAATGCCAGGGCGGAGCCACCTAGCACAAAGTTCCGCTGCCGCTCCAAAACTAGCGCCGCCCCCAGAAGGCCGAAGAGCGCGCCCGAAGCGCCGACTGTGAAGGCGGTTGGCGTCCAGACGAGCGCTCCCGCCGAGCCGGCGAGCGCGGAGACGATGTAGAGCAGGATGAAGCGTCCGCGCCCGAGCGCCTGCTCGACCGCCGAGCCGACGAACCAGAGGAAGTACATGTTGAAGGCGATGTGGAAGAGCCCTGCGTGCAGGAACGCGCTCGTGAACAGGCGCCACCAGTCGCCGTTCGCGACCGCCGGCCCGTAGAGCAGCCAGTCGTAGAACAGCTTCCCGCCTGGCGCGTTCAAACCGCCACCTTGGGCCGCGGTGATCACGTAGATGAGGACGTTGATCGCCAGCAGCGCCTTCGTCACGAGCGCGCCCGTCCCCTCGAAGGCGCCGCGCCGCATGCCCGAGCTGATCCGGCTCGCCCCCTGCGGCTTACCCGAGTGCTCGGGGCAGCGCTGGCCGACCGGCGCGGCCGTCATGCACTCGGCGCAGATCGGGCGGCCGCACTCGGAGCAGGAGACGAACGTCTCGCGGTTCGGGTGTCGATAGCAGTAAGCCACTGGAGAAACCTGAAGTAGCGTAGTGCCGCGATGCGCTGTCACGTCGCTCTCTCAGGTCACTGGCCGGCGCGGGCTACTGCCAGGCGAAGCCCGGCTCCGCCCCCGCCTCGCATGTCTGGCGGCACCGCGCGCTCCGGGGCCGTGCACTACGCACTGTCCCCTCCGGCGCGGCACCGCCAGCCAAGCGCCAGAGACCTGAGAGGATCGTTGTGAGGGCTCACGTCGCCCTTACTCCCGCCGAGGCGGCCGCGGCGCCGCTCGGGATCGTCGTCGACGTGATGCGCGCCACCTCGACGGTCGCGCAGGCGCTCGCGGCCGGGTACCGGCGAGTGCTCTGCTGCGCCGAGATCGAGGACGCGTTGGCGCTCAAGGCCGAGCTCGGCGACGAGGCGATCACGGGCGGCGAGCGTGAGGCGCAGCGGGTCGAAGCCTTCGATGCGGGCGCATCGCCACGCGAGTTCCGCGAACCGCAGGCGGAGACGCTGATCCTCTCGACCACGAACGGCACGCGCTCGATCGTCGCGGCGGCCGAGGCCTGCGAGCAGGTCGTGCTCGGCGCGCTCCTGAACCTCGACGCGGTTGCCGCGCACGCGCGCGAGAGCGGGGCGAACTACACCGTCGACTGCGCCGGCTACAAGGGCGCGTTCGCGATCGACGACGCCTACTGCGCCGGCCGGATCGTGCGGCTGGCCGGCGGCGAGCGCACGGACGCGGCGATCGCGGCGGAGATCGTGGCCGAGCGCTTCCCGAAGGCGATCGACGGCATCAACGCGCGCACGTACGGCCCGCCGGGGCTCGAGGAGGACATCGCCTTCTGCGCGCAGGAGAGCATCCTCGAGGTCGTGCCGCGCTTCAGCCGGATGGTCGGCCCGGCGGCCGAAGTCGTCGCCTAGCCGCGTCCCAGCGCCAGGCCCCGTCGACGCGCGTCCCGCCGAGCCAGCGGTCGAGCGGGGCGGAGTCGAAGCGGTCGGCCTTCCCGGCGAGCACGTCGCGGCCGAGCGGCGTGAGCGTCACTCGGGCGGCCATGAACTCGCGCGGTTCGCCGAGCGGCGGTGGGGCCGGCAGCTCCTCGATCAGCGGCACGAGCTCGGCCAGCCGCTTCCACGCCCACGCGTCACCGAGGAACGCGGCTTCCTCCTGCGCCTGGCTCGCCACGAAGAGCTCGAACGGCCGCTTCGGCCCGTCGAGCAGCGGCTCGAGCAACTGCCGCTCGGTGCGCGACAGGCCCGTTCGCGCGTCGGGCAGCTCCTCCAGCAACCGCAGCAGCGCCGGGCCGAGGTGGGGGAGTGCCGGCGTGTCGCGGCCGGCCAGCTCGACCAGTCCGGTCGGCTCCGGGGCTCGGAACGCGTCCCACGCCTTGCGCGCGAGCGAGCGCGTGTGCAGTGCCACAGGCCGGCGCTGCGGCCAGTGCTCCTCCAGCTCGTGGGGCTGGAGCGGCCCGAGGTCGGCGTCCGCCTGGATCAGCTCGAGCGGGGCAGCGCCGGCGAGCGTCAGCGCCTGCAGCAGCTGCAGCTGGTCGTAGAGGTCGTGCTCGAACCAGAGCACCACGCTCGTGTCCGCCTCCAGCGCGTGCTCGAAGAGGCGGTCGCGCCGCTCGAGCGACTCCAGCAGCGACCGCTCCGACCCCCAGCCGCAGTCGCTCAGGAACCGCGCACGCACCGCCCGCAGCTCGCCCGGCGTCACGGCTGGCACCGGCCCCTCGTTCAGCACGTCCTGCCAGGAGAGGACCGCGCCGCCGAGCGTCGTCTGCCGCAGCGTGTTGCCGGCGCTCTCGCCGTTCGTCACGTGGAGCAGCGGTCCGAACCGTGGGTCGCGGCCGCCGCGGGCGAGGAAGGCGGCGCCGCAGGTGCAGTGGTCGAGCGAGTCGCAGGCGCACCCGACGACGCGCTCGAGCTCCTCGCGCACGCGACGCAGGCTCGCGATCCGCTCGTCGATCTCGTCCAGCTTCTGCGCGACCCGCGTCCGCACCGCCTCGTGCGCCCGGCCGACGCCGGTCAGCCGCGCGTGCTCGGCGATCTCCTCGAGCGTGAAGCCGAGCCGCTGCGCCTCCTTGACGGCCTTCACGAACCGCACCGTCTCCTCGTCGTAGTCGCGGTGGCCGTTGATCCCCCGCGGCGGCTCCTCGAGCAGGCCCCGGCGCTCGTAGTAGCGCAGGGTCTCGACGTTCACGCCGGCGCGCCTGGCGACCTCTCCGATCCGCATGCTGACACCATTGTGGACCCGTACCTGAGTACGGATGTCAAGTGGGTTCGATCAACACCTTGAGCGCCTCGCGGTCGTTCATCGCGCGGTAGCCCTCGGGCACGCCGTCGAGGCCCGTCGTCCGGTCGAAGACGCGGCCGGGCTCGATCCGGCCTTCGAGCACGTCCGGTAGCAGCTCCTCGATGTACGCGCGCGCCGGTGCCGGCCCGCCGCCGGCGGAGACGTTCTTCCAGAACGCGTCGTTGCCCGGGAACGCCTCCTGCTGCGGAACCCCGACCCGCCCGACCGCGCCGCCCGGGCGCGCGAGCTCAACCGCGGTCGCGATCGCCTGCTCCTCGCCGACGCACTCGAGGACGGAGTGGGGGCCGAAGCCGTCCGTGAGCTCGTGCACGCGCTCCAGCGCCTCGTCGCCGCGCTCCTCGACGACCTCGTCCGCGCCGAATTCGCGCCCCAGCGCGGTCCGCTCACGATGCCGGCCGAGCAGGATCACCCGCTCGGCCCCGAGCCGTTTCGAAGCGATCACGCCGCAGAGCCCGACCGCCCCGTCGCCCACGACGGCGACCGTCTTGCCAGGCCCGACCCGCGCCGCCAGCGCCGCGTGGAGGCCGGTGCCCATCACGTCCGTCAGCGTCAGCAGCGACGGCAGCAGCTCGTCGTCGGGCTTCGACTCCAGCACGACCAGCGTCCCGTCGGCCTGCGGCACGCGCACGGCCTCGCCCTGGCCGCCGTCGACGCCCGGGTCGCCGTACCGCCCGCCTTGGAGGCACGAGGTCTGCAGCCCTTCGCGGCAGAAGACGCAGGTGCCGTCGGACCAGAGGAACGGCGAGATGACGAAATCTCCCTGCTTGACCGAGCGAACGTCGGCGCCGGCGTCCTCGACGACTCCCACGAACTCGTGCCCCATGCGCCGGCCGGCCTCGCTCGGCTCCATCGACTTGTAGGGCCAGAGGTCGCTGCCGCAGATGGCAGCGCGGGTGACGTGAACGACGGCGTCGGTCGGCTCGACGAGCTGCGCGTCAGGGACGCTCTCGACTCGAACGTCGAAGGCGCCGTACATGATCGTCGCTCGCATCGCTACGTCGGCCGACGCGCCAAACGGGCGATTCGGTAGCCCGCGGCCGCGAGCGCTGCCGTGGCGAGCCCGATCAGGTTCGTGGTCAGGCAGGTCCGGCAGGCGTTGCAGCAGACGGCGGCGGTAGGCGCGTTCTCGCCGTACTTCGCGGCGACCTGCGCAACCTGGCTGCTCCAGATCTGCTTCACGCTTTTGAACTGTACTTGACAGGGGAACGTGTGTTCGGATAGAACATACGTTCCCATGATCGCCTGCCTCGTCATCCCCGGGTTCGAGCTGCGCGTCGCGCTGCGGGAGCGGCCTCGGCTGCAGCTCGCGCCGGCCGCGCTCGGGCCGGAGCCTGGGGTCGAGGCGCTCCTCGGGCCGGTGACCGCCGCCGCCGAGACGGCGGGCGTGAAGCCGGGGATGCGGCTGGGTGAGGCACTGGCGACGTGCCCGTCGCTACAGCTTGTCGATCCCGATCCCGCCTCGGCGGAGGAGGCGTGGGAAGGGATCGTGCGGTCGCTCGAGGATGCAGGCTTCGCGGTCGACTCGGCAGCGCCGGGATGCGCGTATTTCGAGACGCGCGGCGTCGAGCGGCTCTACGGCGGGCTCGAGCCGGCGCTCAAGCGGGCGCTGCAGGCGGCCGGTGCCGGCTGGGACGCGCGCGTGGGCGCGGCGACACGGAAGTTCACCGCGCTGGCCGCGGCGAACGTCGCGCGCTCCGGGCAGGCGCTGGTCGTCTCCGACGAGCGGACGCGGGAGTTCCTCGCACCGCTGCCGATCGACCTGCTCGCGCTCGGCGCGCAGCGGCAGGAGGAACTGAAGGAGCTGGGGGTCAAGAGGCTTGGCGAGCTTGCCGGGCTTCCGGGTGGCGCCGTGGCCGAACGACTGGGGCCGGACGGCCGGCGCGCCTGGGGCCTGGCGAGAGGCGGCTCGAAGCGGCGCGTGCGGGGGCGGAGGCCTCCGGCGGAGCTGGTCGAGTCGCTCGAGTTTCCGGAGGCGGTCGGCAACGAGCTCACGCTGCGGCGCTCGCTCGGCGTGCTCGTCGACCGGCTGCTCGCCCGGCAGGAACGCGGTGGGCGGGCCCTGCGCAAGCTCGCGCTCGCCGGGCGCCTGGTCGGCGGCGGCTCGTGGCGGCGGACAGTGACGCTTCGCGACGCAACCGCCGATCCCGCCCGCCTGCGTACCGCGCTGGCACCGAAGCTGTCCGAGCTGCCCGCGCCCGCTGTGATGCTGCGGCTGGAGGCGCTCGTGCTCGCGGAATCGGCCGGGAACCAGCTCGAGCTCGTCCGGCCCGAGGGCGACGAGCTGCGCGCACACCTGAGCGAGGGCCTGCGCCAGGTCCCGCGCGGGAACCGGCTCCGGATCTGTCTGCACCGTCGTCGAGGTGGCACCGTGGTCGCGCCTGCCCGAGCAGCGAGCCCTGCTGGTTCCGCGCGACGACTGAACGCGCCTGTCGTCGTGCGTGTGGAAGCGCATGTCGATGGGTCGCCGAGGCGTGTAAACCGCTCGCAGGTCGCAGTGGTGCGGGAGGAGTGGCGCGTGGTCGACCGCTGGTGGACCGAGGAGCCGGTCAGCCGCCGCTACTTCGATGTCGTGCTCGTGGGCGGCGAGCGCGCAGTCGTGTTCCACGACGAGGAGGTGGGCCGCTGGTTCAGCCAGCGAGGAACGTGAGCCGCGGGAGGGATTGCCGGAGCAGTGCTCGCCCCTGGGCTGCGATGGTCGTTCCGAGGCAAGGACGCAGGGAGCGTTCGTACCTGAAAGGTACGGGCGCGACTGAGGACGTGGACTCGGGGCGAACAGCGCGGCCCAGGGGCCTCGTCGCTGCTTCGGCAAGCCCGCCCTTAGTCGCGCAGGCGGTCGAGGAAGCCGGCGGGCGGCGCGTGCAGGTTGAGGCAGCGGATCGGCTCGATCCCTGCAGGGCGGAAACCGTGGACCGTGTTCCGCGGCGCTGCGACGAAGGTCCCGGGGCCGACGACGCGCGGTTCGTCGCCGACACGGAACTCGACCTCGCCTTCGAGCACGTAGAAGGCGTCCGCGTGATCGACGTGGGTGTGCGGGTCGACGCCCTCGAAGTCAGGCCGGGCGCCGTCGGGCGGCGGGTCGTGCTGGTCGAAGTCGTCGATCGTGCCGCGAATGTGGTCGCCGAAGCGCGACGACGGCACGTGCAGGTTGAGGAAGACCACCGGCCCGGCGCTCGCGTTGCGAAACGTGTGCAGCGTGTTTGGGGGCGCGGCCGCGAACACACCGGGCAGCGCCGTCACCACTTCGCGCTCGGCCCCGAGCGTCAGCTCAAGCTCGCCCTCGAGCACGTGGAAGGCGTCGGTGTGGTGGTGGTGGACGTGCTGCTCCGGCCCCTCTTCGCCGGCGGCGTAGCGGAACCACGTCAGGATCAGCTCGTCGAGCTCGCCGAGGATGCGGAGCGTCTTCTCCGGCCGGTCGGTGACGGTCTCGCCCTCGCCGGGCGGGGTTAGGAGCGGTCGCTGGTCGTCGAGCTGCACGCCCATTCAGCGTATTCATTCCTGGACGGCGCCTCGCTGCCGGAGGAGCTGGCCGCACGCGCGGCCGAGCTCGGCTACGAGGCGCTCGCGTTGACCGACCACGACGGGATCTACGGCTCACTTGAGTTCGCGCACGCGGCGAAGGCGTTCGGCGTGCGGCCGATCACCGGCGCCGAGGTGACGCTGACGGACGGCTCACACGTGACGCTGCTGGTCGAGTCGGCGGGCGGCTACGCGAACCTCTGCCGGCTGCTGACCGCCGCGCACGCGCACACCCGCGCCCGGCCGGCGGAGCCCTCGCCGCCGTCGCTCGATGCCGCGCTCATCGCCGAGCTGAACGAGGGCCTCGTCTGCCTCTCCGGCTGTGCGCGGCACGGGCTCGCGACCCGAAGCCCGAACGGCGCGGCGGCGCTGGCGCGGGCGTTCGGGCGGGAGCGGTTCTTCGTCGAGCTACAGCGCCCGTACGAGCGGGGCGACGCTCGTAGGCTCGCCGCGCTGCGCGACCTCGCCGAAGCGTTCGGCGTCCGGACGGTCGCGACCGGCGACACGCACGCGCACCATGCACGCCGGTCCGCGCTCCAGGACGTGCTCGTCGCGATCCGCTGCCGCACCTCGCTGGACGGCTGCGAGCCGGAGCGCCGCGGCAACCACGAGAGCGTGCTCCTCGAGCCCGCACAGTGGGAGGAACGCTTCCCGCACGACCGTGAGGCGGTGGCGCGCACGGCCGAGCTCGCCGAGCGGCTCGAGTTCGACCTGACCGAGGACCTCGGCTACCGCTACCCCGACTTCTCGGACACCGGCGAGCCGGCGAGCCGGCAGCTCGCCCGCGTCTGCGACCGCGCCTTCGAAGAGCGCTACGGCGATGCGAACGGCCACAAGCGTCGCGCGCGGAAGCGGCTCGACGACGAGCTGAGGCTGATCGACGAGCTCGGCCTCGCCGGGTTCTTCCTGCTCCACTGGGAGGTGCTCGAGCTGGCGCGCGACTGCGCGCTCGAGGTGCGCGGCGGCTCGGTCGCGCGCAACGTCCTGCCGCCCGGCCGTGGGCGCGGCAGCTCGGTCGGATCGATCGTCTGCTACCTGACCGGGCTCTCGCACGTCGACCCGGTGCGGGCCGGGCTCTCGCTCGGGCGCTTCATCAACAGCGAGCTCACCTCGGTGCCGGACATCGACCTCGACTTCCCGCGCGACATCCGCGAGAAGCTGATCGTCGCGGTCTGCGAGCGCTACGGCCGCGAGCACTCGGCGCTTGTCGCGAGCTTCTCGACCTACCACGCCCGCGGAGCGATCCGCGACGTGGGCAAGGCGCTCGGGCTGCCGTTCGGCGAGCTGGAGCGGCTCGCTCGCTTGACCGACGGCAACCCGTACCGCGTCGGAGAAGAGCTGGCGAAGCTGCCCGACGCCGAGGCCAAGCGCGCGTCCCCGCGCTGGCGTGCGTTCGCCCGGCTCTGCGGCGAGATCGGCGGCCTGCCGCGGCACATCTCGCAGCACCCGGGTGGGATGGTGATCTCGACGCGGCCGCTCGTCGAGCTCGTGCCGGTGCAGCCCGCGGCGATGGAAGGACGGCAGCTCTGCCAGTGGGACAAGGACTCGTGCGCGGACGCCGGCTTCCTGAAGATCGACCTGCTCGGCCTCGGGATGCTCTCGGCGGTCGAGGACTGCGTCGAGCAGATCGCCAAGGCGCCGACTAGGCGGCGCCGCACAGAGGCTGGGCGGGCTATGCCCGCACAGCCGTCCTCTAAGCACGGCAGGACGGTCGACCTCTCGCGGATCCCGCTCGACGACCCGGCCGTCTACGCCGAGATCCAGGCGGCGGACACCGTCGGCGTCTTCCAGATCGAGAGCCGCGCGCAGATGCAGTCGCTACTGCAGACGCGGCCGGAGAACCTGGACGACCTGACGATCCAGGTCGCGCTCGTGCGGCCTGGGCCGATTCAGGGCGGCGCCGTCCATCCGTTCATCGCCAACCGCCAGCGGCTGCGCGAGGACCCGGCGTTCGTGCCGGCGAGCGATCACCCGCTGCTGGAGGAACCGCTGGGCGAGACGCTCGGGGTGATCGTCTTCCAGGACCAGGTGCTCGCGGTCGCGACGGCGCTGGCCGGCTTCTCGATCGGCGAGGCCGAGGGCCTGCGGCGGGCGATGAGCCGGAAGCGCTCGCTCGAGGCGATCGAGGCGTTCCGCGGCCGCTTCGTCGACGGCGCGGGGTCACAGGGCGTGAGCCGGGAGGTCGCTGACGCGGTCTTCGACAAGCTCGTCGGCTTCTCGGGTTTCGGCTTCCCGAAGTCGCACGCGGCCGCGTTCGGCCTGCTCGCGTACCAGTCGGCCTGGCTGCGGCATCACTATCCGGCCGAGTTCCTGTGCGCGCTCCTGAACGCGCAGCCGATGGGGTTCTATCCGCCGGCCTCGCTCGTGCGGGACGCGCAGCGGCGCGGGGTGAAGGTGCGCTCGCCGGACGTGAACCTGAGCGCGGCGCGCTGCGCGCTCGAGGGCGAGGCGGTGCGGGTCGGGCTCTCGTACGTGCGCTCGCTCGGCGACGAGGAGGCGGCCGCGGTGGCCGAGGAGCGCGAGCGGGGTGGATCGTTTGCGGACGTTCGGGAGCTCGCGCAGCGAACCGGGCTCGACCGATCGCGGCTCGAGGCGCTCGTGGCCTCGGGGGCCTGCGACTCGTTCGGCCGGCGGCGGGCCCTGCTGTGGGAGCTCGGCTTCGCGCCGCGCGCGCAGACGGTTCCGAGGAGCGGGGGCGAGGAGAGCCAGCTGGCGCTGCCGCTCGATCCGACGGCCGCGATTCCGGCCCTGCGCGAGCACTCGCCGTGGGAGCGGATGCTCGCCGACTACCGAACGACGAGCCTCTCGGTGGGCGTGCACCCGTTGACCCTGCTGCGCCCGCATTTGCCGGAGGGGACGCTTTCGAGCCTCGAGCTGGAGGAGGCGCGGGCGGGCAGCTCGGTGACGGTGGCCGGGATGGCCGTCGCGCGGCAGCGGCCGGCGACGGCGAACGGGGTCGTCTTCATGCTGCTCGAGGACGAGCATGGACAGGTGAACCTGATCGTCCCGCCAAGGGTGTACGAGCGCTTCCGGCCGCTGGTGCGATCCGAGCCGCTGCTGCTCGCGCGCGGCCGCTTCGAGCGGGTCGACCGAAACCGCAACGTGCTCGTGCGCGAGCTCGAGTCACTCGGCCCACTGGCCCGCCGCTGCGCCGACGAGGCCGACGTCTTCGGCTCCCTCCCGGCCGCCCACCATTTCGGCCACCGCTAGCCAGTCCAAACTCATACCCCCACCCTCAGGGTGGGGCTAATACCCGCCTCCCTCGAGGTCGACGGTACCGGGTTTCGGCGCACGTGTCTGTCACGGCTTTGGGCCGAGTCTGTGTCGATTCGTCCGCGGGCCCCGCGGCACGGGGGCCGTGCCGACCGCCAGAATCCGGCCGATGGAGCGCACCGACGGCTTTGCCCCGATTCGCGAGTACGCGCTGATCGGCGACGGCCGCACCGCCGCGCTGATCGCGAGAGACGGCTCGGTCGACTGGCTCTGCCTCCCGAACCTCGACTCGCCCTCGGTGTTCGCGCGGATTCTGGACGCCGAGCGCGGTGGCTCGTTCCGCCTCGAGCCGGCCACCGCCTTCGAGGCCGAGCGGCGCTATCTGGACGACTCGAACGTCCTCGAGACGACCTTCGTCACCGCCGAGGGTCGGGTACGCGTGACCGACGCGATGACGCTCAGCGACAGTGGGCAGATCTCACCGATGCGGGAGCTCGTGCGCAAGGTCGAGGCGCTCGCGGGAACGGTCCCGCTCCGGTGGGCGTTTGAGCCACGCTTCGGCTACGGCCGCGCGCAGACACGCATCGAGCGCCGCGCGGGCCACTGGTTCGCCCAAGCCGATGCCGAGGCCCTCGTGCTTGCGGTCTTCGGCGCGGAGGAGGGCGATCTCCGCAACGGTGTGGTCGGCGGCGGGCTCGAGCTGGCGCCGGGCGAGAGCGCCGTGTTCTCGCTCGCGGGAACCTCCCGCGAGCCGGCGGTGATCCCCGGCCGCGAGGACGCGGAGCGGCGGCTCGAGCGCACGAAGCGCTTCTGGCCCGAGTGGGCAGGGCGCCACCGCTACGAGGGAGCCTGGCCTGAGGCCGTCACCCGCAGCGTCCTGGTACTCAAGCTGCTCTCATTCGCACCGTCGGGAGCGATCGTCGCGGCGCCGACGACCTCGCTGCCGGAGTGGATCGGCGGCGGCCGCAACTGGGACTACCGCTTCACGTGGCTGCGCGACGCGAGCTGGGCGCTCGACGCGATGCTGAGGCTCGGCTACCACGACGAGGCGCATGCCTTCTTCTGGTGGCTGATGCACGCCTCGCGCCTGACGCAACCGAAGCTCCAGGTGCTCTACTGCCTCGACGGCTCGATGCACACGCGCGAGCGAGAGCTGCCCCAGCTCTCCGGCTACCGCGGCTCGCAGCCGGTGCGGATCGGCAACGGGGCCCGCGACCAGATGCAGCTCGACATCTACGGCGCCGTGCTGGAGGCGATCTGGATCTATGCGCGGGCGGTCGGCCGGCTCGACGGCGACACCGGCAAGGAGGTCGCGCGCATCGCCGACTACGTCGAGCAGCACTGGCGCGACAAGGACAACGGGATCTGGGAGGTGCGTGACAAGCCTGCGCACTACACCCAGTCGAAGGGGCTCTGCTGGGTCGCGCTCGACCGCGCCTGCGCCCTGGGCGAGCAGGGCCTGATCCCGAACCGCAGCGAGCGCTGGCGCGAGACCGCCGACGAGCTGAAGGCCTGGGTGGAAGAACACGGCTGGGACGAGGAGCTGCAGAGCCTCGTGCGCGCGCCGGACCTGCGCGAGGTCGACGCCAGCCTGCTCACCCTCGCCGTCCTCGGCTATGAGACCGAGCGAATCGGCGCCACGATCGCCGCCGTCGAGCGGGACCTGCGCGAGGGCCCGTACGTCTACCGCTATCGGGGCGACGACGGCCTCGAGGGCGAGGAGGGCGCGTTCCTGACCTGCTCGTTCTGGCTCGTCGACGCCTACGCGCAGAACGGCCGGCTCGACGACGCCAACGCCCTGATGGACGAGCTCGTCGGGCTCGCGAACGACGTCGGGCTCTACTCGGAGGAGATCGATCCGCGGACCGGCGAGTTCCTCGGCAACTTCCCGCAGGGGCTGACCCACCTCGCACTGGTCAATGCCGCGGTCTCGATCGCGGACGCCGAGGCCGAGGGCAAGGAGCGTGCGGCGTGACGGTCTCGCTCTGGGGCTCGCTCGCCGGCGGCGCGGTCGGGACGATCGTGCTGACCAGCGGGCTGCGGGTCGCGCAGGAGCTCGGGCTGACGCGGATGGACCTCCCGCTGCTGCTGGGCACGATCTTCACCGACCGCCGCGGCCGGGCGAGCGTGATCGGCTACCTGATCCACTTCTCGAACGGGCTCCTGTTCGCGCTTGCCTACTACGGGATCTTCCGCGCGGTCGGCCACGCCGGCTGGCTGTTCGGGGCGGCGCTGGGGCTCGTGCACGCGAGCCTGGCGGGCGGGGCGCTGCTGACCGTGCTCCTGCCCGCCGTGCACCCGCGGATGGGCACCCCGTGGACCGACGCGGCGGAGACGCCGCTGCTCGAGGCGCCGGGGTTCCTGCTGCTGAACTACGGGCGCCGGACCGCGATCTGGACGATCCTCGGGCACGTCGTCTACGGGGCGATCGTCGGCGGCTTTGCCGCCGGCCTGAGCTAGGAGCTAGGTGTCCTCGAGCTCGAGCCCGAAGCGGGGCAGCCGCTTCTCGACCGCGCGGTTGAAGGCGAGCTCGTACTCCTCGGCCGCGGCCTCGTCGAGCGTCGACGCGAAGTTGTCGCGCAGCCCGGCGAGGATCTCGGTGCCGTCCTCGACCAGCTCCTGGTAGTCGCCGAACAGCTCTTCGGCGCCGTCGCGGTCGGCCCGGTCGTACGCGAGCTCCGCGGCGTCGCAGGCCTCCAGCAGGTCGAGGTTGTCGCGCACGAAGAGGTCGAGCTGGCGCGAGATCACGTCGGCGAAGCGGCCTCTGCGCACGACTAAGGCGTCGCTTGCGATGCCGCTTCAGGTGGCGCGAGCTTTGCTCGCGGCTCCGTATGAAACGACCGGTCGACGCGATTAGGGAAGCTCACCAATCGCTCTAGACTAGCCCGCCCTTGAGCCTGCTCGTCCGCACCTGGAACGTCTTCCACGGCAACGCCGACCCGCCCGAGCGGCACGGCTATCTCGAGCAGATGATCCGACTCGCGAGCGAGGACCGGCCGGACGTGCTCTGCCTGCAGGAGCTGCCGGTCTGGTCGCTCAAACGGCTGGCGGACTGGAGCAGGATGCAGGTCTTCGGTGCGATCGCCGCGCGACCGCTGCTCCGGAGCGTGGCGCTCGGCCGGCTGACGACCGCGCTCCACCAGGGCCTCTTCCGGTCGGCCCTCACGGGCCAGGCGAACGCGATCCTGCTGCAGCCGGAGCTGCGCGCGCTGAGCGAGGATTCGATCGTGCTCAACCCGCTCGCGTTCCGCCGGCGCATCTCGCGCGAGCTCCATCTCTCCCGCCGGATGCGCGCCAAGTGGGCCAGTGAGCGCCGCGTCTGCCAGGCGGTCCGCGCCGAGCGCCTGGCCGTCGCCAACCTGCACGCCACCGGGTTGCCCGGCTGGCTCGTCGCCGACGCGGAGCTGCTGCGGGCGGCCGTCTTCGCAGACAGCGTCGCGGAGCCCGGGGACGTGCTCGTGCTGGCCGGCGACCTCAACGTCATCCGCGAGCGTTCGACGACGCTGCCGCAGCTTGCGGAGTGGGGGTTCTCCAAGCCGATCTCCTGGATCGACCAGGTGCTCGTCCGCGGCGCCAGGACCGGGCGCGCGCACCGTTGGCCCGACGAGCGGCGGCGCGTAGACGGCAGGCTCCTGTCCGACCATGCGCCGGTGGAGGTGACGATCGAATGACGTGGGAGGACGCCCGGGCCGAGTTTCCGGTCTTCGAGCGCTACGCCTACCTGAACGCGGGGACGAACGGCCCAGTCGCCCGCGCGACCGCCGAGGCGATGGCCGAGCAGGAGCGCCGGGACCTCGAGCGCGGTCGGGGCGGTAAGCCGTACTTCGAGCGGGCACTCGAGCTCCGCGACGAGGTGCGGGCGAAGCTGGCCGCGGCGGTCGGCGTGCCGCCGGAGCTGCTGTCGCTCGCGACGTCGACCACGAACGGCTGCAACATCGTGCTCGCGGGGCTCGGCCTCGGCCCGGAGGACGAGGTGATCACGACCGACGGCGAGCACTTCGGCCTGCTCGGCGCGCTCGCCACCTCGCGGGCGCAGGTTCGCGTCGCGGCGGTGCGGCAGGTGCCGCCGGAGGAGTCGCTCGAGGTGCTGCTGCGCGAGGTGACGCCGCGCACGCGGCTGTTCGCGCTCTCGCACGTCTGCTGGCTGAGCGGCAACCGCTTTCCGGCCGAGGAGCTGAGGGAGGCGACCGGCCTGCCCGTGCTGGTGGACGGGGCGCAGTCGGCCGGCGCGATCGAGTTCGACGCGACGGCCTTCGACTTCTATGCGTTCTCCTGCCAGAAGTGGCTCTGTGGGCCTGATGCGACCGGCGGCCTCGTCGTCCGCAAGCCGGAGGAGCTCCCCGTCGCCGCGCCCAGCTACCTCTCGCAGCAGGCCTACGAGCCGACCGGCGCGTTCACGCCGCGCGAAGGCGCCGCCCGCTTCGACCCGAACTGGACGCCCGTTCCGTCCCTGGCCGGCCTCTCGGCGGCGCTCGACCTGAAGCCCGCGGGTCGCTTCGAGCGTGCGCTGGAGATGGCGGCACGTTGCCGCGAGCTGCTCGGGAAGCGTGTCCTGACCGCGCCGGGGCAGGGGACGCTCGTCACCTTCGAGGTCGAGGACGACCCGGAGGAAGTGGTGACGAAGCTCTACGAGGCCGGCGTCGTCGTGCGCAACGTCCCGGGCGAGCAGTGGATCCGCGTCTCCTGCGGCTGGTGGACGAGCGATGAGGATCTCGAGCGCTTAGCCGGCGCTTTGGCGTAACCCGAGCTCGTCGGCGATCGGCCGCGTCGCCTCGGTCACGAAGCGGATGTGGTCGTCCAGCTCGACCCCGAGCTCCTCGGCGCCCTTGTAGACGTCCTGCCGGTTGACGCCCGCCGCGAAGGACGGCTGCTTCAGCTTCTTCTTGACCGACTTCGGCTCGAGCGTGGCGATCCCGTCGGGCCGGACGAGGCCGCAGGCGTGGATGAAGCCGGCGAGCTCGTCGCAGGCGAAGAGCGTCTTCTTCAGCGGCGTGTCCCGCGGCAGGCCGAGGTGGGACGCGTGCGAGAGAACGCCCTCGACGACCTCCTCCGGCCAGCCCTCCTCGCGCAGGATGGGCGCGCCGTCCTGGGGGTGCTGGTCGAGCGTGGGGTGCAGCTCGTAGTCGAAGTCGTGCAGCAGCGCGGTCGACCGCCACAGCTCCTCGTCCTCGCCGAACCGCTGCGCGTAGGCGCCGACGGCGGCCTCGACCGCGAGCGCGTGGCGCAGCAGCGCCTCGCTCCTGGTGTAGCGGTTCAGCGTCTCCCAGGCCTGCTCACGGGTCGGTTCCACAGCGCGCCTAGGCGTCGCTTGCGATGCCTAGCTCCAGGATGTGCGGCTCAGCCGCACATCCGTCTGCACCGACCGGTCGATGCGCTTGCCGGTAGCAACTCACGCACCTACCATAGCCGTCGCTCATGGCGCAGACAGCCGTCACGGACGCCATCGCCGAGTCCTTCGTGATCGAGGGCGGGCAGCCCCTGGGCGGCCGGGTGCGCGCCGCCGGGAACAAGAACGGCGCCCTGCCCGTGCTCGCCGCGTGCCTGCTGACGAGCGAGCCGGTCGTGCTCTCCAACGTGCCCCGGATCCGCGACGTCGAGACGATGATCGCGTTGATCTCGGCCCTCGGGGCCGAGGCGGAGTGGACCGGCGAGAACGAGGTCCGGGTCCAGGCGGCCGACGTCTCTTCGCACGAGCTGGATCCCGAGCTCTCGCGCCGAATTCGCGCCTCGTTCCTGCTCGCCGGCCCGCTGCTGGCGCGCGTCGGCCGGGCCAGCGTGCCCCCGCCGGGCGGCGACGTGATCGGCCGGCGCAGGCTCGACCCGCACATCCACGCCCTCGCCGAGCTCGGCGCGGAGGTCGACATCGGCGACCGCTTCGAGCTGCGCACCGCCGGCCTGCGCGGCAAGCACATCTTCCTCGACGAGGCGAGCGTGATGGCGACCGAGAACACGGTCATGGCCGCGGTGCTGTCGCCGGGCGAGACGGTGATCGGCAACGCCGCCTGCGAGCCGCACATCCAGGATCTCTGCCGCTTCCTGGTCACGCTCGGCGCGCAGATCGAGGGCATCGAGTCGAACGTGCTGCGCATTCAGGGCGTCGACTCGCTCTCGGGCGGCGAATGGCGGATCTGCCCTGAGCACATCGAGGTCGGCAGCTTCGTGGGGCTCGCGGCCGTCACCGGCGGCGACGTCACGGTCGACGGCGTCGAGCCGAAGGACCTCGCGGCGATCCTGCCGATCTTCGAGCGGCTCGGCGTCCACGTGGAGATCGAGGGGGCGAGCCTGCGTGTGCCGCCCGAACAGGAGCTCGTGATCCAGGATGACCTGGGCGGCCAGATCCCCAAGATCGAGGACGGCCCGTGGCCCGCGTTCCCCGCCGACCTGACTTCCATCGCGGTGATCGTGGCCACGCAGGCACGAGGGACCGTGCTGATCTTCGAGAAGATGTTCGAGAGCCGCCTCTTCTTCGTGGACAAGCTCGTCTCGATGGGCGCGCGGATCATTCTCTGCGACCCGCACCGGGCGGTCGTGACGGGGCCGACGAGGCTCTACGGGCAGCAGATGTCGAGCCCCGACATCCGCGCCGGCATGGCGATGCTGCTGGCCGCGCTCTGCGCCGAGGGTACGTCGACGATCGGGAACATCGGCGAGATCGACCGCGGCTACGAGCGCATCGACGAGCGGCTGCGCTCGCTCGGCGCGCGGATCGAGCGCATCGAGGCCTAGTGGCCCGGCGGCTGGGTCAGGCGGACGAGGCCGGGCGCATGCACGCGCGCGTCGACGTGGCCGGCTTGGGCGAGGCGAGCGTCGCCACCGGGGTGCCGGTGCTCGACCACCTGCTCGGGCTGCTGGCCGAGTACGCGTCCTTCGACCTGGTGCTCGAGGTCGCCCCCGGCGACGCCGAGACGGAGGTCGCGGCGGCGGGACGGGCACTCGGGCGGGCGCTGGCAGGCGCATTCGAGATGGACGGCATCCGACGGCACGGCTCGGCGGTCGTGCCGGCGGACGAGGCGCTCGCGCACGTCGCGGTCGAAGCCTCCGGACGGCCTTTGGTCGTCTCGAACGTCGACCTCAGCGACGCGCGGGTCGCCGGCCTCGCGCGCGACATCGTGGCCACGTTCCTGAACGCACTGGCCGACGGCGCGGGGCTGACCCTGCACGTCAGGCTGATCGAGGGCAGCGACCCCGATCACGTCCTCGAGGCGATCTTCAAGGCGCTGGGCGTCGCGCTCGCGCAGAGCTGCCGCAAGCGGCGAAGGGAGGAGTGATGAAGGAAGTCGTGCGCACCGAGGCGGCGCCGGCGCCGTTCCAGGGCGCGCCGTACTCGCAGGCGATCCGGGCAAACGGATTCGTGTTCGTCTCGGGCCAGCTCGCCTTGCGGCCCGACCACGCGGAGATCGTGGGCGAGGGGATCGCCGAGCAGACCGAACAGGTCTTCGCGAACCTCGCCGCGATCCTCAAGGAGTCCGGCAGCGCGCTCGATCGCCTCGTCAAGACGACCGTCTTCCTGACCGACCTCGGCGACTTCGCGGGGATGAACGAGGTCTACGCGCGGCATGTCGGCGACGTGCCCCCGGCACGCGCGACGATCGAGGTCTCGGCGCTTCCGTCGGGCGCCAAGGTCGAGATCGAGGCGATCGCACTCGGCGACTGAACCGCCTGCGGGGTCTGGAGTACGGTTCGCCCGGCCTCCTCCCCAAGGCGATCGTAACCGGGGAAAGCGCGCGTGTCCGTGCCGTGAATGTGCTGGAATTGCGCAGCTTTCTCCACCCCGCCGAGGCAGAATGGGAGGCATGAGGGCCGAGACCGTCATCGCGACCCATGGGAACACCGATTTCGACGCCTTCGCGGCGCTGCTGGCCGCGCGCCGGCTCTATCCGGGCGCGGTCGTCGGCCTCGCAGGCTCGCTGAACCGGAACGTGCGCGAGTTCGCGCGCCTGCACGCCGAGGAGCTCGAGCTCGTCGACGCCTCCCGCCTGGAGACCGACGCGATCCGGCGGCTGGTCGTGGTCGAGACGACACATGCAAGCCGGCTCGGCGAGCTGGAGGCGGTCGCGCTGGATCCGAAGGTCGAGAAGATCGTCTTCGACCACCACGGCGGCGAGCCGCCGGAGTGGGCGGGCGAGGAGCACACCTTCCTCTCGGACGACGGCGCCCTGACGACGACGCTCGTCGGCGTGCTCGCGGAGCGCGAGCTGGCGGTCACGCCGCTGGAGGCGACGGCCTTCGCGCTCGGCATCCACGAGGACACGGGCTCGCTCACCTATCCGACCGCGACCCAGCGCGACGCCGAGGCGCTCGCCTGGTGCCTGCGCCACGGCGCGCGCCAGGAGCTGCTCGCGGAGTTCCTGCACTCCCCGCTGACCGGCGACGAGCGCGAGCTGCTCGGCGCACTGCTCGACGCGCTCTCCCCGCACGAGGTGGCCGGAGTCGAGACGCTGGTCGCGGCCGTCGCGTGGCCGACCTACGTCGACGGCGTCTCGAACCTCGCGCACAAGGTGGTCGACCTGACCGACACGAAGGCGCTCGTGCTGCTCGTCGAGATGGACGGCCGGGTCTTCTGCGTCGCCCGCAGCCGCACGCAGGAGTTCGACGCGGCGGCCGCGGTGGGGATCCTCGGCGGCGGCGGTCACCCGGAGGCGGCGTCGGCGATCTTCAAGGGCGGGCTCGACGAGGCTCGCCGGGCGTTGCTCGACGGCCTTGGAGGCGCAGTCCGAGAGCCGGCCACCGCCGCGCAGATCATGTCCAGCCCCGCGCGCACCGTCTCCGCCGACGAGACCGTCGCCCGCGCGCTCGTGACCTGCCAGCGCTACGGCCAGAGCGGGATCCTCGTCGCGGACGAGGGACGGCTCGAGGGCGTCGTTGGCCGCGAGGACCTCGACCGGGCGGTCGCGCACGGCCTCTCGCACGCGCCCGTCAAGGGGATCATGAGCGCCAACGTCGCGTCCTGCGGCGGGTCGACCCCGCTGGCCGAGCTGCAGCGGCTGCTCGTCGGCGGCGAGCGGATCGCCGTCCTCCGCGACGAGCGGGTGGTCGGCGTCGTCACGCGCAGCGACGTGCTGGCCGCGCTCGGCCGCGAGACCGCCGTCCCGGAAGCGGCAGGCCCGTCCCTCAGCGCGGAGCTGGCGAAGCTCGAGCGCCTGCAGCCCGTCTTCGAGGCCGTCGCCGCGGTCTCCGAGCCGTTCGAGGGCGTCTACCTCGTCGGCGGCACGGTGCGCGACATCCTGCTCGGCGAGCGGAGCTTCGACGTCGACATCGCGGTCGAGGGCGACGCGATCGCACTCGCCAAAGGGCTGGCCGAGGTGCTCGGCGGCCGGGTGCGCCCGCACGAGAAGTTCGGCACCGCGGTCGTGCTTTACGGCGACGACGAGCGCGTCGACGTGGTCACCGCCCGCACCGAGTTCTACGACGCGCCCGCGGCGCTGCCCACCGTCGAGCACGCTTCCATCCGCGAGGACCTCTTCCGCCGCGACTTCACCATCAACGCGATGGCGGTCTCGCTCAAGGGCGACGACCTCGGCCGGCTGGTCGATCCCTTCGGCGGCCGGCGCGACCTCGAGGCGCGGACGATCCGGGTGCTGCACAACCTGTCGTTCGTGGACGACCCGACCCGCATCTTCCGGGCGATCCGCTACGAGAACCGCTACGGCTTCCGGATGGACGACCACACGCTGCGGCTCGCGCGCGGCACGATCGAGATGGGGCTCGTCGGCGACCTCTCTTCGGCACGGCTGCGTGACGAGCTCATCGCGCTGCTGGAGGAGGGCGAGGTCGACCACTCGATCCTGCGCCTGGCCGAGCTCGGCGCCGATCACGCGATTCACCCGCACCTCGCGGCGGACGAGGAGGCGATCGCCCTGTTCGCGCGGCTGCGCGAGCTGCGCGATCGCTACGGCCTCGCGATCCCGTCGTGGCGGCTCGGGCTCGCCGCGCTGGCACGCAAGCTCTCGCCCGACGAAGCCTACGACTGGCTGCAGCGGCTGAAGGTGCGACGCCGCGACGCCGAGGCGATGGCCGCGGCGGTGACCGTCGGGCCGAGGCTCGTCGAGCGGCTGCACGAGGGCGCCGAGCCGGCCGAGGTGGTGGCGCTCGCCGACCCGTACGCACCGGACGCCCCCCTGTTCGCGCTCGCGCTCGCCGAGCTGCCGCCGCTGCACGAGTACTTCGAGCGGCTGCGCGAGGTGCGCCTCGAGGTGAGCGGCGCCGACCTCGCCGAGCTGGGCCTGGAGGAGTCGCCGCGGGTGGGGGAGGTGCTCTCGGAGCTGCGGCGCCGGAAGCTGAACGGCGAGCTCGACGGCCGCGACTCGGAGCTCGCGGCCGCCAGGGAGCTCATCGCCCAGTGATCCGCTGGGAGCATGCGCCGGGGCCGTACGAGGTCGTCTTCTCGACGCGCGAAGGCGGGGTCAGCGAGGGCCCGTTCGCGTCGCTCAACCTCGGCCGCGCGACCGCCGACGAGCCCGGCCGGGTGGACGAGAACCGCCGGCGTCTCTGCGCCGAGGTCGGCGCCGACCCGGACGCGCTGACGATGAACTACCAACACCACTCGGCCGACGTCCTGCGTGGCAAGGCGGGCTCCCGCGGTGAGCGCGGCGACGGGCTCTGGACGGACGAGCGCGGGCTCCCGCTGCTCGCGCTCGCGGCGGACTGCCTGCCGATTGCGCTGGCACGGGCGAACGGCGACAAGCCGGCGCTCGCCGTCCTGCACGCCGGCTGGCGCGGCCTGCTCGGCGGGATCGCGTCCTCGGGCGTGCAGGCGCTCGGCGGCGGCTTCGTCTCCGCGGTGGTTGGGCCGGGGATCGGCCCGTGTTGCTACGAGGTGGGGGAGGAGGTGGCCGCGCCGTTCCGCCGTGCGTTCGGACTCGGCCTCGTGCGCAACGGGAAGCTCGACCTCTGGAGCGCCGCCGAGCGAGCCCTGCGAGCCGCCGGCTGCGGGCGCGTCGACCGCGTCGACCTCTGCACCGCGTGCTCGCCCGAGCGCTTCTTCTCGCACCGCCGCGACGAGGGCATCACGGGTCGGCAGGGAGTCATTGGCCTTATCGGTTGAAACCGCCCGCACGAACTACGAGCGCATCCGCGGAGAGCTGGGACCTGATGTGACGATCGTGGCCGCGACCAAGTACCTCGAGCCCGAGGACCTGGGCGCGCTCGCCGAGGCCGGGATCGAGATCGTCGGCGAGAACCGCGCACAGGACCTGGCCGCCAAGCACGCCCTGCACGGCGACGCGTTCCGCTGGCACTTCATCGGCCACCTGCAGAGTCGCAAGGCGGCGATCGTGAACGAGCTGTGCGAGCTCTGCCACTCCCTCGCGAGCGAGTCCGCGGCGAAGCGGCTGACGATTCCGGCGCTCGTCGAGGTTAACCTCTCCGGCGAGGAGTCGAAGTCGGGGCTCCCGGAGCGCGAGCTGGAGGACTTCCTACCCCTGTACGCGAACGCGGTCGGCCTGATGACGATGCCGCCGTTCACCGACGTCCCCGAAGACTCGCGTCCGTACTTCCGCCGCCTGCGCCAGCTGGCCGAGCGTTACGGCCTGCGCGAGCTGTCGATGGGAACGAGCCAGGATTACCGCGTGGCAGCCGACGAAGGGGCCACGATGGTGCGGCTGGGATCCGTTCTCTACCGGGGGTAACATTCCAAAACCATGGGATTTGCAGACGTTTGGAACCGAACGCTCGTCTACTTCGGGATCGCCGAGGAGGAGGACGACTGGGACGAGGACGGCTACCTGACCGAGGAGGACCTCGAGCGCACCTACAGCGAGCGCCCGAACGTCCGCCGGCTCACCCCGCGGGGCCGGCAGCGCGATTTCGACGACTGGACCGACCCGGATCCCGAGGAGGCCGCGCCGGCGACGGCCGTGCTGCGCCCGCGGAACAGCCGCCGCTCCGGGCAGGCCCCCGCGTCGGCCGGGCCGATCGGCGCGATCCCGTCGGTGCAGGTGCACCTCGTCGTGCCGCGCAGCTTCAACGACGCGCAGCAGATCGCGGACAAGTTCAAGGACGGGATCCCGGTGATCCTCAACCTTCAGGGCGCCGACCAGGAGCTGTCGAAGCGCCTGATCGACTTCACCAGCGGCCTCACCTACGCGCTCGACGGGGGCATGCAGCGCGTCGCCGACAAGGTCTTCCTGCTCACGCCGCGAAACGTCCAGGTCTCCGCCGAGGAACGAGCCCGCCTCTTGGAGCGCGGCTTCTTCAACCAGGCCTGAACCAGGAGTAGCGGCCCGTGGCCCGAAGTCCCGATTGATGGCCACGCTTGCGCTGTTCGAGATGCCCCTCCAGGGACAGCTCGTGTTGGCGGACGCTGCGTCGACGGCGAACACGTTGATCGACACGTTCCTGTGGGTCTACATCCTGCTGCTGTTCGTGTACGTGCTCCTGTCGTGGGTGCGGCTGCCGTACAACGTCTGGATTCGGCGAGTGACGGAGTTCCTGCGAGATGTCTGCGAGCCGTTCCTGCGGATCTTCCGGCGGATCCTGCCGCCGCTCGGTCCGCTCGACCTCTCACCGGTCGTGGCCCTGCTTGCGCTGATCGCGCTGATGCGCGTGGTCGACGCGCTCTTCGCCCACTACTCCTAGGAGGACGTCATGACCATCACGCCGGTGGAGCTCCACCACATACGCCTCAAGCGGGGCCTGCTCGGCTACCGCCGCGGGCCCGTCGACGAGCTGATCCTCGAGATCGCCGATTCGTTCGAGGAGGTCTGGCGGCAGCGCGCCGACTACGCCGACCGGATCGAGCAGCTCGAGGGCGAGCTCTCGCGCCACCGCGACCTCGAGACGCTGCTGCGCACGACGCTCGTCTCCGCCGAGAAGTCCGCACACGAGCTGAAAGACCAGGCGAAGCGCGAGGCCGAGCTGGTCGTGGGCGAGGCCCATGCCGAGGCGCGCGAGGTCACGCGGGCCGCTGCCGCGGAGCGCGAGCGGCTGCTCGCGGAGGCGCGCAAGGTGCGCGCGCTGCTGGAGGCCGCGCTCGACGCCGTCGACGACGCGGACGCCGACGCGCAAGCCGCCTGAGCCCGAGCCGCCGAACCTATACTTCGGCTGATGGCGAGCCCCTCGACGCGCGTCCGGGTCCGCGTCTCCTCGGGGGCGCGGCGCACCGAGCTGGTGGGCCGGCATGGCGAGGCCTGGAAGGTCCGCGTCGCCGCCGCGCCGGAGCGTGGGCGTGCCAACGACGCGGTGGTCGACCTGCTCTCGCGGGAGCTCGAGCTGCCGCGCGGCGCGGTCTCGATCGTCTCCGGCCACACGGGTCGCGAGAAGGTCGTGCTGCTGGAGGGCATCGACCGCGCCGAGAGCGAGCGCAGGCTCGAGGGCGCCTCGTGAGCACGACGCTCGACCTCGACCATTTCCGCGACCGGCTGCTCGAGGAGCGCAAGCGCGCCCAGGACGCGCTCGAGTACCTGCAGAAGGACGACCAGGGCCTGATCGAGGACGAGCACGAGGAGATCCAGAGCGACAACCATCTCGCCGACGACGCCACCTCGACCTACGACCGCGAGCTCGACTCCACGCTCGAGGACAATGAGGAGCGCATGCTCGACGCGATCGACGCGGCCCTGAAGCGCATCGAGGACGGCACCTATGGCATCTGCAGCAACTGCGGCGAGCCGATTGCGCCGGAGCGGCTCGAGGCGGTCCCCTGGACGACCCAGTGCATCGACTGCAAACGCAAGGAGGAGCGGGGTTGAATGAGTCCGCGCCGAGGACGTACGACGTCCGCGTCGGCTCCAGCACGGACGCGCTGACGCCGGTCTCGGTGGCCGAGCGGTCGCTGGCAGCTCGCGCGCCGCAGTGGGCCGGGCTCGGCGCGGTCGTGCTCGCCGCGATCGCGGCCGACCAGCTGACGAAGCTGATCGTCTCGACGCAGCTCGCCTTCGACGAGTCGCTGCACGTGCTCGGCCCCTTCGCGATCCACCACGTCCAGAACTCGGGCATCGCCTTCGGGCTGTTCTCGAGCGCGACGCCGGTCGTGACGGCGCTGACAGCCCTCGCGGTCGGCTGGATGCTCGTCTACTTCGCGCGCTCCGGCGCGCGCCATCCGGTGCTGCCCGTCGCGCTCGGCCTGCTGATCGGCGGCTCGACCTCGAACCTGATCGACCGCATCCGGCTCGGGCACGTGACCGACTTCCTCGACCTGCGCTACTGGCCGGCCTTCAACCTCGCGGACAGCTTCATCGTCGTCGGCGTGGCGATCCTGTTCGTCGCGCTGTTGATCGGCGAGACGCGACCCCGCTGAAGACCGTCGTCCCCGCCGAGGCCGCGGGCGAGCGGCTGGACCGCTTCATCGCCTCGCTGCCCGAGGTCGGCTCGCGCGGGGCGGCCGAGCGGCTGTTGGAGGATGGCGACGTGCTCGTGGACGGCGAACGCCGGCCGAAGAGCGCACCGGCTCGAGGGCGGCGAGCAGCTCGAGCTCGACGGTTCCCGAGCCCGTCGCGGCAGGGCTCGAGCGTGAGGACGTGCCGCTCGAGATCGCCTGGGAGGACGAGCACCTCCTGGTCGTGGACAAGCCGGCAGGCGTCGTCGTCCATCCCTCGCCGGGCCATGCGAGCGGCACACTCGTGCACGGGCTCGTCGGCCTGGCCGCAGGCGGGGAGGACGAGGAGCGCCCGGGCATCGTCCACCGGCTCGACCGCGACACCTCGGGCCTGCTCGTCGTCGCGCGCAGCGAGGAGGCGTACGCGAAGCTGCAGGAGCTGGTGCGCACCCGGGAGCTCGAGCGCCGCTACAAAGCCCTAGTCCGCGGGCTGCCGCGCTCCTGGACCGGCCGGATCGAGGCACCGATCGGCCGTGACCGGCGCGAGCCGACGCGCCACTCGCTCGACACCGACACGCCGCGCGAGGCGGTCACGCACTTCGAGGTCGAACGGCTGCTCGACCGGCACGCGCTGCTCGACGTCCGGCTCGAGACCGGCCGCACCCACCAGATCCGCGTCCACCTGGCGGCGATCGGGCTGCCGGTCGTCGGCGATCCCGTCTACGGCGTTCCGGACGAGCAGCTCAGGCGCCAGTTCCTACATGCCTGGCGGCTGGCCTTCCCGCACCCCTTGAGCGGCGAGCCGGTCGAGGTCGAGTCGCCGCTGCCGGCCGACCTTCAGGCCGCGCTGGCGCGCTTCGACTCGTAGAGCCGCCGGTCGGCCAGCCGGAAGAGCGCGTCGGCGTCGACGGCCTCGTCGGGGAAGTGCGCGACGCCTGCGCTGAACGGGCAGGGTGCCGGCAGCTCCTCGTTCGCGACCAGCTCGTCCACGCGGTCGTTCAGCCGTGCGACCAGCCGCGGACCGGCCTCCTCATCGGCCTCGACGAGGTACGCGGCGAACTCGTCGCCGCCCATCCGCCCGGCCAGGTCGGAGCCCCGCAGCGACTCGCGCAGGAGCTTGCCGAGGCGCTGCAGCAAGCGGTCGCCGGCGGGGTGGCCGCGCGTGTCGTTGATCTCCTTGAAGCGGTCGAGGTCGAGGAAGACGAGCGAGACGCCGTGGCCGTAACGCGTCGCGCGCTCCAGCTCGAGCTCCAGCTCACGGACGAACGCCTGGTGGTTCAGCAGCCCGGTCAACTGGTCGTGGCGGGCCTGGTGGGCGAGCTCCGAGGTCGCGCGGTCGAAGTACGCGACGACGCACTCCGTCACGAGCCGGTCGATCGTCGCGTTCAGGCGCTGCTCGACCGCGAGCATCCCCTCGGCACCGAGCTCACCCGACCTGCGGGCGACGAACGCCCAGAGCACGCGCCGCAGGAGCAGGAACTCGGTCACGATCTCGCGCGGGGCAAAGCCGAGCGCCTCGCGCTGGCGGGCGTGCCCGCGGGCCTGCGCGGCGAGCGGGCTGCCGGGGCGCATCCGCTCCGGCTGCGGGTCGACGAGCTCACGCGACAGCTCGGAGATGAAGGTCGGCATGTCCCCGAGCTGCCCGAGCCGGCCGAGCCGTTGCAGCGAGGGAACCTGGTCGTCGACCAGGCCCTCCTCGACGACCGCGAGCGCGAGCTCCCAGGCCGAGGCCTCGATCTCGGCAGCCAGCTCTTCCAGGGCGGGTGGGGACGGGCGGACTCCCACTGTCCTCTTGATCGGCCTGGGGCGCCGAAACCTGAGCGGCCGCTACACTTTCCAAACTTTTCGTCCCCGACCCGGCGACCCGGGCAGGTGGCGGTGCCGGCCTCTGAGGCCGGTTCCACCCGACCCCCGCCGGCGCGCGAACACCGCAACCAACCAGGAAGGAAGTCTGATGGCAGTCAGCATGCGAGAGCTCCTGGAGGCCGGAGTCCATTTCGGCCACCAGACGCGCCGCTGGAACCCGAAGATGCGCCGTTTCATCTTCGGCGAGCGCGGCGGGATCTACATCATCGACCTGCAGAAGACCCTCGAGAGCCTCGAGGAGGCACAGAGCTTCGTCCGCAACCTCGGTGAGCGCGGCGGCACCGTCCTCTTCGTCGGCACCAAGAAGCAGGCCCAGGACTCGGTCGAGGAGGAGGCCAAGCGCACGGGGATGCCCTACGTGAACCACCGCTGGCTCGGCGGCCTGCTCACCAACTGGCGCACGATCTCCGAGCGGATCGAGCATCTCCACGAGCTGCGCCGCCTGCGCGACGAGAGCCAGCTCGAGCTACTACCGCCCAAGGAGCGGATCTCGATGCAGAACGAGCTCGAGAAGCTCGAGGCGAACCTCGGCGGCGTCGCCGACATGCGCAAGCAGCCGGACGCGATCTTCATCGTCGACCTGCGCAAGGAGCAGCTCGCGGTGCGTGAGGCGCGACGGCTCGGGATGCCGGTGATCGCGCTCGTGGACACCAACTGCGACCCGGACGAGGCCGACTTCGTGATCCCGGGCAACGACGACGCCATCCGTTCGTGCAGCCTGATCGTGCACGCGCTCGGCGACGCGATCGCCGAGGGCAAGCAGCGCGCCAAGCCTGCCGACTTCGAGCCCGCGCCGGCCGAGGAGACCCAGCCCGAGCCGGAGGCTCCCGCGGAGCCCGAGGCCGCGGCTGCACCCGAGCCGGCCGCGGAGCCGGAGCCTGTCGCCGTCCCCGACACGCCAAAGGAGGCCTCGTGAGCCAGGTCCAGATCTCAGCAAGCCTCGTCAAGGAGCTCCGCGACCGCACCGGCGCCGGGATGATGGCCGCCAAGCGCGCGCTCGAGGAGACCGGCGGCGACGTCGAGGCCGCCCAGCGGCTCCTGCGCGAACAGGGCATGGCCGCGGCAGGCAAGAAGGCCGGGCGCGCGACGACCGAGGGGGTGGTCCTGGCAACAGTCTCCGGTGCCGTCGGCGCAATCGCGGCCGTCGGCTGCGAGACCGAGCCCGTCTCGGAGACCGCCGAGTTCGTCGCGTTCGCGGAGGCCGCTCTCGAAGCCGTCGAGGCAAACGGCCCGGACGCGCTCGAGGGACTCGAGGAGCGCCGGCTCGAGCTGATTGCCAAGCTCGGCGAGAACGTCGAATTCGTAGGCGCAAGCCGGCTGGAGTCCGGCGACGGTGAGCTGCTGGCCGAATACGTGCACCCGCCCGCGAACAAGATCGGCGTGCTCGTGCGGGTCAAGGGCGCCGATCCGGTCGCCGCCCGCAGGCTCGCGATGCACATCTCCTTTGCGGCGCCGCGCTACCGCAGCGTCGACGAGGTGCCCGCGGAGGAGCTGGCCAACGAGCGCTCGATCTACGAGAACCAAGCCGACGTCCAGTCGAAGCCGGAGGAGGTGCGGGCGAAGATCGTCGAGGGCCGCCTGCGCAAGGAGTTTCTTTCCGGAGTCGCGCTGAGCGAGCAGTCGTGGATCCACGATCCGTCGCTGACGGTCGCCAAGGCGCTCGAGGAGGCCGGGCTCGAGGTGCTCGAGTTCGTCCGCTACGCGCTGGCCGAGTGACCGAGACCGTCCCCGCTCAGCGAGGAGGCGCCGAGGCCGGCGCGGCCTTTCACCGGGTGCTGCTGAAGCTCTCCGGCGAAGCGCTGATGGGCGAGCGGGAGTACGGGCTCGACCCGGAGCGCATCTCTGCACTCGCCGCCGAGATCGTCGAGGTGCAGCAGGAAGGTCTCGAGCTTGCGATCGTCGTCGGCGCCGGGAACATCTACCGCGGGATGGAGGCGGCCGCGCAGGGGATGGACCGCGCGACCGCCGACTACGCGGGCATGCTGGCCACGCTGCTGAACGCGCTCGCGCTGCAGGACGCGCTCGAGCGGAGCGGGGCGGACACCCGCGTGCTCTCGGCGCTTGCCGCGGCCGAGGTGGCCGAGCCGTACATCCGGCGCCGCGCGATCCGCCACCTCGAGAAGAGCCGGGTCGTGATCTTCGCGGCAGGCACGGGCAACCCGTACTTCACCACCGACACGGCGGCTGCGCTGCGGGCCCTCGAGATCGGGGCCGAGGCGATCCTGATGGCCAAACACGGCGTGCAGGGCGTGCTCGACGGCGACCCGCGGCTCGACCGGGACGCCCAGCTGCTACCGGAGATCACCCACCTGCAGGCGATCGAGCGCGGCCTGAAGGTGATGGACACGACCGCGCTCTCGCTCTGCATGGACAACCGGCTGCCGATCTACGTCTTCGCCCTGGAACCTGGAAACATCCGTAGAGTCGTGCACGGCGAGCGGGTCGGCACCATCGTCTCGACCCCCTAGGCGCTAACGGAGGAGGCCAGATGGCGATCGATGACCTGATTCAGGACGCGACGCGGCGGATGAACAAGTCCGTCGAAGCTGCGCAGGCGGAGTTCTCGACCCTCCGTACCGGCCGCGCTTCGCCGGCCCTCCTCGACCGCGTGCAGATCGACTACTACGGCCAGCAGACGCCGCTCAAGCAGCTCGCCACGATCGGCGCGCCCGAGCCGCGCATGCTGACGATCCAACCCTTCGACCCGAACTCGGTCGCCACGATCGAGCGCGCGATCCAGGAGTCCGACCTCGGCCTCACGCCCTCGAACGACGGCAAGCTGATCCGGCTGCCGATCCCGCAGCTGACCGAGGAGCGGCGCAAGGAGCTCGTCAAGGTCGTGCGCCACATGGCGGAGGAGGGGAAGGTCGCCGTGCGCAACGTACGCCGAGACGCGATCCACCACCTCAAGGAGCTCGTCGACAAGGGCGAGGTCGGCAGCGACGAGGAGCACCGGGCCGAGGAGCGCGTCCAGAAGCTCACGGACGACCACGTCCACGAGATCGACGAGCTGCTGAAGCGCAAGGAAGCGGAGATCATGGAGGTTTGACGCGCTGGGCGCGCCGAACCCCCTAGTAGTGCGCGACGAGCAGCGGGATGACCGAGCCCGAACCGTCGCGATCATCATGGACGGCAACGGGCGCTGGGCAGAGCGCCAGGGCCTGCCGGTGGCCGAGGGCCATCGCGCCGGGACGCGCGCCCTGCGGCGCACGGTCGAGGCGGCGATCGACCTCGGCGTCGAGACGCTGATCGTCTACGCCTTCTCGACCGAGAACTGGTCGCGGCCCGACGAGGAAGTCGAGGACCTGATGGAGATCTTCGGCGAGACCATCGAGCGCGAGCTGCCCGACCTGGCCCGCCAGGGCGTTCGCGCCCGCTTCCTCGGCCGCCGCGACCGCGCGCCCGACGAGCTGCGCGCGCAGATGGAGGGCCTGGAGGAGGAGACCGCGCACAACGAGCGGCTCAACCTCTGGATCGCCTTCGACTACGGCGGCCGCGCGGAGCTGGTCGAGGCGGCGCGACGGCTCGTCGAGGCCGGCATCGAGCCCGGCGAGGACTCGCTGCGCGCCAACCTCTACGCGCCGGAGCTCCCGGACCCCGACCTCCTGATCAGGACGAGCGGCGAGCTTCGGATCTCGAACTTCCTGCTCTGGCAGCTCGCCTACTCGGAGCTCGTCTTCCTCGACGTGCTCTGGCCCGACTTCGGCAGCCGCGAGCTCGAGGACGCCCTCGCGGCCTATGCCCAGCGACGCCGCCGCTTCGGCGGAAGATGAGCCAGTTCTGGTCCCGGATCGTGGTGGCCGTCGTCGGGCTGCCGCTCGTGCTGTACGTGGTCTGGCTGGGCGGCGGCTGGCTGTTCGCGCTCGCTGCGGTTGCCGCGGTGCTTGCCCTGCACGAGTTCTTCTGGATCGCCCGCCCGCTGCGGCCGCTCGTGCTCGCCGGCTATACGGGCGCCTCGCTCGCGCTGCTGGGGGCCTGGCTCGGCGGGCCGCTCTGGATGGCCGGCGGCTTCCTCGTCACGTTGCCGCTGGCCTTCGTGCTGAAGGGGATCTCGCAGACACGGCAGTCGCTGACGGTCGCGGTCGCGACCACCGTGCTCGGCGCGGCGTGGGTCGGCCTCGGCCTGGCGCACGTCCAGCTGATCCGCGGGCTGGAGCCCGCGAAGGACGGCCGGCTCGCGATCTTCGCGGTGCTGCTCGCCGTCTTCGCCTCGGACGCGATCGCCTACTTCGCCGGGCGCCTGCTCGGGCGGCACCGGATGGCGCCGACGATCTCGCCCGGCAAGACGTGGGAGGGCCTCGCCGCCGGAACGGTGATCGCGGTGCTCGTGCCGTTCTTCACCCTCTACCACTCGGACTTCATCAACGTCTGGCAGTCGCTCGTCCTGGGCGCCGTGATCGCCGTCGCGGCGCCACTCGGCGACCTGTTCGAGTCGGCGGTCAAGCGCGACCTGAACGTCAAGGACAGCGGCCGCCTGCTCGCCGGCCACGGCGGGATGCTCGACCGGCTCGACTCGCACCTGTTCGCCGCCGTGGCCGCGTACTACACGATCCTGGCCCTGCACTAAACCGGATCCCGGGTTCGGTTCGTACACTTCGAGCAGATGAGAACAATCGCCCTCCTGGGGGCCACGGGCTCCATCGGCCGCCAGGCGCTCGAGGTCATCGGCGCGCATCCCGAGCTCGAGCTGGTGGCGGCCGCTTCGGGCTCCCAGCCGATCGACGGGCTCGCGCCGCTGACGCAGGTCGGCGGCGACCTCACCGAGCTGCTCGACCGCACCGAGCCTGACGTCGTCCTCAACGCGGTCGTCGGCTTCGCCGGCCTGCCCGTCACGCTCTGGGCGCTCGAGCACGGCGTCACGCTCGCGCTCGCCAACAAGGAGAGCCTCGTCGCGGCTGGCGAGCTCGCCCTGGCGGCGCAGCGGCGCGGCGGCGGCCTGCTGCTGCCGGTCGACAGCGAGCACTCGGCGGCCTTCCAGTGCGTCGAGGGCCGCGGGCCCGCGCAGGTCGACTCGCTGGTGCTCACCGGCTCCGGCGGCCCGTTCCGCGGGCGCACGCGCGACGAGCTCGAAGACGTGACGCCCGAAGAGGCGCTCGCGCACCCGACCTGGAGCATGGGCCCGAAGATCACGGTCGACTCGGCCACGCTCGCGAACAAGGGCCTGGAGCTGATCGAGGCGCACTTCCTCTTCGGGCTCCCGTTCGACCGGATCGAGGTGATCTTGCAGCCGACCTCCGTCGTGCATGCACTCGTCCGCTTCCGCGACGGCGCCTCGCTCGCGCACCTCGGCTACCCGGACATGCGCGTCCCGATCGCCTTCGCGCTGACCTATCCCGAGCGCGCGGCGACGACCGTTCCGGCACTCGACTTCTCGCAAGGTCTCGTGCTCGAGTTCGAGCCGCCCGACGTGGAAACGTTCCCGCTGCTCGCGCTCGCGCGCCGGGCCGGCGAGCAGGGCGGCACCTACCCGTGCGCCTTCAACGCCGCCAACGAGGTCGCGGTGGCCGCCTTCCTCGAAGGCCGGCTGCCGTTCCTCGCCATCGCGGCCACGGTCAAGGAGACGCTGGCGGAGGTCGACGGGGCGCCTGCACGTGACCTGGACGAGCTGGTCGAGGCCGACAGGGAAGCCCGCCGGCTCGCGGAAAGAGCCTCCGTCGCATGAGTGTCCTCGTCGCCATCCTCGGCCTCGCGCTGCTGATCCTGATCCACGAGATGGGCCACTTCTTCACTGCGCGTGGCGTCGGGATGCGGCCGCGGAAGTTCTACATCGGGTTCCCGCCGGCGGCGGTCAAGTGGACGCGCAACGGGATCGAGTACGGCGTCGGCGTGATCCCGTTCGGCGGCTACGTGAAGATCCCCGGAATGCACCGCCCGGCGCCGTCCGACCTGGACGTGCACTTCGCGCCGGCGCTGTACGAGGAGCCGCGCCTGCTGACCGATGTCGAGCGCACCAAGCGGCTCGTGTCCCAGGGCGCGCTCGACGATGCAGGGGCCGCGCTCGCGACGCTGGGAAGGGCGCTGCAGAGCGCCAAGCTCACCCCGAAGGCCCGCCGCGCCGCCGACCGCGGCCTGAGCGAGCTCGACGACGCGCTCGGCCCGGACGCCTACTGGCGCCAGCGCACCTGGAAGCGCCTCGCCGTGATCGCCGCCGGCCCTGGGACGAATCTCCTCTTCGCGATCGTCCTGCTCGCGTCGGTCTACATGCTCGGAATCCCCACCGACGCCTCGCGGCGCGTCCAGGACGTGATCCCCGAGTCGCCGGCGGCCGTCGCCGGCCTGCATCCGGGAGACCGGATCGTGGGCGTCAACCGCGTGCCCGCCTACGACTTCACCGATGTCCGCGACGCGATCCGCAACAGCAACGGCAAGGCGCTCGTGCTCTCGGTCGTCCGCCACGGGCGCTACGTCGAGCTGCCGGCGGTGAAGCCCACGCAGACGGACGGCGTCTACACGCTCGGGTTTCACCCGGCGGCGGTGCGCTACACGCACTACAGCCCGCCGAAGGCGGTCGCGCTCGCCTCCGAGGACACGTGGCTCGTGACCAAGGCGATGGGGACGTGGCTGAGCCACATCGCAAGCGGCTCGGGCCGCAAGGACGTTTCGACACCCGTCGGGATCGTGCAGCAGTCGAGCAAGGCGGTCCAGCTCGGCTACCGCGAGTACCTGCAGGTGCTCGCGATCATCAGCCTCTCGCTCGCACTCCTCAACCTGCTGCCGCTGCTGCCGCTCGACGGTGGGCACATGGTGTTCTCGATCGTCGAAGGCATTCGCGGCCGGGCGATCCAGCGCTCGGTCTACGAGCGCGTCTCGGCGGTGGGGATTGCCCTTGTTCTCCTGCTGTTCTTCGTCGGCCTGTCCAACGACATCGGAAATATCCGCGGGGGCTAGACTCAGCGCGTGGCGAGCGAACGCTCAATCCACGTGGGAGGTGTCCAGATCGGCGGCGGGGCACCGGTCGTCGTGCAGTCGATGACGCTGACGAAGACGCACGACGTCGAGGCCACGACGGGCCAGATCGCCGCGCTCGCCTCGGCCGGCTGCGAGATCGTGCGCGTGGCGGTGCCGAAGAGCGAGGACGCGGACGCGCTACCGAAGATCCTCCGGCTCTCGCCGCTGCCCGTGATCGCGGACATCCACTTCAACGCAAGCCTCGCCCTGCGTGCGATCGAGGCCGGCGTGGCCGCGGTGCGCATCAACCCGGGCAACATCGGCGGGCCCGACAAGGTCGCCGAGGTCGTGCGCGCCGCGCAGCAGGCCGGCACGCCGATGCGGATCGGCGCCAACTCCGGCTCGCTGCCGAAGCACCTGGCCGAGCTGGCGCAGCAGGACCAGGCAGAGGCGCTCGTCGAGGCCGCGCTCGAGGAGGTGCGCCTGCTCGAGAGCCTCGGCTTCTACGACTTCAAGATCTCGGTCAAGTCGAGCCACGTGCCGACGATGATCCGCGCCTACCGGCTGCTCGCCTCGAAGGTGCCGTACCCGCTCCACCTCGGCGTGACCGAGGCGGGGACGCCGTACTCGGGCTCAATCAAGAGCGCCGTCGGCATGGGCGCGCTGCTCGTGGACGGGATCGGCGACACGATGCGCGTCTCGCTGACCGCCGACCCGGTGGAGGAGGTCAAGACGGCCTTCGAGATCCTCAAGGCGCTCGGCCTGCGCGAGCGCGGGCCGATCATGATCGCCTGTCCGAGCTGCGGTCGCGACAACGTCGGCGTGCAACAGCTCGCCGAGGTGGTCGAGGAGCGGTTGCTCGCGTACCCGCAGCACTTCGAGGTCGCCGTGCTCGGCTGCGCCGTGAACGGACCGGGGGAGGCCGGCGACGCCGACTTCGGAATCGCCGGCGGCCGGGACGTCGGCTTCGTCTACGCCCACGGCCGCGTGCTGAAGAAGGTCTCCTCGGACATCCTCGTCGACGAGCTCTTCCACGAGATCGACAAGTGGATCGCCGACGGCATGCACCGCCCGAAGCGCCTGAAGATGGCCAAGCCGGCCGCCCTGGCGATGGCAGAGGCCTCCATGATTCCGCTCGAATAGTCTGCGGCGACAACGATGATCGTCCGAGCTTCAGAGCTCTTTCTACCGACCCTGCGCGACGACCCGGCCGACGCCGAGGCCGTCAGCCACAAGCTGCTCGTGCGCGGCGGCTACATCCGCCAGGTCGGCGCCGGGCTCTGGACGTACCTGCCGCTCGGCTGGCGCGTGCACCGCAAGGTCGAGCAGGTCATCCGCGAGGAGATGGACGCAATCGGCGGCCAGGAGATGCTCGCGCCGGTACTGACGCCCGCCGAGCTGTGGCAGGAGTCGGGCCGCTACTCCATCACCGAGGTGTTCAAGCTGCACGACCGCGTCGGGCGCGAGTTCGTGCTGCCGCTGACGCACGAGGAGACCTTCACCGTCCACGCGCGCGAGCTTCAGTCGTACAAGCAGCTGCCGCAGATCTGGTACCACCTGCAGACGAAGGACCGCGACGAGCCGCGGCCTCGCGGCGGGCTTCTCCGCGTCCGCGAGTTCATCATGAAGGACGCCTACTCGTTCGACCGCGACGAGGCCGGGCTGGACGAGAGCTTTCGCAAGCACGAGGTCGCGTACAAGCGGATCTTCGAGCGCTGCGGGATCGAGGCGGTCGAAGTCGCCGCCGAATCGGGGATCATGGGCGGCAGCGGCAGCCAGGATTTCCTCGCGCCGTCGGGCTCGGGCGAGAACACGCTCGTCACCTGCGAGAACGGCGACTACGCGGCCGACCTCGAGATCGCGTCCGGCGTGCCTCCGGCGGCGGACTTCCCGGCGGCGCTGGACGCGCCGGACGAGGTGGAGACGCCGGGCCGGCGCACGATCGAAGCCGTCTCCGAGTTCCTCGGGATCGATCCCCGTGCGACGGCGAAGGCGATGCCGGTCGTCGTCGGCGACAAGCTCGTGCTCGCGCTCGTCCGCGGAGACGACCGGCTGAACGAGATGAAGCTGCTCGCCGAGCTCCGCGACAACTTCCGTCCGGCAGAGGACGAGGAGATCCGCGAGGCCTTCGGCGCGAGCGGCGGCTCGATCGGGCCCGTGGGCGCCAAGGTCGAGGTGATCGTCGACGAGGCGCTGCGCGAGGGCCAGTACGTCGTCGGCGCGAACCGCGACGACGCCCACCTGCGCGGCGTCCAGGCGGGCCGCGACTTCGAGGCCCGCTTCGGAGATTTGCGAGAAGTTCGCGCCGGAGACGCATGTCCTGAGTGCGGCGGGCATCTATCTCTGCAGGCGGCGATCGAAGTGGGACACATCTTCAAGCTCGAAACGCGGTTCTCGAGGCCGCTGAAGGCCACGTTCCTGGACGAGGACGGCACCGAGCGCCCGCTGATCATGGGCAGCTATGGCATCGGCCCGGGCCGCGTGATGGCCGCCGCGGTCGAGCAGAGCCACGACGAGGACGGGATCGTGTGGCCGCACTCGATCGCGCCCTACGATGTTCACGTGGTCGCGTTGCCCGGCGTCGAGCAACAGGCGGACGAAGCCGCGCGCACGCTCGACGAGGCCGGGGCGGAGGTGTTGCTCGACGACCGCGACGCGCGCGCCGGCGAGAAGTTCGCCGACGCCGACCTGATCGGCATCCCGCTGCGCGTGACGGTCGGCAAGAAGACCGCGGAGGACGGCAAGGTCGACGTGCGCGACCGCAAGACCGGCGAGGAGCGGCGCGTCCCGCTGGGCGAGCTCGGGAGCATCGTCTAGTGGCGAGGCGCCGGAAGTTCAGCGACCAGCCCTTCGGCCCGACGATCGAGAGGCTGATGACCGAGACCGGCGTCACCTACCGCGGCCTGGCCGACAAGACGAAGCTCTCGGCCGGCTACCTGAACCACCTCGTCCACGGCAACCGCCCGGTCCCCTCCGACAAGGTGGTCGGCCAGCTGGCCAAGGCCCTCGGCGTCGAGCCCGAGCACTTCCGTGAGTACCGCCTGCGCGTGATCACGCAGAAGCTCGAAGCGATGCCGGACCTGATCGACCGGCTGTACAAGCGGTTGGGGAACTAGCCGGGCTCGTGAAACTCTCCACAGGCCTGTGGAGAACAGAATACGCAGGTTCTGCGAATGTTTCGGTTAGGTTTCCACCCCTTTACACACACGTCCAAATGGGTTAGTACTCCAACTAGGGAACTACCCGCAAGACCAGAGGCAGGGGATTACGGGAGAGAGGGCGACTGTGGCAGTAACCGGCGAACGAACTGCGGTATTGGTCGATCCGCATCCAGTGTGGCTGGAGGCGGTCGAAGAGGTTTTCACGAAGAACGGCGTCACCGTGACGGGCCGGGCCGTGGACTTCGAGCGCGGCGTCGCGCTCTGCCAAGAGCTCCAGCCCCGCATCCTGGTGGCGGAGCCGGCGGGTGGCGGCGCGGCGTGCATCCGCGACTCCTGCGCGCGGGTTCCGGGGCTGAAGGCGATCGCGCTGGCGTCGACCGATGATCCGGCGCAGGTCCAGGCGGCATTCGCCGCCGGGGCCGTGGCCTACGTGGTCAAGACAGCGCACTCCGACGACGTCGGCGTGGCCGTTCGCCAGGTCTTCGCGCCGTCGCTGTTCATGCCGGGCCTGGCCCCGGCCAACGGCGCGGCGGCGGCCGTCGAGCCGCATCCCGCGCTGGAGGTGCTGACGACGCGCGAGCGGGAGATTCTGGGCCTCGTAGCCGAGGGGCACTCCAACAGCCAGCTGGCCCGCATGCTCTGGGTGACCGAGCAGACGGTGAAGTTCCACCTCTCGAACATCTACCGCAAGCTCGACGTCAGCAACCGGACAGAGGCGAGCCGCTGGGCGCAGCTGCACGGCCTGCTCGCCGAGACGGCCGCGCCAGAACACGTGGCGGCCGGCTGAGCTAGGACTCGGGCCCGGCGGCCTGCGGGACGGCCGCTGTGACGAGAATCGACGCCAGCTCCAGCGTCTCGATCAGGTCCTCCGCCGAGCTCGGCGTGCGCAGGAAGGCGGACGCGCCCGCGTCGTGCGCCTCGACCGCGTCGAGCTCGTTCTCGGGCCCGGCCATGATCAGCACGCGTGGCGCTCGGTCGCGGCGCACGATCCGCCGCGTCGCGTCGAGCGCGGCGCTGTCGGAGAGACCGGCGTCGAGCAACACGACGTGAGGCTCGACCTCGGCGGCGAGCCGCACGACCTCGTCTCGGTCGGCAGCAACGCCGACGATGTCGAAGCGTGGATCCTGCTCGAGCCTCGCATGCAGCGCACTGGCGAACAAGCGGTGATCGTCCATGACCAAAATTCGCACGACTGAGCCTCCGTCGGATGGGGCGGCACCCGGCACTGCCAGGCAGTATCGCGCACCCGGCATACCCGTGCGAAGCCAGGTTTCGCTAGCCGTAGGAACGGTCCGGCGGCCGCGGCCTCTATGGGTCTCCAGGCGGCGTTTCGCTAACGCTCGCGTCAGTGGAGGTCGGCCCGGCGTGCGATGGCGCAGCCTGCAAAGGCGTCGCTTGCGATGCCGCTGAAGAGGCCGTTTGGCTGCGCCAGGCGGCCGTTTCCGCTAACCAGACGGTGAGCTAGAGTTCCGAAAGACGGGGCGTGGCGCAGCCTGGTTAGCGCGCTTGTCTGGGGGACAAGAGGTCCCGAGTTCAAATCTCGGCGCCCCGATCTGAAGAGCCCTGCAGATGCGGGGCTTTTCTGTTCAGACGAAGACATCGGCGGCGCAGCCGAAGACGAGGCCGGCATGGACGTCTTCGACACCCGCCAGCGACGGGTGCCCCTGGTTCACCTCGACGTCCGGCCAGCTCTCTAGGCCGAGCGCCGCGGCGCCTTCGTCCGAGCCGAAGCAGAGGAGGGACGACACCGAGACGACGTTGCGCTTGCCGGCGCGACGGCGGGCGATTCCTTCCAGCTCGCGCAGCTCCTCGAGCGGGTCGATCCGGACGTTCGAGTCCGAGCCGATGCACATGCCGATGCCGCGTTCGCAGAGCTCCTGTACGGGCGCGAAGCCGTCGCCGAGGTTGGCCTCGGTCGTGGGACAGATGCAGATGCGGGCGCCGGCCTCGGCGACCAGGTCCAGCTCCCGCGGGCCGGCGTGGGTCGCGTGCACGACGGTCGTGTGCGGGCCGAGGCAGCCGGTCTCCGCCAGCAGCTCGAGCGGGCGCAGGCCGTGCTCGGCGAGGCACTCCTCGATCTCGCGCGGCTGCTCGTCGGCGTGCACGTGTAGCGGCAACGACTCGGCGGCCGCGTAGCGCCCGAGCTCCTCGAGCCAGTCACGCGGGCAGGCACGCACGGAGTGGGGGGCGAGCCCGACGCGCACCCCGGCGGCGCGCAGCTCCTCGAGTTGGGAGAGATAGTCGGCGGCCGACTCCTGCCGGAAGCGCTCGATTCCGCCGCGGCCGTAGGCGGCCAGCAGCAGCACGAGCTCGATCCCCGCCTCGGCGGCGGCCTCGACGGCAGCGTGCGCCTCGGCGAGCCCGAGGTAATGGAACTCCCCGACCGCCGTGTACCCGGTCGAGAGCATCTCGCGGTAGACCTGGGCGTAGCCGGTGCGCACCTGTTCGACGGTCAGCGACACCGCGAGCTCGAGCATCGCTTCGCGCCAGCCCCAGAAGTCGTCGCCCTCCGTTCGGCCTCGCAACGCGCGCTGGAACGCGTGCGAATGCGCGTTCACGAAGCCGGGCAGCGAGAGGGTCTCCGGCACCTAACCCCAGGGAATCCGAAGGTATCGGCGTATGTTGGCCGGCAGCGGCCGGTCGTGGAAGAGGCGCATCCGGCCGGCGGGAGCGCGGTGCGACGGCAAGAGATCGCGCTGCAGATCGGAGGTGACCGCGTCGTATGAGTGCCACCCGTCGACGAGCAGGAATCTGAGCGGGAAGCCGTCCCGGCGGGCGAAGAGCTCGTCCGAGCGGGCGGGAACCACGGCGGAACGGAACGAGGCGGCCACCCCCGTATCCTTCCAGCGTGGCCACTCGCGCGGTTCCCGCCCCGGTAGCGCAGATCCCGAACGCGCTCACGATCGTCCGGCTCGCGCTGATTCCGGTCTTCGTCGTGCTCCTGCTCAACGCCGACGGCGGGCACAGCTGGCCCGCGGCGATCGTCTTCGGCGTCGCCGGCGTGACCGACCAGATCGACGGCTGGCTGGCGCGGCGCTGGCGGGTCGAGTCGAGCTTCGGCAAGATCGCCGACCCGCTGGCCGACCGGCTGATGATCGACGCGGCCGTGATCCTGCTCTGGCACGCCGACCGGCTGCCGTGGATCGCCCTGGCAATCCCCGCACGTGACGTGGCGCTCGTCGCCGGGTACAAGCTCGTCGTGGGGCGCGGCTACGGCTTCCAGGTCAACCTCGCCGGCAAGGCGGCGACCTGGCTGCTGTACGCGTCGCTCGCCTTCATCATGGTCACCCGCGAAGGCACCGACTGGCCGCTCTGGATCTTCTGGGCGGGCGTGATCCTGGCGGCGGTCTCGCTGGCCGGCTACCTGCTCAAGGCGAAGCGCGAGGTGGCGACGTGAAGGCCGTCGTGATGGCCGGCGGCGAGGGCACCCGTCTGCGCCCGCTGACCTCGAACCAGCCGAAGCCGATGGTCCCGATCGTCGGCAAGCCGTGCATGGAGCACATCCTCGAGCTCCTGAGCAAGCACGGGCTCGAGGACGTGATCGTGACGGTCGCCTTCATGCCGCAGGCGATCCGCGGCTACTTCGGCGACGGCGAGAACCTGGGGCTCAACATCGAGTACTCGGTCGAGGAATCGCCGCTCGGCACGGCCGGCTCGGTGCGGCTGGCGAGCGACCGGCTCGACGAGACCTTCCTCGTCATCTCCGGCGACGCGCTCTGCGACGTCGACCTGACCGAGCTGATCGACACGCACAAGGAGAAGGGCGCCGCGGTCACGATCGGCCTCAAGTCGGTCGAGAACCCGCTCGAGTTCGGCATCGTCGTCACAGACGAGGAGGGGCGGATCGAGCGCTTCCTGGAGAAGCCCTCGTGGAGCCAGGTCTTCTCGGACACGATCAACACCGGGATCTACGTGCTCGAGCCCGAGGCGCTGCGCCACGTGCCCGCGGACGGCCCGTACGACTTCTCCAAGGAGCTCTTCCCGCTGCTGCTGGAGATGGGCCGGCCGCTCTACGGGCACGTGCTCGACGGCTACTGGCAAGACATCGGCAACCTCGACCAGTTCCGGCAGGCGAACTTCGACGGGCTGGACGAGCGGGTGCAGCTGAACATCGAAGGCATCCGCCTGCGCGGGAACATCTGGCTGGGCGAAGGGGTGGAGGTGGACGACCTCGACGCGATCGAAGGGCCGGCCTACCTCGGCAACTACTGCCGCGTGGCGCCGGACGCGTCGGTCGGGTCCTACTCGGTGCTCGGCTCCAGCGTGACGCTGCTCGAGCGGGCCCGGACCGAGCGCTCGGTGATCGACGCGGCCACGCACATCGGCCGTAGCGCCCGCGTCGAGGGCGCGGTCGTCGGGCGGGCGTGCGACATCCGCGCGCACGCGCACGTCAACGAGGGCGCGGCGATCGGGGACGAGGTCACTCTGGGCGCGCAGAGCGTGGTGCTGCCGCAGGTGCGGATCTACCCGTACAAGGAGGTCGAGACCGGCGCGCAGATCCACGAGAGCCTGATCTGGGAGTCGCACGTCTCCTCGAACCTGTTCGGCAAGGAGGGCGTCTCCGGCCTCGTGAACGTCGACCTGACGCCCGAGACGGCGGTGCGTCTGGCCGCTGCGCTCGGGACCGCGCTCAAGCGCGGGGCGCGCGTGGTCGCGAGCCGCGAGTCGCCGGCCGCCTGCCGGATGATCAAGCGGGCGATGATCTCCGGTCTCAACTCGACCGGCGTGAACGTCGCCGACCTGCGCGTGCTCCCGGCCTCGGTCAGCCGCCACCTGCTGAAGAGCGAGGGGTACGACGCCGGCTTCCACATCGGCGTCAGCCACGCCGACCCGGAGGTGATCGAGATCCGCTTCTACGAGCAGCCCGGGATCCAGCTCACCGCCGCGCTGCAGAAGGAGATCGAGAAGCACTACACGCGCTTCGAGTTCCGGCGGGCGGCCTTCAACGAGGTCGGCTCGGTCACCTACCCGGCCCGCGTGCGCGAAAGCTACGCCCAGGATCTCCTCTCGAGCCTCGACGTGGAGGCGATCCGTGCCCGCGGCTTCCGGCTCGTCGTCGACTACGGCTACTCGGCCACCTCATACGTGCTGCCGCTGCTGATCGGGCCGCTCGGCGTCGAGGCGGTCTCCGCGCACGGTTTCTCCGCGGACGGCAGCGAGCCGCCCACGGGGCTGCGCGAGGCGGTCGGCCAGGCGAAGCGGCTCGTCTCGGCGATCGGGGCCGACCTCGGCGTGGTCTTCGACCGCGCCGGCGAGCGGCTCTTCCTGATCGACGAGCAGGCGCGCGAGATCCCGGTCGAGCAAGCCCTGCTGCTCTACCTGCGGCTGATGGGCTCAGACGGCCGCCAGGGCAAGCTCGCCTTCCCGATCACGGTCACGAGCCACGTCGACGAGCTGGTCGAGGGCAGCGAGCTCGAGGTGATCCGGACGCCGGCCTCGCTGGCCGAGCTGACGAAGGCTGCGGCCGGCGACGGCGTCATCTTCGCGGGCGCCGTCGGGGGCGGCTACGTCTTCCCGGAGTTCCTGCCGGCCTACGACGCGGTGGCGAGCCTCTGCAAGCTGCTCGAGCTGCTCGCACCGGTCGAACGGCCGCTGTCGGAGCTGGTCGCCGAGCTGCCGGCGAGCACGCTCGTCCACCGGCAGGTGCCGTGCCCCTGGTCGCTGAAGGGAACGGTGATGCGCGTGCTGACCGAGCGGCTGCGCGACCGCGAGGTCGACCTGCTCGACGGGATCAAGGTCTTCGACGCGCGCGGCTGGGCGCAGCTGCTGCCCGACCCGGACGAGCCGCTCGTCCACATCTACGCCGAAGGCGCGACCGAGGAGGCCTCGGCCGAGCTGGAGACCGAGCTGCGCGCGCTCGTCGAGGAGATCATGGAGTCCGAGGGCGCCGCCGCCCCTGCCCGAGCCTCAAGCTAAGGTTGACCCTTCGGGCGCCTTCTGCTTGACTAGGAGCGCTCCCGCCAGCGGACGAAAGGCTCACGTGGAACCGTTTCCCGATCTTGGCTCGCTCTCAGATGCCGACCTCAAGCAGCTGATCGACGAGCTGACGAAGGAAGAGCTCGAAGTTTCGTACCGACGGCGCATCCTGCACGGGAGGATCGACCTGCTCCGCGCCGAGCTCCAGGCGCGGCTCCAGAAGACCGGGGGGAAGAGCGTGCTCGAAGACGTCGACGTCGACAAGCTCGCGGCCATCCTCGCCGGCAAGGCAGCCCCGCCGGACGACGGCTAGCGCTGATGTCACACATCTACTGTCCCGAGTGCGGGTTCCAGAACCCGGAGGCCGCCAACTTCTGCTCCCGTTGCGGCGCGGCCCTCGTCAAGGGCGAGCCTGGCTCTGAGACGACGATGAGCTACACGCCCGAGGAGGGTGAGGAGGAGGGCGCGCTGACGCTCGAGGAGCTGGGGGCCGAGGGCCCCGCGCTCGTCATCCGCTCCGGCGGCGGCCGCTCGGGCGAGCACTTCGTCCCGCAGGGCGAGCGCACAACGATCGGACGCTCGCCGGACTGCGACGTCTTCCTCGACGACGTCACCGTCTCGCGCAAGCACGCCGTGCTCGTGCAGAAGGACGACGCCTTCTTCATCGAGGACCAGGGCAGCCTGAACGGCACCTTCCTCAACCGCAAGCGCATCGAGTCGGGCCAGCTGGAGAACGGCGACGAGCTCCAGATCGGCAAGTACAAGCTGAGCTTCCTGGAGAAATGAGCACCGCCGAGGCGACAGCCGAGCGCGCGCGACTGCTGACGATCGGGACGGTCTGCCGCCGCCTGCAGGCCGAGTTCCCCGACATCTCGATCTCGAAGATCCGCTACCTGGAGGACCAGGGCCTGCTCGCGCCGCGTCGCACGCAGAGCGGCTACCGGCTCTTCAGCGAGGACGACGTGGAGCGGCTCGAGACGATCCTGCGCCTGCAGCGTGACGAGTTCCTGCCGCTGCGCGTGATCCGTCAGGAGCTCGCCTCGCCGTCGGGAGCGGGCAAAGAGCGGCGGCGGCGCCGAGCGGTCGGCCTCGCAGACCCCGACGACGAGCTCGATCTCGGCGAGCTCTGCGAGCGGGCGGCGATCACACCCGAGCTGGCGCGGGAGCTGGAGGAGTTCGGCCTGCTGCAGCCGCGCCGCGAGGGCGGCGACAAGCTGTATCCGGCCGGTGACGTCGAGATTGCGGTCGCGTGCTCGAAGCTAGCGCGCTTCGGAATCTCGGCGCGCCACCTGCGCACCTTCCGCACCGGGGCCGATCGCGAGGCCGGCCTGCTCGAGCAGCTGGTGGCACCGTCGTTGCGCTCACGGAACGCCGAGCGCCGAGATGCTGCGGTCCAGCAGCTGCAGACCCTCGCGGAGGTCGCGCAGGAGCTCTCGCAGCTGCTCTTCTGGCGCGACCTGCGGCACGTCGCCGGCCACTGATGGCAGTCGACGACCTGAAGGCCAAGATCCGCGACGTCCCGGACTTCCCGGAGCCCGGGATCGTCTTCAAGGACATGATGCCGCTGCTCGCCGATCCCGCCTCTCTGCAGGAGACGGTCGAGCTGCTGGCGGAGTGGGTCGAGCCCCGCAAGCCCGACGTGATCCTCGGCGCGGAGGCGCGCGGGTTCATCCTCGGAGCCGCGCTCGCGTACAAGCTCGACTGCGGCTTCGTCGCCGCGCGACGGCCCGGCAAGCTGCCGTGGAAGACCGTGAGCGCCACCTACGCGCTCGAATACGGCGAGAACTCGCTCGAGCTGCACGCCGATGCGATCGCCCAGGGCCAGCGCGTGCTTGTGCACGACGACGTGCTCGCCACCGGCGGCACCGCGAAGGCGATCTGCGATCTCGCCTCGCAGCTCGGCGGCGAGATCGTCGGGGTCTCGTTCGTGATCGAGCTGGACTTCCTGGAGGGGCGCAAGCAGCTCGAGGGCTACGACGTCCAGTCGCTGATTCACTACTAGCGTCCGAGGTGTCGATTACAACGGGGTGATGTACGACGCGCTCACGACCCGGTACACGTTCTCGTGCCCGGAGCAGGGGGAAGCGCGCGTGGCGCTGTCAGCGTTCCGCCGGCTCGAGCAGCTTCCCGGGCCGGCGCAGCCCGCGGTCTTCGAGGTCGAGTTCGGCTGCGCCTGCGGCAGTGAGCATCCCGGCCTCGTCGGTCACGACGAACTCGACTGGGCGCCGCTGGGAATCGGCGGCGAGGCGACCTTCGTCAACCTGATGACCGCGAGCGTCGACCCGGTCGAGGCCGAGCTCGCCGATCTGGCTGCCAGGCGCATCCAGGCCGGCGAGTGGCCCTGGAGCTTCTTCTGCTACGCCGAGGAGCGCCCGCGGCCGGTGTTCCCGTCGGCGTTCCTCGTGCTCGCTCCGGCGGGGCGCGGGGAGGAGGTCGGGCTGGCCGTCCGCTGCCCCGTTTGCGGCTGCGTCTCGGTCAACCTCGTCAGCACGCAGCACCTCGACGTGCCGTTCCACAACGACCGCGAGATCGGCGTGGTCGCGCACGTCTTCGCCGCAGACGCCGAGCGCGTGGTGGAGGAGTTCGCCGCCGAACTCCACTCGGCCAGCTTCGACAGCCGCCGCCTGACGCTCCAGTAGCGACGGTTCACTTCTCGCCGACCGGGTACGACCGGCGCGGAGGTGGTGCCATGTACGGCTTGACACGTGGAACGATCACCCTGCTCGGCGCGGCCGCCGCGGGCCTGCTGGTCTGGCTTGCGACGCAGATCGACAACGGCTCGAACGGCGGCTACTGGGCGGTCTACGGGCTGATCGCGGCGGCGGGGCTCGGGATGGCGTTCTCGCAGATCCTCGGCGGCTGGACGAAGTGGGGCTGGCCGCGGCTGTCGCTGAACGTCTTCCTGATTGCGTTCCTGCCGGTGCTCGTCGCGGCCGGGTGGATCGTGATCGCGCACCAGCCCGACTCGAACTGGTTCCGCTCGCACGTCCTCAGCTGGTCCGATGACATCGGCATCCTCGGCCTCGTCCGCGACCTGACCGAGTACGTCGCGGTCCTGGCCTTTGGCGTCGGGCTCGTGTTCGGCTTCACGTTCGACACGTCCGGCCCGGCCGCCTACGGCCCGTTCGGCCGGCGGCGGCGCGCAGCCGCAATTCCCGCGGGCGGCGCGGCCCCTCCGCCCGAGGAGGACCGGCCGACCGCGCGCGAAGAGCGCGAGGCCGAGGCCGACCGCGAAGCCGAGGTCGCGCGGGATCGCGAGCCGGCCCGCACCGAGTAACGCTTCGCAACCCGTTTCATCCGTCCCTCCCGGGAGGGATGCGGCGGGCTGGACCGGGGCCGATAGCAAGGAGGCATGAGCGCCGCCCTCGACAGCCGCCACCCGAAGCGCCTCGACCTGCTGCTCGCACATTGCGCCGAGTCAACACCGCAGCGCAAGCCGGTCTTCGAGCGGCTGCGCGAGAAGATCGGGGCCGAGCTCGCCCGTGTGCTCGTGTTCGCGCTCGCCGGCTCTCAGCGCCGGTCGGCGCGCCGCAGCTGACGCGTCGGCGCGTTCGCACCGAAGGCCATCACGAGCAGGAAGACCAGGAAGCCGGTCACGGCGCCGAGGATGAACGCCGTGCCGCCGTTGACGCCGACGGCGAGCCCGCCGAGCCAGACGTAGAGCCCGAAGACGAGCGCCCAGATGAAGGCGATCACGCCACGTGAGAAGGACGGGGCTCGGAGGTGCACGACGCGGACTCTACCGCCCTCGCGGTCGTTTCGGGGTTATCCACAAGCTGCACGCCCTGCTGTGGAAATGTGGATAATTGAATTTCCGCAAATTGCGGCCTCGACGTGGTTCGAAGCCCTTGATCCGCCCTTGCCGGGGCCCTAGATTCCTTCTTGCGCCGAGCACGGAACCGGAGTAGGTCGAAGCCGAGTTCGAAGGCAGTACCCGCAAGGGGAAGGTCAGCGAAAACGGTGGACGAAACGGAGACCGGCTCGGCGAATTTTCTTGGTCCAACCGCGACGGCCGGGGTGGAGCCGTCACTGACAGGCCTCGTGTCCCGACTTGACATAACGCCCGTTATCGTGCATTGCGCCGAACACCGCGCAGCGAGCGGGTTTCGTCGGGCTTGCTTCGTGGCAGGAAGCTAGGTTGCAGGGATGACCGCGGTCGAGATCGAGAACGTGCTGGCGACTCCCGAGCTGCACGACCTGTTCGAGCAGGCGGAGCAGCACGGGTCGCTTCGCTATGCCGACCTGATCGAAGTGCTCGAGCCACTGCATCTCGACCCGCTCGAGACCGACGCCCTCTTCCGCGAGCTCGAGCAGCGCGGGATCGAGGTCTCGGAGCCCGAGCGCGAGCAGAAGGAGCCCCCGCCCCCTCCACCGCCGCCGCAGCCAGTCGTGCAGGAGACGACGACGGACGCGCTCCAGCTGTTCCTGCGGGACGCCGGCCGCCACCCACTGCTGACCGCCGCGCAGGAGGTCGAGCTCGCCAAGCGCATCGAGCGCGGCGACATGGAGGCCAAGACGCGGATGATCCAGTCGAACCTGCGCCTGGTCGTCTCGATCGCGAAGAACTACCGCAACCAGGGCCTGCCGTTCCTCGACCTGATCCAGGAAGGCACGCTCGGCCTGATCCGCGCCGTCGAGAAGTTCGACTGGCGCCGCGGCTACAAGTTCTCCACCTACGCCACCTGGTGGATCCGCCAGGCGGTGGCGCGGGCGCTCGCCGACAAGGCGCGAACGATCCGCATGCCCGTCCACATCGTCGAACGGATGCAGAAGATGAACCGCGCCGAGCGCACGCTCTGGACGCAGCTCGGCCGTGAGCCGACGCTCGAGGAGGTCGCCGAGGAGGCGAACCTGCCGATCGCGCAGGCGCACGAGGTCAAGGCCGCCGCGCGCGCGTCGACGAGCCTCGACCAGCCGGTCGGCGAGACCGAGGACGCAGTGTTCGGAGACTTCGTCGCCGGCGACGGCCCGCTCCCGGACGAGCAGGTCGAGGTCTCGCTGCGCTGCCAGGCGCTCGCGGAGGCCCTGAACGCCCTCGGCGACCGCGAGCGGCAGGTGCTGATCCTCCGCTACGGCCTCGACGACGCCGAGCCGAAGACGCTCGAGGAGATCGGCCGGCGGCTCGGGCTGACGCGCGAGCGGGTGCGTCAGATCGAGACCGAAGCGCTCAAGCGCCTGGCACGGTTGCGCGAGATGGAGTCGGTCGCCCGGAGCTGAGCCCGAGCGGCGCGCTTACTCGCCGCGCAGGTAGAGCTGAAGCGCCGGCGCGACCAGGCGCAGCTCGCGCAGGGCGCGCGACTCGAGCTGGCGGACGCGTTCTCGGGTGATGCCGAGGTCGGAGCCGACCTCCTCGAGCGTCTGTGGCGGCTCGCCGTCGAGCCCGAAGCGCCGCGAGACCACGTGGCGCATGCGCGGGGTGAGCCGAAGGAGCGCCTGGGCGAGCTCGGCGGAGCGCAGGTGCTCTGCCGTCACGGTGTCGGGGCGGTCGGTCTTCAGGTCCTCGATCAGGTCGCCGTAGAGGCTCTCGCCGTCGCCGACCGGCGTCTCGAGGCTGACCGGGTCCTCGACGAGCTCCAGCAGCGTCCGCACGCGCTCCAGCGGGAAGCCGCTCTCCTTGGCGATCTCGGGCAGCAGCGGCTCGCGGTTCAGCTTCTGGGCCAGGATCCGGCGCGAGCGCATCACTCGGCGCACCTGCTCGGCGACGTGAACGGGCAGCCGGATCGTCCGGCCCTGGTCGGCGAGCGCGCGGGTGATCGCCTGGCGGATCCACCAGGTCGCGTACGTCGAGAGCTTGAAGCCGAGCTTGTAGTCGAACTTCTCGACCGCGCGGATCAGGCCGAGGTTGCCTTCCTGGATCAGGTCGAGCAGCGGGACGCCGGCCTTCGTGTAGTTGCGCGTGATCGACATCACGAGGCGCAGGTTCGACTCGATCAGCTTGCGCTTGGCGGCCTCGTCGCCCTCGTCCTTCAGGCGGGCGAGCTCGCGCTCCTGGGCCGGCGTGAGGAGGGGCCCGTCGCCGATCTGGCGCACGTAGAGCTTGAGCGGGTCGGCCGTCTGGGGCTCCGTCGGCTCCGTCTCGACGGCGTCGACCTCGTCGACTTCCGCCGGGGCCGGCACCACCTCGAGCTTGGGCTCGGGTGCGTCGGGCGCCGGGAGCGCTTCCGGGAGCGGCCGCTGCTCCATCACGCAGCCTCTATCGGCCACCCCCCTCCCTCGCTTGAGGGACGGTTGTACCCGCACGAGGGATCAGGGCCGCTGCCGTCGAACCGAGAGGCACACACGTAGATGCCTAACTCTCAGCCGAAGCCATCGTCAGACTCCATTGCGGCCACGTTTGCGGTCGCGCCTATGGTGTAAGGGGTCTTACAGACGATGTGCGGAATTGCCGGATACAGCTTGAGCGCCTCGAGTCAGGTCGACCGGACGCTCGCAGCCCAGGCCCTGCTCGCAGGGATCGCCGAGCGCGGCGCCGATGCGGTCGGATACGCCTACCGGCGCGGCACCTGCAAGGCCGCGATCCACAAGCAGCGCTCCGGCGCAAGCGCCCTGCTCGAGCAGGTCGTCCTCCCCACCAGCGCCACCGAAGCCTTGATCCACGTGCGTGACTACACGAAGGGCCATCCCCGGATCGAGGCCAACAACCACCCGATCCGCCACGGCACCGTCGTCGGCATGCACAACGGGATCATCTTCAACGACGACGAGCTGATGGAACAGCATGGCTTCGAACGTGCCGAGCCGCAGATGACGGTCGACTCAGAGGCGATCTTCGCCCTCGCCGAGGCTCACGAGGGCGCTCCTGGCGCCCTGGAGCAGCTTCGCGGCTCGATGGCGACCGCCTGGCTCGACGAGCGGCGCCCGCGGACGCTGTTCCTGGCCCGCGGCGTCGGCCGGCCGCTCTGGATCGGCGAGGGCCACGACGAGATCCTGTTCGCCTCGACCAAGGCGGCGCTCGAGGTCGCCGAGCGCTTCCTCGGCCTGAAGCTGCGCAAGCGCGAGGTCAGCGAGGGCACGCTCGTAGTCGTCGCCGACGGTGAGGTGCTCGAGAAGCTCCGCTTCAAGCCCGACCGGGACTTCGAGGAGTCCAAGCTCCCGGCCGTGCGTGCTCCGCACGAGGGCGCCTTCTGCCTCCAGCGCCTCGCGGCGCTCGCCTCGCTCTAGCTACCTACTCGAGGCTGCCGTCGCCGGCGACTTCCGTTCCGGCCGCGACCAGGCGCTCGCGGACCAGGAACTGGAACGTCGACCAGGCGCCCTTGCGCGCCGTCGAACATGCGGTAGATCTGCCACTCGGTCAGCATCGTCTCGTCGCGCTTGCGCGCCTCCGCCCAGTCCGCGAACTTGGGCAGCCGGCCGAGCGTCTTCGCGAGCTCCATCCCCTGCTCCATCGCGCGCTCGAGCTTCTCCTCCCCCACCGGGACGTCGAAGCCGGCCTCGCGCAGGGCGTTCGCCAGCGAGCCGAACGTGTGCCAGTAGAGCGACTTCGAGGGCATGCGTCCGCGGTGCTCCTCGATGTCGCTGCGCCGTCGGGATCCGCCCGAGCTCCTCCCCGAGCTCCCGCAGCAGCTCCAGCAGCTCCTCGCGCGTGGCGAACCGGCGCGGCACGAGCCCGGCCTTGCGCTTCGCCTCGTTCCAGCTGCCGAAGTGCTCGATCACCGTCTGCGGGTGGACGCTCGTCTCCGCGTCGGCGGCGAACTCCCGCATCGTCGGCGAGCGGCCGAGCCGCTTCGCGCAGGCGGCGAGCTCGGCGAGGATCTGCTCGTCCGTGTAGCGCTTGCGGATGCCGGCCTGGAACGCCGCGAGCGCCGTCCGGATCGATCCCCGCGAGCGCCGGTACTGGGCGCCGGCGAGGCATCGTCTTCTCCAAACAGGATAGAGCAACTTCGCCCCTGCGCAAACTGCGGGCTAGCGTTTGCAGGATGTTGCTAACGCGTCCGACTAGGACGCAACGAGGACGCGCGGGCGCTTGTCGCTCGTCGTCGATGCCCTCGATCGGCAGGATCCGCTCGAGGGCCGCGACGCAGCGCGGGCAGAACTGGGTGCCGGCGGCGCGGCGAAGCTCGTCCAGCGCCTCTCGAGGCGGGCCTGGCGGCCCGGTAGATGCGCGTCGTCAGCATCGAGTCGAGCGCGTCGGCGACGTGGATGATGCGGGCGCCGAGCGGGATCTCCTCCCCCTTGAGCCCGTCCGGGTAGCCGGCGCCGTCGAAGCGCTCGTGGTGGTGCCGGATCGCCGGCACGGCGTCGTTCAGGAAGCCGAGCCGGTCGATGATGCGTGCGCCCTCGTCGGCGTGCCGCTGCATCAGCTCCCACTCGTCCGCGGTCAGGCTCGCGGGCTTGAGCAGGATCGCGTCCGGGATCGCAAGCTTGCCGATGTCGTGGAAGAGCGCCGCGTGGCCGAGCAGGTCGAGCTCGGCCTGCGAGAGCGCGAGCTCGCGGCCGATCGCCAGCGCGAGCTGCTGGACTCGCCGCGAGTGGCCGGCGGTGTAGGCGTCGCGCGCGTCGACCGTGGCCGAGAGGCTCTCCATGGCCGCCGTCGAGCGCTCCTTGAGCAGCCGGTTGGCCTGCTCGAGCGAGACGTTCTGGGTCTGGATCGTCTCGGCGGCCGCGCGGAGCTTCTGCGCGCTGCGCTGCGTGTGCCGGAGGTAGGCCTCCTGCGTCTTGCGCATCAGCAACAGCGGCACCGCGAAGACGGCGAGGGCCCAGAGCCCGGCCGCCTCGTTGCCGACCCAGATCACGCCGCCGATGAAGCCGTAGACGAGGTAGTGGGTCGCGAGCCAGGCGAAGCGCTCCTTGAAGACCGCCCACCAGCGCTCGTGGCCCTCGATCGCGACCACCGCGCTCAAGAGCGTCATGTTGACCATGAAGTAGGTGCCGCCGGCAGCGATGCCCGCGGCGACGTAGACGAACTTCTGCATGCCGTCCGGCGCCAGGAAGCCGGACGTGAAGACCGCGGCCGCTGCGAGCGAGGAGAGCGCGAGCGTGCCGACGTTGAAGACCACATAGTGGAACGGCGACCTCCGCGCGCTCCACTCCACCGCGGCGATCGTGATCGCCAGGGCAATAGCCGCGCGGACGCCGAACAGCGCAGCGCCGGCAATCGAGCCGACGGCGCTGACCGAGATCGAGCCGTCGTCGACCTCGAGCGCGAGCGCCTGGCCGGCGCCGACGAGCGCCACGAGCGCGATCAGGCCGAGCCAGTCCGTGTTGTGGCCGTAGATCGCGCCGAGCGAGCTGGCCACGATACCGACGGCGCTGACGATCCCGACGAAGACCGCAAGGCGTCGCGAGAGCGAGAGGAAGCGAGGCCCGTGCATCGCGTGAGGCCGCGGGTGGCGGCGCTCGAGATCCGGGACGCTCTCGGCGGCAGGAGGCAGCGGCACGATGTGGTCGCCGTCCTCCGGAACCGCGACGAGCCGGCTCTGGCGCTTCTCCGGCATCAGCAGCGGCTCGGAGCTCGCATCGAGCACGCGGTTGCGGCCCTGGAGCTTGGCGCGGTAGACGGCCAGGTCGGCCTGGTGGATCAGCTCGTTGGCGTCGGCACCGTCGCGCGGGAACGCGGCGACGCCGATCGAGACCGTGGCGCGGATCGGCTCGCTCGAGGTCTCGACGTCGTAGGTGCGAGCGGCAACCGTGCGCCGGATCCGCTCGGCGATTTCGAAGGCCTGCTCGGGGGTCGTCTCCGGGAGCAGGATCGCGAACTCCTCGCCGCCGAAGCGGGCCGGGACGTCGTAGTGGCGCAAGTGCGAGCGGAACACCTCGGCGATGCCCTGGAGCACCGCGTCACCGGCGAGATGGCCGTACGTGTTGTTGATGTCGCGCAGGAGGTCGAGGTCGGCCATCACGAGCGACAGTGGCCGCTCGAAACGCTCGGCGCGCAGCAGCTCCTCGTTCAACGCGAGCGCAAAGTGCCTTGCATTGAAGAGGCCCGTCTTCGGGTCGACGCGGGCCTCCTCCTGCAGCTGCGGGACGCTCAGCGAGCGGTGGATCAGCAGCAGCGGAGCGACGGCGAACGGGATCAGCCAGGGATTCGCGCCCCAGAACGCCGCCATCGCGACGCCGAGCATCGCCAGCACGAGGTCGGTCGAAAGGCTCGGAAACGAGAACAGGCCGGACTCGCGCAGCGAATGGCCGCGTGCCAGGTGCAGCATCGGGGCCATCAAGAGGTGGTTGACGCCGACGATCGAGGCAGCCGCGGCGAGGCCGGCAATCGCGTAGTTGAAGTCGTTGCCGCCGCCGAGGCCGAGGATGCCGTGGAAGGCCGCGTAGGCTGCGAGCATCGAGAGCGTCCAGTTGCAGATGTTGAAGATCTGGATGTACCAGGCGCTGCGGCTCTTCAGCCATTCCGGGATGTGCATCGCAACGCCGATCAGGACGACGAGCTCCGGCGGGAGGAGCATCGCGGCCGGGATCAGGAAGACGATCGTCGTGTGGTACGACTGGTTCCGGGGCGTGCGCACGACGAAGAGCTGTGCGACGGCAGCGATCGTGCCGAGGATGACGAGGGTCGTCCAGCCCCGTGTGTGCGGGCTCAGCCGCGACAGCAGCGGCAGCGAGGCGGCCGTAGTGATGGCGGCGATGACGAAGAAGTAGACGGCGGCCCTGGCCGCGAGCTTCGGCGAGCCGCTCGTCTCGACGTCCTTAGCGATCGGGCTGGGGACCGCGCTCACGCGCTCTCCCCCATTCGGATCTTGCCGGGCTCGAAGCTGGTCATCGGGCCGGTCACCGTCTCCTAATCTCCGCGCCTCGCGCGGCGCCGCAGGAACACGAAGCCATTGCACGTGGTGAAGCACGCCTGTCGGTTCACCACTTCCGGAAGCTACGTCGCTCGAACGAGGGTCACATCCCCCTTTTTCGGTACGACCCGAATATCCCCCGAACGAGGGAGGGCCGGGATTGCTCCCGGCCCTTCCTCAACGCGTATACCCCGTCCGTCGCCTAGCCGGCTCCGGTCGCTCCGGTTGCGCCGGTGGCTCCGGTCGCCCCGGTCGCGCCGGTTGCACCGGTGGCTTCTGCCGCCGAATCGTCGGCGACTGCCGCCGCGATCTCGGCGGGCAGAGCGCTCGGGTCGGGAGCGGTCTCCGGGTCGGCCATGATCTCGGCCGCCTGCTCCGGCGTCAGCTCGTAAGCCGAGGGATCGGCCGTGGCGTCGCCCTCGGCTGCATCCTCGTACGAGGAGTCCGCCCAGGAGACGTCGGCCCAGGAGACGTCGGCCCAGGAGACGTCCGCCCACGAGACCGAGTCCCAGGAGACGTCCGCCCACGAGACTGCGCTCGCCGCGGTGTCGGCCCAGGAGACGTCGGCCCACGAGACCGAGTCCCAGGAGACGCTCGCCTTGGCCAGGTCCGACCAGCTGACTGCGTCGAACACAAGCGAGCCCGTTAGGTCCGGCTTGACGAACTGCTCGAGCGCCTTGTTCGGGTTCGGCGGCGTCTTCACGGACGTTGCGTTCGTCACCTGGATCTCGCCCACACCGACCGACCCGACGGGCGCCCCGTCGACGGTCTTGGTGGATGCCATCAAGGCGCCCTTCACCTGGTCCGGCGAGTACTCCGGGTGCTTGGCGAGGATCTGCGCCGCAGCGGCCGAGATGACCGGCGCCGCAAACGACGTCCCCGACAGCTGGATGTAGCCCGGAGCGACCACGTTGCTCGCCTTTTCGGCCGCGAGCGTCGACGTCGCCGGCACAGGGCCGACCATGTAGCGCCCGGGGGCCGCCAGCTCCGGCTTCATGAAGCCGTCGGGTGTACGGCCGTAGGCCGACCAGGGAGCGCTGACGTCGTCATGGGTGTTCTTCGTCCCGCCGATGTCGATCGCGCCGACCGTGATCACGAACGGGTCGTTGCCCGGCGCGTAGAGCACGCCACTCGGGCCGGTCGAGAGGCCGTAGTTCCCGGCCGCCGCGACCACGACCACACCGCTGAACCAGAGCTTCTCGACCGCCTGGTCGAGCGGGTCCTGGAAGAAGTGACTCTTCGTCGCCGAGTGCAGCGAGAGGTTCGCGATTCGGATGTTGTAGGTGCTCTTGTTGGCGAGAATCCACTGGCAGGCCGCGATCACGTCGCTCGTGCGCGCAACGCCGTGGTCGTTCATCACGTCGAGCGAGACGAGCGGGGCCTGAGGCGTTCCGCCCGTGTACTTATCCGCCCCACCGGCCGCGATGCCGGCCACGAACGTGCCGTGCCCGCGTCCGTCGCCCGGCGAGTCGTCGGCAAGCGTGCTGAACTTGACGTTCGCCAGCACGCGACCGCCGAAGTCGGTCCGGCCGGGCTCGATGCCCGAGTCGACGATCGCGATCGTCGGCACCGTGCCCGCCTTTGGCGCGTCGCCGCCGCTCCAGCCCTTCGAGAGGCCTGTTTCGAACGGCCAGAGCTGGCCCGAGCTGAACCCGCTCGTGCGTACCTGGACGTCCGGCGTCACGATCAGGTTGGGCATCTTCGACAGACGGTTGACGTCTCGGAGGCGCACCGACGCAGCGACGCCGTCGACCAGGCTGAGGCGCCGGTTCAGGCCACTGCGCTCGTCGTCGGCGAGCTGGTTGATGTGCGTGAACGCCGAGAGCGCCGGCGAGATGCTGCCGTTGGTGCTCTGGATGATCACCCGCACGTACTGGTTCGGATGGTGCTTCGCACTCTTCACCAGGCCGGGCGAGATCCAGGTCTGCTTGGGGGTCGTAGCCCGGGTCGCCAGCCGGCCGTGCTTCGGTGCGCTCGCTGCGAGGGGGACACTGAGGACGAGCATCGCCGCAAGCGCGGTGATCGCCCCTCGGCCGCCCTTGCCCCAGAGCGCGCTCGACCGAGACTCTCCGCCACGGTTGCCCGTGCCCCAGAGAGCGCTCGATCGCGTCTCGTTACGATTTCCGCCGTTCCTCACCTTCCGTGTCTCCTTTCCGCGCCCTCGCGCGGTCCGCAGTGTCTGTTCTCCGCACGGCGTGGCCTTGGTCGCCCGCCGCGAAATCCGGGCGGAACCTAGGCTTTGCGGGGGCCTCGCTACATCCCCCGGCAGGGTGAGGCCGCCGAAAGTTCCCTCGAACGGGTGACTCCCAGGTCGGCGCGGTAGCGTGGCGGTGTGCGCGCCCCCCTCGCCCTCGAGATCGGCCTCGCCCGCGCCGCGGCGCGGCTCTCACGCCTGACGGGGACCGGCGGGGGCACGACGCTGCCGGGAAAGCTGCTCTGGAAGCTGGATCCCGGCGCGGTCGACCGGCTGGCGGCGCGGCTGCCGCGGGGCTCGGCGCTCGTCTCGGCGACGAACGGCAAGACGACCACGGCCGCGATGGTCGCGCGGATCCTGGAGCCGTCGTTGCGGCTGGCGCACAACCGGGCCGGCGCGAATCTCGTCTCCGGCGTGGCCTCGGCGCTCGTCGCGGCGCGGGATGCCGAGCTGGGGCTGTTCGAGGTGGACGAGGCGGCGCTCCCCGAAGTGGCGAGGCGTGTCGCCCCCCGGGCCGTCTCGCTCGGGAACCTGTTTCGCGACCAGCTCGACCGCTACGGCGAGCTCGAGCTGGTGGCCGGGCGCTGGCGCGAGATGGCGCGCGGCCTTCCCGCCGAGGCGGTGCTGGTGGCCAACGGCGACGACCCGCAGCTCGGCGAGATCGCCACGGAGCGGCCTGGTTCCGTGGTTTTCGGGCTCGACGACCCGCGTCATGCCTCGCCGGAGCTGCAGCATGCCGCCGACTCGAAGTGGTGCGTCCGCTGCGGCACCCCCTACGCCTACGCCGCGGCCTACATCGGCCACCTCGGCGACTATCGCTGCCCCGCCTGCGGTCACGCGCGGCCGCCGCTCGACGTGGTGGCCCGCGAGCTCGAGCTGAACGGGCTCGAGAGCGTTGCCTTCCGGCTCGACACGCCGGAGGGCTCGGCCCGCGTCGAGCTGCAGGTGCCAGGCCTCTACAACGTCTACAACGCGCTCGCGGCAGCTTCGCTGGCACGCGCGCTGGGTGCTTCTCTCGAGGCGATTGTGGCCGGTCTGCAGGGCGTTTCCGCCGCCTTCGGCCGCTTCGAGCGGATCCAGCTCGACGAACGCTCGTTGCTCGTGCTCCTGATCAAGAATCCCGCCGGGGCGAACGAGGTCGTCCGCACGCTCGTCGCCGGCGGCGCGCCTCGCCTGCTGCTCGTGGCGCTGAACGACGAGATCGCCGACGGCCGCGACGTCTCCTGGATCTGGGACGTCGACTTCGAGCCCCTGCTGGGACGGCTGGAGCAGCTGATCGCGACCGGCGAGCGGGCGGCCGAGCTCGCGCTGCGCTTCAAGTACGCCGGGTTGCCGGAGGACGCGATCCAGGTCGTGCCGTCGCTGGAGGCCGCTCTCGACCGCGGGCTCGAGCTGACCCCGCCCGGCGAAGAGCTGACCGCGCTGCCGACCTACACCGCGATGCTCGCGCTGCGCGACCTCGTCGCGCGTCGAGGCTTCGTCAAGCCGTACTGGGAAGAGGCGGCGTGAAGCTCGCCGTCGGGCACCTCTTCCCGGACTACCTCAACATCTACGCCGACCGCGGCAACATCGCCGTGCTGACGCGGCGCGCCGCCTGGCGCGGGCACGAGCTGGAGGTGCGGCCGCTCGCGGCGGGTGACGTCCTGCAGCCCGGCGAGCACGACCTCTTCTACGTCGGCGGCGGCCAGGACCGCGAGCAGGAGCTGATCGCGCCCGCGCTGGCGGCGCTGGGGCCGGGCCTGCGGGACGCCGTCGAGCGCGGCGCCGCAGCGCTCGCGGTCTGCGGCGGCTACCAGCTCTTCGGCCGTTTCTACCGCGACCGGAGCGGCGACGAGCTGCCGGGCGCCGGCCTCCTGCCGCTCCACACCGTCGCCGGCGAGCGGCGGATGATCGGCGACGTCCTGCTCGAGTGCGAGCTCGAGCCCGGCGAGCGGCGCACGCTGGCCGGCTTCGAGAACCATGCCGGCCGCACCGTGCTCGAGGACGGCGCCGAGCCGCTGGGGCGCGTGCTGGCGGGCTTCGGCAACGACGGGGCCAGCGGCTACGAAGGGTGCCGCGCCGGCCGTGTGCTCGGCACGTACCTGCACGGGCCGCTCCTCCCGCGCAACCCCTGGCTCGCCGACTGGCTGCTGGCCCAGGCGCTCGCGCACCGAACCGGCAGCGACCCGCCGGAGCTGGAGCCGCTGCCGGACGAGCTCGAGGGCGAGGCCCACGCGGTCTCCGCCGAACGCGCCCGCTCGCGCGGCGGCCGGTTCTAAGGAACCCAGAGGGCGCCGAGGTACACGGCGGGGTCGCCGGGCGTCCAGCGCTGCAGGAAGCGCTGGATCGGCGGGTGCAGGACGATCTCGTCCAGCTCTTCGGCGCCGAAGAGCCGGTGGCCGCGGACGGCTGCGTCGTGCGAGGTGACCTGCTCGAGCGACTGCCCGGTCAGGTCGCCGGCGAAGATGATGTGCACGACGTGCTTGGCCGCGAAGCTGCGGACGGGGGCGATCGAGTCGACGATCGCGACCGGCCCCTCGACCGGCCCCTCGACGCCGACGCCCACCTCCTCGGCGAGCTCCCGGTGGAGCGCGTCCACCAGGCTTTCGCCCGAGTCGACACCGCCGCCGGGCAGCAGCCAGTGCTCCTTGCCGTTCTTCTCGTGCCGGCAGAGCAGGATGCTCGCCTCCCAGCGCAGGATAGCCGAGACCCGGATCCGCGGCTCGCTCACGTTCTCGACGAGCCGAAGCCGCGGACGCCGCGCTCGCTCTCGGGCAGCTCGTCGACCTCGACGGGCTGCAGCTCGGGCAGCGGCAGCACGACGAGCTGCGCGATCCGCATTCCGGGCTCGACCACGAACGTCTCCCGCGCGTCGGTGTTGAGCAGCACGACCCGGACCTCGCCGCGGTAGCCCTCGTCGATCAGACCCGGTGAGTTCACGACGGTCAGGCCGTGCCGCACCGCGAGGCCGGACCGCGGCTGGACGAAGCCGGCGTGCCCCTCGGGGATGGCGACCGCAAGGCCGGTGCCGACAAGCGCCCGCTCCCCCGGTCCCAGCTCGTGCCGCTCGCAGGCGGCCAGGTCGAGCCCGGCGTCGCCGGCGTACGCGCGCCCGGGCAGGACCGCGTCCGGGTGCAGGCGGCGGATCGGAAGCTCGATCACGCGCTCGACCGCGCTTCTGCGTCGGCGATCAGGAAGGGGGCGAAGCGCCGGACCTCGCGCCGCGGCAGGCGCGCGCGCAGGAAGACGCCCTCCGGCCGGTCGGCCCGCTCGTCCACCGGTGTCCCAAGCGCGTAGAGCTCCGCCAGCCGCGCGCCCTCGTCGTACGGAATCAGCAGGCGCACGAGCTCGAAGCGCTCGCCGAAGCGCTCGGCCACGCGCTCGCGCAGCTCGTCGAGGCCCTCACCGGTGCGGGCCGAGACCTGCAGCGCATCCGGGAAGCGGTTCGAGAGCCGCCGCCGGCGCAGCGCATCGATCGCGTCCACCTTGTTCAGGACGAGCTCCATGGGCAGCTCGCCCGCGCCGATCTCGCCCAGCACCGAGTCGACCGCGGCCAGCATCTCGTCGAGCTCCTCGTCGCTCGCCGAGGCGTCGGCGACGTGCAGCACGAGGTCGGCCACCAACGTCTCCTCGAGCGTGGCGGCAAAGCCCTCAACCAGCTGATGCGGCAGCCGGCGGATGAAGCCGACCGTGTCGGTCACCAGATAGCGCCGCCCTTCGACCTCGAAGCCGCGCGTGGTCGGGTCGAGGGTCTCGAACAGGCGGTCGTCGACAGAGGCGTCTGCGCCGGTGAGCGCGTTCAGCAGCGTCGACTTGCCGACGTTCGTGTAGCCGGCGAGCGCGATCGTCGGTGTCTCCGACCGGCGCCGCGCCTTGCGCCGCGTGTCGCGCTGCTTGGCCAGCCGGCGCAGACGCTCTCGCAGCAGTGTCACGCGCCGGCGCGCGAGGCGGCGGTCGGTCTCGAGCTGGCTCTCGCCGGGGCCCCTCGTCCCGACGCCGCCGCCGAGGCGCTCGAGGTGCTGCCAGAGGCCGCGCATGCGCGGGAGGTTGTACTCGAGCTGTGCCAGCTCGACCTGGAGCTTGCCCTCGGCGCTGACGGCGTGCTGGGCGAAGATGTCGAGGATCAGCTGCGTGCGGTCGACGACGCGCGCCTGCAGCGCGTCCTCGAGCTGGCGCTGCTGCACGGGCGAGAGCTCGTCGTCGACGATCAGCGACTCCGCGCCCGAGCGCTTGAACGCCGACTTCAGCTCCTCGAGCTTGCCCTTCCCGACGTAGGTGCGCGGGTCGGGCCGCTCGCGGTGCTGGACGAGCTCGGCCACCGGCTCGACTCCCGCGGTGCGCGCCAGCTCGCGCAGCTCGCCGAGGAACGGGTCGACGCCCTTGGGCGGGGCTGCGAGCACGAACCCGCGCTCGGGCTCGGCACCCGGCGCAGGATCGGGCTGACGGTTCGTCACGCCTGGATTATGCCGCTCTTGAGCGAGGACTCCACACGCCGAGCGGCCTCTTCGAGGCGACTGTCCGGAACCGTGAGCGAGAGCCGGACGAAGCCCTCGCCGCTCGGGCCGAAGGACGGCCCCGGCGAGATCACCACGCCCGCCTGCTCGAGCACGAGCTCCGTGAACGAGGCGGAGTCGTGGCCCTCGGGCACACGCACCCAGAAGTACGGCGTCGCCTGCGGCGGCTCGACCTCGAGCCCGATCGCCGCCAAGGCCTCGGCGAGCAGGTCGCGCCGGCGCTCGTAGACGGCCGACATCTCGCGCGGGAACTCCCGCGCCTCCGTCAGCGCGACGGCGGTCGCGTGCTGGACGGCCTCGAACATGCCCGAGTCGAGGTTCGTCTTCAGCTGCCGGTAGCGCTCGACCACCTCCGGGTTGCCGGCGACCAGGCCGGAGCGCCAGCCGGTCATGTTCCAGCCCTTCGAGAGCGAGAAGATCTCGGCGCCGACCTCCTTCGCGCCCGACGTCTCGAGGAAGCTCGGCGCGCGGTAGTCGTCGAAGCAGAGCTCCGAGTAGGCGTTGTCGTGCACGACGACCAGGTCGTTCGCGCGGGCCAGCTCGACCGCGCGCTCGAAGTAGCCCGGCGCAACGACGGCGCCGGTCGGGTTGTTCGGGTAGTCGAGGAAGAGCAGGTTCGCGCGCGCGAGCGCGTCCGCTGGGATCGCGTCGAGGTCGGGCAGGAAGCCCTGCTCGGCCCGCAGCGGCAGGTAGTGCACCTCCGCGCCCGCGAACAGCGGGCCCGACGTGTACGGCGGGTAGCCCGGATCGGGCGAGAGGCAGATGTCGTCCGGGTCGAGCAACGCCATGGCGATGTGGCCGACCGCCTCCTTGCCGCCGAGCGCCGGCACGATCTCCGAGGCCGGGTCGAGCTCGACGCCGAAGCGGTCGCGGTAGAAATCGGCCACCGCCTCGCGGAGCTCGTCCGAGCCGTGGTTGGTCGGATACTGGTGCGTGCGCGGGTCGCGGGCGGCGCCCGCGAGCGCCTCGACCACCACCTGCGGCGTCGGCAGGTCCGGGTCGCCGATTCCGAGGCTGATCACGTCCACACCCTCGCGGCGCTTCTGGGCGATCTTCCGCTCGAGCTCCGCGAACAGGTACGGCGGGACCGCATCCAGGCGCTTCGCGAACCTCACAACTGGAACTCCTCCGCGAGCTCGACCGTGCAGATCTTCTCTGCGGGGCCGGTCAGCGTCGCCTCGCCGTCACGCAGCTCGACCAGCAGGTCGCCGCCCGCGAGGTGCACCGTCACCGGGCCCTCGCACCAGCCGTTGGCGACGCAGGCCGCACTGGCCGCGACGGCGCTCGTGCCCGACGAGAGCGTCTCCCCCGCCCCGCGCTCCCAGACGGCGACCGTGATGTCGTGCGCGCCGTCGACGCGGACGAGCTGGACGTTGGTGCGCTCCGGGAAGCGCTCGTGGTTCTCGACCAGCGGGCCGAGCCGCAGCAGCTCGCCGCGGTCCGGGTGTCGGCGGATGACCGCGTGCGGGTTGCCGACAGAGACCGGGGTCAGCTCGACCGGCTCGCCGCCGACGTCGATCGTCTCCGGCTCGCCGACCTCGACGGCGCCCATCTCCTGCTCGACCTCGCGCTCGCCGCGCATCGTGGCGCCGACCTCGCGCGGGCCGACGACGATCCGGACCTTCTCCGAACCGCCGCGCCGGGCAAGCCAGCGGGCGGCGATCCGCGTGCCGTTGCCGGACAGCTCGGCCACCGAGCCGTCCGGGTTCCAGATCACCACCTCGGCCCGGTCGCCGTCCGCGGAGACGACCTCGAGGATTCCGTCCGAGCCGACGCCGAAGTGGTAGTCGCAGATCCGCTGCACCCGCTCGGGCGTCAGCGGCACCGGCAGCGAGTCGCGCTCGACGAGCAGGTAGTCGTTGCCGAGGCCGTGCCACTTCGAGAGCTTCATCGGGCCACGCTACCAAGCTCGGTGACGATCTCCTGCGCGACCGCCGCGGGCGGGCGGTTGGCGTCGACGGGGACGAGGCCGGGGATCCGCCGCATCCACTTGCGCTGGTAGGCGGCGTAGCGGCGCGTCCGGGTGATGAGCGCCCCGATCGCCTCCTCGCGCGGGAGGTCGGCGAGGTCGGCGAGGCCGTGGATCGTGCGGGCAGTCGGCGAGATCGGGCCGGCCAAGGCACGTCGCACCTCCTCCTCCACCCCACGCTCGAACATCGCCCGCGTGCGCTGCTCGATCCGCCGAGCCAGCTCGTCGGCGGGGACCTCGAGGCCGACGATCAGCGTCGGGTGACGCGTCTCGCCGCTCCAGAGCCGGTCCTCGCCCGGGCGGAGGCTTGACCCTGCCTCGGCCAGCTCGAGAGCGCGCACGACCCGGCGCCGATCGTTCGCGTGCACGGCCGCCGCAGCGGCGGGGTCGCGTTCGGCCAGCAGCTCGTGCGCCGCCTCCGGGCCGAGCTCGTCGTACAGGCCCTCCAGCCGCTCGCGCGCTCCGGGCGCGGGTGGCGGCGGCAGCTCGAGCTCGGCCAGGGCCGCGCGTAGGTAGAGACCGGTGCCGCCGACGACGACCGGAGTGCGGCCGCCGGCGAGGATCTCGTCAACCGCCGCGTGGGCCAGGCGCTGGTAGTCGGCGACCGAGCCTTCTTCGTCGAGGCCGAGGTAGCCGACCAGCCGAGCCTCGGATTGGTTGGTCAGGACCGGCAGCCCGCGGTAGGCCTGCATCGCGTCGGCGGAGACGAGCTCGGCGGGGATCAGGCGCGCGACCTCCTCGGCGATGGCGCTCTTGCCCGAGGCCGTCGGCCCGAAGAGCGCGATAACGTCAGCCACGGAGCCGCGCGCGGGCGAGCACGAGCTCCTCGTCACTCACGCCGGCATCGCGCAGGTAGCCCTCGACGCTGCCGTGGCGGCGCTCCAGCTCGGCGAAGACGCCTGTCATCGAGTCGGCCGGCGTCTGGGCGATCCGCCGCAGGCGCTCGAGCTCCTCCTCGCTCTCCGCCGCCTCGAACCAGGCCTCGTGGCGCGGCAGCAGCCGCTCCTCGCTGAGCGCGTAGTCCGCGGCGATCTCGTCGCCCGGCACGCCGGCGAGGTGCAGCAGGAACGCGGCGAGCAGGCCGGTCCGGTCCTTGCCGCCGACGCAGTGGATGACGACGCCGCCCTCGGGCGCGTGCGCGACCGCTCGCACCGCGGCGGCCACGTTGTCCTGGAAGCGCTCGAGAAAGATCAGGTAGACGTCGCGCGTGGAGGTGGCGATGTCGGGTGCGGCCGCGGCGGCCGCCTCGATCTGCTCGGCGATCTCCTCCCAGTCCGCCTCGCTCGCCTCCATGAACGGCACGTGCACGACCTCGACGGGCAGCTCGGCCGGCGGGTCCTCCTCGCGCTCGTGGTCGCCGCGCAGGTCGATCACCGTCCGGATGCCGTGGTCGACGAGTGCGCGCCAGCCCGCTTCGCTCAGCTGGCCTACGCTGTCGGCCCGGACGATCGAGCCGCGCCGCGTCTCCCCGCCGTCCGCGATCGGCAGGCCGCCGAGCTCGCGGACGTTGAGGCAGCCGTCCCAGGTGAGGTCGCGGCTAGGCGGCAACGGCGGCGAGCTGGGTGCCTTTGAGCGTCGTCGAGGTCGCGCCCTCGACCGTGACCGGAACGAGCTCGCCGGCCGCGGCCGTGCCCGTGAAGTTGACGGTCGTGTTGCGCCGGGTGCGCCCGCGCAGGACGGCCTCGTCGGTGCGGCTCGGCCCCTCCACGAGCACCTCTTCGACGCCGCCGACTCGTTCGCGGTTGCGTGCCTCGGCGACGCGCTGGACGACCTCGATCAACCGCTCGATCCGCGCGTGCTTGAGCTCTTCCGGCACTTGCTCGTCTAGCGTCGCAGCCTCGGTGCCCTGACGCGGCGAGTAGACGAACGTGAAGGCACCGTCGTAGCCGACCTCCTTGACCGCGCTCAGCGTCTCCTCGAACTCCGCTTCGGTCTCGCCCGGGAAGCCGACGATCAGGTCTGTGGTCAGTGCCAGGTCGGTGATCGCCGCCCGCAGCTCGTCCACGAGGCGCAGGTAGCGCTCACGCGAGTAGGTGCGCCGCATCGCCTTCAGCACGCGCGTCGAGCCCGACTGCAGCGGCAGGTGCGCGTGCTCGCAGACCGACGCGCACTCGGCCATCGCGGCGATCACGGGCGCGCGGAAGTCCTTCGGGTGCGGGCTCGTGAAGCGGATCCGCTCGATCCCCTCGACCGCGTCGCAGGCTCGCAGCAGCTCCTCGAACGAGCTGCCGACGTCCCGCCCGTAGGAGTTCACGTTCTGGCCGAGCAGCATCAGCTCCTTGACGCCCGCGCGCGCGAGGCCCTCGACCTCGGCGCGGATCTCGCCCGGCCGGCGCGAGACCTCGCGGCCGCGCACCGAGGGCACGATGCAGTACGAGCAGACCGAGTTGCAGCCCATCGAGATCTGTACCCAGGCCTGGAAGCGGCGCTCGCGGTGGAGCGGCAGCCGCCCGGCGAAGGCGCGCTCCTCGGCGATCCCGAACGAACCGCGCGCGACGCCCTCGCCGCCGGCGCCGAGCCATTCGCCCAGGTGCGGGATCGAGCCCGGCCCGAAGGCGACGTCGACGTACGGGTAGAGCGAGAAGAGCCGCTCGCGCTGCGCCTCGGCGTAGCAGCCGCCGACTGCGATCACCTTCTCCGGCTCGCGCTCCTTCAGCGCGCGCGCCTGCGCGAGGTGCGCGGCGAAGCGCTGGTCGGGCTTCTCGCGGATCGTGCAGGTGTTGAAGACCAGCACGTCGGCCTCTTTCTGATCACGCGCCTCGCCGAGGCCGAGCTCCTCGAGCATGCCTTTGATCCGCTCCGAGTCGTGGGCGTTCATCTGGCAGCCGAACGTGGTGACGTGGTAGCTACGCACGGCGACAGGCTAGCTCGCGCAGGAATTCGCTTCGAGGTCGTGCGCGATCCGGCCGGCCTGCGCGTTCAGGGTCGTGTTGCGCGCTGCCAGCTGCCCGACCTTCGCCATGTCGCCGGCGCGCCCCGCCTCGGCGAGACCGCGGAGGACGTCCCGTTGCTGGCGCGCAAGCACGCGCAGCTGTGCGGCCTGCGGCGCAACCTCGGTCGGAACCTCGACCTGCTGGAGCGGCTGGAGGATCGTCTGCTCGAAGGCGGCGACGATCCGGTCACCGCGCGCCGCGAGATCCTCCTGCGTGCGCGGCTCGCCGATCTCCTGCTCGCGGGCGGCGAAGTCCTCGCACATCCCGTTCAGCTTCGCCACGAACTGCTCCTTCGGCGACTTCGAGCCGCAGCCGGCCAGAGTGAACCCGAGCGCAGCGGCGAGGAGCACGGTCGTCACGGCCTTCACTGCGGTCAACTGTAGACACCCCCGGGAAGACATGGCACTCTAGGGCCTGTCCGTTCAGGGGAGAGTTTCCGGGAGGGTTACATGCCAGGGTTGAAGGTTCTGAAGGCGCTTGGCTGCGCAATCGCGGCCGCGGGAACGATGCTGGCGCTCGCCGGGCCGGCAGGCGCGGCGAGCAACATCGTCGTCAGCCAGGTCTACGGCGGCGGCGGCAACACCGGCGCGCCGTACACGAACGACTTCGTCGAGCTCTTCAACCGCTCCTCGTCTCCGGTGTCGCTCAACGGCTGGTCGGTCCAGTACGCGAGCGCCACAGGGACCGGCAACTTCGCCGCAAACCCCGTCACGGCGGTCACGGGCGTGCTCGGCGCGGGCCAGTACTACCTCGTGCAGCAGGCCGGCGGCGCGAACGGCTCGCCGCTTCCGGTCCCCGACGCGAGCGGCACGGTCAACATGAGCGGCACCGGCGGCAAGGTGATCCTCGCCAACACGACGACCGGCCTCGCCTGCAACGGCGGCTCGACCCCCTGTTCGGGCGCCCAGCTCGCGCAGATCGTCGACCTCGTCGGCTACGGCAACGCGAACTTCTTCGAAACCGCCGCGGCGCCGACGCTCTCCAACACGACCTCCGGGCTGCGCCTGCAGGACGGCTGCACCGAGACCGACAACAACAGCACCGACTTCGCGGCCGGCTCCCCCACGCCTCGGAACACCCTCTCGCCGCTGCATGCGTGCGCCGGAGACGACGCCCCGTCGGTTTCCTCCACGACGCCCGCCAACGGCGCGACCGACGTGGCCGCCGCCGCGAACGTCTCGATCACGTTCAGCGAGCCCGTCAACGTCAGCGGCTCGTGGTACTCGGTCTCCTGCGGGACGAGCGGCTCCCACACGGCGGCCGTCTCGGGCGGCCCGACGAGCTTCACGCTCGATCCCGACAGCGACTTCGCTGCCGGGGAGAGCTGCACGGTCACGATCGTCGCGGCGAACGTCAGCGACCAGGACCCGGACGACCCGCCGGACACGATGGCGGCCGACTACGTGTTCAGCTTCGCGGTCGCCGAGCCCAACCCCGTCCTCGTGAGCGAGGTCTACGGGGGCGGCGGGAACTCCGGCGCGACGTTCAAGAACGACTTCATCGAGCTCTACAACCGTTCGACGCACGCGGTCAGCCTCGCCGGCTGGTCCGTGCAGTACGCCTCTGCGACCGGCACCGGTGCGTGGGGGGTCACGCCGCTCACGGGCTCGATTCCGGCCGGGCACAACTACCTCGTGGCGGAGGCTGCCGGCACCGGCGGGTCGGTCGACCTTCCAGGCCCCGACGATGCCGGGACGATCGCGATGTCCGCGACGGCAGGCAAGGTGGCGCTCGTCTCGAGCACGACCGCACTGAGCGGCGCGTGCCCGGGTGGCTGGGTCGACCAGGTCGGCTACGGCGCGGCCAACTGCTCCGAGACCACGCCGACGGCGGCGCTCTCGAACACCACCTCCGCGCAGCGCAAGGGCGGCGGCGCTACGGACACGAACAACAACTCGGCCGACTTCGACATCGCCGCGCCCGATCCGCGCTCGAGTGGCGACCAGGCGCCGCGCGTCACTTCGACCAACCCGGCCGACGGCGCCGCGGAGGTCCCGGTCGACTCCAACGTCTCGATCACCTTCAGCGAGCCCGTCAACGTGACGGGGGCCTGGTACACGATCGCCTGCGGCTCGAGCGGCTCGCACACGGCATCCGCCTCCGGCGGCCCGACCACCTTCACGCTTGATCCGACCACCGACTTCGTCGCGAACGAGAGCTGCACGGTGACGGTCGTAGCGGCAAACGTCAGCGACCAGGACACCGACGACCCGCCGGACACGATGGCGGCCAACTACGTCTTCACGTTCACTACGCCCTCGCCTGCGCTCGGCATCCACACGGTCCAGGGCGCCGCGCACATCTCGCCCTTCAACAGCCAGGTCGTGCGCGTGGTCGGCATCGTGACGGCGAAGACCACCAACGGCTTCTGGCTGCAGGACCCGAACCCGGACGCGGACACGGCGACCTCCGAGGGCATCTTCGTCTTCACCTCTTCCGCTCCGGCGACCTCGCTCGGCGACTCGGACAGCGTGACGGGTCGCGTGCAGGAGTTCCGCCCCGGTGGCGCCACGAACGGCAACCTGACCACGACCGAGCTGGCCTCACCGTCGGTCTCGGTGCTCTCGACCGGGAACCCGCTGCCCGCACCGACCGTGATCGGCACCGGCGGGCGCATCCCACCCGACATGATCATCGACAACGACTCGACCGGCAACGCCGAGACGAGCGGCGTCTTCGATCCCGACCAGGACGGGCTCGACTTCTACGAGAGCCTCGAGGGGATGCGCGTGCAACTGAACAACGCGGTCGCCGTCGGCCCCACCGCGACCGACTTCGGCGAGACGCCGGTGATCGGCGACGACGGCGCCAACTCGACCCTGCGCACCTATCGCGGCGGCGTGCTGCTGCGCGAGGACGACGGCAACCCGGAGCGGATCACGCTCGACGACGTCCTGACGCCGCTTCCGAACGTGAACGTCGGCGACCACTACAGCGGGCCGATCGTCGGGATCATGGACTACAACTTCGGCAACCCGTTCCTGAACGTCACCTCACCCGGCCTGACCAGGGTCCCGGGCGGCATCACGCGCGAGACGACCGCCGACCCCGTTCCAGGGGAACTCGTGGTCTCGACCTTCAACTTCGAGAACCTCGCCTTCACCAACGCGCAGTCGAAGTTCGACTCCCTGGCCAGCCTGGTCGTCAACAACCTGCGCTCGCCCGACGTGCTCGCCGGCGAGGAGGTGCAGGACAACAACGGCGCGACCGACAACGGCATCGTCGACGCAAGCCAGACGCTGCAGCGCCTCGTCGATGCGATCGTCGCGGCCGGCGGCCCCACCTACGCGTGGCGGCAGATCGACCCCGTCAACGACCAGGACGGTGGCGAGCCGGGCGGCAACATCCGCCAGGTGATCCTGTTCCGCACCGATCGCGGCATCTCGTTCGTCGACCGGCCGGGCGGTGGCTCGACCACGGCCAACACGGTCGTCGGCAGCGGGGCCGGCACGCAGCTGCAATTCAGCCCGGGCCGCATCGCGCCGGCCGACGGCGCCTGGAGCTCCTCGCGCAAGCCGCTCGCGGCCGAGCTGACCTACCAGGGTCACAAGCTGTTCGTGATCGTCAACCACTTCAACTCGAAGGGCGGCGACGATCCGCTGCGCGGCCGCTTCCAGCCGCCGACCCGGAGCAGCGAGGTCCAGCGGCACCAGCAGGCGACCATCGTCGCGAACTTCGTCTCGCAGATCGGCAGCGCCGACCCGAGTGCGAACGTGATCGTGCTCGGTGACCTGAACGACTTCGAGTTCTCGGAGACGGTGCAGATCCTCAAGGGAGTGGGCCTGCACGACCTGATGGACACGTTGCCGCAAAACCAGCGTTACAGCTACGAGTTCGAGGGCAACGCGCAGGTGCTCGATCACATCATGGTCAGCGGCGCCCTCTTCTCCGTCCCGTCGCTGGTGTTCGACCCGGTGCACGTCAACGCCGAGTTCTTCGACCAGGTCTCCGACCACGATCCCTCGGTCATGCGCGTCAAGTTCAACGCGGCGCCGACCGTCTCGGCCGGCGGCCCGTACACGGTCGGCGAGGGCTCGAGCATCACGCTGACCGCGAGCGGCAGCGACCCGGAGGGCGGCGCGCTCACCTACGCCTGGGATCTCGACGACAACGGCAGCTTCGAGACGCCCGGCCAGAGCGTGAGCTTCTCGGCCGGTGACGGCCCCTCGAGCCCGGTCGTGCGGGTGCAGGCGACCGACGACAGCGGCCAGACGGCGACCGCGCAGGCGACCGTGACAGTGCAGAACGTCCCGCCGACGGCCACCTTCTCGGCGCCCGCGTCGAGCTTCGCCGGCTACCCGTTCACGCTCTCGCTGACGAGCCCGAGCGACCCCTCGGCGGCCGACACCGCAGCCGGCTTCGAGTACGCGTTCGACTGCGGCTCCGGCTACGGCGCGTTCGGCTCCTCGTCCTCGGCCTCGTGCCCGACCGACGACACCGGCACCCGGACCGTGCACGGGACGATCCGCGACAAGGACGGCGGCCTGACCGAGTACACGGCCACGGTGCAGATCAATGTCACCTTCACCAGCCTCTGCAACCTGACGCGGCTCTACTCGACGAAGGTGAAGCTGGCCGACCGCCTCTGCGGACTGCTTGCCAGCGCCGAGGCCGACGCGAACAGCGGCGCACCGCCGCCGAAGCCGAAGAATCCGCCTCGCAAGCCGGCCAACAAGTACCTCAACCGTTACGTCAAGCAGGTGAACAGCTCCACCCCGAAAGCGTTCACGCCGACGCAGGCGGCGACGCTGACGCGCCTGGCGCAGCGGCTCGACGACCAGTACTTCCCGCCGACTTCAGGGAGCGCTCGCACCGTCGAGCGCTCCCACGGCGTCATTTCGCGAACTCGATAGCGCGCGACTCGCGGATCACGGTCACCTTGATCTGGCCCGGGTACTCGAGCTGATCCTCGATCTCACGGGCGATCTCGTGTGAGAGCAGCACCGCCGCGTCGTCGTCGATCTCCTTCGGCTTGACGATCACGCGGATCTCGCGGCCGGCCTGCAGCGCGTAGACCTTCTCGACGCCCTCGTGGCGGGCGGCGACTCCTTCGAGCGCCTCGAGCCGCTTGATGTAGTGCTCGAGGCTCTCGCCGCGTGCGCCGGGGCGCGAGGCGGAGATCGCGTCGGCGGCGATCAGCAACACGGCCTCGACCGTCTGTGGCTCGACCTCGTAGTGGTGGGCCTCGATCGCATGCACCACCGCCGGCGATTCGCCGTAGCGGCGCGCGTACTGGGCCGAGAGCAGCGCGTGCGACCCCTCGACCTCGTGCGTGAGCGCCTTGCCGAGGTCGTGCAAGAGCGCCGCGCGCCGCGCCGTCTTGACGCTCGCCTGCAGCTCGGCGGCCATGATCCCGGCCAGGTGAACGACCTCGAGCGTGTGCTTCAGCACGTTCTGCCCGTAGCTCGTACGGAAGCGCAGCCGGCCGAGGATCTTGACGAGCTCCTCGTGCACCTCGCCGCAGTTGGCTTCGAAGACCGCCTGCTCGCCGGCCTGGCGGATCGTGTCCTCGATCTCCGCCTTCGACTGGTAGTACATCTCCTCGATCCGCGCCGGGTGGATCCGGCCGTCCTCGATCAGCTTCGAGAGGGTCAGCTTCGCCACCTCGCGCCGGATGCCGTCGAACGACGAGAGCACGACCGCCTGCGGAGTGTCGTCGATGATCACGTCGACGCCGGTCAGGTGCTCCAGCGCACGGATGTTGCGGCCCTCGCGGCCGATGATTCGCCCCTTCATGTCGTCGGAGGGCAGCTCAATCAGCGAGACGGTGGTCTCGGAGGCGTGGTTCGCGGCCACGCGCTGGAGGGCGTCTGCGACGAGGTTGCGGGCGCGGCGCTTCGCCTCGGCGCGCGCCTCTTCCTCGGCCTGCCGCACCCGGCGGGCGAGCTCGTGGCGGACGAGCTCCTCGGAGCGCTCGAGCAGGTGCGCCTTGGCCTCGTTGACGGTCATGCCCGAGATGCGCTCGAGCTCGGTGATCTGCGAGTCCCGCGCGTCCTTCAGGTCCTCCTGGAGCTGCTTCGTGTGCACCTCGCGGTCGGCGACGCCCTGCTCGCGCCGAGTGAGCTCGGTCAGCTTCCGATCGATGTCCTCTTCCTTGGCCAGCACGCGCTCCTCGATCTTCAGGATCTCGGTGCGCCGCTCGGCGACCTCCTGCTCGATCTCGGCCCGCAGCCTCACCGAGGCCTCACGCGCCTCGATCTGCCCTTCCCGGCGAAAAGCGTCGGCCTCGCTCTGCGCCTCGCGCCGCATCACGTCGGACTCGCGCTTGGCCTCGCTGACGAGCAGCTGGCGCGTCCGTCGCGCAGCGGCCAGGCGGGAGCCCGCGAAGGCGTAGAGCGACAGGAAGGCGACGCCGGCTCCGACTGCGAGGCCGATGACGATCCCGATGACGACGACCATGCGCGCTCCCACTGTCGGGCCGGGCCGGAGCCTCGGCCGGGAACCCTTGACCGCGCTAGAACGCGGTGCCCATCCGGCACCGCTTGCACCGGGACGTGCTCAGAATCGGGGTCGGCGGGGCGCGCGTGCCTCGCCTTGGCGGCTCAGCGTCGACCGCTCGGCGCCGTCAGCTCCCCTCTCGCGCTGGTGGTGGTCTGTAGGAAGGTCAAGTGATCCGATTCGGAAACGCGTTAGATGCAGGCAAAATGTCGAATGAAGCCCTCGTATCCTAACGCTCGTCACCCCTCTGCCGCAACGAGGGCGGCCACGACCTCCTCGTCGAAGCCCCGGCCGGCCAGCAGACGGGCCGTCGCGGGAGTCGCTCCGCGCCGCGCGACGAGGGCTGCAGCCCGCTCGCGCTCGGGGTCGAGTCGGTCGAGCGCGGCTTCGATCGCGGCCGAGTCGACGCCGGCGTGCTCGAGCTCGAAGCGGATCGCCGCGTCGCCCTTCCCTCGCTCCGCCAGCACCCGCGCCCGCTCTTCGGCAAAGCGCGCGCCGTCGACGAGCCCGGCCTGCCGGAGCTCCTCGACTACCGCCTGCGCGTCGTCCGCGTCGATGCCCGCCCGCAGCAGCCGCTCACGCAGGCTCCGTTGCGAGTGCTCCCGTCTCGCCAGCGCGCGCGTGGCGGCCGCGAGCGCCTCGGTGCGCGGGGCCTCGGGCTCCACCTAGGTCTTGGAGGCGACCTTTGCCCCGGGCTTTGCGTCCGGCTCGGCCTGGGGCTCCTCCACCTCTTCAGGGGCAGGCTTGCCGTTCGGCTCCGGAGCGGCGACCTCGGGCAGCAGGCGCGCCGAGACGACCTGCTCCGGTCCCGCGAGCGCTTGCAGCCGCAGCAGCACCTGCTGCGTCACGTCGGGATGCTCACGCAGGAACCCGGTCGCGTTCTGTCGGCCCTGGCCGAGTCGCTCGTCCTCGAAGCTGAAGTGCGAGCCCGACTTCTGGACGACCTTCCGCTCGATCGCGGAGTCGAGAACCGTGCCCTCCCAGGAGATCCCGGAGCCGTAGATGATGTCGAACTCGGCCTGCTTGAACGGCGGCGCGACCTTGTTCTTCACCACCTTCACGCGCACGCGGTTGCCGTAGGCCTCGACGCCGTCCTTGAGCGTCTCGATCCGGCGGATGTCGAGCCGTACCGAGGAGTAGAACTTCAGCGCGCGACCGCCCGGGGTCGTCTCCGGGTTGCCGAACATCACGCCGATCTTCTCGCGCAGCTGGTTGGTGAACAGGCAGATCGTGTCGGTGCGGTTGAGCGTGCCCGCGAGCTTCCGCAGGGCCTGGCTCATCAGCCGCGCCTGCAGGCCGACGTGGGAGTCCCCCATCTCGCCCTCGATCTCGGCCTTCGGGGTCAGCGCGGCGACCGAGTCGACCGCGACCACGTCGAGCGCGCCGGAGCGGATCAGCAGCTCGGCGATCTCGAGCGCCTGCTCGCCGGTGTCCGGCTGCGAGACCAGCAGCTCGTCGATGTCGACGCCGATCCTCTTCGCGTACGCCGGGTCCATCGCATGCTCGGCGTCGATGAAGGCGCAGATCCCGCCGCGCCGCTGGGCCTCGGCGATCACGTGGTAGACGAGGGTCGTCTTGCCCGAGGACTCCGGGCCGAAGACCTCGACGATGCGGCCGCGCGGCAGCCCGCCGATCCCGAGCGCGAGGTCGAGCGAGAGCGAGCCGGTCGAGACGGCCCCGATCGCCACCTGGGCCTGGTCGTTCATGCGCATTACCGAGCCCTTGCCGAACTGGCGCTCGATCTGGCCGAGCGCGGTATCGAGAGCCTGCTCGCGGTCCACTCTTATCTCCCTCCCACTTCCACGGATTCGAGGACTTCGTATTGCGCCCCACCGGGGCGTAGCCGTGACAGGTAAGCAGCAGCGTCGGACGGCACGAACGGCTCCAGGGCCGGCAGAGCGGGCTGCAGCCGCGGCCGCTCGCGGAAACGCACCACGGTCAGGTGCGGGAGCCATCTTCGGCGCTCGCGCTCGTAGACGCCGAGCGCCGCCAGCTGCGACTGCAGGTCGTCTGCGAACGCAGCCGCACGGCCGCCTTCGTCGTCGCAGGTGAGCATCCCCACGCTGCGCGTCTCGCGATACCCGCGAACGGCCAGCCTCGGCCGCTCCGCGCTCGCTGCGGCCCCGCGCAGGGCGCTGAGGATCGCCTCGAGCTCGCGGGCAGGGCGGTGCCCGAGGAAGGCCAGCGTGACGTGCAGGTGATCGCGCGGGACCGGGCGGACGCGCGGCACCTCGCCCAGGGCCTCGTGCTGCCACGCCACGAGCCCCTCGAGCGTCTCGTCGGGGAGCCGAAGCGCACAGAACAAGCGAACTCGCTCATCGCCTTCGAAGCTAGCAGGAGCCGACACGCCTAGTTGTCACGACTTCGTGCCAGAAGCGTGCGCACCAGGTGCAGCGCGGCGACGGCCGAGCGGGAGCGGATCGCCTCGCGGTCGCCGGGCAGGTCCAGCTGGCGTGCGAGCGAGCCGTCCGGGCTTTCCGCGTGCAGGAACACCAGGCCAACCGGCTTCTCCGAGGTGCCGCCGCCCGGGCCGGCGATGCCCGTCACCGCGACGGCCACATCCGCTGCGAGCCGCACCCGCGCGCCGGCGGCCATTGCGGCGGCAGCCTCGGCGGAGACGGAGCCGTGCTGCTCGAGCACCTCCGCGGGAACGTCGAGCTCCCGCGACTTCACCTCGTCGGCGTAGGCCACGACGGCGCCGAGGAAGACGTCGCTCGACCCCGGCACTGACGTCAGGCGCGCGGCGACGAGGCCGCCGGTGCAGGACTCGGCCGTAGCGAGGGTCAGCCCGCGCTCGCGGCAGGCGTCGAGCACCATCGCCTCGACCGGCCGCTCGTCCTCGACGAACAGATGGCGCCCGGCCCGCTCGCGCAACCCGGCGACGAGCTCGTCCGCGCGCTTCCTCCCCTCCTCCTCGACGAATAGGTCGACGTGGATCTCGAACTCGCGCGCGCAGATGGTCGCGGTCAAGCCGCCGCCCTCTCCCCCGCTGTCGTCGAGCGCCCGTGCGATCTCGGACTCGCTCGCGCCGTAGAAGCGCAGCACGCGCCTCTCGGGTTGACGCGCGCGCGAGAGCACCTTGCGCACCGGCTCCGACTCCAGCGCGCGCGGCCACAGTCGCCGGAGCTCGCTCGGCGGTCCCGGAAGCACGATCACCGCGCCTCGCTCGGTCTCGAGCACGAGCGCGGGCGCCGTGCCGGCGATCCCGACGACGAGCGCGCCCTCCACCAGGGTCGCCTGCTTGCGTACGCCCTGCTCGAAGTCGGCGTACGGCCGGCCCAGCCGCTCGGCGATCGCACGCGAGATCGATTCGATCTCGACGGCCAGCGCCTCCTCGACGACCAGCTTCCGGCCTGCCGCGCGCGCCACGAGCTCGACCGTGCGGTCATCGTGCGTCGGCCCGAGGCCGCCGGAGACGAGGCAGAGGTCGGCCTCGAGCCCCTCGCGCAGCGCGGCCTCGAGCTCGCCGGGATCGTCGCCGACGATCGAGATCCGCGCTGGCTCCAGGCCGAGTCGCAGCAGCTCCGAGGCGAGGAACGGCCCGTTCAGGTCGCGCCGGTCGCCACGGACGAGCTCACTGCCGGTGACGACCACGAAGCCGCGCGGGCGGCTCAAGCGGCCGCGCGCGTGAAACCGTGCGTGGAGAAGAGGTACGACCCGGGGCCGGGCACGCGGACGACGCGGCCGTTGAAGGCGATGGCCAGGTTCCCCGGGTTGCCGAAGTTGATCCAGAGCTTGCGCGCGACGAAGCGCTGTGACTGGCCGGGCTCGACCGTGCCGGTGAAGCGCCACTTGCCGTTCGCCGACCAGTTGCGCACCTCCATCCAGCAGTTGCCGCCGACGGCGCGCACGTAGAGCCGGAACGTGACCGGCTTCGTCGGGGCATGCCGCGTCGGGGTCGCCGGCGGCAGCACCTTGTGCGACCGCGGCGTGCTGGTCGTGCTGAGGTTCGGGATCTGCTCGTTGGGGCTGCCGGACTTCCAGGCGGCGATGAAGAAGATCACCAGCGCCGCGATCCCCGTGAGCGCGAAGGCGATCCAGCGCCGCTCGAGCCGCCGGTGCTGCCGATGGACATTCGAGGTCCGCCGCGGAACCACCGGCTCACGCGGCTCGTCCCCGTCCGCGCCGAAGCGCGAGTTGAACTCGTCGACGTACAGCTGCCCGTCCAGCCCGAGGTAGTCGGCATAGGTGCGCAGGAAGCCCTTGACGTACGTCTGGGCCGGCAGCGCGTCGAAGCTCTCCTCCTCGAGCGCACGCAGGTAGCGCGAGCGGATCTTGGTGGCGAGCTCGACCTCGCCCAGCTCGAGCTGCTGGCGGACGCGGGCCTCGCGCAGGCTGTTGCCGATCTCGAACATCCTGAGCGGCCGATTGTAGTCCCGATCCCGAGGGACCGGAATCAGCCGATCACATTGAGCACGGCGTACACGGCAAGCGCGATCCCGGCGCTGAGCCCGACGCAGAGTGCAATCACGCCCAGCAGGCGGCCCACACGGGCGGCTCCCTCGCCGCCGACGCGGCCGATCGTGCGCTCGATGGTGCGCAGGCCGCGCCGGGCGAGCAGCACGGCCGCACCGCCGAGCACCGCCGAGCCGCAGGTCGCTGCGGTCGCCTGGACGATCGTCACGTCCTCGAGCTTCCGGGCGGCCGCGAAGGCCAGCACCGGCACGGCGAGACCGAGCAGCGCCAGCACGACCGAGCCGCGCGCCGCGTCGTTTCGCCCCCGAGCGCTATTGCTTCTTGTAAGGCCGTCCATCGGCGGCGGGCGGCACGGTCCGGCCGATCACGCCGGCGACCGCAATCAGGGTCAGCACGTACGGCAGCGTCTGGAAGAGCACCGCCGCGTTCGAGGAGTAGACGGGCAGTCGGATCGCGAGCGCGGTCGAGAAGCCGAACAGCAGCGCGGCCCCGAACGCCCCGAACGGCCGCCAGTTGCCGAAGATCATCGCGGCGAGCGCGATGAACCCGCGCCCGGCGGTGACGTTCTCGTTGTAGGTGTTCAGGTAGCCGACGGTCAGGTAGGCGCCGCCCATCGCGGCCAGCACGCCGGACAGGATGACCGAGCCGTAGCGGACCACGTAGACGTTGATCCCGACCGTGTCGGCCGCGCGTGGATGCTCGCCGCAGGCGCGGATGCGCAGGCCGATCGGTGTCTTGAAGAGCGCGACGTACGAGAGCGGCACGAACAGGATCGCCACCCAGATCATCAGGTTGAGGTGGCCGAAGGAGTCGGCGAAGAAGCTGTGGCTCGAGTCCTTGGTGAGGTTGACGGTCGGAATCTGCGAGACGCCGGTGGGCACGTTCTCGCCGTGGTAGAGCTGGACGAAGAAGTAGCCGGTGATCCCCAGCGCGAGGAAGTTCACCGCCGTTCCGCCCACGATCTGGTCGGCGCGCAGGTGGATCGCGAAGAAGGCGTGGACGAGCGCGAGCGCGCCGCCGGAGAGCATGGCAATCAGGACGCCCCAGACCCAGCTGCCGGTCTTGTCGGCGCCCCAGATGCCCCAGAAGGCGCCCATCAGCATCATCCCCTCGAGGCCGATGTTCACCACGCCGGAGCGTTCGGAGAACATCCCGCCGAGCGCGCCGAAGGTGAGCGGCGTCGCGAAGACGAGCATCGAGGCGATCAGGCTGGCCGTGAAGACCTCGTTCAGGTGCGCCGTGCTGGAGCGGGTCGCGAGCACCGCGAGGCCCGCACCGAGCACGCCGGCCGAGATCGCGCCGAAGCCGACCCGGTGGGCGCCGCGGCTGGCGGCGATGATCCCGAACAGGATCGCGACCATCCCGACGAGGATCGGCCAGAGCGGCGAGCGGGCCGCGACCGGCGGGATCGCCAGCACGAACGCGATCACGCCCAAGGTCACGCCGACCGCGCCGACGGAGGTCGGCTCCAGGAGCCGTGCGCCCGAGCGACGGACGGTTCCGACGTAGGTGCTCACGAGGAGGCCGCCTCCGGCTCAGGCGCCGAGCCGGCCGTTGGCTGCCGGCGCTTCAGCTTCCTACGGGAGTTCCAGACCGTGAGGATCAGCACGTCGGCCCCTACGAACAGCACGACCAGCCCCTGGATCATCTCCGTCAGGTGGCCGGCGAGGCTCGGGTCGATCGTGCCCGACTGGAGGCCGTGCGTGGTCCCGTAGAGCAGGCCGCCGAACAAGAAGGCGGCCAGGCCGACGCCGAGCGCCGTGTTCCGCCCGAGCAGCGCGACCGCGATCCCGAGAAAGCCGATCGACGTCGCCTGCACGTCCGTGGTGCCGAAGTGGTAGAGGTAGCCGAGCATGTCCAGCCCGCCGGCGAGGCCGGCGAACGCGCCCGAGATCGCCATCGCCCGGACGTAGTTGGTGCGGACCTTGATCCCGCCGTAGGCAGCCGCGTCCGGGTTGTAGCCGACCGCCTTGACCTCGTAGCCGAGCGTCGTGCGGCTGAGGATCAGCCAGAAGACGACCAGCGCCCCGATCGCGACGAAGAAGCCCACGTGCAGACCCTGCAGGTCGGCGTCGCCCCAGAAGACCGGCAACTTGGCGCTCTGGGCGACGTCGCCGGAGATCGGGATGTCGAGCGGCTTGTTCGCGGCGCCCTGCAGCGGGCCGCCCTGCTGGAAGATGTAGTTGCCGATCCAGTAGGCGATCCAGTTGAGCATGATCGTGGTAATCACCTCGTGGGCGCCGGTGGTCGCCTTCAGGAAGCCGGCGATCCCCGCCCAGATCGCGCCCGCGGCGGCCGCGCCGGCGACTGCGATCAGGATGTGGGCCGGCTTCGTCATGCTCACGAAGGAGATCCCGATCCAGTTCGCGACGTAGAGGCCGACCAGGTACTGGCCGTTGCCGCCGATGTTGAACATCCCGCAGCGGAACGCGAACGCGACCGCGAGGCCGGTCAGGATCAGCGTCGTCGTCTGCAGCAGCGTCTGGCTGAAGTTGTAGGCCGCGGTGTTGGCGACGTCGGTGTTCGTCGGGTGGGCGAGCCAGTTGAGACCGGCGCCCTTGACGATGTCCCAGTACGCCTGGATCGGGTTGTGGCCGGTGCCCAGGACGAGCAGACCGCCGATCAGGAACGCCAGCAGTGCCGTCATGATCGGGACGACGATCCCGCCTGCGTGCTGCCAGACCGCCAGCCGTGACGCGACGGTCGTCGGCGGCGACTCCTTGATCTCTTCCGGCTCGCGACCCTGCCGCGGGGCCAGCGGCTCGCTCACGCAGCCGTCTCCTTGCGGCGCGCGCCGAGCATCTCGAGGCCGATCTCCTCCTCGGTGACGCCCGGCTTGTGCTCGCCGACGACCTCGCCCTCGTACATGACCAGGATCCGGTCGGAGAGCGAGAGCACCTCGTCGAGCTCGAGCGAGATCAACAGGATCGCGCGGCCCTCGTCCCGCTCCTCGACGAGACGCCGGTGCAGGTACTCGATCGCGCCCACGTCGAGCCCGCGGGTCGGCTGGGCCGCGACGAGCACCTTCGGGTCGCGCGCGATCTCACGCGCGGCCACCACCTTCTGCTGGTTGCCGCCGGAGAGCGAGCCGCCGGGAGTCTTCGGGCCGCCGCCGCGGATGTCGAACTCCTTGATCAGCCTGCGCGCCCGCTCGACCAGGCGGCGCGGGAAGAGCCACCCGAAGCGCGAGTCGGGCGGGCTGTTGTAGTCGTGCAGGGCGATGTTCTCCGCGATCGAGAACTCGAGCACCAGGCCGCGGCGCTGACGGTCCTCGGGGATGTGGCCGACCCCCGCGTCGAGCATCCGCCGCGCGCTCGGACGGGAGACCACGTGGCCGACAACCGCGACCTCACCGCTCTCGGCGTGGCGCAGGCCGGTGATCGCCTCGATCAGCTCGCTCTGCCCGTTCCCCTCCACGCCGGCGATGCCGACGATCTCGCCGGCGCACACCTCCAAGGAGACGCCGCGTACCGCCGGCAGCCCCCGCTCGTCCTTGACGTGCAGGTCGCGCACGTCGAGCAGCACGTCGCCGGCCTCCGCGGGCTTCTTGTCCACGCGCAGGAGCACCTCGCGCCCGACCATCATCTTCGCCAGCCCGTCCTCGGTCGCGCCCTCGCGCGGCACCGTGTCCACTTTCTTGCCCCGCCGCAGCACCGTGATCCGGTCGGCGATCTCGAGCACCTCGTTCAGCTTGTGCGTGATGAAGATGATCGAGGTGCCGCCCTCCTGCAGGCTCCTGATAATCGCGAACAGCTCGCCGGCCTCCTGGGGCGTCAGCACGGCGGTCGGCTCGTCGAGGATCAGGATGTCGGCGCCGCGATAGAGCGCCTTCAGGATCTCGACTCGCTGCTGCTGGCCGACGCTGATGCTCTCGACCTTCGCCGTCGGGTCGACGATGAGGCCGTACCGGGCGGAGATCTCGCGCACGCGCTCGACGGCCTGGCCGTAGTCGAGCAGCACGCCGGCCTTGGTCGGCTCGACCTCGAGCACGATGTTCTCGGCGACCGTCATCACCGGGATCAGCATGAAGTGCTGGTGCACCATCCCGATCCCGCGGTCGATCGCGTCCTTGGCGGAGCCGAAGACCACTTTCCGGCCGTTCAGCAGGATCTCGCCCTCGTCCGCCTTGTAGAGGCCGTAGAGGATGTTCATCAGCGTCGACTTGCCCGCGCCGTTCTCGCCGAGCAGCGCGTGCACCTCGCCCTTGCGCAGGTCGAGGTCGACGTGGTCGTTCGCAACGACGCCGGGGAACCGCTTCGTGATGCCCCGCATCTCGAGGACCGTGGAGGCTTCCACCGCGGCTGATTCTATGGAGGTACGGCGGACGGGTGCTACAGGCTGGCGGGGACCTTCACGTCGCCGTCGATGATCTTCTGCTTGAGGTCGTTCATCTTGTCGATGAACTCCTGCGGGACGGCCGGGTTGATCTTGCCCACGTCCATGCCGCCGTTCTTGAGGTTGAAGAGCAGGTTGCTACCGCCCCTGAACTTGTTCTCGGTGACCTGCTTGGCGGCCTGGAAGACGCCGTTGTCGACACGCTTGACGCCGGAGGTGAGCACGCGCTTAGCGTCGTTGTACTGGTCCTTGTCGACGCCGATCCCCCAGATCCCGGCGGCGTCGGCGGCCTTGAGCGTCCCGAGCCCGCAGCCACCCGCGACCTGGAACAGCACCTGCGCGCCCTGCGAGATCTGGTTCTCGGCCAGGGTCTTGCACTTGTCCGAGGCGACGAAGTCCTGCGAGTAGCCGATCAGCACCTTGATCTGCGGGTTGAACAGCTTCGCGCAGTGCTGGTAGCCGGCGATCCAGATGTCGACGGGCGGGATCTTCAGGCCGCCGACCGCGCCGATCACCTGCTTGCCGCCCTGCTTTTTGGCCATCTCGGCCGCCAGGTAGCCGACGAGGCAGCCCGACTCGTTGGCGGCGTAGGTGAGCCCCTCGACGTTCTTGCGGCCGTTGAACGGCGTGCCGGTCACGTCGTAGTCGGTGATCGCGAAGTGCAGGTTCTGGTTTCTCGTGGCGACGGTGTTCGTCGCGTCGGCGAGCAGGAAGCCCGCGGAGACGATCAGGTCGGCGCGCTTCCGGACGGCCTGCGTCAGGTTCGGGATGTAGTCCGAGGTCGAGTTCGACTGCAGCGGCAGCGTCTTCACGCCGAGGTCGCTATGGGCCTTGTCGAGGCCCTCTTTCTGCGACTGGTTGAACGAGCGGTCGTTGAACTTGCCGATGTCGCTGACGAGCGCGATCAGCTTGCCCGAGCCCTGCGCAGCCGTCGTCGACTCGGCGGTGGAGGAGCTGCTCCCGCTGCTGCCGCCGCAGCCGGCGGCGAGCAGCAACGTCGCAGAGACGCAAAAGCAGAGGATCCCGGTCCGCATCGCAACGGTGTTGTAACAGAGACGGGCGGGCCGTGCAGGCCCGACCGCCGGATGCTTCGGCTCAGGCTCGCTCTAGAGCTTGGTCGGGACCTTGAGCTTCTTCTTGATGAATGTTCGTCTTGTAGTTGTTCATCAGCTTGATGTACGCCTTCAGCACTGTCGGGTTGATCTCGCCGACGCCCATGCTGCCGTTCTCAGGTTGAAGAGCAGGTTGCCGCCGCGCTTGAACCCGCCGTTCTTGGGAGAGCACCTGGGCGCCCTGGAGGATCTTGTTCTCGGCGATCGTCTTGCAGAGCTCGGACTTGACGAAGTGCTGGGAGTACTCGATCTTGACTGCGTTCCCGGGACCGCCTTCTGCACGCAGAACTTGTACCCGGCGATCTAGATGTCGACCGGCGGGATCTGCAGGCCGCCGACCGCGCCGATGATCTTCTTGCCCGCCCTCTGGGCCATCTTGGCGAGCGATGCTAACCCGAAGCTAGCCCGGATGCATAGGCCGGACGGCCCTACTCCAGGCGCCCTGATCCTAGAGCGCGTCGCTCAACTGCGGCAGCGACGACTCGTCCACCAGCACCCGGCGCGGCTTCGAGCCCTCGTAGCCCGAGATGATGCCCCGGCGCTCGAGCATGTCGATCAGCCGGCCGGCTCTCGTGTAGCCGACGCGCAGGCGCCGCTGGAGCAGGGAAACCGAGGCGGTCTGGGTCTGAACGACGACCTCGATCGCCTTCTCCAGCAGCGGGTCCTCGTCCGGGTCGAAGTCTCCGTCGACGTCGTCGTGATCTCCGGAGGCCTCTGGAGCCTCCAGCAGCGACTCGTCCAGCTCCTGGGCGCGCTGGGCACGGCACTGCTCGACGATCAGGGCGATCTCCTCCTCGGTCACGAACGCGCCCTGGAGCCGCTGCAGGCGCGAGGTGCCGAGCGGCTTGAAGAGCATGTCCCCCTGCCCGAGCAGGCTCTCGGCGCCGGCCTGGTCGAGGATCACGCGCGAGTCGGTCTGGCTGGAGACCGCGAAGGCGATCCGGCTGGGCACGTTCGCCTTGATCATCCCCGTGATCACGTCCACCGACGGCCGCTGCGTGGCGAGCACGAGGTGGATCCCGACCGCGCGCGACTTCTGCGCGAGCCGGATGACCGCGTCCTCGACCTCCTGCGGCGAGATCATCATCAGGTCGGCGAGCTCGTCGATCACGACGAGCAGGTATGGCAGCGTGGCCTCGCCGCGGGAGCGCAGAGCGCGGTTCGCCTCGGCCAGGTTGCGGGCGCGCACGGCCGAGAGTCGCTCGTAGCGGCGCTCCATCTCGGCGACGACGTTGCGCAGCACCGAGGCGGCCTCCTTCGGGCTCGAGACGACCGGTGTCAGCAGGTGCGGGATCGACTCGTAGTAGTTGAGCTCGATCCGCTTCGGGTCGATCAGGATCATCCGCACCTCGTCGGGCGTCGAGCGCAGCAGCACCGAGGTGAGGATCGTGTTGATGCAGCCCGACTTGCCCGAGCCGGTGGTGCCGGCGATCAGGATGTGCGGCATGCGCGCCAGGTCGGTCCACACGGACTGGCCCGAGATGTCCTTGCCGAGCCAGACCGAGAGCGGGCTCGAGGTGGCCGGCAGGTCGTCGTAGATGTCCCCGAGCGTGACGAGGTTCGGGCTCGTGTTCGGCAGCTCGACGCCGACCGCCTGCTTGCCCGGAATCGGCGCGAGGATGCGGATCTCCGTCGTCGCCAGCGCGTAGGAGAGGTCGTCCTTCAGGCCCGCGACCTTGGAGACCTTCGTCCCGGGCGCGAGCTGCAACTCGTAGCGCGTCACACGCGGGCCCGAGATCTGGCCGATCACGGTCGCGTCGACGCCGAAGTTGGCGAGCGTCTGGACGAGCGCCTCCGCGACCCGGGCGGAGTGGTCGGCGTCGGGGCCGGCGCCCGGAGCGGAGCGGCGCAGGAGCGCGCGGTCCGGCAGGCGGTACTCGGCCTGGGGCTCGCCCGTGACGTCGAAGAGGCTCTCCTGGTCGGGCTCGTCCTCCTGCGGGAACCCGGGCGGGCCCTCGGAGACCAGCTCGGGAAACTCGTTCACGACGTCCACCGGCGGCGCGAGCGGAGCCGGAGGCGCGAGCGGCGCGAGCGTTGCGGCGCCCTCGAGCAGCTGCAGCCGCGGCTCCGGCCGGCGCGGCGGGATCGTCTTGCGCGCGGCGCGGTGCACGGCCCGCCCCGACGAGCGGAGCATCGCGCCCGCCGAGGCGCCGGTTACGAGCAGGGCGCCCGCGAGCAGGGTCAGGATCCCGGCGATCGCGACCCCGGTCGAGCCGATCGCCAGCGCGAGCCCGCCGCCGAGCAGGGTGCCCACGTAGCCGCCCTCGTCCTTGCCGAGCGTGATCATCAGGCCGCACGCCAGCACGGCGAGGCCGGTCCGGAACGGGCGCACGTCGACGAGGTCGCTGCGCGTGACCATCAGCGCCCCCACGATCGCCAGCGCGGCCGGCAGGCCGAGCGTCGCGCTACCGATCAGCGCGTCGAGCCCCTCGCCGATCCAGAGCCCGACGTACCCGCCGTTCCAGTCGGCCCAGACGACGAAGCCGAGGAACACGCCCAGCGCGAGCAGCCCGAGCCCGATCAGCTCAGGATGCTGGTGCCCCTCGGCCTTCTTCGCCCCGCGCTTGCGCCGTTTGACGCGTGCGGGCACGCGCGGCCTGAGGGTGCGCTTTTTCCGACGGCGCGCCATCGTCGGTGCTGCTTCGCCGCGCCGCGGCGCTTCCCTTTGCTAGCGGCGCTTCTTCAGCTTCGCCGCCTGGCGGCGCTGCTGGCGGTTCATCGGCTCGGGGATCGCGCCTTCCTCGCCGGCGGCCTCGAGCCACGCGCGGCGCTCGGCGGCGCTCAGGCGGGACATGGCCGCCTGCGCCTTCTGCGGGTCGTGCTGGACGCCGCTGCGCTCCAGCTTCGCGATCGCGCTCGCGAGCTCCGGGTTCTTGCGCTCCAGGTTGGCCTTCGACGCCTTCTGCAGCCAGCGCTTGAGGAACGGCACCTTCATCAGCGCCAGCGCCATCGGGCGCACGTAGCGGCCGCCCTGCACCCGCGCGAGCAGGTTCAGCGCGATCAGCAGGATCAGCAGCCCGACGAGGATGTAGACCGGGATCAGCAGAGTGACGATGTCGCCAAACACGGCGCTTAGCCTAACCGGGCGAGCCGTTCTTGGAGGAGGCCGACGAAGCGCTCCGAGTCGATCCCGACGGCGACGTTCGCGGTCGGCTCGAGGCCGGTGCGGCGCCAGAGGTCGACGACCGTGCGGCCCCGGCAGAGCTCCGACTCGGTCTCGATGCGGACGTTCAAGCGCTCCACCTCCAGCAGCTCCGGGTCGATCACGTGCGCCACCGCGACCGCATCGTGGATCGGCGAGCCATCCCAGCCGTAGACCGCGCGGTGGAAGCCGCCGTAGAAGTCGAGTAGCTCGGCCACGACCTCTCCGATCCGGCCCGCCTGGCGGAGCTGCGCCGGCTTCACGAGCGCGCGGTGGGTCACGTCCAGCCCGACCATGGTCACGTCGAGCCCGCTCGCGAAGACGCGCTGCGCAGCCTCAGGGTCGGCCCAGATGTTGAACTCGGCCGCGGGTGTCGTGTTTCCCTCGGCGATCGCGCCGCCCATCAGCACGATCCGCTCCGGCCTGGCTTCCGGGTGGCGTGCCAGCAGGAGCGCGGCGTTCGTGAGCGGGCCGGTCGCGATCAGGGTCGCGCCCTCGATCCGCTCGGCCAGGAAGTCGACGGCGTGCTGGAGTGAGGGCTCGGCCTGCGGCGGCGGCAGGTCGGGGCCGTCGAGGCCGGTCTCACCGTGGACGTCGGCGGCCACCTGCGGCTCGCGCACCAGCGGCCGGCCCGCGCCCGCCGCGACCGGGATCTCGGCGCGGCCGGCCAGCTCGAGCACGCGGATCGCGTTGGCGGTCGTCTTCTCGAGCGTCTGGTTGCCGGCCACGGTCGTCACGCCGCGCAGCTCGAGCTCGTCGCTGCCGAGCGCGAGCAGCAGCGCGATCGCGTCGTCGTGGCCGGGGTCGCAGTCGAGCAGGACCGGGATGCTCATGAGGCGAGCATTGCATCGACTTCCGCCGCCGTCGGCAGCGAGGGCTGCGCACCGGCGCGCGAGGCAGCGATGGCGCCCGCAGCGCACGCTCGGCGCAAGGCCTCTTCGCGGTCTCGCTCCTCGAGCAGCGAGACGACGAGACAAGCGGTGAAGGCGTCGCCGGCCGCCGTCCCGTCGACGGCCCGGACGCGTGGCGCGGCCGCTCGAACCACCTCTTCCCCACCCTCGATCAGCACAGCCCCTTCGTCGCCGAGGGTCAGCGCGAGTAGGCGCGGCGGCTCGGGCAGGGAGTCGAGCTCGTAGCGGTTGACCACGACCAGCTCGGCCGCGCGCACGACCTCCGCGGGGATCGGCCGCGCCGGCGCGGCGTTGAGGAAGAAGCGGTCGGCGCTCTCGGCTGCCGACGCCACCGTCTCGTCTGAGACCTCGAGCTCGGCGAGCACGTTGCCGCCGGCCTCGACCCGCCCCACCTGCGCGTTCGCGCCGGGAGCGACCACGATCACGTTCTCGCCCTCGGCGTCGACGAGGATCACCGCCACGCCGGTCGCCTCGCCCAGCCCGAGCTGGAAGTCGACGCCGGCTTCGCGCATTCCGGCCAGCGCCTCGTCGGCGAAGACGTCCTCGCCGACCGCGCCCACGAAGCTGACGCGCGCCCCGAGGCGAGCAGCCGCGACCGCCTGGTTCGCGCCCTTGCCGCCGGGATAGCGGGCGAACGTCGCATCGGTCAGCGTCTCCCCCACCCGCGGCAGCCGCTCGCTGCGCGCGACCAGGTCGAGGTTGACGGAACCTACGACTACGAGCTCAGGCGGCAAGCGCGCGCAGGTCGTCCACGGCTCGGCCGAGCAGGTTCTCGCGCAGGTCGAAGAGGCCGGCCCAGAGCGAGGAGCGGTCGGGCGCGGAACGGATCCGGGCCGCGTCGTCGAGCCCGGCCAGCGCCCGCAGGAAGACCGCCAGCTCGAGGTAGGCCTGGGCGACTCGCACCGACGAGCAGCGCACGCCGGCGCGGTGCAGCACCGGCGCCCACTCGATCAGCTCGGCCGCGCCGGGTGCGCCGTACCAGGAGCGACCCTCGGCGCGCTCGGGCTCGAGCTCGAGCAGGTAGCGCCCGAGCGGCCCCTCGAGGCCGGCGAGCGCCGTCTCCGCCCGGTCGGCCGCGCGCCGCAGTGCCGCCTGCCGCCCGCCCGGCGTCGAGGGAGCGGCGTCGCCGCGGCCCCAGCGCTCGAGCAGCCGGCAGAAGGCGAGCGAGGCAACCGAGGCTGCGTTCACCTGCCGGATCAGACGTTCTGCCGTGTCCGCCTCGGCCGCGTGGTCGAGCAGCACGTCCGCCCAGCCAGGCTCGGCGCGGAGGGTGCTCATACCTCGACCACGACCGGCAGGATCATGGGCCGGCGCTTGGTGCGGTCGTAGATCAGCTGGCCGAGCCCGTCGTGCAGGTGCTCTTGCAGCAGCTTGATCTCGGTGACGTTGTCCCTCACGAGCTCGTCGAGCACCCGCTGGGCCTCCTCGCGCATCTCCTCGAGCAGCGGCTCACCCGGCTCGGCGAATCCGCGGGCGATCAGCTCGGGCTTGCCGGCGACCGAGCCGTTGCTGCCGCCGAGCGTGGCGACGACGATCAGCACGCCGTCCTCGGACAGGTGCCGCCGGTCGCGCAGCGCGACGTCCTGCACGTCGCCGACGCCCAGGCCGTCCACGAAGGTGACGCCGGCCTCGACCTGCCCGGTCAGGTAGGCGCCGGCCTCGTCGAGCTCCACCACGGAGCCGTTCTCGGCGAGCACGATCCGGTTCTCGGGAATCCCGCCCTCGATCGCCAGCCGTGCATGGGCGGCCAGCATCCGGAACTCGCCGTGCACCGGCATGACCGACTTCGGCCGCACGAGCCCGAGCATCGTCCGCAGCTCCTCGGCGTGGCCGTGGCCGGAGACGTGTACCGGCGCGATCTCCTGGTGCAGGACCTCGGCGCCGTTCTTGGCGAGCTGGTTGATCGCGTCGTGGACGGCTAGCTCGTTCCCCGGGACTGGCTTGGCCGAGATGATCACCGTGTCGCCGGCCTCGACCTTGACGTCGCGGTGGTCGCCGTAGGCGATCCGCACCAGCGCCGAGAGCGGCTCGCCCTGGCTGCCGGTGCAGAGGACCAGCACGTCGCCGGGCGCGTAGTCGTCGAGCTCCTTCGGCTGGATCAGCACCTCGTCCGGCACCTCGATGTAGCCGAGGTTGCGGGCGATGTTCACGTTCTTTCGCATCGAGCGGCCGACGACGCAGACCTTGCGGCCGACCTCGACCGCCACGTCGATCGCCTGCTGCATGCGGTGGACGTTCGAGGCGAACGAGGCGACGAGGATCCGGCCGGTGCGCGGCGGGATCAGCTGGCGGAAGGCCTCACCGACGAGCCGCTCCGAACCGGTCACGCCCGGGCGCTCGGCGTTCGTCGAGTCGCCGAGGAAGAGGTCGACGCCGCGGTTGCCGAGCTCGGCCAGCCGGCCGACGTCGGTGCGCAGGCCGTCCACTGGCGTGTGGTCGAGCTTGTAGTCGCCGGTGTGCAGGATCCGCCCTCCGGGCGTGTCGAGCACGATCGCGACCGCGTCCGGGATCGAGTGCGCGACGCGGATGAACTCCACCTTGAACGGCCCGATCTCCACCGGCTCGCCGTCGGGATCGGCCTCGCGCAGCTCGGTCGAGCGCAGCAGGCCGTGCTCGTCGAGCTTGGATTTGATCAACCCGAGCGTCAGCCGCGTCGCCCAGACCTCCTGGACGCGCGCCTCGCGCAGCAGGTACGGGAGCGCGCCGACGTGGTCCTCGTGCCCGTGCGTAAGCAGCACCGCGCGCACCGGCTTGTCGCGGTCGACGAGGTACGAGAAGTCGGGCAGGATCAGATCGACGCCGAGGTGCTCGTCACGCGGAAACGCGAGCCCGGCGTCGATCACGACCGCCTCGCCGTCGGCCTCGATCACGGTCATGTTCTTGCCCACCTCGCCGAGGCCGCCGAGCGGGATGATCTTGGTGCTTCCAGGCATCGACGCAGTGTAGGGCAGTCTGTAGGTCTAACGGGTTCGCGAGTTGAACCCGATACATCCAGCGATGCGGCTCTCCGTCCTCGCGTACGCGACCGTCGCGGCCGGTCTCGGTGTCACCGTGGCCGGAGCGATCGCGGCTGCCGGCCGTCCGTTGACGGCGCTGGCGCTGTTCGGCGCGGCCGCGCTGGCCGCCGAGCTGCTCGAGGAGCCCGAGAGCGCCCGCATTCGCGAGCCGCTCGGGCCCGGAGTCTTTCGCGTCGCCTCCGGGGTCGATCTCGCGGCCGTGATCGTGCTCGGGCCCTGGCGCGGCGCGCTCGTCGCCGGAACTGCGGCCCTGCTCGCAAGGGTCGTGCGCGGCTCGTGGCGCCATGCCGCCTTCCAGGCGTCGGCCTTCGCGCTCGCCTCGGTGGCCGCCGGCTATGCCTTCGCGCTCGGCGGCGGGCAGGCGGGACACCTCGCGCTGCCGGACGACCTCGTGCCCCTGACCGCGCTCGCGCTCGTGTACCTGCTCGTCTCGCGCCTGCTGCTGCAGGTCGTCGGCGGGCTCGAGGTGCTGCAGCCCGACTTCGCCGCCGCCGCGGCAGAGGCCGGCCTCGGCGCGATCCTCGCCCTCTTCGCGCTCAACCACCCGTGGAACGTGATCGCGGTCGTGCCGGTCGCGCTGGCCGTCAACCAGGCCCACGCGCGCGTGCGGCGCTCGCGGCAGGAGACGCTCCACGCGCTCGAGACCTTCGCCAACATCGTCGACGAGCGCGACCCCTGGACCTACCGCCACTCGATCCGCGTCGCCGGCTACGTCGACTCGCTCGCGCGCGCGCTCGGCCTGCCCTACTCGGACATCGACCGCCTGCGCTGGGCCGCGCGCCTGCACGACCTCGGCAAGGTCGCGGTCGACGCGGCCGTCCTTAGCAAGCCCGGCAAGCTTCGGCCGAACGAGTGGAGCACGGTCTGGCGCGCGCCCCGCCTCTCGGCCCGGCTCCTCCGCCGGTTCGAGGTCTCGGCCGCCGAGGCCCGGGCAGTCGAGTACCACCGCGAGCGCTACGACGGCCGCGGCTACTACGGGATCCCGGCCGAAGACCAGCCGTTGGCCGCACAGTTCCTGGTCGTCGCCGACAGCTTCGACGCGATGACCAGCGACCGGCCCTACCGCGCCGGCCTGAGCATGGACGAGGCCCTGGCGGAGATCGAGCGCAACATCGGCACGCAGTTCCACCCGACGGTCGCGAAGGCGTTCGTCGCGCTCCAACGCGGCCAGGATCCGTTCTCCGTCCTCACGGCCGAGGAGCGCGAGCAGATTCGCAGCGCCTCGACCCCGTACCGGGTGGCCGACATCCGCGGCTCACACCGCCTGCGGGAACGGCCGGAGCTGATCGGTCTCGCGGGTGTGATCACCGCCCTCGGCGGCTTCGGGCTCGATCAGCTCTGGCTCGTCGGTATGGGCCTGGCCGCGGCGGCGACCGGCTTCGCGCTCCAGGCCTGGCTGCAGCTTCGCTCCAACCGGCTCGCCCGCGCCCTGGCGGACGCGCTGGCAGCCGGTGACCGTCCACGTGTCTTCGAGGCGCTCGAGAGCCTGCTGCGGGAGACGGCGCGGAGCGAATGGGTTGCGCTCGTCCAGTGGCAGGAGGATGGGCTCGGCGGCGAAATCGAGCTCGCTCGCGGCAACGGCCCTCCGGAGATCGCCCTGATGAGCTGGCTCGTGCGTGAGGCCGAGTCGCGAGACGACCTGCTTGTCACGTCGGCGCACGAGCTCGGCGGCGACGGCGCGTACGTTGCCCTCCCTCTCCGCCGGGAGAACAGCGCCCTCACCGGCTTCCTCGTCTTGCACAGCCCAAGCGCACTCCAGCGTCACGTCGCCAGTGCGCTCAACTCGTCGCTCGACGCGATCGGCCTTGCCCTGGCCCCGCGGCCCTCAGAGGCCGAGCCCGCGCCCGTGACCGCCGCGACGGGTTAGCTAGGCCACCCGCTCGAGCAGCCGCAGCCGCTCGAGGCAGTCACGGATCCGGGCGACCTCGTCTTCGCTCGCCTCGACAAGCGGCAGGCGAACGCCCCCGACGTCGTGGCCGAGCAGGTTCAGCGCCGCCTTGATCTGGATCGGCCCGGTGACGACGCCGATCAGCTCGTAGGCCGGCGCGAGCTCATCATCGAGCCGGCGTGCTTCCTCGAGGTCGCCCGCGCGTGCCAGCCGGACGAGCTCCTTCACCTGAGGGCCGACGACGTGGGTGTGCACGCAGACGCCGCCGCGCCCGCCGAGCTCGACGAACGGCAGCACGAGGTTGTCGTCGCCGGCGTAGAGGTCGAGCCCGAGCTCGACGATGTGCCGGGCCTGGCCGAGGTCGGCGTTGGACTGCTTGACCGCCTTGACGCTCGGGATCTGCGCGAGCCGGGTCATCGTCTCCGGCTCGATGTTGATCACGCAGCGGCCGGGGATGTTGTAGGCGATGACCGGCAGCTCGGTGGCGGCGGCGACCGCCTCGAAGTGGGCGACGATCCCGCGCTGAGGCGGTTTGTTGTAGTAGGGCGTGACGACCAGCACGGCGTGCGCGCCGGCCTCCTGCGCCTGCCGGGTCAGCTCGATCGAGTGCGCGGTCGAGTTCGTGCCAGTGCCGGCGACCACGGTCGCGCGATCGCCGATCGCCTCGAGCGCGGCGCGGATCAGCCCGGTGCGCTCCTCCTCGGAGAGCGTCGATGCCTCTCCGGTCGTGCCGTTGACGACGACGCCGTCGGAGCCGTTGTCGACGAGAAACGCGCACAGCTCGTGGTAGCGGTCGTAGTCCACGGCCCCGTCGGCGTCGAACGGCGTGACAGTCGCGGTCAGGACTTCGCCGAGCACGGAGCCATTCTACGCCGCCCCGGCCGCAACCCTGCGGGCGAGCGCCCAACCTCCCCCAGGGGATCCCCGCTGACCCCCTGGTGGGGACGGTACCCGCCGAGGTGCGACGTGTCTGTGACGGAAGTGTGACGACTGTGTCCCGGTTCCGCGGTCAGTCGAGGACGGCGTCCAGCCCGATCGTCAGGCCGGGCGGAAGCGTGCCGAGACGCTCGAGCGCGAGCAGCACCCCTGGCACGTAGGCCACGCGGGAGAAGGCGTCGTGGCGGATCGTCAGCAGCTGCCCGTCGCCGCCGAAGAGCACCTCCTGGTGCGCGACGAGGCCCGGCAGCCGCACCGAGTGCACCGGCACGCCGCCGAGCGCCTCGGCCGTCGCGCGCGCTGTTCCCGAGGGCGCGTCCTGCTTGGCCTCGCCGTGCAGCTCGACGATCTCCGCCCGAGGCAGGTGGCGCGCCGCCTCGGCCGCCAGGCGCATCATCAGCACCGCCCCGAGCGCGAAGTTCGGCACCACGAGCAGCGCCAGACCGCGCTCGGCCGCCGCGGCGCCGGCAGCACTCGGGTCCCAGCCGCTCGTCCCGACCACGCAGGGCACGCCCTGTTCGAGCGCCGCCCGCACGTTCGCCTCGACCGCCTCGGGCGCGGTGAAGTCGACCATCGCCTCGGCCTGGTCGAGCTCGACCAGCTCGTGCCCGGCGCCTTCCAGCGCCGGCGCCAGCACCGAGCCGACCTTGCCGCTGCGGCCGAAGAGCGTGACCTTCACGCGGCGCGCGCGAGCGCGGGGTTCACGTGCTCGATCGCTTGGAGGAAGCGGTCCTCGCGCGGCCCGATTCCGGCGGCCGAGAGCTTCTCCGGCGCGAGCAGCACCTCGGCCAGCTCGGCCAGCGCGTGAGGCTCGACCGCGTCGATCTCGGCCATGATCCGCTCGATCGAGAGCAGCTCGGTGTCGGTGATCAGCGACTTGCCCAGGCGGCTCATGCGGTTCGAGGTCGACTCCATCGAGAGCAGGATCCGCCCCTTCAGGTTCTCCTTCGCGCGCTCGAGCTCCTCGGGCCGCACGTTGCCGGCGGCGATGTCGGCGATCTGCTCGCTCGCGATCTCCAGGCAGGCCGAGACGTTGTCCTCGCGCGTGCCGATGTAGATGCCGATCTGGCCGGTGTCGGTGTACTGCGAGGCGAAGCTGTAGACCGCGTAGGCCATGCCGCGCTTCTCGCGGATCTCCTGGAAGAGCCGCGACGAGGCGGAGCCGCCGAGGATGCCGTCGAGCAGCGAGGCCGCGAAGCGGCGCCGGTCGGTGCGGGCGATCCCGGGAGCGGCGATGCAAACGTGGTACTGCTCGGTGTCCTTGCGCTGGAAGCGGAGGCTCGGCGGCGGCGGCTTGACCAGCGCCGGCCGCACCTTCGGGCCCTTCCGCACAGCGGCGCTCGCACGGCGCTGCGCGCGCACCAGCGACCGCTCGAACTCCTCGTGCTTCATGTTCCCGGCAGCCGCCACGACGACGTTGCCGGGCACGTACATCGAGCGGTGGTAGGCCGAGATCGAGCGGCGGGTGACGGTCGAGATCACCTCGGCGCGGCCGATCACCGGGCGGCCGAGCGGATGCGTGCCGAACGTCGCCTCGGAGATCAGGTCGTGCACCAGCTCCTGCGGCTGGTCCTCGTACATGGCGATCTCCTCGAGCACGACCTCGCGCTCGGCGTCGAGCTCGCCGAAGGCCGGCGCGAAGACCATCTCGCCCATCACGTCGAGGGCGACCTCGAGCTTGTCGTCGGGAACGCGTGCGTAGACGACGGTGTGCTCGCGCGAGGTGGCGGCATTCAGCTCGCCGCCGAGCCCGTCGAAGGTCTCGGCGATCTCCTGCGCGCTGTAGCTCGCCGTGCCCTTGAAGAGCAGGTGCTCGATGAAGTGCGAGATGCCCGCCTTCGCGTCTGTCTCGTCACGTGAGCCCGCGCCGATCCAGAAGCCGATCGCGACCGAGCGAACGTGCGCGAGGCGCTCCGAGATGACGCGCTCGCCCGAGTCCAGCTCCGTGAGCACGTACTTCTGCTGCACGGGCGGATCGTACTCGCGCGCACCGCAGCTAGGCTCGTGGCGTGGAGTTCGAGGACTCGGTGGAGGCGGCGGTCGAGACGCTGCCGGACGACCTGCGCGAGGCGATGTCGAACGTGGCGATCGTGGTCGAGGACGAGCCGCCGGAGGGCGAGCCGCTGCTCGGCCTCTACGAAGGGATTCCGCTCACGGCCCGCACGAGCTACTACGCCGGCGCCGCGCCGGACAAGATCTCGATCTACCGCGGCCCGCTGGAGCGCCTCTACGGCCACGATCCCGAGCTGCTGCAGCGGCAGATCCGACGCGTGGTGCTGCACGAGATCGCCCACCACTTCGGGATCAGCGACGAGCGGCTGGTCGAGCTCGACCGCTACTGAGCGAGCGCCGCGTCGATCGCGGCCTGCATCTCTGCGGGCGAAGGCTCACGCCCCGGCGCGACCAGGGTCAGCTTCCCGCCGCTCGGGCCGACGAGCACCGTCGGCGTGCCCGTGAGCCCGTCACGCGTGGCCTGCGAGTCGTAGGTCTTGGCCTGGTCGGCTACGGCGGAGCTCTTCGCCGCCGCCTTCAGGGCGGCCACATCGACGCCCGGGATGCTCTTCGCGGCGGAGGCGACCATCGTGTCGTCGAGCCAGCCGCCGTCTTCCGGCCCCTGGTTGAAATAGAGCAGCTGCGCGAAGTTGAAGGCGCGGTTCTGCTTGCTCGCCGCGATCATGCCGAGCTGGCCGCGCTGGGAGTCGACGCGGCTGCCGATGATCGCCACCGGGCGGGCGATCACCTTCAGCTTGCCGGCGCGCACGTAGCGGTCGATCACCGACGGCATCACGTTGGTCTCGAAGTCGCGGCAGACGGGGCACTGGAGGTCGATGTACTCGATCATCGTCGCGGGGGCGCTCGCCTTGCCGAGCACGTCGCCCTGCTGTGGGATCCCCGCGAACTGCTTCGCGATCACGCCCGCGTCGGGGAGCACGGTCGCGTTCGACGAGCTCCCGCTCGAGTCGTTCCCGCCCAGCGCGACGACCGCCACCACGACGATCGCGATCACGACGATCGCGGCGAGCGCACCGCCGAGCACGAGCGGCGAGGCCTTGCGGCCCCCGGTGCTCCGGGTCGGTGGTCGCTGGACGGCCTGCTGCCGCTGGCGCCGTGCTTGCTTGCCGCTGGTCATCGCTCGCTAACGGTATCCAGAGACGGCGCAGGCAAGGCGGACAGGAGCAGGAAGGCGAAGCAGAGCGCGAACCCGGTCAGCGCCAGCACCGGGATCGTCACGTAGCCGAACTCCTCGATCCACTTGGTCGCGCAGCCGCCCGGCGCCGAGATCAGGCAGGCCTTGGCCTGCTCGACGACGCCGTTCTCGACCAGCAGGTGGTAGACCGAGACGCCCGCGCCGACGAGCGGCAGCGGCAGCAGGTAGCGCGCGACGCGGCGGTCGTTGGCGAGCGCGGCCAGGAGCGTGACGATCGAGAGCGGGTACATGCAGATCCGCTGGTACCAGCAGAGCTCGCACGGGATGAAGCCCGCGATCTCGGAGAAGAAGAGGCTGCCGCCGGTCGCAATCGAGGAGATGAGGAAGACGCACCAGAGCTCGTAGCCCTCGAGCGTCCACCGCAGCCAGTCGCCCGGCCCGCGCCAGCCGAACAGCCACGCCAGGCCGACCAGGAGCAGCAGCACCGCCAGCACCTGCCCGGCGACGCCGAGCGCCGCGAGGATGACGATCACGTCGTGCGTCATCGCGGGGTCTCGAAGACGCGACTGCCCTTGTAATCGACCAGGATCCTCGCGTGCCGCCTGCGCTCCAGCAGGGTCAACCGGGCGAAGCCCACCAGCGACATCGCGGCGAGCCCGGCGAGGATGCCGGCCAGGAAGGCAGCGAGCGGCGGCTGCAGCACGAGCGCGATCGCGGTCAGCGCTGCCAGGCCGATCGTGCTCGGATACGCCGCCTCGGCAAGCCCGCGCCAGCGTCCTTGCATCCGCGCGTGGTCGGGTGCCGGCTCCGGATTCGCGAACTTCGCCGCCGACCGTGCCGGCCGGCCGCCGCCGTAGATCGAGAGCAGCACGAGCGCTCCGCCGAAGGCGGCCAGCCCGAGCGCCGGCCCGAAGTCGACGCCACGGGCAACCGCAGCGCCGATGCCCGCCACCGCGAGCGCGCCGCGGAGAGCGGCGATCAGGAGCGCCTGCTCTCTCGCCTGGACGAGAGCGGGCGCTCCTGCTCGCGTTTCCAGCTCAGCGGTCGCGACCGCCGCCACGGCCCCGGCCGCCGCCGCGTCCACCGCGGCCACGGTCGCCGTCACGGCGCGGCGGGCGCTCCTCACGCTCGCGCGGAGGCGCGTCCTTCGCCCGCTCGATCAGCTCCTCGGGCTGGACGAGGTTGCCGTTCTCGTGCTTGGCGACGAGCTTCAGCCCGATCCGGCCACGGTCCTTGTCGACCTCCTGGACGATCACGTCGAGGGTGTCGCCACGCGCGATCACGTCCTCGATGTGGGCAACGCGGCCGGGACCGACGTTGGAGACGTGGAGCAGGCCGTCGGTGCCCTTCTTCAGCTCGACGAAGGCGCCGAACTCGGTGGTCTTGACGACGCGGCCGGTGTACGTGTCCCCCACTTCCGGCTCCTTCGTGATCGACTCGACCGCGGCGATCGCAGCCTCGGCCTTCTCGCCGTCGGTCGCGTAGATCAGGATCGTGCCGTCCTCCTCGATGTCGATCTGGACGTCGTAGTCGGCCTCGAGCGAGCGGATCGTCTCGCCGCCCTTGCCGATCACCATCCCGATCTTCTCGGGGTCGATCTTCACCGTCGAGATCCGCGGAGCGTGCTGCGGGAGCTCCGTCCGGCTCTCCGGGATCGTCTCGGCCATCCGGTCGAGGATGAACTCCCGGGCCTGCTTAGCCTGGGCGAGGGCGTTGCTCATGATCTCCTGCGTGACGCCGGTGATCTTGATGTCCATTTGCAGGGCGGTGATACCGTCACGCGAGCCGGCGACCTTGAAGTCCATGTCACCGAGGTGGTCCTCGGCGCCCTGGATGTCGGTCAGGATCACGTAGTCGTCGCCCTCCTTGACGAGGCCCATCGCGATGCCGCCGACGGGCGCCTTGATCGGCACGCCGGCGTCCTGGAGCGCGAGGGTCGAGCCGCAGACCGAGCCCATCGAGGACGAGCCGTTCGACTCCAGCGTCTCGGAGACGATCCGGATCGTGTACGGGAAGTCCTCGAGCGACGGGATCATCGGCTCGAGCGCCCGCTGCGCGAGCGCGCCGTGGCCGATGTCGCGGCGCTTGGGGCCGCGCATGAAGCCCGTCTCCCCGACCGAGTAGGGCGGGAAGTTGTAGTGGTGCATGTAGCGCCGGTCGGTCTCCAGGGAGAGGTCGTCGATGCGCTGCCCCTCCTTGGCCGTGCCCAGCGTCAGCAGCGAGAGGATCTGCGTCTGGCCGCGGGTGAAGAGCGCCGAGCCGTGCGTGCGCGGGCTGACGCCCACCTCGCACGTGATCGCCCGGATCTCCTCCGGCTCGCGGCCGTCCGGGCGCCGCTTGTCGACGGCGATCTTGCGCCGGACGAGCTCCTTGTAGATCGACTCGGACGCCTTCTTCACGAACTGGCGCGTGATCGAGTCCTTGGCGACTGGCGTGTCCTCGTCCGACGCGGGAGCGCCGGGCGGGAACGGGAGCTGAACCTCCTCCTCGATGCGCCCGAAGAGCAGGCTGCGCTTCGCCGACTTGAGCTCCTTCGAGTCCTGTTCGGCCTCGGTCAGCGCCTTCAGCTCCTCCTCGAACTGCTCGCGCACCGGGGCCAGCACGGCCTCGAGGCGCTGCCGCTCCAGGATCAGCGCGAGGCTCGAGCGCACCTGGATCTGGCGACGGATGTCGTCCTCGGTCGAGTCCATCGAAAGCTGCGGCGAGAGCTCGCCGACGAGCTCCTCCACGACCGTTCCGCCCTCGCGTAGACCCTCGGCGCCGATCCGCTCCTGGATCCGGGAGCCGTGCTCGCGCTCGAGCTCCTCGGTCAGCTCGGGGTCGAGCCACTTCTCCTTGCCGACCTGCCGGCGCAGGTCCTCCTGCGCCTCGCAGATCTTCACGATCTCGCGGTGCGCGAGCTCGAACGCCTCGAGCATCGTTGCCTCGGGCACCTCGTCGGCGCCGGCCTCGATCATCGTCAGCGCGTCCTTGCTGCCGACGACGACCAGGTCGAGCGTGCTCTCCTCCTCCAGCGCCGGCAGCGGCGGGTTGACGACGAACTCGCCGTCGATCCGGCCGATGCGGACAGCCCCGACCGGGCCCATGAAGGGCAGCGGCGAGACCATCAGCGCCGCGGAGGCGCCGTTGATGCAGAGGATGTCGTGGGCGGTGACGAGGTCGGCCGACAGCGTCGTGCAGACGACGTGCACCTCGTTCTTGTAGCCCTTCGGCCAGAGCGGCCGGATCGGGCGGTCGATCATCCGCGCGGTCAGGGTCGCACGCTCGCTGGCGCGGCCCTCCCGCTTGAAGAAGCCACCGGGGATCTTCCCGGCGGCGTACATCCGCTCCTCGACGTCGACGGTCAGCGGGAAGAAATCGGCGCCCTCACGGGCTTCCATCTTCCCTGTCGCGGCGGTGAGCACCATCGTCTCGCCCGAGCGGACGACGACGGCGCCGTCGGCCTGCTTGGCCATCTTGCCGGATTCAAAGGTCAGCTCCTGGTCGCCGACGGTGACGGACACCGTCGCGACGCGGGGCTCAGTCGTTGTTGCCATGTGGTTCCTCCACTTCTGATGGGAGAGTGGAGGTTTGAGTGAACCTCGCTTTAGGGGCCGTAGGCCGGTGCGAGGCTCGCTCAAACTTCCACCCTCCGGCGGTTGGTGTGTGTTGCTGGTCGGCCTACCTCCTCAGGCCGAGCTCCTGGATGAGGGCGCGGTAGCCCTCGAGGTTGCGCTTCTGCAGGTACTGCAGGAGCCGGCGCCGGCGACCGACGAGCTTGAGCAGGCCGCGACGCGAGTAGTGGTCTTTCGGATGCGTGCGCAGGTGCTCGGTCAACTCGTTGATGCGGGCGGTGAGGAGCGCGATCTGCACGTCAGCGGAGCCGGTGTCCTGGTCGTTGCTGCCGTGCTTGCCGACGATCTCCTGTTTCGCTTCCTTCGTGAGGGTCACGTTCGTCCTCCTTTGACGCGACTCCGCTCTCCAAGCCCGCCGCGAGGAAGCACACGCGAGCGGCCGAGAGGCGGTCCTGGCCGGGAAGGGTAGCAACGAGGCCGTTTGGGCGCGCTGCGCCTACGATTTGTCCACAGTGCAGGCGGCGGTGGCAGCGGGGCATCCGGCGACGGTCCAGGCCGGGGTCGAGGTGCTCGAGGCCGGCGGGTCGGCGGCGGACGCCGCGGTCGCGGCGAGCCTGGCCAGCTGTGTGGCCGAGACGGTCATGACGGGCCTGCTGGGCGGGGGCCACGCGCTGCACTACGAGGCGGCGAGCGGCCGGACGCGGAACCTCGACTGCTTCGTCGCGGTGCCGGGTCTCGGCGCCGAGCCGGGTCGCCGGGCCGAGCTGGCCGAGCTGGAAGTCCCGTTCGGCACCGAGCTCGTCCACTACGCGGTGGGGATCGCCTCGTGCGGCGTCCCCGGGCTGCCGGCGGGGCTCGGCGCGCTGCACGCCGAGCACGGCCGGCTGCCGTGGGCCCGCCTCGTCGAGCCGGCCCTGCGGCTCGCGCGCGACGGGGTCGACTTCCCGCCGGCGCACGCGTCCTGCCTGGCGATGCTCGAGCCGGTGATGACGATGAACGAGGGCGCGGCGATCTACTCGCCAGGCGGCACGCTGCTGCAGGCGGGCGAGCGCTTGCGCCAGCCCGGGCTCGTCCGGGCGCTCGAGCTGCTCGCCGACGAAGGCCCGCAGAGCGCGTACGAAGGGTCGCTCGCGACTGCACTGCTGGAGCTGATGGTCGAGCGCGGCGGGCTCGTGACGCGAGACGACCTCGCGGACTACGAGGCCACCTGGTCAGAGCCGGTCGAGGTCGCCTACGCGGGCACGCGAGTGCTGACGCGGGCCGGGCTCGCCCCGCTTGCGATTTGCCTCGAGGCGCTACCCGCGCTTCGCGGGCGGCTGCCCGGGGAGCGCGCGGTCGCTCTCGCGCGGGTGCTCGACCGGCCGGACGTCGCCGGTGACACGACCAACCTCGTCGCGATCGACGCGGAGGGAAACGCCTGCGTGCTCACCTCCAGCCTCGGGCTCGGCGCGGGCGAGTGGCTGCCTGGCCTCGACCTGCACCTGAACAGCATGCTCGGCGAGGCCGACCTGATCCGGGAGTCGCTGCGGGTCGGCGAGCGGATGGGCAGCATGATGTCGCCCACGCTCGCGCTCGACGACGGCGGGCCGGCGCTGGCCGGCGGTGCCGCGGGCGGCACGCGGCTGCGCAGCGCCCTCGTGCAGGTGCTGGCGGGCACGCTCGACGAAGGGCTTTCGGCAGAAGAGGCCGTCGAGCGGCCCCGGCTGCATCCCGCGGCCCGCGTCGTCCACCTCGAGCCGGGCTGGCCGGACGAGGTGCCGGAAGCGCTCGAGGCGGCCGGCTACGACGTGCGCAAGTGGCCGGAGCGACACCACTACTTCGGCGGTGTCAGCGCCGTCACGCGGACCGGCGCGGCGGGTGACCCACGGCGGAGCGGCGCTGCTGCGGTCCTCCCTGCCCGCTGACCGGCGACCAACCGAGGTAGCTGCACTCCGGACAGCCCGGATTCATCGCAGCCGTGCCACCGCCGGCCGGCTTCGTGTAGATGCTGGAGCACGCCAGGCAGCGGACGGACTGGAGCACCTGCAGCGAGCGGCGGGCGTGATGCGTCCTCTCTCCCATGCCCAGCAGAGTGCGAAAGCTGCCGAAACTTGCGCTTAGCTACTTGCGCTTGTTCGGCGTTCCGCTGCGGTCGACCGCGATCCAGCCGACGCCGCCGCAGACCGGACACGGATCGGCCTGGGCCGTGTCCCGGGGGAGCCGGTACTCGGTCCCGCAGTCGAGGCAGCGCACGAGCTCGTGCCGCTCGGTGGGCGCTCGTTGCTCCATACCCGGCCAGATGCGGCCGGCGCCGCGAACCTGCGCCGTCTAGGGCCGCTCGGCCCGGCGTGTCGCCTCGACGTCGCGGTCGATCTGCGCGACGAGCTCGGCCTCGCTCTCGAACGCCTGCTCGTCGCGCAGGCGCTGCCAGAGCTCGAGCGTCAGGCGCTTCCCGTAGAGGTCGCCCGCGAAGTCGAGCAGGAAGGCCTCGATCCGCCGCTCGCCGCCGCCGTAGTGCGGGTTCGTGCCGATCGAGATCGCGGCGCGATGGCCGTCCGTGGACCCCGCGTAGATCCCGTAACCCGGCACGAGCACGCCCGGCTCGGGCCGCAGGTTCGCGGTCGGGAAGCCGAGCGTGCCGCCGCGCGCGTCCCCGGCCACCACGGTTCCCGCGAGCTCCGGCGGGCGCCCGAGCAGCTTCGCCGCCCGAACGACCTCGCCGGCCCGGAGCAGGTCGCGGATTCGCGTCGAGGAGGCGCCATCGACGAGCGGCACTGGCCTGACGTCGAAGCCGAGGCGCTCGAGCAGCGCGAGATCGCCCGTGCGGCCGCGGCCGAAGCGGAAGTTCGAGCCGGCAACGACCACCTCGGTACCGAGAGGCCGCAGGACGCGCTCCGCGAACGCCTCGGGCGACAGCTGGGCCAGCTCGAGGTCGAAGTCGACCACGAGCGCCTCCTCGACCCCGGCCTCGGCCAACAGCTCGAGCCGTCGCTCGAGCGGCACCAGCAGCTCGACGCCGTAGCCGAGAGCTATGCGCGGGTGCGGGTCGAAGGTGACCACCGTCGGCGCCCGCCCGGCGGCGAGCGCGGCGTCGAGCACCCGCCGGTGGCCCAGGTGCACGCCGTCGAAGGTGCCGAGCGCGACCGCGCGCGGCTTCGACTCCAGCTCGCCAGCCTGCCTGGCGACGTTCACAGCCGCGCCAGCGCCGCCTCGGCGGTGAGCAGGCGCTCCGGGTCGGCCTCCTCGACCCCGAACGGGCCCACCTCGGTCCGCCGCAGCGTCCTGCAATGGCCTCCGAGCGCCGTCGCGATCGCGCGCACATAGGTCCCGGAGCTGACGCGCAGGTCGAGCCGGGCCAGGCCGTCGCCGTAGGAGACGAGGTCGAGCGCGTCCACGCGCGAGCGGCGCACGGGCATCTCGACCGCGACGCCCTGGCGGTGCAGCTTGTAGGCGCGCTCGCCGCCCACCTTCACCGCCGAGGCCGTAGGGATCGGCAGCTCGATCTCGCCGCGCAGCGCCTGCAGCAGCGCCTCGAGGTCGTCCGGCGGATCGTGGCGTTCCAGCACCGAGCCCTCACGGTCGCCGGTGTCGGTCACAGCCGTCAAGTCGACGTCGGTCAGGTAGCGCTTGTCGAGCCCGACGAAGCGCGGAGCCAGCTTGGTCGCCGACCCCGAGAGCACGAGCAGCAGCCCCGTCGCGAACGGGTCGAGCGTGCCCGCGTGGCCGGTGCGCGCGCCGGTCCGCCGGCGCGCATCCGCGACCACCGCGAAGGACGAAGGCCCCTCCGGCTTGTCGATCAGGAAGAGCCCGCTCGGGTCAAGCGCCCGCGGCGGCACGAAACTCGCGGTGGATGAACTCGGTGATCTCCTCGACCGAGGCGTCGCTCGAGAAGCCGGCGGCCTGCCGGTGCCCCCCGCCGTCCGACTTGCGTGCGATCGCGGAGACGTCGAGCTCGTCGTTCGAGGCACGCAGGCTCACGCGCCGGGGCGGCCCCTCGCGGCGCGGCGGCTCGCGGATCAGGGCCGCCATCTCGGCGCCCTCGACCGCCCGCAGGTAGTCGATGATCCCCTCCGAGTACGCCTCTGCGACGTTCAGCTCGGTGAAGTCGCTGCGCAGCAGGTACGAGACCACGAGCCGCCCGCCCTCGTACACCTGCGCGCGGTCGAGCGCCCGTCCGAGCAGCTTCAGCTTGGCGAACTCGATCGACTCGTAGACGCCCTGGAAGACCCGGTGGACGTCGGCGCCCGCGTCTACCAGCTCCGCCGCCAGCCGCAGTGCCTTCGGGGTCGTGTTCGTGTACTGGAAGCGGCCCGTGTCGGTGACAACGGCGATGTAGAGCGCCTCTGCGATCTCCGGTGTCAGCTCGACGCCGAGCTCGGCGAGCACGTCGCGCAGCACCTCACCGGTCGAAGAGGCGTCGCCGACGACGAGGTTGACGTCGCCGAAGCGTGAGTTGTCGTGGTGGTGGTCGATGTCGAGCGTCAGCGGCGCGTGCTCGAGCAGCGTCAGGTCCGGGCCGATGCGGCTCTCGTTCGCGCAGTCGAGCGCCACGAGCACGCGCCCGGCCGCGTCCGGCGGCGGCTCGCGCACGATCCCGCTCAGCTCCATGAAGCCGTACTCCTTCGGCAGCGGCGCGTCGCCGTAGAGGTACATCACGCTGTCCTTGCCCAGCTGGTCGAGCGCGAGCTTGGTCGCGAGCAGGGAGCCGAGAGCGTCGCCGTCCGGGTTCTCGTGGGTGACGAGAAGAAAGCGGTCGTTCGAGCGAAGCGCGTCCGCGACCGCCTGCAGGTCACTCGTGGTCTGCGTCTGGGGCGAGCTCATCGATCAGTTGGGTCATGCGGACCCCGCGCTCGACCGTCGGATCGTATTCGAAGGCCAGCTGGGGAGTCCGCTTCAGTCGCAGCTCGCTCGCCACGCGCGCCTGCAGGACGCCGTGCGCCGCGGCGAGCCCGTCGAGCGTCTTCGTGCGCTTGGCTTCGGAGCCGAGCACGCTGACGTAGACACGCGCGTGCCTGAGATCCGGCGAGGTCTCGACACCGGTGACGGTGACGAACCCGATCCGGGGGTCCTTCAGCTCGCCCACGGCCTCGGAGACGACCTCGCGGACGGCTTCGTTGACTCGGCGCATCCTGTCCCCCATTCGGGGTATTCAAGCGGTTCGGCCAACTCGGCGACCTGTTGGGGCGTCCTAGCTGACAGTGGCTCTGCGGATCTTCCTCGCGGTCTGGATCACCGTCGTCACCACGGCCGCGGTGACAAACGCGAGTGCGGACAAGCCGCCGTGCCCCGTGTCGGCGAACGCCCGCCCCAGCTTCACGACGGACGCCACCGGGCGGCGGCACTACGCCTGTGCTCGGGTCAATCATCCAAGGTGACGAGCTCGCGCTCGACGCGGCCGAGCTCGAACGCCTGGCCGGCCAGGTAGCGCTCGGCGCCGGCGAGCAGCTCCTCGACCTCGCGGTGCTCGCGCGCCACGCACGACAGCGTCAGCCGGGCGCGCTGCCAGAGCTCGTGGTGGTCGACCTCGGCGACCGAGGCGCCGAAGCGGCGCTGCAGCTGCGCCTTGACCGAGAGCAGCTCCTTGCGCTTGCCCTTCAGCGAGCGGTTCTCGGGGAAGTGCAGCTCGACCGAGAGGATCCCGATCCAGCCTGCGCCCAACGCGCTAGGCGGCAGGCGTCGGTGCCGAGGCCGGCGTGTCGAGGTCGGTGCGCTCGACCTCGCGCGTCTCGTAGATCTCGAGCACGTCGCCTTCCTTGAGGTCGTTGAAGCCCTCGAGCAGGATGCCGCACTCGAAGCCCTCCTCGACCTCGCGCACGTCGTCTTTGAAGCGCTTCAGCTGCGCGATCTTGGTCTCGTAGACGACCGTCCCGTCGCGGACGACGCGCACGTTCGAGTTGCGCCGCACCGTGCCGTTGGTGACGTAGGAACCGGCAATCGTGCCGAGGCGGGAGACGCGGAAGAGCTGACGCACCTCGACCTCGCCGATCGTCTCTTCGGTGCGGATGGGCTTCAGCATCCCGACGAGCGCCTGCTCGATGTCGTCGGTGAGCTGGTAGATGACGCGGTAGGTGCGGATCTCGACGCCCTCACGGTCGGCCAGCTGGCGAGCCTCGGCGTTCGGGCGCACGTTGAAGCCGACGACCATCGCGTTCGAGGCGGAGGCGAGCATGATGTCGTTCTCGGTGATCCCGCCCACGCCCTGGTGGATCACCGTTACGCGCACCTCGGGGTGCTGGATCTTCGAGAGCTCCGAGATCGCGGCCTCGACCGATCCGACGACGTCGCCCTTGAGCACGAGGTTCAGGTCCTGGACGGCGCCTTCCTGCAGCGCGTCGAAGAGCGTCTCGAGCGTCACACCCGACGAGCGTTGCGTGGCGAACTGCTCGCGACGGAGGCGCTCGCCGCGCGTCTGCGCGAAACCGCGCGCGGCGCGCTCGTTCTCGACCACCTTCGCGTACTCGCCCGCGGGCGGCGGATGGTCGAAGCCGAGGATCTCGATCGGGTCGCCGGGCGTCGCCTCCTTGACCTTCTCGCCGCGGAAGTTGTAGAGCGCTCGCACCTTGCCCCAGGCGTCGCCGGCGACAATCGCGTCGCCGACGCGCAGCGTGCCGCGGTGGACGAGCATCGTCGCGACCGGGCCGCGGCCGACGTCCAGGCGCGACTCGACGATCGGGCCGGAGGCCTCGGCCGTCGCGTTGGCGGTCAGCTCGAGCTCGGCGTCGGCGACCAGCAGCACCTTCTCGAGCAGGTCGTCGAGGCCCTCGCCCTGCTTGGCGGAGACGAGGGCGAACTGGGTCGAGCCGCCCCACTCCTCGGGCTGGAGATCCTCGGCCGCGAGCTCGGTGCGCACGCGGTCGACGTTCGCGTCCGCGAGGTCGACCTTGTTCACCGCGACGACGATCGGCACCTCGGCGGCGCGCGCGTGCGAGATCGACTCCTTCGTCTGCGGCATCACGCCGTCGTCGGCGGCCACGACCAGCACTGCGATGTCGGTCACCTTGGCGCCACGGGCGCGCATGGCGGTGAAGGCCTCGTGGCCGGGCGTGTCGAGGAAGGTGATCTTCCGGTCGCCGTGAACGACCTGGTAGGCGCCGATGTGCTGCGTGATCCCGCCGGCCTCGGTCTCGACAACCGCGGTCTTGCGGATCGCGTCGAGCAGGGTCGTCTTGCCGTGGTCGACGTGGCCCATGATCGTGACCACGGGCGGCCGCGCCGTCAGGTCGGCCTCGTCGTCCTCGTAGACCTCGGGCTCGAGCTCCTCCTCGGCGGCGTGCTTGATGTTGACCTCGCGCCCGACCTCGGTCCCGATCAGCTGGACCTCCTCGTCGGCGAGCGACTGGGTGACGGTCTTCGGGGCTCCGAGGCCCATCAGGATCGTGATCAGCTTCGGCACCGGCACGCCGAGCGCCTGGGAGAGATCCTTGACGGTGACGCCGGACTCGACGGTCACCGGCCCGGTCTGCGGTGCGACCGGGGTCTTCTCCTTCGGCTTCTGCTCCTGCTGGTCGCGGCGCTGCCGGCCGTCCTGGCGCGGACGCGCGGCACCGGTGTCGATCACGACCCGGCGCTTGCGGCGGCCCGCCGGAGCGCCCTGGCGGGGCCGGATCGGGCGGTTGGGCCTGTTCGGTCGGTCAGCCATTCGCGCTCAAGTGTAGAGCCGTGCGAGCTCCGGATCGACCCGCACGGTCGCTCGCAGGGCTCGGTTGAAGGCGTGCCGTTCCCGCGCTCGCTCGAAGCAGGCCAGGCGCCGGCACGTGTAGACGCCGCGCCCCGGTCCCCGCGGCGAATGCATCAGGGCCCCGTCGGACGCGACGAAGCGCAACAGCTCGGCCTGCGGAGCCTTGCGGCCGCAGCCCGCGCACGTCCTGACCGGCGTGCTCACGCAGCAGGCTCGGACTCCTCGGCGGGCGCCTCCGGTTCCTCCGCCGCTGGCTCCTCGACGCTGTCGGGGCCGATGCTCTCGGCCTCCGGCTCGGCGAGCTCGGCCGCGGCCTCGAGCTCAGGCTCCGACTCGGCCACGACCGGCTCCTCGTCCTCCTCGACCTCGGGGCGAAGCGCAAGCTCCTGGTGGGCGGGCACGCCGCAGTAGCGCGAGCCCGGCAGGGCCGCGTTCGGGCAGCGTTTGCCGCTCGAGAGCACCGCCGCGCAGCGACCGGTGAACTCCGTGTCGCCCTCGTCACCGTCGCCGGCGAAGGCGGCCTCCGCCTCCTCGGTGGCGAACTCGGTGTCGGACTTGATGTCGACCTTCCAGCCGGTCAGGCGCGCGGCGAGGCGGGCGTTCATGCCCTCCTTGCCGATCGCGAGGGCGAGCTGGTCGTCCGGTGTGACCACCGTCGCCTCCTTGGCCTCGTCGTCGAGGTAGACCTCGCGGACGCGGGCCGGGGAGAGCGCCTTGGCGACGAAGCGGGCGGGCTCCGGGTTCCACGGGATGATGTCGATCTTCTCGCCGCGCAGCTCGGAGACCACCATGCGCACGCGCGAGCCGCGAGGCCCGACGCACGCGCCGACCGGGTCGACGCCCTGGGCGTGCGACTCGACGGCGATCTTCGAGCGGTAGCCCGGCTCGCGCGCGACCGCGCGGATCTCGACGAGGCCGTCGGCGATCTCCGGCACCTCGAGCTCGAACAGCGTCCGGATCAGCTCCGGGTCGCGGCGCGAGAGGATCACCTGCGGGCCCTTGGTGCCGCTACGGACCTCGGTGATCACGGCCTTGATGCGCGAGCCCTGCTCGTAGCGCTCGCCGTCGACCTGCTCGGAGCGCGGCAGCAGAGCCTCGACCTTGCCGAGGTCGACCAGCACGTTGTTGCGGTCGCCCGCCTGCTGGACGATCCCGGTCACGACCTCGGTCACGCGGTCGACGTACTCGTCGTACATGATCTGGCGCTCGGCCTCGCGGATCCGCTGCGTGATCACCTGCTTCGCCGTCTGCGCGGCGATGCGGCCGAAGTTCTCGGGCGTGACGTCGGCCCGCTTGACCTGATTCTCGGGCACCTCCGACCAGTCGATGTCGAGGTCCTCGTCGGTGACGAGCACGTGCGAGCGCTCGCCGTTCTCGGCCTCGGCGGCCTCAAGCTCGGTGAGCACGCGCTCGCGGGCCTCCTCGAGCAGCCGCTCCTCGATGTCCGGCGGGAGCTCGATCGAGAAGACGCGGAAGTCGCCCTCGCCGTCGAGCTCGACCACAGCGTGGCGCGACGCGCCCGGCGTCTTCTTGTACGCCGCCAGCAGCGCGTCCTCGAGCGCCGCGATCAGCGTGTCGCCTTCGATCCCCCTGTCTCGTTCGAGCTCGTGGACGAGCTCGATGATCTCCCTGGTCATGCCGTCTCCTCGATCAGGTTGCCACGCACGATCTGGTCGTACGGGATGTCGAATTCCTCGCCTTCGGCCGCGACGGTGACGCGGTCGGCGTCGGCGCGCTTGACCTCGCCGCGCAGCTTGCGGCCGTCGGTCTTCAGCTTCACCTGCCGGCCGAGCGCGCGCTGGAAGTGCTCCGGCTTGCGCAGCGGCCGCTCCGGCCCTGGCGAGGAGACGTCGACGCCGTACTCGCGCAGGTAGTCGGAGAGCACGCGGGTGACGCGCTCGCAGAGGGCGATGTCGACGGGCTCGCCGGCGCGGTCGACGTAGACCGACATCCGCTCCGGGCCGGTCAGCTCGACCGCGAGCACCTCGACGCCCGGCAGGGCCTGTTCGACCTTGCCGCTGATCTCCCGCTCCAGTGTCCGCTCCCTGTCGTGCACGCTGGCCATCCCTAGTGCCTCCTCACAAAAAATGGGCGCCACGCGCCCATTTCGCCAAGCCGGTGAAATGTGGTCTGACCAGGATAGCAACTGAAAAAGGGCGTCAGGCCCCGCGCAGGGCGGGGCCCCGAAAGCCCTAGAGCGAAGTTGTTCCGGCTGGCGTCTCGCCCGACTTCAGATGCTTGATCACGTCGGCGAGGTCGGCGATCTCCTGCTCGAGGTCGCGCTGCCGCTCCTCGAGCCGCTGGACCCACTCCTCCCGGTTGGGAAAGCGGCGCCCGCGCCGGCCGAAGCCGCGCCGGTGATGTCGATGTCCGCACATGTGTTCACCTCCTCTCTTCGTAGCGTTCGAGAAAGGTTCCGATCGTCTCCTGCGCTCGCCGCAGCGCCTCGGCCCAGCGGTCGAGCAGGCGGCGACCCTCGTCGGTGAGCTCGTACGTGCGCTTGGCCGGGCCGGGCAGGTCGGCGCTCCACTCGGAGCTGACCAGCCCCTCCTCCTCCAGCGAGCGCAGCAGCCGGTAGAGGTTGCCGATGTCCACGCGGCCCTCCACCCCGAGCTCCGGAATGCGCTCGAGCAGCTCGTAGCCGTGCAGCGGGCCCTCGCGCAGGAGGAGCAGCAGTGACGGCTCGACGAAGCGCTCGACCCGCGCGTGGACGTGCCAGTGCCCGGGCCGCACGAGCCGGCGGCTGCGGGAGCGTGGATGGCGTCCGCGGCGGGTCATCGCGAGTAGTATAGGTAAAACGCATATGTAGAACGCAAACGCGCATGGTTAGGGTGGTTGGCCGTGACTCATCCGGATCTCCCCACCGAGCAGCGCTACCTGGACGCGGCCTACGAGTGCCTCGACCGGATGCGGGAGGCATTGCTGCGCGCCGCCGGGGCCGGCGCGACCGAGGTCGCCCAGCAGGCGATCGAGGACTGGGCCACCGGCCGGCTGCGCACCTACGAGGACGCCGAGCGCGGACTCTGCTTCGGCCGGATCGACTCCGAGGAGTCGGCCGACCCGCTCTACGTCGGCCGCCGCTGGATCCACGACGACGCCCGCCGCGCGCTGGTGGTCAACTGGCAGGCGCCTGCTGCGCGCCCCTTCTACACCGCCACGCCGGCCGCGCCGCACGGCGTCACCCTCCGCCGCCGCTTCCGCACCAAGGGGCGCACGCTGACCGGGATCAGCGACGAAGCGCTCGACGGCTCGCTCGCCGACGCCGCGGCCGTCGACGACTTCCTGCTCGAGGAGCTCGACCGCGCCCGCGATGCGCGCATGCGCGACATCGTCGCCACGATCCAGGCCGACCAGTACCGGCTGATCGCCCGCGACCCCGAGCCGGCGCTCGTGATCCAGGGCGGGCCGGGCACGGGCAAGACCGCGGTCGGGCTGCACCGCGCCTCCTACCTGCTCTACGCGCACCGCGATCGCCTGCGGCGCGTGCTCGTGGTCGGGCCGAACCCGGCCTTCATGGAGTACGTCTCGCACGTCCTCCCCACGCTCGGCGAGGACAGCGTGGACCAGCGTGCGGTCGCAGAGCTCGTGCCGGGCGTAGAGCTCACCCGCGTCGACCCGCCGGACGTGCAGCGGCTGAAGGCGGACACGCGCCTGGGCGAGGCCGTGCGCCGCGCGGCCGAGCTCGCGTCGGAAGGCGAGCCGCAGGAGCTGGTCGTGCGCCTGGAGGGCCGCTTCGTCGGCGTCGAGGCGGACGAGGCCTCGGAGCTGCTCGACGAGGCGCGTGCCGAGCTCGGCCTGACTGCGGCGGCGCGGGAGCGCTTCCGGATGAACGTCCTGCGCCGTTTCTACGAGGACTACGGCATCCGGCTCGGCGGCCAGGCGTACCGGAACTTCGAGGAGGTCGAGCGGGCGCTGCGGCAGGACGGGCGGCTGACGAAGTTCCTCGACTTGTCCTGGCCGGCGCCTAAGCCCGAGCAGGTCGTACGCCGGCTGCTCGCCTCACGCGAGACGCCGGTCACGGAAGGGCTGCTCGACGAGAGCGAGCGCCGGCTCCTGCGCCGCGCGCGCAGCGGCTGGAGCGAAGCCGACCTGCCGCTGCTCGACGAGGCGCGCGCAGTCCTGGTCGATCCGCCGACCCGCTACGGGCACGTGATCGTGGACGAGGCGCAGGACCTGACGCCGATGCAGCTGCGCATGGTCGCCCGCCGGGGCGGCTCCTTCACCCTGCTCGGCGACATCGCGCAGGCGACCGGCCCGGTGCCCTACGCCCGCTGGCCCGAGCTGCTGCCGTACCTCGAGGGAGCGGCCGGCGCGGAGGTCGAGGAGCTGCGCCACGCCTACCGCGTCCCACGCGAGATCATGGAGCTCGCGCTGCCGCTCCTGGAGCGGATCGCGCCCGAGGTCGAGCCGCCGGTCGCCTACCGGGTCGGGGCCGAGCGCCCGCGCTTCGTCGAGGCCGACCCGCCGCTCGCGGCCGCCTTCGAGGAGGCGGCCCGGCTGGCCGGCGAGGAAGGCCTGCTGGCCGTGATCGCGCCCGCCTCGATGCGCGGCGAGGGCGAGAGTGCGCTCTTCGACGACTCGCGCATCGCCGTCCTCACCCCGCGCGAGGCGAAGGGCATGGAGTTCGACCACGTGATCGTCGTCGAGCCGGCGCAGATCGTCGAGGAGGCGGTCGAGGGCCAGGGCCTGCGCGAGCTCTACGTCGCGCTCACCCGCCCGACGACGACGCTCGTGCTCGTCCACGCGCGGCCGCTGCCTGCGGAACTTGGGCGCTGATGGAGGAGCTGCGAATCGAGCGCGGCGGCTTCTCGCTCGCGGCGAGCTACTCGCCCGGCGGCCCGACGGCGCTCGTGGCGCTGCACGGCGCCGGCGAGGGCACGCGCGACTCGCCGTCGCTCCGCCACCTGCACGAGCTGCTGCCGCCCCATGGGATCGGCGTCATCACCTTCGACCGCCGCGGCGAGGGCGAGTCGACCGGCGACGCCACGCGCGGGCGCTTCGACCTCCAGGCGGATGACGCGCTCGCGGTGCTCCGGGCAATCGATGCCGAGCGGGTCGGCCTCTTCGGGTACAGCCAGGGCGGCTGGATCGCACCGATCGCCGCAGCGCGCTCCGACGAGGTCGCGTTCCTGGTGCTCGTCGCCTCGATCGGCGTCACACCGTCGGAGCAGATGATGGTTGCGGTCGAGCGGCAACTCCGCCTCGCCGGCTACGGCGACGACGCGGTCGAACGGGCGCTCGACCTGCGCCGCCGCTTTGAGCACTGGATCCACGAGGTCGCGCCGCAGCCCGACGAGAAGCTGAATGCCGACCTCCTGGCCGTCCTCGACGAGCCCTGGGCGGGCCAGCTCTGGCTGCCTCCGACGCTGCTCGATGAGGAAGGGGTGCAGCTCTGGATCGAGGAGATGGACTATGACCCGCGGCCGACCTTCAAGCGGGTCCGCGTGCCGACGCTCTCCTTCTACGGCGAGCTCGACTCGTGGGCGCCCGTCGAGGCGAGCGTCCAGGCCTGGCGCGAGGCGCGTGGCGACGACGTCGAGCTGGTGGTGATCCCGGGCGCCGAGCACGACCTGACGCTCCCCGACGGGAGCTTCGCGCCCGAGTACGAGCGCACGCTCGTCGACTGGCTAACCGGTCTCTAGCGCCGCGTAGAGGCTGACCTCGACCCCGTCCGGGTCGAGCAGCGTCGCGTAGCGCTGGCCCCAGAAGGCGTCCCACGGCTCCTTCTCGCCGCGGAAGCCCTCCCCGGTGACCCGGGCGTAGGCCTCGTCGACCTCCGCCGGGCTCGCGCACTCGAGCGCGAGGCCGACCTGGTTGCCGGTCTGCCGCGTCCAGTCCTCGCGGAAGCTGCGCATCACGTCCTCGGAGTCGAGCATGAAGCGCACGCCGTTCGGGAGGAAAGCGTCGACGTGGCCCTCGTCCGGCGTCTCCGGCACGTCGAGGCCGAGCAGGCGGTAGAAGCGAATCGACGCCGCCATGTCGGAGACGGCGATCCCGATCGCGTTCAGGTTCGGCATGGGCCGAGCCTACAAGACGATCGTGACCGGCCCGTCGTTGACGAGCTCGACCGCCATGCGCGCGCCGAAGACGCCGGTCGCCACGCGCAAGCCGTGCGCGCGCAGCGCCTCGCAGAAGGTCTCGTAGAGCGGCTCGGCTTCGCCAGGCGGCGCTGCCTCGGTGAAGCTCGGCCGGCTGCCCTTTGCCGTGTCGGCCAGCAGCGTGAACTGCGAGACGACGAGCGCCTCGCGGCCGACGTCCAGGAGCGAGCGGTCGAAGCGGCCCTCGTCGTCCTCGAAGATCCGCAGCCGCGCGACCTTTTCGGCCAGCCGCTGTGCCTCCGCCGGCCCGTCCCCGCGCGCCACACCGAGCAGCACGCACAGGCCCGGCCCGACCTCGCCGACCGGCTCCCCGCGCACGGTTACGCGCGCCTGCGACACCCGCTGCACCACGGCCTTCACTTCTGGCTCGGAAATGACGATACAAGCGAGGTGGAAGCGGCCCACCTTCCCTGGCAGCACCTCGGCTCGCTGCTGATCAATCGCGGCCTGCTGACCGTGGACCAGGTCAAGCAGGCGTTCGAGGAGCAGCAGCTGACCGGCAAGCGGCTCGGCGAGATCGTCGTCGGGCACGGCTGGGTGACGGCCCAGGACCTCGCCAAGGCGCTCGCCGACCAGAACGGGCTCGAGTACATCGACCTGGCCGAGACCGAGCTCGACCTCGAGGCGGCGATGCTCCTGCCGAAGGAGCTCGCCGGCCGCTACCAGGCCGTGCCGGTGCGCTTCGTCGGCGACGACCTGCTGCTCGTCGCCGTTGCCGATCCGACCGATGTCGGGCGCGCCGACGACCTCCGGTTGGCGCTCGGGCACAACGTGCGCCTCGCCGTCTCCGAGCCTTCGGACCTCGAGCGAACGATCAAGAAGCTCTACCGCACGCAGATCGAGGTCGTCGACACCGAGACGGAGGCGCCTGAGCTCACCTTCGACCCGATCGCTGAGCGCGAGGACATCGCCGAGTCGAGCGACGACACGCCGGCGGTGAAGCTCGTCCACGCGACGCTTGCGCAGGCGATCGAGGACGGCGCCTCCGACATCCACTTCGAGCCGCAGGAGGACGACATGATCGTCCGCGCGCGGATCGACGGCGTCACGCGGCCTGTGGCGCTGATCCCTAAGCAGATGCAGCTCGGGGTCATCAGCCGGCTGAAGATCATGGGCAACCTGGACATCGCCGAGCGCCGAGCGCCGCAGGACGGCCGCGTGTCGATCCGCTTCCACGGCAACCCGCTCGACCTACGGATCGCGATCATGCCGACCACCTACGGCGAGCAGGTCGTGCTCCGGATCATGCATCGCGCCGTCTCGAAGCCCGATCTTGGGGAGCTCGGCATGACCGACGCGGCGCGCGAGCATTTCGAGAAGGCGATCCGGCAGCCGTACGGGGCGGTCGTCGTGTGTGGCCCGACCGGCTCCGGCAAGACGACGACCCTCTACACGGCGCTGCACCTGCTCAACGACCCGGGGCACGTGGTGATGACGATCGAGGACCCGGTCGAGGACCAGATCCGTGGGATCAACCACATCGAGATCTCGCCGAAGAGCGGCCTCACCTTCGCGCGCGGGCTGCGCACGATCCTCCGCTCGGATCCCGACGTGCTGCTGGTCGGTGAGATTCGCGACGAGGAGACGGCCGGGATCGCGATGCAGGCCGGCATGACCGGTCACCTCGTGCTCACCACCGTTCACGCGCACAACGCGGCGAGCGCGATCGAGCGGCTGAAGGACATGGGCGTCGAGCCCGGCCTGCTGGCGAACGCGGTCAACTGCATCGTCGCGCAGCGGCTCGCCCGGCGGCTCTGCACCGACTGCCGCGAGGCGTACTGGCCGACCGACGAGGAGCTCGAGGCGATGGGGATGCTCGAGCGGAAGGGCGAGGTCTACCTGCACCGCTCGAAGGGCTGCGGACGCTGCGGCGGCACCGGCTACCGCGGCCGGGTCGCGCTCTACGAGGTGATGCCGGTCACCAGCGAGATCCGGCTGCTGGTGGGCGCGCCAACGGACCAGATTTTCGACGCCGCCGTGCGCGAGGGGATGACCACGTTGCGCCAGGACGGCTTGCGGCTCTGCCTCGAGGGCGTCTCCTCGCTGGAGGAGATCCGCCGCGTGACCGGCGACCGGCTCGGCTAGTCCAGGTCGCGGATGCGCGAGGCGTACGCGGCCTCGCCCGGCCTGAGCGAGCTGGCCAGCTTGTAATGGCCGTTTGCCTCCGCCTCACGGCCGAGTTTCTCCAGGCAGCGGCCGAGCGCGTAGTGGGCGTAGTCGTCCACCGGCGCGAGCTCCAGCATCTTGCGGAACTCGGACTCGGCCTCGGCGTACCGGTGGATCCGGAAGTACGCGATCCCGAGCGCCTCGCGGATCGACGCCTTCTCCGGCTCGCGCCGCTTCGCCTTCTCGAGCGCGACCGTCGCCTGGGCGGCGCGGCCCTTCTGAAGGTGCGCGCGGCCCTGCTGGAAGAGATCGAAGGTCTCGCTCATCGCGCTCTAAGTCAAGCGGACCTGCCCGCTCCGGCGGCGACCTAAGCCAGGCCCAGCGAGCGCAGCGAGAGCAGGCCGCGGACCCGCTCCGAGCGGCTCAGCCCCCGCCGCATTCCGCGCCGCAGCGCCCGCAGCTCGCGACGCATCGCGCGCGCCGCCTCGTGGGCGCCCCCGCGCGGAGCGAAGCGCGCGGCGGTGGCGTGCAGTCCGAACGCGCCCGCCTCGACCCGGAACTCGGACTCGACGAGCGCCGCCAGCTCGCGCAGTGTCGCGCTGGCGGGCACATCCACTCCCTGATCCAGCAGGAAGTCGCGGAGCTCGGCACGACACGCGCCGGCGAGGCGGCGCGGGTCGCGCGTCAGGAAGCGCGAGCCACGGCGCAGCAGCTTCGCCAGCACCAGCAGGACGGCCGCGCCGGCCAGCCCGAAGGCCAGCAAGCGCAGGACCCCCCAGTCGTGGCGGTGACCCCTCGTCGACAGGGCCCCGGCAGCCGGCCCCCCGAGCTCCGGCAGGTCAGGCGAGACTCGCGCCTTCGTGCCGAAGCCGAGCGTGTTCGCCAGCGTGTCGCCGAACTTCTCGAAGCCTTCTTTCCCGGCGAGCACGGCGGCCGTGGCGGTGATGTCGAAGCTCGGCGACGAGGCCGAGTACGAGCCCGCGAGGCCGCCGCGTCCCGGGGTCGGATCGAACGGGATCCAGCCCCAGCCGCGGAACCAGACCTCGACCCACATGTGTGCGTCGCGGTCGGAGACGACCCACTCGCCGTGCCGGTAGTTCCCGCTCCCGAACCCGACGGCAACGCGAGACGGGATCCCCAGATAGCGGAGCATCAGCGCCATCGCGCCGGCGAAGTGCTGGCAGTAGCCACGCTTTGTACGCGCGACGAAGTCATCCAGCGGCCTGACCCCGACCGGCGTCTTCGGCGGATGCTGGTCATAGACGAAGCCGCCGCCGAAGCGGAACCACTGCTCGAGCGCGACCGCCGCGGCGTACGGGCTGCGCGCACCGCCGGCCACCTGCTCGGCGCGCGCCTGCAGCCGCGCGAACGGCCGCAGCTCGCCGGCCCTGGCGAAGCCGGTCATCAGGTAGTGCACGTAGGCCGCGCGGCCCGGCTTGCCGAACAGCCTCGGGTAGACGCGCGGTTGCACCTCGCGGTACTCGTCGCGCGTCACGATCGAGCCGGAGTACACCGGCTTGGAGGCGGCGAGCTCGACGGGCGTCGGGTTCGGCGTGTAGCTCCAGACGTCGTAGCTGTCACCCCGCGAGAGCGGATGTTCGGCGCGCACGACCCCGGTCGGGTCGTACGAGACGCTGCCCACGCTGCTCCCGGGCTCGAAGCGGACGGGGATGCTGCCGCCGGCGAGCCGGTGGTCGCGCAAGGCCTCGATCGTCACGTGCTGCTCCTCCCAGCTCTTCTGGCGCAGCTCGCGCCGCGGGACGAGGCCGGGCTGGCCGAGGGGGACCGGCGGATCGCCGAACTCGGGCGAGACCTCCTCGAACCAGACCCCGTCCTGAACCGTGTTCAGCACCGAGACGCGCCAGTAGTGCGTCTCCGGCCCGGCCTTCACGCGCAGCACGGTCGTCGGCTTGCCGTGGAAGGTGAGCCCGCGGTAGCTCGAGTTCCAGACGTAGGAGACGTCCACCGGCTTCGCCGGCTTCGTGTACGGGTCCCAGTGCTGCCAGTCGAGGAAGGCGCGCTTGGCGAAGGCGGGCGAGCTCGTCGCGGCCAGCGCCGCCAGCAGGACGAGCGTGCCGGCGGCCAGCGCGGCGCCGACGCCGCGCACCGGTCCCGGCCTGAGCACCGCCGCGGTCGCGAGCACGGCGACAAGCAGCAGGCACCCGCGCAGCAGGTCGTCGCCCGGCAGCAGTGTCCCCGGCCAGCCGACGCCGACCACCAGCGCGATCGCGGCCAGGCCCGGCCGGCGGGCGGCCACCGCCAGCGCGAACGCGAGCGTGAAGGCGAACAGCGCGACCAGCAGCACGCCGTGCATCCGCGGGTGCGCGGTTGGGTCGAACGGCACCTGGTAGTCGTAGAACTCGAGGAAGCCGCCGCCGAAGCGCGAGAGGATCCGGCCGGGCAGTGCCCAGACGTGCCCGAGCCCGAAGGCGATCGCTCCGGTCGCGAGCAGCGCCACGACGCAGGCCGCGATCCGCGCGCCACGAGGCCGGACGAGCGCCGCGCCGAGCGCGAGCAGGACCACGAGCGTCGCCTGGCCCGAGCCGCCCCCGCTCTCGAGGCTCATCCAGCTCCAGGCGAGCAGCGGCGCCCCGAGCGCGGGGACGAGCAGCGCCCTACCCATGCGCAGACTCCACTTCGACCGCGCCGAGCCGCTCGGCCAGGTCGTCGCCGTCGCGCACGACGGCCACCGGCACGCCCGCGGCCTGCAGGCGCAGCAGCTCCGGCAGCGGCTTCGGCGGCGCGCCGGCGAAGCTCGACGGGTCGACGAAGACGAGCGAGACGCTGCCGCCGGCGAGCGCGCGCTCGACGAGCCGCTCGACGAGACGCGGCGGCAGCGAGGCCGTCACCACGGCGAGCTCGAGCGACCGCACGACGGCGCTCGACTCGTCCGCGAGCACCGCGGCCAGCGGCGGGCCGCGCTCGGGCTCGACGGCTGCGAGCAGATCGAGCGCCTGCCGCCAGTCGCGCTCTGCCGAGCGGACGCCCTGCAGTTTCGCGTTCGCCCCGTTGACGACCAGCACCGCCCGCCGCCCGTGCCGCACGTGCGAAAGCAGCAGCGACCCCGCCGCGCGCACCTGCACGTCGAAGCTCTCGCCCACGACGGCGTCGCGGTCGGCGTCGAGCACGACCGCCACCTCGTCGCGCGGCGAGTCCTCGAGCTCCTTGACCATCAGCTGGGCGCGCCGTGCGGTCGAGCGCCAATGCACTTTGCGGAGCGAGTCGCCGTGCTCGTACTCGCGCACGCTGTGCAGGTCGAAGCCGGAGGGCCGCTGCAGAAGCAGCCGCCGCCCATCGTGCGAACGGACACCGCCCTCGGAGAACAGCCGGTCGAGCTCGACCAGGCGCGGGAAGACGAGCAGCGCCCCCGGCGACTCGAGCGGCTGCTCGACTCGCTCGAGGCCGAACGGGTCTTCGATCACCGCGACCGAGCTCTGGAACTCGTAGCGGCCGCGCGGCAGGCGCCGGAGCACGTAGCGGGCGTACCCCGTCACGCCGACCGGCGTGACGATCTCGTCCAGCTTCCCGATCTGCTCCCGCAGCGTCCAGCGCGCCGGTACCAGCCGGCGCTCCGAAAGGAGGCGGACCGTGACCTCGACGTCCTCGCCCTCCAGCCGCTCGCCGGAGGGAAGTGTGCGCCGGATCCGCAGCGGCCGGTTCGCCAGCGCGGTCCACAGCCACGCGAGCAGCACCGCCACCGGCAGCCCGATCCCGACCGGGTAGAGGATCTTCGAGCCGAACGCCCAGGCGGCCAGGTAGGTCGTCGCGCCCAGGGCGAGGGCGAGACGGCCGCGCCGGGTCATACCGGAACCGGTGTGTGCTCGAGCGTCTCGCGCACGAGCCGGCCGCCCGTCAGGCCGGCGGCGCGCGCCTCCGGCGCGACGATCAGCCGGTGGGCGAGCACGGGCTCCGCAGCGACCTTGACGTCGTCGGGCGAGACGAAGCCGCGGCCGTCCGCAAGCGCCCGCGCCTTGGCGACGCGCAGCAGCGCGATCCCGGCCCGCGGGCTCGCGCCGAGGTAGACGCGCGCGTCGCCGCGCGTCTGGCGCAGCAGCGTGACGACGTAGCGGTTGACGCTCTCCTCGACGAAGACCTCGCTCGCGGCCGCAGCCAGCGAGCGCACGTCCGCGGCGGTCGCGACCGGCCGCAGCGACTCGAGCGGCGGGTCGCTCGTCTGCTCGGTCAGCATCCGCGCCTCGTCCGGCAGCGGCGGATAGCCGATCTCGATCCGCAGCGTGAAGCGGTCGAGCTGGGCCTCGGGCAGCGGGTAGGTGCCCTCGTACTCGATCGGGTTCTGGGTCGCGATCACCATGAACGGCGCCGCCAGCTCGTAGCTGACGCCGTCGACGGTGACCTGGTCCTCCTGCATCGACTCGAGCAGCGCCGCCTGCGTCTTCGGCGAGGCGCGGTTGATCTCGTCGACCAGCAGCAGGTTCGCGAACACCGGCCCCGGCCGGAACTCGAACTCGTTCGTGCGCTGGTTGAAGACGTTCACACCGGTCACGTCCGAGGGCAGCAGGTCGGGCGTGAACTGCAGCCGCGAGAAGGAGCAGTCGATCGAGCGCGCCAGCGCCTTGGCGAGCATCGTCTTCCCGACGCCCGGGAAGTCCTCGATGATCAGGTGCCCCTCGGCGACGAGGCAGAGGACGGCCAGGCGCAGCGTCTCCTCGGGGGCATGCACGACCTGGGCGAGGTTGGCGACGATTCGCTGGATCGCCTCCGCCCCCGCCGTGTCGACGCGCTCGCTACCGACCGCTTCGTCCATCCGCCTCCTCCAGGCGCCGAGCGACCTCGTCGAGGATCTCAGCGGCAATGCGTTCCTTCGCGGTCTTCTCGATGCGCCGCTCGCCCTCACGCGAAACCACGACGACCTCGTTGTCCTCCGAGTCGAAGCCGATGTCGTCGCGCCCCACGTCGTTGAAGACGATCAGGTCGGCCCGCTTGTTGCCGAGCTTCTCTCTAGCGCGCTCGAGGCCGCGCTCACCGCGGTCGGCCGCGAAGCCGACGAGCACCGCTACCGCGCCATTGTCCCGCCGCGCCCCGAGCTCGCGCAGGACGTCGGTCGTCGGCTCGAGCGTCACCGTCCAGGGCTCCTCGTCCTTCGGGCGCTTGCCGTCTTCGGTTTCCGCGGGCCGGTAGTCGGCGACCGCGGCGGCCATCACGACCACGTCCGCGTCGCCGCGGGCGAGCGTCTCGCGGGCCACGTCCTCGGCGGTCGGCGCCTGCACCAGGTCTACTCCTACGGGCGCGGGCACCGCGAGGTTCGAGGCGACCAGGGTCACCTCCGCCCCGCGCCGGCGAGCCTCGGCGGCGAGCGCCGCGCCCATCCGGCCCGATGAGCGGTTGCCGAGGAAGCGGACAGCATCGAGCGGCTCGCGCGTCCCGCCGGCGGTCACGAGCACGCGCCGGCCCCGGAGCTGCTCGCGGCGCTCGAGGCTCGCGGCCACGCGCTCGAAGATCGCCTCCGGCTCGCTCATCCGCCCGATGCCGACCTCACCCTCGGCCGTGTCGCCCTGCTCGGGCCCGACGAGCTCGACGCCGCGGGCACGGGCGAGCTCGACGTTCGCCTGCACCGCGTCGCTGCGCCACATGCGCGGATTCATCGCCGGCGCGGCGACGACCGGGCCCTCGAACGCGAGCGCCGTCTGGGTGAGGACGTTGTCGGCCAGCCCGTGCGCCAGCTTGGCCAGCGTGTTCGCCGAGAGCGGCGCGACCACCAGCAGGTCGGCCTCGATCAGGTGCGGGTAGAGCTCGCGGGCGGCCTCGCGCCGGGCCAGCGCCTCGAACGTCTTCGCCGACACGAAGCTCTCGGCCTCGGGCGTCAGGATCGGCGTCACGTCATGCCCGGCGCGCACGAGCAGGCGGGCGAGCTCGCAAGCCTTATAGGCGGCGATTCCGCCGGTCACACCGAGAAGGACCCGAGCCATGGGCACATTGTGCCCGCAGCGGAGAAACTCGCTACTTCGGGTAGGTGTACTTGATCTTGCCCTCCGAGATTTCCTCGAACGACATCGTCAAGTAGTTCTTCGAGCGCGACTCGACCAGCGGCGGTAGGAACTGGTCGAACGTGCCCTCGCCCAGCTGGTGGTGGTAGTTGTTGATCTGACGCGCGCGCTTCGCGGCGACGATCACCAGCGCATAGCGGGAATCGACGTTATCGAGCAGCTCGTCAACGCGGGGATGGATCATGTGCGGGCATGGTACCTGCGCCGTCCAGTGCGCTGCGGACGATGCCCTCCAGCTCGCCCACGGCGCGCTCGCGGTCGTCGTTCACGATCGTGTAGTCGAACTCCGGCGCGAGCTCGAGCTGCCGCTCGGCGATGTCGAGCCGCTCGTCGATCTCGCCCTCGCTCTCGGTCGCGCGCTGCCGCAGCCGCCGCTCGCGCTCCTCCCGGCTCGGGGCCGTGACGAAGATCGTGACCGCGGCCGGGATACGGTCGCGCACGGCGAGCGCGCCGTTGGTCTCGATCTCGAGCACCGGCGAGCGGCCCTCGGCGACGATCCGGTCGAGCTCCGACCAGAGCGTTCCGGAGCGGTAGCCCTCGCCCCAGGGCAGCTCGACCCACTCGACGAAGTCGCCCTCCGCCAGCTTGCGGTCGAACTCCTCGTTACTCAGGAACCAGTAGTGGCGACCGTGCTCCTCCTCGGGCCGGCGCGGGCGCGTCGTCGCGGAGACGGCAAGCGCAAGGTCGGGAATCCGCTCGACCAGCAGCTTTGCCAACGTGCTTTTCCCCTCACCGGAGGTGCCGGTGAGGACGAAGACCGGTCTAGCGGTTGAAGAGACCAATCAGCTCCGCCCGCTGACGGTCCGAGAGGCCGCCGACGGTCTTCGACTGGCTGATCCGGCACTGGTTAAGGAAGCGGGCCGCCTTCACGCGGCCGAACTTGGGCACCGCCATCAGCATGTCGAACACCTTCGCGGTCGAGACGTACTCCGGCGGGTTGCTGAGGATTTCCTCGATGCGCGCGGACCCGGACTTGAGGTCCTTCTTCAGCTGCGCGCGTCGCACGCGGATGTCGTTCGCCCGCTTGAGCGCTTCCATCCGTTGGTCGAGTGAGCGGAGTGGCGCCTGGGCCTGAGTCTTGAGCGCGGCCACGGCGGGGGATACTAACAAGCCCGCAGCCCCGGTCAACCCGGCATGTTTGGTTCAAAATGCAGGGATTTTTCTACGATCAGTCTCGACCTCGGGTCGAGGGTCGAGCCGGGCGGCGGCGTGCGCGACGCCGACGGCGTTGTCAGGAGTGGCGAAGCCGAGCGCCGCCAGCTCGGCCTCCAGCTCGGTCCTGATCCGGCTCGCCGCGCCGGGGTCGGCGAAGAGCGCGGTGCCGACCGCGACGTCGCTTGCGCCGGCCGCGAGCAGCTCGAGCGCGTGCCGCCCGCGGGCGACTCCGCCCATGCCGACGATCGGCAGACGCGTCTCCCGGAAGCACGTGTGAACCGCTGCGAGGGCGACCGGCCGCAGAGCCGGACCGGAGAGCCCGCCCGCCCCGCGCGCGAGCACGGGCTGCAGCGTTCGCTCGTCCAGGGCGAGGCCCTTGACCGTGTTGACGAGGCTGAGCCCGTCGGCGCCGGCGGCGTCCGCGGCCCGCGCCGTGGCGGCGAGATCGGCGACTGCGGCTGAGAGCTTCGCGTAGAGCGGTTTGCCGGTCACGGCTCGCACGGCCGCGACGACCTCGCCGACGTTCTCGGGCACCTCGTCCACGTTCGGGCACGAGAGGTTGAGCTCCAGCGTCTCGATCTCGTCGCGCCCGGCCAGCCGCCCGGCGACGTGCACGTAGTCCTCCAGCGAGAAGCCGCCGACAGATACCCAGAGCGCCACGCCGAGCCCGGCCAGCTGCGGCAGGTGCTGCTCGAGGAAGGCGTCGATTCCGGGGTTGGCGAGCCCGATCGCGTTCAGCATCCCGAGCTCGGTCTCGGCGATCCGCACCGGTGCGTTGCCCTCGCGCGGCAGCGGCGTGACGGTCTTCGTCACGTAGGCGTCGAGCGTGCGCGCGACCTCGGGCGCGACCAGCGCGTCGAGGCTTCCGCTGGCATTAAGCAGCCGCAAGGACCGGTCCTTCCATGCAGAGCCGCTTCAGCTCGCCGTCGATCTCGACCACGCACCCGTAACAGGCGCCGAAGCCGCAGGCCATCGGCGCTTCCCAGGCGAGCTGCGCGTGCGGCGTCAGGCGGCGGACGGCTTCCAGCATCGGCTCCGGGCCGCAGGCGAGCACGTCGTGGCCGGCATGCATCGCCTCGGTGACGTAGGTCGGCTCGAGCACGACCTCGGCGTTCGGCACCAACTCGGCGGCCTCCGCATGCCAGCTCGACCGGAAGCCGAGCACCGCCGGCGGGCCACCGAGCCGCTCGGAGAGGTACGGCAGCGGCGCGACGCCGATCCCGCCGCCGACGAGCAGCGGCCGCTCGACCTCGAGGTCGAAGCCGTTGCCGAGCGGGCCGAGCACGCCCACCTGGTCGCCGGCTTCGAGGCAACGGAGGGCGCGCGTCCCCGGGCCGATCGGATCGATCAGGAAGGCGAGCTCGCCGGGCGGCGCGAGCGCGAGGCTCATCGGCCGCGGCAGCAGCCGGCCGGGCGCCTCGAGCATGAAGAACTGGCCCGGCGTGCCCGGGTCGACCGTGCCGCGCTCGAGCCGCAGGAGCGTGTACGGCCCGATCGCCTCGGTGGCGACGACGCTACGCCGTTCGCGCCTGAGCATCGATCCGTTCCTGCAGGCTCAATGCCACCTCGTCGCGCGCGTGCGCGATCGCCTCGACGGCCGCGGCCGCGCCGGAGATGGTCGTGATGCACGGGATGCGCGCGACGAGCGCCGCCTCACGGATCCGGTAGCCGTCCGTGCGCGCGCCCGAGCCCTGCGGCGTGTTGATCACGAGGTCGCACCGCCCTCGCCGGACGAGGTCGACGACGGTCGGGCCCTCGCCCTCCTCGGTCACCTTGCGCACGTAGTCGACGACGAGCCCCGCATCGGCGAGCGTCCGCGCCGTGCCGGCCGTGGCGAGCAGCTGGAAGCCGAGCCCGGCGAGCGCCCGGGCGACCGGGACCGCGACGGCCTTGTCCTCGTCGCGAACCGAGAGGAAGGCGGTGCCGCTCGCGGGCAGCCGCCGCCCGGCCGCTCGCTCGGCTTTGGCAAACGCGGTCGGCAGGTCGGAGGCACTGGCCATCACCTCGCCGGTCGAGCGCATCTCCGGGCCCAGCACCGGGTCGGCGCCCGGGAAGCGGGCGAACGGCAGCACGGCCGCCTTGACCGAGACCTGGTCCTTCGACTTCGTCTCTGCGAGCTCGAGCTCCGAGATCGTCGCGCCGGCCGCGAGCCGGCAGGCGGCCTGGACGAGGTTGACGCCGGTCGCCTTGCTCGCGAACGGCACCGTGCGCGACGCGCGCGGGTTCGCCTCGAGCACGTACAGCTCGCCTTCGGCGAGCGCGAGCTGGACGTTGAGCAGCCCGACCACCCCGAGCGCCGGGCCGAGCCGCCGCACCGCGTGTGCGACCGCGCGGCGCTCCGAGCGCGTCAGCGATGGTGCCGGCAGCACGCAGCTCGAGTCGCCCGAGTGCACGCCCGCCTCCTCGACGTGCTGCATGACGGCGGCGACGAAGGTCTGGTTTCCGTCACAGAGGGCGTCGACGTCGATCTCGATCGCGTTCTCGAGGAAGCGGTCGACGAGCAGCGTGCCGCCCACCGCGGCCGACTCGCGGACGGCCTCGGCGTCGTAACAGACCCGCATGCTGCGTCCGCCGAGCACGTAGCTCGGGCGCACGAGCACCGGGTAGCCGACGCGCTCGGCGACCTCGACGGCCTCGTCCGCGCTGGTCCCCGTCCCCCACGGCGGCACCGCGATCCCAAGCCCGTCGCAGAGCGCGGCGAAGCGCTTGCGGTCCTCGGCCAGGTCGACCGCCTCGAACGGCGTCCCGAGCACGCGGAAGCCCGCAGCCTCGATCGCGCGCGCCAGCTTCAGCGGCGTCTGCCCGCCGAACTGGATCACGACCCCGGCCGGCTGCTCGCGCTCGCAGATCGCCAGCACCTCCTCGACCCCGAGCGGCTCGAAGTACAGGCGGTCGGAGGTGTCGTAGTCGGTCGAGACGGTCTCGGGATTGCAGTTGACCATCACCGCTTCGTAGCCGAGCGCGCGGAAGCTCTGCGCCGCGTGGACGCAGCAGTAGTCGAACTCGATCCCCTGGCCGATCCGGTTCGGGCCCGAGCCGAGGATCACGACCGACCCGCCGCGCGGTGGTTCCTCATCGGCCTCGCCCCAGGTCGAGTAACAGTAGTTCGAGGCCGCCTCGACCTCACCCGCGCAGGAGTCGACGCGCCGGTAGCCCGGCCGCACCCCCCACGCCCGCCTCGCGGCGCGCGCGGTCTCCTCGCCCACCTCGCAGGCCCGGGCGACGGCGGCGTCGGAGTGGCCGAGCCGCTTCAGCCGCAGCCAGTCGTCGGCGACCAGGTCGCCCAGGTTCAGCGCGCCGAGCCGCAGCCGCTCGAGCTCCGCGCGGAACCACGGGTGCACGCCCTCGGGCAGCTCGTCAAGCGAGGGCCAGGGCGTGACCGCGCCGCCGTCGAGCTCGCGGGAGCGAAGCGCCTTCGAGAGCGCCTCGGTGAAGGTGCGCCCGATCCCCATCGCCTCGCCGACCGACTTCATCTGCGTGCCGAGAGTCGTGTCGGCGCCCGGGAACTTCTCGAACGCGAAGCGCGGCACCTTGACGACGACGTAGTCGAGCGTCGGCTCGAAGCTCGCGGGCGTCGTCCCGGTCAGGTCGTTCGGAATCTCGTCGAGCGTGTAGCCCACGGCGAGCTTGGCCGCGACCTTGGCGATCGGGTAGCCGGTCGCCTTCGAGGCGAGCGCGGAGGAGCGCGAGACGCGCGGGTTCATCTCGATCACGCGCACGTCGCCGCTGTCGCGGTCGCGCGCGAACTGGATGTTCGAGCCGCCGCACTCGACCCCGACCGCGCGGATCACGGTCGCGGCCGCGTCGCGCAGCTCCTGGTACGCCTCGTCGGAGAGCGTCATCTGGGGCGCGACCGTGACCGAGTCGCCCGTGTGGACGCCCATCGGGTCGAGGTTCTCGATCGAGCAGACGACGACCACGTTGTCGTTGCGGTCGCGGATCAGCTCCAGCTCGAACTCGTCCCAGCCCGTCAGGTTCTCCTCGACCAGCACCTGGTGCACCGGGCTCTCGCGCAGGGCGCGTTCGAGCAGAGCCTCCAGTTCCTTGCGGGAGCTCGCGATGCCCCCGCCGTGCCCGCCCAGGGTGAAGGCCGGCCGCAGGATGAGCGGGAACGAGAGGTCCGACGGCAGGTCTTCCAGCTTGGTCGCGACCAGCGACTCGGGCACGTTCAGGCCCGCCTCGCGCACGGTCTCGCGGAAGAGCTCCCGGTCTTCGGCTCGGCGGATCACCTCCGGTGGCGCCCCGATCAGCTCGATCCCGAGCCCGTCCAGCACTCCTGTCTCGGCCAGCTCGAGGCCGATGTTCAGCGCCGTCTGGCCGCCCATCGTCGGCAGCAGCGCGTCGGGCCGCTCGCGCCCGAGCACGTCGGCGACGGCCTCGACGTCGAGCGGCTCCAGATACGTGTGGTCGGCGAAGCCGGGGTCGGTCATGATCGTGGCCGGGTTCGAGTTGACGACGATCGTGCGGAAGCCGTCCTCACGCAGCACCTTCAGCGCCTGGCAGCCGGCGTAGTCGAACTCGCAGGCCTGGCCGATCACGATCGGCCCCGAGCCGATCAGGCAGACCGAGCGGAGGTCACGCCGCTTTGGCAAGTGCCACCCCCTCGACCCAGCGCGAGAGCAGCGGCCACGCGTCGTGCGGCCCGGGCCGCGCCTCCGGATGGAACTGCACCGAGCGGGCCTGCAGCTCCGGGAACTCGAGCCCCTCGACCGTGCCGTCGTAGAGCGAGACGTGCGTCACCTCGGGCGCGTCCGAACGTGCAACCGCGAAGCCGTGGTTCTGGCTCGTCACGAGCACCCGGTCGGTGCGCTTCTCGAGCACGGGGTGGTTGGCGCCGCGGTGGCCGAACGGAAGCTTGAAGGTCTCGTGCCCGGTCGCCAGCGCGAGCAGCTGGTGGCCGAGGCAGATGCCGAAAACCGGCACGCGGCCGAGCAGCGCTCTGACCGTCTCGACCTGTGCGGTGAGCGGCTCGGGGTCGCCCGGCCCGTTCGAGAGCAGCACGCCGTCGTAGCGCGCGAGCTCCTCCGGGTCGGCGTCGTGCGGGTAGACCGTCACGGCCGCGCCCGCCCAGGCGAGCCGGTCGAGGATCGAGCGCTTGCACCCGTAGTCGACGACCGCGATCCGAGCGGTGCCGGCGTCGGAGTAGACGTACGGCTCGCGCGTCGAGACGCCGTTGGCGAGCGAGCGGCCGGCCATCGCGGGCTGCTCCCTGACGGCGGCCACGGCTTCCTCGACCGAGGCCTCGCCGGCGATCGCGATCGCCCGCATCGCGCCGGCCTCGCGCAGGTGCACGACGAGCGAGCGCGTGTCGATCCCGGAAAGCGCGACGAGACCGTGGTCGTGCAGCCAGTCGGTCCAGGCGGGCCCGCGGGCCTCGCGCATCACGACCGCCCGCGCGTGCGGCCGCCGCGACTCGCAGCGGTCGGGCTCGACGCCGTAGTTGCCGACCATCGGCGCGGTGAACGCGACCAGCTGCTCCGAGTAGCTCGGGTCGGTGACGACCTCCTGGTAGCCGGTCATCGCGGTCGTGAAGACGGCTTCGCCGAACGCGAACCCCTCCGCCCCGACCGACTCGCCGCGGAAGACCGAGCCGTCCTCCAGCACGAGCATCCCTGTCATCTCGCCTCCTCCTTCGTGATCCACTCGCCGTGCTCGAGGTAGTGCCGGGCCCGGGCCGCGTGCACGTCCTCGCCCCGCTCTTCGGCCCAGCGCAGCAGTTCCGCGGCCGCGGTGCGGGCCTCGTCCTCCGAGACCGGCTCGAGCAGCTCGAGCCACTCGCCGATGCGCTCCTGCGCGATCGCCGCGTCGAGCACGAACCAGAAGTCCGGCTCGCCGGGGCCGTCGGGGTAGTTCAGCTCGTACGCGGGCGGCTTCGCGCCGACCGAGTAGACGACGAGCTCGAGCTTGCGGAACGGCACCGGCAGCTCATCGAGGGCGGCCCGCGCCGCCTCCGGGTCGAACGGCGGCTCGACGACGACCGTGAGATCGAGATCGCTCGTGGCCGGGTCGAAGCCGCCGAGCAGGGCCGAGCCGAGCACGAACGCGCCGGCCACCTGGGCGACCGTGCCGACCGCCTCGACGACCTCGGCGACGTATGTCTCGAGCTGCGCCTCGGCCACGGTCATGCGGCGAACGCCACCCTCCCGGCGGCGACGGTTAGGCGCGGACGGCCGCGCAAGGTCTGTCCGAGCAGCCACGAGTTGGCCGAGCGGGAGCGGAAGCCGTCCTCCTCGACCCGCCAGGCCGACTCGGTGTCGAGCAGGACGAAGTTCGCCTGCGCCCCGACCGCGATCCGGGGCGGCTCCAGGCCGTACGCCCGGGCAGGCCCGGCCGACATCCGCTCGAGCAGCGTCTCGAGCGAGATCACGCCCGGCTCGACCAGCTGCGTGTTGAGCGCGCCGAACGCGGTCTCGAGCCCGGTGACGCCGAAGGGCGCCGCCTCGAAGGGCACCTCCTTCTCATGACGAGCATGTGGCGCGTGATCCGTGGCGACGCAACCGATCGTCCCGTCGCGCACGCCCTCGACCAGCGCGGCGCGGTCGTCGGCGCTGCGCAAGGGCGGGTTCATCTTCACGTTCGAGTCGAGCGAGCGAACCGCCTCGACGGTCAGGCAGAGGTGGTGCGGCGTGACCTCGGCGGTCGCCTGGACGCCCCTCGCCTGCGCGGCCCGCAGGGCCTCGACCGATTCGCGCGCCGAGAGGTGCAGCAGGTGCAGCGGCGCCTCCTCGAAGGCGGCGAGCGAGAGGTCGCGCTCGACCATCAAGCTCTCGGCGACCGACGGGTAGCCGGTGAAGCCGAGCTCCGCGGAGACCGCGCCCTCGTGCATCTGGCCGCCCTTCGAGAGCGTCGGCTCCTCGCAGTGCGGCGCGAGCCGGCGCCCGGTGATGCGGTGGTACTGGAGCGCGCGGCGCATCAGGCCGGGCGCGACGACCGGGCGGCCGTCGTCGGTGAAGCCGGCCGCGCCCTGGTCGGCAAGCTCTGCCATCTCGGTCAACTCGGCCCCCTCCTGGCCGCGCGTGATCGCCGCGAGGAAGCCGACGGGGATCACCGCCTGCGCCTTGGCGTCCTCGACCAGCGAGCCGAGCACCGCGGCCGAGTCGACGACCGGGTCGGTGTTCGGCATGGCGAGGATCGCGCAGTAGCCGCCGGCCGCGGCGGCCTCGGTGCCCGAGGCGATCGTCTCCTCGTCCTCTCCGCCCGGCACGCGCAGATGCACGTGCGGGTCGACGAAGGCCGGCGCGAGCACGAGCCCGGCGCCGTCGACCACGCGGTGGCCGTTCGCGTCGACCCCCTCGCCGAGCGCGGCGATCGTGCCGTTGTCGATCCGGACGTCGAGGACCGCGTCCACGCCCTCGACCGGGTCGAGCACGCGGGCGCCTCGCACGACGAGATCGTCCTTGCGTCCGTTCCTGCCGTAGAGCATCAGGCCACCTCCAGCGGCTCGGCGGCTTCGACCGGGACCGGCCCGGTTGTGAGCAGGTCGTAGAGCACCGCCATCCGCACGACGAGGCCGGCGCGCACCTGCGCCTCGATCAGCGCTGCGCCCGCGTCCGCGACCCGCGGGTCGATCTCGACGCCGCGGTTCATCGGGCCGGGGTGCATCACCTTCTGGCCCGGACGAATCCGCTCGGGCGTGACGCCCCAGCGCTCGGTGTACTCGCGCAGCGAGGGCACGTAGTTGGCGCCCTCGGCCATCCGCTCGCGCTGCATGCGCAGGACGTAGACCACGTCCGCGTCGGCGATCGCGCCGATCTCGTGCGAGACCTCGCAGCCCATCGCCTCGATCCCGCGCGGGATCAGCGGCGGCGGCCCGACGAGCGTCACCTTCGCGCCCATCAGCGTCAGCGCCTGGACGTTCGAGCGCGCGACCCGCGAGTGCAGCACGTCGCCGACGATCGCCACGTGGACACCCTCGATCCGGCCGAGCTCGTCCTGGATCGTGTAGAGGTCGAGCAGCGCCTGGGTCGGATGCTGGTGCTTGCCGTCGCCGGCGTTGACGACGTGCGCGTCGGTGTAGCGCGCGACCAGCTGCGGCGCGCCGATCTGCGGGTGGCGGATCACGATCACGTCCGGGTCGTAGGCGCCGAGCGTGAGCGCGGTGTCCTTCAGCGACTCGCCCTTGTCTACCGACGAGCCCGCGGCCTTGATCGACATCGTGTCCGCGCTCAGGCGCTTGGCGGCCAGCTCGAAGCTCGACGAGGTGCGGGTCGAGGACTCGTAGAAAACGTTCACAACCGTGCGGCCGCGCAGCGTCGGCAGCTTCTTCACCTCGCGCTCGAGCGAGCGCGAGAAGCTCTTCGCGGTCGACAGCAGCCGCTCGACGTCCTCGCGCTCGAGGTCGCCGATCGAGATCAGGTGCCGGCGCGGCGGTTGCTTCGGCGGGAGGTAGCCCTCCCGCATGACGTGGATCTCACCCATGGGGCTCCTTCGTGACGAGCAGGACGCGATCAACTTCGTCCACCTCGACGAGCTCGACCTGGATGCGCTCGTCGCGGGCGGTGGGCAGGTTCTTGCCGACGTAATCCGGGCGGATGGGGAGCTCGCGGTGGCCGCGGTCGGCGAGCACGGCCAGCTGCACGCGCTCGGGCCGGCCGTAGCCGAAGAGCGCGTCGATCGCCGCGCGGATCGTGCGGCCGGTGTAGAGCACGTCGTCGACGAGCACGACCGTCATCCCCTCGAGCGGGAACTCGAGCGTGGTCGAGCGCACGAGCGGCTGCGGGTGCCTCGGCGCCTCGCCGCCGCGCACGTGCACGTCGTCGCGGTGGAAGGTGATGTCGAGCTGCCCGAAGGCGACCTCGGTGCCGCTCAGCTCCTCGATCCGCCGGCGCAGCCGCTGCGCAAGCGGCACGCCGCGCGTGTGGATGCCGACGAGGGCGACCTTGGCGAGGTCGGCGTTGCCCTCGACGATCTCGTGCGCGATCCGGGTCAGCGCCTTCGCGATCGCCTCGGCATCGAGGACGGTCGTCGCTGCGGAGGTGTCGGCGCTCAGGGCCTTGAACGGGCTCGTCGGCAAAGCCGCCAAGCCCTCCCCTGGTCGGCCTCGCAAGCGAGGGCCTTACGGGCGTTGCTCACCTTGGACTCCTTTCCGGCCTCACGGGACCGGGTTAAAGGGGTACTGATCGGTGCGGGAGCCTACACGGGCGTCCGGACGGCGACCGCAACGAGCCACTCGACCCGGTAGTCGACCCGCTCCGAGAGCTCGCGCTCGGCCCGCGCGAAGCCGGCCTCGTACTCCTCCTCGGAGATCAGGTCGAAGGTCGAGATGTGCTTGCCGCGGATCCGCTCGAGCGCGTCCTCGCGGCTCAGCGAGCCCGTCTGCGAGAGCCGGATCAGGCGAACCTCTGCGAAGGCCGCGAGCTCCGCGGTCAGCTCGTCCGCGCTCGGGAAGCGCTCCCGGTCGGCCGCCTCCATCGACGGGAAGAGCTCGTTCAGCCAGAACTCGTCGAAGTAGGACGGGTCGAACGTCGCCACCGCGAAGCGGCCGCCGGGCTCGAGCACGCGCGCGGCCTCCGCGAAGGCGCGCGGCCGGTCGACCAGGTGCGCGACGAGCCACATCGTCGCCCGCTCGAACCAGCCGTCCTTGAACGGGAGCTCCTCGGCCGAGCCGAGCTTCAGGCCCGCGCCGCCGACGCGGGAGCGGGCGACCTCCAGCATCTCCGGCGAGCGGTCGACGCCCCACGCCTTCGCGACCTCGGCCAGCTGGGCGAGGAAGCGGCCGGTCCCGCAGCCGATGTCGAGCACGCGCCGGCCGGTCAGGTCGGCCTCGCGGATCAGCGTCTCCGCGACCTCACGCCAGTTCGCGTCGTACGGGCGCAGCCGGTCGTACACGGCCGCGCGGCTCGAGAAATCAGGCGTCGGCGATCGGATCGTCGGGCTCGGTCATCGACTCGATCGCCTCGCGGGCCGCCTCGAGCTGGTCCTCGGGGACGAACACCTTCAGCGGCAGGTCCTCGACCTCGCGCGGGTGGTGCTCGACCGCGCTTTCGAGCTCGACCTCGATCCCCGCGTCCCGCAGGATCGACTCGATCTCCTCGGCCTCGGCCACGGTCTCGGCCAGCGCGACCTGCACGAGCGAGCTCACGAGACGGCCTCCGGCGCGGGCGCGGGCTCGGGCTGCTCGGCCTCGCGGCGGTGTTGCACGCCGCCCTTGACCAGGCGCGGCGAGCCCCGCTCGGGGAACGGCACGTCGATCACGTCGAAATCCTTCGGCACCACGGTCTCGGGGAAGATCGTACGTGCCTCGCGGGCCACCTCGTGCCCGAAGTAGCGGTTCGAGAGGTGCGTCAGCGCCAGCAGGCCGACCTCCGCCTCGCGCGCGAGCTCGGCCGCCTCCAGCGCGGTGGCGTGCCCGGTCTCCTGCGCCCGCTCCCGCTCGTCCTCGAGAAAGGTCGCCTCGTGGACGAGCACCTCCGCTCCGCGCGCGGCCTCGAGCACCGTCGCCGAAGGCGCCGTGTCGCCGCTGAGCACGACCTTCCGCCCGGGGCGCGGCGGGCCGAGCACCTCGTCCGGCGTGACGACGCGGTCGTCCTCGAGCGTGATCGACTCGCCGGCCTGCAGCAGCCCGCGCGCGGGCCCGTTGGGCACGCCGAGCGTGTCCGCGGCCTCGACGTCGAAGCGTCCGGGCCGCGGGTGCTCGACCAGCGCGAAGCCGAGCGACTGCACCGCGTGGGCGACCGGGAACGTGACGAGGTTGTAGTCGCCTCGCTCGAGCACGTCGCCGGGCTTCAGCTCGACCAGCTCGAGCGGGTAGGTGAGCTTGCCGAAGATCCGCCGCAGCGCCCCGAACAGCTCCTTCAGGCCGGGCGGCCCGTGGATCGTCAGCGGCAGGTCCCGGCCACGGAGCGCGAACGTCTTCAGCATTCCGGGCAGGCCCAGGTAGTGGTCGGCGTGGAAGTGCGAGACGAACACCTCGCGCAGCTCGACCAGGCCCACCGAGGAGCGCAGCATCTGCCGCTGCGTGCCCTCGCCGCAGTCGAACAGGAGCCGCTCGCCGCCGCGGCGCAGCAGCAGCGCCGAGGGGCCGCGCTGGGCCGTCGGGACCGAGCCCGAGGTACCGAAGAAGACGAGATCCAGGTCCACGGGCCGATTGTAGGGTTGCCTCGTCATGACCGACGTTCGCGAGCTGATCAGGCGCGAGCCCTCGCAGGAGGAGCACGATGCGATCCGCGAGCTCTGGAAGCGCCACTCGGTCGCCGAGGACAACCGCGACCTGCCGGGCCTGCTCGCCACGCTGACCGACGACTGCGTCTACGAGCTCGTCCAGACCGGCCACCGCTGGGAGGGGCACGATGGTGCGGCCCGCTTTTACGGCGGCCTGCTCGGCTCGTTCCCCGACATCCACTTCGACCTGACCGACATCGTGATCGGCCCGCAGGGCGTCTGCGAGGAGGCCGACGTGACCGGCACGCACGAGGCCGAGTGGCTCGGCATCCCGCCCACCGGCGAGCGCCTCGCGTGGAAGGTGACGATCTTCTTCCCGTGGGACCGCGAGCGGCGGCTGTTCACCGGCGAACGCGTCTACACCGCGGGCCTGCCGCTAGCCGGCTGAGGGCAGCACCAGCCGCTCGCCCGGCACGAGCAGGTTCCCGCCGAGGTGGTTGCGGTGGTCGATGCGGTAGATCGCGTCGCGCGGGTCGCCCGCGTAGTGTCTGATCGCGATCGACCAGAGCGTGTCGCCCGGCCGAACCGTGTAGCGCTGCTCCGGCCCCGCGCCGTGCGAGGCCCGCGCGAGCGCGGCCCAGGCGATCAAGGCGAGGGCCGCGATGAGGAGGATTTTCCCGAACATGTGTTCGCATAGTAGAGCGAACGTCTGTTCGTGTCAAGTCGGGGCGAGAAACCGCCCGTCCCGGTACACCAGCTCGCCATCGGCGTAGACCTCGCCGCCCGAGCGGAGGTCGCAGATCATGTCCCAGTGCAGGGCCGAGCGGTTCGTGCCGCCGCACTCGGGATACGCCGAGCCGAGCGCGAGGTGCATCGTGCCGCCGATCTTCTCGTCGAAGAGGATGTTGCGCGTGAAGACGCGGACCGCCTCGTTCAGCCCGAAGGCCAGCTCCCCCACCCGCCGCGCGCCCTCGTCGAGCGCGACCATCTCCTGCAGGAAGTCCTCGCCGCTCGAAGCGGTGGCCTCGACCACCTCGCCCTCGCGGAAGCGGAGGCGCACGTCGTCCACCTGCCGGCCACGGAAGACCGCCGGGAAGGTAAACGTGATCTCGCCCTCCGCGCTCTCGTCGAGCGGGGCAGTGAAGACCTCGCCGTCCGGGAAGTTCTCGTGCCCGTCCGCGGCGACCCAGGTCCGGTCTCCGCCCACTGCGAAGGTCAGGTCAGTGCCCTCGGCAACGAAGTGCAGCTCCTCCTTCGTCCCGAGGAGCTCGACCACGCGCTGCAGCTCGTCCGCGAAGGCGCGCCAGCGCTCGACGGGGTCGCCGTCGTCGAGCAGCGCCGCGTCGAAGATGAAGTCCTCGTACTCGGCGAGCGACATCTCGGCGTCCTGCGCCGCGCCGTTCGTCGGGTAGGCGGTCAGCACCCAGCGCAGCTCGCCGTCGAGCGCGCGCTCGAGGTAGCGCTCCCGCCAGCCCACGCGGGCCCGCTGCACGCGGGCCTGGCGCTCGGGATCGATGGAGGTCAGCGCCTTCGTGTTCGTCGGCGAGTCGATCACGATCCAGACGTCGGCCTGCTCGATGTCCTCCTGCTCGGCCGGGGTCAGCCACTCGACCTGCTCGTCGCTGCCCTCGCTCAGCAGGAGCCCTTCCACCTCGGGCGCGCACCGCATCGACGGATTGCCGCCGGCCCGCAGGACGGCGCCGTAGAGCTCCTCGAGCAGCGGCTCGACGTTGATCGTCCCCTGGATCACGGTCAGGTCGCCGGGCCGCACCCCGCCGGAGTAGCCGACGAGGACGTCGGCGAGCCGGCGCAGCCGGTCAGACACGCGCGGGAGCGGCCGTCTCCAGGAAGCGGCCGGCCTGCCAGACGAGCTCGCCGTCGGCGTAGACCTCGCCGTCCTCACGCAGGTCGCAGACGAGGTCCCAGTGCAGCGCCGACTCGTTCAGCCCGCCCAGGTCGGCGAAGGACGAGCCGAGCGCGACGTGCATCGTGCCGCCGATCTTCTCGTCGAAGAGCGTGTTCTGGGTGAAGCGGTCGATCTCGTAGTTGAGCCCGAAGGCGACCTCGCCCAGCCGACGAGCGCCGTCGTCCAGCTCGAGCATCGCGTCGAGGTGCTCGCCCCCGCGCGAGGCTTCCGCCTCGACCACGGCGCCGTCCTCGAAGCGCAGGCGGATGCCCGTCACCTCGCGCCCGTGGAAGAGCGCCGGGTAGGTGAAGCTGATCTCGCCCTCGGTGACCGTCTCTAGCGGGCTCGTGTAGACCTCGCCGTCGGGCATGTTGTAGCGGCCGTCCGCGGGCTGCCAGCGCCGGCCCTCGACGCCGACCTTGAGGTCGGTTCCCGACCCCACGATCCGGAGCTCACGAGCCTCCGTCAGCGCCTCAGCGCGGGCGCGCAGCTCCGCGCGGACGCCTTCCCAGTGCGCGACCGGGTCGCCCGGCTCCTCGACGTGGCAGGCGCGGAAGACGAAGCGCTCGTACTCGGCGAGCGACATCTGCGCGTCCTGCGCGTGCGCCTCGGTCGGGAAGAGGACGCCGAGCCACCCCAGCTCGCCGGCCGACATCCGCTGCCAGCGGCGCTTGGCCAGCTGTTGCGAGGCGGCGATCAGCCGCTGGTGGCGCGCCGGGTCGGCGTGCGTGAGGGCGCGGGTGTTCGACTCCGACCAGATCGTCACGAGCGCGTCGACTAGCTCGAGCTCGGCCTTCGCGATCGGCGAGACGTATTCGAGCTGCTCGTCGCTGGCCTCCGCGAGCAGCAGCTCCGGCAGGCGCTCGAGCTGGAGGTCGACGTACGGGTGCGCGCCGGCCGCGAGCGCGGCGCGGTAGATCTCGATCGCGAGCGGCGCGGACACCGGCGGCGCATCGACGCGCAGCACCTTGCCCGGCTGCAGGCCGAGCGAGTAGTTGACGACGAGCTCGCCCAGACGGGCGACCCGTGGATCGTTCACTTCTTGCGGGTGCCGACGCGGAAGGGCCGGCTGACGAGGACGCTCGCGCGCTTGGAGTTCATGGTTGCGCTCATCCGGATCGCATAGACGTAGAGGCCGGGCTTCAGCCTGCGCTTCGGAAAGTACACGAGCCGCTTGTTCGCTTTGATCACGCCGCGCGCGGAGAGCAGCGGTTTCGGCTTGCCCGCGGCGAGGCGCTTGCCGAGCACGGCCTTCTTGGGGCCGGCCTTGAACAGCCCGGCGCGGAAGTTCGCCTCCTCGCCCGCGGCGGCGGTGAAGCTCCAGCGGGTGCGCTTCAGCGGCTGCGCCTTCTTGAGACTCCCCCACGCCACTGCCGGAAGCACGACGCCGGCCACGTGCCGCCAGCGGACCGGTGTCTTGGGACAGTCGCCGTGGGTCTGCGCGAGCAGCTGCTTGACCAAGTCGTAGGAGGGCCGGTGCGAGCCGTCGGCACGCACGAGCCCGCTCTGCCAGCGGTCGAGGTCGGTCTCGTCGGTGAGGTGGAAGAAGCTGAGCATCCGCACAGCGGGGTCGCACTCGGCGCGCGTGACGGTGTCGCGGTAGTACGCAGCCTGGTCGTCTTCGCTGATCAGCTTCAGGCCGGGCGTCTCGACGCCGGTGTAGAGCGACGCCAGCGCGGGCAGCGGCGCGACCTGCCAGCCGACCTCGTCCAGGTCGAACTTGAGCGGCTTGAACAACGACCTCCCGGCCTCGGGGAAGGTCGACTGCGCGGTGCCGTTGAACGCGTCCCAGACCGCCTGCTTGATCCGGTCGAGGTTCGCAAGGCCTGCCGTCGGCCACGCGTAGCGGAGGCTCGGCGGTCCCTGCTGGGGCTGCGGGTACGGGTGGTAGGCGAGCTCGTCCATCAAGGGCTTCGGGCGGTGGCTCGCCCGGTAGGCGACGCCGAGGTCGTGCAGGAAGCGGACCGGCGAGCGCGAGCGGTTGCTCTTCCCGAGCGGCTGGTCGTTGCCGCGCGGGGACAGGCCGACGCCGATCACGTTGATGGTCGGGTCGACCGCCTTCAGCGCGTCGTAGGAGGCCGCGAGCACCAGCAGGTACTGCGCGGCGGCGAGCGCCTTGCCTTTGCCCGAGAACTGCGGCTGCCAGAAGCGCGGCTGGTTCGGCTCGTTGCCGATCACGTAATCCTTCACCGTCGGAAAGGTCGTCGCCAGCAGCGTCAGGAACGATGCGAACTTCGTCTTGGCGTCGGGGGTCGCCGTCAGGTCTTTGGCGTTCAGAGGCGCGACCGCGAAGATGATCCGCGCGCCCGTGGCCTGGGCCTGCGGCAGCCAGGAGGCAATCTCGTCCTGCCCGGCGATCGTGGTCGGGTTGGCGGCCTCCCAGTTGACCGAGACGCGGTTCACCTTCAGGCCGACGTCGTTAAGCGTCGCGAAGAACGAGGCACCGCCGTCGCCGGTCTTGCCCGCGTCCTCGGTCACGCCGACGTCCAGCCCGGCTCGCGCCGCTCCTGCGACGGCGCACGCCAGCACTGCGCACGCGCACAGCAGTAGTCCTTTCGTCACTCTCTCGGTCCTCCTCGATCGGCGGCGTTTCTAGGTTGGCACGTTCTTCGGCATGTGAGAAGAGCCTCCTTAGCCCTTCAAGGTTGCCTCCAGCAACCGGCCGGCGCCGAACCTAACTGGGTCATCTGCCGGGAGGCCGGTCTCCTCGGCCGCTTCGGCGATCGCGGCATGCGCCGCCTCCTCGTCGAGCTCGGCCGTGTTCAGCGCGATGCAGGCGACGCGCGCCGGCCGCAGCGGCAGGGCGATGCGCTGGTGCACCTCGATCAGCTGGCCCAGGCTCGGCAGCGGGTAGCCGGGGTAGCCCTCGACCTCGACGGCGCCGGCCTTGTGGCAGAGCACGAAGACGTGCGGCGCCGAGCCGTGGATCAGCCCGAGCGTGACGCCCGAATAGGCCGGGTGCGCGAGCGAGCCTTGGCCCTCGACGAACAGCAGCTTGCCGCCGCGCTTGTGGCCCTCGACCACGAGCCGCTCGGCCGCGCCGGCGAGGAAGTCCGCGACGACCGCATCCACCGCGATCCCCCATCCCGCGATCGCGATCCCGGTCTGGCCGGTCGGGACGAAGACGCTCGGCAGGCTACGGCGCCTCGCCTCGAGGTCGAGCTCGAGCGCGACCGTCTTCTTCCCGATCGCGCAGTCGGAGCCGACCGTCAGCGCGATCCGCGCCGGGACTTGCAGGTTCTCGCCGGTGGGGACGCTCAGGTCGGGCGGCGGCTTGCGCAGGTCGCGCAGGTCGACGCCGTGCTCGCGCGCGAGGGCAACAAGCTCCTCGTCCTCGCCGACGAACTCGTGCAGGCCGCTCTCGAGGTCGAGCCCGGCCGCGATCGACTGCTTCAGCAGCTCGCGCCAGGCCGGCGGGAAGCGGCCGCCCTGGGTGGCGACGCCGACCACCGCGGTCGTCGGCCCGAACTGCAGTCCCTCATCGACGGTGGCGACGACCGGCACGCCCTCGTAGCTCTCGCCCGCGCGAGTCGAGTCGAGGATCGCGACGCTCGGGTCGGGCGCGTAGCGAAGGATCCCGCGAGCCGTCTTGCCGTAGTGCGGGTCGCCGGAGCGACCCTCAGCCAGTATGAGATACCGCTTCTCGGACACCGAGACCTGGTGCGTCGGCTGGAAGCTGGACGCCGTCGACGAGCTCGACGCCGGGCCACGGGTCCTCGACCAGCAGCAGGTTCCCGTCGAGGTCGACGTGATCGAACAGGCTCGCGCAGGCAGCGCCCGCGGCCACCGCGAGGCCGGACTCGTTCATGCAGCCGAGCATCAGCCCGAGCCCGAGCGCGCGGCCGGCGTGCGCCATCCGCACCGCCTCGCGGATCCCGCCCGACTTGGCCAGCTTGACCGTCAGGCCGTGCGCGCGCTCGGCGCAGAAGGCGACGTCGTCGAGCGTGTGGCAATCCTCGTCGACGTAGATCGGCAGCGGCGAGCGGCGCTTCAGCTCCGGGCCGTCGGCGTCGCCGGCCGGGAGCGGCTGCTCGCAGTACTGGACGCCGAGCTCCGCGAGCTGCGGCAGCGCCTCGAGCGCCTGCTCGAGTGACCACGCCTCGTTCACGTCCACCTGCAGCGGCACCTCCGAGACACCGCGCACCGCGCGCACGCGCTCGACGTCGAGCCCGTCGCCCGCGCCGAGCTTCAGCTTCAGCCGCTTGAACCGGCCCTCGACCCTCTCCGCACGGCGGGCCATGTCGTCGGGGTCGCCGAGCCAGATCGTCCACGAGGTCGGCGGGCCTTCGCGCCGCAGCCCAAGCAGCCGCCAGACCGGCAGGCCGACGAGCTTGCCGCACAGGTCGTGGAGCGCGGCGTCGATCGCCGCCTTGGCCGCCTGCTCGCCCGGCCGCTCCCTCAGCCGCGCCTCGATCTCCTCGAACGCGAACGGGTCGTCGCCGACCAACGCGCCGGCGTCCTCGAGGAAGGCGAGCGCCGAGGCCGGCGACTCGTCGTAGCGCTCGATCGGCGCCGCCTCGCCGAAGCCGCTCACGCCCTCGTGGCGAAGCTCGACGTCCACCACCTCCGCCGCGTCCGAGGCGCCGCGCGAGATCACGAACGTCTCCGCCATCCGCACGGTCGCGATCCGGGCCTCGAGCTCCACCGGGATACCTTAGAACTCGAGATGCGGACGCTGGCCACCTACCTGCGGGGGCTCGACCCGCACCTGCCCCGGACGGTCTGGCTCGTCCAGGCCGGCGGCGTGGTCAACTCGCTCGGCAACGGGATCGTCTTCCCGTTCGCGATCATCTACCTGCACAACGTGCGCGGGATCTCGTTCGCGCAGGCCGGCTTCGCGCTCGCGATCGGCGGGGCAGCCGCCCTCGTGGCGGGCCTCGGCGCCGGCTCGCTGGTCGACCGGTTCGGCGGTCGCAACACGCTCGTCTTCGGCCTGCTTGTCCAGCTAGTCGCGTTCACGCTCTTCCCGCTGATCCGCGAGCCCTGGCACGCCGACGTGCTCTTCGCGCTCGACGGCGTCGGGACCGCGTGCTTCTGGCCGGGCCAGTCGACGCTGCTCTCGCGGCTGACCCCGCCCGAGCACCGCCACTCGGCCTACGCCCTGCAGCGGGTGAGCATGAACCTCGGCGTCGGCCTGGGCGGCGTGGTCGGCGGCCTGATCGCGACCACGGCCGATCCCGCCAGCTTCACGAGGATGTTCCTGTTCGACGCCGCCACCTTCCTCGTCTTCGCGATCCTGCTGCTGATCGGCGTGCGGGAGCCGCCGGTGACCGAGGCCGAGGAGCACGAGGAGCCCGGCAGCTACCGCGCCGTCCTGCGCGATCGCAACTTCCTCGCCCTCACCGGCCTGAACGTGCTCTTCGTCGCGGTCGGCTACGAGGTCTTCGCGCTGCTGCCGCCGTTCGCCAAGAACTACGCCGGTGTGGACGAGCGCTGGATCGGCTTCATCTGGCTGGCGAACACGCTGCTGATCGTGCTGATCCAGCTGCCCGTCTCGAAGGCGCTCGAGGGCCGCCGCCGGATGGCCGCGCTCGCGTTGATGAACGTGCTCTGGGCGGGCGCCGCGCTGATCGTGCTCGCCGGCGGCGGGCTGCTGAACGGAACCTCGGCCGCGCTCGTCTTCATGGTCGCAGTGATGGTCTTCGCGCTCGGCGAGACGCTGCAGGGCCCGACCCAGGCGCCGCTCGTGGCCGACCTCGCGCCGGAGCGGCTGCGCGGGCGCTACTTCGCGCTCGGCGCGATGTCTTGGAGCGCCGGCTCGATCCTCGGCCCCGCCGTCGGCGGCCCGCTGCTCGACTGGCACCCGCTGGCGGTCTGGCCGATCTCGGCCGGGGTCTGCCTGTTCGCAGCAACGGCCTGCCTACGACTCGAGCGCCGCCTGCCCCAGAGCGTCCGCCGCACACCGAAGCCGGAGGCGGTCACGGTGACCCCGCTCACCCCGCCGCTAGACTTGGCGGCCGAGCGCCTGTAGCTCAGGGGATAGAGCGCGCGCCTCCGGAGCGCGAGGTCGCAGGTTCGATTCCTGCCAGGCGCATCTGACGCGATTCATCCAGGCCGCAGCGGTGCAGAGGTAAAGACTGCCGCGTCCGTAGTTTGAGGCCGGGTAGATCCGAGGACCGCACGATGACGCAACGGTGGTCTTTGACGACCATGGCGGTTGGAGATAAGAGGGATGCGACGATTCGCGTATGCGTGGCTGATGGTGTCTGTCCTCGCGCTTCCGTTCGCTCTTCAATCGGCGGCGGTGACGCCGGGGGAGCGGGCGGCGCGGACACAAAGCCCAATCGAGTACTTCGCGATGGACGGGGCGGTAGTCGCCTACGGCACCAACACCCCCTATCCCGACGTCCTGACCTGGGATGGGCTGACCGGTCGCAAGACTCTGGTGACCGGCGGGGATTTCGCGCAAGCGCTTGACGGTTTGGCAGTTGCGGGAACGCGCGTCGCCTGGATCGCTGCAAGCGCCGGAAACACCGAGTACGTCGACTCGCTCTACACCTCTTCGATCGCGAGCCCGCAAGAGCATCTGCTGGTGCGCGCACAGCGCTTTCTCGATAGTGATTGCTCAACTCATCCCCCCTGCACCTACGGGGCCTGGGTGCAAGGACTCGTCGGCTCGGGGAACCTCCTGGCCGTCAGCCGCTGGTCGACCGATGTCGCGAACGGCGTCGAAACTGTTTCGGGCCAACGGCTGAGCGCGATCGGTGCCCCCAGCAGGCTCTCGACGCTGGTCTTGGGCGCAGGCGGGATTGTCGCCCAGTCGAGCGATTCGGGCCGCATTGCCGTCTTCCGGCCGCTCGGGAGCATCGACCACGCTGGGCGCTACAGCGGCTCGAGCATCGGCATCTACAGTGCTCAGGGTCGGCTGCTCAAAGAACTTCGCCCGCCCGAGGCCGACTTGGCGAAATCCGGCGTCGGCCACATGGCGGAAGTGGCCCTGCAGGGAAACCACCTCGCGATCCTGACCGTCCAGAGGCGGCTCAAGCTCTACAACTGGCGGGCCGGACGACTACTCCACAGCTGGCAGCTTCCGAGCGGGGCGGGCCATCTCGATCTGTACGGACAGCTCGCGACGTATCTCGTGACGCGGGGCAATGCCACGCTGACGCTGCATCTCCGCCAGCTGACGAGCGGTCGAGACGTGATCTTTCGCAGGCTGACCCGGCCGCCAGCGACCGTGGGATTCGTAGGAGCAGGGATCGAGAAGCCAGGTCTCGCCTACGCGTGGGATGCCCGCAAGGGCCAGGACTACTACGGGAATCTCGGATTCGTCGCGATGGCCCGCGTGCTCGCCGCGGTTAGCAAGAGGTGACGAGGCTGCCGCATGAAAGGCCATGGCCGCATCCTCGCCTTGATGGTTCGTTAGGCAGGCGGGCCTAGCTCGTCCGAACACTCCTACGCACTCGAACCGAGGGGAGTGCGCCCACCTGCTCCTTTGTGAGGCTCAGCGTCGCTGCATCCGTCTCGACCTTCGCGACCGCCCCGATCGGAATCGTCACCTCGCGCCGCCCCCACAGATGGCCCCGCTCGAGGATGAGATGCGTGATGTGGGCTTCACCGTCCACGAGAAAGCCGTCCACCTCGCCGAGGTGGTGCTCGTCCGCCGACCACACGTCACTCGAGCGGCGGATCTCGACCTCGCCTTTCGGGACGCGGTCGTAGATCAGCCCGAGATTCGGGTCGATGGGGAAGGTCTCGAGGCCCGCGCCGAAGTCGGCCGCGTAATACGGACTCGCGAGCACGTCTCGAACGCCGACGTCCCAATCCGGATCGTTGACGGCGGACTCCTCGAGCCGCAGGTACGTGTACTCCTGCACGGGCTCGAGCCCGTTCACTTCTTCCACAGTTCGGCGGAGCGAGATCTCCGACCCTTCATCGCCGGCTTCTGCCAGCTCGATCGGGACGAGCCGGGTCTCCAGCGACTCCTGGTGGCTCGGCCGCACGACCAGATGCGTCACGCGCTTGCTGATCGGGTCGATGACGACATCGGCCAGTACGCCGTAGGGCTTGTCGGTACAGCGGACCGGCGTTCCGAGCTCGAGTCGCATGAGCGGACTGAGCCTATCCTTCCCTCGTGGGCATCTGGAAGAAACTGAAGGCACGGCGCACTGAGCGCAAAGCCGAGAAGGAAGCGATCGAGCACGAGCTCGAGGAGTCGCTCCGCGCCGGCGAAGAGGAACAAGGCCAGCGCGTCCGGTCGCCGCTCGACGAGGGCTTCATGAGCGGCCTCAAGCGCTAGCGGGTCCGGCTCGTCAGCTAGCACGCCGCCGCGCGCCCCTCGGCTCGAGGCGCGCGGCGGGTGGGAGAACGCTACTTCTTGCAGCCGGGGAACTTGAACGAGACGACACGCGTCCGCCAGGTTCCGATCACGACCGTGTCCTCCGCGAGGTATTCCTGCGTGTACCAGAACGTGCAGTCGTCGCTCGGGTCGACGGTCAGGTCGCTGTAGTCGCCCCAGCGGCCTTCGGCCTCCGTCTGCGGGCCGGTGCCGGTGTACGCGACCTGCTCGGCCTGGGTCATCTGGCCCAGCGGGTCGCCGGCCGCCCCGCCGGTGTAGCGGACCGACGGGAAGTCGTTCGGCCCCGAGGCGCTGTAGCCGGCGGCGATGTCGCCCTTCTTGTCCTGGGCGACGCTGCCCATCCAGCGCCAGAGCGGGTTGGTCAGCCCGTCGGTGGGCGCATAGGTGCCCTGCTGGTAGACCGAGGGAGCGCCGCCCTTCGGGATGCGCAGCTCGTACCAGCGGATGCCCGTGCGGCCGTCGGCCTGGACGGTGTGGTTCAGGAGCACCGAGGCGTAGCTGCCGAAGTTCCGGTAGTTCATCCGGAACATCAGCCGGTCGCCCAGCACGTCGAGCTCCTGCGGGCCGCCCTTCTGCGGCACGCAGTCGCCGTAGCCGTAGACACACTGCGGCCGGACGTACGCGGCGACCGGGAGCGTGTAGCTCGGCTGGCCGTTGTTCCCGAAGGTCGAGTTGGACGGATTCGCCCAGTCGACGTGGAACTTCCACAGCCGCAGGACGAAGCCGTCGCTGCCGTCGGTCGGGGGGATGGTCGAAGCGTCGTCGACCTCCGCGAAGAGGTTCGGCGAGCCGGCCGGCGGCTGGGTCGAGCCGTCGAGGTCACCCGGGAGCTGGCCGATGTACTGGCCGCCCGGCGGGTTGGAGGCCGCCTCGTCGAAGTAGATGACGCGGGCCGGCTTGCCGGCGAGCATCTTCGCCCGCTCGAACGCCATCGCGCCCGCGCCGGACGAGGTCTCGGACCCGTCCGGGAACTCGTTCGACGACATGTAGTAGGCGTCCGGCCAGACGCCGAGCTTCTCGTAGTCGTGGAACGTGCGGCCGAAGTGGAACTCGTAGAGGTAGTACGAGCCGGTGGCGTCGCTCGTCGTCGAGACCGCGATGCACTGGCCGTATTCCTCGTTGTCGGCGGGCGTCGCGATGAACTGCGTCAGCAACCACCGCTTGGCCAACTGGTCGTAGAGGACGACCGGGTCGCCGTCGTTGTGCGTCTTGCACTCGCCGTCGGTGTTCGCCCAGAGCTGGTTGATCGGCGTCGCGCCGCGCAGCACCTGGCCCGTCTTCGAGAAGACCGCGAAGTCGGTGTTCACCATCTGGACGTACTGCGTCGCGCCGACCTCGCCGTCCGTGTCGGGCGGCAGGCAGCTGCAGCTGCTCCCGAGCGCGCACGGTGGGCCGAACGGCAGGCAGATGCCGTCGAAGTTCTGGATCGGCCCCGAGATCGGGCCGGAGCCCTTGGCCTTCTGGACGACCGGGTCCTTCGCGCCCGGCGGCGCGCTGCCCGGCTTGAGCGACTCGATCTGGTTCGCCTTGAGCGGCGAGTGGGGCACCGGCAGCACCGGAAGCGAGCTGACCGCGGGCGATGCGCCCTGGAACTGCCCGTCGATCACCTGCGGGCCGGCCGTGGCGTCCGACGCCAGCGACATGTGGATGACGTTCGAGCCGCCCGCGCTGCTCGCGCGCGCGACCCCGTAGGCCTGTGTGGCTTCCTTCCCCGTCGTCCCCGCACCGGAGCCGCCTGCGACGGCGACCACGACCGCTGCGGTCACGACGGGAAGCGCAGCGACGACGACCGCCCTGCGCCGAACGAGCTTCCGCACCATCTCACCCCCAAATTGGATGCCTTGTGCGAGCGCGCTTTTACCCGCGCAATCCCCCGGTGGAAACATCGCGTCCGAATTCCGTTCCGCATTTCGTCATTGATTGACGAATCAATCACGCCGCTACCTGCTTGAGCAGAGCGATTGGGGTTGCCGGCAGGGCTTTCCGGGTACCATGGCGAACTCTGCGATGAGAGTCGACGACCCCCTCAGTCCCGGTGCCGAGCCTGCCCCGCATCAAGCGCACGAGACCTCGCACGCAGGGCGGGGACGTCCAGCCGCGGCCTGAGCCGCGCCTCCAGGAGCTCCACGCCCACGGCCTGACCTGGATCCACCTCGACGCGCCCACGCTCGAGGAGGCCACCCTGCTCGTCGAGCGCTTCGGCTGGCACCCGCTCGACCTCGAGGACGTGCTCTCGCGCCGCCAGCGGCCGAAGGTGGACGAGTACCCGGACTACCTGTTCGGCGTCCTCCACTTCCCGGTCTACGACAAGGCGATCCAGCGCCTGAACGCGGCCGAGCTCGACCTGTTCGTGGGCAACGGCTACCTCGTCACGCTGCCGACCGTCGAGCTGCTGCCGGTCACGCGCCTCTTCGCGCGCTGCCAGGAAGACGACGAGCTGCGCGACCAGCTGTTCTCGAAGGGGTCGGGCTACCTGCTCTACCACATCCTCGACGACCTCTTCGACTACTGCTTCCCGATCCTCGACAAGATCGGCCACAAGCTCGACTCGATCGAGGACGACATGTTCGAGAAGCGCGCCGAGGAGGTCGTGCGCGACCTCTCGAACGTGAAGCAGGAGATCATCTCGTTCCGCAAGATCATCAAGCCCGAGCGCTCGACGCTGCGCGTGCTCGAGCGCCAGATCGAGCGCTTCCTCCCCGAGCAGCTCGAGCTCTACTTCGACGACATCGTCGACGCCAGCGAGCGGATCTGGGACCTGCTCGACAACTTCAAGGAGGTCGTCGAGGCCCTCGAGGACACGAACGAGTCGGTCATCTCGCACCGCCAGAACGACGTCTTGCGGATCCTGACCGTCGTCAGCGTCGTGCTCCTGCCGCTGACCCTGATCACCGGCATCTTCGGCATGAACGTGCACTTCCCCGGCTTCGAGACCGCGACCGCCTTCTGGGCGATCGCCGGCTTCATGCTCGGCCTCGCCGTCGGCCTGATCGCGTTCTTCCGCTACAAGCGCTGGCTCTAGCTGCCGATAAGGGGATCGGAGCCGGGGCACCGACACCTCCCTCCGTCGGTCGGGACGTCGGCTGTGCCGCAGAGCCTCGGCGTCTCGCCCCGGCTCCTATGCGTCGATGATGAAGACCGGCGTCCCGGTGCGGACGTGGTCGAACAGCCACTCGGCGTCCGGGATTCGCATGCGGATGCAGCCGTGCGAGGCCGAGTAGCCGATCGAGGCCGCGTCGGGCGTGCCGTGCATGCCGACGCCCGAGGCGTCGAGACCCATCCAGCGCGTACCGAGCGGGTTGCCCGGGCCCGGCGGGATCGGCTTCAGGCCCTTCGCCCAGTCGGAATCCGGCGGGCGCCACCAGGGGTTGCGCTGCATGTCGACCACGTGCCAGTCGCCGAGCGGCGTCGGGTAGATCGACTGGCCGGTCGCGACGCCGAAGGTACGCCAGGGCTTTTCGCCCTTGTAGAGGTGCAGCTCGTTCGAGCCGCGGTAGATCACGACCACCGCGCCGAAGGTGTTCGCGCTCACCGACGGCGCGACGGTGCGTGCGGCCGGATGCACGGACTGCGGCCGGCGCGCGATCGCCAGCAGACCCTCGATCCGCTGCGCCGTCTTGACGCGGTTCAGCTCGAGGCCGGGCTTGCCGGGCTCGATCACGGGCCTCCGCCCCTGCAGGCTGGCGGTCGCGTCGACCGGCTCGATCGAGAGCCGCCCGTCGAGCGCGCGGACGTAGCGCTTGATCGCGTCCGCATCGACGTCGGTCCGCAGCGCGAGGTGCTCGTTCGGCTTCGCGCGCAGCACGCGCTGCACGGCCCAGTCGGCGTCCACGCTCGCGTCGAAGACCGAGGGCCGCACCGTCCAGTGCTTGCCGTAGAAGACGAAGCGAAGCGGCCGGTTGTACCACCACGTGACCGCGTTCCGGGCCTGCTCGGAGGTGAGCCCGCCCACGCGCACGCCGCCGATCTGGACGCCGGCGGGGACGACCTTCATGCGCTGGGCACTCGGGGCGGCGGCTCCGGAAGCGACCGCTGCGACAACCAGCAGGAAGACGAACCGCTTCACCTGCAGGAGTTTAGGCCCTCCGCAGGCCGGACGGTAGGCTCGGCGTCATGGCCAAGCAGCTCTGGGCGCCCTGGCGGCTCGAGTACATCAAGCAGGCCGGCGAGCAGCCCGGCTGCGTCTTCTGCGACGCGGCCACCGGCGACGACGAGAAACGGCTGGTCGTCCACCGCGGCGAGCTCGCGTTCGTGCTGTTGAACAAGTTCCCCTACTCGAGCGGTCATCTGATGGTCGCCCCCCACCGGCACGTCGGCGAGCTTGCCGGGCTGACGGGCGACGAGGCGCTGGAGATCCACCGGCTCGCGGTCGAGGGCGTTTCCGCGCTCGGTGAGGTGTACGGCCCGGAGGGCCACAACCTCGGCTGGAACCTCGGCCGCGTCGCCGGCGCCGGCGTTGTCGATCACATTCATCTGCACGTCGTCCCCCGTTGGGCAGGTGACACGAACTTCATGCCCGTCCTCGCAGACGTGAAGGTGCTCCCTGAGCACCTGCTCGAAACGCGCCGGCGGCTGGTCGAAGCCTGGCCGGAACGCTAGCTGGGTACGCGATAGTGCAGGTGGACCGCGCCGCTCCCGAAGCGGCGCTCGTCCAGCAACTCGAGTCGGGCGCTCACTCCCTCGCCGAGGAACCGCCTGCCGCCTCCGACCAGCACCGGCACCACGAACAGGTGGAGCTCGTCGACGAGCCCCGCACGTACCGCCTGGCTCGCGAGCTCGGCGGCGCCGATGCTGAGGTCCGAGCTCGCCTCCGCCTTCAGGTCTCGAACAGCCGCGGCGTCGAACGATCGCTCGATCCGCGTCCGTGAGCTCGTCACCTTCTCCAGCGTCCTCGAGAAGACGATCTTGTCCGTCGCGCGCCAGATCTCCGCGTAATCGCGCACCTCCGGAGGCTCCTCTTCCAGAGCGAAGGTCTCCCAGACCGCCATCGTCTCGTACATGCGACGCCCGTAGAGATACGTGCCGATCCGCCGCTCGAGCTCGTTCACGAACGCATGTAGCTCCTCGTCCGGCGCCGCCCAGTCGAAGTTGCCCTCATCGTCGGCCACGTATCCGTCGAGCGACGCGATCGCCGCGTAGACGAGCTTGCTCACGCGAAGAACTCCGCAACCGAATCGATCGTGCGGTCGATCTCCTCGTCGCCGTGGGCCGTCGAGAGGAACATCGCCTCGTTCTGGCTCGGGGCGAGGTAGATGCCGCGCTCGAGCAGGTGGCGGAAGAGCGCGGGGTAGTCGTCGACGAACAGGGTCGCCATCGCGCCCACGCGTTCGAAGCGGCCGTACTCTCCGAACGCGTCCAGCCGTCGGCCCTTCGCTTCGAGCAGCTCGTAGACCGCCGGTGTCAGGCGCCTCAACACGGTCAGGCCCGCGGCGGTCGCGAGCGGGTTTCCGGAGAGCGTGCCCGCCTGGTAGACATCGCCGGCCGGGGCCAGACGTTCCATCAGCTCGGCGCGGCCACCGAAGGCCGCCAGCGGGAGGCCGCCGCCGACGATCTTGCCGAGCACGGTCAGATCCGGCAGCACGCCGAAGCGCTCCTGCGCCCCGCCGCGCGCGACGCGGAAGCCGGTGATCACCTCGTCGAAGACGAGCAGCGCGCCGCTCGCATCGCAGAGCCGGCGCAGGCCCTCGAGGAAGCCCTCGGCCGGCGGGACGACGCCCATGTTCCCGGCGACCGGCTCGACGAAGACGCAGGCCGCGCCCTCGATTTCGCGCTCGACCGCCTCGAGGTCATTGTAGTCGACCACGCGACCCTCTCCCCCGGTCTCGAGCCGGAGCGTGCGCACGCCCGAGCCGGCCTCGGACAGGAACGGGTCGGCGTGACCGTGGTAGTTGCCGCGGAAACGCACGAACGGCTCGCGCCCGGTCGCCGCGCGGGCCAGCCGCAGCGCGGTCATCGCCGCCTCGGTGCCCGACGAGACCAGCCGCACCATCTCCACCGATGGCACCGCGCCGACGATCTCCTCCGCCAGCTCGACCTCGCGCTCGGTGGCGGTGCCGAAGCTCGTCCCCCCACGCGCGGCCGCGACCACCGCCTCGACCGTCTCCGGGTCGGCGTGCCCGAAGATCAGCGGCCCCCAAGAGAGCACCCAATCCAGGTAGCGCCGGCCCTCGGCGTCCTCGAGGTACGGGCCATCGCCACGCGCCGCGAACAGCGGCTCGTCGAGCCCGACCGCCTTCATCGCGCGCACCGGCGAGTTGACGCCACCGGGGATCACCTTCAGCGCCCGGGCGTAGAGCTCGGCCGAGCTCACTCGTCGTCGCGCAGGGCGAAGAGGTCGCGCAACGGCTCCGAGCCGGCCTCCTTGGCTCGGACGGTCGGCGCGTGCAGGAGCTTGTTTACGATCTGCGTGGTCAGCGTCTCGACGGTCTCGCGCTCGCGCGGCGAGAGCTCGGACAGCCGCGAGCCCGCGCGCGCCAGCTCCTCGGAGCGGATCTCCTCGGCGCGCATGCGGAGGTCGCGGATCGCCTCGGCCGCGTCGCGGGAGCGGCGCCACTCGGCGAAGCGCGCGGCCTCCTCGGCCACGATCGCCTCCGCCTCGCGGACGTCCTCCTCGCGGCCGACGAGCCCTTCGCCGAGCGCGTCGATGTCGAACAGCGTGCAGCCGTCGAGCTCGCCGATCGCCGGGTCGAGGTCACGCGGAACGGCAACGTCCACGAGCACGAGCGGTTTCTCGCGCGGACGCACCGCCTCGGCGTGGAGGATCGGGTACGGGCAACGGGTGGCCGAGATGACCAGGTCGGCCTCCGGCAGCTCGACCGCCACCGCGTCGAACGCGGCAGCGCGGCCACCCACGCGCTCGGCGAGATCCTGCGCGCTCTCGAGCGTGCGGCTCGAGATGACGACCTCCGCCCCACGCTCGCGCAGGTCGCGCGCCGCCAGCTCGCTCATCTTCCCGGCACCGAACAGCAACGCGAACTTGCCCTCGGCGCCGCTCAGCTCGCGCACGCCGAGCTCGACCGCGGAGGCCGCGACCGACTCCGGCAGCTCGTGCAGCTTCGCCTCGGTGCGGACGCGCTTGCCGGCGTGGAGCGCGTCCTCGAACAGGCGGTTCAGCAGCGCGCCGGTGGCACCGCGCGTGCGCGCCGACTCGTAGGCGTCTCGCACCTGGCCGAGGATCTGCGACTCACCCGGGACGAGCGAGTCGAGCCCGGCCGCGACGCGGAAGAGGTGCGAAACCGCCTCGCCGTCGTCCCAGCGGGCGAGCACTGCTTCGAGCTCGAGCCCCGAGCGTTCCTCCAGCTCTCGGCGCGCGTCGTCGGGGTCGCCGCCGAGCAGGTAGATCTCCGTCCGGTTGCAGGTCGAGAGCACGACCGCCTCGCCGAGCGCCTCGGCCAGCTCGGCCGCGTGGCCGTCCTGCAGGTAGAGGCGCTCCCGCACCTCGAGCGGCGCGTGGTGGTGCGACACCCCGAGCGCGAGCAGGCGCGCGGTTTCTGGCGTAGGCTCGGCGGGCAAACCGCCGACGATGCTATCGCGGAGAGGGAAATGACCGACCCTGGACTCGACCTGCACGAGTGGGAGAGCCAGTGGGCGCAGCTGCAGGAGGACGCAGCCGACTCGCCCGAGGAGGCGCTACCGGAGATCGTCCGCCTGGTCAAGGCGATGCTGACCGACCGCGGCTTCGACCTCGAGAACCCGGTCGTCGTGGAGGACGAGAGCCGCGACGTCGTCGCCGACTTCTTCGCCGCCCGCGACATCGCGCGAGCGGCCGAGACGACGAAGGTCGACCAAGAGGACATCCAGACGGCGCTCGACGATCTCGCTGAGATCCACGACTTCCTGGTCGAAGAGCGCGGCGCCCCGTAGGGTCCGCTAGGCCTTTTCGACGCCTGCCTGTTCGATCTCGTCGGGGTCTGGCTTGCGGGCTACGGCGGCGTCTGCGACCTCGAGGAGCGTGCTGCCGCGCACCCGAATGTCGGCGAGCAGCTCTCGGCGCTCATCCTGGACGCGCTCGGTATCCGTCTGCAGCTCGCGCATCCTCGCCTCCGCCTGCTCGCGTAGCGCCTCAAGTTCCTCTTCCAGCTGCCGGCGACGCTTCTCGGCTTCGGCCTGCGAGCGGGTGCGGGTGCTTTCCGCCTCCTGTTGCGAGCGGGCGAGGATGTCTTCGCCATCGCTGCGTGCCTCGGCAAGCACCTTGTCGGCCTCCGCCTTGATGGCGTCGGCCTCGGAGCTGATGTTCACGTGCAGCTCCGCTGCCTCGGTTTTCGCCCTGGAGACGATCTCCTCGGCTTCCTGGCGGGCGCTCGCGACGATCTCTTCGCCGGTATCGCGGGCGCGCTGCAGCAGTCCGCTGACCTGCTGCTCGGTCTGCTCGAGCGCGTGCGTCACCGCCGCCCGGGGCGAGGCGCTCACCTTGAGCTCCGCGATCACGCGGTTGACCCGCTTCACGTACGCCTCGACCGCGTCGCGGTCGTAGCCGCGCATCGCCACCGGAAAGGAGACGTTCAGGAGGTCCGCCGGCACGTGGTGCCTCGGCTCGCGAAAGCCCGGCTGCGATTCCGGCGCCGAAACCGGTTCGTCGGCCTGGCGTTCGTCGCTGCGCGAGGACGGCTCGTCGCGCATGCCTGAAGTATGACGAAAGCGTCGCGAACCGCCAACGAAGCGGACGACGGGGATCGAACCCGCGACCCTCAGCTTGGGAAGCTGATGCTCTACCAACTGAGCTACGTCCGCGTGCGGCCTAGGTTAGCCCAAGGACGACCGCGCACTACGTAGTTCCTGCGAGGCCCATTCCGCGTGTCCCGGATGGCGCGCGGGGGGCGAGCAGCGAGCATTGGGAGTGAGGTGAACGGCATGATTTCGCCCTCGAACTCGCGGTGGGTCCGGCCTCGCGTCCTCGCTCTCGTGCTCGGCGGTTCGCTGCTTGTCCTTGCGCTCGCGGTACCTGGGAGCGCGCGGCGCTGGGCGGCGGCCCCCGCGGCGAAGGCTCGCAACGGCACGATTGCCTACGTCAGCTTGCGCGCGAAGAACCTGGCGACCTCGCTCTACGTGATGGCGCCGAACGGCACGAAGCAGCGACCGCTCGCCCACATCCGCAACGTCTTGACGCCAGCCTGGTCTCCGGACGGGAAGTGGCTGGTCTATACACAAGGCGTGCTCCACTGCTCCGGCGGTGAACTGCATCTCGTGCGAGCAGACGGCACCCACGCCCGCCGGTTGACGCACGACGCGAAGTGCTACGGCTACCCCGCCTGGTCTCCCGACGGCAAGCGGATCGCCTACGCGAGCTGGAGCCTCGCCCCCGGCGAGCTGCCAACGATCTGGACGATGAACCTCACCGGCACCGGTCGCCGCCAACTGAGGCGCGGGAGCACGGCGCCGGCCGACGATCCTGCCTGGTCGCCGGACGGGCGCACGATCGCGTTCAGAGGCGGCTTTCCGCCGGCAATCTGGCTGATGGACGCCGACGGGGGAAACCTTCGTCAGCTGACGACACCCACGAAGAGCGAACAAGACACCGACCCTTCCTGGTCGCCCACCGGGACGCGCATCGCCTTCAGCCGCCTCCATTCGGTCACCCGGGCCTGGCACTGGGACGTGTACGTGGTGAGCAGCGACGGAACCGGCCTGCGCGGGCTCACCGACCACTTCGCCCACCGGAACATTGCGCCCGACTGGTCTCCCGACGGCACCCGGATCGTCTTCGCCAGCGATTTTTTCCATCGCGACTTGGGAGACATCTGGGTCATGAGGCCAGACGGAACGCATCGGACGCGGCTGACCCGTACGGGCCTGGACAACGAATCCCCGAGCTGGGCACCGCGGCGCTGAGGTAGCCGCGGCCGAAAGAGCGTCTTTCGCCGCGCCGTGACGGCTGGCAGGCTCGGGGCATGCGCAGAGCTGCGGTTGTGGTCGGCGTCTTCCTCGCCTGCTGCACAGCCGCCTGCACGCTTCGGCGGCAGGTCGCGCCGGCCTCGCCGCACTGCCGCGGCGGGAACCCGCTGGCCGGCGTCTACCACCCCTCGCGCCTGCGCGTGAAGAGCCGCTGCCGCGTCGTAGTCGGCACCGTGAGCAAGGTCGTCTTCGAGCCCTACGACGGCGACGTGCACATCGATCTCCGGCCTGGCGATCCTTCGCTGCTCTCGGACGGCAACGACCGCGTCGGCGGCAACCTCGTCGTCGAGGTGATCCCGTTCGACCGGGCGCGCGTGGCGGTGCCCGAGGAAGGTGCGCGGATCGAGGTCGTCGGGCCGTGGGTCGAGGACGACCAGCACGGTTGGAACGAGATCCACCCCGCCTGGTGGGTCAGCGCCGGCCGCGTCCAGCCGGCGAGCGCAGCCGAGCTGCGCGCGGTCCAGCTCCTGCTGCAGACCGACGCCACAGACTCGAGCTAAGGCCGAGGGGCCGCTCGCCGCAGCAGCGCCCCTCGGCAGGCGCATGCTAACGCCGAGCGGCGATAATCACCCCAGCGATTCAAAGGGAGGCCCGACATGCAGGAGCTAGCGGACACCGCGAACGCGCTCGTCGCCGAGGGCAAGGGGATCCTGGCGGCGGACGAGAGCGACGGCACGATCAAGAAGCGATTCGACTCGATCGGGGCCGAGTCGACCGAGGACAACCGGCGCGCCTACCGCGAGCTGCTGTTCGCGACCGAGGGCGCGGAGGACTACATCAGCGGCGTGATCCTGTTCGACGAGACGATCCGCCAGAGCGCTTCGGACGGGACGCCGTTCCCGAAGCTGCTCGAGTCGAAGGGGATCATCCCCGGGATCAAGGTCGACAAGGGCGCGAAGCCGCTGGCGCTGGCCGAGGGCGAGACGATCACGGAGGGGCTCGACGGTCTGCGCGAGCGGCTCGCCGAGTACCGCGAGCTCGGCGCGCGCTTCGCCAAGTGGCGTGCGACGTACTCGATCGCGGCCGACATGCCGAGCGACTACTGCGTCTGGACGAATGCCCACGCGCTGGCGCGCTACGCCGCGCTCTGCCAGGAGGCCGGGCTGGTGCCGATCGTCGAGCCGGAGGTGCTGCAGGACGGGACGCACACGCTCGAGCAGAGCTCGAAGGCGACCGGCCGCGTGCTCCAAGCCGTGTACACCGAGCTGCACGACCAGCGGGTCGACTACCGCGGCACGCTGCTGAAGCCGAACATGGTGCTCTCCGGCTACGACGCCTCCGACCGCGCCGGCGTGGACGAGGTGGCCGAGGCGACGCTGGAGTGCTTCTACAAGCACGTGCCGGCCGCGGTGCCGGGGATCGTCTTCCTCTCCGGCGGCCAGACCGACGAGGACGCGACCGCGCACCTGAACGCGATGAACGCGCGCGGGCCGCACCCGTGGCAGCTTTCGTTCTCGTACGGCCGCGCGCTGCAGGCTCCGGCGCTCAAGGCCTGGGGCGGCAAGCCGGAAAACGTCGAGGCCGCCCAGCGGGCGTACTATCACCGCGCAAAGATGAACGGCGCGGCGCGCACCGGGATGTACGCGCCCGAGATGGAGCGCGAGGCCGCGGCGGTCTAGCGGACGAGCTTGCCGCTCGGGCGGACGATCAGCCAGCGGCCGCCATACTCGGACACGTCCTGGCAGAGGATCTGCCCGAGCTTCGTGTCGCCGACGTAGTAGTAGAGCGGCTTGCCCGCGTAGATGACCTGGCGGCGGCCGTTCTTGCGCTTCACGGTGCCGAGCAGGGCCTTCTTCACGCCGGCGCCGGCGGTCAGCTTCCCCTTCCGCGCGAAGTACGGCGGCCACGCCTTGGCGCACGCGCCGGAGCAGGCGCTCCTTCCGCGGTCACGGGTGAAGGCGTAGAGCACGAAGCCGCGGCCGTCGAAGAGCACCTTGCCGTAGGACGACGAGCCGGCCTTGAGCGTCGGCGCGGGCGACCGCTCGGCCATCGTCGTGGGCGCCAGCACCAGCGCGAGCAGCACGACCACGAGGAACCTCATGCGTTGCTGTCCTCGGAACGGCGCGAGCGTTACAGGCTCAGCGGTACTCACGGCCGGTGAAGCGCTCGAGCTTGTCGAGCGCGTGTGTCGCCTCGATGCGACGCACGGTCCCTGAACGGGAGCGCATCACGATCGAGTCCGTGACCGCAGCCTCGGACCGGTAGCGCACGCCGCGCAGCAGCGCGCCGGTGGTCACGCCCGTCGCGGCGACGAAGACGTCCTCGCCGGAGACGAGATCGTCCGTCGTCAGCACCCGGTCGAGGTCGAAGCCGGCGTTCACGAGCTCCGAGCGTTCCTCGTCGTTGCGCGGCCAGAGCTTGCCCTGCACGCCGCCGCCGACGCACTTCAGCGCCGCGGCCGCGATCACGCCTTCCGGCGTGCCGCCGATCCCCATCAGCAGGTCGACGCCCGTCTGCGGCTGCGCGGCCGCGATCGCCGGCGCGACGTCGCCGTCCGGGATCAGATGCACCTTGCAGCCGGTCTCGCGCAGCTCGTCGATCAGCGCCTCGTGGCGCTCGCGCTCGAGCACGACGACCGAGACCTCGCTCGGCCGCAGGCCCTTCGCCCGCGCCACGCGCTCGATGTTCTCGCGCGGCGGCGCGTCGATATCCACCACGCCGATCGCCTCCGGCCCCGTCGCGATCTTGTCCATGTAGACGGCGGCGCCCGGGAAGAACATCGTCCCGCGCTCGGCGAGCGCGATCACCGCGATCGCGTTCGGCTGGCCCTTGGCCGTCAGCCGCGTGCCCTCGAGCGGGTCGACCGCGACGTCCACCGCGGGACCGTGGCCGTCGCCGACCTCCTCGCCGTTGTAGAGCATCGGCGCCTCGTCCTTCTCGCCCTCGCCGATCACGACCACACCGTTCATTGAGACCGTGTCGAGGATCGCGCGCATCCCGTCCACCGCCGCCTGGTCGGCGCCCTCCTTGTCGCCGCGGCCGATCCAGCGGCCGGCCGCGAGGGCCGCGGCCTCGGTCACGCGGACGAGCTCGAGCGCGAGGTTGCGGTCGGGACGGTTGCCCGTTCTGCCCGGCTCGACCGACGCCTGCGCCATCGAGAGCGGATCCTACATCCGGTCGGGCGCGTCCACCCCGACGAGGCCGAGGCAGCGCGCGATTACGTTCTGCGTCGCCGTGCAGAGCCCGAGCCGGAAGGCCTGCGCCTCGCTCTCGAGCACGCGGTGCTGGTGGTAGAAGCGATGGAAGTCGTCGGCGAGGCGAATCGCGTAGGTCGGGATCGCGTGCGGGCCGCGCCGCTCCGCCGCCTCGGCCGCGACCGCAGGGAAGTCGGCCAGCCGCTTGACCAGGTCCTTCTCCTCCTGCGCGAGCTCGGCAGGGGCCTCCGCCGAGACCTCTGCCTCGCGGGCGTTGCGCCTGATCGCCGCGATGCGCGCATGCGCATACTGGACGTAGTAGACCGGGTTCTTCTCGGAGCGCTCCGCCGCGAGGTCGACGTCGATCTCGATCGTCTGGTCGGGCCCGCGGTTGACGAGGTACCAGCGGGCCGCGTCCACGCCGACCTCGTCCACGAAGTCGTCGAGGAAGACGACCTCGCCGCGCCGTTTCGACATCGCGGCCTGCTCGCCGCCGCGGGTCAGGTGGACGAGCTGGTAGAGCAGCACCTCGACGCGCTCCTCGTCGTAGCCGAGCATTCGCGCGATCGCCGCGTACCAGCGGCGCGTGCCGTGATGGTCGGCGCCGAGAACGTAGATCGCCCGGTCGAAGCCGCGGTCGAGCTTGTCCGCGAGGTAGACGACGTCGGCGGCGCGGTACGTCGGCGTTCCCCCACGCTCCGGCGAGCGGATCAGGACGCGGTCGCCGTCGTCGCCGTACGCGGTGGAGCGGGCCCAGACGGCGCCGTCCTTCTCGTACGTGTCCAAGCGGGGCAGGTACTCCGGGAGGCGCTGCTCCAGCTCGCTCTGCAGTACCCACGAGTCGAAGTGGATGCGGAAGCGCTCGAGGCTCGCCTTGATCTGGTCGAGCATCCTCGGCACGGGGTCGTCCTCGCCGGCTGCGAGCTCGGCGATGTAGTCGCCGCGGTAGCCGTCCTCGGGCGGTTCCTCGCCGCGCCGGACCGCCTCGACCGAGGCATAGAAGCGCTCCATCTGCGCGCCGGCGTCGTTGTAGTAGTACTCGCGCGAGACCTCGTTGCCGGCGAACTCGAGCTGGCGCGCGACCGAGTCGCCGATCACGCCGTTCCGCGCCGAGGCGACCGTGATCGGCCCGGTCGGGTTGGCCGAGACCATCTCGACCTGGATCGTCTGCGGCCGCTCGGCGGAGCCGCTGCCGTACGCGTCTCCAGCGGCCAGGATCTCGCCCAGCGCCTCGCCGAACCAGGCCGGGCTCAGCCAGAGGTTGACGAAGCCCGGCCCCGCGACCTCAGTGCGCTCGACCTCCTCGAGCTCGGCCGCCGCGGCCGCGAGCTCCTCGCCGAGCTCGCGCGGCGAGCGGCGCTGCACGGGCGCGAGCCGCATCGCGACGTTGGTCGCGTAGTCGCCGTGCGCGGGATCGTTAGGCCGCTCCAGCTCGACCGGCGCGCCCGCGAGCTCCGACAGCCACGCCTCCAGGCGTGTGACCGAGTCAGGCAATTGCTTCGGACGGGGCGAAGAGCTCCTCGAGGCGGCTCAGCTCCTCGGGCGTGCCGGCGGCGATCATCACGTCGCCGACGTCGAGCGAGGCGTCGGCCTCCGGCGTCGTGTCGAAGGTGCCGTCGCCCTTGCGCAGCGCGACGATCATCGCGCCCGTCTGCTGCCGGATGCGCAGCTCGCGGATCGTCTTCCCGGCCTCGCGGCACGAGCCCTTGACCTCGATCTCCTCGAACAGCAGCTCGGGCCCGCCGCTCGTGGAGACGATGTCGAGGAAGGCGGCCACCTGCGGCCGCAGCACGAGCTTCGCCATCTCCTTGCCCGCGGTCGAGTAAGGCTGCACGACCCGGTCGGCGCCGGCGAGGCGCAGCTTCTTGGCAGCGTCCTCGTCGGAAGCGCGGGCGACGATCAGCAGATCGGGCCGCGCGTTGCGCGCCGACAGCGTGATGTAGAGGTTGTCCGCGTCCGAGTCGGACGAGGCCACGAGCCCGGTCGCCCGCTCGAGGCCGGCCGCCTGCAGGTCCTCGTCCTCGGTGCCGCTGCCCTCGACGTAGAGGTGGTTGCGCTCGCGGGCCGCCTCGAGCGCGTCGGGACTGAAGTCGAGCACGACGAAGTGGACGCCCTCCTCGAGGAACTCGGCGGCGATGCGGCGCCCGACCCGGCCGTAGCCGCAGATGATGTAGTGGTCGCTCAGCTGCTCGATCGTGCGCTTCCTCCTCCGCTCGGCAAACACGCCCGTGAAGACGCCCCGCGCGATCCCCTCGACGAGGACGGTCGCGATGTAGGCAAAGATAGTCAGCCCGGCGAGCACGAGCACGATCGAGACCAATCGCGCCGAGTCGTTGGTCGGCACCGTGTCGAGCCCGGCCAGCGAGACGGTGACGACCGTTCGGTAGGTGGACTGCAGCCACGACTCGTCGAGCGACTCGTGGAAGGCGATCGTCCCGCCGGCCAGAACGGCGAGCAGGGCCGCGAAGGCGTACGCCACCCGGCGCGCGCTGAGCGACTCGATCACAACGTTTGATTCTGTCGAATGACGGGTCGACTGGTCGGTTCAGACGGACACGCGGGCGGAGCCCACGTGTCCTGAGGCGGCATCGCAAGCGATGCCTTCGGCAGTAGTATCGTGGACGCGTGGAAGGCGACGACCAAGAGCGCCAGCTCAACATCCATCTCGACCCCGAGAACCTCGCCGGGGTCTACGCCAACTTCGCCAACATCAGCTTCTCCGACTACGAGTTCACGCTCACCTTCGCGCGCATCGACCACGAGGTCGAGGAGGGCGACGTGCCGGGCGTGGTCGTCGCGCGGGTGAACATGTCGACCCGGTTCATGCGCGAGCTGCTCGACGCGATGAACGACTCGTGGTCGAAGTGGTCGTCCCGGGAGGGGATCCGCAACCTCCCCGAGACACCGCCCCGCGACGAGTCTTAGCGCCTCGCGAAGGCGCGGGCCATCGCGATTCGCTGCACGATCGTCGGGTGGTTGTCGATCCAGATGTACGACCAGAGCGGCGGGTTCGGCTGGACCAGGTCGTGGCGCGCGAACTTGCGGAAGACGCTCGCAGCCGCCGACGGGTCGTGGGTCGCCCGGAGCGCCGACCAGTCGGCCTCGGCCTCGTAGCGGCGCGAGACGACGTTGCCGAGCGGCGTGATCGCGAGGCCGATCAGCGCGAGCACGAGCAGGGCGTAGGGGACGACCTCCGGCCGCTCCAGCCCGCCGCGGCGGCGCGTCGCCCGCTCGACGATCCAGAACGCCGGCACGGTCAGCAGCAGCGACCACGCCAGTCCTTTCCAGATGTGGTGGTGCGCGATGTGGCCGAACTCGTGGGCCGCGACGACCTCGATCTCGCGACCTGAGTAGCGCCCGTCCAGGAAGGTGTCCCAGATGAAGATGCGCGCCGAGGGGCCGATCCCGGTCGCCATCGCATTCGCGGCCTTCGTCTGGTCGTGCACGTTCTCGATCCGGACGGGCGTCCCGCCTACCCCCTCCTCCCGCGCCAGCTCGCGGATGCGGGCTGCGACCGGCGTGTCGTGCGGCGGCCGGGTGCCGAACGTCTCCACGTACGGAAGCACGAGCACGAGCACCGCGCCACCGACGACGAAGAGCGGCGCGGCGACGAGCCACCAGCGCCCGCCGAAGCGCCCGGCGAGCAGCAGCAGGACGGTCAGTGCGATCGTCAGGCCGACGACCTGCGCGAGAAGGGCCGGCCACTGCTCGAACGCCCACTCGAGGTAGCCGTGCTGCTCGAGCCGGTAGCGACGGCCCCACCAGAGCTGCAGCGCGCCGAACGGCAGCCCGACGGCCCAGACGCCGAGCGTCGTCACCGCGCCGACCATCACGCCGGTCGCCACCCGGCCGAGCTCCCAGGCGCGCGCGATCCGCGGCCCCAGGTGGGCGAACAGCACGAGCGCACCCAGCGTGGCGAGCGTCGACGCCACCCACAGCCAGCGCAGGAGCCCGTCGTAGCGCGCGGTCCGGTGCAGCACGTCGCCCGAGAAGACCGCTCGTGCGTCGACGTGCGGGGCGTGCAGGTCGCCCGGGACGGTCGTCCTGGTGAGCAGCCACGCGGCCACGAGCCAGCCCGCGGCGAGCGCAACTAAGGTTGACGCCTTGGCGAAGCGGGTCGCCGTCATCTCTGACGTCCACGCTAACTGGCAGGCACTCGAAGCCGTGCTGGAGGAGATCGAGCGTGAGCAGCCGGACGAGCTCTGGTGCCTCGGCGACCTCGTCGGCTACGGGCCGCGGCCGAATCCATGCTGCGCCGCGGTGGAGCGACGTGCAGCGTTCTGCCTGTCGGGGAATCATGACCTCGGCGTGCTCGGCGAGATCGACCTGGACGAGTTCGCCGGCGACGCGGTCGCGGCCGCTCGCTGGACGCGCGGCATGCTCGCGGACGGCCCGCGGGCGTTCCTGCAGTCGCTGCGGCCCCAGGGCGAGCGCGACGGGGTCGAGCTGTTCCACGCGAGCCCGCGCGATCCGGTCTGGGAGTACGTGCTCTCGGCGGACGTCGCGCGCGTTGCCTTCGACCTGACCCGGTCGCCGCTCGTGCTCGTCGGCCACAGCCACGTGCCGCTGGCAATCACGCTCGAGGACGACGTGCTGGACGGCGGGCTCGCGCGCGGTGGGACGGAGGCCGCCCTCGGGCCCGGCCGGCGGCTGCTCAATCCCGGCTCGGTCGGCCAGCCGCGCGACGGCGACCCGCGCGCGGCCTGGCTGCTGCTCGACTTCGGCGCGGGGGCTGCCTCGTTCCGCCGGGTCGAGTACGACGTCGCCCGCACCCAGGAGGAGATCTGCGAAAGGGGGTTGCCCGATGCGCTGGCGGAACGGCTTGCTCACGGCGTCTAGCGCGCTGCTGCTGGCGGGTTGCGGCGGAGCCGAGCGCCGAGCGACGCCGCCGCCGCCGCGGATTCCGTCGGACGTCGCCTCGAAGCTCGCCGCGGAGGCCGACCAAGTCGCGGCGCTCACGCCCGGCACGTGCGAGGCACGAGACGCGGCCGCGCGCTTTCGCACCGACGTGATCGCGTCAATCGGCAGCGTCCCGACTCGCTACAAGGAGCCCCTGACCTCCGCGGCGAACACGCTGGCCGAGCGGTTGGCGACCTGCGCCGAGCCGAAGCCGAAGCCGAAGGAGCACAAGCCGCCCAAGCCGCATCACGACCACCACCACAAGAAGAAGCCGTGAGCGAGACCATAGTCCAAGGCGGTCGCTACCGGCTCGAGCGCCCGCTCGGCCACGGCGGCATGGCCACGGTCTACCTCGCCCGAGACGAGGAGCTGCACCGCCCGGTGGCGATCAAGCTGCTCGCCGAGCACCTCGCCGGGGACGCGAACTTCCGCAAGCGCTTCCTGCGCGAGGCCCGGCTCGCGGCGCGGCTCTCGCATCCGAACGTGGTCACCGTCTACGACGCGGGCGAGGCCGAGGACGGTCGGCCGTACATCGTGATGGAGCTCGTGCCGGGGACGACGTTCGGCGAGCTCGGGCAGGTCGTGTCGGACAAGGCGGTCGAGCTCGCGATCGAGGCCTGTCGTGGCCTCGCGCACGCCCACGCCGCGGGGCTCGTGCACCGCGACGTGAAGCCGCAGAACCTGCTTCTCCGCGAGGACGGGACGGTAAAGGTGGCGGACTTCGGCATCGCCCGGGCCGCCGAGACGACCGCGCTCACCCAGGTCGGGACGGTGCTCGGCACGGCGGCGTACCTCTCACCCGAGCAGGCGCTCGGCGAGGAAGTGACGGCGGCCGCGGACGTCTACTCGCTCGGAGCGGTGTTGTACGAGCTGCTCACAGGCAGGCCGCCCTACGAGTTCGACTCGCTCGCCGATCTCGCCGCGAAGCAGACCTCGGGCCAGATCGTCCCCGTCAGCGAGCTCGCGCCCGACGTGCCGCCCAACGTCGAAGACGCCGTCATGCGCTCGCTGGCCCGCAATCCGGCCTACCGCCCCGCCTCGGCGTCCGACTTCGCGCGCGAGCTCGGCGCCCCCGACGAGCCGACCGTGCCGCTCCACACGCCCACCACACGGATGGCTCCCGCCCCTCGGGTCTCGAACAGGCTCTGGCTCGTCCTGGCAGGCGTGCTCGCCCTGGCCGCGATCCTGCTCGCAGTCGCCCTCACAACAGGCGGCGATGGCTCCAGTCCGCCGCCGCAGTCCGCGGAGGTGCGGCCGATCCCGCGCGGGACGAACGCCCAGGAGCAGGCCCAGAAGATCGCGGCGTGGCTGCGGGCTAGAGCTGCTCGGCCGTAGCCGGCTCGTCGTGCCCGAAGGAGACGCCCTCGCGCACGAGCGCGATCTGCACTTCTTCCCGGGCCTTGTAGATCCGCCACTTGACGGTCGCGAGCGTGACCTCGAGCGAGTCGGCGATCTCGGTGTACGAGAGACCGACCACGTCGCGCAGGAGCAGCGCCATCTTCAGGTCGGTGCTCAGGTTCTCGACCGCGCGCCAGAGCGTGTCGATCTCCTCGAGCCGCTCGATCGGTGCGTCGAGCACCTCGAGCGGAGCGATGTCGTCGATCGCCACCAGCGCCCGCGGCCGCCGCTCGACCGCACGCAGCTCGTCCAGTACGCGGTTCTTCGTCACCTGGAAGAGCCAGGTGGTGAACTTCGAGCGGAGCGAGAACTTCGGCAGGCCCTGGAAGACCCGCAGGAAGACCTCCTGCGTCAGATCCTCGGCGAGGGCGCGGTCTCCACCCACGAGCCGGAGCACGTAGTTGAAGACAGGCGTCTCGTAAGCGCGCAGGATGAGCGAGAAAGCTCGCTCGTCACCCCGTTGCGCCTTCCGCAGGACGCCGAGATCGGGCTGGGCCAGTGACAAGGCCTGCGGAGTATAGACCGCATGATGGATCTTTGTACCCACCCGAAATGGGCTAATTGCAGAGATTTTCCCCCGACATCTGTAAAGGTTTCCTTAGCCCCAGGTAAGCGAGGACGGTCGGGGCGAGATCGCTGAGCTCGCCGTCGTCTCTGAGCCTCGCGTCCGGATCGGTGACGATCAGCGGCACGAGGTTCGACGTGTGCGCCGTGTGCGGGCTCGTGCCGTCGGCCGCGAGCAGCTGCTCCGCGTTGCCGTGGTCGGCCGTGATCAGCGCCACGCCGCCGAGCCGCTCGACCGTCTCGGCCACGCGGCCGAGGCAGGCGTCCGTGGTCTCGACCGCCTTGACCACGGCCGGGATCACGCCCGTGTGGCCGACCATGTCGGGGTTGGCGAAGTTGACGACCGCGAAGCTGTAGCCGCCGCGGTCGAGCTCCTCGCAGAAGCGGGCGGCCAGCTCCTCGGCCGACATCTCGGGCTGCTTGTCGTAGGTGCCGACTTCACGCGGGCTCGGGACGAGCAGGCGCGTCTCGCCCGGCCACTCCTGCTCGTTGCCGCCGTTGAAGAAGTACGTCACGTGCGCGTACTTCTCGGTCTCGGCGGCGTGGAGCTGCCGCAGGCCGTGCTCGGCGAGCACCTCGGCCAGCGTCTCGTCGACCTGCTGCTCGGCGAAGGCGACGTGCGTGTCGAGCTCGTCGCTGTAGCGGGTCATGGTGGTGACGTCGATGCCGGCCTCGAGCAGCAGCTTCGTCAGCTGGCGCGCGCGGTCTGGGCGGAAGTTGAAGAAGATCGCCGCGTCGTCCGGCGTCAGGCGCGGCCTGCCCCGGAGCACGGTCGGTTCGATGAACTCGTCGGTGACATCGCGCGCGTAGCTGGCCTTGACCGCCTCGAGGGGATCCTCGGCCTCGGCCCCCTCTCCGAGACAGATCGCGTCGAAGGCCTTCTGCGTCCGCTCCCAGCGCTTGTCGCGGTCCATCGCGTAGTAGCGGCCGGCGACGGTCGCGATCCGCTCGGCCGGCAGCTCGGCGAGATCGTGCTCGGCCGCGTGCGGCGAGACGTCGCGGCCGTCGGTGAAGGCATGGATCCACGTTCGCTCCGGCGCGAAGCGGAGCAGTGCCTGTAGGTGCTCGATGTGCGAGTGCACGCCGCCGTGCGAGACCAGGCCCAGCAGGTGGACGTCGCCGCCGCGGTCGAAAGCCGTCTTCAGCGCGGGGTTCTCGTAAAAGGAGCCGTCCGCGATCGCGCGGTTGATCCGCTGCAGGTCCTGGTCGAGCACGCGGCCCGAGCCGATCGTCAGGTGGCCGACCTCCGAGTTACCCATCTGCCCGGCGGGCAGGCCGACCGCCTCGCCCGAGGCCTTGATCGTCGTGTGCGGACACTCGGCCCAAAGGCGGTCGAAGACCGGCGTCTCGGCAAGTTCGACCGCGTTCCCTGGGCCGGCCGGCGCGCAGCCCCAGCCGTCGAGGACGACCAGGACTACAGGCTCGCGGCGATTCGGCAAAGCCCGGTGAACGATTCCACGTCGAGCGAGGCGCCGCCGACGAGGGCGCCGTGGACACACTCCTGCGAGAGCAGCTCCTCGGCGTTGTCGGGCTTGACCGAGCCGCCGTAAAGCACCGGCACGTCGAGCAGGCCCTTGATGAGCTCATGCGCCTCACGTGCCTGCTCCGGAGTCGCCATCTGGCCCGTGCCGATCGCCCAGACCGGCTCGTACGCGATCACGAGCCCCTCGTGCGGGCCGGCCGAGTCGGCGATCGCCTCCACCTGCAAGCGCAGCACGAGCTCCATCTGGCCGGACTCACGCTCCTCGAGCGACTCGCCGACGCAGGCGATCACGCGCAGCCCATGGCCCAGCGCGGCGACCGTCCGGCGGGCGACGGTCTCATCCGTCTCGCCGAAGTACTGCCGGCGCTCGGAGTGGCCGACGATCGCGCCGGCGACGCCGAGCTCGAGCAGCATCGGCGCCGAGATCTCGCCGGTGAAGGCCCCGTCGTCGGCCCAGTGCACGTTCTGGGCGAAGATCGTGTGGCCGCTCTCGACCGCGGCCGACAGCGAGACGAACGGCGGGCAGAGAACCGCTTCGACGCCGTCGGGCGGGTCGAACGCGTCGCAGAACGCGCGCGTCTCCCCCGGCCCCTTGAACATCTTCCAGTTGCCGGCGATCAGCTTCATGCGCTCGGGATCACCGCCACGCCGGGAAGCTCCTTGCCCTCGAGCAGCTCGAGCGCGGCGCCGCCGCCGGTCGACGCCCACGAGACCCGCTCGAGCAGGCCGAGCTCGTTCAGCGCGCGGATCGAGTCCGCGCCGCCCACGACGGAGAACGCATCCGCGCCCGCGACGGCCTCGGCGACCGCCTTGGTGCCCGCCGCGAAGGCCGGCCACTCGAAGACGCCCAGCGGGCCGTTCCAGAAGATCGTCTTGGCTTGCTCAATCGCAGCGGCGAAGCGCTCCCGCGTCTCCGGCCCGATGTCGAGCCCGAGCCAGCCCTCGGGCAGCTCGTCGTAGGGGACGACTTTCGTCTCGGCGTCCTCGGCGAACTCCGAGGCGGCGACCACGTCCACCGGCAGCTCGACCTCGAAGCCGAGCGGCGAGCCCTCGCGCAGCTCTTCCGCCATCTTGCCGCCGACGAGCACCGTGTCGGCCTTGCCGCCCAGGTTGCGCAGCACGCCGAGCTTGTCCTCCACCTTCGCGCCGCCGGAGATCAACACGAAGGGGTGCTCGACCTCGCCCAGCAGCTTCCCCAGGTGCTCGAGCTCCTGCTCGAGCAGCAGGCCCGCGTAGGCCGGCAGCAGCTCCGCAACGCCGACCGTGGAGGCGTGGGCGCGGTGGACGGAGCCGAAGGCGTCCTCGACGAACAGCTCGTACTCGTCGGCCAGCTTCCGCGCGAACTCCGGGTCGTTGTTCGTCTCACCCGGTTCGAAGCGCGTGTTCTCGAGCACGTCGATCCGCTCGTCGGGCAGCAGCTCGCGCAGGCGCCGCGCGACAGGGGTCAGCGAGAAGGCCGGGTCGGGCCCTTTGGGGCGGCCGAGGTGCGAGCAGACCGCCACCTCCTTCGCGTCCTTCGCGAGCAGGTACTCGAGCGTCGGCAGCGAGGCGCGAATGCGCGTGTCGTCGGCGACGCAGCCGTCCTCGAGCGGCACGTTCAGGTCGGAACGCACCAGCACACGCTTGCCGTCAACCTCGGCCTGGTGGACAGAACGAGGCTTACGCACTCACGGCTGCCGGCAGCGTCGCGCCGACCTTCGCCACCAGGTCGACGAGCCGGCACGAGTAGCCCCACTCGTTGTCGTACCAGCCGAAGACCTTGACCATGTTCCCGTGCACCATCGTCAGGTCGCTGTCGAAGATCGACGAGTAGGACGAGTGCTGGATGTCCGTCGAGACGAGCGGCTCGTCGGTGTACTGCAGGATCCCCTCGAACGGGCCGCTGTCGGCCTTCGAGCGGAAGAGCTCGTTCACCTCATCCTTGCTCGTCTCACGGCCGACGCGCACGACCAGGTCGACGATCGAGCCGGTCGGCACGGGCGCGCGCATCGACATGCCGTCGACCTTGCCCTGCAGGTCCGGCATCACGAGCCCGATCGCCTTCGCGGCGCCCGTCGAGGTCGGGATCAGGTTGATCGCGGCCGCGCGGGCGCGGCGCAGGTCTTCGTGCGGGAGGTCTAGCACGCGCTGGTCATTGGTGTACGCGTGGATCGTGGTCATGAAGCCCTGCTCGATCGTCAGCTCGTCGTGCAGCACCTTGGCCAGCGGAGCGACGCAGTTGGTCGTGCAGGAGGCGTTCGAGATCACGTCGTGCGCCTCGGGGTCGTAGTCGCCCTCGTTGACGCCTAGCACGATCGTCACGTCGGGTCCTTTCGCGGGTGCGGAGATGATCACCTTCCTTGTGCCGCCGTCGAGGTGCTTGGCAGCCCCGTCGCGGTCGGTGAAGAAGCCGGTCGACTCGATCACGACGTCCACGCCGAGATCGCCCCAGGGAAGGCTGCCGGGGTCGCGCTCGCTGAGCAGCTGGAGCTCTTGCGAGCCGACGGTGATCTTGCCGTCGCCGGCCGCGACCTGCTCGTCGAGCGTGCCGAGCACGGAGTCGTGCTTGAGCAGGTAGGCCATCGTCTCGACGTCGCCGAGGTCGTTCGCCGCGACGATCTCGAAGTCCCCGCCGCGCTGCAGGTGCGCCCGGAAGAAATTGCGCCCGATCCGCCCGAAACCGTTGATCCCAACCCGAATCGCCACTGCTGCCTCCCCGTTGAATGCCGGAATCGAGTCTATCGAGGAGTCGTCAGAAACCTGGAAAGAGGCGGGCCGGAGGGGAAGCTCCGAGGACGACCTCCCCCTCCGCATTGTCGCGCTCCGGACCTTGGCGACGGACGGGGTCTGAATCCATCGCCGGACGAGCGCGAACCCGCCGCTCAAGAGTATTACGCAGAGGACCCGTGAAAGACTACGCGCTTTGTAAGTCGGAAAAACGGCGCACTTCTAGCGCCGCGCAAGTCGCTCCAGCGTACGCAGCCGACGGTGGGCAGCCGACTTGCTTGCGGGTGGATCGCACCTCGCGCCGAGCTCGCCCAGCGACAGTGATGGGTGCTTGAGACGAAGCCGCGCGATCTCCTTCAGCTGGGGGCTGAGCGACTCGAGCCGGCCGCTGCGCTCGAGGCGGCGGACCGCTTGGAGCTGAAGGTGCGCGGCGCGCCCGGAGCGGACGAGGTTCGCGTGGTCGGCGTTCGCCAGGCGGTTCGCGCGCGCGCGTGCGGACCCGATGACCGCGCGCTCCTGCAGCGCGAGGGCGGCTTCGCTCGCACCCGCGGCAGCAAGGACGCCGGCGATCCGGTCGATCCCCTTCGCATACGCGACGACGTGGTCGGCGCGATCGACGATGCGTAGCTCCCCGCCCTCGGCGGCCGCGGCCGCGGCAACCGCGTCCGCCCCTTCGCGGGTCTCGCTGCGCAGCTCGAGATGCGCCGACGGCGGCGGGCTCACCGACCCCGACGCGAGCAGCGCGCCGCGGACGTAGGCCGAGCGGCAGCAGGAGCGCGAGACGAGCTTCCGCGGCGGCCGGTCGCGGGGCCGGAAGCGCGCGTCGACCACGCCTGCCCGCTCGAGCACCTCGCGGGCATCGCCTTCCACGTGCAGCTGGTAGCGCGTCTCCCGCCCGAAGGCATGTCGCTGGTAGGTGCGGATCTCGGAGCGGACGCCGAACCCACGGAGCAGCGCGAATGCCCGCCGCGCCGCGGCCGGGCTCGAGAGGTCGAGGTGGAGGCTGACCTCGCCCCGGCCGAGCAGGTGCAGCCGGCCGGCGAAGTGGAAGAGCGCCGACAGCTCCGCCAGCCGGTCGCACTCGCGCGCGGGCGCGATCCCGGCCAGCTCGGCGCGGACGTCCTCAGAGAACGACACCTTCGAGCTCCAGCAGCCGTCGCTTGTACTCCGGGCCGAGCGAGCCGTACGAGCCGAGGCCGTCGGTCCCGACCACGCGATGGCACGGCACGAACAGCGCGAAGCGGTTCGCCGCGCAGACCGAGCCGACCGCCCGCTGCGCGTTCGGGTGGCCCGCCAGCGCCGCGACCTCGCCGTAGCTCGCCGTTTCGCCGTAGGGGATCGCGCGCATCGCCTCGACGGTCGCGCGCTGGAACGGCGTGCACCAGTCGAGCTCGAGGGCGACGTCGCCGAACGTCTCCTGCGCCCCGGCCAGATACGCCCGGATCCTGTCCACGAGCAAGTGATGTAGGTGTACCCCTACATCGGCGGCGACAGCCACCGGCAGCTCGTGCCACGCGACGAGGCCGTCCGCGAAGCCCAGCTCTCCGCCGCCCCAACCGTCCACCTCGTACCGGACCCGCTCGACCATCTCGCCGAATCGTAGAATCCTCCGCATGAGCCGCCCCGCGATCTTCCGGCCGCCGCCTCCGCACAACGAGCCCGTCCTCGGCTACGAGCCCGGTTCGGCCGAGCGCGCCGAGGTGCACTCGCGGCTGGCCGAGATGGCCGGCGAGCCGCTCGAGATCCCGGTCGTGATCGGCGGCGAGGAGATCCGCACCGGCGACACCTTCGACGCGGTCATGCCGCACGACAAGGAACAAGTCCTCGCGCACGTGCACAAGGCGGGCGCGGCGGAGGTCGACCAGGCAGTCGCCGCCTCAGCCGAGGCCTGGGAGGACTGGCACCGGCTGCCGTGGGAGGAGCGCGCCGCGGTCTTCCTCCGCGCCGCCGAGCTGCTCTCCGGGCCGTGGCGCTCGACGCTCATTGCCGCGACGATGCTGAACCAGTCGAAGACTGTGCACCAGGCCGAGATCGACGCGGCCTGCGAGGTGATCGACTTCTGGCGCTTCAATGTCCAGTTCATGGTCCGGATCTACCAGGAGCAGCCGGTCTCCTCGCCGGGTGTCTGGAACCGGATGGAGTACCGCCCGCTCGAGGGCTTCGTCTTCGCGATCAGCCCGTTCAACTTCACGGCGATCGGCGCGAACCTCGTCTCGAGCCCGGCGCTGATGGGCGACGTCGTGCTCTGGAAGCCGGCCTCGACCGCCGCGCTCTCGTCGTACTGGACGCTGAAGCTGCTCGAGGAGGCGGGCCTGCCGCCGGGCGTCGTCAACTTCCTGCCCGGCAGCGGCGCCACCGTCGGCGACCCGGTGCTGGCGAGCGACCATCTCGCCGGGATCCACTTCACCGGCTCGACGGAGGTCTTCCACTCGATCTGGAAGACGGTCGGCGAGAACATCGACCGCTACCGCAACTACCCGCGCATCGTCGGCGAGACCGGCGGCAAGGACTTCATCGTCGCGCACCCGAGCGCGGACGTGGACGCTCTCGCGACCGCGATCCTGCGCGGCTCCTTCGAGTACCAGGGCCAGAAGTGCTCGGCGGCCTCGCGCGTCTACGCGCCCTCGAACCTCTGGCCCGAGCTGCGCGAGCGCCTGGTCGAGGAGGTCGGCACGATCACGATGGGCGACGTCAGCGACTTCTCCAACTTCATGGGCGCGGTGATCGACGGCAAGTCGTTCGCGCGCCAGCGCGAGGCGATCGAGTACGCCCAAGGCAACAGCGCCGAGGTGATCGCCGGCGGCGGCACCGACGACAGCAAGGGCTACTTCGTCGAGCCGACCGTGATCGAGACCAAGGACCCGCGCGACCGGCTGATGCAGGAGGAGTTCTTCGGCCCGATCGTCACGACGTACGTCTACCCCGAGGACGAGTGGGAGCAGACGCTCGAGCTCGTCGACGACACGGCGCCCTACGGCCTCACCGGCGCGATCTTCTCCCAGGACCGGGAGGCGATCGACGAGGCGCAGGAGGCGCTGCGCTACGCGGCCGGTAACTTCTACGTCAACGACAAGCCCACGGGCGCGGTCGTCGGCCAGCAGCCGTTCGGCGGCTCGCGCGCTTCGGGGACGAACGACAAGGCAGGTTCGATGTGGAACCTGATCCGCTGGGTCAGCCCGCGCACGATCAAGGAGACGTTCGTCCCGCCCCAGGACTACCGCTACCCGTTCCTGGACGGCGACGACTCGCGCTGAAGCGCCCCTTCTTCGTCGCCGTCACCTTCTCGCTGGTGTTCGTCTCGGTGGCGACTGCGGCCCGCATCCACGGCACGGCCGGCCCCGACCGCCTGCAAGCGGTGAACGGGTTGCGTGACCTCGTCTCCTGCGGCCGCGGCTACGACCTCGCCACCGTCGACGGCCTCGACCGCGTCGCCCGCGACTGCGAGGTGGTCACGCGCCAGGCCTCGCGTGATCCCTACGAGAACGGCGAGAGCCAGCACGAGACCGAGGTCGAGCCGGACTCGGCCGCCTTCGGCAAGACGGTCGTGGCGGTCTTCCAGGTCGGGCGGATCTTCGACGGCGGCGCACGCAACATCGGCTACGCGGTCTCGCGCGACAGCGGCCGCACCTGGCGGCGCGGCTTCCTTCCCGGGCTCGGGCCGCGTGCGAGCGACCCCTCGATCGCGTACGACCGGCGCCACAAGGTCTGGCTCACGGTCTCGCTCGTCTTCGGCGGCGTCGGCTCGAAGATCGCCGTCAACCGCTCGACCGACACGCGCCACTGGAGCGCGCCGGTGACCGCGGTCTCCACCAGCCCGCAGTTCGGCCAGGACAAGGAGTGGATCGCCTGTGACGACTGGCCGCAGAGCCCGTACTACGGCAACTGCTACCTCAGCTACAGCGACACGCTCGGCGAGGTGGTGGTCGCGCAGACCTCGAGCGACGGCGGCCTCACCTGGTCGGGCCTGACCACCGCGCCGGGCTTCCCGGGACGCGAGTCGATCCGCGGCTCCTTCGCTCCCGGCGTGCAGCCGCTCGTGCTGCCGAGCGGGCGGGTGGTGATCGCCTACTACGACGAGGGCAAGATCTCGGCACTGCTCTCGGACGACGGCGGCGCGACCTGGACGACGGAGGTCGGGATCGCGCCGGCGGACTACCGCATACACCAGGGCCTGCGGGCGGCGCCGCTGCCGACCTCGGCCGTCAGCTCGGACGGCCGCGCCTACGTCGCCTGGACCGACTGCGCCTTCCGGCTCGGCTGTCCCGCGAACGACGTTGTCTCCACGTCATCCACGGACGGGATCGCCTGGAGCCCGGTGACGCGCGTGCCGACCGGCAGCGGAGACGCCGAGCTGCCCGGCCTCGACGCTGACCCTTCCCGCCCGGGCCGGCTGGCGCTCACCTACTACGTCTACCGCGGGTCGTCGCTCGACGTCCGCTTCATCTGGTCGAAGGACGCCGGTGCGAGCTGGAGCCGCTCGCAGCTGCTCAACTCACGCCGCGTGCCGGTGAGCGGGATCGCCCAAACCTCGCTCGGTGCGATGGTGGGCGACTACATCTCGACCTCGTTTGCCGGCGGCCGTGCGGTGCCGGTGTTCGTGCTCGCGAGCGCGCCGCGCAAGGGCCTGCACGAAGCCGCGTTCGGAACCTCGATCGCGGTGCCCTAAGCAGTCTCGGGGGGCAGCTCGGCCGGCGCTGCGCCCCAGCCGCGGGTCCGTGCCCGCAGCGCGATCCAGCCCGCGCAGGCGAGCGCCGGCAGCGCCAGCAGCACGCCGGCATAGCGGACGCCGAACTCGTTCGCGATCAGGCCGTCGATGATGCTCGCAAACGGCCGCAGGCCCAGGAAGGCAACACTCCAGAGCGCCATGATCCGCCCGCGCTCCCACGGCTCGACGCCGAGCTGCAGCCGCGAGGTGGCGTGGGTGTTCGAGGCGAGGTAGCCGAAGCCCGCGACGAACAGGAACGGCAGCGCGAGCGGGAGCCACGGCGTGATCGAGAACGCGATCATGCCGAGGCTCAGCATCAGCAGGGTCGTGAACATCCGGCGCCTGCTGCCGCCGACGCGCCCGGCCACGACCAGCCCGGCCGTGAACGCACCGGCGCCGAAGACGCCGATGATGTAGCCGGCCACCGTGTCCTCGCGGCCGAAGGCGTTCGCCCACGCCGGCGCGAGCGTGTTCACCGGGTCGGAGGCGAAGCCGACCGCGGCTACGATCAGCAGGAAGACCACGAGCTGCGGCCGCCGGCGCAGGATCTCGATGCTCGCGTGCAGGTGGCTCGCGCCGCGCTCGGCCAGCGGCTGCGCCTGCGGCCCGATGTAGAGCAGCGCGCCAATGAAGATCAGGTACGAGAACGCGTTCAGCCCGAACGCGGCCGGGATGCCGAGGTACTGGACGGCGAGCGCGGCGCTTGCCGGCCCAATCGCGCGGGCGAGGTTGAACGTCATCGAGTTCAGCGCGACCGCCGTCGGCACCTCCGGCTCGTCGACGAGCTGCGGGATCATCGCCTGCTGCGCGGGCGCGGAGAACGCGCTGACCACGCCCAGCGCGACCGCGTCGGCGATCACGACCCAGGTCGGCGCCAGGTCGAGGTGGGCGAGGAGCCCCAGACCGCCCGAGAGGGCGATCGCGACCGACTGCGTGACGAGCAGCAGCTGCCGGCGGTTGAAGCGATCGGAGGCGCCGCCGGCCCAGGGCGCGAGCACGAGAATCGGGAGGAACTGCGAGAAGTTGAGCACCCCGAGCAACAGCTCCGAGTGCGTCTGCCGGTAGACGAGCAGCGAGGCCGCGAGGTTCTGGAACCAGGTGCCGCTGGCCGAGAGCGCGTTGCCGACGAAGTAGGGGCCGAAGGTGCGCCGCCGTAGCAGCGCGAAAGCCGCGGCAGGACCGACCCGGGAGCTCACGCCGGACTTCTATCCGGAACGGCGCTTGGTTATGGCACGACGGTGAACGGCCGCATCATGTCGTTGTCCTCGTGCTCGACGATGTGGCAGTGATGCACGTACCTCTGCGGTGCGGCGACGCCCGCCGGCAGGTCGAATCTGGCTCGGATGGTGGTGAAGTAGCCCGGGTTCGCCTTGACGGTGTCCTTGAAGCCCCGCTCGCTCGGGTCGGGCGGCTGCATCGGGCCGGCCGCGAACGGCGTCGGGTCGTGCCCTCCCGGCACGCCGTGCTCGCCCTCGAACGCCTCCTCGTAGGCCTGCACGTCGAACGGCGTCCGGCCGACGACCTGGAACGTGACGAGGTGCATGTGCATCGGATGGGTGTCGCCGGTCATGTTGACGTAGACCCAGTCCTCGACGTCGCCCACCGTTGGGAGCTCCGTCGCCGGGGAGTCGAAGGGCATGCCGTTGATATTCAGGAACCAGGTCGGCTCGTCGACGTCGATCTCGTTCAGCGTGAGATAGCGCGTCCTGGCCGGGCTCGGCAGGTCCGCCCTCCGTCCGGGCAGGCTCGCCGGGACCACGCGGGGGCCGGGCTGCGAGACCGAGGTTCCGACGCGGATCTGCATCACCTGCTCCAGCGAGGGTGCGGGGGTCACCACCGGCTTCTTCGGGTTGTGGTTCTTCAACACGATCGTCTCGCCCGCGAAGCGCCGGAAGTCGATCAGGATGTCCGCCCGCTCTGCGGGTGCCAGCACGAGCTGCTTCATCTCGACCGGCCTGTCCCAGAGACCACCCTCGGCGCCGATCTGCCACACGCTCGGCCCGCTGAGATCGAGGCTCAGGATCCGCGCGTTGCACCCGTTGAGGATCCGCAGCCGGTACATGCGCGGCTCTACCTCGAGGAACGGCCAGACCTTCCCGTTGACGAGCATGGTGTCGCCGAAGTACTCCCCGATCCAGGTCGTGCCGGGAATGTCGCTCGTCGGGTAACGGAAGGTGCCGTCCGGGTTGAACTGCCGGTCCTGGATCACCAGTGGGATCTCGTAGGCGCCGCCGGGGATCCCGATCGGGTTCGGCTCGGTGCCCGTGTCGAACTCGTCGCGGAGGATGTACGCCGCCGCCAGGCCCGCGAAGACGTTGAGCCTGGTCGCGCCCAGGCCGTGGTCGTGGAACCAGAGCAGCGAGGCCGGCATCTGGGGTGCCTGGTTCGAGTAGTGGACGGTCTGCGTCTCGCCGGGGCCGAACCCGTCCGGCGTCACGACCGGGTTGCCGTCGCTGTCTCCGGCCACGAAGCCCCCGTGCAGGTGCGTCATCAGGCGCACCTCGTCCCCAAGCGGAGTCAGGCGGGTGTCGACCGGGATCCACGGCGGGTACGTGTGCGGGAGGCGGTGCTTGAAGCTCATCTGCACAGGCATTCCGGTCCGGGCGACGACCGCCATGCCGAACGACCCGGCCTGGCCGCCGAGACCCGAGCCGTCGTCGTAGGCCCAGAGCCGCGTCGGCGGCAGGAATGGGTGCAGCTGTCGCTCGATCTCGACCTGCGCAAAGGTGTACTCGTTCGCCCCGGAGGGCGTGGCGACGACGATCCCGCTGCCCGGCAACGGCACCGGCTGGACGTACTTCGTGAGTCGCCCGGCGACGGTGTTCGCCGCGTGCAGGCGAGGCACCGGCATGAACAACGCTGCGCCCCCCGCTGCTCCGTATTGCAGGAAACGTCGACGGGTGAGGGTCGGAGCCATGCCAGCCTCCCTTGGCCGCTGATGTCGCAGGCCCATTCGAGGGCCGATAGACACCGTGCCCGATGGCGTCGCTCCCTCCATCCGCGCGTAGCCCGGCTCTGCGTCAGTGCTGTCCCCGATTCCGCAGGGTGTTTTCCCGCAGGCTTGGGCCGGCCCTCAGGCGCGCCCGGCCTTGTGGAGCTGCGCGTAGATCGAGCGCGCTGTGCGCTCCGGGATGCCCGGGACGCCCTCCAGGTCCTCCTGGCTGGCGGCGAGAAACCGCTCGGCCGAGCCGAAGTGCCGCAGCAGCGCGCGCCGCCGCGCGGGGCCGACGCCCTGGAGCGTGTCGAAGATCGACTCGCGCGCCTTCGCATCTCGCCGCTGTCGGTGGAAGCCGAGCGCGAAGCGGTGCGCCTCGTCGCGGATCCGCTGCAGCAGGTGCAGGCCGGGCGAGTCGCGGCCGAGCACGATCGCGTCGGACTGCCCGGGGACGAAGACCTCCTCCTCGCGCTTGGCCAGCGCGATCACGGCCACCCGCGGCAGGTCGTACGCCTGCATCGCCGCGAGCGCGGCCGCCAGCTGGCCCTTGCCGCCGTCGATCACGACCAGGTTCGGCGTCGCGGCGAACGACTCGTCGTAGTCCTCGACGGCGGCGCCGTCCTGGAGCCGGGCGAAGCGGCGCGAGACGACCTCCTCGAGCGCGGCGAAGTCGTCCTGCCCGTCCAGCGAGCGCACGCCGAACTTGCGGTAGTGCGCTTTCTTCGGCATCGCATCCTGGAAGACGACCATCGAGCCGACCACCGACTCGCCCTGGATGTTCGAGATGTCGTAGCACTCGATCCGCAGCGGCAGGCTCTCGAGGTTGAGCGCCTCGCGCAGCTCCTCCAGCGCCTCCACCCGCCGCAGCCGCTTCCGCTCGGCCTGCACGACCTCCGACTCGAGCGCCAGGCGAGCGTTCTCGGTCGCCAGCTCCTGTAGCCGCCGCTTCTCGCCGCGCAGGGGCGCGCGCACCTCGACGTGCGAGCCGCGCCGGTCCGAGAGGAACTGCTCCAGGGCGCTCGTGTCGCCCGCGTCCGGCGGGACGACGATCTGCGGCGGCACGCTCGGCGACGAGCCGTAGTACTCGATCGCGAACGCCTCCAGCAGCGTCGCGAGATCCTGGCCCTCGACGTTCTCGAGGTGGAAGGCATAGCGGTCGATCAGGCGGCCGTCGCGCAGCGGAAAGATCTGCACCGCCGCGCGCTCGCCTTCGACAGCGAGCCCGATCACGTCGACGCTGCCGACCGAGCGCCGGTCGGCCGCCTGCCGCTCGACCAGGTGCCGCACCGCGAACAGGCGGTTGCGGTAACGCGCCGCTTCCTCGAAGCGCTCGCCCTCCGCCGCGTCCTTCATCTTCCGCTCGAGCTCGCGCTGGATCGGCCGCGTCTCGCCCGAGAGGAACTCGATCACGTTGTCGATGATCTGGCGGTAGTCGTCCTGCGAGATGTAGCCGACGCACGGGGCCAGGCAGCGCTCGATGTGGTAGTCGAGGCACGGGATTCCGCTGTGGCGGCCGGGCTTCGGCCCCTCGCAGGGCCGGTACGGGAAGACGCGGTTGAGCACGTCGAGCGTCTCGCGCACCTTCTTGGCGTTCGCGTACGGTCCGAAGTAGACGACTCCGCGCCGGTGTCGCTCGCGCGTGAACATCACCCGCGGGTAGTCGTCCTCGACCGTGACCGCGATGTACGGGAACGACTTGTCGTCGCGCAGGCGGACGTTGAACGGCGGGCGGTGGCGCTTGACCAGGTTCTGCTCCAGGTGCAGCGCCTCGACTTCGGTGTTCGTGACGATCACCTCGACATCGACGACCCGCTCCGGTAGCCGCTGGATCGTCGAGCGCGAGTCGGGCGTGGCCTGGAAGTACGAGCGCACGCGCGGCCGCAGCGACTTGGCCTTGCCGATGTAGAGCACCTGGCCGCGCTCGTCGCGGAAGAGGTACACGCCGGGCTTGGCCGGGAGCCCTTTCAGCTGCTCTTCCAGGTGTGTAGCCATGGCCGGGCAAGGGTAGCCTCCGACCCCGTGAGGAAGGCCGTGCTCGCAGCGGTCGTCGCGGCGGCGGCCGTGGGCGGCGTGATTCTGGCGGTGGTGCTCTCCGGGGGCAGTGGCACCGGCAGCTCGTCCGGCGCCGCGACCACGACCGGCACCCAGCGGGCGACAACATCGGCGTCCACGACCAGCGCCACGACCGGCGACGTGACCACGCGCCGCGGCACGACGACGAGCGCCGCGACGACGACCCGCGCGACCACGACCGCCGCCGCGCCTCCGCCGCCGCCGCGCGGGCCGCGGACGAAGACGTTCGCGCTCGGCACGGTCGACGACTCGCTCGTCCAGCAGGACCCACGCTTCGCGCGGCAGCAGGTGGACGTCTCCCGTGACGCCGGCTTCGACGCCGCGGCGGTCTCGGCGACGTGGCAGCGGGGGCAGCGGCGCCCGCCGGCGGATCTCGTGCACGTCCTGAGCAACGTCGCCGCCGCGACCCGCCGAGCGGACATGCAGCTCGTGGTCGTCGTCTGGCACGGGCTCGGCCGCGACACGCCGCGGACGCCCGCCGAGCGCGCGGACTTCGCCAGCTACGCGGGGTCGCTCGTGAAGCTGCTGCCGCAGGTGCGGGCAGTGGTCGTCGGCAACGAGCCGAACCTGAGCACCTTTTGGAAGCCGCAGTTCGGCGCCGGCGGGAGCGACCTCGCCGCCCGCGCGTACGGCGACCTGCTCGCGCGCAGCTACGACGCGATCAAGGCCGCCCGCCCGGCGGTGCAGGTGCTCGGCGGCGCGCTCTCGCCGCGCGGCGGCGACCGGCCCGGCGGCTCGCGCCCAACGCACTCGCCGACTGCCTTCATCCGCGACCTCGGCGCCGCGTACCGCGCGAGCGGCCGCGGCCGGCCCTTCATGGACGCGTTCGCCTTCCACCCGTACATGGAGGCCTCGAAGGACTCGCCGAGCGCGACGCACCCCGAGAACACCACGATCACCGTCGCCGACTACCCGAAGCTGGTCTCGCTGCTCACTCAGGCGTTCCGCGGCACCGCCCAGCCGGGTGCACGCCTGCCGGTCTACTACACCGAGTTCGGCGTCCAGACCGCGGTGCCGGCCGCCAAGCGCCGCTTCTACGCCGACCTCGACTCGCCCGCGCGCACCGACAGCGTCTCGTTCGCCACCCAGGCCGCGTACTACCGCCGCGCGCTCGAGCTTGCCTACTGCCAGCCGACCGTCCGCGGCCTGTTCGTCTTCCACACCTTCGACGAGCCGGGCCTCAACGGCTGGCAGTCGGGTCTCTACTTCGCCGACCGCACGCCGAAGCCGAGCCTGCCCGCGTTCAAGCGGGCCGCCGCCGACCTGCACAACGGCCGGATGCACTGCCGCTAGGGTTCGCGCCGTGGCCGGGCAGTACGTCGCCTACACGTTCTTCCGCGTCGACCCCGCCTGGCGGCGGCTCCCGATCGACGAGCGCGCCGCCGGCAAGGACGGCTTCGCCGAAACTGTCGAGGAGTTCGCCGGCCGGATGTCCTCGCTGCGCGCCTACTCGGTCGGCGGCGTCCGGCCCGACTCGGACTTCTTCCTCTGGAAGATCACCGAGCGCTACGAGGACCTCGGCGAGCTCGGCGCCGCCCTGAACGCGACCCCGCTCGCCGGCTGGCTCTCGACGCCGTACTCCTACCTCGCGACGACCAAGGCCTCCGAGTACACGAAGGCGCGCAAGCCGCGGCAGGTCACGCCGAAGGGCTCGCCCTACCTCGTCGTCTATCCGTTCGTGAAGCTGCGCTCGTGGTACTCGCTGCCGAAGGAGGACCGGCAGCGCGCGATGGACGAGCACATGCGTGTCGGCCACGAGTTCTCGACGATCGTCAACCACACGACCTACTCGTTCGGGATCGACGACCAGGAGTTCATGACCGCCTTCGAGTGCGAGGAGCCGGCCGACTTCATGCACCTGATGCTGACCCTGCGCGACTCCGAGGCGAGCCGCTACACGGAGCGCGACACCCCGATCTTCGTGGGGCGGTTCTGCGAGATTCGCGAAGCGCTGGCCGAGCTCGACGGCGCGGCGATTCGCGCCGAGGCCTAGTACCCGTACGAGTGCTCGTCGCGCCAGACGCGCCACATCGCGAAGCCGGCGAGCACGAACACGGCGAGGAAGGCGATCAGGTTCCAGCCACCTCCGACCGGCTCCCAGAAGCGGACGGCGACGTTGACGACGACCAGCACCGCCGAGCCGTAGAAGACGATCCGCGAGCGGCTCGACCACATCGAGATCTCCTGCCGCCGGTCGCGCCACATCAGGAAGATGAAGTAGGCGATCGCGAGGAAGAAGGCGATCCGCGCCAGCAACAGGAGTGAGAAGACGGTCGCCTGCAGCTGCAGCGCGACGATCACCACCACGATTAGGGCGATGATCAGGAAGCCGCGCAGCGTCGGGTTCATCTCGTTCCAGGCACGCTTCACGGACTTGAGGGTAGCTAGAGTCCCCGCGTGATCGAGGAAGGCAAGCCGGCTCCGGACTTTGAGCTCGAGAGCGACAGCGGCGAGACCGTCAAGCTGTCGGATCTGCGCGGCAAGCCAGTCGTTCTCTACTTCTACCCCAAGGACGACACGCCTGGCTGTACACGCCAGGCCTGCGGGATCCGCGACTCCTGGGGCGAGTTCCAGCGCGCCGGGGCCGAGGTGTTCGGGATCAGCGCGGACTCCGTGGCCTCGCACGAGAGGTTCAAGGCGAAGTACGAGCTGCCGTTTCCGCTGCTGGCCGACCCCGAGCACAAGCTCGGCGAGCCCTACGGCGTGGCGCAGGAGGGCAAGAACTCCTACGAGCGGTCGACGTTCGTGATCGACGCCGACGGCAACGTCGCGCGGATCATGCGGCGCGTGAAGCCCGACAGTCACGCGGACGACGTGCTCGACGCCCTCGACGGGTCTGCCTAACCGCGCGGAAAGCCGACGCGTCTCACTATGCGGATGAGAGGACTTGAACCTCCACGGGGTTGCCCCCACACGGCCCTGAACCGTGCGCGTCTACCAATTCCGCCACATCCGCGCGGACGGACAGTGTAGCGGCGGTTTTGGCGTGAACAGGGGTCTTCTGGCCCTCGTCGTGGCCGCGCTCGCGCTGCCGCTCGCGGGGTCTGCGACGCCGGGCGCGCCGGTTGCGAGCGGCGCTCCGGTCGAGCTCCTCGCGCTGCTCGACGGCAAGCCGCTCGCCGAGCGCCCGCAGGCCCGCGCCGAGATCGAGCGCGAGCAGGCGCGCGTCGCCGCCCGGATCGGCGCGGCGGTCCCCGGCTCGCGGATCCGCTGGCGCTACCAGCTGGTGCTGAACGGGTTCGCCGTCGTGGCGCCCGGGGACACTGCCGCCCGGATCGCGGCCATCCCCGGCGTGCGCGAGGTGCAGCGGAGCGTCCGCTACCACCGCACGCTCTACCAGAGCCCGCAGGTGATCGGCGCGCCGCAGGTCTGGGGCCCGACCCTCGCGACCGCGGGCAACGGGATCAAGATCGGCGTGATCGACGACGGTGTCGACCAGTCGCACCCGTTCTTCTCGCCGGCCGGCTTCTCGATGCCTGCCGGCTATCCGAAGGGCAACGCGGCCTACACGACGGCCAAGGTGATCGTCGCGCGCTCGTTCCCGCCACCGGGCGCCAACTGGCGCTACGCGAAGCTGCCGTTCGATCCGCAGGAGTCGGAGCACGCCACGCATGTGGCCGGGATCGCCGCCGGCGACCACGACACCGCCGCCCGCACGGCCGGCGGGACGGTTCAGGTCTCGGGAATCGCGCCGCGGGCGTACATCGGCAACTACCGCGTGCTGACGATCCCGACGAGCGGGTTCGGGCTCGACGGCAACTCGCCCGAGATCGTGGCGGGGATCGAGCAGGCCGTCCGCGACGGCATGAACGTGATCAACCTCTCGCTCGGCGAGCCGGAGATCACGCCCTCGCGCGACATCGTCATCCAGGCGATCGACGCCGCGGCCGCCGCGGGCGTGGTGCCCGTGATCGCCGCCGGGAACGACTACGACGCGGTCGGGCCCGGCTCCGTCGGCTCGCCCGGCTCGGCGCCGAAGGCGATCACCGCGGCGGCCGCGACGAAGGCCGGCGTGATCGCGTCGTTCTCGTCGGGCGGCCCCACCCCGGTCTCGCTCGCGCTCAAGCCGGACGTGACCGCGCCCGGGGTCAGCATCCTCTCCTCGGTGCCGGCCCATGATGGCTCGTGGGCCCTGTTCGACGGCACGAGCATGGCCTCGCCGCACGTGGCCGGCGCGGCCGCCGTGCTGCTGCAGCGCCATCCGGGCTGGACGGTCGCGCAATTGAAGTCGGCGCTCGTCTCGACCGGCGGGCCGGTGCACGGTGCCGGCCGCCGTGAGGTGACCCCGACCCGCGAGGGAGGCGGGATGATCTGGCTGCCGAGCGCCGACCAGCCGCTCGTCTTCGCGCAGCCGGCGAGCTTCTCGCTCGGCCTGCTGCGGCGCGGCTCCGACCTGAGCTCCTACTTCCTGGGCTCCGACCTCACCGACGCGGGCGGCGGGGCCGGGGTCTGGCAGGCCTCGGTCCGCGAGCTCGCGAGCGTGCGCGGGGCCGCGGTGAGCGTGGCGTCAACGGTGAACGTTCCCGGGAGGCTGACACTCGGCGTCGACGTCGCCCGCTGGGCCCGCGCGGGTGAGGGCAGCGGCTTCGTCGTGCTCACCCGCGGCGGGGAGACGCGCAGGTTCCCGTACTGGTTCCGGGTGAGCGTGCCGCGCCTCGGCAGCGAGCGCCACACCCTGCTGCGGAAGCCCGGCTTCTACCACGGCGACACCCGCGGCCGGCCCGCTCGCGTCAGCGCGTACCGCTACCCGAGCGCTCCCGGACCGCTTGGCGTGACGCAGCGACTCGCCGGGCCTGAGCAGGTCTTCCGCTTCGTCCTCCACGGCCGGGTCGCGAACGCGGGCGCGGTCGTGGTGTCGGAGTCGGCTGGCGCACACGTCTCGCCACGCCTCGTGCGGGCGGGGAGCGAGGACCGGCTGGCCGGCTACACCGCGCTGCCGCTGCGGCTGAACCCGTACCAGCCGAACTTCTTCGAGCTGATCCCGGCCGTGGGCGTCTTCCGCCCCGCACCTGGTGCCTACGACCTCGTCTTCGACACGACCGGCCGTCGCGCGGCCGGGCGCTTCGCCTTCCGCTTCTGGGTCAACGACACCAGCCCACCGGCCGTTCGGCTGCTGACCCGGACGGTCGCGCGCGGGAAGGTGCTACTGCTCTCCGTGCGCGACCGCGGCTCGGGCGTCGACCCCTCCACTCTGCTCGCGGTCGTCGACGGCGGCTTCCGGCGCGTCGTCTGGGACAAGGCGCACGGCCTCGTCGGCGTCAGGATCCCCACCCTCGGCCGCGGCAGCCACAAGCTGGTCTTCACCGTCTCCGACTACCAGGAGGCGAAGAACAACGAGAACGCGGGCGGGACGCTGCCGAACACGCGGCGCATCAGCACGACGTTCAGCGTGCGCTAGTTCTTGCGGCGGTCGTAGTCCTCGATCGTCGGCAGCTGGTCGAGGTCGCGCTCGACGCTGGCGGCGAACTCGTCCGTGTCGCTGCGCAGGACCCGGAGCTGCGACTTGCGCCGCGCTCGTTCCCGCTTGCGCCGCGCGTCCACGCCTAGCCGCTCGCTGAGCCGGGTCCACTCGGCGCCGATCACGACGGCGACCGCGCAGACCAACAGCGCGAGAGACAGCCAGGTCACGAGACCCATACTACCGACGCTAAACCGACCGCCAACAGGCGCCGATAAGGCTCCCATGAGCGCGGCGCTCGCGATTCCATGGTTCGCCTTCTGGGCGACGCTGATGCGGGCGCTCTTCGTCCGCGCCCAGCTGCTGCCGCCGACCTGCGCCCGCTGCGGCCTCCGCTACGAGCGGCGCGCGCTCGGCGAGACCGTCTGCTCCTGCGCGGGCTAGAACACAGGCTTCCGCAGCAGCGCCCCGTAGGGCACGCCCGTCGTCCGGTCGGTCCAGACCGCGCGGTAGACGACCGGCCGCTGCGGCGGGTGGTCGACGAACGAGAACTCGCCGGCGCTGAGCGGCGCGCGGCCGATCGCAGTGCGCGACTCGCCGGGCCGCTCGCGGTAGATCGTCACCGTCCCGCTCGCCACGGCCGCCACGCGGCCCTCGAGCAGGACCGAGTCGCCGTCGTCCGAGGCCTCCAGCGTAACCTTCGTCGTCACCCGCCGAGGCAGGTGGAACCAGCGCAGCCCCTCCAGCCCACCGAGCAGCAGGTCGCGCCCACCGCGCGGGGCGACCGCGTACCCGGCGATCCAGCCGTCCAGCTCGACGTTGCTCCGGCCGCGGACGATCGTCCCGGCCCAGAGGTTCGAGTCGCCGATCAGGCCCAGGTCGGACTCGCTGATCCACTGGTTGGCCGCCACCTCGGGCCCGGTCGACGGTAACGCCAAGGCGCTCGTCAGCGCCCGGTCGAGCACGAAGGCCGAGCTCGAGGCCCGGCGGCGCGCGACGAGTGTCACCGGCGCTGCCTCGTTGTCGAACGAGAGCAGCGACTCGGTCCAGGCGGCGTGCATCGTCCCGTTCGGGCTGAGGCCCGCGAAGACCGGTCCGACCGGGTAGTCGCCAATCCCGGCGTCCAGCCCGAGCCCGACCCACGTCTTTTTCGAGGGGAACCACTCGATCGTGCCGAGCACGCCGCGATAGCCGTACGACTCGACCGCGTGCGCGACGTTGCCGAACAGCACGGGCGCCGAGGGCGGCGGCACAAGGCTCTTCGGGAAGCCCTCCTGGGTGATCTGCCGCGTCGAGATCCGCCCCTTCGCGTTGACACGCGAGAGCAGCAGGCGGCTCTTCAGCGTCGGGGCGTTCCAGCGCGTGTAACTGATCGCCGGCTGCCCGCGCCGGTCGAGCGCGAGGCCGGGCCAGCCCAGCCGGAAGACCGCGCCCACCTTGGCGATCCGGATCGTCTCCCAGCCGATCGAGCGTGGCCGGACGAGCACGATCGTGCGGTCGTCGCCGCTCTGGGCGAGCAGGACCGGCCCGGCGTTGCCGATCTCGAAGGCCACAACGCTCGAGCCTGCGGGCATCGCGGCCGTCGCCGTGCGCGTCCAGCCGCCCGGCCCGGTGCGCGTGGCGACGAAGAGCGTCGAGTTGCGCACCCACGCGACCGAGGGGGTGCCCTTTGCGTCAATGGCCAGCAGGCCGTCCTGGATGCCGCGCGCCACGACCTCCGCCGAGGCCCCACCGGCGGTGACCAGCGCAATCGCGGCGACGGACGCCGCTGACCGGAGCATCCTCCGACGAGCTTAGCCCGAACTCTGGACAAGAGCTAGGCTTCCCGCGGGGCCTCGGGCCCCGACTATGCGGAACCGCTGACCGATCACACGCGCTCTCGTTCCTTCGGCAGGGGGTTCTCCGCATGTACCGACCTCGCGGCACGCTGGCCGCACGCACGATCGGCAAGTCATACGGCGAGACCGTCGTCCTCGACGGGCTCTCGCTGGCCGTCACGCCGTCCAGCCGGATCGGCGTCGTCGGCCCGAACGGGATCGGCAAGTCCACGCTGCTGCGCCTGCTCGCAGGGGTCGAGCAGCCGGACTCGGGCGCGGTCACACGCGAGCCGCCGGGCCTGAGCGTCGCCTACCTCGTCCAGGAGCGCGCGGTCGAGGGCCTCTCGGGCGGCGAGGCGGCGCGGCGCCACCTCGAGGCGATCCTGGCCTCAGATGCCGACGTGCTGCTGCTCGACGAGCCGACCAACGACCTCGACTTCGCGGGCCTCGAGCTGCTCGAGCGATTCCTCGCCTCGCACCGCGGGGGCGTCGTCGCCGTCTCGCACGACCGCGCCTTCCTGGAGCGGATGACGAGCATCGTCGAGCTCGAGGCCGAGACGCGCCGCGTACGGGTCTACGCCGGCGGCTGGAGCGAGTTCGCCGCCCAGCGCGAGGCCTTGCGCGAGCGGCACCAGTCCGCTTACGCGGGCTACGTCTCCGAGCGCGAGCAGCGCGAGGAGCAGGCGCGGCGGATGCGGCAGTGGGAGGAACGTGGCTACGGCCAGGGCCGCAAGAAGAAGAAGACGAAGGACGTGAAGAAGGCTGCGGGCAAGAAGCTCGGCCGGCTCGAGCGGGTCGAGAAGCCGTGGACGCCGTGGCAGCTGCGGCTCTCGCTGGCGCCGGCCTCGCGCGGCGGCGACGTGGTCGCTCGGCTCTCCGAGGCTGTCGTCGAGCGGGACGGCTTCCGCGTCGGGCCGGTCGACCTCGAGCTGCGCCACGGCGACCGGCTCGCACTGCTGGGCCGCAACGGCTCCGGCAAGACCACCCTGCTACAGGCGCTGCTCGGCGAATTGCCGCTCGCCGCGGGCGAGCGACGGCTCGGCCCGGGCACCTTGCTGGGCGAACTGCCCCAGGGCGCGGGCGCGTTCGCGGGGGACGAGCGGCTGCTCGACCGCTTCGTCACCGAGAGCGGGCTCGCGGCTGGCGAGGCGCGCTCACTGCTCGCGACCTTCGCGCTCGGCGCCGACGACGTCCTCCGCCCCGGCCGCTCGCTCTCGCCCGGCGAGCGCAGCCGCGCCGCGATCGCGCTCCTGGCCGCCCGCGGCGTGAACGCCCTCGTGCTCGACGAGCCGACGAACAACCTCGACCTGGAGGCAATCGAGCAGCTCGAGCTCGCGCTTGGGAGCTACGAGGGCGCAGCGGTGCTCGTCAGCCACGACCGCCGCTTCGTGGACGCCTTCGGCGCGACTGAGACGCTCGAGCTCTAGCCGGCGAGCGGCACGAGCCGCGTGCCCGTCGCCTTGAACGAGGCGATCGCCACCCCGCCGCGCGCGAGCTCGAGGCGCTCGGCCGACGCCGCCGTCACCTCGGCCGTCAGCGGCCCGATCCGGACCCGCACGCGGTTGCCGACCTGCGTGACCGAGGCGATCTCGCCGCGGACCAGGTTCAGCGCGGAGTCCTCGGCGTGGACGCGGCCGATCGAGACGTCCCACGGGTAGACCACGACGCCGACCTCACCCTGCGCCGTGTCGGTCGAGTAGACGACGTCGCCGCTCTCGAGGCGCACGCGCGTCAGTCCCTCCTCCTGAGACTCGACGCGCCCGTGCAGCAGATTGGCGCCGGTGAACGACGCCACGAACGGGTCGCTCGGCTGCGAAACGAGCTCGTCCGGCGAGCCGAGCTGGCGCAGCTCGCCCTCGACCAGCACGCCGACCGTGCCCGCGAGCGCGGCGGCGTCCTCGTAGTCGTGGGTGACGACCAGCGTCGGCAGCTCGAAGCTCTGTAGCAGCTCCTGCAGCTCGAGCCTGACCGCGTCCTTGGTGTGCGCATCGAGCGCAGAGAGCGGCTCGTCGAGCAGCAGCACGCCCGGGTCGCGCGCAAGCGCCCGCGCCAGGGCCACCCGCTGCCGCTCGCCGCCCGACAGCTCGCGCGGGCGCGCCTGCGCGAGATGCGAGATGCGGAAGCGCTCCAGCAGCTCGCCGACCCGCTCCTTGCCGCCGAAGGCCACGTTCCGCTCGACGCTCAGGTGCGGGAACAGCGCGTACTCCTGGAAGACCAGGCCGACGCGCCGCTCCTCCGGCCGGCGGCAGACATCCGCGTCCAGCCAGACGTCCCCGTCGAGCGCGATCCGCCCGCTCGGCCGGGCGAGCCCCGCGATCGACCGCAGCACGGAGCTTTTGCCGGCGCCCGAGGGACCGACGAGCGCGACCGTGCGCTCGACCTCGAGCGCGAGCCTCAGCTCGAACGAGCGAAGAGGAAGCTCGAAGTCTGTCGAGAGGGTTGCCACGTGAGCACCAGCTTGAGGATGACCAGCAGGGCCGTGCTGACCGCGACGAGTAGCGCGCCCATCGCGAGCGCCGTGTCGAAGTTCACGGAAAAGGCGCTGTAGATCGCGAGCGGCAGCGTCTGCGTCACGCCCTGCAGGCTCCCCGCGAACATGATCGTCGCCCCGAACTCACCCACGCCGCGCGCGAAGGCGAGTGCCTCGCCGGCCGCGAGCCCGCCGCGCGCGAGCGGCAGCACGACCCGGAAGAACGTGCGGCCAGGGCCGGCGCCGAGCGTGCGCGCGGCCGCTATGACATCCGGGTCGACTGCCTCGAAGGCCGCGATCGCCTGTCGGATGTAGAGCGGGCTTGCGACGAAGGCGACGGCGAGCACGACTGCCGTCTGCGTGAACGGAATGCTCGTCCCGAGCAGCCCGGCCCGGCCGAAGAGCGCCAGCAGCCCGATCCCCGCGACCGCCGGGGGCAGCACGAGCGGCAGCTCGACCAGCGTCACCACCAGCGCGCGGCCGCGGAAGCGCCGGCTCGCGACCAGGTAGGCGAGCGGCGTCCCGAAGAGCAGGATCAGCCCCTGCGCGATCGCCGACGTCTTGGCGCTGACGAGCAGCGCGTCGGTCACGACCGGGCTCGTCAGCTGGTGGAGCAGCTTGCCCGGCGGGACGCGCAGGAAGATCGCCGCCACGGGCAGCACCAGGAACGCGAGAGCGACGGCGGCAGCCGCAACCGTCAGCGAGACGAGCAGCGCGCGCTTCACGGCGTGCGCCGCAGGAAGCCGTAGCGCCGCAACACCTTCTGCCCACCCGGCCCGAGCACGCGCTTGACGAGCGCCTGCGCGGCCGGCTTGCCGTGGCTCGACCGAACGACGCAGATCCCGTACTCGACGTTCGGGCGGCCTCGCTGCGGGATCGAGATCACGCGCACCTTCCTGCTAGCGGCCTTGGCGTCGGTCGCGTAGACGAAGCCCGCGTCCGCCTCGTCGAGCGCGACCTTCGCGAGCACCTCGCGCACGTCCGTCTCTCGGCTGACGACGTTCTCGAGCACGCCGGTCAGCTTCAGCTTCTGCAGCACCTGCAGCGTGTAGTCGCCGACCGGGACGCCCTTGTCGGCGATCACGAGCTTGATGCCCTTGCGCCGCAGGTCGGAGACGCTCCGGATGTGCGCCGGGTTGGAGCGCGGCACGATCAGCACGAGCGCGTTCCGGGTGAAGACGACCGGCTTCGAGCAGAGGCCGTCGCGGTACAGCCCGCGCGGGATCTTCATGTTCGCCGCCGCGAGGACGTCGGCGGGCGCGCCCTGACGGATCTGCGCCGCGAGCGTGTTCGAGCCGGCGAACGAGAAGTGCGCGTGGGGAGCGATCTTCGGGAAGGCATCGGTGAGCGAGGCCGCCGCGAACACGGTGGCCGGAGGCGTCGTCGGCTCCGCGGTCGCCACGGCGACGCCGATCACGACGGCCAGCGCGACGGCGAGCACGGCGAGCCTCACGAGTGCTCCACCATCACCGAAGTCGCCTTCACCACCGCCGCCGCGGGCATGCCGGGCTTGAGCCCGAGCTCCTCGACCGCGTCGGCGGTCACGATCGCCACCAGCCGCGCCGGCTCGTCGACGACGAGCTCGACCTGGGCGATCAGCCCCTCGACCTTCACCTCCGCGACCGTGCCGTTCAGCCGGTTGCGGGCGCTCAGGTGCCCCTCGCCCTCGCCGCGCAGCCTGCGGATCTCGGTCGCCGCCACGATCCGGCGATTGCCGCTGTCCCGGGCAGTCTCGATCCGGCCGGCGCGGTCCCAGCGGCGGAGCGTGTCGAGACTGATCCCGAGCATCTTCGCCGCCTCGCTTGCGCTGTAGAACTGCTTCGGCATCTACGACACATACTAGGCAATACCTAGGCACGTTCGCGAGCAACGCGAAGCTCTAGCCTTCCGATCCGTGAGCGTGTCGAGCCTCGTAGCAGCCGCGGGAGATGGGGCGACCGCAGCTGTGATCTTCGCCTCGATCGGCGTCCCACTGGTGGCCCTCGCCGGGCTGTGCTGGACCTCTTGACTCACCGGCACGACGAATAGCGACGTGGGAGAGCACGAAAGGCTGCTTCTGGCTTCGTCGTTCGGCGCAGCTGCGGACGCGTACGCCGAGCACCGCCCGGACTACGCGCAGGCCGCGGTGCGCTGGGCGCTCGAGCGCGGGCCGGGCTCGCGAGTCCTCGACCTCGGCGCGGGAACCGGCAAGCTAACCGCAACGCTGGTCTCGCTGGGCGTCGACGTCATCGCGGTCGAGCCTGACCCGGCGATGCTGACCGAGCTGCGCTGCGCGCTGCCGAGTGTCCGCGCCCTGCCGGGTAGTGCCGAGGCGATACCCCTGCCGGAAGCTTCGGTCGGCGCCGTGCTGGCCGGCAACGCCATGCACTGGTTCGACATGGATGTCGCCGGCCCAGAGATCGCCAGAGTCCTCGAACCAGACGGCGTCCTGGCCGGCCTGTGGAACGTCTTCGACAACCGGGTCGACTGGGTTGCCGGGCTCGAACGGATCAGCGGAACCGCGGCCATCGGCCCGAGGGACACGTTCAGCAGATGGCGCGCGGCGACAGCCGAAGCGCACCTCCCAGGGAGCGGCGCACTCCCCCGGTTCGGCTTGCCGGAGCAGGTCGAGTTCCCGCACGGGCAGCGACGGACCGCCGACTCCCTCGTCGCGACCTTCGCGACGAAGGCAGGGATTTTGGTCATGCCGGAACACGAACAAGCGGCCACGCTCGGCCGGATAGGCGCGTTCCTCGCGAGCAGATCGGAGACCGCCCGCGGCGAATTCACGTTGCCGATGCTGACCGGCGTACTCCGCGTCGAGCGACTGTAAAGGAGCGCCGCATGGGCCAGCGTCCCGGAATGTCACCAGAGCGCGGGGCGGCTAAAGGAATCGCGGTCTGACATCGTCTTATGACGGTGGCTCGCAAATCCAGTGTTCAGCCCAGCGAGATCGAGGCGATCTATAGAGACCGCTTCCCCGTGTTCGTTCTAAGCATCACCGCAGTGCTGAGCGACGGACAGGAGGCACTGGACGTTGTGCAGGAAGGCTTCTCGCGGGCGCTGCGGCGGAGGCGCACGTTCCGGGGCGATGGGACTCTTGAAGGCTGGATCTGGCGAATCGTCTTGAACGTCGCCGCCGACCGCGGCAGGGCCCGGGCGAAGGGTCCGGTGCCCGGCGACGGCGGATGTGGACACGACGATCTCGAAGCGCCAGACGAGGCGATCCGTAGCCACCTCAGAGCCTTGCCGGAGCGCCAGCGCCTGGCCGTGTTCCTGCGGTACTACGCCGATCTCTCCTACGACCAAATCGCGGAGGTGCTTGAGGTCAGGTCCGGCACTGTCGCGGCGGCGCTGAACGCCGCGCACACAACTCTCCGAAACGACCTAGAAGGGGTGGCGATGTGAGCGAACTCGGCCCCGTCCTCAACGAGCTGGCCTCAGGAGCGCCAGTCGATCAGGCCAGCTGGCAGGACGTCGTCGCGCGCGCTCGCCGCGCAAAGCGGAGGAGGTTGGCGCTCGCCGCCGCCGGCGTAGTGGCCATGGTCGCGCTTGCAACCCCGGCGCTCGGGATCGGCGGGCGCCTCGCTGACCTGTTCACCGGCGAACCGGTGAGTACTGATCAACTCTCGTCAGAGCAAATGCACGTTCTCGGCGCAATGGCTTCCGGCCTCTCGCCGCGACTACCCGCATCGGCTCAGGAGAGTTTGGCGCGAGTCCGCGCTTCGGACCTGCGCCGGATCGCGGCTCGCGACGGCAGCTCGTATTACGTCGCCGATCGCCGAGGGGGTGGGCTCTGCGTGATGATCAGTCATCCCGGCGACCAACACCCGTTCAGCAGCTACTTCTGCTCGCCCGACTTCCCGTCGCCGAAGCAGCCGATCCTGGATGAGAGCGTTTTCGGCGGATCACTCGACGCGCCGGTGATCCGAAGGCTCGAAGGGTTTGCCGCCGACGGTGTGGCGCGCGTCGCCGTACTGACAGCCGGGGGTAGCGAGGCCGAGACGCTTGTTCAGGACAACGTCTACGTACGAACCGAGGGCTTGCCGAAGGAAAGCGTCCTGGGGATCATCGCCCGGGACGCTGAAGGCACAGCCGTCTACAAGTTCTGCATTGCCCGAGGCGGCTGCGGTAACTAGGCCCCAGCGCGGTCGCCTGGGCCAGCGTGCGGGAATGTCACCAGAGCGACGGGCCGGCGGCTGAGAGAATGACGACGTGAGTGCTCCTACCGGCGAAGACCTGACGACCGTCGAGCTGATTGTGCTCGCGGAGGCAGGCGGAGACAACGATCTGAGCAATGCCTTTGGATCGGTCCAGCTGTATTCCGTTTTCGAGCGTGAGGAGGAGCTGCTAGAGGCGGTCGAGGGCGCGCTCTTGCGTCTCTTCGATCTTGGCCTCATACGCTTGGTCGAAGCGTCGTACGAGGTTGGCTATACGGCGAAACGCCACGAATTGCCCGCGATGACGCGTGAGCAGTTGGTTGCTGAGTTGCACCAGGAGCCGGATCCCGCGCAAAGGACGCGCGAGACGGCGGTTTTCTATGACCCGACACCTGCCGGCGAAGCTCTACTCAGCTCGGTACCCAAAGAGAGAATCCCTCTGGTGTCAGGAATCGTGCAGCGTCCCTGGCTCGAATAGGAAGCTTCCTGGGCTGGGCCAGCGTTGCTGTCACTCGAAGAGCAGAAGCGCCGGCTCAGCCGGTGCTTCTGCTGTGGAAACCAGCGAGGGGGCTCGTGGGGGAAACCGGGTTTCCCCCACGCCAACTCCCCGGGTTGGACTCGAAGCAGCCTGCTAATCGGCACCTTTTGAGCGCCGAGGTGGCACGGGGGTAGGCACCGTGTGAGCGTCCCTGGCTGGATTTAGGGCGTTTCGCTGACCCGCTTGCGCAGCTGCCGGCGTTCCAGCCAGCGATCCCACCACGTCTGTTGAAGCGCCACGAGCGCGGCAAGGTTGAACCTCTCGTGCTGCTCGAGCGTGCTCGTGTGGTTCCGGCTGTATCTGCTCATCTCGTCGGGATCGCGTATCGAATCAGGCCGGTGCTCGAGCGCTCCGAGCATGTTCCGGAGTTGCGAAGTCACACCCGCGGCGGCGAGCCCGGCGGGGGACTGGTCGCCGAAGAGCAGGTGGACTCGGGCCTGCTTTGCGAGTACCTCGTCGACGGCACCGTTGGCCTTGTCGAAATGGGCCTGGATCTCCGGCGTGAAGTGCGTCCCATCGCCGAGCGGCGTCGCGGGGTCCTTCTTGGCCTCACCGGCCGCGATCCTCGCCTGCTGAAGAGCTGAGATTGCCCCGGTCGAGAATTCGTCCGCGGCGCTGAGCATGTGAGCACGAAGCTCGGCTGCGCGCTCATGCGAAATCGTCAGCAAGGTTGCGAGCAGCGATCCGAGGATCGCACTTCCCAGGCCGACGAGTATCACCGCCCAGGTCGGAGTCACGTCAGCAAACTCGCGTAGTCGAGCTCGGCCTCGTCGAGCATCACGTGCGAGTAGGTGTTTGCCGTCACCGTCAGGTCCCGCTGGCCGACGAACTCCGCGATCCGTGCCCACGGCGTGCCGCGCAAATGCAGCAGGCTGATTCGCCGGTGCCTCAAATCGTGCGGGCTCCACAGCGGGATGCCTTCGGCCTTGCAGGCTTTCGCGATCGCAGTCCGGAGCGCGTCGGCGCCGGACTCGGCAAACAGCCGCGCCTCTTCGTCACGGAAGCGCCGGTGCGGCAGGGTCGCCTCGAGCGCTTCTGCGAGTACCGGGTGCAGCTCCACCCACAAGGCCTTGCGCGTCTTCGTCGTCGCCGCTCGCAAGCGCACGCGTCGGCGTGACTCGTCGTAGTCGCCGACCTGGACGTGGTCGATGCTCGAGACGCGTGCGCCCGACCAGTCGAGCCAGAGCAGCGCGAGCCGATGCTTGGCGGGGATGCGGTGGTAGACGGCCTCCACGTCGGCTGCGCGCGGCGGGTTGATCTGCTCCGGTTCCTCCCGCGGCAGCTTGATCCCGCGCGAGGGGTTCTCCTTGACGCCGGCGTGGTCGAGGACCATCGCAGCGGCGCCGAGCGTCTTGCGGATCGTCTCGCGCGCCGTGCCTTGCGCGTGCAGCTGCGCGACGACGTCGATGAAATCTTGCGCCGTCAGCGTGTCGAGCCGTCTACCCCCGATCAGCGGCAACAGCTTGTCGAGCTGGATCCGGTGCTGCTCGCGCGTCGAGGCCGCGACGTCGACACGCGCCGCCTGCCAATCCTTCGCCGCCTGCGCGAACGTCGGCGCCGTCGGCTCGTGCCAGTGCAGATCAGGAGTGCGCTTCGCGGAGAGCTCGCCCGCGATCCAGCGCTTGCGCTCGTCGGCCTCGCGCTTTGTGCGAAAGCTGCCGCCGTAGACCGTCGGCGCCTCGCGGCCGCCGAGCCTGAACTCGACGCGGTAGCGCTTCGAGCCGTCCTTCGTCGTGCGAGTGACGATCCAGGTTGACGCCATCTCAGGCGCTCACCCGTCCAGGCCGCGCGGGTGGAAGGTGACCGCGCTTGCGCGCGGTGGTCACCCAGCGCGCGACGGTGTCGGCTGGCGTTTCCGCATCGTCGGCAAGCACCTTGCGCGGGTTCAGGCCAAAGAAGACGGCATCTTGGTAGGCGTCTGCAACCTGCCTGTAGAAGCTGTCCGGCAGGCGGCGCGAGGTGGGCCGCTTGAGGCGGTAGCGCTTGAAGGGACGGCCGGCGATCTGCTTCTTGGTCGCGAAGAACTCGGCCGGGTCGTTCTGCGGCAGCTCCCGATCTAGATGCGCGCTCAAGTCCGCGAAGGTGGCTGCATCCGCGCCGACGGCGGCCTCGATGCGGCCGACCGGCAGCTCGCGGTAGTTGCGCACCCAGGGCTCGGCGATGCGCAGCTCGACCACGCGTACGCGCGTCACCGGCAAGGGGCCAAGCTCGAGTCGCACGTAGGCGACGACCTCGTCTGGCTCTCCGCGATGCCAGGTGGCCTCGGCCCAGCCGCCCCAGCCGGGGACGACGACGAGCGGCGGGTGCTCTCGCTTGCGGGACATGCTCCAACCATACACGGAAGTGACACGCTTTTCAAGAGTGTCGCTCTAGAATCCGACCCACGGTCGTGCTACCGTCGGCTCCGTGAGTAACACGGATACCAAATCCGGGTCGGAGAGGAGGGCGGCAGTGTCGCAGGCCGAGGAGGAGCTGCTCGCGCGTGTGCGGGCTCGTCGCGTGCTGCCGCCGGCGGCCGAGAGGCGCCGCATTCGTGAAGCCGCCGATATCTCGCAGCACGAGCTGGCGAAGGCGCTCGGCGTTAGCTGGACGGCGATTTACCGCTGGGAGCGCGGCTCGCGGCCGCGCGACCGTCAACACGAGATCCGCTACGCCGACCTGCTCCTCGAGCTACGGCGCTTCGAGGAGGTGAGCGGATCAGAAGAGCGCACCGGGTCGCGGGCCTGAGCGACGGCCTACGACGTTCCCGCGACCCCTCTAAAGCCCGGAGCCCCGCGTAGGCGGGGCCCCACAGAACTCAACACGAAAGGTTAGTGATGACTAACAGTACAACAGAGCGCCTTCGCGCTCAAGTCGAGTTCCCCGACGCATGGATGCCGCACGACGGCTCGCCCCCGACGCTCGTCGGGCGGGTGGTCGCCGAAACCGAGATCCCGTTCAAGGATCGCAACGGCGGCGAGCAGACCTGCCCGGCCTTCGTGGTGCGGGACGAAGACAGCAAAGAGTGGACGGTCGCGACCTTCCACTCCGTGCTCCGGAACGAGCTGCTCGGGCACGACCAACGCGGCAAGCTGGAGCCCGGCGACTGGGTCGCGATCCACTACCGCGGCCTGAAGATCGGCGAGACCGGCACCGAGTACCACGGCTATCGGGTGGCGGTCGAGCGGTCGGCTGTCGACGAGGCCACCGGTGACCTCCCCGAGGGCTACTGATGAGTGGCCGGAACGCGGCGCTCGAGGAGGCGCGGCGGGCGCTACGCAAGCCGACGAGGCTCCAGGACGAAAGCTACGTCGACCAGAACCGGCGGCGGCATCCCCAGCCCCGGCACGATCCGCGCGTCCTTCGGGGCCAGCTCGACCTGGGCGGGAACGTTGCCCGCTAGTACGGGAAACACGACGGCGGCGGGTGACGAGCTCGCCGCCGTCTTCTCTGACTTCGCCCGTCGCTACGCGGGGCTCGGCTGGGCGCTGGTGCGGCTCGACGGCAAGGTGCCGAAGGGCCAGGGCTGGCAGTCGACCCAGCCGGACGGCGATCCCGAGCACGCTGCCGGCCTCTGGCGCGAGTGGGGCCAGTGTTGGAACGTCGGCGTCGTGCTCGGCCCGAGCGGCCTGGCTGTCGTCGAGTTCGACACCCAGGAGGGCGGGCGAAAGCTGCTCGAGCTCTTCGGCGGCAAGCCCCCGCTGACCCCGACCGTCCGCACCGGCCGCGACCGCCTGCACTTCTACTTCGCAGCGCCCGAAGACCGGCAGAAGGCCGCGCACGAAGGGATCGAGCTGCGCGTCGGCCCGCATCAGTGTGCGGCGCCGCCGAGCGTGCATCCCGACACCGGTCGCCCCTACCGCTGGCTCGCCGGACGCGAGCCCTGGAATACGCCACTCGGTGAGGTGCCCCAGGCGGTGCTCGACTTCCTCGAAGAGCGAGCAAACGGCGCTGCCCCGGCGCCGCTGCCCGAGACGATCCCGATCGGCGAGATCGACCGCACGCTCGCCTCGCTCGCCGGCTCGATGAGGCGGCGCAACGCCGACGAGGAGGCAATCTACGCGGCGCTGCTGGCCACGCTGCCGCGCTGCGAGCCCGGGCACACCCACACCGAGACCGACTGTCGGCGGATCGCACGCAGCTATGCCCGCTACCCGGCCGAGCCGAGTGGCAACGACCAGCCTCGTGGGGGCCGGTTGCGCCTTGTCCGCATCGGCGACGTCGCGGCGCGACGTCTCGAGTACGTCGAGGACGGACTGATCCCGAGGGCGATGGTGACCGGTCTCGTCGCCCCCGGCGGCACGGTGAAGGGCCTCTACGGCGTCCACCTGGCAGCCAAGCTCGCCGAGCGCAAGGAGCGGACGCTCTTCCTCTGCTCCGAAGACGCGCTCGCGTACATCGTGCGCCCGCGCTTCGAGGCAGCGGGCTGTGATGCCCGGCACGCACTGGCGCTCGACCTGGAGCTCGACGACGGCACGCACCGCAACTTGCGTTTCCCGTCCGATCTGCCGCTGCTGCGTGACGCGATTGTCGAGGTCGAGCCGACGCTCGTCGTGGTCGATCCGGTCGCGAGCTACCTCGACTCCGGGCTCGACATGGCCAAGAACAACCAGATGCGCGAGGTGTTGCAGCCGTTGATCTCGCTGGCCGGCGAGTTCGAGATCGCGATCGTGCCCGTCTACCACCTGGGCAAGGATCGCGGCCGCGGCGCGCTCGGCTCGGTCGCCTTTGAGGACGCCTGTCGCTGCGTGCTGACGGCGGCACGCGACGACGAGGACGAGGACGTGCGGCACATCGAGGTCACGAAGTCGAACGTCGGGCCCACCGGCTATGGGCGCAAGCTGCGGATCGTCGAGGTGCCGCTCGAGATCGACGGCGAGACGGTGAACGTCGCAAAGCTGATCGACGAGGGCCGCTCGGGGAAGTCGGTCTCACAACTACTGGCGCGGCGAGACCCACCCGGGCCCGATCCGACGCAGCGCGAGGCGGCACGCGCGCGGCTGCACGAACTGCTGAGCGAAGCCGGCGTCGACTCGATCAGCGCCGGGGAGACACGAGGCCGGGTGGCCTCGGAGCTCGGTATTTCCTCGAAGACGGTCTGGCGCGCGTTCACCGAGATGAAAGACGAGGGACTCGCAGGCGCCCAGCCCGTCAAAGACGAGCACGGGACGATTCTGGAGTGGCGCTGGTACGCGAAGCCGGCCTTGCTGCTGGGGCGGGAAGATGGCTGATCCCCAGAGGACAGCCCCCGTCTCTCCATATCTTGTCCTCTGGCTTTCCAAGCCAAAAACAGTCCAGAGGACAAGTTGTTGTAGCCCCCCGCGCGTACGCGCGCGCGAGGCGAGGCCCGTGGACTCTGGCTGGTGGGCATGAGTCATCGCCCCGACGACGAGGCCTCGCTCCAGGCCTGCGTGCTAGAGGTCGCGCGGCTTGCTGGCTGGCGCACGCTCCACATTCGCCCCGCGCGTCGCGCTGACGGCAGCTGGCGGACGCCGATCGGCGGCGACGGCCGGGGCTTCCCGGATGTCGTGGCGGTGCGCCCGCCGCGGTTGCTCGTCGCTGAGCTCAAGAGTCGGCGCGGCAAGCTTCGCCCTGAGCAGCGCGAGTGGTTGAACCTGCTGCGACTCGTCCCGGGAGTCGAGGTTTTCGTCTGGACGCCGGACGATTGGAACGAGCTTGTCGAGACGCTTACAGGCCGAAGGGCGGCGGCATGAGCCGCCGCCCCACCGCTGCGGAGCTGCTCGCCACACCGGAGGCGCTACTGACGCGTAGCCACCTGCGTGAGCTCGGGCTCGAGCGCCGCGCCGTCGACGCCGTCTTCCGTGCGTGCCCGGTGGTGGCGCTTCCGGGCTACTCGCGCCCGGTGATTCGGGTTCGCGACTACCTCGTCTTGCTCCAGGAGTCGACGTACGACGGGCGCTCGCGTGTGCGCTAGCCCCCGGGCGCAAGCTTGGCGATCTGCGGAATCCGCTGCGGGTGAGGCCCCGCCGCCGAGGTCGCCGCGAGATCGTTTGCACGTGACTTTGGGCGACACCAATCCACGCAGCACGCCTTTGAAACGCCGACCCGGAGGCCGATCTGTTCGTAGCTGAGCCCTTCTTCGTCTCGCAGCCGCCGCACCTCGTCCCTGACGGCAGGGGAGTAGGCCGCTCGTGCTCCCTGCTCGGCGCGGACGCCGGCGACCCGGCGCCGCTCGAACTGCTCGAGCGTCGCAGGACTCGGCCAGGCGACGTAGGAGAGCCCTACGAGCGGATCGACCTGGCCGCTACGGATCAGTGTCCGGATCAGTATCCCGAGCCGGTGCATTTCCGCGAGGTCGCCGTCGGGCTCGGCCAGGAATCGCTGGGCCAATCGGGAGGGCCGCATTCGCGGCTGAGCGTACCTACTCCATCCACTAACGCCCGTAAAATTCGTGACATGACGCAACAGGTGAATACAAACGGGATGCCCGCCTTGCTGCGCGTTCCTGAGGCTGCTGAATACCTGCGGCTCAGTCGCTCGAGCATTTACCGCCTGGTTGATCAGGGCCGACTGCCGTGCGTGATCGTCGGGGCGTCGATCAGGATTCCGAAAAAGGAGCTGGCCAAGACGTTGCTCCGAACGCGGAGCGGATTCAATGGCTGATCGGATCAAGCACACGCCGGGGGTCTGGGGCGGCGAGGTGGTCGAGGAGGAAGGCGCGATGCGCGGTTACGAGCTTGAGCAGGGAGGCCCGGTCGACTTCGGCTACGAACTGCCCCTTGAGGGAGCCGGCGAGGAAGAGGCCGTGTACCTCGGCGAGCTCTACACCGACACCGAGGCGCCGGTCGTGCCGCGCGGCAGCATGGGCGGCAGACTTTGGGGTCACGTCTCGAGCTGGATTGGAGACGGCGATGGCGTGGGCTAAGACGGCGTTCGGCGACATGACGGATGCCGAGGTAAAGGCGGAGCTCCGCCGGCACTACGACGCAAACGGCAACCGGTTGGTCGAGGTCGACAACGAGGAGGCGTTCGAGCGCTCGATCGCGATTGACGCCGAACTCAACGTCTTGACCTTCCGGTTGTGGCAGGAGAACGTTGCCGGCCTGCGCCGGCTCGGATACGCCGCGGAGGCGGATCGCTACGAACTCGACGGGCCGACGGTCTTCGGGATGAGCCGGTTCGAGCACCCCGCGAGAACGCGAATGGTGCCGCGCTCCGAAGCCGCGATCAAGCATCACGACGCCCAGCAGACGTCGCCCGGGCGCCGACGCCTCTGCGGTGCAGTCCTCAGGATCAAGTAGAAGCTTCGCCGGAGACGGCGGGGAAGCGGTGCCGGTTCGTTCGAGCCCGGCGCCGCCTGGGACGGGCTCGCAGGAGGGTGCGCATGGTTGAGCCAGGAATCGAGTTTTTCAGGGGGATAGCGGCGGATACCGACCACGGTCCATTTCTAGTCAGCGTTCGCTCGCACAGCGCGATCGAGGCAGATCGCCTCGTAATCTGAAGGAGTGACGACGAAACGCCCCGAGACTGTGATCGCGAACCACGACTGGAGGCATAAACCGAAGTACAGCCTTCCGCAGCGCCAGCTCGAGCGTCTGCGCGGACACGTCGCGACGCTCGTCACGCTCGGGTTCAGCCTCTCGGAGGTCGCAGCGGCCGCGGAGTGCTCGAGGACGAGCGTTAGCCGGCTAATGAACGGCGGGTCGGTGAGCAGCGCGACCGCCGAGGCGATCTGGGAGACGGAGCCTGCAGGCGGTTGCCCGAGCGCCTGCCCCTGTCGGGCCTATCGACTCGAGTCCTAGCCTTTCGAGCAGCTGGCGGGCTCGACGGGTGGCCGAGTTCAGGATGGAGTGAGCGAGAACGTACTCGCGGCTCGTTACTCGGCTACGACTTGTTCGGCGGCAGGCCGAGATCAGCGCGAACGATGTTTGCTGCCGCCGTGAGCTTGCCGACGTCCTGGGAGAACTGATTCGACCAACTCCCGGCCGAGAAGGCGTTCACGTTCTCAAGGCCTCGGAGGTCGCCGATCAGGGCTCCTTGGACTCTGATCAGCTCTTTGATGTCAGCCGCTATCGGCGCTGGCCAGTCGATCCGCAACAACTCCCTGTCGGCTTTCTGGATTCCGGCGATCAACGGCTGCGCGTCCTTAGCCGCCTGCTCGCCCGTCGTTTGATCGTTCCAGCGAGCGGCCTTCGCGTTGAAGCGGTCCGCTTCGGCGTTCCCCGGATTCACGATCCGAAGATAGGTCTGGGCGAGTTCTTCGGTGCTCGGCGTCGACTGGGTAGTCATGTCGTGATGGGTGGTCGTCGCGGCCGGGACTGCGGTCGAGTTCGCGTTGCCGCCGCCACCACCGCCGCAGCCGCTCACCAGGGCCACAACGAACACCGCTCCGAATGCGGACTTCGCCGGCGCCTGCCTCATCGTCCCTGAGCGTACGTCAATGCGGGCTTAGGTTCTAGAAGCTCGCGACTTCGCGGACGTGGATACGCCCGAGCATTGTCGCCTCGTCGTTCGACCATTGAGAGTCGAAGGACAGCGCCCAGCGCTTGGTCATGGGTCGTAGGTTGTCACCGCTCATCGTCAGCTCGAATTGGTAGTCGCCGGCCTTCTGCACGTTCGGGTAGCCGATGTTGCCGACGGGGTTCGGCTGTATCAGCGTCGTGAACTGCACCCATGTCTCACCGGTCTGAGTCGCTGCGAAGGCGCAGACGTCGCAGTGCCGAAACAACCCCTTCGGAATCCGCTCCGTGGCGGTTGGCGGCGTGCGGTTCGCCCATCGCAGGCTGAGCGGCAGAAACGACTCGACGAGCTCAGCCTGGCCGTCCTTCACCCGCCAGAGTCTCGTCATTAGGATCTCGACGTTCTCAGCCGCCGGCCCGCGCTTGTGGCTGACACGGATTCGTACCCAGACCGACTTGCCGACCGACATCCCCTGCTGGGTGGTCATCCCGATCATGACCGTGTCCGGTGGCTCGCCCCGGATCTCCATGTCCAGGTGCGACCGGATCAGCCACTGGCGCAACCGCTCCTGGAAGAGAGCAACGAACAGACCGAGCACCGCGACGAAGGCCAGAGCGAGGTTTGTCGCGGCCGTCCAATCGAAAGCCAGCACGATCGCGAACGAGGCCAGCGTCACAGTCGCCGTGCCGCCTCAATCGCCGTTTCGGAACTCGCGCTCAGCGCACCCTGGGCAGTAGAACGCGAGTTCCGGCGGCTCGTCGCAGGTGAGCCACGCCTGCCAGCGCTCCTCGTCGGCCGGTAGCCAGGGGATCTCGCACTCCGCGCATTCGGGGATCAATGCGACGCGCTCTGCGCTCATGGCGGGAGTCTAGGGTGGCGGCGCTCATGATCCACTGAGTGTCGCCTAGCTCGGAAACAGCCCGAGGTAGGCACCGGGGTAGGCACCGGACGCGCATTCCCGGCATTCCTGGCACACCTGACCCATAGAGGAATGCGGGTTCCTGCATGGCTGCAAGGGGTGAAACTCCCCGGGTTGGACTCGAACCAACAACCCTCCGGTTAACAGCCGGATGCTCTGCCAATTGAGCTACCGGGGAACGGTGCTCAGCGGGGCGGATTGTAGCGGCGGCTACGCGAGATTCGCCGCTGTGGCGCGGATCTTCTCGAGCTGTTCTTGGAGTTCTTTCGTGCGCTCAAGGTCGGCGGTCGCGAGCTCGCGCCTCACCTCGCGCTCGCGCAGGCGGAGCAGCAGCTCCTTGGCCGTCTCCTCGTCGATTCCCTCGGTCCCCGCGCGGGCGTCGAGCTCGGCCAGCAGCGGGACGAGCTCCTCGTCCGGCTCGCCCGGCTCGAGCAGGTGCGCACGCGCGTGCCGGTGCAGCTCGGCGTCGAAGTGCTCCGGCGAGAGCTCGGCCAGCAGTTCCCGCATCTGCGGATGCGCGGCCACGCCTGCGAGCGCGTCGCGTTCGAGCCGGAAGCCCTTGTCCAGCAGTCGCGGGCTGATCTCACCCGTCGCCCGCCCGCCGCGGCCGGGCGCGAAGCCGGCCTGCGTCTCCTTCGGCAGGTCGAGCCGGTCGGCGGCGAGGCGGACCGCGTCCTGCCGCTCCGGCGAATCCTCGAAGCGCGAGAGCACCTCGCGCACGCGGACGAAGGCCTCCTGCCGGTCGGGCGCCCGCTCGATCTCGAGACGCACGCGGTAGGAGAGGTAGCTCTCAGCGCGGCCGAGCAGCTCGTCGAACTCGCCGGCGAGGTCCGCCGGGTCGCGTCCCGGTGGCAGGGTCACGACGCGGACGTCGAACCCCTGGGCCGCCGCGAGCTCCATCCCGCGCAGCGTCGCCGCCTCGCCCGCCGCGTCGCCGTCGAAGCAGAGCCATGCCTTGTGTGTCAGGCGCGAGAGCTCCTTCAGCTGCCGGTCGGTGAGCGCCGTGCCCATCGAGGCGACGACCGGCTCGAGCCCGGCCTGGTGCAACGCGAGCACGTCGGTGTTGCCCTCGACCACGACCGCGCGCTCCTGCTTGGCGATCGCCGTGCGCGCGCGGTCAAGCCCGTAGAGCAGATCGCCCTTGCGGAAGAGCTCGCCTTCGGGCGAGTTGACGTACTTCGCCCGCAGCGGATCGTCCTCCCGCAGCTTGCGCGCCTGGAACCCGCGCACGCGCCCGCGGGCGTCGGCGAGCGGGAAGAGCAGGCGCCCGTTGAAATAGTCGTTTCCCCGGCGGTTGACGAGGCCTGCGGCGGCGAGCTCTTGCGCGGTGAAGCCCTTCTCCCGCGCCTTCCGCGCGAGCGTCGCCCCGCCGGGCGCGAGGCCGAGCCGGTACTCGCGGCAGACGTCCTCGCCGAGACCGCGGCCCTCGAGGTACGCCCGCGCCGCCTCGCCGCGCGGCGAGTCCCAGAGGTGGCGCTCGTAGAACGCCGTCGCCTGCTCGAGCAGCGCCAGCAGCCGCTCCCGCCGGCCGCGCGCGGCGTCCTGCTCGGGCGAGGTCTCCTCGTACTCGAGCGTGACCCGGAAGCGCTCGGCCAGCCACTCGACCGCCTGCACGAAGTCGAGCTGCTCGGTCTCGCGGACGAACGTGATCACGTCGCCGCCCTTGCCGCACCCGAAGCAGTAGAAGAACTTGTCCGCCGGGTTGACCGAGAAGCTCGGCGTCTTCTCGTCGTGGAACGGGCAGAGGCCCGTCCAGCGCGCGCCGGAGCGCCGCAGCTGCGTGCGCGCCTGGACGACCTCGACCATGTCCGCGGCCTCGACCGTCTCGCGCACCGAGGTCTCCTTGATCCTCGCCATCAGAGGCTCTCGGCGTAGCTGAGTGCGAAGCGGTCGGTCATGCCTGCGACGTAGTCGATCACGTCGTCGACCGAATCGCCACGCTCGAGCAGGTGGGCGAAGATGCGCTGCACTGTCGCGCGCGCCCGCACGTGCTCGGCGCGGGCCGACTCGCCGAGGTAGACGCGCTCGAACATGAACGAGCGCAGCGCGAGCATCGCCGCGCCGACATCCTCGCTCTGCCGGATGTCGCCTTCGCGCGCGGAGGTCTCGACGAGGTCGTGCACGAGCGCGTCGATCCGCCGCGAGCCGGTCGGGCCGAGCAGCTCGATCTCGGCGCGCGGCAACTCGGCCGGGTCGAGCACGCCGGCGCGCACGGCGTCGTCGATGTCGTGGTTGATGTAGGCGACGCGATCGACCAGGCGGACGATCTTGCCCTCGAGCGTGTCCGGCTCGTTCGGCCCGGTGTGGTTGAGGATCCCGTCGCGGACCTCCTGCGTGAGGTTGAGGCCCCGGCCGTCGCGCTCGAGCACGTCGACGATCCGGAGCGAGTGCTCGTTGTGCCGGAAGCGCCGGTCGAAGCGCTCGCGCAAGGCCTCGTCGAGGGCCTCCTCGCCCGCGTGTCCGAACGGCGTGTGCCCGAGATCGTGGCCGAGCCCGATCGCCTCGACGAGGTCCTCGTTCAGCCGCAGCGCCCGCGCGACCCCGCGCGACATCCCGGTGGTCTCGAGCGTGTGCGTCAGTCGGGTGCGGTAGTGGTCGCCGGCGGGGTCGACGAAGACCTGTGTCTTGTGCATCAACCGCCTGAACGCCTTCGTGTGCACGATCCGGTCGCGGTCGCGCTGGAACGGCGTGCGCAGGAGGCACGGCTCCTCCTCACGCGCGCGCCCGCGTGTCTCGTAGGAGCGCACCGCGACCGGCGAGAGCCACCGCTCTTCGTGCTCGCGGACGCCTGCCTCGAAGGCCTCGGCAGTCCGTCCGGCGAGCTCCGGCATCGGCCCCGATGCTAGCCCGTCAACCGGGCAGCGGCCCCGCCGCCGGGCGGCCACACGCCCACCCTTCAATTGGGTGGGGCTTGAACCCGCCTCCCTCGCGGTCGACGCTATCGAGAAAGCTGCGTCGTGTCTGTGCCGGCTTCGTGACGAGGCTGTGCCGGTTTGTGCACAGGCGGCGAGGAGGTCAGATGATGATCGGGACGGTGCCGCCGTCGGCGCTCCAGGCCGCACCCGTGACGTAGGAGGAGCGATCGGAGCAGAGAAATGCGATCACCGCGGCGATCTCCTCCGGCTCCGCGAGACGTCCGAGCGGTCGGCCCTTGCCAACCGCATCGAGCACTTCCTCGCGGCTCTTGCCGCTGCGCAGGGCCTGTTGGTCGGCGAGACCGCCGTCGCCGAGCCAGGCCTCGGTCGCCGTCGGCCCGGGCGCGACCGCGTTGCAGCGGATGCCCTCGCCGGCGTACAGATCGGCCACCAGCCGCGAGAGCGAGAGCACGGCCGCCTTGGTCACGCTGTAGTCGGGCATCCCGGTCGAAGGGCGTTTGCCGGCAGTCGAAGAGACGTTCACGATCACTCCGGCCCCGCGCTCCCTCATGCCCGGCACCACGGCTCTGATCGCGCGGACGTAGCTCATCACGTTCAGCTGCCAGACCTCTTCCCACTGCTCATCCGTGACGGCGAGGAAGTCGCGCTGCTCCGCATAGCCGACGTTGTTCACGAGCACGTCGAGCTCGCCGGCCTCCGCGACAACTCGCTCCGGCTCGCCCGACTGCGAGAGATCGGCAGTGATGTGGCCGGCCTCGCCGACACCCGGCGCCGCGCCTCGGCCGCACGTGATCACGTGCGCGCCTTCCGCTGCGAGCAGCGCGGTGGTCGCCTGTCCGATCCCACCGGTCGAGCCGGTCACCAGGCAGGCGCGTCCTGACAGGCCGAGGTCCAAGGGCGGCTAGTCTAGTGCCGCCGTGACGACGATCCTGCTGGCCCGCCACGGCGAGACCGACTGGAACCGCGAGGGCCGCTTTCAGGGCCATGCCGACCCGCCGCTGAACGAGACCGGACGCGCGCAGGCGGCCGAGCTCGCCGCCGAGCTCAAGAACGTGGAGCTCGCGGCGGTCTACTCGAGCCCACTGCTACGCGCCTTTGAGACAGCGCAGGTGGTAGCGGCGGAGCACCGACTCGAGCCAGTGGCGGTCGACGCTCTGCGCGAGGTCGACGTCGGCTCCTGGGAGGGACTGACGCGCGCGGAGGTCGAGACGAAGTTTCCCAAGCAGCTGGCGCGCTGGCTCGACCACGACCAGGGCTGGGAGAACGGCGAGAGCTACGAGGAGCTGGGCCGGCGCGTCGTCGCGGCGCTGCTCGAGCTCGCCGCCGCTCACGAGGGTGAGCGCATCCTCGCCGTCACGCACGGCGGGCCGATCCGGGCGGCCTTCGCGTTCGCCGACCGGACGTCCCATGCCGACGCTCGTCGTCTCGGGCCGAGGATCGGCAACGCCTTCCTCGCGGAATTCGCGGCCGAGGGCGAGGCGCTGCGGCGACTAGACTGAGCCGCGAGCCTTGGAGGACTACACCAACAAGTACAAAGGGGAGCAGGTCGAGGTCGCGCTCTTCGGCGGCGACTACCAGGACGGCGTGCTCACCGCGTACTGCCTCCTCGACGATGTCGCCCACCTCGAGCTGAACGGGCACATCCTGATTCCCCTGCAGAACATCGCCTCGCTCCACTGCTCCAGCCGCTGTGACGCGCCCGAGCCGGACTGGCCGCCGCGCGGGCTGGAGGAGGACGAGCAGCCGGACGACAGCTGAGCCGTGCGCTGGCGGCTCGTCGCGGCGTGGAACGTCTGCAAGGCCTGGCTGCTCGTGGCCGGCGGCTGCGCGGCAGTCGCCGCGATCGGCTGGCCGATCGGCGGCTACCGGCTCGTCTCGCTGCTCGTCTTCTTCGGCCTGCTCGTTGCGGGCGCGGCCTACTGGTACGGCGACCGGGTCGTGCTCGGAATGGTCGGCGCGCGCGAGCTGCCGCTCGGCGAGGCGCCCGCAGTGCACGCGGGCGTGGCAGGCCTGGCCGGGGTCGCAGGACTGCCGAAGCCGCGCCTCTACCTGCTCCCGGACGGATTTCCGCGCGCGCTCGCCGCGGGCCGCGGGCCGCGCGGCGGCGCGATCGCGGTGAGCAGCGGCCTGCTCGCCGCCGCACCGCCGGCCGAGCTCGAGGGAGTGCTCGCGCACGAGCTGGCGCACATCCGCAACCGCGACGTGCTCGTCCAGACGGCCGCGGTCGTCGTCTCCGCTGCGCTGATCGAGACGAGCCGCGTCGGCGGCTGGCTCCAGCGAACGCTCTTGTTCGTGCTCGGGCCGTTGGCCGCGGCGATCGTCCACCTGCTGCTCTCGCCGAAGCGCGAGTTCGCCGCCGACCGGGCAGCCGCCGCATTCTGCCGCTCGCCTCACGGGCTGGCCGACGCGCTCGTCCGGCTCGAGCAGGCTGCGGAGCTGGTCGAGTTCCGCGCGAGCCCGGCGACGGAGCCGCTCTACACGATCAACCCCTTCGCCGAGGAGGGCCTCGCCGGCCTGTTCGTGACGCATCCGCCGGTCGGCGAGCGCGTCCGCCGGCTGCGAGCCCTCGACCCCGACTGGCTCGACAAGCTGCGGGCGGCCTAGAACGACGAAGAGCCGCTCGAGGCGGCTCTTCGTGAATGAAATAGTCGGCGGCGACCTACTCTCCCGGGAGGTTGCCCTCCGAGTACCATCGGCGCGAGCGGGCTTAACTTCTCTGTTCGGAATGGGAAGAGGTGTACCCCCGCCGCTATCACCGCCGAAACTGTCAAGAGCGCGCGTAAAGCGCACCCTCAAAACTCCATAGCAGCGACAACGAGTTCAAAATCAAGACCTCGGGCAATTAGTACGGGTCCGCTGAACGCATTGCTGCGCTTGCACGTCCCGCCTATCAACGTGGTGGTCTCCCACGGCCCTTACTCCCTCGAAGGGGATGGGAAGCCTCATCTCGAGGTGGGCTTCCCGCTTAGATGCTTTCAGCGGTTATCCCATCCAGACGTGGCTAATCAGCAGCGCCGTTGGCACGACGACTGATACACCAGAGGTCTGTTCGTCCCGGTCCTCTCGTACTGAGGACGACTCCTCTCAAGCTTCCAACGCCCATGGTGGATAGGGACCGAACTGTCTCACGACGTTCTGAACCCAGCTCGCGTAACGCTTTAATGGGCGAACAGCCCAACCCTTGGGACCTACTCCAGCCCCAGGATGCGCCGAGCCGACATCGAGGTGCCAAACCCTTCCGTCGATGTGGACTCTTGGGAAGGATAAGCCTGTTATCCCCGGAGTACCTTTTATCCGTTGAGCGACGGCAATTCCACTCTCTACCGTCGGATCACTAAGGCCTGCTTTCGCACCTGCTCGACTTGTAGGTCTCGCAGTCAAGCTCCCTTATGCCTTTGCACTCTACGCACGATTTCCAACCGTGCTGAGGGAACCTTTGCGCGCCTCCGTTACAGTTTAGGAGGCGACCGCCCCAGTCAAACTACCCACCAGATGCTGTTCCCGAGCCGGATCACGGCCTCGGGTTAGAAGCCCAAAACGCGAAGGGTGGTATCCCAAGGGTGACTCCGCGAAGGCTGGCGCCTCCGGTTCAAAGTCTCCCACCTATCCTGGACAACACGCCCCGAACTCCAACATCTAGCTGTAGTAAAGGTTCACGGGGTCTTTCCGTCCAACCACGGGTACTCGGCATCTTCACCGAGACTACAGTTTCACCGGATCCCTCGTTGAGACAGCGCCCAAGTCGTTACGCCATTCGTGCAGGTCGGAACTTACCCGACAAGGAATTTCGCTACCTTAGGACGGTTATAGTTACCGCCGCCGTTTACCGGGGCTTGGCTTCAAGGCTTCGCCCGAAGGCTAACCTCTCCGCGTGACCTTCCGGCACCGGGCAGGCGTCAGCCCCTATACGTCGTCTTTCGACTTCGCAGAGACCTGTGTTTTTGGTAAACAGTCGCTTGGGCCGTTTCACTGCGGCCCCCTCGAGCTCAGCCCGTAAAGGGCTTTCACTCTACCGGGGCGCCCCTTCTCCCGAAGTTACGGGGCCATTTTGCCGAGTTCCTTAACGAGGGTTCTTCCGATCGCCTTGGTATTCTCTACCTGCCCACCTGTGTCGGTTTTGGTACGGGCACGCCCCACCTCCCTAGACGCTTTTCTAGGAGGCATGGCTTAAGGAACTTCGCGCCCTATCGGGCCTCGACATCCCGTCTCAGGTTTATGACCGGCGGATTTCCCTACCGGTCGCCCTACGCGGTTATCCCAGGTCGACCATCGCCTGGGTTTCCTTAGCCTACCCCGTCCCGCCATCGGTGATAGCGGTGGGTACGTGGTACAGGAATATCAACCTGTTGGCCATCGCCTACGCCTTTCGGCCTCGGCTTAGGTCCCGACTAACCCTGAGCAGATTAGCTTTACTCAGGAACCCTTGGGCATTCGGCGGACGAGTTTCTCACTCGTCTTTCGTTACTCGTGCCAGCATTCTCACTTCCCAGGCCTCCACGGCTGGCTTACGCCGCCGCTTCGCCGGCATGGGAACGCTCCCCTACCACTCCGCAAAGCGAAGTCCGTGGCTTCGGTTCCTGACTTGAGCCCCGTTACATTATCCGCGCCCGACCACTTGACCAGTGAGCTGTTACGCACTCTTTGAATGGTGGCTGCTTCTAAGCCAACATCCTGGTTGTCTCAGCAATCAGACATCGTTTACCACTTAGTCAGGAATTAGGGACCTTAGCCGACGGTCTGGGCTGTTTCCCTTTCGAGCCTGAAGCTTATCCCCCAGACTCTGACTGCCACGCTCTGGAATTCCAGCATTCGGAGTTTGCCCGAGTTCAGTAAGCTGGTAGGCCCCCTAGCCCGAACAGTGCTCTACAACTGAAATTGAACGCGTGACGCTATACCTAAATATATTTCGGGGAGAACCAGATATCTCTGAGTTTGATTAGCCTTTCACTCCGACCCACAGGTCATCCGCTCGGTTTTCAACCCAAGTCGGTTCGGTCCTCCACGGGGTCTTACCCCCGCTTCAACCTGCCCATGGGTAGATCACTCAGTTTCGGGTCTACCTCCAACGACTAAATCGCCCTATTCAGACTCGCTTTCGCTACGGCTCCGTTTCCTTAACCTTGCCGTTGAAGAGTAACTCGCTGGCTCGTTATGCAAAAAGCACGCCGTCACAGCACAAGTCTGCTCCGACCGCTTGTAGGCACACGGTTTCAGGTGCTATTTCACTCCCCTTCCGGGGTACTTTTCACCTTTCCCTCACGGTACTAGTTCACTATCGGTCGCCAAGGAGTACTTAGCCTTACGGGGTGGTCCCCGCAGATTCCGACCGGGTTTCCCGTGCCCGGCCGTACTCAGGTGCCTGCTAAGGAAGATCACGTCGTTTTCGCCTACGGGACTATTGCCCTCTGTGGTGCGACGTTCCAGTCGCTTCGACTAACGCATGACTTTGTAACTTCCCGACCCGCCGGCAGGCGGATCGAAGCAGGCCCTACAACCCCTATGTGACAACGAGCTGCCGCTATGGCATCGCAGCAGGTTTGGGCTCTTCCCCTTTCGCTCGCCACTACTCAGGGAGTCGAGGTTTCTTTCCTTTCCTCGGGCTACTAAGATGTTTCAGTTCGCCCGCTTACCGTTACCCGCCCTATGTATTCAGGCAGGAACACGCGCGCATTACCACGCGTAGGTTTCCCCATTCGGAAATCCCGGGATCAAAGGTTGGTCAGCACCTAACCCGGGCTTATCGCAGCCGCCCACGTCCTTCATCGGCTCTTGGCGCCAAGGCATCCACCGTGTGCCCTTCGTCTCTTGATCGTGAAGAACACGTTGTATGCCGCTATGGAGTTTTCAAGGTGCGCGCCGGCGCTCGTCCGGCCACAACGAGAACACCGCACCGGGGCGCGGTCTCTCAAAACTCAGCAGCGTGCTCGTACACCGAGGTCGACGTAGTTCTAGGCGAGCTCGAAACGGACGTAAATTCCATCACGGCCGAGCAGCCCCCGGAGTTACAAGAGCTCCGGATTCCCTAGAAAGGAGGTGATCCAGCCGCAGCTTCCGCTACGGCTACCTTGTTACGACTTCACCCCAGTCACCAATCCCACCTTCGACGGCTCCCTCCCTTGCGGGTTAGGACACCGGCTTCGGGTGTTGCCGGCTTCCGTGGTGTGACGGGCGGTGTGTACAAGGCCCGAGAACGTATTCACCGCGGCATTGCTGATCCGCGATTACTAGCAACTCCGCCTTCATGGAGGCGAGTTTCAGCCTCCAATCCGAACCGGGACCGGCTTTTTGGGATTCGCTCCCCCTCACGGGTTTGCAGCCCTCTGTACCGGCCAATGTAGCACGTGTGTAGCCCGAGACGTAAGGGGCATGATGACTTGACATCATCCCCACCTTCCTCCGATTTGTCACCGGCAGTCTCCTATGAGTCCCCGACATTACTCGCTGGCAACATAGGACAGGGGTTGCGCTCGTTGCGGGACTTAACCCAACATCTCACGACACGAGCTGACGACAGCCATGCACCACCTGTGCACTAGCCCCGAAGGGCTGCCGTATTTCTACGACATTCCAGTGCATGTCAAGCCTCGGTAAGGTTCTTCGCGTTGCGTCGAATTGAACCACATGCTCCGCTGCTTGTGCGGGCCCCCGTCAATTCCTTTGAGTTTTAGCCTTGCGGCCGTACTCCCCAGGCGGGGTGCTTAATGCGTTAGCTTCGGCACGGACGGAGTCGACACCGCCCACACCTAGCACCCATCGTTTACGGCGTGGACTACCAGGGTATCTAATCCTGTTCGCTCCCCACGCTTTCGCGTCTCAGCGTCAGTACCGTCCCAGAGAGCCGCCTTCGCCACGGGTGTTCTTCCTGATATCTGCGCATTTCACCGCTACACCAGGAATTCCACTCTCCTCTTCCGGACTCTAGCCAGATGGTTTCCGCCGACGTCTCGAGGTTGAGCCTCGAGTTTTCACAGCAGACCTACCTGGCCGCCTACACGCTCTTTACGCCCAATAAATCCGGACAACGCTTGCCCCCTACGTATTACCGCGGCTGCTGGCACGTAGTTAGCCGGGGCTTCTTCTGGAGGTACCGTCACCCTCTGGGCTATTAACCCGAGTGGCTTCGTCCCTCCTGAAAGAGGTTTACAACCCGAAGGCCTTCTTCCCTCACGCGGCGTCGCTGCGTCAGGCTTTCGCCCATTGCGCAAGATTCCCCACTGCTGCCTCCCGTAGGAGTCTGGGCCGTGTCTCAGTCCCAGTGTGGCTGATCGTCCTCTCAGACCAGCTACGGATCGTCGCCTTGGTGGGCCGTTACCCCGCCAACAAGCTAATCCGCCGCGGGCTCCTCCTCGACCGGAGGCCGAAGCTACCTTTTCCATCTGCTCCGAAGAGCTGAGGGCCATCCGGTATTAATCCGGGTTTCCCCGGGCTATCCCGATGTCGAGGGCAGATTACCCACGTGTTACTCACCCGTTCGCCGCTGTCCCCAGGGCCGAAGCCCGGGTTCTCGCTCGACTTGCATGTGTTAAGCGCGCCGCCAGCGTTCGTCCTGAGCCAGGATCAAACTCTCCGTGAAGATGGTTTGCCGGTTCCGAAGAAGGCAAACCGCATTCACTTCGAGCTTGTGCTCAAAGTTGTCTCCCCTACCCGAAGGCAGGGGTGACGGGTTCTTAAGGCCCCGCGACCCAAGCCGGTCACGAGAGGTCTCGGCGTAATTCGCACGCTGCTGAGTTTTCAAAGACCGTCGCCGAGGCGGCCGGCGCATAAAAAAGCCTCCGACTCGCGCCAGAGGCCTCCGATGCTGCGGACATCCGTCGTATCCGACTGCGTCCGAAGGCGCTCCTGGTCGAGTTACAGGGACTGTCTTACACGCCACCCTTCCGGGCGGCCCGCGCATGATAGCGGAAACCCAGCCAAATGGCGTCAAGCCGCGGCGAAGCGAACGAAGCGGCGCTTCCCGGCTTGGACGAGCGCTCCGGCGAGCCGCTCGCGAGGCAGGTCGACGTCGCTCGACGACCTCTCCGTCGACCTTGACCCCGCCCTGGGCGATCAGCCGCCGCGCCTCGCTCGTCGAGCCGATCCCGAGCCGCTCGACCAGCAGGGCCGGCAGGTGGAGCGGGATCGCCCTCCGGCAGCGGCGCCTCGGGCACATCCTCCGGGGCCTGCCCCTCGCGGACGACGCGCGTGAAGTGCGTCCTCCGCGGCGCGCGCGGCCTCCTCGCCCGTGCGAGCGGGCGACGATGAACCGCGCGAGCGCGAGCTTCGCCTCCAGCGGGTCGCCTGCCGGCGGCTCGCGCTCTCCAGACGAGGCGGTACCACTCGGCGAGCAGCTCGTCCGGGATCGCGCATCGTGCGGCCGAACATGCTCCTCCGGCGGGGCGGTGAGCGGGATGTTGTTGCCGACGCGACGAGCTCATCTTCGTCGCCGTCCCACGAGACCAGGAGCGGCGTCGTCAGCGCGATCTGCGGCTCGAGCCCGTAGGCCTCCATCACCTCGCGGCCGGCGAGCAGGTTGTAGAGCTGGTCGGTGCCGCCGAGCTCGACGTCGGCCTCGATCGCGACCGAGTCGTACGCCTGCATCAGCGGGTAGAGCAGCTCCGAGACCGAGATCGGCTCGCCGCGCGGCGTAGCGCTTCGCGAAGTCGTCGCGCTCGAGCATCCGCGCGACGGTGATCGTGCGCGCGAGCCGCACGACCTCCGCGTACGAGAGCTTCGAGAGCCACTCGCCGTTGTAGCGCACCTCGGTTCGGTCGGGATCGAGGATCGACCATTGCCTGGTCGAGGTAGCGTCTTCGCGTTGCGCTCGATCTCCTCGTCGCTCAGGACCGGGCGCTCGGAGGAGCGGCCCGACGGGTCGCCGATTCGCGTCGTGTAGTCGCCGACGATCAGGACGCCGATGTGGCCTTCGTCCTGGAAGGCCCGCATGCGCTGGAGCGGGATGCCGCGGCCGACGTGGATGTCGGGCGAGGTGACGTCGATGCCGAGCTTGACCCGCAGCGGCCGGCCGAGCTTCAGCTTCTGCTCGAGCCCGCCCTCCGGCAGCACGTCGACCGCGTTACGAGTTAGCTCAGCCAGGCCCATGTGAGCGGCGAGTCTACCGTTACAATCTTCGGCTTCTCGTGCCGCGTTCCGCTCGAAAGCAGGCGTCTGCCAGACCGCGGCGCAGGATTCGCAAGCTGCGCCTGTTCGGCCTCCTCCTGATCCTCTTCCTGCTGGGGTCGATGTCGTTCACCTTCGGCCTCGTCACCTCGGTGGCGAGCGAGATCCCCTCGCTCGACCCGGCGCGGCTGCAGCAGCGCGAGGTGGACGGCTACATCTACGACCGCAAGGGCAAGCGCGTCCTGTCGGTGCTGCGAGGCCAACAGAGCCGCATCCTCGTCGGCCCGAACGACATCTCCGACCGGATGAAGCTGGCAATCGTGGCGATCGAGGACAAGCGCTTCTACGAGCACCGCGGCGTCGACATCCACGGAATCATGCGCGCGGTCTGGCAGGACGCCCGGCACAAGCAGGTGGTCGAGGGCGGCTCGACGATCACGCAGCAGTTCGTCAAGAACACGTATACGAAGAACCAGCGCTCGATCGGCCGCAAGCTGAAGGAAGCCGCGCTCGCCTGGCAGCTCGAGCAGCGCTGGTCGAAGGACCGGATCCTGACCGCCTACTTGAACACGATCTACTTCGGCAACGGCGCCTACGGCGTGCAGCAGGCGGCGCTGACCTACTTCCACCACGGGGCCGACAAGCTCGGCTGGGCCGAGGCCGCCATGCTCGCCGGCATCCCGGCGGACCCCTCGCGCTACGACCCGGCGACGAACCCGAAGGCCGCGCGCGAGCGGCGGAACCTCGTGCTGAAGGCGATGCTCGACCAGGGCGACCTCACCTACGCCGAGTACGCGAACGCGTCCAAGGCCAAGCTGCCGAACCCGGAGGACATCCACCTCTCGGGCGAGCGCGGGCCCGCGCCCTACTTCACGAACTACGTCCAGCAGCAGCTGATCGACCGCTACGGCGCGGGCCGGGTCTTCGGCGGCGGGTTGCGCGTGCGCACGACGATCGACCTGAACATCCAGCGGTTCGCGCGGCAGGCGATCACGAAGTGGCTCACCGACCCGAACGGCCCCTCGGCCGCGCTCGTGGCCGTCGATCCGCGCGACGGCAGCGTGCTGGCGATGATCGGCGGCAACAACTACCGCAAGAGCCAGTTCAACCTCGCCGTCCAGGGCGAGCGGCAGCCGGGCTCCTCGTTCAAGCCGTTCGTGCTCGCGACGGCCCTGAAGGACGGCATCTCGCCCGATTCCGAGTTCGAGTCCGGGCCCGTCTCGATCCCGCTCGGCGACAAGCTCTGGTACGTGCACAACTACGAGAACTCCGATCTCGGGCGGATCTCGCTCGCGACCGCGACCGAGGTCTCCGACAACACCGTCTACGCGCAACTAACCCAGCTCGTCGGGCCGGCCGCGATCGTGCGGACCGCGAAGAAGCTCGGGATCGCGAGCCCGCTGAAGAACTACTTCGCGATCGGCCTCGGTGCCGAGGCGGTTAATCCGCTCGAGATGGCGCGCGCCTTCTCCACCTTCGACAACGGCGGGCTGCGGATCGACGGCGCCGCCTTCGGCAACCACCCGCGGGCGATCTCGGACGTGCGGAACGAGGCAGGCCGGATCGTCGACAGCAACCTGCCGGTCGGCCGGCACGTCCTGACCGCGAACACAGCGGCGCTCGTCACCTCCCTGCTCCAGGGAGTCATGCGGGCCGGTACGGGCAAGCGCGCGCAGCTCTCGGACGGGCGGCCGGTCGCGGGCAAGACGGGCACGACCGAGAACTACGGCGACGCCTGGTTCGTCGGCTACACGCCGCAGCTGGTCGCGGCGGTTTGGGTCGGCTACCCGACGACGCTGAAGCCGATGCTGACCGAGTACAACGGCGACGCGGTCGCCGGCGGCACCTTCCCGGCGCTGATCTGGAAGAGCTTCATGGAGCGGGCGCTGTCCTATCTGCACGACCCGCCGACGGACTTCCCGAGCGTCTCGCTCCCCTACTCCGTGCCGCGCACGGTCGTCTACCGGAACGGACAGCTCCAGCTCGACAACGGCAACTGCAACAGCACCAAGCAGCTGCTCTATTTCGCAGGCGAGGGCCCGGCGCGGACCGCGAATTGCAAGGTGAACGAGGTCGAGGTGCCGAGGGTGGTCGGGAGCACGATCTCCGAGGCGAATGCCCGCCTCGCCGCCCAGCCGCTGACGCCGCAGTACGTCTACGAACCGGCGAAGCCGCTGCAGAAGCTCGGCGTCGTCGTGCGGCAGTTTCCGGCCAAGGGAACGCTCTCGTCCTACGGCAAGGTGACGCTCGTGGTGCCGAAGGCGCTGCAGGGCAGGGTGCCGAATGTGGTCGGCCTGCGGCTCGGGCGCGCCAAGGCGCGCCTGGAGCGGTACCACCTGAAGTGGAAGCTCGCCGGTGAGCAGCCGGCAACGGCGAAGGTGATCGGGCAGACGCCGCGCGGCGGCGTGGCAGGCAAGCGCGGGCTGGTCGTCACGCTGGTCGTAAGGTAAAGCGGCCAAGCCAGCTTGGCCTCTCTGGTCGGCATCGCAAGCGATGCCTTAGCGGCTGAGGAAGCGTGAGCCGGCCTCGGCGTAGCGCCACGGCAGCTCGGCCGCGCGCGTGATCCCGATCCGCGGGCCTCTGACCACCTCGACCGGCGCCTCGGCAGCGAGGAGCTCGAACGGCGGCCGGTCGAGCGCGAGACCGTCGTGCTCGCGCGTGACGCCGAGTGCCTGGCAGAGCCGGCCCGGGCCGCTGCACAGCAGCCGCGGGTCGTCGAGCCCGCGTCGCTCGCGCATCGCCTCGAGCCCGTGCGTCGGCTCCAGCGCACGGACGAGCACGGCATTCGCCACGCCTTCGTCCTCGCAGACGAGGTTCAGGCACCAGTGGATCCCGTACGAGCGGTAGACGTAGGCGCGCCCTGGCGGGCCGAACATCGACGCGTTCCGCTCGGTGCGGCCGCGGTAGCCGTGGCTCGCCGGGTCCTCGTGGTCGTAGGCCTCGACCTCGACGATCCGCCCGCCGACGCCGTCGACAAGCAGCGTCACCCCGATCAGCGCGGGCGCGACCTCGTGGACGCTGCGGGCGAAGGCCTCAGCCGGGAGCGCGCGAGTCGTAGTGGATGAAGGCGGGGACGGCAAGGGCGACCACGAAGGTACCGACGATGCAGAGGAGCCCGCCGGAGACGATCGAGAGGCGCACGCTCGTCAGCGAGGCGACGAGCCCGGCCTCGACGTTGCCGAGCGCCGGTGTCGCCGCGACCTGCGCGAACTCGATCCCGGAGACGCGGCCCCGGAGCGGATCCGGTGTGACCCTCCAGAGGATCGTCCCGCGCAGGACGGCGCTGACGTTGTCCGCGGCACCGGCTGCCGCGAGCAGGAGCAGGGCGAGCCAGAGCGTCTCGGCGAAGCCGAAGAAGGCGATCGCCAGGCCCCAGAGTGCGGCGGCGATGCACACGACCAGGCCCTGGCGGCGCACGTGGGCGGTCCAGCCGGAGACGAGCGAGGCCGCGAGCGCGCCGGCGTAGGGCGCGGCATACATCAGGCCGAGCACGCCGGCGCCGCCGTGGAAACGGTTCAAAGCGAGCGCGGGAAAGAGTGCGCGCGGCATCCCGAAGACCATCGCGTTCGAGTCGACGAGGAACATGCCGAGCAGCGCCTTCTTGCGGCGGACGAAGCGGAAGCCCTCGGCGATCGTGCGCAGGCTCGGCCGATCGGCATCGTGGGCGGGCGCCAGCGCCGGGAGACGCCAGACCGACCAGAGCGAGGCCGTGAAGGTGGCCGCGTCCAGCAGGTACGCGCCCTTGAGGCCGAGGACGGCGATCAGCAGGCCGCCGAGCGCCGGCCCCGCAACATTGGTCGTGCTGCCGTAGACGTTCTCGATTGCGATCGCCGCGGTCAGCTCGTCCTGGTGGACAAGGCGTGGGATGACGCTGTTCATGCCGGCGACGCCGAGCGAGAAGATCGACATCGCGAGCGTCACCAGCACGTAGATCGCCCAGACGCGCGGCTGCTCGAGGGACGCGTTGAAGGCGAAGCCGAGCGCGACGACCGCCAGCAGCACCTCGGTGACGAGCAGCAGCTTGCGCTTGTCGACCGCGTCGGCGATCGCGCCGCCGACGATCGTCAGGGTCAGCAGCGGGAAGAGCTCGCAGAGCGAGAGCAGGCCGACCTGCAGGGTCGAATGCGTCAGCTGGTAAAGCTGGAACGGCGCGGCGACGGCGGCGATCTCGCTGCCGAACGTCGAGATCGTCTGGCCGACGAACAGTCGCCGGAAGGGCGGGTGGCGCTTGAGCGGGCCGAGGTCGATCGCCAGCCGGCGGACGAGCCCGGGCTCGCGGATCTCGGAGGGCTCCACTAAGGCGTCGCTTGCGATGCCGACATCAGGACCGCGACCTCCGATCGCGCGTCCGTCTGAAACGACCGGTCGATCCGATGGCGCTCGCGACACCCACCGTTACTAGAAGAGCTTGTCTGGGTCGTCCGGGCGGGCGGTGGCCTCGAGCAGGTGGCGCGCGCGGCGGCCCAGATCGGCCAGGTCGACGCGGCCGCTCTGCGACTGCTCGGCCAGGCGCTGCGCGAGGTCGAGCGCCTCGTCGAGGATCGGCTTCCCGAGTGCCTGCTCCTGCCCCATGTCGGCGAGGATCGTGCGCTCCGTGCGCGAGGCGACGATCGGCTCGCTCACGCCCTCGACCCAGACGAGCGTGCGGCGCCCGTGCCCGCGCCGCTCGTCACGGATAGGCTCGATCGCGTAGATCTTGTCCGCGCGCGCGTACTTGCCGAAGCCGAGGAAGACCATCCGGTTACCGTCCGCCATGCCGGGATTATCGCCGGGCGACCGGGCGTAACGCGACAGGTTGGTGTTCTCGCGCGCGCGCCAACCCGTACCCCCGCCCAGAACGGTGGGGTTGCATACCCGCCGCCCTCGGCGTTGACGTTAGCCGCGCCGAGCGCGCAAGTGTGTGACCGGACGGCGCCGGGTCCGTGCCGGTTCGTCCACAGGTCTGGAGCGCAGGTCTAGAGCACGTTGCGCAGGGCCTCGACCACGCGCTCCTGGTCATCGGCCTCGAGCTGCGGGTAGAACGGCAGCGCCAACGTCCGCGAGGCGACATCCTCGGCGACCGGGCACGTGCCCTCCGAGAAGCCGTACGCCTCGCGCATGTACGGCTGCAGGTGGACGCACGGCACGTAGTCGGCGGTGCCGATCCCGGCCGCTCGCAGCTCCGACATCACATGGTCGCGGTCGGCTCCTTGCGGCAGCGCGACCACGTAGACGAACCAGGAGCGCCGGTGATCCGCGTCGTCGGCGCACAGCGGCTCGACGCCCACGTCCTCGAGCAGCCGCCCGTACCGCTCGGCCACCTCCGCCCGCAGGGCCAGCAACCGGTCCAGCTTCTCGAGCTGCGCGATCCCGATCGCCGCCTGCACGTCCGTCCAGCGGTAGTTCCAGCCGAGGCGCACGTGGTTGAACCAGGCGCCGCCGTCGTAGTCGCGGCCCTGGTTGCGCAGGCTGCGGACGAGCTGCCACTCGCGCTCCGAATGCGTGAAGACGACGCCTCCCTCGCCCGTCGCCAGCTGCTTGTTCGGGTAGAAGCCGAACACGCCCGAAGGGCCTTGCGAACCGATCGGCTCGCCCTTGTACTCGGCGCCGAGCGCCTCCGCCGCGTCCTCGATCAGCGCCAGCCCCCGCTCCGAGCAGAGCGCGCGCAGCTCCTCGAGCTCGCAGGGATAGCCGAACATGTCCACCGCCACGACCGCCTTCGTGCGCTCGGTGATCGCGGCCTCGACCGCCGCCGGATCGAGGTTCAGCGTGCGCGGGTCGACGTCGGCGAAGACCGGCGTCGCGCCTTCGAAGATGAAGCAGTTCGCGCTCGAGGCGAAGGAGATCGGCGAGGTGATCGCCTCGTCGCCGGGCCCGAGCCCGACAATACGGCAGAGCAGGTGCAGACCCGCGGTGCCGCTCGAGACGGCAGCCACGTAGGGCGCGCCGATTCGCTCGGCCAGCAGCTCCTCGAAGCGGTCGATCGTCGGCCCGAGCGAGAGCCGCCCGGAGCGCAGCACCTCGAGCACGAGCTCTTCCTCCCGCTCTTCCAGCAGCGGGCGAGCGAGCGGAATCTCCCGCAGGCCGGTGCTCAAGCCTCGGCCGGCGCGGGCGTGGCGTACTCGAGCCACTGGGCCCAGCGCTCGCTGCGGCCGCGCGCGGTGTCCAGGTAGGCCTCCTGGATCTCGAGCGTGATCGGCCCCACCCCGATCTCGACGTCGTCCACCGAGCGGAGCGGCGTCACCTCGGCCGCGGTGCCGGTCATGAAGGCCTCGTCGGCGAGATAGAGGTCGGACCGGATCAGCCCCTTCTCGTGCACGCGGTAGCCGAGGTCCTGCGCGATCTGGATCACCGTGTCGCGCGTGATGCCCGGCAGGATCGAGGTCGAGAGGTCCGGCGTGTAGAGCTCGCCGTCCTTGACCATGAAGACGTTCTCGCCCGAGCCGTCCGCGACGAAGCCGTCGGCGGTGAGCAGGATCGCCTCGTCGTAGCCGGCGCGGTTCGCCTCGGTCACGGCCAGCATCGAGTTGAGGTAGACGCCGGTCGCCTTGGCAACGTGTGGGATCACGTTCGGCCCGATGCGCTCCCAGCTCGAGATCTTTGCGCTGATGCCCTTGGCGAGGCCTTCCTCGCCGAGGTACGCGCCCCAAGGCCAGCTCATGATCACGACGTCGACCGGGTTGCCGAGCGCCGAGACGCCGAGCTCGCCGTAGCCGAAGAAGGCAATCGGGCGCAGGTAGCACTCGGGCAGCCCGTTGGCGGCAATCAGCTCGTGGCACGAGGCCCGGAGCTCCTCGACCGAGTAGGGCAGCTCCATGTGCAGCAGCTTCGCCGAGTTGTGGAGGCGCTTGAGGTGGTCGGTCAGCCGGAAGACGGCCGAGCCCTTGTCGGTCTCGTAGGCGCGGATGCCCTCGAAGACGCCGGAGCCGTAGTGCAGCCCGTGCGCGCCGACGTGAATCCGGGCGTCGGCCCAGTCGACGAGCTCTCCGTTCATCCAGATCTTCTCGGTCTCGCGCATTCGGGCGCCTCCTCAGGTCGAATGGTACGGGGCCTGCTCGACGACGTCCATCGGACGCGCGCGCGAGAGGCGCAGCAGCTCGGTCGGGGACAGCGCGGCCATGTGCCGCTCGGAGCCCGCGCCGACCCACAGCACGGGCCGGGACAACAGCGTTCGCTCGACGAAGACCGCGTCGACGTGCTCGAGCGGGAACGGGGCGACTGCTCCGGGGTCGAAACCCGTCGCCTCCCGCACCTCCTCGCTGCCCGCGATCCGCGCGAACTTGCTGCCTGCCGCGCGCGCGACCTTCTCGGAGTCGGCGCGCCGGTCGCCCGGCACGAGCGCCAGCACCTTACGGCCGTCACAGTCGAAGACGAGCGACTTGACGATCTGGCCGAGCTCGCACCCGACCGCCTGCGCGGCGTCCTTCGCGGTCGGGGTTCCCTCCGGGAACTCTTCGACTCGCACCTCCGCGCGAGCCTCGCGCAGAAAGGAGGTGACCCGCTGGACGGCCTCCGGCCAGGCACTGGTCGCCACGCCGGAAGGGTACCGGCGCAACCGAATGCGGAGCTCGGGCGTTGTTACCCCCGATGACGGCACGAGCAGAGATCGCGCGGAACGAGGCCTTCTTCCGCGCCGTGAACGAGGGAATCGCCGAGGCGTCCGAGCGCTTCGAGTCCGAGGAGGCCGAGTTCCTCTGCGAGTGCGGCGACGACCACTGCACGCGCAGGATCGAGGTCCCGCTCGAAGAGTACGAAGCCGTGCGCGAGCATCCGACGCGGTTCCTCGTCAAGCGCGGGCACGTGCTGCCCGAGGTCGAGCAGGTCGTACGCCGGCGGCGCCGCTACGCGATCGTGGACAAGGTCGACCGCGTCGCGGCACGGGTCGTCCGGCGGCTCAACCCTCGTCGCCCCCGGCCAGCCTGATCAGGCGCGCGTCGTCGAAGCCCTGCTCGCGCACCGCCTCGACCAGCTCGGGCGGCGGCTCGGCGTCGAGCGAGAGGGCCATCAGCGCCTTGCCGCCGCGGCGGCTGCGCGAGACGGCCATGTTGGCGATGTTCACGCCCGCGTCGCCGAAGACGGTGCCCACGAGCCCGATCACACCCGGCACGTCGTCGTAGCGGAAGAAGACCATCAGCGGCGCCAGCTCCATCTCCAGCTCGAAGCCGAGCGCGTTCACGAGCCAGTGCCGGTTCTCGTTGCCGATGATCGTGCCCGCCACCCGCAGGCCGTCGACGTCGACGCGGATCAGGTTCGTGAAGTCGCGGCAGGCGCGGCGGCGTTCCTCGGCGACCTCGATTCCGCGCTCGGTGGCAACCACCGGGGCGTTGACGTAGTTGACCGGCTGGTCGCTGCGGCCCTGGAAGGCGCCGTTCAGCGCCGCGACGGTCAGCAGGCGCGTGTCGTAACCCGAGAGCGCCCCGTAGTACGAGATCGTGATCCGCCCCGCGCGGCCTTCGGCGAGCTCCATCGCCAGGCGCCCGAGCTTGGCCGCGAGCGGGACGAACGGGCCGAGCACCTCGAGATCCTCGGCGCCGATCGAGGGGATGTTGACCGCGTTCGTGACGAGGCCGCCCTCGAGCGCGGCCGCCACCTGCTCGGCGACGATCACGCCGGCGCGGTCCTGTGCCTCCTCGGTGGAGGCAGCGAGATGCGGTGTGGCGACGACGTTGTCGAGCTCGAGCAGCGGCCCCTCGTACGGCTCCTGCGCGTAGACGTCGACCGCAGCGGCGGCGAGCTTGCCCGAGCGCAGCGCCTCGACCAGCGCCTCCTCGTCGACGAGCTCGCCCCGGGCGGCGTTGATCACGCGCGCGCCGTCGGGCAGCTTCGCGATCGCCTCCCGCCCGAGGAAGCCGCGGGTCTCGGGCGTGAGCGGCAAGTGCAGGGTCAGGAACTCGGCGGCGGCGAGCACCTCGTCCGGGCTCTCGACGCGCTCGACGCCGAGCTCGCGGAAGCGCTCCTTGGCCACGAACGGGTCGTAGGCGAGGACGCGCATCCCGAGCCCGAGCGCGCGGCGCGCGACCTGCTGGCCGATGCGCCCGAAGCCCAGCACGCCGAGCGTCTTGCCCTCCAGCTCGACCCCGCCCCACGCCGAGCGCTCCCAGCGCCCCTGCTTGAGCGCGGCGTGCGCCTGCGGGATGTTGCGAGCGAGCGCGACCAGCAGGCCGACCGTGTGCTCGGCGGCCGAGATGACCGTCGACTCGGGCGCGTTGGCGACGACGATCCCACGCCGCGTGGCGGCCTCGACGTCGACGTTGTCCACCCCCACGCCGGCGCGCCCGATCACCTTCAGGCGGTCGGCGCGCGCGATCAGGTCGGCGGTCAGCTTCGTCGCCGAGCGGATCACGATCGCGTCGTAGTCGCCGATCGTCTCGGCGAGGTCGCCGTTGCCGTCCACATCGACCTCGAAGCGCTCGCGCAGGAGCTCGATCCCCGCCTCGGCGATCGGCTCCCGGACGAGGACTCTCACACCGGTGTCTGCTCGAAGGCCTCGAGCGCGCGGGTGACGGCGACGCCGCGCTCGACCTCGGCGCCGAGCTCGACCAGGCCCAGCTCGACGGCGGCGAGGGCCGTCGTGATGTCGAACACGTCGTAGTAGCCGATGTGGCCGACGCGGAAGATCTTGCCCTTCAGCTCGCCCTGGCCCGGCGCGAGCGTGACGCCGTGCCGGTCGCGCAGCAGCAGCACGAGCTCGTCGGAGTCGATCCCGTCCGGGGCGAACGCCGCGGTCACGACCGCCGAGCTGTCGTCGTCGGGCGAGGAGAGCTGTAGCCCCATCGCCTTCAGCCCTTCCCGGCAAGCGCGGCCGAGGCGGCGGTGCCGGTCGAAGGCGGCGTCGAGGCCTTCCTCGAGCAGCATCGCCAACGCGACGTCGAGGCCGGCGACGAGCGAGACCGGCGGCGTGAACGGCGCGTCGAGCGTCTGCTGGCCCTTGCGCGTCTTCTCCCAGTCCCAGTAGAAGCGCGGCGAGGTCGAGGCCGCCGTGCGTTCCCACGCGGCGGGCGAAGCCGTCGTCATCGCCAGCCCGGGCGGGGTCATCAGCGCCTTCTGCGAGCCGGAGACGACGACGTCGAGGCCCCAGGCGTCGGTCTCGAGCGGCACGGCGCCGAGGCTGGAGACGGCGTCGACGACGCTCGAGCGCGCCAGCCTCGC